>CAWGFB010000007.1:0-577116 GCA_963821775.1 uncultured Solirubrobacterales bacterium | reverse complement strand
TGTTATGCACGTCTACCTGGTTGCGACTACGTATTGCTAGGTGCGAACAGTCATCTGGTCATCCATGGCAATTCCTTATCGCTAGCACGCCCGCCCCGCCGATGACGGAACGGCCAACCTCGGAACACAGCTTCAGGGGGCGTGGCCGCACCGTCAAGGTGGAAAAACGTACGAAGATGCCCGTGCCGCGTTTGGAGAGGGCATGAGCGTGGTACGCGCCGGGCTCGAGCTCAGGGTGGCCTGCAGCGCATCGCACCCTCCGTCCGCCTGAGCCCGCAGCCAGCACTCGGCCGTGAGCAGCCGCCACACCTGCCACATCCAGCCGAAGCCTCCGTCGTGCCTGGGGCTCGCCCTTGAACAGGGCGACGCGCAGGCCCCGGGTCGAGGTAGGCGCGCGAGCTCCGCCTCGGGGTCCGTCAGCAGGCGCCGCACGGCCGCGCCGTCGGGCCCGGTCAGGCAGTCGACGATCAGCGACTCGAACCGCGCCTTCTCGGGCCGCAGCCGCACCGCGTCGGGCAGCAGCCCCGCCATGCCGCGCGCAGCAGCGGCCGGCTGAAGTGGCGGTCGAAGCGTGGCGCGCGGCGGCTGGCGCAGGCCGAGCAGCACGAGGTCGAGGTCGAGCAGCGGGTGGCGGGCCTCGACGCCCGGCGAGCGCCGCGCGCCGGCGCTGGTGCTCGAAGATCGCCGCGCTCCTCGATCCCGCACGTCAGGCCGTGCGCCGCGTGCGCCCACCAGCGCGGGCCGTCCAGGCGCTTCCACGCGAAGCGGATCGTCGGAGTCGACCAGCGTCGCGGGCGCTGCTGCGGCAGCAGCCAGCGGGGCGCCCGGCGCCGCGCCAGCGCGCGCCAGCAGCGAGCGTGTGCAGGCCGGTACGGCAGCGCGCCGGCCAGCGCGCGGTGGCGAGCACGCGCGCCACCTGCCCGGCGCGGCGGGCGGTCGCCGGCGCCGGGCAGCTCGTACGCGAGCGCCAGCGCCTGGCGCGGGTGCCCGCCGCGCAGCCGATCGGCGAGCAGGTAGGCGCGCGCGCCGAACAGCTCATCGCCGCCGTCGCCGTCCGAGCATCATCGTCACGCCCGCTGCGCGCCGCCGCCCGCAGCAGCGGCAGGGTCCAGAAGTCCCCCCACCCGAGCAGCGGCAGCTCCGCAGGCCCGCCGGCGCTCGAGCACGCTCGCCAGCAGCCCTCCGGGGCGCACCTCGGCGGTCGATCGCCGCGCAGGTCGAGCGCGCCGCGCAGCTGTGCCGATCAGCTCCGACTCGTCCACCGCCGGGTGCTCGGGGAAGATCGCCGCGCACGCGTACACCCGCGCCCGGGCCGTGCTCGGCGCAGAGCGCCGCCACCGACGAGGAGTCCAGGCCGCCGCTCATCAGCACGCCCGTCGGCCCCTCCGCGCCGATCCGGCGGCTCACCGCGCGGCGCAGCGCGGCGCGCAGCGTGCGATCGAGCTCGCGCGGGCGGGAGCTCGAGCGGCTCGGCGAAGCGCGGCGCCCAGTAGCGCTCGCATCGCGGACGCCGCGGCGGTCGAGCAGCAGCAGCGCCGCCCGGGCTCAGGCGGCGGACGCCCGCTGTACAGGGTCTGCGGCCCCGGGCGGTTGCTGACCGCGATCCAGTGCGCCACGCCGGCGGGGTCCGGCGCCGGGCGGCGCGGCAGGCAGGCCGAGCAGGTGGCGGACCTCGCCGGCGAAGCGCAGCGCAGCCGTCGGCGTGGTGCAGGCAGAGCAGTCGCACGCCGAGCTGGTCGCGGGCGATCAGCCCCTCGCCCGTGCTCCAGATCCCAGAGCAGCAGCACGAAGTCGCCGCGCAGGCGCGGCAGCAGCGCCGTTGCGGCCCCCAGCGCCGCGTAGCCGCGCCGCGAGCATCTGCCTCGTGCCGCGAGCGGTCGTGGCTGCCGGCGGCGCGCACCGGGCCGTCAGCGCGTCGCGGAGTCAGCTCCTCGCGAGCTCGCGTTGTCGAGGTGACCCGTCGAGCAGGCACAGCGGGCTGCCCCGGCGGGCGGCGGCGGCCCGCTGTAGGCGACCCGCAGCGGCGCCGTCGGCTCGAGCACGGTCGCGGCGTGGGGCGCCAGCGCGCCGGCGAGCCGGTCGGTCCCGGCGCGCGCCCCGGGGGTCGAAGACGCCGGCGAGCCAGCGGCTCACGCCGACGCGCGCCCATTCGCAGTTGCACGGCGGCCGCGAGCTCCGCGGCGTCACGCCGGGGCCGGCGAGCACCCGCTCGACGCGGTACGCGGGCGGCGAGCGCGCACACCTCCAACTGCTCCCGCAGCCGCTGGGAGCCGGTGAGCACCGAGTTGAAGGTGGCTGCGAGCAGCAGGCGGGCGTCGGCCGCCGGCTCGAAGCGCGGCTCGGCGGGGCCGTCGGGGCGGCGGTCGAGGAAGAACAGCGCCGCGCAGCGGCGCCGGCGCGGCGACGGGGCGCACGCGCACCAGCCGCTCGCGCGCGTTGACCGCGACGACCTGCTCACGCGGCGGCTCGCCGGCGCGCTCCAGCGCTGCGCCTCGGCGTGGTCCAGCCCGGCGACCGGCGTGCCGGGATGACGCCAGCAGGCGCTCGCCGACGCGCTCGACCGCGAGCACGTCGTCGGCCAGGAAGCGCGCCCCGCGCCGGCAGAGCGCGAGCGCGACCGAGGTCTTGCCCGCGCGCGAGGGACCGACGAACGCGAGCGCGCGGCCCGCCGACGACCACCGCGCTGGCGTGGAAGACCTCCAGACCGTGCAGCACCGCGGCGAACGGCAGCATCTGGGCGATCAGCAGCCGCTGCCACGCCTCCGCGGGGTGCGCCGTCGGGCACGCACGCAGCGCGCGGCCCTCCGCCGGAGAGGAGTTGGCGCCCGTACGCGGGCCCCCAGATCAGGTAGCCCGCCTCGGGGTGCGCCTCGATGCGGAAGGCGACGGCGCCGTCGCGCTCGCGCTGGTCGCACACGACTTCCGCCACCCTGCGGCCAGTCCGGCGCCGCCGCGGGCTCGGCGGCGAGGGCGACCTGAGGGGGCGCCCGGTCGGCTCGGCCGCCGCGTGCTCCAGGAACGGCAGGCGGCCCGCGGCCCACACGTCGAGGCCGAACACGGTCGCCCGGGTGTGGGTGGGCGCGTCGGCGAGCGCCGCGCTGGTGTTCGTGCCGTCGCCGGCCCCGCCGGAGGCCGGCGCCCCGGCCTCCATCAGAGCTCGACGAGCCGACCGAAGGACCCGTCGCCGGGGGCGAGCACGGCTGGCCGGCGCGCTCCACCCAGGCGTGCGCGAGGAAGCCCGGCTCGGGGCGCGTGCCGATCACGAGCTTGGCCTCGATTCCCGCGCCGGGCCAGCAGCGGCGGTGAGCACCAGCGAGCGCGCCAGGCAGCGCGTGTCGCCCGGGCAGCAGCGCGCAGCGTGCGCACCACCGCCCGGCCGAGGCGCTGCGCTTCGGCGATCGCGTCCGCACGCCGGCGTGGCGGGTGCCGGTGGGCGCCGCCGGCGCAGCGCCGGCGACGCGCCGCGGCGATCGGCGCGCGGCGCAGCTCAGCGGCGCGGCGCGCACGTAGGCCGCGGCGATCTCGACGGCCAGCCGCGCCCGCTCGGCCGGTGCTCAGCCGGCGGGCGGGCGGCAGACGGCGGGCCGCGGCGGGCAGCCGTCGGCGCGAGGGACGGCTCAGCGTCCGGACGTCGCCATCGATCTCGATCAGCCCGCGCTCGAGCAGCGCGCTGCACAGCTCGCACATGTCGCGCTCGACAGTCTCCGGAGTCTGGTCGTACTCGCCGGCGAGCCGCCGCCGCCGCCTCGCGCACGGTGGAGGCGCGCCTCCAGCGCGTCGAGCATCGCGCCCGCGGTCGCGTTCAGGCCGTGGTAGCGCCCGGTCTGGAGGTTCAGCACGACCGTCTCCGAGGGGAAGCTGCGGTAGACGACGTGCTGGGGCACCTTGATCCGGGCGCTCGAGCAGCGACTGGTGTCTCGGGATCGTGTCGGGGGTCATGGGAGTCCTTCGCGGCGATGGCTCAGTACTCGATGATCGTCCCGCGGCGCTGGCCGATGCGGATCGCGGCGGAGAGGACCAGGATCGAGAGCGGCAGCGAGCACCGCCGGCGAACACCGCCAGCTTCAGCAGCGACGGCGCCGAACGGCTTCGCCGACCGGGCTGTTCGACGAGCAGGTGGCGCAGCACGCTCGGTCGCCGGCGTGAACGGCTGCAGCCGGCCGATCGTCTGCAGCCACGCCGGCAGCAGCGTGACCGGGAAGTACACGCCCGCCGATGATCGACATCAGCGCGATCACCCAGCTCGTGCCCGACGCTGCCCTGCTTGATCGACGCACGGTCAGCGCGGCGAACAGCAGGCCGAAGGGCAGGAACGCGAGCAGCGCCAGCGCCATCGCCGGCACCGCCAGCGGGACCGTCGACCAGTGCAGCGTGCAGCCCGAACAGCAGGCAGCCGAGCGCGAGCGTCATCGCCGCCAGCACGAACGAGTAGCAGCAGCGGGAACAGCGTCATCGCGACGACGCTGCGCACCGCCCCGAACGGCGAGAGCAGCAGCCGGTCGAACGTGCCCGCGACGAGCTCCTGGCGGACGAGTTCGGGGATCATGAAGCACGAGTACATGACGCTCGACCAGCGCGATGCCCGACGACGACGAAGCCGAAGTAGCTCGGCGGGCGTCGTGAAGCCGCTGAGGTGCACGAGCCGCGAGACGTAGTAGAAGAGCGTGAGGCTGAACACCGAGGTGAGCACCTGGCTGACCAGCCGCGTGCGGTAGGAGAGGTACACGTGCAGGTCGCGGCGCATGACCGCCAGGAACGCGTGGCCGGATGCGATCACGTCGCTCATGCCGCGTATCAGCCTTCCGCGCTCGAGCGTCCAGCGCGCGTCGAAGTCCACGTCGAGGTGCTCGCCGCTCGGGGAGCACCACAGCACGCGCGCCCTCGCGGGCGAGCAGCGTCTCGACCGCGCGCTCCAGGAGCGCGGCGCCCTCCGCGTCGAGGCTCGTGAGGGGCTCGTCGAGCAGCACCACCTCCGGCTCGGGCAGGAACGTCATCGCGATGCGCAGCCGCTGGCGCTGGCCCATCGACATGCGGTCGACCCGCTGCTCGGCGAGCTCGCCCAGCTCGAAGGCCGTCGATCGCCTCGTCGACCACCGGCCGGACAGCGGCGCGCGGGGCACCATCGAGATCCGCGCGCACAGAACTCCAGCTGGCGGCGCACCGTCAGGCGGGCGTACAGGCCCCGGTCGCCGGCCGGCAGGAACGAGACGAGCTGCTGGTAGCGGTAGCGGTGCTCGCGCGCCGTGAGCCCCCACACCTCGGCGCGTGCCCGTGTCGGGCTCGATCAGCCCGGCGGCGATCCGCAGCAGCGTCGTCTTGCCGACGCCGTTGCGGCCCCCGATCCATGTCCGCGTGCCCGGCTCGAGCGTCAGGTCGAGCCCGTCCAGCACGAGCGGCAGCTCGGCCCGCCAGCGCTTGCTGACGCCGCGGAGCACCAGCGGGTAGGAGGGGTGGGTGGCCGTATCCGCGGCGGCCGGCGCGGACCTCGGGGGCGCGAGCGAGCTCATCGCCCACCTCCCGCTGCGAGCGCGGGCGCCCGCGTGAGCACGGGTGGCTCGCCCAGCGCCCGCTCGATCAGGTCGGCGACGTCGGCTGGGCGCTCGTCGGTGTCGCAGCCGACGCGCATCAGCTGCGCCGTGCTCATCAGGTCGGCGTAGCGCTCAAAGCGGCGCCGCTCCCGCTCGGCGTCGCCCGCCAGGCCGAGCATGTAGGGGGCGAGGGGCAGCGGGGTGGCGGGCTCGGCTCGCCCCTCCAGCGGGCGGCCCGGGGCGCGCTGCAGCAGGCACACCATGCGCACCGGGCGCGGCCCCTCCGCGGCCGCGTGGACGGCGATCCACCGCTCGCCGGCGAGGTGTCCGAGGGTGTCCCCGAGCTCCCGCGCGTCGGCCGGGCCGTCGGCCACGTTCATGTGGGGCGAGCCGGGGTGGGCGAGGACGCCCTCCGGTCCCTCGCCCAGCGTGAGCACGTCGTCGGCGAACAGCGGCCACCCGCGCCGCAGCAGCTCGAGCGCGAGCGTCGTCTTGCCCATGCCGCGAGGGGCCCGCGACGGCCACGACGCCCTCCGGCGAGTCCACCGCGCTCGCGTGCAGCGCCTCGTAGCCGCACATGAGCGCGACGTTCGGCAGGACTCTCCCCAGCAGCACCCGCTGCCAGTGCAGCCCCATGCGCAGCGGCGCGCACTCCAGGAGCGTGTGCGTGGGGTCGAGACGGAAGCGGGCGCGGTCCCCGTAGCCGAACAGCGTGTCGCCGTCGCGCCCCCGCTCGATCGCCAACGTGTAGCCGTCGCCGAGCAGCCCGGTCCAGAGGGGCGGGCCCTCGGCGCCGCTCCACAGGTCCTCGAGCTCGGCGGGGCCGACGCGCTCGAGCGCCAGCGAGGGCAGCCCGTCTCCGCTCGCGGCCGGCATGCCGGCCAGCGAGAAGGAGGCGTGGAGGTCGAGGCCGTAGGCGACGTGGCGCGCGTACATCAGCGGCGTCGCCGGTGGTGCCGAGGTTCGTGCAGCTGGACGGTGGAGGAGCCCCGCCTGCAGCTGTGGTAGGTGCGCCGTCCGCTCAGCCGCTGGTCGAGCACGGTGGTGGCGGTCACCTGGAGCGTGTACGTGCCCGCGGGCAGACCCTTCAGCACGAGGCCCCGCCTGAGCCGTGCGACGCCGCGGATGTCCACCACCCGCCTGCCTCGCACCCGCACGAGCACCTCCTTGAGCGGGTCGCGCTTGGGGTCGTGCAGCTTTAGCTTCAGCGAGCCCCGTCTCACGCAGAGGGAGGCCTTCGGCAGGACGACGGTCTTGTTGAAGGTGATCAGCTCGGCGCCGTTCCCTGCGGTTGCGCTCCCCGAGCCGCCCCGGCCGATGACCGGCAGCGGGGCGGTCGGAGCCGATTCCACACAGCCAAAGGTCGAGTTGGTGTGGATGCCGGTTGGTTCGATCGTCGGCTGCGCTTTGCCCGGTTCGCTGAAGCACACCAGCAGGTACCGGGATCCTTCCGGCTTCTGCAGCACCCGCCACGCCGTCGGACCCGGTTCGGGGTTGGGCGCGCACGTTTTTTCGAAGAGCCACTGGTGCAGACCCCAGTAGGAGCCGTTGGGCTGGAGCGCCATGTGGGTCCACATCACTTCCCCGGCCTGGTGCGCGCATTCGTCGAACGTGGTGGGGGTCACGACGACGCCCTCGAGCTTGCCTTCCAGGCTCTTGATCGCCACTTCACCGCCTTTGAACGACCACACCCGTTCGATTTCCGCGGTCGCCCCGGCGGAGCCGGCCCCGACGCTCAGTATCCAGGCGAGCGCGAGCCCGACGGCCATCCATCGTCTGGCGCACATCGCGCGGATCATGTGGTTCATCGGGTCACATCCTTCCAGTTGGTTTGACTTCCTGTCTTACGGAGCGTTCTCGGAGGCCTTGCTGACGCGGTCCTCAGCGGATCAGGACCGGCCGGCTGCGTCCCGACACCAGCCCCTGACGCTGCACCTGCACGAGCGCGCGGTAGCGCCCGTGCGACGCGCGCACGGTGCGGGCGAAACGCGCCACCCCGGCGCGGACCCTTACCACCGTCCCGCTGACGGTCGTGTACAGGCCGTGCGCGTAGCGCTCAAACGCCACGCGCGCACCGGGCTCGGCGGGTGTTACCGTACCGTAGAGGCGCACGTACCCGCGGCGCGCGGAGGCGCGGATGTGAAGGGTGACCCGCACCGTGACCGGCTCGTGGATCGGCGCGCTGTAGACGATCGGCGCGTTGACCGTCACGACACGCAGCACAGTGCTCGCCAACAGGCCCGCGATCGGGAACGAGAAGTCTCCGGCCGCGTCGGTCGGCGTGGGGTTTGTGATGTTGTGGAAGCCAGAGTAGGGAAAGGGGTCGGCCTGCACCACGACCTCGGCGCCCGCGTTGCCGGTTCCGGTGAGCGTGCCCGAGACCGTCAGTGAGGCTCCGAACACGACCGGCCTGGGGGTCGCGGAGACGGCGAGTCGCAGCGGGAGCTTCCTCGTGGCAAACGTGGCGTCTGCGCCCGCCGTCGTCCCCGCGGCGTTGCGCGCCACGACGCGGAAGTGGTAGACGGTGCCGGGCTGCAGGCCGGTCACCGGGTGGGTGAGCTTGAGTTCCACGGTGCCGTTGCCGGCCGCCGCCATCGACGTCTGCAGGCCGTAGGCGGCGGTGGGACCGTACTGGAACCAGTATTCCGTGCTGAGACCCTCGGGGTCGACCCTCGCTCTCAGCACCGCCGAGGCAGTGGTGATCTGTTCGACGTACGTGGTGAGCGCGCGCGGAGGTTTGGGGGCGGGGGGTTTGGGGGTTGTCGCGGTGGTCCCTGTCGTCCCCGTGGACCCCGTCGTGCCCGTGGTCCCGGTGGTGCCCGTCGTCCCGGTCGTTTCGGTGGAGGTGGCCGGTGGGGAGGTGCGCGCCAGCGAGGCGAACGGCAGCGCGAGCGCCGCGCCGGCCAGCAGCGCGACGCCGAGCACGAGCCCTTGGCGGACCCTCGACCTGCCCGTCCTTTTCTGCACCTGCCTCCTGTCGCTGCTCGTCATGGTCGATCCTCGGAGCCCTTCGTGCTCACCCCGCAGGGGTGGTGCGCGACGGATCACGCTCGGCCATCAACGGCGACCGGCGCCCCGCACTTGCGCGGCATTGCGAGCGGCGCCCCGCTCGAAGCCGCGCGGCCCGGTCGCGGGGCAGGAGGCCCCGCGCGCACCTGGCCCCGACGGAGCCGCGGGCCGCGCGGATGCGCACCCCCCGACCCCCCGCCTCACCGCGCGCTATAGATACCCCACGGACGCATAAGTCCTGCGCGTCCCCAACCGTTGCTCGCCCATGTCCGTGCGCACGCCGCCGAACCCGCCGCCCGTGCCCGAGCCGCCCGTCGAGGCGGCGGGCGAGGAGGCGCATGAGATCTTCCGGCGGCTGGCCGAGCGGCCCGCGGAGCTGCTGCGGTTCGCCACCGCGGGGTCGGTCGACGACGGCAAGAGCACGCTGATCGGGCGGCTGCTGTACGACTCCAAGCAGGTGCTCGCCGACCAGCTTACGCACGTCGAGGACGTCAGCGCGAGCCGGGGGCACGACGGCCTCGACCTCTCGCTGCTGACCGACGGCCTGCGCGCCGAGCGCGAGCAGGGCATCACGATCGATGTGGCCTACCGGTACTTCGCCACCGCGCAGCGGCGCTTCATCATCGCCGACACGCCCGGCCACGAGCAGTACACGCGCAACATGGTCACGGGCGCCTCCACCGCGGACCTGGCGATCGTGTTGGTGGACGCCCGCAAGGGTGTCCTCGCGCAGTCCAAGCGCCACGCGTTCATCTCCTCGATGCTGGGCATCCCGCACGTGGTCGTGTGCGTCAACAAGATGGACCTCGTCGCCTACGACCAGCAGGTGTTCGAAGGGATCGTCGAGGAGTTCGACGCGTTCGCCGCGCGCCTGGAGATGCCCGACGTGACGTTCATCCCGATCTCGGCGCTGCTCGGCGACAACGTCGTGGAGCGCTCGGAGGCGATGCCGTGGTACCAGGGGCCGCCGCTGCTGTACCACCTCGAGCACGTGCACATCGCCTCCGACCGCAACCTGATCGACGTGCGTTTCCCGGTGCAGTACGTGCTCCGCCCACCCGCCTCAGCGCGCGCGGACTACCGCGCCTACGCCGGCCAGCTGGCGGGCGGGGTGCTGCGCGCGGGCGACGAGGTCGTCGTGCTGCCGAGCGGCCAGCGCACCACGGTCGCCGGCATCGACACCTTCGACGGGCCCGTGGCGGAGGCGTTCCCGCCGATGTCCGTCGCCGTGCGCCTGGCCGACGACCTCGACGCCGGCCGGGGCTCGACGATCGTGCGCCCGCACAACCAGCCGACGGTCGCGGCGCGCTTCGAGTGCCTGCTGTGTTGGATGTCCGAGCAGCCGCTCGCGCCCACGCGGCGGTACCTGGTCAAGCACACCACGCGCACCGTCGCGGTCGGCGGCGTAGACGTGCGATACCGCATCGACGTCGAGTCCCTGCACCGTGACGCAAGCGCCGACACCCTGGAGATGAACGACCTCGCCCGCGTGTGCCTGCAGCTGAGCGCGCCGCTGGTGTTCGACTCCTACCGGCGCAACCGCGTGACGGGCAGCCTGATCGTGATCGACGAGGCCACCAACGACACGGTCGCAGCGGGAGTGATCCTCGACACCGAGGTGGAGGACGACGGGGCGGCCGGCGCGCCGCTGCGCAGCGAGCGCAGCCCCAACGTGCAGTGGCAGCGCGCCACGATGACGCGCGCCGCGCGGTGGGCGGCGCTCGGGCACGCGGGCGCGACCGTGTGGCTGACGGGGCTGCCCGCGGCGGGCAAGTCGACGCTCGGGCGGGCGCTGGAGGAGCGGCTCGTAGCGGCCGGGCACCCCGCGTACCTGCTCGACGGCGACAACCTCCGCCACGGCCTCAACGGCGACCTCGGCTTTGACGAGGACGCGCGCGCGGAGAACGTGCGCCGCACCGCGCACGTCGCGCGCCTGCTCGCCGACGCCGGCGCGGTGGCGATCGTCTCGCTCGTGAGCCCCTACGCCGCTGACCGCGAGCTGGCCGCCGGGCTGCACGCCGCGGAGGAGCTGCCGTTCGTCGAAGTGTTCGTCTCGACGCCCCTGGAGCAGTGCGAGCGGCGCGACCCCAAGGGTCTCTACGCCCGCGCGCGCTCGGGAGAGCTGGCCGGCCTCACGGGCGTGGGCGCCCCCTACGAGCCGCCCGCCGCGCCGGACGTCGTCGTGGGTGCCGGCGGGGAAGCCGTCGAGGCGGCGGTGGCCGCGGTGCTCAAGGCGCTCGCCGCGCGCGGGATGCGCTGAGGCCACGAGCCGCGCCGCGGCTGCTGGGTGTGGAGGGTGCTTCGGCGCGCCCATATATAGCTTCACTTCGCCCCCATATAGCTTCACAAAGTTTTCACAACGAAGCACATATATGGGTCCCGAAAAGGAAGGACCCCACCACCCTCCTCCCCACCCACTGAGGGCAGGCGGCCCGGTGACGCGGCTACCCGGCCGCCGCGGCGATCCGCCCCAACCGCGGCTCGTGCCCGTACAGCTCGAACGCGCGCCAGCCGGCGAAGGTCTTGTGCTCTGAGCCGTGGAAGTCCGAGGAGCCCGTCGTCAGTAGATCGAGCTCCGCGGCGATGGCGCAGAGCAGCCCGACCTGCGCGGCGGTGTGGGTGGGGTAGAAGGCCTCCACGCCGTCGACGCCGAGGCCGGCGAAGCGTTCGAGCATCGCACGCACCGTGTCGGGGTCGGCCACGTCCCAGAAGGGGTGCGCCCACACCGCGACGCCCCCGGCGGTGTGGATCAGCTCGATCGCCCCGGCGACCGTCGGGCGGGTACGCGCGACGTACGTCGGCGTGCCGGGCACGAGGTAGCGGGGGAACAGCTCCTTCAGCGTGCCGATCCCCTCCGCGGCGACGCGCTCCGCGTTGGCGGGGTGGTCGAGCAGCGCCTGTGCGAGGTGGGGCCGGCCGAGCGGCTCGCCGGCGGCCTGGCGGCGGCGCAGCTCGGAGTCCTCCAGCTCGAAGCCCTCCGCGCGCAGACGGTCGGCCATCGCCAGCACGCGCCGCTCGCGGTCGCCGCGCAGGTCCACGAGCGTAGCGGCGAACGTCGGGTCGCGGTGGTCGACGAGGTAGCCGAGCACGTGCAGCTCCTCGTACGCCTCGTCCACCGAGGAGAGCTCCGTGGCGGGCACCACGCGCACGCCGGCGCGCGGGCCCTCCACCAGCGCCTCCTCGACCCCCCCGACGGAGTCGTGGTCGGTGAGCGCCATCAGCTCCACGCCGGCCGCGGCGGCGGCGCGCACGACGGCAGCCGGCGGTAGTTCGCCGTCGGAGTGCACGGAGTGGGACTGCAGGTCGAAGGTCGGGCGCATGGAGCCGCGTACCGTATCGACTCAGCCGTCCAACGAGCGCTGCAGCCGCTCCAGCACGCGCACCACGCGCAGGCCCGCGTGCCCGTCCGAGCGGGGCACGGCGCCCGTGCGCAGGCACTCCACGAAGTGCTCGCACTCCACGCGCAGCGGCTCGGTGGGGGGGATCTGCGGCGAGCGGATCTCCCCCGAGCGCGCCACGTACTCCCCCCACGAGCGCACGTCGTGGTCGAAGCCCTTGTCGTACACGGTCACCTTGCCCTCCAGGCGCATGTCGTCGAAGGTCGCCATCCGCCGCGAGCCGACGACCGTCAGGCGCCGCTCCTTGTGGGGGTCCAGCCACGAGAGGTGCAGGTGCGCGACTGCGCCGGAGGGGAAGCGCAGGTAGCAGAACACGACGTCCTCGACACCCGGGCGCACGTAGGAGCGCCCGTGCGCGACGCACTCCTCCGGTTCCTCGTCCACCAGCCGCAGCACCACCGACACGTCGTGCGCGCCGAGCGACCACAGCGCGTTCTCGTCCGCGCGCAGCTTGCCGAGGTTCAGCCGGTGCCCGTACACGTAGTACAGCTCCCCCAACTCGCCGCCGTCGAGCAGCGCGCGCAGCGCCTCCACGGCGGGGTGGTACTCGAGCAGGTGCCCGACCATCAGGGTGCGCCCCGCTCGCGCGGCCGCGTCGACGGCGGCCTGCGCGTCGGCGGCCGTGGTGGCCAGCGGCTTCTCCACGAAGCAGTGCTTGCCGGCCTGCGCGACGCGCACCGCGAGCTCGGCGTGCGTGGGCACGGGGGTGGCGAGCGCCACCGCGTCCACCTCGGGGTCGCCGAGGACGTCCTCCAGGTCGGCCGTCGTCCGCGCCGTGGGCACGAGCGCCGCCGCGTGCGCACGCTTCTCCTCGGCGGGGTCGCACAGCCACCGCACCTCGCAGCCGGGCAGCGCGGCGAAGTTGCGCGCGAGGTTGGGGCCCCAGTAGCCGAGGCCGGCGACGGCCACGCGGACCGGACGTGGATCGGGGGGGGTCGGGGGGGGGATCGTCCGCGCGTCCTCGTGCTGCACCGCGCCCTCACCCGGCGGGCCTCCGTGCCCGCCGACCGGGCTCCGTGCGGGGTTCGAACGCGTCACGGCGCGAGCGTCCCGATCGCCTGCACGCACCGCTCGGCGGCGTGCCCGTCTCCGTACAGCGCCGGCCGCTGCGCTGGTGGCGTGCGCTCCAGCGCGGCCAGCGCGGCGGCAGGGTCGAGGTCCACGAGCGTGTTCCACCCCGCTCGCACGGTCTCGACCCACTCGGTGGAGGGGCGCAGCGTGACGCACGGCACCCCCGCAAGGTACGCCTCCTTCTGGACGCCCCCGGAGTCGGTCACCACCGCGCGCGCATGGCACAGCAGCGCGGCGAGCTCTCCGTACCCGAGCGGCTCGGTGACGCGCAGGCCCGCGACGTCCTCCAGGGCGGGCAACAGCCCCGCCTCCCGCAGCCGCGCCCGCGTGCGCGGGTGCAGCGGCCACACCACCGGCCCCGGCAGCGCCCGCACGAGCTCCACCAGCGCGCGCAGCCGCTGCGGCGGGTCGACGTTGCCGGCGCGGTGCGCCGTGAGCAGCAGGTACGCCCCGGGCCGCACCCCGTGGGCCTCGACCGTGCGCGTGTCCGCGCGCGCGAGCGGCTGCAGGCGCAGCGCCACGTCCACCATCACATCCCCGACCACCTCCACGCGCCCCGCCGCCGCCTCGGCGCGCAGGTTGGCCGCTGCGCCCTCGGACGCGCACAGCAGCAGCTCGGCCAGGTGGTCGGTGAGCACGCGGTTGCGCTCCTCGGGCATCGCGCGGTCGTGGCAGCGCATCCCCGCCTCCACGTGCGCCACCGGCACCCCCGCGCCCGCCGCGGCGAGCGCGCCCGCCAGCGTCGAGTTGGTGTCCCCGTACACCACCGCCGCATCGGGCCGTACCTCCGCGAAGAGCGGCTCCAGCGCCGCGAGCTGCCGCGCCAGCTGCGAGGTGTTCGACCCCCCCGCGACCCCCAGCTCGCGGTCGGGCCGCGGCAGGCCGAGCTCGGCGAAGAACACCTCCGAGAGCGCGGCGTCGTGGTGCTGGCCGGTGTGCACCAGCACCTCCTCGTGCGCGGCGCGCAGCGGCCCCGAGACCGCGGCGGCCTTGATGAACTGGGGGCGGTTGCCGACCACGGTGAGGATCTTCACCCGGGGCAGCGTAGAGGCTCGTATGGACCGCGCCCGTCCGGGAGGCGACAGCTCGGCCGATGGCCCCGTCGCGCCTCGTCCCTGCTGAAGCGTGCGTTACGCTCCTCGCGGGAGTCCAACGACAGGAGGAGAGCATGGCCGAGAAGCCGACGCTGTACGTCTGCCACGGCGACACCAAAGGCCCGGCGCTGCATCCGTGCGCCCGCGTGCAGAAGGAGCTGGACGCCGCGGGCATCGAGTACGACAAGGTGATCGGCGGCCAGGGTAATCCTATCCCCTTCCTGCGCAAAGGCTCGCGCGAGGAGCTGCGCGAGGCGACGGGGAACACCCAGCTGCCCGCGATGAAGCTGCCCGACGGGACGGTGCTCACCCACTCGCGCGCGATCCTCGCGTGGGTCTCCCGGCAGCAGAGCGGTGCGGGTGCCGTGAGCGCGTCTACCAGATGATCGGGACGCCGTAGGCCGGGAAGGCGGGATCGCGCGTGACGATCGCGCAGCCCTCCAGCTTCGCCTGTGCGATCAGCAGGCGATCGAAGGGGTCGCGGTGGTGCAGGGGCAGCGCGGCCGTGGCGTGGGCGTGACGGGGGGTGATCGAGAGCAACTCGGCGCCGACCTCCTCGGCACGTTCGATCAGGTCCCCCGGCGTCTGCAGCTTGCCGATAGCGCGCTTGATCGCGATCTCCCAGACGTTCACGGCGCTGATGACCAGCTCCGAGTCGGGGCGATGGAGCGCCTCGCGCGCGACTCGGGAGAGACGCACGTCCGGAACCTCGGGAGCAAGCAGCCCCAACACGGTGTGCGTGTCGAGCAGCAGCCTCAATCGTCGATCATGCCGAAGGCGCGCTGGAGATCCTCGGGCAACTCATCGAAGTCGTCGGCGATCTTGACCTTGCCCTTCCAGGCGCCCTCGAGCGCAAGCAGGCCGCGCTGCTCGTCGTAGGGGACGATCTTGGCGACCGGGCGGCCGCGACGCTCGACGATGACGTCCTCGCCGTGGCGGGCGCTTTCGACCAAGCGCGAGAAGTTGGTCTTGGCTTCGTGCATGCCCACGCGGGTCATACAGACCACCTTAGCACATCTAGCTAAGCTAGCCCGACCGATTGGTGCGCCGGGTGCTACCTGGTCGCCGACAGCGGCGTGTTGTGACAGGCTTTCGGTATGGCCGACGCGTATGACCTGTCATACCTGAGTGGCCTGCCCGAGGAGAAGCAAGCCCAGCTGGCGAAGATCAACGCCCCGGGGCTTGCTCGGCTGAGCGAGATCGTTGCCGGCGGGGAGGGGATCGCGTTTCTGGGGGCTGGGACGTCAGCGCCGCTCTATCCGCTGTGGGAGGGGGTGATCGGCGAGCTCATCGAAACGGCCGCCGACCGGCTCACCGACGCCGAGGCGGCGACCTGCAGGGAGTTTGCAACCACCAACCCGGACGCCGTGGTCGACATCATCCGTCAGCGGCTCCGCCCGCAGCTGTACTGGGAGGTGTTGCGCGAGGTCTTCCAAGTGCGCTGCGATCCGGCGACGGGCCGGACGTGGACGGCAACGCACGAGCTGATCGTGCGTTGCAACCTGCGCGCGGTCGTGACCACGAACTACGATCCCGGCGTTGTCAACGCGCGCGTGAGGGTTCGCCCCCTGGCGAGCGCGACGGGGTTCGCCTCGTGGGCTGATGAACTGACCCTGGACCGCTGGTACAGCGGGGAGGAGTTCGGCGGGGCAGGTGAGCTGCCCGTGCTGTTCGCGCACGGCCACCACAACCAGCCCGAGAACATCGTGCTGGCGACGACGGAGTATCGCCGTGCCTACGAGGGCAAGCTCGCACGTGTCCTTGGTGCGCTTGTCGCTACCGGCCGGCTGATATGGGTGGGGTTCAGCTTCGCCGATCAACGGATCACGGCAATCCTACGCGAGATCGCCGACACGTTTGGCACCAGGGCAGACCCGGGGATGGCGCCGCGCCACGTTGCGCTGATGCCGTGGGAGCAGCCGGGGGAGACGGGCGGTGAACCGCTCGACCCGGGGATACTCCGTGAAATCTGCGCGCTCCAGTACGCGTCGGATGTGGTGCTGTACCCGACCCGCGGTTCTGACCACACCAGCCTGAGGGCGCTGCTGGAGCAGTTCGCGGATCCCAGGTTTCCGCCGCCGGCCGACCCGGCGCCGAGCGTGGTGGGCGTCGGGAGGCCAGCGCCCTCCGCGGATATGGACACGACGAGCGACGCCGAGTCCTCCTCTGGCGACTCGGTCGGGCCAGTCGTGTGTTGGGTGCACGGCGGCGATCCGATCGAGCACTTCGCCGGGCGCGTGGAAGAGCTCGCACGTCTGGACCGGTGGGCTGCCGATCCGGGCGTGAAGCTGGTCGGAGTGACCGCCTGGGGCGGGGCGGGCAAGACTGCGCTCGTGACCGAGTGGCTGGTCGGGCGTCGCGGTGCGGAGCACCGGCCCGGAGTGCGCGGCGTGTTCGCCTGGAGCTTCTACGAGAACCCATCCGAGGAGGCGTGGGCGCAGGCGCTCCTGGAGTGGGCGCGACAGGCGCTCGGGGTCACGGCCACCGGCAGCCGGCTGGGAGATCGTGTCGTGAGCCTGCTGCAGCGCGTGCCGCTGGTGGTGGTGCTGGACGGCCTCGAGCTGCTTCAGGAAGGCCCCGACGGCGCCGACTACGGCCGCCTGCTCGGCGGCCTGCTGCGCGATGTGCTCACTGCGATCTGCCGCATCGGGCACGAGGGCATTGCGCTGCTGACAAGCCGCTTCCCATTTGCCGACCTCGAGCGCTTCGACGGCGGGGCCGCGCGGATGCTCGACGTGCCGCCGCTGAGCGTCGAGGAGGGTGCCGAATTGCTCGCGCGGGCTGGTGCCGCGTGGATCGACGAGGCCCAGCGGCGCAGGTTGGTGAGCGCGCTCGACGGGCATGCGCTGGCGGTCGGCGCGCTGGCGGGCGCGCTCGCCGATCGCCCCGCGAGCGGGGATGTCGATGAGCTGCTCACTCAGCTGGAGGCGATGGTGCGCACAAACGAGCGCGTTCGGCACGTGCTCTCGTTCTACGCCGAGCGGCTCGGCGACCGCGACCGCGCCCTCGTGGCGATCGTCTCGCTGTTCCAGCGACCGGTGAAGGCTGACACGGTGCTCGAGATGGGTGCGAGCACAGTCGTGGAGGGCACGCTCACGGGTTGGAGCACCGCCGACGTGTGCACCGCAGTGCAACAGCACCTGGGTGGCCTGCTGACCTGGCATGCGGACTCGACCGTGTCGGCTCATCCGCTTGTGAGGGACAGCTTCCGGCCACTGGCTCTCACGCCTGAAAGCGCACAGCTTGCGGCCGAGTTGACGCTCGACGGTCTCCCCACTGGTCGCGTGCGCTCGCGGGAGGACGCGCTGCGAGTCGTTGAGATCATCGAGCTGCTGCTTGCAGCCGACCAGTGGGAGGCGGCCGATGAGCTCTACATTGCTCGCACGGAGAATGCCGGGGCGTGGAAGTGGCTGCCGGCGGCGCGGATGGGACAGCGCTGCGAGCTTGCATTCGTGGCGACGCCAGCCCGCCGAGCGGCATGCGAGCAACAATTGGGACTGACGCGCCTAGGGTTCCATCTTAGCGCCTTGGTGGGGTCGTCTCAAAACGCTGGTGATCTATCGATCGCTGACGAATACCTTCCAGCCGTCATCGAGCAGCGCAGAGCAGAAGGCGACATGGGAAACCTGGCTGTGAATCTCTCCAATCTGGCGGGGGGCTTGATCTGGCAGGGTCTCACGGATCGTGCTCGGGACGCTGCTCACGAGGCACAGGGAAGTGCCCACGGCGATCGTCGCAGGGAGACGGCGCTTTACGTTCTCCTCGCGCGTGCATGGGAGATGGCAGGTGAGACGGCGATGGCCGAGCGCGATTATCTCGAAGCCGATCGAATCGAGTACCCAGACAGCGGTGCTCAAGATCACCTCTACTCGCTACGGGGAGTCTGGTGGGCGAATTTCCTAGTGCGCACCGGTCGCCCCACTGCGGCAAGACGTATAGCGGATGCCAGTCTGCGGATCGGCATAGGGTATGACTGGAATGAGGACGTAGCACGCGCGGAGTGGGTGCTCGGTTGTATCGACCTCGTCGAGGATCGGATCGACTCCGCCGGCGTACACTTGCGGGCTGCTGCCACCACATTCCGTGATGGCGAATATCTTTGCGAATTGGCCACGACGCTCGTCGACTTCGCCGAGCAGCAAAGACGCGGCGGCCAAATCGAGAGTGCAGAGCACATGTGCAATGAGGCGATCGAGATCGCCGCGCCACGCGGGCTCGTACCAACTCACGCCGCCGCGCTCGCGGTGCGCGCCTGCGTCCGTGTCGACCGGGACGCTGGCGCCGGTGACCAGGCCGACCTGTACCGCGCCCGTGACGACGCCGATCACGCCCTGAGGCTGTCCACCAAGGTTCGTCAGCTGGCGTGGGAGCAGCTCGCGGCGCTACGCGCCCACGCTCACATCGACCAACTTGAGGGCAGGGACCACGGTTGGGCCGAGCGTGCCCGCGCTCACCATGCCGCGCTCGTGCCCGCCGGCCTGGACCCCGACGTGCTGGCCACCGTCGAGGCAGAGACACCTGAGCGCAGCGAGGAAGGAGACACGTCCGCATAAGCCTCAGCGTGCTCGAAGCGGCTGGCGAGAGTCAATAAACGCAAGCCGGGCTAGAACTCGGGCGCGCCTACGCCGCCGCCCCCACCACCGCCGCCGACCAGTCGATCACCGACGTGGGCCGCACGACGTGGCGGTTGAGGCCCAGCTCCTTCGGCTCCAGCCCCAGCGCGAGACCAACCAGCTGGGGGAGATGCAGCACCGGCATCCGCAGCTCGCGTGCCACGACTTTCTCGGCGAGCGGCTGCTGCAGGTCGAGGTTCAGGTGGCACAGCGGGCAGGGGGTGACGAGGCAGTCCGCTTCGGCATCCACGGCGTCGCCGAGGTGGCGGCCGGCCTGGCGCAGCGAGGCCTCCTTGTTCATCGTGACGATCGGCCAGCCGCAGCACTTGCGCGCGCCGGCGTACTCGATCACGGTGCCGCCGAGCGCGTCGATCACCTGCTCCAGGTAGCGATCGCGGGGGTGCTCGGCGTCGATGCCCAGGCGCGCCCGGGGGCGCACGATGTAACAGCCGTAGAAGGGGCCGACGCGGAGGTTCGTGAGCGGCCGACGCACTTTCCCACGCAGGGTGTCGAGTCCGATCTCCTCGACCAAAAGCCACAGGAAGTTCTTGTTGGTCAGGCCGCGCTCGTAGGAGAGGCCCTCGGGGGCGAGCGTGGTGTTGACGTGCTCGCGGTACTCGGCGCTCGCGTCGAGGCGTTCCTGGCACTCGCTCTGCGCGCCCTGGCAGGTGGAGCAGATGTTCATCATCAACTCGGCCCCCTCGACCTGCTGGGCCAAGGCGAAGGTGCGGGCGTTGAGCGTGTCGGCGAGCTCCTGGTTGTGCTCGGCGATCACGCCGCAGCCGCAGCAGGAGGCGCGGTCGAGCTCGACCAGCTCGAGGTCGAGCAGCGGCGCAACCTGCGCCATCGAGCCGTGCAGCTCGGGGGTGAAGCCGCGGCTGACGCAGCCGGGCCAGTAGGCGACCTTCATCGGCTGGCGCTCCCTTCCCCGGCCGTGGCCGCCGGATCGTTGCCGGCGCCGCCCGCAGGCGCGCCGACGGGCGGGGTCTGCACTTCGTCCTCGCCGGAGATGTACAGGTTCAGCTCGTAGCGCTCGGGCCGGCTCTCGACCGTCTGGTAGATGCGCTGCACGGCCTGCAGGTCGGCGCTCGGGAGCTTGTGGCCGAGGGCGGCCTGACGGATCCCCACTTTGCGCCGCACGATCCCCTTCAGCACCGCGGGCAGCGAGCTCAAGAGCTCTTTGCCGGCAGCCGGGTGGAACTTGCCGAACCACGAGTTGCCGCCGTAGGAGCGGGGCAGCATCTCGGCCTCGTGCAACAGACCGTAGTCGCGCACCAGCGTGGTGAGCGCGGCCTCGTGACGCTCGCCGTTGTTGGCGTCCACGATGTGCTGGTCGGAGGTGGCGATCCGGCGCAGGCGCATGATCTGGCCCATCGGGTTGACGTCCTTGGGGCACGCATCCACGCACTTGAAGCAGTGCGTGCACTCGAAGAGGCCCTGCGGGTCTTCGGAGAGGTCGAGCAGGCGCTCGTGCTGGCGGTCGTCGCGGGGGTCGCCGACGAAGCGGTACGCCTTCGCCAGCGCCGCGGGACCGATGAAGCCGGGGTCCACCTCCATCGCCAGGCAGTCCGACACGCACGCGCCGCACTGGATGCACGCCATCGTCTGGGTGACGTCAACCATCGCCTCGCGCGGCACCACGTACTCGCGCTCGGGCGTGGGCTCGCGGGCGAGCAGCCACGGCGTGACGCGCTGGATCTTCTTCCAGTGCACCGCGTCCATGTCCACGATCAGGTCCTTGATCACGGGCATGTTGCCCATCGGCTCGACCTCGATCGCCCCGCCCCCGGCGGCCGCGCGCGCGGCGTCGAGGTGGGTGTGACACGCGAGGCCCGGTTCGCCGTTGATGCGCACCCCGCAGGAGCCGCAGATCGCCGCGCGGCAGGAGCAGCGGATCCCGATCGACCCGTCGAAGCGCGCTTTCGCCTGCAGGATCCCCTCCAGCACCGAGCGGTGGGGCTCCAGCTCGATCGTGTGCTCGTCCCAGTAGGGCGCCTCGCCGGACTCGGGGTCGTAGCGGCGCACTCTCAGCGTGAACTGCTCCGGTGGGCGGTGGGTGTCGGCCATCAGTACTTCCTCTCCTCGGGCTCCCACTGCGTGATCGTGACGGGCGAGTAGCTCACCTGCGGGGTGCCGTCGGCGCCACGGGTGAGATCGATGTGCTTCAGCCACTCCGCGTCGTTGCGCTCTGGGAAGTCGGTGCGGAACTGCGCCCCGCGGGACTCCTTGCGCTCGATCGCCGCGACCACGGTCGCCTCCGCGCAGTCGAGCATGTACCCGAGCTCCAGCGCGCCGAGCACGTCCTGGTTGAAGACCGTGCCGTGGTCGTCCACGTACGCGGAGGCGGACTCCTCCTGCAGGCGCTTGACGACCTCCAGCGCCTGTTGCAGGCCGGCCTCGTCGCGGTACACCGCGACCTGCTGGTTCATGGTCTCGCCGAGCTCGTGCTTGATCTCTGAGATGCGCCGGCCGGAGCGGTCGCGGGCGAGGATCGCTTCGATCGCGGCGGCGTCGTCGCGCAGCTGGCCGTTCGAGGCCGTGGGCATCGACATCGCGCGCGACCGCTCGGCGGCGTGTTCGCCCGAGCGGCGGCCGAAGATCAACGTGTCCAGCAGCGAGTTGGCGCCCAGGCGGTTGCCGCCGTGCACCGACACGCACGCCACCTCCCCTGCGGCGTACAGCCCCTCGATCGGGGTGGCGCCGTTGACGTCGGTCTTGACGCCCCCCATGATGTAGTGCTGGCCGGGGCGGATCGTGATCGGTTCGCGCGTGATGTCCACGCCGGCGAAGTCCTTGCCGATGTTGACGATCTCGCGCAGCGCCTCCAGCGTGCGCCGGCGCGGGACCTTCGTGATGTCGAGGTAGAGGCCGTCCTTGGCGGGCCCCACGCCGCGGCCCTCGAGGATCTCGGTCTGCTCGGCGCGGGAGACCACGTCGCGGGAGGCGAGCTCCATCTTGTTGGGGGCGTACTTCTCCATGAAGCGCTCCCCCTCGGAGTTCAGCAGCACCGCGCCCTCGCCGCGCGCGCCCTCTGTGATCAGCAGGCCGTTCTCGACGAGCGTGGTGGGGTGGTACTGGACCATCTCCATGTCCATCAGCGGCGCGCCGGCGCGGTAGGCCTGCGCGATCCCGTCGCCGGTGACGATCAGCGCGTTGGTCGTGGGGGAGTACACCTGCCCGGCGCCGCCGGAGGCGAGGATCGTGTTCTTGGCGTGGAACACCTCCATCCGCCCGGAGCGCACCTCGCGCGCGATCACGCCGGCGCAGCGGCCCTCGTCGTCGCGCAGCAGCGAGGTGACGAACCACTCCTCGAAGCGCTCCACCGTTTCGTGGTGGCGGAGCAGCTGCTCGTAGAGCACGTGCAGGATCGCCTGGCCCGTGATGTCGGCGACGTACGCGGTGCGCTTCAGCGAGGCGCCGCCGAACGCGCGCAGGTCGAGCAGGCCGTCGTCGTTGCGGTGGAAGGTGACGCCGACGTGCTCCAGGTGCATGACCTCCGCGGGCGCCTCCGAGCACATCACTTCGATCGCGTCCTGGTCGCCGAGGAAGTCCGAGCCCTTGACAGTGTCGTAGGCGTGCGAGCGCCAGTCGTCGTCGACGGAGATCGCCGCGTTGATCCCCCCGGCGGCGGCGACGGAGTGCGAGCGCACGGGGTGGACCTTGCTGACGATCCCCACGCGCGCGCCGCCCTGCGCGGCGGCGAGCGCCGCGCGCTGGCCGGCGAGCCCTGCACCGATGATCAGTACGTCGTGTGCTGGCATGGCTCCCTACAGACGAGGACGGGTGGTACCCCTGCGTGTCGGCGGGCACTCTATAACGCGGCGGGGCTGTTTCGCTGTGTGCAGCGCTCGCGTGGTGCTCACACCCCCGCGGCAGGCCGCAGGGCCTGGCGGATTTGGGCCACCGTCACGACACCCCGCAGCACGCCGTCGGCGTCCACGGCGACCATCGCCCCGAGGCGGCCAAGCGCCTCCGAGCGCAGCACCGACTCCAGCGACTGGTCCTCGTCGATGCGGATCGGCAGGTTCTCCTCCAGCACGTCCGAGACCGGCAGCGCCGGCCGGCCGGCGGCGATCTCGGCGTCCACGCGTTCGGAGCGCACCACCCCGAGGAAGTGGCGGGCGGGGTCCACGACCGCGAACCACGGCCACCGGTAGCGCGTGAAGAAGTGCTCCTGGGCGTCGAGCAGCCCCGTCTCGGCGGGGATCGTGACCGGCTCGGGGTCCATCACGTCCGCCACCCGCAGCTGCTGGATACGTTGGTTGATCGTCCCCTGCACCACCGCGGCCGAGGCGCTCTGGTAGACGAACAGCCCCATCAACGCCACCATCGCGCCGGAGAGGCCCGGCACCGTCACCAGCGCGCCGAGGCCGGCCGCGCCGAGCAGGATCCCGAAGCCCTGGCCGATGCGCCCCACCCCGCGCGTGGCGCGGTTGCGGTCCTGCGCGCGGCGCCACCACAGCGCGTGCACGATCTGCGCGCCGTCCAGCGGGAAGGCGGGGATCAGGTTGACGACCAGCACCAACACGTTCAGTGAGGCCAGCCACCCCAGCCACACCCCGACCGGGGTGGCGGTCACTCCGCCTTCGGCGATCGCGAAGAGGTGGTGGGTGCTGGCCACCGCGTCCCCGATCGCTATGCACACCAGCGCGATCACGAGCGTCACGAGCGGCCCGGCGCCGGCCACGCGCAGCTCCGCCTCCGGGGTGGGCATCGGGCCGGTGCGGGTGATGCCCCCCAACGCCCACAGCTCGATGCCCATCACGGGTATGCCGCCGCGCCGCGCCACGAGCGCGTGGCCGAGCTCGTGGGCGATCAGTGAAGCGAAGAACGAGAGCACGAGCACGACCGTCACCACGTACGCGGTGGTGGTCGAGCCGCCGAGCTCTTCGTGGATCGCGGGGGTGAGCAGCGCGATGATCAGCCCGAGGATCACGAACCAGCTGATCCCCACCCCGATGCGGACCCCGAAGACGCGCGCCAGCTGAAAGCTCCTGCGTGCAGGCATGCTCTCATGGTAGGCCGTGGGTGGCCCGAGGCCGGTCAGCACTTCGAGTGTCGCACTGTCCGTTACGGCTGTTACAGACGTAACGCGCCGTGCGCGAAGACCTACGCCTGCACGCGCCCGCGGGCGACGATCGCCTCGAAGTCGCAGCCCGCCGGCAGTGTGCCGTACTCCAGGCCGCCTTCGCCGCCGAGGCGGGAGGCGCAGAAGGCGTCAGCGACGGCGGGGTCGCCGTGGCGCACCAACAAGGAGCCCTCCAGCGCCAGCGCCATCGCTTCGACGACGCGCCGCGCGCGCGCCTCCAGCGTGGACGGGTCGGCGAAGTGCTCGCGCAGGCGGTCGAGGTGGGCGTCCAGGCGCCGGTCACCGCCGCGCGCCTGCTCGAGCTCGTGCAGGAACACCTCCAGCGAGCGTGGGGTGCGCACCAGCGCGCGCAGCACGTCGAGGCTCATCACGTTGCCCGAGCCCTCCCAGATCGAGGCGAGCGGCGCCTCGCGGTAGAGGCGGGGCATCCCCGACTCCTCCACGTAGCCGTTGCCGCCGAGGCACTCCAGCGACTCGAACGCGTGGTTGGGGGCGCGCTTGCACGTCCAGTACTTCGCCACGGCGGTCGCCAGGCGCTTGAAGAGGTGTGCGTCGCTGAGCTCGTCGGTGTGGGCGCCGGCCTCCGCGCCAGCTTCGTCGTAGGCGCGCGCGAGGCGCAGCGCGAGCATCGTGCTCGCCTCGGACTCCACGCACAGGTCGGCGAGCACGTTGCGCATCAGCGGCTGCTCGGCGAGGACCCGGCCGAAGGCTGCGCGGTGGGCGGTGTGGTGGGTCGCGGCGACCACGCCCGCGCGCATCCCGGCGGCGGCGCCGATCACGCAGTCCAGGCGCGTGTGGCCGACCATCTCGATGATGGTCGGCACCCCGCGGCCGGGCTCGCCGAGCATCCGCGCCCACGCGCCGTGGAGCTCGACCTCCGAGGAGGCGTTGGAGTGGTTGCCGAGCTTGTCCTTCAGGCGCTGGATGTGGAAGGCGTTGCGCGTGCCGTCGGGGAGCACGCGGGGCAGCAGGAAGCAGGAGGGCGCGGCGGGGCTCTCCTCGCCGGTCTGCGCGAGCACGAGGAAGAGGTCTGACATCGGCGCCGAGCAGAACCACTTGTGGCCGACGAGCTCGTACTCCGCCCCCGCGCCCCCGCCGTTCAAGGGCCGCGCGCGGGTGGTGTTGGCGCGCACGTCCGAGCCTCCCTGCTTCTCGGTCATCGCCATGCCGGCGATCGCCGAGCCCTTCTCGTGGGCGGGGATCAGGCGGGGGTCGTACGTGGTGGCGGTCACGAGTGGCTCCCACTCCGCCGCCAGCTCCGGCTGGGCGCGCAGCGCGGGGACGACCGCGAAGGTCATCGTGACGGGACACGCAAAGCCCGCCTCGGCCTGCATCGCGGTCATGTACAGCGCCGCCCGCGCAACGTGGGGCGAGGGCTCGGCGCTCGTCCACGGCAGCGAGTGCAGCTCGTGCTCGACACCCATCTTCATCAGGTTGTGCCACGCGGGGTGGAACTCGACCTCGTCGATGCGGTGTCCGTAGCGGTCGTGCGTGCGCAGCACCGGGCGGTTCTCGTTGGCCAGGCGCCCCCACCACTGCTGCGGCAGGCCGCCGACGAAGCGGCCGAGCGCGGCGGCGCGCTCGCGCGCCCAGCCGCCGCCCTCGCGCTCCAGCGCCTCCACGAGCGGCAGGTTCGAGGAGAAGACGTCAACGCCCTCCAGCGGTGGGGGCTGGTTGGCAACCTCGTGGGTTCGCCAAGGCGCTGTGTCCGGGTTGACGGGGTGTGCGAGGGTGGCCATCTCTCGACAGGGTACCGGCTCCGATAGGATCGCCGCCGGGATGGCCAAGATCAAAGTGAGCAACCCCGTTGTCGAGCTCGACGGCGACGAGATGACCAGAGTCATCTGGGCGTTTATCAAGGAGCAGCTGATCCTCCCCTACCTGGAGGTCCAGCTCGAGTACTACGACCTCGGCATCGAGCACCGCGACGCGACCGGCGACCGCGTCACGGTCGAAGCGGCCGAGGCGATCAAGCGCCACGGCGTCGGTGTCAAGTGCGCGACGATCACACCTGACGAGGCGCGCGTGCAGGAGTTTGGGCTGAAAGGTATGTACCGCTCGCCCAACGGCACGATCCGCAACATCCTCGGCGGGGTGATCTTCCGCGAGCCGATCGTGATCGCCAACATCCCGCGCCTGGTGCCCGGATGGACGAAGCCGATCGTGATCGGCCGTCACGCGTTTGGCGACCAGTACCGCGCCACCGACATGGTCGTGCCCGGCGCGGGCACGTTGACGCTCGTCTTCACCCCCAAGAATGGGGACCCACCCACCCAGCCGATCGAGCTCGAGGTCTACGAGTTCCCCGGCAGCGGGGTGGCGCTGGCGATGTACAACCTCGACGACTCGATCCGCGACTTCGCGCGCGCCTCCCTGCGCTACGGGCTGGACCGCGGGTACCCGGTGTACATGTCGACCAAGAACACGATCCTCAAACGGTACGACGGGCGCTTCAAAGACATCTTCGCCGAGGTGTACGAGACGGAGTTCCGGCAGGACTTCGAGGCCGCCGGGCTCACCTACGAACACCGTCTGATCGACGACATGGTGGCAGCGGCGATGAAGTGGGAAGGCGGGTACGTGTGGGCGTGCAAGAACTACGACGGCGACGTGCAGTCGGACACCGTCGCGCAGGGGTTCGGGTCGTTGGGGTTGATGACCTCCGTGCTGATGACCGCCGACGGGCGCACGGTCGAGGCCGAGGCCGCGCACGGCACGGTGACGCGTCACTACCGCCTGCACCAGCAGGGCCAGCCCACCTCCACCAACCCGATTGCCTCGATCTTCGCATGGACGCGCGGGCTGGCCGCGCGGGGGCGCATGGACGACACGCCGGAGGTGAGCGCGTTCGCGCAGACGCTCGAGCGGGTGTGCGTGCAGACGGTGGAAGGGGGGAGCATGACCAAGGATCTCGCGCTGCTGATCGGGCCGGACGAGCCGTGGCAGACCACGCAGGAGTTCCTCGGGTCGATCGATGAGAACCTCAAAAAGGAGATGGAGTCTTGAGCAATCCCGTACGAGTAACCGTCACCGGCGCCGCCGGGCAGATCGGCTACAGCCTCGTTTTTCGCATCGCCTCCGGGCAGCTGCTCGGCCCCGAGACGCGGGTCGACCTGCGTCTGCTGGAGATCCCGCAGGCGATGGGCGCGCTGGAGGGGGTGGCGATGGAGCTCGTGGACTGTGCCTTCCCGCTGCTTGCCGACCTCGACCTCCACGACCGCCCGGCGGATGCGTTCGACGGCACCAACGTCGCGCTGCTGGTCGGCTCGCGCCCACGCACGAAGGGCATGGAGCGTTCGGAGCTGTTGTCCGCCAACGGCGAGATCTTCACCGTGCAGGGCAAGGCGCTGAACGCCGTCGCGGCCCCCGACGTGCGTGTGCTGGTGGTGGGCAACCCCGCGAACACCAACTGCCTGATCGCGATGAACCACGCGCCCGACATCCCCCGCGAGCGCTTCACCGCGATGCTGCGACTCGACCACAACCGGGCGATCGCCCAGCTCGCCGCCAAGCTGGAGGTGCCGGTCACCGACGTGTCGCGTATGGGCGTGTGGGGCAACCACTCCCCAACGATGTACCCCGACCTCTTCCGGGCGCACGTCGCCGGACGGGTCGCAGCGGTCGTCGTCGACGACCAGGCGTGGCTCGAAGGGGAGTTCCTGCCGCGCGTCGGCAAACGGGGCGCCGAGGTGATCGAGGCGCGCGGCGCCTCCTCCGCGGCCTCCGCCGCCTCCGCGGCGATCGACCACATGCACGACTGGGTGACCGGCACGGACGGTCGCTGGGTCTCGATGGGCGTGCCCTCCGACGGCTCCTACGGCATCCCCGAGGGTCTCATCTGCGGCTTCCCCTGCGTCTGCTCGGGGGGAGAGTGGTCGATCGTGCAGGGCCTCGAGCTCGACGATTTCTCCCGCGGGCGCATCGACGCGAGCGTCGCCGAGCTACAGGAGGAGCGCACCACGGTGCAGGGGCTCGGCCTCCTCTGAGCCGTCCGGCCTGCGCCGCGGGCCGGCGAGTTGCATCACCTCAAAAAACAGCCCCGGCGGGCAGTGCCTCGCCGGGGCTGTGTTGTTGAATCTGGTGGGCGTCAGCCCTTGGGGAACCAGCCCCTTCCTCGCTTGGCCACCTTGTTTTCGGACTCGAGGCCCGGGAGCACGCGGTACAGGTAGTTCTGCTTGATGCCCATCTTCGCCGCGAGCTCCGGGATCGTGATGCCGGGCTGACCCGCCACGAAACCGAGCGCCTCCGCCGCGCGCGTGCCGCTGCCTTTGCGACGGCCGGCTTTGCGCCGCGGGCCACCGCGCCCGGCGGGCGCCGCGGTGGCGGCCGGGGCTTTTTTGGTTTTGGTTTTCGAGCCGCGGGGTCGGCCCGGGCCGCGTTTGCCGGGGACTTTGCCGGGGGCTTTGACAGGGGCGGCAGCGGCGGCTTTGGGCGCCGCAGGCGCTTTGGTGGCCGATGCGCCCACGCCGTCCAGCGCAGTGGCGGCGGCCTCCAGGCGCCGGTACTCCTCGACCAGCGGCCTCAGCTCCTGCAGTCGGGTGGCGATCTCTCGCTGCTTCTCGTCAAGAAAGTCAGTCACGGGGAACCAATCCTGTTCGCTCGGGTTAAGTGCATCGGGAAGGGTGACGGTCCGTACGGGACCGGCGAGCCTCCCTCTGTCAGTCCCGTCACCTTACAACAATCATCGGTCGTTGTACTTCCCCTGCAAGACCGTATGCCACGGTGAGCACCGGCACCGCCCCGGAGATCAGTGCACAGGCTCAGGGTTCGTCGTGACCCTCAGCTGCTGTGAGCGTTCAGCAACTCGCCCAGACGCTCCATCGTGCGCCGCGCCTCGTGTTCGGGCATGCCACCCACCAGCGCGCGTGAGGCGAGTGCGCCGACGGGCCCGAGCGGCGGGCGGAACTCGTTGCGATAGTCGAAGCGGGTGCCCTCACCCTCCGGCTGCAGCCGGTACTCGATGCGAGCGTGCGAACGGGCGGGGCCACGGCCCTCCCACACGGCCACGCGGCATGGCTGGCACTCCACCAGCCGCCACTGCACATCGAGGGTGACGCCGCGCACGTGGACCTGCTGCTCCATCCGGTAACCCACTCGCGGCGGACCTTCGTCGGCCCGCCGCAGCGCGCGGTGAATCGCGACCCACTCACCCAGGCGTGCGGGGTCCATCACCGTCCGCCACACCTCCTCCGGCGGCGCGTCGAGGTGGGTGGAAAGGGTGACGAGGCTCACCGGGCGTGTCTCCGCGATCGTCTCCGCGCACGCGAGAGTGAGGGTGCGGGTGCCCGCGCGGCGCTCATCGCGCGACCAGCGGTTCGACCGCCTCCCACGCGCCCAGCGCGTGCTCGATCGCGTGCTCGAGCGTGTGCAGCCGCACCCCCAGCAACTCCGCGGCGTGGTCGTCGGCGGGCAGCAGGTCGCCCTCCAGGCCCTCCATCAGGGGGAGCACGAGCTCGGGGTCCTCGCCGGTGAGTACGGCCGCCAGTCGGGCGATGAGCGGTGTCATCGTCACACCCACCCCCACCGCCGGCCGGGGCAGAAGCAGCAGGTCGGCGATGCGGAGCAGCAACTGCTCGTAGGTGAGCGCCTCCGGCCCGCCGAGGTCGAGCGTGAGCCCGGCCACCGCGGGGACCCGGGCGGCCGCCGCGAGCATCTGCACCGTGTCGCGCACGTCGATCGGCTGGGTGCGAAACCGTCGCCACGGCGGCAGCGCGAGCACCGGCAGGCGCTCGACGATCCGTACGAGCAGCCGGAACGAGCGCGAGCGCGCGCCGATCACGATCGAGGCCCGCAGCGCGACCGAGGTGGGCACGTGCGCGCGCAGGATCTCCTCCACCTCTGCGCGGCTGGCGAGGTGACGCGAGGCGACCCCGGTGCGCGGCAACGGTCCGCCGAGGTACACGATCCGCTCCACGCCGGCGCGGCGCGCGTGGGCGGCGAAGCTCTCCGCCGCCGTGCGCTCGCGCTCCGGGAAGGTGTCCCGTTCCCGCCCGTCCGGCCCCCGCCCGTCGCGGCGCTCCATGGAGTGGATCAGGTAGTAGGCCACCGCCACGCCCCGCATCGCGCGGGCGAGCCCCGCGCCGGTGAGCGCGTCGCCGCGGACGATCTCGATCTCCGCGGCGTCGCCGGTCTCCGTGCCGGCGCCCGTGCCGGCGCCCTTCCCGGCGCCGCTCTTCCTCGCAAACGGGCCGCCGGCGGCTGCCTGCGCCGCGGCCAGCCCAAGCCGCGCGCGCCCGGGGTCCCGCGAGAGCGCGCGGACCTCATGCCCTTCGGCGAGCAGCAGGGGGGCGAGCTCCGAGCCGATGAAGCCGCTCGCGCCGGTGAGCAGGATGCGCACATCGGCCATCATGACGCGCATGCCGCCCCCACAGAACGAGGCGCCCGCCGAGGTGCCCGCCGAGCCCGCCGCCGAGGTGCCCTCTGCGCCGCCCTCCCGCTGCGACCTGGCGATCGTCGGCGGGGGCATCCTCGGGCTGGCCGTGGCGCGCGAGCTGACCCGCCGCCACCCCCGCTCCTCGGTGTGCGTGCTCGAGCGCGAAGCGCAGCTCGCCACCCACCAGACCGGCCACAACTCCGGGGTGATCCACGCCGGGGTCTACTACGCGCCCGGGTCGTTGAAGGCGCGCCTGTGCGTGGAGGGCGCCCGCGAGCTGTACGCCTACTGCGCTGCGCGGGGCATCCGCCACGAGGCGTGCGGCAAGCTGATCGTGGCCACCGAGCGCGCCGAGCTCGGGCGCCTGGAGGAGCTCGAGCGGCGCGGCCACGCCAACGGCGTCCCCGGCCTGCGGCGCGTGGACGGGGCGGGCATCGCCGAGCTCGAGCCCCACGCGCGCGGGGTCGCCGCCCTGCACTCCCCCGCGACGGGCATCGTCGACTTCGCGGCTGTCGCCCGCGCCTACGCCGAGGACGCGCTGCGGGCGGGTGCGCGGATCGTGACCGGCTGCGGCGTGCACGCCGTGCGCCCCGGCGCGCGCACCCTGCGCCTGGAGCACGCCCGCGGCGCCACCGAGGCCGCGCACGCGCTCTTCTGCGCGGGCGCGTGGTCGGACCGGCTGGCGGTGGCGGCGGGCGCGCCGGCGGACCCGCGCATCGTCCCCTTCCGCGGTGCCTACCTGCGCCTGGCGGAGGAGCGGCGGCACCTCGTGCGCGCGCTGATCTACCCCGTGCCCGACCCCGCGCTGCCCTTCCTCGGGGTGCACCTGACGCGGCACATCGACGGCGAGGTGCTGATCGGCCCGACCGCCCTGCCGGTGCTCGCGCGCGACGCCTACGCCCTCGGCCGGGTGCGGCGCGCCGACGCGCTCGACACCCTGCGGTGGCCGGGGACGTGGCGGATGCTCGCGCGGTGGTGGCGCCCGGGCGTGGACGAGCTGCGCCACGCCGCTTCGCGCGCGGCGTTCGCGCGGGCCGCCGCCCGCTACGTGCCCGCGCTGCGCGCGGAGGACGTGCGCCCCGCGTTCGCCGGCGTGCGCGCCCAGGCGCTGGCACGCGACGGGCGGTTGGTGGACGACTTCGCGTTCTCCGTCACCGAGCGGGCGCTGCACGTGCGCAACGCGCCGTCGCCTGCTGCCACGTCGTCGCTGGCGATCGCGCGCTACGTCGCCGACCGCGCCGCGGAGGCGTTCGGGCTCGCCTCGTGAGCGGCCGAAAACCTCGGAAAATGCGGCGCTCACAGGGGATTGTCACTGGATAGTGACACGACGGGGGCTCCTAGCGGGGTAGAAAAATCTTTTCCCTGCGATTTGCGGGATGGTGCCTTGAGCGGCGGGGCCGCAGGTGCTTTGATCCCCCCTCGTCGTTGCTCGCCCGCCCCGCCACACCACGGGCAGGCGGCATACCAAGAGACACGGGGGCCGACCTTGGCGCAGAGAAAGCAGAGCGCGCGCGCTGGCGCGCGCAAGGTGACGTGCGATGAATGCTACTTCCGCCGCAACCTGCTCTGCGCGCTGGAGGACCCCGAGCCGTGCGCGACCTTCCGCCCCGCCGAGGCCCAGCTGAGACCGCCCCAGCAGCTGCGCTTCGTCTTCCGCCAGGAGCGGCGCGCGCGGGCCACGTGGGCCTTTCCGAGCGCCCAGGAACAGGCCGCGCTGTACGCCTGAGGGCCTCGCCCGCCGGGCGGGAGGGCCGTGCCGGCCGTGCCGCCTCCGCCCGGGCCGGAGGGGTATATTGAGACGGACCCGGGCAAGCTCTTCACGTGAGGCGGTGGTCAGCATGGCGGCAAAGGACAGCATCGGCAAGGCTTCGGCGGCGGCGCGGGCCGCGCAGCGCAACCAGTACGTCAAGCGCATCCTCGAGGACGAGGAGCTGCGCGCCAACCTGCTCGCGGCGTACGCGGCCGCGCGCAGCGCGTACGGACGGGTCGGCAACGGCAAGCCCCCAACCCGGGCGCTGTTCGAGGATCGCAAGCTCCAGCGCGAGCTGCTCCAGGCCGCGGTCGCGCTGCACGAGGCGTCGAACGCGCTCAAAGAGCCGCCGCGCCGCCAGCGCCGCCGGCGGGGCGGCCCCGGCCGTGCGCTGCTGTTCGCGCTCGTCGCGGCCGTGCTCGCGCTCGCGCTCAGCGAGGGCCTGCGCTCGAAGGTGCTCGACATGCTGTTCGGGGCCGAAGAGGAGTTCGACTACAGCTCCACCACGATGCCGGTGCAAGAGGCCCCGAGCTCGGTGGGCGCGGCCTCCTGACCCACCCGCGCGCGATGAGTGTGGCCGCCGTCGTCGAGAGCGCCCCGCGGGCCGGTGCCGCGAGGTCGCTGTCGGGCGAGCGCGCGCAGCGCATCGTCGAGGCGATGCGGCGCAGCGTCGCCCAGTACGGCACCGCCGGCTCGACCTTCGAGCGCGTCGCGCGCGAGGCGGGGGTCTCCCGGGGGCTGCTGCACTACTACTTCGGGACCAAGGAGCGGCTGCTGGCGGAGGCGGTGCGGCGCGACTGCCAGCTGCGCCTGGAGCAGCTGGAGCGCCAGCTCGCGGGGGCGCGGACGGCGGACGACTTCATCGGCCTGCTGGCCAAGCACCTGGAGGAGATGGTCCGCGAGGACCCCGACTTCGTGACGCTGGTCTTTGAGCTCTTCACGCTCTCGCGCCGCAACGAGGACATCGCCGTGGAGTACGCCAACCTGATGCGCTCCATGCGCGAGCAGGTCGCCGCAATGCTGACCGTGGCCCACGAGGAGGGCGTGCTGCAGCTGCACGCCGAGCCGGAGGCGGTCGCAGAGATCCTCTTCTCGCTCGGGGACGGGCTCGCGCTGCGGTTGCTCACCGAGCCCGACCGCGACTTCACCGCCACGATGCGCGCCGGCATCGCCGCGGCGCGGGCGCTGGTGGCTGACTGAGCGGCCCTTCTCCTCGGCGCCTGGCACTCCTATAATGGGAGTGCCAATGCCGATCTACGAGTACCGCCGCCCGGACGGGAGCACCTTCGATGTGCTCCAGTCCTTCTCCGACGCGCCGCTGACGAAGGACCCCGAGACCGGTGTCAGGGTCAAGCGCGTGCTGCACGCGCCCGCGTTGCACTTCAAGGGCAAGGGCTTCTACAACACCGACTACGGCACCCGCAAGCGCCAGCGCGAGACCGCCGCCGCGGCGGAGAGCTCATCCTCGGATTCGGGGTCCAGCTCTTCGAAGGACTCCTCTTCCAACGACTCGGGCTCCTCGTCCAACGACAAGGGCTCCTCCTCCGAGGGCACGAAGGCTGAGAAGGGCTCCTCCGCCAAGAAGGCCGAGCCGGTCGCGGCCAAGAGCTGAGCGCTGCGTCAGGCGGGCACCGAGACCACGCCTACGAAGGTATGGGCTTTAGGGGCCGTTAGGCCGCGCCGCCGCATCTCCTCCAGGTGTCCCGTGATCGCCTCGCGCATATTGTCCTCGACTTCAGCGCGGGTGTCGCCGAGGGCATAGCAGCCGGGCAGGTCGAGCGAGTGCGCACCCCAGCTACCGGTGTCACCCTGCTCGTAGATCACCACGTACTCCATCACCGCAGCTCCTTCAGGCCAGTTTCCTTGCGCATGTTAGCGAGCGTTCCCCGGGGCACGTCGCGATTGTCCTTGCCACCGCCTGCCACTGTCAACCAGCGGGTTCCGTCTGGGCTGAGCCAGCGCTCATGGCTGCCCGTGGTGCGCAGTGGTTTCCAACCGGCTCGCCGGAGAATCCATCTCACTTCGCGGTATTTCTTTGCCACATCCCCTTTCTCCGACCTGTGGGGCGGTGCGGGACGGTTGGGCTGTGAGCCAGCGAGTGCTACCCCGCCATGAACCGCGCCACGTCGGCGCGGCGCGCCGATTCGGAGATCGTCAGGCCTTCTTCGCCGCTCGGGAGCGTGGTCTGCCCGGTCGGCAGCAGCACGTGCGTCGGCGGCGTGCCGGTGACGGCGAGCGCGGCGAACATGCCGAGCAGTTCCTCGCCGCTCATGTCCGAGATGATCGCCGGCGGGGCGTGCCAGGCGATCCAGGGCAGGCGGAAGAAGCTGCCGACGCTCAGCAGCTGGCTCTTCATGTCGGTGAACAGCGCCTGCTGGTGCTCCTCGCGCTGGATGTCCGTCTCCTGGGGCGCGCACAGGTTCTCGCGCGTGCGCGCCAGCGCCAGCGCTTCGCGGCCGTCGAGGTGGTGGGTGCCGGCGGGCAGGCGCAGGGTATAGCCGCCGTTGGCGGAGCCGCCGGAGAGCTCGGAGACGATGCAGCCGCCGGTGTAGGTGACGCCGCCCATCGCGTCGATCAGCTGGGGGAAGTTTTCGAAGTTGACTTCCACGACGTGGTTGATGGGGATGCCAAGCCAGTGCTCGATCACCGACACCGACTCGGCCGGCCCGCCGTAGATGTGCGCGGCGTTGATCTTCTGCAGGCCGCGGCCGGGGATTTCGACGACGGTGTCGCGCGGGATCGACAGGCGCGCGGCGTGCCCGCCGCCGGTGCGGATCAGCATGATCGTGTCCGAGCGCCCGTAGCCGGTCGTTTCGGCGCCCGGTTCCCGGCTGTTCTTTTCGCGCCGGTCGGAGCCGAGCACGAGGATGTTGGTGGCCGACGTCGCCGGGTAGCCGGCCGGGTCGAGCACGGCTGCGACGTCGCCGGGCAGCGGCGTGCGTTCGAAGTGCGAGCTGAGGAGGAACAGCACGAGCGACAGCACCACCCAGCCGACGATCAGCGCAAGCAGGCCGAGCACCACGCGCCGGGGCGTCAGCCGCCGCCACCAGGGGCGCCGCGCCGCGGCCGCCCCCGCGCCCGGGCGGCGGGGCTGGCGGGGCGCGCGGGGTGGTGCGCTGGCGCCGTTGGGCGGGGGGACGCTCCCGCCCGTCTCTGCCACAGCGCCGGCGCCGCGGCCACCGCCCGCTGGTTCGAGCAGCCCGCCGCCGTCAGACCCGAGCAGCCCGCCGGAGGCGGCGCTCCCGCCCTGGCGGCGCAGGCCGCGCCCAGCGCGGTAGCGCGTGTACTGCGGCTCGGGGTCCTCGCCGGACATGGGCCTATATTGGCTGAATGCCTGGCAAGAGGGTGGCGCAGGACGCCGAAGGCGGCCGAGCCGGGCCCCTCTTTTTCGGTCATGACGGGCCACCTGAATGGTCGCCTGCAGCCGGGCGGCTGGTCGTGTGCCCCACGCCGATCGGCAACCTCGAAGACGTGACGCTGCGTGTGCTGCGCACTCTCGGGGAGGCGGACGTGGTGGCCTGCGAGGACACGCGCCACACGCGGATCCTGCTCGACCGGCACGGGATCAGGGCAGCGCGGCTGGTGAGTCTGCACGAGCACAACGAACGTGGGCGTGCCTCCGAGCTGGTGGCACGGGCGCGTAGGGGCGAGACGGTTGCGCTGGTCAGCGACGCCGGTATGCCGGTGGTGTCGGACCCCGGCTTCCTGCTGGTACGTGAGTGCCTGGCGGCCGGCGTCGCGGTCGAGGTGCTGCCGGGCGCGAGCGCGGTGCCGGTCGCGGCTGGTGGCCTCCGGGCTGCCGGCGGCGCGCTGGTGCTTCGTGGGGTTCCTGCCGCGCAAGCGCGGTCAGCGCGCCCGGCTGCTCGCGGATGCCACCGAGACGCTCGTGGCGTTCGAATCGCCCCGACGCCTGCCCGCCACGCTCGCGGAGCTGGCGGCCGCCGACCCGCACCGCCCCGTGGCGGTGTGCCGCGAGCTGACCAAGCTCCACGAGGAAGTCGCGCGCGGGTCGGCGGCCGAGCTCGCCGAGCTCTACCGCGAGCGTCCCCCGAAGGGCGAGGTCGTGCTCGTGGTCGGGGCGGCAGAGCTCAACGAGTAGCCTGGGCGAGCAATGTCTTCCTTCTACGTAACCACCCCGATCTACTACGTCAACGCGGCCCCTCACCTCGGCCACGCGTACACGACGATCGCCGCCGACGTGCTGGCGCGCCACCACCGCCAGCGGGGCGAGGAGGTCTTCTTCCTGACCGGCACCGACGAGCACGGCGAGCCGGTCGCCGATGCGGCGCACGCGCTCGGCATCGAGCCTCAGGAGCTGGCGGATCGCAACGCCGAGCGCTTCCGTGCGCTGGCCCCGCGGCTGGGGGCGTCCAACGACTTCTTCATCCGCACTACCGACCCCCAGCACAGGCCAAGGTGCAGGAGATCCTCACGCGGGTGCGCGAGCACGGGTACGTGTACAAGGGCACCTACGAGGGGTGGTACTGCCCGCGGTGCGCGGACTTCAAGGCGGAGAACGAGATCGAGGAGGGCAAGCGCTGCCCGATTCACCACATCGAGCTGGCGCGCGAACAGGAGGACAACTACTTCTTCCGGCTCTCCGCCTTCCAGGAGCAGCTGGAGCGGCTGTACGCCGAGCGCGAGGACTTCGTCGCCCCCCGCACGCGCTACAACGAGGCGCTCTCCTTCATCCGCTCAGGCCTGCGCGATGTGCCGCTCACGCGCCACAAGCTCACGTGGGGCGTGCCGGTGCCGTGGGATCCCGCGCACGTCTTCTACGTGTGGTTCGACGCGCTGCTCAACTACTACTCGGCGCTCTCCTACGCCCGCGAGGACGACCTCACCGCGACGTTCTGGCCGGCCGACTACCACCTGATCGCGCAAGGACATCCTGCGCTTCCACGCGGTGTACTGGCCGGCGCTGCTGATGGCCGCCGGGTTGGAGCTGCCGCGGCGGCTGTTCGTGCACGGGTACCTGCTCATGGAAGGCGAGAAGATGAGCAAGTCGCTGGGCAACGTGCTCGACCCCTTCGCGGTGATCGAGCGCTTCGGGGCCGACGCGCTGCGCTTCTACCTGCTGCGCGACGTCTCCTTCGGCCAGGACGGCTCGGTCTCCACCACCGCGTTCGAGCAGCGCTACGAGAGCGAGCTCGCCAACGAGCTCGGCAACCTGGCGAGTCGCACCGTCGCGATGGTGCACCGCTATCGCGACGGGGTGCCGCGGGGGGTGCAGCTGGACGAGGGGCTGGACGCCGACTTCGATGGCCTGGCAGGCGAGGTGGCGTGGCTGATCGACCGCGCGGAGCTGACGGGTGCGCTCGATCTGATCTGGCAGCGTGTGCGGCGGCTGAACCGCTACGTGGAGGAGCAGGCGCCGTGGCAGCTGGCGAAGGACGAGGGCGCGGCGGCGCAACTCGATCGCGTGCTGTCCACGCTGGTGTGCGGTCTGCGCGTCGTGGCGGTGTTGCTGCACCCCTACCTGCCGGAGACGACCGACACGCTGCTGGGCGTCCTGGGCGTGAACGACCGCTCGCTGGCGTGCGCGCGCTGGGATTCGACGGAGGCGCTGGGGGGCCGGGTCGGGCGAGCTCGAGCCGCTGTTCCCGAAGCCGTGAGCTGGCCGTGATCGACTCACACACCCACCTCGACCTCTGCGAGCCCGCCGACACGGAGCTGGTGGCGGAGGCGGAACGGGCCGGCGTGAGGCGGATCCTCACCGTCGGCACCGACGGCGCCTCCTGCCGCGCGGCGCTCGCGGCCGCCGAGGCGTTCCCCCAGGTGTACGCCGCGGTGGGGCGCCACCCCAACGACGCGACCGGCTTCGACGACGCCGACCTCGCCGAGGTGCGCGCGCTCGCCGCCCACCCGCGCTGCGTGGCGATCGGCGAGACGGGACTCGACTTCTACCGCGACTACGCGCCGCGCGCCGACCAGGAGCGCGCGTTCGACGCGCAGATCGAGCTCGCGCGCGAGACTCGGCAAGCCGCTCGTGATCCACACGCGCGCCGCCGAGCAGGACACGCTCGCCACGCTGGCCGCGCAGGCGCAGGGGGTGAGCGTGGTGATGCACTGCTTCTCGATGCCCGAGCACCTCGACGAGTGCCTGACGCCGGGGGTACGGATCTCCTTCGCCGGCAACGTCACCTACAAAAGCGCCGCCGACCTCGCCGAGGCCGCCGCGGCGCGTGCCCGCCGAGCGGCTGCTGGTCGAGACCGACGCCCCCTACCTCACGCCCCAGCCGGTGCGCCGGCACGCCCAACCAGCCGGCGTACGTCGCGCACACGCTCGCCTTCCTCGCCGGCGTGCGGGGCGTGGACGTCGCGGAGCTGGGGGCCGCCGTCGAGCGCAACGCGGCGCGCGTGTTCGGATGGTGAGCGGCGCGGTGGTGGATGGCCCCACCCTTCCGACCCAGCCGACGCTGCGCCGGCTGCGCCAGTTCGACGTGCGCCCGGACCGCGAGCTCGGGCAGAACTTCCTCGTCGACTCCAACATCCTCGGCGTCATCGGGCGCGCCGCGGAGCTCTCGGACGCGGACGTCGTGCTCGAGATCGGCGGCGGCCTGGGGGTGCTCTCCGAGTACCTCGCCGCGCGCGCCGCGCACGTGCACGTGGTCGAGATCGACGAGCGTCTGCGCGAGCCGCTGCGCGACGCCGTCGGGCGGCTTCGCCAACGTGACGCTGCACTGGGCCGACGCGATGACGGTCGAACTCGCCGGGATGCGCCCCGCCGCCCACGAAGGTGATCGCCAACCTGCCCTACGGCGTCGCCGCCGCGGCGCTGTTGCGCACGATCGAGGAGCTGCCGGCGTGACCCGCTGGGTGGCGATGGTGCAGCGCGAGGTCGGCGAGCGGCTCGCCGCCGCAGCCGGGCGGGCGTGCCTATGGCGTGCCGCTCGGTGCTTGCCCAGCTCGCCTGCGACGTGCGCGTCGCTGCGGGCGATCCCGCGCACCGTCTTCTTTCCGGTGCCCAGACGTCGACTCGGTGCTGGTCGAGCTGACGCCGCACCGGCCCCGCCGCCACGCCCGCGCTGCGCGCGCTCGTCGCCGGCGCCTTCGCCCACCGGCGCAAGGCGCTCGCGCGCTCGCTCGCGCTGGCCGGCGGCGGCGGAGCGCGAGCGGGTGCGCGCGGCGCTGGCGAGCGCTCGGGCATCCCGTCGGACGTGCGCGCCGAGCGGCTCTCGCCCGCAGGAGTTCGTGGCGCTGGCGCGGAGCTGGGTCTGTGAGCACCCTGCCGCTGCGAGCGCTGGCGCCGGCGAAGATCAACCTCGGTCTCTGCTCGGCCCGCTCGCGCGCGGACGGCCGCCACGAGCTGGTCACCGTGATGCAGTCGATCTCGCTCGCCGACGAGCTCGGCTGCAGGCCTCGCCCGACCCGGCGCGAGCGCGACGTCGTGGTGTGTCCCGGGGTGCTCGAGCCCGCCGGCGGAGAACCTCGCCGCCGCCGCGCTTGCCGCGTTCCGCGCCGCGACCGGCTGGGATGCGCCGCCGCTGCAACTGCACGATCGTCAAGCGCATCCCGGTCGCCGCCGGGCTGGGCGGCGGCTCGGGCGACGCGGCCGCCGCGCTGCGCCTCGCCGCTGCCGCCTCCGGGCTGGGCGACCACGACCTCCTCCTGGAGCTCGCACGGCGCTCGGCTCCGACGTGCCCGCACAGCTGCGGCCCGGGCGGTGGCTCGCCCGCGGGGCCGGGGAGCAGTTGCAGGAGCTGCCCGATCCCGTCGCCCTCTCGGCGTGCTCGTGCTGCCCGCTGCGAGCGCCGCTCTCGACCGCGGCCGTGTACGCGCAGGCCGACCGCCTGGCCTCGTGAGGGAGCGGGCCGAGCTCGAGGATGCCGGCCGTGCGCTTGCGGGCGCGCTCGCCGACGGCTCCCCCTTGCCGCCCGCGGAGCTCTTGCGCAACGACCTGCAGGACGCCGCCCGTGCGCTCTGCCCGGAGATCGACGCCGCCCTGCTGGACGGCTGCGCGGCGGACGCCGACGCCGTGCTGGTGAGCGGCTCGGGTCCCACCGTGCTCGGGCTCTTCGCCGGGTCCCGCGGCCCCGCCCGCGCCCGCGCGGCTGCCCGCGCCCTGGCCGAACGCGTGCCGGCGCCCTTTGCCGCGGAGGCCGTGGGGGCGGGCTTTGCCGATGTCGCCCGTGCGGTAGCGTAACAATTAGGAAGGCATGACCAGGACGGATCTCACCTACCTCGTGGCCGTCTGCGCCGCCGTGTTTGGCCTTGCGCCGTTCGTCGGCCTGATCCTCGTGCCCGCCTGGTCGGCGCACTCGCGCCTGTGGGAGCGCGTGGCCGCGAGCGTCCTCTCGCTGTACGTGCTCGCGACGCTGGTCGGCATCGGGGTCGCCGCGGCGTCTCGCCGTCGTCTACTTCTGGTTGTAGCTGGTGGCCGGCGCTGAGCCGACTGGCAGCCCTCGACGCGATCACCGAGGCGGTCGAGTCGGGCGCCGGCCTGCCCGAGGTCGTGCGCGCCGCCGCGCGCGCGCTCGACGCGAGCGTCGCCGTGACCGACGCGCGCGGGCGGGACGCTCGCGGTCGCCGCGCGCTCGCCGGCCGACGAGCGTTCGCTGCTGGCGGGCGGGGACGGGGTCAGCGCGATCCCGCTGCGGGTCGCCGACGCGGTGGTCGGCTCGCTGCACATGCGCGCCCGCACCGAGCCCTCGGCGTTGGTGCGCCGGCTGCTGGTGGCGCTGATCGCCTCCGAGGTGCAGCGCGTGCGCGCTCCGGAGCATCGCCTCCGAGGGCGCCGCCGCCGAGTTCCTGCACGCGCTCTGCACCCGCGAGGCGGGCGGCCGCGAGGAGATCGCTGGCGCGCGGCCGGGAGCTCGCCCTCGGACCTGCAGGACGGGGGCTCGGTGATCGTCGCTCGCGCCCACCCGCAGGCGCCCGACCGAGGAGGGCTGGCGCGCGCGGGTGCGCGCGGTCGCCGAGCGGGGCGCGCGCGCCGCGGTGAGCCGCGCGCGTCGCCGCGCTCGCCGAGCGCGAGGGCGCCGGTCAGGTGGGGGCCGGCGCGGAGGTGCTCGTGCTGGTGCCGGGCGCCGACGAGGCGCGCGCCGCGCGCGCCGCCGACACCGTGCTGCGCGAGCTGCAGGCGGGGGTGCCGGCGGCTGCACGTTCGCGGTCGGGCGCAGCCGCATCGCCGAGGACCCCGCCGAGCTGGCGCGCGCGGCCGACGAGGCGCTGCTCGCCGCGAACGTCGCCGAGGGCGGCGATGCCGAGCGCCCGCGCCTGGCCTTCGAGCAGACCGGCGCCTACCGGCTGCTGCTCTCGACGATGAGCGAGAACCCCGCGCGAGCTGCAGCGCTTCTACGCGGAGACCGTCGAGCCGCTCGTGGCCTACGACGAGCAGTACGAGACCGAGCTCGTGCGCACGCTGCGAGACCTTCCTCGACGCCGACGGCAACGTCGCCGGCACGGCGCAGCGGCTGTTCACCCACCGCCACACGATCTACTACCGCCTGGAGCGCGTGCGCGAGCTCTCGGGCCTGGACGTCGGCTCCAGCGACGGCCGCGAGAAGCTGAGCCTCGGCCTGAAGGCGATGCGCGTGCTCGGTATCGCCCACACGGGCGGCCCCGCCTCGGAGGCCGGCGCCGGCGCGGGGCGCGTGCCGCGGGGGTCGGGGGGGCGGCGGCGGTGAGCGGTTGGGGCCGCGTGACGGCGAAGTGGCTAGGATGAGGGAGATGCGCACGCATGTGACAGGACTGTTGCAACCGTTCCTGCAAGCGCGCTCGCGCGCGTAGGCTGAGCGATGCCCTTTGGGGGGTCGTCCAATGGCAGGACATCAGGTTTTGGTCCTGAGAATCGGGGTTCGAGTCCCTGCCCCCCAGTGCCGAAGGTGTAGAGGATGAACGGCTCCCACCGTCGTGGTCCTCGCAGCCGGCCAGGGGACGCGCATGCGCTCCGCGGTGCCGAAGGTGCTGCACGAGATCTGTGGTCGGCCGATGGGCCTGTGGCCGGTGGTCGCGGCGCTGGAAGCCGGCGCGGGCCGGGTGGTCGTGGTCGACTCTCCGGCGCGGCCGCTGGCGGAGGTGCTGCCGGAGGGGGTCGAGCTGGTCGTGCAGCCGGTGCCGAACGGCACCGGCGGGGCGGTGGTGGCGGCCGCTGACGCGCTCGACCCCGGCGCGCCGGTGGTGGTGCTGAGCGGGGACGTGCCGTTGGTGAGCGCGGCGGCGCTCGTCGAGCTCGCTCGCCGCGCACGCGCGGGGCGGAGCCGCGGCGACGATGGCGACGACGGTGCTCGAGGACCCGACCGGGTACGGCCGCGTCGTGCGCGCCGGCGACGGGGTCGTGACGCGCGTGGTCGAGACCAAGCAGGCGGGCGACGCCACCGCGGCGGAGCTCGAGATCCGCGAGGTCAACACCGGCATCTACGCCTTCGCGGGCGCGGCGCTGCTGCGGACGCTGCCGCGGCTGAGCGCGGACAACGCGCAGGGGGAGCTGCTACCTGCCGCAGGTGCTCGAGGAGCTGCGCGCCGACGGGGAGCGGGTGCTCGCGCACACGGTCGACGACCCGCGCCTCGTGCTCGGAGTCAACGACCGCGTGGCGCTCGCGCAGGTGCGGGCGCTCGCGCAGCGCGCAATCCTGGAGCGCCCACATGCGCGCGGGGGTGACGATCGTGGATCCGCACGCCACGTGGGTCGACGTCGACGTGCGCCTCGGCCGGGACGTGCGCCTGGAGCCGGGCACCACCCTGCACGGCGCCACCGAGGTGCAGGAGGCGGCGGTCGTGGGACCGCACACCACCCTCACGGACACGCTCGTCGGCGAGCGTGCCGCGGTGGGCCCGCACACGACCGCGCTCGGCGCGCGGATCGGCGCGCGCGCCGTCGTGCGCGTGGCGTGGCTGGATCGGGCCGTCGTGGGGGAGGGCGCCTCGGTCGGCCCCTTCGCCTACCTGCGCCCCGACGCGGTGCTCGGCGAGGGGGCCAAGGTGGGGACGTTCGTCGAGGTCAAGAACTCCGACATCGGGCCCGGGCGCCAAGGTGCCGCACCTCTCTTACATCGGCGACGCCGACGTGGGCGAGCGCTCCAACCTCGGCGCGGGCACGCTCACCGCCAACTACGACGGCCACGCCAAGCACCGCACCACGATCGGCGCGCGCGTGCGGGGCGGGGTGGACACCGCGTTCGTCGCGCCGGTGACGGTCGGCGACGACGCCTACACCGCCGCCGGCTCGGTGATCACCGAGGACGTGCCCCCCGGCGCGCTTGGCGTGGCGCGCGCGCGCCAGGTCAACCTCGAGGGGTACGCGCAGCGGCGCGAGGCGGAGCGTAACGGACGAGGCTTAGATGTTTACACTGCGTGGGGTGATGCAGCGCGATTGACACGCGCGAGCAGTCCACCGCGACGAGCCTGCCGATCGACTACAACAAGCGGCTGATGCTGTTCGCCGGGCGGGCCAACCCGCAGCTGGCGGTGGACATCGCGGGCAAGCTCGGCATGGACCTCGGCCCCGTGGAGCTGAAGACCTTCTCCAACGGCGAGGTGTACTGCCGCTACGAGGAGTCGATCCGCGGCGCGGACGTCTTCATCGTGCAGTCCACGTGCGGCAACTCCGCCACGGGCGTGACCGCCAACGACTCGCTGATGGAGCTGCTGTTCATGATCGACGCCGCCGTCGGCGCCTCCGCGCACCGTGTGATCGCCGTCACGCCGTGGTTCGGCTACTCCCGCCAGGACAAGAAGTCCGCGCCGCGCGAGCCGATCTCCGCGCGGCTGGTCGCGCGCATGCTGGAGGCCGCGGGCGCGGACCGTGTGGTGACGATGGACCTGCACGCCGGCCAGATCCAGGGGTTCTTCCAGAAACCGGTCGACCACATGACGGCGCTGTTCATGCTCACCCGGTACTTCGAGGACCTCGGCCTCTCCGACCTCGTCGTCGTCGCGCCCGACGCCGGCCGCGTGAAGCTCAACAAGAAGTTCGCCTCCATGATCGGCGCGGAGCTCGCGATCCTCGACAAGGAGCGCCCCGCCCAGCAGGTCGCGGAGATCGCGTACGTGATCGGCGACGTGCGCGGCAAGACCGCGGTGATCGTCGACGACATGATCGACACCGCCGGCACGCTCGCGGCGGCGACGCAGACCGTGTACGAAGCGGGCGCGCTCTCCGTCTACGCGGCGGCCACCCACGGGGTCTTCTCGGGCGCTGCGTTTGAGAACCTTGTGGCGTCGGGGCTGAAGGAGATCGTCGTCACCGACACGATCCCCGTGCCCGCCGAGCGCCCCGCCAACATCCGCGTGCTCCCCTGCGCGGAGTTGCTCACCGACTCGATCCGGCGGATCTTCACCGACGATTCCGTCTCTGAAGTGTTCGGCGGCGAGAACCAGCTGTTCTAGGCTACGCCTGGGATGAGGGGACGGGCCGCTCGGTCATTGCGTAGACTGGCGATGGAGTGTCTCGGACTGCCCGCCGCCAGTCGCCCCATGAGCTTGTCAACTTCGCGCGCCCGCCTGTCGCCGAGGTGGTGCTCGCCGCGCAGTTCCCGCCGGAGACGATCGACCTGGAGGTGTATGGACGCTTCGCCGGGGAGACTGCGAGACGGGCTGCCACTCCGGACCCGCCAGGGGCTCGTCCCGCGCAACGAAGAGAAGTTCGATCAGCGCCGAGCCCAACCCTCGTTCGAGATCCGCTTCGAGGGGCCTGCGGATCTTCCTCGGATCGTGTTCGAGAGCGAGAACCGCGTGGAACTGGTTCAGCTGCAGCCCCACCGCTTGACCCTCAATTGGCGGAAAATGACGCCGGACGCTGTGTATCCGCGCTACAAGACTCTGAGGAAACGCTTCCGACAGCTACTCGATCTCCTCGCAGGCGCGCTCGACGAGCTGAATCAACGGCATCCGGTGGAGCTTTCGGAAGTGACTTACGTAAACCCGATCGAGTACCCCGGCGACGCGGCGACCGACCCCGTGGGGCGAACCCACCCCGATCCCGCGAACATCATCAACCGCTTCAAGCACCGTCCGCGAAACGCCTTCTTGCCGGAGGCGGAGGACGCGCACCTGCAGGCGCGGTGGCGGATAGCGGATCGGGCAGGCGCACCCATCGGGCGGTTGCACCTGTCGATGGAACCGGGGCTCGGACTGCCGCAGGCGATATCAGGAGACCTCGCGCAAGCCGATCCGGCATCGGATCTGACGCCGATCTATCTTGTAAACCTGACGGCGCGCGTCATGCCTGCGGGCGATACTGTCGATGGGGCGATGAAGGCGCTCGACGTAGCCCACGAGTGGGTGGTGCTGGGTTTCAAGGATCTCACGACGGCCACGATGCACGACTATTGGGGGCTGACGGAATGATGGGTATACGGGTCGCGATGGGCACGGCAGCAGACGTGTCCACCTTGGATTGGGCTCTCGCGGATGAGCCCCGATCACAGGCGCAGCGTGCGATCGCGCTCAGACGTAAGCGCGACAGCCTTGTGTCGCCCTGGGCAAACGCAGTCGTTCACCGCATAGAAGAACTCGCTGACCTCGACACGGTGAACGTCGAGATAGAACGCCCTCTGAACATCGAAGACGTGTACGACGCGCTGGAGTTCTTGGGTCGGGTGATGCGGGAGGACACCTGCCCGCCCTGGATCGGACGACTGAGCGGCGGTGGGGTCGAGATGGCGTGGAAGCACGGCGGCGTGGAAGTCGAGGCCGTGTTCGACCGGCTGCGCGGCGAGCGCGAACTGCTTGTCTCTGTCGGCGACAGAGAATGGGAGGCCCCCGCCGACAAGGGGGACCCGTTGTTCGCGAGCGTCGCGGACCGGCTGTCGAACTTCTACATTGAGCCCACCACCGGACCGCCCTCCGCAGTTGCCTGCGCTTGACGCGCCGGTAGACGACGAGACGCTGGTCTACCGGCTGATCTTGGTCTACTCCTGCGAAGCCGTCAAAGGCCGATGGGAGTTCCAAAGCGGCGCGTTCAGCAACGCTACGCCCCTCGATGAAGACGAGCCGAGAGACGACATGTCCGTCGTCTTGGGCGATGCCCTTGCGGCACTCGATCGCGCTCCCGCGGGGCTGGCGGTCGAGAGCCCGCTCGGAGGTGATCCGCAATTGTGGGGGGTCGCGAAGCTCCGGGTCGGCTTCCTGCGGCACCAGGAGCAGCAAGAGATCCTCCGCACTCCAACAGACGATGAGCCGGCCCACGGCGACGTTCGCGGGGCGAAGAACGGGAGACGGCGCAAGGCGCTCAAGAAGCACGCCGAGTGGGTTGTTCAACCCGCGAAGCGGCCGGACTAGCCGCTTCGGCCTCGGCGGATGGTCACTGTCAAAACGATGGCAACGAACGCAGCCAAACAAGGCAACGAGGCGCACGAGCCCGGACCCGGCAGGCGCAATCGCCGCCCGCGGCGTCTCTCGCGCGGTGCGCGTATCGCGCTGATCGCGGTCGGCGTCCTGCTGTTCCTTGCGATCAGCGGGGTGCTGGCGCGCTACTTCTCGTCGGAAAACGTCGAACGCGACCACGAGTGGGCGCTGATGCAGGCCGAGGCGCGCGGCGACGTGCCCGGGATGCTGGTGCAGCTCGCCGGCTGCCGCGCGAGCGCCGCGTGCGTGGCGACGGTGCGCGCGGACGCCGCCGCGCTGCGGCGCCCGGGGGCTGTGGAGATCCTCTCCGTCCAGTCCACCACCAACCACTCGCTGACGAGCTCCGTCGGCGAATCGCGCGTGGCGTGGAAGGTGGCGGGGCGCTACCCGGTCGTGCAGTGCGTGCGGGTGCGGCGCTCGGGGAACTTCCTCACCGGCATCTCCATCGCGCTGCTGCACGTCGGGCCGCGGATCGGGGACACGTCCGATTGCTAAAGTCTCCCGCCGATGGCTGACGCCACCGCCACCCAGCTGGACGTGCGCCGCCGCGCCGACGGCGGCTCGCGCACGTCGCGGCGCCTGCGCCGCGACGGCCGCGTGCCGGGGATCCTCTACGGGGGCGGCGAGGAGCCGCTGAGCTTCGACGTGGACGCCCGCGAGCTGCGCCACGCGCTGGCGGGGACGGGTGCCGTGCTCGACCTGAGCGTCGAGGGCGCGCCGGCCACCCCGGTCGTCCTCAAGGAGGCCCAGCGCCACCCGGTGCGCGGCGACACGGTGCACGTGGACCTGCTGCGGGTGCGCCTGGACCGCCCGATCCAGGCGGTGGTCGCGCTGGAGCTGAGTGGCGTGGAGGAGTCCCCGGGGGTGCGCGAAGGCGGCGTGCTCGAGCAGATCACGCGCGAGCTGTCCGTCGAAGCGCTGCCCACGGCGATCCCGGAGGCGATCGTGCACTCCGTCGCGGCTCTGCACATCGGCGAGACGGTGACGCTCGCCGCCGTGACCCCGCCCGCCGGGGTCACCCTGCTGGACTCGCTGGAGGAGACGGTGGTGGCGACGCTCACCCCGCCGCGCCTGCAGACCGAGGCGTCCACGGAGATCGAAGCGGAGACGGAGGTCGTCGGCGAGGCCGAGCGGGCCGCGGGCGGCGAGGCCGCCTCCGCCGAGGAGTAGCCGCTCTGCGGCGCTCACTGCCGCGGCCCTTCGCCGGCAGGCACACACGCGGAGGCGGCGGGCCGCCAGCGGAGTGGCTGATCGTCGGGCTCGGCAACCCGGGGCCGGAGTACGCGCGCACGCGCCACAACGTCGGCTTCGCAGTCGCCGATGCGCTCGTCGCCCGCTGGGAGCTGCGCCGCGGCCGGCCGCGCTTTCGGGCCCACCTCGCCGAGGGCCGCGTCCCGGTCACGGCGGGGGCGGCGCCGGCTGGCGGACGGGTGTCGGTGGTGGTGCTGTGGCCGCAGACGTACATGAACGAGGCTGGCCGCGCGGTCGGCCCGGCGCGCGGGGCCTACCACCTGCCGCTGGAGCGGGTGGTGGTCGTGCACGACGAGATCGACCTGCCGTTCGGCGAGGTGCGCACGCGTCTGGGCGGCGGCCTGGCCGGCCACAACGGGTTGAAGTCGTTGCGTCGTGAGCTCGGCGGCGCGGACTTCTGGCGGGTGCGCGTCGGCGTGGGGCGTCCTGCGTCCACGGACCCGGACATCGTCTCCGCGCACGTGCTCGGTCGCTTCCGCGAGCCCGCGGCGGAGGTGCGCGACCTCGTCGAGCGCGCGGCGGACGCCGTCGAGCGGCTGGTGGATGAGCAGGGGGGCGAGGGCGATGGCTGACGCGAGCCCGGCGCGCCCCGCGGGCGTGGGGGGCTGGCGATGAGCCTGCGCGCGCTGCTCGGCTTTCTGCACGACGACCCGGGCGGAGCCCGGCTGGTCAGGAGCGATGGCCCGCCCACCCACGCGTTCGTGTCGGCCTCGCTGCGACCCTACGTGGTCGCCGCGCTGGCGGACCTCGGCGCGCCCGCGGTGGCCACGGCAGGGGCCGCGGGGGCCGGCGGCCCGCGCCCGACGCTCGTGGTGGTCGGCGACGACCGCGCCGCGCGCGAGCTGTCCGGCGACCTGCGCGCGTGGCTGGCCCCGCGGCGCGTGCGGTACTACCCCTCGCGCGGGGTGGCCTACGAGTCCCACCTCGCGCCCCCTCCGCACCTGGTGGGGCTGCGGGTCGCGGCGCTGGACGCTTTGCTCGCGGACCACGCGGCCGCCGAGCGGGTGGGCGGGCCTCCAGTCGTAGTGGTCTCCGCCGTGGCGCTCTCCGAGAAGGTGCCCGACCCCGCGCTGCGCCCGCGCTCCTTCACGCTGCGCCGCGGCGAGCTGCTCGACCTGGAGGAGTGCGCCGCCGAGCTGGTGGCCGCCGGGTACGAGCGCGTCGACCAGGTGGACGAGCGGGGCCAGTTCGCGGTGCGGGGAGGCATCCTCGACATCTTCCCCGCCACCGAGGAGCGGGCGGTGCGGGTGGACATGTTCGACGTGGAGATCGAGTCGCTGCGCTGGTTCTCCACCTTCACGCAGCGCTCGCTGGGCGACGTCGAGGAGGTCGAGGTGGCGCCCGCGGCGGAGCTCGCGGCCGAGCACCGCGAGCTGGCGGAGCTGGCCGCGCTGGAGGACGCCGCCGAGCGCCCCGACGTCGCCGAGCTGCTGCCGGTGGAGCGCTTCGGGGCGCTGCTGGACCTGTTGGGCGCGGACGTCGACGTGCTCGTCGCCGCCGAGGAGGAGCTCGTCCCGACGCTCGAGGACCACTGGAGCGACGTGTGCGCGGCCTTCCACGACGCCGACGCCCACCACCTGTACGTCAGCCCCGAGCAGGTACGCGCCGCGCTGACGGAGCGCACGCGCATCTGGCTCTCGTCGCTGGCGAGCGGCCAGGAGGTGGAGCTGCGCGCACAGTCGGCGGACGTCGCGGCGCGCTCGCTGGCGGAGGCCGAGCCGCAGCTGGAGAAGCTGGTGCGCTCCGGGTACCGCACCGTCGTGGCCTTCCCCCACCGCGGCGAGGGCGAGCGGGCGGCCTACAACCTGGCGCGCCTGAAAGCCGCCTGGCTGGACGACGGCGAGGTGGACGTGGCGGCGGCGCCGTTGGAGCCCTCGCTGCGCTTCGCCGCCGCCTCGCTGCGCGAGGGCTTCGTCGCGCCCTCGCTGCACCTCGCGGTCTTCCCCGAGCACCGTCTGCTGCGCCGCCGCCGCGCCGAGCGGCCGGACGCCCCCGCCGGCCGCCCCCGCCGCGGCGCGCTGCGCTCCTTCACCGAGCTGCGCACGGGCGACATCGTCGTCCACGAGGACCACGGCGTGGCGCGCTTCGCGGGCTTCGAGACGCGCACCGTGGCGGGTGTCACGCGCGACTACCTGTACCTCGAATACCAGGGCGACGACCGCGTGTACGCGCCCACCGAACAGCTGGCGAAGATCTCCCGCTACGTCGGCTACGGCGCGGCCGGCGAGCACCCGCCGCTCTCGAAGCTCGGCGGCTCGCGGTGGGACGCGATGAAGTCCCGCGCGCGTCGCGCCGCGCAGGAGCTCGCGGGGGAGCTGCTCAACCTCTACGCCGAGCGCCGCCGCCGCGCGGGGCACGTGTTCGAGCCCGACTCCGAGTGGGAGCGGGAGCTCCAGGAGCGCTTCCCCTACACCGAGACCCCCGACCAGCGCGAGGCGATCGAGGCCGTCAAGGCGGACATGGAGTCCCCGCGGCCGATGGACCGGCTGATCTGCGGCGACGTCGGCTACGGCAAGACGGAGGTGGCGCTGCGCGCGGCGTTCAAGGCCGCCGTGCAGGGCAAGCAGGTCCTGATGCTGGCCCCGACGACGATCCTTGCCGCCCAGCACTACGGGACGTTCTCCGAGCGCCTGGCCGACTACCCCGTGACGATCGAGCACGTCTCGCGCTTCCGCACGCCGGCCGAGCAGCGCGCGGCGGTCGCGGGCTTTGCCTCCGGCGCCGTGGACATCCTGATCGGCACGCACCGCGTGCTCTCGCGCGACGTGCGCGCGCGGGACCTGGGCCTCTTGGTCGTCGACGAGGAGCAGCGCTTCGGCGTCAAGCAGAAGGAGCTGCTGCGCCAACTGAAGCTGCGCGTGGACGTGCTCTCGATGTCGGCCACCCCGATCCCCCGCACGCTGCAGATGTCCCTCGCCGGCCTGCGCGACATCTCCGTGATCGAGACCCCGCCGGAGGGCCGGCGGCCGGTGCGCACGTACGTCGGCGAGTACGAGGAGGAGCTCGTGCGCCAGGCGCTCGTGCGCGAGCACGCGCGCGGCGGGCAGGCCTTCTTCATGCACAACCGCGTGGAGTCGATCGACGAGACGGCCGAGCGCCTGCGCGCGCTGTGCCCGGAGATGCGCTTCGCCGTCGCCCACGGCCAGATGGCCGAGGGGGAGCTCGAGCGCGTGATGATGGACTACCTGCGCGGCGGTGCGGACGTGCTCGTGTGCACCTCGATCATCGAGTCCGGCCTGGACATCCCGCAGGCCAACACGCTGGTGGTCGAGCACGCCGACACCTTCGGCCTCGCCCAGCTCTACCAGATCCGCGGCCGCGTGGGGCGCTCCCGCGAGCGCGCGTACGCGTACCTGCTGTACGACTCCGCCGCGGCGCTCACGCCCGAGGCCGCGCAGCGGCTGGCGGCGCTCTCGGACTACACCGAGCTGGGGTCCGGTTTCCGCATCGCGATGCGCGACCTGGAGATCCGCGGCGCGGGCAACCTGCTCGGCGACGAGCAGTCCGGGCACGTCGCGGCGCTCGGCTTCGAGCTCTACATGCAGATGCTCGACGAGGCCGTGCGGGCGGCCGGCGAGGAGGACGGCGCCGGCGAGGGGGGGAGGAACTGCCCGAGCCGGTGCGCCTCGACGTCTCCGTGGATGCGTACGTGCCCGCCGACTACGTCCCCTACGAGCAGGCCAAGATCGAGATCCACCGCCGCGTGGCGGGGGCCGTGGAGGTCGCCGACGTCGAGCGTCTGCGCGAGGAGCTCGAGGACCGCTTCGGGCCCGTGCCCGAGCCGCTTGCCAACCTGCTCGCCCTGCAGCGCGCCCGCATCAAGCTCGGTCAGGCGGGAGCGCGCGCGGTGAGCTTCCGCGGCGACCGCCTCGCCGTCACCCCGATCGACCTCGACTCCGCCCGCGCGCGGCGGCTGCGCGAGCAGTTGCCGGAGGCGCTGTACGAGTCGGGGCGCTCGCAGGTCTCGGTGCGTGTGCCGCGCGAGGGCCCCGAGCGCTTCCCCGCGGTCGTGCACGCCGCCGACGTGCTGCTGGCGGTCGTGCGCGAGGCAGCTTGAAAGCTGGGGGAGGGCAGGCCCTCCCCCGGGGCCCCCTCCCAAGCTGGGGGAGGGCAGGCCCTCCCCCAGGGCCCCCTCCCAAGCTGGGGGAGGGCAGGCCCTCCCCCAGGGCCCCCTCCCAAGCTGGGGGAGGGCAGGCCCTCCCCCAGGGCCCCCTCCCGCTGCGGCATTCCCTGGGCCGGGCCGGCGCAGCCGGCCCTTGTGGCATGAGCAACAGCACTTATCAACTTCTTAAGCACGCGTTTCCGATATCCGCTAGAGTGCTCGCGTCGATGAAGCTGACTCGTTGGATCGCGGCGCTGGGCGCCGTTTTTCTTGTGGCCGGGGGCCTCGCCGCGTGCGGCGGGGGGCTCTCTGGCGACTCCGTCGCGCAGGTCAACGGCCAGGCGATCACGAAATCCACCTTCGAACACTGGCTGGGGGTGGCGGCCTCCGCGAGCGCGGCCACGACGCCGGGTCAGAAAGCGGCCAAACCGGTGATCCCGGACCCGCCTGCGTACACGCAGTGCATCGCGCACCTCAAAGAAATCGAACCGAAGCCCGCCAAGGGCCAGGCGCCGCGCACCGAAGCGCAGCTCAAGACGCAGTGCGAACAGCAGTACAAAGCACTGCAGCAGCAGGTGCTGGGCTTCCTGATCTCCGCCGACTGGGTGCTCGGGCAGGCCGAAGAACAGGGGGTCTCGGTCACTGACAAGGAAGTCACCGAACGGCTCAACAAGCTCAAGAAGGCGCAGTTCCCCAAGGAAGCGGAATTCCAGAAATTCATGGCGAGCACCGGCCAGACGGTCTCCGACCTGCTGCTGCGGGTGAAGCTCTCGCTGCTTACCACCAAAATCCAGGAAAAGGTCACCAAGGACGCCAAGAAGGGTGTGGGCGAAGCCCAGGTCGCCAAGTACTACAACGAACACAGGTCCCTCTACGGCCAGCCCGAACGGCGCGACCTGCGGATCATCCTCACCAAGACCGAAGCGCAGGCCCAGCAGGCGCTCAGCGAAATCAAGTCCGGCAAGTCCTTCGCCTCGGTGGCCAAGTCGAAATCGATCGACCCCACCTCCAAGAACAACGGCGGCGAACTGCCCGGCGTGGTCAAGGGCGAGGAGCAGAAGGCGCTCTCCGAAGCGGTTTTCGCGGCCTCCAAGGGTGTGCTCAGCGGCCCTGTGAAGACGCCCTTCGGGTACTACGTCTACGAAGTGAAGGCAGTCCACGCGCCCACCCAGCAGAACCTCGCGCAGGTCAAGGCATCGGTCAAACAGCAGCTCGGCGCCCAGCAGCAGCAGACCGCGCTCAGCAAGTTCGTCAAAGAATTCAAAGAACGGTGGAAAGCGCGCACCGAATGCCGCACCGGGTACGTGGTGGCGAACTGCAAACAGTACAAAGAACCGAAGACCACGGCCGGCGCGGCCGGCGCTGCGGGGGCCGCCGGCGCTGCGGGGGCCGCCGGCGCTGCGGGGGCCGCCGGCGCTGCGGGCGCTGCGGGCGGGACCGAATAGCCGCACCCGGCGCAGCGGGCCGCCTGGGTTCCGCGGTGCGATGAGCGCGATCGACACCGTCCACGCCCGCCAGATCCTCGACAGCCGGGGCAACCCGACCGTGGAGGTGGACCTCGTCCTGCGCTCCGGCGCCCGTGGCCGCGCCGCGATCCCATCGGGGGCCTCCACGGGGGAGTTCGAGGCCGTCGAGCTGCGCGATGGTGGGCCCCGGTGGGGCGGCAAGGGCGTGAGCCGCGCGGTGGGCGCCGTCAACGGCGAGATCGCCGCGGCCGTCCGGGGTCTCGACGCGGTGGAGCAGGCCGCGCTCGACCGGGTGCTGTGCGAGCTCGACGGCACCCCGACCAAGGCGCGGCTGGGCGCCAACGCGATTCTCGGCGTCTCGCTCGCGGCCGCCCACGCGCAGGCCGCCGAGGAGGGCGTGCCCCTGTGGCGCTACCTCGGCGGGACGGGCGGGTCCGAATCCGCCGTGCTGCCGGTGCCGATGATGAACGTGCTCAACGGCGGCGCCCACGCGGACAACTCCGTCGACTTCCAGGAGTTCATGGTCGTGCCGTGCGGCGCGGAGTCCTACGCGGAGTGCCTGCGCATGGGCGTCGAGGTCTTCCACGCGCTGCGGCGCACCCTGCACGAGCGTGGCCTCTCCACCGCCGGGGGCGACGAGGGCGGCTTCGCGCCGAACCTCGCCTCCAACGAGGACGCGCTGCGGATGGTGCTGGCCGGCATTGAGGCCGCCGGGTACGAGCCCGGCACGGACGTGGCGATCGCGCTCGACCCCGCCACGAGCGAGCTGTACCGCGACGGCGCCTACGTGCTCGAGCACGAGGGCCGCACGGTGAGCGCGCCGGAGCTCGCCGACTACTGGGCGGACCTCGCTGCGCGCTACCCGATCGTCTCGATCGAGGACGGGATGGCAGAGGAGGACTGGGAGGGGTGGCGCGCCCTCACCGAGCGCCTCGGCGAGCGCGTGCAGCTGGTCGGCGATGACCTGTTCGTCACGAACACCGAGCGCCTGCAGCGCGGCATCGAGCTGGGCGTCGCCAACTCGATCCTCATCAAGGTCAACCAGATCGGCACGCTCACCGAGACGCTCGCCGCGATCGCGCTCGCGCGCGAGGCGGGCTACACCGCGGTGATGAGCCACCGCTCCGGCGAGACCGAGGACGTCACGATCGCCGACCTCGCGGTGGCCACGGGGTGCGGGCAGATCAAGACCGGCGCCCCCTCCCGCTCGGACCGCACCGCCAAGTACAACCAGCTGCTGCGCATCGAGGAGCAGCTGGGCGACGCCGCGCGCTTCCCCGGGCGCTCGGCCTTCCGCGGCTGAAGGCCTTCCCGATAGGGCGTGCGTCTGGGCTTCGTCGCGGACCCTGGAGGTCCCTGAGCAGGAGGTCGGCCGGCGGGGGCGAATGCGGAGAGGTGCCGCCCGCCGCCGCTCCTCCGCGCCCCGCCGCTGCCCGCCGCCGCCGCTCGGCCGCGAACCGCTCCGGGCCGGCGCGCGTACGCTGGGACCGCCTGAGCCGCCTGGCGCTGGTGTGCGTGTTGGGGGCGTTGCTCTACCTGTACGCGAGCGCCGGGCTCTCGCTCCTCTCGACGTGGAAAGAGGCCCGGGGTGACGCCGCCCAGGTGGCGGCCCTCCAGGGCCACCATGCGGCGCTGGAGGCGCAGCGCACGGCGCTCGAGAGCCCGCAGACGCTCGTGCGGGATGCGCGCCGCCTCGGCATGGTGCGTCCAGGCGAGCAGACGTACGTGATCACCGGCCTGCCCTCTAACTGAACCTCTGAGGCGCTGCTACGCTCGCGGCCCGTGGCGGCCTTCGAGAACGCGATCGACCAGTGGCGACAGGGCGAACGCCGCCTCGCGGGGGCCCCGCCTGAGCGCCGGGCGGGGCTGGAGCGGGTCGTGGATGCGCTCGTGGCGGAGCTGCGCCGGCGTCTGGGCGGGCGGTTCTCCGCCGAGGAGCTCGCGCAGCTGTACGGGCGGGGCACCACGTGGTGCCTGCAGCTGGCGATGAGCGCCGCCCCGGAGGACCCGTGGGCGTGGGACTCCGGCGTCGTCGTGGACGCCGCCTTCGGGCGCTACCTGCGCGAGGCCGCCGACTACGCCGGGGGGCGGCGGGTCGCGGCGGAGTAGGCCGTCAGTCGTCCGAGCCGACGCGGCGGATGACGATTTGGTCCTCCTCGACGAGCACCTCGATGGGCCGGTGGCCCGCCCAGTGCTCGGCGTACACGGGGTTGTCCTGGATCGCCGGGTCCAGCCACAGGCCGTAGCCCTCCTCGCCGTGCTCGAAGGTGCCTTCCAACGGGGCGTTGCGCGCCGTCGCTGGGCGCCGTCCGCGGCCCCCGCGCCGGCCGCGCCGGCGGGGCCGCGCGGGGCCCTCCTCGCCGGCCTCGTCCTCGCCGGTCTCTCCCTCGCCCTCCTGCTCGCCCTCGGCCCGCTCGGCCCGCTCACGCTCCTCCTGGAGCGCCCTGACGCGCTCCTCCTCCTCGGCCTCGGCCCGCCGCCGCTCGGCCTCGCGCGCCGCCGCTTCGAGCTCGGCGGCGATCAGCGCGTCGTCCTCGGCGCGGAGGTCGATCTCCTCGGGGTACTCCTGCGGGGCGAGTCCGCCTGGGGCCTCCTCGTCGCCGACCAGCTCGTTGGTGCGCTTGAACTGCTCGATCTCCTGCACCGTCACCTCCAGCTGGTGGGCGATCCACGCGTCGGTGCGGCCCTGGCGCACCCAGGCGCGGATCTGGTTGAGTTGTGGACGCAGTGACCTTCGTGCCATGGACGGCTCGGGAGACTAGCGCATGGGGCAGCTGCAACGACCCGCGCGGGCCGGCGGCGGGAGGATTTGCCCCCTCCGCGTCAAAAAGCCGAGTCGACCCGCGTTGTATATTGCGTGCGGGACGGCGTCTTGCGGACGAGGTCACCTTCCTGCGGCTCTCGGACTATGCTTGCTCACGAGGCGAGGGTCCCAGGGGGATCACGTCGACAACCGTCGGCGAAACGGGAAGGTGCACCGCCATGCTGGTCCTGACGCGCAAGACCAACCAGAGCATCATGATCGGCGACGACATCGAGGTGTCGGTGTTGTCGGTCGTCGGCGAGAAGGTCCGCATCGGCATCCAGGCACCCGGGGAGGTGCCCGTCTTCCGCACGGAGATCTACCGCGAGATCCAGCGCCAGGGCGGGGAGGGCCGCTCGACCGAGGAGGTCCGCTCGGAGGTAGACGAGGCGATCGGCGACCTCGGCGAGGGGCCCGGGTAGCGACTACCCCAGCCCTCCTCACCCAAACGGGAGGGGGCTTCGGGGACGATGGGAGGGGGCCCTGGGGGAGGGCCTGCCCTCCCCCAGCTCGCCTGCCCTCCCCCGATTACTACCCCAGCAGCAGGTACAGCGTGCGGAACATCGCCACGGTGACGATCACTGCCGTGAGGACCAGCGTGCACACGAGCACCGCGAAGCGCACCGTGCCGTGCCGGTTGCGCCGCTGCACGTGCCGCTGCAGCGCACGCCGCTCGGCAGTGCGCCGCAGCGAGTCCCGCCGGTGGCGGTCGCGCGCGGCCTCCTCGGCGAACGCCTGCTCGAGCTCCGCGGGGGAGCGCCGCATCCGGGCGGCGGGCACGCCGCCTACCTGCCCACCGCGGCGACGCCCTCGGCGCGCTCGTACACCTTGACGAACCGCAGGTAGCTCTCGGCGATCCGCGTGGCCGCCACGCGCCGTTCGATCTTGCCGTCCACGTACGCTTTGAGCGGGTCCCACCAGATCGAGCGCCCGATCGCGAAGCCGACGAAACCCTCCACGGGTGCGGCCGCGCCGAGCCACTGGTCGACCTTCGCCTCGTTCGCGCCGCGGCCGAGCACGACGCACACGACCCCGTCGCGGCCCCCGGTGCGTGCCTGCGCGACGAGCGCCTCGCAGTCGGCGCGCTCGTCGACGCCCTCGATCTTCCACACGTCCACCTCGATCCCCGCGTCCTGGAGCTCCGCGATCGCCCGGCGCATCAGCTCGGGGCGCAGCTCGGCGTCGTAGCGGTCGCTCTCGCCGCCGACGCTCTCCAGCTGCGCCGCCGTCGCCGGCACGAGCAGCTCGAACAGGAAGCGGCGGTCGTGCGCGCGCAGCCACTCCGAGAGCCGGCGCAGCTTGACGGACTGCTCGCGGTTGCGCTCCGCGTCTCCGTCGGGGTTGTAGCGGACGAGCACCTTCGTGAAGTCGGGGTCGTGCCGTTCGATGTGCGCTCCGAAGTCCTCGCCGTACTGGAAGTCGAACCACTCCTGGCCGGAGCGCTCGGCGGGCATCGCCAGCCGCAGGCCCTGCGCGCGGGCCTCTTCGGGAACGGTCGAGCCGAACTGCTCGTCCACCAGCACGCCCGTCACGGCGGGGTCGGCGCCGGCGGCCACCGCGCGCTGCAGCCCCTCGAAGACGAGGTGCTTGGCGTCGGCGATCATCGCCGTCTGCTCGGGGTCGGGGTCGCCCTCGATGCCGAAGAACTTCTTCTGGAAGGACCCCCGGTGGTCGAACGCGAGGATGTACAGCTTGTGGTCGTAGCCGAGTGCGGTCATGCCTGGGACTTTACCGGCGCGGTGGATCAATGCCCACCCGCCCAGCCGGGAGGGGCCTAGAATGGGTCGGCATGTCCTCGGGAGCAGACCTGTTCGTGGTTTGCAAGCGGTGCGGCTCAGAGGTGAGCTCCTACATCACCGAGTGCCCCTACTGCGGCAACCGCCTGCGCCGGCGCGCCCCGAAGCTGCCGCGCGAGCACGGTCCCCGCGCCGCGGCGCGTCGCGCGCGGCTGCCGGCGCCCTCGCTCGGCCGGCTGCGCCGCGGGGAGATCGAGGGGGTGCGGGGCGACTCCCTGCCGTACGCCACGCTGGCGCTGGTGGCGGCGAGCGCCGTGCTGTGGGTGCTGACGAGCGGTGGCTACGTGAGCCTCAACCGGCTTGTGATCGTGGGCCCGCTGCACGGGGAATGGTGGAAGCTGCTGACCGCCCAGTTCGCCTACCTGCGAGGCTTCGCCCCCGGGGTGTATGCACTCGCCGTGGTCGGTGCCGTGGCTCTGTACGGGTGGCTGCTGGAGCGCCGCCACGGCCACTTCGCGGTGCTCGTCACGTTCTTCGGCGCCGGCGCCACGGGCGCGCTCGCCGCGCTCGCCGCCTACCCCGTGCCCGTCATCGGCGGCGCCAACGCCGGCGCCCTGGGGCTGCTGGCGGCGTGGTCGGTACCCGACCTGCAGGCGGCCCGCGCCCGGAGCTACTACGACGGCGACCTCCTCGGCACCGCGGTGATCGCCGCCGTGCTGCTGACGCTGCCGCTCGTGCTGCCGTCGCTCGGGCCCCTGCACTGGGGGGCGAGCTGGCTGGCGGGCATCGCCGGCGGCGCCGTCGGACTCGTGCTCGGCTACGGTCTGCACTCCACCCGCACCCGCGCGGGCTGACCACTACGACTGAAAGCGAGCTAGGCATGGAGATCCGCTTCCTGGGCCACGCGGCCTTCGAGCTGCGGGACGGCGACACAACAGTGCTGATCGACCCCTTCCTGACCGGCAACCCCCAGGCCGCCGTGGCCGCCGAGGAGCTCAGCCCGGACGCGATCCTGCTGACGCACGGGCACGAAGACCACTTCGGCGACACCTACTCGATCGCCCAGCGCACCGGCGCGCAGGTCGTGGCGATCGTGGAGATCGCCCGCGAGCTCGCCGCCAACGGCGTGCCCAACGTCCACGAGCCCAACATCGGGGGCACCGTGACCTTCGACTGGGGGTGGGTGCGGCTGGAGCCGGCGTGGCACTCCTCGACGACCCCCAAAGGCACCGCGTCCGCCCCCGCGGGGCTCGTCGTGGGGATGGGCGGCAAGGTCGTGTACCACCTCGGGGACACGGGGCTGTTTTCGGACATGCAGCTCATCGGCCGGCGCGAGCCGATCGACGTCGCGCTCGTGTGCATCGGCGGCCACTACACGATGGACCGCCACGACGCCGTCGAGGCGGCGCGGCTGATCGGCGCCCGCCAGGTGATCCCCTGCCACTACAACACGTGGCCGCCGATCGAGACCGACGTGCAGGCGTTCGCCGCCGACGTCGCAGCGGCCGGCGCCGGCGAGGTCGTCGTGCTCGCGCCGGGGGAGGTCCACACACCGTGACCCACGCGGTGGTGCTGATCGAAGCGGAGCGGGACGCGCTCTCCACGCTGGGGGGCGCGCTCGCCGACATCGAGGGGGTCGCCGAGGCGTACTCGGTCACCGGCGAGTGGGACTTCGTGGCGGTCGTGCGCGTCCCCGACCACGAGCAGCTCGCGTCGGTCGTCACGGGGGAGATCACCTCCCTGCCCGGCGTCGTGCGGACGCAGACGATGGTCGCCTTCCAGGCGTACTCCCGCCACGACCTGGAGGCGCTCTTCTCGCTGGGGGAGTGAGGCGCGTGCCGGCGGTGCCCCTGAAGCAGGAGTACGGCCCCACCCTCGGTGCCCTGCTCGCGCCGCGGTGGCGGCGAGCCTCACGCGCCGCGCGCGTGGGGTGGGCGGCCGCGGCTGCGCTCCTCGCGGCGGCGCTGGCCGCGGCCGTGCTGACCCTCGCGCCCCCCACGGTCTCGCACGGGGGCCCCGTGCCGTTCAGCTTCAGCTACACGGGCCTGTACCGCACGCCCCCCCCGCCCGGGTGGTACGCGCGGGTGCGGCGCGTGGCCGGGGGTCGGCTGGAGGACGCCTTCGCCGTGGGCCCCCTCACGCTGCCGTCCTACCGCGGGGCGCTAGGGGCGGCGCTCGCGGTGTACGCCGCCGGCTACGTCCAGCGCCTCGCCGCGGGCGCTGCCGTGCCCCCCGTCCCCGGGCAGTCCGGGTTCGCGCTGCGCGGCGAGGGGGCCACGCAGATCGACGCCGTGTCCACGTACCCCACGTACAACGTCTTCTACACGACGACCGTGGACGGCCGGGAGATGTACGGGCGGGTCGCGCTGGTGCTCCCCCGGGGCGCCGGCGTGCGCCGGGGCGTGCAGATCGCGATGCTCACCGCCGTCGCCGGCAACCGCCAGGTGACCTCGTCGCTCGACGTCGGCGTCAAAGGCACCCTGGAAGAGCCGCTGAGCACGTTCGCGCTCGGGTGACTACTGCGCGGGTGTTTCGCCCGCGGCCACGGGGTCGGGCGTTTCGGTGGGGTTGGGCGCCGGTTCGCCGGGGCCGGCCCCGGCGGCTTCCGTGCCCCCCGTCGCGGTGGAGCCCGCCGGTTCAGAGGGGGCGCCGGGCGCCGGTTCGCCGGCGGGCGGGGTGGTGGACGTGGTCGTGCCCGTGCCCGTGGGGGCGGGCGTCGCAGGCGGCGCTTCGGCGGTGGGCGGCGCGGCGGCGGGAGCCGACGTCGCGGGCGGCAGCTGAGTCGTCTCGGTCGTAACCTGCACCCCCGTGGGCTGGCTCGCGTTCGGTTGCGCGGCGGGCGGCTGTGCAGCAGCAGCGGGCGCGGCGGCGGGCTTGACGAGCGGCGCGGGGCCGGTGGGCGGGCCGCCCGGGCCGCCTGCGGCCGCGTGCACGTCGTCGCCGGCCGTCCTGCGCGCGGCGCGGTGGGCGCGGTGCATGGGCAGCGACGCGCGCGCGGATACGGACGACGCGGTCACCGTGAGCGGCTGGGGCGTGGAGCGCACCACCAGCGGTGTCGCGGGCGCGGCCGCGACGACCGCGGCGACGGGCACGGGGTGGCGGGCCGTGTGGTGGACGGCGCGTCCGGCCTCGACGGCGCCCGCGGTGACGAGCGCGGCCGCGGCGAGGGTGGCGGCGGCCTTCGTGGCGATCGCGCCGGCGCCGGCGGTGATGAAGCCACCGAGACCCGCCCCGCCGGCCGCGGCGCTCGCGCCGCCGGCCACGCCGGCACCCGCGCCGCCGGCCACGACGAGACCGCCCGCCCCGGCTGCCCCGGCTCCACCGCTCCCGGCGGCGCCGGCACCCGCCCCGGCGCCGGCCGCGTGGCCCGCGCCGGCGGAGGCGCCGAACTTGGAGAGCACGAGGTGGCGCAGCACCGCCAGCGGCCCGATCGGCAGCACCGCGGCGAGCGCGTGGTTGTTGTCCCGCAGCAGCTTGCGGAAACTCGCGGCACTGCTCGCAGTCGCGCAGGTGGCGGCGCACGGGAGGGGAGGCCTTGCGCAGGCCCTCCGCCACCTCGCCGAGCGCCGTGCGGACCTCCTCGCAGGTGAGCCGGCGCGCCTCGGCGGCCTCGGCGAGCGAGATGCGCGCGCGTACCAGCAGCGACTTCACCGAGGGCACGGTGGTGTCCATCGCGTGCGCGATCTGTTCGTAGGAGAGCGCGTCGATCTCGCGCAGCAGCAGCGCCGTGCGCTGCGTCTCGGGCAGCCGCTGGACGTCGTCGATCAGCTGCCGGAAGCTCTCCCGGCGCAGCACCTGGCCGTCGGTGGAGAGCCCGTGGTCGGCGAAGTGCACGTCCATCGAGTCCACGCCGATCGCGGTCGCCCGGCGCAGGTGGTTGAGCGAGCGGTTGCGCGCGATCCGGTACAGCCACGGCCGCACGTTGATCGCGCGCTCGTCGGCGAGCACCGCGTTGAAGGCGGCGGCGAACACCTCCTGCAGCACGTCCTCGGCGTCCTCGCGCGAGGCGAGCATGTGCCGGCAGAAGGACAGCAGGCGGGAGTGGTAGCGCGCGAAGAGCGTCTCGAAGGCGGCGTGGTGGCCGCGGCGCGTGAGCGCGATCAGGCGCTCGTCCGACTGCAGGCGCAGCAGCGGAGAGGGCCCTCTCAGGCCGGGCGCTGCTGTGGGTTTTAGAGCGGAGACCTCCACGGTGGGTCCTTGCGGCTCGTGCGGCGTGGCCGGTGGCCACGTCTTGCCTCTCTCAACACGGTACCAGCGAGGTAGTTGCGCGGCCGCCGGTGCGCGCCCGCCCCGCCCGTGGAGGCGCCCGCCCATCCGCTCTCATAGACTGGACGCGGGGGAGCTCGGGAACGAGGAAGAACCCCTGGCCCGGGTGGCGGAATGGGTATACGCAGCCGACTTAAAATCGGTGCCTCGCAAAGGTACGCGGGTTCGAATCCCGCCCCGGGCATGGCGCAGCCGCGGCCGGCGCACGCCACGGCCACCGGGTAGAGTCGGGCGCAATGGCCGCCGGGGTGGGATTTGAACAGGACGCCACGGCCGACCCCCGCACCTACCACGGGGGCCGGCTCCTCGCACGGCGCCTGCGCGCGCACGGCGTCAGCCACCTCTTCACGCTCTCGGGCGGCCACCTCTTCTCGGTGTACGACGGGTGCCGCGCCGAGGGCATCGCGATCGTGGACGTGCGCCACGAGCAGACGGCGGCGTTCGCGGCCGAGGGGTGGGCGAAGGTGACCCGCACGCCGGGCGTGTGCGCGCTGACGGCCGGCCCCGGCGTGACGAACGGCATGAGCGCGATGGCGGGCGCGCAGGCCAACCACTCCCCGATGGTGGTGCTCGGCGGGCGCGCGCCGGCCGTGCGGTGGGGCCAGGGCTCTCTCCAAGAGATCGACCACGTCCCCTTCGTCGCGCCGCTGTGCCGCCTGGCCGCGACCGCGCGCTCGACGGCGGAGATCCCCACGCTCCTGGACGCGGCGTTCGCGGCGGCGTGCGCCCCGCACGGCGGCCCGGCGTTCGTGGACCTGCCGCTCGACCACGTGTTCTCGGAGGCCGCCGAGCCTCCGGAGGCCGGGAAGGGGGGGAGGAGGAGGGGCGTTCTCACGAGGCGCGGGGGGCGCCGGCAGATACCGTGGCGGCGGCGGCACGCCTGCTGGGTGGGGCTGAGCGTCCGGTGGTGATGGCGGGCACCGACCTGTACTGGGGCCACGGCGAGCAGGCGCTCGCGGAGCTGGCGCAGACGCTCACGGTCCCGACGTACCTCAACGGCCTCGCCCGCGGGTGCGTGCCCGCCGATCACGAGCTGTGTTTCTCACGCACACGAGCGCGCGCGCTGCGGGAGGCCGACGTGGCGCTCGTCCTCGGCACGCCGCTGGACTTCCGCCTCGGCTTCGGCGCGGCGCTGGGCGAGCACACGGCGGTGGTGGCCATCGACGTCGCCGCCCCCGCCCGCCCCCACCCGCGCACGCCGGCGGTGGGGGTGTACGGCGCGCTGCCCGCCACGCTGCGCGACCTGTGCGCGGCCGCGGGACCGCCCGCGGCGAGCGTCGCCGCCGCGCGCGCGGCCTGGGTGGCGCAGCTGCGCGCGGCCGAGACGCAACTGCGCGAGGCCGAGCGCGCGGAGCTCGAGGACGAGCGCGCGCCGCTGCACCCGCTGCGCGTGTACGGCGAGCTGCGCCGGGTGCTGGACCGCGACGCGATCGTCGTAGGCGATGGTGGGGACTTCGTCTCCTACGCCGGCCGCGTGGTGGACAGCTACCAGCCGGGGTGCTGGCTGGACCCCGGGCCGTACGGATGCCTGGGCACGGGCCCGGGGTACGCGCTCGCCGCGAAGCTCGCGCACCCCGAGCGCCAGGTCGTGCTGCTGCTCGGCGACGGCGCGTTCGGGTTCGCGGGGATGGAGTGGGACACCCTCGCCCGCCACGGCGTGGCCGTCGTGGGGGTGGTCGGCAACAACGGCGTGTGGGGCCTGGAGAAGCACCCGATGGAGGCGGTGTACGGGTACTCCGTCGCGGCCGACCTGCGCCCCGGCACGCGCTACGACACGGTCGCGCAGGCGTTGGGCTGCGAGGGCGAGCTGGTGGAGCGCCCCGAGCAGCTGCGGGGCGCGCTGGAGCGGGCGCTGGCGGCGGGGCGCCCGGCGGTGGTCAACGTGCTGACCGACCCGACCGTGGCGTACCCGCGGCGGTCGAGCCTCGCGTAGGCGGCGGCCCGCCGGGCGCCGGTCGGAGCGGCAGAGCGGAGCTGCGATGGTCGGCCGGCGGCCCCGCTTAAAGCGAGGAAGCCGCCTGGCAGGGGGCGGCTTCCTCAGGTCGGCCTCGAGGAACTGGCAGGGGTACGTGCCTCGGAGGCCTCGGGGGTAGGTGACCCGGGCGTGAATGCCGATCGCTCGGCCGGTTCGCCCTGGTCTATGGACCAGCTGAGGAGACCAAGACACGGGGCCTTACGCCACCTCGCAAAACAGTATATTGGATATCGGAATCCAATGCAAGCCCAATTGAAAAAGATTTCAGATCGGACACGCAGGCCACTCTTTGGAAGGATTTGAGAGCACTCTTAGGGTGTAGGGCGACGGATCCGGGACCTGGCGGGGTCGGCGTGCGCGGACCGAGCCGGCGGGCCGCGTCGCCCCGCCGTGGCCTCACCCGAGCCCGGCGAGCCGCAGCGCCCCGCCGCGGAGGATGTCGTGCTCGGAGACCTCCACGTGGTCGAGACTCGAACGCGCGCAGCGCCTCGCCGAGCAGCACCATGCCGGCGACGATCGTCGGCGCGCGGTCGGGGTGCAGGCCCACCACTCGCCGGCGGTGGGCTTCGTCCATGTCGGCCAGCCGCGCGAGCAGCAGCTCCACCGTCGCCAGCGCCAGCCGGTGGCGGTGCACGCGCGCCGGGTCGTACGGGTCGAGCTCCAGATCGATCGCGGCGGCCGACGTCGCGGTGCCCGCCACGGCGATCCCCCGCCGCACGGGAGCGCGCTCCTGCGCCGGCAGCCCTTCCAGGTAGACGCCCCGCGCGTCGAGCGCAAGGCTCTGCAGCTCCTCCGGCGTCGGCGGGTCGGTGTGGATGTGCCGGTCGCTCATGCGCACCACACCGGCCTGCAGCGAGACGTGGAAGCCGGCGACGCGGTCGTGCCCGACGACGAACTCCGTCGACCCCCCGCCGATGTCGATCACGACCGTCGGCTCCGCGGACGGCTCTCGGTCGCTCATCGCCCCCAGGAACGTGAGCCCCGCCTCCTCGTCCCCGGAGAGCGTTCGCGCATCGAGCCGGTACTCCCGCCGCACCCGCTCCGCGAACTCGGCCCCGTCCGCCGCATCGCGCACCGCCGAGGTCAGCACCGCGAGGTCGGCCTCGCAACCGAGGCGGTCGATCTCCGCGCGGTACTCGTCGAGCACGGCGCACGTCCGCGCGAGCGCCTCCGCCGAGAGTCGCCCCTCCGCGTCGACGCCAGCACCCAGCCGGGTCACGCGGGATTGCCGCTCCAGCTCGGTCACGGCGCCGTCCGGGGCGACCTCGGCGATCAGGAGTCGGGTGGAGTTGGTGCCGATGTCGACGACGGCCACGCGCATGGGCGGGGATGGTATGCGGGCCGGGCGCGAGGCGCCTTTTGCTAGACTGGACGCTTCCGCCGCGGGGTGGAGCAGTCTGGTAGCTCGTCGGGCTCATAACCCGAAGGTCGCGGGTTCGAATCCCGCCCCCGCTACTCGGAAAAGCCCTGCAAATCGCGGGGTTTTTCTGCTTCCGAGGGCATGTTCGCAAATTGGGCCGTTGTTCCAATTTGCGCTCCAATCTGAGAGCGAGACCGGCACAGCCCCGCAAAAGGGGCTTTTCGGTGCGAGCCAGACCACCCAAGGCTTGCGCGTGAGCGGCTTTCGGGGTCGAAAGCCCGAAGGTCGTACGCTCCGTGTTGTTCACGACGTAGTCGGGGCGCCAGTGCACGCTCGGGCCGACGTAAGATGCCAGGTCGGACTCCGAGCTTGGCTGCGTCCATGGGATCAACGCCCCCAATGCGCCCGGCTCGACGCCCACGAGCAGGTACGCGCAACCGCCGCATTGCCTCCCGCCACGTCCGGTCGCCGATTGGAGAATCCGAGCACAGCCTTCGCGATCGTCGCCCGCACGGCCCTTGCTCACGAGGTCCAGGGTGCCCTTCCACCCCACTGGCTCTGTGTCGTTGCCGATAGACATGAGTCGCCCCTTGCGGATCAGGGCCGAGCAAGTCGCGCTGGCGGAGGCGGTGCGGGCAGCACCCGCGGGACGAGCAGGAGACGAACTACTGGCCGTCTTTGCGAGACCCACGAGTTAGAATGTCGCTGTGAATGAGAGTCGGTATACGCTCCTCCAGGGCTTCGTCCTGGACGTGACGCACCAGTTCCGCGATGCTGCCGGGGAAGCAGTACAGCGCGTGGCTTACGACGCGGACGAAGCGACACGACCTGCCCACGCGGAACTGGAGACCTACTACGCGCTCTGCGACCGTGCAAGGGGATGGGCCTGCGCTGGGTTGCGCAGGATTGGCCTTGTGAACTACGCCAACTTCATGGACCGCGCACGCGTGCTCGGCGTAGACGGCGCGATTGAAGTCGGCACGACGATGGAGACCGCGCTGGCGGTGCTGGAGCAGGAGGCGTTTCCGAGTGGCCTGGAGCCGTTCGTGCTCGCCGCTCGGACAGTCCTCTGCGAGGCTCGCAAGTCCCTGGACATCGCGGTCGCAACGGACGACCCAGAAGCCGAACGCCAGAACCTCCGCGCTGGGACCGAAGCAGCCGCCCGCGCCTTCGTCGCTGCGCGCGTATTCCTTGCGTCGCCCGCAGACGATGCCCGCGAGACTGCCGCAGCCATGAGGGCAGCCGCGCCGGCCTTTGTACGCTAAGCGATCGGTACTCGCGGCGAGAGCCATGAGGGCTCAGGCGCCGCGGAACGTGGAGCGCGACCTGGGCCGCCTCGCCGACGCAAGGCCCACTCCATGAGGTTTGCGAACAGTTCCCCCTGCTCGATCGCATCGTCTAGCGCGTCGTGTGTGTGCGGCGCCTTGGGCTGCAGGAACGCCGGCATCGCCATCTTGCCGGACCGGTCGAATACCGTGCCGGCCAGCGCCTGATATTGGGTGCGGATATCGAGGCATGACGAGTGTCCGAACGGCGACCCACCGGGCGCGAAGCGCTCGAAATACCAGTACAGGAACGCCCAGTCATAGGCGACCGGGTAGGCGACTAGCACAGGACGATGCCCGTCGCTGAGACCCCGAACCCATTCGCCCGCCTCCGTCATCGCCTGCTCGGGCTCCATGCCCTCCCGCTCAAGGCGGGTGCGGTCCAGGCCGTTGATCGCCAGCGCCTCCGGGTCGAACTCATCGCTTATCGGTCGCAGCTCCCGGTAGAAACTGTGCTCACGTGGATCGACCCGCTGGAAGCTCTCTCCGTCGTAGCGACCGACGACCGCAAACCCGAAGGAGAGCAGCGAGTAGACGCCCGGCATAGGGCCATCGGTCTCGACGTCCGCGGAGACGTACAGGTCGGGTCGCACGGGCTCGACAGGCTCGACAGTCACTCCGACATTATGCGCATGCCCCCGGACGCCGCTCGCCGCGCCCTGCCATATCCTGGCTAGCAAGATGGCCGAGGATCGCCTGGAGTACTCCGAACGTCGCTTGCGCGAGCTGCGCGAGCGAGTCGTCGAGCTTGACGAGCTGCTCGGCGAGCATCGCCTATGCGTGTACGCGACAGGCTCGTACGGGCGCTTGGAGGCGTGGCGGGGCTCGGACATCGACCTCTTCTTCCTCTACGACGACGCCGAGGAGGCGGAGCGCCTGCCCTGGACGACATTTGTCCGCCTCGCAGCTCATCTCATCGCCGTCACCGCGCAGATGGACTTCCCGCCGTTCTCCGGCGACGGACGCTACCTGGATGTCCAGTATGTCGCGGAGATGGAGAAGGTGCTCGGCAGCCCTGACGACGACTTTCGCAACAGCTTCACGGCGCGCATGCTTCTACTGCTTGAGAGCCAGCCGATCTACCGCGAGGACGTCTACGACTCGCTGCTCAAGCGCTTTCAAAGGTTGCGCAGCCAGGGCGACAAAGCGGATCGCCTCGTAGACGCGATGGAGGCGCTTTACAGCGAGTTCCTCGCGGAGGTCCAACACCCGGAGCCCGAGCTGCTCAAGCGTTTCGCGAACGAATCGACCCGCAAGGACGCCTTGGCACAGGCCGCCCACTACGGGGATCTGATCTACGAACTGCTTGGCGAGGTGGCCGCGCCCGAGCGTCTGCGCTCGCTGGTGATCTGATACGTCTCCCATCGTCGGCGCCAAGGATCGCGTCCTGGGGCGCTTCCCAAACGCACAACGTTGTTCCAATCGTCGTTCCATTTTGAGCGGATCAGGGCAGGCCGAGGCGAGTGATACTCCAGCGAAATCGGGCGACTTGGACATACATGGGCTGGCTATGGCGATCTCATAACCCGAAGGTCGCGGGTTCGAATCCCGCCCCCGCTATGCGGAAAAGCCCTGCAAATCGCGGGGTTTTTCCGTTTCTAAGAGCGTGTTCGCAAATTGGGCCATTGTTCCAATTTGTGCTCCAATCTGAGAGCAAGACCCGCACAGCCCCGCAAAAAGGGGCGTTTCGGTGCGAACCAGACCCCCAAGGCTCGCGTGTGAGCGGCTTTCGGGGTAGAAACCCGAAGGTCGGCAGGGCAGCGCGCGTGCTCGGGCGCCGTGTGCGCTCAAGACACGAACAAGCCACAAGCAGCCATCGCCCGCGCTGGTGCTACTATCCAGGCCATTCCGGGGGAGACTCGTTCTAACGGGGCAGCAGGGTCGCCGGTAAGAGTTCCCCCGCTATAGGAAAAAGCCCCGCTCAGGCCTGGCAGGACGGCGACATGCGCAAGCGCTGGACCGCTCACGTGAGTCATTGTCGTCACTGCGGCTGGGAGCTGGGCGTCGCAGGTGCAGATCCTGTCTTCCCGATTCCTTCAAATTCTGCGAAGACCAGCGAAAACGGACGAAAATGCCCGTAAACGCTGGGCTCTTGCGCGAGTCGCTTTCGCCCATGTTCGCGGCTGTTCGGCGGTCTCGGTGACCGCAAACGGACTGCAGCCGAGCGCAATCGGACCGCAAACTGACCGCAGCCGATCCGCCAGCGCGAACGAAGGAGTCGAACAGGGCCGATCTAGATTTGGGCGCGCTGCCTGCGGTAATCGTCGAGCGCAACTCCCATCAGCTCCACGTTTCTTGTTCCTTGGCGAGCAAAGAATCGCGCGCTCTTCCCATCACGGACCCAATACCGCGCACCAGCGTCGGGAGAAACGCGAATCAGGCAGACCTTCTTGTCGGCGATCTGATCGACCTCTACCGAAATGCTGGTCAACGGGTTGGGTTCGATGCTGCCTGTTATCGAAGAGAGCAGGCGGTGTACGTACTCATCCCGGTTCCGCGCCACATCTGGGTCGAGGCCGCAGATACGCCACGACCCGAACTTAGGTAGGTCGTGCTCGCTGCGCCTGCGATAGCGCGCGTCGTCCTCGATCGCGCCAAGTAGCAAGGTCCCCCCCGAGGAGTTCAGCATCCCCGCCACGGTTCGGACAATTTGCGCCCAAGCTCCGCGTCCCTGCTCGGCAGACGGTCCAGCCTTAACCTCGACCGTGGCACTCTCCCCAAGCGCAAGAAGTTCCTCGGCGCTCGGACGCGCTTCGTTGGTGGCGAGCTTGGGCAATTTCTCTTCCTCGATTAGCGGCCGGCTGCTACCGCAGATGTAGGTCGACAGGCGAGCTGGCCACCACTGCAGCGCTTCCATGAGGTCTGTGCGGAACGCATTGACGCTCTCAAACTCCGATGTCGGTGCAGTGCCTTCGATCACGAAGGTTGCAATGCCTAGGCCCTCGAAGAGACGTGCGCACGCGATCCGGTGGCGGAGGGCGCTCTCTTCGACAGCCTGTCCACAGCGCTCGGGTAGCGATCGCGAAGCTGCGAACGTGTTATCGGCCTCAATGAACACAAGAAAGCGGATGTCGCCGCTAGTTATGGGCCGCGATACAAGACCCCTCGCTGCTAGAAGGTCGAGTTCGCTGTGATCCGGATCCTGGACTATCTCTGTGGCCTCCAGCTGCGCTAGGTCGGAAAGATCTCGCGCACTCGGCTCGAGCGGCCAGAGCGAGTCGACGACCGACCTTTCCACGGCGAACACGTCCCAACTCCTCACCGGGGTTTGCTTGAGCGCCTCGTGAATGATGTCGCGAGCCCGCTTTCGAGCGGGCACCCATGCGCGAAGGACAAGATCAACGCCCCCAAATACCTCGTCCGCACTCCAGGTGTGGATATCGGCCTCGCGCATTGCGGCAGCGAGCTGCGTCAGTATCTCGTCACGGCTATAGCGTGAAAACGTGCAGCGCCAAATCATGAGGCGCTCATCGGCAATACGTTCATGCACGAGCGGATGCCAGCGGACTACGCTCGGCACTGCGCCATGATCTGCGGCTGTCGTTTGTGGGAGTGCCTCAACAGAGATCAGCACCGATGTCAGCTCGTCGAGCGCCCGCGGCTCGTGATACTGCCGAATCGTTCCGATTGAAATTCTACGACCGGCGCGCACGAATGCCTCTCGGGCGATCATTCGGCGCTCCGAGACGGCCGCGTCTCTGGTCTTGGGATCGAGTCCTAGCACGGCGGTGAGTAGGTCGCGATACGTCTCGTCGCCTATACGGGCCACCGCAACTCGCAGGGCGTCGGAGAGGGCCGTGGGGGCATCAGGGCTGTCATCTGCGGAAAAGCGAGTTCGTACCGCGTCGAGTGACAGCAACGGCTGAAGATCTGGGGACCAAGCCGCCCTTGTGCCTTTCGTCACAACGCGGCCCAAGGCACCGCGCACCTCTTCCCAACGCTGATCTTGCATCATCAGAACCCTAGCAGTTGCTCTTCAAGAATGCAAGATATGCAAGTAATGGTAGGACAAAACTGGTCTATGGCGCTACAAAACGACTACTACTTGACAAAGTCGCCTTTCTAGAGATAAGATTGGTAGACATCTAGCGAGGAAGGGGATGGCGGTGGCTCACCACCGCATCGACGACGAGGAGTCTCGTGTCTCAGCAGCGGCCCGTGAAGCCATCGCTCAGGGTCTACGCACGCACGGGCCCGACGCAGTCGGGCTAGCGTTGAAGGGTGGCCTCGGCTGCGTCCTCGCCGCATTCAGTCATTTCGTCCTCGGAGTTGCCGTGCCACCCGCCGCTGGGCTGGGCGCAGCGGCGGCGGCCGGCTTCGGGCTTGCCGAACGGCGCAAAAGAAGCTAGTGTCCTGAGTCGTTAGTTCGTCCGCGGTTTGTGGTAGTGTTTGGGGATGAATGCATCTCGTGTTGGGCGGCGTGGGCCGCGGGCGGTGGAGGTGGTGCTCTCTGATGATGAGCGCCGGATGCTGGAGGGATGGTCGCGTCGACGCTCCTCGGCGCAGGGCCTGGCGGTTCGCGCTCGGATCGTGCTTGGCGCGGCTGAGGGGGAGAACAACACTCAGCTCGCGGAGCGCCTTGGGTTGACACGGATGACGGTCGCGAAGTGGCGCGGACGTTTCGTTGTCGATCGTGTGGATGGTTTGCTTGACGAGCCGCGGCCAGGTAAACCGCGCACGATTTCTGATGAGAAGGTCGCGGAGGTGATCGCGGCGACGCTTGAGAGCGCCCCGAAGGACGCTACGCACTGGTCGACTCGCTCGATGGCGGCGCACCTCGGGCTCTCCCAGAGCGCGGTGTCACGGATCTGGCGGGCGTTTGGGTTGCAGCCTCACCGAGTGGAGTCTTTCAAGCTCTCGACCGACCCGCTGTTCGTGGACAAGGTTCGTGATGTCGTCGGCCTATACCTTGATCCGCCGGAGCGAGCGCTGGTGCTGTGTGTGGATGAGAAGTCCCAGATCCAGGCACTCGATCGCTCTCAGCCGATCCTGCCGATGCTCCCCGGCGTCCCGGAGCGCGCGACCCACGACTACAAGCGCTCGGGCACGAGCAGTCTCTTCGCCGCGCTGGACATCGCCTCGGGGAAAGTCATCGGTTCGCTGCACGCCCGCCATCGCACCGTCGAGTTCAAGAAATTCCTGGCGCAGATCGACGCTGCCGTCCCACCCGAGCTGGACGTCCATCTGATTCTCGATAACTACACAACGCACAAGACCAAGGTGGTGCAGCGCTGGCTACTGGCGCACCCCCGGTTCCATCTTCATTTCACGCCGACGGGCTCCTCCTGGCTGAATCTCGTCGAGCGCTGGTTCGCGGAGCTCACCAACAAGAAGCTCAAGCGCTCAGCCCACAAGTCAGTCCGCGAGCTCAACACGGACATCCGTGCGTGGATCGAGCACTGGAACGAGAACCCCCGCCCCTACGTCTGGACCAAGACCGCCGACCAGATCCTCGACAGCCTCACACGCTACTGCCAACGAATCACCGACTCAGGACACTAGCGATGGAGGCTCAGTAACGGCCGCGTCGACTACGCTTGCCTCGTCTGAGCCTGGTTCTTGACATGCTGGAGTCGAGCGGACTGGAGTGGATCCGGGTTCGTGGACAAAGTCTCCGTCAAACACAGGATGGCTCACGCTGGTGTGCCCCTGGTTTCGTGGAGTCGGTCGTTTTGGGCTTGGGCGGTGGCTGAGGACGCTCGCTTGGGGCTCGCGTGCAGGCGGTTCGGGTGGTGGCTGGGGGATGACTCTCCCTGCGAGGTAGGCTTAGTCCCCGATGGGTATGTCCGAGATAGAGCCATGCGCAGGAGCAACACCGTGAGCGCTGTTGCCGACGCGGAAACGATCGAGCGGGCTGGGCGCGCGTTGATCGAGGCGACGGCCGCTCCCGCAAAGGTGATCGTGTTCGGATCGCGCGCTCGCGGTGACGCCGATGATCGAAGCGACTTCGACTTCCTGGTGATCGAGCAGGAAGTTGGCGACCGTTTTGGGGAGATGGTGCGCCTGGGCCGGCTTCTCGGCCGGCTCTTGATTCCCGCCGACGTGGTGGTCGTCAGCGAGCAGCACGCGCGGAAGTGGGCGGCGGTCAAGGGCACGATGATCCATGACGCGATGAGCGAGGGGCGGGTAGTTGCCGAGTCCTGACGAGCGCGAACTGGCGTCGTTGCTGGTGCGCAAGGCCGAGGGCGACGAGGCGATTCTCGACAGGCTGCTGGACGATCCCGATGTGCCCGATGACGTGCTTGGCTTTCACGCTCAGCAAGCCATCGAGAAGCGTCTGAAGGCGGTGCTCGCCTTCCGGGGGATCGACTTCGAGCGAACCCACAGCATCGGCTATCTGACCTCTCTCTTGGAGCATCACGGGATCGATCTCCCCGACCGTCGCGAGCAGATCGAGGAGCTGACGCCTTGGGCTGTCGCTGCGCGCTACGAGGACAGATTCGACGAAGTCTTGGACCGCGCCGCCGTCCGGGAGCTGGTGTCGATCCTGCGCGGCTGGTCTGGACGCATCTTGGCTGACGGGGGGAGTAGGTCACGGTCTGTCCAGCCGTAGCGCGGTTGTTCCAATCGTCGTTCCAATATGAGCGGATCTGGGCTGTCTCAGCGGTGCTTAACTCCAGCGAAATCAGGCGGGTTGGACCTACATGGACGGGTCCTGGCGATCTCATAACCCGAAGGTCGCAGGTTCGAATCCCGCCCCCGCTATAGGAAAAAGCCCCGCTCAGGCGGGGTTTTTTCGTGGGAGGCGGCGAGGATGATGACGTGGGCCGTGATGACCGTAACGTCGGTGCTTCTCGGTAGTGTCACGATCATGTCGTCGTTCGCTCTCCAGGCGGGCAAGGAGCTCGTAGCGGCCAGCTTGACGAGCTGGACTTGGCGCACGACGCCGTCGGTGGCACAGGCCCAGGGAGACGCTATTGAACATCTGGCGCAACGCCATCGCCCACCAAGATTTTGACTTCACGCGACACCAGCAGGAGGTGCTCGCGGCGCTACCAGCCTTGTCCTGGGCCAGGCACGCGCCTTTCGGTCGTGCTGCAACCGGCTGGCAGTAACGTTCGACAAGGTTCTCGCCCGCCATATGGAGTCGATCGTTGGCGGAAGGCCCTGGTGATACCGTTGGTTGGGCGATGACCCCCACGAGCGCACATTGAAGGCAGCGTCGCGGAGCTCCCAAAGTCGGCTCGATCGTCGGTGTCCGCATGGGCCGCGAGATCAAGCGTGCGCGCGTCATTGAGGATCGTGGCAACATCGGCGCTGGCGGCCGGCGCATAGTGCGCGTCGAGATCGACCCGGACTCGTCCTCGACGACGAGCCCACGCGCTTCGAGCGGCCAGTTGAGTGGCTGCTGGACGCTCCGGCCTGAGCGCTGGCATACTAGTGGTTCATCCGGTTAGTTTGTTGGCCTATGCCTCGAGGACCTTGCCGGTGTAGGTCCACTTGAAGGGTTTGGCGGTCTGGTTGTAGGTCTCGATGAACGCGAGCATCTGCTCGGCGAGGTCTTCCTCGCTGAAGAAGATGCCGTGCTTCAGCAGCCGGCGGTAGAGGATCGAGAAGAAGATCTCGATCTGGTTCAGCCACGAGGCGTGGGTGGGGGTGAACTGGAAGCTCCAGCGCGGGTGATCTTTCAACCAGTCGGTGACCTCTTGGGTGCCGCGGGTGGAGAGGTTGTCACTGACCGCGACGATCTGTTGTCCCTCCACGGTGGGGATCTCGGAGTCGAGCTGGTTGAGGAAGCGGATCAAGTCGAAGCGGTTGCGTGTCTTTGAGGGCATCGCGAGCACGTCGCCTTCGTGGACTTTCAGGCAGGCGAACAGGCACTGCGTACCGTTGCGCTCATATTCGTGCTCGCGCCGTGCCGGGCGCCCGGGAGCGGGCAGCGTATCCGGCTTGGTCGGCGCCTTGGCCTGGATTCCCGTCTTCTCGTCCAGGGAGACGACCAGAACATTCTCCGGCGGGTTGACGTACAGGCCGCAGATATCGCCCAGGCGCTCCTCGAACTCGGGCTGGGAGAAGTCGCTCATGATCCAGTAGTCAGTCAGGTGCGGCTTGACCTCCGCGCGCGAGAGGATCACATGCGCCTGGGAGGCCGACATACCGACCGTCTGCCCCAGTTGCTCGTAGGTCCAGCGCTCCTGCTGTGCGCCCTCCGGTGTCTCGGGTGGACGCGTGCACGCCTTGGCGATCAGCCTCGCCCTGTCCGCCTGGGAATAGGTGAGTGGTTTACCCGATCTCGGCAAGTCCCCGAGCCCCGCGATCCCATCGCGCTCATAGCGCGCACGCCACTTCTGCGCCGTGTTCGTCGAGCACCCCAACAGACGCCCGATCACCGCAGCAGAGTGCCCCTCGGCGGCCTGGAGCACAATCTGGGCACGCTCGACCATCCGCGCCTGCTCCCTACCCGACCGCGCGATCCGCTCGAGCTCCGCTCGATCCTCACCGCCAATCTCGATGCGCTTCGCCAAAGCAGGCATACCGAACCCCCATCATCGCTGGACACCACCAGCAACGGATTCGGCAAAGACTACAAGACACCTGCAACCATCACCGAACTAAAAGGACGAACCACTAGCTCCGGCCAGCCCCGTGAGGCTTCCACCGCCGCTCAGATGCGGTAATGCAAGTGAACGACGCCGCTGGCGAAGCGCCGCTCGGCCAACAGGCGAAGCTGCGCTTGGACGCCCTCCGGTAGCGAGCGCTTGCCGGCCCCCACGAGAACCGGTACGAGAAACAGGTGGCACTCGTCGACGAGGCCGGCGCGGATCGCCTCGCCGGCGAGCTCGGCGCCGCCGATCGTGATGTCGCTGCCCGCCGCCTCCTTCATCTGGCGGACCGCCCGGGGGTCGAGCTCCCGCTCGATCCGCGTCTTCGCGCTCGCTGCCCTCTCCAGGGTCCTCGAGTAGACGACCTTCTCCGCATGGCGCCAGATCGCAGCGAAGTCGCGCGCTACGGTCGCCCGGTCGTCGCCGGTGGCGGCCATCTCCCAGAACACCATCGTCTCGTACATGCGCCGCCCGTACAGGTAGGTGCCGATCGGGCGCTCGAGGTCGTTGATGAACGCATGCAGCTCATCGTCCGGTCTGCCCCAGTCGAAGTTGCCCTCGGCGTCCTCGACATAGCCGTCGAGCGACGTGATCGCCGAGTAGATCAGCTTCGCCATGGGCTCCGATGTGCACGGTCGATCGCTGGCATGTCATCCTCCTGGTCGCTGGTCCAGGAGCTTAGACTGCCGCCCGAGGCGAGACTCGGGCCCCGGCGGAAAGGACGTGATGGAGCCGCACATCGACGTGATCACGCTCGCCGTGAGCGATCTCGAGCGCGCGCTGGAGTTCTACCGCGATGGCCTCGGCCTCGAAGCGTGCGAGCTGGTCGGCACGGAGTACCCCGGCGACGATCTCACCCCGGCGGGCGCGGCGGCGATGTTCAAGCTCGCGGGCGGGCTGCTGCTGATGCTGTACCCGCGGAGCGAGCTCGCGAAGGATGCCAACATCGCGCCCGGTGCGGCGCACAGCGGCGAGTTCAGCATCGGCCACGTGGTGTCCAGTCGAGCGGACGTCGATGCTCTGCTCGCCCGGGCCGAGGACGCCGGCGCGACGCTCACCGACCCGCCCCACGGTCGTCCGTGGGGCATCTACTCCGGCTACTTCCGCGACCTCGACGGGCACCTGTGGGAGGTCATCTGGAACCCCGGGCCGGCGCGCCCGGCGGCGTGAACCCGTGGCTCACCGCTTGCGCGCGGCGGCGCGCGCGGCGCGTCTGAGCGACAGCGTCAGCAGCGCCAGCACGGCGACCGGCATCACCCACCACGCGGCGCTGCCGGCCCGGGCGATCAGCGCGGTGAGCCCGAGCGCCGCCACCACGCCGACGGCGATGCGCCAGTCGTCGCCGACGATGAACTCCCACACGCCGACCCCGAACGCCTCGACCCGGCTCATGCGCTCCGCCGGCCGTCGCCTCGGACCGCCTCCGCCCGGCGAGGGCGTCGCCTGACGGCGCCCGCTGCCGACGCGCGGCGCCGCAGCGCCCACGCCATCGCCGCCGCGACCGCCAGCACGCAGCGGCACGATCGCCAGCAGCGCCGCGTCGCCGCCCGGCCAGCTGGCGCCGGCGCCCTCGGCGCCCCAGAACATGCCGAACGAGGTCAGCATCACGCCGACGGCGAACTTCATCGTGTTCTCCGGCACCCGCGCCAGCGGCGCGCGGACGGCCACGCCCGGCCGCGATCACGACCACCACGGCCGCCGGCCGCCGCCGCGGCGGCGAGGCCGACGTTGTGCTGGTTGGCGCCGAACGTCAGCACGATGAACACCACCTCCAGCCCCTCCAGCAGCACGCCCTTGAAGGCGATCGTGAACGCGTAGCGGTCGAAGCCGCCGTCGCCGCCGCGCCGGCGGCCCGCGCGGCCTCGCGTCTCCTCCGCGAAGGTCGCGACCTCGTCGTGCAGGGCCTTCAGCCCCGCCGCGCGCAGCATCGCCTTGCGCAGCCACTGCAGCCCGAACACCAGCAGCAGCCCGCCGACCACCACGCGCAGCGCGTCGATCGGCAGCGCGGTCAGCGCCGGGCCGAGCGCCGCCGATCAGCGCCGCCAGCGCCAGCGTCGCCGCGCCGACGCCGGTGAACGCCGAGCGCCAGCTGCGGGTGGCGCCGACCGCGAGCACGATCGTCAGCGCCTCCACCGCCTCGACGGCGCAGGCGAGGAACACCGACACGGCCAGGCCGATCTCGGTGCCGCTCATGCTCTCTCTCCCGCGAGTCGGGTGCCCATGTCGCTCCGTTGGTTGTAGCGGTTGTCCAGGCGGTTGCGGTGGCCGACCGCGCTCGCCGTCGCCCGCGGCGCTACTTGCGTTTGGCCTGGTGCTCGATCATTTTGCCGAAGGTGTCCTCGAGCTGCGGCGGTCATGCTCTGCTTGAACAGCGCGAGCAGCGCCTCGGAGGCCAGCGGCCTGAGCGAGTTGACCGCGCTCGATGAGCTCGTCCCAGCGGTCGTCGGGTTGGCCGGCCCGCTCGAATGGCTCCCACAGCTCTTCGAGGTAGAGCCTCGTGAACGCGCGCGAGATCGACTCGCAGTCGCGGCTGATCCGCTCGACGAGGGCGAGCGCGGCGTGCAGCGAGATCCCGAGGTCCGTGACCTGCTCGGCGGCCCTCGAGCAGCGCCGGGCTCGGCACTTCGAAACGGCCCTCGCCCAGCGGGACGAGCAGCTTCAGCTTGCGGACGCGCGCGACGTCCTTCGCGTCGATCTCGCCGAACCTGCTGGCCAGTTCCTCGCCGGTGATCGAGCTCGGGGGTCTCGGGCTCGAAGGGCGCGGTCACCGCGCTGCGCAGCCCGAGCAGACGCTCGGCCAGCCCGTCCGATCCGTTGAGCAGCCGCTCGATGGCGGCGAGGTTGAAGCCGTCGGCCTGCAGGTCGAGGATCAGGCGCAGCCTGCGCCACGTGGTCGGCGTTGTAGTAGCCCACGCGCGCCCGCACCTGCGGGCGGGGGCAGCAGCCCGCGGGTGTGGTGGTTGCGGATGTTGCGCACCGACATCCCGACCTCGGCGGCGAGCTGCTCGACGGTCAGGTCATAGCCGGACGACGAGGCCCCGCCTGCCCGGTCCGAGCGCTCGATCGCTGGTCGCTCGGGCTCCGCGCCATACGCCGGTTCAGAATACCACCAGCCAAGGTAACCTCATTTGAGGTACCATCAGTTCCAGTCATGATCGACCGAGTCCTGCCGATCCAGCGAGACCCGCCCGCGGCGCGCCGTCGGTCGCCGCCTGCTGCGCTCGAGCCTGCTCGAGGCGCTCGCCTACCCGCACGGCGTGGACCGCTACGTCGAGCTCGTCCGCCCGCTGCTGCTCGCGACGCGACGTGCGCGCCGAGGTGACGGCGGTCCGCCACCAGACGCCGAAGAGCGTGACGCTCACGCTGCGCCCGAACGAGAACTGGCGCGGCTTGCGCGCCGGGCAGTTCGTCGGCGTGAGCGTCGAGATCGACGGGCGTCCGGCTCGACGCGGCCCTACTCGCCCGCCGGCTCGAGCACGCGCCGGCGGCGAGCTCGAGCTGACCGTCTCCACCCACCCGGAGGGCAGGGTCTCGCGCCACCTGCGCGACCACGCGCGGCCGGGGCATGATCGTCGGCCTCACCCAGGCGCAGGGCGACTTCGTGCTGCCCGACCCGCGCCCGCAGCGCGTGCTGCTGATCAGCGGCGGCAGCGGCATCACGCCGGTGATGGCGATGCTGCGCACGCTCTGCGACGAGGGCTTCGCGGGCGAGATCGGCTTCCTGAACTACGCGCGCTCGCGCGCGCTCGCGCTCTACGAGCGCCGAGCTGAGCGAGCTCGCCGCGCGCCACGAGCGCCTCCGCGTCGCTGCGCGGCTTCACGCGCGGCACGCCGGTCGGAGCTCGCGCGGGCGCTTCACCCGCGAGCACCTGCGCGCCGTGATCGCCGACCACGCCGGCGCCGCCACGTTCGTCTGCGGCCCGCCGGCGCTGATCGACTCGGTCCGCGCCGTCTGGGCGCAGGACGGCCTGGCCGAGCCGGCCGTCGAGACGTTCACGCCGCCGGCTCGACGCTTCGACACCGCCGGCGCCGAGGGCCGCGTCAGCTTCGCGCGCCAGCGGCCGCGAGGCGGCCAACAGCGGCCTGCCGCTGCTCGAGCAGGCCGAGGACGCCGGGCTCGCGCCCGAGCACGGCTGCCGCATGGGCATCTGCAACACGTGCAGCACGCCGCAAGACGCGCCGGCACCGTGCGCAACGTCATCATCCGGCGCGCTCTCGAGCGCCGGCGAGGAGCAGATCCGGATCTGCGTCTCAGTGCCGGTCGGCGACGTCGCGCTCGACCTCTAGACACACCAACCGCAAGGAGCCAGCCATGTCGAGCACCGCACCCGACCTCACCCCGAGCAGCTCGAAGCCTTCGGCCAGGAGCTCGACGCCATCCGCGCGCGCGTCGTCGCGGACCTCGGCGAGCGCGACGTCGACTACATCAACAAGCTCATCCGCGTCCAGCGCGGCCTGGAGGTCGCGGGCCGCGGCCTGCTGTTCCTCGGGCTTCCTGCCGCCGGCCTGGATCGGCGGCACGGCCGCGCTGTCGCTGTCGAAGATCCTCGACAACATGGAGATCGGCCACAACGTCATGCACGGGCAGTACGACTGGACCGGGGACGAGCGGCTGAACGGCAAGACGTTCGAGTGGGACACCGCCTGCCCCGGCGACCAGTGGCGCCACTCGCACAACTACATGCACCACACGCACACGAACATCGTCGGCAAGGACCGCGACATCGGCTACGGCATCCTGCGCATGTCCGAGGAGCGAGCCGTGGCATCCCTACTACCTCGGCAACCCGCTCTACGCGGCGCTGCTCGCGACGTTCTTCCAGTACGGGGTCGCGCTGCACGACCTCGAGGCCGAGCGGATCGCCGCCGGCGAGAGCGACCTGGACGGAGAAGCGCGACAAGCTGCGCGGCGTCTGGCGCAAGGTCAGCGGCCAGACGCTCAAGGACTACGTCCTGTTCCCGCTGCTGTCCGGCCCGTCGCTCCCGTTCGCGCTCGCAGGCAACGCGACCGCGAACCTCGACCCGCAACCTGTGGTCGTTCACGATCATCTTCTGCGGCCACTTCCCCGACGGCACCCACGCAGTTCACCGAGGAGGAGACCGAGAAGGAGACCCGCGGCGAGTGGTACTACCGCCAGCTGCTCGGCTCGGCGAACCTGACCGGCGGCAAGCTGTTCCACATCCTCGCGGGCAACCTCAGCTTCCAGATCGAGCACCACCTCTTCCCCGACCTCCCCGCCCACCGCTACGCCGAGATCGCCGTCGAGGTCCGCGAGATCTGCGAGCGCTACGGCATCCCCTACAACACCGGCCCGCTGCACAAGCAGTTCGGCAGCGTCGTGCGCAAGATCGTCAAGCTCGCGCTGCCCCCGCTCCCCGGTCGCGGGGGCTCCCAGCCGGAGCCCGAGCAGCTCGCCCGCGAGGCGGCGCCGCGAGCGTCATCCGCCAAGGCGGGCCGGCGCAAGCTGGCGGCCGTGGCCTGAGCATGGGCGACGCCCTCGCGCGAGGTCCGGCTCCTGCGGCGGGTCTCACCGTAGCGGTCACCGGCCCCACCGGCGAGATCGGCCAGGCGGTGCTCGCGGCGCTCGAGCGATCACGCGAGGTGGGAAGGGTGCTCGGCATGGCACGCCGGCCGTTCGACCCCGCGCAGCGCGGCTGGAAGAAGGTCTCATACCGGCGCGGGGACGTGCTCGACCGCAAGGCCGTAGCGCAGCTGGTGAAGGACGCCGACGTGGTCGTGCACCTGGCGTTCGTCATCATGGGCTCCTCGCAGGAGACCTCGGCGGTGAACCTGGAGGGGTCGCGCAACGTGTTCGAGGCGGCAGTGTCAGCCGGCACGGGGCGCCTGGTGTACGCATCGTCGGTGGCCGCGTACGGGTTCCATCGCGAGAACCCTCAGCCGCTCACCGAGGACGTGCCCGCGCGCGGCAGCGCCAGCCACTACTACTCGGCCCAGAAGGCGCAGGTCGAGGCGCTGCTGTGGGAGACGCTCGACGGCAGCGCCACCAGCGCCTACGTGTTCCGTCCGTGCATCGTCGGGGGACGTGACGCGCCGCTGCTGATCAACAGCCTCCCCTACACGCAGATCTCCGAGCGGCTGCCCGGGCCGGTGGTGCGACTGCTCGAAGGCGTGCCGATCCTCAAGCCGGTGCTCCCCGATCCGGGCGTGCCGTTCCAGCTGGTGCACCACGACGACGTGGCAAGCGCCATGCGCGCCGCGGTGCTCGGCCGCGGAGCACCCGGCGTGTACAACCTCGCCGGGCCCGGGCAGCTCACCGTCGCCGAGCTCGCGCGCGAGCTCGGCTGGTATTCGATCCCGGTCCCCGAGCTGGCCGTCGACGCGGTGGCGGAGCTGGTCGTCCGCCTGGGCTGCCTGCCCGCACAGGCGCAGTGGGTGAGCGTCTTCCGCGAGCCGGTGCTCATGGACGTGGCGAAGGCCCGACGCGAGCTGCGCTGGCGCCCCAAGCACGATGCGCTGGAGACGCTGCGCGAGACGATCGGATACCGCCGGGGATAGGGTTCGGCCGCTGCCGAGATCGGAAAGAGCTCGGCGTCGAGTGGCGGTCTATCCTTCCGGGGCCAAACGATCGGCTCGATCAACACCGAGATGTCCCGGCTATGCAGCGCTGCTGTACGTGATCGTCTCGTGGATCTGCACGCCGAGTGCGTCGGCGATACTCTGTAGCCGGTCGAGCCCCACGCCGCTGTAGTCGTTGGCCTCCCAGCGCTGGACCTGCTGCTCCGCGACACCGATGCGCTCGGCGAGTAGGCGCTGGGTAAGCCTGGCTGCGATGCGGGCTTCGATCAGTGCGATCGGCAGCTCGTGCAGGGAGGTGATCTCGCGGCTGGTGATGTGTCCATCGCGCAGCTTCTCATAGTGGTCAATCTCGTGGCGGAACGTCTCGATCTGGCTGGCGATGGCGTCGTGCATCACCTGCTTCATGCCCGGATCGACGTTCGCTGGGAACTCCCGCTCGTCATTGGCGACCAGGCCGCCTTCGAATCCGGCAAGGTGGCCTTGGTGATGCGGTATTCACGCTCGTTCTTGATCATGGCAGTCCTGCCAGGTCGAGGGCGATGATGCCCTTCTGACGGTTCAAGCGATCGCATTGGAAGAAGTCGCGGTAGGTCGTGCCATCTGCGTCCGCGGGCCAGTCGGAGGGGTAGAGCTCGCCACCGTAGCGCGCCTTCTGTGCGGCACGATCATGGCTGAAATCCAGCAGCTCCCGATCGAGACGGCTGAAGACGACTTCGCCCGACTCCCAGCAGGCATCGAAGTCGCCCGGATGGTCCTTGCTGGTGACGAGGCTACCGTCGAGATAGGCGGTGGCGCACCCGGCGCCCTGCAACGATCGCAGCGCATCCAGAAGCCCGTCGAGAAGATCTCGACGCCGAGTACTGGTTGCGTAGCGAGTCACGATCTCGTTCCAGGTGGCGTGGTGGATGCCCGGCGGTAGGTTCCCGTGCTCATCGAACTCCGGTATCATAACACAATGATACTGTTGGGATGGGACGGATCCTGTCGTGCCGGGCGGAGTCGTAGCGCTCGGTGCCGCTGGAGTGAACGCTCACGCTGGCCGATCGACGGTCTCGTCAGTCGTCGATCGGTGGCGCAGGTCACGCAGGCGGGCGACGGCGTCCTCATCGACGGTCTCGAAGGCGTCCAGGCCGTCCTGGCGTGGATCGCCGGAACCATCTCCGTGCTCGCCACCCTTGTCTCCGGCGCGAACTCCCAGGCGCGCATGCTCTTCGACGGCGGCCGCTCCGGGCTGCTCCCGACGGCGCTCGGCCGCGTCCGCCCGCCGGGCGACACGCCGGTGAACGCGTTGCTCCTGATGGCCGGCGCCGGGCTCGGGATCATCGGGGTGTGGTGGGCAATCCACCTCATCGGCGCGGACACGGGATCGACGAACCCGGTGGGCCTCTACGCCGAGTGCTCCACGATGGGCACGATCGTGATCCTGTTCGTCTACCTCCTGACGACGCTCGCCCTCCCGGTCTTCATGTGGAGACGCCACCGACGCTCCTTCTCGGCGATCCGCCACGTGGCCATCCCTGTCCTGGGGGCCCTGACCCTCGTCGTCCCGTTCGTCGAGCTGTGCAAGCCGGGGCAGCCCGCGCCCTACAGCGTGTTCCCCTACCTCGCACTCGCGATCGCGGCGGCGGCCATCGTCATCGGGTGCGTTGTCGTGCACTGCCACCCGTCCACCGGCTCGAGCGAGGGGACTACATTCACTGAACTGGAATAACGACAGTTGTGAACGACGCTCCGGCTCACCCCTTCACTCGTTTGGCGCTGACGCGCTGTGCGAGCGACACGTAGAGGTCTTCCATCATCCGCTGGTTGACGGTGTCGGGCTCGATCTGCTGCTCCAGCGTGACGCCGCAGCCGATCGCCATCATCGCCGTGACGAGCTCTTCCGCCTCGCCCGCGTCGCAGTCGATGCATTCGCGGGCGCAGATCTCCGCGATCAGTCGGGTGCTCGCGTCGCGCCACAGCCGGTCCTGTTCGCGAAAGCGCCGGGCGACGTCGGGGTTGCGTGCGGCGTGGACGGAGAATTCCGCCATCAGGAGGCTCCACTCGGGGTCGGCGAGGTGGCGCTCGTAGAAGGTGCGGGCCGCGGTCTGGGCGGCGTCCTCGAGCGTGCCGTCCTCCAGGAGGCGCTCGGCGATCAGCTGCACGCTCTTCTGTGCCTCGCGGTCGTGCAGCGCCAGGAAGAACTCCTCCTTGTTGGCGAAGCTCGAGTACACCGCGCCGCGTGAGTAGCCGGCCTCCTCGGCGATCTCGTCGACCGAGGCCTGGTGGAAGCCGTCGCGGCGGAAGATCACCGCCGCCGAGTCCAGCACCAGCTCGCGCGTGCGAGCGCGGCTCTCCTCGCGGGTCATCCGACGTCGCTGGGCTGTCGCCGATCGTTGCATCAGTCACATGCTAGTGCGCCGTGCATCTCCACGTCAAACGTCTTGACAAGCTGAGGAGATTCAGATACACCTTGCATTTCAATGGTACTCGTACCGATCCGGCTCGCGCCCCACCGCCGATGAGCACGCTCGCCCGCTTCGTCCTGCGCCACCCGCGCAAGATCGTCGGCTTCTGGGTGCTCGTGCTGCTGCTCAGCGGCGTGGGCGCCTCGCGCCTGAACGACCGCGTGCAGAACGGCGGGTACGTCGCCTCCGGCTCGCAATCCCAACGGGAGGTCGCGCTCGGGGAACGCCTGTTTGGCGCTTCCGCGGAACCGCAGGCCTACCTGTCGGTGCTCGCGGCGCCCGGTGCGCCGGCGGTCCCCGCGCGCGAGGTCCTGCTGGCCGGCCGGGCGCTGCGCGGTGTGGCGGGCGTCAAGGAGGTGGGCGCGCCCGTGCGCTCGGCGGACGGGCGCGCGGTCCTGCTCCCGGTGGCGTTCGCGGGCAGCGTCGGCTACGCCCAAACCCGTGTGCCGGCCGTCGAAGCGGCGCTCGCCCACGCCCAAGCTGAGGGCAGTGCAGGCGCGGCTGGTCGGGCAGGCCGGCATCTACCAGCGCTACGAGGTGCAGTCCAAGAAAAGCCTGCAGACCTCCTCGCTGATCTCCTTTCCGGTGACGCTCGCGATCCTGCTCGTCGCGTTCCTCTCGGTGGTCGCGGCGCTGCTGCCGCTGGGTCTCGCGGCCGTGTGCGTGGGCGTGACCTTCGGCATGCTCTACCTCCTCTCCTACGTGGTGCAGTTGAGCGTGTTCGTCGAGGACACCGTGCTCGTGCTCGGCCTCGGCCTGAGCATCGACTTCTCGCTGTTCATGGTCACACGCGTCCGGGAGTCGTTGGCGCGCGCGGGCACGACCGTCGAGCAGGCGGTCACCGAGGCGCTGCAGACGAGCGGCCGTGCGATCGCCGTCTCCGCCGTGACGGTCGCCGCAGCGCTCGGCGGCCTGTACGTCACCGGCCTCGGGATCTTCGCCTCGCTGGCCACGGGCGCGATCGGCGCGGCGCTGATCGCGGCGGCGGCCGCGTTGACGCTGACCCCCGCCGCGCTCGCGCTGCTCGGCAGGCGACTCGACCGCCTCGCGCTCCCGGTGGCGGTGCGCGCCGCCCGCAACGGCGGCTTCTGGCGCAGGCTCGCCGACTTCGTGGTGCGCCGCCGCGTCGCGGTCGTCGCGGTCGTCGTGCCGGTCCTGGTCGTGCTGTCGCTCCCGCTCGCGGGGATGCACATCACGCTGAAGTCGATCAGCGTGCTGCCGAGCTCAGACCCGGCGCGCGTGGCCTCCGCCGGCGTCGCCGAGCACTTCGGGCCGGGCGCCGGCACCCCCGCGGTCGTCGTGGCCCACGCCCCGGCTGCGCGCGTGCGGCAGGTCGTCGGGGCGCAGCCGGGTGTCGTGCAGGTCGGTCCGGCGGAACTTGGAGCGCGGGGGTGGGTGCGCGTCTCGGCCACGCTCGACGCGTATGGCGACAGCGCGCGCGCGGACACGATCGTCCGCGCTCTGCGCGCCTCGCTGCACCACGCGTTCGGCGCGCGCGCCCTGGTCGGTGGCGCCACCGCGGTGGGTATCGACTTGGTCGAACGCATCGACGCGCGCACGCCGCTCGTGGTGCTCGTCGTGCTGCTCGCCGAGATCCTCGTCCTGACTCTGATCTTCGCGGCGCCGCTGATTGCGCTGAAGGCCGCGCTCACGACGCTCCTGTCGGTGTCCGCGGCGCTCGGCGTGATGACGTTCTTCTTCCGGGGGACCGGTAACATCGGCTACTTCGTGCCGCTGTTCCTGTTCGCGACGATCTTCGGCCTCTCGACCGACTACGAGGTGTTCCTGCTCTCGCGCGTGCGCGAGCACCACCGCGCCGGCGCCAGCAACACCGACAGCCTCAAGCGGGCGCTGATCGGCAGCTCGCGCTCGATCACGCTCGCCGGGCTCACGATGGGCGTGGTGTTCTTCTCCTTCGCCGTCTCGCCGCTCGTGCCGTTTCAGGAGCTGGGCGTCGGCATGGGCCTGGCGATCGTGCTTGACGTGACCGTCGTGCGCGGCCTGCTGGTGCCCGCGACGGTGGCCCTGCTCGGCGAGGTGAACTGGTGGCGGCCGGGACGGGCGCGGGTGGGCGGGCGAGTGCGCACTTCCGCTGGGGATGACGGCGCAGCCGTCGAGCGCCACGGCGAGCTTGACGTGGGTGTCGTGGCGGGAGGAGGCGAGTAGCCTCAGTGCCCACCCATCGGAGCTCGCTGGCCGTTTCGGCCCATTGGTATGCTGCTAGACACGGCGAGGAACGTTTCCGCCGCTGTTGCGTTTAGTCTACCGGAGTGCTGAGCATGGGATACAACAAGAAGAAGTTCCGCGAGTTGGTCGTCCTGCTTGCCCAGCGCTCGGCGGACGACCCCCGCTTCGGCGACACGAAGCTGAACAAGCAGCTGCACTTCTGTGACTTTGACGCGTACCGAAAGCTCGGCAAGCCGATGACTGGCGCCGCATACCAGCGCGACAGGCACGGACCCACGGCGCGTCCCCTGATCCCGGTTCGCGAGGAACTGGAGCACGAGGGCGCGTTGAAGATCGAGCAGCGACCGGCCGGTTTCTACAAACGCCGCGTGACAGTGCCGCTGCGGGAACCCGATCTGAGCCTGTTCACTGAAGAGGAGCTAGCGATAGTCGATGAAGTCGTCGAGAAGCTCAAGGACTCGACGGCGGGTCGTGTGGCTGACATGGCTCATGGCGAGTCTGCTGGGTGGAACCTCGTAAGCCAATACGAGGACATCCCTTACGCCACTGCTCTTATCGACACCGAGCCACCGTCCCGTGACACTCTGGAGCACCTTCGAGGGATTGCAGCGCAACGAGGCTGGTAAAGGCCCGAGTCCTTGCTGGCTCACACCTGGCGGGTAGTCGACGGTCCCGAATGGGCAGCCTCCGTCGAAGAGGTTGACCCTCACGACGGCTATTTCATACGCAACCTTGAAGCGCTCAAAATCTGGCTAGAGCGCGATCCCCACTACGGCACGCACACATTCCTGGATGGCGATGAGAGCTTGCGCGTCTACAAAACCAAAGACGAGGCTGCGGGATACAGGCTTCTGGTCGTGATTGAGTGCAACGACGAAGAGAAAACCGTTGAACGTTGCTGGCTTGCCATAGAGCCGTTGTAGGCCGCGACCCACGGCCAAAATGCGGTAGTGTCTCAGTTTGAAAGTTCGGCGATCTTACGGAGGCTCCAGGCGTGATCTGAGACACCCGCGGCCATCGCGGGGGTCCGAGGGTAGGGGTTCTTGAGGTTGGTGTGCGGCCGGGCGAAGGTGTAATACATGAAATGTATGGTGACGGCTGCGGCGTGGTTCTCGACCTTCTTGGAGAAGGCGTTAGTCAGGCGCGTGAACCGGCGCATACTCATCCGCATGGTGAGGTTCTGCCGCTCCACGTAGCTCGTGCTGACCTTCGCAGGGTCGGGCCAGCCTTTGACGACCTCCGTCGTCATGCCGGTAACGGCCGGGCTGTACCGCCGCTCGGAACTCGGTGCCGGGTCTTTCCCGTAGAGCTTCTGAGGGGTCGCGTAGTCGATGTCGTCGCCGAACGCCAGATCGACCGCCTGAAGATACGCCTTGAGGCCGTCCGTAGTGAGCTGCGCGCGTCGCTTGAGGCGTTCCTGTAGGTACGCCATGAACGTCCAGGCATCGTCCACCGCGCGGCGTCATTGAAGGCCGCGATTGAGCGGCTGCATGATCTCGCTAGAAACAATGTCGGCCGAACCAGCCGGGAGGCGCTGGCGGCGAATCTGGTGCTTCTGCGAGCCCTTGGGGTGGACGACGAGGTGCTCGATCTCGTCGTGGAGATGGTGCTGGCGCAGAACGTCGATGAGGAGATGACTGCCGCCGTCAACTACCTGGCGTCGGGCTTTCTCCTGGCTCTACTGACGTTTCAGGAGGAAGGAGCCTTCCCCAGCGTGCTCGCGCGCGAGAGATCTTGCCCCTCGCGGCCGGCGCCCTCTGCGGGCGTGGGGTGGATCTTGCGATAGATCTCGATTCGGTGTACCGGAACGGCCGGGGGCGCCTGGATACCCAGGCGCACCTTCTCGCCCTCGGTCGATAGCACCGTGACCTCGATGTCGTCGCCGATCATGATGCTCTGTTTGATCTTGCGCGTTAGGACGAGCACGAGCCCGGGCCCCCTTGGCCCTCCGACCCGATTCGCCTGACTCGTACGACAGGTCCAAGGTCTGCGCATCGATCGCGCGATCGGCCCACAAACACCCCCTGTGATGTCATCATCTCCCAAGAGCTTAGCGTCGGAGCCCGCAGCCAGCGCATCCTTGACGCGAACCATGATCACGCCGCTCAGAAAACCCCTCGTGCCGTTGCCCGCCAAGGGCCGCCCGGCTCTTTGGCTGATCGTCTCGCTCGTGTTCGCCGGCCTCCTCTTCGCGACCGGCGCCCAGGCGCAGGAAGCGAACGCGCCCGTGGGCGCCACGGAAGCGCCGGCTGGCGAAGCGCCGCCCGAAAGCGGTGCGCCTCCAGAACAAACGCCGCCCGCCCCCGAACAGATCCCACCCACGGGCGAACCGACTCCGCCGGTGGTCGAACCGACTCCGCCGGTGGTCGAACCGACTCCGCCGGTGGTCGAACCGACTCCGCCGGTGGTCGAACCGACTCCGCCGGTGGTCGAACCGACTCCGCCGGTGGTCGAACCGACTCCGCCGGTGGTCGAACCGACTCCGCCGGTGGTCGAACCGACTCCGCCGGTGGTCGAACCGACTCCGCCGGTGGTCGAACCGACTCCGCCGGTGGTCGAACCGACTCCGCCGGTGGTCGAACCGACTCCGCCGGTGGTCGAACCGACTCCGCCGGTGGTCGAACCGACTCCGCCGGTGGTCGAACCGACTCCGCCGGTGGTCGAACCGACTCCGCCGGTGGTCGAACCGACTCCGCCGGTGGTCGAACCGACTCCGCCGGTGGTCGAACCGACTCCGCCGGTGGTCGAACCGACTCCGCCCGCCCCCGAACAGATCCCACCCACGGGCGAACCGACTCCGCCGGTGGCTGAACCGACTCCGCCGGTGGTCGAACCGACTCCGCCTGCGGCCGAACCGACTCCGCCTGCGGGCGAAGTGTCGCCGCCGGTCGTTGAAGACCCTTCCCTTCCGGCGCCTCCGGCGGGCGAACAGACGGCGCCGGTGGCTGAAAAGACTCCTCCCACGGGCGAAAAAGCGCCCACGGTCCAAGAAGCTCCTCCCGCCCACGAACAGGCGACCACCGAAAAGCAGGCCGAAAAGGCGGGTGGGGAAGCGAGCTCGGAAGGGCGGGAAACCGAAGGGACCGGGGTCTCACAGACACCCGCCGCTTCGGGGTCGAACCGCACGGAAGGGACACCCGAAGTCGCGCCCGCAGCCTCGACCGTTGCGACGGCTGCCAACGCCGCCATCGCAACGCCGGGCATCTCGGTGTCTGCCGGGCAAAGTCAGGCGTCGATCACGCTGGAACCGATGACCTCGGCAAGCCAAGCCCGACAGGCGAGCCGCGAACTCGCTGTGTTTGGATGGACGATTGCGACAGGCTCTGGCGGTCGGTGGCTGGAAACGCCGGGGGCATCGCCGGTCTCCACCATCGCCGCCGCTGCCTCACGGGCGGCGATGACCGCGGCAGGTGTGCCCGCCGGCGACCGGGACGGTCGTTCGGCGGTTGAAAATCATCCCTTCGCTCCCATCACCGGATCCGGCGGAGCGGGCGGTGGATCGGCTGCGGGAGGGAGCTCGGGCACCGCCTCCTCAGCGTCGTCCATCCTCGTGGGCGCCCTGCTCCAAGCAGCTCCCAATGTGATGCGCCTGCTGTCCATATCCCAGCAGTCGTGGCGCACAACGTTCTTCGCTCTGATCCCTGAGCGACCGGGCTAGCTCCTTCCCGGTCTCTCTGCACCCCGGCCCGGATCACCCGATCCAGGCCGTGGCCACCGGTTTCGAAGATCTTCCGAAAGGAGCTGTACTCATGGAACCTCATCTGACATCGTCGTCGACGACGACCGGACATGTAAGCAACCAGGACAGGACGGCGGAGCTCGCGCATCCACTCAGCATCGGTGCGCGCGATTCAGGCCCGGGCCGTGTACAGGCCGTGCACGCGCACGCGCATCTGACGCTCGTGAGCGCGCCTGTCTGGAGGCACAAGCTGATCCTGACAGGCAGGTTGGACGACCGCACGGCGGTCGAGCTCGAGGATGAGATCGAGTGTCTGTGCGAAGAAGGCGTCACGATCATCACCCTCGACCTGCGCCAGCTCGACGCGATCGATGTGGTCGGGGCCAGGGCGATCGCACGCCGTGGCGCGGTGTGCAAGAAGCAGGGACGCGACTTCGCGGTGATTCCCGGCTCGCCCGAAGTCCACCGCGCGCTGGCCGACGCGGGCGCGGAGAGCCTGCTCGAGGGCGATCCGGGCGAGCAGGGCTCGTCGGGGCGCTCGCCCAGCGACACGTCGACCGCGATGATCAAGAGCCTGTGACTCGAATGCTCGGCCGCGCGCGCGGGGTGGCGTGCGCGGCGAGCGGCCCCTCACTCCGTCCACCAATCCGCAACCGGCACCCCGTCGCCCTCCTCGGGCCGGCGGCCGCCGAGCGCGACCAGCTCGAGCCCGTCGGGGCCGGCCTCGAAGGCGCGCACGGTCTCGGGGGCGACCCGCAGCACGTCCCAGTGGCGTAGGTCCACGATGGCGTCGTCGAGCTTTACGCGCCCCGAGCCGCCGACCACGACGTACGCCTCCTCCTGCTCGCGGTGGCTGTGGCCCATGCGCGAGCGGTAGCCGGGCGCGTAGCGGAAGAAGCTGACGCCGAGTTCGGTGGAGTCGAGGTGCGAGCGCGCGAAGCGGGCCTCGACCTGGCCGTCCGTGCGCGCGGCGGCCACGTCGTCGAGGTCCTGCAGGTTCACAAGGGTGTAAGCGGACATGGTGCCTCCTCGGCTGGAACGGACAGGGGTCGCCGCCCAGCGTAGAGGCTCAGAACGTCTTTCAAAATAGGCGGTGCGGCGTGCCGGTCTTTTTGAAAGCCGTTCTCACGCCCGATCCGCCACCCCCGCCGCGCATGCGCGGCGTCACCCCGTGGCGCATGCGCCACGGGGCACGGCACCGATGCTCACGGTCCCAGCAGCTCTCAGCGGGGGAATGTTTTTCCCACGACCTGCACTCCGGAGAACTGCATCGAGCCCGGGCCGTGGATGACCAGGAACCAGAAGGCAAAGCTCGCGGCGCCGACCGCGGCTGTGACGGTGAAGATGCGCCCCAGAGCCCCCCGCTGCTGGTCGTACCCGCCGGCGCGCCTGAGGGTGACCCAGGCCCGGTCGATGTCGTGCATCGTCTGTAGGGCTCCGAAGAGCAGCGCACACAGGGTCGCGAAGGATGTCGCGATGCCGAGGCTGATGCTGCCGGTGAGGTAGTTCACGCGCGAGCCCACCCACAGGCAGGCGAGCGGGATCGGGCCCCAGCAGAGCAGTCCGAGCGAGGTGGTCAGCGCAAGCGCCAACCCCGCCAGGCATCGGTCGACGCTCCGGCGTGCGGGGCCCCCACGCTGGAGCGGGTTGCGGTAGCGCGTCGGCGCGGTACCCGGGCGCCGGCCCAGAAAAAGGCCTCCGTTGTCGCTGGGGTCGTTACGCATTGCCCAACCTACGCCCCGGCCGTCGCGGGCCGGGTCTTGGCGCGGGCGCGAGGGGCGCGCTTGGGGGCCGCCGCCGGGGCCTGCTCGGCCGCGTCCTCCTGCGCGTGCGCGGCCTCGTCCACGGCGGCCTGGAGCGCGGCGAGGCGGCGGATCAGGTGGGTCTGCGCCAGCTCGAGCTCCTGCTCGTCCAGCAGCCGCGGGCCTCGCCCGGAGGAGGGGCCGCGTGAGGGCGACACCAGCCCGGGGTGCTCGGCTTCCAGGCGCGCGAGGACCCGCTCGAGGATCGCGATCTGGGTGCGTAGCTTGCGCCTGCGCTCCGTCCCGCCCTCCGCGGGCGGGGGTCCCTGCTCCACGTACAGGGCGGCCGCGACCTCGCGGGGGTCGCACCCGGTCTGGCGGGCTTCGCGGGCGGCGGTGGCCGCGATCGCGGCCGCGGCGGAGAGGGGGCGTGCGGCGGCGGCGACGTACGTGCCGCTGCCCTGGTGGCTCTCGATCAGGCCCTCGTACTCGAGGCGCTGGTAGACGGCGCGGACGGTGTTGGCGTTGACCTGCAGCGCATGGGCCAGGTCCCGCAGGCCCGGGAGGCGCTGGCCGGGGGCGAGGCGGCCGTCGTGGATGCGCGCGCGCAGCGCCCACGCCAGCTGCACCCCGAGCGGGACCTCGGCGCGGCGGTCGAGCGCGAAGTCCAGGCTGCTCCCTTCGTCGGGCTGGCCTGTACCCCTGTCAGGCTGGCGCGTCACGCTCTCACGGTAGCGGGCGGGGCCAGGCGGCGCCAGTTTGCTATTGAACTAGAACACTGTTATTCTGGGTCAATGACAACGGGCGTCGGCTCGGCTGAGCAGGAGGATCCGCGGGGGCGGCGGCGGATCGAGCGGGCCGTGCGGGAGCGGACCCTGCGCCCCACCGGCAGGGCGCTCGAGGAAGTCGGGGACATCGTGCTCCTCACCGGCCGCACGCTCTCCTCTGCGCTGCGGCCCCCCCACCCCTACGGGGAGGAGTTCGTGTCGCAGTTCCTCTTCGCGCTGCGCCTCTGCTGGCTGCCGCTGTTGATCTCCACCGTCGCCGTCAGCTACGCCGCGCCCGGCATGGAGGGGGCGAACATCCTCTCGCTCTTCGGCGCGCTCGACCAACTCGGCGGGATCTTCACGCTCGCCGTGATCCGCGAGCTCGGCCCGCTCGTGACCGCGATCGTGGTCGCCGGGGTCTCCGGCACCGCGATCACCGCCGACCTCGGCGCGCGCCGGGTCCGCGAGGAGCTCGACGCGCTGCAGGTGCTCGGCGTGGACCCCGTCAAGAACCTCGTCGTGCCCCGCTTCCTCGCGCTGGTGCTCGTCACCGGGCTGTTCAACGCCTACGCGCTGCTCTTCGGACTCTTCGGCGGCGTGCTCGCCGAGCTCGCCAACGGCCAGCCGCTCGGTCCCTTCTGGGACACGCTCTTCAACAACGCCGACACGACCGACCTGTGGGGCTCCGTGGTGAAGGCGACGTCCTACGGGGCGATCATCGCGATCGTCAGCTGCTACAAGGGCATGACCGCCTCCGGCGGCGCCGAGGGCGTCGGCCGCGCCGTCAACCAGGCGGTCGTCGTCTCCTTCCTCGCCATCGCGCTCTTCGACTACGTCTTCACGCAGGTGCTGCTCGCCACGCACCCGCAGATCCTCGTTGTCAAATGAGACGGAGCGCTTCGTAGAGTCGTCCGCCGCGGGCTTGCACATCTTGGATCTACACACCATGCCAGCGGGCCCCTACCCTGCCACTGTGTCCGCCGCCGCCTCTGTAGTCGGAGACACGCGGGCAAGCCCGCAGCGGCTACATAGTTCACCCCGTTGAGAGTCGGTCGTCCTGCGGATGCGCAGGGTCATCCCGTCTGGAATGCTGACGCCGTGATCGACGCGGACCTCACGACACGCCGAGGCGCCCCGGCCCTCGTGGCTGTGGCCGCCGCCAGCGCCCTGCTGGCCGCGGGGTGCGGCAGCAGCGGCCCGACGAAGGCGCAGTACACCGCGAGCGCCAACGCCGTCTGCCGCGCCGCGAGCGCGCAGGCCGTGCCGGTGGTGCGGAAGCTGACGGGGGCATACGCGGCGCTGGGCGCCGGCAACCAGGCCGCCGTGGGGGAGGCGACCGGTGCCCTGCAGGAACTGCACACCGCCACGAACGCGGCCCTGACCAAGCTGCAGGCGCTCCACCAGCCGAGCGCCGGCCACGCCACGATCGAACGGTTCCTGAGCGCGCTGGCGGCCGTCTCGGCCGCGCTCGGCCGGGCCGCCACGACGGCGGCCGCCGGCCCCAGCCAGTTCCAGCAGGGTCTCGCCCAGATGCAGGCGGCCGCTCCCGCCGAGCAGCGGATGGTCGTCGCCGCCGGAGCGTACGGGATGACCCAGTGCGCGACCATCTTCACCGGGCTGGGCGCGGCGCCCCCGGCGTCGACGACGCCCACCACGCCCGCTGCGAATACGTAGTCTGCCACCGCGCAATGAGGTGCTGCTGCGGATGCGCGGGGCCGGTGGAAGGCGGAGTATGGGGCGCATGGACGCGCCACTGGAACCTCTCTCCACCCCCGCGTCGCCTCCCGAGTCCACCGGCGTGCCGCGCCCCGAGTCCACCCCCGCGCCGCGCCCGGAGCCGCGCCGGGAGCGCCTCCTCCCGGACGGCTACATCACCGACGGTCGGCGGCTCTTCCGGGTGGTCTCCCGGTTCGCCGCCGAACAGCGCCCGCGCGTCGCGTCGCTGGAGGACTGCCTGACGCTCAGAGTCCGGACGTACTCCCCCGGGGAGCTCGCGGCGATGAAGCTGCGGCCGGTCCGGGGCAGGGTGGGGAGATGACGAAGGTCCTCGCCGCGATCGCCGGGGATGCGGCGGCGCCCGCGGTGCTCGCCGGCGCCGGCGCGCTCGCCGAGCTGCTCGACGCGGAAGTGGAGGCGCTGCACGTGGGCAGCGCGTACGGGGTGACGGCGGCGGGCGCGGTACACGAGGCGGGCGTGGAGCTCAGAACGATCGCCGGAGAGGTGGTGCGGGGGGTCGTCGAGGCGTCCGAGGCGCAGGACGTGGTGGCCGTGGCGATCGGCGCGCGCAGCGCGCCCGCGGGCAGGCGTCCCACGGGCCGCACGGCGCTGGCGCTCGTCGCCTCGCTCGCCAAGCCGGTCGTGGTGGTGGCACCCGAGGCGGAGTGCCACGCGATCCGCAGCGTGCTGGTGCCGCTCGACGGGACGGCCTCCAGCACGGCTGCGCTGGAGGAGATCGTCGCGGTGGCGCTGGGCGCAGACTTGGAGATCGTGGTCGCCCACGTGCAGTGGCCGTGGTCGCTGCCGGCCTTCAGCGACCACCTTCCGCACGAGACGCAGGTGTGGAGCGAGGAGTTCATCGCCCGCCACTGCCCCGCGGCGCACGACGCGCAACTGGAGCTGCGCGTCGGCGAGCCGCACGAGCACGTGCTCGACATCTGCCGCAGCAGCGGTTGCGACCTGGTTGCGCTCGGCTGGAGCCAGGATCTCAGCCGCGGACGCGCCGCGGTCGTGCGCCGCATGCTCGCCGAGTCGCCGGTGCCGGTGCTGCTCACGCCTGTGCACGCCCTCGCTGCCGCCACGCACGCGGGCGCGTCGGAAGCGGCCGCCGGCGAGCGCGCCGGGCAGCTCGGCTCGCTCACCCGCCCCCGCGCCCTCTACGTGTAGCCGAAGCGCTCCTCGCGCGCCGCCGCGCGGGGTGGAGCAGGCTCCCGCCGCGACGAACCGGCATTGGTTCTTCAGGCCGCCGGTCCGCTGGGCAAATCGATGATCCGATCAAGCAGCGCGTGCAGGAGGTCGTTCTGGTCGCTGGCGTACGAGCTCCAAGCCGAGCTGCTCCATCTGCGCGCTGTCGATCTCGCCAGCCACCCAGCGAGCCGCGAGTGCTCGGTGCTCAGGGCTCATCTTCGAGCCCCTCGGCGCGCAGCAGGCCTTCGGCGTCGCCTACAGCCTGCTCCCGCCTCACTCGCCTCTCGTCCGGCGAGGCGCCGTTATGTGCGACAGCTGAGCGCTGCATCATCCCATTGTAGGCCCTGGCGCGGCCGGCAGCGTGAAGCGGATGCGCGTGCCGTCGGCGCCCTCGGCCAGCCAGATGCGCCCGCCGTGGGCCTCGACGATCGCGCGCGCGATCGCCAGGCCGAGTCCGCTGCCCGCGCTGCTGCGGGCGCCGACGGCGCTGCCGCGGTAGAAGGGCTCGAACACGTGCGGGCGGTCCTCGGGGGCGATGCCGGTGCCGGTGTCTGCCACCTCAACCTCGACGGCGCCGTTCACGGCGGCTGCCCGGACGGCGACGGCGCCGTCGGGCGGGGTGTGGTGGACCGCGTTCTGCAGCAGGTTGAGCAGCACGCGGCGCAGCTGGTCGGCGTTCGCCTGCGCGGGCGCGAGGTCCGTGGGGAGCCACGCCTGCAGCGCGACGCCCGCGGCCTCGGTGGTGGGGCGCACGAGCTCGCACGCCTCGCCCACCAGCCCGGCGAGGTCCACGGCGCCGGTGCTCCACGCCACCTCGCCGGCGTCCAGGCAGGAGAGCTCGAAGAGGTCGTCGATCAGCGTCCCCAGCGTGCGCACGTGCCCGCCCATCGTGTGCAGGTAGCGGCGCGCGGTGGCGGGGTCCACGAGCTCGTCCTCGAGCGCCTGGGTGAGCAACTGCAGCGCGCTGAGCGGGGTGCGCAGGTCGTGCGAGACGGCCGCGACGACCTGCCGGCGCGCGGCGTCCGCCGTGTCGCGGGCGCGCTCCTCGGCGGCGAGCGCCGCGATCATGCGGTTGGCGGTGCGGGCGAGGTCTTCGAGCTCGCGGCCGGAGTGCGCCTCGATCGCGATCTCCCGCTCGCCGCGCTCCACCGCGTGCAGGCCCGTGCGGATCGCGTGCACGTCGCGCACCACGCCGCGTAGCAGCAGCTGCGCCGCGCGGGTCGCCACGACCGCGGCGAACAGCAGGATGGCGACCGTCATCCACGCGTCGTGGGGGGCGACGAACATCACGGCCGCCCCGATCGCCACGGCGGCGAGCAGCTGGCCGAGCGCGAGGACCACGCCCAGCTCGAAGCGGTGGTGCAGCGTCGGCAGCCGCAGGCGGCCGCTGTCGGCGAGGTGCGCGAGCGCGAGCGCGAGCAGGCCGACGGGGAGCAGGATCGCCACCGTTGTCGGCACCGAGCCGCCGATCGCTGCCATCACCGCGCAGGCGAGCGCGAGCGCGAGCGCAAGCACCGGCAGCGAGCCCTGCGCCGCGCGTCTCACGACGGGCGCTCCCCACTCTTCGCCGGCCCCGTCGGCCGCTCCCCACTCTTCGCCGGCCCCGTCGGCCGCTCCCCGTTCCCCGCCGGCCCCGTCGGCCGCTCCCCGCTCGGCCGCGGCCCGCCCGGCCGGAAGCGGTAGCCGACGCCCCACACCGTCTGCACGTAGTGCGGGCGCTCGGGGTCGGGCTCGAGCTTCGCGCGCAGGCGGCGGACGTGGACGGTGACGGTCGAGGTGTCGGTGTAGTCGGGCAGCTGCCACACCACCTCCATCAGCCGGTCCCTGGAGAAGACCTGCCCGGGGTGCTGGGCGAGGAACAGCAGCAGGTCGAACTCGCGCGCGGTGAGCGTCACCTCGCGCGCGCCCGCCGCGGACTTGGTGTGCGGCCCCCGCGCCTCACGAGAACGCCCCTCCTCCTCCCCCTCCTTCTCACCGCTGTCCCGCACGACCACCGTTCTCGTGGCCGGCTCGATCCGCAGCCCCTCGAAGTCGAGCGCCTCCTGCGCCGCGGGCGCCGGGCGCTCGCGGCGCAGCACCGCTTCCACGCGCGCCACCAGCTCGCCGGGGGAGAAGGGCTTGACGACGTAGTCGTCGGCGCCGCGGCGCAGGCCGACGATCCGCTCGGCCTCGCGGCCGCGGGCGGTGAGCAGGATCACGCGCGTGGGCGGGCCCTTGCGCTCGCGCAGGCGGCGCATCACCTCCAGGCCGTCGATGCCGGGGAGCATGATGTCGAGCACGACCAGGTCGGGCGGGCTCGCGGCGCACAGCGCGAGCGCCTGCGGCCCGTCGCCTGCCACGCGCGTGCGGTAGCCGGCGCGCTCCAGGTAGCGGGCGAGGACCTCGCCGATCGTGGGCTCGTCGTCGACGACCACCACCGACCCGCGCGGCCCGTCTGCGGGCGCGTGTGCTGGGGGGTGCATCGCTCGGGCGATCATGACACGCGCGGCTCAGCCGAAGGTGAAGTCGTAGACGGTGACCCCCGGCGGGAAGTGCACCGTCAGCGTGTGCGTCTGCACGGAGGGGAGGTCCACGAGCGGGTAGACGTCCTGGAAGCGCACCGCCGCGGTGCCGTCGTGCACGGCGCTGCCCGCGTCGGTGGCCGGGAGTGGCCGCCCGTCGAGCAGCACCTGCACCGGGCGGGGCTGGCCGGGGGAGCCGGGGCGGGTGGGAGCTGGGCGGGTGGGAACTCCCATCACGAGGTACACGCGCCGCGCGCGGAAGCGCAGCTGCACGGCGCCCTCTCCGCTCGTGGGCGTCGTGCCCCACGCGCCGACGTCGAGCGTGCCGGCGAGGCGCAGGTCGCTCAGCGACGGCGGCTGAGCGGGCAGCGGCCCGAAGTCGTGCACGCCGGGGGTGAGTGGGCCGGAGGCGATGCGTTCGCCTCGTTCGGTGCCGAGGTAGGACTCGGGGGTGAGTTCCGCTTCGGAGGGTTTCAGCGCGTGGACCTGGGTGACGCCGCCCAGCCCGGTGGCGCCGGCTTCGACGAGCAGGCTGCGGATCGCGCGCTCCTTGGCGGCGTATTCCCCCTCGCCGAAGTCGGTCAGGCGGATGCGGCCCTGGGCGTCGATCAGGTACTCCGCCGGCCAGTACTGGTTGTTGTACGCGTTCCACGTGCCGTATTCGTTGTCCTGCACCACCGGGTAGTGGATCCCGTTCTGGGCGACCGCGGCGGCGACGTTGGCGGCGGAGTGCTCGAAGGGGAACTCGGGAGTGTGCACGCCGACGATCTCGAAGCCGTAGCGGCGGTACTTGGCGTACCACGCGTTGAGGTAGGGCAGGGTGCGGATGCAGTTGATGCAGGTGTACGTCCAGAAGTCCACGAGCACCACGTGCCCGCGCAGGCTGGCCAGCGGCACCGCCCTGTCTGAATGCCCGCCCGGCCCGGTGTTGAACCACTGCTCGGTGTCCATGAATTCCGGCGCCTGGCCGAGCACCGGCAGCCGTAGCCCCGCGTCTGCCTGGCGCAGCCCGCCGGCCTGCCGCGCCGCGTGGCCGCGCAGCGCGGCGACTCCGCGGCGGCGGCGTGGCTGGTCTCCAGGCCCTTGGTGGGGTCGGTCAGGAACGCGGGCAGGTCGCTGGCGATCGAGGTCTCGAAGCGCGTGTCGTAGTTGCGCAACATCGCCACCGCGACCAGCACCATCACCACCCCCATCGCCATCTGAAAGCGCGCTGAGCGCCGCGCGAGCGGCGCGGTCAGCCGCCGCCCGCCGAGCATCAGGGCGTACAGCACGACGGCAGAGCCGATCCCGTACGCGAGCGCCACGGAGAGGCGCCCGGCGGTGAAGGTCTGCGACGCGGACGCCGTGATCACGCCCGCGAGGATCGGCCCCGCGCACGGCGCGTACACGAACCCGAGGCCGCCGCCGACGAGCAGGCCCGACCAGAAGCCCTCGCGTTGGCGGTCGCCGTCCTTGCCGGTGCCGCCCACGCCGCCTGCTGGGCCGAGACGACTGAGTCGCGCCTCCAGGCGGTCGCCGAGCGGCGGCACGAGCAGGCACACGCCGAACGCGAGCAGGGCGACGACGGCGAGGGTTCGCAGGAGGCTGTCGGGGAGGCCGAGCGCGGCGATCACGTACACGAGCGCGACGGTCGCGAACGTGAAGGAGAGCGTCAGGCCGGTGACGACGCCGAGTGGGCGGCGGCGGCCGCCGGTCACGCCGGCGGAGAGCGCGACGGGGAGGACCGGGAGCACGCAGGGGGAGACGGCGGTGGCGGCTCCGGCGACGAACGCGAAGACGATCAGGACAAGCACGAGGCCATTGTGGCGGGGATTTCTTGCCGATCCCTTACGGAGGCCGAGGCGTCGTGAGTTGCTGGGGGACCCGCGGGCTGGAGGAAGCGCCGTCGGGGGCGGTACTCAGCCCCGCTGCTTCGCCTTCGCGCCCGTGCGGTGGCGGGAGCGGTGCTTGGCCTTCCGGTGACGCTTGGCCTTTGTCTTCGTGTGCTTCTTCCTGTGCTTCTTGGATTGAGTCGGGAGCTTGGCGACGGGGCTCGCGCCGCCTTCACTGGAGGTGGCGCCCGGGGTCGAGACTGGGGGCTGGGAGTTGGAGCCCGGCGCGGGGCAGTTGGTGTCTTGGAAGCGGTACGCCTGCTGGGAGGTCAGCCCTTCGGTGCTCGTAGACTGGGCGTCGACGGCCATAGGTTCGCAATTGGTCGGGTTGACCGTGAAGTCGGGGCGGTTGATTTCCACGTTGACGGTCTTGACCTGGAAGGGGATGCCGTCCTTGCCCGTCGGCAGCGCCCCGGTGGTGACCGTGAGCTGTGCGGTGGAGGGGTTCACGGCGACGCGCGCGCGGACGACTTCGCAGTCGCAGGGGCCGCTGCCGAAGTCGAAGGGGCCGGCCTGCTCGGGGACGTCGATCGAGAGGCCGAAGGGGGCGCCGTCGTAGGGTTCGGTGAGGAACACCTTGCCGCCCGTGACGAACGACGGTTCGGGACCCGGGCCCGCGCCGACCGTGACTTCGCCGATTTGGCTCGCTTCCGGGCAGGTGCCTTCCGCCGCTTGTGGTTCGCCGCAGAGGGGGACGCTCGTGACGTTCCAGGAGAGCCCGGGGGGTAGGGTGACGGCGATTGCGCCAAGGTCCTCGTCGGCATCCTGGCGGGAGATCGTGACGATCAGGGGGCTGGAAGCGCCCGCCTGGTTGTCCGTCGTGCCCGCGACGAAGGTGGGGTCGAAGCGCGGCCCCTGGCAGCCTGTGACTAGGAAGGGCGGGCTCGAAAGCGTCGCGGGCGACTCGAAGGGCGAGGTCCACGGTGTGAGAATGCCTTCGGCGCCGTATTCGATCGGAACGCCTTCCGCGTCGGTGCAGGCGCGGGGGTTGACGAGCGGCGCGCGCGCGCCGCCCGTCAGGTGGAGCTTCAGTTCGCTGAACGGCAGCTCGGGGCTTTCAGCGAACGTCGTCGTGACCTGGCCGGTCGTGGGATTCGTTGCCACGGTGCCCCTGACCTTGAGGAGCGCACCGTGACCCTCGAGCGTCATGTAGACCGTGAACGGCGGGCCCGCGATCGGCCCCGACGGCGGGCCGCCGAGGTAGAGCAGGCCCTTCAGTTCGCCCGACAGCGCCGGGGTCAGGAGCGAGACAGTGCCGAGCCTCGAGGCGGCCGGGCAATCCACCGGCTGTTCGTTGCCAAATCCCACCTCGGCTTCGGTGCACGCCTGCAGGCCGTTCGCCGCCGAGGGGGAGAGCACGACGCCGGCGGGCATGCTCACGACCGCTTCCTCGAGCTCGGCGCTCGCAAGGCCTTCGGCGCTTTCGGTCTGGGGGACGCTCAGATCGACTTCGTAGCCGGTGGGCGTGTTCGCCTGCGTGTCTTCGGGGGCGACCGCGATCGTCGGCGCGAAGCTCAGCGATTCGCAGTTGGTGAAGGGGCTGACGGTGGCCTGTTGTGATGGTGTGGTTTCGCCCTCCCACGATTCGACGTCGCGCAGTTCCGCCGCGAGCGGGGCCCCGGTGCACCGCGTGGGGTTGACTCCCGGCAGGCTCAGCGACAGGCGCAGGAGTTCGATGCTGGACGCAACGTCCTTGGCGCTTAGGCGGACTCGGGAATCGGGGGCAACCGAGACGACGATGGTACCTGCGACGAGCCTGTCCCCAACGAACCCGTACACCGCCGCCGAGCCGGGTGGGGAAGCCATGTTGTAGAGGGGCTCTGTAAGCGTCAGGTCTGTGGCGGCAGAGATCCGCAGCTCGACTTCGATCGTGCCGATCTGGGCGCCTGCCGGGCATTCTGCGAGCTGCAGACTGCACGGGAGCGCATGTCGTCACCCCGGCCGAGTGGACCGTGAGGCCCGCCGGCAAAACCACTTCCATGCTGCGCAGCAGACCCTCGACGCTGCCACTCCCGTCACGCGTGAGCGCAAAGCTCGTCGTAAGGTCCGCGTGCGCGCCGGCGCTGCTGCTCGACGTGGTGAGCTTGAAGCTGCCCGGTTCGACTTCAAAGGCGGCGTCCGCGGGCACGGGCACGACACAGCACAGCACGCAGGTCACGACGCCCACGATCGACGCCACGAAGGCCTTCACGACCGCTTCCGCTTCCTGCGCGTCTTGACCACGCGTGTCTTGGTCCGCACGCACCGACCGCGCTTGTCGCGCGTGTAGCCGTGCTCGCACTTCGGCTTGGACGGTTTTGGCGCCGGCGTGGGGACGGGAGCGGGCGTTGGGGTGGGCGCTGGCGCGGGCGCCGGGGCTGGCGCCGGGGTTGGTGCAGGCGCGGTGAGGCTGCCCGTTCCTTCGGAGGTCCCGCTCGCGGGCTGAGTGAGTGGCGGCGGCTGACTGCCGGCCCCCGGGCAGCTGAAGCATTCGGGTGGCGGATTGCTTGGCGGCGGGAACCCACCATCCACGCGCGCGTCGTAGATGTTGTTGAACTCAGGAGTGGCCTGCGGCACCAGCTGGGACGCCGACGAGAAGAAAGCGTCGCGACCATTCTGGCTCGCGCCGAGGAAGAATGAGGGACCGGCGTCTTCGCCCGAGGAGATCAGGTTGGTGCACCCGACCGCTACGCCGCAAAATACGCCGGGCGTTTCTTCGACTCCCTCCGCCTCCCACTCATATACGTCCATACCGGGATATTCATACCCTGCATTTTCCTTGAATGCAGGAGAATTCAAATCCTGCGGCACGAGTCGCGTGGACGTCTGGAAGAACACCTCCTGGCCATCTTCCGAGATCTGGATGAACGGGGGCGTCTCGTCCTGGCTGCTCAAGATGACTGGGTTGTCGGTCGCGGGGCTGATCGCTTCGCCGGTGGCAGGGGCGACGCCACTACCACAGGATACGCACATGACGCTTCCGTTGAGGGCGTCATACCGGTAGACCTCGTTGTGACCTATGCCGCGCAGTTCAGGTTCGAGGCCATCGGCGCCCTCCACTTCGACGCCGCCAGAGCTGAACACGAGGAAGTCGCCGTTTGGAGTCGCGTACGACGGTTCGAGCGGGAACTTCGGCGATTTGGCCGCCGCGACGATGCTCGTCACTTCGGCGGTCGTTTCGTAGCGATATATGTCGCCATCGGAATAGTAATACACGGCAGACCCGTCCCCTGAGATGAGAGCGAACCGGCTCGGCCCATCTTCTTCGCCGCCGAATTCCCTTGTGAGGAGCTTCAGCCGGTGGCCTTCGGGTGCTTCAAGGTCGTACTCGAACAGCTTGTCGCCGCTCGTCGCCTCGCCGGCAAGCAAAGGGGTGCTTGTATTGAAGAGGATCTTCGAGTCGTCGGGAGTCGCGCCGTCATAGGTCACGGTGCTGCGTTCCGAAGGCCCCGGTTCGATGCCCTCCGGCTTTGAGACTTCCACCGTTTCCCGGCCGTCGATGCGCATGTAGAGGCGCGAAGGTTCAGTGCAGTTGGGCCCAGAGCGCTCGGTCTCGAAGACGATCCTGGAGCCGTCCGCGGAGACCGCATCGGCGCCGCCGCCCCCGGCGGGGTCCGCGCCCCCGGCCCCCAGCGTGGCCCCGCACTGGTTGATCAGTTTGACGCCGGAGCCTTCGCCTTCGACGTTGACGAGGTCCAAACGCCCATCCGTCCACTCATACAGGTCGGGAGCACCAGCAACCGTTCCTTCGGCAACAGTCCGTTCTGAGCCGGGAGGCAGCAGCGAGTGATCGTCTGACGCGAATACCATATCGCTGAAGGTCGGTACGCTCGGGGTGCCCGCGTTGGCCCCGAGCAAATGGGACTCGCCTGAATCTTTGGCGGGAATGCTTGCCACTATCGTGTACGGCCCGCCCACCGGGCCCACCTCGTACGCGCTGGGGCTGGATTCTTCTGCATTCAGAGAGGTCTCCGATTGGAACGCAACCTGGGAGAGAGTGGGGCTGAAGAGACGCATCTCGAGACGCTCACTGCCTGCGTTGCCGGGCACGGCCGACCTCAGCGCCCAGCCGCTCGGGGTTCGAGAGAAGACCGCGGACGTGCCCTTCACATCGGGGTCCGGTCCGAGCGGCGTGAGCGCTTCGAGCGCCACGTGTTCGCCATCGCTGGAGGGAAGGACCTCGTCGGCCTCGCCCGTGAACGCCAGATCCAGCGAGCGCCCCAGTGCTTCCGGTGTCACGAGCTCGTACGCACGGCAATCGGACAGCCTCGCGGAGGGCCCGACCCGGAACGCTTCATTGGGACAGCGCCCCGACGCTGCCGCTGTGCCCCCTGCAAGCTCGACGGCTGCCGCACATGCCAGTCCACCGACGATCGCGAGACGGACATATCGCGCGCGAGAAGGCATGTGAGGGTCGGGACTGTACCAGATACTGCACCGTGAGGCCGAGGTGGCGAGGCTGTAAGGAAGTTGTAAGCGTTCTCCGCTGTACTGCTGGCGTCGGAGCTCCGACACAAGCCAATCTACGACGGAGGAGCAAATGCGCACCACCACCCTCACGCACCGCCTCGCCGCATTCGGCGCGGCGCTGACGGTCATCGCGGGCGTCGCGGGGATCGTCCCGACGGCCTACGGCCACTCAGCGATGAAGCACCATCCGACCATGAAGCACCACTCGAAGAAACACCACCCGGCGATGAAACCGGCGATGAAACAGTAGCGCGGCGAGTAGGGGGGGCGGGGAGCGCCGGAGCGGTCCTCAGCCCCGCCGCTTCGCGCCCCTGTGGTCGCGGGGATGATGCTTGGCCTTCTTCGGGTGCTTGGCCTTCTTGACCTTCGGGCAGCCGGTGACGGAGATCGGGGTGCTCTGCCTGACGATGGCGCCATCCTGGGCGACGAATTCGGTCGGCATCGCGAGTTTGCTCTTGCAGAGGTTCCCGTGCGTGGCCAGCGCCGAGTAGGGGCCCTGGGGGAGCGTCAGTTCGAAGGTCCCGACCGGGACGTCGGGGACGGTCTTGAACGTGGAGGTCGTGATGCTCGTCTTTTCGTTGATGAAGGTCGAGCCGACGAGGTCGACGGTCACGCCGTAGCCCTGCAGGACGATGATCAGGTCGGGGAACGCCGCGCCGCCGTGGGAGACGAAGTAGGCGGGTCCCGTCAGCGGGACGGGCAGGATCGGGGTGATGGCACTGGCCATCCCCACCCTGGAGGCCGCCGGGCAGGCGGCCGGGTTCGCTTCGAAGGTGGCGGCGGCGCAGGCCTTCTGGAGCGTGGAGAGCCTGGAGGGGAGCTCTTTGGGCAGCTGGACTTTGACCTGGGCGATGTTGGCGTAGGTGCCCGGGGCGGCGCTCGGGTAGGTGAGCTTGGTGTAGAGCCTTGCGCCGTGTTCGCGGGTGGTGCGCCCGGAGGTGGAGACCTTGAACTGGGGCTTGAACTGCAGGGCGCGGCAGGAGCCGACCTGGAAGCGGCTGGCGAGCAGCGCGGTGGCGCCTTCGGTGCTGGTGGCGGTGCCGCTGAAGGCGGTCGGTTCGCAGTCGGTCGGGTTGATCATGAACTGCGGCCGGTCGATGACGGCGTCGATGTCTCTGAGGTCGGAGGGAATGCCGTCGACGATCGAGGGGAGCGCGCCGGTGGCGATCGTCAGCTGCGAGGTGTGGGGGTCGACTTCGATCTTGGCGCGCACGATCTGGGTCTGCAGCACGAAGGGGCCGACTTCCAGGGGCACGACGATCGAGAGGCCGAAGGGTGCGCCCTGGTAGGGGCCGGTGAGGTAGATCGGCGCAGGGGCCTTGCCGGGCTGGGGGACGACGAGTGGGTAGGGTCCGGGGCCGGCCTCGACGACGGTGTGCCCGAGCTGCGAGGCGGCCGGGCAGGTGCCCTGGGCGGCCCGGGGTTCTGGGCAGAGGGGGACCTTGGAGATCTCGCCGAGCAGGCCCTTGGGCGTCTTGAACTGCAGGCTGCCGATCCGCTGCTGCCCGTCTTCGCGCGTGAGCAGCAGCGAGAAGTCCGTGAACCCGCCCGCCTGGTCGGTCGTCGCGCCCGCCGTCAGCGCTGGGGCGAACGGTGCCGGTGTGGAGGGGCAGGGGGCGCCGCCGGGGCCGGTTTCGATCCCGAATGCGCTGGAGGGGTCAGCGCCGGCGACGGACGGCGAGCTCCACGGCGTGAAGTCGGTGGTCGTCGTGTACGCGCCGCACGCGAGGGGCGTCACCAGTGCCGCCTGCGCGCCGCCGGAGAAGGAGAGCTTGAAGTCGCTGAAGGGCAGCTGCGGGGTTTCGTCGAACGTCGTCACGATTTGGCCCGTAGGTTCGAGGTGCACGTTGCCGACCAGCTTCACGTAGATCCCGTCCTGGGGGTCTTCGGGAGCGACAAGCAGCTTCAGTTCGGGCGGGTTGGACTGGAGGATGTAGACGTTCCCGGTGAGCTTGTTCCGCAGCACAGGCGTTTCAACTTCGACCTGGCCGACCTTCGAGTTGGCGGGGCAGGAGGGGGGGCCTTCTTCGCCTACGGCGTCCTGGGAGAACTGGCACGCGCCCAGGCCGCTCGCCTGACCGGGGTTGACCGCGACGCCTTCGGGGAGCGTCACCGTGGTGTTTTGGACGTCCGATTCCGAGTTCGCGGCGGGGTTCAGCAGGCCTTCCTGGCCCATTTTGACCTGGAACGTGAAGCCCGCGGGGGTGTCTGAGTGCATCGTATCCGGCGAAGCAGTGATCGCAGGAGCGAATTCCAACAAGCTGCAGCCCGTGAACGGGCCGATATTCGACCCAGCCTTCCTCGCCACCGACGGTTCCTGCCACGAGCTCACTTCGAACGTGGCTTCAAGCGGCCCGCTCGTGCAGTCCGTCGGGCTCGTCAAATACGGCACCGGAAGGCTTGTCGAACGCTGACCACTAAGCTGCGGCTGATCTTCCGCAGGGTAGCCCACAGGGTACCCTATAAAGCCTTCGTTGGGTCCAACACGTGCGTGTGTCAGTGGAGCGTTGAACTTGCACTGACCGGGCCCGCTGCATACCAGTCCGCGCATCGCGTCGTGGATCGGGTCCGCCGGCACACCCCAGACCGTCAGCGAGGCGTCCTTGAGTTGATAAACATTGTTGGGAGTGTGCTGAAAGACGGTGCGCACGCTGTACTCCCCGGGCTCCAGCGACACAGTCCCCTGAATGCTATAGTAATCGCTGAATCCCAGCTTTGCGATTTCACCTGGATTCGTCCCGAGATTGTAAAGAGGCACCGTGGTGGTGTTGCGGTGTAGGCCGGTGCCGAGAGTGATCCTCGCCGTCCCGACCTGGGTGCCCAGGGGGCAGTGTTCCGCAAAAGTCCCTCCTGGTGGGGTTTCCGTGAACGTCGCGACTGGGCACTTGGGGGTGTCGGCTAGGTCACCGACGAACCCCGGCGGGAGCACTAGGCCGCTGTTATTCGGATCGCCGGGCACCAGCCCGTCCGCGAGCGTCGTGAACGCGAGCGTAGAGGTCAGGTCGGGGTGTCCGCCCGCCTGGCTCGTCGACAGCACGGTCGCAATCGAGCCTGGCGCGAGGCCGAAGGAGGCAGGCGTCGAACTGATCGTCGTTGGCGTTTCCCGCACTGCTTTGGGAGCGCCCCCGCCAGAGACCGTGACGAGGCTCGTCTGCGTACCCTGCTGCGCGCCTTCCACGACTTCGACCGGGATAGTCAATTCCAGCACGTCATCGATCGCGATGCTCCCCGCATACGTGCACGTCAAACCCACACAGCTCACTTCTTTGCCCGTCAACACGTCAGCGCCCGTGGGTTCTTCTGAGGCCTTCAACCCCGCCGGGAGCACGTCGGTGATCGTGACCATACTGCCATCCGAGGGCGCGTCGCCGGTGTTCTGCACGCGCACCAGGTACTCCCCGCTGCTGCCCGGGACCGGGGAGATGTTCGTCGGTATCGAGAACGCCGTAACCGTCCACTGCGGGGCGCCCGCGACCGACGCGAACGCCGGGAGGGGCTCGGAAGCGAGCGGCACGTATAGCCCCACGAGGCACACTGTGAAGAGCAGGAATTTGTGCGATTTGCACATGCTAGCCTCTCCCCTTTGCCGACTTGCCTGGCTTTACGCACCTCCCGTGCTTCCTCACCCGTCCCCGCCCACATTTCTTCGCCTTGGGCTTCGGCTTAGGTTTCGGGGCGGGCTTGATCGGCGGCGGGAAGTTCCCCACGCCTTCGAAGGTGGCGCTCGCCGGCGTCGCGAAGGTCGGCGCCGCCGCGGGCACGCCCTGGCAGCCGGTGCCCACGCATGCGGGCGGCGCGAGGCGGGCGAAGCCGCCGTCCACGCGCGCGTCGTAGATGTCGGTCGCCTGATCGGTGTCCGACGACGCGAGCTGTGCGTGTGTGGAGAAGAACAGGTTCCTCCCGTTCGCACTCGTGCCGAGGAAGAACGCGTTACCGGGATCCCCCCGCGCGCTGATCAGCGAGATCACGCCTTTATGCCACTCATACACGTGCACCCGGCCCGGGGGCGCCTGCGGTACGAGCACGTCTTCGCTGTCGAAGAACACCACGCTACCGTCTTCAGAGATCGGGCGGGGCGACCCGGCAGAGTTCAAGCCGGACGCGTCACGAGTGAACGTTGCGTTATCGGTCGGCGCGCCACCCGCACACGACACACACACGACACTACCGCTTGCCGCGTCATACCGGAACAGCTCCATACAAGGCTCTAGTTCTAGTCCTTCGTGTTCTATTAGATCCTGGCACGAGAAATGCTCCGGCGCGGCGTTGTTGTCAAAGCCCGTGATCGGGCGGTAGGACCCGAACACCAGAAAGCCCCCATTCGACGTCGTGTACCACTCCGCCCCAGAGTATAGGCCCATCGACCTTGCGCGACCCGCTTCGAGGCCACCGAACGCACCTGGGTCGGTCGCCCAGTTTTCTTCTCCCCTTACGCTGTGGGTCGTCAGTGGATAGTCGCCCGTGTCGATCGTGGTGACGAACGTGAGCCTGTGCCCTTCCGGGGCTTCGCTGTCATAGCGGTAGAGATTGACTGGAACGAACGGGTTGCCAGGTTTCGATCCTTTTCCCGCTCCTGGCGCGAGGTCGCCGAACGCTGCGAAGTAGACCTGGCCGTTGCTGGAGACAGCGCCGACGAAATCGACAATTCCTTCCGGTTCCGCTTCGCTTGTCGAGACGAGCGTCAGCCTGCCCGTTTCGGTGTCGTACTCATACAGCTCCGGTTCATGACCCTCGGCGTTCGTGGTCAGTTGCGTCTTGGTGATGAAGAAGACCTTCGAGCCATCCGTAGACGCGCCCACGAACGCCGCCGGCAACAGCGGGTTTTCCGCATTGATTTCGACGCCCGCTTCGGGCACCGAGATCTCAACCGTACGCTCAGACCCCTCCGCCTGACGTTCGCGCATGTACACCTCGGGCGGGTTTCCCTCCGGAGACGCGTGGGGATTCCAACAGCCCGCGCCCGCTTCGGGGTCTTCGGGGTCGGGGGCTGTGAAGAAGACCTTCGCGCCGTTGCTCGACACCGCGCTCTGGGCGGCACCACCACCGCCCCGCCCGCCCTGCCCAAGGCGTGCGCCACACGAGCTCACCAGCGAACCGTCGCTGTTGACGTTGACCAACTGCAAGGCGCCGTCAGCCCACTCATATAGCGCATTGCTGCCTTCGACCTGACCTTCGGCCGCCCCGCCCGGTATCAGCGCATGTTCTCCGCTTTGTAGCAGCACATCGCTCAGATCCTCGGACCCGCCCACCAATTTTGCTCCGTATCCTTCATATGCGGTGGCGCCGCTTACGGAATACAGCGTCGCGTACGAGGCGCCCACGGGACCGACCATGAGTGACTTCTGCAGCGCGGACGGGTCGCCGCCCTTCAGGTCTGCATACGATCCGATTTTGTCGAGAAAGCCAATTGTCGAAAGATCCATAGTATCGAAGACTTCTGCTGATGTTACCTGAGTTTGAGAGGTGGGCGAGACCAGCGGGGTCATAACCCAGCCCCCAGCACCCCGTGAGAAAACATAAGATGCAGGCGAAACCGCTGAGCTCGAGCTAAGCGTGGCCAGTGTTTCCAGCAGGAGTGCGTCGCCGTCTTCGGCGACAGAGGCCCGTTCGTTGGCCAAGGGTTCGGCCGCTGTGTCATTATAGATGAACAACTGAAACAAGTCGAGCGCGTCCCCCTTGTCCACGGGCGTGACCTGCTCATACACGCGACATTCGGGCAGCACGGCGGAGGGGCCCTGGCGCGAGGCAGCGTTCGGGCACTGTTCGGTCGCCGTCGCCACGCTCCCCATGAACATGAACCCCGCAGCGGATGCACACATCAACCCGGTCAAAGCTGTTCCCCGAGTGATCCATGCCCGCCTGCTCCTCCAGAGATAAATCCAGACGCCAGTCACCTGCGCCTTATCGTCTTCGCGCCACATTGGGTGCTCCTCCTCGTCCCGCGCATCGCTGTCGGGGCGCAACGGGCCTGCCATCGCAGGATCCCTCAAACCGCCCCTATTGCACTTCGGCCGTCTCCGGCAAATTCGGATGGGAGCCAGCAGGCGCCGACCCCCATCCGAGGACATCAGGACTCAGCCACTATCAGAATGAATTTATCGATAGGCCATTCCCATTCCATAATAAGATCGCGACTAAACCAAAGATTTCAGCCGTTTTTTTCCTTCCTTCCGCAAGCGAGCAGGTACCTTTTGCTTCGTTCTCAAATCTACCGCGTATTAATAATACGCCGCCTGTTACTTCGTTGATTAATTCGAGCAATTCAGGTTTACCTGCTTCGCTTGTGCAGGTATCCGTAGTTGCAAGGCCGCCTACCCGACATGTGACTGCCCATCCCGGTTCTTTGCCGGCGACCGTCCCTTCGAGCTTGCCTAAATGCTTCCCTTCTGGACCTTCTATGATTGTCTGCTTCCAGGGCAGGTTGACCGCTTCTACTTTTGTTATCACCCCTGCTTCTGTTTTTTCACAGGGCCCAGACAACTGCGCGCAGTTTTTGCCTGGTTCGCTTATTTTTGCTGCTCTGATCACAGCTGTGTTGCCGGGTTCAATTAACCCAGTCCCTGAGCCTCCCGCTAAGCACGTGATTAACACATTTTCTTTGTTAATCGATTCCTTGTCCCGCAAGACAAGCGTGAAGGCCACAATTCTAATCGTGTCGGAAGTTAAAAGGCCTAACGACTGCCATTTCCCGCCGCCTTCGGCTTTGGTGCACTGGTTACTCGAGTATTTCGTGAGACCAGACCCTTCTAAACACACTAACCATAATAACCCCGCTGCTGAGGCGGTCCCCGCCAGCGCCACGCTCATCACAAGCATCGACGCGAAGGCGAGCGCCGCGATGGTCAAACGACGCATCGTATAGCTCCTTCGTAATCGGATTTGAACGAACATGACCCCCGGACCTCCCCAGTCGTCCCCCACTGTCTCCGACTTCGCCAGAGAACCCCAAGGCGCCCCGCGCAAACGGGACGCCCCAGGATCAGACAAGACAGGAATCAAGAAAGGAAGCCACATATGAAGACCCGAAGGTCGAGCCCCTAGGCCGGTCCCGGCCACTCCCTCGCGGCCGATCGCCAGATTCGGGACCGTACAGCATCCCGCAACGTACCACACCGTCGTGGCCTTTTCAACACCCTCCAGCAATCTTTATCTTTCTAATCGACGGCCCGGGACCCGAGACGGCGATCGCCAATGTGGGAGCCCCAACAGGCCCCGCGCCGAGCCGCGGGAGCGCACCAACACGCCAACGTGCCGGCCCGCTCGGGCGCGCCGCTCGGGTGGGCCGGGCCGCGCGGCGTAACCTGTTGGGCGTGCGCCCCGCCGACGAGTTCCTCGACGCCGCCCCGCGGCCGCAGCGCGCCGCGCTCCGTGTCCTGCTCGCGCTCGGCGCGCGGCCCCGCGGCGCGCGGCTGCTGGGGCGACTCGGCATCCTGCAGCTCGCCCAGAGCGTGCTCGGGATGGAGCGCTACGAAGCGCCCGCGCTCGCGCGGGCGCTGGGGTGGGACGCGGAGGCCGTCGTGGCGCGCGGGCGCGCGCTGCGCCGCGCGGAGGGGCGGCCGTGAGCGCGACGCGGCTGGACGCCGACGTCTGCGTGATCGGCGCGGGCGCGGGCGGGGCGGTCGCCGCGGCCGAGCTCGCCGAGGGCGGCGCGCGCGTGGTGGTGCTCGAGCAGGGACCCGTGCACGACCCAGACGGATACACCGCCCGCCCGCTGCAGATGATGGCCCGCCTCTACCGCGACGGGGGCCAGACGCTCACGCTCGGCAACCCGCCGATCCTGTTGCCGCTCGGCAGCGGCGTCGGCGGCACCACGCTCGTGAACTCCGGCACGTGCTTCCGCACGCCCGCGCCCGTGCTCGCGCGGTGGCGCGCCGAGCACGGCCTGCCGCTCGACGGCGAGGCGCTGGAGTCCTACTTCGCGCGGGTCGAGGAGGCCCTCTCGGTCGCCGAGGTCACGCCCGAGCTGGCCGGCGCGAACGCGGCCGTCGCCCTGCGCGGCGCCGCGCGGCTGGGGTGGTCGCACGGGTACCTGCGCCGCAACGCGCGCGGCTGCGTCGGCTCGGGCGTGTGCGCGTTCGGGTGCCCGACCTCCGCCAAGCAGCATGTGGGCATCACGTACGTGCCGCGCGCGCGGGCCGCCGGCGCGCAGGTGCTCACCGGCGCGGACGTGCGGCGCGTGCTCGTGCGCGCGGGGCGCGTGCAGGGGGTGGCGGCGCGGCGCGACGGCGCCCTGGAGGTGCGCGCCCCGCGCGTGGTCGTGGCGGCCGGCACGGTGCACACGCCGGGGCTGCTCGCCCGCAGCGGCCTGGCGGGCGCCTCGGGGCAGCTGGGGCGCAACCTCGCGCTGCACCCCTCGACGGCCGCCTTCGCGCTGATGGACGAGCGGGTCGACATGGCGCGCGGCGTGCCGCAGAGCTTCTACGTGGACGAGTTCGCGCGCGAGGGCATCATGTTCGAGGGCGTCGCCGGCCCGCCGGCGTACGCCGCGCTCGCGCTGCCGCTGACGGGCGCCCGCCACGCCGCCGCGATGGCCCGCTACCCGCGGCTCGCGCAGTGCGGGCTGATGGTCTCCGACTCCTCGCGGGGGCGCGTGGGCCACCGCGGCGGGCCGCTGATCCGCTACGACCTCGGCGCGCGCGACGTCGCGCGCTTCCGCGCGGGCCTCGCGCGGCTGGAGGAGCTCTTCCGCGCGGCCGGCGCGCGCGAGGTGTACCTGCCGCTGCCGCCCGGCGTGCGCCCCGAGCGCGCTCGCGCGCGCGACCTGAAACTGATGGCCTTTCACCCGCTCGGCACCGCCCGCGCCGACGCCGACCCGGCGCGCGGCGTGGTGGACCCCGACCTGCGCGCGCACGGCGTGCAGGGCCTGTACGTCGCCGACGGCTCCGTCGTGCCGAGCGCGCTCGGCGTCAACCCCCAGATCACGATCATGGCGCTCGCCACTCGCCTGGCCTACCACCTGCTCGGGCGGGCCGTGCCCGGCGCCACGTCCCCCGAGGAGGCCCCATGTCGTTCCTGATCGACCCCCCCTGGCTGTACGCGGCCGGCCGCACCTACGGCCGCCTGCTGCCCGAGCGCACCCCGGCCGCGCGTGCCGTCCACACCGCGACCGCGGGCGCGTTCCTGGCCACGAGCGTCTCGCTCTACCTCGACCGCCCCTGGACGCGCCCGCTCTGGCGGCTCTGCCGCGCGCGCAGCGGGCGCGACTGGATGCTCAACTCCGGTGTCTTCCGCTTCGACGTGCGCCGCGCTGGCTGGCGCACGCACGTGGTCGCGGCGCTGCTGTTCGCCACCTACCCGTGGTGGCTGCTGCTCGGCGAACGGCGCGGGCGGCTCAAAGCCCGTAAGAGCGCCCGATGACCTCGAGCATGACCTCGTCTGTGCCCGCGCCGATGCGGTTGAGGCGCATGTCGCGCCACGCGCGCTCGATGCCGTACTCGCGCATGTAGCCGGCGCCGCCGTGGATCTGCAGGCACTCGTCGGCCACCTCGCAGGCGATCCGCGACGTGTACAGCTTCGCCATCGAGATCTCGCGCACGGGGTACTCGCCGTTCTGGTGGCGCCACGCGGTCGTGTACACCAGCTGGCGGCCCGTCTCGATCTTGGTGGCCATCTCGGCGAACTTGTGGCGGATCACCTGGAAGTTGCCGATCGGCCGGCCGAACGCGGTGCGCTCTTTGGCGTAGGCGAGCGTGCGGTCGAAGCACCGCTGCGCGCCCGCCACGCAGCCGGCGGCGCTGATCAGCCGCTCGCCCTGCAGCTCCCACATGATGTGGTAGAAGCCCCGCCCCACCTGGCCGAGCACGGCCGACTCCGGCACGCGCACGTCCTGGAAGGCGAGCAGCGCGGTGTCGGAGGCGTGCATGCCCATCTTCTCGAGCTTCTTCTCGCGGATCACGCCGGGGGAGTCCATCGGCACGAGGAACAGCGTGAAGCCGTCGTAGCCGGCGTCCGCGTCGGTCTTGGTCACCAGGATGATCACGTGCGCGCGGAGGCCGTTGGTGATGTACGTCTTGGAGCCGTTGATGACGTATTCGTCGCCGTCCTTGACGGCGCGCGTCTTGATCCCTTTGACGTCCGAGCCGGCATCGGGCTCGGTGATGCCCAGGCACAGGATCTTCTGCCCCCTGATGGCGGGTTCGGCCCACTGGCGCTTCTGCTCCTCGGTGCCGAACGCGAGGATCGGCGGCATCGCCATGTCGGTCTGCACCGCGACCCCCATCGCCAGGCCGCCGGAGTTGGCGTGACCGATCTCCTCCGCGAGCACGAGCGCGCTGTAGTAGTCGCCGCCCTGGCCGCCGTACTCCTCGGGCTTGTCGAGGCCGAGGAAGCCCAGCTCGCCCATGCGCGTGAACACGGAGTCGGGGAAGGTCGTCTCCTCCCACTCCTCCGCGTGCGGGGCGAGCTCTTTCTGGGCGAAGCTGCGGATCGACTCGCGCAGCTGTTCGTGCTCGTCGTTGAACAGCAGGTGCTTGCGCTTGGCGTGGAAGTCGGGCTTCACTACGGGCTCGGCGGTGGCGGCCATCGGCGGGGGCTCCTTGTCTCTCGTCGCTTGTGCTCGCAGAAACTAGCGCTTTGGCCAGGAAAAGGAAAGTGTTGGCCGAGCGGATCGTGTGGGAGTCGATCCGCTGCCTACCGCTCCGCGCGGTCGTCCTCGATCCACGCGGCGAGCAGCGGGTCAGTGAGGCGGTAGCCGGTGCGGGCGGCGGCGTCGGGGGCGATCTCGCCGCGGTCTTCCAGCGCCTGGATCGCAGCGTGGATGGCGCCGCCGCGTGAGCCGCCGTGGCGGCGGGCGGCGGCGTAGAGGGGGGTGGTGTTCTCGGCGACCGCGGTCAGCGCGCGACGGTGGCCGGCGGGCAGCGCAGTCCAGGTGGTACGCAGCTCGTCGCGAACCTGGTGCATGGCGCGTTCGTAGGCGGCCTGCCAGGTCTCCTCGGTCGCGGCCTGTCCGCTAGGGGTGAGCTCCCATAGAGTGTGCGCGAGGAGCATCGTGCGCTGCGGGTGACCTTGGGCGAGCGCCAGCAGTGGCTCGAGCGCCACGCCGACGTCGCGCCGGGTGCGCTGGAAGCGGGTCGCAACGTAGTCGGCGACCTCCGCGGGTGGGAGCGGTGGGAGCTCGACGGGGGCCGCTTGGCCGTAGAAGGCGCGGCGGCGGTCAGCGAACAGCTCGCGCATCATGCCCACGTGCGAGCCGGCGAAGATGTAGCTGGCGGCGTCGCCGTGATGCTGGATCTCGGAGCGGATGACTGCGTCGACGCGGTCGGTCGCCGCGAGCACGTCCTGGAACTCGTCGAAAACGACGAGCGTGCGTGTGCCGTGGCGCTCGTGCAGGCGGCGCGGCAGCGCAAGCCGGTCGAGCAGCGGCGGCTCGGCCTGTGCGTCAACGGTGACCTCGACGCCGGCCGGCAGCGGGCCGCCGCCGGCGCGGAAGGTGGGGTGCAGCATCCGCCTCGCACCCGCGAACCAGGTTGCGAGGCGCCCCTGCAGCTGCTCGGCGTAGGCGCGCTCGATGCGCTGGGAGATGTCGGCGAGCGTGAGCACGCCGAAGAAGTCGACGTAGACCGTCGCCCAACCCTCCATCTCGGCATCGTGCGCCACACGCCGCAACAGCGAGGTCTTGCCGAAGCGTCGGGGCGCCACGAGGCGGCTGTTGTTGCCCTCCACGGCCCGCTCGAGCAGCTCCTGCGCCTCGCCGTCGCGGTTCATCAGCTCCTCGGCTGGGACCGGCTCGCTGTAGCGGAAGGGGTTCATGCTCTTAATAGTAGAGCATATATGCTCGCAAAAGTAGAGCAGCTTTGCTCGCCATCAGCGAGCGGCACTGTCAGCTCCTGGCCGGCTTGTTCGACCGGCCTGTGCTCCATCGCCTGCCTCGAGGCCCAGCGCCTGCTCGATCGCCTCCCCGGCCCGATCACCTGCGGTGCGCAGTTCATCAAGCAACGTGGGGATGTGAACGCCAATGCCGATCAGCTGGGCATCGACCATCCGTTCCGCAACGCTCTTGACCTCGAGTCGCACAAGCTCGGGCTGACCGGGCCGTTCGCTTGGGTACACGAGCGCTGCTCGCGGAGGCGTCGTTGACCCGGGGTCCCGATAGGCGTAGGCATACATGAACGCCTGGCTCAGGTCGGCAACTACGATCTTTCTGGTCTCGCTGCCGCCATAACGCTTGTACTTCGCGTCGACAGGCAGTCGGACCTGTGCCCGGTCACGCCGCTCGACCAGGAGATCGGGTCGAACACGCGCGTATCGTCGGTGCTCAGTCGCATCCCAGAAGATCGACTCACTCCGCTGTGCACGAATCCGGAAGAGCGCATCGTCCAGGATGGTTTCGAGCGCCCGTTCGACAAAGCGCTCGAACAGCTTGTTCATATCGATGAGGAACGAGCGCGCTCGCGTGGAGCCGCTCGTGAGCTCGTCCGCCGGACCAAGTCCTTCAAGCAGCAGCCAGGCGAGTTCGTGGGCGTCCTTGTAGTGGTAGTTCATCCGATCGTATGCCATCGTTGCCCGCCCGTCGGTGAGGTCGAATGACGCTGGGTTGCAGACCTCTCCGAGCACACCCGCGACAGACCTGGCACGCCGCCGCACTGGGTGAGATGCGGCGCTACGAGCGCCGCGCCCGAGCGCCAGCGCGAGCAGCTGGTTGTCCGGGACGTCATACTCGTGCTCGTCGTAGCGGCAAACCAAGCGGTCGTATCGACCGAGGCGCTCAAGTACTTGGCGGTCTGGCAGGAAGCGACCACGCAAGACGGGTAGGTCGTCCTCGTGGGTCACGTAGTCGCCGCGAAGGCCGGCCCCGATCAGCTCCTCCGTAAGCCACGCGAGAAGCTCGATGACCAGATCGAGGAGGTTGTTGCCGGCCATCCGCATCCGTGGGCTCCCCGCAAGCCGCACCACGCCAGCGATCCCGGTGGCGAACTCGATCATGCGGAACAGCCCGAGATTGCCACCTGGGAGCTTCGGCTCGATTTGAAGCTCGAACCGATCAAACCGGACGAGCCCGACTGCTCCCTGTGTGCGAATGGCGACGCTGTCTCCGATGGCGCGCACATCGACGCGCGCGTCCGCCGATCGCGCGCTGAGGCGCTCTGCGAGGCGCAGGTCGCGCTGCGAGAGGCGAACGTCGGGGATCTCGTCGCTCTGCCACTCGGCCAGCGCGACGCCCGGAAGGCCTTCCGCGGTTCTGTAGCGCCTCACGGCTCGTTGTCGCCACCGGTGAGGTGTTCTTCGAGCGCCTCCAGCAGAAGCGTCGGGTCCGCTAGCACCGTCGGGTTCAGAGCGAGAGCCTCACGGTCAACGATGCGCTCGCCCAAGTAGTCCGCAAGATTCTCGTAGTCCTCATAGGCGTACTCCTGAAGCAGCGGCACGATTTCGGTCCGAAAGACCTGGGCGAACTCGCTGGCGTCCGAGAACGGCTGCTCATCCTCGAGGAAGAACGAGTGGCCGATCTGCTTCTCTCTACCGGCCGATCTCGCAATCCGGCGGTTCAGCTCACGCAGCAGACGATCGAGACTGCACGCCCTCGACCGTCGCACCGGCGAGGAGCTCGGCATTGGGCATCAGCTCGACCCAGCCAAAGCGCCGGCGGAGAGCGGTATCCAGGAGCTTGATGCTCCGGTCCGCGGTGTTCATCGTGCCGAGCACGAAGAGATTCTTGGGGATCGTGAACCTCTCCTTGCTATACGGTAGGCGGGCCGCGACCTCGCCGCGCTTGTCCTTCTTGAGCAACGTGATCAGCTCACCAAATACCTTGGCGATGTTCGCCCGGTTGATCTCGTCGATGACCAATAGGTACGACCGACCGGGATTCGCTGTGGCGCGCCGACACAGCGTCTTGAAGATGCCGGGTTCGAGCGCGAACTCGGTCCCGCCCGATCCCTTCACTGGCCTGAAGCCCTCGACGAAGTCCTCGTAGCTGTAGGAGGGATGGAACGTGATCCACTCCAGCGTCCCGGCATCTGTCGAGCCGGCGCCCCGCTCCCCGACGCCGTTCCCGCGGATGTCAGCGATGACCTTGGCGACCGCAGGATCACGCCGTGAGACAAGCTCGACGAGCCGGTCAGTCTCGGCATGATCGAGCGCGAAGAGCGTACCCTGCGCGCGGTTGCGTATCGGTTGTGAATCAGCGAGAATGTCGTCCGTAAGCAGTTCCTCCCATCTCGGTCCATCGCTGACGCGTCTGAGTGGCGCCAGCACGAACGTTGGGCCGTCATCCAACTGCTCGAGGCGCTCGACACGAGCAAGCACCTCCACGCGCTTGACTGGCGTGCTCGTGTAGCCGATCACCATGTCGCCTGGGGCAATCTGGTCGTAGTTGCTCACACTGCGCCCGCGGCTGAAAGTTGTCTCCCCATCCTCAAAGAGCTCATCCCACCGCCATCCTGCCGTTGGATTTGTTGTGACCCACCACCATCGCGTTGCACGCTCAGGTGCCGGTGCCGTGGTGTCCTCTACAACCGCGTGCAGCGGAGCGGCCACCACTTCGCCATTCTGCTTGCCAAGCCACCAGTGCGCGAAACGATTCGCGGTCCAGGTCTTCCCCGTTCCCGGAGGTCCATAGAGCACTGCCTGCCCGCGGCGCTTGAGTAGCTCGGCGATCTCGGTCAATATCGGCTCCGAGTTGCCGCCTTCGACAGTTGGTTGCTGTTGGTTGTCGGGATCGGCGTAATCGCTCAGAACCAGCTCACGTGACTTGCCGGCCAGCGGAAGGACCGTCTTCAGCCCCCAGCGCGGCTGGGTGGTGATCTCTTTCTCATAGCTCGTGTCCCACGCGACTCGCACCGTGTGCTTGTATTCGGGCCGCGACTCGTCCCACACGTACCCCGGCGGCTCGACGGTTCCTACGCCCAATACGTGCGACATCCCCCGATTGGCGGCGACGCGCTCGCCGGCGCAGACGTCGATGAGAAGCCACAGCTCGTTTGCCTTCTCTGTCAGCTTCGAGCGAGTCGCGTAAAGCTCGGAGTAGTGCTCCTGGAAGGCGGTCACGAAGGCCTCTTTCGATTCAAACCGTCGCAGGTCGCCGACGTCATCCCAGCCGACACAGATGTAGCCTCCAGCGAGACACTCATCCCAGAAGCGAGCGTCTGGCCCTGGCGCAATCTTGATCAGCCGGCCCCCCAGCGGGCTGAACCGGGCATAGAGAAACCGCTCGAGCGCCTTCGTGGACAATCCCTCCAGCTCGGGCATGGCGCGGAGCTTGTCGAGCAAGGCACGGTTCAGCTGCAGGGTCCCGAGTCCAGAGTCAGCTGCAATCGTCTCCTCCCCGGCTACGCGCAGGAAGTGGCGTAGGTTGTCGCGTGAAGTTACTGGCAACAACTGCTCGGGGAAGTAGGCCCAGAGCATCTTGGTCACGAGCGCGGGGCCAGATAGCAGGGCATCAATGCGATTGATCTCCTCCCACCGACCCGCGTCGGCGAACTCCAATGCTTCCATGAAGCCGGCACGGACTGCCCGCCACGCCTCTTGAACATCCGCGTAGTCCGACGGGAAATGCCAGTCATCTCCGTCGGCGTGCTTGTAGATGATCAACTTGCGGGCCGAACCACCCCGAATGCTGCCCATCTGATCGGTCTGGCGCTCGATCCAGCGGCAGAAGCTCTCCGGCCGATCGGCTTGCCCCTCCGCATACTCCTCGAGCAGCATTTCCGGCCAGTGCGCGCGCGGATAGCGGCGCAGGGTCTCCCGGCGCTGCTCATCCGCTTCGCGCTCAACCACCCGGGCGCTCGTGCGATCGAAGCTCCGCGCCGCCTCGCGAAAGGTTAGATCTTGTGCCGTCACCTCCACGACGGCAACCTACACCCCAAAGTGATCTCGTCGCTGTGAGGAGATGAGCTGACCCCGGGCTCTCCACGCCTGGCCGGCTGGCCAGCGATCGAGCGCCGCGATGCCGTGGCCGGGTACGATGCCGAGCGTGCCTGAGCAGCCCGTCGCCCAGCAGTCCCCGCCCTCGCCGGAGACCCCGTCAGGTCTGGTCCTCTATGAGGCCGCCGACGGCGTCGCCACGATCACACTCAACGAGCCCACGACGCGCAACGCGCTGTCGGCCGAGCTGCTGGGCGGGCTGCTCGCGGCGTTCGAGCGCGCGCGCTCCGAGGAGGACGTGCGCTGCGTGGTGCTGGCGTCCTCGCACGAGAAAGTGTTCTCCTCCGGCGCCAACCTCGGTGGCTTCTCCGGCGACGTGCCGCTCGTCTACAAGCACTTCGGCAGCGAGCAGTTCGTGGCGCTCTTCAAGCTGATCGGCTCGCTCGGCAAGCCCACCATCTGCGCTGCGCGCGGCCACGTGCTCGCCGGGGCGCTCGGGATTGCGCTGGCGTGCGATCTGATCGTCGCCTCTGAGGCCGCCACCTTCGGCACGCCCGAGATCAACGTGGGCGCCTTCCCCTTCATGATCATGGCGCTGATCTACCGCAACGTCCCGCGCAAGAAGGCCAACGAGCTGCTGCTGCTCGGCGAGCGGTGGTCGGCGCAGGAGGCGCTTGCCGCTGGCCTCGTCAACCGGGTCGTGCCCACAGAGGAGTTCGACGCCGCGGTCGCGGAGTGGGCGGGCAAGCTCGCGGCGAAGTCGCCGCTGATCATGCGCCTCGGCAAGGAGGCCATGCGCCGGCAGCTGGACATGCCGCTGGAGGATGCCCTGGACTACCTGCGCGCGCAGCTGACGCTCGCGCTCTCGACTGAGGACATCGTGGAGGGCGTCACCGCGTTCTTCGAGAAACGCGACCCCGTCTGGAAAGGCCGCTGATGAGCGACGACAACTCGACCGAGACCCCCGCCGCGCCGACAGCCGAGCGCACCGCCGCGCCGACCGAGACGCCCACCTCCCTCCTGCGCCCCCTGGTGGAGGACCTCGAAGCGCGCCGCGCGAAGGCGATGCTGGGCGGCGGCGAGGAGAAGATCGCCAAACAGCATGAGCGCGAAAAGCTCACCGCGCGCGAGCGGATCGCGCTGCTGGTCGACGACGGAACCTTCGTCGAGCTTGGCGTCCACGGCCGCCCCCACACCTCCCAGCGTGCGATGGATGGCGTCGAGGCACCCGCGGACGGGGTGGTAACCGGCTACGGCAAGATCGACGGCCGCCTCGCCGCGGTGTGCGCGTACGACTTCACGGTGATGGCCGGCTCGATGGGAATGACCGGCGAGTTCAAGGTGACACGTCTGCGTGAGCTGGCGCTCACCAAGAGGATCCCCTTCGTGTGGCTGCTCGACTCCGCCGGCGCGCGCGTGCAGGAGGCCGCCGGCGCGATGTTCGCCGGCTCCGGGCACCTCTTCCGCGAGGAGGTGATCATGAGCGGCGTGATCCCTCAGGTCGCGGCGCTGATGGGGCCGTGCGCGGCGGGCACCGCGTACATACCCGGCCTCGCCGACTTCGTGCCGATGGTCCGGGGCCGGGGGTCGATGGCGCTCGCCGGCCCCCACCTCGTGCGCGCCGCCGTGGGCGAGGACGTCACCCAGGAGGAACTCGGCGGCTCGCGCGTGCACTGCCGCAAGTCGGGGGTGGGGGACATGGAGGTCGCCGACGACGAGGAGTGCATCGCACGCATCAAGGAGTACCTCTCCTACTTTCCCTCCCACTGCGAGGAGCCCCCGCCCATACGACCGGTCTCCGATCCCATCGACCGCGCCGAGGAGGCCCTGCTCGACGTGCTGCCGGAGTCCAACCGCAAGCCCTACGACATGTATGAGGTGATCCGTCGCGTCGTTGACGACGGCGAGTACCTCGACATCAAGCGCCAGTGGGCGAAGACGATCATCACCTGCTTCGCGCGCTTCGGCGGCCGGCCCGCGGGGATCGTCGCCAACCAGCCCAAGCAGCTCGGCGGCATCCTCGACAACGACTCCGCCGACAAGGCCGCGCGCTTCGTCAACCTCTGCAACGCGTTTGCGATCCCGCTGGTGTTCATCCAGGACGTGCCCGGCTTCATGGTCGGCACCAAAGTCGAGGCCGAAGGCATCATCCGCCACGGCGCGAAGATGCTGTACGCGGTCGCCAACGCCACGGTGCCGAAGATCACGGTCATCACCCGCAAGGCGTACGGCGCCGGCTACTACGTGATGAACGGCCGTGCTTACGAACCCGACCTGATCGTCGCGTGGCCGAGCGCCGAGATCAGCGTGATGGGCGCCGAGGGCGTCGTGGAGATCGCCTTCCGCAAGGTGGTCGAGGAAGCCGAGGACCCGGCCGCCAAGCGGGAGGAGCTGATCCAGGGCTTCCGCAAGCAGTTCGACGTGTACATCGCCGCCGGCAACGACCTGATCGACGACGTGATCGACCCGCGCGAGACGCGTGCGACGATCTGCCGGGCGCTGGAGATGTCCCAGCACAAGCGCGTCGAGCGGCCGTGGAAGCGCCACGGGGTGGTGCCTGTATGACGCCGCGAACGTCTGACACGGAGGAGCGCTCGCATGGCCGTTGAGGACCCCGTCGTCATCGCCTGCGCCATCTCCGGCGTGCTCGCCAACCGCGAGCAGTGCCCGGCGATCCCATACACCCCCGCGGAGTACGCCGCCGAGGCGCGGCGCATCGTGGACGAGGGCGGCACGATGATCCACATCCACGCGCGCAAGCCGGACGGCGGCCCGAGCTTCGAGGTCGAGGACTACAAAGCGATCTCAGACGCCATCCGCGCCGCGGTCGGCAACGCCGCGATCATCAACTTCTCGACTGGTGCCATCGGCGTCCCCGTCGAGAAGCGCGTCGCCTACCTGCGCGAGTGCCGCCCCGAGGTGGCGGCGCTGAACATGGGCTCGATGAACTACGCCAAGTACTCGCGCTCGCGCAAAGCGTTCGTGTTCAACATGGTGTTCGCCAACCCCTTCGAGGAGATCGTCGAGCTGCTGCGCGCGATGCGCGAGCTCGGCATCAAACCGGAGCACGAGTGCTTCGACCTCGGCCACGTCGGCAGCCTCGACCCGCTGCTCGACATGGGCGTGCTGGAGGCGCCCCTGCACGTGGACTGCATCATGGGTGTCGTCGGCGGCGTGCCCCCCGGCGCGCGCAACCTCGCGGCGATGGTCGCCAACATCCCCGGCCTCGACGGCGCCGACCGATCGGAGATCGGCCAACGCTCGCACTGGGCGGTGATCGGCATCAGCCGCCTGCAGTGGGAGCTCGTCGCGGCGGCGCTCACGCTCGGCGGCTCCGTGCGCGTGGGCCTGGAGGACAACCTCTACTTGCCGTCCGGGGAGATGGCCCGCTCCAACGGCGAGCTGGTGGCCAAGGCGCGCCAGATGACCGAGGACGTCGGCCGGCGGCCCGCCACCGTGCAGGAGGCCCGGCGCCTGCTGAACGTTCCGCAGCGCGATGGCTGAGCTGCCTCTCGCAGGCATCCGCGTCCTCGACCTCTCGCGGCTGCTGCCGGGAGGCTTCTGCTCGCTGCTGCTGGCCGATCTCGGCGCGGAGGTGCTGAAGGTCGAGGACACCGGCATGGGCGACTACATCCGCTGGTCGCCGCCGTACCACGACGGTGCTGAGGACACCGCGAAGTCGGCGCTGTTCCTGGCGCTCAACCGCAACAAGCGCTCGGTGCGCCTGAACCTCAAGCAGGAGGGGGGCCGCGAGGCGCTGCTGCGCCTGGTGAAGAGCCACGACGTGGTCCTGGAATCCTTCCGCCCGGGCGTGCTCGACCGCCTCGGCGTCGGCTACGAGCGGATGCGCGCCGTGAACCCCGGGGTCGTGTACTGCGCGATCTCCGGGTACGGCCAGACGGGCCCCAAACGGGACGCCTCCGGCCACGACATGAACTACCTCGGCCTCGTCGGCCTACTTGGCCTCACGGGAGAGCGCGAGGAGGCGAGCGGGCATCCCATCCAAGCGGCAGGCCAGATCGCCGACCTCGGCGGCGGCGCGCTGATGGCCGCGCTCGGCATCCTCGCCGCCCTGCGCGAGCGCGACGGCAGCCCCACCCATCCGGGCTCCGGCGAAGGCCAGGTCGTGGACGTCTCGATGGCCGACGGCGCGCTCTCGTGGCTGGCGCTGGTCGCCGCCGCGTATCTCGCCGACGGGGCCGTCCCCCGCCGCGGCGCGCTGCCGCTCGCGGGCGGCCTGATCTGCTACCGCCCCTACGCCTGCGCCGACGGGTGGGTCACGCTCGGCGCGCTGGAGCCCAAGTTCTGGCAGGCGTGGTGCCGCGGCGTCGGCCGCGAGGATCTCGGCGAGCGCCAGTTCGAGCCCCCCGGCTCCGACGCCCACGCGCAGGTGCGGGCGATCTTCATGGAGCGCACTCGCGCGCAGTGGGAGGCCTTCGCGCGCGAGCACGACTGCTGCCTGGAGCCGGTGCTGGAGCTCGACGAGGCGCTGGACTCCGAGCTCGTGCGCGCGCGAGAGATGGTGGTCACGCTGCCCCAGCCGGGCGTCGCCGGCGGCGTGCGCCAACTCGGTCTCCCGGTCAAGCTGAGCCGCACCCCCGGCGCCCACGACCGCCTCCCGGGCCCCGCGCTCGGCGAGCACACTAAGGAGGTGTTGGCCGCCGCCGGCTACTCCGCCGAGGAGGTCGCGGCGCTGCTGGAGTCGGGGGCGGCGGCAGGGCCGGTCGCCACAACGGGGCAGGGCGCTACGTTTCGGGCGTGACTCCAAAGGCGTGGAGCCGCGCTACCAGTCGATGGCTGCGTCGGCCGCGGCGTCCCGCAATTGGAGAATCGCGGCGACCCACGATCCCTCGAAAGCGCGGTGCTGATGTAGAGCAGAGATTGCGTCTCCCATAGACACGGCGAGCGAGGCGTACTGACCGACCACAGGCACGAGCCCGACCGAGCTGCCCAGGAGCGGTCCGCGAAGATCGTCGGAGAGCTTCGGCGCTAGGTCGCCTACGACGCCCAATAGTCCTTTGGCCACCTCTCGAGCGGTATCTCGCACTAGCTCCGCGGACCCGTACGGCTCGCGTGCCGCGGCCTCCATTTCAAATTCGCGCAGACGCCCGCGGGCCTCGACAGCCCCCTGATGGTCGCGAAAACGCGCAATAGCCTCCCAGGGGAGCACCGAGAAGTTCGGGACAACCAACCCCAGGCTCTCCGCGCCCGGGATACCGACCGGCACACCTCGCTCGGATGCCACTCGCTCAAAGGCGCTGCTCAGTGTTGGTACTGCGTTCAGGCGGTTGGCGACATGGATCGCCTCGGCGAGGTCTTCTGCGAGCAGATACTCGTATGGCCCTGCGTCTGCCGGCGTCGTTTCTCGCTGTCGTCTCGAATATGCTGGATTCTCGGTCTCGTTGTCATCCGTGGCAAGTGCCATGAGCTTCTCGGCGAGATCCCTTGCCTCGTCCGAGGTGAGATGCGCGATAGCGTATGGTTCGTCGCTTTCGTTGAAAGGGTCCAAGACGGCTAGTTGACACGGCTTGACGGAGGTTTCCTTGTCTGTTTCGCGTGTGACCTCAATCACATGGATCCAGTCGGCGCCGATTTGGGCTAGCTCATCCAAGAGGCCGGTGTGGTACTCGCTGACGTATCGGAACTCGACTTCGGTCTCTGAGTACTGAGCGCCAGGGAGTCGTGGGATGTTCGTGCCTATGTAGAACTCGACATCGCCGTCGCCGATGCGTATTGCTACGCCGGTCCTCGTCCCGCGCTCGACCGTACGAGTGTCTTTGAGGAGTTGCTGGGAGATGGCGGCCGCGCTGAGGCGTCTGATCGCCGCGGGCGAGGCCGCCGACATCTCCACGATGTGGAGACCGGACTCCATAACGACCTCGTCGAAGAGCACCGAAGCCAGCTTTGCTCGCCCGACCGCCTCGAGCGTCGTTTGGCCGGTTGCGACCTCCACTCCGGCCGCGAGCGTGAACAATGCACGCGAGGTGTCGCCGCTCAAAGCCGGGGTCATGCACGCTAGTCTATTTTCATGGCACCACTGGAGCAGTCGCCGGCGACTCCGGAGCGGATGTCCTTTGCTTGTGCCCGCTTCTTCGCGGCTGACTGGGAGGCCACGAGCTTCCTCGAGTTCTTCGTGGATCTCAGCCTACGCGTCTCAGAGGACTCCACCGGGGGCGTCGGGCGCACCGTGGCACGCCTTGCCGACCACGCCCGCTTCGCCTTGCAGCTTGACGCTCGTTCGATCGATGGACAGCTTCGTCGCGTACCTAGCGGAGATAGCTCTGGTGATCACCACCAAGCGGCGTTCTTCGTCGTGGCAGTTGCTATGGACCACCAAGGCGCTGAAGGAGGGGGACGGGCCATCGGCATTGACTGCGCCGCGAGAACAGGGCGTGCCCGTGGATCTCGGTCTGGAATATGTCGCGACGCTGGCCCACGGAAACGTCCGCCTGCTCGACCGTCTGTTCGCCGAAGCGACCGACATCAAGCTCTTCGCCACGTCGGAGGATCTGGAGCGTATCAGCCGGCTGGCGTCTCTACGCAATCTGATCGCCCACGGACGGGTTTTCGCCGCCGAGGATCTTGCAGCGCTTGTCGAGGAGACGGCGAGCGTGGGCGGTTTGGGTCTGCGTCTGGCGACCTTTCGGGAAGATCTTGCGTTCCTGCGCTCTTCCGTTGCGAGGGTCGACGAGTCCAGCGCTCAGCTTTGGGACATCGAAAGGCCGATCACCAGCGATCGTCTCTTCGAGGCGATCAGCTCGGCTTCGGCTGCCTCATCGGAGTCCTCAGCGGCCCGTGAGGCGAGTGAGCCCTGCCCAGGACAGATCGAGGCCTGAAGCCCCACCGACCTACCACCGCGCGCGGTGGTGCTCCACCACCCCCATCCCGCGCGCCAGCTGCACCCCGCCCGGGAGCGTGCCGCTGAACGTGCCGAACGGCGCGCGGTAGGAGCTGCTCACCACCAGCAGCCGCTCGCGGCGGTGGCGCTCGGCCTCCGCGAGGAAGTCGAGCCGCTCGCCGTCGGCGCCGTCGATCCGGGAGAGCTCGCGCGCGAAGCGCACCGGTGGGACCTCGTGCGGCGCGCCGGCCACCCACACCGCGCGCTCGCTGCCGGACGGGGGGTCGTTGACGCCCTCTACGAGGTTGAACGCGAGCGGCGTGCCCGCAGGGTCCTCGCCGACGCCGGCTGCCCACCACCACTCGGTCACGCGCGCGTGGTAGCCGGCCGTGTCGTCCACCACCGCCAGCGCCTCCAGCGTACGCGCGGGGCCGCCGTTGCGGCGCACCGTCCCGCGCGCCGGGATGCCGGCCTGCTTGCGCGTCCACACGTGGTCGGTGCCGTGCGGGCAGCGCGCCTCGATCCCGGCGTCCTCCGCCAGCGCGAAGTCGAGCTCCACCGCGCCGTCGTGCACCCGCAGCCGCCCCGGCTCCAGCTGGACTGCGCCGCGGCGCAGCAGGCGGGTGCGCTCGTCCAACCGCCCCTCCCCCCGCCACAGCACTGCCCAGAAGCTCTGGTGCGCAGGGCCCACCTGCACGCGCGCCGCGCACGCCATCAGCTCCTCGCAGAACACGGCCACGTAGCGCCAGCGCTTGAGCGGCCGCGTGCCGTGCCACGTGCGCAGCCGGGCCTGGTCGGCCGGCCGCTCCAGCGCTATGCTTGCGCTAGTTGACTGACCAGTCAATCTATTCTGTGGGAGGCTCACGGAAGGGGAAGTACTTGCGGGTCGCGGCCGTCCAGCTCAACTCCACCGCCGACAAGGCCGCGAACATGGAGGCCGCCGATCGCCTCACGCGCGCTGCGGCGACGGACGGGGCGCAGCTGATCGTACTCCCAGAGAAGTGGACGGTGCTCGGCTCCGACGAGGAGCTGCGCGCCGGCGCCGAGACGCTGGATGGGCCCGCCATCTCGTGGGCGCGGGCGCTCGCCCGGGAGCTCTCAATCGATCTCGTGGCCGGGTCGTTCGTGGAGCGCCTGGACGCCGACCCGCGCGTCGCCGCGCCCGCGCCGCACGTGTCCGTCAACGGGCGGCGTCCGCCCGTCCCGCGGCTGGCCAACACGGCAGTGCACGTTGGCCCCGACGGCGAGCTGCGCGACACCTACCGCAAGCTGCACATGTTCGACGTCGAGGTCGAGGGGCGCTCCTACCGCGAGTCGGCCGTCACCGAGCCCGGCACGGAGCTCGTGACTAGCACGCTGGCCGACGGCACCGGCCTCGGCCTGGCGATCTGCTACGACCTGCGCTTCCCCGAGCTGTTCGCCGCGCTGGCCCGGCGCGGGGCGCGCGTGCTCGCGCTACCGGCCGCGTTCACCCTGCCGACCACACGCGACCACTGGGAGGTGCTGGTGCGGGCACGGGCGATCGACAACCAGGTGTTCGTGGTGGCCGCCAACCAGGTGGGCCGGCACCCGAGTGCCCACCCGCCCGAGCACCGCTCCGGGGGGTGCTCGTTGATCGTGGACCCGTGGGGCACGGTGCTGGCGCGGGCCTCCGCCGAGGGGCCGGGGTACGTGGTCGCGGAGCTCGACCTCGAGCGCCAGGAGGAGATCAGGCGCAGGATGCCGCTGCCCGAGCACAGGCGCCCCGCGGTGTACGCCGGTGAGAGGGCCACCGCGTGAGCGCATCCCGCGCCACTGCCGCCCCCGACAAGCGGCGCATGATCCTCGACGCGGCCGTGCGGGTGTTCGCGCGCCAGGGCTTCCACACCTGCCGCGTGGCCGACATCGCCGACGAGGCGGGGGTCGCGTACGGGCTGGTGTACCACTACTTCACCTCCAAGGACGACGTGCTCGACACGCTCTTCCTCGAGCGGTGGGAGGTGATGCTGCACACGATCCGCGAGGTCGACGCCCAGGAGGGGCTGAGCGCGCGCGAGAAGCTGTACGCGATCGCCTCGTTCATCGTGGACTCCTACAGCCACGACCCCGACCTGATGAAGGTCATCATCGTGGAGGTCACGCGCGCCGCCAACTCCTTCGGGCAGACGCACGTCGCCGAGATCCGCCGTGCGTACGAGCTGATCGCCGCGATCGTCACCGCCGCCCAGGAGCGGGGCGACTTCAAGCCCGAGATCGACGCATCCTTCGCGGCGCTCGCGTTCTACGGCGCGATCGAGCAGATGCTCACCGGCTGGATCTTCGAGCTGCTGCCCGGCGGTGAGGAGCACTACGAGCGCGCGAAGTGGCTCGTGGTCGAGACCGTGTGCGGCGGCCTGGAGTGCGCCGGCGCCGGGGCGACCACCGCGGGCAATACACTCCCCCGATGATGGAGAACGAGATGGTCAAGCGGTTGCTGTGGTCGGGCATGCTCACCGCTCTCGGTGCCCTCGCGAGCGTCCTCGTGCAGCGCGCCGCCGGCGTGGCGTGGCGGCGGGTGTTCGACGAGGAGCCGCCGGAGTGAGCGCGCCAGAGGGCGGGCCGCAAAACATCGCCACTGCGGTCACCGACGTCTCCGAGCGGGTGGTGGTGCTCGTCCGCGAGGAGGTCGAACTCGCCAAGGCGGAGGTGACCGAGAAGGTCTCGCGCCTCGCGCGCGGCGCGGCGGTCGCGGCGGTCGCGGGCGTGTTCTTCCTCACGGCGCTGTTCTTCGTGCTCGTCGGGTGCGCGTGGCTGCTCTACTACTACCTGCCGATCGGCTCCGACTTCACGTACTTCATCGGCTTCTTCGCGATGGCGGTGATCCTTGTGGTGCTCGGCGCGCTCGCCGGGCTGGTGGCCGCCAAAGCCCTCAAAAAAGGCGCGCCGCCTGTGCCGACGATGGCGCTCGAAGAGGCCCGCCTGATCCGCGAGACGATGGGCGCGGGCTCTGAGTCCGCCGGGGGAGCGAGCTAATGGCGCAGCGCTCGCCGGCGGAGATTCGCCGCTCGATCGAGGCCAACCGCGCTGAGCTGGCCGTCTCGATGGGGCAGTTGCACACCGAGGTGGCGAGGCTCACCGACTGGCGCGGCCACCTCGAGCGTCACAACCGCGAGCTGTTGATCGGTGCCGCCGTGGTCGGGCTCACGCTGGGGATGCGTAGTCGCCGTCGCCGTCGCCGCTAGCAGGCCTGGCGCTCAGGCCAGCAGCGCCCGCGGCACCCCGCCCACGCCGACCAGGCCGGGGCCGATGTAGGTACCGATCACCGGGCCGACTTCGGAGACGAACGCCGGCTCGGAGCCGAACATCTCGCGTCCGTGCGAGACCAGGCGCTGCGCCTGCTCGGTGGCCTGGATGTGCTGCACCACCCACGCGTCCGCGCCCGCCTCGCGCAGCTCGTGCATGTACTCGACCATCCGCTCGAACGCTCGCCCGGCGGTGCGCACGCGCTCGACCGGCGTGATCTCGTGCTCGAGCGTGAGGATCGGCTTGATGCGCAGCGCGCTGCCGATCCACGCCTGTGCCTTGCCGACGCGCCCGCCGCGGCGCAGGTACTCGAGCGTGTCGATGCAGAACCAGATGCGCAGCGCCGCGCGCGCCTCGCGCATGCGGGCGAGCGACCCCGTCTTCGTCGGCGCCCCCGCGCGCCGCCGCGGCCCCCGCCAGCACGAGCAGGCCGAGGCCCCCGCAGGCGGTCTCGCCGTCGAGCACCGCCACGCGCTCGCCGAGGCCGCGCTCGTCGAGCAGGCCTTGCGCCTGGCGGGCGGCCCCGCAGGTGCCGGAGATGCCGCCCGCGAGGTGGATCGAGACGACGTCCCGCCCGCTCGGCGAGCAGCGGCTCCCACACGGCGAGGAAGTCCCCGATCGAGGGCTGGGAGGTCGTCGGCAGCTCCGGGTCGGAGTCCAGGCGCGCGTAGAAGGCGTCGTAGCCTTCGACCGCTATCGCGGTCTCGCTGTTGTTTGTCCTCGCCCCACCCCACGTACAGGCTGACCTCGTGGATCCCCTCGCTCTGCACGAGCGTGCGGGGCGAGTAGTGGGTGGAGTCGGTGACGATCGCGACGGGGGCCATAGGGCGAGCCACCCTACAGCACCGCCCGCCCGGCGACGGGGCTCAGGCCCTCCGCCGAGGCGGTTCTCGATCTGCGGGCCGCCTCAGCCGAGGCGGTTCTCGATCTGCAGGCCGCCGACGCTCTCCTCCGGCATGTGCGGCGCGGGCGACTGCTCGTCGGCGCCCTCCACGCCGAGCACCTGCGCGAGCTCGCCCGACTCGTACATCTCAGTGACGATGTCGCACCCTCCGACGAGCTCCCCGTCGACGAACAGCTGCGGGACCGTCGGCCAGTTGGAGAGCGCCGAGAGCTCCTGGCGGATGCGGGGGTCCGGCAGCACGTCCACCGCCGCGAAGGGCGTGTCGAGCGCCTGCAGCGCGGCGACTGTGCGGCGCGAGAAGCCGCACTGCGGGCATCTCCGGGGTGCCCTTCATGAAGAGGATCACGCGGTGTCTCGGCGATCGCCTCCGCGATCGCGGTGCGGATCGGGTTGGACTCGGCGGAGGGGGCGGCGATCGGGTCGATGCTCTTCATGGGGGGCTCCTTTGAGTTGCGCGGCGGGTGGGTGAGGGTCGGGTGGGTAGGGGGCGGCTCAGCCGACCTCGGTCGGGGGTGTGTAGGGGCTGCTCAGCCGACCTCGGTCGGGTTGGGGTGTGTAGGGGCGGCTCCGACCTCGGTCTTCAGCGACAGCGCGTGGATCGGACCGCCGATCTCTGCGCCGAACACGTCGTAGACGAGGCGGTGCTGCTCGATGCGGCTGCGGCCCGCGAACGCCTGCGCGGTGACGGTCGCGCGGAAGTGGTCGCCGCCGCCGGTGTAGTCCTCGACCTCGGCGCGGGCGCCCGGGATGGCGGCCTCGATGCGCTGCCTGATCTCCTCGGGGGTGGGCATGGGGGGCAGGATAGCCGCCCCGCCTGGGCTATACTGGAGGCAATGGTCGCCTTCACCGACAAGGGTGCCGAGAAGGTTCGCGAGTTCCTCGCCGCCCAGAACGCCGACGCCGCCCTCGCGGGCCTGCGCGTCGGGGTGCGCGGCGGCGGCTGCTCGGGCTTCCAGTACCAGCTTGCCTTCGACGCGCAGCGCGAGAGCGACGCGGTCTTCGAGAGCCACGGCCTGAAGCTGCTGGTCGATCGCTCCTGCCTGCAGTACGTGTTCGGCTCGGAGATCGACTACGAGGAGAGCCTCCAGGGCGCGGGCTTCAAGGTCAACAACCCCAACGTCGTCGCCGCCTGCGGCTGTGGCTCGTCTTTCCGCGTGGCGGAGGAGGAGCAGGTCTCCGCGGTCTGAGCCGGGCTTCCCCGGTTTTATGTCTCTTGAGATTATCTTTGCGGAGATAAAGTAAATCATCTTGACAAGGATTATCTTGCGGGACATACTTGAGGGGTGACGCGTGGCTCGCCCGACCCGACCAACCCCTTCCGCTTCGGCGCGCTGGCGCTCGACGAGGCGTTCACGGACCGCGAGGAGGAGCTCCGGGAGCTGACGGCCGACGTGCGCAACGGACAGGACGTCGTCCTGTTCGCGCCGCGGCGCTACGGCAAGTCCTCGCTGATCTGGCGGGTCGCCCAGCAGCTCGTGGGCGAGGGGGTGTTGATCGCGCAGGTCGACCTGATGCGCACCCCGACCCGCGAGCGGCTGGCCGAGCGGCTTGCCGCGACGATCTACGACGAGATCGCCTCGCCGTTGTTCCGCGCCCGCGAGCGCCTGCGGATGTTCGCGGGGCTGCGCATCGCCCCGACCGCCACGATCGACCCCGAGGACGGCTCCCTGTCCTTCAGCTTCGATGCCCGCGCCGCACGCGAGGACCTCGACGCCACGCTCGAGGGGCTGCTCGCGCTCCCGGGGCGGCTCGCGGCCGAGCGCGGCCGGCGCGTGGCGCTGGTGCTCGACGAGTTCCAGGAGGTCGTCGAGATCGACCCCGGCCTGCTCAAGCTGATGCGCTCGGTCTTCCAGGAGCAGCCAGAGATCGCCCACGTCTACCTCGGCAGCGCCCGCCACATGATCGAGCGCATCTTCAACGACGAGCACGAGCCGTTCTGGCGCAGCGCCAAGCAGCGCGAGCTGGGCCCGATCCCGCGGGAGCCGTTCGAACGCTACGCCGTGGAGCGGTTCGCCCGCACCGGCAAGACGCTTGACCCCTCCGCGTGCGCCGGAGTGCTGGACGCCACCGGCGGGCACCCCTACGCCACGCAGGAGCTGCTCTACTTCCTCTGGGAGGCGACTCACGGCGGGGAGACGGCTCCGGGCGAGCACCTGGAGCGCGCCCTGACCACGACGCTGCGCTCCGAGCACGCCCACTTCAGCCTGCTGTGGTCGCGCACCGCCGCCGCCCAGCGCCGGGTGCTGCAGGCGCTCGCCGCCGAGCAGCCCGGACGGCCGCTGAGCGAGGGGTACCGCCGCCGCCACGGGCTGCCGAGCGCCGCCACCGTGCAGACCGCTCTCGCCGCCCTGGGTGCTGCCGAGCTGGTCGCCCGCATCGGCCGCGGCGAGTACCGCATCGCCGAGCCGTTCCTGGCGGAGTGGATCAACCGCAACGAGAGCTGAGCGAGCCTACGCCGGCTCGTTGTCGAGTGAGCGCCACAGATACCGGCACGCGAGCGTGCGGTACGGGCGCCACGGCTCGGCGATCCGCTCGATCGTCGCGGCGTCGGGGAGGCCCTCCAGCGAGTACGCGCGCTCGATCGCGCGCCGGATGCCGAGGTCGCCCACCGGCAGCACGTCGGGGCGCTGCAGGTGGAACATCAGGAACATGTGCGCGCTCCACTCGCCGATGCCCTTGACGGCCACGAGCTCCGCGATCACCCGCTCGTCGTCCAGCTCATCGAGGCGCTCCAGCTCCAGCTCCCCGGAGAGCACGTGCTCGGCCAGCGAGCGCAGGTAGCCCACCTTCGCGCGCGAGAGCCCCGCGGCCGCGCGCAGCTCCTCGGGGTCGTCCGCGAGCACCTGCGCGGGCGTCGGGGTGCGCCCGTCGAAGCGCTCGGTGAGGCGCAGGTAGATGCTGCGGGCCGCCTTCGTGGAGAGCTGCTGGTTGACGACCGAGCGCACCAGCGCCCCGTAGTGGTCGGCTGGCCGGCCGGCGCGGGGGTCGCCGAGGCGTGGGCCGACCGCCTCGATGACGCCGGCGAGCACCGGGTCGGCTCGGCGCAGGTGTGCGAGACCTCTAGGCAGAGGACAGCGCCGTCGTCTCGAGTGCCACGGGCTCGCCGTCGAGCGCGTTCAGCGCGCGCGGCAGCGAGGCGGCGATGCAGGTGAAGCTCGGCGTGTCGCGGACGGTGTAGCGCGAGGCCTCCGTCGTGCGCAGGCGCTGCACGAGGTCGAGGAACGTGCCCACGTCGTCGGTGTCGAACGCCACCACGAACTCCTGGTCGTCGAGGCCGAAGGAGTAGGTCGTGTGGTTGTCCACCCCCGGGTACTCGCGTCCCACCGCGATGTGCCCCTGCATGATCCGCCACCGCTCCTGCGCGGGCAGGGCGTACCACTCGCGCGACTTGACGAAGGGGTACACAAACACGTACTTGCCGCGGAACGCGCGCGGGTTGGTGCGCACGTCTTCGGAGTACTCCGAGCTCTTGCGCATCCCCAGGAAGGAGTAGGGCGTCCGCGCCCACTTCATCAACCCGCTCTGCGCCAACACCACGTGGAACTCGTGGATGCGGTCGAGGTTCTCCGCCTCCGCCACGAGCAGCAGCTCGGCGTCCCCGCGGGTGCCCACGAGCGAGAAGCTCTGCAGCAGGTGGCCGTCGGCGAAGTCCTCGCAGGCCGCGAGGAACTCGCGCTTGTCCTGCGCGCGGCGCTCGGAGTCCAGGCGCCGCCACGCGGGCTCGACCTGCAGGAACGTGTACTTGACGAAGTGGCGCTCGGTCATCAGGTTCAGAGGCTACATTGTGGCAGTGCGGATCGCGCTCGTCTCGCCCTACTCGTGGACGTACCCGGGCGGCGTCACGCGCCACATCGAGGCGCTTGCGGACGAGCTCGAAGCGGCTGGCCACCAGACGCGCATCATGGCGCCGTTCGACCCCGACGACGCGCTCGCGCGCGCGATGCACCGGGGAGCGCGCCCGCAGCCGATGTCGCCGCCCGCGCGCGTCGTGCCGCTCGGACGGAGCACCGGGTTCTCCGCCAACGGGGCCGTCTCCAACCTCGCCGCCACGCCGGACGCGCTGGTGGCGCTCGCGCGCGAGCTGCGGGGCGGCGACTACGACCTCGTGCACGTGCACGAGCCCGTCGTGCCGCTGGTGGGCTGGTACGCGGCCGGCTGCGCCGGGGGCCTCCCGCTGGTCGGCACCTTCCACTCCTTCTCCGAGAACGCCTTCACGAACGGGATCGGAGTGGCGCTCGGGGCGCGGCGGCACATGAACCGCCTGCACGCCCGCATCGCGGTCTCCGAGGCGGCCGCGTGGACGGCGCGGCGCTTCTTCGGCGGGCGCTACCGGATCGTGCCCAACGGCGTGCGCCTCGGCGGGGTGGACGCGGAGGTCCCGGGCGAGGTGGGCGACGAGCTGCGCATCCTGTTCGTCGGCCAGGCCGTCGAGCGCAAGGGGCTGCCCGTGTTGCTGCACGCCTTCGAGGCGCTGCGCGAGCACGTGCCCGCCACGCTCACCGTCGTGGGACCAGCTCCCGAGGAGGTCGCGCCGTTGCTGCTCGAGCACCGCGGGGTGCGCGCGCTCGGCAAGGTCTCCGAGGCGCGGAAGGCCGAGGAGCTGCGCCGCGCCGACGTCCTGTGCGCGCCCTCGCTCGGCGGCGAGAGCTTCGGGATGGTGCTCACCGAGGCGTTCGCCGCCGGCACGCCGGTCGTGGCCTCGGACATCGCGGGCTACCGCGACGTGGTGCGCGACGGCCGCGACGGCCTGCTCACCCCGCGCGGGGACGCGCGCGCGCTCGCGGAGGCGCTGCGCGCGCTGGCGCTCGACCCCGCGCGGCGCGCGGGGATGGCGGCCGCCGCCCGCGAGCGCGCCGAGCGCTTCGCGTGGCCGCACGTCGCCGCCGAGGTGCTCGAGGTCTACGAGCAGGCGCTCGCCGTGGGCCGGGCTCCAACTGCGAGCGGACGCCTCGCGGTGCGCGCCGGCCTCGCGCCCGCCGACCTGCTCCCGCGCGTGCCCGCCCAGCGCCTGCCCAGCCCGGAGCCGGCGCTTGCGGTGGCGCCCATCCGGCGCGTGCTGCGCTTCGCCCGCCGCGGCGCGCTCGCGGCGGTCTCGCTCGCGGGTCTCGCGCTGGCGGCGACCGCGCTCCAGCGGATCGGCGTCGGCCGCGTGCTCGCGAGCCTCATCGCCTCCAGCCCCGGCCTGATCGCCGCCGGCCTCGCCCTGATGTGCCTCTCGATGATCGTCCGCGGCCTCGCGTGGCACGCGATCCTCGCCGCCGCCCCCACCTGGCGGCCCGCGCGGCGGCGCGACGCGCTGCAGGGGACGTTCATCGGCGTGCTGATGTCCGCCACCCTGCCCGCCCGTCTGGGCGAGCCCTCGCGTGCGTTGATCGTCGCCCGCCGCCTCGGCCGCCCGCGCGAGACTCTGCCGGTGGTACTGGGCACGATGGTCTCCCAGACGCTCCTGAACCTGCTCGCGCTGGGGCTGCTCGGGGTGGCGATGCTCTCCGGGGTACCGCTCCTGCACGGCCACGACAGAGCGCTGCTGCTCGCGGCGCTCCTGCCGCTCGCCGCGCTGCTCGCCGTGCTGCTCGCCCCCGTGCTGCTACCCCGCTCGGCGATCTCCCGCTCCGCGCGGCTGCACTCGCTGGCGGTGGGGCTGCGCCGCTCGCTGCTGCAGGTACGCGAGGGGCTGCGCATCTTCCGCCAGCCACGCCGGGCGGCCGTGGCCACGGCGGTGCAGCTCTCCGCGTGGGCGCTGCAGTGCGCCTCCTGCTGGCTGCTGCTGATGGCGCTCGGCCTCGACCACCGCGTCGGGATCGCCGGCGCCGCGGGCGTGCTGTTCGCAGTCAACGTCACCGCCGCCGTGCCCGCCACCCCCGCGAACGTCGGCGTCTTCCAGGCCGCCTGCGTCGCCGTGCTCGCCGGCGCCTACCACGTCTCCACGCCCGACGCGGTCGCCTACGGGATCGTGCTGCAGGCCGTCGAGGTTGCCACCGCCGTGCTGATGGGCGTGCCCGCGCTCGTCAAGGAGGGCCTCTCGTGGAAGGAGGTCCGCTTGCGCACGCTGCACGCCACGCCGGTGCGGCTGCCGCCGCTGCCGGATCGCGCCGGCGCCGCCGCACGCGCGTAGCGGTGCTCAGCTGGCCATCGCAGGCTCGTCCTCTTCCTCGATGGCCCCGTCCGGCGGGTCTTCGTCACCGAGCTCGCCGAACAGCGAGGGGTCGCTGTCGGAGCCCTTGATCAAGGCGTCGGGGGAGCCGTTCGGGAGCAGGCGGCCCTGGCGGGTGCCGAAGTAGATCGCCTGCGGATGGTGGGCGATGAGCGCGAGCGTGGACTGCTCGGGTTCGGGGGCGTAGCCGTCGGTGATGCGCATGCCGATGTCGGCCAGGCCGAGCAGCTTCTCGACCTTCAGGTGCTCGGACTGCTCGGGCACCGCGGGGTAGCCCCATGAGTAGCGCCGGCCTTGCGCCGCGGGGATGCCGAGCATCGTGCGGGCCTCGTGGTGCAGCCACTCTGCCAATCCCTCCGCCGTCTGCACGCCGAGCCCGTGCACGTACAGCTGTTCGGCGAACTCCCCTTCGGCCTCGAGCTTGGCCATCAGCTCGGTCACCTCGGAGCCCACGGTGACGGCCTGCACGGCGATCACGTCCAGCTCCGCGGGCGCCCGGCCGTCTTTTGAGGGGGGCCCGCCCGCCCGGAAGAAGTCTGCCAGGCAGAGGCGGTCGCCCTTCGGCTGACGCGGGCAGACGAAACGCGTCAGCTCGGTCTGGCGATCCTCCGGGTCGAGCACGACGATCTCGTTGCCCAGCGCGTAGCAGGGGAAGAAGCCGAGCAGCGCGCGCGGATGCAGGTAGGCCTGCTCCTTCCACATCCGCTGTAGGCGGGGGCGGAAGTTCTCCTCGAGCAGCTCCCGCCACGCCTCGCCCTTCACGCCCTTGCCGCCCCAGTGCAGCTTGAACAGCACGTGCGTGTCGAGGTGGCTGTACACCTCGTCGAGGTCGACCGGGATCTCGCGCACGCCCCAGTAGGGGGGGTGGGCACGGGCGCGTCGGTGCGCGCGGCGGAGCGCACCGAATCGTCGGCGAAGTTGAGCTCCTCCGCGGGCGCGTCGCCCTTGGCGCGGAACTCGGTGGCGCCTGCCAGCAGCTTCTGCACGAGCGCGCCGCGGGCGTCCGCGTCGATCAGCTGATCCATCACGGCGAGGCCCTCGAACGCGTCCTTGCAGTAGAAGACGCCGGGCTCGTAGACGACGTCTGAGTCTTTGCCGCCGGGGTACAGCGCGCGGTAGCCGAACGCGCGATTGATCGCGGCGCCGCCGATCAGCACCGGGTAGGTGAGGCCCTTGGCGTGCAGCTCCTGGATGCACGCGGGCATCTGCTTGGAGGTCGAGACCAGCAGCGCCGAGAGCCCGATCGCGGTCGCCTCGTGCTCCTGCGCGGCGTCCACGATCGTCTGGATCGGCACCTGCTTGCCGAGGTCCACGACGGTGTAGCCGTTGTTGGTGAGGATCGTGTTGACGAGCGACTTGCCGATGTCGTGCACGTCGCCGAAGACGGTCGCCAGCACCACGGTGCCCTTGGTGTAGCCCTCGATCTTGTCGAGGTAGCGCTCCAGCTGCGCGACCGCGCGCTTCATCACCTCGGCCGACTGCAGTACGAACGGCAGGATCAACTCGCCGGCGCCGAACTTGTCGCCGACCTCTTTCATCGCCGGCAACAGCACCTCGTTGAGCGTGGGCACCGCGCCGATCTTCTGCACGCTGCGGTCGATCCACTCCTCGACGCCGTCGCGGCGGCGGCGCAGGATGTGGAAGTGCAGCGCCTGCTCGGGCTCCATGCCCTCCGTCGGGTCGGCGGCGCTCTGGCTCGCGTCCTCGGGGCCCTTGGACTCGAAGTGCTCGATGAAGCGCTCCAGCGCGTCCTCGCGCCGGTTGAACACGAGGTCGTCGGCCAGCTCCCGCTCCTGCTCGGGGATCTCGGAGTAGGGGGTGATGTGGTTGGGGTTGACCATCGCCAGGTCGAGCCCCGCCTGCACGCAGTGGTGCAGGAACACCGAGTTGAGCACCGCGCGCGCGCCGGGGGACACGCCGAAGGAGACGTTGGAGACGCCCAGCGAGGTCTTCACGTCCGGGATCTGCTCCTTGATCGCTTTGATCCCGGCGATCGTCTCCACGGCGGAGGGCCGCCACTCCTCATCGCCGGTGGTGAGCGTGAACGTCAGGCAGTCGAAGATCAACAGCTGCGGGTCGAGGCCGTGCTCCTCGCAGCAGAGGTCGCGGATGCGCTTGGCGATCTCGACCTTCCGCGCGGCCGTCTTCGCCATCCCGACCTCGTCGATCGTCAGCGCGATCAGCGCGGCTCCGTGGGCGAGCGCGGCGGGCACGACGCGGTCGAGCTTGGCGCGACCGGCCTCGAGGTTGACCGAGTTGACGATCGCCCGCCCGGGGATCTGCTCCAGCGCGCGTTCGATCACCTCCGGCTCGGTCGAGTCGATCTGGATCGGCGCGGGCTGGGTGAGCGAGACCTTCTTCGCCACGAGGCGCATCTGTTCGTCCTCGTCGGTGCGCTCGGTGAGGGCGACGCAGAGGTCGAGCACGTGCGCGCCGCCCGTGACCTGGTCCTCGGCGATCTGCACGAGCCCGTCGTAGTCGTCCGCCAGCAGCAGCTCCTTGGCGCGGCGCGAGCCCTGGGAGTTGACGCGCTCGCCCACCATCGTCGGCGCCGGCTCCTGGGCGAGCGGGGTCGCGGCGATCATCGAGGAGAGGTGGGGAGGGCGGGGGGCTGGTCGGGGCTCGACCGCGCGCGTCGTGGAGCCGCCCGCTTGCGCGCCTGCCGGGCTGCCGACGCGTTCGGCGATCGCGGCGATGTGCGCGGGGGTGGTGCCGCAGCAGCCGCCCACGATCCCCACGCCGTAGCGCTCCACGAACTCCTTCAGCGCCTCCGCCAACGGCTCGGGCTTCTCGGGGAAGATCGTCTCGCCGTCGGGGCCCTGCAGCGGCAGTCCGGCGTTGGGGATGCACGCGACGGGCACCGGGCAGAGCTCGCCGAGGAAGCGGATCGCGTCGCGCATGTCCTCGGGGCCGGTCGAGCAGTTGAGGCCGATCACGTCGACCTTCAGCGCCTCGAGCGTGCTGAGCACCGCGGAGATGTCGGTGCCGAGCAGCATCTTGCCGCCGTTGGGCAGCAGCGACACGGAGGTGTGGATCGGCAGCGTGCGCCCCGTGCTCCTGAACGCCTCGCGCGCCCCGAACACGGCGGCCTTCACCTCGAGGATGTCCTGGGCGGTCTCGATGATGATCAGGTCGGCGCCGCCGTCGATCAGGCCCGCCGCCTGCTCGGCGAACACCTCGACCAGCTCGCCGAAGCGGATCTGCCCGAGCGAGGGGTCCTCGGAGGCGGGCAGGTAGCCGGTGGGCCCGATCGAGCCGGCCACGAAGCGGTGCTCGCCGGCGGCCCGGCGGGCGATTTCAGCGGCCTTGGTGTTGACCTCGACGGTGTGGTCGGCGAGGCCCCACTCGCCGAGCTTCAGCCGCGAGGCCTGGAAGGTGTCGGTCTCCACGACCTCCGCGCCGGCGTCGAGCATCGAGGCGTGCACGCCCTCGATCACGTCGGGGCGGTTGAGCACGAGCGCCTCGTGGCACTTGCCCTGCAGGCCGCCGTAGTCCTCCGGGGTCAGGTCGAGGAGCTCGAGCGTCGCGCCCATGCCGCCGTCGTAGAGGACGACGTGGTCGTGGATCGCCTGCAGGTAGTCGCGCACGCTCTCGATGCTACCGGCCGTCCCCTGCGGCCCCGACCGGACGTCCTGTCGTCCCTTTCAGACGACAAGCGCGTATGACTCTTTGGGACATCGCTCAACCAATCGTCCAAGCGTCGTGCAACTCTCCGGCCAGGCGGCCATTCTGCACGGCTACGTGCGCCGACCGAGGCCGGCGCTCCCCGAGCGGATAACGACACCATCTGCTCGCGGGACGCTCGCCTCGGCGACACCGCACGTCTCCCCCGCCAGGACGACCTCAGGAGACACGACCCCATGCCACAGACCGTCGCGATACAGGCTCCGCCCCGATCTACCCGCCGCCGCGCCGCTCCAAACCGTTCCAAGCGCGCCGGCCACACCGTCGTCGCGGTCGTCGGCCTCGGCTACGTCGGCCTGCCCACCGCGATCGCGCTGCGCAACGCCGGCTGCCGGATCGTCGGGATCGACGTCTCCGGCCCCCGTCTCTCCGCGATCCGCGGGGGCGAGGCGGAGCTGCTGGAGTGCGAGCAGCGCGACCTGCGCCGCCACCTGGCCAGCGATGGGTTCGTGCTCACCAACCGCATCGGCGCGCTCGACGCGGCCGACCTCGTGCTGATCTGCGTGCCGACCCCGGTGGACGAGCAGCTGCAGCCGGACCCCCGCATCCTGCGCGACGCGTGCGCGTCGGTCGTGCGCCACGCCCGTCCCGGGCAGACGCTCGTGCTGACCTCGACCACCTACGTGGGCACCACCCGCGAGCTGCTGGCGCAACCGCTGGCCGCGCGCGGCCTGCGCGTCGGCGAGGACGTGTACGTCGCGTTCGCGCCCGAGCGCATCGACCCCGGCGTGAGCGAGCACGAGCAGCTGCGCACCCCGCGTGTGCTGGGCGGCGTCACGGAGGAGTGCGCCACGCGCGCGGCGGCCGTGCTGCGCCACACGTGCCGGCACCTGCACCGCGTCTCCTCGCCCGAGGCGGCGGAGCTCGTGAAGCTGTACGAGAACACCTTCCGCGCGGTCAACATCGCGCTCGCCTTCGAGCTCGCCGAAGCGTGCGAGACGCACGGCCTGGACCCGATCGAGGTGACCGAGGGGGCCGCCACCAAGCCCTACGGCTTCCTCGCGCACTACCCCTCCGCCGGGGTGGGGGGGCACTGCATCGCGGTGGACCCCCACTACCTGGTGCACGACCTGCGCGAGCGCGGCCGCCCGGCCACGGTCGCCGAGGAGGCGCTGCGCAAGCTCGCCGGCCGCCCACGGCACGTCGCGTGGCGCGCCCACGAAGCGCTCGTCGAGCTGGGGCGGCCGCTGCCGCGGGCGCGCGTGCTCGTCGTCGGCGCCTCCTACAAGCCCGGCGTGGCCGACACCCGCGAGGCGCCGGCCGTGGAGATCCTCACCCGCCTGCGCGCCGAGGGCGCCGAGGTCGACTACCACGACCCGCTGGTGCCGGCCGTGGAGATCGCCGGCGAACGGCTGCACGGGGTCGCCGCGCCCGACCCCGAAGGGTACGACCTGACGATCCTCACCACCCTGCACCCCGACCACGACTACGGGTGGTTGGAGCGCTGCCCCGCGGTGCTCGACTGCACCTACCGTCGCCCCGACGCCGGCGTGCGGCGCTTCACGCCGTAGCCATGCTCCGCGGCCTCGACACCCACCGCATCCTCAAGCTGCTCGCCGGCGTCTACCTGGTGGCGCTGCTCGCCGCCGTGATGGCCTACAAGGCGGCCTTCGCCGGCCTGCTGTTCTCCAACGTGTTCTTCGGCGTGTACTCGGTCACCGTCGCCTGTTACATCGTCTCGCGCTTTCTCTTCAGCCTCTTCTACCGGATGCGCCCGGACCGGGGGATCGAGCCGTGCATCGCGATCGTGATGCCCGGCTTCAACGAGGAGGAGGCGATCGCCCGCTCGCTGCGCTCGCTGCTGGCGCTCGACTACCCGCCCGAGAAGCTCGAGCTGGTGGCGGTCAACGACGGTTCCACCGACGGCACCCTGCGGGAGATGCGGGCTGTCGCGACGCAGTCGCGGGGGCGCGTGCGGGTGATCGACTTCCCGGAGAACCGCGGCAAGCGCGCGGCGATGGCGGCCGGCATCCGCGCCACCGCCGCGGAGGTGGTGGTGTTCGTCGACTCCGACTCGACCGTGGAGCCCGAGGCGCTCAAACGGCTCGTGCAGCCGCTCGCCGATGAGCGCGTGGGGGCGGTGTGCGGGCACGCCGACGTGCTCAACGTGCGCGACTCGTGGATCACGCGCATGCAGGCCGTGCGTTACTTCGTCGCCTTCCGCGTGGTGAAGGCGGCGGAATCGGTGTTCGGCGCGGTCACCTGCTGCTCGGGGTGCTTCTCCGCGTACCGGCGCGAGGCGATCCTGCCGCGCCTGGAGTGGTGGGAGAGCCAGACGTTCCTTGGCGTGGAGTCCACCTTCGGCGATGACCGCTCGCTCACCAACTGCGTGCTGCGCGACTGGCGCATCCTCTACGAACGCGCCGCCGTCTCGCACACGATCGTGCCGGTCACCTTCCGCGCGTTCCTCAAGCAGCAGACCCGCTGGAAGCGCTCGTGGACGCGTGAGTCGTTGATGGTCGCGAAATTCATCTGGCGCAAGCACCCGGTGGCCGCCCTCTTCGCCTACATGAGCATCCTGCTGCCGCTGCTCGCGCCGGTCGCCGCGGTGCACTCGCTGGTGTGGGCGCCGCTCACCCACCACGGGGTGCTGCCGCTCACCTACCTCGCCGGGATCTACGCGCTGGCGCTCGTGTACTCCTTCTACTTCCTGCTCTTCCAGGACCGGTACAACGTGCTGTGGCTGTACGGGATCCTGTTCGTGTTCTTCTACCTGGCGATCATGCTGTGGCAGACCTACTACGCGATCGCCACCTGCCGCACCGCCCGCTGGGGGACCCGACCCGCGACCGCCGGCCTCGGCACCGGGGAGGGGGGGTAGGAGGTGGCGATCGACGTCCCACGCAGGCGACCGCTGCTGGCCGGCCTCGCGCCTCGGATGTGGCGTGCTCGCGCAAACGGCGACCCCGCCCCTCCCTCCTCCTCCTTCTTTTCGCCCGCGCTCCGCCGCGCGCTCGCGATGCTGCTGCTGCCGTTCTCGATGGTGCCCGTGGCGGTGCTCGCGCCCTCGTTGGTGCGCGCGCCGGGGGTGCTCGTGCAGCGGGCTGAGCGGGTCCTCGCATCCGCGCGGGTGGGTGGGCCTCCGATGCACCGCGCGCCCTCCGAACCGCCGCGCTACCCGCCGGGCGCCTCGCGGCTGGAGCGCGACGTGTTCGCGCCGGTCGCCGGCCCGCTCACGCCGCAGGTCGACGTGTCGCCGCTGGCCGAACACCAGACACCGGCAGAAGCGGCGCAGGCGCCGCTGCCGCTGGCCACCGGCGAACCGCGCGGCGGTGCGCGATGAACGGCGTGCTCGTGGCCACGGTCGCCGCGATCTCGCTTGCGGCGCCTGCCCACGGCCACCGTCACCACCCCCACGTGCGCCTCCCCGGCCAGGTGCGCGGCGTGCGCGTGGTGGGCCACACGGCGACCGGCGTGCGCCTCACCTGGCGCCCCGCCCGACCCGGCGCCGCCCCCGTCGAGGGGTACCGCATCCGGCGCGACGGTCGCGTCGTCGGGCAGACCCCCGGGCGGGTGTACGTCGTGCACCTCGCCCACGCCCGTGCGCACCGCATCACGGTCACCGCCGTGGACACCCGCGGCCGCCTCGGCCGCCCGAGCCGGCCGCTGCGGATCGCCGCGCGCCGCGGGAGCCGCGCCTCCGGCGGCGCCGGTACCCGCGCCGTGCGCGCCAACACGCTCCCCGGCGTCCCCGGGCAGGTGAGCGTCGCGGAAGTCAGCGAAGCCGGGGCCACGGTCGTGTGGGTGCCGAGCCAGCCGGGCTCGCAGCGGATCGTCGGCTACCGCGTGTTCCGCGACGGCGTGGAGGTGGGGCAGACCACGCAGGACCAGATGCGCCTCGCCCACCTCTCCCCGCTGCACACCTACGCGATCGAAGTCGCCGCCGTGGACGCGCTGCACCGCGAAAGCCCCCACTCCGCAGCGCTGCACCTCTCCATCTCCCACACCCCGCCCCGAGGGTCGCCGCTGATCTCCGCGCTGCGCGTCACCGACACCTCGGCCACGCTCACGTGGCAGGCGGGCGAAGCCAACAGCGGCAGCCTCGTCGGGTACCTGTTGTACGAGAACGGCCTCCCCGAGCGCGTCGTCAAGGGGCAGACGGTCACGGTCACGCTCGCCTCCGAACGCCACTACACGTTCACTGTGCGCGCGCTGGACTCCTACGGCTACCTCTCGGCGCCCGCGCCGGAAGTCGCGGTCTTCACCACCCACACGCCGCCCTCCACGCCGGCCGGCCTCACCGCCACGGCCGTCACGCCCACCTCGGCCACGCTCTCGTGGGCGCCCTCGACACCGGTGAGCGGCACGATCGTCGGATACCGCGTATTCCGCGACGGGCTCCCCGTCGGCCAGGTCTCGACGGCCGGGTTCACGCTCTCGGGTCTCGCCCCCGCCACGCGGTACGAAGTCGCCGTCGTCGCCGTCGACTCGCTCGGCGCGATCTCCGCCCCCACCGCGCCGCTGGCGCTCGAAACGGCCGTCCCGCCGCCCACGCACGGCACGGCGCAGGCGTTCCTGCTGGCCTCGACCGACCAGAGCTTCTTCGACCTGGAGGCTCACTACCAGCAGCTCGGCGTGGTGTACCCCACGTACTTCGACTGCGGCCCCGGCGGCGCCGTCACGGGCAGCAACTGGCCGCTGGTCACCGAATGGGCGCGCGCGCGCCAGATCGCCGTGATGCCGCGCCTGAACTGCCAGAACCCCACCGACGAGGTGGAAGCCCTCAACGAACCCTCCGCGCGCGAAGCGATGCTCAACCAGCTGGTGGGGCTGTGCGAAAGCGACGGCTTCCAGGGCATCCAGATCGACTTCGAGGGGGCGCCGCCAGCCGAGCGCGAACCCTTCACCGCGTTCGTCACCGCGCTCGCCGCGCGGCTGCACGCGATCGGCGACAAAGTCTCCACGGTCGTCACCGCCAAGACCTCGAACGTCACCACGGGCCGCGCGGCGATGTACAACGACGCGGCGCTCGCGGAAGTCTCCGACTACGTGTTCGTGCTCGACTGGGGCCTGCACTGGTCCACCTCCAAGCCGGGCGGGCTGGCCGAACTGCCGTGGTTCACGAAGGTCGCCGACTACGCGGCGACGATGCCCGACCGCAGCAAGTTCATCCTCGGGATGCCGATGTACGGGTTCGACTGGCCGGGCGGCGGCGGCCCCTCCAACCCCGGCACGCCGCTGGAGTACGACAACGTGCTCGCCGAGGAGAGCCAGTGGGCGACGGTCGGGGAATGGGAACCGGTGGCGGGCGAACCGCACTTCTCCTACACCGACGCCTCCGGGGTGCCCCACGCCGTGTGGTACATCGACCGGCAGGCGCTCGCGGTGCGCGCCGAACTGGCGCAGTCGCTCGGCCTCGGCATCGGGCTGTGGCACCTCGGCTCCGAGGACCAGTCGATCTGGGAACTGCCCGAGCTGGGGGGGTGAGGCGGCGGCGCGCGGCCGTGTGGCGGACGGTTGGGTGGCCGCGGTGGCGGGTAGTCGTGTGGGTGTGGCGGGTGCAACTTTGGCGGCGGCCGTCGGTTGGGGGAGCAGTGGTGGGACGCAAGCGCATGCGTGTGGGGCTGGTGTGCGCCGCGGGAGCGCTGCTCGCGCCGGCCGCTGCTGGCGCCCCGCCCCCCTCCGCGCCGCTGCAGGCGTTCCTGCTCTCCTCCGCGCCCGACTCCTTCGCGGACCTGCAGGCGCACCCGGGCGCGATCGGCGTGGTGTACCCCACCTACTACGCGTGCGCGCCCTCCGGGGCGCCGGCGGGCGCCGCGAACCCCGCGGTGGACGCCTACGCGGCGGCGCACGGGATCGCCGAGCTGCCCCGCTACACCTGCCAGCAGGGCGCCGTGGTGCACCGCATCCTCACCGACCCCCTTCTGCGCGCGCAGACGCTCGCACAGCTCGCCGCGTTCGCCGCCGCGCCGGCCTACGCCGGCCTCAACCTCGACCTCGAGAACGACGGCCCCGCCGACCGCGGCGCGCTCAGCGCCTTCGTGCAGGCGCTCGCGCGGCGCCTGCACGGGGAGGGCCGCCGGTTGGCCGTCGACGTGGTCGGGGTCACTGGCGAACCGGTGCCCCGCCCCGCCGCCGGCCTCTACAACTACCGCGCGGTGTCGGCCAACGCCGACACCGTCTTCGTGATGGCGTGGGGCGTGCACTGGGCCGGCTCGGGCCCCGGGCCGATCGCGCCGCTGGCCTTCGTGCGCGGCGTCGCCCGCTACGTGGCCTCGCTGCCGTACGCGTCGCGCTTCGTGCTCGGCGTGCCGATGTACGGCCTGGACTGGCCGCTAGGCGGGCCGGGCGGGCGGGGCCACGCCGCCGCGCTGCAGTACGCCGGGACGCTCGCGCTGGCGCAGTCGGTCGGCGCGACCCCGGTGCGCGAACCCGCCGCGGACGAGCTCACCTTCGCGTACCGCCGCGCCGGTGTGGCCCACCGCGTGTGGTGCCTGGACGCCCGCGCGATCCTCGACCGCCTCGCCGTCGCCCGCCGGTACGGGCTCGCGGCGGGCGTGTGGCGACTGGGGGAGGAGGACCCTGCGGTGTGGACGTCTGTTCGATCCTCGCAAGCCGCTGTGAGGACACGCCTGCGCTCTACCGATCTCTTTTATACGCCACGCGCGGGCGCGCGCACGCGTGCGTTGCGCGTCTCCAGTGGACCGGCAGACCATGTAAAGGAGGATGGTGAGCACTCGTAGCCAGCACTTCGATCCGCCGGGCTCGGTGGCGTTCGCGATCCGCCAGCGCGAGCTCGGCGAGCGCACCACGCTCCTCGCCGTCGAGGGCGAGCTCGACCTCTCCACCGCCCCGCGCCTGAAGTGGGAGATGATCGACTTGCTGGGGACCGTCCCCCGGGCGCTCGTCCTCGACCTCTCGCTCACCACCTTCATGGACTCGACCGCGCTCGGCGTGCTCGTCGGTGTCAGGCGCGGCATGGAGCTCGGGCAGCGGCTGGCGATCGTCTGCCCCAGGACGGACATCCTGAAGATCTTCGAGTTCGCCGGCCTGGATGAGATGTTCTCGATCTTCCCCACGCTCGAGGAGGCGCTCGGCGATGTGCGCAGCGCCGCGCCGTCCAGCTGAGCCCGGCGTGCCGGCGCGCCGGACCGGCGGGCGCGCCCCGTCCGTCCATCCCCGACGGCGTCTTGCCGTCACCGGCGCGCTCGGCTGCGCGATCCTCCTGGCGGGCGTGCCCGCGATGACCGCAACAGCGCTCGGGGGTGCAGCCTCGACACGGCAGCGGGCGGGTGGTGGTGAACCCCACGGCGCGGAAGCCTCGCCGCAGCAGGGCGCGGGGAGCGCTGAACAGCAGGGCGCCGAAGCTGCGCCGCTGCCGGGGGGGAGCCGCGAACGCCACGACTCGCAAGCCTCGCCGCCACACCGCGAAGGGAGCGGCGAACGTCACGGCGGGCAAGCCCCGCCGCAGCAGAGCGCGGAAAGCGGAGGGGGGGAAGGGGCGGGCGGTGCCCGGGGTACGGGCGCGAGCTCACCGGGGACGGCGGGCCGCTCCGTGCCGGCGCAGGCGCGAGGCCGTGCTGAGGACCAAGGGCGGCCGGCGGTCGCTCAGCGGACTCCGGGGGGCCGCGAAGCACGGAGCGCGGGGGGGGTGCGCCAGGCGAAGGTGGGAGGCGAAGGGGCGGCCACGAGGCCCGCCACGCGCCACGCGCGCCGTGCCTCGGCGGGTGCGGTGAGCCGGCCGGACCTCGGCACTCCGCTGCAGGCCGCCCCGCCGAGCGACGCACAGAACACGCCTGCCGCGACCTCCTCTGCGTCGGCCGGCGCACCCACACCCACGGCCGCCTCCGCGCCCGCCGGTGGGCCGGGCGCCGTGACCCCGGCGACTGGGCCGAGCGCGCCGGTCAGCGGGGCGGCGCCGGCCGCCGCCCCCGGCCACCCGCGCTCCCGTGCGCGACGCGCGGGCCACGCCGGCCGGCGCCGCGGTCGTGCGGCTCGCGTCCACGCCCGCCGACCCGCGGGACTCGCACCCTCCCGGGCGCTCGTCCCCGTGGGAGCGACCCGCGCCGCGCACGCCACACGGCATCCCTCGCGCGCGGCGCGGCGCGGCTCGCCGAGCACGCCCGCCCTCGCCCCGGCCTCGCCGCTGGTGCGGACGATCACCAGGATCGTCGACGTCGTCCCCGCTCCCGTGCGGATCCTGCTGGGGTGCCTGCTCTCGCTCGCGCTGGCGCTCGGCGCCCGGGCGTGGTTGGGCGCGCGGGACGCCCGCCGGCTGGAGCGCCAGCGCCGGCAACTGCTCGAGGACGTCGGCGTGCTGCAGGCCGCGTTGCTGCCCGTGCCGCCCGCGCACCTCGGCCCGCTCGGCGTCTCGGTCGCCTACCGGCCGGCGGAGGGGCCGGGGGCCGGGGGAGACTTCTACGACGTGTTCGCGCTGGAGGACGGGCGGGTGGCGGTGCTCGTCGGGGACATCTCCGGGCACGGCCGGCAGGCGCTGCCGCACACCGCGCTCGTGCGCTTCACGCTGCGCGCCTACCTCGAGGCCGGCCTCGCGCCGCGGGTCGCGGTGCAGACGGCCGGAGCGGTGCTCGAGCGCCAGCTCGGGGAGTCCTTCGCGACGGTGGTGGCGGCCACGTACGACCCGCGGGAGCGCGTGCTCACCTACGCGTGCGCCGGCCACCCGCCGCCGGTCGTGTACGCCCCCCCGGGGGAGCGGCCCGGCCGCCCCGAGCCAGGCTGGCCGGAACGGGAACCGACTAGGGAGACACTCGCTCCGCTCGCATCCCCGAATCGGCCAGCGCCGCAGGCGCGTGTCTCCTCGCTTGGGTCTGGCTCTGCCCCCGTCGCGCTCCTCGTGCTGCCGACGGTCGGCGCCTCGCCGCCGATCGGGGTGGGCATGCGCACGGGAACCCGCCAGACGACGGTCTCCCTGCCCGGGCAGACAGTCGTGTGCTTCCACACCGACGGCGTCACGGAGGCTCGGGTGGGGGCGGAGCTGTTCGGCGAGTGGCGCCTCGTGAGCGCTCTGGCCGAGCTCGGGCCGGGCGCCAGCGCGCCCGAGCTCCTGGACCGCGTGGCCGAGGCGACCGACGCGCGCCCCGACGACATGGCCGCGTGCCTGCTGGACGTGTCCGCTCCCGTACGGGTGGGAGGGGCGGCGGCGCCGGCTGGGCTGGCGACCGGCGCCGCGCCGGCCGGGCCGGCGGCGCTCGTCGAGGAGATCGAGCTCGACGCCACGCAGGCCGCGAGCGCCCGCGCGCAGCGGTTTCTGGCCGCCTGCGGCGTGGAGCGCGAGGAGATCCCCGGGCTGCTCGCGGCGGCGGGCGCGGCCGCGGGACAGGCGGGCACCGCGATCCTGGAGGTGCGCCTCGACGGTGCGCGGCCCGAGGTCACGTTGCGCCGCGAGCGCGTCGCGCGCCTGCACGTTCCCACCGCGAGCCTGCGGACCGCGGCTGGAGCGGCGGGATGAGCGCCGCGGCGCTCGCCCCCGACGCGGCGATGGCGGTGGGCATCGCCGCGACGGCGATGCCGTTCGCACGCACCCCCGAGGACGAGTCCGAGCGGTGGCTGCGCGTGCTACGCCTGCACGGCGAGGCGGGGGTCTTGCTGCAGGCCTTGGGCGTGAGCGAGGGGCCGCTCCACCCCGTCGCCGGCGGCGCCGACGCGCAGAGCGCGCCCGCCGCGGAGCGCGACGCGGTCGCGCAGGTGAGCACCGAGGCCGCCGCGCTCGCTGGGCGGCGCGGCGCCGACGCCGTGGCGACGACCGACCTGCTGCTGGCCGTCATGCACATCTACGGCGAGACCTTCGACCGCGTGCTGCGGGCGCACGGCACCGACCGCGCCGAGGTGGAGGAGCGGCTGCGCGGGGGCTACCCGTCGTAGGGCTGCGCGAACTCCCCCACGGGTGCGGACGGAGGTCGAACAGGCGGGTGTTGACCCGGTGCGCTGGGCTGCAGGTGGCGTTTGATCCCGTCGAGGCCCGCCATCAGCGGCGCCGAGAAGTTGGAGCCGGCTTCCGCTCCCGGTAGAAGGAGCGGCCAGCCAAGGGCCGACCCAGGCTTTCGCGGCTCGTCCAATCCGACACTCTGCGGAGTGTCGCTTGAGATGCGCTTTGCTCACGAGAGGAGCAGTTCGATCCCGGCTGGGAGGGCGAAAAAACTTGTCTGTGAGCAACCATGCGCTGATGGCAGTGCCGGCAGTCGGGATCAACTGACGCGCTCGCAATGGGCTGAGGATGTGCTGGCTCCGGCGCACAATAGGCCGGCCAGGCCAATGATCCCAAGCTCAGCGGCTCACGCTGCGCGTGATCGCCGCGACCGAGCGGCCTGCGCCTTGAGCTTCGCGCCCGAGACAAAGTCGCCCACGCGACGCCCGTGCTCGTCCAGCTCGACCATCCCGAAGTCCTCGGCGACCTCGGGATGCTCCTCGACCACCGACAGTACGCTTGCGCACGCGGTGTCGTGGTCGTCATGGAAGTCCAAGAGGTTGCCCTCGTCTATGTACAGCGTCGCGAACGTCATCGCCCTCTAGGGTGCCACATGACACGTCTCCACACAAGCTGCCAGCACATCCGGGTCGAGCACCTCGTCCCGAGCGGGCTGCGCGACGATCTGAGCATCGGACACCATGAGCGCGAGGAGTGTAGGGACATGACCTGCTCGACCAGCGACCCGACAGGCTCAAACCAGGCGAGCGAGCGAAACTTGTCTGCTGCGAAGACCGGGTGGCGATGGCGCCCGGCCCAGCCCTCTGCCAGAGACACCACGGCGTAGAGCCCCGGACAGCCGCCGGGCTCACTTGATGAACAGCATCTCCGAGTACTTCGGCAGCGGCCAGAGGTCGTCGGCGACGATCCGCTCCAGCCGATCGGCGACCTCGCGCACGTCGCCATCGCCGGCAGCACCTGTCGCGCATGTAGAGCGCCTGCCGGAGGCCGTCGACGTCGGGCTGGTTGCCGCGAGGTTGACGTCCTCGAGCTGCGACGATCGCCGTCGTGCGAAGCTCCTCGACCAGCGTCCTCGCATCTCGCCGATCAGCTCTTCGAGGCCGGCCTTGCGCAGCTCGGCGAGGTGGCGCACCGCCGCCGGCAGGAGCAGCGTGCGCGCGATCGACGCGGCGGTCTCGGCCTCGATGTTGAGCTTCACCGCGTACTGCTCGATGAACACCTCGTAGCGGGACTCCAGCTCGCGCTTGGAGAGCACCTTGTAGCTCTTGAACAGCGCCACGGTCGCCTTTCGTCGATCAGCCACGGCAGCGCGTCGGGCGTCGAGCGCAGGTTCGTCAGGCCGCGCTTCTCGGCCTCCGTGTGCCACGCCTCCGAGTAGTTGTCGCCGTTGAACACGATCCGCCTGTTGGCCGCGTAGGAGTCCTTGACGATCTTCGGGATCGCCTTCTCGAGGTTGGCGGCCAGCCCTTCAGCGCCGCCGTCGAGCTTGTCGGCGAGGTCGTCGATCGCCTCGGCGACGATCGTGTTGAGCACCGTGTTGGGCAACGCCGGCGACATGCTCGAGCCGAGCGCGCGGAACTCGAACTTGTTGCCGGTGAAGGCGAACGGGCTGGTGCGGTTGCGGTCGCCGGCGTGCAGCGGCAGCGGCGGCAGCACCGGCGTGCCGAGGCCGAGGAACGAGCCGGGCTTCGAGGTGCTCGCCTTGCCCGCCGCGATCGCCGCGAAGACCCCCTCGAGCTCGGAGCCGAGGAAGATCGAGATGATCGCCGGCGGCGCCTCGTTGGCGCCGAGGCGGTGGTCCTGGCCGGGTGCTGGCGATCGAGGCGCGCAGCAGCGCCTGGTGGGTGTCGACGGCCTGGATCACCGCCGCGCAGAAGAACAGGAACTGCAGGTTCTCGTGCGGGCGTGTCGCCGGGCTCCAGCAGGTTGTGCGCCGGTGTCGGTGCCCATCGACCAGTTGTTGTGCTTGCCCGACCCGTTGACGCCGGCGAACGGCTTCTCGTGCAGCAGGCAGACCAGGCCGTAGCGGCGGGCCACGTTCTGCAGCACCTGCATCGTCAGCTGCTGGTGGTCGGAGCCGACGTTGGAGTTCTCGAAGATCGGCGCCATCTCGTACTGGTTGGGCGCGACCTCGTTGTGGCGGGTCTTGACCGGCACGCCGAGCTTCGCCAGCTCGCGCTCGGTCTCCAGCATGCAGGCGAGGATCCGCTCGGGGATCGAGCCGAAGTAGTGGTCGTCGAGCTCGTGGCCCTTGGGCGGCTTGGCGCCGAACAGCGTGCGCCCGGTGGTGAGCAGGTCGGGCCGCTCGAAGTAGTACTGCTCGTCGATCAGGAAGTACTCCTGCTCGGGGCCGACCGTGGTGAACACGCGCTGGGCGTCGTCGTCGCCGAGCAGCTGCAGCGCGCGGATGGCCGCGCTCGACAGCGCGTCCATCGAGCGCAGCAGCGGGATCTTGTGGTCGAGCGCCTCGCCGGTCCAGGAGGCGAAGGCGGTGGGGATGCACAGCAGCGCGCCGTTGGGGTTCTCGAGGAGGAACGCCGGGCGAGGTCGGATCCCAGGCGGTGTAGCCGCGGGCCTCGAAGGTGGCGCGGATGCCGCCGGTCGGGAAGCGAGGAGGCGTCGGGCTCGCCCTGGATCAGCTCCTTGCCGGAGAACTCGGCGATCGCGGTGCCGTCGCCGACGGGGGCGTAGAAGGAGTCGTGCTTCTCGGCGGTCGACGCCGGTGAGCGGCTGGAACCAGTGGGTGTAGTGGGTGGCGCCGTTCTCGAGCGCCCACTCCTTCATCGCCTGCGCGACCGAGTCGGCGAGCGAGGTGTCCAGCGCCTCGCCGCGCGCGAGCGTCTCGCTGCAGCTGCCTGTAGACGTGCTTGGGCAGCCGCTTGCGCTGCACCGCGGAGGATGAACACGTTCGCGCCGAAGACCTGGTTGCCGGGGAGGGTGAGGTCGAGCGAGCCGAGCGCGCTGCCGTTGGCGCTCCACTGTGCGGCGGAGACGTTCTGCTGACGTGTGCGGGGCATGGGGGGCTTCTGATCCTCCTCGTCGCGATCTGGTGTGGTGGCGCCCGGAGCGGTGCGCCGTTGTGGCGTCGCCGGCCCCCTGCGCAGGCCCTCCCGAGCGGGCCGACATGCATCGTAGAGGCCCGCGCGCGCTTCGGGAGAGCCCCGTTGGCGAAATCGTCGATGCGATCTTTCGACAGCAGGCCAAGTGCCCCACGCCCCCGGGTGGCCCGCCCCACGAAGGGGCCAGCCACGACGCCCGTGTCCGTCGTTCAACGGCCTACGCTTCGGAGGGCGCGAACGCCCCCGGTTCCACGCGGCCCGTCTTCGGGTTGACGTGCGTAGCCGGCGGGCGGGTGGCGACGTCCACCGTGAAGCTCCCGGCCGACGGCGCGCCGCTTGCCAGCTGCGCCCGGGCCCTACCGTGGAGGCCCGCGTACACGCGGTAGGAGACTGTGTACACGCCCGACTTCACGGGGGACACGTGCCACACGAAGCTGCGTGTCGCCCCGGGCGCCAGCGAGCCCAGCGCCCACACGTTGTAACTGGCGGTCGTGCCGCCGCCCGGCGGGTCCACCTGCGCCGTTTCGACCGGCGGCTTGGCCACCGGGCCCGGACCCTGGTCGACGACCCACACCGGCCGCCGGCGGGTCGACAGGCCGGGGTAGTCGGAGAGGTAGTAGAAGGACGTCACCGACACCGCCACGTTCGGCACCGTGCGGGTCCCCGTGTTGCGCACGTCGAGCCGCATCTCCGTTGGGCGCGACACCGCTTGGTGGGCGGGGAAGGCGGCGTGCGTGACCTGCACCCGGAAGACGCCCCGCGGTTCGCCGGCGTCCTGATGGCGGGTTTCCCCGCACCCCGCCAGCGCGGCGAGCAGCGCTCCGCACACGCCCAGCGAGACCATGTAGCTCCTCCCCCTCACAGCGTGGCTACGATACCAGCGCTTACGCAGGAGGGGTGGCGCGCCGCCCGCGCATGGCGTAGAGTGTGGCGTGCGGTGCGCGTGCGCCGCACAGGAGACCCGAGGAGGGGCAGGTCCAGTGGTACGCGAAGCAGCCGAGCGCGCGTTCCTCCCAACGAGGAACTTCATCGAGGAAGTGGGCGACATGATGGTCCTCACCGGGAGGACCATCTCCTCGACGCTGCGGCCCCCCTACCCCTACGGGGGGGAGTTCGTCTCCCAGTTCCTGTTCGCGCTGCGGCTGTGCTGGTTTCCGCTGCTGATCTCCACCGTCTGCATCTGCTACGCCGCGCCCGGCCTGCAGGCGGCGAACTTCCTCACCCTGTTCGGCGCGCTCGACCGCCTCGGCGGGATCTTCGTGCTCGCCGCGATCCGCGAGATCGGGCCGGCCGTGACGGCGATCGTGCTCGCCGGGGTCGCCGGCACCGCGATCACCGCCGACCTGGGGGCGCGCAAGATCCGCGAGGAGCTCGACGCGCTGCAGGTGCTCGGCGTGGACCCCGTCAAGAACCTCGTAGTCCCCCGCTTCCTCGCGCTGATGTTGGTGACAGGCCTCTTCAACATCTACGCCATCCTCTTTGGCCTCTTCGGCGGCGTGCTCGCCGAGCTCGTCAACTCCCAGCCGCTCGGGCCCTTCTGGGACAACCTCTTCAACAACGCCTCCACCACCGACCTGTGGGGCTCCGCCCTGAAGACGGTGCTGTACGGGGCGATCATCGCGATCGTGTGCTGCTACAAGGGCATGACCGCCTCCGGCGGCGCCGAGGGCGTCGGGCGCGCGGTCAACCAGGCCGTGGTGATCGCGTTCCTGGCGATCTTCTCCTTCGACTACGTCTACACGCAGACGCTGCTGGCGACGCATCCCCAGATCCTCGTGATCAAATGAACGGGGTGCAGCGATGAATGAATGGCTGGCCGTCCCGAAGGAATGGATCTCCGCCTCCGGCGTGATCGCCGGCTTCAGCGGCCGCATCATGGGCGACGTCTACGGGCTGCGCGTCTTCCGCTTCTTCGGCGAGGCGCTGCGCCAGAGCGGCATCCTGATCGTCTCCTCGACGCTGATCATCTGGCGCTGATGTTCGTCCTCGGCCTGCAGTGCGGCATCGAGGGCGCCTACTTCCTCGAGGCCCAGGGCGCGCCCGCCTACTCCGGGCGTGTTCACCGCGTGGTGCGACCTGCGCGAGATCACCCCCTACGCGTTCGGCTACATGATGTCCGCCAAGGTCGGCACCGGGATCGTCGCCGAGCTCGGCGCGATGCGCATCTCCGACGAGATCGACGCCCTGGAGGTGATGGGCATCGACTCCATCACGTTCCTCTGCGCCACCCGCCTGCTCGCCGCCTGGCTGGTGCTGCCGTTCATGTACCTCGCCGGCATCGGCGCCGCGTTCCTGGCCTCCTACATCGCCGTGGTGCAGCAGGTCGGCTACGTCTCCTCCGGGCGGCTACTTCCTGATCTTCTGGCAGTTCCAGAACCCGCCGGACTTCTTATACAGCCTGATCAAGGCGATGTTCATGGCCACCGCGATCGTGCTTGTCGGCTGTTACTACGGCTACAACGCCAGCGGCGGACCGGTGGGCGTCGGCACGGCCACCGCCAAGTCGATGGTGCTGAACATCGTGCTCGTACACCTGATCGGGATGCTCGGCACGCAGATCTTCTGGGGCGCCAACCCGCGCGCCCCGATCGGGGGCTGACGATGGCGCTCGAGCAGCGAGCCCGGCGAGGGCGACGAGGAGCAGTTCCAGTACCACACCGGGCGACTCCCGCCCCACCGACGCACCCGACGCGATCGAGTTCATCGACGTGCACAAGTCGTTCGGCGCGCAACCGGGTGCTGCGCGGGCTGAACATGCGGCATCCCGGAGGACCAGGTCTCGATGATCCTCGGGCCCGTCGGGCACCGGCAAGTCGGTGTGCATCAAGCACATCGTCGGCCTGCTCTACCCCGACCAGGGCGACGTGATCGTCGCACGGCCACTCGATCCCCAGCTCTGCCGACGACGACCTCTTCGAGCTGCGCAAGAAGTTCGGCGTGCTGTTCCAGGACGGCGCCCTGTTCGGCTCGATGAACCTCTACGACAACGTCGCCTTCCCGCTGCGCCAGCACACCGAGAAGGGCGAGGAGGAGATCGCCGAGATCGTCAACCGCCGGCTGCGCGAGGTGGGGCTGGGCAACGCCAACGAGAAGATGCCCAACGAGCTCTCCGGCGGGATGCGCAAGCGCGCCGGCTTCGCCCGCGCGCTGGTGATCGAACCCGAGATCGTGCTGTTCGACGAGCCCGACTCGGGCCTCGACCCGGTGCGCACCGCGCTGCTGTGCGAGCTGATCAAGGAAGTGCACGCGGAGAACGGCGGCTGCTACGTCGTGATCACCCACGACATCATGAGCGCCCGCCGCGTCGCCGAGCACATCTCGGTCCTGTGGAAGGGGCGGATCGTCGAAGCCGGGCCGGCCGCAGGAGCTGTTCGCCTCGGAAAACCCGTTCGTCCGCCAGTTCCTCGCGGGCGACTCGGCCGGGCCCGCTCGGGATGGAGTGAGCGCCGCGCGCGCTGCCGGGCGCCCTGAGACAGCTGCGCGGTGGCCGCGGGCCGCTCTCGCGCGCGGCGGCGCCGCCGCAGGCGGGCCGCTGTCGCGCTCGCGGTCGTGCTCGGCGTCGGCGCCGGCGCGCTTGCGCTGGGCCTGCGTCCCTCGGCTGCCGCCGACACCTTCGTGGCGAGCTCGAGCTCGGGCACCTACCGGGCGACGCAGCGCTACTACCGCGACTTCGGCGAAGAGCCCGTCGAGGTGGTCGTCAGCGGCGACCTCGCAGCAGCTGCGTGCTCAGCTCGGACCTCGAGCCGGCTCGTGGGGCTGGAGGGATGCCTCGCCGGGCAGCGTCCCGCCGCCGGCGCTGCCCCGCGAGGGCGGGCGCGCACGGCCCCTGCGGCGCAGCTGGCCCGGCTGGGAGCACGGTCAAGGTCGTGTTCGGCCCCGGCACGTTCATCAACGAGGCCGCCACGCAGATCGACGAACAGCTCAGCGGCGCAGGGCAACCGCGCCGAGGCGCAGGCGCGCGCAGGCCGAAGCGGTCGATCAGCGCGCGCCGCGCTCGCACGCGGCCGCACCGCCGCCGAAGCGCGCCGCCTCGGCGAGCGAGGCGAGCCGGTACACGCTCGAACAGTACGCTCCAGAAGGTCGTCTCGCTGGCGCTCGCGTACGGCCTGCACGGCGCAGCCCGCGCTCAACGACGCCAACTTCGTGTCCGCGCTCGTGTTCGACTCGGCCGCAAGCCCGCCGGGCACCCCCAAGCAGCGCTTCGCCTACCTCTTCCCCGCGCGCGAAGCGGCGCTGATCTCGGTGCGCCTGCGGGCCGGGCCTCGGCGAAGCGCAGCGCGCCCGGACGATCACGCTGATCCGCCGCGCGGTGGCGATGCCCCAGTGGCAGCTGCAGCACGGCGGCGCTACCTGCGTCACGCGGCGAGCCCGTGATCGTCGCCGACCTGACGCAGTCGATCACGCGCTCGATCGAGCTGCTGCTCGTGGCCGTGCTGCTCGTGATGGCCGCGCGCTCGGCCTGTCTTCCGCGGCCGCCCGCGGCTGCTGCCGCTGGCGCTCGCGCTGCTCGCCGCCGCGCTCACGTTCGGCGCGCTGCGCGGCCGTCGGCGCCTCGCTGACGGTCGCCACGGTCGCGGTGCTGCCGGTGCTGGTCGGCCTCGCCGTCGACTACTCGATCCAGTTCCAGTCGCGCGTGCGGCGAGGCCTCGCGAGCGCGAGCCCGGCGATCCGCGCCGCGATCGCGCGCGGCCGCCGAACGCGGCGGCCGCCGGCGGGCCGACGTCGCCACGGCCGCCGCCGGCGAGCGCGGCGGCGATGCTCGTGCTGCTGCTCTCGCCGGTGCCGATGGTGCGCGGCTTCGCGCGTGCTGCTGGTCGCCGGCCTCGCGCTCGCGCTGCTCTGCGCGCTCACCGTCGGCGCGGCCGCGCTCGCGCTCGCTCCGGCGGTGCAGCGCGGGCGCGGTCCCGGGCGTGGCGCGGCCGCGCGCTCGCGCGCCCGCTCGGCCGCCGGCGCTCGCGGCGCCGCCTGGCGCGGGCGCGCGGCGAGCTGCTGCGCGACAACGCGCTCACGCGGCTGTCTCGCCGGGTCGCGCTCGGGCGCGCGGTGCGCCGCCCCGAGCGGGTGCTCGCGATCGGGCTCGCGCTCGCCGCGCTCGGGCTGGGGCGCTCGACACGCAGACGCAGCGTCGAGACCGACATCACCAAGCTCGTGCCGCAGAACCTGGCCTCGCTGCGCAGGCGCTCGACACGCTCGAGCGCGCCACCGGGCGTCGGCGGCGAAATCGACGTGATGGTCTCCGGCCGCAACGTCGCGACGCCCGCGACGATCGAATGGATGAGCGCCTACCAGGCGGCGGTGCTGCGAGCGCTTCGGCTACAGCGCCGCGCGCGGCTGCGGGCAGGCGCGGCTGTGCCCGGCCTTCTCGCTGCCCGACCTCTTCCAGCGGCCAGGGTGGCGGGCAGCGCAGGCGCGCCGGCGTCGAAGCTCACCGCAGCCGAGGTCGAACGGCCTGCTCGGCGCGATCCCGGCCGTACTTCTCCCAGGACGTGATCACGCCCGACCGGCGCGTCGCCACGCTCGCGTTCGGCATCCGCCTGATGGGCCTCGCCGCAGCAGCAGCAGGTGATCGAAGAGATGCGCTCCGCGCTGCACCCGCCCGCCGGGCGTCAGCGCGCAGCTCGTCGGCCTGCCGGTGCTCGCCGCGCAGTCGGGCGCGCAGGTCGCCGATCCCGTGGCGGCGCGTGCGAGACGCTGCTCGCCGGGCTCGCCGCCGTCGCGCTGGTGCTGCTGGCGGCGTTCCGCGGCGACGCGCCGCCGCGCGCTCGTGCCGCTCGTGCCGATCGTGCTCGCGACGGGCTGGTCGGCGCTGATCCTGTTCGCCGTGCGCGTGCCGCTGAACCCGATGTCGGTGACGCTCGGCGCGCTCGTGATCGCGATCTCGACCGAGTTCAGCGTGCTGCTCTCCGAGCGCCACCGCCAGGAGCGGGCTCGCCGGGCCACGACACGGTCGAGGCGCTGCGCCGCAGCCTACGGCCGCACCGGCGCCGCCGTCGCGGCCTCGGGCGTCGACCGCGATCGCCGGCTTCGGCGTGCTCGCGCTGTCGGACATCCGCGATGCTGCGCGACTTCGGCTTCGTCACGCTGATCGACCTGACCGTCTCGCTGCTCGGCGTGCTCGTGGCGCTGCCCGCGGCGCTCGTGCTCGCCGAGCGCGCCGTCCGCCCGCGAGCTCGCCCGGCGGGGCGAGGCCCGCGCGCGCGTGGACCGCTCGCGGCGCTGCGCGCGCGTGTGCGCCCGCGCCATGAGTCGGGCTGAGGCCCGCTCTGCCGGTGCGAGCGAGGGCGCCGTGCAGCGGGCCGCGCCATGAGCCGGCCTGAGTCCCCGCCGAGCCGGCCGAGCGCCCGCCGGGCGAGCGGCCCGTCCGCCGCGTCCGCCCGCGCGCCCCCGCAACGTGTTCTCCTCCGCCCGCCACGGCCGCTACGTCGGCCTGCTGCGCTCGTGATCCTGGTCCTGATCACGGTCAACACGATCGTCACCAAGCCCAACGGGCCGCGCGGCATCGCCCCCGGCAGCACGCTGCCGCCGTTCGCCGTGCCGCTCGCGCACGGGCACGCTGCAGGGCGACGCGAACGTCGCCACGCACGCCGACGAGGGCGCGGCCGGGCGCGTGCCCGGCGTGCAGCGTGCGCGGGCCGCAGGTCCTGAACATCTGCGAGCTCTACGAACGCGGGCCGGTCGTGCTCGCGCTGTTCGTCGACGGCGGCTCGCTGCGCCGGCGTGCTCGGCGAGATGCAGGCGCTCGCGCCGGCGTTCCCGGGGTGCAGCTTCGCCGCCGTCGCGATCAAGGGCGAACGCGCCGCGCTGCGCAGCCTGGTCGCGCGCCGGGGCCTCACCTTCCCGGTCGGCATCGACGACGACGGCGCGCTCGCCGCGCTCTACAAGCGTCGCGAGCTGCCCGCAGGTCACCTTCGCCTACCGGGCGGCGTCGTGCAGAGCAAGGCGCTGCTGACGACGCCCTCGCTCGGCGCGCTGCGCGCGCGGGTCGCGCGAGCTCGTGGCGGCCGCGCGCGCCCGCGGCTGGAGGGCGCCGGCGGATGAGCGAGCCGACGGCCGCCGGAGCCGACCGCGGGCTGGCTGCGCGCAGCGAGGTCGAGCAGGAGCTGCCCGGCGCTGCGGCTGCTCGTGCGCGCGAGGTCGAGGTCGGCGCGCCGAGGCCGCTGACCGGCGCCTCGCCGCCCGACATCGAGGCGCGCCTGCGCGAACTGTCGAGCCGCGTCCGCGGCGCGCGCGCGATCGGCGATCCGGCAGCGAGCCGGTGCCGGCCGCCTACCGGGTCTTCTTCCGCCACATCGGCCTCGACCCCGACGTGCGAGCGCACCCCGATCGAGGCGGCCGTGCTCGAGCGGATGCTGCGCGGCGGCTTTCCTACCGGCGGCCTGCTCGAGCGACGTCGCTGCTGATCGCCCTGATCGACACCGGCGTGCCGGTGTGGGCGCTCGACGCCGCCACGGTCGAGGGCCCGCTCGGGATCCGCGCGAGCCGCGAGGGCGAGCCGCTCGGGCGCTCGCCCGGACGCGCCGCCGCTGCCCGCCGGGCAGGCTGGTCGTGGCCGACGCGCGCTCCGCCGCTGGCGGTGCTGTTCGGCGAGCTCGCGCCGGGCACTCCGCCGGCGGCGGCGCGCGCCGTCGGCGCGCGGCCGTGCGAGCTGGCGCTCTTCGCGCTGCAGGTCGCCGGGCGTGCCCGCCGCTGTATGTCGAGGAGGCGCTGTGGGCGTGCTGGCGAGCTCGAAGGCCCCTGGTAAAGCGGGAGCGGGCCCGCGCCGACCTGCCCCGGCCGGCGGCGTCGCGCGGCCGGGCTGGTAGAACTCGGCCCTCTCGCTCTGTCGGCGCGCATGCGAGAAGGGCAGAGCTGACTCGGGAGCGGCCGGTACCCAGGAGCGGCTCGTGGTCCCGACCGAGCAGCTCACGACGCGCGTGGTCCCGCGCCCAGCGGCGGAGGCGGCCGAGCGCGCGGCGCGCGACCGCTGAGGGCGCAGATCGCGCGGCTCGAGCGCGAGCTCTCGGAGATCGTCGCCGGCGCTTCCCCCACGTCTCCCCGCTGCCGGCTGCGCGCCGAGGGCTGCGTCGACCGGCCGGGCCGCGCGCCTGCCCGACCTCGGCGAGCTCGAGCGCCGCGCGACCGGCTCGCCGGGCGCGTCGCGAGCTCAGCGGCCGGCCGCGCGGCGCGCCGAGCACGAGCGCCGCGCGCGCGAGCAGCTCGAGCGGATGCAAGCTCGAACCGGGCCGCTACAGGTTCGCGCGCCTGCCCGTCAGCGATCTCGGCGCAGGGCGGCTGCGGGGTCTGGGAGGTCCGCCCCCGCCTCGGCCTGATCGGCATGCTCGCCGGCTGGTGGCAGCTCAAGCTCTCGTCAGGCTGTCCGTTACCCAGGGGGTCGCGCTCCACGCGCGGCCCCGTCTCGGCGGAGCCGAGCATCTCGGCCAGCGTGCGGCGCTGGCGCTCGGTCATCGAGCCGATCGTCTTCTTCTCGGACATCGGGATCTGCGCGAGGAACTTGCGGCAGCGGGTCTGTCCCCAGCGGCGCTGGCTCATCAGCAGGTCGGCGACGGCCATGCTCTCGGCCTCCCACGGGCATTCGAGGATCACCTCGGCGACGTCGAGCTCGCCGGCGGCGACGCGCCGCTTGAGCTCGGCGCGGGCGAGGCGCACCTCGTTGGCGCGTTCGCAGCGCGCGCATGTACTGAGGGCCGGCAGGGGCAATCGTCGCTGTCGCGTTCATGTCTGCATCTCCCCGTTGCCGCCGCGGGCTCCGCGGCGCAACATCCTTGCTCGATTTTGACGAGTGCGCGCGCTCGCGACGTCCGCTCGGGCTCCCACCGCGGACGTCGGCCATCCGGCACACCAGCAACCCTCTGGCACGGCTGACGCGGGGCGGACCCCGAACGGTCATGCAGAGCGCATCTGGAAGCTACGCCGAGACGCGGGCCGCGGTCAACACCACGCCGTGCGGTTCGTGCGCTAGAAGCGGGCTTTTTCTTTGCCGCGACGACTTGTGAAGATTTGGACAAGACGAGAACCGCGTGCGCCGCGGCTCAGCGCGCCGGGGCCCGGCAGCGGGCCGTGCTCGGCCTCGAACTCGCGCTTGACCCGCTGCGAACATCTCGAGCGCGCGGTCGAGCGTGGCCGCGTCGTGGGTGGCCATCACGCTCGTGCGCAGCAGCGCGCCGCCGGGCGGCACGGCCGGGTGCAGGGCGGTGTTGACGAACACGCCGGCGTCGTAGAGCGCCCGCCACAGCAGCGCCGCCTTCCAGTCGTCGCCGACGAGCACGGGCACGATCGGGGTCACGATCGTGCGGGCGCCGCTCGCGTCGGGGCGCATGCCCGGCGCTGCCGCGACGCCGCGGGCTCGCGGGCAGCGGCTGCGGGGCGACGACCGCGAAGCCCAGCTCCTCCAGGCCGTCGCGCAGGCGCCACGCGTTCTCGAGCACCGCGCTCCAGCAGCGCGGCGCCGTCGGGCGAGCGCAGCACGCGCAGCGCCGCGAGCGCGGCGCCGACGCGCGGCGGGCACGGCGGAGGCGGTGAACAGGAAGGCGCGCGAGGAGATAGCGCAGGTAGTCGATCACCTCGGCGGGCCCCGCCACGAAGCCGCCGCAGGAGGCCAGCGACTTCGAGAAGGTGCCCATGCGCAGATCGACGCGGTCCTCCACGCCGAGCAGCTCGGCGGTGCCGGCGCCGCGCGCGCCGAGCACGCCGGCGCCGTGGGCCTCGTCGACCATCAGCCGTGCGCCGTAGCGCTCGCACAGCTCGCAGATGTCCAGCAGCGGCGCGATGTCGCCCTCCATCGAGAAGACGCCGTCGACGACCACCAGCACGCCGCCGCCGTCGTGCTCGGCGCGCTGGAGCATCTTCTCGAGCTTCTCCAGGCGGTTGTGGCGGAAGGGGCGCAGCTTGGCGCGCGAGAGCAGGCAGCCGTCGAGGATCGAGGCGTGGTCGCCGGAGTCGACGATCACGGTGTCGCCCGACGCCGAGGATCGTGCCGAGCGTGCCGAGGTTGGCCTGGTGGCCGGTGGTGAACACGAGCGCGTCCTCGGTGCCCATCCACTCGGCGATCTCCGCCTCGAGCTCCAGGTGCAGCGGGATGGTGCCGTTCAGCAGGCGCGAGCCGGTCAGGCCGGTGCCGTAGCGGTGCAGCGCGTCCTCGGCGCCCTGCGAGCACGCGCTCGTCGCCGGTCAGGCCGAGGTAGTTGTTGGAGCCCAGCATGATCCGCTCGCGCGCCCTCCATCTCCACGACCGGCATCGCCGGCGAGGTGAGCACGTGGAAGTAGGGCAGCACGTCCGCCTCGCGGCCGGCGGCGAGGATCTCGGCGCGCTCGTGGTCGCGGACCTTGGCGAAGACGTCGATCGAGGTGTGCATGTAGGGTGCCGCCGCTGTGAGCGTCGAAGTCAGACCGGTCGCGGGCGGAGGGACCTGAAGCGCGTTCGTCGAGCTGCCCTTCCGGCTGCATGCTAACCACCCGCTGTGGGTGCCGCCGCTGAAGCTCGAGCGGCGCATCTTCCTGAACCGGCGCATGAACGCGTTCTTCAGCCACGGCGAGGCCGAGTACTTCCTGGCGCGCCGCGACGGTCGCGTGGTCGGCCGGATCACCGCGCAGATCAACCACGCCTTCAACGACCAGCACGAACGCAGTGGGGCTGGTTCGGCTTCCTCGAGTTCGAGGAGGACCCCGAGGTGCTCGCAGGCGCTGCTCGACGCCGCCGCAGGCGTGGCTGCGCGAGCGCGGCTGCGAGCGGATGGTCGGGCCCGCGGACTTCGCGATGAACGACGAGAGCGGCGTCCTGATCGAGGGCTTCGACCTGCGCCCGATGATCCTCCAGCCCTGGCACCCGCCCTACTACCAGCGGCTGCTGGAGCAGGCCGGGCATGGCCAAGGCGATGGACCTGCTGATGTGGAACCTGGAGGTGACCGAACGCGAGCAGCGTGCTGCCGGTGATCTGGGAGCTCGCCGAGAAGGTCGCAGAGCGAGCACGGGATCCGCGTGCGCCCGATGCGCCGCCGCCAGCTGCGCAAAGACCTGGACGTTCTTCGCCGAGGTCTACAACGCGGCGTGGTCGAAGAACTGGGACTTCGTGCCCTACTCCAAGAAGGATCTCGACGCGCTACGCCCAGGAGCTGCAGCTCGTCTTCGACAAGCACTGGTTCATGATCGCCGAGAACGAAGACACCGGCGAGGTGGTCGGCATGGCGATCACGGTCCCCGACGTCAACCAGGTGCTGGCAAAGATGAAGGGCGCCTGCTGCCGCTCGGGCTGGTGGCACTTCCTGAGCAAGGGCGCACGATCATGACCGCGTCCGCGTCGGCTTCCTCGGCGTCAAGCCCGAGTACCAGCACACCGGCGTCGCGGCGAAGCTCTACCAGATGCACTTCGACGCCGCCGACGCGCGCCCGCAGAAGGGCGGCGAGATGGGCTGGATCCTCGAGACCAACACGGCGATGAACCGCGGCATGGAAGGCGATGGGCGGGCGGGTCGTCAAGCGCTACCGCGTGTACGAGCGGGTGCTCGACGCCTCCGCCGACGCGGCGTCGGCGGCCGACGCCGCGTAGTCGTCGTCGCCGCTGCGTGGTCGCCGCCGCGAGCGCCCGGGGGTCCGGGGCGCTCCCTACACTTGCTGACGTGAGCGAGCCGCTCCCACCCGAGGACGCCCACGGCGACACCGAGGAGGTCGATGCCGTCCTCGTGACGCCCACGCCGCGGGCCCTGCCCGCGCGCCAGGCGGTGCGTGCGCTCGCCCCTGCCGTGCAGGCCGCCGCGGTCGCCGCCGGCAGCTTCGTCGCGGGGGCCGCGGCCGTCGGCCTCGTGCAGCGTCGCCGTCACCGTCGCGAGCTCGTGCGCGCGGGCGGGCGGCGCCGGGCACCTGGCGGCGCTCGTCGCGGGCGCGGAGGGCGCGCCGCCGGCGAGGTGGTGCAGATCGTCGGCTCCCGCTCGTTGCTGGTGGACGTGCATCTGCTCGGTGGTCGTCGCTGAGGTAGAGCACGAGCGGCGGTCGCGGCCACGCTCAGCGGCGTGGGCCGGGTGCGTGCGGGACGGTGCGCCGCCGGTCGGGCTGCGCGTCGAGGTGCGCCCGCCGTGGCCCTTTCGCCTGCCCCGGCACGGCGGCGCCGACGGGGTGCTGCGCTACCGCGGAGGCGCGCTGGAGCGCCTGCTGCACCGCGGCGAGGAGCCGGTGGTGGTGCGCGTGGCCCAGCCCGCCGCCGACCGCGTGGTGTTCGACGCGCACGCCCCCTCCGCGGCGGCGGCCGAGCACGGCATCGCGCGGATGCGCTTCGCGCTCGGGGTCGACGAGGACCTGCGCGCCTTCCACCGCCGCTTCGCCCGCGACCCCCTGATCGGCGCCTCGGTGCGGCGCCGCCCGTGGCTGCGCGTGCGCCGCCGGCCGGAGCCGTGGGAGGCGCTCGCGTGGGCGATCTGCGAGCAGCTGATCGAGTTCGAGCGCGCCGCGGCGATCGAGCGGCGGATCGTGGCGCGGCTGGGGCGGCGGTGGGCGGCTGGCGGGGGCGGGTCTGGCGGTCCGCGGGGAGGGGGCGGGTCTGGCGGTCGGCCGGGAGGGGGCGGGGGAGTCGAGCTGCGCGACGTGCCGATGCCCGATGCCCTGGCAGGGGTGGCGCCGGCGCTGCTGCAGTCGCTGGATCTCGGTGGCGCACGGGCGCGCACGCTGGTGCGCGCGGCGCGTGAGGTGGCGCGGGGGCGGATTGACCTGCACAGCTCCGACCACGAGGGCGCCTGGCAGCGACTGCGCGCGATCTCCGGCATCGGCCCGTGGACGGTCGAGATGCTCGCGCTCCACGGCCAAGGCCGCCACGACCAGGTGCCGGCGGGCGACCTGGGGCTGTTGAAGCTGGTGGGGCGCGCGCTCAGCGCAGGCAACCCCCACGCTCGCGCCGAGGAGCACGAGGTGCGTGCATTCTTCGCCCCCTACGGGGAGTGGGCGGGGCTGGCGGTGGCACACATGATGAGTGTGTGAGCGGTGGAGCGTCTGAATGGTGAAGCGGCTCGGTCGGGCAGGCTCAGAGAACGGTGAGGAGTTCGACGTCGCGCTCATCGAGCGCACGCCTCACCATCTCCGGGGTGATGGGCGGAGTGCCGGCCGGCACATGGATCACCGGCAGGCCGTCCTCAGCCTCCACGCGCGCAACGTCATCGTCAATCTCTAGCGTCGTCCGCATCGGCCTGACGTTATCGCCTCACCGCATCAACTACATGAGTGCGGCTACACCGTCAACACCGCCGCCCCCGTGAATCGCCCCGCACGCAGGTCGGCGAGCGCGCCGCCCGCATCCTCCAGCGGGTAGGCGGTGACCTGGGTCTTCACCGGGATGCGCGGGGCGAGCGCGAGGAACTCCTCGGCGTCGCGGCGGGTGAGGTTGGCGACCGAGCGGATCGTGCGCTCCTGCCACAGGACGGCGTAGGGGAAGGCGGGGATGTCGCTCATGTGGATGCCGCCGCACACGACCGTGCCGCCGGGCGCCAGCGCGCGCAGGGCGAGCGGCACGAGCGCGCCGTCGGGGGCGAACATGATCGCGGCGTCCAGCGGCTCGGGGGGAGGCTCGTCCGAGCCGCCGGCCCACGCGGCGCCGAGCTCCAGCGCGAAGGTCTGGGCGGGCATGTCGCCCGGCCGGGTGAAGGCGAACACGCGCCGGCCCTGCCAGCGGGCGACCTGGGCGAGGATGTGGGCGGCGGCGCCGAACCCGTACAGGCCGAGGCGGCGCGCGTCGCCGGCCATGCGCAGCGCGCGGTAGCCGATCAGCCCGGCGCACAGCAGCGGCGCAGCCTGCGCGTCGGGGTAGCCGGGCGGGAGCGCGAAGCAGTAGCGCTCGTCGGCCACCGCGTACTCGGCCATGCCGCCGTCGAGGTCGCGGCCGGTGAAGCGCGCCGCCGGGCAGAGGTTCTCGCGGCCGCAGCGGCAGTAGAGGCACTCGCCGCAGGTCCACCCCAGCCAGGGGACGCCGACGCGGCGCCCGTCCTCCTGCACGGTGGCGACGATCTGGTGGCCGAGGACGCGCGGGGGGTCCGCGATCGGCACCTCGCCGTCGAGCAGGTGCAGGTCGGTGCGGCACACCCCGCAGGCGTGCACCTTCAACAGCAGCTGGCCGGGGGCGGGCTCGGGGATCGGACGCTCCACGAGCCGCAGCGGCCGGCCGACACCCTCGAAGACCATGGCGCGCATCGAGGCGCCCTACGCTCGCGCGCCCCGCGGGTGGGGGGAGGGGGAGGGGGAGGCGTTCTTGCGGCGCGCGGGCGCCCGGCGCAAGTTTTGCGGCGGGGGCGGCGCGGGCTGTGGTGAGGCGTTCGCACGGCGTCAGTAGGGCGAGTGCATCACCCGAAGAACAGCTCTGCGGTCGCGTACAGCTCGGGGTCGAGCAGCTTCGGGGCGGCGAGCGCCTCCGCGAGCTCCACCTCGACGATGCGCGTGCCCTGCAGCGCGACCATGCACCCGAAGCGCCCGGCCGCGACGGCCTGCATGGCGGCGACGCCGAAGCGGGTGGCGAGCACGCGGTCGTAGGCGGTGGGGGTGCCGCCGCGCTGCACGTGGCCGAGGATCGTCACGCGCGTCTCGAAGCCCGTGCGCCGCTCGATCTCGTGCTCCAGCGTGACGCCGATCCCGCCGAGGCGGGGGTGGCCGAAGGCGTCGGTCGCGGTGCCCTCCAGGACCTGCATCGTCCCGGCGCGGGGGGTGGCGCCCTCGGAGACGACCACGATCGAGAAGCTGCGGCCGCGCGCGTGGCGGCGGCGCAGTTGGGCGCACACCTCCTCGACGTCGAAGGGGCGCTCGGGCACGAGGATCGCGTCGGCGCCGCCCGCGATCCCCGCGTGCGTTGCGATCCACCCGGCGTGGCGGCCCATCACCTCCACGACCATCACGCGGTTGTGCGACTCCGCGGTCGTGTGCAGGCGGTCGATCGCGTCGGTCACGATCTGCACGGCGGTCTGGAAGCCGAACGTGTAGTCGGTGCCGCCGAGGTCGTTGTCGATCGTCTTCGGCACGCCCACCACCGGAACGCCCGCTTCGGTGCAGCGCGAGCGCCACGCCGAGCGTGTCCTCGCCGCCGATCGGCACGAGCGCGTCCACGCCGCGGCGCGCGAGCGTCGCGCGGATCGCCGCGGCGCCGTCCTGCCCCGCGGCGAAGGGGTTGGTGCGCGAGGTGCCGAGGATCGTGCCGCCGCGGGGGAGGATGCCGACGGTGCTCTGCTGGTCGAGCTCGACCGCGTCGTCGGCGAGCACCCCCGCCCAGCCGTGGCGGAAGCCGAGGAAGGTGTCCCCGCGGGCGGAGGCCGCTGCGCACCGCGGCGCGGATGACCGCATTGAGCCCGGGGCAGTCGCCGCCGCCGGTGAGCAGGCCGATGCGCGCCATCGCCCACAGGGTAGCCGCAGGGTAATCACCCGCCGAGGGTGACGGTCGCTCATCTTGGCGGCGGCGAAGCTCAGCAGGATGCCGAGGGGGGCGCCACCATGATCGTCAACGTCGCCCTGCTCGGCGCGAGCTGCGCGCTGAACCCGGTGCTGCTCGCGGTCGTGCTGCTGACGCTCGCCTCCGAGCGCCCGCAGCGGATGCTCGGCGCCTACTTCGCGGGCGCCTTCACGTGGAGCGTCGGCATCGGCATCGGCATCGTGACCGTCGCGAGCAACGCCGAAGCGTTCGGGGGCGGCTCCTCCCAGTCGCGGCCGGTGTTTGACCTGCTCGTCGGCGGTCTGCTGCTGGTGGGGGCCTTCCTGAAGGGTACCGGCCGGGCGGATCGCTTCAAAGCGCGGCGGGCCGCCGCCAAGCCGGCGCCCGATCCTGCGCAGCCGCGCAAGCCGCCGCTGAACGAGCGCCTGCTCTCGGGGCCGGCCTCGCTCGCGTTCTTCGCCGGCGTGGTGCTGAACTTCCCGAGTGTCAGGTACATCGAGGCGATGAAGGAAATCGTGGTGGCGGAAGTCTCCAAACACGAGCAGGTGCTCGCGATCCTGCTCTTCAACGTGCTGATGCTCTCGCCCGCTATCGTCCCGCTCGCGCTGATGTCCTTCCGCCCCGAGGAGACGAAGCACGCGATCGCGAGCCTCGACGCGTGGATGCGCGCCAACGCGCGCGTGCTGGTCACGGGGGTGCTCGCCGCGCTCGGGCTCTACCTCGTGGTCAAGGGCGCCGCCGCGCTGTCATGACCCCTGCGATCAAGGGCATCGCGGTGCTGGCGTGACCCCACCCGCGGTCCGCCTGCTGCTCTCCGACGTCGACGGCACGCTGGTCACCTCCGAGAAGGCGCTCACTGCGCGCTCCGTCGAGGCGGTTCGCCGGCTGCACGACGCCGGGGTGCTGTTCGCCGTGACGAGTGGCCGTCCGCCGCGTGGGATGGAGATGCTCGTGGAGCCGCTCGCGCTCGCCACCCCGGTGGCGGCGTTCAACGGCGGCCTGCTCGTGGACCCGGACATGACGGTGCTCGAGGAGCGGGCGGTGCCCGCGGAGCTGGTGGCGCCGGCGCTCGAGCTGCTGGAGTCCTTTGCGCTCTCCGCCTGGGTGTACCGCGGCGCCGACTGGTACGTGCGCGACCTGCACGGGCCGCACGTGGAGCGCGAGCGCTTCACCGTGCAGTTCGACCCCACGCTTGTGGAGAGCTTCGCGGGCCTCGTCGAGGACGTCGCCAAGATCGTCGGCGTGAGCGACGACCACGACGCCGTCGAGCGCGCGGCCGCCGCCGCTGCCGAGCAGTTCGGCGAGCACGTCTCGGCCTCCCGCTCGCAGCCCTACTACCTCGACATCACCCACCCCGAGGCCAACAAGGGGTGCGTCGTGCGCTACCTCGCGAGCCGCTACGACATCCCGACCGAGGCGATCGCCACGATCGGGGACATGCCCAACGACGTGCTGATGTTCGCCCACTCCGGCCTCTCGATCGCGATGGGCAACGCCGGCCGGGAGGTGCAGCGCGCCGCGCGGCGCGTCACCGCCTCCAACGACGAGGAGGGCTTCGCCGAGGCCGTGGAGCGCCTGATTCTCAGCGCATAGCCCGGTAGCGGCGGATCAGGGCGTTGGTCGAGCTGTCGTGGTGCAGCTCGGGCTCGGTCTCGCTCTGCGAGCTCGGGGATGATCCGCTGCGCCAGCGCCTTGCCGAGCTCCACGCCCCACTGGTCGAAGGAGTCGATGCCCCAGATCGACGCCCTGCGTGAAGACGCTGTGCTCGTAGAGCGCGACGAGCGCGCCGAGGACGCGCGGGGTGAGCCGCTCGGCGAGGATCATGTTGGTCGGGCGGTTGCCCTCCATCACGCGGTGGGGGACGATCGCCTCCGGCGTGCCCTCGGCGCGGACCTCCTCCTCGGTCTTGCCGAACGCCAGCGCCTCGGCCTGGGCGAACACGTTGGACATCAGCAGGTCGTGGTGGTCGCGCAGCGGGTTGAGCGATCTGCGCGAAGCCGATCAGGTCCACGGGGATCAGCCGCGTGCCCTGGTGGATGAGCTGGTAGAAGCTGTGCTGGCCGTTGGTGCCCGGCTCGCCCCAGTAGATCGCGCCCGGTCTCGTAGTCCGACCGGGGCGCCGTCGAGCGTCACGTGCTTGCCGTTGGACTCCATCGTCAGCTGCTGCAGGTAGGCGGGGAAGCGCTTGAGGTACTGCTCGTAGGGCATCACGCCGATCGTCTGGGCGCCGAAGAAGTCGCCGTACCAGACCGCCAGCAGGCCCATCAGCGCCGGCAGGTTGCGCTCCAACGGAGTGCGTGCGGAAGTGCTCGTCCATCGCGTGGAAGCCGGCGAGCAGCTCGGCGAAGCCGCTCGGGGCCGATCGGCGAGCATCGTCGAGAGGCCGATCGCGGAGTCCATCGAGTAGCGCCCGCCGACCCACTCCCAGAAGCCGAACATGTTCTCGGTGTCGATGCCGAACTCGCGCCACCTTCTCGGCGTTGGTGGAGACCGCCACGAAGTGCTTGGCGATCGCCGCCTCGTCGCCGCAGCGCGGCCGAGCACCCACTCGCGCGCGGATGTGGGCGTTGGTCATCGTCTCCAGGGTCGTGAACGTCTTGGAGGAGACGATGAACGAGCGTCTCCTCCGCGTCGAGGTCGCGGGTGGCCTCGACGAAGTCGGTCGAGTCGACGTTCGAGACGAAGCGGAACGTCAGCTCGCGCTTGGAGTAGTGGCGCAGCGCCTCGTAGGCCATCACCGGGCCGAGGTCCGACCCGCCGATGCCGATGTTGACGACGTTGCGGATCGGCTTGCCGCGTGTGGCCGCGTCCACTCGCCGGAGCGGACGCGCTCGGCGAAGGCCGCCATCCGCTCCAGCACCTCGTGGACCTCGGCGACGACGTCGACGCCGTCGACGATCAGCGACGCCGCCCTTGGCATCCGCAGCGCGACGTGCAGCACCGACGCGGTTCTCCGAGACGTTGATCCGCTCCCCGCCGAACATCGCCGCGGTCCGCTCGGCGAGGCCGGACTGCTCGGCGAGCGCGACGAGCAGGCTGAGCGTCTCGTCGGTGATGCGGTTCTTGGAGTAGTCGAGGTACAGCCCGGCGCCCTCGGCCGTCAGCCGCTCGCCGCGCTCGGGGTCCTCCGCGAACAGCTCGCGCAGGTGCCGGCTGCCGATCTTCTCATGATGCGCGGTCGAGCGCCGCCCACGCAGGATGCATCAGATCCCTTCCCCGGGGAGGAACTCGTTGGTGAAGGGCGGCAGGCCCGCGGCGTTGGGGTTGCTCTTGAGCAGGCCCTGGTTATACATCCACTGCCCGAACGCCGCCCACTGGCTCGGGTCCTGGTAGCCGTACGGCTTGCCTTCCGGAGGCTGGGCGGCCGGCAGCGTGCGTTCGATCGACTCCACCTGGAGCTTTTCTTCGAGCGAGGGGTTGGCGGCCATCAGCGAGCTTCGCCGCCGCCCGCGGGTCCGTGCGCACCGCGCGCTCGCCCCGCGTGAGCGCCTGCAGGAACGCGCGCACGTCCACGCCGTCGTGGTGGGCCGCTTCGGAGCGCACGACCACGACCAGTTCGTCGTAGGTGGGCACGCCCGCCTGGTCGATCGGGATCACCGTCGGGTGCTGGTGGCGCAGCTGCAGCTGGATCCCCTCGTAGTTCCAGAAGCCGCCGAGCGTCGCCGCCACCTCGTGGGAGAGCATCGCCGGCACGAGATTGAAGCCGACGTTCACTTCCCTGACGCTCGCCGGGCTCACGCCGGCGTGCCGCAGCGCCGCGTGCAGCTCCGCGGCCTGGTAGGGGATGCCTGCCGTGCCGACCTTCTTGCCGGCGAGGGCGGCGACGCTCGTGACGTGGGCGCTCGCGGGCGCGATGATCGAGGTCAGCGGGCGCTGCACGAGCGCCCCGATCGACACCACCTGCAGCCCCGCGTCGCGCGCCAGCAGCACCTGCGGCTCGTAGGAGATCGCCGCGTCCACCCTGCCGGCGGCGAGCAGCTTCAGCGGTTCGGCCGATTCGGAGGGGATGACCGGCTGCACGTCGAGGCCGACCGCGCGGAAGTACCCGTGCGCGATCGCCGCGTACAGCGGCGCGTGGTCGGCGTTGGGGAACCAGTCGAGCATCACCGTGAAGCGCTTCGCGCCGGCCGGCGCGCTCGTCACGTTTTCCGCGGTGCCGCAGGCGTTCGTGGCCAGGGCGCAGAGCGCGAGCAGGGCGGCGAGCACTTTCCTCAACTTCGGTCTCCTCTCGGTTTGGCGGTCCAGGGCGCGAGCCGGCGCTCGGCGAGCGTCAGCGCGTAGAAGCACGCGATCGCGAACGCGAACAGTACGGCCGTGGCGGCGTACTCGCGCGGGGTCTGCAGGTTGTTGAGGTCGCTCATGATCTCCCGGCCGAGCCCCGCGTACGGCCCCGTGGTGGCGGTCGAGGTCTCCGCGATGAAGGCACCGATCACGCCGACCGCCAGCGCGATCCGCGCGCCGCTGAGCGCGGCCGGCAGGGCGGCCGGCAGCTCGGCGAAGCGGAACGCCTGCCACCGCGAGGCGTCCAGGGTGCGCAGCAGCTTCAGCTGGTCGGGGTCGGTGGCGGCGAGGCCGTCCACGGTCGTGACGAGCACCGGGAAGAAGCAGATCAGCGCGATCACCACGAGCTTGGGCACGATGCCGAACCCCCACCAGAACACCAGCGGCGCGGCGATCACCGCGATCGGCACCGCCTGCGAGCCGACCGCCGGCGGGTACACCGCGCGGCGCAGCAGGGGGGAGAGGTGGATCGCCACCGCCACCGCGAACCCGGCGCCGAGCGCCAGCGCCAGCCCCAACAGCACCTCCTCGGCGGTGACCTTGAAGTTCTGCCACAGCAGCCCCGCGTTGCCCCACCCCGCCGCCGCCACTTCGTGGGGCGCGGGCAGCACGGCGGGGTCGACGCCGCCGAGATCCACGTACGCCTCCCACGCGCCGAGCGCCACGACCGCGAGCGCCAGCGGGGGGAGGATGCGGGCGGCGTAGCCTCTCACGCGCCCACCCCCAGCGTGTTCAGCGCGCGCTCACGCAGTGCGCTCACCGCCGCGTCCGTGCGCGCCCGCGGGCGTGGCAGCGCGACCTCGATCTCCGCGAGGTTGCGCCCGGGACGGGAGCTCAGCACCGTCACGCGGTCGGCGAGCAGCACCGCCTCCTCGACGTCGTGCGTCACCAGCACGACGGTGCGCGGCTCGCGCTGCAGCGCCCGCTCCAGCCACGCCTGCATCTCCGCCCTGGTGATTGCGTCGAGTGCGCCGAAGGGCTCGTCCAGGCACAGCACCGGCTTGCCCGCCAGGAGCGTGCGCACGAACGCCACGCGCTGGCGCATCCCCCCCGAGAGCTCGTGCGGGCGCGCCTCCTCGAAGCCGTCCAGCCCCAGCTCGGCGAACACCGTCGCCGCCCGCGCCTGCGCCTGCGCGCGCGGCATCCGCGCGATCCGCAGCGCGAGCGCCGCGTTGTCGACCGCGTTCAGCCACGGCAGCAGCAGGTCGTGCTGGGGCATCAGCGCCGCCGGGGCGCCCCGCACGCTGCCGGCGTCCGGCTGCTGCAGGCCGCAGATCAACTCCAGCAGCGTGGTCTTGCCGCAGCCGCTCGGGCCGACGACGGCGACCACCTCGCCTTTGCCGGCGCGCAGCGAGACGTCCGCGAGCGCGGGGGTGGGGGCGGCCGCGCCCGTACGGCCCCTGCCCTGGTTGCCACGGCCGCCGTTGCGCGCCGGGTAGATGCGGCTCACGCCACTGACGGCCACCGCGTCGTCCGCCGGCGCCTCCTCCGCGAGCCCTTCCGCTTCAAGCGCTTGCGGCTGCGCTATGGCTCTCAGCTTTGTGGACACTCACGCCACTCCCTCCGCGGGCATTACCCCACAGGTTCGAAGGGTCGGCGCCGGGGTGCTCGTGTGTCTGGCGCCATCTCAGCCGGCCTTTCCCGCCAGCTCCCCTGTGTTGTCTGGTCTTTTGAAGCCTAGCGCGGACGGCATCGGCAGCAATAGTTGACCAACTTGACCAAGTTCGCTACTCTGCGTCTATGTCCACGACCTACAGCATCGGCGAAGCCAAGACCAACCTCTCGAAGCTGGTCCATCTGGCCGAGGGGGGCGAGGACATCGTCCTGCGTCGCGGCCCCAAGCCGGTGGTCCGCCTGGTTGCCATTCCTCCTGACGAGGGTGGCGCCAAACGGAAACCCGGACGGATGCGCGGCCGTGTGCAGGTGCCCGATGACTTCGACGTTTGGCCCGAGGACATCGCGCGCGCATGGGGCATCTCAGAGTGATGCGTCTCTTGCTCGACGCACACGCGCTCCTCTGGTGGCTGGGGAGTGACAAGCGTCTGTCCAAGGCGGCCCGCGACGCGATTGCAACGGCGGAGGATCCCCTCATCGGAGCTGGCACCCTCGTTGAGATCGCCGTCAAGCGTTCGATCGGCAAGCTGCCGATCGATGAGGACTGGCCCCAGCAGACGCAAGAAGACGGCTTTGGTGTGCTCAACGTCGCTTGGGCACACGTGGCACGACTTCAGGAGCTTCCGTTCATCGAGGTGAATAGAAGCTCGCACCGCGATCCATTCGACCGGCTCCTTGTCGCGCAGGCGCTCGTCGAACGCCTCCCGATAGTCACCCGCGACCCGGCGCTTGCAGCGTACGGGGTCGCGACGGTGTGGTAAGCGCGTCGCTTCGTCGCCGGCTCTGGCGATGTGCGCTATTGCGATGTCGAAGGCGCCCGCCGTGCTGCATGCGGCAGTTCCTGAACCCCGTTGGCTTTTTCTTCAACAGAGCGCAATGAGCGTAGAGCGTTGTGGGGCAGCAGCAGAACGGCGATCTGGAAGGCGACGGCAAGCAGCAGAACCGCAATCACCCAGAAGAGCCATTTGCGCGTAGTGAGCAAGCGGCGCACCTGCAGCCAGAGGCTCGCCGACGTGCTCACCGCCCAACCCCCGTCGCCACCTCCGGCCGCGCCAAAGCCCGCACAAAATCCTCTAGTTGCCCGGTCGTCCAGCACTCAAAGGCGACGCAATAATGCTCGTAGGCGGCGATCACGGAATCGCCATAGTTCCAGTACAAACGCGGCTCGGGGTTCAGCCAGAAGGTGCGCCCGGCGCGGGCGGCGATCGCGGCGAAGACGTCGGCGCGGGGGTCGCGGCCGTTGGTGCGCGCGTCGCCCAGCACGATCACAGTGGCGCGGGGGCTCAGGTCGTCGCCGATCTGCTCCAACAGCTCCGACCACACGCGGCCGTAGTCGGTGTAGCCGGAGATGTCGGCCACGCCCGCGTCGGAGGCGATCCGCTCGTTGGCCGCTTTGAAGTCGCGCTCCCGTTCAAAGATGTCGGTGACCTCGGAGATGCGCTCGATGAACACGAACGAGCGCATCTTGCGGAAGGAGTCGTGCAGCGCGTGCAGCACCGAGAGGAAGAACACCGACGCGGAGGTCACGCTGGTCGACACGTCGCACAGCACGTACACCTCCGGGCGGCGGGGGCGGCGGGGGCGGTACTTGAGCACGACCGGCACGCCGCCGGTCTGCAGCGAGGCGCGCATCGTGCGGCGCACGTCCACGTGGGCGTGGTGACGGTGGCCGCGCGTCTGGTGGCCCCGGGTGGCCAGGCGCCGGCGCAGCTGCGCGACGACGCGGTGCACCGCCGCGAGGTCCGCGAGCGGGCCGGAGGGCAGCGCGCGGTCCAGTTCGCTCAGCGGGCGGGAGGGGGGGAGCGTGCCGGTGCGCTGCACCTGGGCGCGTTCGAGCTCGCGGCGCAGGAGCGCCTCGAAGCGGCGCAGCGCCTCGCGGGGGAGGCCCTCACGGCGCGGGTCCTCCTCGGGGAGCTCCGGCTGGGGCTCGGCGCGCAGGCCGAGCGCGCGGCGGATGCGCTGCACGTCCACGCCGATCACCCCGGAGCCGCCGTCGCGGCGCGCGAACGCGGCGATCGCCAGGCGCGCGAGGTCGCGCATCGCGCCGTCGGCGCCGTCGCGGAGCGCAGCGGCGATCGCCAGACGCAGCGCGTCGAGCTCCGCCTCGGAGAGCTCCTCCAGGTCGAGCTCGCCGCCGTCGGCATCGCCGGGGCGGTGCTCGCCCGCGCTGTCGCGGACGCCCTCCTGCACCGCGGCGAGCTCCACCGCGCGGAAGAAGAAGCGCTCGAACACCGCCTCGAACACGCGGCGATCATCCTGGCTCTTGGCGAGCGTCGCGGCGAGCGCCTCGCGGAAGTCCTCCTGCGAGGTCCACTCGATCTCGCGCAGCACCGCGAACGCGTCGAGCAGCTCCGAGGTGCCTACGGCCACGCCCTCGGCGCGCAGCTCCTCGCCCAGCGCCAGCAGGCTCGCCGCGATGCCCTCAGACGGCATCGGCGGTTGCGCTCAGCTTCAGCCCGACCCGCTCGGCCACCACGTCCATGTCGGTGCGGTGCTTGACGATCACCGACATCGTTTCCATGAACGTGTCGGAGTCGATGTCCTGTGCCCCCAGCAGCAGCAGCGCGCGCGCCCAGTCGATCGACTCGGCGATCGACGGCGGCTTCTTGAGGTCGAGCTCGCGCACCATCCCGACGACCTCCACCAACCGCCGCGCGATCGTCTCGGGGAGGTCGGGGGCGTGCAGGCGCACGATCGCCAGCTCGTGCTCGAGGCCGGGGTAGTCCAGCCACAGATACAGGCAGCGGCGCTTGAGCGCCTCGGTCAGCTCCCGCGAGTTGTTGGAGGTGAGCAGCACCACGGGGTGCGTGCGCGACTCCACGCGGCCGAGCTCGGGGATCGAGATCTGGAAATCGGAGAGCACCTCCAGCAGCATCGCCTCGAACTCCTGGTCGGTCTTGTCGATCTCGTCGATCAGCAACACGACGGGCTCCTCGGATGCGATCGCGCTCATCAGCGGCCGCGCGAGCAGGAACTCCTCGCCGAAGATGTCCTCCTGCACCTCGCTCCACCCCGCCTCGCCATCCTGAGCCTGGATGCGCAGCAGCTGCTTGCGGTAGTTCCACTCGTACAGCGCCTTCGCCTCGTCGAGGCCCTCGTAGCACTGCAGCCGCACCAGCTCGCGGCCCAGGTAGCGCGCGAGCGCCTTCGCCAGCTCGGTCTTGCCGACGCCCGCGGGGCCCTCGACCAGCACCGGCTTGCCCAGGCGGGTCGCCAGGTAGGAGACGAGCGCCGTGGACTCCCCCGGCAGGTAGCCCGCCGCGCGCAGGCCCTCGGTCACCTCGGCGACGGAGGCGGGGGCGGGAGGTGTCGCGGACGGGGTCACAGGGGCGGGTCCTCCAGGGAGAGCTGCTCGGATGAAGTGCCCGCCCCCCCCGCCGGAGGGTAGCGCCCGCGCGGCTTCGCGGGGGCCGGCGTGGCGCGGGGGGCGGGCTCCCGCCGCAGCAGCGGCGGCTCCGGCCGCTGCGCGGCGCGCATCCGCGAGCCGGCATACGCGAGCAGGCCGGCGGCGGCGAGCGCGAAGAAGATCCCCCACTGGATGCCGACGTTGGCGGCGACGCCGTGCTGGGTGATCCCCGGCTTGTCGAACAGCCGCAGCACGAGCAGCAGGGCGGTCCACACGCCCGCGGCGAGCACGACCGCGCCGTCCCCGCCAGGCAGGCGGAAGTCGCGCCCCTCGGCGCGCGCGTAGAGCAGGAACAGCACCGCCACCGCGACCAGCAGCACGGCGGCCTCCACGAACGAGAAGACCTGGAAGGCGTTGAGGTTGCGGCTCACCAGCGGCTCGCTCTTCGCGGCGGTGACGACCGCGTTCTGCTGGTACCACGGCAGGAACATCGTCACGAACAGCGCGAGCGCCGCGCCCGCGGCGAGCCGCCGGTCGCGGTCGAGCGCCCCCCAGGCGTGCACGAGTCCCGAGCCGGCGGAGCGGCCGGGCTGGGCGGGGTCGCGATCTTGTGCGCCACCGCGGATGCGCGCTTCGCTCGGCACACCCCGATTGTACGGTGCGTCTCAGCCGCGCTTGGGGGGCGCCGGGGCGCCGGAGTGCGCGTGCTTACGCGAGGGCGCCGGAGCGCCGAGCGCGATCGTGCCGCTCGTGCCGGCGGTATTGCCCGCCAGGTCGGTCGCGGCGACGCTCACCGTGTAGGTGCCGGCCCTGCGAGGCGTGACCCACAGCAGCCGCGGATCACCGCCTTCGACCAGCGCGCGGTTGGTCCACACCACCTGTGCGCCTTTGCGGACCGTGATGCTGACGGTGGCGACCTTCGAGAGGCCCACCCGCACGCCGCCGCGCACGCCCTCGGGCAACCTGCGCGTCAGCAGCCGCAGCGCGGGCGGCGTGTGCAGGTCGGTGGTGAAGCGCTGCGCGGTGGCGCAGTAGACCTGATCGCCGGGGATCGGCGTGGGGGGAGGGGGAGGGGGAGGGGTGGCCGGCTTGGTGGCCGGCGCCAGAGTGGGCTCGCCTTCGCGGGTACGCAGGCAGAGGCCCTGCAGGAATTCGGCCAGCAGCCCGTGGTAGTTGAGGTTCGATTCGGTGTACTGGTCGTACTTCGACCACGCGCCGGTGTCGTAGGAGGGCGTGATCGCGCGCGCCTCCGCGTCGCCCGCTTCAAAGAGCTGGCGGCCGAGCGGGTCGCCGGTGAGCTTGGCGTATTCGTAGAGCCCGTTGAGGGCCTGGATGGAGCCGTTGAGGATCCTGTCGCTGGGGGCGTAGGTGTACTCCGCGTAGAGCGTGCCTGCCGGTCGCGCCACGTTCACGCCGGCGGGCGGCGGCGTCTGGAAGATGCCGAGCGCTTCTTTGGCGGCCGTCAGGAACGCCTGTTCGTGCAGGCGCGAGTACGCGCGCGAGAGCGCCTGCAGCGCGGTTCCCTGCGAGAGCCCGCTCGTCCAAGGGGGCGCGCCGCCGTCGAAGTGGAAGAAGTACTCCCACGCGATCCCCCCGGCGCGCTGCGTGGCGAGCGGGATCGCTTCTTCGAGCACTTCGCGCAGCGCTTCGTTGTCGTGCCCGTCGTCGTAGTAGCCGTTGGCCTCGCCGAACGTCGCCAGCCACTGGATCTCGATCCCCTGGCCGGGGTAGTACTCCCACACCAGGCGGCTGCCGGGCACGGTCACGTGCTGGTCGGCGCCGGGCATCGGCTGGTGGCTCCACCACTGGGCGTTGCTTTCGAGCGTGAGCATCATCGCGGGGAGCCGCGAGGGGGTCACCTCGCCGGCCGCGGCGATCTGCTGGACGTTGGCGATCACGCTTTCCAGTTCGGCGCGGCGGGTGCCGTTCAGGCGCTTTGCGGCGCTCAGGGCGGCTGTGTAGGTGGAGGCGTCTTCGCCGTAGGTTTCGGCGCTCAGCGCGCCGCTGCTCTTCAGGCTTTGCAGCGCGCCGTACACCGTGGGGTCGCGACCGATCGAAGATCGGCCGGCGAGGGCGAGGGGTCGCGTCGCATGGAGGACGGACCCGGTCGGCTTGGCGGGCGGCCGGGGAGCGGCGGCGGCTCGGGCCGGGAGCGCCAAGGCAAGTTGCGGGATGACGAGCGCGCCCAGCAGCAGTCTGCGGGCGAGCGCGCCGAGCGTCTTGGAGCGCACCGAGCAGATGCTAATGGCACTCCTTCCTGCCGGTCGCAGGTTGTTGACCTGCATGTCCGCATACAAGAGGGCTCTGTTGACGCTGTGCTACGCTGCATACATGTCGGTGAACGTCTCGGTGCGCTTGGACGACGCTCTCGCCGAGCGTCTGCGTATGCGCGCGCGAGCGGCCGGCGAGAGCCTCTCGGAGCGCCTGCGCCGCTACGCCGAGGAGGGCGCGCGCCGGGAGGAGCACCCGCTGATCACGTTCCGCGACGGCCCGGCGGGCCGGCGTGCGGGGCTGCTGGGCGGACCGGACGTATGGGAGGTCACGATGTGGCTGGACGATCTGGCGACGGAGCCCGATCCCGTTTCCACGCTCGCTGAGGACTCGACCCTCACCCGCCCCCAGATCGACGCTGCCCTGCGCTACCGCGCCGCCTATCCGGAGGAGATCGTGGCGCGCATCGAATTGCATCGTCGCGAAACGGCCTCCGCTGAGACGTTTTGAAGTTGCTTCTGGATGAGATGTACTCGTCCGCTCACGCCGAGGCGCTGCGCGCCGCCGGCATCGACGCCGCGACCGTCATCGGGATCGGACTGGCAGGCCGGTCCGATCCCGAGGTGTTCGCCGAGGCGGCTGCGCGGGATCGGGCGCTGCTCACAGAGAACGTCGCCGACTTCGCGCGGATCTCGGCCGAGCATCTCACCGCCGGGCACCACCATCCAGGTGTACTGATCGCGCTCTCGTCCAGGTTCTCACGCCGCCCGGCGGGGATCTGCCCGCTCGTCGGTGCGATTTGCGCGACCGCCGATCAGCAGTCTCGATGACCGCGTCGTCTATCTCCAACATCCCCACGAGTGAGGTTGCCGGTGGCCCGGTGCGTGTGTCGTTACCGAGGTCCCCACGTTGCTCCGAACCCCACAGTGCCCCCCCTCGGAAATCTAATGTAGGCATCAAATCCAGAACCAGACCTGGGGATGTAAGTATTAGGATAGGTGTAGTTATTATTATTATTGTAGTAGTTGGGGTAAGAGGGGTAATTGTAGTAAGGATAGTAGGGGTAGTAAGGATAGTAAGGGTAGGAGGGGTAGGAGGGGTAGTAGGGATTGGAGGGGTAACCTCCCGGGGTAGTGTACTGCGCTGGTATAACCCCATTCGTGGATGGCGACGAAACACCCCCGCTAACGGATGATGGCGTAGCAGTTCTTCCGGGATAGATGTTTACAGTGGACCCCCCAGTGGCATGTATCTCGATCCCTGGCGGAATTGGTCCATAGATATTTACAGTTGATCCCTCGGCACGGATGACCGTAGATGGCGGGGTTGCTGTAGATGGCGGGGTTCTGGGCTGCGCGCCCTCTGGAAAGGGTGGGGGGAGATTTGGCACCTGCTGGAGGTTTGGAACCTGTACCTCTGGTAGCCGACCCTGTTCTCCATTTGGATCACTTACGTTTATAGGGTTGTCGGCAGCGTAGCTGTAGGGTTCGCCGGTCGCTTCGAGTGCTGGGTCGACGGACAGGAATTGTGCGGTTTTGGGGTCGTATGTGCGCGCTTGCAGGTAGATGAGTCCGGTGTCTGTGTTAGCGAAGCTGGCCGTCGTACCGGAGTGGCGTGCTCGCGGCTCCTGCTTTTGCGTTGAGCGTGCCGTAGGGGTTGTAGGTATATTCGGCTTCGCTTTTGCCTTTGTTGTTGGTGAGAAGGCGTGTGGAACCCTGCTGGTCGTGGTGGAGATAGAGGGTGGTTTCTTCGGCGTTGGTTGAGATCTGCTCGATGGGGAGGTTTTCGGGGCCGTAGATGTAGTTGTTGGTTTCGTCGTTGAGGATGAGAGGGAGTTCTTCGGCGGTGTCCCAGGCGAGGTTGGCTTTGGCGCCGTTGATGGTCTGGGTCTGGCGGAGGTTGTTGCCGTCGTAGGTGAAGGCGTCTTCGACTTTGGGTTTTTCGGTTTCTTCGGCGCGTTTGACGGTGGTGAGATTACCTGCCTGGTCGTAGCCGTAGGTGGTGGCGGCGCCTTTGGTGGGTGCGGCTTCGGTGCGCTGACCGTCCAGATTGAAGGTATATTTGGCTTCGGGTCCTTCTTTGAGCTGGTTGGCTTCGTCGTAGGTGAATGGGCTTTTGCCTTCGATCTTGGTCGGGTTGTTGCCTTTGTCGTATGCGTAGATCTGGCTGTTGTCTTCTTCGAGACGGTTGTTGCCGTCATATTTGTTTACGTCGACCGCGGGCCCGGGGAGAGTGGTCGTTGTCGTCTTCTTGACCTGCCCGTCGCCGTCGCGTTCGTAGACGAGCTTGCCGAGGGTCGCCCCGAGGGGCCCTTTCATCGTAATTTCGGTCAGCTGATCGGCTTCGTTGTAGCCGGAGGTGTCTTCCTCTTCGGTGCCCGAGGGGAAGGTTGTTTTTTCGAGCTCGCTGTCGGCGTTGTATTTGAAGCCTGTGATGTTGCTTTTCCAGTCGGTGACGCTTTCCAGTCGGCCTGCGTTGTCGTAGGCGCGGATGACGGCTTTTCCGTTGGGATATGTGATCTTCGTCGGCTCGTTGTCGAGGTTGTATTTGTATTCGACGATCTTCAGGGTGCCACCTTTGTACTTTTCGAGCCGACCCAGCTTGTCCCACGTGTTTTCAGTGACGCCTGTCCCGTCCGTCATCTTCTTGACGAGGCTGTCCTTGTTGTATTCATAGGTGACTTCAGAGGGTTTCCCCGTAGAGTATTTGATCGCTTTGGGCCGGTTCGATTCGTCGTATGTGTATTCCGTCGTGTGTTTTTCGGGGTCTTCGACGCTTTCCAGGCTCCCCGTTTTGTAGTATTTCTTCTTTGTCGTCCGGCCAAGTGGATTTTTTTCTTCCGTGACCTGCTCCAGCGCATTGCGTTTGTATTCCCAGGTGTGTGTGTTGCCGTCCGTGCGGCTCGTCATCTGCCCCTCGGAGTCGTAGCCGATTTCTTTTTTCGTGACTGGCTTTTCGATCTTTGTCAGCAGGTCTTCTTCATTGTATTCGTCTTTGGCGACGTTTTTGTTGCCGTCAGTGACAGTTTCGACCCCATTGTCACCGTTGTATTTGTATTCCGTGACGTGTTTAAGGGGGTCCGTGATCTTCTTCGGCTGCCCATCTTCATATAGTTCGATTGTCGTCACAAAACCCCGCGCGCTGGTTTCTTCCGTGACCTCCGAGTCTTCGTTGTCTTTCCATTTCCGTTCGTTTTTTTCCGGATTCGTTTCGGTCGCCAGGCTCCCGTTGGTATCGTAGGTGAACGCCGTGGCGTGTTTCAGCGGGTCGATCGTCTTGTAGAGTACCCCCTTTTCGGTGTACATATATTCCGTTACCTGCTTTTCCGTGCCGACCGGCCGTTCGACGACTTCCGGTTCGCCGGTGGTGGCATTGAGTTTGATCGTGGTCGTCTCGCCTTCAGGCGTCGTTTCGCCGATGACATTGTGCTTTTTGTCGTATCCCCAGGTCGCTTCGTCTTTGTTCGGATCGACTTCGCTCGTCAGGTTCCCTTCACCGTCGTACCCGTATGTCGTTTCGTGACCGTTCGGGTCGGTCAGCTTCGTGACGTTATAGGTCGTGGTGTTGTATTCGTATTTGGTAGTTGTTTCAATACCGGCGCCTTTTGCGAGCGTGACTTTCGTCGGCTCCCCAGCTCTATTGAATGTCTCAAACGTTTCCGATGCGTTCGGTTCGGTCAGCGTCGTTTCAGTCCCCGGCGAGCTGCCATACGTCCATTTGCGTTCATGTTTCGCCAGCGTCTGCGCTTTGACGCGGTTCGTGGTGGCTTCGTATTCGATCGTGGTCGAGTTTTTACGCCCGTTGGTGATCTTCTTCAGCAGGTGTGACGATCCATATTCAAATTCCCAGCGGATTTTGCCTTCGATCGTCACGGTTGCGAGATTTTCCGATGTGTAGGTGTAGCTGATGACATGTTTCATCGGGTCGGTGACGCTTTCCACCTGCCCCGTCCCGTTGTATTTGAAGATCAGCGTGCGACCGGCGCCATCCGTGACCTTTTCCAGCTGTTTGCTCGTGTTGTAGGTGAACGTGTTCGAGTTGCCCCGGCGTTCCGTTTCCTTCGTCAACCTGCCTTCGCTGTTGAATTCAAGCTCTGTCTGGTCAGGCAGCGTGTAGATGTAGCCTGTCCCTTCTTGGATCAGCCGGCCCTCATTCCAGCCGCCCTGCGTGTATTCGCTACCCGACTTATAGAACACGACCACGCTGCCGTTGTCCTGATGCACAATCGCCGTTCCCCCACTGACGACGAGGCTCGCGTCATAAGAGCCCGTCCAGCCAAACCCCCACGGACCGGCTTCTGTGGCTCCGGCGGCGAGCAGCGCGTTGTAGCTGCGCACCACCCGCAGGCCCGGGCCGCGACCGCCAATGGCGAGATCGGTCTGCTGTTCGGCCTCGTTGCCCGTCGCGCAATCCACCGCGATGCCGCACATGACCTTCCCGACTTTCGGGGCACCCGGATTTGGTCCAAACCCGTACTGTTCCGCAGCCGTCGGCGCCGTGGCCTTGACGATCAGGACCTCGCTGCCGCAGGTGCTGATCGAGCTTTTGTTTTTGGAGTCGCCGGAGTAGGAGGCCTGCCAGTAGTAGGTCTTGCCGCCTTCGAGTTCCTCTTCGTTTGAAACAGGGACGCTTTCGCCACTGACGGTGACTTCGCCGGCGGCGGTGACGAGGTGTTCGCATTTGCTGTCGGAGTACACGGCGTATTTGACTTTGCCGGTCGCTTTGGAGGCGTTCGTGCCGCTCAGTTTGCCTTTGTCCTTGACCTTGGAGCCTTCGAGGACTGTGATTTCTTCTCCTTCTTTGCTTTCGCCGGAGAGGGAGGTCGTCAGCGTCGTCGATGTGGCTTCTTCTCCTCCGCCACCACCACTATCGTTGTTGATAGACAGGGCACCTCCCGGTAATAAGATGGCGATCGAACCCTTGACTTCGCCTGTCTTTTCTTTGGACTGAGTACATTCCGATTTTATTTTTTCCTCGAACGAGGCCAACACTAATAATTCGGCCGCAGATATCTCGCTGACTAATCTAGCTTTTTCTTCTTCGCCTGTGGGGCTGGTACATTCATCAGTCACTTCAATGATCGTTTTACACGTTACCGACCAGCCGGGCCGTCCTCCGCCGGCGTGAGGCTTTATTGAAGTTAACGCGACGCCCCCGGGTCCTTCTTCAATATTGATGATCCACGGAAGATTCACGCCTTTTACGTGTGTGAATTCTGTGCAATTGCCCTTCTCGTCTTTGCATGCTTTTGCTCCGGCGGAGGTGTATTCGGCAACTCTGATTTCCCCTTCCCCACCGGCCTTGACGATCCCTTCTCCCACGCTGCCTGTGCTGGGGCAGTTGGCTACCACTTCCCCCAGGGCGGTTTTCTTGTCGGTCAATAAAATGCTGATGACGGTGAGTTTGACAGTGATTTCCTGGCCGGACCGAACACCTAACGACTGCCATTTCCCGGTTCCCGAGACTTTTGAGCACTTGCTGGTTTCGTATTTGGTGAGACCTGTGCCTTCTAAGCAAACTAACCATAATAAGGCCGCGGCGGCGTTCCCCGCCAACGCCATACCCGCCAGGAGCATCGTGGCAAGGCAGAGCACCATGATCCACAGGCGCTGCGCGACCGCGCGTCGGCCGGGTCGGCGGCGAAGCCGACCCGGGTTGTGGCCGACCCGGTGTCGATCCCGCGCCGACTCGCGCGTGTCCTCTTTCCAGTCTCCCTCGATATGGCTTGGCATGGCGTGCTCCTCGCTGGCGGTGTGCGGGAGGATGCCGCGCTCGCGGCGCTCCCGCGGATCTGTGGCGTCAACGCTACGCCCACCGTGACCGTGTCAAGGCCGGGGCCCTGCGCCCAACGCGCCCGACCCACTCATCCTCAGTAATGGAGCGGGATCGCGAACGAGCCCGAGATCGCGAGTTGGGCGAGAATGTCTCCGACGCCCCGCTCAGGGGTCGAGCTCGGCCAGCGTGCGGTGCACCTCGGCCTCGACTTCGAGCGGCTCGAGCCCCTGCCGGCGACGCCGTTCGTTGCGGGCAAGCACCAGCTGGCGCACCTCCGCGGTCAGGGCGGCGTCGTGACCGCCGCCCACGCCGCCGGCCTCGGAGCGCATGAGCCGCGCGAGCTCGGCGTCGACGTCGAGCGGCGCCTGGCCGCTGCGCACCAGGCGCTCGGAGCGCGCGGTGAGCATCTGGCGGATTTCGAGCTCGCGCTCGGCGTCGGACTCAAGGCCGACGCCCTCCCCCCAGGGGTCGGGCGGGGGCGCGCCGCCCGCCCAGCCCGGCCCGGCGGAGCCGCCGCCGAAGGTGTCCTCGCCCACGAACAGCCCGCCCTGGCCGATCTGGTCGTGGAGGTTGCGGCGCATCAGCGTCGAGAGCACGCCGAGGAGCACGAACAGGCCGATCGACCCAAAGAGCACCAGCGGGAAGGCGGCCTGCATCGAAGGATTGTTGCTCATCGGCGCGCTCTCCGCTACATCGTCTGAAAAAGAGGGGCCCAGCTCGCAGCCTTCGGCTGGCTGCGCTACCCTCTGGGCCGGTCAGCGTTGACTGACCAGTCAATCTACCCGCGCGGCGACGGGTCGTCCGACTGCGTGCGTCCGCGCCGGCCCGAGGAGCCCGCTACAGACATGGTCGACTTCACCCTCACAGACGAGCAGAAGAATCTGCGCGAGCTGGCGCACGACTTCGCCGAGAAGGAGATCCGCCCGGTCGCGTGGGAGTACGACCGCGACGGCACGTGGCCGCAGGAGATCCTGCAGAAGGCGTGGGAGGTGGGGCTGATGAACACCCACGTCCCCGAGGAGTACGGTGGCCCCGGCCTCGGCTACCTCGACGGCTGCCTGATCGAGGAGGAGCTCTCGTGGGGCTGCTCGGGCATCCAGACGACGCTCGGCTGCAACGGCCTGGCGACCGCCCCGATCGTGCTGGGCGGCTCGGAGGAGACCAAGAAAAAGTACCTGGGCGCGGCCACCGAGGAGCTCAAGCTGGTGTCGTTCTGCCTGACCGAGCCCGACGCCGGCAGCGACGTGTCGGGGATGCGCACGACAGCGGTCAAACAGGGCGACAAGTACGTGCTCAACGGCTCGAAGTGCTTCATCACCAACGGCGGCCACGCCGACTACTACACGGTGTACGCGAAGACCGACAAGGAGGCCGGCCACCGCGGCATCTCGGCGTTCGTCGTCGAGCGCGAGTGGGGCGTCGTCGTCGACAAGAAGGAGGACAAGCTCGGCCAGCGCGCGTCGAACACCGCGACGATCTCCTTCAACGACGTCGAGGTTCCCGCGGAGAACCTGCTGGGCGAGGAGAACCACGGCTTCAAGCTCGCGATGATGACGCTCGACCGCACCCGCCCCGGCGTGGCGGCGATGGCGACGGGGATCGCGCGCGCGGCGCTGGAGTTCGCGATCGAGTACGCCAAGGAACGCGTCCAGTTCGGCGTGCCGATCGCGATGCACCAGGGGATGCAGTTCATGATCGCGGACATGGCCACCGACGTCGAGGCGGCGCGCCTGCTGACGTGGAAGTCGGCGGCGATGCTCGACAACGGCGAACGCAACACGCTCGTCTCCTCACACGCCAAGCGCTTTGCCGCGGACGCCGCGATGAAGGTTGCCACCGACGCCGTGCAGATCTACGGCGGGTACGGCTTCATCAAGGACTACCCCGTGGAGAAGCTCTTCCGCGACGCGAAGATCATGCAGCTGTACGAGGGCACCTCGCAGATCCAGCGCCTGGTGATCGCGCGCGAGACGCTGTTGCCGCGTCGCATCGAGGCCGCCGAGACGGTCGCCGCCTGAGGAGCGCCCCCAGCCGGCCGCGACGATGGTGGTGGGGGCCGGGGATCGTCCGCGCGGCCCCCGGCTCCGTCCCACGGCCGGTGCGCGTGGGGCCTCCGTGCCCCACGACCACGGCGCCGCCATCAGCGGATGAACAGCGGGGCGCTGTAGTTGGAGACCTGCGCCCCGTTGGTCACGCGCACCAGCACGCGGTACACCGCGCCGCGGTGGACGCGGACCACGCGGCTGAAGCGCGAACTGGTGGCGTTGTCGTGGCGCAGGGTGGTGCCCGCGACGAGCCGGTTGGCCCCGCCGGTGATGCGCATGACCGCGACTTCCGCGCCGTCCACGGCGGGGGTCACGGTGCCGTAGATGCGCGCGTAGTGGCGGCGGCGGGTGTGCCCGACGTGGGCTTGCACGCGCACCGCGACGCCCTCGATCGCCACGGGGCTGAGGACCGGCACCCGAGTGGTCGTCACCACGCGGAACTGCGTCGCCTCGGTGAGGCCGAGGACGGGGAAGGAGAAGCCGCCGGCGGCGGTGGTCAGCTCGGGGTTGCCGGTGTCGGCGAAGCCCTGGGTGTAGGGGAACGGGTTGGCCTGCAGCACCACCGGGGCGCCGCCGGCGCCGGTGCCCGAGAGAGTGCCCTGGATCGTGACGGTGCCCCCGTAGAGCGCGGGGTTGGGGGCCGCGAGGATCGCCAGCGAGAGCGGCACCCTGAGGCGTGGCGAAGGCCCGGTCGCCGCCCGTGGCGGCGCCCGCGGCGTTGACGGCGACGAGGCGGAAGTGGTAGGCGGTGAGCGGCTGCAGCCCGCTCACGGGGACCCTCACGACCACCGTTGTGACACCGGCGCCGGCGTCCGCGATCGCGGTCTGCGCGCCGTAGGCGCGGGTGGGACCGTACTGGAAGTAGTAGGACGTGTCGCTCCCGTGCGGGTCGATCGACCCTGTGAGGGTCGCCGTGCCGTAGCTCACGGTCTGCGCGGCCCCGGTGGAGACGCCGGGTCTCGCGAGGGCCTGGGCGGCCGCGGGCAGCGCCAGCAGCGCGAGCGCCCGCGACGACAGCCGCCATCGATGTGTGTCCACTGTGCTTGGTCATCGTGCCACCAACCTTTCGTAGCGAGGCCCCCCTCGTAGGTGGAAACCCCGGTGCCGGTCGGGAGATGCGCCGCCACGCGCGTGGCGTTAGGCTCACGCGTCCGCACTGACGAGACTAGACCATCGGCGAGAGAATCGAGGAAGCCAGCATGTTCGTGTTCAAGGCAGCGGTGGTGGGAGCGGGGACGATGGGGGGCCAGATCGCGCAGACGATCGCCGCCGCCGGCGTCCCCGTGGTGCTGAAGGACATCGACGAGCAGCTCGTGCAGGCGGGCCTGGAGGAGGCCCGCAACGTGACCGCCGGCCAGGTCGGCAAACTCGTCGAGCGGGGCAAGCTGACCGCCGAGCAGGGCGAGGCGCAGGTCGCGGAGGTCGTGGGGCGCATCCACGGGACGACCTCCTACGAGGCCTTCGGCGACGTGGACTTCGTGATCGAGGCGGTCCCCGAGCGGATGGAGATCAAGCAGGCCGTGTTCGCCGAGCTCGACGCCGCCACGCCGGGCCACGCGGTGCTCGCGTCCAACACCTCCTCGCTGTCGATCACTGAGATCGGCGAAGCGACGCTGCGCCCCGACAAGGTGGTCGGCTTCCACTACTTCTACCCGGCCGCGGCGATGCCGCTGATCGAGGTCGTCGAAGGCGAGGAGACCTCCGCCGAGACGGTCACGGCGGCGGTGACGTTCGCGCAGGCGATCCGCAAGCAGCCGATCGTCTGTGCCGAGGTGCCCGGGTTCGTCGTCAACCGCATCCTCAACTCGGGCATCTCCGAGGTGTGGCGCGCGCAGGAGGAGCAGGGCCTCTCGATCAAGCTGATCGACGAGGGGGTGGGCGCGGCCAAGGTCGTACCGATGGGCCCGTATGTCCTGGTCAACCTGCTGGGTCTGGACACGGTGCTGCACGTGGCGGAGCACCTCGCGGACTCGTACGGCCCGGAGCGCTTCTACGTCCCGAAGGGGATGCAGCGGCTGGTCTCCGAAGGCAAGCTCGGCGCGAAGACGGGCGGCGACGGCTTCTACAGCCCGCAGGGCGAGCCCAACCTGGAGGGCGAGGGCGAGCCCGACGTGCCGGAGCTCGTGGAGCTGCTGACGCTGAAGACGTTCGTGGAGGCGTGCCGGGTGCTGGAGGAGGGCGTGGCGACCCACCGCGACATCGACTTCGGGCTGACGGCCGGCGCAGGCCTCGACCCGCGCCGGGGGCTGATGCCGCCGTTCATGAAGGCCGACGCGGAGGGCCTCGACACGATCCTGGGGCGCCTGGAGAGCGCGCAGGAGCGCCACGGCGAGCGCTTCGCCCCGCCGCGGATCCTGCGCCGCCTGGTCGCCCAGGGGCGCCTCGGCCGGCAGACAGGGCAGGGCTTCTACGCCTACCCGCAGCCCGACGCCGAGCAGCCGGCTGAGGTCGTCAAGCTCGAGACGCGTGAGGGTGGGGTCGCGATCGCGTGGCTGGCCAACGGCCAGATGAACGCGATCGCGCCCACGGTGATCGAGGACCTCCGCAAAGTGTGGGAGCAGGTCAGGGGATCGGATGCCCACCCACCCATGCGCGCGCTCGTCATCGCCTCCTCCAACCCCTTCCTGTACAGCGCCGGCGCGGACATCAAGGCGTTCACGCAGCTCGACGAGGCGGGCGGGCGCAAGCTGGTCGACGACGCCCACGCGCTCTTCCGCGCCCTGGGCTCCGAGGGCGTCGCCACGATCGCGGCCGTCAACGGCCTCGCCTTCGGCGGCGGCTGCGAGCTGGCGATGGCGTGCGACGTGCGGATCGCGGCGCGCTCGGCCCTCTTCGGCCAGCCCGAGATCAAGCTCGGCATCATCCCCGGCTTCGGCGGCACGCAGCGCCTGCCGCGCCTCGTCGGCCAGAGCAAGGCGCTGGAGATGAACCTCCTCGGCGACCCGATCGGCGCGGAGGAGGCCTACGAGTACGGCCTGGCGAGCGCGGTGGTGGACGACCACGAACTGCTGGACGTCGCCCTGGCGTGGGCGCGCCGCCTCGCCGGCCAGGCGCCGCTGGCGCTGGAGCAGATCAAGCGGGTCTCCGCGCAGGGCGACCTCGACGAGGGCATCGAGGCCGAGAAGGCCGGCTTCGCCACGGTCTTCCAGAGCGCCGACGCGCGCGAGGGGATCGCCGCGTTCCTGGGCAAACGGGCGCCGCGGTTTAAAGGCCCACCCACCCAGTAGGCGCTGCGGGTAGCCCATATCACACTTTTTGTGATATCGTATCACGAAATGCGTGATACGGTGCGTATAGGCAGCGCAATCCTGTTCCCGACGGATCATCCGGTGGCGCCCGAGGAGATGATCGGGCGTGAGGGAGATGTCGAGCGAGTGGCGATGACGCTGCTGGGTGGCGCCAACGTCATCCTGGCAGGGCCACGCCGGACCGGCAAGACAACCGTTGCCGACGCTGCGCTTGCGATCTGCGGCCGTGAGGGCGCCTACGTCGCCACGGTGGATCTCTTTCAGGCAGCCGATGCCGCGGCGCTTGCGCACAGGCTCAGCCTGGAGTTGCTCGCCAATCGGCCGCGCCTGAAGCGCGCTATTGGCGAGGCGTCCCGTGCCGGGCGGAGCATGCTGAAAGCCCTGCGTACGACGGCCACCTACCGAGCGCGAGAGGACCTTGGCGACGACATCGAGATCACGTTCGCGCTTGCGCTGGCAGAACGGGACCCGAGCGGTGCGCTGCTCGCCGCGCTCGAGCTCCCACAGCGCCTTGCCGACGCGGACGACCGCCAGGTCGTGGTGTTCCTCGACGAGTTTCAGGACATAGCCGGCAAGCGCTTTGGGGACACAGACACCTTGACCCGCCAGATGCGCGCGGTGCTCCAGCGCTCGCCGCGTGTAAGCGTTCTGTTCGCCGGTTCGATCGAGCATCTCATGCGCGACCTGTTCGCGCCGAGCGATCGGGCACTCAGCCAGTTCGGTGGTTTCTACGAGCTCGCCCAGATCACGCCCGAGCAGTGGTCGACCGGACTGCGCCGCCGCTTGGCTCTCGACGCAACGGAGATTGCGGACGACGCCCTGGTGCGCCTCATCGAGCTCGGTGAAGGGCATCCACGCGTCACGATGCTCCTCGCTCAGCAGGCGCATCTGACGAGCATCGAGGAACTGCGTCACGCGATCGACAACGCGATGGTCGTTCAGGCGCTCGACCGGGCTCTCGACGTGGAGCGCCTGCGCCACGAGCAGCAGCTGGAGCGTATCCGCGCCAGCGGGCGCAACGGCGAGCGCATGGCGATTCGCGTTGCGGCCGGCGCCGAGCTGTACCACAACCTACGTCCTCAGCAGGCCGCCCGTGCGCTCGGAACGCTCCGCGACATCGGCATCATCGACCGACACGGCGAGCGTGGACCGTGGTATGTCGTGGATCCGCTCCTGCGGCGCTACTTCGCCGGACGCCGTGTCGAGCCGCTGAGCTTCGCAGTTGCGGGTTCGCTTTAGCGGCAGGCTAGTCAGTATGGACGCCGAGGTGGGGCTGGCCCTCGGCTTTCGTGGGTTCGCGGGTTAGCCTCGCGGTTGTCAACGACCGCTGCGGCCAGTGCCGCACACGAAGGAGGACCAGCCCATGCCTGACGTTAGCTCTACTGCGCCCGCCGAGGTACGTACGTGGGTCGCGATCGACCAGCACAAGCTCTCGCTCGTGGCAGCGGTGTTGCCCCCGTCGGGAGGTGAGCCGGAGGTGGTGCGCTTGGAGAACACCGAGCGCGCGATCCGCCGGTTTATTGAGCGTCTCGGTGGCGCGGACGGGCTGACGGTGGCCTATGAGGCGGGGCCGGGTGGCTATGAGCTTCAACGGCTGCTCTCGGGGATGGGTGTCGCGTGTGACGTGATCGCGCCGTCGCTGATCCCGATCCGTGCGGGCGACCGGGTGAAGACCGATCGCCGTGACGCGAAGAAGCTCGTGCGTCTCTACCGCGCGGGGGAGCTCTCGTTCGTCGCGGCGCCCTCCCTCGCCCAGGAGGGCCTTCGTGACCTGGTGCGCTGCCGCGATGATCTGCGCTGCGCGAGGACTGCAGCCCGCCATCGCGTCGTCAAGGCACTGCTGCGCCACGGGCATATCTACCGCGAGGGCGGCGCCTGGACACTGCGCCACCGGGCATGGATCGGCGCGCAGCGCCTGGATGACCCACTCGCGCAGGCCGCGCTCGGGCACATGTGCGCTCACCTGGCCGGCCTGGATGCGCAGATCGCCGCGCTCGATCAGCAGCTCGAGCGGGTCGCCGCTACGGAGCCGTGGGTTGACCCCGTTCGTTGGCTGTGCTCTTTCCGCGGGATCGCGACCCGCACCGCGCTGGGGCTGCTCGCCGAGATCGGAGACTTCCGGCGTTTCGCGCACCCACGGGAGCTGATGAGCTATCTCGGGCTGACCCCGAGCGAGTACTCCTCCGGGCAACAACAGCACCGGGGACATATCACCAAGACCGGCAACCGCCACGCCCGCCGGCTGCTTGTCGAGGCCGCCTGGCACTACCAGCACCGACCCCGCCACTCCCAGCGCACCACCCAACTCGCCACGCACGTTCCCCCCGAGGTGAGCGCCCGCGCCTGGCAAGCCCAGATACGCCTGCATCACCGCCACCGCGCTCTCGCTGAACACGGCAAGCGCTCGACCGTCGCCAACGTCGCCGTCGCCCGCGAGCTGACCGGGTTCATCTGGGCCGCGATGACCAAGGCGCCCCTCCGCGAACAGAAGGCCACCGCTGCCTGAACACCAACACCCGCTGGGGTGGGGCGGCCGGCGTCGACCCACCAGAGGAACCTCGACTACTCCTATGCGATCCCGACTCGCGACGCTAGTGCGAGGCAGCTCACGACCGGACACTGTCCTGCGGTACCGACCCGCGCATCTCAGAGTGACCAGTTGTCGTTGCCGTCGCGCCGGCCGCCCGACCCCAGCCACCACACCACCATGACCCCCAAACACACCAACACCAACGCACCTCTTGACAAGGGCGTCCATCTCAGGAGTGACTGCAGGCCAGGTCGCGCGCGGGCTCGATCCCCCAGCGCTCGGCCAGCTCAGCGAGTTCGCCGGTGAGGGGCCAGCGGTCGGGCAGTGGATCGCCCTCGTGGTCGGGGCTGGCCCCCTTGAGGGTCATGCAGCCCGCGTTGTCGCCACGCGCGCGCAGCGCAGCGACCTCGTCGGCGCTCAGCTGTGCCTGCGGTACCGATCGCAGGTCCCCCGCCGCTGCCAGCTCCGCACGCTTGGCCTCGATCGGGCGGGTGTCGGCACCGGGCTCCTGGATCAGCGTGGGCGCCACGCAGCGCACGGGCTCGTGGGCGAGCGTCCACTGGCAGGCGAGCTGAAGCATCGTGAGGCCGTGGCGGGTGGCGTAAGGGCGCATCCATTCGAGCTTCTCGCGGCCCGCCCCCACCCAGCCCTCCGGGCGGAAGCGGCGGTGGTCGTAGGGCGCGAACGAGTGGCCGGGCAGTACGTCGTCGTGGAACAGGCCCCCGTAGTCCACGACGCGGGCGATGAGACTCACGTCGTGCGCGGCGGCCGCGTCCAGCACCAGCTTCCCCGGCCACGGCTCCAGCGGGCCGAAGATGATCATCGCCCAGTCGATCAACTCCCCGAAGCGCTCCAGGCAGTCGATCAGGTCGAGCGTGAAGCCGTTGGCAGGACCGGGCGCCACGCCCAGCAGCCGCGTGAGGCCGGCCTCGCGGAGCTCCCGCATCCCCTCCCACACCGCGGGGCTCGAGTAGCCCGTGCGGTCGGGGTTGTGCAGCAGCAGCAGGTCGAAGCGCTCGACCCCGATCCGCTCCAGGCTGCGCTCGGCGGCCAGCCGCAGGTACGCGGCGTACTCAGCCTCCCCGCGCAGCCGCGGGTCGGTGAAGCGCGGGTAGCCTTTGGCGCCCTCGCGCGCGCCGGTGTAGAAGTCGTGCCCCACGGCCCCCACCAGGCAGTACTCCTCGCGCGCCACCCCCCGCAGCGCCTCGCCCAGCAGCCGGTCGGCCGCGCCCTCGCCGTACACGTCCGCCGTGATCACCGTGTCGATCCCCCCGCCGGGGCGCAGCAGCGCCCGCAGGCGCTCCTCCTGCAGCGGCTCGCCGAAGTGCATGAAGCGCCCTCCGCTCCACGTGCCGAGGGCTGTGACGGTGGGGTCCATCGTCAGCACTCTACGCGCTCGCTCCGAACCGGCGGTCGGCTCCCTACGCGCCCGACCCCACCGCCGCGCGGGCGCGCAGCGTCGCCTCCAGGCGGGCGAGCGCGTGTGCGAGCGCCTCCCCATCCAGCTCCGGCGGCGCCTCCGACGCCGCGGCGGCAAGCGCGGCGCGGGCGGCCTCGACCACGCCCGGGCGCAGCTGCTGCAGCTCGGCGAGGCGCAGCGCGAGGTCGGGGTGGCGCTCCGGCGAAAGCTCGGCCAGCGCGGCGGCGTAGGCATGCTCGAGCTCCAGGGCGGCGTGCGCGAGCCGGCCTGCGTGGAGGTCCAGGCGCGCGCGCAGCGCGAGCTCTTCGCACACGAGCGTGCGCTCGCGCGCACCGAGCAGCGCGACGAAGCGCTCCTGCGGGCGCAGCGCCGCGACGCGCCTACGCGGGTGGCCCTCGTGGCGGCGCAGCTCGCGGGCGTGCAGCCAGCGGCCGTAGGCGACCTGCTCGCCCTCGCCCCAGCCGGCGCGCACGACCAGCGCCGTGGCGGGGGAGAGCGGGTGCACGTAGGGGTCGGCGGCGGCGATGCGGTGGGCCTGCACCACGCGGTTGAGGGTCGCCACCAGCGCGCCCGCCTCGTGCACGGCGTCCAGCTGCTCCAGCCACGCCCGCGCCTGGCGCTCGGCGGAGACGGGCACGGGGTCGATCGCGGTGACGCGCGCGGTCGGCACCGCCTCGGGCTCGGGCTGGGGCTCCACCGGCGGGCGCCGGCGCGCGGCGAGGCGGCCGTGCCGGCGCGGGGCGTCGACGGTTTCCAGCACGAGCACCCGCTCGGGCTCCGCGTCCGGGTCGCGGCGCAGCAGGTAGCGGCCGTCGGCGGGCCCGAGCTCCCCCGGAAGCTCAGCCTGCACGAAGAGGAACAGCTGCGCGGCCACCCCCGCACCGTATCCTCTGAGCGGAGCGGGGCGGCTCGCCGGCGTGCGCCGCCGCGTCCCGCCTCTGACGACCGACACGAGGAGCGCCGATGTCCGATGCAGACGCAGACAGGGGCCTGCGGGACCGCCTGACCGAGAAGACCGAGGATCGCCTGGGCAGGGCGCTCGCGGACCTCTTCGACAACTCGCTGGTGCACGGCGCGCTCGGGCGTGCCTCCGACGCGCGCGAGCGCGCTGCGCAGGCGCAGGAGCTGGCGATGGGCGCGCTGAACCTGCCCTCGGCCGCCGACCTCGAACGGCTCACGCGCCGCCTGCGCTCGGTCTCCCAGCGGCTGGAGGGGATCGAGGACGGCGTGCAGCGCCTCGGCCGCACGCTCTCCGGGCAGTCGCTCGAAGCGCGCCTCAGCGAGATCGAGGAGCAGCTGCGGAGCATCTCGGGAAAGCTCGACGCTCCACCGGCGGCCGCGGCGTCCACCGTCGCGGCGGGCGCCGCCGGGCGGCCCGTGGCCAAACGCTCCGCGAGCGCCGGGGCCGGCACGAAACGCACAGCCGCCAGCCGCTCCGCGAGCGCCGGGGCCGGCACGAAACGCACAGCCGCCAGCCGCTCCGCGAGCGCCGGGGCCGGCACAAAACGGGCGGCCGCCAAACGGGCCCCCGCCAAACGGGCCAAGGGCCCTAACTCAGAGCGCTGAGCGCCATACGGCCCATCGCCTCGGCGGCCGCCAGCAGCGCGTCGTCGTCGATGTGCCCCGCGGCGTCGCCCGGGCTTCCGCCCACCACGTTGGAGACCGTGAGCACACAGGCCACGGGGACGCCCGCGCGCGCGCCCACCGCGAACAGCGCGGCGGCCTCCATCTCGACCGCGATCGCGCCGGCCGCGCGCCACCGCTGCTCGCGCTCGCGTGTGGGCTCGTAGAAGAGGTCGGTGCTGACGATCGTCGCGGTGGGCTCGTCCGCGGCGCCGGCCAGCGCGGCCGTCAGCTCGCGGTCGGCCGCGATCCGCTCTCCAGCCCCGAGGGTGCGGCTGGTACCGTCCGCGGCGAGCGCCTCGTGCGCCACCACCAGGTCGCCCACCGCGAGGTTACCGTCCAACGCACCACAGGTCCCCACCCGGATCGCACGGCGGACGCCGAGCGCGATCAGCTCGTGGAGCACGATCGCCGCCGAGGGCCCGCCCATGCCGGTGCTCTGGATCGTGAGCGGCTCGCCGTCGGCGGCCGCGCCGGTGTAGCCCCACAGGCCGCGGTGGTGGTTGAACATCCGCGGCTCGGCGAGCAGCAGCTGTGCCAGCGCGAGCGCTCGGCCGGGGTCCCCGGGCAGCAGCGCCCGCTCGGCCAGGGGGGCCGTCGGGCGCAGGTGGATGGGCTTGCGCGGCGGCATCCGGGGACCTTAGCGCCCGCTGTTGGTGTCGGCGGCGTCCGCCGCTCGGACGGAGTGTGGCTTATTCAACATGGGAGAGGCCATCCAAAGCAATGGATTCCTGATATATCGAATAACGTGGCTTACGGGGCATCTCAATATCCACACATGTACGAAAAAGGTTCATGCACATGCGTAACGTTGCAGTTGTACGGACGATCGCTGTCCGGGCGATATTTCTGAGCGCGCTGGCGGCGTTGACGTTGCTCGCCGGCGCCCTGTTCGCCGCCGCCCCGAAGGCATCTACCTCCATCGGCCAATGTTCAGCAAACACAGTGTGCATTTGGGCAGGTCGCAACTATGAAGGCAAATTCGACTGGTGGCCTGCCTCAAGCACAGGTTGCCACAGCCACGAAGGCAATCGTGAAGTACGGTCTATCTTTAACAGGACTGGTTATAATGTTGACGTCGTTGGAAGGTTCATCCTCCAGTCGGGCGTAGGGGTTTCACTCAATTCTGGGGAAGGCCCGATCACATCGGCGATCTGCTGGCCGCCGCAGTGGAGCACTCGGCCCTTCTGGCGAGAGCGGCGTCCAGCCCGCTGGGGATGACGCATCGCAGGGCGCATTCACGCAGCGCCATCTGCCGCAGAAGGGAGGTCTCCGCGTGGGGCCTCCCTTCTGCTCTCGGCCGCGCGACGATGCGCCCGCCTGCCTCGCGCTGCGGCGATAGCGCAGGCCGATTCACGCCCGCGGGCGTGGCCCTAGACTGCCCGCCATGGGAACCTCGGAGGCGAGTGGGCTGACCCTGGTGCAGGTCGCCGGGCGCGCGGGGGTCGCCCCCGCGACGGTCAGGCGGTGGGTCAGGGAGGGGCTGGTCCCCCAGTACAACGGGGGCTGGAACGCGCCTGCGGCGCGGCAGGTGGGGATCGTGGCGCGCCTGCGCGAGCGCGGGTACACGCTGGAGCAGATCCGCACGGCCTCCGACTCGGGGCGGCTGGCGCTGGGCGGCGTGGAAGACGTCCTCTCCCTCCCCGAGGGGCGCCACACGCTCAGGCAGACCGCGCGCGCGACCGGGCTGGCGCCCGAGCAGATCGAGCGGATCGTCGGCTCGCTCGGCCTCAGCGCGCTCTCGGTGGAGTCGCTCTCCGACGAGGACCTGGAGATGCTCCGCTACGTCGCCGCGGTGCTCGAGGCCGGCCTGCCGGAGGACGCGTTCATGCAGATCGCCCGCGTCTACGGGCAGGCGCTCGCGCAGGTCGCGGAAACGGAGGTGCGGCTTGTGCACATGTACGTCCACGAACCGCTGATGCGCTCCGGGGTCTCGGACCTGCAGATCGCCGAGCAGATGGACGGCATCGTGCGCGAGCTGGTGCCGTTCATCACGCCGTTGATGACGTGGGTGCACGGCCGCTTCCTGGCGCACTTCGTCGAACAGGACGTGATCGGCCACATGGAGGCCGACATCGACGGCCACGCCGCCGAGGCTGGGCGCCTGCGCGTGGCGATCGCGTTCGCCGACCTCGCCGGCTACACCCGCCTCACCGAGGAGCAGGGCGACGAGCACGCCGTCGGCGCGGTGGAGCGCTTCGTGGAGGAGGTGGAGCGCACGCTGCCGCTCGAGGCGCGCGTGCTGAAGACGCTCGGCGACGAGGTGATGGTCGTCGGACCGGACCCCGTCGCGCTGACGCGGTGGGCGGTCGGCTTCCAGGCGCGCGCGCCCGCCGGCGTGCCGCCGCCGCGGATCGGCATCCACCACGGCGAGGCGATCTACCGCGACGGCGACTACTACGGACGCGAGGTCAACCAGGCGGCGCGCGTGGTCGCCCGCGCAGCCGGCGGGGAGGTGCTCGTGACGCGCGCCGTGGTGGACCTCGCCGTGGGGCAGGACGGCCTCGCCTTCAAGTTGATCGGCGCGGTCGGCCTGAAGGGCTTCTCCGAGCCCACCGAGCTGTTCCTCGCCTCGGCGGGGGGGTAGCCGCGTGCCGGCCGAGGAGCACGCCGCGGCGGGCGGGCCCCGGGAGCCCCCGGCGGGTGGGCCCCCTGGCGGCCTGGCTAGCGAGCCCCGGGACGCCCCGGCCGGCGAGTCCCCGCTCCAGACGCGCGCGCGTGTACAGGCCGGCGGCCTGCTCCAGGCGGGGGAGCCGGTGGTGGCGATGCTCTCGGGCGGGCGGGACTCCGTGTGCCTGCTCGACCTGGCGGTGGGCCTCTGTGGCGCGTCCCACGTGCACGCCCTGCACGTCAACTACGGGCTGCGGCCGGAGGCCGACGCGGAGGAGCACCACTGCCGCGCGCTGTGCGAGCGGCTGGGGGTCGCGCTCGAGGTCGTGCGCGCCGGCGGGCGGGTGGGCTCGCAGTCAGGCAACCTGCAGGCGTGGGCGCGCGAGCTGCGGTATGGGGCGGCCGACGCGCTCGCCCGGCGCCACGGCGCGGTCCTCGCCACCGGCCACACCGCCACCGACCAGGTCGAGACGATCCTCTACCGCCTGGCGGCCTCGCCCGGCCGGCGCGCGCTGCTGGGGATGGCTCCCCGCGAGGGCCGCGTGGTACGACCGCTGCTGGAGCTCACGCGCGAGCAGACCGCCGCGTACTGCCGCGCGCGGGGGCTGGAGTGGTGCGAGGACCCCAGCAACGAGGACGAGCGGTACGCGCGCGCGCGTGTGCGCCACCGCCTGCTGCCGGCGCTCGACGCGGTGCACCCCGCGGCGCGGGAGAACGTGCTGCGCACCGCGCGGCTGCTGCGCGAGGAGGCAGAGGTGCTCGACGCGCTCGTCGATGCGGAGTTGGAACGCGACCGCGCCGCGCCGGAAGGCGGCCCGCACGGGCGCGGCGGCGAGCCCGGAGGCGAGCCGAGCGTCGCGATCGAGCGGCTGCGGGATCTGCCGCCGGCGCTCGCGCGGCTGGTCGTGGTGCGCCTAGCCGAGGAGGCGGCCGGCGCCTACGTGCCGCAGGCCGGCGCGCGCGTGGGCGAGATCCTCGCGCTCGCCGACCGAGGCGGGCGCGCCGAGCTGCACGTCGGGGGGCTCGTCGGTGCCGTGATCGAGGACGGTCGCCTGCGCATGGTCACGCTGCCACCGCGCGCCTGAGCCCTGAGCCCCTACACTCCCGGGGTGGCCGTCATGCCCCCGGAGCGCCTTGCGCTCACTCGCCCGAGCGGTGTTGCGGCGAACGCGGACGGGGCGCGGCACGCGGCCGAGGTCGGCGAGGTGCTCGTGGCCGCCGAGGAGCTGCGCCGGCGCGTGGCCGAGCTGGCGGCGGAGATCTCGCGCGACTACGCCGACACGCCCCGGCCGCTGCTGCTGGTGGGGGTGCTCAAGGGGGCGATGCTGTTCCTGTCCGACCTGATGCGGTTGATCGACGTGCCCGTCGAGATCGACTTCATGGCGGTCGCCTCCTACGGCTCGGCCACCGACTCCTCCGGGGTGGTGCGGATCCTCAAGGACCTCGACGTGGCGATCGACGGCCGCGACGTGCTGATCGTCGAGGACATCGTCGACTCCGGCCTGACGCTGCAGTACCTGCTGCGCAACCTCGGCTCCCGCGAGCCCCGGACGCTCGAGGTGTGCGCGCTGCTCACCAAGCCCGACCGCTCGCAGATCGGCCGCCGCACCGACGACCGCCCCGCGCGCTACGTCGGCTTCGAGATCCCCGACCGCTTCGTGGTCGGCTACGGCCTCGACTACGCCGAGCGCCACCGCAACCTTCCGTTCGTGGCGGCGTTGGAGGAGACGTGAGCCGCCCGGTTCGCGTAGAGCGCCCAGCCCACCGTGGTAGGCTGAGGGGCTGGTAGGGCGCTTAACCGACGGCGCCTGAAGCCGACAACCCCGTCATGAGCCGTTTCTTCAAGAGCGCCGCCTTTCCCATCCTGCTCGTGGTCGTGCTGGCGTTCTTCGCCATGAAAATGTTCACGACGAGCTCGAGCACCGGGGTCAAGCACAGCTACGAGACGCTCGTCAGCAAAGAAATCCCGCAGGGCGAAGTCAAGTCGGTCGAGTTCAAGACCAAGTCGAACGCGATCGAAGTCGTCACCACGAACAAGCGGACCGGCAAGGAAGAAAAGTGGGAAGCCGGCTTCGTCGACCAGGCGGCGCCCGAACTGATCAAACAGCTCGACGCCGCCGGCGTCTCCTACAACATCGAAGCCAACAAGAGCAGCGTGCTCCTCTCGCTGCTGTCGATCGCGCTGCCCTTCGTCATCTTCCTCGGTATCTGGATCTTCCTGCTCAACCAGGTCCAGGGCGGCGGCTCGAAGGTGATGTCCTTCGGCAAGTCGCGCGCCAAGCGGCTCTCGGCCGACTCGCCGAAGATCACCTTCCGCGACGTCGCCGGCGTGGACGAGGCCGTCGAGGAGCTGCACGAGATCAAGGAGTTCCTGGAGAACCCCAAGAAGTTCCAGGCGCTCGGCGCGCGCATCCCCACCGGCGTGCTGCTGTACGGGCCGCCCGGCACCGGCAAGACGCTGCTCGCCCGCGCGGTCGCCGGGGAGGCGGGGGTGCCGTTCTTCTCGATCTCCGGCTCGGACTTCGTGGAGATGTTCGTCGGCGTCGGCGCCTCGCGCGTGCGCGACCTCTTCGAGCAGGCCAAGCAGAACTCCCCGTGCATCATCTTCATGGACGAGATCGACGCCGTCGGGCGCCACCGCGGCGCCGGCCTCGGCGGCGGCCACGACGAGCGCGAGCAGACGCTCAACCAGCTGCTCGTCGAGATGGACGGCTTCGAGGCGAAGGACAACATCATCATGATCGCCGCCACCAACCGGCCCGACATCCTCGACCCCGCGCTGCTGCGCCCCGGCCGCTTCGACCGCCAGATCGCCGTGGACCGCCCCGACCGCAAGGGCCGCGCCAAAATCCTCGAAGTCCACACGCGCGGCAAGCCGCTGGCGAAGGTGATCGACATCGACGCGCTCGCCGGCCAGACCCCCGGCTTCACCGGCGCCGACCTGTCGAACCTCATCAACGAGGCCGCCCTCCTGTCGGCCCGCACCGGCAAGCGCGAAATCGGCCAGGACGAGCTCGAGGAGGGGATCATGCGCGTGATCGCCGGCCCCGAGAAGAAGACGCGCGTGATGAGCGAGAAAGAGCGCCTGATCACCGCCTTCCACGAGATGGGCCACGCGATCGTCGGCCACTACCTCGAGCACTCCGACCCCGTGCACAAGATCTCGGTGATCTCCCGCGGCCAGGCGCTCGGCTACACGATCTCGATGCCCCAGGAGGACCGCTTCCTGACCACGCGGGCGGAGCTCAACGACACGATGGCGATGACGCTCGGCGGCCGCGCGGCGGAGGAGATCGTGTTCGACGAGATCACCACCGGCGCGTCCAACGACCTCGAGAAGGTGACCGCCACCGCCAAGCAGATGGTGATGCGCTTCGGCATGTCCGAGAAGCTCGGCCCGCGCGTCTTCGGCCACGAGCACTCCCAGCCCTTCCTCGGCCGCGAGTTCTCCACCGAGCCCGACTACTCCGACGAGATCGCGCGCGAGATCGACGACGAGGTGCGCCGCATCGTCGAGGCCGCCCACCAGCGCGCCCGCGACATCCTCACCGAGCACCGCGAGAGCCTCGGCTCGATCTCCGAAGTGCTCGTCAAGCGCGAGACGCTCGAGAAGGAGGAGTTCAACGCGCTGCTGGAGGGCAAGAGCGAGGTGGAAGTGTTCGGCTCCGAGGAGCCCCGCGCGCCCGAGCTGCCGCCCGCCCCGCCCGCGCCCGCCGAGCGCCCCGGCCGCGAAGCCCCGCGGCCGCTGCCACGGCCGGGGTTGGCCGGCGGCACCGCGGACATGCGCGCTGACAGCGTCTAGTCGCGCTTGGCGGCGTCCTCCCTCGCTCGTGTGCTGACGGCGTCTAGCCGCGTCTGGCGGCGTCCTCCCTCGCTCGTGTGCTGGTGCACACTTCGCTCGGTGCGTCCTTGCCAGCCACGACTAGACGCTCGTCAGAGGCTTAGCGCGTAGGTCCTTGCGATGGACCGCCCCTTCCGCCTGATGGGCGTCGTCAACGTGACGCCCGACTCCTTCTCTGACGGGGGTCTGTACCTGGACCCGCAGGCGGCGGTCGCGCACGGCCGGCAGCTGGCCGAGGAGGGAGCCGCGATCCTCGACGTCGGCGGGGAGTCCACGCGGCCCGGCGCCGAGCCGGTGCCGGCGGCCGAGGAGTTGCGCCGCGTGCTGCCCGTGGTGGAGGGCCTGGCGGGGCTGTGCGTCTCGATCGACACCTCCAAGGCGTCGGTGGCCCGCGCCGCCCTGGACGCGGGGGCGACGCTCGTCAACGACGTCACCGCCCTGCGCGGCGACCCCGAGATGGCCGCCGTCGTCGCGCAGAGCGGCGCGGAGTGCTGCCTGATGCACATGCGAGGGGAGCCGCGCACGATGCAGCAGGGGGTGGGCGGGGATTCGTACGACGACGTCGTCGCCGAGGTCAAGGCGTTCCTGGAAGAGCGCCTCGCGTTCGCCGTGGGGGAGGGCATCGCCGAGGAGCGCGTGCTGCTCGACCCCGGCATCGGCTTCGGCAAGACGCTCGCGCACAACCTGCAGCTGCTGCGCCGTCTGGGCGAGCTCGCGGCGCTCGGCCGCCCGCTCGTGGTGGGAACCTCGCGCAAGAGCTTCCTCGGGCGCCTGCTCCACGATGCGCCGCCCGCGGAGCGCCTGCCCGGCACGATCGCCACCTGCGTGCTCGCCTACGAGCGCGGGGCCACGGTGCTGCGCGTGCACGACGTCGCCCCCGTGCGCGCCGCACTCGCCGTCGCCGCTGCTACGTTGGGCGCGCGATGACCGAGGACGCCGAGGAGGAGGACGGCCCGGACGCCGAGGAGGCGGCCGGCGGCGAGGAGGAGCCGGACGGCTTCGAGGAGGAGGTCGACGAGGAGCGCGAGGGCGCGGAGTCGGTCACGATCGAGATCGCCGGCCTCTCGCTGTACACCCACCACGGCGTGAGCGAGGCCGAGCGCGAGGTCGGCCAGCGGCTCGTGTTCGACCTGCGCCTGGAGCTCGGCGAGAACGACGCGACCCTCACCGACCGCCTCGAGGACACCGTCGACTACGCCGAGGTGTGCCAGCTCGTGTGGCTGGTCGCCCAGCAGCGCTCCCACCGCACGTTGGAGCGCCTCTGCTCCACGATCGCCGACCGCCTGCTCGCCGACTACGAGCTCGAAGCCGTGTGGGTGAAGGCCGCCAAGCCCGAGCCCCCGATCCCGCTGCCGGTCGAGGAGGTCTCGGTCGAGGTGTGGCGGGAGGCGGAGGAGTAGGGGGAGGGAGACCCCCCAAGGGGGGTCGGGGGCGGCGTTCTCAGCGCGGCGCGGGGGCGGATCGGTGTCGGCGTCGGGGCACCTCTGGACGAGACGGCCCAGGCTGCTCCAGCTCCCCCGCCGGCGCGACCCACACGCTCGCGAAGCTGAGAACCTGCGCGAGGCGATCGAAGTGGCGGTCGTAGTGGAGTACGCCGACACCGGCCTCCTGCGCCGCCGCAGCGATCAGCGCGTCCGCGAGGGGCACGCGGTGCTTCCCCGCTCCGCCCGCGGCGAGGTCGCGCAGCGCACCGATCGCGGCCCGCTGGGCCGAGACCGCGACGGGGACCTGACGCAGGAGCGCCTGCTCGCCCTCCAGGGTTGCCAGCTCCTGCGCGTCGCGGGCGGAGTAGAGCAGCTCGAGCGTCACGATCGAGCAGGTAGCGATCTGCCCGCCCCGCAGCGCGGCCGCCCACCGGTCGCGCACGAGCGGGTGCGGGGCCCGCGCCCGGGCCGAGGTGTCGGCGATCAGGACTGCGCCTCCGAAGGGAGGCGCCTCGCTCACTGCGGCGCGCCCCAGGCGAGCTCCTCGACGCGCCGCGCCACGTCCACGTCGAAGCCGGGGTCGAGCGAGGTCGAGCGCTCGATCAGCCGCTCGATCGCCGCAGCCCGCCTCTCGTGCTCGGCGAGCAGGGTCTCAGCGCCGCGGATCGCGAGATCGTGCACGAGTGTCGCCGCCGGTCGGCCCGGCTCCACGAGGGGCGCGACGCGATCCAGCGCCTCGGCGAGCGCGGGGTCCTTGGTGACGGGGATGCGGGCATGGCGGGTGGGCATCCGTCAATGGTAGCACCTGGGTGACACACCTTCGGGCGTGGGTAGGCGAGGCTCCCTTGACAGATTAGTTAGCGGTCACTATCCTCACCGGGATGGCTCGTCTCGGAGACCACTGGCGACCGATCGAGGCTGGGCGGTGATCGACCGCCTCGCCCGCCTGGCTACCCACCGCACGCGGCGGGTGCTGGTGATCGCCGGCGCTGTCTTCCTGCTCGCGGCGGCGCTCGGGGCGCCCGTCGTCACGATCCTCAAGAGCGAAAACTCCGAATTCCAGGCCCACAGCGCGCAGAACCAGCAGGTGCTGCGCGCGGTCGAACGGGCCACCGGGCAGTCCGCGGAGTACGGCGTCGCCGCGCTCGTGCCGGCCGCCGCCGACGTGCGCATGGACCCCGCCGCGGCCGGCGAGGCGCGGCGGGTGGCGGCGCTGCTCGCCGCCCGGCCCGGCTTCCAGCGCGCGCTCTACTACGGCGCGCCGGGGCCTGCCGGGCACCTGCCCACGCTCGTCTCCCGCGACGGCCGCGCCACGCTCGTGCTCGCCGCGTTCGCCAGCCAGGATCGCGCGGCGGCCGCGGTCGCGCGCGTGCGGCCCGCGGTGGCTGGCGGCGGCGTGCGCTTCGGCGGTAACGACGTCACCTACCACGAAATCAACGAACGCACCGCCTCCGACCTCAAGCGGGCCGAGGCGTTTGCGATCCCGCTCCTCCTCCTCCTCTCTTTCTGGGTCTTCCGCGGCCTCGTGGCTGCCGCGCTGCCGCTGCTCGTGGGGGGCTTTGCGATCGTGCTCACGTTCCTACTGATGCGGTTGATCGACCACGTGCTCGGGCTCTCGGTGTTCGCCGTCAACCTCGTCACCGGCATGGGGCTGGGGCTCGGCATCGACTACAGCCTGTTCGTGCTCTCCCGCTATCGCGAGGAGCTCGCGCGCGGCCTGCCCGCGGGCGAGGCGGTCGCCAACACGCTGCGCACCGCCGGGCGCACGGTGCTGTACAGCTCGCTCGCGGTCGCCGGCGCGGCCGCGTCGATGCTGGTGATGCCGATGAAGTTCCTCTACTCGATGGGCGTCGGCGGCCTGCTCGTGGCGCTCTCCGCCGGGGCGGTCTCGCTGCTCGTGCTGCCCGCCGTGCTCGTCGCGCTCGGCCCGCGCATCAACGCGCTTGCACCCGCGCGGCTGCAGCGCAACGCCGCGCGGGCGGCGCGCCCGGATGAGCACGGCGCGTGGTACCGGCTTGCGCGCGGTGTGATGGCTCGCCCCGGCGCGGTCGCTGCGGGGACCGCGGTGGTGCTGCTCGCGCTCGCCTCGCCTGCCCTGCACCTCGCGCTCACGCCGGCCGACGCGCACGTGCTGCCGCCCTCCGCCGAACCCCGCCAGGTGTCCGACGCGATCGCGCGCGAGTTCCCCGTCAACGGGGCGCAGACGGTCACACTGGTGATGCACGCCCCGGCGAACGGCGGGCTGAGCGTCGCCGCGCTCGCCGCCCGCGCGCGTACCGTCGCCGCCGGCCAGGCCACGCCCGTGGGGCGGGCGGGCGGGATCCGTTATCTCGGGCGCGACACGTGGACTGCCGAACTGGTGCCGCGCGGGTCCGTCGGCTCGGCTGCCAACCAGTCCTTGGTACACCGCCTGCGCGCGCTGGCGCCGGCGCCGACGCTGCTCGTCGGCGGGGGCACCGCGTGGTTCGTGGACCAGAAGGCCGCGATCGCCGCGAACGTGCCGCTCACGCTCGCGATCCTCGCGCTCGTCACCGGCGGCTTCCTGTTCATGATGACCGGCTCGCTGGTGGTGCCGGTGCTGGCGCTCGTGATGAACTTGCTGACGGTCGCCGTTGCCGCCGGCCTGCTCGTGGTCGTCTTCCAGCACGGCCACCTCTCCTCGCTGCTGGGCTTCACGCCGATCGGCGGCCTGGAGGAGTCCAACCTCGTGCTGCTGTTCATCATCGCCTTCGCGCTCTCCACCGACTACGGCGTGTTCCTGCTCGCGCGCATCAAGGAGGCCCACGACGGCGGCCTACCCGCCCGCGAGGCCGTCGCCCACGGCCTGGAGCGCACCGGGCGCCTCGTGACGGCCGCCGCGCTGCTCTTCTGCGTGGCGATCGGCGCGTTCATTACCTCCGACATCTTCTTCATCAAGGAGCTCGGCTTCGGCGCCGCGCTCGCCGTGGCGATCGACGCCACGTTCGTGCGCGCGCTGCTCGTCCCCGCGCTGATGGGCTCCCTCGGCGAGCGCGCCTGGTGGGCCCCCCGCCCCCTGCGCCGCCTGCACGCGAGAGTCGGCCTCTCCGAGCGCGCCCCCGTCGGCGAGCCGGCTGGGGCGTAGGCGCGGAGCGGGGCGTGCGGGACGAGCTGGCCGCCGCGGCCTGATCGAAGGTGTCCAGCGCCGACGCGGGGCAGGACGCCCCGCGCGTGTGGGCGTGGCCGCAGCGCGGGGCTGCGCGGATGCGACCCCCCCCCACCACACGTCCTCACACGGGCGTCGGCGTCTACCGTTGCGCGCGTGACCACGCGGATCGGTCTGCTCGGGCTTGGCTCCAACGTCGGCGACCGCCGCGCGCACCTGCAGGCTGCCGTCGCGCGCCTGCCCGCCGCGGGCGTCGAGGTGTGCGCGTGCTCGTCGGTGTACGACACCGATCCGGTGGGGGCCGTGCTCGACCAGCCCACGTTCCTGAACGCGTGCCTGCGCGTGCGCACGTCCCTGGAGCCGCTGGCGCTGCTCGACGCGGTCAAGGGCGTGGAGCGCGCGCTGGGGCGCGTTGCCGGCCCTCGGCATGGGCCGCGGGCGATCGACGTCGACGTGCTGCTGCTCGGCGACGTGCAGCTGCGCCACGCGCGCATGGCGCTCCCGCACGAGCAGCTGCTCACCCGCCGCTTCGTGCTCGTCCCCGCCCTGGAGCTCGACTTCGAGCTGCGCGCGCCCGACGGGCGTCGCCTTGCCGACGCGCTCGCGGCGCTGCCGCTTGACGAGGGCGTGCGGTGGGCGGGGCCGCCGCTGCGGGTGGGGTGCTGAGGCGCGGCTCGCCGTGGGTGGTGCGCTGCCCGTCAGGGGCGCCGGGCCCTGGCGGCCCGGCCTACGCCGCCGCGGGGCTCGCCGGCCGCCACTCCGCCGGCAGGGTCCCCGCGGGCACCTCGCCGGCCTGCGGGGGGAAGTACCGCGTGAGCTCTCGCGCGGGGTGGCCTTCCAGCAGGGGGCGTACGTCCGCGATTGTTTCCAGCAGGCGCACCGTGGAGCCGATCTGCAGGTCGGCCGCGTTGGGCTCCTCGCCGCCGAGCACGCCCGCGGCGATCCACGCGTCGATCTTCTCCAGCTGGCTCGGCAGCGCTGCGAAGTCGGCGCGCGCCGAGGTGTCCTGGGCGTGGTTGCGGCGGGCCATCACTTTCGCGGTGAGGGGCAGCGCGGGGCGCAGCAGGGCGGGGGGCAGCGGCAGCTTGGCGTCCCCGGCGTAGCTCTCCATCGCGCCCGGGTTGCGCAGGAAGGCGACGTCGATGATCCGCCGCGGCACGCTCTGGAAGACGTCGTCGCCCCACCGCTCGGCTTCCAGCACGGCCGCGCGCGCCTCGGGGTCGGCCGGCAGCAGCGGCGGCTCGGGGGCGAGCGCGTCGAGGCGGCGCATGATGGTACGCGAGCCGACTACGCGCTCCCCGTCGATGCGCATCCCCGGCACGGTGCCGCCGCCGTACAGCAGCGGCCCCAGGAGGGCCTGCGCCATCGGCAGCAGGTCCACCCGCTTGTAGGGGATCGCCTTGCGCTTCAGCGCCACTTCCACCGCCGCGCAGGGGTGCGAGGCGGGCAGTACGTACAGCTTGACGTTCACGTCGCTCCCTCTGTCCGTGGAGGCCGGCGCGGCTGCCTGTGGCTGCTCGCGCGTTTGGCTGACCGGCCAAGGATATAGGAGGGTAGGCTTCGGCGCATGCTGCTCGCCGTGGACGTCGGCAACACCCAGACCCACTTCGGGACTTTCCGCGATGGCGAGCTGCTCGAGCACTGGCGCTTCGCGACGGTGCGCCAGTCCACCTCAGACCAGCTGGGGGCCGCGCTGCGCAACCTGCTGGAGCTGCGCGCGGTCTCCATGGCGGAGATCGACGCCTCGATCGTCTCCTCCACCGTCCCGGTGCTCGGGCCGGAGTGGTGCGAGATGGCCGAGCGGTACCTGGGACACACGATGCTCGCGGTCGGCCCCGGGATCCGGACCGGCATGCCGATCCGCTACGACAACCCCCGCGAGATCGGCCCCGACCGCCTCGTCAACGCGGTCGCCGCGCACGCGCGCCTCGGTGGGCCGTGCGTGGTCGTGGACTTCGGCACCGCCATCACCTACGACCCGGTGTCGGCCGACGGGGAGTACCTCGGCGGCATCATCTCCCCCGGCGTGGAGATCTCCCTGGAGGCCCTCACCGAGCGCGCCGCGGCGCTGCCGCGGGTGGACGTCACGGCGCCCCGCGCGCTGATCGGCAAGACCACGATCGACGCGATCCGCTCGGGCATCGTGTACGGGACGGCGGGGCAGGTGGACGCGATCGTGCACCGCCTGCGCGCGGAGCTGGGGCCGGCCACGAAGACGATCGCCACGGGCGGCCTCGCGCGTGCGATCGTCCCCTTCACCACCACGATCGAAGGGGTCGACGACCTGCTGACGCTCACGGGGCTGCGGCTGCTCTACGAGCGCAACCGGGTGTAGGGCCGCAGGCGGGGAGTCGATGGCCAGGGACGCTTTGCGGCATCTTTTGCAAAACATGATGATGGAAAGCAAGGATCTAGTCTTTTCAAGATCATGATTTGATAATCTTTGCAAAAGATGTCGGCAAGAAGACTTCTGCGCCTCTCCGAGCTCCCTGACGAGATCTCACCCGACGAGCTCTGGACGTTGTTCGGCGGCGTGGAGTACGAGCAGCTCGACTTCAAGGAGTCCGCCGGCAGCCTGAAAGAGATCATCCCCGCGATGGCTATGACACTGGGCGGCGTCGTCATCTGCGGCATCTCCGACGATCGACGCATCGTCGGCTGCGAGTTGGGGCAGAAGACCCTCGACAGGATCGCCCGCGCCGGGCATGAGACGGGTGTCGACGTCCAGGTGCGGGCGCTGGCCGTCGATGGGCACGAGTTGACGATCGTCGCGGTTCCCGAGGTGCGCGACCGCATCGTGACGACCACTGACGGACGCTTGCTGCGCCGTGTGGGCAGCGACAACCAGCCGTTGCGCGGTGACGCGCTGGCCCGCTTCGTTCGCCAGCGCGAGGAGCGCTCCGGCGAGGACGAGCCCGTGCCCCGTCTCGACTATGCGGACGTCGACCTCGATCTGGTCAACCGTGCGCTCGTCCGTGACCGGCGATCGCCCATCCGCAGACGGGGCGTCGCAGCGATCGATCGCGCCCTCGTGGATCTCGGCGTCGCCGAGGTCGCGGACGCTGCTCTGGATCCACAGGTGTTACGTGCGGCCGTGCTGCTCTTCGCCAAGCGGCCCACACGCTATGTGAAGGCTGCTGCCGTACAGGTCGTTCGGCGCGTCGGCGTGGGTCCGGGTCCTGGGCCTGTCAGCTCGCGCGAGGACATTGAGGGCCCGATCCCGACGTTGCTCGAGCGCGTGCTGGCGTTCGTCGACGGGCACACGAGCCGTCGCGAGGCCGTGGTGGGCACCCACCGAGAGACATTCGCCGAGTACCCGCCTCCCGTCCTGCGCGAGGCCCTGCTCAACGCGCTGGCGCACCGCGACTACGGTCTCGCCGGCGCGACGGTGGACGTGACGATCTGGGACGACCGCATTGAGGTCCACAGCCCCGGGTCGCTCCCCGGGCACATCACGACGGAGAACATGCGTGGCGAGCACTACTCGCGCAACCGGCGAATCATGCGGGTCCTCAAGACCCTGGGCTTGGTCGAGGAGTACGGCGAGGGGGTCGACCGCATGTTCTCCGAGATGGAGGCTCGGCTGATGGAGCCGCCGCACTTCGCCGTCACGCCCTCCTCGGTGACGGTGATCCTCTACAACCGGTCGATCCTCTCCATCGAGGATCAGGCGTGGCTGGCATTGCTCGGCCATCTTGACCTCACAGTGCAGGAGCGTCGGACGCTCGTCGTGGCGCGTCATGAGGAGAGCGTGACTCCGCGGCGGCTGCGGACGATCTTTGGGTGGCCGCTCGACGTCGACGCGCTGCTCGCGAGCGCCGTCGCCAAGGGGCTGCTCGTGCGGGTGGGACGGGGAGGGGGGGCGCGGTACGTGCTCTCCGACGAGGTTGTCATGCGCGCTGGTGGAGCCGGAGTGGAGGCGCGCAGTCGTAAGCGTCAGATGCTGTGGGACGAGGTCCGCCGCCGTGGCAGCCTCTCGACCGCCGAGGCCGCCGAGTTTCTCGGTGAGACCGACCGGACGCTGGTGAGACAGATGCTCGACGACCTCGTGCGCGGCCGACAGATCTACGCCGAGGGACGCACACGCGCGCGCCGATACCATCCGTCCGATTCCGGGCGTCTCCGGTCTCGCTGAGAGTCCCGCGCGTCTGGTGAGCGGGGGTGTGCCTGGGGATCGTCCACGCGTGAGCGCGTCCGAAGAGGCCCGTGAGGCTGGGCCGCCACACCCGCCGCGGCGCGGGCAACTCTCGTCCACGCGGCCATAATGCGCTCATGCCCACCCCCCGCCTGACCGACCCGTGGCAGCTGGGCGCGCTGCGCGTGCCCAACCGCGTGCTGCTGGCGCCGCTGGCGGGGATCGGCAACTGGTTCGTGCGCCTGCAGGCGCGAGCGCCACGGGGCCGGGCTGGTCGTCTCGGAGATGGTCTCGAGCTTCGCGATCCACCACCGCAACGAGCGGACGTGTGGCGAGCTGCTGCGGATCGATCCCGCGCGAGCAGGCCGGCGGCCCGGTGTCGATCCAGCTGTTCGGCGCCGACCCCGAGGTGATGCGCGCGGCCGCCGCCGTGGTCGCCGCGCGCGGGGCCGACGCTGATCGACATCAACATGGGCTGCCCGGTGCCGAAGGTGTGCCGCACCGGCGCCGGCGCGGCGCTGCTGGCCGACCCGGCGCGGGCCGTGGCGGTGGCGCGCGCCGCCGCGGAGGGCAGCGGGCTGCCGGTCACCGTCAAGCTGCGCTCCGGCTGGCGCGCCGGCGAGCGCGCCGGCATCGAGCTGGCCCACCGCCTGGTCGACGGAGGCGGGCGTGGCCGCGATCGCCTTGCATCCGCGCCCGGCCGCGGTCGCGCCACCGCGGCACGCCCGACTACGCGCTCGTCGCGCGAGCTCGTGCAGACGCTCGCCGGCGCCGGTGATCCTGAGCGGCGGCCTGCACGACGCGGACGGCATCCGCGAAGCGTTCGCGCAGACCGGCGCCGCGGCGGTGATGCTGGCGCGCGGCGCGCCTCGGCAACCCGTGGCTGTTCGAGGAGCTGCTCGGGCGCCGCACGCGCCCGCCGACCCCGGACGGAGGTGCTGGACGAGCTCGACTGGGTGATCGGCGCGCGCGATCGAGCACCTCGGCGAGCCCCGCGCAGGGCGCTACCTGCGCCGCTTCTACCCGTGGTACGTCGACGCCTGGGACTTCCCCGCGCGGACGCGCGCGTCGCTGCAGAGTCGCCTGCAGGCGCTCGTCCACGCCGCCGGGACGCTCGCTATACTGCTGCGCTCGCTGCGGGCGGGCGGGTCGCGATCCCCGCCTGAGCAGCGGGCTTCAGCGCTGACCACCTACCACCCACGAGGGTCACATGCCGAAGGACGTCATCCTCACCCCGAGGGACTCGAGAAGCTCCAGTCGGAGCTCGACTCCTCTCCACCGAGAAGCGCCGCGAGGTCGCCGAGCGGATCAAGGAGGCGCGCGAGTTCGGCGACATCGCCGAGAACTCCGAGTACGACGACGCCAAGAACGAGCAGGCGATGCTCGAGGCGCGGATCGCGCAGTCGTGCCGGAGAAGCTGCGCATGGCGACGGTGATCGAGGCCGACGGAGCTCTCCACCGACGTCGTCGCGGTCGGCTCGGTCGTCCACGTCAAGGACGAGAAGACCGGCAAGTCGCGTCGCTACACGATCGTCGGCTCGGCCGAGGCCAAGCCCGCCGAGAACAAGCTCTCCAACGAGTCGCCCGTCGGCCGCGCGCTGCTCGGCCACCGGCGCAACGAGACGGTCGTCGGTGCAGGTCCCGCGCGGCCCGGCGCGCAAGCTCAAGATCACCAAGATCGACGTCGGCCTCAAGTAGCCTGCCCGGCATGGGCGCCCGCCGACGAGCCCGAGACGGGTCGTGGTCAGGAGTCGGCGTCGCCGGGGGCGGGTCGGTCCCCGAGGGCGCCGAGGAGCCGACGGCCGGCCAACGTCACGGCCTGCAGGAGCTGCTCGCCGCGCGGCGCGCGAAGGAGCTGCGCCTGCGCGAGCTCGGCGCCGAGGAGGCTTCCCGCACGCCTTCCCGGGCGTCGGAGCCGATCGCGCCGGTGCTGCGCCGCGCACGAGGGCCTCGCGGCCGGCGAGGAGACCGAGGTCGCCCACCGCGTCGCCGGGCGCCTCGCGGCCGGCGCGACGGCGGCAAGCGCCGCCTTCCTCGACCTCGTCGACCGCTCCGGCCGCATCCAGCTGCACGCCCGCGTCGACGAGCTCGGCGAGGAGGGCTTCGAGCGGCTCGTCTACTCGACCTCGGCGACCTGGTCGGCGTCGACGGCGCCGCGATCCGCACGCGCCGCGGCGAGCTCGTCGCTGCGCGTCGACCGCCTTCACGCTGCTCGCCAAGTCGCTGCGGCCGCCGCCGGACAAGCACCACGGGCTGACCGACGTCGAGACGCGCTTCCGCCGCCGCGAGCTCGACCTGATCGCCAACGAGGAGACGCGCAGCGCTGTTCATCGACCGCGCCCGCGGATCGTCGGCGATCCGCTGCGCCGCGCTCGACGAGCGACGGCTTCGTCGAGGTCGAGACGCCGGTGCTGCAGCCGCTCTACGGCGGCGCCGCTCGCGCGGCCGTTCGTGACCCACCACAACGCGCTCGACCGCGACCTGTACCTGCGGATCGCGACCGAGCTGTACCTCAAGCGCTGCATCGTCGGCGGCCTCGAGCGGGTCTACGAGCTCGGCAAGGACTTCCGCAACGAGGGCCTCTCGCACCAAGCACAACCCCGAGTTCACGATGGTCGAGTGGTACGAGGCCTACGCCGACTACGAGGACGCCGCGCGCGCGCCTGGAGGCGGTCGTCGGCGCCGCCGCCGCGGCGGTCGGCTACGAGCCGGCGGTCGACTTCGCCGGCGCCCTGGCGGCGCGTCACGCTGACGCGACGCGATCCGCGAGCGACCGGCATCGACGTGCTGGCCGCGCGCGAGCGCGCGGCGCTCGCCGCCGCGATCGCGCGCCGCCGGGCTGCCGGTCGCCGACCGACGGGCGCAGCTGGGCCGGCAGCTCGTCGACGAGCTGCTCTCGAGCTACGTCGAGCCGACGCTGCATCGCAGCCGACGTTCATCTTCGACTACCCGGTCGAGCTCTCGCCGTTCGCCAAGCGCCACCGCTCGCAAGCCGGGCCTCGTCGAGCGCTGGGAGGCCTACGCGGGCGGGATCGAGATCGCCAACGCGTTCAGCGAGCTCAACGACCCCGACGAGCAGCGCGCGCGCTTCGTGGCGCAGCAGGCGCGGCGCGCCGCGGCGGCGACGAGGAGGCGCCGCCGCTCGACGAGGCGTTCCTCGCGGCGCTCGAGCAGGGCATGCCGCCGACGGGCGGGCGTCGGCCTGGGCATCGACCGGCTCGTGATGCTGCTGTGCGGCCGCGACTCGATCCGCGAGGTCGTGCTGTTTCCCGCGCTGCGCGACGCGTGAGACCGACGCGGGCCGGTGCCGTTGCGGTTGACGGCGGGTGCCCGCGGCTGGCGTGCCCGGTGCGATGGTAGCCGGGGAACGCGCTGATCAGACTGTTCGACCGTTCGACGCCTGGCCGAACAGACGAGCAGCCACCGATGCATCGCGCTCCCAGCGAAGCGGGGGATCCGGACCGTCCCACCGAGATCGCAGTAGCAGGAAGGACGTCACCGAGATGTTCGAGCGATTCACAGAGCGAGCCCGCCAGGTGGTCGTCCTCGCGCAGGAAGAGGCGCGGACGCTCAAGCACAACTACATCGGCACCGAGCACATCCTGCTCGGGCTGCTGCGCGAGGAGGAGGGCCTCGCCGCGCGCGTGCTGGAGAGCCTCGACATCACCGTCGAGCGCGTGCGCGGCCAGGTCGTGCGGATCGTCGGCTCCGGCGAGGAGGTCACCTCGGGCCAGATCCCGTTCACGCCGCGCGCCAAGAAGGTGCTGGAGCTCGCGCTGCGCGAGGCGCTGAGCCTCGGCCACAACTACATCGGCACCGAGCACATCCTGCTCGGCCTCGTGCGCGAGAACGAGGGCGTCGCCGCGCGCATCCTGCTCGACTTCGACGCCGACTCCGAGAAGATCCGCAACGAGGTCATCCGCATGCTCTCCGGCCCCGGCGGCCGCCGCAGCGGCCCGGGCGGCGCGGTCGCCGGCGCGCGCCGGCGCCGGCGGCGACGCGCAAGAAGTCCTCGAAGCTGCTCGACCAGTTCGGGCGCAACCTGACCAAGCTCGCCGCCGACGGCAAGCTCGACCCGGTCGTCGGGCGCGAGACCGAGATCGAGCGGATCATGCAGATCCTCTCGCGGCGCACCAAGAACAACCCGGTGCTGATCGGCGAGCCGGGCGTCGGCAAGACCGCCGTCGTCGAGGGCCTCGCGCAGCGGATCACCAACTCCGAGGTCCCCGAGCTGCTGAAGAACAAGCAGATCTACACGCTCGACCTCGCGGCCCTGGTCGCCGGCTCGAAGTACCGCGGCGAGTTCGAGGAGCGCCTCAAGAAGGTGATGAAGGAGATCACCCAGCGCGGCGACATCATCCTGTTCATCGACGAGCTGCACAACCTCGTCGGCGCCGGCGCGGCCGAGGGCGCGATCGACGCCGCCTCGATCCTCAAGCCGGCGCTCGCGCGCGGCGAGCTGCAGACGATCGGCGCGACCACGCTCGACGAGTACCGCAAGTACCTCGAGCGCGACTCGGCGCTCGAGCGCCGCTTCCAGCAGATCCGCGTCGACGAGCCGACGGTCGAGCAGACCGTCGAGATCCTGCGCGGCCTGCGCGACCGCTACGAGCAGCACCACAAGGTGCACGATCACCGACGACGCGCTGCAAGGCCGCCGGCGAGCTCGCCGACCGCTACATCTCCGACCGCTTCCTGCCCGACAAGGCGATCGACCTGATCGACGAGGCGGCGTCGCGGATGCGGATCAAGTCGATGACCGCGCCGCCCGCCAACCGCGAGCTCGAGGAGGAGATCGAGACGACGCGGCGCGAGAAGGAGGCCGCGATCGAGGCGCAGGAGTTCGAGAAGGCCGCGAACCTGCGCGACAAGGAGCGCAAGCTGACGACGAAGAAGCGCGAGCTCGAGGAGCAGTGGGAGGCCGGCGAGACCGGCGGCGAGCGCCCGTCGATCGGCGAGGAGGAGATCGCCGACATCGTCTCGATGTGGACCGGCATCCCCGTCTTCAAGCTGACCGAGGCCGAGACCGCAGAAGCTGATGCGCATGGAGGAGGAGCTGCACAAGCGCGTGATCGGCCAGCACCCGGCGATCGAGGTCATCTCCAAGGCGATCCGCCGCTCGCGCGCCGGGCTCAAGGACCCCAAGCGCCCGACCGGCTCGTTCGTCTTCCTCGGCCCCTCGGGCGTCGGCAAGACCGAGCTGGCGCGCACGCTCGCCGAGTTCCTGTTCGGCGACGAGGACGCGATGGTCCGCATCGACATGTCCGAGTACATGGAGAAGCACGCGGTCTCGCGGCTGGTCGGCTCGCCTCCGGGCTACATCGGCTACGACGAGGGCGGCCAGCTGACCGAGGCGGTGCGGCGCAAGCCCTACTGCGTGCTGCTGCTCGACGAGATCGAGAAGGCCCACCCCGACGTCTTCAACATCCTGCTGCAGATCCTCGAGGACGGGCGCCTGACCGACTCGCAGGGCCGCACGGTCGACTTCCGCCACGCGATCGTGATCATGACCTCGAACATCGGCGCCCAGGAGATCGCGCGCAACACGCCGCTCGGGCTTCGCGGTCTCCGACGACGAGACCGGGATCACCTACGACGACATGAAGAACCGGATCATGGGCGAGCTCAAGAAGGTCTTCCGGCCCGAGTTCCTCAACCGGATCGACGACGTGATCGTCTTCCACAAGCTGCAGAAGGACGAGATCAAGCAGATCGTCGAGCTGCTGCTGCTGCGGATCCGCGCAGTCGATGGCCGAGCGCGAGCTCGCAGCTCGAGCTCACCGAGGAGGCCAAGGACCTGCTCGTCGAGAAGGGCTGGGATCCGGCGATGGGCGCCCGGCCGCTGCGCCGCGCGATCCAGCGCTACATCGAGGACCCGCTCGCCGACTTCGTGCTGCGCTCGCAGCTGCCCGCCGGCTCGACGGTCGTCGTCGACCCGGCGCCGGCGAGGGCGAGGAGGGCGAGGTCGCGCCTGACGATCGTCAAGCCCAAGAAGGCCAAGACGCCGGTCGGCGGTCGGCGCCGCCGAGGGCGGCGGCGACGGGCTGCCGACGGCGAGGCCCGACGCGGCTCCGAGGGCCGCGACGGCGAGCCGCCGCCGCCGAGCTCGAGGACGTCGACGCCCGACCGAGCGGACGGAGCTTCGCGCGGGGGCCGGCTCGACCCACGGCTCTGGCGATGGCCTGCCCGTGCGCCGACTTCGGCTGCGCTCGCCCGACGTGCCGTCCCCGCCGAGCGCGTAGACTGCGGCGGATGCCCCGCGCCGCCTCCGTCCACGTCTGCTCCGACTGCGGCCACGAGATCGCCCGCTGGCACGGGCGCTGCCCGGGCTGCGGCGAGTGGAACACGCTCGTCGAGGAGCGCGCGCCGGCGGCGCGCCGTCGGCGCGTGCGGGGCGCGCGCGGGCGGGCGCCGGCGCGCCGGCGCGGCGCCGGTCGGCCGGTGCCGCTGGCGCGACGTGCTGCGCGCCGACCGTCCCGCGCCTGCCCACCGGGATCGGCGAGCTCGACCGCGTGCTCGGCGGCGGCATCGTCCCCGGCTCGCTGGTGCTGCTCGGCGGGCGCGCCCGGGATCGGCAAGTCGACGCTGACGAACATGGTGCTCGGCAACCTCGCGGCGGCGCGGCCACCGCACGCTCTACGTCTCGCGGCGAGGAGTCGGCGGCGCAGGTCGCGGCTGCGCGCCCAGCGCCTCGGCCGGGCGCCGCGCTGGCGGTGCCGGTCGATCGCCGAGACCGACCTCGACGCGGTGCTCGGCGATGCTCGAGCGCGAGCGCCCCGAGGTGTGCGTGATCGACTCGGTGCAGACGCTCGACGCGCGCGAGCTGTCGAGCGCGCCCGGGTCGGTCGGCCAGGTCCGCGAGGTCGCCGGCGCGGATCGTGGGCGTCGCCAAGCGCGCGCGGCATCGCGGTGCTCGCTCGTCGGCCACGTCACCAAGGACGGCGCGCTCGCCGGCCCGCGCGTGCTCGAGCACCTCGTCGACTGCGTGCTGCAGTTCGAGGGCGAGCGCGAGCGCACCTACCGCACGCGTGCGCGCGATCAAGAACCGCTTCGGCTCGACCAACGAGGCGGGCGTCTTCGAGATGCGCCAGGGCGGCCTCGTCGAGGTGCTCGACGCCTCGGCGCGCTTCGTCGCCGCAGGCCACCCGGGCGCCCGGGCAGCGTGGTGCTCGCGCGCGATGGAGGGGTCGCGGCCGCTGCTGGTCGAGGTCCAGGCGCTCGTCGACGCCCTCGGAGCTCGTGCCGCCGCGGCGGGTGGTCAACGGCATCGACCGCAACCGGCTCGCGCTCGTGCTCGCGGTGCTCGGCCGCCACGGCGGCGTCGGCTCGGCGGCTCGGACGTGTTCGTCAACGTCGTCGGCGGCGTGCGCGTCGACGAGCCGGGCGCCGACCTCGCGGTCGCGCTCGCGGTCGCCAGCGCGGCCCGCGGGGTCGCCCTCGGCCGGCGCCGGCGGGCGGCGCCGCTGCGCGGGCTTCGGCGAGCTCGGCCTGACCGGCGAGCTGCGCTGGGTCGGCCACCCCGAGCGGCGCCTGCAGGAGGCCGCCGGCACGGGCTGGGGGGCGTCGTCGCCCCCGCGGAGAGCGGCGGCGGCGCACGCGAGGCGCGCACGCTGCGCGAGGCGCTGGCGCTGGCGCTGCCGCGGGAGCCGCGCGCGAGCGCGCGCCGGCGTGTCCGCGCGGCGCGCGTCAGCGGCGTAGGGCGCTGTCGTCTACGGCGCGTCGGCGGCGCCTGCGCGATGGGCGCTGCGTGCTCCGCCCGTGGAGGGGGCAGGACGCTGAAAGCGGCCCAAATGGCCTAAAATGCCCGTCCGATGGCTGCGACGATCTGGCGAAGACTTCAGACATCGAGTCTCGACAGGAGCCCGGTCTGGTGAGGGCGCTCGAGATGGTCGCGCCCGGGACGGCGCTGCGGGAGGGCATCGAGAACATCCTCCACGCGCGCACCGGCGGGCTGCTCGTGATCGGCGAGCCCGACGAGCTGGCGTTCCTGTTCTCCGGCGGGATCAAGCTCGACATCGACTACACGCCGGCGCTGCTCTACCAGCTCGCCAAGATGGACGGGGCGATCACGCTCAACGCCAACGCGACGAAGATCGCGATGGCCAACGTGCAGCTGATGCCCGACCCGACGATCCTCTCGCGTCGAGACCGGCACGCGCCACCGCACCGCCGAGCGCGTCGCCAAGCAGACCGACGCGCTCGTGATCGCGATCTCCCAGCGCCGCGAGGTCATCTCGCTCTACGTCGACGGCATCAAGTACATCCTCGAGGACATCCCGATCGTGCTCGCGAAGGCCAACCAGGCGCTCGGCGACGCTCGACAAGTACCGCGCCCGCCTCGACCAGGTCTCGACGCGGCTGACGGCGCTCGAGTTCGAGGGCGGCGGTCACCCTGCACGACGTGCTCACCGTGCTCCAGCGCGCCGAGCTCGTGACGCGCATGGCGGTCGAGATCGAGCGCTACATCGTCGAGCTCGGCAGCGAGGGCCGCCTGATCGAGATGCATCTCGAGGAGACGATGCTCGGCACCGCCGCCGAGAAGGCGGCGCTCGTGCACGACTACATCGCCGGCGACAGCGACGAGGAGTTCGCCGCGGTGCTCGAGCAGATCGGCCGCCTCGGCCACCAGGACCTGCTCGACTTCGGGCGCCTCGCCGAGCTGCTCGGCTACGACCGCAAGCTCAACACGCTCGACTATCCGGTCGCGCCGCGCGGCTACCGCATCCTCGGGCGCATCCCGCGCCTGCCGAAGCTGATCGTCGACGAGCATCGTGCAGCGAGCTTCGGCGGCCTCGACGAGCTGCTCGCCGCGAGCGACGCCGAGCTCGAGGCGATCGAGGGCGTCGGGGAGATCCGCGCGAAGGACATCCGCGAGGGCCTTCGCCGGTTGCAGGAGATCAACCTCGTGGACCGCTACCTGCAAACGTGACACGTCGCCCGCCACGAGTCGGGCGTCCAGCCAAGGAGGACACCATTCCCGGAACAGTCGAAGCAGCCTGTTGGAAGATGATCCCGATTCCGACTCAGGCAACTCGATGCGAGGACACCGACGCACGACGCTGACGCGAGGACGACGCTGACGATGACGTCGTCGAGGTCACGATGACGGTCGAGTACATCGAGTTCGAGCTCGGCGACAACGTCGTCTACCCCCACCACGGCGCCGGCCAGGTGCTCAGGCAAGGAGATCAAGGAGGTCTTCGGCGAGCGCCGCGAGTACCTCACGATCAAGATCCTGCACAACGACATGACGGTCATGGTCCCGACCGAGAACGCCGCGCTCGCCGGCCTGCGGCGCGTGATCGACGAGGAGACCGTCGAGAAGGTCCTCAACGTGCTCCGCGACGACGTCTCGGACATGCCCAAGAACTGGAACCGCCGGTTCAAGCACAACCGCGACAAGATCAAGACGGGCGACATCTACGAGCTCGCCGAGGTCGTCCGCAACCTCGCGCTGCGCGAGAACGAGAAGGGCCTCTCGAGCGGCGAGAAGCAGATGTACACGCGCGCCAAGAAGATCCTCGCCTCCGAGCTGATGTACGCGCTCGACAAGGACGAGGACGAGGCCGAGGCCGTATCTCGACGAGCTGCTCGTCGCGCTCGGCCGACGGCGAGACGGCGACGGCGCGGCGCTGACGCCGGGGCCGGACGGTGGCGGTCGCGCTGGTCGTGGCCGCCGGACGCGGGGAGCGTCTTGGGTCAAGCGCGGCCCAAGGCGCTCGTCGAGCTCGCCGGTCGCCCGATGCTGCAGTGGAGCGTCGACGGCGCTGCGCGCCGTCGCCGCGGTCGAGCGAGATCGTGGTCGCGCTGCCGCCGGGCGTGCGGCACGCGCCCGCGCGGGCTGCGTCGGCGTCGCCGGCGGCGCGCGTCCGCTCGGCCGTCGGTCGCGCCGCCTGCGCTCGCCGCGCCGGCGCGCGGCGACCCGGTGCTCGTCCACGACGCGCGCACGCCCGCTGTCACGCCGGAGCTGATCGAGGCGGTGCTCGCGGCGGCGCTCGACGGCGTCGACTGCGCGATCGCCGCGGCGCCCGTCACCGACACCGTCAAGGAGGCGACGGCGAGGGCGATCGTGGTGCGCGACGCTCGACCGCGCGCGGCTGTGGGCGGTGCAGACGCCGCAGGTCTTCACGCCGCGCCGCGCTCGAGCGCGCGCTCGCGTGCCCGCGGAGGTGCGTCGCGCGCGGCGACCGACGAGGCCTGGCTCGTCGAGCGCGGCGGGCGGCCGGGTGCGGGTCGTGCGGCGCCGCGCGAGAACCTCAAGGTGACCACGCCGCTCGACCTGCACGTCGCCGAGCAGCTGCTCGCCGCGCGAGTTGATTGAATCGCGGCGTGCTCACCGACTACCACGTCCACCTGCGCCCCGACGAGCTCGACGCGACCGCTCGCGAGTACTTCACGCGCGGCCAACGTCGAGCGCTACCGCGAGGCGGCCGACGCAGGCGGGGATCGCCGAGCTCGGCGTCTCCGAGCACATCCACCGCTTCCAGCAGGCGCTCGCGATCTGGGACCACCCGTTCTGGCGCGAGCAGGCGGTCGACGACATCGACGCCTACTGCGCCTTCGTGCGCGAGGAGACCGACCTGCGGCTCGGGCTCGAGGTCGACTTCGTGCCCGGGCGCGAGGACCGCACGCAGAACCTGATCGAGCGCTGCGAGCTCGACTACGTGGTCGGCTCGGTGCACTTCCTCGGCGAGCTCGCGGTCGACTGCGAGCGCTACGACATCTGGGAGACCGGCGCGCAGCGCCGGAGGCAGGTCTGGCGGCGCTACTTCGAGACGCTCGCGGAGGCCGCGCGCAGCGGCCTGTTCGACATCCTCGCGCACCCCGACCTCGTGAAGATGTGGGGCCCGAGCCGCCCGCGGCCGGACGGCGACCTGCGCCGCTACTACGAGCCGGCGCTCGAGGCGATCGCCGAGACCGGGCATCGCCGTCGAGGTCTCGACCGCCGGGCTGCGCAAGCCCGTCGCGCGAGATCTACCCGGCGCCGGCGTTCCTCGCCAGGTGCGCTCGAGGCCGGGGCGCCGGTCGCGCTCTCGAGCGACGCCCACCTGCCCCGAGCAGGTCGGCTTCGCCTACGACCGGGCGCTCGAGCTGCTCGACGGCGCTCGGCGTGCGCGAGCTCGCGGTGTTCGAGCGGCGCGCGCGGCGCCTGGAGCCGATCGGCGCGATGAGCGTGCGCAGCGGCATCGGCTACGACTCCCACCGCCTCGTCGCCGGCCGGCCGCTGGTGCTCGGCGGCGTCGAGCTCCCGAGCGAGCTCGGGCTCGACGGGCACTCCGACGCCGACGTGCTCACCCACGCCGTGATCGACGCGCTGCTCGGCGCCGCGGGTCTCGGCGACATCGGCGATGCACTTCCCCGACAGCGACGAGCGCTGGCGCGACGCCGACTCGATCGAGCTGCTGCGCGAGGCGGTCGTCGCGTCGTGCGCGCCGCCGGCTACGCGGTCGTGAACGTCGACGCGACGGTCGTGCTGGAGGCGCCGCAAGCTCGGCCCGGCACCGCGAGGGATGCGCGAGCGGCTCGCGCGAGCGCTCGGCCTCGACCGGTGACGCGGTCAACGTGAAGGCGACCACCGGCGAGGGGATCGGCTTCGTCGGCCGCGGCGAGGGCGTCGCCGCGCTCGCGATCGCGACGCTCGAGGCTGAGTCGAGGCTGAGGCGCCGTGCCGCTCTCTACGACACGCGCACGCGCGAGCGTCCGCGCCGCTTCGCAGCCGCGCGAGCCGCGGGCCGGCGTCGGGATCTACGCCTGCGGCCCGACGGTCTACGGCCGCATCCACGTCGGCAACGCGCGCCCGTTCGTCGTCTTCAGCCTGCTCAAGCGCTTCCTCGAGCACGCCGGCTACGAGGTCACGCTCGTCGTCAACGTGACCGACGTCAACGACAAGATCTACGACGCTGCGCGCGCGGCGGGGCGTTCGAGCGTCGAGCTGGCCGCGGCGATGACGGCCGCGTACATCGCCGACACCGACCGCCTCGGAGCTCGGGCCGCCCCGACCACGAGCCGCTCGCCAGCGAGTCGATCGAGCGCGATCGTCGCGGAGATCGAGGCGCTGATCGCGAACGGGCCACGCCTACGCGCGCCGGCGGCGACGTCTACTTCCGCGTGCGCTCGCGACCACGACTACGGCGCGCTCTCGCGCCGCGATCGTCGACGCGATGGACCAGGGCGAGGGCGTCGAGGGCGCGACCGCAAGGAGGACCCGCTCGACTTCGCGCTGTGGAAGGCGCACAAGGCGGGCGAGGACAGCGCCTGGGACGCGCCCTGGGGGCGCGGGCGGCCGGGCTGGCACATCGAGTGCTCGGCGATGGCCGAGGACGCTGCTCGGCGTCGGCTTCGACATCCACGGCGGCGGCTCGACCTGCTGTTCCCCCACCACGAGAACGAGGCCGCGCAGACCCGCTGCGCGCGCGGCGAGGAGCTCGCGCGCGATCTGGATGCACAACGGCATGCTCCAGCGACGACGGCGAGAAGATGTCGAAGTCGGTCGGCAACATCGCGCCGCTGCACGAGGTGCTTGAGCAGTACGGCCGCGATGCGGTCGTCCTCTACCTCGTCGGCGGCCACTACCGCCAGCCGATGGCGTTCTCCGAGGCGGCGCTGGAGCAAGCCCGCGGCCAGCGTGCAGCGCATCCGCGAGGCGGGACGGCGCCGCTCTCAGCTGCCCTCCAGGCGGCGAGTGCGCCAGCGCGACGTGACCTGCGACCGCTGCGCGACCGCTTCTTCGACGCGCTCGCCGAGACTTCAACACGCCCGAGGCGCTGGCCGCGCTGCGGGAGTGGATTCGCGAGGCCACGAGCCAGACGCGGGAAGTGGGGGGCGACTCTCGACCTGCGCGAGATGCTCGGCGTGCTGGGGCTCGGAGAACCTGCTTGGGGATCGGCCAAGGCGCCCGCGACAGTGCGGGAGTTGGCCAGCCGGCGCGAGCAGGCGCGGGCGGCGACGCGACTTCGCGCGCGCCGACGAGCTGCGCGAGCAGATCGAGGCCGCACGGCTGGGCGGTCCGCGACGGGCCGGCGGCTTCGAGCTGCTGCCGCGCGTGATCGTCTACGGCCGCAACGCCGTCCGGGAGGCGCTGCGCGGCCGCCGCGCGCACGCGTCGGCGCGGTCCTCGCCGCCGAGGCGCGCGGCCCGCGAGCCTTGGCTGGAGGGGCGTGAGGGTGCGCGCCGCCACCGCCGAGGAGCTCGAGCCGGCGCTGCGGCTCGCACGAGCACCAGGGCATCTGCGCGGAGGCGGGCGGCTACCCGTACGTCTCGGCCGAGGAGCTGCTCGGCGTGCCGGAGCCGCTGATCGTCGCGCTCGACGAGGTCCAGGACCCGCAGAACCTCGGCGCGATCTGCCGCACCGCCGAGTGCGTCGGCGCCACGGGCGTGGTGATCTGCGAGCGCCGCGCCGCCGAGGTCACGCCCGCGGTCTGCCGCGCCTCGGCCGGCGCCGTCGAGCACCTGCGCGTCGCGCGGGCGCGCAACCTCGCCGACTTCCTGCGGCGCGGCGCAGCAGGCGGGGTGCTGGTGCTACGGCGCGAGCGCCGACGCCGCCACCCCCTACGACCGCCCCGACTACAGCGGCGGGGTCGTGATCGTGTTCGGCGCCGAGGGCCGCGGTCTGCGCCCGCGGGTCGCCGGGACGCTGCGACGCGCTCGTCGCGCTGCCGCTGCGGGGACGCGTCGGCTCGCTCAACGTCAGCGCCGCCGCGGCGGCGCGCTGCTGTACGAGGTCTTGCAGGGCCGGCGCGGTGGCCTTGACAGGTCTCCATAACTGCGAGACTCGCGCCTAACGCTGAACCTCAGCTTGACCTCTTAATTCATATACGCAGTCGGCGCCAGGGGAGGAGTGCGCCACTGAGCAATCCTGGCTGCGCGGCACGAAAAAGGACCGGCTCGTGGCACATATCTCCAGTAACCCTCATTCTCAAGTCAGGTTGAGGATGGCTTCCTGATCGCTCTGGCCAAGCAGGGAGACCCCACGGCCTACGACCGGCTCGTCCGCCGCTACCAGGGCTTCGTGCGTCTGAAGGCCTCCTCCTACTTCCTCGCCGGCGGCGACAGCGACGACCTCATCCAGGAGGGTCTGATCGGCCTCTACAAGGCGATCCGCGACTACCGCACCGATCGCGAGTCGAGCTTCCGCAACTTCGCCGAGCTGTGCATCACCCGCCAGATCATCACCGCGGTGAAGACCGCGACGCGCAACAAGCACACGCCGCTGAACCAGTACGTCTCGTTCTCTGCTCCGGCGGCGGGCGGCGACGAGGAGGCGCCGACGCTCGACGAGCTGATCGCCGGTCCTTCCGTGAACGACCCCGCCAAGCAGGTGGTCTCCTCCGAGGAGCTGCGCTCGCTGGTGGGCTGCCTCTCCACGAGCCTCTCGCAGCTCGAGTGCAGCGTGCTCTCGCTCTACCTCGACGGCCGCTCCTACGAGCAGATCGGCGGGCGTCTGGCTTGCGACACGAAGACCGTCGACAACGCCCTGCAGCGGGTCAAGCGCAAGGTGGGCGCTCATCTACAGGCGCGGGCGGTCGCGGCCTGAGTCTGGCCCACGCTCGACCGCTCCCCGTACGTGCCGAGGCCGCCCCCGGAGGGCGGCCTCGGCGTGACCCAGCTTGCCGCGCGGCCGGGGACCCCACCCCGACCGCGCGCCCCCCCGGCTACCGGCGGTGGTGGTGTTCGCGCGGCGGCCGTTCGCCTTCCGCGCCTTCGCCGGCGCCCCGTTCTTCCCCTTCCCGTTCGACTTCGGAGCTCCCGGTCGTTCCTTCGGTGGGCGTCGAGGTATTGCCCGGGGCTTCCGTCCGCAGCGCCGCAGCCGGCGAGGGGCTCACGTGGATCGTGAACGTCTGGCTGGCCGCGCCCCCGTTGTCCGGGCCGCCGGGGATGTACACGCGGAAGACGTCGGTCCCGACGGCGAACACCTCGTAGGGGATCGAGAACGTCCCTTCCGGCGTGACGTGGCCGACCTGCACCACGTGGAAGCCGGTACCGGAGGCGTTCAGGCGCTGCAGGTAGACCACGTGGCCGGGGTGGACCGGGGTCGGCGCCACCTTGCCGGAGAACGTGACGGTCTGCCCCTCCGTCACCGAGGTCGGCGACGCTTCGGCGGTGAGCACGTACCGCACTCCCTCGAACAGCATGGCCGACCTCAGCGGGAGTGCCTTACACGCCTCCACACTCGGCAGCCTCGCGGCGCACGATGGACTCGGAGCCTCGACCTCGTAGTAGGTGCTGTTGACCGGCATCTGTGCCGGGAACGTGTACGCGCCGGTGCTGGTGGTGGCGACCTGGGCGACCTGAGCGAAGCCGTGCTGGTGCACGGTGCGTGCCAGCAGCGTGACCGACTGGCTGGTGGTGACGCCCGCGAGCGTGCCGCTGATGGTCACCGACTGCCCGTATGCGATCGGGTCCTGGGAGGCGTTGATCGTCAGCGCGGGATTCTGCGCCTGTGAGATCTCGTAGGCGATCGGGCTCGAGCTTCCGGGGACGTTGCGCCCCTGGCTCAGCACGAGCACACGGAGGTTGGCGTCGCCGGGCACGAGGAAGGTGTGGGGGATCGAGTAGCCGCCCCCGGCTTCCACCACGCCCACGCCGATCCGGTGCCACTCGCTGCCGGTGAGCGCGTTCTGGCGCTGCAGCACGACGCGCGCGCCGATGTCGGCCGGGTTGACTTTGCCGGTGAACGTGACTTTGTTGGGTACACCCGTCAGGAGCTGCGTGCCTTCCGGTGGCCCTTCAAAAGTCACCTGCGGGGCGACGCGGAGCGGGCGGTTGACGCTCTCTGCGTCGCGGGAGCGCACGTACCACACGCCGTTGTTTTCGACGACGGGGCCGGTGAGCTGGAACTGGTAGGCGCCGCCGGCGCCGGTGGTGGTGAGGTCCACGGGCGTGAACCCGCCGCCGCCGGAGAAGCGGTGCCAGAGCCTCACGGTCACGCCTTCGGTGCGCACCGGCCGACGGCAGGCGAGCCGGCCGAAGACCGTGACCTGTTCGCCCGCGACGATCAGTCGGGGGACGACCTGCATGGTGATACGGCAGCCGTTCGGACTGGGATGGTAGAAGGCGGATGCGCCTGTTGCGAGCACCGCCGGCGATGCCGCCGTCGAGATCGCAACCGCGCACGCCATGGCAGTGTGCCTTTTCAGGCGCATGTGTTCCTCCTCAGCAGGGGTGTGAGATGAACGTATGAGTGAGGCCGTTCCGCCGGGCCCCAGCTTCGTGTGAGTTGCTTCGCTGCGATAACCCGGAGCGACGGCGATCGATGCGGTGCGGTGGGCGCGGCCGTTCGATGCCCGCGTGAGCTTTGTGCGCGAGCCGTGTCTTACAAGGCGTCCACGTACAAGGACGTAGCGCGAGCAATCCGCTCGCGGAGCTCACGGCGGCGCTCCATCCTTCCGTCGGCGGGCCCGCATCTCGCGCGGAGCGCCCCTCCCCACGGGGCGGACGAGGCTTCGGGGCGGCCCATCCTGGCGGGCCGCCCCGGACCCGTCCCACGCAACCTTCGTCCAGACGCGTGAGCCTCTGACAGGATTCGGGTCTCAGATGTCGTAAGGATGGGTGGGCGTCGGCCGCCGGGGCCAGGTGCCCGGGGCGTGCGGCGCCCGTGAAGGCCGCCATGAGTCCAGGAATCTCCACCCGCCTGCTGGCGACCCAGTCGGACGAGCGGCTGCTCGGGCTGGTCCGCGAAGGGCACGAGCGCGCGTTCGAGGCGCTCGTGCACCGCTACCGCCGCCCGCTGCTCGGCTACTGCCGGCGCCTGCCGCTGCCCGACGCACGCGCCGAGGACGTCGTGCAGCTCGCGCTGCTGAAGGCGTGGATGGCAGTGCGGGAGGGCGCCGAGGTTCGCGACCTCAAAGCGTGGCTGTACCGGGTGGTGCACAACACCGCCGTCAACGCGGCGCGCGACTCCGCGCGCGAGCGCGAGCCGCGCGCGGACCTCGCCTGCCTGCCGGCCACCGCGCCGGAGCTTGACCTGGGCCTGCGTGTGCGCGAGGCGCTCGCCGAGGTGGCGGCGCTGCCGCCGCTGCAGCGCGAGGTGCTCGTGCGCACCGCCGTCGCCGGCCACTCCCACGAGCGAGTCGCCGACGACCTCGGCCTCAGCGACGGCGCGGTCCGGGGGCTGCTGTACAGAGCGCGCACGACCCTCCGCCGGGCGGTCGCCGCGCTCACCCCGCCGCAGCTGCTGGCGTGGGTCGCCGGCAGGGCGAACCAGGGCGCCCCGGCCACACCGGCGCCCGAACGGCTTGCCGAGCTCGCCGGGGGCGGGGGGACCGTGGGGCTCGGCGGCCTGTTGCTGAAGGGCGGGGTCGTCGCGGTCACCGCCGGCGTGCTCGGGGGCGCGGCGCTCGTGCACCTCAACAGCTCCCCACGCCACCACGCCCGACACCCTGTCCCCGCGGCGGCTCCCGCCCACGGCGGGACCGTGGCGAGCGTCTCCCCTGCGCCGGCTGGTCTCGTGCCCCCACGTGGTGAGTCCGCGCTCGCGTCGCACCCCCGTCGCGTCCCCGCTCGTCGCGGGCGATCCAGCGGGCGGGAGGTGAGCCAGCGCTCCGGCGGGGGCGGCCTCGGAACGGGGCGTAGGCACTCCAGCAACGGCTTCCAGCGGTCGCCCGCACGAGCGCCGGGCGGTGCTCGCAAGGTGCCACTGCGCGGGGGCACTCAGGGCACGACCCCACCGACGGGTGCGGGTTCCGGGAGTCCGAGCGGAAGCTCGGCCAGGGTGCAGCTCCCGCCCGGGGCGGGGGCGCCGGCTCGGCCCCGTCCGAACCGGTCGGCTCGGCCGCGAGCTCGGGTTCCCCGAGCGCGGGCAGCGGCTCTCCGCCGGCGGGGGGCTCCGGGGAAGGCGCAGGGGCGCCCTCTGGCGGGTCCTCCGGCTCGGGCTCCGGTGGCTCGGAAGGCGCGGGTGCGGGGAGCTCAGGCTCCTCGGGCTCCTCTGGCAGCTCCGGCTCCTCAGGTGGCTCCTCTGGCAGTTCCGGCTCGTCGGGCAGCGGGGCGGGGGGCAGGAACAGTCCGGTAGCGGCAGCGAACACTCCGGCTCGCTGGTTGGGACCGTGGTCCACGAAGTCGGCTCGCTGCTCGAACACGTGCTGCACTGAGGCGGGCCGTCTGCCGGCGCCCTCCCGGCTGCTGCGTTGCGAGAGCCGACGGCCGGGATCGAACCGGCGACCCCCGGTTTACAAAACCGGTGCTCTGCCAGCTGAGCTACGTCGGCGCGGCGATCGTATCGTACCCGCCGTCGCAGTCTGCGAGGTGTAGGGCCCGAGCGGGCGCGCGCCTTCACCTGCCCTCGCATAGAGGCTGCCGCACAACGCACCGCGAGCGGCCTTGCGTGACGTTCGGTCGATAATCTGGAATAGTACGGGATGTCGTTGACGGTTCGCTGCGGATGTCGGACAAGGGGGGAATGGCTGACAGAACAAGCGCGGATCGTCGCCCGTCTGACAGAAGTCGGCGAGCCGCCGGAACTGCCGGCGCGGGGGAAACCGCAGACAACGACAAGCACGACAGCGAGGAGCGATGGGGATGGTTGAACGTATCTCGACGAGGGCGCTTGCGGGCCGCCCCAGCACGCGCGCGCTAGGAGCGAGCATCGCGTTGACGGTCGCGCTGCTGTTGTTCTTGCCCCAGGTGGCGCGGGCGGGCGGCGCGATCGAACTGCCGGCGGGGTCGAACCATGAGACAGATGAGGCGGTGCGCTGGGGATTCGTGATCGCGATCGGGGTGGAGTTGATCCTCTCGCTCGGGTTCCAGTTCGTGGCGAAGGTCGACGTGGCGAAGCTGTTCGTCGGCACCGACAACCGCGTCTCGACCTCGAAGACGATCGCTGCTGTGTGGACGTTCGTCGTCGCCGCCGCGCTGTTCGCGCTCGTCTACGCGAATCTGCTCGATCATCCCGGGGCGCTGGAAGCGACGAACGCGGGCGGGCGCGTCGGGCAGTACGCGCTGCTGTTCGGGGACCCGATCGGCGCCGCGATCCTCTCCAAGGCGATCGTCGGCGGACAGGTCAGCTCATCCTCAAACGCCAAGACGACCGCCAAGTCGCCCGCGCTGGCCGACCTGATCGCCAACGACTCGGGCGAAAGCGACCTCGGCGACCTGCAGTACGTGCTGTTCAACGAACGTGGAGATCGCGATGACCGGCGTGCCCAAGCCCGCGGGCCCCGAAGCCAGCTTCTGGGTGCGCTTCGGCCAGGAAGACAAAGGTCGAATCGCCAGATCCCCGGTCTCCAAAACGGGGATCGCCACGCTGACGGTGAACCCGACACCGGAACCGGCGCCTGCGGCGCTCCCGGTGCCGGTGTTCGTCGCCACCGAAGGCGGCGCCGAGGTCGAAGCGGGGAAGTTCACGATCAAAGAATGACCGGCCCGGCAGCGATGGCGGTCTCGACGACAACGATCGAGCCAGGCTCCACGTATCCCCGGACGCCTCCGCCACCGCCCAAGAGGGGTCAACTCGCGAGCGCCTCGTCCATGTCCCGCTCGGAGAACGGCGGCTCGACGTGTCGCATGGCGTCACCGGCATTATCGCCATCTATGGTCTGTCATTGAAATAAGTGGTGGTTGGTGGTATGATGAATCATGCGCGCTCCAACCCCTCCTCTGAAGGTCAGCGAGCCTCAACGCGAAGTGCTCGAAACGTTGTCTCGTTCCCAGACCGCGGCGCACCGCGATGTCCAACGAGCAAAAGCGCTGCTGATGGCCGGCGACAGCTTCGCGACGACACGCATCGCGCACGAGATCGGGGTGTCTCCGGCAACGGTCACCAGGTGGCGTGAGTGCTTTCAACGGGACGGCCTGAAGGCATCGGTGAAGGTCCAGCCTGGCCGGGGGCGCAAGCCGTCTATCTCGCCGGCAAAAGGTCCAGGAGATCGTTCACGCGACGCTGCACGAGAAGCCGCTCGGTGAGACGCATTGGAGCTGCCGGTCGATGGCTCGCGCGCACGGCGTTTCACACACAACGGTCCAGAAGATATCGGCCGCTCGCGGTCTGAAGCCGCACCGGGTCGAGACGTTCAAGCTGTCGAAGGACCCGCGGGTTCGAGGAGAAGTTCGCTGATGTCGTGGGCCTATACCTGAACCCGCCCGAGCGCGCGATAGTGCTGAGCATCGACGAGAAGTCCCAGATCCAAGCGCTGGATCGCACCCAGCCGTCGTTGCCGATGAAGACCGGGCGAGCCGGGACGATGACCCACGACTACAAACGCAACGGGACCACCACCCTATTCGCCGCGCTCGACGTCCTGAGCGGTTCGGTGATCGGCCAATGCCTGCCCCGCCACCGCCACAGCGAGTTCCTCACGTTCCTGCGCACGATCGACCGGACCGTCCCCAGGCGCTTGCAGATCCATCTGATCCTCGATAACTACGCGACCCACAAGCACCCCAACGTCAAAGCGTGGCTCGCCAAGCACCCCCACTTCCACCTGCACTTCACGCCAACGTCCTCAAGCTGGCTGAACATGGTCGAGGGGTTCTTCGCGCAGCTCACCAACAAAGCGCTCCGCCGCGGCACCTTCGCCTCAGTCCCCGACCTGATCACAGCGATCGACGCCTACCTGACAGCGAACAACACCAACCCCACACCATTCACCTGGACCAAGACCGCCGACCAGATCGTTGAGAAAGTCCAGCGCGGACGCATGACACTCAACGCAATCACCAACTAAAACGCTGACAGACCACTAGCGGCCGGCAGCGGTCCTCCGTTTGAGAGGCTGTAGCCGACCAGATCCCGAGTGGTGTGCGACGCGACCTCCCTTTGGGATACGCGGTGCGTCAGGATCCTCGCCACGACGCTTCGTCGGCGATGGTCGCAATCCCCGTGGCTCGCTACGCCCCCGCCCGCGACCGCCCAAGGCCGCAGTTTGCTCTAACGATCCTGTGTATTCGACCACAAGTAGAGGGTCCGTGTAGTCTTTGGTTGACGTTGCCGAGATTCTATCTAAGAGGCGGATGCGTGTGACCAAGACGGACAGCGGCTTCCGTCGGCGGATCCGGCACGTTACCGCGACCTTGGTGGCTGTACGCCACGCTTGCGTAGCGGGCGCGGAGCCTGACTCCTCGCAGCGGGCGGACGCTGGGGCGGCGGAGGGGGCTGATCCCGTGATCGACCATCGGGCCGACGAGGGCATCCTCGCTGTCGATCCGCTGGCGCGCTACGGCGCCTCGAAGTGGACGCGCCGCGCGATCTGGAGGTACGTGCAGTGTGGCGAGCGCCCACAGCCGATTCCCTCGTACACGGGCCTCGTTGAGCCTGTCGAGCGAGGCAAGATCGGCATCGCGTGCTCCGGCGGCGGCATCCGCTCGGCGGCGTTCGGCCTCGGCGCGCTGCAGGTGCTCCAAGAGGCCGACGTGCTGCGCCGGGCGCGATACCTCGCCGGCGTCTCCGGCGGTTCCTACATCGCCGCGGCGTTCTGCATGGTGCGCAAGACCTGGCGTGCCGGCGAACCGCAGCCGCTCAAGGATCCGCGCGCCCCCGAACGGGAGCAGCCGGGCTGGGACGACTCCGACCCTGCCCTGATCGCCGCGAGCGGGCCATTCTTCTCGGGCTCCCCCGAGGAGCAGTACCTGCGCAACCGCAGTTCCTACCTGGCGCCCGGCGCGTACGGGAAGATCGCGTTCGGCTACCGGCTACTGCTCGGCATGAGCTTGAACCTGCTCTTCATCGGCCTCGCACTTGCCGCCGTCGCGATGCCGCTCGCGCTGCTTTACGGCGCCCTCTACCCGTCGCTCACCGTCCACGTCGTGGCCGGCGGGCTGTGTCGGCGGCCGGTCCCGACCCCCGGGGGCGGCACGGAATACCGCGACACGCTATGCAGACTGCTGCCGCTACACATCCCCGGCTCCGTCTGGATACCGATCGTCTCGGTCGCGGCCGTGGCGCTCGCGCTGGGCGGAGCCTCGATCGTCTCCTACCGGTGGTCGGCGTTCACCACGCAGGTCACCGAGGTGTGGTCGCTGCGCCTGTTGCTCATCGCGATCGGGGCCGCGGCGATGCTGATCGGGCTGCCGCTGCTACTCTCGCTGTACCGGGCGTGGGGCACCGTGACCACGCCGCCCACCCCCGCGGGCGCGCTACCAGGTGGGCTGCACGAAGCTGCGGCGGGCGCCACCCCCACGGGCGGGACCTCGGAAACCAAAGTCGCCGTCGCCGGCGCCGCCGGCCTGCTGACGCTCGGCAGCGCCGTGCTCCTGCAGCTGCGCGCTGACTGGATCGAAGCCCGCAAGCTGGTGCAGGACGCGGGCAAGGTGCGTCAGTGGTGGATGAAGCTCACACCCGCCCTGAGGCGCGGACTCGCCTACACCATCGCCGGCCTGCTCGGGCCCGCCATGACGCTCGCGCTCGTCGTGATCGTGATGTCGATTGTCCTCAACCAGCCGGCCACGGGAACGCGCTGGCTGCTTACCGGCGCGACCACGGCCGTCTTCGCGGTGGCCTACGTGTTCGCGGACATGACGACGTGGTCGCTTCACTCCTTCTACCGCCAGCGGCTCTGCTTCGCGTTCGCGCTCAAGCGCGTCGCGCGCGACCCGCGGGCGATCAACGGGGTGCGGGTCGCCAAGCCGGCTCGGGACGGCGCTGACGCCGAGGACGAGGAGCAGGACGGGCACCCGTCCGACGCGGAGGACGCGGAGCCGGACGGGTGCCCGCCGATCGCGAGCGAGGATGCCGGGAAAGCGGAAGCTCGCAACCTTCGGCGCCTGGTGCCGCTGTCCGAGACGGCGATTGCCGCCGACGACGACGGGCGCCTGGTCTGGCCGACGCTGCTCGTGTGCGCCGCCGCCAACATCTCCGACACCGCGGCCACGCCACCCGGGCGCAAGGTGACGAGCTTCACGTTCAGCCCCGCCGCGATGGGCGGCCCGCTCGTGGGGGCGGTTGAGACGGGCGAGCTTGAGCGCGCGTGCGACAAGCCACGAAGGAAGTACTTCACGCTCCCTGCGGCTGTCGCGATGTCGGGAGCTGCGCTCTCGCCCTCGATGGGCAAGCAGACGCGGTGGCCGCTGCGCTTCCTGATGGCGCTCGCCAACGTGCGGTTGGGTGTGTGGGTGCCCAACCCGCGCCGGCTCGGGTCCTTCAAACCCCAGGAGTTCGAGGAGCGCCCGGGCGAGAACCGGCTGCGGCGTCGGATCCGCGCGGCGGTGCGCCGGCGGCGTAACCGGCACTACCCCTCCCCGCGGCCGTCCTACCTGCTGCGTGAGCTACTCGGCATGAACCCGCTGAACGCGAACTACCTGTACGTAACGGACGGTGGCCACTACGAGAACCTTGGTCTCGTCGAGCTGCTCAGGCGAGGTTGCACGGAGATCTACTGCTTCGACGCAAGCAACGACGACTTCGACGCGATTGGCGACGCGGTCGCGCTCGCCCGCAGCGAGCTGAAGGTGGAGGTCGTGATCGACTGCGCGCCGATGCGCACCGACGCGCAGACGGGGAGCGCTGCGACCGATTGCGTGGCCGCGACGGTCACCTACCCCGGCGAGGACGCACCCCGCGCGACGCTCTACTATTCGCGGCTCGTGCTCACTGACGGGGTGCCCGCCGACGTGCTCGCCTACCACAACCGCGACCCGCACTTCCCGCACGACCCCACCACAGACCAGCTCTACACAGACCAGCGGTTCGAGGCCTACCGCGCACTGGGGTCCAAGGCGGCCGGAACCGCGATCGAACTGCGCTGCGGGCACCCACTGGGTCACAGTCCGGCGGCACGCGCGTAGCTCACGTCATCGCCCTGCCATGAGCCTGCATCGTGGCCGCGCGGCGCTTCAGCCGGACGGTGTCCTGGCGAGGAACAGCGTGAGATTCTTCCAGCCGGCCTGTCGTGGGTGGGCCGTCAGCGTGGTGGCGATCGTCTGGAGGATCGCGCCGAGCTCGCCGTGGTCGATGCCAACGACGATCGCGCAACCCGCGTGCGTCTGTCCAGACTCCGCCCAGCGGCGCGCGATCACAGGGAAGTCCTTGACGTCGAACGTGACGAGGATCCGCTCTTCACGCGCCGCGATCGACAGCAGCTGCTCGTCGGTGAGGCCGTCGAGCTCGCGCTCCTCGTCAGCGGCTCGCACGTCGTGGCCGGCCTCGCGCAGCGCCCGGGCGATGCGCGGGCCCGAGATGTGTGCGTCGAGGAACAACCTCACGAGACGCGTGGGGCGTTCAGGCCTCGGCACCGGTGACGGCGATGAACGGAAAGTCCTCCGCGAGCTGTGCGAGCGGGCGCCTGTTGTCAGCGATGGCTGCGTCCACTTCCTCTGGAAACATCCTGTAGTAGTCGAGCGCCAGCCGGATTTGCCGCTCGTCTGCTGCGCCCCCTTCGGCCATCCGCTCGATCGAGCCGATGTCGCGGTGGGCGTCCACGATCTGCCACACGTCGAGCGCGGTCCCCATCACCCAGGCGCGTCGCTCCCAGTCGGTGCCGCGAAACGCGATCCCCGGGAACAGCCGCATGCGCAGCGCCTCCTCCGCCAGCGCCTCCACGATCGCTCCCCGGCTGCGGCCCGTGCGCTTGGCCTCGCGATCGATCAGCGCCTGCATGCGGCTGGACAGGCGCATGCTGAAAGGAGCGGACTTCGTGGCCATCGCCCCACGGTATCACAAAGATTACACTGTAGTTTCCAGCTGCCGGCGCAGAGCCGTAAGTCAATCCGGAGCCAGGTGCCGACGACCCGACCGCCGTGCTCCGTCCCCTCACCCCGTCGCGGCAAGGTGCTCGGCGCGGCCGTGGCCGTTGGGAGAGACCAGGCTGGAGTAGTCGGGCGCCGCGACGCGCGCGTCGGCGTTCATGCGCCGCTCGAGCTCGCCGAGCAGCGCTCCGAAGAGGAGGTGGCGCCAGGCTGCCTGCGCGAACGCCCGCGGGTCGGCGAAGGCCGTCGGCAGCTCCGCGCGGGCGGGGTGCAGGCGGTCGGTGAGCGCCACCGCAGGCCACGTGGCGAGGTGCTCGACAAGCCCCGCCGCCGGGCCCCGCGCCCACGAGGGCAGCGGCGCGCGCGGCGCGAGGTTGGCGTACACCGCGCCAAAGAGCGCGCCGTTGTGCAGGTGCAGCGCCCACCCCGCGACGGGCCACCACCGTCCCCGAGTGACCGCCTTGCCGAGCAGCTCCACGTCGTCGCAGGCGACGCCAAAGGCGCGCTTGTCCAGCGGCATCTGCGCGGCCCACACGCCGGCGGCCAGCGCGCCGGCGAGGGCGCCGCGAATCGTCCGTGCCCGGTCGATCGGCATCCTCGCTCCACTGTAACGGCCCACGCCCCGGCGGGTACTCAGCGTGAGGAGCCGCACGGAGTAGGGTGCGATGAGTGGGCGAGCACGTGACCGAGCAGAAGGGGCCCGACAGGTCTCCGCCGCCCGCTACGCCGAAGGCGCAGCTCGACCGGGAGTTCTCCGAGCTGTACCGCGCGCACCTGCGCGACGTGTACTCCTACGCGTACTACCGGGTGGGCAACCACCACGACGCCGAGGACCTCACGGAGCAGACCTTTCTGCAGGCCTACCGCCACTTCGAGCGCGCGCTGCGCGAGTCCGATGGCCGCCCGCTGCGGCCGTGGCTGATCCGCATCGCCCACAACCTCGCCGCCAACCTCTACCGCGACCGCTCCCGGCGGCCGGCCTCGCCGCTGGAGGACACCGCCGCGGTGAGCGCCCCCCACACCACCGAGGACCTGGTGGAGGACCGCGAGGAGCTGAGCCGCGTGCTCGCGGGGTGCGCAGCTGCCCGACGACCGCCGCGAGGCGCTCATCATGCGCTTCGCGCTGGGCATGGACAACCGCGAGATCGCGCGCGCGCTCGGGCGCTCGGACGGGGCCACCAAGGTGCTCCTGCACCGCGCCATCCGCCAGCTGGAGGGACTGGTGGCGGACGGGGCCGAGCCCGGGGAGGGCCGTCGCGCGGCCCCCGTTCGGCGGGCGGCCCCCGCCGCGAGCGAGGAGGGAGGACACCGTGAGTGAGGCAGCCCCCAACCTGGAGAGCCTGCTGCGCCGGGCGCTCGCCCCCGTCGAGCCGCCCGCCGACCTCACCGGGAGACTCGAGGACGCGCTCACGACGATCACCGAGCTCGCCGCCGAGGAGCTCGAGGGGTGGGAGCTGTCGGCGATGCGCGACCCGCGCAACTGGGTGCGCCCGGCCGCGGCGCTCGTCGTGGGCGGCACCGCCGGCCTCGCGCTCGTGCTGCTGCGCGCGCGCCGCCGCGGGGGGCCCGCGGAGAGCGCGCCGGCGGCGAGTGACGCCAAGCCGTAGATTGGTTTCGCCCCAAGGGGTTGAATTACGTCCGCCGGTCGCGTACCCTGAGATCTGCGACGTCGCTCCCCTGCACGATGTCCAACGTGGCCCGCTACAAGCGCTCGGCAGAGGCCGTTCCGGCCCTCCTGCGCATGCTCGGCGACGAGGAAGCTATGGAGCTCGTGGGCGAGCACGACGCCGCCGCCTTCGCGCTCCTCTACGAGCGCCACGCCGCCGCCGCGCTGGCGCTCGCCGTGCGCATCTGCTCCGCGCGTGCGGCGGCAGAGGACGTGGTGCAGGAGGCGTTCCTCTCGCTGTGGCGCTCCCACGGCGGCTACGACGGGGCGCGCGGCAGCGTGCGTGGGTGGGTGCTGGGGACGGTCCACCACCGCGCGATCGACGCGCTGCGCCGCGGTGTGGTCCAGGACCGCGGGCGGGTCAGCGACGAGGGCCTGGAGGAGCGCCTCGAGGCGGCCGAGCGCACCGACCAGGAGGTGGATCGTCGCGACGTGGCGCGCGAGGTCCGCGCCGCCCTGGAGGACCTGCCGCCGGACCAGTGCCACGTGATCGCGCTCGCCTACTACGGCGGCCTCACCCACTGCCAGATCGCCGCGCTGCTCGGCACCCCCGTGGGCACCGTCAAGGGCCGCATGCGCCTCGGCCTGCAGAAGCTGCGCGTGCAGTTGCGCTCCGAGCCTCGGGCGCTCTGCACCAGGTCGCCTCGTCAGACAGATAGGCTTGCCCGCCCATGGCCGTCTGCTACCGGCACCCCTCGCGCGAGACCGGGGTCTCCTGCTCGTCCTGCGGGCGGCCCATCTGTCCCGACTGCATGACACCCACCCAGGTGGGGATGCGCTGCCCGGAGTGCGCCTCCCAGCGAACCCGGGTCGTGCGCATGCGGGACATGGCCTCCATGCCGCGCGTCACGTATGCGTTGATCGCGATCAACGTGCTCGTCTACCTGGCGGAGGGCAGAGTTACGGTGACCACCGGCGGGGGAGCCGGCACGATCTACTCCAAGGGCGCCCTCCTCGGATCCCTCCCCGGGCTGCCCACCCAGGGCGTCGCCCACGGCCAGTGGTGGCGGATCGTCACCAGCGGCTTCCTGCACGAGAACATCATCCACATCGGCTTCAACATGTGGGTGCTCTACATCCTCGGGCAGATGCTCGAGCCGGCGCTCGGGAGCCTCAAGTTCGCGGTCGTCTACGGCGTGTCGCTCCTGACGGGGTCCCTCGGGGCGCTGCTCGTCTCACCGCACGTGTTCACCGTCGGCGCCTCGGGAGCCGTCTTCGGCGTGATGGGCGCCGCCGCGGTGGAGATGCGGGCCCGTCAGATCCCCGTCATGCAGTCCGGCGTCGGGACGCTGATCGTGCTCAATCTCATCATCAGCTTCGCCCTCCCGGGCATCTCCTGGGGCGGCCACGTGGGTGGCCTGATCGGCGGTGCGCTGGTGGCCCTCGTGCTCCAGGCCGGCGACCGCTATCGCGCTCCCGCGCTCGCGCTGGTCGGCTGCGCGGCGATCGCCGCCGCCTCCGTGGCCGGCTCGATCGCGACCGCGAAGTCCAGCGAGGTAGAATCGCCTGTGCCCGGCCAGCAACTTGTCCCCCCGAGCCAGTGATGTAGTTGGGGGAGTAGTTGGGGGAGGGCAGGCCCTCCCCCAACTACTCCCGATCGAGAGTGATGAGCCGACTGAGCGACGAGCAGATCGAGCAGCGCCTCGCCGACAACCCGTGGACGCGGGAGGGAGACGCGATCGTGCGAGAGTGGCAGCTCGCCGACTTCGCCGCGGCGCTCGCCTTCGTCAACCGCGTGGGAGAGCTCGCGGAGGCGGCCAACCACCACCCCGACATCCTCCTGCACGGCTGGAACAGGGTGCGCCTGGAGCTCTCCACGCACTCGCAGGGAGGGCTGACGGAGGCAGACTTCGCGCTCGCCGCGCAGTTCGACGGGCTGGCGTGAGCCGCGCGCGCCGCCCGGCGCCCCTGCTACGGTTTGCGAGTCGGCCCCGGGTCGGCCACCGATGAACGGCGAGTCACCTCGAAGTAGCAGCTTCCACGCGGCGCCGTACGGGCGGACGTGACCGGGCTGCGGCTGATCCTCGCGGCGGTGCTGGTCGCCCTCAACGCGTTCTTCGTGCTCGCCGAGTACGCGCTGGTGCGCTCCCGCCGCGCACGGCTGGAAGTGATGCGCGAGCAGGGGCTGCGCGGCGCGACGCTCGCGCTCGGCCAGCTCGAGCGCATCAACGACTACATCTCCGCGGTGCAGATCGGGGTCACGATGACCTCGGTGGGGATCGGCGCGCTCGCCACGCCCGCACTCGCCCGCGTGCTGCGCGAAGCGTTCGGCGGCGGGCTCTCCCACGACGTGTCCGTGGCGCTGGGGGCCGTGCTCGCGTACGGGGTCGTGATCTTCGTGCAGCTGATCTTCGGTGAGATGGTCCCCAAGTTCTACGCGATCGACCGCGCCGAGACGGTCGCCCGCCGTATCGCCCGCCCCCTCCAGGGGTTTGCGGTGGTCTGCCGCCCCTTCATCCACGTGATCAGCGTGGTCTCGGCGCGCATCCTCCGCACGCTCGGCGTCGACATGACGCGCGCGCCCGGCGGCGGCTCGCCGGACGAGCTCAAGCGGCTGATCGCCGAGTCCCACGCCGGCGGACACCTGGATCCCGGCGAGGCGGGGATGTTGACCGGGGTCTTCCACCTCCACGAGCAGGAGGCTCGCCAGGTGATGACGCCCTCGCCCGCGGTCGTCACGGTGGACGTCTCCAAGGACGTCGAGACCGCCCTGCGGCTGTGCATCTCCTCCGGCCACACGCGCCTGGTGGTGACCGAAGGCGAGGACCGCGACCGCGTGCGCGGACTCGTGCACGCCTCCGCGCTCGCGCGGCGGCTGATGGACGACGGGCCCCACGCCTCGCTGCAGGAGGTCGTCCACGACGCCCCGATCGTGCCCGAGACCAAGGCGCTGGACGACCTGCTGGCCGAGCTGCAGCGCCAACGCACCTCGCTCGCGGTGGTCGTCGACGAGTACGGGCGCGTCGCGGGGATCGTCACTGTCGAGGACATCATCGAGGAGGTGGTGGGGGAGATCGCCGACGAGACCGACCCCGCCGCAGGCGAGGTGCGCCGTCTGCCGGACGGCGACCTGTTCGTGCGCGGCCACCTGCCGATCGCCGACCTCGCCGACCACGGCGTGGACCTGCCGGTGGACTCCGACGCCTACAACTCCGTAGGCGGCTTCATCTTCGCGGAGCTCGGCCGCCTGCCGCGCCGCGGGGACACCGTCACCGCCGGCCCCTACTCGCTGCGCGTGGAGTCGGTGCGCGAGAACCGCGTCGAGTCGGTCCGCATCCGCGAGCGCCTCTCGGTGCCTGCGCGTGAAGGGCCGATCGAGGAGTGACGGACTAAACCGCCCCAGACACACGTCCGGCCCGCGGGGGGAGCGGGCCGGAGCGTGTGCACTGGGAGGAGGCGGGTTGCGTTGCGATCTGAGTCGCAGGATGAGTATCCACAGCCTTGCTGAAGCGCACTTAAAAGTATTGGGGGCGTAAGAAAAATCTTTCCGCAAAGTGGGCGGGACGCGCTCAGTACGCGAGGAAGCCGCGCCCGCTCTTGCGCCCAAGGCGCCCTCCGCGATCAACTGCTCCACCCGCGCCGGCACGGCCTCCCCGATCGTGCGCCCGATCGCCTGCGCCACGTCGAGGCCCACGAGGTCCAGCAGCGCGAGCGGCCCCATCGGGTGTCCGGCGCCCAGGCGCATGCACGTGTCGACGTCCTCCGGGGCCATCCCGGTCTCTTCCACCAGCCGCACGGCGTTGAAGAGATACGGGAACAGCAGGCGGTTGACCACGAATCCCGGAACGTCGGGGACCACGACGGGGGTCTTCTCGAACGTCTCGCACAGCGCCACCGTCCGCGCGCGGGTCTCGGGGGTAGCGGCGGCCGGGAAAACCAGCTCGACCAGCTGCATCCGCGTGACGGGGTTGAACACGTGCAGGCCGACGAAGCGCTCGGCGATGCCGCTCGCCGCGGCCAGCCGCTCGACCGAGAGCGAGGAGGTAGTGCTCGCCAGCATCGCCTGCGCGCCGATCACGCCGCGCAGCTCGCGTGCAGGCCCTCCTTCACCTCGTAGGTACTCGACCACGGCCTCCACCACGAACGTCGCCGGCGCCAGCGCCGCGGGGTCGGTCACGACCTGCACGTGCTCGGGGTCGATCTCCGCACCCAGGCGCGCGAGCGTCCGCTCGACGCTCTGCGTGCGCCCGCTCCGCCGAGCTCTGCGAGCGCGCCAGCAGCAGTCACGGGCCCGTGGTGGGCCGCCGTCGCCGCCAGGCCGCACGCGATCGCGCCCGAGCCCACGACCGCCAGGTGCTCGTCCATAGTGTCTCCTTCTCGGTTGATTGACCAGTCAATCTACGCCCGTCACGCGGTAGACTAAGGAATACGGACGCGAGGCACTGCGCCGGGAGCGTCCACCGACATACAGGAGGCTTCCGACATGCGGCAAACCAGAGGGCCGCGAGGTCGTGATCGTCGAGGCCGTGCGCACGCCGATCGGGCGCGGTCACCAGGAGAAGGGCTACTACCAAGGACACCCACCCCAACGCGCTGCTCGGCCGCTGCTACACCGAGGTCATCGCGCGCGCCGGTGTCGAGCCGCGCGAAGTCGAAGACGTGATCGCCGGCTGCGTGCAGCAGTTCGGCGAGCAGGGCTTTCAACATCGCCCGCAACGCCTGGCTGCAGGCGGGCCTGCCGATCGAGACCCCCGCCACCACCGTGGACCGCCAGTGCGGCTCCGCGCAGCAGGCCGTCAACTTCGCCGCCGCGCTGATCGCGGCTGGGCGTGCACGACGCGATGATCGGCGCGGGCGTCGAGCACATGGGCCACCTGCCCTTCGCCGCGGGCATGCAGACCCAGCAGGAGTTCGGCTACGGCCTTCACGCCGGAGCTGATGGCGCAAGCACAACATCGTCGGCCAGGGCCTCGGCGCGGAGATGATCGCCGACCAGTGGGAGATCCCCCGCTCGGAGCTCGACGAGCTCGCGCTGCGCTCCCACCGACTCGCCCACCGGCGACCGAGGAGGGCCGCTTCGAGCGCGAGATCGTGCCGTTCGCCGTCAACGGCGACACGTACGTCACCGACCAGGGCATCCGCCCCGACACCAGCCTGGAGGCGCTCGCCGCAGCTGAAGCCGGCGTTCAAGCCGGACGGCAAGATCACCGCCGGCAACTCCTCGCAGATCTCCGACGGCGCCGCCGCGGTGCTGCTGATGTCGGCGGAGCAAGGCGAAGGCGCTCGGCCTGCGCGCCCGCGCGCGGATCGTCGACCAGACGACCGTCGGCTGCGACCCGGTGAAAATGCTCGAGGGCCCGATCCCCGCGACCGCGCAAGATCCTCGAGCGCAACGGCATGAGCATCGACGACATCGACCTGATCGAGATCAACGAGGCGTTCGCGCCCGTGCTCGCCGCGTGGCGGCGCGAGCTCAACCCCGACATGGACCGCGTCAACGTCAACGGCGGCGCGATGGCGCTCGGGCACCCGCTCGGGTCCACCGGCGCGCGGCTGATCACGACGCTGCTGCACGAGCTCGAGCGCTCCGACAAGGAGATCGGCTTCGTGACGATGTGCTGCGGCGGCGGGCTCGGGACCGGGACGCTGATCCAGAGGGTCTGACTCAGCCGCCTTCGGCGCCGGCTCCGGTCCAGTTCGACCGCGGCCGGGGGCGCGGCGAGCAGCGCCCCCACGTGCCCGCGTCGGTTTCGGCCGGCTCGCCGGCAGATGCCGTGCGCGGCCTGGAACTTGGCGCACGTCGGCGGCCGTCTGGGCTTCGAAGATGCCCGTCGTCGGCTGGGAGGGGATCGCGGCTCGCCAGGTGCTCCTGCAGCCACAGCACCTGGTCGCCCTTGGCGCCTTCCTTGAGCAGCGGCGAGGTAGCTCCGGCTCGGGGTCACGCTCGTCAGGCTCGGGTCGAGCGGGGCGCTCAGCGAGCGCCGCTCCAGCCGCCGAGCTCGTTTCCTGCCAGTCCCACCACGAGAACCCGGCCGCGCCGTAGGCGACGGCCGCCTGCGGCGGAAGCGCACGAGTTCCGCGGCGCAGACGCCGCCGTAGGTCTGGCCGAGCGGCACGATCGGCCGGCCGTAGATGCGGTTCTGATGTAGGTGTTGGCGTACACCGCGTCCACGCTCGTGCCGATGTCGTGCCAGTACATCTGCGGCGCGTTGAACTGCGCGCCGCCCGGGCCGAGGAACACCGAGTAGGGGAAGGAGGGGTGGTAGTCGACGTAGGGGAACGACGCCAGGCCGACCGGGTAGGCGGGGCCGACCCTGGCGCGCAGCGTCGTCGATGTAGGTCTGCGCCGCGCGCGTAGCTGGCCTTCGTACTCGGCCTCGGCGTCGATCACCAGGCAGTCGGCGCCGTTCGGCGACCGCCCGCGCCCCGAGTTCCGCCTCGCCGACCGGGTTGCGTGCCGTAGACGTACTGCCACGCGCACACGTTCAGGCCCTGGGCGTGCAGGGCTTCGCACGAGCTGCGGCGAGAACTGGCTCCAGTAGTTGGTGGAGCCGTCGGAGCTCTTGACGAACACGGTGCTCACGCCGGCGGCGTGCGCCTGCGCGGCGATCGCGGCCACGCTGCCTCCGTCGGAGGCGCTCAGGTACCAGATCCACATGCCCTGGCCGTCGAACGCCGTCCCCGCGGCGGTGGTCGCCGTCGGGTTCGGCGGGGCGGGCGCGGGCGCGGGCGGTGGGGGCGGTGCCGGCGGGTGCAGCGCGTGGGTGAAGACTTGATCGGCCCGTACGCGTTCGTGTGCGCCCCGCGCCAGCAGCGACCATGATCTCGCCCGAGTGAGCGCTCGGCGGGCACCGTGACGACCAGGCCTGCCGCGGCGGAGACAGGTGCGCCGCTCGGCGAGTTGCCGGCGATGCGCGCGTCCCGCGAGTGCGGGAACGCCACCGCCTGGCCGCTCTTCAGCCTCTGCCCCTGCACCCGCAGCGTGCCGTGGTGGAGACCTCGTGGGGCTTGGTGGAGCAGTTGCTCGCCGGCACGCACTGCGCGCTCGTGATCGCCACCGCCGGCGGTGGGGGAGCTTTCGTCTTCTTGGTCGCCGGCCGCTTCGACTTTGTGGTCGTCGGCTGCTGCGACTTCGACTTCGACGTCGACGTCGCCCGGCGGGCGGGTCCCCCCGGAGACTGCCAGCAGGCGCACTGCCCCCGCAGGGCGCAGTGAGCTGACAGCGCGAGCGCCGCTGCTACAGCCGTGAACCTGGATCGCTTGTCTGGCAAGAGTGCTTTCCATGGCGAAGTCGGCCGGACGGGACGCCGGACGTTACCGGCTATGCCGTTCGCAAACCGAGCTGCGGGATGGAAGTTGCGTTCAGGGCCCGCGGGCCCCTAGCCCCAGCGGAAGCCCAGCGCCGCAGGCGCCGGCGCCAGCGGGCTGCCCGGCAGCCCCGCCGGCGGGTCGGGCAGGTTGTAGCCGCTCGGCGCCACGTCGTTGGGGGCGTCGGGGTGGAACAGCGAGGCGAGGTACTGGATCTGCCCACGGCCGACCCCCAGCTCGAACTGGCCGCCGCCGTAGTTGCCGATGCCGTGCGCCGCGCAGTGGTCGTAGGCGTCGAGCAGGTTGCGCAGGCCGCCCAGGCGCGAGGGCTTGATGTTCACCATCCGCGGCGGGTACGGCAGCGCTTCGATGTCGGCGACGGAGTGGATCGGCGCGTCCCAGGAGAAGCGCGTCGCGGTGGGGCGGCGAGCACCGCGTCGGTCTCCGGCGTGAGCGCCGGGTCCTCGATCCACGCGTCCGGGAGCGCCTCCGCGACGCGCCGGTAGAGCTCGCGGGTCGGCCGGCTGGTCGACGACCGTGCCGGTGTAGTAGCCCTTGAAGTCCACCGACTCGACGGCGCCGCGTCGCGGCCAGCTCGCGCGATCAGCGCGCTCATCCCAGAGCTCGTCGGGTCGAGCTTGAAGCGCAGCCCCGGGTGCAGCGCGAGCCGCCGCTGCACCGGCTCGAGCGTGGGCGGCTCGCCGAGGCGCAGCGAGACCACGAAGCGCACCGGCGCCGGCTCGCGGCCGAGCACCGCGTGCAGCGTCGTGCCGGCCTGGCGCAGCGCCAGGTCGAGCGCCGCCGACTCGTACGCCCACGCGCGGTAGTTGCGCGAGACCTCGCGCTGGGGCGGCTCGCGGGAAGAGCTCCAGCTCGCGCAGGCGCTCCGCGAAGGACGCCACCGTGTAGCGGCCGGCCAGCGGCAGCGTCGGGCCCGGCGGCCTGCAGGATGCTCGTGGTCCACCGCGTCGTAGGTGACGTCCTCGCCGCACCCCTCCTCGCCGCCGCCGTGCAGGTGCATCACGGTGGACTGGCGCTCGAACTCGCTCGACACCTGCGCGCTCAGGGGCTCGAGCGTGTAGCCCTCGATCTCCAGCTCCAGGCCGGCGAGCCGCTCCCAGGTGCCGCTCACCGCGGGCCGCCCGCGTCTCTGGCGCCCTCGCCCTCCAGGCGCGCCACCAGCTCCTCCAGGCGCAGCTCCTCCAGCTCGCCGCCGACGGCCTCGAGCTCCGCCGCGCACAGCTCGATCAGCTCCTTGCCCTCCCGCACGAGCGCCAGCGTCTCGTCGAGGCCGGCCTCGCCGGAGTCCAGGCGGCGGACGATCTCCTCGACCCGGGCGACGTTCTCCTCGTAGGTCTGTGCCGGCGGCGTGCCCGCCGTTGGCTCGCTCACCGGCCCTCCCGCTCGATCCGCGCGCCGAGCACGCCGTCGGCGAAGCGCAGCCGCACGCGCTCCTGCGCACGCGGCCTGCGCGGCGCTCGCCAGCGGCTCGCCGCGTGGGGCTCTCCACCAGCGCGTAGCCGCGCTCGAGCGTGCGCTGCGGGTCGTGCGCGGCGAGCGCGAGCGCGAGGCGTTCGAGCTCCTGCGGGCGCCGGCGGCGCAGTCGCCGGCGGTCGCCTGCGCCTTGCGCGCCAGCACCACCGCGCGCCGGTGCGTGTCGGCCCGCTCGGTAGCCACCCGCCTGCGGGCGGCCGCGCGCAGCTCGCGCAGGTGCTGGTGCAGGCGGGCGCGGTGGCGGGCGAGGTGCGCGGCGGGAGCGCGCGAGAGCGCCGCCAGCGTGCGCGCACGGGTGAGCAGCGCGCGGCGGCTGTGGTCGCGCAGGCGCGCCGCTGCGTCCTGCAGCTGGGCGCGTGCGCTGCGCACAGTCCACGCCCACCGCCTCCTCCGCGGCGTGGGTCGGGGTCGAGCAGCTCACCGCCGCCACGTCGTCGAGCAGCGTGCGGTCGGTGTGGTGGCCGACCGAGGCGATCACGGGCACCCCCAGCAGCGCGACGGTGCGGCACAGCGTCTCGTCGGAGAAGCACCAGCAGGTCCGCCAGCGAGCCGCCGCCGCGCGCGACGATCACCACGTCCACGCCGCCGGCGGCCAGGTCGCGCAGCGCCCGCGCGATCGCCGGCGCCGCGTGGCGGTCCTGCACGGGCGCGAAGCCCACACCAGGCGGCCCGCCCAGCCGCGGCGCTGCAGGCCGGCGAGGACGTCCGTCGCGCGCCTTGCCGCTCTCGCCCCTGATGACCCCGATCGTGCGCGGCAGCAGCGGGCGCGGCAGGCGCTGCTGGCGCTCGAGCAGCCCCTCGGCGGCGAGCGTGCGGCGCAGGCGCTCGATCTGCGCGAGCAGGTCGCCCTCGCCGGCGACGCGCAGGTCGGTGACCGTGAAGGAGAAGGAGGGCGAGGCGCTCGCGCTGCCCGGGTAGTAGTCGCAGCCGCCTGCGACGACCACCTGCATGCCGTCGCGCAGCGGCGCCCGCGCGGCGCGACCATCGCCTCCCAGTCGTTGCGCCACGCCGCGCACGGGATCGCGCCGTCGGCGTCGCGCAGCTCGAAGTAGACGCGCGTGCGGGCGGGCGCAGGTTCGGCGAGCTCGCCGACGATCTGCACGCGCGCGAACGCGCGCAGCCGCGCGCGCAGCGCGGCGGCGTACTCGCCGACGGCGTACGGCCCAGCCAGCGCGCTGCCGGGTATGGCCGAGGGGGACGAGAGCGTGTCCTCGCGAGTCATCGATCTCAGCCTAGAGGGTGGCGCAGTCGGCCAAATGCCGCCAGCAGTTCTCCGCGAGGGGGAGCTTTGGGGGGAGGGGAGGGGGTCTGAAGGCCCGCCCACCCGGCCTGCCCTCCCCAGCCCAGGCGCTAGGATCGACTTTCCGTGGCTCGGTCCCGCTCACGCAAGCGCCGTCCCACCGGCGCGCGCCGGGCGGAGTCGAGCAGCGGTGAGGCCCTTGCCCTCGTGGCCCCGGAGGCGGCTGCCAAGGCCCGCTCGGGCGGGCGGGCGGGCGGGGCGGGCGGGGTCCCCAACCAGCGGGCCCGCGCCAAGGGGCGGCGCACCTCGCCCGCGGCGTCCACCTACGGCGAGCGCCCGCACGCGCCGTGGCACCCCCTGCCGCTCTCGGAGCTGCTGATCCTCGTCGGCGCCGTGGGGGCCGCGCTGGGCATGAGCAAACTCAGCCACGGGCTCTCCTCCGGGGGGCCGGCGCTGTTCGCCGGCCTGGCCGCGGTGACGCTCGGCACGATCGAGGTGTCCCTCCGCGAGCACCGCTCCGGCTACCGCTCGCACACGCTGCTGCTCGCGCTGTCGGTGGTGATCCTGTGCGACGCCGTGCTGGTGCTCGCGCTCACCGCCTTCACGACCGTGGGGCGGCTCTTCGACGTGGTCCTCGTGGCCATCGACCTCGCGCTCTTCGCGTTCCTCTTCAAAGTGTTCCGCGCCCGCTTCCTCGACGCCCGCCACGCGCGGGTGCTCAGGGAAGGGTGACCGCCACGCGCGGGTGCTCAGGGAAGGGTGAGGGCCTCTCCTGTCCGGGCTCGCGGTGGCGCTCCTCGGGGATCGCGGCGCCGGGGACGTCCCGGTCGATGCGCTTGTCCTCGCCGAGGATCATGAGCGGGTCGCCGCACATCTCCAGCAGGCGCGAGAACGTGCGCCGGCCGACGTGCTCGGCCAGCTCGTTCGGCGCCGGCGGCCCGTCGTCGTGCACCTCGATGTCGGACGTGAACACGATCGCGCGCCGCTCCTCGTAACGCGCGTTCACGATCAGGTACAGCTGCTCCAGCACCCACTCGGTCGGCCGCACCACGCGCAGGTCCTCGACGTGCAGCAGCTCCACGCCCGCGAGCGCGGCGATCACCTCCTCGGTGCTCTCGCGGCTGCCGGGGTCGAAGGTGGCCCTGATGCGGTTCAGCAGCGCCACCGCGTTGAAGCTCAGCACCGAGCGCTGGGCGTGGGCGGCCGCCGCGGCCACCATGTAGCCGAGGGTGGTCTTGCCGGTGCCCGTGTGCCCCACCAGCCACAGGCCCCGCCCCTCGGCGAGGTTGCGCTCGATGTCGGCGCAGTACCGCCTGGCTCTGCGCACTGCCTCGGCGTTGAGCGGTTCCCGGGCGATCTGCGTGAGCGGGTACCGGTCCCACGAGAGGTCCATGTAGCGGCGGGGCACGCGGTCGCGCAACCGGCGCGCACGGGCGCTGGCCACGAGCTGAGCGCGGCAGGGACAGTCCCGCGCGGTGTTCGTCTGCTCGTCGATCTCGAAGCCACTGCCGTCGCAGATGCCGAGCCGGCAGCGTGGGGGGGCTGCCGGGGGGCGGGCACGCAGATCGAGCATCGGCTCTCAGTCAAGCAAGCGCTCCGGCGTTACGGAGGGCAGAGCGTGCATCTTCCAGTTTTTTTCTCCGGTCTCCCCACGAGTCTCGCCGACGAGGCCGAGCCGCTCCAGGCGCGCGATCTCGCGCTCGCCTTCGATCCGCGCCGGGTGCTCGGGCGGCAGGTTGGCGATCAGCCGCGCGATCCGCTCGCGCAGTCTGCAGCGCGAAGTGGGGGGTGGAGGCGCCCATCAGCTGACGCACGTCCTCGACGCTCACCCCATGCTCGCGGACGTGCTCCAGCAGGTGTGGATCCTCGGCTTGGCTCATCTGCTCGTACAGCTTACGGTGAGGCAGCCGCCCCGGCTTCGGAGGTCGCGGTTTCCCCGCCGGAGGGGCTTCCGGAGGTCGCGGTTTCCCCGCCGGAGGAGGTTTCGGGGGCGGTGCCTTCGGGCGCTTCCGAGGAGGGCGTGGACGGGCCGGCGGAGCGCTGCGGCACGGTCTCCAGCAGGGAGTCCAGCTCGGCCTGTGTCGTGGCCGCGATCGCCCGCTCGTCGCCGATCACCCAGCCGTGGTTGTAGAAGCCTCGCACCGGCTGGTCTTCAGGGGTGCTGGGCTGGATGTCTTCGAGGTACTTCGCGAGCGCGCCGGGCACCGCGCCGGGGCCTTCCAGCAGCAGCAGCGGGCCGTAGTCCCCGCTCGCCGACAGCGACGCCGCGGCGGGCGCGTCGAGGGGGCGGGTGGCGTTGACGAACACCAGGCCGTGTCCGGGCTGGTCGATGCCCCAGCCGAAGGTTCCGTCCGCGTAACGCGCCACGGCGATCGCGTTGTCGACGGGATCTGTGCCGCTGGTGCCGGGCCCGGAGGCACCGCCCGCGCCCTCCGCCTGGGCATCGATGCGCCGGACCGGGCCGTAGTGCGCCAGCGCGCGGGTGACCGCGTGGCCGACCGCCGCGGGGGGGCCGACCACGTAGATCGTGGGGCGCCGCAGGGCGGCGAGCGCGTCCCGGGTCGCGGCCGGCACCCCGCCCGCTCCCACCAGCAGGATCGGGGCGCCTGTCTCCGCGGCGAGGCCGGCGGCGGGCATCGCCAGCGCCGGCGGCTCCGCGGCGCCGACCACGATCACCCGGCGCGGGGGAGTGCCGTGGACCGTCGCCACCAGTCGCGCGAGCTGCGCGGCGAGCGTGTACACGCTCTCGCCCGCGCCGCCGTTGGGGGTCCCCGGCGGCGCCGGCGCCCGTACGCGGTAGCCGGCGGGCGCCGCCGCGGTGCCGACGTCGAGCACCTGGGCGCCCCCCAGCGACGGCGCGCCGGTGGGCCGCAGCGTGGCCAGCGCCTGCGCCGAGACTTCCGGCAACGCGTTGCCTTCGCTGTACAGCAGGGGCGCCTGCAGGGGGTAGGCGGCGAGCGCGGCCGCCGCCAGCGCCACGGGCCAGCGGTGGCGGTCGACGAGCACGACCGCCTGCGGCCGTGTGGCCGGCGTCAGCGCGGGGTGCACCGCCAGCGCGACGGCGGCTGCGTCGGCGACGGGGTCGGCGCCGCCGAGCCGGGTGGTGTTGTTGGTGACGATCCCGCTCGCGGTCGCCGCGCCGCTGCTCGCGGTGGGCGCGACCGTGGCCCCGCGGCCCTGGCCTTCGACGGGCAGCGCCTTGCCGCAGCCCGCGAGCGTCGCGCCGAGCACCAGGGCTGCCGCCAGCCGCCGGGCGGGAGGGGAGTACATTCCCAGACCCTACCCGCGGGGCAGGCGCCTCAGGACGGGCGGCCGCGCTGGTGTCGTGCGCGCCGCGGACCCGAGCAGCCGGTGCGGCGCAGGCGCCTCGGGCCGGGCGGCCGGGCGGCGTGGCGGCCACATACGCAGGTGGGATGCTCGGAACTTCTCGCAAGGTGCGGGAAAAATCATGCGTCCCCTGCAATCGTCCGTGCGCTTTGGTAGGGTCTCGCCGCAAATGCCGAATCCCTGGCCAGGTGCCATGGAACGGGGGACCCGAGTTATTGGGGCGAATCCCACGGTGTAGCCGTGAGAGGCGCAGGCTCTTTTAGCGCCAGCCCGTCAGCTAACCCCGCAGGCCTACGAAAGAGGACGTGTGTTGCGGGTACGAGCCCTCGGCTCAACGCTATGCAGTTTGGCTGTGCTGGTCGTAGCCCCTGCCGTGGCCCGGGCTCACGCGACGACCAGGGTCTCCGGCGGCACCTCCGCCGCCGCCTCCAGCTCGATCTCGTCGGCCGCCGGCTCCACCGCCGCGCCCACGAACCCCGCCGTCGCCGGGGGCGCCCCCACCACCACGGGCGGGGCCACGACCCGCGCGCGCGTCCACACCGCCCCGATCACCGCCCGCACCGCGAGCCTCGCGTACAAGGGCCCCACCTACGAACGGACCGCCACCGGCGAAGTCATCCCCTTCACGCCCCCGCCGCCGACCGGCCAGACCGACGGCGCCACCGGCGGCAGCCCCGTCGGCCTCGTGGGCGCGCGGCCCAAGCTGCTCGTGCCGGGCGTCACCGCGCGTTTCGTGGACGGCCTCGCCGCGGCGCCGATGGAAGCCCCGGCGGCCGTGCAGGAAATCGTCTGGGCGGGCAACCAGCTGATCGGCCTGCCCTACATCTACGGTGGCGGCCACGCCTCCTTCAGCTCGCCGGGGTACGACTGCTCGGGCACCGTCTCCTTCGCGCTGCACGGCGGCAACCTGCTCTCCGCGCCGATGGACTCCTCGGAATTCATGGCCTGGGGCGAACACGGCGTCGGGCAGTGGGTCACGGTCTTCTCCAACCCCGGACACGCCTACATGACCGTCGCCGGCCTGCGCCTGGACACCAGCCCTGCCGACGACCCCACCGACCGGGAGGGTCCCCGCTGGCGGCCTCTGCGCCCTGCCAACCCCGGCTTCGTACGGTCGCCACCCGCTCGGGCTGTAGCCGTTCGTCAGCTACGCTTGAGCCTGCCCGCGCAGTCGGCGCACGAGACGCATCTCAGGAGGAACGCAATGGCCGGCTTGACCGGGCGCATGTCAACCGTCGTGAAGGCGAAGGTCTCGAAGCTTCTCGACCAAGCCGAAGACCCCGCCGAGACGCTCGACTACAGCTATCAGAAGCAGGTCGAACAGCTGCAGAACGTCAAGAAGGGGATCGCCGACGTGGTGACCGCCAAGAAGCGCCTGCAGATGCAGGAGTCCACGCTGCAGCAGCAGATCGTCAAGCTCGACACACAGGCTCGCCAGGCGCTGGCCGGCGGCCAGGAGGACCTCGCGCGTCAGGCGCTGGAGCGCAAGAACGTCGTGCAGACGGAGCTGCAGTCGCTTGACACGCAGGTCACCGAACTCGAGGACCAGCAGCAGAAACTGGTCGACTCCGAGCAGAAGCTGCGCGCCAAGATCGAGGCGTTCCGCACCAAGAAGGAGGTCATCAAGGCGCAGTACTCCGCCGCCGAGGCGCAGGTGCGGATCTCCGAAGCGGCGACCGGGGTGGGCGAGCAGATGGCCGACGTCGGCCTCGCGATGCAGCGCGCCGTGGACAAGACCGAAAACATGAAGGCCCGCGCCGACGCCGTCACCGAGCTGGAAGCGGCGGGCACGTTCGACGACATCACCGCGCTGGGCTCCGGCGAAGACGACATCGACCGCCAGCTCAAGCAGCTCTCCTCGACGTCCGCGGTGGACGACGAGCTCGCCAAGCTGAAGGCGGAACTCGGTGCGGGCCCTGCTGCGGCGGCGTGAGATCCCCGCAGCGGGCGGGTCATCGGCCGCCGAGGAGGCCGCAGCAGGCTCCGAGCGAGGGCGGCCAGGCATGATCGTGCGCATCTCAGGTGAGGACCAGTACCGCCTCGAGGACGAGCGACGGCGCGCCTCAACGAGCTCGACCACGCGGTCATCGCCGCAGTCGAGGCTGGCGACGAGCAGCGCTTCCACAGTGCCTACGACGAACTGCTCTCGACTTCGTGCGCAGCCATGGCACGTCGCTCGCCGAGGACGAGCTGGAGGGCTCCGATCTGATCCTGCCGCCGGCTGATATCTCGCTCGCCGAGGCCGCAGAGCGAGTTCACGGGCGTGGGGCTGATCCCGGACTCGGACGCCGGCGTCCCGCGAGCTAGATCGGGATTCCCCACAGGGGGAACCACCGCTCCAGTTCGGGCTCGATCGGGAGTTCGCTTGCCATCTGCGCCTTCAGTTGCAGCTCGCGCTCGGTCGAGCGTTCCTGCGATCCGCCGGCGGGGACGAACGGGTACCAGAGGCCGCGCTTGTAGTTGTAGATGAAGTACGACCTTGCGTTGCTGCGCGTCGCGGAAGGCGAACACCGCGCACAGCAGCCGCTCGCCGTGGCCGCCCGTCTCGATCGAGCTGGAGACCGCGTTGATGCCGACCGCGAGGTCTTCGACGGAGGGGGCGCCGTCGGGGTTGCGCAACACCATCCAGCGGTAGCCGTACTCGTCGTCCTTGCTCTTGACCCGCGTGCCGCTCTCGCCGCCGGTGGCGGTCACGACTTCTTCCATTTCGCGCATCGTCGCCTCGAACTCGCTGTTCTCCAGTTTCTGGAAGACGATCGCGGCGGCACCTGCGGGGTCGATCTGGTGCTCGCTCTGGAGGGTGATGTAGGCGGTGGCGATCGCGAACAGCTTGTCGGGCGCGGGGCCCTTGACCTGGTGGCGGCCGGTGAGGGCGTCGAGTAGACCCATCAATCAGTCCTTTGCAGTGGGGGAGCTTGTGTGATCTTGACAGGTGGGGGAAGGTCGGGAGGGGGTCCTGGGGGAGGCCTGCCCTCCCCCAGCCAGGCCTGCCCCCCTCCCGCCTCTAAGCGGTGCCCTGCAGCTGGGACTCCAGCCGCTCCAACGCCGCGAGGCGCTGCTCCAGCGGCGGGTGGTCGGCGAAGATGTTCATCAGCGACTTCTTCGCGCGCGCGGGGACGATGAAGAAGGCGCTCATCCCTTCCGCGGTGCGCAGGTCGCGGCTGGGGATCCGTTCCATCGAGCCGCTGATCTTCAACAGCGCCGACGCCAGCGCCGAGGGGCGCCCGGTCAGCACCGCGCTGCCGCGGTCGGCGGCGAACTCGCGGTAGCGCGAGAGCGCGCGCAGCAGGATGAAGGAGATCGCGTACACCGCCATCGCCACCATGATCACGATGACGACGTCCTCCTCGCCTTCGTTGTTGCCGCGGCCGTACCCCCGCCGAAGCCGCCGCCGAAGAAGAAGCCGAACTGCACGATGATCGAGGCCACGGTCGCGAAGAAGCTCGCCAGTGTCATCACCATCACGTCGCGGTTGATCACGTGCGTCAGCTCGTGCGCCATCACCCCTTCGAGCTCCGCGGGGGAGAGCAGTTCGAGGATGCCCCTGGTCGCGCACACGGTCGCGCTCTTCTGCGAGCGGCCCATCGCGAAGGCGTTGGGCATCTGGTTCTCCATCACGCACACCCGTGGCTTGGGCAGATCGGCCTGTACGCACAGCCGTTCGATGATCCCGTGCAGCTCCGGCTCTTCCTGGGGCGAGACCTCCTTGACGCCCATCATCCCCATCGCGATCTTGTCGGAGGTGAACAGCTGCAGCCCCAGCAGCGCCAGCGCCACCACGAGGATCGTCACGCCGCCGGCGCCCACGGCGATCAGCACCCCGACCAGCACCGCGTAGACGAGTCCCAGCAGGAACAGCGTCAGCACCATCCTGGCCTGCAGGCCCGTGTCTTTGCCGAACGCCTTGCGGCCCTGCCGGTGGGTTGTGGCAGCCATCGAGGGTGATTGTCGCAGACGGAGATTGGGATTCCCTAAAGTCCCCTCCCGTGAAACCCTCCTTCGACGTCCTTGGCCTCTCGATCAAGAGCTTCGGCATGGTGTTCGCGCTCGGCTTCCTCGCCTGCGGGCTGCTCGTGGCGCGGCGGCTGCGCGAGCTCGACAGGCCGGTGGATTGGGCGTATGAGATCGTCTTCGCCGCGCTCGTCGGGGGGCTCGTCGGGGCGCGCGCGTACTTCGTGATCCAGAACTACTCACAGGTCGAACACGACCTGCTCGGCTCGATCTTCTCCGGCTCGGGGCTCGTGTGGTACGGCGGGGCGATCGGCGGGGCGATCGGGGTGATCGGCTGGATGCGCTGGCGCGGCGCGCTGCAGCTGGCGATGTTCGACATGTGCGTCACCGCGCTCGCGCTCGGCTACGCGATCGGGCGCATCGGCTGCCAGGTCTCCGGCGACGGCGACTACGGGATCCGCTCCTCCCTGCCGTGGGCGATGGGCTACCCGCACGGCACCGTCCCCACGCCGCCGGGCGTCACCGTGCAGCCCACCCCGATCTACGAGACGCTCGCGATGGGCCTCGTCGCCTACCTGCTGTGGAGCCTGCGCGACCGCGTGCGCCCCGGTGTCATCTGCGCGCTCTACTGCCTGCTCTCCGGCCTGGAGCGCTTCCTGGTCGAGTTCATCCGCCGCAACAGCGAGGTCTTCGCGGGCCTCACCGCAGCGCAGGTCGAGAGCGCGATCCTGATGATCGTCGGCGCCGTGTGGCTCGCGCTGCTGCTCCGTGGGCAGGGGCTCGCGGGCCTGCGCGCTCAGGGGCGGGGCGGCGCGGCCGAGGCGAAGGCGGCCCGCCCGGCGCCGGCCTGATCCACACCCGCGCGCCCCTCGTCGGCCTGATCCACGCTCGCGCGCCCCGCGTCGGCCTGATCCACACCCGCGCGCCCCGCGCCGACGTGCAGGCTCCGCAGTCGCCGGAAGGTGCGCGAGGGCTCGCGGCTGTACGACCACTCGCCCGTGTCCGCTCGCAGCCCCACCTGCGCGAGGTGCGCGAACGTCTCCTGCGCCTCCAGCCGCGCCAGCCCGGCGCCGACGCAGAAGTGCGGCCCGTTGCCGAACGCCAGGTGGCGCTCCCCGTCGCGCGCGAGGTCGAGCCGATCGGGGTCGGGGTGGCGCGCGGGGTCGCGGTTGGCGGCGCCGAGCACCACGAGGGCCTGCTGCCCCTTGCGCACCTGCACCCCGTCCAGCTCGAGGTCGGCGAGGGCGACCCGGGAGGCGACCTGGACGGGGCTGTCGTAGCGCAACAGCTCCTCCACCGCCTGTGCGCAGCACTCGGGGTGGCGCGCCAGCCACTCCAGCTGCGCAGGGTGCTCCAGCAGCGCGAGCGTGCCGTTGCCGATCAGGTTCGAGGTCGTCTCGTGGCCGGCGGCGAGCAGCAGCAGGCACATCGTGACGATCTCCTCGGTCTGCAGCGTGACGCCGTCCTCGGCGGGGTGGATGAGGGCGCTGAGCAGATCCTCGCCGGGGTCCAGGCGCCGCTCGGCGACGATCGGCACGAGAAACAGCATCACCGTCATCGCCGCCGTCCCGATCGCCTCGAGCTCCGCCGGGGTGGGATCGAGCTCGAGCATGCGCGCGAGCGTGGGGGTCTCCGCCCGCAGCAGTTCGGCGCCCTCCAGGCCGACGTCGAACAGCTCGGCGATCACCGCCAGCGGGATGGGGTAGGCGAGCTCGCTCATCAGCTCGATCGGCTGGCCCTCGGCGAGCGGGGCGAACGCGGTGTCGACGATCGCCGCGACCCGGCCCTTGATCTGCTGCACGGCGCGGGGCGTGAAGAAGCGGTTGACTGCGCTGCGCAGTCGAGTGTGCTCGGGGGGGTCGCTCACCAGCAGCGACTGCGCCCACTGCTCGGTGACCGCGCCGTGCCCGCCGAACGCGGCGAGCAGGTCAGGGCTGTTGCGTGGGTCGGAGCTCCACTGCTCGGGGTTGCGCAGGACGGCGACGGCGTGCTCGTGCGAGAGCACCAGCAGGGCGCCGAGCCGCTCGTTCCACTGCACCGCCGCCTGCGCGCGGGCGGCGTGGTAGGCGGGGTAGAGATCTGCGGCGGGGAACGGCCACTCCATCCAGTCAGTCATCGCTGCTCCTCCTTGCGTAGCTCACACACGGTTGTTCGTCCTGTGGCGCGCTTCGCGGTAGGCGCGATTGGCGATCGCCATCGGCGTTCCCGGGTCGGCGTCCTCGAAGTACTCCTCAGCGATCGCCCGCCAGTGGGTGGTGGCGCGCAGCTCGGCGATCAGCGACATCACCCCGATGTCGAGGCGCGTCATGAGCGTGTAGGTGACCGGCATCACGATGTGGTGGAACGCGTTGGCCGAGGGGCCGGTGGGGGAGTAGCGCAGTTCGATCAGCTTGGTGACGTACTCGGGGGTGATCGTGAAGGGCTGTGCTCCCCAGTACATTTCGATCGGCTCGCGCCAATACGCGAGGACTTCCCGGGGTGTGAGCGATGCCGACGGCGCGAAGAAGCCCTCTTCCACGCTCACCCTCCAGATCCCGTCCACGTCGCCGCGCAGGCATTCGCGCATCGCCAGGTTCAGCGCCTCGACCTCCGTCCGTTGCAGGCGCTTGACGCAGCCGAAGTCGAGAAAGCTCACGCTGCCGTCGTCGTGCAGCAGGTAGTTCCCCGGGTGAGGGTCGGCGTTGAACATGTACTGATGGTGGTAGGTGTCGTAGGTGAAACGGTGAATCGCCTCCGCCCACCTGTTGCGCAAGCTCTGGTCGGCTGTGAGCGCGGCGCTCCACGATTTCCCCCGCACCAGCTCCTGGGTGAGCACCCGGCCGGTGGACAGCTCCTCGATCACCTCGGGGACGTGAATGAAGGGATGCCCGCGGTAGAGCTCGGCGAACTCGGCCTGGTTGGCGGCCTCCAACCGGTAGTCGAGCTCCTCGGTGATGCGCTCGCCGATCTCCTGTGCGGCGCCGCGGAGATCGAACTGCAGCCTGCGCGGCGAGAGCCCGCCGAGCAGCCCGAAGAACGTGGCCAGCAACTCGGTGTTCTTGAGGTCGTCGCGGATTGCGGCGGCGACGCCGGGGTACTGGATCTTCACTGCGACAGCGCGACCGTCGTGCAACCGGGCGGTGTGCACCTGGCCGATCGAGGCGGCGGCGATCGGCTCCCACTCGAACTCGGCGAACGCGGACTCGGCGGAGTGGCCGAGCTCCTGCTCGAGCGCTTCCCGGGCGAGCTCCCGTGCCATCGGCGGCGCGTCGTTGCGCAACCTCCTCAGCGCCGCCTGGTAGGTCGCTTGGAAGTTGCCCTCGACGGCTGGGCCGAGCGACATGAACGAGAGCAGCTGACCGGCCTTCATCAGGGCTCCCTTGGAGCGCCCGAGCAGCTCGGCGTAGCGCTCGGCCGAGCGGACGTGGAACTCGGCGGTGTCGGCGCCGGTGAGTTTGCTGCGCAGGCCAACCACCACCGCCTCGCCGGCCGTGCGAGCGGTGAGACCCACCAGCGGGGCGGTGCGCCGCAGGCGTCCGCGGTCGAGGCGGCTGCCGCTGCCACGCCGACCGTCGCGCTGAGCCGCGCGGGGCGCGCCGCTCGTTTCGGGGGGCGCGTCGGTCCTCGGGGGGTTCGCCTGCATCGTGCACGTGGCACGTCCTTTCAGGGTGGCTTGACCTCGCCTAAGTGTATACTTAGGAGCGGGAGGATGTCAAGCTCGACGTCACGCACCACGCGCGAGCGCATCGTCGACGAGGCGATGCGCCTCTTCAGCGAGCGCGGCTACGCCGCGACCAGCATCGTGAAGATCGAAGCGGCTGCCGGGCTGACTCCGGGCGCCGGCGGCCTCTACCACCACTTCGACTCCAAGGAAGCCGTGTTGGCGGCGGGGATCGAGCGCCGGCTCGCCAGCCTGGATGCGCTCCGCGAGATCCGCCGCGTGCTCACGCCGCTCGGCGACGTCAGGTCCGAGCTCACGCTGATCGCCCGCTACATCCTCGCCGAGCTCGACAGCGAGTCGGATCTGTTGCGCATCCTCGCCTCCGAAGCGCGCAGCCGTCCGCAGTTGCTGACCGCCGCCGTCGAGCGGCTGGTGAGCTCGACCTTCGCGGGGTTCGCCGGCTGGATCTCCGAGCGGGCGGAGCAGCCGGTCCCCGTCGAGCGAGCCGAGGCGCTCGCCGCGCTGGGCCTCGGCTCGCTCTTCTCCTCGCGGCTGCTGCGCGACGTGCTCGGCATCCCGGCACGCGTGGACGACGAGACCCTTGTCGGCACGTGGGTGGAGCTGATGCTGCTCGCGCTCGACCGTCCTGCCTGAGCCTGCATCCCTCCGAACGGCGCGGCCGGGACCACGAGCGAGCGAAGCCTCGCCGCGGCACGCGATAATCCAACCCATGGCGACGGAGACGACCACCGACCTGGCGGAGAGCCTCGCGCGGGTGTTCCCGGCGGGCAGCCGCATCGACGAGCGCGGCCACCTGGAGGTGGCCGGCTGCGACACGATCGAGCTCGCGCGCGAGTTCGGCACGCCCGCGTACGTCGTCGCCGAGGACGACCTGCGCGCCCGCGCCCGCGCCTTCCTGCAGGCCGGCGCAGGAGGCAGGCCACGGCGCGAGCTGCACGTGGTGTACGCCTCCAAGGCGTTCCCCTGCACCGCCGTGCTGCGCGCGCTCGCGCAGGAGGGGCTGTGGTGCGACGTCGCCTCCGGCGGGAGCTGCACCTAGCGCTGCGCGCCGGCTTCGCGCCCGAGCGGCTCGTGCTGCACGGCAACGCCAAGTCCGAGGCCGAGCTGCGCGTGGCGCTGCGCCACCGCGTGGGGCTGATCGTGATCGACAACCTCGATGAGCTCGACTGCCTGGAGCGCTGCTGGCGGAGGGCGAGCTCGCCGACGCCCGCCGCAGCCGGTGCTCGTGCGGGCGACCCCCAACGTCCGCGGTGACACGCACGAGAAGATCTCCACCGGCCAGGCCGACTCGAAGTTCGGCTTCGCGCTGGACCAGGTGCCGGCCGCGGTGCAGCGCATCCGCGCCGTCCCCGGCCTCGCCCTGGAGGGCGTGCACGTGCACATCGGCTCGCAGCTGTTCGACCTGGAACCCTTCCGCCGCAAGGTCGCCTCGCTGGCGGGGCTGCGCCGGCTGGCCGAGGACGGCACCTTCCCCACGTGGGACCTCGGCGGCGGCCTCGGCGTCGCCTACGCCGCCGCGCAGCGTCCCCCGGCGATCGAGGAGTACGTGCAGACGCTGGTGGACGCCGCCCGTGAGCACCTCGGCGGCTACCGGCGCCTGCTGATCGAGCCGGGCCGGGCGCTCACCGCCAACGCCGGCGTGACGCTGTACACCGTGCAGAGCGTCAAGCGCAACGTCTCCACGTGGGTCGCCGTGGACGGCGGCATGTCCGACAACCTGCGCCCAATGCTGTACGGGGCGGTGTACGAAGCGCACGTGGCCGACCGCCCCGGCGGCGACACCCCGTGCGCGCTCGCCGGCAAGCACTGCGAGTCCGGCGACGTGATCGTGCGCGAGGCGCTGCTCGACGACCCGCGGCCCGGCGACGTGATCGTCACCCCCGCCACGGGGGCGTACGGGTACGCGATGGCCAACAACTACAACGGCGTGCCCCGCCCGCCGGTGATCTTCTGCAAAGACGGCGACGCCCGCGTGGTCGTACGCCGCGAGACATACGACGACCTGCTCGCCAGGGATGCCGGCTGACCCCTTTCGCATCGGCCTGCTCGGCCACGGCACGGTCGGCGGCGCGTTCGCCACGCTGCTCGCCGAGCGCGCGGACGAGATCGAGCGCTTCAATGGCCGGCGCCCCGTCATCGCCGGCGTGCTGACGCGCACCAGCGGCGACTTCGCCGAGATTCTGCCGAGCGTCGACCTCGTGGTCGAGGTGATGGGCGGCATCGAGCCCGCCCGCGCGCATCTGCTGGCGGCGATGCGCGCCGGCGTGGACGTCGTCACCGCCAACAAGCTCCTGCTCTCCCAGCACGGCGAGGAGCTCTTCGAGACCGCACGCGCTCACGGCGTGCGGCTGCGCTTCGAGGCGGCCGTCGCCGGCGCGGTGCCGGTCGTGCGCGTGCTCGAGGAGTCGCTGTCGGCGACGCCGATCGAGCGCATCCACGGGATCGTCAACGGCACCGTCAACTTCATGCTCGGCGAGATGGACCGCGGCGGCACCTACCAGGAGGCGCTCGCCGAGGCCCAGCGCCGCGGCTACGCGGAGGCCGACCCCTCCGACGACGTCTCCGGCCGCGACGCGGCGGCCAAGATGGCGATCCTCGCCCGCCTCGCGTTCGGCGTGCCGGTGCACCTCGACGACGTGCGCTACGAGGGCATCGAGCACCTGCACCCCGACGACCTGCGCTCCGCGCGCGAGATGGGCCTCGGCCTGAAGCTGATCGGCACGGCGGAGCGCCGCGACGGCGGGCTCTCGGTGCGCGTGCACCCGGCGTTCCTGTACCCCGGCCACCCGCTCTCCTCGGTGTCGGGGCCCTTCAACGCCGTCACCGTCGAATCCGAGACGGTCACCGAGATCACGCTCTCCGGCCCCGGCGCCGGCGGCCGGCAGACCGCGAGCGCGGTGCTCGGCGACGTGGTCTCCGTGATGACCGGGGGCGCGCAGCCGCCCGCGCCGCCGCTGCAGGCGACGCTGCTCGCCGACGTCGAGTCGGCGTTCTACCTGCACTTCGACGTCGTCGACCGCCCCGGCGTGCTCGGCGCGATCGCACAGGTGCTCGGCGAGCACGGCGCCTCGATCAAGTCGGTGCTGCAGCGGCGCGTCGGCGGCGAGGTGGTGCCGCTGACGATGGTGTTGCACCCGCTGGCCGAGTCGCGCCTGCGCGAGGCGCTCGCGCGCATCGGCGAGCTCGACCTCGTGCGCTCCGCGCCGCGGGCGATCCGGGTGATAGAAGAGGAGTTCGGATGACGTGTTCCTGTCTGATCGAGCGCTGGCGCGAGCACCTCCCGTTCGCGCCGGAGGACCCGGTGGTGAGCCTCTGCGAGGGCGGCACACCGCTGCTGCCGGCGCCGGTGATCTCGGAGCGGGTGGGCGCCGAGGTGCACCTGAAGCTCGAGGGCGGCAACCCGACGGGGTCGTTCAAGGACCGCGGCATGACGTGCGCGGTCTCCGCGGCGGTGCGCGAAGGCTCCAAGGCGGTGATCTGCGCCTCCACCGGTAACACCGCGGCGAGCGCGGCCGCGTACGCCTCGCGCGCGGGCCTCACCTGCGCGGTGATCGTGCCGGACGGCAAGATCGCGATCGGCAAGCTCGCGCAGACGCTGATCCACGGGGGGCGCGTGATCGCGCTGTCGGGCAACTTCGACCGGGGCCTCGAGCTCGTGCGCGAGCTCGTCGAGCGCCACCCGATCACGCTCGTCAACTCGGTCAACGAATACCGCATCGAAGGCCAGAAGACCGCCGCGTTCGAGCTGGTCGAAGCGCTCGACGGCGGGCCGGACCTGCTGTGCATCCCGGTGGGCAACGCCGGCAACGTCACCTCCTACTGGCGGGGCTTCACGGAGATGGGGGCCGCCCCGCGGCTGTTCGGCTTCCAAGCCGAGGGCGCGGCGCCGCTGGTGCTCGGCCACCCGGTGGCCCACCCCGAGACAGTCGCGAGCGCGATCCGCATCGGCAACCCCGTGCGCTGGGAGGACGCGATGGATGCGATGACCGCCTCGCGCGGTGCGATCCGCGCAGTGAGCGACGAGGAGATCCTCGCCGCCTACCGCCTCCTGGCGGCGAAGGAAGGGCTCTTCTGCGAGCCCGCCTCCGCCGCCTCGGTGGCCGGCCTGCTCAAGTACGGCGCCGACGGAGCCGCGCGCGTGGTGTGCGTGATGACCGGCCGCGGCCTCAAGGACCAGCAGACCGCCCTGGACAACTCCAACGGCCGCGTGATCCCATGCGCGGCGGAAACGGTGGCGCTGGAAGAGGCGGTGCTGGGTGATCCGTAGTTGGGGTCCCGCCCACCCGCGCAGCCGGCCGAAGGCCGCGTGACCCGCCGCCGTCGCGTCCGCGCGCCGGCCTCCTCGGCGAACCTCGGTCCCGGGTTCGACTGCATGGCGGCGGCGGTGGCGCTGCACATGGAGCTCGAGGTCGAGGAGACGGGCACGTTCGCTGTCGAGACCGACCTGCCCCTGCCCCGCGGACGGGAGAACCTCTGCGTGCGCGCCTTCGAGCGCCTGCACCCCGCGGACGGGTTCACGTTCCGCATCCGCTCGGAGATCCCGCTCACGGGGGGTCTGGGCTCGAGCGCCGCGGCGATCGTGGCGGGGCTGATGGCGGCTGACCACATCTTCGAGCTGGACGCCGACTTCCTAGCGCTCGCCACTGAGCTGGAGGGCCACCCCGACAACGTCGCGGCCGCGCTGCACGGCGGTTTCGTGGTGTGCGCGGACGGGCAAGCCGCGCGCTTCGATCCCCCCACCGGCCTGGAGGCGCTCGCGGTCGTCCCGCGCGACCCGGTGCGCACCGACGCGGCGCGCGCCGCGCTGCCCGCCGAGGTGCCGCTGGCGGACGCGGTCTTCAACGTCGCCCACGGCGCGCTGCTGATGCTCGGTCTCGCACGTGGTGACTGGGACCTCGTGGGGCGCGGCCTGCAGGATCGCCTACACCAGCCCCACCGCGCTCACCTCTTCCCGCGCTCCTTTGAGCTGGCTGCCCGCGCCCGCGAGCTGGGCGCCCTGGGCGCCACGATCTCCGGTGCCGGGCCGACGGTGCTGGTGTGGTGCTTCTACGAGCAGACCGGGGCCGTGGTGGCGGCGCTGCAGAGCGAGATCGAGGGGTGGGCGGAGTTGTTGCGCGTGCCGTTCGAGCCGCAGGGGGCTTACGTGGGGGGGTTGTAGCTCCGAGGGCGGGCGATCCCTGGTGCAGCCCGACCAAGCCCGACGCCTGCTCGGGCCGCGCATTCGCGCGAGGAGCTCGGCGGCGAGGGCGGCTACGGCACCCAGCGCGCGTCTGCCAGCTCGTCCCGGTATTTCCCGGTGGTCAGGAATGCCCGCAGCCGTCTCGGCGGCTCGCTCGCCGAATGGTCTCTGCGGACGGCTACTGGAGGAAGCGGTCGACGGGCGCTGGCTGCCTGTCGTGTCGGCGCTGCTCTTCGAGGAGCTCGAGGACGTGCTCGCGCGTCCAGCGTTCCGGAACGTACTGGGCCAGGAGGCAGTAGATCGCTTTCTTGCGGACCTGCTCGCGGTCGTCGAGTGGGCCGAGGACCCGGAAGGACTACGCCTGGGCGTACATCTCTTCCAGGCCGCGCAGACGCTCTCCGGGGGAGAGGGCAAGGTGCTGGCGGATGAGGCTCTCGTCCACGCCGCCCCGGCGAGGAGGGGCGTCCAGCTCCAGGCGGTGCCCGGTGGCCCACAGCGCTCCCGCGAGGGTCGCGACCGTGGGGTTGGCGCCGGGACGCTCCAGCTTGGCGACTGCGGCCTGGCTGACGCCCAGGCGGAGTGCCAGTTGCCGCTGCGTCAGACCCGCCTGGCGGCGCGAGTCTCGCAGGAGAGCGGCGGGGTCGGACATGTACTCATGATAACCGATAAGTTATAAAACGTCCCCGCTACCCCAGCCCTGCGAGCCGCCCCCGCGCCTCCTCCAACCCCGGCATTCGCGCCAGCAGCTCCCCGGCCACCGCGATGTAGTCCGCCCCGAGGTCGGGCCGGTGGTCGAGGATCGATATGGCTCGCTCCGCGGACTCGGCGTACGCGATCGAGGAGCGCACCACCGTGGCGAGCACCCGCTCGCCGAGCTGCTCGCGCAGCGAGGCGAGCGCCTCGCGCGAGTGCACGGTGCGCAGGTCGGCGAGGTTGAGCAGCACGCCCAGCAGCTCGAGCTCGGGGTTGAGCGTGTCGCGCGCCAGCTCGATCACCTCCAGTGCCTGCTGGACCCCCTGCAGCGCGAAGTACTGGGCCTCGGCGGTGAGGAGCGCGTAGTCGGCGGCCACCAGCGCGTTGACGGTGAGCAGGCCGAGCGAGGGAGGGCAGTCGACCAGGATCACCTGGTAGGCGTCGCCCGGCAGCCCGGCGAGCGCGCGGCGCAGCGTCAGCTCGCGCCCCAGCCGGCCGCCGAGCGAGAGCTCGGTCTCGGCGAGCTCGAGGTTGGCGGGGATCGCGTCCCCGGCGCTCGTCGTGTGTACCGCCTCGGCCGCGGCGGCTCGCCCGGCGAGCACGTCGCCGATCGTCGGGGATGCGTCGGGGGGCACGTCGAAGTAGTCGGAGAGGTTGCCCTGCGGGTCGAGGTCCACCGCCAGCGTGGACACCCCCGCGCGACGCAGCGCGTCGGCGAGCGTGCGCACCGTGGTGGTCTTGCCCGTGCCCCCCTTCTGGGAGAGGACCGCGATCGTCTGCGCCATCGAGCGATAGTATCCGGGGTATGGAGGAGCAGGGGGGTAGGGAGGAGCAGGAGGCCGGGGTCCCCACCGGCGGGGGCGCGCACCCGCAGGAGGCCGCGACGCTCGACGCGGCCGCGCACTTCCAGTACCACACCGACGTCGACTGGGACGCCGAGCACGGCGACCGGGAGTGGTCGATCCGCTGCCACGACGTACACAAGCGCCTCGGCGGGACCGACGTGCTCGACGGGCTCAACGTGGCGATCCCCGACCACACGATCACGACCGTGCTCGGCCCCTCGGGGACGGGCAAGAGCGTGCTGATCAAACACATCATCGGGCTGATGTTCCCCGACTCCGGGGACGTCGTGGTGAAGGGCCAGTCGGTGCCGAGCCTGCCGATGCACGAGCTCTTGGAGCTGCGTCGCAAGATCGGGGTGCTCTTCCAGGACGGCGCCCTGTTCGGGTCGATGTCGCTGTTCGACAACGTCGCCTTCCCGCTGCGCCAGCACACCGGCATGTCCGAGGCGCAGATCGGCCGGCGCGTACGCGAGAGACTGACCGACGTGGGCCTCGCCGACGCCATCGACTACTTCCCAAACCAGCTCTCCGGCGGCATGCGCAAGCGCGCGGGCTTCGCGCGGGCGCTCGTGATGGAGCCGGACGTCGTGATCTTCGACGAGCCCGACTCGGGTCTCGACCCGGTGCGCACGGCGCTCCTGTGCGAACTGATCAAGGAGATGCACGGCCAGTACGGCGGCACGTACATCGTCGTCACCCACGACATCGCCTCCGCGCGGCGGATCGGCGAGTACATCGCGCTGCTGTGGCGCGGGCGGATCGTGGAGGCGGGCGACGCCGCGAAGATGTTCTCCTCCGAGAACCCCTTCGTGCGCCAGTTCCTCAGCGGGTCTGCTGAGGGGCCGTTGGGCATGGATTAGGCTGGGGGAGGGCGGGCCCTCCCCCAGTACCCCCTCCCTTCGCTGCGGCGGACCGGGGCCCGGGCCGGCGGAGCCGGCCCTTGTGAGGAGGGTCTCGGGGGCGGGTGGGTTTTCTTGGGATTTTGGGATCGTCCGCGCGGGCTGCGGCTTCGTCACGAGCCATCGAGCGCGCGGCCTCCGTGCCGCGCGACTGCGCACGTGGCTTGCGAGCAGGGCACCGGGGTCTAGCGACTCGAGCCGCTGCCGCCGCGCGTCTCGCCGACCATCGGACTGGGACGCACGGGTTCTGGACGCGGAGACGAGGGGGGCGAGCCTGGGGAAGTCGGCTTGTCGGACATCGCGATCGCAGTCTATCCCTGGATGACGAGGGCCATAACCCACGCCAGTACCTCGACAACCAGCAGGATGGCGCCAACGCGGAAGACCGTCATCAGTATCCGAAGTTGGCGGCGGTTCAGTTCAGCGCTGCGACCCATGTGCAGAGCAAGGTCACGTTCGATCAAATGCAATGCGAGCGGCTCACCGTCCATCGGCTCGAGATACGTCGCAATGAACTGATCGGGCGCCAACGAGAACTCCCAGTCTCGACGCGGCCACAACACCAGCAGGACGGCGAAGCCGAGCCAGGCGAAACAGCCGATCGCCACCCAAGCCGCCGGCTCGGCGGCACGCATTGTCTGTTGAGGTCGCCCGACCGTATGCGAACATACGTTCGCCCATGATCGTGTGCGTCCTCCTCCCCCGCTTCGAGCTCGCCGTCGCCTCCGGGGGCGCGGAGGCGCTCGTGGGGCGGGCGCTGGCGATCGCGCCCGTGCCCGGGGGCGAGGCGCGGGTGGGGGAGGTCTCGGGCGCCGCGCAGGCGTTCGGCGTCGCCTGTGGGATGGCGCTGGGGGAGGCACTTGCGCGCTGTCCGGCACTGCGCTTGGTGGCGGCCGACCCGCTCGGGGTGGCGCGTGAGTGGGAGCGCGTGGCGGGGGCGCTGGAGGGGATCGGCGCTGCCGTGGAGCTGCCGCGGCCGGGCCTCGCCTACTTCGAGGCCGACGGGCTGCGCGGCCTGTACGGAGGGGACGAGGGCGTGCTCGCCGCCGCTCGGGCGGCGCTGGGGCGTCCTGCGCGGGTGGGCGCCGGGTCGACGCGTCTGGGCGCGCTCGCGTCGGCGTTGGCCGCCCGCCCGCGCCGCGCCGCCGTCGTGGGGGAGGGCGCGCAGGCCGACCGTCATCTCGCTGCCCAGCCCGTGGTGCTGCTGGGCCACCGTGCGGAGACCGCTGCGCTGGTGGAGCCGCTCGCCCGCCTGGGGGTGCGCACGCTGGGCGAGCTCGCCGCCCTGGGACGGGCCGCGGTGGCCGACCGCTTCGGGGCGGCCGGCGTGCTCGCCCACCGCCTGGCGTGCGGGGAGGACGATCCGCTGCGCGTACGCGCTCCGCGCGAACGCCTGGCGGAGTCGTTGGAGCTGTGGGAGGCGAGCTCGGGGCCGGCGCTGGAGCGCGTCCTCGGCGTGCTCGTCGACCGCCTGCTCGCGCGCCCCGAGCGGCGGGGGCGGACGGTGCGCGCGCTGAGCGTCTCCGCGCGGCTGGTGGAGGGCGGCGCCTGGCGCGAGCGGGTGGTGCTGCGCGAGGCGCTGTCGGACTCGGGGCGCATGCGCCTGGCGCTCGCGCCCCGCCTCGCGGGGCTGCCCGCGCCGGCCGCCGCGCTGTGCCTGGAGGCCGAGCGCTTCGGCCCGCCGGAGGGGGAGCAGGGCGTGCTGGGGGAGTGCGGCGAGGCTCGCCGGGGGCGGCTGCGGGAGGCCGTGGCCCAGGTGCGTGCGGCGGCCGGCCCCGAGGCCGCGCTGCGCGCGGTGTGCGTCGACCCCGACTCGCGCGTGCCCGAGCGGCGGGTGCTCCTCACCCCCTTCCCGGTATGAGCGCCGGCCCGCGAAGTGCGCGCGGGCGTGCCCGGGCAGGTGGTCGCTCGGCGGGCGCCGGGCGCTCGGCAGGCGCCGGACACGCCGCCGGCGGGCGGGCGAACGCCCTCGCCGCCGGCGCTGGGCGGGCCGACGCCCTCGCCGCAGGCAGCGGACGGGCGGACGCCCCCGCCGTGGCGCCGCGGACGCTCAACTCGCCGCGCCCCGCGCGGGTGCGGATGGGAGCCGGCGGAGCGCCGCGCGCGGTCGACGGCCGGCCGGTCGAGCACGTGCGGGAGTCGTGGCTGGTGGAGGACCGCTGGTGGACCGGCCGCCCGCTGCGCCGCCGCTACTGGGAGGTGGTCAGCGCCCAGGGCCGCGACCTCGTCGTCTTCCACGACCTCTGCTCCGGCGCGTGGTTCGCGCAGGCTGGGTGAGGCGGCGATGGTGGGAGGGGCGCGTGGCGTACGACCGGCGGTGGCGAGGCCCGGGGCGGGGGGCACGCCCCCCTACGCCGAGCTGCACTGCCACTCCGCCTACTCCTTCCTGGACGGCGTCTCGCTGCCCGACGAGCTCGCCCACCGCGCCGCGGAGCTCGGCTACGGGGCGCTGGCGCTGACCGACCACGACTCCGTGTCCGGCTCGATGGAGTTCGCGCAGGCCGCCGCGGCGTGCGGGGTGCGCGCGATCCACGGGGCCGAGCTCGACATCTACATGGACGGTGGGGACGGTCCACACGGTCACCCTGTGGCGGGCACTGCGGCCGGCGGCGGCGCCCACGGCGGGCGCGGGACCGAGCCTCCGGGCGACGGCCGCCGCCACCTCACCCTGCTGGTGCGCGACGCGCGCGGCTGGCGCAACCTCTGCCGGCTGCTCACCCTCGCCCACGCGCACACCCGCGCGGGGCCCGGCCGCGAGCGCGGGGAGCCCGCCGTGAGCGTGGAGGCGGTGTGCGCGCACGCCGAGGGCCTGGTGTGCCTGACCGGCTGCGCCACCCACGGCGTGCACGACGAGCCGACTGCGCGGCGGCTGCTCGACGCGTTCGGCCCGGAGAGCCTGCGCGTGGAGCTGCAGCGCCCCTTCGCCCGCCGCGACCGCGCGCGCAACCGCGCGCTCGCCGCGCTCGCCCGGCACCTCGGCGTGGCGTGCGTGGCCACCGGCGACGTGCACGCCCACGCGCGCTGCCGCGCGGAGCTGCAGGACGCGTTCGTGGCGCTGCGCCACCACATCACGCTCGACGCCTCCGAGCCGCTGCGGCGCGCCAACCACTCCCACGTGCTGGCCGCGCCCGCGGCGATGGCCGCGCGCTTCGCCGAGCACCCCGACGCGGTGCGCGAGAGCGTGCGCCTCGCCGAGGAGCTGCGCTTCGACCTGGCGCACGACCTCGGCTACCGCTACCCCGGCTCCGAGGACCCCGGCGCGGGACGCCGCCTCGCGGAGCTGTGCCGCGCGCGGCTGGAGGAGCGCTACGGCGCCCCCGGGGCGGGGCGCGCACGTGCGCGCGGGCGGAGCGGGGGCGGTCGGGGCCGCGGGGAGGCCGCAGCGCTGCGTGGGGAGGCCGCCATGCGGGAGGAGGCTGCGGCGCGCCTGGAGGAGGAGCTGCGCATCATCGACACGCTCGGCCTCGCCGGGTTCTTCCTGCTGCACCACGAGATGCTGGAGCTCGCGCGCGAGGTCGCCGCGGAGGTGCGCGGGCCGGACTCCGCGCGCGCGCTGCTGGCGCCCGGCCGCGGGCGGGGCTCGTCGGTCTCCTCGATCGTCTGCTACCTGACGGGCCTCTCGCACATCGACCCGATCGGCAACCGCCTGCTGCTGGGGCGCTTCCTGCACACCGGCCTGGAGTCGCTGCCCGACATCGACCTCGACTTCCCGCGCGACGTGCGCGAGCGGCTGATCCGGCGCGTGCACGCACGCTACGGCGCAGAGCGCGCCGCGCTGGTCGCGGCCTTCCCCACCTACCGCGCGCGCGGGGCGATCCGCGAGCTCGGCAAGGTCCTCGGCCTGCCTCCCGGGGAGATCGAGCGCGTCGCGCGCGCGGCGGACAACTATGGAGCCGCCGAGCACGACCTCGGCGCGCTGGGGCGAGAGGGGCACCGCGGAGCCGCCGAGCACGACCTCGGCGCGCTCGGCCGGGAGGAGCGCGGCTCTGGAGCGGGCCCGGCGGCGGCGCGCGGGGGCGAGGGCGGGGTGGGGGCGCCGCCCGTCTCCCCCCGCTGGACGTGGCTGGCCCGCCTCCTCGCCGAGGCCCGCGGGCTGCCCCGCCACCTCTCCCAGCACCCCGGCGGCATGGTCATCGCCACGCGGCCGCTGATCGACTGCTGCCCGGTGGTGCCCGCGGCGATGGAGGGCCGCCAGATCGTGCAGTGGGACAAGGACTCCTGCGCCGACGCCGGCTTTCTGAAGATCGACCTGCTCGGGCTGGGGATGCTCTCCGCGGTCGAGCGCTGCGTCGAGGAGATCGCCCGCGCGCGCGGGGAGCGCATCGACCTCTCCCGCATCCCCTTCGACGACCCCGCGACGTTCCGCGCGATGCGCGCGCGCGGACACCATCGGGGTCTTCCAGATCGAGAGCCGCGCCCAGATGCAGTCGCTGCGGCGCACGCGCCCGAGAACCTCGAGGACCTCACGGTGCAGGTCGCGATCATGCGCCCCGGCCCGATCCAGGGCGGCGCGATCAACCCCTACATCGAGCGCCGCCAGCGCCTGCGCGAGGACCCCTCCTACGAGCCGCCCTGCCCGCACCCCGCGCTGCGCGAGGTGCTGCGCGAGACGCTCGGCACGATCATCTTCCAGGACCAGGTGATCGAGGTCGCGCGAGGCGTTCGCCGGCTTCTCCGCGCGCGAGGCCGACGGGCTGCGCCGCGCGATGAGCCGCAAGCGCTCCAACGCCGCGATCCAGAGCCACCGCGAGCGCTTCCTCGCCGGCGCGCGCGCCCACGTCGGCGCCGACGCCGCCACCGCGCAGCGGGTGTGGGAGATGGTCGCGGGCTTCGCCGGCTTCGGCTTCCCCAAGGCGCACGGCGCCGCGTTCGGCCTGCTCGCCTACCAGTCCACGTGGCTGCGCGTCCACTACGGCCCCGAGTTCCTGTGCGCGCTGCTCAACGAGCAGCCGATGGGCTTCTACCCCCCCGACACGCTGGTGCACGAGGCCGCCGGCCGCGGCATCTCCGGCTGCCGCTCGACGTCAACGCCTCGGCGGTGCGGTGCACGGTGGAGGCGGTGCCGCGGCTGGCGCCCACCGCGACGCGCCGGGGGGAGGGGGGCCCTGCGCACGCCGCCGGCGGGGCACTGGGTGTGCGCCTCGGCCTCGGCTACGTCAAGGACGTCCGCGCCGAGGAGGTCCGCGCGCTGGTCGCCGAGCGCGAGCGCGGGGGTCCCTTCTGCGACCTTGGGGAGCTGGCCGCCCGCTGCGGCGCGGGACGCCCGACACTGGAACAGCTGGCGTGGTCGGGCGCCTGCGACGGACTCGTGAGCGTCGCTGGAGGGAGCGGCCGGGTCGGGCGCTGCAGCTCGGGCAGGCGAGGCGCACGCGCAGGGGGCGGCCAGCTCGGACGCGCGGCGCCGCCTGGCGCTCTGGCAGCTGGGGATCGCCGCCCCCGGTCGCGCGGTCGCACGCGCGGGCACCCAGCTGGCGCTGCCGCTGGAGTTGCCCGCCGCGCCGCGCCTGCGCCCGCTGGGCCGCTGGCAGCGGCTGATCGCCGACTACGCCGTCACCGGGGTGACCGTCGGCGATCAGGCGCTGGCGGTCGCTGCGCCCGCGGCTGGCCACGCAGGCGCTCGTCACCTCGCCTCAGCTTGCCGGCCTGCCCCAGGGCTCCGCGGTGAGCGTCGCCGGCCTGGTGATCGCCCGCCAGCGGCCCGGCACCGCGAAGGGCACGATGTTCCTGCTGTTCGAGGACGAGTGGGGCCACGTCAACCTGATCGTCCCCCGCGTCGTCTACGAGCGCCACCGCCCGCTTGCGCGCGCCGAGCCGCTGCTGCTCGCCCGGGGGCGCCTGGAGCGCACCGCGCCGCAGCGCGTCGCCGGCCTGGAGGAGGTGCCGCCGGTCGTCAACGTGCTGGTGCGCGAGCTCGCCCCGCTGGAGCGCTTCCTTGCGCCGGCGTCAGACGGGGAGGCGCCCGCGCAGGCGCAGGTCCACCGCCTGCGCCCCGACGCCGCGGAGGAGGGCGCCGAGGAGGAGGGCGCCGCGGAGGAGGGCGCCGAGGTTGGTGCCAGCCTGCGGGCCGTGGCGCCGGCGGTGCAGAGCTTCGCCGCGGGGCGGCGACGGTAGCTGCCCTCTTCGCCCTGGGGGCGGTGCCGCGGCCGTGTTGCAAATGATCTAGTTATCTAGTACTCTACGACAGCAGATCATTGGTCGCAGCATGGGCTGGGACGGCGGTGCGGCGTGAGTCCGCAGGTCCCTGACAGGCATCCCGACATGAGGAGTGGGTATTCGTGAGTGTTCGTCTGAGGGTCCTCCTGGCATGCACGCTGATCTCGACGGTGGGTGTCGCGGCGCCTGGAGCCGCCGCCCACCTCACGCTCGGGTTCGCGAGTTCGAGCGTGCTCGCGAGCAACGTCGACGCCTCGGCGGACGTGTCCTCCGGCTCGCACCCCTTTGCGCTGACGACGACGTTTCAGCTCAACACGACGCTCAACTCCGAAGGACGCCTGATCTCCGAAGGAGGGGACGTGAAGGACGTGGTGGCCGAACTGCCTCCCGGGTTGGCGCTCGACCCGCTGGCGACACCGCGATGCGACGCGGAAGCCTTTGCGAGCGTCAACGCGACCACCGGCGAAGACGGCTGTCCGAACGCCTCCGCCGTGGGGGTCGTGGCGGTGGAAAACGTTGCTCCCGACACGCTGACCGAACGCAAGGTATCCGCTTATCCACTTTATGACCTGGTGGCGCCCGCGGGCGTCCCGGCGCAGCTCGGCTTCGACGTCGCGGGCGTCGCGGTGTATCTGACCGCGACGGTTCGTACCGGTGGCGACTACGGCCTGACTGTGACGATGGCAGGCATACCTCAGGCTGCTCACGTGCTCGGTAGCGCCGTGACGCTATGGGGTGTGCCTGCCGAATCTGCGCACGACAAAGAACGCGGCGACTGCGTCGAGAGCCACGGGGCGTGCCCCGCCGGGGTCGCTCCCGCGCCCCTGGTGACGCTGCCCGGGCAGTGCACGACTGCGCCGACGACCGCGCTGCGCGCCGACTCCTGGCAGGAAGCCGGCCAGTTCACCGCGCTCGCCTCGGATCCGCTCACGGCCGGCGGGGCGCCACTCACGGCGTGTGGTGCGCTCGGCTTCGGCCCGTCGTTTCACGCCCAGGTGGAAGCCGCGGCGACGGACACCCCGACGGGTTTGAAGCTCGACGTACAACTGCCCCGGGACGAAGCACCGTCGGGGCTTGGCGAGGCCGACCTCGAGGAAGCGCTCATCGTCCTGCCGCCGGGCATGAGGCTGAACCTGTCCCGCGCCGGCGCGCTCGTCGGCTGTCCGCTCGAAGGCGCAGAAGGGATCGACCTGAGCTCGAGCGCACCGGGCGACTGCCCGGAAGCCTCGAAGATCGGCAGCGTGAGTGTCACGACGCCGCTGGTCGCGGAAGCGCTGCACGGCAGCATCTACCTCGCGCAGCAGGGCAACCTGCCGGGCAACGGCACGAACCCGTTCGGCTCGCTGCTCGCCGTCTACCTCGTCGCCGAAGGCTCGGGGGTCACCCTGAAGCTCCCCGCCGAAGTGGTGGCGAACCCGGAAACGGGCCAGCTCACGATGCGCCTCGGCCCGGACCCCCTCACCGGGCAGGCTTTCGCACCGCAGTTGCCCCTGGCCGAGCTCGCAATGGCATTCAGCGGCTCCCAGCAGGCTGTGTTGGTCACACCCGCCACGTGCGGCAGCTACACGACGGCCGCCTCGCTCACGCCCTGGAGCGGCGCCGCGCCGATCGCGCTCAGCGAAGCAGCCAATATCGCCACAGGGTGCGCGAACGCCTTCAACCCGTCAGTCTCGGCCAACGTCGCCAATACGCAGGCCCTGGGGTACACCCCACTCGCGATCGTGCTCGCCCGTCAAGATGGCGAACAGGAACTGAAGAGTGTGTCGACCACCTTCCCAGAGGGCATGCTCGCGACGATCGGCAACGTCGTGCCGTGCCCCGAACCACAGGCATCGCTCGGCACGTGCGGGGCGGAAAGCCTGCTCGGAGAAACGAGCATCTCCGTTGGGACGGGACCGGAACCGTTTGTGATCAAAGGCGGCCAGGTGTACTTCACGGGAGCCTACGGCGGCGGGCCGTTCGGCCTGTCGATCGTGATGCCCACCGTCGTCGGACTCCTCAACCTCGGTCCCGCGGGGCACCCGATCGTGGTCCGTGCCGCGATCCACGTCAACAAGATCACCGGACAGACCACGGTCGGCACGGACACTGCGGGTCCCTACGCGATCCCGAGCATCCTCCAGGGTGTCGTTCTCCAGGTCAGGTCGCTCAGCGTAGTCGTCAACCGTCCGCAATTTGACTTCAACCCGAGCGGCTGTGGACCGCACTCGTTCACCAGCACGATCACGAGCACGCAGGGCACCACGACCAGCGTCTCCCAGCCATACACGCCGACCGGCTGCTCAGCGCTGCCGTTCGGGCCGAAACTCAGCTCCTCTACGATCGGCCGTCCCTCGCGTGCCGACGGGGTGGGCTTCTACGTCAAGATCGTGGGGGGCTATCCCAACGAGTCCAACGCCCATTCGGTAAAAGTGGAACTCCCCAAGCAGCTCTCCGTGCGCGTGACGACGCTGCACAATGCGTGTCTCGCCAAAGTGTTCCAAGAAAACCCCGCAAGCTGCCCTCCGGGATCGGCGGTGGGGAGCGTCAGCGCCGTGACGACGGCCCTCCCGGTGCCGCTCGTCGGCCCCGCGTACTTCGTCAGCTACGGCAGCGCCAAGTTCCCAGAACTGGTGTTTGTGCTGCAGGGCGACGGTGTGACCGTCGAGGCGCATGGGGAAACCTACATCAGCCCGAGCGGGATCTCCAGCAGCACGTTTCCCGACATTCCGGACGCCCCGATCCCCAGCTTCGAAATGACGCTTCCCGCGGGGCCGGACTCCGCCTTCGCGGCCAACGGCAACCTCTGCGAAAAAGTCCTGCGGACCCCGACGGTGATCGTCGCGGAAAACGGCTTGACCGTCAAAGAAGACCCGCCGATCAAAGTCGGCGACTGCCCGCCGGTGCTCAAGGTCGTGCACCACAGTGTGCGCGGCCCCGTCGCGACGGTCGCGGTGAGCGTACCCTCGGCGGGGAAGCTCGTGGTCGGCGGCAAGGGGCTCTCTCACGTGACCAGGAGAGTGGGCAAGGCCGGGACGGTGACGGTCAAGCTGACCCTCTCCAAGCGCGAGCGGCGCTTCTTGGCCCACCATCGTGGGCGCGGGCTGAAGGTCACAATCAAGGTGCTGTTCCTCCCCAGCCACGGGCCCGGGCTCTCGACCCATCTGACGGTGCGCCTGCGGTAGGTGGTCGCGACCGCGCGAGACCGGCTTCAGGTACGCTCACCGCCGTGCGCTACCGCCAGCTCGGCACCAGCGACCTCGAGGTCTCGGAGATCAGCCTCGGCTCGTGGCTCACGTACTCCGGCGGGGTCGAGCGCGCGCAGTCGGAGGCGTGCGTGCGGGCGGCGTTCGACGCGGGCATCAACTTCTTCGACACCGCCAACGTCTACGGCCGCGGCGCCGCGGAGACGCTGCTGGGGGAGGTGCTGGCCGGGTACGAGCGCTCCTCCTACGTGCTCGCGACGAAGGTGTACTTCCCGATGTCCGACGTCGACCGGGGGCTCTCGGCGGCGCAGATCCACAAGCAGATCGACGCCTCGCTGGCACGGCTGCGCACCGACCACGTGGACCTGTACCAATGCCACCGCTACGACGAGCGGACCCCGCTGGAGGAGACGATGGGGGCACTCACCGAAGTCGTGGCGGCCGGCAAGGCGCGGTACATCGGCTTCTCCGAGTGGACGGCCGGGCAGATCGCCGCCTCGCTGGAGCTGCCCGACGTCGCGCGGTGGGTCTCCAGCCAGCCGCAGTACTCGATGATCTGGCGCGCGCCCGAGGCCGAGGCGATCCCCCTGTGCGAACGGGAGGGCATCTCGCAGATCGTGTGGTCGCCGCTCGCGCAGGGGGTGCTCACGGGCAAGTACCCGCCCGGCTCGCCGCCGCCGGCGGACTCGCGCGCGGCGAGCGACTCGATGAGCGTGTTCATGGACCGCCTGCTGGACGACCGCGTGCTGGCGGCCGTGCAGCGCCTGCAGCCCGTGGCAGAGGGCGCCGGCCTGACGATGGCGCAGATGGCGCTCGCGTGGGTGCTGCGCCAGCCGAACGTCGCCTCGGCGATCGTCGGCGCCTCGCGTCCCGAGCAGGTGCACGCCAACGCCGCGGCCGCGGGCGTGACGCTGAGCGAGGACACGCTCGCGGCGATCGACGCGGCGCTGGGCGACGTCGTCGTGCGCTGATCAGCGCGGCGCCACCACCAGCGCCTGCGTGGCCAGCCCGAACGGGCCGCGCTCGTCGTGCATGACGCTCTGCGCCCACCCGATGCCCCCGGGGTGCAGCAGGGTGCGGGCGTCGAGGCCGATCCACTCGCCCTCGGGGCGCCGGTTGAGCGTCACCCCGAGGTCGGCGTTGATGAACACGTACTGGTCGAAGGGCAGCACCGCGGCGATGCCGTTGCCGAAGTCCGCCGCCGCCATCGCGTACACGAGCGGGGTGGGGGTCTCGCCCGGGAGCACGGGGCGGCACAGGCGCATCCACACGCCGGCCGTGCCGACGGGGGTGTGGGCGCTCGTGACTCCCACCTCGGGGAGCCGGCCTTTCAGCGGGCGGCCGTGCAGGAAGCGCATCTCCATCGCGCTCGCCGCGAAGCTCGTGTGCTCGCCGCCATCCGGCGCGAAGCGCACCGGGTGCCCCTGCTCGCGCCCCGGCAGGGTCGGGGGCTCGCTCTCCTGCGCGACGCGCAGCGCGAGCGCGGGCAGCTCCTCGGGCGTGGGCACGATCCGCAGTGCGTGGGCGCGGCAGACGAGCTCCCCGCCCTTGGGCCCGTCGGTCTCCCCAACGGTTCCGTGGGCCGATCCTCCCGCCTCGCCGTCCGCGCCGGCGACGCGCAGCTCCGCTTCGAGCTCCTGCACGCGACGGCCGGGGCGCACGATGCGCGTGCTCAGCGTCAGCGGCGCGAGCGGCACCGGCCGTAGGAAGGAGAAGGAGAGACGCGCGAACGGCAGCTCGGCGCCGGGCTGCATGCGCTCGAACGCCCCCGCGATCAACGTCGCCGGCGCCCCGCCGTGCAGCGCCCGCGGGTCCCACGGCCCGCGCGCGTACTCGGTCGGGGTGTAGCGGCCCTCCCCCTCGGGGAGGAACACACTCTCTGGGCCATCGCTCACTGCGGCAGGCGCGCGACGAAGTCGGCGAGCTTGCGGGGGTCGCGCAGCGGGGCGCCGTGGCCGAAGCAGGCGAGCGCCGGTTCCAGCGCCGCCAGGCGCCGCGCGGACTCGCGGTTGCGGGTCGGGTCGGGGGTGAAGAGGTCGGGCGGCAGGTGCAGGCCGGGCATGCCGGTGACGAAGTGCATGTTGCCGAGCACGTCGCCGACGATCAGCACGCGGTCGGCTTCCCGCCAGAAGGAGAGGTGCCCGCGCGAGTGGCCGGGGGTCTCCAGCACCGTGAACCCCGCGACCTCGTCGCCCTCGTGCAGCGCGCGCGCGACGGGGTGGGGCGGTCCCGTCCAGAAGCGTTCCTGCGCCCAGTTGAGCAGGCGCGGGGCTTTGGGGTTTTTGATCGCGCCGGGCGTCTCCATCGCGGGCACGTCGCCCTCGCCGCACCACAGCGGGATGCCGAGGCGCTCGCACACGGCGTGGCTGGAGCCCTGGTGGTCGGGGTGGGCGTGCGTCAGCGCGTGGGCGCTCACGGCGCGGCCCTCCAGCTGGCGCATGATGCGCCCCTCCGCCTGGCGGGTCGCGGCGTCGATCAGCACGTCGCCCACGAGGTACACGTTGATCGCGTTCGGCGGCCGCCCGCTCAGCAGGTGCACGTCCTCGGCGAGCTCTCTCATGAACGTCCGCGCCTGCTGCCGGGTCGGCTCGTGGCGCCTCACGTCCGCGCCTGCTCCCAGGAGAAGCCGCGCACCGCGAAGTACAGCCCGAACGCGCCCCACAGCGCGATCACCGCGAGCGCGTCGAGGTTGGCGGTGAGGCTCGAGCCGCTCGACCATCGCCCCGGAGAGGCCGTCGATCAGCGGCTTCAGCGGCAGCGCTTCGGCGATCGTGCGCACGAAGCCCGGCGCGCTCGCAGAGTCGAAGGCGTAGAAGGAGACCGCCACCACCGGCAGGAACACCGCGTTGACGTACGCGGCGGTGGACTCGAAGTTGGGGATCGCGTGTGCGAAGGCGACGCCGAGCGCAGCGAAGCAGACGACGCCGACGAGCACGAACACCACCAGCGAGCCCCACACCGGCCAGCCGATCCCGAAGAAGACCCGCCCGGCGAGCACCACGATCGCGATCTGCAGCGCCGTGTTGGTGACCGCGTTGGCCGCGACCCCGCCGAAGTAGGAGAGCGTCGGCAGCGGCGTGCCCCTGATCCGCTTCAGCACGCCGCGCTCGCGCAGGAAGACGATGTTGTAGGCGAGCGCGGTGAAGGTGGTGGACATCACGCTCATCCCCGCGATCATCGGCACCAGCCGGTCCAGCTGGCGCTGGTTGCCGCTCAGCGCCGCCCCGGCGCCGGCGAGGATCACGAGCGGCAGCACGAAGTTGAAGAACGCCGCGCTCGGGTTGCGCCAGAACATGCGCCGCTCCAGGCGGTACTGGCGCCAGGAGAGAGCGAGGGTCTCGCTCACCGAGCGCTCCCCTCGCGGGTAGGCAGGGGGGCTGCGCTCCGGGCGGGATCGTCGGCGGCCACGTCCGATGCGGGTGCCTCGACGTCCGCGGTCAGCTCCAGGTAGACGTCCTCCAGCGAGGGCCGCCCCACGGTCAGCTCCTCCAGCCGCTCGCCGCGCGCGAGCGCCTCGGCGGTGAGCGTGTGCAGCAGCGCGGTGGGGTCGTCGGTCTCGCGCTCGACGAGCTCGCCGTCCGGGCCGCGGTAGGCGACGCGGTAGTGGGACGCACCCACACCCAACTCCCGCGGCGGCCCGATCGCCAGCACGCGGCCGTCCTTGACGATCGCCACGCGGTCGGCGAGCGCCTGCGCCTCGTCGAGGTAGTGGGTGGTGAGCAGGATCGTCTTGCCGAGCGCGCGCAGCGAGCGAATCGTCTCCCACGCGGCCCGCCGCGCCTCGGGGTCGAAGCCTGTCGTCGGCTCGTCGAGGAAGATCAACTCGGGGTCGCCCACCAGCGCCAGCGCGAAGTCCAGGCGCCGCAGCTGCCCGCCGGAGAGACGGCGGCTGCGCACGTCCGCCTTCTCCTGGAGGCCGGCGAGGGCCAGCACCTCCTCGACGTCGCGCGGGTGCGGGTAGAAGCTCGCCCAGTGGCGCAGCGCCTCGCGCGGGGTGACGTGGCTGTAGATGCCGCCGGACTGCAACACGATCCCGATGCGCCGGCGCAGCTCGATCGAGCGGCGCGCGGGGTCGTACCCGAGCACCGACACCTCGCCGCCGTCGCGCGCGCGGTACCCCTCGAGGATCTCCACGGTCGTCGTCTTGCCGGCGCCGTTGGGCCCGAGCAGGCCGAACACCTCCCCCCGCTGTACGGCGATGTCGATCCCGCGCACCGCCTCGTACTCGCCGTAGCGCTTGCGCAGGTCGCGCACCTCGATCGCCGCGTCGCTCACGGCCCCATCATCGCAGGGGTCTCTACTACCAGTGCACTCCGCGCGTGAGCGTTGCCATCGCGATCTGCTCGAAGGAGGCGCGCTCCTCGGCGGCGACCTCGCCGCGGGCGACGGCGGAGTCGGGGAACACGCGGTAGGCGAGGTGCAGGATGCGGTCCACGGCCTTGGGGGAGAGGGCGTAGAGGACCTCGCCCACCGTGCCGAGGCGGGTGCCCATGTGCTTGGGGCGGGTGCGCAGCGCCTCGCAGATCATGTCGGCGGCCTGGTCGGGGGAGATCGCGGGGAAGGCGTCGTACATCTTCGTGGGGGCGATCATGGGCGTGCGCACGAGCGGCATGTGGATCGTCGTGAAGGTGACGCCGTCCCCGATCGTCTCGGAGGCGACCACGCGCGTGAAGGCGTCGAGCGCGGCCTTCGAGGCGACGTACGCGGAGAAGCGCGGCGGGTTGGTCTGCACGCCGATCGAGGAGATGTTGACGATGTGGCCCTGGCCCCGTGCGCGCATGTCGGGGAGCAGGCCGAGGATCAGGCGGATCGCGCCGAAGTAGTTGAGCTGCATCGTGCGCTCGAAGTCGTGGAAGCGGTCGTAGGAGAGGGCGATCGAGCGGCGGATCGAGCGGCCGGCGTTGTTGACGAGCATGTCCACGTGGCGGTGGTCTGCGAGCACGCGCGCGACGAGGTCGTCGACGGACTCCATGTCGGACATGTCCGCGGAGTACACGAACGCGGTGCCGCCGCCGGCGACGATCTCCGCGCGCAGCTCCTCCAGGCGCTCGACGTTGCGCGCGACCAGCAGTGGCACGCCGCCCGCGGCGGCGACCTTCAGCGCGGTGGCGCGGCCGATCCCCGAGGAGGCCCCGGTGATCAGCACGCGCCGGCCGGCGAGCGCCTCCTCGAGCGTGCGGTCGCGGCTGAGGTCGGGGTCCATCTCGCGCTCCCAGTAGTCCCACAGGCGCCCGGCGTAGGTGTGCAGCGCGGGCGGCTGCTCGAAGCCCGAGCCGGCGAGCGCGAGCTGCGTGGCGCGGGAGTCGAAGCGGGGCACGAGCTCCATGTTGGCGATGACCTCCGCGGGGATGCCGAGGTCGCCGAGCCACCAGGCGCCCGAGCTGGCGCCACGGCGGCAGCTGCGCGGCGAGCTGTAGCGGCCACGTGGGGACGGCGCGCGTGAGGCGGCGGTCGAGCGTGAGGGCGAACCGCGGCGCGTGGGCGGCGGCGGCGAGCTCGTTGACCAGCTCCCCGACGCGCTGGGGCCGGGGGTCGGTGAGGTGGAACGCGGAGCCGTCGAGGTCGGGCTGGTGCATCAGGTACTCCAGGGCAGCCGCGACCCAGTCAACGGGCACTACGTTCGTGCGGCCGAGGTCGACGCCGACGAGCGGCGCCCATTCCGGCACCAACTGCCTTAGCCTCTGAATCGCCTTGAAGAAGTAGTACGGCCCGTCGACCTTGTCCATCTCGCCGGTGCGCGAGTCCCCGACGACGATCGCCGGCCGGTACACGCGCCACGGCACGAACGGCTGCTCGCGTACGAGCCGCTCGGCCTCGAACTTCGTGCGGTGGTAGGGCGAGGGCAGCCGCTGGCCCTCGTCGAACATCTCCTCGGCGAAGGTCCCTCTGTGGGCACCCGCGACGGCGATCGAGGAGACGTGGTGCAGGCACCCGGCCTCCAGCGAGCGCGCGAGCTCGACCGCGTGCGTCGTGCCGCCGACGTTCGCGGCGGTGTTGCGCTCGGCGGGCGCGGTCATGTCGTATACGGCGGCGAGGTGCACGAAGTGCTCGACGTGGCCGCGCAGCTCCTCGACGCGCTCCTCCCCGAGCCCGAGCAGCGGCCGGCGCAGGTCCCCGAGCACGGGCACGACGCGCTTCTCCACGGAGGGCCCCGCGGCGGCGCGCCAGCCGTCGGTCAGCTCCTCCAGGCGCTCCTGCGAGGCCTCGCGCACGAGCACGTACACCTTGCCCTGGCGGTTGGCGAGCAGCCGCTCCATGAGGCGGCGTCCGATGAAGCCCGTCGCACCGGTTACGAAGTAGGCCATGGAGCGAGGATAGCCCGATGGAGGCCGGCCGCGTCTCCTTGCTCCGACTGGATAGGCGTGGTGGGACGGGCAGCGGCGGCGCGCGCCGGGTCCGGGCTGCCTGCGGACAGGGGACTTGACAACACCGTCCAACATGTCTATAGTGGCCTCATCACGTCCCACGTGGGACGCCTGATGTGTTGCTGCGGCGTACAAGGTACTGCCAGGGTCTTGGGAGAGGCGCCTGGGTCATTTCGGTGAGGGAGTTGTCGGTTTCTCATGGGAGGAGTTGGTTTGATGAGCGCTCGCCGGTCGATCTCGTTGGCGTCGGTGTGGTTGTGTGTGGCGGCGGGCGCCCTGTTGTGGTGCGGCGCGCCGGCGTCGGCGCAGCTGATGCATGAATTCAGCTTCTCGTTTGGGAGCGAAGGCTCGGGGGAAGGGCAGCTGAAGCATCCGGGGCTGCTGGCGGTGAACGAAGAAACCGGAAATGTGTATGCGATCGACCGGGAAAACGGGCGGGTGGAGATCTTCAGCTCCCTCGGGGGCGTACGTCGGCCAGTTCAATGGCAGCGCGGCGCCCGCCGGAGCGTTCTCGTGGCCGTCCACGGTCGGCGGGATCGGGTACAGCGGCGGACATACTGGTCCGGAAGGCGGGATCGCGATTGACAACTCGTCGAATCCGCTCGATCCCTCCAAAGGCGACGTGTATGTGCTCAACTCCACAGCAGCACATCCGAGCGAATCGGTGGTTGAGAAGTTCAGTGCGAGCGGCACGTACATCGGGGAAATCGTTGACCCTAAAGAAGGGTTGCCGCCGACCGGTGTAGCGGTGGATCCCAGTGGCACACTCTGGGTGACGCATACATACAGCAAGTATGTTCAACAGTTCAACGATGCTGCGCCGATCAACGAACATGTCTCGTCGCTTTTGATGCATCTCCACGAGGAAAACCAAGAAAACGGTGAAATTGGGTACGTCGGTCTGGCGCTCGATGCGGAAGGGCATGTGTATCTCGGGGTGAGGCTTACCTCCATTGGAGCGCTCACGTTCCCGACGGTGTTCTCCACGGCCGGCGAACTGCTTGTCGAAAGGCTGGACAGTGAAGAAACGACTGGTCTGGCGGTCGACGAGTCGAGCGACGATGCGTATGTGGACCACGGGACGAGCGTCGTGGCGTACAGCCCGTCGCACATCGGGGTCGAGCGGTTTGGAGTTGGCAAGTTGGAAGCGAGCGAAGGGATCGCGGTCGATTCCAGGACGGGGACGGTGTTCGCGGCGAACGCGGGCAGCCAGACGATCGATGTGTTCACGGCGTTCGTGGTTCCCGATGTGACGACGGGGTCGGTGTCGAATCTCGCGGAAACGTCGGCGACGGTTGGCGGGGTCGTCAATCCGGATGGGTTGCCGGTCACCTCGTGCGTGTTCGAATATGGGACGAGCAGTTCCTACGGTCAGAGCGTGCCGTGTTCGTCGAGTCCCGGGTCGGGCAGCAGTCCGGTCGCGGTTGGTGCGCAGTTGAGTGGCCTGGAACGCTTGACCACATACCACTATCGGCTGCGGGTGTCCAACGCGAACGGCTCCGACGATGGGCAGGATCGCACGTTCGTGACGCCCGCGCCGGTCGCGCTCTCCGAAGAGTTCGTGACGGACGTCTCCTCCACGAGCGCGTTGTTCAGCGTGCAGATCGATCCCGGGGGCGCGGACACGACGTACTCTTTTGAATATGGGCCGAGTGAAGCCTATGGTGAGAGCGTGCCGGTTCCGGCGGGGGATGCCGGGCCGGGGACGGTCAGCGTGCCGGTGGCGGTCCGCGTGGAGGGTCTGCTTGGGGCGAGCACGTATCACGTGCGGGCCGTGGCGAGCAACCTTCTGGGCACGGTGTATGGGCCGGATCAGACGTTCACGACGCAGACCGGTGGCGGGGAGTTCGTGCTGCCCGATGGCCGGGAGTGGGAACTCGTCTCGCCGGTGCAGGAGGAAGGCTCGCTCATCCTGCCGATCGGAAAAGAGAACGGCAGCTGGAATAGCATGATCGAGGCCTCTGCGGACGGCAGCGCGATCAGCTACTCCGCGCTGGACCCGCTGGGGGCCAATCCGCAGGGCAACTCGGTTCCGTTCGGGCTCACGCAGGTGCTCTCCACGCGTGGCGGGGGTGGCTGGTCCTCGCAGGACATCTCCACGCCGCACCAGGCCGCGGAAGAAGACGATACCGAAACCGAATATATATTCTTCTCGTCGGATCTTTCGCGGGCGCTCGTAGAGCCGGGTGGGGAAACGCCGTTGTCGCCCGAAGCGACGGAAACGACTCCGTATGTGCGCGATGACAGCAGCGGGAGCTATACGCCGCTGCTGACCGCGGGCGACGTGATACCGGGCGCAAAGTTCGGTCCCCCCCAAAGATTGAAATTTGGTAACGAAGACGCGAAGGTTGTCGCTGTGACGCCCGATCTTTCGCATGTGCTGTTTCTTTCTCTCTACGCATTGACCAGTAACGCAGTGCAGGCGACTCAGCGCAGCAATCTGTATGAGTGGTCGGAAGGCCGGTTGCAGCTGGTGAACGTGCTTCCCGATGGGACGGCGAATCCGGGAGAAGCCGCCCTTGGTGGGGGTACGGGTGTAGGTCAGAATACGAGGAACGCGTTCTCGAGCGATGGTTCGCGGGTCTTCTTCACCTTGGGAAGCAAAGAACTTTATATGCGTGACACGGTGACGGGTAAGACGCTTAAGATGCCCATCCCGGCCGGCGATCTCGACACAGAATTTCAGATCGCGAGCGCCGATGGCTCGAAGGTGTTCTACATGGGTGAGAGTGAAAAAGATGTTGCCGAAAAAGATCTGTATGTGTGTCAGATCGTCGAAGAAGGGGGGGAACCAAAGTGTGATGTGACGGATCTCACCCCGAACGCTGGTAAAAGCGCAGAAGTGCGGTCACTCGTGATGGGTGCCAGCGAAGATGGGTCGATTGTGTATTTCGTGGCGCATGCGAAGCTCGCGGAAGGCGCGGAAGCGGGGAAGGAGAACCTGTATGTGGAGTCTGAGACGGGTTCGTCGTGGTCGGCGCCGCGGCTCGTGGCGATCCTCTCCGAAGAGGACAGCTTTGACTGGGATGGGGGCAACAAAGTCAACATCTCCAATGACGGGGAAATGACCCATCTGACGTCGCGGGTCTCGCCGAGTGGAAGGTATCTGACGTTCGAGACCGAACGGAGCCTGACGGGCTATGACAATCGCGACGCGGTCTACGGGCAGCCGGACACAGAGGTCTTCCTGTATGACGAGGCGACCGGGCGGCTGCGGTGTGTTTCGTGCAACCCGACGGGCGCGCGACCGGACGGAGTCTCCGATGGCGGAGGCCTGCTCGTCGATACACTCGATTTGTGGGGGGGGATTGGCGGTCGCCTGCTGGCGGCGAGTATCCCGGGGTGGACCCAGACCGCAGGAACCCATCGGGTGGTCGGCGTCTTATCAGTCCCGGATTCTCTCCGATGAAGGGCGGATGTTCTTCGACGCGGTGGATCCGCTGGTGCCGCAGGCCACGAACGGGAAGGAGGACGTCTACGAGTATGAGCCGGTTGGTGTGGGCGGTGCCAGTGGGTGCACGGTGGCTTTGCCGACGTATGTGCCGAGCGCGGCTGGTTGTGTGTCGTTGGTGTCGTCGGGGACGTCCAGTGAAGAATCTGTGTTCTTGGACGCGAGCAAAGGCGGGAGCAATGTGTTCTTCCTGTCGGCGGCGCAACTCGTTCCGCAGGATGTCGGTACGTCTTTGAGTGTGTTTGACGCGCATGCGTGTTCGGCGGAATCGCCGTGTGTGAGTGCGCCCGTGTCGCCGCCACCGTGTTCGAGCGGGGATGCGTGTAAGGCGGCGCCCTCGCCCCAACCGGCGATCTTTGGGGCGCCGGCGAGCGCGACGTTCTCGGGGGCGGGAAACCTCACTGCGGTGACACCGGCCGTCGTGGAAAAGGCCACAAAAAAGACCGTCAAATGCAAGAAGGGCTTTACCAAGAAGAAAAACAAGTGTGTGAAAAATAAGAAGTCAAAGCATGCAAAGAGAGCCAGCCGCGACCGGAGGGGCAAGTAAATGCTCAAGCGATCAACATCCACCCTGCTGTTTGTACCTGCCCTGGTTCTGGCGATCCTGGCTTTCTCGGCCGCTCCGGCGCTGGCGGAAAGTGGAACGCCGTGGTGGAATGTGGTGGCGAGTGTCGTGCCGACGAATCTGCCGCCGGGGAGCACGGGCAAAGTGGTGGTTACAGCGAACAATCTCGGTGACGGCGAAGCGATTGGGTCGAGTGCGCCGATCACGGTGACGGATGAGCTGCCGCCGGGGATTGTGGCGATTGGGATCACAAGCCAGGCGGGCCCGTTGGATTCCTACGGGCCGGGCGAATGCTCTCTTGAAAAGGTGAGCTGCACGTTCACGCAGAGCATTGCGCCGTACACGAATGTCGTTCTCGAATTGGCAGTGCGAGTGGAAGCGGGCGCGAAATCGGGTGGGATCAACGAAGCTGTGGTGGAAGGCGGGGGCGCGGCACGCGTGCTGAACAGGCAGCCGTTCACGGTCGGTGCAGAAGCGACGCGGTTTGGGGTGGAATGGTTTGAAATGGTCCCGGAAAGTGTGGGTGGTGTGGTCGCTACGCAGGCGGGGTCGCATCCGTTTCAGCTCACGACGACGCTCAATCTCAACGAGACGCTCGGGGTGGGTGTGGCGGGAACCCCGGCGTTGGCGAAGGATCTGCGGTTCTATCTCCCGGCGGGCCTGATCGGTAACCCGAATGCTCTCCCGCAGTGCACGAATGGCGAGTTCACCCAGCCTGAACTCATCAACAAGTGTCCGCCCAACACGGTGATCGGGGTCGCGAAAGTGACGTTGGGGGTTCCCGGGCTCTTTCCCAAATCGATCACCGTGCCGGTGCCGCTGTTCAATATGGTGCCGGAACCGGGTGAACCGGCGCGCTTCGCGTTCAAGATTCTCAAGACACCGGTGATTCTCGAAACCTCGTTGCGGACCGGCGGAGACTATGGGGTGGTCGTGACCATCCGGAACATCTCCGAGACTCCGGATTTTATCGGCAGCCAGGTGACGTTCTGGGGCGACTCTTACGATCCCCGCCACAATGGGCAGCGCGGCTGGAACTGCCTGCCGCTATTCGGGGTGGGTCCGTGCGAAGCGTTGAACGAATCGAACCAGCGTCCGTTGCTGACGATGCCAACGTCGTGCGCGACGCCGTGGAACCCGACGATGTCCGCGGACTCGTGGCAGGAATCTGCGGTGCAGACGACCGCGGAATACTCTCTGCACGACCAGTTCGGGCATCCAGTGGGGTTGACCGGCTGTAATCGGCTGACGTTCGACCCGTCGGTGAGTTTTACGCCGGATGGGCAGGAGGGCAGCGAGCCGACAGGGTTGACGGTCGGCATCCATGTGCCGCAGACCGCGGGGTTGAACCCGACGGGTGTCGCGCAGGCGACGGTGAAGAACACGACAGTCACGTTGCCGGCGGGGGTGGCGTTGAACCCGTCAGGCGCGGATGGGTTGTCGGCGTGCTCGACCGAACAGATCGGGCTGGACAGTCCCGGGCCCATCGGTTGCCCGGAATCGGCGAAGGTCGGCACCGTGGAAATCCATTCGCCGTTGCTGCCCGAACCACTGGTCGGCGCGGCGTATCTGGCGACACAGGAAGCGAACCCGTTCGGGAGCCTGGTCGCGATCTACATCTTCGCCGAAGATGCGCGCGCGGGAGTGCGGATCAAGCTCGCGGGCGAAGTGAAACTGGACCCGGTGACGGGGCAGATCGTCACGACGTTCAAGGAAACGCCGCAGCTGCCGTTCGAAGACCTGTATTTGAACTTCTTCGGCGGCTCACGGGCGCCGTTGGGGACGCCGGCGTTGTGCGGGGGCTATACGACGACGGCGGCGATCGAACCGTGGTCCGGTAACGCAGCGATCGATTCTTCCTCAGAATTCGACATCACCTCGGGGCCGAACCACGAGCCGTGCAGCAACCCGTTGCCGTTCCACCCGACCCTGGACGCGGGGTCGACGAACATCCAGACGGGTACGTTCACGCAGTTCACGACGACGATGAGCCGCGAAGACGGCGAACAGAACCTGCAGGCGCTCCAGCTGCACCTGCCGGCGGGGCTGATCGGAAGTCTTTCGCAGGTCAAGCTGTGCGGCGAAGCGGAAGCCGACGCGGGCACCTGTGGCCCGGAAAGCCTGATCGGGGAAACGACGGTCAGCGTCGGGATGGGTGGCAACCCCTACAGCGTTACCGGTGGGCAGGTGTACATCACCGGCCCCTATGCAGGCGCGCCGTTCGGGCTCTCGATCGTGAACCCGGCGAAGGCCGGGCCATTCGACCTTGGCAAAGTCGTGGTGCGGGCGAAGGTCGAAGTGAACCCGCTCACCGCGGCGCTGACGATCACGACCGACCAGTCCGGGCCGTATGCGATCCCGCACATCCTCGACGGCATCCCGCTGCAGATCAAGCACGTCAACGTGCTGATCGATCGCAACAGGTTCGTGTTCAACCCATCCAACTGCACGCCGACGGCGATCACGGGGACGTTGACGAGCAGCGAAGGCGCGACCGCCGCGCTGTCGGTCCCGTTCCAGGTGACCAACTGCGCGACCCTGACGTTCAAACCGACATTCAGCGTGTCGACTTCGGGGCGGACGTCGCGCGCGGAAGGCGCTAGCCTGAACGTCAAATTGACCTACCCGATCGCCGAAGGGCAGGCGAACATCCGCAGGGTCAAAGTCGAACTCCCGTTGCAGCTGCCCTCGCGGTTGACGACGCTGCAGAAAGCGTGCACGGAAGCCGTGTTCGACAGCAACCCGGGAGGGTGCCCCGCGGCGTCCCGGGTGGGTGAGGCGGTCGCGACCACGCCGACGATCTCGGGCGAGTTCACCGGCCCGGCGTACTTCGTCAGCCACGGCAACGCGAAGTTTCCGGAACTCGTGGTCGTGCTGACGGGCGAGGATGGCGTGCGGGTCGATCTGCACGGCGAAACGTTCATCTCCAGCAAGGGGGTCACGAGCAGCACGTTCGCCGCGATCCCGGACGTCCCGGTCGGGAGCTTCGAATTGACGCTCCCACAGGGCCCCGACTCGGCGCTGTCGGCGAACGGCAACCTGTGCAAGTCAAAGCTCGTGATGCCGACCGAATTCCTCGCGCAGAACGGCGCGCTGATCAAGACCTCCACGAAGATCGCGGTGAGCGGCTGCCCGAATGCCAAGAAGGTCCACCACCACCACAAGCAGAAGAAGCGGCGGACGGGACACACCAAGAAGCGCCGGTGAGGTGAGCGCAGGTCCGCCCCCGGCAGCCGGGCCCCCGCCGGTCCCGTCCCCCGGCAGCCGGGCCCGCGCCGGTCCCGTCCCCCGGCAGCCGGGCCCGAGTCCGTGAGCCGGCCCGTCAGCCGCCGCCCCCGACGAGCAGCGTGCGCACGGGGTACTGCGCGACGGCGGCGTCGGCCGTGAGGATCGGCACGTCGAGCATCCCGGACTGCGCGACGAGCAGACGGTCGAAGGGGTCGCCGTGCAGCGGCTCCAGCGCGGCGACCGCGAGCGCGTGGCTGTGCTCGATCGGCACCGCGACGGCTTCGATCGCGCGCATCAGGCTCGGGACGTAGCGCTGGGGCGGCTCCGGCAGCGGCAGCCGCCCCAGCGCGTACTTGATCGCAATCTCCCAGGGACTCACCGCCGAGAGGAGCAGCTCGGTGTGAGGGTCTTCGGCAACCGGAAGGTGCTCTTTGAGGCGCTCCGGTTCGGTGTGCAGCCAGAGGAAGGCGTGGGTGTCGAGGAGCAGCTTCACCGCCCGAACGCGTCGAGCAGCTCGTCCGGGAGCGGCGCGTCGAAGTCGTCGGGCACGACGAAACGCCCGCGGTCCATCCCGAACTGCCGGCGCGCCTGACGCGGCGGAGGGCCGAGGGTGGCGACCGCCTCGCCGCGGCGCGTGATCACGACCTCTTCCCCCGCGGCCACGTCTTCGAGCAGCCGCGAGAGGTGCGTCTTGGCCTCGTGTACACCAACAGACTTAGTCATGAAACTTAGTCTAGCACGGGTCCGGCTGGGACGGCGGCGCGGTTCGCCGCGGGTCGAGTGGATGCTGGTTGTAGGGGCCACTTCCCTTCATCCCGACTCGCGCATACAAGTGGGACAGCCCCTCCACGTCGCGACCCGTCCTACGCCCCCGCGCCCGCACCCCCGCGCCCCTCGCCGGCGGCGAAGCGAGCGGCGCCGCGCAGGCCGTCCTCGTAGACCTCGGGGCCGGCCTGCGCCTCCAGCGCGAGGCCGTCGGCGAGCGGCAGCCCGAGGCCGTGGATCGCGGCGGCACGGTCGGCGAGCATCGTGCGCTGCGGGAAGCGGGCGAGGCCCTCCGCCAGCTCGAGCGCGCGGTCGAGGTGGCGGCCCGGCGGGACCACCTCGGTGAGCAGGCCCCACGCGTGGGCCTCGGCGGCGTCCATGATCCTCCCTGTAAGGATCAGGTCCAGCGCCCGGCCGAGGCCGACGACGCGCGGCAGGCGCTGGGTGCCGCCGTCGATCAGCGGCACCCCCCAGCGGCGCTCGGGGAAGCCGAGGCGGGAGTCCTCGGTGGCGATGCGCAGGTCGCACCACAGCGCGAGCTCCAGGCCACCGGCGAGCGCGTAGCCGGAGATCGCGGCGACGGTCGGCTTGGCGGGCGTGAGGCGGGTGAAGCCCATCGGCCCCTCCGGCGCGGTGAGACGCTCGCCGAAGCTCGCCAGCGCCTTGAGGTCCGCGCCGGCGCAGAACGCGACCCCGCCCGCGCCGGTGAGCACCAGCACGCGCGCGTCCTCGTCGGCCTCGAAACGGCGGTACGCCTCCAGCAGCGCCGCGGCCGTCGGGCCGTCCACGGCGTTGCGCCGCGCGGGGCGGTCGATCGTCACGAGCGCGGCCGCACCCCGGCGCTCGTAGAGGACCGTCCTACCAGCCTCCCTGCCAGCGCTCATCGTCGTGGTGGGACCGCTGCGCGGCGACCCGCGCGTCTTTGCGCCGTTCGAGCCGTTTCTGCAGCAGGCTGGCGAGCAGCGCGAAGGTGGGGAAGAAGACGATCAGGATGAACCCGGCCTCGGTGACGACCTTGTCGTCGGTCGGCCCGTAGAAGCCGCGCCCGTCGTTCATCGCCAGCGCCGCGGGAGCGGCGAGCAGCAGCAGGGCGAGGGCGGCGGGCAGGCTCCAGAGCAGGCGGCGCACGGGCGCGGGATGCTACCGGAAGGCGCGGCCTACCATGCCCGAGATGGCCGTGCTGATCGCATCCGACCTCGCACAAGGACATCGCGGGCAGGCCGCTCCTGCGCGGCGTGTCCTTCAAGGTCGAGCGCCGCGAGCGGCTGACGCTCGCCGGGCGCAACGGCGCGGGCAAGACGACGCTGCTGCGGATGCTCGCCGGCGAGGAGTCGGTGGACCGCGGCGAGCTCAGCCTGCAGAAGGGCGCGCGCGTCATGCTGCACGACCAGCGCCCCCCGCGCGAGCGGGCCACGGCGCTGCGGGAGTACGTGCTGTCGGGGTGCGCGCAGGAGCTCGCCGCCGAGCGCGAGCTGGCGGAGCTCGAGCGGAAGATGGAGTCCCACCCGCCCGAGGGCGGCTCCGAGGAGGCCGTGCTCGAACGCTACGCCCGCGCGCAGGCGCGCCTGGAGGCGCTCGGCGGCTACCTGTGGCGCGACCGCGCGACCGCGATGGCCCACGGGCTGGGGTTCGCGGACGCGGACCTCGACCGGCCCCTGGACACGTTCTCCGGCGGGCAGCTGACGCGCGCCTCGCTCGCCCGCGCGCTCGCGGCGAACGCCGACGTGCTGCTGCTCGACGAGCCCACCAACCACCTCGACATCGAGTCGCTGGAGTGGCTGGAGCAGACGCTCACGGGCCTCGACGCGGCGGTCGTGCTGGTCGCCCACGACCGCTGGTTCCTGGAGGCGGTCGGCACCGCGGTCCTCGAGCTCGAGGCCGGCCGCTCGCGGTACTTCGCCGGGCCCTGGCACGCGTGGCGCCGCGAGCAGGCCGCGCGCGAGATCGCGCTCGGCAAGGCGATCGACCGCCAGCAGGCGGAGATCGCGCGCATGGAGCGCTTCGTCGAGCGCTTCCGCTACAAGGCGACGAAGGCCAAACAGGCGCAGTCGCGCGTGAAGAAGCTGGCGAAGATCGAGCGGCTCGAGCGCGATCCGCGCGACGGGCACGGCCTCGAGTTCGCGTTCAAGGCGCCGGAGCGCTCGGGGCGGGTGGTGTTCGAGCTGCGCGACGGGCGCGTGGAGGTGGGGGTGACGGGGAGGGGGCGCCGGCGCGGAGCCCCTCGTCCTGCTCGAGCACGCGGAGCTGTGGCTGGAGCGCGGCGAGCACGTCTCGCTCGTCGGCCCCAACGGCTCCGGCAAGACGACGCTGATCGAGACGCTCGCGGGGCGCCGGCCGCTCGCGGCGGGGCAGTTGAGCACCGGCCACAACGTGCAGGTCGGCTACCTCTCCCAGCACGCCGAGGAGCTCGGCGCCGGCGGCCAGCCCGGCCAGAGCGTGCTGGAGGCCGCGCAGCGCGCGACGGGCCTCACCCCCAACAAGGCGCGCGCGCTGCTCGGCCAGTTCCTGTTCTCCGGCGAGGAGGCCGAGAAACCGCTGGCCGGCCTCTCCGGCGGCGAGCGCCGGCGGCTGTCGCTGGCGATCCTCGTCTCCTCAGGCGCGAACGTGCTGATCCTCGACGAGCCCACCAACCACCTCGACATCGAGTCCCGCGAGGCGCTGGAGGACGCGCTGCGCGCCTTCGGAGGGGCGGTGCTGCTGGTCTCCCACGACCGCGCGCTGCTCGACGCGGTGGGCGTCCGCACGGTCGCGGTCGAGGACCGCACGCTGCACAGCTACGTCGGCGGCTGGCCCGAGTACGTGCGCGTGCGCGAGGAGAAGCGCACAGCCGGGGAGGAGCGGAAGGGGACGGGTCCACATGCGGACCCGTCGGAGACCGCACATGTGCGGTCTCCAGGGGCCGCGCATGCGCGGCCCCTCGGTCGGGCGCATGCGCCCGACCGCCAGCCGGCGCATGCGCCGGCTGGGGCCACCCCCAGCTCAAACGGCGACCGACGCGCGCCCAAGCGCAAGCCCAAGCCAAAGGCCACGGGTCCCTCCAAGAACCGCCTGAGCGCCCAGCAGCAGGCCGAGCGGGAGATCGAAGCGACCGAGGCCGCGCTGCGCGAGATCGAGGACGCCCTCTCCGAGCCCGCGGCGTGGGCGACCAAGTACGAGGCCGCCAAGTCCGAGGCCCGCCACACGGCCGCGCGCCGCGCGGTGGAGGCCGCCTACGCGCGGCTGGAAGCGCTGGTGGAGTAAGGGCCCACGAATCGATTCTGACGGTCCGGTGTACTCGGCGGGCGCAGACGGCCTGGCGGGTCGCCGAGCCGGGCCCCTCTTCGATCGGTAGACCTTCGTGCGACGCGTCAGCGCGACGCGATCCCGTACGTGATGGCGGCCTGCCCGAGGATCAGGTTGCCGGCGCCGTACTCGTGCTCGGCGATGGCGGGCTTGAAGCCGGGCGAAAGCGGGATCGTCTTCTTCAGCGCGTACACGACGAACTCGACCGTGTCGGTGTGGCCCGGGGCGGGGCAGATCGGGCTGTACGCGGCCTTGCCGGCCGTGTTGGTCCCCACGATCCCGCCCGTGGGCACGGCACCCGCGGCCACGCCTGTGGAGCTTGGGTCGATGCCGCCCACGATCCAGCGGATGCCGCCCGAGGAGGTCTCGGAGCTGTCGTCGATCACGAACAGCACGAGCTCGGCGGCGCCCGCGGGCACCCGTTCCCAGGTGAGCGGCGGGGAGGCGCCGGCGCCCGCGCAGGTGTACTGGGCCGGGATCGCGCCGTTGCGCGCGAACGCGGGGCTCGAGATGGAGAACCCGCCCGGCGTGGGGTACACCTCGCCGAGTCGGCGCGGAGCTCGTGGACGAGGGGGTGTGGGCCCGGGCGGTTGTGGTGTGGGTCGAGGACCTCGTCACGACCGAGCCGGCTCGCACGGGCGGCGGCGTGCCGGCCGAGTTGCCGGCGGCGGGACTGAGGTTTTCGGCTCCTCCCCGGTACGCGCGGCAATCTTCCATCACGTAGCCCGGCTCGCAGGTGGTGAGCGCCTTCCAGCGCGCGTGGAAGGCGCGCTCGTAGCCGGCCAGCAGCGCGCTGCGTCGCGAGCCGCTCGCGCTCCCCGCGACCTGCGCGGTAGTCCGCCCCAGCAGCAGTTCCACCCGCACACGCGCCAGCAGGTCGGCTTCGGTCTCGCCGGAGGTGGCCATGAACCTGCTCAGCGAGCCGGCCTGCGGGTAGCCCTGGTGCACCAGCCGGCCGTAGCGCTGCTTGACTTCGGCTGCGGTTGCCGCGACGTGCCGCCGCGACGCCTCGTCCACCACCCACTGCGAGGTGATCAGGAACGCGAGCGCCCGGTGGGAGGCGTTCGCCGCGCCGCCGAGCTTCTGCTCGACCGTCAGCCAGTGCTCATACGCGGACTTCGAGATCGGGGTGCCGGCGACGTACGCCACGGCGGCGCCGCTGCCGCCCGTGCCGGCGACAGTGGCCCGCGCGGACGAGGCGGCCGCCGCAGCCGCGGGCGAGGCCGGCACTGCCGAGACGGTCACCGTGGACGTGGAGGAGCCTCCACCGCCGCAGCCGGCGAGCAGCAGCGCCGCGGCGGCTGCGCCGAGACAGGTGCGTACCGTTGACCCCTGCATGATGCTGCGCTCCCCATTCCTCACCGGAGTCTAGTCGTGTTCCCTAAAGCCCGGGCTAAGAACGGCTTTCAAAGCCACACGGTGGGGTGGAGCCGCTGAGACCTACACTGAGCCCGTGGACGACCGCCTGAAGACCGTGCGCAACGTGGCGATCCTGCTGGCGCTCGCGGCCGCGGTGGCGTTCCTGCCGGGGGGCGGGCGGGCGGCGAACACGTTCGCGACGATCCTCGGCGTGGCGTTCGGGGTGGGGCTCGCGTACGCCGGCCTGTGGTTCTACCGCCGGCACCGTGTGGCGATCTACAGCCTCGGCGAGCGCCGCCGCGCGCTGCTCTACGGGGCGCTCGGCGTCGGCGTGGTGACGCTCGCCGCCAAAACACGGATGTGGGCGACCGGCTTCGGCGAGCTCGTGTGGTTCGTGCTGCTCGCGCTCGTGGGGTACACGCTGTTCGCGCTCCACCGCTACGCGCGGACCTATTGACGCCCCCGCCGACGTCCGCGCCGCGTCCCTGGCCGGAGGACCGGCGCCCGTGAGCGCGACGCTCGCCGAGCAGCGCCGCGCCCTGCCCGACCAGCCGGGGGTGTACCTCTTCCGCGACGGCGCCGGGCGCGTGGTGTACGTCGGCAAGGCCGTGTCGGTCCGCAAGCGCGTCGCCTCGCACTTCGCCAAGGCGGAGGTGCCCTCCAGCCCCGGCCACGCGGAGATGGTCGGGGCGGTGGAGCACATCGAGTTCCTCGTCGTCGCCTCCGAGGCCGAGGCGCTGCTGGCCGAGCAGAGCTTCATCAAGCAGTACCGGCCGCGCTTCAACATCCGCCTGCGCGACGACAAGTCCTACCCGTTCATCGCGATCTCCCTCGACGAGGAGTACCCGCGGGTGTACTTCACGCGCGAGCGCCACCGGCCGGGGCGCGCGTACTTCGGCCCCTACTCGTCCGCCAAGCGCGTGCGCGGCACGCTGGACCTGCTCACGAAGATCTTCCAGTTCCGCTCCTGCACCGGCCCGGAGCCGGGGCGGCGCAGCGGCAGCCCCTGCCTGGACTACTACATCAAGCGCTGCGGCGCGCCCTGCGTGGGGTACGTCTCGCGGGAGCAGTACCGCGCCGCCATCGACGGCGTGATCGACTTCCTCTCCGGGCGCTACCGCGCGATCGAGCGCGACCTGGAGGCGCGCATGCGCGCCGCGGCGGCCGCCCGGGAGTACGAGCAGGCGACGCTGGAGCGCAACCGCCTGCGCGCGGTGCGCTCGCTGCTGGAGCGCCAGCGCGTGGCCAACGAGTCGGTGGGCACGCTCGACGCGGTCGCCGTCGCGCTCGACGGCACGGAGGCCAACGCGCAGGTCTTCCAGGTGCGCGACGGGGTGCTCTCGGACCGCCACTCCTTCTACCTCGCCAACGAGGCCGAGCGCGACCTCGCCGAGGTGGCCGAGGAGTTCATGCTCCAGTACTACGCCGGCCACGCCTCGATCCCGGCTCAGATCGTCGTGCAGCGGGAGCTCGCCCGCGCCGAGCGCGCGGCGCTCGCCGAAGCGCTCGCCCTCCGCCGCGGCGGCCCCGTGGAGCTGCGCGCGGCCGAGCGCGGCGACAAGCGCCGCATCCTCGAGCTGGCCGAGCGCAACGCGCGGCTGGCGCTCGACCAGGAGCACCTGCGCGCCGAGCGCCGCCGCCAGAGCCGCGTCGAGGCGGTCGAGGGGCTGCAGCGGGCGCTCGGCCTCGACGCGCCGCCCGTGCGGGTGGAGTGCTTCGACATCTCCAACCTCGGCGGCACCCACACGGTCGCCTCGATGGTCGTGCTCGAGGGCGGCGCGCCGAAGAAGTCCGACTACCGCCGCTTCCGGGTCCGCTCGCTGGAGGAGGGCGCCTCCGACGACTACGCGGCGCTGGCCGAGGTGCTGGGCCGCCGCTACGCGCAGTGGGAGCGCCAGACCGACCTCTCCCCGCACGACCCCGCCTACGACGCGAGCTTCGCGACGCTGCCGTCGGTGGTCGTGATCGACGGCGGCCGCGGCCAGCTCACCGCCGGCCTGGAGCCGCTGCGCGGCTTCGCCGAGCGCGGCGTGGCGGTGATCTCGCTCGCCAAGCGCATCGAGGAGGTGTTCCTCCCCGGCCGCGCGGCGCCGCTGCAGCTCGACCACGCCTCGCCCGAGCTGCAGCTGCTGCAGCGCGCCCGCGACGAGGCGCACCGCTTTGCGCTCGCCCACCACCGCACGCGCCGCGACCGCGCGCTGACGAGCTCGCTGCTGGACGAGCTGCCCGGCGTCGGCCCCGCGCGCAAGCGCGCGCTGCTCGCCCACTTCGGCTCGCCGGACGCGGTGCTCGCCGCCTCGCGCGAGGAGCTGCAGGCGGTGCCGGGGCTGCCGGCGAAGGTTGCGCGGGAGTTGCACGGGCACCTGAATCGGTTGAACCGGGCGGGGTAGTCCGCGCGACGCGGCACAATCAAGACATGTCCGCCACGCGACCGCTGCGCGGCCCCGCGCGCCCCGACGGCAGGGCGGCCGCGTCGAGCCTCAAGGAGATCGTCATCATCACGGGCTTCTCCGGCGCCGGCAAGTCCACGGCGATGAACGTCTTCGAGGACGCCGGGTACTTCTGCGTGGACAACCTCCCTCCGGAGATGATCCGCTCGCTCGTGGAGCTGTTCGTGCACGAGGGCTCCAAGGTCGAGCGCGCCGCGGTCGTCTCCGACGTGCGCGGGGGGGTGTACTTCGAGGCGCTGCAGGCGGTCGTCGACGACCTGCGCCCGCTCGGCCTCGAGCACCACGTGCTCTTCCTGGAGGCGGCCGAGCAGACGCTCGTCAACCGCTACAAGGAGACCCGCCGCCGCCACCCGCTGGCACCCGACGGGTCGGTCGCCGCCGGCGTCGCGGCGGAGCGCGCGCTGCTGGAGCCGCTGCGCAACCGCGCCGACGTGGTGATCGACACGACCGGCATGTCGGCGGCGATGCTGCGCGGCAAGATCGCCGACGAGCTGCTGCCGCGCCGCGCCACGGGGCGGCTGGCGGTGACGTTCATGAGCTTCGGCTTCAAGCACGGCCCCCCGCGCGAGGAGGACCTCGCCTTCGACGTGCGCTTCCTGCCGAACCCGTACTACGTGCCCGAGCTGCGCCCGCTCACCGGCCTCGACCCGCGCGTGGTCGCGTACGTCGGCCGCGACGGGCGCCTGGAGGAGCTCTACGAGCGGCTGCACCCGCTGCTGGACTTCCTGCTGCCCCAGTACGTCGCCGAGGGGCGCGCGCACCTCGTGGTTGCCGTCGGCTGCACGGGCGGCCGCCACCGCTCGGTGGCGATCGCCGAGCACCTCGTCGCGCGCTACGGCGACCGCGAGGACGTCACGGTGGCCGTCACGCACCGCGACGTCGACAAGCGCTCGCGGGACGCGTGAGGGGCATCGGGGGAGCGGCCGCGCCGGGGTGCGCTGGCACGAGTTGGCGGGCGTCCGGCCTCGATTCGTAATGATTAGTTATGCAGATCATGTCTTTCTGGTTTTGAAGGAAGATAAGTATGCTATATTTGTAGAGACGCTACGCTGGAGCAGCAAGTTTGGCATACCCTCCGTTCCATCCGCTCAATTCCGCGACTCGACCAGAGTCAATGACGCGCACCGCCTTTGCGGCTGCGTTCCCTGCGGAGAGCGGCTTCGTCGAGCGCAAGAGAGGCGCAGGACGTGGACCGCTGACCGACAGTGTTGTGTCCTTCTCGAACACCGAGGGTGGCGTCATCCTCATCGGCGTCGGCAACGACGGCGAGATCTTGGGTCGAGAGTTGACGCCGGGCCTTGAGGATGGCCTCCACGAGATCATCAACGACGTACGCGATTCTGGCCGTTACTCGATCCATCCGCTCTTGGTCGATGGGACCCGTATCACGGTTCTATCAATCGCCAGGCGGAGCGAGGGATTTGCCCAGACGTCGAATGGTCGCGTCCTCGTTCGCCGAGGCAGCCTCGACGTGGCTCTGTTCGGCGCGGAGTTGCGCGAGTTCATCAACGCTCGCAGCCTGGAGCGCTTCGAGTCGACCGATACGCGAATCCCGTTGGATCAAGCGCCTGTAGCACTCGTCAAACGAGTGGCAGTTGCGTTCGGCTGGTCAGACACGACTACGTTTCCTGACCGCCTGGTTGAAAGTGGCCTCGCACGACGGACCAGCTCCGGCTGCGACCTTACCGTCGCGGGCGCGCTTCATCTGCTGCGTGCCCCCCACGAGCGGCTCGGGAAGGCGTATATCGAGCTGCTCCGCTATCGAGAGGGAGCCGCCAACTACGACCGACGCATCCAGATTGACGGGCCACTGCGCGAACAAGTGGAGCGCGCGACGCAGCTGATCGCCGAAGAGGTCGGCAACGAAGTGGTGGTATTGGGGGTTCATCGGCACGAGTTGCCCCGCCTGCCCCAGCGCGTGCTACGCGAGGCCATCGCCAACGCGGTTGCTCATCGTTCCTACGAGCTCGACGGCAGTTGTATCCGGATCGAGGTACGCCCAGACGCCGTGATCGTCACATCACCAGGCTCGCTACCCGAGCCCGTCACGGTCGAGAACATGCGAGATCAGGCCGCAGCGCGTAACGCCACGGTGATTCGCGTCCTGCGTGCCTTCAGCTCGCGGAGGACTCGGGCGAAGGCGTCGACGTCATGCAGGACACGATGCGGGATGAGCTGCTAGATCCGCCCGTCTTTGAGGACACGGGCTCTGCTGTGCGTGTGACCCTACCGGTGCGGAGCGCGGTGGCTCCGTTGGAGCGGGCGTGGGTGCGGGAGGTGGAGCAGCGAGGACTGATCCAGACATCAGATCGCATTCTGCTAGTTCATGCCGCCCGTGGGGAGGTACTAGCCAACTCGCGTGTCCGAGCGCTCCTGGGCGTGGACAAGGACGAGGCCCGGACGGCCTTGCAACGACTGCGGGATGCCGGCTTCCTGGTCCAACGGGGCACCCGAGGTGGCGCGACCTATGTTCTGGACCGGTCGCTCGAACCTCCGGCTGGGCTTCGGCTTGGACCGGCAGAACTAGAGGATCTGATCGTTGAGATGGCGCGCGAGATGCCGCTGTCCAACGCCGATGTACGCACCAGAACCGGGCTAGATCGAGCGGAGACGCTCAATCTATTGTCCAAGCTCGTTGGAGGTTGCCGGCTCGAGCGCACAGGTGAGAAGCGCGGCACCCGTTATCGAGCGGTGTCTCCGCAGACGCTCGATCCTCCCAGCATAATCCCGGCCCGTGATTGACCACCTGGGTGTCGAGGTCGCCGACCTGGAGCGCTCCGCCGCCTTCTACGACGCGGTCTTCTACGCGATCGGCGTGCGCCGCGTGCACGAGGGGTCGCGCGCGATCGCCTACGGCGTGACGGCGCCCGCCTTCTGGATCGTGACCCGCGGGCGACCACCCGCGCCCGGCTGGGGCCACGTCGCCTTCCGCGCTGCCGGCCGCGTGGCCGTGGATCATGCCTACGCAGCGGGTCTCGCGGCCGGCGGCCGCAGTGACGGCGAGCCGGGGCTCAGGACCCAGTACGGCCCTCTCTACTACGCTGCCTATCTGCTCGATCCTGACGGCCTGCGGGTCGAGGTGGTCGCAGGATCGCACTGAACGCCCGAGGAGGCCCAGAGGACATGCCCGTACGTGTTGGCATCAACGGATTCGGCCGCATCGGCCGCAACGTGTTTCGCGCTGCCCAGGCGCGCCCGGACGCGGACGCCACGAGGGTGGCGCAGTCGGCCGAAGGCCGACGAGCCGGGCCCCTCGAACCAATAGAGTGGGTCGCCGTCAACGACCTCACCGACGCGCCCACGCTCGCGCACCTGCTGAAGTACGACTCGATCAACGGCCCCTACCCCGGCGAGGTGCGCGCACTGGACGGCGCCATCGAGGTGGACGGCGCCGAGCTGCGGGTGCTCGCCGAGACCGACCCCGCCCAGCTGCCGTGGGGAGAGCTGGGGGTGGACGTGGTGATCGAGTCCACCGGGCGCTTCACCGACCGCGAGCACGCTGCCATCCACCTTGCGCAGGGTGCCAAGAAGGTGATCATCTCCGCGCCTGCGAGCGACCCCGACGCGACGGTCGTGCTCGGCGTCAACTTCGAGACCGCCTACGACCGCGACGCCCACCACGTGATCTCCAACGCCTCCTGCACGACCAACTGCCTGGCGCCGGTGGCGAAGGTGGTCAACGACGCCGTTGGCATCCGTCACGGGCTGATGACGACGATCCACGCCTACACCGCCGACCAGCGTCTGCAGGACATGCCGCACAAAGATCTCCGCCGGGCCCGCGCCGCCGCGATCAACCTGATCCCCGCCTCGACCGGCGCCGCCAAGGCGATCGGCCTCGTGATCCCGGCGCTGCAGGGCCGCCTGCACGGCTTCGCCGTGCGCGCCCCCGTGCCGACCGGCTCGGTCGTGGACCTCACCGTCGAGTGCGAGCGTCCCACCACCGTGGAGGAGGTCAACGCTGCGCTGCGGGCCGCTTCGGAGAGCGGGCCGCTGCACGGCATCATGGCCTACACCGAGGACCCGATCGTCTCCTCCGACATCGTCGGCTCCCCCTACTCCTCGATCGTCGACGCCCAGCTCACGGCGGTGGTGGACGCTACGATGCTGAAGGTCGTGGCCTGGTACGACAACGAGTGGGGCTACTCCAACCGGCTCGTGGACCTCGCGCAGAGGGTCCTCTGAGGCCCGATCGGGCGGGGAGCCCTCCATGCGCAGCCTCGACGACCTGGACGTGCACGGCCGCCGCGTGCTGGTGCGCGTCGACTTCAACGTGCCACTCACCGAGGGCGCGGACGGCCACCCCGAGGTCGCCGACGACAACCGCATCCGCGCGTCGCTGCCGACGATCGAGGAGCTGCGCGCCAGGGGCGCGCGCCTGGTGCTGGTGTCGCACCTCGGTCGTCCCGAATGCGAGGTCCAGCCGGGGCTGTCGATGGCGCCGATCGCCGCCCGCCTGCGCGAACTGCTCGGCGTGGAGGTCACGCTGGCGCCGGGCGTCGTCGGCGAGCAGGTGCGGGCGCTCACCGAACGGCTGCGCGACGGCGAGGTGCTGCTGCTGGAGAACGTCCGCTTCGAGGAGGGCGAGACCGACAACGACCCGGTCCTCGCGCGCGCGCTCGCCGAGCTCGCCGACCTCTACGTCGACGACGCCTTCGGCGCCGCCCACCGCGCACACGCCTCCACCGAGGGCGTTGCCCACCTGCTGCCGTGCGCGGCCGGCCGGCTGCTGGAACGGGAGGTGCGGACGCTCACCGGGATCCTCGAGCACCCGACGCCGCCGCTCGTGGCGATCGTCGGCGGCTCCAAGGTGGCCGACAAGCTCGCGGTGATCGAGCGTTCCTGCAGGTCGCGGACGAGGTCATGATCGGCGGCGCGATGTGCTTTCCGTTCCTGAGCGCCCAGGGCCACGCCGTGGGCGAGTCGCTGTGCGACGAGGAGGACGTCGTCCACGCGCGGACGCTGCTGGCACGGGCGAGCGACACGCACACCCCCAGCCCGGCCGCGGGCGTCTGCTCGTGCCCCACGACCTCGTGATCGGCGACCGCCTCGCCGACGACGCGCAGCACCGGGTGCTCGACGGCGTCGAGGTGCCCAGCGGGTGGATGGGCCTCGACATCGGCCCTGCCACGGCCGAGCGCTACGCGGGCGAGATCGCGCGCGCCGGCACCGTCTTCTGGAACGGCCCGATGGGCGCCTTCGAGCACCGCCGCCGTTCGCCGCCGGCACGCGCACGATCGCCGAGGCGATGGCGAGGCGCGCCCGGCCTGACGGTCGTCGGCGGCGGGGACTCCACCTCGGCGCTCGCCCACCTCGGCCTGGAGCACGCCGTCGACTTCGTCTCGACGGGGGGCGGCGCGACGCTCGAGCTGGTCGAGGGGCGGGCGCTGCCCGGGATCCAGGCCTCCCAGCTCGAGGCGCGGGGCCGCGTGATGCCCCGCACCTCCGTCCAGCGGAGCGCAGGGGGGTGATGCCCGCACCCCGCTCGTGGCGGGCAACTGGAAGATGTACAAGACCGAGGCGCAGGCCGAGGAGTACATCCAGGCGCTGCTCCCCCGGCTGGCGGCCGTCGAGCGGCTGCGACGTCGCCATCTGCGTCCCCTACACCGACCTGCGCGCGATGGTCGACTCCGCCCGCGGCTCGCGCGTGGAGGTGTACGCGCAGAACTGCCACCACGAGCCCGAGGGCCCCTTCACGGGGGAGGTCGCCGCGCCGATGCTCGCCGAGATCGGCGTGCACGGCGTGGTGCTCGGCCACTCCGAGCGCCGCGCGCTGTGCGGCGAGACCGACCGCGCGCTGGCCCTGAAGCTGCCCGCCGCGCTCACGGCCGGCCTGCGCCCGATTCTGTGCGTGGGGGAGAGCGAGGAGGAGCGCGCCGCCGGGGACACCGAACGGAAGCTGCGCCAGCAGGTGCGCGAGGATCTCGCCGGCCTCGCCGACGAGCAGCTCCCCGAGGTGGCGATCGCGTACGAGCCGATCTGGGCGATCGGCACCGGCCAGACCGCCACGCCCGAGCAGGCGCAGGACGCCGTCGCGTTCGTCCGCGCGCTCGTCGCCGACCGCGCCGGCGCCGAGGTCGCCGCCGCGCGTGCGGGTCCTCTACGGAGGGTCGGTGAACCCCGAGAACGCCGCGGCGCTGCTCGCGCTCCCCGACGTCGACGGCGCGCTCGTCGGCGGCGCCTCGCTGCAGGCCGACTCGTTCGCGGCGATCGTCGGCTCCGCGGCGGCATGAGCTGCCCGCCGGCCCGCGAGCTGCCGCGCCCGCGTCTGCCTGGTCGTGCTCGACGGCTGGGGCCTGGCCGAGCCCGGCCCCGGCAACGCCATCGCGCTGGCGCGCACGCCCGTGTTCGACGAGCTGTGGCGCAGCCTGCCCGCACACGACACTGCTCGCCTGCGGCCGCGCGGTCGGCCTGCCCGAGGGGCAGATGGGCAACTCCGAGGTCGGCCACCTCAACCTCGGCGCGGGCGCGGTCGTGCGCCAGGACCTGGTGCGCATCGACGACGCGGTCGCGGACGGCTCCTTCGCCGCCAACCCGGTGCTGGTGGCTGCGCTGCGGGACGTTGACCGCGTGCACCTGGCTCGGGCTCGTCTCCGACGGCGGCGTGCACTCCTCGCTGCAGCACCTGCTCGCGCTGATCGCCTGCGCGCGCGAGCACCCGGCCTCCGGCGGCGGGGCCAAAGACGTGCTCGTGCACGCCTTCACCGACGGGCGCGACACGCTGCCGCACGCCGGCGCCGGGTACCTCGCCCAGCTCGATGCCACGCCGGGGGCGCGCGTCGGCTCGGTCGTCGGCCGCTACTGGGCGATGGACCGCGACCGCCGCTGGGATCGCACGCAGCGCGCGTACGACCTGCTCGTCCACGCCCGCGCGGGCGGCGGCGATTATCACGCCGCGAGCGGCGAGGAGGCCGTGCGGGCCGCCTACGAGCGGGGCGAGACCGACGAGTTCATCGAGCCCACGCTCGTCGGCGCGGACGCGGCGATCGCTCCTGACGACAGTGTGATCGCGTTCAACTTCCGCCCCGACCGCATGCGCCAGCTCACCCGCGCGCTCGCCGAGCCGGGGTTCGGAGAGCCGCGCACCTTGCCGTCTGCCCCGGCCACTCCGGAAGCACGCCCCTCCCGATCCCTCCCGCCCACCGAGGGCGACGAGCAGCTGCCCGGCTGGAGCGGCCGCGGCGGCGCGGGGCCGGTGGCGCGGTACGCGACCCTGGCCGAGTACGAGGAAGGGTGGCCCTACCCCGTCGCGTTCCCGCCTGAGCGGCCGACCACGACGCTCGCGGCGACGGTCGCGGCCGCCGGCCTGCGCCAGCTGCACGTCGCCGAGACCGAGAAGTACGCGCACGTGACGTACTTCTTCAACGGCGGCGTCGAGGCGCCCCGGGAGCGCGAACGCCGCGAGCTCGCGCCCTCGCCGGCGGGACGTGCCCACGTACGACCACGCCCCTGAGATGAGCGCCGCCCCGGTGGCCGAGGCGTTCGTGCGCGGCTGGCGCGAGGAGGGGCCGGAGTTCGGGATCATCAACTTCGCCAACGCCGACATGGTCGGCCACACCGGCGTGATCCCCGCGGCCGTACGCGCCGTGGAGGCCGTCGACGAGTGCCTCGGCCGAGTGCTCGCGGCGGTGCGGGAGTCCGGCGGCGTGTGCGTCGTCACGGCCGACCACGGCAACGCCGACCACATGCTCGAGCCCGACGGCTCCCCCAACACGGCGCACTCGCTCAACCCCGTTCCCCTGGTCGTGGCCGGCGCCGGCGCGCTCGCGCTGCGGGAGGGGGGCATACTCGCCGACGTCGCCCCCACGGTGCTGGCGCTGCTCGGCCTCCCCCAGCCCGCGGCCATGTCGGGGCGCTCGCTGTTGCCATGAGGCGCCACCCGACCGATCGCGGACGGCGGCGGGGCTCGACTCGGCGGCTCGGCGTCGCGTTCGTCGCCGCCGGCGTCAACCACTTCGCGATGCCCCGCGCCTACCGGCGGATCGTGCCGCCGTGGACGAGTCGCTGGGCCACGGCGGAGACGGTCGTCGCCGTCAGCGGCGTCGCCGAGGTGGCGGGCGGCCTCGGGGTGCTCGTGCCGCGCACGCGCCGGCCCGCTGGGCTGTGGTTGATCGCGCTGCTCGCCGCGGTGTTCCCGGCCAACCTGCACATGGCCCTGCACCCCGCGGAGTTCCGCCGTCTCCCCCGGTGGGCGCTGTACGCGCGGCTGCCGCTGCAGCCGCTGATGATGTGGTGGGCGTGGCGCGCCACGCGGGTGGGCGGGCCTCGGTCTTAGCGCTCTGCTGCTGCTATGTTCGAGGGGCAGGGAGGTTGGCAGTGTCAGCGTCGAGCGTCATGGCAACAGCGACAGCCGTCGATCCGGGATCGCCCCCGCCGAGCATCCTTGCGGGCGCGGCGGAACAGGCGCTCAGCGAAGGCGAGCTCCGCGCCTGGCGCGGGCTCAAGCGGGCGCACGCCTCGCTCGCCAAACGGGTCGAGTCCGAGCTGGAGCGCACGCACGGGCTGCCGCTCTCCTCCTACGAGGTGCTGCACTACCTCGTCGAGTCGCCCGGCGGGCGGATGCGGATGTGCGACCTCGCCGAGCAGGCGCAGCTCTCACGCTCCGGGCTGACCCGCCTGGCCGACCGGCTGGAACGGGAGGGGCTGCTGGAGCGCTGCTCCTGCGATCACGACGCCCGCGGCGCGTACGCCTGCATCACGCAGCTCGGCAGCGAGCGTCTCTGCACGGCACGCGCCACTCACCTGGCGGTCGTCCGCGAGCAGTTCCTCTCGCGCTTCACCGAGGACGAGCTGGGGGCGCTGGCGGAGCTGTGGGATCGCATCGCTCCGTGCGGCTGCCGCTGACGGCGGCGGTCCCGTCGGTCGTGTGGGACTGCATCCCCCCCTGCAGCTGCCGCTGATGGCGGCGGTGGCGCAGATGTAGGGCGAGCGCGCCGCCAAGGACCAACGCCACGGCGATCAGGCCGAAGATCCCGAACGTGGCGATCGCGTTGCCGGCGGACTTGCCGACGAAGTAGGCGACCAGCCCGACGCCCGTGGCCCAGCAGATCCCGCCGAGCGCGTTCCACAGGAAGAACGTGCGCCAGCGCATGTGGTTGGCGCCCGCCAGCCACGACGCCCACGTGCGCAGACCGAGGATGAAGCGCCCGAAGAACACCGCCTTCGGCCCGTGGCGCACGAAGAACGGCTCGCCCTTCTCCAGCACCGCCAGCCGCTGGCGCAGGAAGGGCCCTGGACGCTGCAGCAGCCAACGGCCTCCGTGGCGGCCGATCTGATAGCCGATGTTGTCGCCGACGATCGCCGCGAGCGCTGCTACGGCGATCACCAGCGCGATCTCGAGTTTGCCCTGGCTGGCAAGCACCCCGCCGACAATCACCGCGGTCTCGCCGGGCACCGGCACCCCGCCGGACTCGGCCATCACCAGCAGGAAGAGGATCGGGTAGCCCGAGACTTCGACGAGGTGGTTGACGTCGATCAGCGAGGCGAGCACTGAGCTCACTGTAGGCGGCTCGTCTCACGCCCGCCCGCGCGAGCCTCCACGTCCCGCGGTGGCCGCCTTCAGGCGCGATCCCCCTACGATCCCGCGGTGGCCGCCTTCACGATCGAGGCCCGCGACCCCGCCTCGCGGGCGCGCGCCGGGACGCTCCACACCGCCCACGGCGAGGTGCGCACCCCCGCGTTCGTGCCGCTTGCCACGAAAGCGACCGTCAAGGGCCTGCTGCCCGAGGAGGTCGCCGCGCTCGGCTACGAGATGGTGCTCGGCAACACCTTCCACCTGCTGCTCGCCCCCGGCCCCGAGCTGATCGAGCGTTTCGGCGGCCTCGGCCCCTTCATGGGCTGGGAGGGCGCCGACGATCACCGACTCCGGCGGCTTCCAGGTCTTCTCGATGGGCCACGGCACGGTCGCGGACGAGATCAAGGCCCGCCCGGCGCGGAAGACCCGCGTCCCTGGCGGCGCCGCCGGCGTGGCGCCGGCGGCGCCGGGCGGGACGGACGTGGGCGCGCAGGGGGGACGCGAGTCCCGTGGGGTGATCCTCGCGATCGAGGAGGAGGGCGTGCGCTTCCGCTCCTACGTGGACGGCCGCGAGCGCTTCCTCTCCCCCGAGGGCTCGATGGCGGTGCAGGCGGCGCTGCGCTCGGACGTCGCGCTGGTGTTCGACGAGTGCACCCCCTTCCACGTGGACCGCGACTACACCGCCCGCTCGACCGAGCGCACCCATCGCTGGTTGGAGCGCTGCCTGCGCTGGCACGCCGAGCACGGCCCGCCCGGGCAGCTGGTGTACGGGATCGTGCAGGGCGGCGTGCACGAGGACCTGCGCCGGCACTCCGCCCGCCTCGTCGCGGCCGCGGGCTGCGACGGCGTGGCGATCGGCGGCTCGCTGGGCGCCGACCAAGGAGCAGATGTACGAGGTCGTCGGCTACGCGACGGCGGAGCTCGGCGGCGAGCGCGAGGCGCTGCCCCGCCACCTGCTCGGCATCGGCGAGGTCGACGACCTGATCGCGGGCGTGGAGCTCGGGATCGACACGTTCGACTGCGCGATGCCCACCCGCCTCGGCCGCCACGGCACCGCGCTCGTCCCCGACCCGGCCGCCCGCTGGCGGCTGGACCTCGTCAAGGGGCGTTGGCGGGAGTCCGAGGAGCCGCTGCTGGAGGGCTGCCCCTGCCCCGCCTGCGCGCGGGGGCTCTCGCGCGCCTACCTCTGCCACCTGGTGCGCTCCGGCGAGCTCACCGGGATGCGTCTGTTGACGACGCACAACCTTGCGTTCCTCGCACGGCTGATGGCGGATCTGCGCGCGGCGCTGCACGCTGGGCGTCTGCCCGAGGTGGTCGCCGCGCTGCGCGCGGGTGCGGCGCCGGGGACGGCCGATCGAGTGTTCCGTACCAAGTGATCCTTAGGGCCTATCCCTGTAGGGTCGCACGCCTGGATACGGCCGATGGTCTTCGCGAGGCTTCGTCCTCGGGCTCGACGTGGGCCCACCACGCCTTCGCCCTTGCGTCCTCGCCTCGCTCGACCCTCGACCGCCCCAGACGCACGCCCCTATCGGGATAGGCCCTTATCTTCCCGGACGGCTTTCCGGTGTGGTGTAAGGGCAGCACGGATACCTGTCACGTATCGGGTGTCGGTTCGAGTCCGGCCGCCGGAGCCGTGTTTGAAGGCGACGGTCGAGGCTGCTAGCCTGCCGGGTAAGTGACAGGTATCCGGCCCGCAAGGGCAGTTGTCTTACCGAAAGGCCCGCTCAGCGGGCCTTTCGCCTATTTGGTGTTTTCGCGCACCAGTTCCTGCAGCGCCACGGAGGTCTTTTCGACGTCCGAGTAGACGACGTTGCGCAGCGAAATGCGCGTGGGGCCGGGCGCGGTGGCGACGAAGACGGCGACGACCACGACGGCGAGCAGCAGCAGCACGAAGAGCGTGGCGAAGAGACGCCGCGCGCGCGAGCCGCCGCCGCGAGCGGGGACCGCCGCGGCCGGCTGCGCGCGGACCGGCGCGGGCCGCGGCCGCCGGGGGGCGACCTCGGTGGACGCGGTGGCGCGGCCGCGGCCGGCGCCCGAACGGCCCTCCACGCCGAGCAGGGCGGTGGCGGCGGTCTCCGCGCCCGCACCCCCGGCACGGGCGCCTCGCGCTCCGCCGGCGGCCCGCTCCGGTGGCAGGCCGCGCTGGGCGTCGCGCACCGCGCGGCCCATCTCCCGCGCCGAGCCGTACCGTTCGCGGGGGTCGAGGGCGAGCGCGACGGCGATCGCCTCGGCCAGCTCGGGGGAGACGGCGGCGACGAGCGTGTCCAGCATCGCGGGCGCCTCGCGCTGCTGCTTGAGGGCCAGCTCGGTGAGCGAGGCGGCTTCGTAGGGCAGGCGCCCCGAGATCAGCTGGTAGGCGACGACCCCGAGCGCGTACAGGTCGGCGGGGGGGCCGGCCTCCTCGCCGCGCGCCTGCTCGGGGGCGAGGTAGGCGGCGGTGCCGAGCACCGAGCCGACCTGGGTGATGCTCGACTGCTCGGTGGCCTTGGCGATGCCGAAGTCGGCGAGCTTCACCTCGCCGTCACGTGAGCGCAGCAGGTTGCCGGGCTTGACGTCGCGGTGCACGACCCCGTGGCGGTGCGCGTAGTGCAGCCCCTCGCACGCCTGCTCGATGATCGCCACACCCTCCTCGACCTCGACCCACCCCTCGTCGCGCAGGATCTCCGCGCACGAGTGGCCCTCGATGTACTCCATCACGATGAAGTGCTGGCCCGCGCGCTCGTCCAGGCCGGAGTCGAACACCTGCACGATGTTGGGGTGCACGAGGCGCGCCGCCGCCTGCGCCTCGCGCTGGAAGCGCGAGACGAACGTGGGGTCGTCGGCGAGGTGCTCGGCGAGCAGCTTCACCGCCACGCGGCGTTCCAGCCGCCGGTCGAACGCGAGGTGCACGGTGGACATGCCGCCGTACCCGAGCCGGCCTTCGAGGCGGTAGCGCCCTGCGATCTCTTGCATGGTCACCTCCGCGGGGCATCCAGCCCCGCGATCTGACGGTGGGCGCGGCATCCGGCCGGCGTTGACTGTTCGCGCTGCGCGCTCACTGTTCGCCGCTCCCGGTGCCTCCCGAGGCCCCGCCGCCCTTGGCGCCTTCGTCTGCTCCGGCGCCGGGACCCTGTCCGCCGCTCGCGCCCCCTTCGCCGGCCTGGCCTTCGCCGACTTCAGGGGCGGTGCCGCCTTCGGAGGGGGTGGTCGTGGGCGTCGTGCCGGCGCCGGTCGTGGAGGCCGGCGTGGTGGAGGTGCCCGTCGAGGTGGTCTGTGTCCCCGTCGAGGTGGTGGCGGGGGGGTCGATCTGCGTCTGCGTGCTCGTTTCGCCGGTGCTCGTCGTGCTCGTGGCCGCCGGCTGGGCGCACATTTCCAACGCGGTTGCGCGCAGCTGGCGGATGCCTTCTGCGAGCCGCCCGTGCAGGCCGGCGTCGACCGAGGACGGCAGCAGGTGGAAGTCGTGTTCGGTCGTGCTCAGCGCCGCCTCGGTCGCCCCGCAGCTGCCGTTGCCGGCCTGCGCCGCCCGTTCGACGGCCTGGAAGTCGCTCGCCAGCGGTCCGGCGCTGGCGGCGGGGATCAGCCCCGTCCCCGAGCTCCCGCAGGCCACGAGCACGGCCGCGAGCACCCCGAGCAGGGCGGCCAGGGGAAGCGGGAGGAGGCGACGCACCGTCACTGACCGTACTCCAACCGCTCCGCGAGCGAGTCAGGGAGGCGCGCCGCGCGGATCGCGGCGGCGGCGCCCGCGACGTCGTAGGGGGTGCGCCGGTAGGAGGCCGTCCACGCCTCCGTGTCGAGCTCCAGCCACGCCGCGCGGGGGTCGCCGTCGCGCGGCTGGCCGACGCTGCCCGGGTTCAGCAGCCACTCGCCGCCGCTCACGTCCAGCTCGACGCCCGCCCGCCGCGGCCCGCCGGTAGGCGAGCTCGCCCTCGGCGCGCGCGAAGGAGAGCGCCACGTGGGAGTGGCCGATCAGCGCGACCCGCTCGGGCTGGCGGTCCAGGCAGAGCTCGGCGAGCAGCGCGGAGAGCACGTACTCCCACACCGGGTCGCGCGGGCTTGCGTGGTAGAGCCCGACGGCCCCCTCCCGGCCCTGCGGTTGCAGTTCGGCGAGGAAGTCCAGGTGCTCGGGGTGCAGCACTTCCCGCGTCCAGCGCACCGCGAGGCTCGCGCCGCGGGAGAAGTCCTCCAGGGGCAGCTCCCCGAGCACCGCGAGGTCGTGGTTGCCGGCGAGGCACACCGCGACGTGCGTGCGGGCGAGCTCCACGCAGGCGTCCGGCTCTCCGCCGTAGCCGACGAGGTCGCCGAGGCACCACACCTCGGCGGCGTCGCTCGCGGCGATGTCCTCGAGCACCGCCTCGAAGGCGTGGCGGTTGCCGTGGACGTCTGAGACGACCGCGACCTTCGGCTCAGACCCCTTCGCCCTCGTCGCCGGCCTCGCCGCCGTACTCGGGCAGGTTCTTGATGCCCTCGCGGGTGCGCCACTTCGAGTAGTTGTCCTCCATCGCGTCGATCAGCTCGCGCATGAAGCGCGGCGAGAGGTTCACGCGCGTCACGACCACGCCCGGCACCTCTTCGGCCTCGACCTCGTGGTCGACGCGCGCGAAGGTCACCGTGAACTCGTAGTCGGAGTGGCTGACGTTGGCGAAGTTGGCGTACACCCCCCCCATGATCTCGGGGGAGAGATGGATGTTGATGTGGCGCTCAGCGCCCGGGTCGTCTTCGTTCACAGGGCCAGTCCTTCTGCAGCTCTTGGGGGGTGGTCGGGAGGGGGGCCTGCCCCCCTCCCGTTACGCTCGACGCCCGGGTCGTCTTCGTGCACGAGGCTAGTATCGCAACACATGCGGGTGACCGTCCTCGGCGAGGCGCGCGTGCGGCCTCCGTTCGCGGACGACGTGGAGCATTACCGCAAGCTCCTCGCCCGTTACACGAGGCTGGAGCTCGTGCAGGTGCGCGCCGCGGAGGCGGTGGCGCGGCGGGTGCCGCCGGGGGCGTACGTCTCGTTGCTGGCGGCCGAGGGGGGCACGTACGACACGCTCGCCTTCAGCGCCTTCCTGGAGGAGCGGCGCCGGGAGGGGCGGGAGGTGGCGTTCGTGGTCGGCGGCCCCTACGGGGCGCCGCCCCTGGCACACGTCGATCACCGCCTTTCGCTGGGCGCGCTGACGCTGCCCCACCAGCTCGCGTGGGTCGTGCTGCTGGAGCAGCTCTACCGGGCGCATAAGATCCTCGCCGGTGAGCCCTACCACCACTGAGCTCGACGGGCTGCGCGCCGCCGTGCTGGCCGCGGCGGCCGGCGTGGCGGCCGACGGGCTGGCGCCCGAGGCCGTCAAGCTCGAGCGCCCGCCCCGCGCGGACCTTGGCGACTACTCGACCAACGCGGCGCTGCTGCTGGCGGCGGGCCTCGGCGCGCCCCCGCGCGAGGTCGCCACGCGCGTGGGGGAGGCGCTGGCGCGCCGGATGGGCGCGGCGCTCGAGCGCTTCGAGGTCGCGGGTCCCGGGTTCCTCAACCTGCACCTCAGCGCGGACTGGTACAGCGAGGCCCTGCGGGGCGTGCTGGCGGCGGGTGCGAGCTTCGGCGCGGGCGGGGCGCAGGCGCCCGAGCGTGTCCTGGTCGAGTTCGTCAGCGCCAACCCGACGGGCCCGATGCACGTCGGCCACGCGCGCAACGCCGCCTACGGCGACGCGCTGGCGCGCGTGCTCGAACTGCACGGCCACGCCGTGACGCGGGAGTTCTACGTCAACGACGCCGGCTCCCAGGTGCGCAAGCTCGGCGAGTCGATCGCCGCGCTGGCCCGGGGCGAGGAGGTGCCGGCCGACGGCTACCGCGGCGAGTACGTGGGGCGGCTCGCGCGAGAGGTGCCGGACGCCGCCACGGGCGACCCCGCGGCGGTCGGGCACGCCGCGGTCGCCGCGATGGTGGAGGCGATGCGCGCCGCGCTGCGCGCCTTCGGCGTCCGCGAGTTCGACCGCTGGCAGTACGAGAGCGAGCTGCACGAGGGCTCTCCCAGCCGCGTGGAGCACGCGCTCGCGGCCCTGGAGGAGGGCGGGCACACCTACCGCAGCGAGGGGGCGCTGTGGCTGCGCACGACCGCCTACGGGGACGACAAGGACCGCGTGCTGGTGCGTGCCACCGGGGAGCACACGTACTTCGCCTCGGACATCGCCTACCACCAGGACAAGCGCGAGCGGGGTTTCGAGCGCCAGATCGACATCTGGGGCGCCGACCACCACGGGTACGTGGCGCGGATGCAGGCCGCCTACCTCGCGCTGGGCGGCGACGCAGGCCACCTGGAGATGGTGATCATGCAGCTCGTACACTTGGTGCGCCGCGGCGAGCGCGCGCAGATGTCCAAGCGCGCGGGCGAGTTCGTGACGCTCGGGGAGCTTGTGGAGGAGATCGGGGTGGACGCCGCACGGTGGTTTCTGCTCTCGCGCTCGCACGACACGACGATCGACCTCGACCTCGACCTCGCCCGCGAGCAGTCGGCCGAGAACCCCGTGTACTACGTGCAGTACGCCCACGCGCGGATCGCCTCGGTGCTGGCGAAGGCGGGCGCCGCGCGGGTCGCGGCGGCGCTGGCGGCGCTCGCGCCCGCGGCGCGGGCGGAGGGCGCGGGGAGCGAGCCGGCCGAGGCGCCCAGCGCTGGACACGAAGCCCGTGAGGGCGGTGGTGCGGAGGCGCCGGCGAAGGGCGAGGCCGAGTCGGCCGCAATGCACCCCTCCGAGCGCGCGCTGATCAAGCGGCTGCTGGCGTTCCCGCACGAGGTCGCCGAGGCCGCCCAACGCCGGGCGCCGCACCGGATCACGACCTACGCCCTCGAGCTCGCACAGGACTTCACCGCGTTCTACCGCGACTGCCGCGTCGTCGGCGCGGAGCCCGCGGCGCTGGAGTCCCAGCGGATCGCGCTGTGCGTGGCGGCGCAGCGGACGATCGCGCACTGCCTGGAGGATCTGCTGGGCATGGGCGCGCCGCAGGAGATGTAGAGGCCGGTCGGCGGCCGCCGCAGTGGCTCAGTCGAAGCGCGCCATGTCCGCCTCCAGGCGCGCGGCCTCGGCGGGCGTGAGTGTGGGCGGCCCCCCCTCCGCGAGCGGCGCCTCGCGCGCCCGCCGACGCCAGCGGGGCAGCAGCAGGGCGAGCAGCACGAGCACCGCCGCTACGAGCCCGGCCGGAACGAGGTAGACGGCGAGGTCGAACCCGTGGGCGGGGGGGAGCGCGAGCACCGTGGGGCCGTATTCGCGCACAAGCGCGCGCTTGATCTGCCCCTCGGTGAGCCCTGCTGCGATCAGCCGCTGGATGAAGGCGCGCTCGCGGTCGGCCTGCGGCGACTGCGCGATCGTCAGCGGGATTTTGCAGGTGACGCACATCGCCTGCGCTTCGACGGCCGGCAGGGTCGTCTTGGGTGTGGGCCCGGATGCACCGGCGCCGAGCGCGAGCGCCAGCAGGGCCACCGCGAGCGCGCGGCCTGCCCTCATGCGTTCTCCGCGAGGCGCAGGGCCCGTTCGACGAACGGCTTTTCGATCACCCCGCGGGAGACCGCCGCGATGTCGCCGGCCGGGTCGATCAGGAAGCTCTCCGGCAGCGCGGCGGTGCCGTAGCGGCGGACGAATTCCCCGCTGGGATCCCGCAGGTTGGGGTAGGTGAGGTCGTGTTCGTGGACGAACTTGAGCGATTCGGAGGCGACGTCCTCGAACGTGACCCCGAGCACGGTCGCATGGTGGCGCTCCAGCCGGCGCTGCAGGTGCTCCATCGCGGACGCCTCGGCCTGGCAGGGCGGGCACCACGACGCCCAGAAGTTCAGCACCACCACCCGCCCGCGGTAGGCGGCGAGCGAGCTGTTGCCGCTGCCGGCGAGCAGCGGCAGCTCTTCGCCGGCCTGCGGCGCCGGCGGCTGCTGCCCGTCGGCGAGCGCCTGGTCGATGCTGCGGCTCGGCGCCTCGTGGGCGACCCCGTAGATCAGCAGCCCGATGAAGGCTGCGCCGAGTAGGGATGCGATCGCCGGTATCAGCAGTCGTTTCATGCGACCGAAGGGTAGAGGGCCGGGGGGGTGCGCGGCTGTGCTTGCAGGCGTCAGGGCGAGCTAGACATATTTATGTCTATGCGCTAGGCTCCCGGGATGCGAACGACCGTGAGGCTCGACGACGACCTGCTCACCGCAGCCAAGCAGCGGGCCGCGGCGGAACGCACGACGCTGACGTCGCTGATCGAAGACTCGCTCAGGCAGACGCTCGCGATGCGTCCACCCAAGCGGGGCGAGCGTCTGGTGATACGCAGGTTTGGCGACGCCACGACGCAGGCAGGAGTTGACCTGGACGACTCCGCCTCGCTGCGCGACCTGATGGATGGGTTGCGCTGATCCTGCCCGACGTAAACGTGCTCGTCTACGCCCACCGCGGCGGCTCACCCGAGCACGAGCAGCTCGGCTCCTGGCTGGAGGAGGCGGTCAACGGCAACGCCCCGTTCGGGCTGTCCACGCTCGTATTGAGCGGCGTGCTACGGATCGCCACCCACCCACGCGTGTTCGCCACCCCGACCTCCACTGAGGCTGCCATCGAGTTCGTCGAGGCGCTGCGCGCCCGCCCCAACTGCGTCGAGGTGGTGCCCGGCGCGCGCCACTGGGAGATCTTCGCCGGCCTCTGCCGCGCAACCGGCGCGACCGGCAACCAGGTCCCCGACGCCTACCTGGCCGCGTTGGCGATCGAGTCCGGCAGCGAATGGATCACGACCGACCGCGGCTTTGGCCGCTTCAGGGGGTTGCGCTGGCGCCACCCCCTGAGATGACCCGCGGCTCGCCAGTACAATCGCCGTGCGCGGCGGTAGCTCAGTTGGTAGAGCGCGAGCTTCCCAAGCTCGAGGTCGTGGGTTCGAGGCCCATTCGCCGCTTCGCCGCTTTGCCGATCGCAGAGAGCTTGCCGGGTCGGCCACGGCCCTCCAGGTAAGGTCTGTGGAGATGCCCGACACCACCAACCTGATCACCCCCGCCGGCCTGGAGGTGCTGCGCGCCGAGCTGGAGGCGCTGGAGGGCGAGGGCCGGCGCGAGATCGCCGAGCGGATCAAAACGGCGCGCGAGTGGGGCGATCTGAAGGAGAACAGCGAGTATCACGACGCCAAGAACGACCAGGCGCACCTGGAGACGAAGATCGCGCGCCTGCGCGAAAAGATCTCCATGGCCGTGGTGGTCGAGGAGGGCGAGGCCACCAATGGCGCGGTGGGCTTCGGCTCCATCGTCACGGTACGCGATCAGAATGGGATGGAGCGCAGGTGGACGATCGTCAGCTCACACGACGCCTCGCCCGCCGACGGTCGCCTCTCAGCCGAATCTCCCGTTGCCCGCGCGCTGGTGGGCCGCCGCCCCGGCGACCAGGTGGCCGTTGTGCTCCCCCGCGGCGAGAGCGTGCTGAGCATCGTCACCGTCGAGTGACGGTACGAGCTCCCGTTCGCCGCTTGGGACTCTCGGGCAGGCAGCCCTGCCAATCGACGCGGGCGCTCTCCGGATGGCGGGGCAGGCCGTCGTCGGGAATCGACTCCCAGGCCGCCGCGTAGGCGACGAACTGGCGCACGGTGGGGCGGATGCCGGGGTCCGCGTCGAAGGCGCCCATGCGGATGCTCGTCCGCTCCGGGTCCTCCGGATGGCGGCTGAAGACCGCCGAGCCGCACTCGCTACAGAACAACTTCTCCCAGCCACCCTCCGGCCGCCAGGCACGTAGGCTCTGTTCGCCCGAGAGCAGGCGGAACGAGCCGGGCGCGGGGCGGGCGTTGGCGGAGGCGGCGGTGCCGCTGCGCCGCTGGCAGCGCGTGCAGTGGCAGTAGTTCGCGGACGCCAGTGGAGCGGTGACCTCGAACCGGACGGCGCCGCAGCCGCAGCCGCCGGTCAGGGGGGGTGCGGGATCGTTCGGCATCTGGCAACGGACGATAGCGCCGTGCACCTTGTGGGGTGTTGACGCGGGGAGGGGTGGTTCTGCCCGCGGGACGCGGACATCGGTGACGACGTGCTGCTGCCAAACTGGTACCCTAATGGGATGAGCAAGCAGATCGCAGTGCGACTTCCGGATGATCTCGTCGATTTCGTCGACGAGGTTGTGGACGCCGGCGAGGCACGCAGCCGGGCCTCGGTGCTCGCTCGCGCACTGGAGCGCGAACGGCGCCGCGTGGTTGCGATGCGCGATGCGGAGATCCTGGCGCGCACCGGCCCTGATCCGGAGCTTGCGGGGCTCGCGGAGCATGCCGCCGGCCTGCCCTCCAGGTTTGCCTGATGCGGTCGATACACGTAGCGCATCTCGACAAGGCCAGGCCCGTGTTGGTCCTCACGCGGGAGTTCGTGCGTCCGCATCTTGCGACGGTGACCGTCGCGCCGATCACCACGACCGTCCGTGGGCTCTCGACCGAGGTGCCCGTCGACTCCGCGAACGGCCTGGCGGCGGCCTCGGTGGTGAGTTGCGACAACATCACCACCATCCCCGCGGGTGCCTTGGGAGAGCGGATCGGCATGCTGCTCGATCGTCAAGAGGCCGCTCTCAGCGGAGCGATCCGCGCGGCGTTCGACCTCGATTGAGCGAGCGAGCCGTAAGGCGCCCCGCCCGCTCTGAAACACGCAGATCCCCGACATCTGTCCGGTCGCTCGCGCCCGACTAACGCTGAGGCGGTGAGCTGTCGGTCTACATGACAGGTCGAAGAGACCGGGGAGCCATTCCCCTTCTATCGTGGTGCTTTGGCGCCGCAGTCGAGGAGACGCCGATGAACAGTGGCGTCCCACCGAAGTGCGAGTTGCCTCCCAGCGACTCCCTCGCCGTAAGCCGGCGTTCCGCCCTCCGAGCCGGCCGCCGCTCCGCCCCCCGAGCCGGTCGCAAGACGCTTCGGGCAGGAGCTCCTCCTGCTCGGATCGCTGTCCAGCCTGATCTTCGCGAGCAGCGCCCTCGGGCGCCACCGCGACCGTCGGCCTGGGCACAGCCGCCAGCTTCTCGGTGCTGGGCGGCTCGACGGTCACCAACACGGGCCCGACGACGATGTTCGGCGACCTGGGCCTGGCCCCGGCTCGTCGGTGACCGGCGCTCCGCACGTGCTCGGCGCGACGCACGTCGACGACGCGGTGGCGACCGGAGCCAAGAACGCGCTGACGACCGCCTACAACGAAGCTGCCTCTCGTCCGAGCAACGGCTCGGCCGGGACCGACCTCGCCGGGCCAGGCATTCTCGCCGGGCGTCCGCACCGCCAGCAGCTCGTTGCTGCTGTCATCGGGAAGCGTCACGCTCGACGCCCAGGGCAACCCCAACGCGGTGTTCATCTTCCAGATCGGCTCCACGCTGATCACCGGATCGAACACCAGCGTCTCGCTGGTGAACGGCGCGCAGGCGTGCAACGTCTTCTGGCAGGTCGGCTCCTCCGCGACGCTGGGGACCGGCACGCGCTTCGTCGGCACGATCATGGCCGCGGCGTCGATCACCGCGAACACGGCCGCCACGATCCACGGCAGGCTGCTGGCGCAGACCGCCGCGGTGACCCTGGAACGAACACGATCACCACGTCCACCTGCGCCTCCAGCGTCAGCGGAAGCGGTGGCGGCACGGAAACGACCACCCGCGAAGAAGCCGCGTGAAAGCGGCTCGAAGCATGCGACACGGGCGCCACCAGCAGCGGCTCAACGACTCGACCGGCCGAAAGCGACATAGTGACGCACCGCAGAGCGGTCGCGCGAACACGGCAAGACGCGCGCAAGACAACGACGCAGAGCAGCCAGACGCCCGCCCGCACGGCCCGCGCTCCCGCATAGGAGGGGCACGTTCACCGGCTGAGGGCTCGGCGCTGGCGGTGGCCTGCCTTACTCGGCATCACGGCCGGCTCGGCGGCCGCCGCCGGCATCCCCAACGCGCGTGCAGGCGACTCAGGAACTCGCTGTCCTGCTCACCGCGCACGCGGCGCACCGAGCGCCCGACAGCGGGATCCCCGCAGGTCGCGCTCGTGCCCGCCCACACGCCGATCACCGGCGAGCAGACCACGCTGCCCGTGATCGGCCACTCGATCGGCCCCGGCGGGGTGCGGTGGCTGCAGGTGATGCTCCCCGGTCGCCCCGACGGATCGACCGGCTGGATCGCCCAGCAGCGGCACCCGCAAGCTCGTGACGGGCTGGCGCATCCTGGTCGACCTCGCCGCGCGGCGCGTGCGGGTCTACCGACGACGGGCGCGTGGTGAGAACCTTTCAAGCGGTGGTGGGCAAGCCCTCGACGCCCACGCCCACCGGCCAGTTCTTCGTCGAGGAGACCGTGCAGATGGAACCCGGCCGAGGCCGGCGGCCCGTTCGCGCTCGCGCTCAGCGCACGCTCCAACGTGCTGCAGGAATTCGAAGGCGGTCCCGGGCCAGATCGCGATCCACGGACGGAACAACCTCGGCGGCACGCTGGGCACCGCCGAATCGCACGGCTGCATCCGCCTGGCCACCGCGAGCATCGACTGGCTGGCCGCGCGCATCGGCCCCGGCACACCGGTCAAGATCTACGGGGCCTGAGATCATCTAATTTATTGTACTGCTTCGGTTAAAGAGGTTACGCCGGGGCTCGCGTAAAAGACGCACGGTGGTGCTACCCTACCAAGGGTGGATAAGATCAGGGATGCGGAACTCCGATCTTAAGCATAGGGACCGGCCGGGGCGGCGTATCACCCCCGCCAAGACTGGACCCGCGGCACGATCGCGGGAGCTTACGGCCCATATCGCGTTGCTCGATCTCGCCCCGGACGCGATCTTCGCGCGCGACGTGGATCGCCGGATCAGCTACTGGAACCGCGGGGCGCAGACCACCTACGGCTGGTCGCCCGTAGAGGCGCTCGGCGCGACCGCGAGCGATCTGCTGCATACCGAGTACCCGATCCCGCTGGTGGAGATCGAGCGGCTCGTCACCGAGACAGGGGGCTGGGAGGGCGAGCTGGTGCAGCACAGCAAGGACGGCCGTCGCCTGGTGGTCGAGAGCCGCTGGGCGGCACAGTACGACGAGGCCGGGCAGCGGACCGGGCTGCTGGAGGTCGACCGGGACGTCGCCGCGCGTTTGCAGTCCCAGACGGCGCTGTTGGAGCTTGCCCCGGATGCAATCGTGGGAATCGGTCGCGACGGTCTGATCGTGCTGGTCAACGCGCAGACGGAGGCGTTGTTCGGGTATGCGCGCGAGGAGCTCTTGGGGCAGCCGGTTGAGGTGCTCGTGCCCGAGCGCTTCCATGATGCACACCGCTCCGACCGGGCGGGATACTTCGCAGATCCCCGCACGCGGCCGATGGGCGCTGGGCTGGAGCTGTTTGGACGGTACCGGGACGGCGGTGAGTTTCCGGCCGAGATCAGTCTGTCAAGCATCGAGATCGAGGACGGCACACTCGCGATCGCGGCGATCCGCGACGTGAGCGAGCGCGTGGTGGCGGCCCGCGAGCGCGAACGGCTGGAGGCAGACGCAGAACGGGAACGACTTCAGAACCAGCTGCACCGCCTGGAGAGTCTCGGGCAGCTGGCGGGTGGCATCGCCCACGACTTCAACAACCTGCTGTCCGTGATCATCAACTGCGCGGCGTTCGTGACCAGCCAGCTCGAAGTCGCAACGAGCACCGAGGATGACCGCCAGGCGATGCACGAAGATGTCGAGCAGATCAGCCGGGCAGCCGAGCGAGCCGCGCACCTCACCCACCAGCTGCTCGCGTTCGCCAGCCGCGAGGTCCTCCAGCCGGAGGTCATCGACGTCAACGATGTCGTCAGCGCCGTCGAGCAGCTTCTGCGTCGCACGCTCGGGGAGAACATCGAGCTGCAAAGCTCGTTGGCCGCCAACACGCGCCCTGTGCTGATCGATCCGGGACGGCTGGAGCAGATCTTGGTCAATCTCGCGGTGAACGCGCGCGATGCGATGCCCGATGGTGGTGCGCTGCGGATCGACACCGCCAACGTGGACATCGACGAGGACTATGCCGCATCGCGGCCCGCGCTTACGTCTGGCTCCTACGTTCGCCTGCGGGTAAGCGACACCGGCGCGGGCATGTCGCCCGAGACGGTGCAGCACGCCTTCGATCCGTTTTTCACCACCAAGCCACGGGGTCAGGGGACCGGCCTGGGGCTGGCCACCGTCTACGGGATCGTCCAGCAGGCCGGCGGCTGGGCGCAGATCTACTCCGAGCCCGATGTCGGCACCACCTTCACGGTGCTGCTGCGCGCGACCGACAGGGCGACCTCACCTGTCGAGCGAGAGGCCGACCCGGCAGCACGGCGCGGCGATGAGACGATCCTGCTTGTCGAGGACGAGCACACCCTACGCGAGGTCATCCGTCGTATCCTGACCGGCGCCGGCTACCGGGTGCTCGCCGCGGCGAGCGGTCCCGAGGCGCTCGAGACAGCCGGTGGGTACAACGGCTCGATCGATCTGCTGCTCAGCGATGTGATCATGCCCCAGATGCCAGGGCCGCAGCTGGCTGAGTGGCTGCTGGTGGAGCGGCCCGTGATGCGTGTGCTGCTCATGTCGGGGTTTGCCCAGCCGATCCTCGACAGCGGCGGGCATCTGGACGCCGGCGTGGCCCTCATCGAGAAGCCCTTTTCCGGACCCGGGCTGCTCGCGAAGGTCGCCCAGACTCTCGATCGTGCGGGGTGAGGGCGAGCACCAGCGGCGAGGACTCGGCTGTCCTCGCGGCCAGCACGCGGGCTCGCCCGGCTGCCTTGGCGCGATAGAGGGCCTCGTCCGCCGCGCGTGAGACGGCACCCAGATCGCTTCCGTCGAGCGGGTACTCGGCGACGCCTGCGCTGAAGCTCACTCGCGCCGTCTCCCGGCCGTCGGTGAACTCCTCCTCGCCGAACCGCCCCAGCGTGTCGGAGAGGCGCCGCACGCCGTCCTGGCGCGTCATCCCATACATGCCGACGATGAACTCCTCGCCGCCCCAGCGCCCGATGACGTCGGTGCCGCGGAAGTCGCGCCGCAGGTGCTCGCCGAGGCGTCGCAGCACGCTGTCCCCGACGGGATGGCCGTAGCGGTCGTTGACGAGCTTGAAGCTGTCGACGTCGAGCATCGCCACCGACAGGGGCTCCGAGAAGCGGTCCGCGAGCGCGGCGAGGTGCGCCAGATCCTTGTCTGCCTTGGCCCGGGTGGCCAAGCCGGTGAGATAGTCCGTCTCCGCCTGGGCGCGAAAGAGACGGATGCGCTCCAGTCGGTTGGCGACCCGGTTGACGAGCTCTCCTGCGACGATCGGCTTGGCGATGTAGTCGTCGGCGCCGGCGCTGAACGCCTCCTCGACCGTCGCGGCGTCGGTGTGGGCGGTGGCGAAGATCACGGCGACGGCGCTCCAGCGGGGATCGTTGCGCACGGTGCGGCACAGCTCGGGGCCGTTTACGCCCGGCATGTCGACGTCGAGGATCAACAGCTCGGGCGCCACCTCCTCCAGCGTCTCCCAGAAGCGCAGGGGATCGGCCAGGGTCGACACCTCCAGGTCCTGGGCCGCCAGGAGCACGCGCATGGCCCCGAGCACCGCCGGGTCGTCATCGACGATGAGCACCCGTGTAGACACCAGGCGATCGCGCGCGAGGAACTGCTCCACGGCGTCCAGCACCTCGTCCGGCAGCAGCGACTTGGTCAGGAACGCGCGGCTGCCGCGCCGCGCCGCCTCGACACGATCGGTGAAGACGCCGGTGCCGGTGAGCACGAGCACGGGGATCGGCGGCGTCGCCGCGCTCAGCTCCGAGAGCAGCGCGTAGGCGTCGGCCATGCCGTCGGGCGGAAACGTCAGATCGAGCAGCACGATCGTTGGAGGACGCTCCGCGCACAGCGCACGTGCATCCCGCGGGCCGGCGGCCGTGTCGCAGCGCATCCCCCGCAGGGTCGCCGCCGCGGCGATGCTCTCGCACAGTGCGCGGTCGTCGTCGACAACCAAAACGCGCAGCCGATCGCCGGCGGGATCGATGCGCCGAGCGCTCCGGGGTGCGAGCGCCTCGCCCTGCAGCTCGCGATAGATGACGGCGACGAGCCTCGACATCTCGAGTGCGCGCGCCGGGGTGGGGTCGGCGAGCGCGAGCTTCAGCTCCTGCGCCGCCTCGGCGGCGCGCATGAAGCCGAACGTCCCGACCGACCCGATCAGCGTGTGCGCCGCGCGGCGCGCCTCGACGCGCAGCTGCTCGTCGAGCTCGGCCACGGCCAATGCTCTCGCGGCACGCTCGATCAGGCCCACGCGCTCCAGGACGCCCGCGCGATGCTTCTGCCAGATCGCACGCAGGCCATCCTCGGTCGAGCTCGTGACGGGATCTCCGGGCTTTTCACTGACCGTCGCCGACGGCACGCACCGTGCGCCACGCCCTGGATCGGGCCTCACACCCGCCATCCGAGAAGTTCAGCCACATGTAGAGAGAGGTCCGATATGCCGAATGGCTTGGCGATGACGCCGGCGACCGCAACGCGCTGAAAGCGCTCCTGGTCCTCGAGCCGGTCGTGTGCCGTGAGCAGGACGACCGGGGGCGAGCCCGCCGCGGGAATCGCCTGCAGACGCTCGGCGACGGCGATGCCGTCCATGCCGGGCATCACGACGTCGAGCAGGATCGCATCGAACCGCTCTGACAGGGCTCGCTCGATCCCCTCCTCGCCGGAGGCTGCGGTCACGATCCGCCATCCGCCGATCGTGCCCAGCGCGATCTTTGCGGCCTCGCGGATCAGGGCCGAATCGTCGATCACGAGGATCTTGCGGCCGGGTGCTGCCACGAGGGTCTCGATGGGGGAGGCGTCGGTAGGGAGGGACATGGCTCTCCCGTCAATCTTCGACAGCGACCGCCATCTTGATGAGGCGGACCGTGCCGTTGACATAGATATGAGCAGCAAGCGCCCTGAAACGAGTAGTAAGCCGCAGTGAGGTATGCGGAATACCCGCAATCATCCACGTGTAAGGGCCTATCCCGATAGGGGCGTGCGTCTGGGGCGGTCGAGGGTCGAGCGAGGCGCGGACGCAAGGGCGAAGGCGTGGTGGGCCCACGTCGAGCCCGAGGACAAAGCCTCGCGAAGACCATCGGCCGTATCCAGGCGTGCGACCCTACAGGGATAGGCCCTAAGCCCGCGCAAAGCTCATCGTGTTACAGGACAGCTGTGCACCTACCGATACAGCTCACATGCGTGCCTCCCTCGGTGAGCGGCTGAGCGCTCCAACGCGACGGATCGCGCTCGCGGGTGCGCTGATCGTCCTCCTCCTCGGCGCGGCGATCGGCGTAACACTGTGGCGCTTTGGGGCCAGCTCGGCAAGGTACGAAGCGACGCTGAAGAACACCGCGACCGTCGCCAAGACGGCTGAAGTACGAACGGCGGTGTACGACATCCTGAATGCCGCGCGACCGCTCACGACCAGCGCGAGCGCCCCGGACATCGCCACGCTGCGTGAAGTCGGCGCCAAGCTCGATCCCGCGCTGGTCTCGCTTCTGCGCTCCACGGCCGACACACCGCTCGAGCAGACAGCATTGAGCCGCGCCCGCGGGAGCGTCGCCGCGCTGGGAACCACCTTCGCCGCGTTGGCGCACAACGCGGGTACGCCTGCCGCCGCGACGGAGGTCGACCGGATCGCGCGCCTGCTCGACGGCGTCGACAGCCAGCTCGATGTGGTGGTTGCCCGGGAGAACGCCCAGGATCAGAACGACCGGCGTTCGGCACGGGCCACTGCACACTCTGCGCTGCTGCTCTCGCTCATCGCCGGCGGGCTCGCGATGCTGTGCGCGGCGCTGCTCACCCTCTACACCGTGCGCCTGACCCGTCGTCTGCTCACGCAGATACGCACGACGTCGAGCACCCTGGGCGAGGCCACGAACGAGATGCGCGCCGCGACGCTCGAGGCGGCCGCCGCCACGAGCCAGCAGTCCGCGGCGATCTCCGAGGTCGCGGCCACGCTCGAGGAGCTCAGCGCGAGCGCCGCGGCGATCGCCGACAACGCCCAGATCACCGCGACCGAGGCGCTGGAGACCGGCGAGCGCAGCCAGCAGATCGGCCAGGTGCTCGAGCTGATCAACGGCGTCGCCGAGCAGACCAACCTGCTCGCGCTCAACGCCGCGATCGAGGCGGCACGGGCCGGCGATGCGGGCCGTGGGTTCGCCGTCGTCGCCGGCGAGGTGCGCAAGCTCGCCGAGCGCACGGTGAGCTCGACGGAGTCGATCGGTCAGATCGCCGCCGGCATCCAGGAGAAGAGCAACTCCACGATCCTCGCCACCGAGCAGAGCATGGCGGCTACCGACAACCAGAAGGACGCCGCCGCGCAGGCGGCAAGCACGATGGTGGAGATCCGCCGGGCGGCCGAGCAGCTGGCGGCCGAGCAGCAACTGCGGGCCGGCACCTCCGAGCGCGTCGAGGAGCTCGTGCGCGGCCTGGAGGGGATGCTGGAACGCTATGGGTTGCCGGCTGCAAACGGCCACGTGGACACGGCGGTCCGCTGAGCGCGGGCGGCGTCCTGTGAGCGGAGTCCAGATACGGGTGCGGGTGGGCACCGAGCAGTATGCGCTGCCGGTCGAGTACGTCCACCAGGTCGTCGATCTCGGCGAGCTGACACCCGTCCCGGGGTCGGCCGACGTCGTGCTCGGGCTGCGTAACCTGAACGGCGAGATCGTCCCCGCCTTCGATCTCGCGAAGATCCTCCAGATCGAGCGCGACGGACGCCCCCCGCGTCTGCTCGTCGCCGAGTGCCACGGACAGCGCGCGGCGTTCGCCGTCGACGAGGTGCTCGACGTGGGCCCGCTCGCCGGCACGATGCAGGAGTCCGAGTCGCCGCATCTGCTCGCGAGCACTGTCCTCGACGGGGCGCTGGTCGGCGTGCTCGCGGTGGACGCCCTGTTCGACTCGATCGCCCCGGAGGACGGGAGATGACCGCCGCAGGCGTGCCCGCGGAGCTCGTTCAGATCTTCCGCGAGGAGGCCGCTGAGCACCTGGATGGGATGGTCGCCTGCCTGCTCGCCGTCGAGGCTGGACAGGCGTCGGGCGATACCACGGACGCGCTGTTCCGCCACGCGCACTCGATCAAGGGCAGCGCCGGCATGGTCGGCCTGCAGGAGGCCGGTGTGATCGCCAACTCAATTGAGGAGATGCTGCAGAGCGCCCGCGACGCCGGCTCTCTCTCCCCCATACTGACCGAGCCTCTGCTGCAAGCCACGGATGCGCTGCGCCGCGCGGTTGGCGGCGAGCGCGGAGTCGCGCCCGCAGGGGTGGCGCAGGCGACCACGATCCGCGTGGCGGCGCACAAGGTGGACCGGATGCTCGACGCGGTCGGCGAGACGGTCCTCCACCACCGGCGCCTGGAGCACATGCTCGACGGCGCTCCGCGTGCAGCTGAGGAAGCCGTCGCGCAGGAGGTGGACCGTGGGGAGCGCCTGCTCGACGAGCTCCAGGAGACGGTGCTCGAGCTGCGCATGGTGCCGCTGAGCTCGATCGCCAGCTCGTTGCCGCGAGCCGTGCGCGACCTTGCGGCGGCAGAAGGCAAGCAGGTCGATCTCCAGATAACCGGCGCGGAGACGCAGCTCGACCGGGTGCTGCTCGACGGCATGTCCGAGGCGATCGCCCATCTGCTGCGCAACGCGGTCGCGCACGGCATCGAGCTGCCCGACGTGCGCGAGCGCGCCGGTAAGCCGCGCCGCGGTGGGCTCGAGTTGCACGCGGAGCCGCGCGGGGGACAGGTCGCGATCGAGGTGCGCGACGACGGGGGCGGCGTCTCCGCCGCGGCGCTCGCCGAGGGCGCCCGTCGCGGCTCGCTCGTGGAGGTGCTCGCCGAGCCCGGGTTCTCGACGGCTGCGGGCGTCAGCGAAATCGCCGGTCGCGGCGTCGGACTCGACGCCGTCAAGCGCCAGGTCGAGTCGGTGGGTGGGAGCCTCGCCATCGACACCGAGCCGGGCAGGGGCACCACCACGAGGTTGCTGCTGCCGGTCACCCTTGCGCTGCTGCGTGTGCTGATCGTCAGGCGCGGGGCTCAGCGGTTCGGACTTCCGCTGGCGAGCGTCAGCGAGGTGGTCGCGGTGGAGCGGGTGATGATGCTCGGCGGACGACCGTCGATCCTGGTCGGAGAGGAGTCCCTGCGGCTCTGCGATCTGGCGGGCGTCCTCGGCATGGCCGCACCCGATCTGCCGGGGGTCTCACGGGCGCTCGTGGTGGACGCGTCCAACGGCCGTCTCGCGGTCGCCTGCGAGGGGGTGGTCGGCGAGCAGGAGGTCGTTGTCAAGCCGCTTGGCCTCTCGCTGGCCGGGGAGTCGGGCTACCTCGGCGCCGCGATCCTCGGCGATGGGGCGGTCATGCTGGTGCTCGACCCGGCCCACCTGGTGCGCCAGGCGTCGTGTGCCTCGGCCGCCGTCCGAGTCGGCGCCGCCGCGACGCAGGAGGCGAGGCGGGCGCCGAAGGTCCTGGTCGTCGACGACCAGTTCACGGTGCGCGAACTGCAACGCAGCATCCTGCGTGCCTCCGGATATCGCGTCGAGGTCGCCTGCGACGGTCGCGAGGCGCTCGACACGTTGGGCGCCGGGGGGGACTTCGACCTGGTCGTGACCGATCTGCAGATGCCCGAGATGGATGGCCTGGAACTGCTGGGGGCCATTCGAGCCGACCCGGAGCGCTCGTCGCTGCCGGTCGTCGTCGTCACCTCGCGCGGTAGCGAGGAGGATCGCAAGCGCGGAGCCGAAGCGGGCGCGGACGCCTACATCGTCAAGGACGAGTTCGACCAGCAGGCGCTGCTGGAGACGGTCAAGCGCCTGGTGGGAGCGCGGTGAGACGGCCCGCCTCCGGCGGCGATGTGTGGACGTCGGATCGCGATCCGACGGGCTCGGGACGTCCCCGCGCCCGCTCGCGCAGCGAGGTGATCGGCATCTGCGCTTCGACAGGCGGCCCCGGGGCGCTCGCAGAAGTCCTCGGGCGACTCCCGGCCGACTACGCAATCCCGATCGTGGTGGTTCAGCACATGACCCCTGGCTTTCTCGGCCAGATGGTGACCTGGATGGACAAGAGTCTCGCGCTCCCCGTAGGTCTGGCAGAGGACGGCCAGCAGCTTGCGCCGGGTGTCTGGTTCGCACCGGATGGGGCGCATCTGAAGCTGGAGGCGACCCGTCGCCTGAGACTCGACGCCGCCCCGATGGCCGGCAAGCATCGTCCGTCGGGAGATGTGCTGCTCTGCAGTCTCGCCTGCGTCGCGGGCGTCAGGGCGGTGGCCGTGGTGCTGACCGGGATGGGACGCGACGGCGCGGCGGGCCTGGCGGCCGTGGCTGCCGCCGGTGGACGGACGATCGCCCAGGACGAGCAGAGCTCGGGCGTGTACGGGATGCCACGGGCCGCCGCCGAATCCGGGGCCAAGACGGTGCTCCCCCCGGTGGCGATCGGCGACGAGCTCGCGTCCCTGGAGCGGATCGGAGCCCGGCCATGAACACTGTCGCACTGCGCGGCGTCGCGCGCGTGCTCCAGCGCGAGTGCGGGATCGAGCTGGGGCCGTCCCAGTTCCCCTCGCTGCAAGCCGCGATCGGCAGGGTCGATCGCGAGCTCACGGCCGAGGCGCTGCTCGATCGGCCAGTCGCGCCCGAGACCATGCGGCGGTTGATCGACGAGATCACGATTCGCGAGACGTTCTTCTTCCGCCACCGCTCGGAGCTCGAGGCGATCGACTGGTACGCGATGCTCGACGCCGCTCGCGCCCGCGGATCGGACGTCGCGCGCGTATGGGTGGCCGGGTGCGCCTCGGGCGAGGAGGTCTATACCGTGGCGATCCTCGCGTGCGAGGCGTTCGCCAGCGCTTCCCCGCCAGTGCGCGTGCTCGGGACCGACATCGCGTCCACCGCCCTGGAACAGGCGCTTGCGGGCCGCTACCGCGAGCGCTCTGTGCGCACTCTGCGGAGCGGGATCCTCGAGCGCTACTTCTCGAGCGCCGCCGGGGTGAGTTGCGTCGGCGAGCGCGTGCGTGCACTGGTCGAGTTCCGCCGCCACAATCTCGTGCGCGATCCGATCCCTCCGGCGGGCCAGCCGTTCGACGTCATCCTGTGCCGCAACGTCCTGATCTACTTCGACCGCCCGACAGTCGAGCACGTGCTGGGGGCGCTGGAGGGCGCCCTGGCCCCGGCCGGCCTGCTGGTGCTCGGCGCCGCGGACCGGCTCTCGCGGCAGAGTCTGCCCACCCCGAAAGCTCGGCTCGGCGGCAGCGGAGCGGACGAGAGCCGTTCCCGTCCGTCACGTGCGCCTGTGCCGCAGTCTCGGCCAACGCCCGCCGAGGCCATGAGGGCCGCTGACCGCGGTGAGCTCGACCTCGCGGTGCGGATCGCTCGAGACGTGCTCGCGGAGGACCCGCTGGACTCCCAAGCGCATTTCATCCGGGGCGTGGCCGAGCTCGCGCGCAACGACGCACGGGCCGCCTTGGAGCCGTTGCGACGCGCTCTGTACATCGATCCCAACTTCGGGCTCGCGGCCTTCAAGCTGGCGTGCGCGCACGACGCGCTCGACGAGGTCAAGCCCGCACGACGCGCCTACGAACGTACCCTGCGGACATTTGACCACTGCGGAGCAGAGCAGACGGCACGCTCAGATCGGCTCGATCTGCTCGACATGACCGCCGCCTGCAACACCCGCCTGCGGGCGCTCTCCGCCGCCGGCCCCACTCAAGTGGAGGCCGCGAGATGACGATGAATGAACATGGTTAATTCCATTGAATACAACTCTTTCGATGGACGCCAATAATCCGATGCCCTCCGTCGCCCCCGACAACGCTCGTCCGCGACTGCTGATCGCAGATGACAACCCGATGATTCGGTCGACGTTGGGCATGTCCCTCAGCGGCGAGTTCGAGGTGGTCGGCGTGGCGGTCGACAGCGAGGAGGCCGTCGAGCTCGCCAGGGCGACTCAGCCCGATGCGGCTCTGGTCGATGTCGAGATGCCCAAGGGCGGAGGGTTGCTGGCGGTGCGAGGCATCCTCGAGGTCGCTCCCGACACCGCGATCGTGATGCTCTCCGGCGATGAGACGGACGGGGGCGTCCGCGAGCTGATGCAGGCCGGAGCGATCGCATACCTGCGCAAGGGCGTGGCACCGCACGTTCTCGCGGAGTCCCTGACCGAGTCGATCGAGGCGCACGCTCATGGGCGCCACGCACCGTCCTGAGGGCCTCCCCAAGGCTCGCACGAGCGCGGGCGATCGGGGGGCGCCGGTATGCCCGCCCGGCTGACCGAGCCAATCCGCGACAAACTGTTTCAGGGCATCCTGGACAACGTCAACGCGGTGATCTACGTCAAGGACGCAGACGGCCGCTATCTGCTTGTCAATCGTGAGTTCGAACGCATCCGCTCTCTGAAAGCTGAGGAGATCCTCGGCCGCTGCGAGGAGGAGATCGGCTCGGGCGAGTTTGCCAAGCGAATCAGAGCCGCCGATCGAGCGGTGATCGAGTCCGGCACTCCACTGTCCTCCGAGCAGGGGCTGCTCACGTTGGACGGCGAGCGCATCTTCCTCTCGGTGAAGTTCCCCGTTCAAACCGAGGACGGCGCGGTGACCGCCATCGCCGGCTTCTCCACCGACATCACCGATCAGCGGGATGCGCTGACCCAGGCTGTTGAGGCGTCGCGGCTGAAGTCCGAGTTCGTGGCGAACGTGAGCCACGAGATACGCACACCCCTGAACGGCGTCGTCGGGATGACCAATCTGCTGCGCGACACGCCGTTGGATACGATTCAGCGGGAGTACGCCGACGCCCTCGCGGCGTCGAGCGAGGCGCTGCTGGAAGTCATCGACAAGATCCTGGACTTCTCGAAGATCGAAGCGGGACATCTCGAACTCGACCCGACCGACTTCGATCTGCGTGGCGCTGTCGAGGAGGCGTGTCTGATGCTCGCCGAGCAGGCACACGCCAAGGGTCTTCAGATCAACCATTGGGTGGACGCGGATCTACCCGTGACAGTCAACGGCGACCGCGGCCGCCTGCGCCAGATCCTGCTGAACCTCCTTGCGAACGCCGTCAAGTTCACGGCCTCGGGTGAGGTTGTGGTGCGCGTATCCGACGGCGGTGGCGAGACGGTGCGCTTCGAGATCTCAGACACCGGAGTCGGCATCGAGGAGGATCAGGCGGCACACCTGTTCGAGGCGTTCGTCCAGGCCGACCAATCCACCACCAGGCGCTATGGCGGCACCGGCCTCGGACTCGCGATCTCGCGCGAGCTCGCGCAGCGCATGGGCGGCGCGATCGGCGCTGAGCCTCGGGAGGGTGGGGGCAGTCTTTTCTGGTTCACCGCCAAGCTGACCGCGGTGGAGAGGGTCGAGGAACCGGTTCGATCTCAGCGTGAGCCCAAACCCCCGGTGAAGACGCGTGCAGAGCCAAGTGGTCCCCTCGTGCTGCTCGCCGAGGACAACAAGATCAACCGCACCGTCGCCAAGGGCCTGCTGGGCAAGTACGGGCTGCGAACGGCCGTAGCCCGCAACGGTCGCGAGGCTGTCGAGATGGCGCTCGCCAACGACTACGCCGCCATCCTGATGGACTGCCAGATGCCCGAGCTCGACGGATATGAGGCGACCCGGCGCATCCGTGCGCAAGAGCGCCGTCACGTGCCGATCATCGCGATGACCGCCCATTCACTGCCAGGCGACCGTGAGCGCTGCCTCGCCGCCGGCATGGACGACTTTCTCTCAAAGCCCATTAGAGCGGAGCAACTCGAGGCCATCGTCAAACGGTGGCTCTCCGGTGAGGATTCTGAGGAGGTGCTCGACCAGGCCACCATCGCGGAGCTTCGAGACACGCTGACCCTTGAGATGCGTGAAAGCCTGATACAGGAATTCGAAGAGTCGCTGCCCAAATGCGTGGCTGACACCGTCGGCGCAGCCCAAAGCGGCGACCAGCTCGAGCTCAGGCGCGTGGCGCACATCCTGAAGGGCACCGCCGCCACCTTCGGCGCGACGCGTTTGGAGTTCGCCTGCCAGCGCCTGGAACACACCAGTCGAGACCAGGACCCGGCAGTCGGGGAGGAGCAACTCGAGGAGTTGCGGGCCACCGCCTCCGAGGCGTGTGAGGCGCTGGGCCCGCGGCTGCTCGGCGCCGAAGGCCGACAGTGACACATGAACCCCCCAACATGCACCTCGGGGTTTTCGCACTATGGCACGACGGTGAGCTCCGAGCGGTTGCGACCTGCAGTCTTTGCGGCGTAGAGCGCGCGATCGGCGTTGAGTACCGCGCCGCGTGGATCGGGGCCCAGCGGTGCGCCGCCGATACTAACCGTCACCTCGCCGCCGCTCATCTCCAGCACGGCTGCACGGATGTCCTCGGCGACGCGGTGGGCCTCGACCTGCGTGCACTGCGGCAGCAGGACGGTGAACTCGTCGCCGCCGATGCGCGCCACCGTGTCGCCGGCGCGAACCGCGCCGCGAACCGCCTGCGCGAGGCGACGGAGCAGTGCGTCACCGGCCTCGTGGCCCCGGGTGTCGTTGATCTCCTTGAAGTTGTCGACGTCGATCGCGAGCAGCGCGTTGTGTTGCCCCGGGCGACTGAGTGCGATCATGTGGTCGTCGAACGCGCGACGGTTCGGTAGCTCGGTCAGGGGGTCGCGGTAGGCGAGGTAGCGGTACTCGGCGGCCCGCCGCGCGTAGCGGCGAGCGACCTCGCTCGCGTCGGTGACCTCAGCGGCAAGACGCTCGTCCTCCACGGCGCTCGCGGGTGGTGACGGTCGCGTCTGCGCGGTGCTCGAGCGCAGCAGTCTCATCGCCGGCGGGGGCTTCTGAGACGGGTCGTGCAGCAGTCCCTCAACCGCGTCGAGCACGGCGGCAGCGTTCGGCACCCACCGATACGGCGCATCACGCCACTCGTGTGGCACGCCGTTGCCGCCGAGCATGACCCGGCACGAAGGGTGAGCGTCATGGATCGCGAGGATCGCCTGAGCGAGATGGGGTGTGTCGCAGGCCTGCGTGGAGGTCAGTCCAATGACGGCCGGTCTGTGCTCGGCAACGAACGCTCGCAGCGCACCGGATGGGACATCCGCCCCGAGATAGAGCATGTCGAAGCCGGCGCCCTCCAGCACATCGGCAACCATCCGCAATCCCAGCACGTGCGCCTGCCCCTCCACGGCGGCGAGCACGACACGCTCACGCGAGCGCGGCGACGCGATCTGCAGCGGCTCCTGGAGAGGCAGCAGCGCCCGATAGCTGAGGCCCGTCGCGAGATGCTCGTCAGCGACCGTGATCTCCCCCTGCTCCCACAGTTCCCCGATGCGCTCCATCGCGGGCGTGATCACACCGACCTGGATCGTCGTCGGCGCAACGCCGGCAACCAGCGCCTCCGTTACCGCCGCCTCTGCTGTGGGCCCATCGGCGGCGCACAGCGCCACGCGGTAGCGTTCGCCGATCGCCACGAGCCGACGATCGGCCGCCCGCCGCGACGGGTCGCTCACCTCGTGGCCGTAGCCGCGCTCACGGCAGGAGGCGCAGCGCGCCCGCGCGCCGCACGGCCTCTCTGCGCGGCGGCAGGCGCGACGGCCGGGGGAAGCCGTCGCGCCGTGGCCGCCGCGCGGCCTCCCGCGTGTTCAGCGGGTCCGGGAGGCCCTCGCCCAGCACCGGGGGATGGAGCGTGGGGTCGAGGTCGAAAAGCTCCACGTGCTCACGCGTGCCCGTCAGCGTGAACACGACGTCGACGTGGACGGGGCCGCGTGCGACGAGCAGCCCGTGGCCGTTCCGGCGGGCGCGCACGGCCGCGGCGACGATTACGCGCACGCCGCTGAGGTCGAGGAAGGTGAGCGCCCGCATGTCGAGCACGACGAGGTTCGAGCGGGACTGGGCTTCATCCAGCACGTGCGCGACGCGCACGGAAGCGTCGAGGTCGAGCTCGCCGGCCGCGTCGACCCAGACCGAGCCGTGGCGGCCGTCGCGCCACAGGCAGAGGAAGGCGGGCGGCAAATCCGTTTGCGCCGACACAGCGTCACCGAGAGGGGGTTCCGTCCTTGGCATACCCGTACCTGCACGGTGCATCGTAGCACACTCTAGGGATAGTTCCGAAGAATCGTCAAGTCTCTTAAATATACTCACCATATAAGAAAATGGGGCGCGACCGCGGCGCGGTCCTCTCACTTCAATTACACTAACTCACACTCTTAGGACGCTCAAAGGCACTCCCGGGACGGCTCGCGGCAGCCCTCAGGAGGGCCGCCGATAACGGTAGCCGAAGCCACGGACGGTCTCGATCGGCGTGGTGGCGGGCGCCGCGGGGTCGAGCTTGTGGCGCAAATAGCCCACGTACAGCTTCACCTGCTCGGGCGAGATGCCGTAGGCGTCCCCCCACACGAGCTCCAGCAGCTGCTCGCGGCTCAGCACCTGGTTGGGGTGACGCACGAACATCGCCAGCAGCCGGAACTCCAGCGGCGTCAGGCGCACCTCGCGCTCGCCGTAGCGCACGGCGCGCTGCGCGTGGTCGATGGATACGAGCGCGTCGGCGTAGGTCTCCGGCGCGCCACCGTCGCGGCCGCCCCCGCGGCGCAGCAGCGCCTGCACGCGCGCGGCGAGCTCCAGCGGTCCGAAGGGCTTGGCGAGGTAGTCGTCGGCGCCGCCCTGCAGGCCGCGCACGCGCTCCAGTTCGGCGGCGTGCGCGGTCAGCATCAGCACGGGCACGTCGGAGAGGTCGCGGATGCGCTCGAGCGTCGCCCACCCGTCCAGCTCGGGCATCTCGACGTCGAGGATCACGAGGTCCGGCGCGCGCGCGTACAGCTCGCGCAGCCCCGCGCGCCCGTCGGGCGCCTCGCACACGTCCAGCCCGGCACGCGCCAGCACGCCGTGCACGACCTCCCGCGCGAGCGCGTCGTCGTCCACCACCAGGACCCGCGCGCGGCTCATGCCCCGTTCATACCACTCGGACCCCCGCGATCCGACACGCGCCGCCGATCATCCTCACATGGCACAAGTACTCATCAGCGAGTCCCACCCCGACGTCCGCCGGATGCTGGAGCGGATGGTCGCCCGTCTCGGCCACGAGCCGGTGCTGGCCGTGGTGCCCGCACCCGCACAGCTGCTGAGCGCCGACGTGCTCGTGGTCGAGCCCGCGGCGGCGACCGGCGCGGTGCTCGCGCAGGCGGCGTGCATCGTCAACCCGGGGCTGCCGATCGTCTGCGCCTCGGTCGCCGGCCCGCCGCCCGAGCTGGCCGCACTCGGCGTCCCCTTCGCCGCCGCGCTCGTCAAGCCGTTCACCGCCGAGCAGCTCGGCGCGGCGATCGACGAGGCGCTGCGCGCCCGCCACGCGCCCCCGCCGCGCCAGCGCGTGTGGGCCCACCCTCACCACCCCCGCAGCGAGGCGGCGTAGGGCTCGCCCACACGGAGCAGCCCGCCGGGCGCGCCCCTGCCAGAGGGGGCCTGGCAGCCCCGGCGCCCCGCCGACGGGCGCCCCGCCCCGCGCTCAGTCGGCATACGCCTCACGGATCGCGTCGATCTCCGAGCGCGCGTCCAGGAACGCGTCGAGCAGCGCCGGGTCGAAGTGGCGGTCGCGTTCCTCGCGCATCATCCGCGCCGCGGACTCGACCGGCAGCGCGGAGCGGTACACCCGGTCGGAGGTGAGCGCGTCGAAGACGTCGGCCACGGCGGCGATGCGCCCCTCCGCGGGGATCGCCTCGCCGGCAAGCCCGCGCGGGTAGCCCAGGCCGTCCCAGCGCTCGTGGTGGGTGCGGGCGACGCGCGCGCCGAGGCGCACGACCTCCGTGGAGGAGCCGGCGAGCATCTGAAAGCCGATCTCGGCGTGGCTCTTGATGACCTCGAACTCCTCCGGGGTGAGCTTGCCCGGCTTGAGCAGGATCGCGTCGGGGATGGCGACCTTGCCGACGTCGTGCAGCTGGCTGGCGAGGCGCAGCAGCTCGCAGCGCTCCTCGGTGCACCCCGCACGCCGCCCCAGCAGCTCACAGTAGGAGGACATGCGGTGCAGGTGGTGGCCGGTCTCCTCGTCGCGGAACTCGACCAGCCGCGCGAGCCGGAAGATCGTCTCGGCCTGCGAGACCCACACCTTGGTCTCGGAGAGCTCGAGGTCCTGCAGCGCCTCCTGCAGCGAGTGGCTGTGCTCCCGCACGGTCTCCTGCAGGCGCGCCACCAGGCGGCGGTTCTCGGTCTCCGCGCGCCAGCGGTGCAGCGCGTTGGCGACGTTGATGACGAGCTCCCCCGAGCCGACGGGCTTGACCAGGTAGCCGTAGGCGCCGAGCTCGATCGCGCGCATCGCCAGCGTCGTGGAGTCCTCGCCGGTGACCATCAGCACCGCCACGTCGGGGTGGTCGCGGCGAATGTGCGCGAGCAGGGCCATCCCCGATTCCCCTGGCATGTTGACGTCGAGCAGCACGAGCCGGTAGGCGTTCTCGCGCAGGCGCGCGCGCACCCCCTCGGCGTCGCCGGCGCCCTCGCAGGAGTAGCCCTGCGCGCGCACGACACGTTCCTCCCAGCGCCGCAGCGCCTCGTCGTCGTCCACGATCAAGAGCTCGGACACGCTCTCACCCGCGCTCCACGAGCTGCGCCACCTTCGCCAGCAGCACCGGCCCCGAGAAGGGCTTCTCGATCAGCGCCGTGCCCTCGTCGAGGTGCCCGCCGGAGTCGAGGATCGGCTGCGCGAAGCCGGACATCAGCAGGACGCGCAGGCCGGGGCGCTGCTCCACCAGCCGCCGCGCGAGCTCCGGCCCCGGCATCTGCGGCATCACCACGTCGCTGAGCACAAGGTCGATGTGGCCCTCGTGCGCCGCCGCGACCTGCAGCGCCTCGGGGCCGTGCTCTGCGACGAGCACTCGGTGGCCGGCGCCGGTGAGGATGCGGCGCGTGACCTCGCGCAGCGCCTGCTCGTCCTCGACCAGCAGGATCGTCTCCGCGCCGCGGCGCACCTGCGGGTCGCGCTCCTGCGGCGCGGCCGCCACCGCCCGGGTGCTCGCCGGCAGCAGCATCGTAAAGGTCGTGCCGACGTCGGGCTCGGAGCAGATGTACGAGTGCCCGCCCGCCTGCTGGATGATCCCGTACACCGTCGCCAACCCGAGACCGGTGCCCTGCCCCGGCGGCTTGGTCGTGAAGAAGGGGTCGAACGCGCGCTGCACCGTCTCGGGCGGCATGCCGGAGCCGGTGTCGCTGACGCGCAGGCGCACGTGCGGGCCGGGTGCGAGCTCCGGGCGCGAGGCGGTGTACTGCGCGTCGACGTCGAACGAGGCGGTGTCGATTCGCAGCTCCCCGCCGTCGGGCATCGCGTCACGCGCGTTGACCGCGAGGTTGACGAGCACCTGCTCGAGTTGCCCGGGGTCGATCAGCACCGGGTGCAGGTCGGGCGCCAGCGCGCTGCGCAGCTCGACGTGCTCGCCGAACGTGCGCCGCAGCAGCTGCTCGACGTCGCCGACCACCACGTTGACGTCGACGACCTCCGGCTGCACGACCTCGCGCCGCGCGAACGCGAGCAGCTGGTGAGTCAGGTGCGAGGCCCGCTCGCCGGCCTGGCGGATCTGCTCGACGTCCTCGCGCGTCGAGGCCCACCGCTCCTCGCCCACGGCGGCGGCTGCCTCGAGGTCGGAGGCGACGAACGCCGCGTAGTTGATGATCACCGCGAGCAGGTTGTTGAAGTCGTGCGCGATGCCGCCGGCCAGCTGCCCGAGGCTCTCCAGGCGCTGGGCCTCGTGCAGCTGGTTCTGCAGCCGCTCCAGTTCGGCCACCCCCTGCAGCCGCTCCCGCTCGCGCGCGGCCACGACCCGCTCGCTCACGTCGCGGATCGCGGCGACCGCGAGCGTGCCCTCGGCGGTGTGGACGCTCGACAGGGAGATCTCCGCGGGAAACTCGCTGCCGTCGCTCCGGCGGCCGAAGAGCTCGAGGCCCGCGCCCATCGGCCGCGTGCGCGGGTCGGCGAAGTACCCCGTGTGGTGCGAGCGGTGCGCGGCACGGAAGCGCTCGGGCACGAGCATCTCCAGGGGCTGCCCCACGAGCTCCTCGCGCGCGTACCCGAAGAGCGCCTCGACCTGCGCGTTGGCCAGCGCGATCAGCCCGTCGCCGCGCACGCCCACAATCGCATCCGGAGTGAGCTCGAGCAGCGTCTCCGGCGCGAGCTCGGGGGGCGCGGAACGCGCCGCGGGCCCGCGCGTGCGGGTCGCGGGGGCGCGCCGCTCGATCCGGTCGCTACCCAGGCCGGAGTTCCACATTCCAGGCCCTTTCCACGAGATCAGGGTAGCACCGCAAAGTGCTCACGTCCAGGGCCTGCTGACAGTTAATACTCTGGATTCAGTGAAATAGTTATTAGGAGGAGGGGCGGGCGTTCTCACCACGGAGACTCACTGTTCCCACCATCCCCGCGCGCAGCTGCGCCGGCGAGCACGCCAGGTCGGGCGCGCGCGGCCGTCGGGTGCGCGAGGCCGGCCGCCAGTCGCTCGGCCAGGTCTTCCACTCCCGCCGGCGGACGTGACGGCCTCGCCGCGACGTGGGCGGCGCGGCGCCGCAAGGACTCCCCGTTCGGCCAACCGGCGGCGGCCACCTCAAGCAGGGGTCTTCATGGGCGATGTAGGGCGTATGAGCACCCTGCACGACCGCCTCCGCTCGCTGTGTGCGCTCGCGCTCGCCGGCGCGCTCGTGGCCGGGGGCGCCGGCGCGCTCTGCGCCCCCGCCTACGCCGGCAAGCTCACCGCCGCCAACTGGGACGCCTCCGCCCAGCACCAGGTGGTGCGTGAAGCGCTGATGGCCGACGCGGCCGGCGGCGGCTTCGCGGGTGCCGCTCCGCTGAGCGCCGCAACCGAGAGCGCGGCCCTGACGGCGCTTGCCGCGCGCGAGGGCGTCGCGCCGGTCACCTTCGACCCCGCCCCGCCGCTCACCGTCGTGCGCTTCGACGCGCTGCTGGTCGACCAGCTGGGGCTCGGCGACGTCGCCGGCCACGTGCAGCAGGTCGCGGCCGCCGCGGGACTCGCGCCACCCGCCCACTTCGGGACCGAGGTGATCGCTCGCTACCTGGGTCTGCGCTACACCCACCCGCCCGGCGAACAGAAGCTCGCGCTCTACCCGTGGAGCCCGATCACGCGCGCCGAAGCGGCGCACTCGTTCGCGGTCGTGCTCGGCTTCGAGGGCCGCCGCCGCACGCGGGCGGCGCAACCGGCGGGCGAAGGGGCCGAAGGCGACGAAGGCCAAGGCGAAGGGACCGAAGCCGGCGGCGAAAGGACCGAAGTGGGGGACGAAGGGGCCGAAGCCGGCGGCGCAGGGGCCAAAGCCGGTGACGGAGGTGGCGAAGCAGGTGGCGAAGGGGCCGAAACCGGGCCGGCGCCGGCGAGCGGCTCCCAACCCGCGCTCGGGCCCGCAAGCTGGGAGCTCGCGAACGCGCGCGAAGTGTTCACGGCCTTCTCGCTGCCCGCCTACACCCCCGCGCAGCGCGAGGTGCTGCGGATCGCGGTGTCGAAGATCGGCATGCCCTACGTGTGGGGAGGCACGACCGACAACACCGCCGACGGGCTCGAACACGGCGGCTACGACTGCTCGGGCTTCGCGTGGCGCGTCTACAAGCTCTCCGGCCTGGCGTGGGGGCGGCAGATCCACGGTCGCACCGCTGCCCAGCAGGCGGGCGAGATCCCCCAGGGCCAGCGGATCGCTCTGCAGGACGTCCAGCCCGGCGACCTGTTGTTCTTCGGCTCGGCGCGCCTGCACTCGCGCGCCACCGAGTCCTCGGTGATCCACGAGGGGCTCGCGCTCTCCGGGCAGTGGGCGATCCACTCCTCCGCGCAGGGCGTGTACGTGCTGCCGCTCACCTCGGGCTGGCTCGCGCAGAGCTTCTCGTGGGCGCGGCGGGTGCTGTAGCGCGCGCTTGTCGGCGGCATCGCCGACGCTGGCGGGCGCGGCGCACGGGCCGCTGTGCGGGCGTTGAAGGAGCCGGCGGGAGCGCCACCGGGCGGGCCGTGGTGGGTGGCACTCACGCGCGATGGTGGCGTTCGGTGGGCGCAGGGGCTACCGTGTCGAACATGAGCGAATCACTGCGCTTGACGATCGTCTACGAGGACGGCGGCGACGGCTGGATCGTCGCGTCGATCCCCGAGGTTCCCGGCGCCCACAGCCAGGGCCACACCCGCGCAGAGGCCCGCGAGAACGTGATCGACGCGCTGCACGGCATCCTGGAGCTGCGTTTCGGCGAGCACGCGCTCTCAGAGCCCGCGTCCGACAGCGAGCCGCTCGAGCTGACGATCGCCGCGTGAAGCGCCGCGACCTCGAACGCCACCTACGCGAGCACGGCGCCGGCCCGCTGCGCGAGGGCGGACGCCACAGCTAGTGGGCTTCGACCCCGAGCGCTCCACCGCCCTCCCCCGCCACCGCGAGATCCCCTGGCCGCTCGCCCGCAAGATCTGCCGCGACCTGAAGATCCCGCCGCCAGCCGGCTCACGCTGAGGAACACACCAAGCCGTCGCGCTGTGGTAGGTCCGTGAGCCTTCCTGGGTGAGCCGCTGCGTGAGCCTTCCTGGGTAAGCCGCTGCCGTAGGGTCGGGCCGGCTCGCACGCGACGGCCGAGCCGCCTACATTGGATGCCGTGCCCGCCACCAGCTCGCTGCCGGCCGCGCAGGTCAAGCGCCTCACGCTCGCGGCGTGCATCATCGGCTCGGGGATCGTGCTGCTCGACGGCACCGTCGTCAACGTCGCGCTGCCCACGATCGAGCGCGCGCTCGGCGGTGGCATCGCCGGCCAGCAGTGGGTCTCGAACGCCTACCTGCTCACGCTCGGCTCGCTGATCCTTGTCGGTGGCTCGCTCGGCGACCTGTACGGCGAGCGGCGCGTGTTCGCGTTGGGCGTCGGCTGCTTCGGCGCCGCCTCGCTGCTGTGCGCGCTCGCGCCGAGCATCGGCGTGCTGATCGCCTGCCGCGCGCTGCAGGGCGTCGCCGGCGCGCTGCTCGTGCCGAGCTCGCTGGCGGTGATCGTGGCCACGTTCGCGGAGTCCGAGCGCGGCGCGGCGATCGGCACGTGGACGGCGTTCGGCGCGATCGCCACTGCGCTCGGCCCGCTCGGCGGTGGTGTGCTGCTGGGCGTCGCCTCGTGGCGGTGGATCTTCCTCATCAACCTCCCCTTCGTGGTGGTGTGCGTGGGGCTGATCGTCGTGGCCATCCCGTCCTCCGCGGGGGCGGGCGGCCGGCGCGTCGACCTGGCGGGCGCGCTGCTCTGCGCGCTCGGCCTCGGCGGGCCGGTGTTCGCGCTGATCGCCCAGCCGCGCCTGGGGTGGTCGAACCCCGCGGTGTACGGCCCGCTGCTCGCCGGCGCGCGCGCTGTTCGCCGCGTTCGTGTGGCACGAGTCCCGCGCCCGCGACCCGATGCTGCCGCTGGGCCTCTTCGCGCGGCGCAACTTCGCGGTCGGCAACGTCGAGACGCTCGCGGTGTACGCGGGGCTCGCGGTGCTGTTCTTCCTGCTGACGCTCTTCCTGCAGCAGGTCGCCGGCTACACGCCCCTGCAGGCGGGCCTGGCGACGCTGCCCGTCACGCTCGTGATGCTGGTGCTCTCGCGCCGCTTCGGGGCGCTTGCCGGCCGGCTGGGGGCCGCGCCTGTTCATGGGCGCCGGCCCCGTGCTCGCCGGCCTCGGGCTGCTTGCGCTGCTGCGCGTCTCGCTCCCCGTCGGACTACGTCTCGGACGTGCTGCCCGCGCTGCTGCTCTTCGCCGCTGGGCCTGTCGCTCACGGTGGCCCCCCTGACGGCGGCTGTGCTCGCCTGCGTGGAGGAGCGCCAGGCGGGGATCGCCTCCGGCGTCAACAACGCGGTCGCGCGTGTCGCGGGCCTGCTCGGGATCGCCGCGCTCGGCGCCGTCGTGGCCGTGCACTTCGCCACCGCGCTCGACGCGCAACTGGCCGGCGCGCACCTCTCCCCGGCGGCGAGCGCGGCCGTGAGCGAGGCCAAGCGCACGGCGCTCGGTCGCGCTCCCGTCGCCGGCCTCCCGCCCGTCCAGGCCGCCACGATCGTGCGCGCCACCAACGCCGCCTCGCTCGCGGCCTTCCACGTGGGGGTCGCGATCGCCGGCGCGCTCGTCGTGCTCGGCGGCCTGATCGGCGGCGCCGGCATCCAGAACCCGGAAGGTTTCGGCGCCGACGGCGTCCTCGCCGGTAGTGACGACCACAGACGAAGGGAGCAACATGCGGTACAGGAGGCTGCAGGATGAAGGAGGGGGGAGGCCCAGGCGCTTCCCCGGCTCGAAGGATGGGCGCGGCGGCGGCGGCGCTGCTGCTCGCCGCGTCGCTGACGGCGATGGCGCTCGCCGCGAGCGCTCCGACGGTCAGCTCGGTCTCGAGCGCCCGGCTCAAGGAGCAGATCGTCGTCAACGCGCAGGGGCGCACGCTCTATTGGTTGAGCCCCGAGACCACGCATCACCTGCTGTGCAAGACGTCGGCCTGCTTCAAGTTCTGGCCGCCGCTCACGGTCGGCTCGGCCGGCGTGAAGCTCACGGCCGGTCCGGGGGTGCACGGCAGCCTGGGGATCCTCCACCGCGACGGCTTCTTCCAGGTGACCCTCCGCGGCGAGCTGCTCTACCGCTTCGCCGAAGACCACGCCCGGGGCCAGGTCAACGGGCAGGGCCTACGCAGCTTCGGCGGCACCTGGCACGCGGTCACCGCTGCGGCCGACCCGCCGCGCCACAGGCGGGCGTCGGCCTCCACGCCGGCGTCGGGCTCACCCGGGGGCTCGTCGAGCAGCCCGTCCGGCGGCGGCTACGAAGCCCCGGGGAGCTCGGGGTCGGGCACCTCCACGTCGAGCACGCCGTCGAGCAAACCGACCTCGACGACGCCGGCCAAAGAAGAAAAAGCGACCCCCTCCAAAGAAGAAAAAACCACTCCCCAAGAAAAAACTCCACCCAAAGAAGAAACTCAGGCGGAAAAGGAAGCGCGCGAAAAGCGTGAACGAGAAGCGCGCGAAAAACGGGAAAAAGAAGAAAAGGAATACAAAGAAAAATACCCGGGGTGGTGAGACCTGAGGGTTCGCGACGCGGACCCTGACTCCGCGATCCCGCGGCGCCGCACCGCGTCGCGGGCCGCGGCCGCGCAGGGCCTGCGCTCAGCGCGGCCCGTGGGCTCGTGGGGGGCTCCAGCGCGCGGTTCCGGCTGCGCGTGTCGGGCCCACTCCCTGCGTGCCCCGTCGCCACCCGTACACCCGTAGGCTCGCGGGGGCTCCGGCGGACGGTCGCGCTCGCGCGTGTCATGCTTCCCCCATGCGCGCTCCCGTCGCCACCCGCCGCGTCACCGCCGAGGACGTGCCGGTGCTCGCACGGATGCTCGCCCGCGCGTTCTTCGACGACCCGGTGGCGGTCTGGACGTGCCGCTCCGACCGTCTGCGCCCGCGCGTGCTCGAACGCTTCCACGCCGCGCGCCTGCGCCAGCTGCTCGCCGACCAGGAGATCTGGACGACGCAGACGCTCACCAGCGCCGCGCTGTGGGCCCCGCCGAAGCGGTGGCGGACGACGGCGCGCCAGGATCTCGAGATCGCGCGCATCTCGCTGATGCACCCGCGGATGTTCGTGCGCGGCCCGCTGATCGGCGCCGGCTTCCTCGGGATGGAGCGCAAGCACCCCCACCACCCGCCGCACTGGTACCTGGCGGTGCTCGGCACCGATCCGGCCGCCCGGGGGCAGGGGCTCGGCTCGGCCGTGCTGGCGCCCGTGCTGGAGCAGTGCGACGCGGACGGGGTCGGCGCCTACGTCGAGTCCTCCAAGGAGCGCAACATCGACTTCTACGCGCGCCACGGCTTCCGCGTCACCGCGGAGCTGCGCATGCCGCGCGGGCCGAAGCTGTGGGCGATGTGGCGCGAGGCGCGTGGGGCGCCGGCGTCCGCGGCGGCGGGCGCGGCGCTTTCGTAGGGCGGGCGCCGCGGCTTCGTGACGATGGGTGTGCTCTTCGTGGGCGCGGCGCGGCGGCCCGTGGCGGCGGGTGGGGCGCTTTCGTAGGGCGGGCTCGGGCGCGGCGGCTCCCTGGCGACGGGTGCAGTGCCTTCGCCGGTAGAGTCTGAGTCCGTGCACGTGACCGCGAAGGCCGACTACGCCGTGCGGGCAGTCGTGGAGCTCGCCGCCGCCGGCCCCGACAGGCCCCGCAAGGTCGACGACGTCGCCCGCGCCCAGAGCATCCCCCTCTCCTTCCTGGAGAACATCCTCACGCAGCTGCGCTCGGCCGGGATCGTGCGCAGCCAGCGCGGGCCGGAAGGGGGCTACTGGCTGGCGCACCCCGCCCCGGAGGTGACGCTCGCGGACGTGATCCGCGCGGTCGAGGGGCCGCTCGTCGGGGTGCGCGGGCAGCGGCCCGAGGAGGTCGCCTACGCTGGCTCGGCAGAGTCCTTGCAACAGGTGTGGGTGGCGCTGCGCACCAGCCTGCGCAAGGTGCTCGAGCGCGTCACCGTCGCCGACGTCGCGGCGGGCAAGCTGCCCCGGGACGTGCTCGCGCTGACGCGCGAGGAGGACGCCTGGCAGACGCGCTGAGGCCGCGCCGACGTGGGTGGCGCCGGTCGGGGCGTGCTGCGGCCGATCTGGACACGGTGAGGCGGCCCCACGGACCACGCCGCGAGGCGCTCCGAGTATCCGGGAGCCGCTCGGCACGCCACATGCCTCGCCGGCCCCACGGCGGGCACTCGGTCCGGTAGACTTTGTTTCTCCACAGGCGGCTTCGTGGCCTGCCAGGGTTTTCTGGAGCGGCGCTCGGGATCGCCGCTGGAACGCCCATCCCCTTCCCCTTTTCGTACGACCAAGGAGCCCCCTTAGATGTCAGCCACCCCCGTCGCCGACACCACCGAGGCCGCCGAGGCGGCGGTTGAGGCGATCGCCTCCGCGGCCGGCCGGGAGGTCACCTTCTCGATGGCCCTCTCGCAGGACCAGAAGGACGTGCGCGACTGGGTGCACGGGTTCGCCGCCGACGTCGTGCGCCCCGCCGCGCACGAGTGGGACGAGCGGGAGGCCGACGCCGTGGCCGATCATCCAGGAGGCCGCGAAGATCGGCCTCTACGGCTTCGAAGGGCTCGCCCAGTTCTTCGCCGACCCGACCGGCCTGACGCTGCCGCTCGTCAACGAGGAGCTCTTCTGGGGCGACGCCGGCATCGGCATGGCGATCATGGGCACCGCGCTCGCGGTCGCCGCGATCTTCGGCCAGGGCTCGGGCGAGCAGATCGGGGAGTGGATCCCCCGCTGCTTCGGCACCGTCGAGGACATCAAGGTTGGGGCCTTCTGCGCCTCGGAGCCCAACGCGGGCTCGGACGTCTCCGCGATCCGCACGACGGCCAAGTTCGATGAGGCCGCGGGCGAGTGGGTGCTCAACGGCCAGAAGGCGTGGGCGACCAACGGCGGCATCGCCGACGTGCACGTCGTGATCGCCTCCGTGGACCGCGAGCTCGGCTCCAAAGGCCACGCCGCGTTCGTCGTGCCGATGAGCGAAGCGAAGGGCATCTCGCAGGGCACCAAGGTCTCCAAGCACGGTCTGCGCGCCTCGCACACCGCAGACGTGTTCCTCGACGACTGCCGCGTCCCGGCCGGGTACGTGCTCGGCGGCAAGGACAAGCTCGACGAGCGCCTCGCGCGCGTGCGGGAGGGCAAGAGCTCGAAATCCCAGGCGGCGATGCAGACCTTCGAGTCCTCGCGGCCCACGGTCGGCTCGCAGGCGCTCGGCATCGCGCGCGCCGCCTACGAGTACGCGCTCGAGTACGCGAAGGAGCGCGAGCAGTTCGGCAAGAAGATCATCGAGAACCAGGCGATCGCGTTCACGCTCGCGCGCATGAAGCTCGAGATCGACGCCACCCGCCTGCTCGTGTGGCGCGCCTCGTGGATGGGGCGCAACCTTGTGCCCTTTGAGAACGCCGAGGGCTCGATGTCCAAGTGGAAGGCGGGTGAGGTGGCCGTGTGGGTCACCGAGCGCGCCATGCAGATCCTCGGCGGCAACGGCTACACCCGCGAGTTCCCCGTCGAGCGCTGGCACCGCGACGCGAAGATCTACGACATCTTCGAGGGCACGGCGGAGATCCAGCAGTTGGTGGTCTCGCGGGCGATCTCGGGGATGCACATCAAGTAGCTCTGGGACTGGGTTTTCGGGGTGGTGCTGGTCGTGCTGGGTGGTCGCTGAGGCCCAGAGCAGCGGCGCTCGAAAAGGCTGCTCGCGCCAGTTCTCGCGCCAGTCATGCAAGATCTGGGTCGTGTCCGGCGTCGCGTAGCGCGTCGAGCAGGTCGCCGGTCGTGAAGACCTTGATGAGGGCCGAGGACGACGTTCGCGTCAGTTACGACTGCGGGAGGCAGCGAAATCGCCGAGAACCTCTTGCTCGTCCACGTCCTTGGCCTTCAGCCCCGCGCCGATCTGCTCGGATAGGCGCAGGAACACCTCGCGGCGAACCTCGACCGGCAGCTCGGGCGTATCCCACGGGAGGAAGAACCCGGCGGGGGTCCCTTCGCGTGTGACGAGGATCACGTCATCGGAGCGGAATATCTCCGACGCGTGATCGCGGAAGTCGCGGACCGTCACGACCTTCATGTGGGCACCTTGGTGGTCACAGGTCAATTGTAGCGCTCTGCCTCGGGGCGGAGCTCGGCCAGCGTGGTCGCGGAGTTTGCAGTTGTGGGTCCTCTCATGCCCGTTACAGACCTGCAGGAGGCTGAAGCGGCCAGCGAATTGCGCCGCTGCAATCTGACGGGTAGTCCGCTTCACAAAGACTCGTCTCAGTAGCACCGCTTCGAGCCCAGTATCGCCCACCAACAAAAGCCCTGCTAATGAACGCTGTGGAGGCTGCAGAGGTCGAATACACTGTCTGATAGGTTCCGCTGAAGGCGATGAACGACGAGATGGAAAAAGGACGGGCCGGCGTGATCCTCGGTCGCGAGGTGACTCCGCTTACGCAGGAGCTGCATGGTCGCCTCGAAGCCAACTTGTCGAAGGCAGACGAGGACGCGATCACCACCGCGCTACAGAAGGCAGTCATCGCTGGGGCGAAGGCTGCCGGTGCCGAGACGGAGATCTCCAACTGGGACCTGCCGTGGGGAGATCAGTGGGCCAGCCAGCATGGCGGCGCGTGATCGTGCCGGGAGCCCCGTGGACACTTTCGTGGACACAGCCTGAGCGCACCTGAGCGCACTGAAGGTCAACGTACATGGGCCAGCTTGGCCTACGTCGAGACCACGGGCGAGTTCGAGCCCAGTATCGCCCATCGTCGAAAACCCGCATTGTCGTGCAGGTTTTAGCGCTCTCAGAGGGCGCTGAGGCACCATGAGACACCAATTCCCCGAGCGCAGGCCGGCGGCACGTCGTCGCCGGAGCGTCGGTTAGGGTCTGCTAGTGGGCACGCTCGTTCAGATGCCGCCAAGGGGCCGTTATCTCGCCCAGGAGGTCGGCCAGCTCGCCGGCGTATCCGGCGGGACGATTGGGCAATGGGCGCATTACGGCTACATCCGGGCGTCTCAGTCAGAGTCGAGTGACTACCCCAAGCTCTACAGCTTCCAGGATGCAGCCGAGGCGATCCTCGTCCACGAACTCCTCGAGAAGGGAGTGCCGCTCCAGGTACTACGACCGGTCATAGAGGGCCTGCGTGAGACGCGGGGGGACTGGCCGCTCCAGCACACCCATCTCGAGGCACTCTCCGCCGAGCGCGAGATCCCCCTCGCCTCGCTTCTCGTCAAGGAGGGTGAACGCCGCTTCGAGCTCGGCCCACACGGCTGGCAGCTCGTCGAGCACACAACGGTGAATCCCGAGCGTGTCGCCGCGGACCTCCGACGTGGGGGATGGGCAGCGCGAGAGCTCCTCGACCTGCAACACATCAACGTCGACCCGGACTTCCTCTCAGGGCGCCCAACCATCAAGGGGCGTCGCGTTCCGGTCGCGCTAGTCGCAGAGCTCGCGGCCGAGGACGATGGGCCGACGATCCTACAAGAGGACTATGACCTGTCCCCAGAGCAGATTAAAGACGCGGTCCGGTGGTGGAAAGCGTCCTCGGCCTACGAGAACGCGGCGTGAAGTCGTGGGGCGAGATCGGCTCTTGGTCGTCGACGCCGACCTACCGAAGAGCCTCGCCGGCTCGCTGCGTAAGCGCGCACGAGAGGCGGTGTCAGCAGCTGATCTAGGTCTTGCGCACGACGTAAAGGACCCCGAGCTTGCTGCGCGGTCTTGTCGCGCTCTATAACGGCAAGCGCGATTGGATTCTGGTTACCGGAGATGACATCATGCCCGCCGAGCATGGGCCGGTGATCATCGAGACGCGAGCTACCATCGCGACGATCTTCGCCGACTACCCACGAGACGTGACCGAGCACACTTGGCGGGTCGATGTAGTGCAGCGGTGGGCTCACGCAATGCAAGAGCAACCCTTGCGTACCGTGCGCCGTTACACGCTGTCAGGATCGAAAGTCTGGCAACCGAGGCGCAGGCATACTCGCACGATCGCCAAAGAAGGATTGACGCCCTGGCGACCCAGGGACGCACAGCGTGCCGAGCAGATGGAATCTACAGACGGCACCGGTGGCGCAGCCGGTCACGAGGCACCGCGTCTCCCAGGGTTCGACTAAGACCGGAGGACGTTATCCGGGCGGCACACGCGAGCTGGAGGCCAACACCAGGTTGATCGGCAGCGCGCCGGACCGTAGCTCGTTCGCGAGGTTCCGGGCCGAGCTGATCGTGAATCCGCCGGAGATCTGCGAGCCCTGCGAGGCGTCGATCCCTTCCGGGTATTTCGTGTAGTCGATCGACGTCGCCGTGATCACCTGCCCGTCGAGCACGATCGCGAAGTGCTGCTGCGCCGCTTCCCTGCTCACGCCCGGCAGCTGCGCTTCCTGGCCGCGCTGGGCGATTTCCTTGGTGACCCGCTGGAAGACGCTCTGCCCGTGCGACGTGAAGCCGAACGTCACGTCCGGTTTGCCGCCTTCTTCGAAAGCTGGTTGCGGATTAGTCAGATCAGACCCGGTGAGCGCTGGGTCGTCGTTCAGTACATACCAGCTGTTCGGAGACGCGTTGATGACCTTCCCAGTCGCATTTTCAAGTGGTCTAGTGGTTCATCCGGTTAGTTTGTTGGCCTATGCCTCGAGGACCTTGCCGGTGTAGGTCCACTTGAAGGGTTTGGCGGTCTGGTTGTAGGTCTCGATGAACGCGAGCATCTGCTCGGCGAGGTCTTCCTCGCTGAAGAAGATGCCGTGCTTCAGCAGCCGGCGGTAGAGGATCGAGAAGAAGATCTCGATCTGGTTCAGCCACGAGGCGTGGGTGGGGGTGAACTGGAAGCTCCAGCGCGGGTGATCTTTCAACCAGTCGGTGACCTCTTGGGTGCCGCGGGTGGAGAGGTTGTCACTGACCGCGACGATCTGTTGTCCCTCCACGGTGGGGATCTCGGAGTCGAGCTGGTTGAGGAAGCGGATCAAGTCGAAGCGGTTGCGTGTCTTTGAGGGCATCGCGAGCACGTCGCCTTCGTGGACTTTCAGGCAGGCGAACAGGCACTGCGTACCGTTGCGCTCATATTCGTGCTCGCGCCGTGCCGGGCGCCCGGGAGCGGGCAGCGTATCCGGCTTGGTCGGCGCCTTGGCCTGGATTCCCGTCTTCTCGTCCAGGGAGACGACCAGAACATTCTCCGGCGGGTTGACGTACAGGCCGCAGATATCGCCCAGGCGCTCCTCGAACTCGGGCTGGGAGAAGTCGCTCATGATCCAGTAGTCAGTCAGGTGCGGCTTGACCTCCGCGCGCGAGAGGATCACATGCGCCTGGGAGGCCGACATACCGACCGTCTGCCCCAGTTGCTCGTAGGTCCAGCGCTCCTGCTGTGCGCCCTCCGGTGTCTCGGGTGGACGCGTGCACGCCTTGGCGATCAGCCTCGCCCTGTCCGCCTGGGAATAGGTGAGTGGTTTACCCGATCTCGGCAAGTCCCCGAGCCCCGCGATCCCATCGCGCTCATAGCGCGCACGCCACTTCTGCGCCGTGTTCGTCGAGCACCCCAACAGACGCCCGATCACCGCAGCAGAGTGCCCCTCGGCGGCCTGGAGCACAATCTGGGCACGCTCGACCATCCGCGCCTGCTCCCTACCCGACCGCGCGATCCGCTCGAGCTCCGCTCGATCCTCACCGCCAATCTCGATGCGCTTCGCCAAAGCAGGCATACCGAACCCCCATCATCGCTGGACACCACCAGCAACGGATTCGGCAAAGACTACAAGACACCTGCAACCATCACCGAACTAAAAGGACGAACCACTAGCCTGGACGAGTACGGTCCCCGGATTCACGTGCACGGCCGTGACCACAGCACCGGCCGGCGGCGTGTAGCCGGCTTCGTAGAAGCTGTGCTTGCTTTCTTCGGGGCCTCTCAGCACCTTTTCGTGCTTCGTGTCGAGCAAGTACCAAACGCCGTAGCGGCACCCGCCGATTTGTGCCAGCGTGCAGCCCGGGTCGAGCGTCGTGTCATTGGAACGGATGATCGTCGCTCGCTTCGCCGCGCGCAGAACTGCCTGGTACTCGGGCAGCCCGTGAGCCGCCCTGGGTTCCACGGAGACCGTTTTTGTAGGTTCCCTATGTTCTTTTTGTGGGTGTGGTTGCCCGGTTTTTCGCAGCGTATAGTTCCTCGACTTCTCGTGGTGGGCGGTCGTCGAGGGCTTCGTGTAGGCGCTCGTTGTTGAACCAGGCGACGTACTCCAGGACGGCGAGCTCGAGCTGCGAGCGCGTCGTCCAGCTGCGGTCTGCGATGAGCTCGGTCTTGGAGCTGTCGACGAAGCTCTCGGCGGCCGCGTTGTCGTAGGCGTCGCCCAGGGATCCGATAGAGGCGAGGACGTCGTGGTCGTCGAGGAGCTGGGTGTAGTCGAACGACGTATATTGGCTGCCGGCGTCCGAATGAGCCACGAGCGAAACGTCGGCTCCCGGGGCCCGCTGATGCAGGGCCATCCCGAGCGCGTCCAAGACGAGATCGGTGCGCATGTGGCTGGCGAACTGCCAGCCGACGATCATCCGGCTGTAGGCGTCGATCACGAAGCTGAAGAACACCAGCCCCTCCCAGCATCTGAGATACGTGAAGTCCGCGAACCACTTCTCGTCCGGCCGGGACGCCGTGAAATCACGCTGCACCCGGTCTGGGCTGCGAAGCGCCGACGGATCGGGCTTAGTGGTACGCCAAGGCTTCCCGCGCCGCTTTGCGCCCTGAATGCCGTTCTGGCGCATGACGCGCTCCACGCGGCTGCGGCCGACCTGCTCACCGCAGCGCAGCAGAGCCTTCCACATCCGCCTGGACCCGTAGGCGCAGTAGTTCGCGGCGTGCAGCTCTTCGATCACGCCGAGCAGCCGCTCATCCTCGACGGCCCGCGCTGAGCGCTCTCCGGTTGCCCGCTGGTAGTAGGCGGACGCCGACACGCCCAGGGTCTCGCAGATCGGCTCGACCCCGAAGCGCTCACGATGCCCGTCGATGAACGCGCTCACTTCGGACGGTATGGATCGAGCTCGCCCGCGAAAAACACGCTGGCGGCCTTCAGGATCTCGTTCGCGCGGCGCAGCTGCGCCACCTCACGACGCAACGCTTTGATCTCCTCGCGCTCCTGGCTGCTCAGGACGTCTTTGCGCCGGCCCTCATCAGCTTCGGTCTGCCGGACGTGTTTGCGAAGCGTCTCGCCCTCGATCCCGAGGTCCCTCGCGACATGCGCGATAGGACGCCCAGACTCGAACACCAGACGCGCTCCGCGGTCCAGCAACTCCCTTGAATACTTCCTCGCATGTGCCATGAGCCGAGACTTCTCCCTCCGCCAGGCAAACCCTGGCCTCGAAGTCTCCGTCAAACACAGGATGGCTCACCGAACTGAGCAGCGCCGGCGTTGGGTCCGCCCGTCACTGTGCCTTCGGTCGGCGCCAGCTTGCCCGCGGGGCCGATCACGTTTGGCTCCCAATCGTAGAAATCGAGCTGTGCCGTCTTGCCGACTTGTTCTCCCCCGGGGGCGAGGTTGCCCGCATCCGGCAGGGCCACCGTGATCTCATCAGCGCCGGAGCGCTGGATTTCAGACGGTATGCCCAGCGCCGCGACACGCTTGCGCATGATCCCTATCGCCGCATTGATGCTCGCAGTCGATACAGGCTCGGCACCGGCATGTGCACGATAGACCAGCACGACGCGGTTCCCCGTCAGCGCCGGCGCAGTAGCCGCAGTAGTGGGCGCCGTCGAACTGGATGAACCGCAACCGCCTATCGCAACGGATAGGAGTACCGCGCCAAGCAAAGCTCGACAGAACGGCACCCCGGGCGCGTTCCCCATACTTCTCGCACCTCCACGCCATCGTCGCATCTCGCGAACCATAGCCTCACTTCTGAATCGAGGCCGTTCAAGGCCTATGCGTCCCTGAGCGGCTCGCCGCGACGCCCCAATCGCGACGACCTCAATCAAACCGACCCACTAGCTGCAATTTTCGCCTAACCAACCCGGAGCTGGTCCCAGTCGGTATCTCGCTCAAAGGGTCCACACGAACCCGAGCGCGTCCAACCCAGCTATACGCTCGGCGCTGAGTCTGCCGGCCTCGCGTTCTTTGCGGCGGTTGCGGCACCAGGTCCCGAGCCTGAAGCTGCTCGGTGTTGAGTGTGCTGCGGGCACCCGCGCATCTCTGTGGGCCTCTACATACGCGGCTAGTGGTTCGTCCTTTTAGTTCGGTGATGGTTGCAGGTGTCTTGTAGTCTTTGCCGAATCCGTTGCTGGTGGTGTCCAGCGATGATGGGGGTTCGGTATGCCTGCTTTGGCGAAGCGCATCGAGATTGGCGGTGAGGATCGAGCGGAGCTCGAGCGGATCGCGCGGTCGGGTAGGGAGCAGGCGCGGATGGTCGAGCGTGCCCAGATTGTGCTCCAGGCCGCCGAGGGGCACTCTGCTGCGGTGATCGGGCGTCTGTTGGGGTGCTCGACGAACACGGCGCAGAAGTGGCGTGCGCGCTATGAGCGCGATGGGATCGCGGGGCTCGGGGACTTGCCGAGATCGGGTAAACCACTCACCTATTCCCAGGCGGACAGGGCGAGGCTGATCGCCAAGGCGTGCACGCGTCCACCCGAGACACCGGAGGGCGCACAGCAGGAGCGCTGGACCTACGAGCAACTGGGGCAGACGGTCGGTATGTCGGCCTCCCAGGCGCATGTGATCCTCTCGCGCGCGGAGGTCAAGCCGCACCTGACTGACTACTGGATCATGAGCGACTTCTCCCAGCCCGAGTTCGAGGAGCGCCTGGGCGATATCTGCGGCCTGTACGTCAACCCGCCGGAGAATGTTCTGGTCGTCTCCCTGGACGAGAAGACGGGAATCCAGGCCAAGGCGCCGACCAAGCCGGATACGCTGCCCGCTCCCGGGCGCCCGGCACGGCGCGAGCACGAATATGAGCGCAACGGTACGCAGTGCCTGTTCGCCTGCCTGAAAGTCCACGAAGGCGACGTGCTCGCGATGCCCTCAAAGACACGCAACCGCTTCGACTTGATCCGCTTCCTCAACCAGCTCGACTCCGAGATCCCCACCGTGGAGGGACAACAGATCGTCGCGGTCAGTGACAACCTCTCCACCCGCGGCACCCAAGAGGTCACCGACTGGTTGAAAGATCACCCGCGCTGGAGCTTCCAGTTCACCCCCACCCACGCCTCGTGGCTGAACCAGATCGAGATCTTCTTCTCGATCCTCTACCGCCGGCTGCTGAAGCACGGCATCTTCTTCAGCGAGGAAGACCTCGCCGAGCAGATGCTCGCGTTCATCGAGACCTACAACCAGACCGCCAAACCCTTCAAGTGGACCTACACCGGCAAGGTCCTCGAGGCATAGGCCAACAAACTAACCGGATGAACCACTAGCTCAGCGAGCCCCCGATCGAAGTCGTCTTGGAGTTGGTCCCAGACGAATCCCAGGGCGTTTAGAGCGGCGATGCGTTCCGCGCTGAGCGTGCCAGCCTTGCGCTCTGTTCGGCGATTGGCGCACCACGCCCGGAGATTGAATCCGCTTGACGTCTTGTGGCCATTTGGAACTCGCACATCTCCGTGTGTCTGTAGATACACAGCAAGCTCAGCGAGGCCGCGATCGAAGGCGTCCTGTCGCGTGTCCCAGACGAACCCGAGCGCGTCCAGTGCAGCTATACGCTTGGGGTCAAGTTTGTCGCTCTTACGATCAGTACGGCGAGAACTGCACCAGCTTCCGAGAGGCAGTCCGCTCGGTGTCACGTGCTGCTGGGACACCCTCGCATCACCGTTGGCCCTGACATAGCCAGCGAGCTCTGCAAAGCCACGGTCAAAGTCATCTTGAAGTACGTCCCACACAAACCCGAGCGCGTTCAGCGCGGCGATTCGCTCGGCGGTGAGCTTGCCGATCTTTTGGTGCCTTCTTCGCCCAGAGCACCAGACTCCGAGCTTGAAACCGTTCGTCGTCGAATACGCCTGTGGCACTCGTGCGTCGCCGTGCTCCTCGACATATGCAGCAAGCTCAGCGAGGCCACGGTCGAAGGCTTCCTGAAAAGGGTCCCAAACGAACCGAAGCGCGTCCAGGGCATTGATCTTCTTTGTGGTGAGCGCGCTTGCCTTTCGCTCCTGACGGCGGCTATCGCACCAGCCTCCTAGCTTGAACCCGTTAGACGTTATGTACTTGGGCGGTACACGCGCGTCGCCGTGTTCCTCGGCATACGCAGCAAGCTCGGCAAGACCTCGATCGAAGTCGTCGGCAAGCGGGTCCCAGACGAACCCCAACGCATCCAACGCGGCGACCCGCTGGGTGCTGAGCTTGCCGGCCTTACGGTCCCCGCGATGACCTTGGCACCAGCTCCCAAGCTTGAAGCCGCTGGAGGTCGTCCATTTGTCCGGTACTTTCGCATCTCCGCGCGCTTGGACGTAGGCTGCAAGCTCGACGATCCCCCGGTCGAAGGCTTCCTGAAAAGGGTCCCAGACGAACCCGAGTGCGTCCAGCACGGCGACGCGCTCGGGATCAAGCTCGCCGCGCTTGCGATCAAACCGGCGATTGTTGCACCACACGCCGAGATTGAATCCGTTCGATGTCGTGTGATTCCTGGGAACGCGCGAGTCACCGTTCTCGGTGAGGTATGCGGAAAGCTCGGCGAGGCCGCGCTCGAAGTTCTCCTCAAAAGGGTTCCACACGAACCCAAGTGCGTCGAGTGCAGCAATGCGCTCGATGCTGAGTCTTCCCGACCGTCGATCAGAGCGACATTCGACGCACCATCTGCCGAGCCGGAAGCCTCTGACGGTGTGGTCCGGGGGCACACGGGCATTGCCGGTCGAGTTGACATGGTCCGACAGAAGGCCAAGCCAAAACTGCCAGCTTGATGTTGTTTGTTCGACCAGCCGTGTACTGAAGGCCTCGGCGAAGTCGAGGCCGATACGGGCTGGCAGATCGAGGTGGAGCCTCGGAGGGATCGTCACGGACGCAGCGCCTTTGCCCATTTCGCGGCGGAGTGAGTCGAGTTGCTCGGCCAAGTCCGGGTCGTGCGCGCGCAAGGCGCGGATTACGTCCCATACGGGCTTGAACGCCGAGTCGTCGAGGGCTGTCTCGGGGTCCTCCTCAGCAGCGATGAACACGGGGATAACGATGGTGCCGACCGTCTTGTTATCGGCCTTGCGGATCGCTCTGCCAACAGCTTGGACGATGTCCACCTCGGACCGGCGTGGGTCGATGAAGGCGACCCCGTCGAGGGTGGGAACGTCTACCCCCTCAGACAGGCACCGCGCGTTGGCGAGCAAGCCCACGGCGTCATCCTCGAGATGTCGTTGGCGCTCCAGGCTGATCGTCCGCTGCCCTGTGGACATCTCCCCGGAGACGTGCTGTGCCCACAGAGAGCCTTTCGGGCGTTGACGCTTCGGCATCCACTCCACAACCTCGGTGAGCGTTCGGGCGAAGTCCCTGGCGCGGGCAACCCGCGAGTGGAATGAGATCGTGCGGCGAAGGTTGTAGCGGCGCATCGCCTTGGCGAGGCCGATCTGGCCCGCGAGGCTGCGGGCATCGGTAACGGCGGTTCCGTCCATCGTGACGAACCGGCCACGTTCGGCCCACTCGTGGTAGGTGGCGTCGTCGACGCCGATGACCGCGACCTGGTAGTCGCTGAGCAGGTCCCGCTCGATTGCCTCGCCGAAGCTGAGGCGGTGAAAGACGGGGCCGAACGTGCCGGGGTCGTCCATCGAGGCGACCTCGAAGTCCGCCTCTTTGGCCTCTCGAACAACGCGACCCGTGAAGTAGCGCGGGGTGGCCGTCATGAATAGCCGACGCTGCGCGGGGATCGCCTCGGTGTCGAGGATCGTGGCGAAGTCGCCCGACACTCTCCCGGCGCAGCGGTGGGCCTCATCGGCGATCGCCAAATCCAGCCTGGGAACGCGACCAGACCTGTACGCCTCGGCGATCCTCGGAGAGGACTGGTAAGTAGAGAAGACGATCCGCCGACCGGTGCGGCGGCGCAGAAAGCGGGCGATGTCCTCAGCATCGGTCGTGACCGGGAAGCCCAGGTCCGATGTTGAACTGACCGCCGCGTCAGGCTCGATGACCGTGTCATCCGAGCACACCGCCAGGAAGTCGAAGTCCTCGGAAGTGTTCGCTGTCCACTCGCGCAAGGTCTGCGCCAGCAACGACAGAGAGGGAACGAGCATGAGTGTCCGCTTCGCTTCCAGGCGCTCTGCGATGAACAGCGCGGTGAGAGTCTTGCCGGTCCCGCAGGCCATGATCAACTGCCCCCGGTCGTGTGCCGCAAAGCCCTTGAGCACCGCACGAATCGCGCCAGCCTGATGCTGTCGTGGACGCTTTCGCTTGGGAGTCTGGGCCGCAACTCAGCCGGACTCGACGGCCAATCGACCTGGGCGGCTTCCAGGTCGGCGAGCAGCAGCAGCCCCGCCTGCTTCTCCTGCGCCGCGAGCGTGCGCCGGGCGGTCTGCCCGACCCGATTCGTGGTGGCGATCAGCAGCCGGTATGAGAACTCGGGCCGCGACGACTCCGACAGGAACGTGTCCACGTCAGCCTTGGTGACGCTGTATTGGGAGTCATACGCCTTCGCCTGAACCGCCCACAGGCCACCCGCACGATCCTCCGCGACGAGATCGATCCCAGCATCTGCACCCCACCTGCCAGGCCACTCATCCCACAGCCAAACACGCCGGATCTGGTGCTGGTACAACGGATCGTTGGTCAGAAACCACTTGCAGATCCGCTCGAACTCCCGGAAGCGAACCTTCTGGCGCGGATCGAGCGCGCCTTGTAGATCACTGAAGGTCGAATTGCTCATCTGTTGCCGCGACACGGTACGGCTTGCCGGGTGGACCTGCTAGGCGAGTCCGCTCGTGGCCCCACAGTTCGGCGTTGGCAACTCATCGCTCATCGTGTTCGCTCCTGGTGCTGGTCGGTTGGACGATGCGGCTGATGGCGCGGGTGATGCCCGGTATTCGGCTTGGGCGGCTGGGCGCGATCGGGTGGTGGAAGCCGGGTCCCGTATTCGGGGTCGGGCAGCTCGGGGTGCGCGAGGGATGGGGTTTGGGCGTGGCTGCGGCGCATGTTGCTGGCGAGGCGTTGGATGCGGTCGGTGTCGTGGCCTTCGACGCCGAGGTCCTCGCGGGAGACGAACCAGTCGGTGCCCTGGCGGGCGCGGGATGCCTCGACGTAGGCGGGCTCCTTGCTGGTCTGCCAGCCTCCGGTCACGACGAGGGTGCGGGTGACGGTCGCGCCCTGCGCGCGGTGGATGTGCTGGGCGTAGCCGAGGCGCACACGGCCGAGATCCTCGCCGGCGAATGTTCGTTGGCGGCCGGTTACGTCGAACTCGATCAGCACCTCCCCGGCGGGGGTGATGTCGAGGACTTCGCCGTGGCTGCCGTTCTCGATGCGCTCTGACGCCTGGCTCGTGGTGCTGGTCGATCATCGCTACCCGGTCGCCCTGGCGGATGCCGTAGTGAACGCCGGGCACCTCGACTTCCAGCTCGCCGAGTTCGCCGCGCTCGTGCGCGGTAGTGCTGGGCGCGGGCGTTGAGCCGGTGGATCTCCTGGTTTGAGGCGTCAGAGATCAGCGCGACCTCGCTCGGGTCGATGGGTCTCGGTGAGCTCGCGCCCAGCTCTGCACGGCCTGCTCGACGGCCTCATCGCGGGTGTCTGCCATGTGCAGTTGCCCGCGTGCGTGGTAGTGCGCCATCGCCCGGTCGGAGCGTCCGGCGCGCAGGTCTGCCCACGCGCGCTGTTCGTCGGGGTCAAGGGTCCGGCGGATGTTCGATAGCTCCGCGCTTGGAGCGATCAGGGCGAGCCGCTCGAACATGCCGCCCGCGCCGATCGAGGGCAGCTGCGCGGCGTCGCCGATCGCCACGAGCTTTGACCCGCTGTGCTCCACGACCTCGGTGAGCCGGTCGAGGCGGTCGGTGTCCGCCATGCCGGCCTCATCGAAGTAGATCGTCGTGTCCCTGTCGATGTGGAGCTGGCCGCGCTCCACGCGCGAGACGAGCGCGTCGAGGGTCAGCGTCTGACCGGCGAGCGCGGGGCTGTCCTGGCCGAGCCGCTGCGCGGTGGACCCGGACACCGCGATCCCCAGGGTCTGATGGCCGCCGTACTGCTCGGCGCGGGCGGCGGCGTCGATCACGACGCCCTTGCCGGTGCCGGCGGGCCCGACGAGGATCGCGGCCGCGCTCGGGGCCGGTGATGACCTCCAGGGCGTGGGTCTGCTCGGCGCTGAGAGTGTCCGCCGATCCGCTCGGCTACCTGATCGCCTGCGAGCGCGCGGGCCTCGATCCCCAACGTCGCGGCCACCGTCGCTGGCGAGCGCGGCGAATCTGCGCTCGATCGCCTGCTCGCGGGCGCGCACCGCGAGCGTCGTCATCAGTCCGCCCTCCAACGGCAGGACGCGGCGCTCGGCGATCATCGCCCGCGAGAGGTCCAGCGCCTCGCGTGGTGAGAGCTCGCCGACGGACTGCTCGAGCAGCACCGCGCGAAACTCGCCCGGCTCGAACGTCGCGGCGCGCTCGGTCAGGCGCTCCTCGACGCGATCCTCGAGCGGCACGCTCAGGCGCCGGCTCGCCGGTGATGCCGAGCAGCCGCGTCGGGCTTATCGCCGGCGAAGTCGAAGCGCGCGGCGGTCTCGTTCCAGACCACTTGCAGGTCGGCGCGCGTGACGAGCACCTTCGCCTTGCGGTTCTCGAGCTTGAGCTGCGCGTAGCTCACCGCGCTCGGGCGCGCGACCCCACTTGCGCGCGGAAGCGCTCGGCGGCCCTGGCGACCTCGCGGCTGCGCGCGGAGAAGGCGTCCAGCAGCCCGCGCGGCACCCCGGCGATCTCGAAGTAGCGGCCATGCTTGCCGGTGCCCCGCTCGATCGCATAGCCCCGCTGCTGAAGCTGGTGCGCGAGCGCCGAGCGGTAGTAGGCGCCGACCTCCCGCGCGGAGCGGAAGATCGGCCGGGAAGCGACCGCGACGATCCTCCCGTCCTCGCGGATCGCGTTCGTGATGACCACATGGCTGTGCAGCTGCGGGTCGGGCGCCGTCTCCTGCAAGGACACCCCGCGAAGTGGTGTGGCGGTACTCGGCGGCCACCACCTCTCGCGCGTGCTCCTCGACCTGCTGCCCGTCGTAGCGGCGGCGCACCGTCGGCACCGTCTCGGTGAGATGAGCCATCGCTTCGCTCACCGCCGCAGCGTGCGCCGCCTCCATCTCGCGGCGCTGGGCCGCGTCCCCGAGCGCCCACACCGCAGACACGGACTTCGGGGCGCTGAACGTCAGGTCGATCCCGCCGCCACGACCGCCGGTGGCGCCCGCCCGGCGAAGCCACTCGCCGCTTCGAGGGTGGCGACCTTCCATCAGCGCGATGAACTCTGGGCCCTCGATCGAGCTGCCCTCGATCCCGAGCCGCGCGAGCGTGTCGGGGCTCGCAAGCCACCGGCCGGGGGCCTGGGTGGGCTCCCCGTCGGGGCTCAGGTAGTAGTCCCCGCGCTCTGGCTCGACGGTCTTTGACTCCAGGTAGCGCGCGTACCCGCCGCCCTTGGCGGCACCGATGCTGGCTGCGGTCATCACACCCGATACAGACCACGACCCCCCGAGACCGGCCAACGAATTTGCACAGCGCGTCCACAGCGCCCGCTCAGGTGAGCATCTAGTCTGTCCGGGCTTGGTGCTGTGCGTCGGCAGCGGAGCCTGGAGCGATAGCGAGCGGCGAGCGAGCAGCCCGAAGGGCTGCACAGGCCGGAGCGACACAGCGCCGGGGACGGTAGGAGAGCCGACCAGTGGAGGCTCAGTCACTGGCGGGCGAAGCCCGCGTGCTCGCAAGGCCGTTCAATCGACAGCCGAAGGCGATCGGTTGCGCGCTTGTCGCACGAAGGCGTCGCGTCTGTACCTGATGCGTTGGCCGGTTCGGGCAGGTTGGGGTCTGTAACCGCGATGGCCTCAATCTCGTCACGTACGGCAGCCACCCTTATTGACCAGAATCGGAGCGCGCCCGCTCTGGCGCTCAGTGTCGAACAGGCGTGCGAAGCGCTGGGCGTGTCTTGGGATACCTGGCGCGCGCATATCGAGCCCGACGTGCGGCTTGTGCGCGTTGGGCGCCGCAAGTTGATCCCGGTCAGCGAGCTTCAGGCTTGGCTCGACCGGCACGCTGAAAGCGTCGGAGTGGGGGAGTAGAATGCCGAGCACCTACAAAGCGCCCCCGCACCGTTGTCGCGGTCGGGGGCATGGCACAGGAGAGTTAGCTCCCATGCAATCAGCACGGTATACCGTCGTAGCACCCGGACGAGGTTTCTGATGGCCACCGGAGTGCGTCAGCGCCACGGCCGCGAGTGCAATGGAAACGGCCGCTGCAAGTGCCCATACGAGGCGTTTGTATACAGCAAGCGCGACCGTAAGAAGATCCGCAAGACGTTCCCGACGCACGTGACCGGCCCCCGTTTGGTGGTCCAGGGCTTATGAGAGTGTTGGTGTTGGTTGGTCCTGTTTGTTGGTTGTGGTGGTTGTCCATACCGCCGCGTACGCGTCGGGGGTGAGCCCGCCGAGCGCGGAGTGTGGTCTGATGGTGTTGTACTCGATGCGCCACGTCTCGGTGAGGATCTGTGCCTCGGTGAGGGTGGTGAACTCCTCGGTGTTCCAGTGCTCGTCCCGCATCCGGGAGTTGAACGACTCGATGAACGGGTTCTCCCACGGGCTGCCCGGCTCGATATAGATCGTGCCCGTCGTGTTGAAGCGACACCAGTCCCGCAGCGCCTGAGCGACCAGCTCCGGCCCGTTGTCCATCCGCAGGAACCCCGGGGCGCCGTGCTCGGCCTGGAGACGGTCCAGGACCCTGGTCAGCCCGTCGGCATCACACGAGCGAGAGACCTCGGTGGCGAGCGCCTGACGGGTGTGCTCATCGACGATGTTCAGAGACTTCAGTTGCCGTCCGTCGTTGGTCGCGTCGAACTGGAAGTCGATCGCCCAGACCTCCCCCGGCCACTGTGCCCTGAGCCTGGCACCCCCGGTGCCCGTGCTCTGACCACGCCGACGCTTACGCGCCTTTTGGGGCACCCGTAGGCCCTCCTCGCGCCACAGACGCTGCACACGCTTACGGTTGACCCTCTGGCCCTCCCGGCGCAGCGCCACCGTCGCCCGGCGGTACCCCCACCGGGCGTGCTCCCTGGCGATCTCTCGCAACCGGGAGCGCAGCTGCTCATCGACCGGCCGCAGCGCCGGCGCCTCCAGACGCTGGGTGGAGCGGTTCTGCCCCACCAGGCGGCATGCCCTTCTCTCTGAATGCCCGAAACGCTCCATGCACATCACGACCGCACGGCGCCTGCGCTCCGGGCTCAGAAGTTTCCCCGGCCGATCTCCTTCAATGCCTGGATATCCAGCGCCTGCTCGGCGACGACCTGCTTGAGCCGTCCGTTCTCACGCTCCAGCTCCCGCAGCCGCTTGGCGCCCTCGGCCTTCATCCCGCCGTACTGGTTACGCCACCTGTGCAGCGTGGCCTCAGAGACCTCCAGGTGCCGCACCACCTCCGCGATGTCCTTCCCTTCCCCCAGCAGCCGATCCGCCTCGCGCAGCTTCCTGACGATCTGCTCCGGGGTATGACGACGACGCTTCATCCGAGCCTCCTCTCGCCCACGATAGGGCGGCCAGACTCTCAAAGCACCCGGACCACTCAACGGGGGTCACGCCACACGCCGCAGCGCAGGCGTGGCGCGACGACACCAAGACAGCGGTCCGCAAGCGGACGCTGCGCGCGTCGACGTCGACCACTGTGGATCAGGCCGCCGAGGTATGGCTACAGGGCGCGCGGGAGGGTCTGATCCGCAACCGTAAGGGCGACCCGTATAAGCCGGCAACGATTAGGGCGTATGAGATCGCGCTGCGGCTGCGCTTGCTGCCCGAGATCGGTTCGATGCGACTATCGGAGGTCACACGCACCGATCTGCAAGACCTCGTCGACGGGCTGCTCGCCTCGGGCCTGAGCGAGAGCGCGATCGGTGTGACGCTGCTTCCGCTCCGTGCGATCTACAAGCGGGCGCTGGCACGGCCCGAGACGGGGATCGCGGTGAACCCGACGAGCGACCTGGAGATGCCAGCGGTGAGCAGTGGTCGCGATCGGATCGCCTCGCCTGATGAGTGCACCGATCTGCTCGCGGCACTCCGACCGGCGGACCGGGCGCTGTGGGCGACCGCTATGTACGCAGGGCTGCGCCGTGGTGAGCTGATGGCGCTGCGCCGTGAGGACGTGGACCTGGCAGCCGGCGTGATCCATGTGCGGCGCGGCTGGGATGCGGTCGAGGGCGAGATCGCCACGAAGTCCGGCAAAGACCGGCGCGTCCCGATCCCCGCGATCCTCCGGGGCTACCTGGACGATCAGCTGCAGGCCCTCGCTTGGACGGACGGGCTCGTGTTCGGTGTCACAACCGACAGACCATTCAACGACACCACGATGCGGGAACACACCCGCAAAGCGTGGGGCTGGCAACTGGACGACCAGGGCGAGTTGGTCCCGTCAGGGTCGCGCGAACCGCCGCTTGAGCCGATCACGCTGCACGAGTGCCGGCACACCTTCGCGTCGCTAATGATCGCCGCCGGGGTCAACGCGAAGGCTCTCTCGACGTACATGGGCCACGCGGGCATCCAGATCACACTCGACCTCTACGGTCACCTGATGCCCGGCAACGAGAGCGAGGCGGCCGCACAGCTCGACGCCTACCTGGGGCGCGCGGACGGTGAAGCGTAGGTCGCGCAGGGGGGCGGGTGGCCGGCGCTGGGACCGCCGATGGTGTAGCGCTCGCGTTCGCGCTGGCCGCTGGGATGAGGTGGTGTAGGTCAATTGCTTACCAAGACCGGGGGGATTCGCGACATGTCTCCTTACCAGGACGGGGGCCATTCTGGTAGGTTCATCCTATGAGGGATGATGAACTGCGCGAGCGGCTTCGTGATTGCAACCCGTGGTGGCGTGCGGCAACAACGGGGGGAGATGCCCTCGCCTGGGTGGCGAGCGACCAGATGCTTCGCGCCAGGGCCGCTTATGACTTGGGCTATCGCTCGGGCCTGCTCGATGATGTCGCTGACGGCCCGGTCGACGACAAGCTCGTCGTGCTGCGTGGCGCTCGGCGGATCGGCAAGTCCGTGCTGCTGAAGGATACGGCGGCGCGCCTCTGCGGACGCGGGGACGTGGATCCGCGTCAGCTTGTCTACGTGCCGACCGACGGGATGCGTGCGTCTGACCTGGGTCGCGTGGCGAAGCTTGGCCGGGAGCTCACCCGATCCGTGGGGAAGGCGCGTCGCGTCTGGCTCCTCGACGAGGTGACCGGGCTCCGGGGCTGGACGCAGGCGCTGAAGTACCTCCGCGACAACACCGAGCTCGGCGCCGACACGGTGGTGTGCACCGGCTCCTCTTGGGACCGGGAGGCCGAGGTGGAGCGGGACCTCCTCGCCGGCAGGGCCGGGACCTCCGCGAGAAGAAGATCCCGGATCCTTCATCCGATGAGCTTCCGGGACGTGCTCGCCGCTGCGGGCAGGGAGATTCCCCTGCCCGCCCGACTCTCGCCGTGGGCGCTCCAGGACGAGGCCGCCCGGGTCCTCGCGGAGTCGCTCGAGCTCTTCGTGGACGAGCTCGATCTGGCCTGGCAGGCGTACCTCACTTCGGGTGGCTTTCCGCGCGCGGTCGCGGAGCACCACAAGACCGGCGAGGTTAGCGAGGCGTTCTTGCGGGACCTGACGGCGTGGCTGCATCGAGACGTGGACCCGGAGGCGGCGGAGGACTCGGTGCCGAAGCTACTATCTGCGCTTGAGGGCCGCTGCACCTCGCCGCTCAACCGTCGAGCGCTCGCCGAGGACCTCGGCTATGGGAGCCGCCAGACGGCCGACCTGCGTCTCATGCGTCTCGTCCGTACCTACGCGGCGATCTGGTGCCACCAGGTCGACGAGGACGGGCGGAGGGTGGGTGGGGCCCAATCAAAGCTCTACCTCTGCGACCCGGTGCTCGCATGGCTTGGTTCGCGGCTGCGGGCTGGGCTCCCACACCCGGACTTCACTCGTCTCACCGAGGCGTGTCTCGGCCTTGCGCTGGCCCGAGCCATCGACGATCTTGAGCCCGGGCGATGGGAAGACGACGACTCCATCGGGTACCTGCGAACGGGCGGAGGGAAGGAGATCGACTTCGCCCCGGTCGCCGTGCCGACTCCCTCGGGGACGGCGCACACCGTGCCGATCGAGTCGAAGTGGGTGTCCTCCGGATGGCGTGCTGAGGCGAGGGTGATCGAGGGGAAGTTCTCTGCGGGCGTGGTGGCTACGCGGACGGTCCTCGATCTGTCGAACCCTGCGTGGGCGTTGCCGGCGCCGGTGCTCGCCCTGCTGCTTGAGTAGGTGCCCGTGGGCCGAGCTGGGCGACTGGCCTTATGATGCGCTGTGGTGCGACGACTGCATCGGGCGTTCCCGCGTGGGGCCGGGTCGGCGCAAGGACATACCTCCCCGGATACTGCGCGCCAGTCTCGCGCCAGTCGTGTCCCGAGTCGGCCGGATTCCACCGGATTACACCGGAGTCGATTCCGCATAGGTAAGCCAGAACGGCTCTGCAAAGCCGCCGGCGGCTGATCTACGACATCTTCGAGGGCACGGCGGAGATCCAGCAGTTGGTGGTCTCGCGGGCGATCTCGGGGATGCAGATCAAGTAGCTGCTCAGGGGCGCCAGTCGGCGACGTTGGCAGGGCTTCGAAGTCTGGACTCGGAATCTCGCGGTGCCGGCTCGTATCCCAGCGCCTCGCAGGCATCATGGAGGACCACCTGGACTTCGTCGAGAAAGGTCTTGTCGGCTCCCTCGAGTGGCCTCCCGGCTTTCTTGCCGTCGTTGACCGCCTGCTGTAGCTCTGGCAGTCGAGCACACGCAGCGGCAACCGCGTCCAGACCGGCTTCGACAGGTGGCTTCGCGATGATCTGCTCGCGCAGCGAGAGCCAACTCTCGTGCCACTCGCGATGCTGAGCAATCGGCCAACCTCGGACGCGTATGTCCTCCACCGTCTCAAATGCGTCCCCGAGCTCATAGCGCAACAGCTTCCAGGCGACCTTCCCAGAAGTCGCCTGGCGGCCCTGTTCCTGAATGTGCTGAACAGCCCCTGACGCGAGAGCTCCGAATACGCCGCCCGAGAGGAGAGCCACGACAACGCTGTCGAGTGCCATCAGCCCAGATCGTACTTGCCCTAGCTCTTGGGCGGGAGCAGATCGGAGAGGCGAGCGTGCTGTGCGGAGTCCGCTCCGAGGACGCCATCGATCCAGTGCAGGACTGCGGCTGCGTCGACCGGCGTACCCCAGGCGACTGTTTCTTCGATGTCCACCCAGTCCTTGGGGCGATTGAAGATCGCCTTGCACACGATCAGATGCTCGGGGGAGAGAATCGGGATCTGCACGGGGCCGAAGTCCACCGTGTGCGAGCGCTTCGCCATGTCCTGGTGGAGATCCAGGGTGGCGAAGAAGACGTCGAGGTAAGACCCATCCCAGTCGAGCCTCGCCTGGCCGTCCCGCGCGATCGTTGCCTGGTCGGCTTGGGAGACGGTCACTCCCAGATGGGTGAGGGCTCCGAGCACCGGTCCCGCATCCTCAGGCGGGAGGGTCACGTTGAGGTCGATGTCAGTCGTGGCGCGGGGGTTGCGATACCACGCCAGCGCCACCGCCCCGCCGAACTGGTGGGGGACCCTCATGGAGTCGAGCATCTCGTGCACCCCGACGATCCTGGCGGCCAGTCCGTCCAGTCCCCCCGGGCCGCTCATCCGCGGTGCATGACGGCGGCACCCCGGCGGTGCTCGACGAGCTTGCGCAGCACCGGGAAGCTCAGGGGCTCGAACGGCCTGGCGGGCTGGCTGCGGGTGACGGCGTCCGCGAAGCCCAGCAGGTCGATGAGCGCCGCCCCGGGGTTTGTCCGCCTGGTCGCGGGCGTTCGTCTCAGAGCGTGAGCCATCCGCCGCGAAGACTCCACGAACCGGCTTGCCGAGCCACCACGCTCTGACTCTTCGCCGGTCCCGCTCTGAGCGGCGGCGGCCCTGCTTGGGTCTGCCGATTCCGCGGCGCCGATCGTTGCCACCGGAGCCCCGGCTCGTCGGCCTGAAGCAAGTACCGCGTGTACGTCGAATGGACGCTCGGCCTTCGCGGCAGCCTTCGTCATGATCTCGTCGGTGAGGACATCGAAACTGGCGAGCGTGTGTGCACGGGGACCCCTCGGCGTGTGCAGCGACTCCCGAACCTCGAATCGCCCGTTCCGCCGGGCTACCACGTACGCCATCCCACTAGCGTACCACTACATTGCCCACTATTGCATGCTCGACGCCGCGGCGGCGCTGGTCGGCGACGCGCTCACCACGCCTGCGGCGTCCCGCAGTGCGGGCACTGCACGGTCGTCGTCGGCGTGGCCGTGAAGACGTAGCCGCACTCGCAGGAGTAGCAGGCAAGGTCGGTCGCATCGGCCCCAGCGCGTCCCTGCGGTGAGGCGTCGGTGGGTTGCGGCAGCATCGCGGGGGGTCGCGGCAGGGCTGCAGGCTCCCGTGCGGCGCCCGGGTCCCGCGCGGCGGGCGGCCGGTGCATACGACGGGGGCGGCGCCCCTGGCGCCGCTCGCCGATCGGGTGGCGGAGGCTCGGTTTCATGGCTCTCTACTGATAGGGACCCCCGGCACGCCTGAAGGTTTCGCCCTCCCCCGGCGAATCCCTGGCCGTCGTTTGAGATACTGGCGGCGTGAACCCCGCCCGCAAGCGCACCGTGCGGCTGGTCGTGGCGCTCTCCGCCGCCGTGCTGCTGGCGAGCGCGCTGATCTACACGAGCTTCACCGCCGCGAGCCCCGCGCTCTCGCCCACCCAACTCCTGCACCAGGCGCAGGCCGGCCGCTCCTACCAGCTGACCGGCACGGTCGTGCGGGGCTCCGTGCGCCACGCGGACGGGGTGCTGTACTTCAGCGTGGGCGACCGCGCCAGCGGCGCCGACGCGGTCCCGGTCGCCTACACCGGCACCGTCCCCGACCCCTTTCGCGAAGGGCGCGAGGTGATCGTCACAGTGCAGCGCGACGGCGGCGCCGCGACGTACACCGGCGAACGGAACTCGCTGATCACCAAGTGCCCCTCCAAGTACACGGTCGCGCCGCCGTCGGAGCGCCAGAACGCGTGACCCGGGCCGGCGCGCTGCTCGGACACCTCTGCCTGGCGCTGGCGCTGGTGGTGTGCGTGTACGGCATCGGCGTCTCGGTGTACGGGGCGCGCAGCGGTCGCGCGGAGCTCTCGCTGGCGGGGCGCCGCTCGGTGTACGCGCTCGCGGGCCTCCTGACGGTGGGGGGGGTCGTGCTGGAGATCGCCTTCGTGGGCAACGACTTCGCCTTCAACACGGTCGCCGACACCTCCTCGCGCAGCACGCCGCTGCTGTATCGCATGGCCGCCCTGTGGTCCTCCCAGGAAGGCTCGCTGCTGCTGTGGGCGTGGCTGCTGTCGCTGTGGTCGAGCCTCGCGCTGTTCCTCACGCGCCGGCGCCTGCGCGAGGTGGCCTCCTATGCGACCGCGATCCTGCTCGGCTTCGGCGGCTTCTTCGTCGGGCTGATGGTCTTCTACGCCGACCCCTTCGCGACCACCTCCCCGGCGCCCTCCGAAGGCGTCGGCCTGGACCCGCTGCTGCGCTTCCCCACGATGATGATCCACCCCCCGATGCTGTACTCGGGGTACACGCTCTGCACGGTGCCGTTCGCGTTTGCGGCGGGGGCGCTGCTGGCGCGCAAGGTGGACGGGGAGTGGATCGCGGTCGTGCGCCGCTTCGCGATGGCCGCGTGGCTGCTGCTCGGGTGTGGCATCCTGCTCGGCGCCTCGTGGTCCTTCTCGGAGCTCGGGTGGGGCGGCTACTGGGGGTGGGACGCGGTCGAGAACGCGTCGCTGCTGCCGTGGCTGACGGGCACCGCGTTCCTGCACTCGCTGCAGATCCAGGAGCGCCGGGGGATGCTCAAGGTGTGGAACGTCTCGCTCGCGCTGGCCACGGGGACGCTGGCGATCATGGGCACCTTCCTGGTGCGCTCGGGGATCCTCGACTCGATCCACGCCTTCGGCGGCGCGACGGTCGGGGTGCCCTTCACCGTGCTGATCGCCGTGATGGTGGCGGGCTCGCTCTACCTCGTCGTCTCCCGCCGCGCGCTGCTGGCGAGCGCCCACCACCTGGACTCGCTGCTCTCGCGCGAGGCCGCCTTCCTCTTCAACAACCTCGTGCTCGTCGGCCTCGCGTTCGTGATCTTCTGGGGCACGTGGTTCCCGAAAATCTCCGAAGCGCTCACCGGCCAGAACGCCTCGGTCGGGGCGGTGTGGTTCGACCGCTACACCGTGCCGCTCGCGCTGGTGCTCGTGCTGCTCTCGGGCATCGGGCCGGTGATCGCGTGGCGGCGCTCCTCCGGGGGGGGCGCGCTGCGCAACCTGCGGCTGCCGCTCGCCGCGGGCCTGCTCACGCTGGCCGTGCTCGTGGGGGCGGGCGTCACGCGCAGCGCGACCGCCCTGGCGATGTTCTGCTGCGCGGCGTTCGTGCTCGGCTCCGTCGCCCAGGAGCTGTGGCGCGGCACGCGCGTGCGCCGCGCGGCCTCGGGGGACGCGGTGCCAGTGGCGCTGCTCGGGCTGATCCGGCGCAACCGCCGCCGTTACGGCGGCTACGTCGTGCACGTCGGGATGGCCGTGCTGTTCGTCGGGGTCGCCGCCTCCTCGTCCTTCCAGCACGTCTCGCAGCTGGCGCTCTCGCCCGGCCAGTCCACCCGCGTCGGCGCCTACACCGTGCGCTACGTGCGCCCCACCGCGACCATCACCCCCCGCTACGACCCCACCCACACCGGCTCCACGGCCAACTTCGGTGCGGTGCTGCGCGTCACCAAGGACGGCCGCTACGTCGCCACGCTGCGCCCCTCCGAGGACTTCTACGAATCCGACGAAGCGTCGCAGGGCTCGGTGGGGCACCTGATCGGCGGCACGCCGGTCAGCAGCGTCGGCATCGACGCCTCGCTCACGCGCGACCTGTGGAGCGCGATCCAGCCCGAAATCGAAACGCCGCGGCTGAAGCGCGTCATCGAAGCGGGCAACCGCACGATCCCCTTCTCGCGCCCCGACGAGGGCCTGTTCGCGATCGACTTCCTCGCCCACGAATACCTCCAGCACCCGCCGCCCGCGCAGTTTCGCCTGGAGGTGTCGCCGCTGATCATGTGGATCTGGCTCGGCGGCCTCGTCGTCTTCGCGGGTGGCCTGCTGGCGCTCGCACCCTCGCCGGGTGGGCGGGCCTTCCAGGGTGGGCGGGCCTTCCTTTCCAGGGCGGCCGGGGCCCGCGCGTGGCGCGCGGGCGTGGCGCGAGAGGCGTTCGCGGGCGCGGGGGGCGCCGTCGCGCCGGCGGAGCTCGCGGCGCTCACGGCCGCCCGCGAGGTCAAGTACCGGGAGCTGCGCGAGCTGGAGCTCGACCACGGCACGGGCAAGCTCTCGCGCGAGGACTACGAGCTCACCGGCGCTGCGCTGCGCGCCGAGGCGCTGGCCGTGCTCGACCGGATCGAGCGGCTGGAGGCCGGCGGGGCGGAGCTACCAGGGCTTCTTGAGCAGCAGGATGGTGTTCCCGACGAAGAGGATCGCGAAGAACACGGTCCACCGGTTGAGGTTGCGCTCCACGAGTGAGCCGCCCCCCAGCGGCCCCTGGCCGGTGCCGACCCCGAACGCGCCGGAGAGCCCCGCGTCTTTGCCCGAGTGCATCAACACGAGCAGGATCAGGACCACCGAGATGATCACCTGCAGAAGGGAGAGCAGCGCTTCCACGGGGCCCATGGTACAGCCTGCAACGGATCCTGCGCTCGCTCCGCCATTCGCCTACTGGCGTCGCGCCGCCTGCAGCGTGTGTATGGTGCAGCCGCTCCCGCGGCCATGGGCTATCCCGCTGGTGAGCGGGCTCCGGCCCGGGGGGTCCGGGCGCGAGCGAGATTACAAAACCTTTACCGCAGGGTGCTTGGCTGCCGATATGAACCCCAGCCGGGGCGGCGGGCCCCACGAATGTGGCCCGCCCTTCGGCGCGCATATGCGAGACGACGACCACTCACCAGCGCCGCGGGCAGGCCGCGGATGAGCGCCCCGCGCCGTTGGGTGCGCCGTGCCGCGCTCTCAGTGCTGGCCGGCGGCGGGCTGACCGCCGGCCTCGGCGCGCCCCTGCCCGGCGCGGCGTTCGGCGCGGAAACGCCCGCGGGCGCGGCCGGCACCGAAGGTTCGACGACGACCCAGCCCACCACGGGCACCACGGGCACCACACCGCAGGCACCCGCCCCCGCGCAGGGCGGTGGCGCCGGGGAATCCTCGACCGCCACCTCGACGACCCCCGCGCCCGCCGCGAGCTCCTCCGCCTCGTCGTCGTCCTCCTCCTCCGCGGGCTCGGCGGCGGCCCCCACGACCTCCGGCTCCGCCGCGCCGCCGCCCACCGCCACCGTGCCCACCCCGGCGGCCGCCGCCCCGACGGTCGTGGTGCAGCGCCCGCAGCAGGTCACCGCCGGCACGCGCACCGGCGCCTCCACCACCGGGGGCGGGGGGTCGGGCTCCGACGGCGCGGGCGCCGGCAGCGCCGGGGGCTCGGGCGGTGGCTCCGCGCCCGCCCACGGCGGCGCAGGCGCCGGCCACAGCGGTCCCGCCGCGGTCCCGCCGGGGACGCCCAACGGCGTCGCGCCGGCCCCGCAGGCGGCGGGCGGCGAAGTGAGCTCGCTCGCCGCCCTGCTCACCGGCTCGGCGGTGTCCGCGCAGGCGCTCGACTACTTCCGCGTCCCCCTCTTCCTGCTGCCCATCTACAAAGCGGCCGCCTTCCAGTACGACGTTCCCTGGCAGGTGCTCGCGGCGATCAACGAAGTCGAGACCAACTACGGCACCGACCTCTCGGTCTCCACCGCAGGCGCGGTGGGGTGGATGCAGTTCATGCCCGCGACGTGGCAGCTGTACGGGGTGGACGCCACGTACGCCGGCTACGCCGACCCCTACAACCCGGCGGACGCGGTCTTCGCCGCCGCGCGCTACCTGCACGCGGCGGGCGCCTCGCACAACCTGGACGTAGCGATCCTCGCCTACAACCACTCCCGGGCGTACGTCGAATCGGTGCTGCTGCGCGCGCGCCTGCTCGCCAGCTTTCCCCGCTCGGTGATCGGCACGCTCACCGGCCTCGTGGACGGCCGCGCGCCGACCCCCGGGGCGCGGGCGGCGGCGCCGGCGAGCACGGCGGGGGGCGGCCCGGCTGCACCGACACCTGCTGAAGCGGCCGCCCTTCCCCGACGAGCCCGGCGCCAAGCGGCCCCGCGGCGCCCACGCCGAGCGCGGGTGTCCCCACGCCGGGCGCCGGGACCCCCACGCCGAGCACGGGTGCTTCCGCGCCGAGCACGGGTGCTCCCGCGCCGAGCGCCGGGACCCCCACGCCGAGCGCGGCGGCCGCAAGCGTCCCTGCCGGCGCAGGCTCACCCGTCCTCCACGCCGCGGCGACGCCAGGCAGCACCCCGGCCCCCTCCCCGCAGGTCGCGGCCGCACGTGCGCGGGCAGCCGCGGACGCGCCCGCGAAGCCCTCGCAGCTGATCGAACTGCTCGGCGTCCCTCGGGCCCCCGTGGTGGCGGTGCAGGATGGGCGCATCGTGCACCTCGGTCGCTCCCGCGCGCTCGGGCGCTACCTGGTGCTGCGCGACGTCTACGGAGACGTGTTCACGTACGCCGGCCTCGGTTCCATCGCCCCCCGCTACCGCCCCTCGATCCCGGCGCTGGCGCGCGGCCACGCGGAGGCGACCCCGTCGCACGATCCGGCCCCCACGCTGCCCGCAAGCGCCGGCCACCAGCGCCCGGTGACGCTCAGGGTGAGAGCCCACGCCACGCCGGCGCGCGCGCCGGTACAGGCGCAGGGCGCGGCGGCTCCCGCGGGGGTGGGCCGGGTGCGTCTCTTCGCCCACCCCGGCAACCCGCTCGCGCGCGCCGCGGCTCGGACCGCGCGGCGCTCCGGCACCGGCTCCGCGCGGTGGCTGGCGCTGCGGACCGGCGCGATCGTCTCCGAGGGCACGGTGCTCGGCCACCTCGCCGCGCCGGTCGGAGCGAGTGTGGGACGGCTGCGCTTCGCGGTGCGCCCGGCGGGCGACTCCGGGACGATCGACCCGCGGCCGCTGCTCGCGAACTGGAGCGAGCTCAACCGGGCCCTGCACCCGAAGGGCTCGCGGAGCACGGGGGCGCTGCTCGGCGCGACCGCCGGCGACGTGCTGTCGATGTCCCACGCGGAACTGGAGCGGGCGGTGCTCGCCGACGCGGGGATCGGCCTCGGCGGGTGCGGCCGCCGGGACGTGACGGCGGGTGCCGTCGACACCCGCGTGCTCGCGGGGCTGCTGTTCCTCTCTCGCAGTGGCCTGCAGCCGACGGCGACCCTGCGCTGCCCGCGCGGCGCTAGCCGCGCGGTGGGCTCAGGCGCCCTCCCCGGCGCCGCCGCGCGCGCGACGGGAGCCGCGGGCGGGGCGCTCGACGGTATGGACATCACCGCCCTCAACGGGGTCCCGGTTGCCGGCCACCAGGGCCCCGGAACGGTCACCGACGCCGCGATCCGCACGCTGCTGACGCTCCGCGGGCGGTTCGCGCCGCACCGGATCGTGAGCCTTATGAGCTACCCGGCCGCCCCGGCCACGCACGCGCTCCCGTCCGCGTGGGGCCACATCTCCGTCGACTTCCCCCCGTCGCACCCGACCGCGCGCGCGGCTGCCGCTTACACTGCGGCCGCGGCCGCGGGCCCGGCGGCGGCCTCGCCGCTCGCCGTGACCGGCAACCTCAGCGGGGCGCAGTGGAGCGAACTGGTCGCGCGCATCGGGGCGCTGCCGCACCCGAAGGTGGCCGCCGGACCGAGCGCGGCGGCGATCCGCGACCCGCAGGCCGCGCCCACCAACCGCGGTCTCGGCGCCGGCGGCTGGTCGTCTCTGCCAGGCTGAGGGCCTGACCTCTGCTGCTGCGCTGAGAGCCTGGCGGTCCTCAGCCGGCGGCTCCCGGCGTGGCGCCGGCCGAGCCCGGAGCGGCGCCGGCCGCGCCCGGAGCGGCTTTCCGTCCCCGCAGACCGTAGAGCAGGACGGTGCGGCACTTCGTCGACGCTGCTTTGAACTGGAGGCTGCCGGTGTTGATGCCCCGGGTGTCGAACACCGGGCCTTTGCCGGACGTGTTCGGTTCGCCGACGTTGATGCCGTTCTGGCGCAGGCACGCGGCGAAGCGCACGAGCGCCGCGTGGAAGCGCGGGCTGGTGAAGGCGCTCCGACCGGGGCCGAGACGGCCGCCGGCGAAGCCGCCGCCGCAGCTGCGGAGCGCTTCCTGGAACTGTGTGCGGCTCATGCCCTTGGGCAGCTGCGGCCCGCCCGCGCCGCCGAGGAAGCCGCGGGGGCTGCCGGGCGTGCGCTGCGGGAGCGCGATGCCCTTCTTCGCCAGGCACGCGCGCACGGCGGAGAAGCGCACGGGGTTGAGCCGCCCGGGCGTGGTGCCGGTGACGCCGCCGGTGGTGCCGGTGGACGATCCGGCTGAGCCGGTGGAGGATCCTGAGCCGGTGGACGACGACCCGGTCGACGTGGCCGCGGGCGCGTTGGTCGCGGCGGCGTTGGTCGTGGCGGTGGTGCTCGAAGAGCCGCCGCACGCCGCCAGTCCGAGCGCCGCGGCCACGAGCAGGGCGGCCAGCGGGATCGGCGACGCGACGAGCGCCGGTTTGCGGTGTGGGGGGGTGGTGTGTGGCATGGAGCTCCTTTGTGGGTGAGGTGGAAGTGTCATTCGCCGAAGAGCGCCGGCCCGCCCCCGCCGGAGCGTGAGGAGCCGCCGGCCGCGGCGCTCCCGCCGCCGGCTGAGCCTCCCCCTCCGAAGAGCGAGGCGATGCCGCCACCGGCCGCGCCGGCGCTGCCGATGGAGATCGATTCGGCGCTGACGACGCCGTTTGCGCCCCTGGCGCCGCGGACGACGACGGTTTCGCCGGGGTGGATGCCGTGGACGTCGGCTTTGACGGTCTTGGTGATCGAGGAGGCGGGGGTGCTCGTCACCTTGACGGTGGTGCCTTCGGAGTTGGTCACGTACAGCGTGCTTCCGCTGACGAAGGAGACTTCGCCGACGGTGGCGCTGGCAGCGCCCGCTCCCCGAGCCCGCCGAAGGCTCCCCCGAAGCCACCACCGGCGGCCTTGCCGGCGCTCGAGCTGGTGCCGGCTGTGGTGGGTCCGGCGCCGCCGCGCAGGGCCGCGAACCGGGAGGCCGGCCCGGCCGTGCCGGAGCCGGAGCTCGGCGAGGTTTCGCTCTTCTCGACCAGCACGCCGCCGATGAAGCCGCAGGCGATCAGCAGCACGCCGAGCAGCGCAAGCGGGAGTGGTGCCAACAGCCGCCGCCGCGGCCGGGGGGGGCCCTCAGATCCTCGAGCCGCTCCTCCGCCCACTGGTCCGCTTCCTCGTCGATGGCGGTCTGCGTGTCTGGCATGGCATGGCTCCTCGTTGGGGGTGGTGCTCACTCAAAGCGCAGCGCCTCGATCGGTCGCAGCGCGGCGGCGCGAGCGGCCGGGTAGGTGCCGAAGAACAGGCCCGACAGCGCCGCCGCGCCGAAGGCCAGGAAGATCGAGTACGTGGCGACCTCCGGGTGGACGCCGGCGATTTCGAACTGGCTGCCCACCACGCCGAGCAGCACCCCGGTGACGCCGCCGAACAGGGACACCAGTACGGCCTCGGTCAGAAACTGGGTGAGGATGTCCGAGCGCCTGGCGCCGACCGCCTTGCGGATGCCGATCTCGCGCGTGCGCTCGGTGACGGACACGAGCATGATGTTCATCACGCCGATCCCGCCGACCAGCAGCGAGATCGCGGCCACCTCGCCCAGCAGCGTCGTGAAGACGCTGCTGGTGGAGCTCGACGTTTCGAGCAGCGAGCCCTGGTTGAGCACGCTGAAGCCCGGTTCGGCGGTGTTCTTGATCTTGTGGCGTTCCTCGAGGACCTGCGTGACCTCGGCTTCGGCGGCGTTCAGCGAGGATTCGGAGGTGGCCTGGACCGTGATCGAGTCGATCGGCCCGACGCCGGTGAGCGAGGCCTGCACGGTCGTGATCGGGGCCATCACGACGTCGTCCTCGTTGGTGGCGCCGTTGGTGCCCTTTTTGGCCAGCACGCCGACCACTTCGTAGTTGGAGCCGTTGACTTTCATGTTCTGGCCCACGGCGCTCTGCCCGGCGAACAGTTCCTGCACGACTTCCTGGCCGATCACCGCTACGCGACTGTGCTTGGCCACGTCTTCGGCGGTGAACGAGGCGCCTTCGGCGATCGTGTAGCTGTGGGCCGGCAGATATGAGGGCGTGGTGCCCACGAACGAGGAGGGTTCGGCGCTCGAGCTGCCGTACACGAGTTTCACGGCGGTGGCGTTCACCACGGGGGAGGCGCTCTTGACGTCCGGGGCGAGGTTGTGGTCCTGCAGCGCTTCGGCGTCCGCCTTGGTCAGCGAGACGCTCGTCGTGGCGCTGCTCGCTCGCGCGCCGCCGCGAAAGCCGCCGCCGCTGGCCTGCACGAGCAGCACGTTGGTGCCGAGGCTCTGGATGCGCGACTGCACGGCCTTGGAGGAGCCGTTGCCGACGGCGATCAGCACGATCACCGAGGCGACCCCGATCGTCATGCCGAGGATCGTCAGCCCGGAGCGGAGCTTGTTGGCGGTGATCCCGCTCCACGCGATGCGCACCATCTCGCGGCCGATCATCGCTGCACCTCCATCATCGCTGGGCTTCGATCATCGCTGGGCCTCGGTCGCCGGTGCGACTACCCCCGCCAGCTGTCCGGCGGCGGCCGCGTGCGTGGGTATCCCATCCCTGGGGTGGGCGGACTTCTGGCCGCGAAGCGCCGGTGGCGCGTCGTGCACGCCCAGCGTGCGGCGGTCCTCGACGACCTCGCCGTCGCTGAGCCGGATCACCCGCTTGGCCTGCTCGGCGACGTCGGGCTCGTGCGTGATCAGCACCACGGTGCGCCCTTCTTCGTTCAGGCGCGCGAAGATCCGCAAGGACGTCCTCGGTGGAGTGCGAGTCCAGGTTGCCGGTCGGCTCGTCGGCGAGGATCAGCGAGGGGTTTGTCACGATCGCCCGCGCGACCGCGACCCGCTGCTGCTGGCCCCCCGACAGCTCCGAGGGCTGGTGATCGAGACGGTGGCCCATCCCGACAGAGCGCAGCGCCCGCTCGGCACGGCGGCGGCGCGCGGCGCCGCGCAGGCCGGCGTAGGCGAGCGGCAGCTCCACGTTGACGAGCGCGCTCGTGCGCGGCACGAGGTTGAAGCTCTGAAACACGAAGCCGATCTTGCGGTTGCGCAGGTCGGAGAGGTCGTCCTCGTCCATGTAGCCGACGTCCACGCCGTCGATCTCATAGCGGCCGCTCGTGGGTACGTCCAGGCAGCCGAGGATGTTCATCAGCGTGCTCTTGCCGCTGCCCGAGCTGCCCATGATCGCCACCAGGTCGCCGGCGTCGATGCGCAGCGAGACGTCGCGCAGCGCGCGCACGCGGATCTGCCCCAGCTCGAAGACCTTGCTGACGCCGTGCACGTGGATGACCGGATGTTGCGCCCGGCGGTCGCCCCCGTGCGTTACAGCGCGATCGGCCGCGTCGCGTCGCACCAGCGGCTGGCTGCGCGGGACTCGCGCACGGGACTCCGTGCGCGAGGGGCGGCGCATCAGCCGCCGCCTCTGAAGAACGCGGCCCCGCCGCCACCCCCGAGACCCCCTCCGCCGAGACCTCCACCGCCGAGACCCCCGGCGCCGAGGCGACTGCCCAGCCGGGAGAGGAGGCTGCTCGAGCTCGTGGTGCTGGCCACCGGCAGAGCGACCTTTTCTCCCGCCTTCAGGCCGCCGAGGACGATCGTCGAGCTGTCGCCCGCCAAGCCCGTGACGACGCGCCGGCGTTCCTGCTTGCTGCCGTTCAGGACGGTCACCGTGTCGGCGGTGATCGCGCTGCTCGGCACGTTGACGCCTTCTTCCTGCTTGACGACCACTTCGGCGGTCGCGCTCATGCCCGGTTTCAGATTGGGTTCCACCTGGTTGAGCTGGAAGGTCACGTCGTAGCTCACGACCCCGCTGCTGCTGGTCGAGAGCACCGGCAGGCTCACCACTTCAGCCGCGAACTTGTGGCCTTCGAGTGCTTCGACGGTCACGGTGGCGATCTGCCCGACGTGGACGTTGGCGATTTCAGACTCGCTCAGCGGCACCACCAGCTGATAGCCGCTCACGTCGACCAGTTCGATGAACGAGCTGCCTTCGCCGACCGTGTTCTTGACCGTTGCAACCACCCCTGAGGTGGGTGCGAACAGCTTCGTCCCCGCCAGCGTCTGGCGTGCTTTTTCAACCGTCAGGCGCGCGCTCTTGACGTTGTTTTCGGCGCTCACCACGGTCGAGGTCTTCGGCGGCGCCGCCTTGACCGCGTTGGCGGCCAGCGTGGACTGCAGCGACAGGTTCTGGCTTGCCAGGGTGGTGCGCGCCTGCGCGATCGTCTGTTCACTGCGGAGCTTGGTGGACGCCTTGGTCTTCTTCGCGTTCGCCACCGTGTTGCGGGCGCCGTCGATCGACTGCTGGCTCTTGATGGCCCCCGCGGCCTGATTGTTCTGCGCCGTCAAGATCGTATTGCTGTCCTGGGTCACCTTCGCTTCGGCCGACTTGAGCGCGGCTTCGGCCGACGCGACCTTCGATTCGGCCGCGCTGATCTTCTGTTCGTTGGGCGGCGTCTTGGCCTTTTCGGTGGCGAGCAGGGTCTTGGCTTCTTCAACCTGAGACCTGGCTTCAACGACCGCTTTTTCATCGGCGCCGCGCTGGCTGATGTCCTGGTTGAGCGCGTCCTGCTGACTTTTGGCTTCGACGGCGACCGACTGTTCGGTGCTCTTCAGCGAGGCTTCGTCCTGCGCGATGGTCGCGCCGGCGGACGCTGCTTCTGAGGAGGCCGTCTGTTCGTCCTGCCTGAGCGACTGCTTCGCGGAGGAGACCGACGCGCGTGCCTCCTCGACGCTGATGTCGGCCTGGCGCTGTTCGGCGGGAGTGAGCCCCTCGATCGCGTCCTGGTAGGAGGCTTCGGCGGTCGTCAGGGCGATTTCCGCCGAGCGCAGGCTCGATTCCGCGCTGACGGGGCTGACTGCGGCCAGCAGCTCACCGGGTGTGACGTGGTCGCCGACGCGCACGAAGACTCCTGTGAGCGTTCCGCTGGTGGCGAAGTCGACGCCGACTTTGCGCGCGGGCTGGAGCGTGCCGCTGCCCGACACCGTCGATTGCACGACCCCCTGTGCGGCGGTCGCCGTGCGTGACACGCTCGCCTGGCTGCCTGACGCGGGCCCGACGACGAGCACGGCGGCGACGACCGCGCCCGCGCAGAGCGCGGCCAGCAGGTAGGTGGGCCAGGGACGGCCGGAACGTCTGTGCACAGCACGATCATGAGATCGGGTCATAAACGGGGCGTAAGAATTCCCTGCACAGCCGCGGAATGCCGTAACGTAGGGAGCGGTGCCCGAGCAAGTGCTGCACCTCTCGTCGCTGCTGCACAGCCCCCTGCTGGATCGTGCCGGGGAGCGGCTCGGCCGCGTGGAGGACGTGATCGTGCGTCTGGCGGACGGCGGCTACCCCCCGGTGACGGGGCTGAAGGCGCGGATCGGCGGCCGCGAGCTGTTCGTGCCGGTCGACAAGATCGCCGGCCTCGAGCCCCGCGCGGCGCGGCTGTCGGGCCAGAAACTGAGCCTTGGGCGGTTCGAGCGTCGCGAAGGGGAGGTGCTGCTGAGCCAGGACGTACTGGGCCGCAAGCTCGTCAACGTGGAGGCCGACCCGCCACGGTTGGTGACGGCGCACGAGATCGAGCTCGCATGCATCGACGGGTGGTGGCGGGTGGTCGGCGTCGACCCCAGCCCGAGGGCCCAGTTGCGCCGGACGCTGCCACGGCCGCTGAAGGCGGCGGTCGCGGGCCGCCCCTTCCTCGACTGGACCGACATGGAGCCGTTCGTGGGCCACGTGCCGAGCGCGCGGCTGCGCTTCTCGCACCGCAAGCTCGCCAACCTGCATCCGGCGGAGATCGCCGACCTCGTCGAGGCGGCCTCGCACGAGGAGGGCGAGGAGCTGATCGAGGCGGTGCGCCAGGACCTGGAGCTCGAGGCGGACGTCTACGAGGAGCTCGACGAGCACCACCAGCTGGAGTTCATCCGCGAGCGCCCGGACGCCCAGGTGGCGGCGGTGGTGGCGCGGATGGCGCCCGACGACGCGGCCGACCTGATCGGCGAGATCGATCAGGACCGCCGGGCCCGGATCCTGGCGCTGCTCCCCGTCGCAGGGCGCCGCCGGATCGAAACCCTGATGGGCTACAACCCCGAGACGGCGGGCGGGATGATGAGCCCCGAGTTCATCGCGCTCCCCGAGCAGGCGAGGGCGGCGGACGCGCTCGCCGCGGTGCGTGCGAGCACGATCGCCCCGGCGATGCTCACGACCGTGTACGTGCACGACGGGGAGGGCGCGCTGAGCGGCTCGGCGGTCGTGGTGGCGCTGCTGCGCGCCGACGGCGCCGCCCCCCTCGCGGACGTCGCCGAGCGCGAGCCGGAGTCGGCGCACACCGACGCCGACCTGCCCGAGGTGGCGCGGACGATGACCGACTACAACCTCGTCGTGCTGCCGGTCGTGGACGAGCAGCGGCGGGTCGTCGGCGTCGTGACGGTGGACGACGTGCTGGAGCGCACGCTGCCGGAGGGGTGGCGGCGGCGTTACGGGCTGGTGAGCGATTAATCTGGGGGAGGGCAGGCCCTCCCCCAGTACCCCCTCCCGGTCGCTGCGGCGTTCCCGGGCCCGGGCCGGCGAAGCCGGCCCTTGCGAGGAGGACAATGGGCTTACGCGGAGTTGAGCCTTTACTTTGGGTCGCATCCGCGCAGCTTGGCGCGCATACCCAGCCGGGTGAGCGCGGGACGTCCTGTCCCGCGTCAGCGCTGCTAGCCTGAACCACGGAACGAGAGTCCACGCAACGTGCCCCGAAAGGAGGCTGGGATGGACCGAGAACAGCCGCGAAGTACCCAGCCGCAGGCGCGCACGTCGGGCTCCTCCGTGTTGGTGTAGCGGCCTCCTTCGGATCGGCACGGCTTGCGCCGCCGCAAGCGGGCGCCGAGCTGCGCTTGGGCGTCCCGTGAGCGTCGCCGTGCGCGCGGCGACGGACGTACGTGCAGGGCCGACCCGAGCAGACAGGGGGTGACACCGATGAGCGAGAAGCCGACGCTGCGTGACCCGGGGCGCACGGCTGCGCCGCCCCGTCCGCCCGTCCAGACGCGGCCCGAGGGCGTGCCCCCCGTCCTCGACGAGGCGCACATCGGCGACATCCGCGGGGCGCTCGGCACGATCCGCATGGGCGACACGGCCGCCCGTCACGGGTGGCGCTCGCGGGCGATGGCGCTGCTGGCGATCATGGGACCGGGGCTGATCGTGATGGTCGGCGACAACGACGCCGGTGGCGTGGCCACGTACGCGCAGGCGGGGCAGAACTACGGGACGAGCCTGCTGTGGGTGCTGCTGCTGTTGATCCCCGTGTTGATCGTCAACCAGGAGATGGTGATCCGCCTCGGCGCGGTCACGGGGGTGGGGCACGCGCGGCTCATCAACGAGCGCTTCGGGCGCTTCTGGGGGTGGTTCTCGGTCGGGGACCTGTTCGTCCTCAACTTCCTCACGATCGTCACGGAGTTCATCGGCGTGAGCCTCGCGCTCGGCTACTTCGGCGTCAGCCAGTACGTCGCCGTGCCGGCCGCCGCCGCGACGCTCGTGGCGATCACCGCGACCGGCTCCTTCCGCAGTTGGGAGCGCTTCATGTACGTGTTCGTGGTGGCGAACTTCCTCGTGATCCCGCTGCTCGTGCTCGTGCATCCGGACCTCGGCACGATGGCCCACGACACGGTGTCGCCCTCGATCGCGGGCGGGGCGACTCCACCGCGGTGTTGCTGATCATCGCGATCGTCGGCACGACGGTGGCGCCGTGGCAGCTGTTCTTCCAGCAGTCCAACATCGTCGACAAGCGCATCACGCCGCGGTGGATCAACTACGAGCGCGCCGACACCGTGATCGGGGCGTTCGTGGTGGTGGTCGGCGCGGGGGCGATCATCGCGGTGGCGGCGTTCGCGTTCGCGGGCACCCCGGCCGCGGGGAACTTCGGCGACGCCGGCACGGTGGCGGCCTCGCTGCGCCACTACGTGGGCCCGGCGGCCGGCGCGTGCTTCGCGATCGTGCTGCTGAACGCCTCGCTGATCGGCGCGGCCGCCGTGACGCTCGCGACCTCCTACGCCTTCGGGGACGTGTTCGGCGCGAGCCACTCGCTGCACCGCGGCGTCAAGGACGCGAAGCTCTTCTATGGCACGTTTGCGCTGATGGTGGGCGCCGCGGCCGGGATCGTGCTGCTGCCCGGTGCTCCCCTCGGACTGATCACCACCTCGGTGCAGGCGCTCGCGGGCGTGCTGCTGCCGAGCGCGACGGTGTTCCTGCTGCTGCTGTGCAACGACCGCGCGGTGCTCGGCCCGTGGGTGAACGCCCCGTGGTTGAATGCGGTGGCGGCGGTGATCATCGGCGTGTTGGTGGAGCTCTCGCTGGTGCTGGTGGCGAGCACGGCGTTCCCGCAGGTGAACGTCACCCACCTCTTCGTGGACCTCTCGGTGGCGCTGGCGGTGTGCCTGGCGGCGATGGGCGTCTACGTGTTGCTGCGCCGTGCCCCCGCGGGCGCCGGGGAGGCGATCCCCCGGGAGCGCCGCTCTACGTGGACGATGCCGCCGCTGGCGCTGCTCGAGCGCCCCCGGTGGTCGCCGGGCCGCCGCGCGGCGATGCTGGTGCTGCGCGGCTACCTGGTGGTGGCGGTGGCGTTGTTGGTCGTAAAGACCGTGCAGCTGGCGCACTAGGACGCCGATAAGCGGCGCGATGCTGCGTCCTCAGTCGCTCGTGTGCTGAGCACTTCGCCCCTTGCGTCCTTGCCTCGCTTGCTTCTCGGCGTCCCAGTCGGCGTACGCATCTAAGGTGGCGACATGCTCCCCTTCTGGCTCTCGATCGGCCTGCTCTCGCTGACCCAGGGGGCCGTGGTGGCCGGGCCGGGCACGCTGGCGGTCCCGTGGCTGGAGCGGCGGCGCAGCCGCCTGTGGGCGGCGATCCCGCCGCTCTCGGTGATCGCCTTCGTGTTCGTCGCCCGCGCGGCAGAGCAGGCGAGCGCGCAGAGCCTCACCTACCTCGCGCTCGTCGCGGTGCCGGTGCTCGCCGCGCTCGCCCTGGGTTGGCTGGGTCGCGGTGCGCGACCGGCGCTCGCGCTGGCGACGCCCGCGCTGTTCGCGCTCGCGTGGGCGGACCGCGGCGGGGTGGCGGGGCAGGCGGCGGCGCTGGCGTTGTCGGCGCTCAGCTGCGTGGCGCTCGGGGTGCTGCTGGCGGCGGTCACGCCGCCGCGGTGGCTGGCTGCGGGGGTCGTGCTGATGGCGTGCGCGGACGCGGCGCTGGTGGTCTCCGAACTGCTGCAGCACCCCAACGAAACGCTCAACGCCGCGCACCCCGCGGCGGGCCTGCCGCGCCTGCAGGCGGCGCTGTTCGGCTCGGCGGCGATGGGCTATGGGGACCTGTTCGTCGCGGGCCTGCTCGGGGGCCTGCTCGCGCGCGGGTGGCCGGCCGGGGTGCAGGCGGGGGCGCGTGCCCGCCAGCGGCGCGCAGCGGTGCTGGTCGTCGGCCTCGCGTGGGCCTTCGACCTGCTGTTCTTCGCTGTGGACGAGCTGCCCGCGACGGTGCCGGTGGCGTGCGGCCTGCTCGCCGTGGCGCTCGCCCAGCGGCGCGTCGCGACGGCCCCCGTGGCGTGGGCGGCGCCGACGGAGGCGATGCGGGCGGAGGGATTCGAACCCCCAAGGGCCTGAGCCCACCGGCTCCTAAGGCCGGCGTGTCTGCCAGTTCCACCACGCCCGCGCGGCGCCGTGGGTGGAGGTGTTGCACGGTGACCTGCAGAGATTGTATGGTCTAAGGCAGTGTCTACTCCGTCGGCAGCGAGTGCGGGGGGGGACGTGGTCATCACGCACCCCAACCGCGAGAAGCCCGAGGTGCGCGCCACGCGCGCCACGGTGATCGTGCTGCTGCTCGCGAGCGCGGCGCTCATGCTCGTGATCACGGTCGGCGGTTTCGAAGTCCTGGAAGGCGGGGGTCCCGTCGCGATCCAGTGTTGCTTCATCCTCATCTACCTGGTGCTCGCGTTCTACGCGGGCCGCTGGAACCGCGGAGTGCTGCCCGTGGCCGCCGCGCTCGCGGTGCTGCTCGGCACGTTCGCGCTGGTGGCCGCCCCGGGCTGGTTCGACCGCAACGCGAGCGGCTTCACCCAGCCCACACTGGAAGCCGGCCTGCTCGGCATCCTGACCCTGCTGCTGATCCCCGTGCAGCTGCTGCTCGTGGCCTTTGTGATGCGTGGCTTTGGCCAGGGGTGGAACGTGGAGCGCGAGCTGCGTCGTCCCGTGGCGGGGGGGACCGGCGCCGGCGCGCCGCACCCCGCCTGAGGGCACCGCGCCGCCTCGCGGGCACCGCGCCACCCGGCGGCTATATTGCAGGGCTCGGCGTGCGGCGGTGGCGGAACGGTAGACGCGGGGCCCTCAAAAGGCCCTGTCCGTAAGGGCGTGTGGGTTCGAATCCCACCCGCCGCACCACCTTCTCCGGCGGTTGTCCTGATCATCGGCACGCATGGCGTTTCTCGTGTTTGTGCAGTGGTCTTTGTGTGCGCAACTCAAGAGTATGGGCGCATGCGAAGCACTGGAGACAGCGAGCTGGACGAACAGTTGGTACGTTTTGGCGAAAACATGCGTCAGGCGCGCAAGGCGGCGGGCCTCTCGCAGATCGGCCTCAGCGTCTGCGCCGATCTCGACCGGGCCGCCATCAGCTTCCTGGAGCGCGCCGAGCGCGCTCCCGACCTCTCCACGATCGTGCGCGTGGCGGCCGCCATTGATGTCAAGCCTGCGATGTTGCTGCGGGGCATCGGCCCCGCGGACTCCGCCGTGCGGGGACCGCGGGGCTCCGCGGATGAGCTCACCCCCGCCGCCCGCTTCGGCGCCAACCTGCGGTGGGCGCGCGAGCGCGCGGGCATCTCCCAGGAAACGCTCGCCAACGACGCCCACGTCGACCGCGCCGCGATCAGCGTCTTCGAGCGCGGCAAGCGCAACCCCAACCTCCGCACGCTGCTGCGGATCGCGCGCGCGCTCGAACTTCCCCCGGGGGTCCTGTTGCGCGGCGTCGAGCCCGTCGGCGTCCTGCGCCGCGGGTTGTCCCGGGGAGCCTGACGAACGCAGCCACGGACGGCGCTGTTACCCAGCGGTCGGCGCGGTCTCCCGCGCGACCTCCCAGCCGGCGTTGATCGGGTTGAGGAAGTACGGGGGCTCGTCCACGGCGAGGCGCTCGTCGTATTTGTAGTCCTTGATGTAGCCGCTGCCGCCGACGATCCCGACGATGCCGCGGAAGCGCTGGGCGATCGCCCCGTAGACGTTGAGGTTGCCGAGGTTTTCGCCGCACGCGTAGTTGTCCACGGCGAAGGAGTGGTTGGTCGAGAGGATCGCGGCGTAGATCCAGGGGCCTTTCAGCGATCCTTCGGCGTTTTTGGCGGATCCGCAGTTGGTGCTGGTGAGCGGGTGGTAGATGCGCACGTAACGGCCGGCGATCAGGCCGAGGGTGGCGGTGCCGCTCGGTTCGGAGCCGAGTTTGCCGGCGACGGAGGTCGGGTAAATGTTGCCGTTGATGATCAGGTTTTCTTCGCCGGCGATCGTGAGCGGCTTGCTGTAGGTGCCGCTGACGTACACGTCGCCGCAGTGCTGCTCTTTTGCGACCTCGGTGGCGTTGTCGGTGTCCGTGGCTTCGTTTTCGTAGACGTAATTGCACGGTTCTTTTTCGTTCTGGCTCGCGCGCACGTACACGAGCCCGTTTTCCGGCCACGGATACGTTTTTGTTTTGTTTTCCCAGTTCGTCACTTCCATCGTGTTTTCGGTGCCGTTGAGCACGATGTGCGTGGCGCCGACGAATTCGTCGCCCCCTTCTTTGACGTACGTGGCGAGCGTCGTGTCCCCTTCGGGGGTGAGCAGTTCGGGGCCCACCGAGGGTTTCCCGGTGGAGGTGTAGAAGACGCCTTCAGAGCCTCCACAGGATGAGTATTCGCCGTAGTTGAGCTGCACTTCGTCGGGCGGGTTGTGGCCTTCGCGGCCAAAGTAGGCTTTGCCGCAGATGTCGGTCGCGTCGTCGGTGTGCATCGGGCCTTCCACTTTGTCGCTGCTCGCGAACACGATCGTCACGCATTCGCCGTTGACGCCGAGCGAGACGCGTTTGGGGTAGTAGTTTTCGCAGCCCGCCGGACCCCCGTACAACTGCGGGTCGCCGTCTTCGTACTGGGTGAAGTAGATGAAATTGAGGAAGCCCACCACGTGGAAGGTCGCCACGATCGAGCGGGTCGCGTAGCTGGTGGTGCCCGCTTTGCCGGCCGTCCCGATCGACTCGACGCGGAAGGTGTTCGCCTCGGTGCCCGAGGACTGGATCATCGTCCCGAAGGGGTTGCCGGCGCTGCACGCTTTGGTCCCTTCCGGCGCGGTGCTCGCCGCGAGCAGCTTGACTTCGTAGTGCTCGTTTTCATCCTGGGGCACCGTGTTGGACGGCGCCGCGCAGGTCTCCCAGTAGTTGGGGTTGGCCTGCAGGTGGTACTCGAACTCCTGGATGCCGGCCTGCGCGGCGTAGTAGGCGCTCTTCTGGAGGGAGTCCCTCTTGGAGAGGTTGATGTCGCCGTTGGCCGCCTCGAACGCGGCGACAAGCAGCAGCGAGGTGACCAGCAGGGTGCCGAGCGCGACCACCATCGTAAAGCCGTGCTCGGCGACGAGTCGGCAGCGGGCGCGCTGGGCCAGGATCTTCAATGTCGAGTTCATTTGCATGGTGCGTCCACCACCGTGTTGTTGGAGACGGGTACGGAGAAGGAGAGCGTCACCTGGCTCTGCAGGCTGTCGGTCACGCCTTTGCCGGCCGCCCCGACGAAGACTTTGCCGTCGCTGGGGCCGGCGGTGAAGGCGATCAGCACCGAGGCGGCGGTGGGCGCGGTTTTTTCGGTGAGCGGCATTTCGAGCGGGGTCGTGTTGAGCTCCGCCAACCCCGTTGCAGCGCTTTCGTTGTAGGTGCTGTTGTAGCTGTAGTACTGGAAGATCGGCACTTTTTTCCCGCCCGCTTCGGTCTGTGTGATGTTGCGCGCGAGCATCACGCCGCCCACGGGGCTCGCGGTCGAGGAGTATTCAAAGGTTGGCCACGTTTTTTCTTTGACGGCCGGGTAGGTGTAGTCGGTCAAGGTTTCGGCTGCTTTGTTCCACACGATCCGGTGTTCGGCGATCTGCGTTTTCGCGATCACGGCTTCTTCGCTGAATGCGTTGATGAAACGCAGTTCGCTTTCGCCGCTGCCGTTCTGGATCGGGGCGAAGCCCGGGGTCAGGCACGTCGAGTGCAGTTCGTCGAGGATCTTGGTCATCGCGAGACCGGCCCTGCTGGGTGGACTGGGCGTAGTCCGTGAGGCGGGACGACTGGTTGGTGGCGACCATGAAGATCGCGTACAGGGCGAAGCAGACCACCAGCCCGGTGACCATGGAGACCATCAGTTCGATCATGGTGAAGCCGTGCTCGTCGGCGAGGGCGAGGCGCCGTCCGCGTACGGGGAGTGCTGCCACGGGGGCAGTGGTGGAGTTGGGTCGTCCGCTCAGCATGTGTTGGCCCCTGGTTTTTCTACTTTTAATCGAATTATTATTTTCGTCCGTATAGCTTTTGGTTTCTTTGAGGAAGAGGTTGATGGTGGTCCCGGCCACGGTTTTGTTGGAGTAGGTCGTACTGAACTTGTAGCCGGTGGCGGGGTTGTAGAGGCAGAGTATGAACGATTCTCCAAACGGCTGGAAGGGGGCTTCGAGGTGGCCTACGGTGGTCGTATTCTGAGTGTGGGCGTAGCTGAAGGCAGAGGCGTTGTTCGGGGTTTTCGAGCTCTTGCAGGCTTCGTTCGTGATCTTCACCGGGCGGCTCGTGGTTTCAGGTTCGGTTTTGCCTTTCGCGCTTTTGTAGACGTTGAGCATCACCAGCGAGGTTGGCACCTTGACGGTGGCATCTTGGCCCGGTGCGAGTATCACAGTGGCTTCGGCGACTTCGCCTTTGGTGACGGTGGACGGGTTGTTCGCTTCGCAATCCCCCGCGTACACGTCCCAGGCTTTTTCGTACGGGAAGAGGTTGCCGGAGGGGTAGTAGGTGCCGCTCTTGGGAGTGGTGGCCGTCGTCGCTTCGTATTTGCCGGTCAGCGCTTCGTACTGGCCTTCGCTGCCGTAGGTGGCGTTGAAGGAGGTGCTGCCAAGTTCGAGATGGGGCGCGGATTCCAAGCCCGTGTTGTATGCGACAAAGGTGTCGCCGGTGACCGGTTTGCCTTCGTAGGTTTTTTCGCCTTTGTAGGCGAATTCAGCCGTGATCGCCGCGCCCTGGTTGAGCGTCACGGGCACGTGGGTGGTGATGTTCGGCGCCACCAGCACTTCGGGGAAGACCTTCTTGATCGCCCCCGCCTGGGTGACGTCGCCGAGCTTGAAGGCTTCGACGTTGATCCGGGTGGCGGGGATCCCGCCGAAGATCACGCACCCCGCTTCGCCGGTGGTGGCTGTGCTCGCTGTCGGCCCTTCGCCGGCGACCACGGTCACACCGGGGACCGGCTGCTTGGGGGTGAGGCCGTTGAGCACGTCGACTTCCAGCCCCGACCCGTCGGGGGGTGTGATGATGCTGTACTGTTCGAGTGCGTGTCCGTTGGCTGCCAGCTGCTGCGGCCACGTGACCATGGTGTGGATCTGCAGGTAGTTGCCGGCCTGAGCGGAGTGTTCTTCGCCGCTGGCCGAGCAGCTGGCGTTCTGGTTGTTGTCGGCGACCCACTTGTCGCTCTGGACGATCGTGTAGGTCTCGCCGCCGACCGTCTGTTTGTAGACGTGGGAGGATTCCTCGATGCGGTCGAGCGTTGTCGCCGAGTCGCTGCGCAGCGCCTCCTGCGACTGCGCGGCCAGCAGCGTCGCCTGATTCTGCAGGCGCTCGGCGGTGGTCGCGTGGTTGGCGGCGTCGAAGCCGTTGAAGGTCGCCAGCGCGATGAACCCGACCATCAGCGCGCTGATCATCACTTCGATCAGCGTGATGCCCTCCTCTTGGGCGGCGCGTGCTCCAAGGCGGACACGCGCGCGTCCAAGCGGTCCGGCGGGGCTCCGCCATCCGGGCAGAGGGTCGCTGTCGGTCGTCAAATGTGTCTTACGCTCGTCCATGGCCGCACGCTGTCTATTGCCTGGCTCTCATCTATGCCGCGCTCGTCGCGCATCCTTCGGCAGGCTGCTCGGGGAGCTTTAGCTCTTGCCGGCGGCCCTCATCGCCCGTCGTAGTCGCCGGTCGATCCGAGGCCCGCCCTCGGCATGAACGCGGGGGCGGCGCCCGGTTCGCCAAGGCCCCGCCGAGCACGGGTCCGCGCTCGGCGCCCGCGCTCAGCAGCCTTCGCTCGGACCGGAGCCCGCGGTACACTGCTCCCAGGCCTTGCGGGCGTAGCCGGTCTGCACCCCGTTGCCCAAGGAACCGAGTTCTTCGCTCCATTCAAAAATACCGGCTCCGTTTTCGAGGTGCACGATGTTGCCGACGATCCCGCCCTTGAATTTGGTCCCGCCGTTCACTTTGACTTCGGCTTCGGGAGCGTAGATGGCGCCTTCGAACGTCGCCCCCCTGGTGACGTTGAACGGCCCTTTGCCGTACAGCTCGATCAGCAGCAGGCCGGGGCCGGCTTTGTTGTTCAGCGTGAATTCGGCCGTTTCAAACTTACCGGTCCCCGCAGGGCAGGCGCTGGCTTTGTCTTCGGGGGAGTCGATGAAGATTTCAACAGGCGTTTTTTTGGCGGGAATAATGAGTTCCCCCGCGCGTTCGGCTTCGAAGTTGCAAAGGTAATATTTGGAGCCGCCTAGAGTCAATTTGCTAATACTGCTAAGTTTGAGTTCGAAGTTGGGCGCGCCGGTGAATTTGTTGACCGCTTTTCCTCCCGTAAAGAATTCATCTTCTTTGCCGATGCGGCTGTCTTCGTTGCTCGCGGCCGTCGCGTGGGTCACCGGGTACGGGGCTTTGATCAGGCATTCCGGGGGGCCCGCGCCGCGTGTCTTTTCGAGTGGTGGGTTTGCCAGCATGCCGCCGACGCCGCCGATCTTTACTCCGCTGGCATTGCGTTCTGCTCCCGCTTTTGGCGTAAACGTGCCATTGGGTGGGCAGAGTTCAAAGCCCCGTTCGAAGTTGGCGCCTCCTCCCCCGACGATCTTTTCGTTGCTGGCGACCACCGCAGGGACGCTCACACTCCCGCTCACCTTCACTTCCGTGAGGCCCACGATGCCCTTTGCGGGGAACAGCGATTCCCCAGACTGCCGATTCGACCAGCGCCGACAGGCGCTGAGTGACACTGTTGACTTTTCCTTCGGCCGTGACGCAACGCTGCGTACTGGCGGCTTTGGTTGCCACCGTCTGGCCGGCGCATCTTTCCCCCGTTTTGAGCGGCAGCGTCGTCCAATACTTGAACGTCTTGCCATTGCCGAGCGACTCGCCGTTGTTGTTGCAACCTGAGGTGACCGCTTCCTTTTCGTTGATGCACTGCGTTTCCCCCGGTTTGATCTGGCTCAGCCGGTAGGTCGCCACCTGCACCCCGGCTTCGGCGGCCTCGAGCGCCGCCTCGACGTTGATGCTGCGTGTGGTGGAGGTGGAGGTCTGTGTCGAGACGGAGATTGCCGCGCCCGCAAGCAGGGCGACGACGAGCAGCACGATCATGGCGGCCGGCAGGGCGAACCCGGCTTCGGCGGTTGGTGGGAGTTTGTGGATTCTCATGGGCTTTCGGCGACGAGGGTGGAGAGCCGGACGGGCGCGGGTTCGCGACCGCCGGCCGGCACTTTGGCGGTGACGACGACGGTGAGCCGCTTGTAGTTTTCCTTTGCCGGGCACCCCAAACCGCAGTTTTTGTCGGTGTGCCACGTGACGAAGTCGTAGACGTTGCCGCTGACCTGGCCGTCCGCCCATTCGCACGCTCCGACGGAGCTCGCGCACTGCCTGCCGCTCGGCGCGGCTGCGACCACGCCCTGGGCCGCGCTTACCGCCAGGGGCTCGGTTTCCGTTGCTTGTTCGCCGTACTGGTAGGTGGGTTCGCTGCCTTCGGCGACGTAGTAGTCGGGATTGGCTTTTTCGCCAGAGTGGGCCGGGGCCGTGGCCAGCGCCAGCTGACCGTAGGGGTATGTCTGCAGGCGCTCGATCTCGAGCTGCGCACGGTGGGCCATCGCGGTCCGGCGTTCGGAGAGCAACGTGAGCTTGCGCCCGCTGTTGAAGGCGCCGATCAGCCCGAGGATGCCAATTGTCAGTACAAGCGCGGCGATAAGTACTTCGATCATCGAGAGGCCGTCCTCGGCGTGCGGAGCGGGCGGTCGGCGGGAGGTGGGGCGATGTCTCATCTCATCCCTGCGGGTAGAGGTTGCGCATGAAGGCCGCGTCTTCGAGCACGATCGTCTTCTGTCCGTAGGCGCTGCTGTTGGCCTGTTTGAGCGTGCCTTTCGCCGGCAGTTCGAGCTTGGCCGTCGCGAAGGTGGGCGCGGCCGCGCTGGGCGAGTAGGCGAAGACCGCCCCACCGTTGAGGATGTCGCGCGCGATCACCTGGCCGGTGCTGGGGAGGGAGGCTCCTTCTTCGGCCGCGAGGCGCACGCACTCGTCGTAGGTCGTGCCCGGCTGGGCGACGGCGCATTCGTACTTGATCTCCCACCTCTTGCCCCCCATCGCAGCAAGGAACGTGATCGTGCCGGATTTCGCTTCTTCGACTTTGTAAGCCTGTCTGGTGTCGTGCACCATCTGCGCCAAACCGGTCTCGGTCTGCCTGCAGGGTGAGGGCCCATTCGGCGTCGCGCGCCTGGATCCCCGTGCTGGACTCGAGCAGCGTGAAAGTCGCCCCCAGCAGAACGAGCGACGCGGCGCAGGCCACGAGGAGTTCGACCAGCGAGTAGCCGCCCTCGGAGCCCGGCGGTGCCCGTCGGCGCGCGCGCTCACCGCGGGTGTGCGGGATGGGCAGCAACCACCGGGCGAGCAGGATGGGCCGCCACCGCCGAGCGAGCGAACGGGAGGCGACGAGCCTGGGGTCGGGAAGAGTGTGCACCATCGAGGGCATGCGGAGGGCTACATCGTTTCTCGACAGAATCCGGCAAGCCCTTGACCGTGTAGCTGGCGGTATCCTCGAGCAAGGCTGCGGGCGTCCCCGAGATCCGGGTGGCGTGGTTAGGGAGATCACCGACCTCCCGTTGGCCGAACATACGCAAAAGGCCTGCAAAAAGGCGCTTTTGGGGGACTGGTGTAACGGTAACATGGGGGTCTCCAAAACCCTTGCTCGAGGTTCGATTCCTCGGTCTCCCGTCTCGCAGGATTGGCTTTACGGAGCCAATCCTGCGATGAGCAGTGGGGAGTCGCACGACGGCCCGTGGCGCGCAAACCCCTCAGATGGACGTCTGCGAACCTCTGCAAACCTCTCGACCCCTGCCAATTCCTCAACACCGCCATCCACATCGGTCGAAGGCTAGCCGAGGCCCCGGATCTTGTGAAGGGGAGCTGATTTTTTTGGTCGTTTCAGGGGGGCGCTGGGGCCTGTGCGACGACATCTGTACGTGGCTGCATCTTCATCGAGGTCTCGGAGCGTGTCGCCCGCGCCCAGGAGTCCGGCTACTCGGATGGAAGGCGGGGGCGAGCGGCCGGCGCCCAACCGCCTGGCGTCCGGCGGGCCGAGGCGGCTTCCCGGCGGACGCTACGGGGAGCTGCGGGACGCGGTCGCGGAGTTCTGGAGCAGGCACGAGCGTCGCGTCGCTGCGCTTCATCGTGCGCGCACGCGGGCGCTGCCCCACGATCCGCGCTGATCGTGGCGGGCCGCGTCGCCGGCTAGGCGAGGTGGTTGCTGGCTGAGGCTGCTTGCGTGCCCGGCGGCGGCGCGTCGGCTGCTCGTGGGCCGAGCGCCGCTTCGTTCGCGGCCCGCATCGTGCCGAAGTGGTACTGGACCACGGACGCGGGCGGCCAGCGTCCGCCCTCCCAGCCGGCGCTCAGGCGCGCAACGCGCTGTCCGCCGCGCCGCCTCGCGTAGGTCATGGACAGGTCGCCCCAGCCGGCGGGCTCGCCGTAGCGAGCGCGCCACGCCCGCAGCGCCTTTTCGATCCTCCTGCGCGACCACTTCGCCGAGGCGGCGCCGTTGCAACGGGCGCAGCGCTTTCGCGATCGGGTGGGACCTGATCCGCTTGTTGATGCGCCGCACGAACGGCAGACTCCGCGGTAGCGCTCCCTGACCTCTCGTGCCGTTGCGCGGTCGGGGTCGTACAGGTATTCGCTGATCGTCGCGGGTGCGCGCCCGAGACGGACGGCGATCTCTGTGATCGCAAGACGCTCTGTGTCCCGGTAGTGGCGGGCGAGCTTCACCGCCAGCGCACGCTCACCGCGCGGGCGGCTCACGGTGGCTCCTCTGCAGGTGGGCTACATGCGGGTGATGTCGGCCGGCACCATGCCGAGCGCCGCAGCGATCCGTTCGGCGGTGTGCAGCGTGACCGCCTGCTGGGGCCTGGGCGTGCCGTTGCGGGCCTTGGCGGGGGAGTGCCCGAGTGCGCGGCGCAGGTCGATCCGCGCCATCCCGACCGTGCGCGCGAGCGCGGCCTCGGAGAGCTCGGCGTCTTGCGCACGCCGGCGCTCGTACAGGCTTCGCAGCGTCTTGACGGGCACCACCATCGGCTGGCCCATCTGCGCAAGCGCGTCCGCCTGCTGCGCCTGCGCGAGCAGCCGGGTGGCCCGCTCTGCGGTGATCCCAAGCTCACAGGCGATCTCGTCCAACTCCATACGCTCGCGCAGCGCCACCGCCCGGCGGCGCAGCTTCGCGCACTCAGGGCAAGGGCCATCGACGTGCGTTTCGCACCAGGCGCAGCCGATGATGCCGGCATAGTTCTGTGGCCCTTCACTCACCTTTGCTCCCGCTCGCCCGCCGCGTACGCGGCCCTGTATAGGTGTCGTTGCGTGAGGCGGTTTGCCCCCGCGCGAATGTCCGCTGCCCATACGCCGAATATAGAGGTGGCCGACCCGGCGGCTACTGGCTCACCCGGTTGGTGAGGTGCGGGCAAAAAAAGGGAAGGTTCGTCTTCCTGCGATACCAGGAGCGCAGGACCCCCCGTCGCCTGGGCGGGGGGTCCTGCATCCGGCCGGACTATCCGGGCGAGGTACTACAGCAGCGTGCGAGCGTCGTCGGCGGATACACGACCGAGCACCATCAGCCGCTCACTTTCTTGACGACCGCGTATGCGGCGCGCAGGCGGGCGTCGGCCTCATCATGAGACAGCCATCCCGGCACGCTGCGGAAGGCCACCTCCCCCTGCCGTCGCACCCATTCGCCGTAGTAGGGGGCGTGCAGGCAACGCTCCACGGTGATCTCCTCCCGCCGGTAGGTGGGTAGGCCGCCCTGTAGGAAGTGCACCGTGCCGCCTCGCGCTCGGTCGGCGTCGATCTCTGCTCGATCCGGCCACCCGTATGGACCCGCGGCATACCCCCCCGCCGTGGGGACAGATGCCCTGCGTGCGGGAGGTTCGCTGCCCGGTGGGCGGCGGCTTGCAGGGAGGCCATTTCGAGGTCGGCGTCTTGGAGGCCCGCCGGCAGCTCGGGATCGTGGTCAAACATCGCTGCCCCTCCGTGCCACTTCGTGCCATGTGCGGTCGTAGTAGCGGCTGACGATCCTCTCTGCATCGAAGATGCGATCCTGGAAGCGGCGTGCGCGCCTAGCCTTGCTGTAGTCGACGTCCTTCCACGGCCGCCCGTAGTGGAGTCCCACGAGCGCGTTGTGGAGCGTCATGGCGTCGAGTCCCGCTTCGCGGCACATGCGACGAAAGCGGCGCCTGCGCTGCTCGGTGACGGCCCGCGCCCGCTTGCCCAGCGCCGCAAGGTGGTCGCTGTACTGCCGGGTGGTCATCGCGGCGGGCCGTGTCGGTTTTGTGGGGACGGAGGTATCCGTCCCGCGCATGGGTGTTTTTGACACTTTCGTGTCCTCCTTGGTTGTAGTGAATGGTTTGGGGTGCTGCTGGCAGCGCTTACGCCGACGCGGGGCGCTGCTGCTAGGCGGCGTGCGGGTCGAGCTGTAGAAGTGGACCCACCGGCCACGCTTGCCGTCGCCTGTTTCGGCGGCTTTGGAGGGGCTTGCCGCGTGTGCGGCGGCTGGTATTACTGGCGCGGTCAGGCCGCTGCTGGCCCGTCACGCAGGGCGATGGCCTCACGAATCGCCTGCTCACCGATTCGCGCTGCGTCGAGTTCGATCGCCTGGAGTGGGGGTGCGAGTGGGGGCCAGCGAGTCGAGCATCGTGATCGCCGCGTCGGGGTCGCCGCCTGTCTGCATGAGACACAGCGCGGTGAGAGTTGCGACCTCCTTCGCAGCCGTCGCGGCATCGAGCAAGTAGCTGTGCTTCGGTTGCTCCATCACGCAGCCTCCCCCGTCGGCGGAACGGGCGATGTCGTGGTGGTCAGTTGCCGCGGCCAGAAGTCTGAGACGAGCGGCACGAGCACGGTCCCGCGGTCGAGCGCGTACAGTCGGGCACGTCCGTTGGCGTACTGCGCTTCGATGCCGTACACGGCGTAGTCCTCGCCCTGGAAGTGCAGTGTGGAGTGCAGGCCGCTGAGCGCGAGCGCGGACATGTTCGGCAGGCCAAGCGCGCGCACTCCAATCGCGATCGCGCTGGCCTGGAACGCCGGCAACTCGCGGCACCCAGCGAGGGTGCGCCAGCGCAGCGTCCCGATCGCGCGCAGCACGTCGGGACAGTACTCGGGGATCGTAAAGGCCGAGCCGACCTGGGTCCAGGTGCGCTGCGGGCGCGGCCGGTGCCGGTCTGCCAGAGCGTGCACATGCTCGGTTATCACCGCCGGGTGGTCGGCCTCGATCATGTCGCGTACAGCGTCCGAACCGGCGATGTAGTGCTCGATGATCCTCGCATCCTGCCCGCCAGCTTTGGGTTGTGTGGTGTGCTTTTCAGTCATCGCTCCGTTTGCTTTCTGAAGTTGTCGTGTTGGTGGTGGGGTGTAGGCAGGCCGTCGCGGGCCGGTGCCCCGCTGGGGGGCACCGGCCCGCACCGCGAGCTAGAACGGGATCTCCTCTCCGTGATCGGTGCCTGCGGTCGCGCCGGCGGGCACGGGGCTGTACTCCTGCACGTAGTCGGCGCCGTCGCCTTCGGTGCCATCGCGGGAGCCGAGGAACTGCACGTTGTCGGCGACGATCTCGATGGCCTGGCGCTTTACGCCCTCGGGGGTCTCCCACTCCCGCCACTTCAGTTTGCCGTCGATCGCCACGGGCCTGCCTTTGCGAAGCCACCGGGCGCAGTTCTCGCCGTGGGTGCCGTAGACCTTGACGTTGAAGTAGTTGGGCTGGTCCACCCACTCGTCGCCTTCCTTGCCGCGCGTGTTGCACCCGAGCCGAATTTCGCACACGGATGTGCCGCTCGGCAGCGAGCGCAGCTCGGGGTCCCTGGTGAGATTTCCGGTCAATACGACCCGGTTGATGTTGGTGGCAGCCACGTTGGGCTCCTTTCGTTTCGTGGTTGCGCAGCGGTCATCGCTGCGCCTGTCTTCTTCTCTTCAGCGCCCCGGGGGGCGCCTGATCGCGCGCCCGTGTGGGGGTGCTTGTGGTGAGCGGCGCGGGTTAGCCTTCGGTGCGCCGGCTGGGTGGTTTCCTACACACCCATTTGTCGTGGGTGGCGGGGTGTTGCCCTGGGCGCGTCGCCTTTTTTGTTGCGCGAGCGAGCGGGCTAGGAGTCGCCGCCCGCGCGGGATTCGGCGAGGTCCTTGAGGGTGTTCGCGAACGCCGAGAAACGGCCGGAGGCGGTGGTGTGCTGGTCTGACCCGTGGGCGTCCAGCAGTTCGCGGTCAAGGCGCTCGGTGTTCCATCCGATCGCGGCGGCGCAGTCGAGCAGTTCGGTGAGCGTCCTGACCATCGCGGTTCCGAGCTCGGCCAGCCGCACGCGGGAGTTCGGGCCGCGACCGAGCGCGAGCGCGGCGAGTCGCACGATTGGCTGCTCGTCGTAGTCGTGTTCGCCCATCCGGTTCTGTAGTTCGGTGATCGCCTGCGCCAGCTCGGCGGGGTCCTCCTTTGCGGGTTGGCCGGACGCGGCGGGTTGGGATGCGGGCTGCTCGGCGGGGGTGTCGGGCGTGGCGGCCTCCCCGTCGCCCTGTTGGGCTTTGCGCTGCTCGCCGGCGGCCTTGCGTGCCAGCCATTGCGAGAACAGCGCTTGACGGCGCTCCTGGGTCGTGCGCTTCTTCGCGTTGTGGGCGGCGGCCGTCAGCAGCGCGTCCTCGGGAATGCTGAGGCTGTGCAGCATCGTCAGCCAGTTTTCGACAGTGCCGAGCTGCTGGCGGCTGACGTGTTCGTCCTGTCCTTCGCCGCGCACGAGGTTGCACAGGGCGCGTGCGGCGTGCTGCCCGTACCCGCTGGCCGCCGCCGCCCTGATCGCGGCGATCGGCACCGGGTGGTCGGCCATCGGCAGGTAGTCCTCCGCCTTGGCCGCCGGGGGGCGGCCGGGTGGCGATCCGCTCGCGGCCGGCGCAGCGCCGCCGTTGGGCGCCGTCGCGGCGCCGCCGTTCTGCGCAGGCCCCGACGCGGGGATGCCTGCGGGCGCTGCGGCGAGCGCCGGCATCTGCGCGAGGTCCGTGAGCGCGGCTGTCTCCTTGGGGATCGCGGCAGGGACAGCGACGGATGTCACCCGTGGGGAGGATGCGAGCACGGCCGCGAGCGCGAGGTGGTCAAGCGGCTCGCCGTAGATCCCTTTGCCGTACTCGTTGAGCCATGCCTGGTAGCGGCTGCGCACGTACCGGCGGCCTCTGCCCTCCAGGTCAAAGAAGGGGTGAAACCAGCGGTCCTCGCCCTCCTCAGGCACGCACAGCCGGTCCTCACCCTCGCCGCCACGGACCATCAGGATCTCGTCACACGCGTACAAGCACTGCCCCGGCCCGAACTTGCGACCGGCCCGCTTGTATGCCTGCGCGCGGGCGTTCATCTCCGCGCCAGCGCGGGTCATCGCTACTCCCTCGCCGATGTCGCTGTCCGCTCGCCCGAACAGGACGATGGTCGCCTCGACTTCGCAGTAGAAGCGAGTGCCACGACCGTTACTGGTGGTGGTTTTCGCTTCGCGCTTGGTCTCGAAACTGTGCCCCCACGCGCTGCCACAGAGCAGATTGAACCGGTCGAACAGTGTCTCCCCGATCGAGAACAGCGCGATCGCGCACGGCTCCGCCGGGTTCTTCGGGGTGGTCTGCACCTTCCCCCACACCTGCGCGGGGAGATATGGGCGGCGCAGCAGTGGGTACGCTTCCTCGTAGCTTTTTAGTGGCAGCGTGGTTGGTATGTCGTTCTCTGCCATTGCTGTCCTTTCTGGCGCCCGATTGACTCGGGCGGCGATATGGGTGGTGGGTGGGTGTGGCCGGTGGCTAGGCGGCCACACCGGCGAGTGCCTCCGCGGCCAGGTACTCGAGCGCCTCGGCGATGAACGGGCTTGGCCCCGACGGGCGGCCTTCACGGTTCATGGAGTAGGAGAAGATGAGCACCGCGACGCAACGGGTGAGAAGCACGTATGCGACGCGGCGCTCCTCTTCGACGGCGCGTTTCGTTCGTGCTCGGACGGACGGGATGACCCGTCCCTCAAAACCGGCGGCGAACACGACAGGCCACTCCAGTCCCTTGACGGAGTGAATCGTCGCGAGGGTGACACGGCTTCTGCCTTCCTCGGCTTCGAGGTCGTCGCGGCCGGCGAGGATCGCCTCCTGCAGCCAGTTGGCAAGGCTCGGCGCCTCGGCCTGACGCTCATATGCTTTCGCGGCCTCGCACAACGCTTCAAGGCGCGCGAAGTGCTGCTCGCCGTCGTCCTGGTCGATCAGCGACTCGGCGATCCCGCACGGCATCCGAATCACCTCGTAGGTGATTTCGCTGACCGACGCCGTTGCGGCCCGCCGCTTCAGCGCCAGCATGTCGAGCGCGAACTGCCTGACTGCCTGCGCCCGGTCGGAGCGAATGTCGGGGATCACGTCGACCGCCAGCGACGCCTCGAGCAGCGTGATCCGGTGCCTTCCCGCATAGGCGGCGACCCTGGCGATCGTCTTGTCCCCGGCTTTGGGGCGTATCTCAAGCGCCCTGCGGAACGCCTCCTCGTTTCGAGGGTCGATCAGCAGACGCAGGTGTGCGAGGGCCGTGCGAACCTCCTTGTGGTCGAAGTACCCTTTCGGGCCCACGAACTGGTAGGGGATGCGGGCGGCGGCCAGCGCGTGCTCTACCCGCCGTAGGATTCTTTCCTGGCGGACGAGCACCGCGATCTCCTTCTCCTTGAAGCCCTGCTCGATGTAGTGCCGAATCTCTGCGGCGATCCACTTCGCCTCCTCGACTTCACTGTGAGAGGCATGCACAATTGGTATCGGCCCGTCCTGCTCCTTCTTCGCCGGGACGACGGTCATCGGCAGCTGCGCCTTGTTGTGCGCGATCAGCGCGTTCGCGGCTTTGAGGATCTGCCGGGAGTTGCGGTAGTTGCGGGTGAGTGTGAGAATCGACGCGTCCGGGTATTCCTTATCGAATTCGAGGATCAGCCGCACGTCGGCGAGGCGAAACCCGAAGATGACCTGCTTGTCATCGCCGACCGCGAACAAGTCATCGCCGGCGAGCAGCCGTAGAAGCCTGGCGCCGACCGGGTTGGTGTCCTGGAACTCATCGACGATGACGTGCTTCCACGTCTCCCGGTAGGCGTCGCGGATATCCTGGTAGGTTCGCAGCAGCTCGACGCTGCGAAGTACGAGGTCGTCAAAGTCCAGGGCGTCCGCGAGCCGCAGCTCTTCTTCGTACTCGCGCCACGCACGGGCGACGATCCGGCTCTTTCCATCGCGGGCGTATGCTTCGTATTCCTCTAGTGAAATGTCGTGGTTCTTGCTGAGCGATATCTCCCTTCGTAGCGAGTCGATGTCGATACGCGCCCGTTCGCGCTGTGTGAACGTTCGGGCGATTACCCGCCGTGAGTCGTCGTTGTCGTAGATCGAGAAGTGGCTCGTCCGGCCGATGAGCTTTGAGTGCGCGCGGAGAATCCGCACGCAGGTCGCATGAAACGTCCCGACCGGGATGCGGCCCGCGGCCTCGTCTCCGCACAGCCAGCGCAGCCGACCGACCATCTCGATCCGGGCCTTCTTTGTGAGGGTGATCGGGAGAATCGACTCAGGCTCGACGTGCTTCTCCTCGATCAGGAACCCGACGCGGCGGGTAGCAACCCGCGTCTTGCCGCTGCCGGCAGCGGCAAGCACGAGGATGATGCCAGACGGATGCGTTACTGCTGCGTACTGCTCCCGATCAAGGTTTTCATACCAAGCGACCTGAGCTGCGGTTGGCTGGCCGCGCCCGCGCACCCGGCCACGACCGAAGGTGTGGTGTGACACCGGGTCACGCTCCTTTCTGTTTTGTTGCAATGGGTGGTTTGGTTACGCCGCCTCGCTCACGGGCTGCCACACGCTGATCTGCTCCTCCGCGCCCAGCCTTTTGAGAGCGTCCCGCTCCATTTCCCTGACTTCTTGGCGGGAGCGGCGCAGTCGCTGTGCCGTCTCGCTGACAGTGCATGCCCCGCCGCAGCCGCCGACTCCATAGCGCAGTTCAATGACCCGCCGCGGCAAGTCCTCAAGAGCACGCAGGGCGACGTTTACGCTCCGCTCGATGGCGCTGCACTCGCTCTGCTCCTCCGGAGTGGGCGAGCTGCTGTCCGCGATCGCTTCGCCGAGTAGAAGGTCCTCGGTGCCGGGAACCGGGGCGTGCAGGGACACGGCGTCTTTGCTGTATCGGAGCAGCACCGCAACGTCTTCTCCGCTGATGCCGAGCTCGTCGGCGATCTCGTCGTTACTGGGCTCCCGCCCGAGCGGCCCGCTCAACTCCCGGCGCACGCGGCGCACGCGCACCGCAGCGCGCGAGACTTCGGCCGGGAGATGGACCAGCCGCCCCCGGTCACGCAGGGCGTATTCGATCGCCTGGCGAATCCACAGGGTCGCGTAGGTAGAGAACTTGAAGCCCTTGCGGTAGTCGAACTTCTCCACGGCACGGATCAGCCCTATGACGCCCTCTTGGAAGAGGTCCGTCTCGGGCACGCCGCGGCCGGCGTAGTGGCGGACGATCGAGGCAACAAGCCGGAGGTTCGCTTCGACCATGTGCGTCTTCGCCTCGAAGTCGCTACGCTCGATACGTTCAGCGAGCGTCCGCTCCTGCTCGCGGGTCAGCAGTCTGACCTTCCCAATGTCGCCGTAGGGGGATTCTCCGCCGACGCTGCGCGCGCCGCGGGATGAGATAGCAGCCACGGGTGGCTCCTTTCACTGATTAGACTATTTCGCCGCCAGGGTTGGCGGCCGAGGGTGCAGCCGGCGCGGTGAGTGACAGCTGGCGCCGACGTCTGCGGGTCATGTATCTGTATGCCCGAGCGACGCGGCGCGGGCGGCCTACCTGCTCACATTCGCCATTCTTCGCACAGCCGGCGAGCGTCGTGGTGGTGTTTGAGGACTTTGCGGGTCAGGTCCGTTGTGACGCGCACACCCGGCTTCAGCGTCCTCTTAGCCCACTCCTCAAGGGCGTCTTCAACGTCCTGGTCACTAGCCCAGACGTTCACGCCGATGCGGCTATAAACCCAATAACTAACTGCCATTTTCTCTCCCCTGATTGGTGGTTTGCTGGTGGCACCGGACGGCCTGGCCGGCTAGAACGCGAAACCGAGCTGTCCATCGGCTTGCTCGGCCTGGACTTTCGCCAGGTTGCGCCCACACGACGGGCAGGCGGCGACTGCTGTGTCGAATAGGCCGTCGGCGGTGAGCGTGTACAGCGTCATTTTGGTTGGGGTGAACCTGCAGGGCATGACCATCTCGGCGCTTCGTAGCGCTCCCAGTGGTCTTCCTGCTTCATCCGCCAAGCACCGGCGAGGTATTCGGCGGGGCGTGCTGCCAAAAGGTCGTGCAGCACATCGCCGTTGAACTCGATCGCGATGCGGTAGGTGGCCGGGCGTTCGCGGTAGAGGCGGGCCAGGTCCTCGATGATCTGCTCGTCGGGCTCGTCGATCCATCCTTGGCATTGCATGTGCGTGACCGCAAGCTCGATCGCAAGCCGCTCTACAGGATCGCCGGCGGCGGGCTCGTTCGGCCCGCCGCCGGCGTCGGTACTTGACATTGCGGTTGCCTCCTTTTAGACGGCGCCGATGTAGCGGAGGACTTGGCCGAGCAGCGCGGCGCGTCGCAGACCGAATTGGCGGGAGTAGGTGTCCCGCAGCTGCGTGAGCGTGAGCTGCCCAAAGCGCTCCAGCGATTCTCGGTGGGCCTTCGCCTCGGCTTTTCGCAGCGCGTCGGCGGTGGCCGCCACCCTGTCCAGCGCCTCGAGTCCCGCGACCTTTGGGTTCTCGGGGTCGGGGGGCGCAACGAACGTCGGGCTGGTGCCAATGCTGAGCCCGTCGGGGCGTCGGTAGACCGTGACCTCGTAGATGCCGCCAACGACGCCCGGCGGCCTCTTTGTCAGGAACAGCGCGCGCTCGCCGTCGGCCATCTGCCAGTAGGCACCGAGCTTGCCCGTCGAGCTCTCGCGTCGTCCAAGGTAGGTCCAGCGCTCTGTTACCGGCTCAATCTCGTTGGTCATTCGCCGGCTCCAGGCTCGCTCGTGAGCGTCCCCGTGAGAGCGGCTTCAATGTCGGGGTCCCATTCGCTTCGATACCCGGCAAGCAGCCGGTCGGCGACGGTGTGATACCAGGCGGCCTGGCTGCCGCCGAGCCGATCGGCCTCCGACCGCAGAGCGACCGCCACCGGCTCGGCGTCGTGGAGCCTCTCGAGCCTCCACGTGATACGGCAGGCGCCACAGCGGAGCACTCCGACGAGCCGTCCCTCCCACCAGCGCTGCTGGTAGAGATGCACCGCACCCTCAGAGCCGTCGCGGCGAACGTTCACGCCGTCGAGCTTCATCCCCGACTCCGGGCACGGAAGGTCGCAGCGATAGCCTGCCGCCGCCGAGAACTGGATTGACCCGTGCTTGTCTTTGAGTTCATCGGGCGCCGTCAGACCCGGCACCAGGCATGAGCGACGGTAGTCTTTGAAACATCCCGGCTCGATTCCGTCCTCGTCGGGCCAGGGGAACCGAAACCGGCTTTCCTTCAGGTACGTCGTCTCACCACAGTCGCCGATCAGAGTGATTTGCGACCATTGTTCGGCGCGGAGGTAGAACAGGTCCGCACGTGTCCCGATCTTGATCTCTTCGCCGCGATACATGGCAAACTCGCCCATCGGTGAGCCTTCCTTTCGGTATGTGTTAATAGCCGCGCGTTCCCGGGCTCACGTTGGAGCCCGGGAACGCGGCGACCGGCGGACGACCTACGCCGTCCGTTTGGGGTTCGCCCGACGGGACGCCGGGCGTCGTTGGTTTCCGCGCTCTGCGCGCGGCCTGCCGTCGTCCGGGCGACTAGGCGGTTAGCCCGAAGTCCTCCATCAGGGCTGCCGCGCCGTCCAGGTCGTCTCCACAGAGATCAAGGACGGCTCCCGCACCCATCGCACGAAGGGAGCGGGACGGAGGGTTGCTGCGACACTCCCTGCTGCAGCCCCGCCCGGCGAGGAGATCGGCGCGCTCCTCGGGTGTCATTTTGTGGTACACGTAATCGATTTCCCACGGCTCGCCGCACCGTGGGCAGTTGATCTCCATATATGGCCTCCTTCGAGGTGTAGGGGTGTTGGGCCGCGAACGCGGCCCGTGTGCTAGGCGGCCTGCGCCACCGGCTGCTGGTCGGCGTTGGCCGGGTGCCACCCGCGCCCCTGTTTGGAGACCTTTCCATCCAGCTCGAGCGCCGGCAGAACCCTGTAGAGAGAGTTCTGCCTGACGCCCATCTTTGCCGCGAGCTCGGGGATCGTGATACCGGGTGATTCCTTCACCAACTCGTATGCCTGGCTGGCGCGGGACGCCGTGCGCCCTTTCGGCGCCGACTCCTTGCCGAGGACCCGCTTGTCTGCGTCCTCCTTCTGTGCCTCCGCGATGACTCTTTCGGCGTCTTCAGTCGCGTTGTAGTCCTTGGCTTCCTCAATGATCCGTTTAACCGAAGCCGGGATTACCGGTTTGACGAGCTTCGCCAACGCGGACGCGGCGATCCTGTTCTCAGGGGTCTTCGGATGCGGTTCCTGTCCGTTGGGGCCGCACTCCCGCCTGAAGCTCGCGGACGCCGCGAACATGTGGAGCACTCGCTGCAGGATCTCCTCTGGGGTCCGTGCCGCCTTGATGTACTCCCAAAGCCGCTTTTCCGCGGCCTCACCCTCAAGGTATGTCACCTTTGTCCGGGCTTCTCCGTTCTTCAACTTGCGTGTCTCGACGGTGACCCAGTCCTCCATCACCCTTGCGGCGCACTCCGCGATGCGGCGACCCTTGCTGTGGCGACCACCGTTCTCGCTTCCCAGCGACTCGTAGGCGAACAGCAGCGCGTGCTCGCGGGTGAGTTTCTTGACCGCAAGTTTTGTTGTGATTGCGCGCCCGAGGTCCATGTTCGCGGCGTGGGCCCTCACCTGGAGGTTTCGCTTGAAGCGCCGCTCAAGCGTCGGCGCGAGTTCTGACGGCTTCATCTTCGCCAGGCTCACCTTCGCTTTCACGGCTTTCTTGATTTTCTTCAGCGGCGACTCCTTCGCCGCTTCTTCGTGCGCCTGCTGCATGCGCGGAAGCACGAAGTCGTTGATCTGGTCGGTCAACCACTGCTCGTCGTGGACCCACACGCTCCCGTGCTCGCCCTTGGAGTGGTAGGCGAAACCGACCGCGACCGCCGTGTCCAGATCCTCCTCGCTGAGCACGATCTTGGGCCGCATGTGATCCCAGCTCACCTTGTTGGAAAGGCCGGTGAACCATTTGCCGGCCTTGCCTTTCAACCCAATGTGGTCCCTGTCCTTCGGGGACCAGGACATACTGCGTCCGTGATCTGACCCGCGGCGAAACGCCTGCACGAACGGCGGCCTGCCCTTCAGTTTCGCGTCCCTGTGGAGGGTCGGCATCTGCCGGAAGAACTCCCCGGCCCCGCGGCTGAGAGCAACCGCGACAGCGTCGTCCGAACTGTTGGCCACGAGCCGTCCGATCTCCACACCGATCTGGTGGTTACCGTCATATAGGGTCTTGACGAGTCCCACCAGGCTCGGCGGAAGTCCGCCGTGGTGAAACGCACCTCGGACTTCGTCGGGCATTTCAACGAGCGGCATGCGTAGCGTGCCGGTACGTTGCGTGAAGCCGAGCTTCGACGCTGCCTCCCGCGGGCTGTAGCCCGCTTTGATCATCAGTCTCGATTGCGTCGGCCTCCTCAGCCGGCGACAGGTTCTCGCGGACGATGTTCTCGATAGCCGTCGACGCAGCCTGCGCCTTGGCGTCCCGGAACTTGACGAGCGCATGGATCTCTCGCCAGCCTTTCTTTTTCGCGTTCTCGAGACGTCCGCCACCGGCGGTCAGAAGGAACTTGCCGTCGGGCGCCGGGGAGACGAGGATGGGTGTTTCAAGTCCCACTTCGTCCATCGAGTCGCCGAGCTGGTCCGCGTCGTTGCGACTGCGGCGCTCGTGGCGATCCTCCGGGACGATGATGTCCTCAATCGGGATCATCCTGAGTTCCATGCCGTTCACCGCGTTAGGCAACTCGGTCGCGTCGGGAGCGTCATGGGTGGGTGTTGTGGTCTGAGCCACGTTCTTCTCCTTTGGTCGTTTCACTGTTGAACTGCGTTTGCGGGTACAGCCGTTGGGCGCCGCTGTCGGTCGCGGTGGTGCGCGACCGCGCGGTCGAGGTCTCGCCGAGATAGGCACGCTGTTCTCCCTTCGACTGTTCGTTTCGAGCCGTCACGCGACGGCTGGTGTTAGTGCCGGAAAGGGCCGCGCTACACAGAGCTGCTTGTCGCGAGCGATCCGTTCGGCGACTTCGAGATCGCTGGCAGGTTCGCCGGACCCAATGCTCATGCACTTTTCGTACGCTTCGCCCTCTCCGGCCCTCAGGCTCTCGATCGAAGCCATGAGCTTTGCGTCGCCCATCTGGGCGTAGTTGCGCATGCGGCGGCTGCCGCCGGTGGCCGGTGTGGCTTGCGCCCGGGAGCGTTGCGAGGACCTGCCCGGCGGCTGCGATCGCCTGCTCTGGAACCGCGTCGGTGCCGATGAGGCACTTCTCGTCGGGCGGGCGGACTTCGGAGTCGAACATGACCGCGGTCATCACGAGCGCCCCGTCCTTCGCGTAGATCGCGACAAGCATCTCCCGGCCGCGGGGCGCCCACTTCGCGATGATCGCCCTGCGTTCGCTCTCCAGCGCCCCGAATAGCGTTTCGACGCCTTCTTTGGAGCGCTTGACTTTGTCGTCCGGCCGCAAGTAGTACAGGCCGCTGGTGCGCTCGGCGGGAACGTCGTTGACGTCGATCACCGCCGCGACGGTCATCCCGTCGGACGTGCCGGCAGCAGCGATCGATTCGAGCGCGGCCTCCTCGAGTACAACGTACTTCTCACCATCCTTGACGCCTTTCACCGCCTCAGTCGTGTTCTCCGTTTCACCAGCTTTGGTCATTTCCTCGGTAAGTCGGGTTCGTCCCTTCTCGCACACGGTCGTGCGTTTGAATGGTTCGTGGCAACAGTCGCACAGCTCCGTCAGCTGATCCTTGCCACGATAGGGCTCGCTGCCCTTGCAGACAGCTACGTGCACCTTGAACAGCGTGTTAACTACGAGTACGCCGCTCCACATTCCCTTCAGGGCCATATCCCCGGCCCTCCTTTCGGTGTTGGCCGCTGCGCACGGCAGCAGCGATTAACAGGAGGCGCCCGTGGTGCGGGCGCGACATATCGGCGGCAGGAGTCGTCCTCCCGCCGCCCGCGGTTAGGTCATGGGCTCACATCGCCTCCTTCGGGTTGTCTGGGCTGTGATCGCCGGCGCAACATGCGCCGGCCGTTCCCGACCTCTCAGCCGCCGGGGGCGGCTACTCGGCGAGGTCGTGAAGTCAGGTGCGCCGACTCGGCGCGACCGCGGTGAGCGTCGATCACGGCGCTACGTACACGGCGCAACGGCAGCCGAGGGCGACGCCACGAGTTCGCCTGCCTTTGGGTAGCAGGAACTTGGGGCTACCGGCCGCGTCGGCGTGCAGTCGCGCGGCGGCCCATTCCTGGCGTTGGTATGAACCTTCGCCGACGTAGTTGCAGAAGAAGATCACGACCTGCGTGTGGTGCTGCGTTTCGTTCGGCGCCATCCGCGAGACCCTTTTCCAGCCCTGCGCGATCAGCTGGGCTTGCTCGTCGTGGAGACGGACGAGCGACCAAAGCTGGCTCAGTAGGTAGATCGGGGTTTCGGGCTCCTCGGCGTCGGCGACTCCGGGCAGGTCGTAGAACGCACTGTGATAGGTGCCCCGACCTTGCTGTTCGATTTCTGCTCGGCGCTCCCAATAGGCGTCGATGAGCGGGATCACCTGCGAAAGGCCGTCTCGCAGTCGATATTTACTGCTGGTTGCCGATGGCATCGGGGCTCCTTTCCGTCGTGATTTGCATGCGGCTGATGGCGGGAGAGCGGGTGCTGACCTTTCGCGGTCGCTCAAACCGCCGGCCGCGTTGGATGGGCGTCGGGTCATCTGGCGTTCACAGCTCGCCGGGCAGTGCGTTGATGTACTGCGGGTGCGGTGGATCGTCCGGGTGGCGGGCGGTGACCGTGACTGCCTCGAAGTAGTCGCTGTTGGGCGACGGCAGGCGGTAGCCCGGCTCGATGCCCCGGTCACGGAAGGACTGCTCGATCGCCTCCGCGTCCTTCTCACGGCCGATGAGCACTGTGCGGAAGACACCCATTCCGGGGACCAGCCAGGCGCCACGTAGGTGCTTTCGAGGATCAGCGCGGCGGACACCTCGTCTTGGAGCAGCAGTTCACGGTTGATGACGCGAATCCGGTCAAAGACCCGCCGGTCGTTTCCGTTTATCATCCTTATCGGGCCGCGGGTGAAGCGGCTGTCCTCGAGTTCGGCGGCCCGGTTGAGGATGCGCCTGATGTTCTCTGGCACGCCTGTCGCGGTGACGGGCGCCAGCGGTTCGCTGACCATCCAAACCGCGAGTCCCGGCTTGTGATCGCACGTCTTCGGCAGCCGACCGCGTTTGCGAACGCAGGTGCATTTGCAAGTCACGTCAAGCGCGGAGTACGGCTCGCCGTGGTGCTGTGCAAGTAGCACGGCGGCCGGTCCTGTACCGTCCGGTTCGGGGTGAGAGAGAACGAGCTTGGGTTGCTCGCCGGCCTGGAAGTCGGCGACCTTGCTCATCCCGAGGTAGATCCCGTCGCCGGCGAGCTCGATGAACCGGGACGCCGTGTACCTCGTGCGCGACGGGTCCGGGGGTGCGGCCTGGCGTGTGCGGGCGTGCGGTGATCGTGACGGGCACCTTCATCCCGTACTCGTTCACTTTCACGCCGGGGCGCCTGGGGCCGCGGACTGTCGGGCACTCATCCAGTGCGGCTAGCCGCATCTGGCAATCGCCGCACGCCGGCCCTGTGCGGCTGGCTTTCTCAAACCACCGCTCGCCCCAGCGGGAGCGCTCGATGCCTAGCTGATCGGCTCGGTCCTGCAGTCGCAGGATCTCCCGGATCGCCGGGTCGTCCGGGTACATCAGCTTGAGGAAGTCAAGCTCCCCCTCGCTTGCGTGTGCGCCGCACAGGCACTCCCCGGAGAAGTGCAAAAGCGATGCGACCTCGTTTTTCGGGATGTCGTGCTGATCGCGCCAGGCGCCGAGGTCTGCCCTCGTCCAGTTCAGGAACGGGGCGACCCATAGCCGCACGCCCTGGGACTCGACGGGCTTCTCGGCGATCTGCATTCGTTTGGCGGACTCCGCCCTGCGAATGCCGGAGAACAGCAGCACTTGCTGCTGCGCGGCCACCCGCGCTTGCAGTAGCGCAGGTAGTTTTCAAGTGTCCGTTCCTTCAGCCTTTGATACGCGAATTTGTGGGCGGCCGGGCCGGGAAAACCGGCGGTGATGGTAAGCACCATCGTCTCGTAGGCACCCGGCGGGGCGTGCCACACCTGAAGCGGAAGGCCGAGGTAGTTGGCGAACTTCCGCACGAACTTTCGCGTGTCCCGCAAACCGATCCCGGTATCAAGAAACGGCAGCTTCGTCGATGTAGCCATGCCAGGCGAGCCAGTGCGCGAGCGTGGACGAGTCGTCTCCCCCGGAGAGCATTGCGGTCCTTCGGATGACCTGCCGGCCGTGCTGCTCCCATGCCTGGTCGATGATCGAGTGGGGGCCTTCGACCAGCATCGTCATTTGGTTCTCGTGTCCGCGGCGGGCGCGTCCCATGTCAACCTCTCCGTTCGGGGTTGCCGACTGTGAGTTCTGACCAACTCAGGTAGTCGGGGATCAGTGCTGGGAAGCGCGACGCGCCGGTGCCGTCGAAGCTGTCGCAGCCGAGGTCGGCAAACAGGCGGGCGCGTTCCAGCGAGTTACACGGTGCTCCGTGAAGCCACAGGCCGCGCGCCTTGCCCGCCGCGGCGATGTCTGCCATCTCCGCTGATTCTTTGTACGCGCGGGGGCCGGCGAGGAACAGGCAACGGAGGTTCGGGGCGTCGAACGGGATGCCCGCCAGTGCGGCGCCGGGCTGAATCGCGAATGCGACCGGCAGGTCCAAAAGCGAGGCGTTCATCGTCTCGAAGTTCCGACGGGTGGCGTGCGCGTCGCCGGGCACGTCAGGAACGACGACCCAAAGCAGGTTCTCGGCCGCGCCGTGTGATGCCCCGGGCGCGCGCAGGTCGGTGAGGGTTGCGCGCACCGCTGCCACCATTCTGTGAAACTCCGGCAGGCTCACTCCAACTGGCGGAAGGGATCTATTCGAGGTGGTACGAATGCTTCTGTGCGTGAGGGCTTGAGGCGGCTGGTGCTGGTGGTTTGGAATCGACGTGAAGCCGTAGGCGAGCGGCGATTCCAAACCGTTGCGCGCCCGGTGGCCTACCGCTCCGTTGCGGGCCGGCATGCAGCAATTGCCCTCGCCGGGCAGCGATCGGGGTGGCGCAGCACGACTCTTCACGTCAAGCGTTCCGGTCCTGTTGAACGCGGCGGCCGCAACCTTGAGTGCCGTTGCCGGGTCGGCCGACCGCTATCCCATCAGCGCGTATCTATGTGTGGGTGTGGTGGCTGCGCACCGTTCCCCAGGATTGCCAGGTGATCCGCAGGATGACGAGCGTGATCGCGAGGCCGATGATGGGGTCGGATGGCGAAGGGGAATCCGGGTGGCAGAGTTGGTTCCGCCGCGCGATTGCACGCAAAGACCAGAGCTCAGTTAGGCTAGCGTGATGTTTAAGGGGGGCAGTCCCGGCTCGTTGGGGTGCATTGTCGTCAAGCGCGGGCGGGTAGCTGCGCGATCCTTGACGGGTGCGCTCTTGGCTTTGGCGTTGCTTGTCGCTTGCGTGGCGGTCGCGCGGGCGGGCTCGGCTAAGCCGACCTTGCGGCTGACCGCGTCTCCTAGCATCGTGCGGCGTGGTGGCGTGGTCACGGTGCGCGTGACCGGGAGTCGCCGAAACTGCACGGTTGCGCTCGTCAAGTCCGGGCATGTGGTCCGTAGGTTGACGACGACCCGGCATCGGACACAGGCGTTTCGGGTCGGCAACCAAACCGGGGCGATAACGATCACCGCGAGGTGCGGTCGCGACACGCGAATCGCGCCAGTGTGGGTGGTCTCAGACGCCCACGCAAGCTCGGTGCTGCTGGGCTATCAGCCCGCAGCCGGCAGGGACGCCGGGGGCCCGATCATCGCTTCGCTGCTTCCTTCGGGAAGTTACGTGCGGACGCGCGAATCCCTGAGTCTGGGCCACCGCGGCACCGCCCTTGCTCGCGATCGTCTCCACGCGATCGCCGCGAGCAGCGGCGGGAGCGTGCGATCGGCGATTGCCTCGATCGCCCAGTCGCAGCGGGGGGTGTCGAGCCCAGCGGGCTCTTATTGCAATCCGTACAGCGCGTATTGGGGCGACGGCTCATCGGGGTGCGCGAACGGATGGCGTTCGAACTACTGGTGCGCAGATTTCGCCGCGTGGGTATGGCGCCAAGCCGGGGTTAGCTTCATTTATGGCTGGGCCGGGTCCGATATCAACGCATATTCGGCGAGCTTCTACGCGTGGGGATTGGCGACCGGTAACTGGCACTCACTTTCTAGCGGTTACCAGCCGCAGCCTGGTGACGTCGCCGTATACGGAGGGCTGTCCTGGGGCGGCGCCGGCGGCCATGTGGGGATCTACGTCAGCGGTCCCGCGGGCGCACCAACCGTCGTCAACGGCGACTGGGGCTACCCCAGCAACGCTGACGTGTACCAGGAAAGCAACGAGAGCAACACCGGCCCCGGAGGCGGGAACCTGGATGGCTACGTCTCCCCACCCAACCAACCCGGCAGTGCGGGCGGACCCGGCGGCGAAACCGGTCCCGGAGGCCCAACCGGTCCGTCGCCCACTGGCAATAGTACCCAGGGTCTGATTATGTTCAATCAGTCGAACACGTCCTACGCCGTCGCGACTTCCACGGGGAGTGCGTTCGGTGCTGCGGGAACGGGGACGTGGCTGACAGGGTGGGGGAACGCTCCCGACACGCTCGTGGGCGATTTCACAGGGAATGGGAAAGCGGACCTGTTGGTCCCGAATTCTTCAAATGGCACATGGGCCGTCGCGCTTTCGACCGGCACCGCGCTCGGCGCGCCTGGGACTGGGACCTGGCTCACCGGCTGGACGACAACGCCCGAGTGGGCCGCGGTCGGAGACTTTACAGGGAACGGCAAGGACGATCTCGTCGTCTGCAACAACAACCAGTACGACGTTGCCGTCTCCAACGGAACGCAGCTGAACGCGGCTGGATCTGGAGACTGGCTCGACGGCTGGGGCTGCAACTCTGGTGCCGTTGGTCGGCGATTTCATGGGGAATGGGAAAGCGGACTTGTTGGTCCCGAATTCTTCAAATGGCACGTGGGCCGTCGCGCTTTCGACCGGCACCGCGCTCGGCGCGCCTGGGACTGGGACCTGGCTCACCGGCTGGACGACAACGCCCGAGTGGGCCGCGGTCGGAGACTTTACAGGGAACGGCAAGGACGATCTCGTCGTCTGCAACAACAACCAGTACGACGTTGCCGTCTCCAACGGAACGCAGCTGAACGCGGCTGGATCTGGAGACTGGCTCAATGGCTGGGGCTGCAACCCGGACGCAATCGTCGGCGATTTCACTGGGAACGGCAAGGATGACATCGCTGTACCCGATCCGGCGACGGGAACCTGGAACGTCGCCGTGTCAAACGGCTCAAGCTTCGTCGGCTCCGGTGCGTGGCTATCAGGGTGGAGCACCGATCCGCTCTGGGTCAGCACGTTCTAGTCAACGCAGTGCTCCCAGAAGGCGCTTCGTTGTCGGCGTCACACGTCTGCTCAAGGTCAGGTCGCGGTCCAGCGTGGAGTCCGGACAGCACCTCGGTCAATTCACAAAGGAGCACCGCTCGGATGCCCACCGTCCGCCGACGGCTCCTGAATCCGGATCCACCCGGTCACGAAGCGACCGGATCGAGCTTGCCCGTGGGAACAGGAAGGCGAGTCTCGTCCCGGGACGCGTCGACGGGTCTGCTCATTGCCAAGAGCAGGGGGGCATGTCGCATGCCGCCTCGCCGCGAAGCGAGCGTTTCGCCAATCTCCGGTGGCTCACGGTGCAGAGGAGGCAGGCGAGACCGTGTAGCGTCCCAAACCACACGCACGCATCGAAGACCTGCGCAGTCTGCGATCGGCCTCGGCGCCCGACCTCACGACATGCGCTCGGCAGTTCTACGAGGTCGCAAGAGCGGGATCGCGACTAGCTCAGGAATCTTCGGCGCGCCGGGTCGGCTTGCTCCACTGCCAGCAGATATGAAAGGCCATTACGTTGCGGGTTCGTCCTCTGCGCGAGTGCGCTCAGGGCCTCCTGGGCGCCCGCTCCTATCGCGCCCCCTCCACCGAGTAAAAGCGCCAGGACGGGGCTAACGCTCGGAAACACCGCCAGAGACAACACTACTGGGGATGTCACGAGCCCGGCAATGGCAGTCTTCTGTATGAATCTCGCGAGCGCGGTACGCGTCTCGGCGCGTTGCTCGCTAAGCGCCGATTCGGCTAGCCGAAGTTGCTCGCTCACGTCCCGCTCGGCATCAGGTGACCAGACATCGGTTCGAATCTGGTGCTCCGCGCTACTGAGATACTCCTGAAAGTACCGCCGCTCGTCACGTAGGTCCTCGCGCAGCTCCAGACAATCAGTCAAGCTCAACCTATCCAGCAGGGCGTCCGTCAAGAAAGTAGCGAGAAAGCGCGCCTGGACAAAGGAGGTCTGCAACGGAGAAGCTGATGGGCGACTTGGGATTAGCCCCGGTATCTCCAGCTCCTCCGGAAGCGCGGTCGCCGCGCGCTGAAAGCGTCGGGCCATGAATCGGTAGTGGGCATTGTCATCGGTCAATGGAACGGCTTCTTCCCGGTCCGCGACCGCGAGAGCTACGGTCGTCGTAAGAGAAAGCCCGGCAAGTGCGGGAATGACCACTGTTTCTGAATACCCGTGCTCCGTCTCAAGTCTTGGACCGCCGAATGAATGACGTCCGTGCGATGGCGCATCGAACTGGTGCTCCTCACGCGCTCTGCGCGTGACGTGCCCAGGGGTTCCTTCGTAAAACACGCCCTCGTGTTCTAACAGTGAGCGCGTAGTGGGGGGGACTCGCGTGGCGAGTAGCTCCCAACGTGGACGTGCGCTGCCGACGAGGGCGACCGATACCGGATCTACCAGATCGGCAGAGAGAGATGATCGAACACTCTCCTCAACCGAGGGCAACGTGGTCAAGACGCTCGGATCGACGACGCGGATGATTTTTGCATCCGCGAGCTCCTTGTAGTACCAACGCATCGTGCCCCATTGACGGGCCACTTGCCGATCGTCTATCGCGATGATCGCAGGGTCGAAGGTACCGATCTGCGACCCGGTAGTCGCGTTTAGATAATCTCGATCGGCATCGGTCATTGCATCGACGAACACGATCTCGTCATACAGCAGAACAGCGCGCTTGAGCGTCGCCTCATCGAGGCAGCGAGCGTACGGGTAGAAGAGAGCGCGCAACACCGTAATCTTGTCGCCGAATACTACATGGGTGTCAACGGTTTGACGGCACCGTACCCGGCACGAAGCGCGCCTGCAACGGACGAACAGCAGGCGTCAGGGCAGATCATCACCAACGCCACGAATCGACAAGCCACTTCGAGGCCGTAGAGCGCCTTATCCACCCCTCCACGCCAACACACCTAGTGCAGCGTTCCCGAGACCGCTGGTCTTTGCTCGCCGCGCCCTCCAGCGGCAGCCGCAAGCGGCCACGACCGCTGGGCCCTGGGCGAGGCTATCTATGATGAGCGCCGTGCCGCCGGCTCGTCTCAGTGCCCACCCGGCTCCCAACCGCCGCCTGCCAGCCGCGCTCTTCACCGGGCGCCTCGCTGCCCGCACCGCACCGCGCGGCGCCCGCACGATCCACGATCAGCCGCGCACTGGCTCACCGCAGGAGATACCGCCGTCCAAGCGGACCCTCCTCGTCACCTACCGCCGCGACGGGCGCCCCGTCGCGACGCCGGTGTGGGCAGCAGAGGAAGACGGCCGCTTCTACGTGCGCTCCGAGCGTGCCGCCGGCAAGGTCAAGCGTCTACGCCGCGACAGCCGCGTGCTGCTCGCGCCCTGCACCGTGCGCGGGCGGCCACTCGGCGCGCCGTTCGAGGGTCACGCCCGCGTACTCGCCGCGGATGAGGAGACCCGTGGCGAGCGCGCGCTGGCACGACGCTACGGGCTCGGCCGCGAGCTGTTCGAGTGCAGCATGGACATCATGCGCGTCGACATGTGCTACCTGGAGATCGTGCCCGGCGCGTGGGAGTGAGGCGCGCTACCTCCCAGACGAGCCGTTGGGCGGTTCTTACGCAGCGAGCCCGAGGTCGAATTCGAGCCAGTCCTCACGGGCGAGGAGTTCGCTGCGCCACCTGAGCGCGTAGCGCAGGCAGTTGGAGCAGCGTTTGTGGGTGCATCCGGGCAGCGGTGGGGTGTACCGCGCGTTGTAGCTCCAGGCCATCGAGTCGGCTGATGTGAGCAGCCTGCCGTAGCGCGCGACGCCGGCCTTCTTGACTCCGAAGCCGTGGGTGCGGATTCCCGCTTGCTGGAGCATCAGCATGATCTGCCCGATCTCGGCGGTGCTTTGCCGGCGGCAGACTGAGCCGACGCCGACTATGGGAGCCTCGGTCAGGTTCACCCCGGCGGCCTGGTAGAGCTCGATGCAGCGCAGGTAGTCCTGCAGTGTCCAGCCTTGAAGGACGGGAATATATGGGAGCTCGGGGGCGCAGTTGCGTAGCTCAAGGTAGTTGGTGACGGTGCGCTGCTGGTGCTCGCGGACGCTCAGCCCAGTCTTGGCGAGCATGAACGGCTCGCACATCCAGTCCATCGGCGCGGCCCATAGCAGTCGCCCGATTTCCTCGCTGTAACGGTGAACTGCCTTGACGTACTCGCTGACGCCGGTGCGCCAGCCCCCGTAGAGGCTGAGCTCAGTAAAGCCACCGGAGTCAAGCGCCCAGTCACAGTTCGCGACGGGGAGGCGCGCGCGTTTGCTGAGCCGCCGGTGGGAAATGAACAACGGCACCTCGACCTTTGCGAGCCAGGAAGTCTCGTGCGTGCCGAGCAGGAACTTCACCGCCGCGGCCGCGCGCTGGGCGCGACCGAGGACGGGTGTTGCGTCCGCGCAGGGAGAATTGTGGCCATTGGGAGCGGCCCTCCTTTCCTAGCTTTTGGGTGTTCGGGTGAGCCGGCGGGGCGCTGGCCGTGGCTATGAGGCGCTTCGCCGGGCGCAGCGGCGCGGGTCGGCTAGCCGCACGTCTGGACGCTCACGCCCCCGCTGCGTGACGAACCCGGTGTCAAGTCCGGTCGCGCAATTGACCCCCTGGGGGCCGCCGGGGAGCACGGTATCCGCTCCTCGTGGAGCCGGAGCCGGCGCAGGGGGACGTGGCGCGTAGGGGCCTCAGGCGCGGGAGGCGGCGTAGCGGGCGTAGTCTGATCCCGCTGCTCTGGCCCAGCCTGCCGCATTTTCGTCGCTGAGGCCGAGCATTTCGGCGAGGACTGGCGCCGGGACTTCTTGTGCCAGCGACAGCAAGGCACTCGCCCTCGATTCCATGCTCGGGATGCCGAGTTCTTGAGGCGGCGTCGTAGGCGCTCGCTGTTGAGGTGCTGGCCGACGACCTTGCCGGGGAACAGCCAAGACGTTCTTGTTGCGCCTGTGACGGCTCCCCCGTGGGGTTCTCTGACGAGCGCGCAGAGCAGGTGGGCGACTGGCTCCACCATCGCGATCGGCTCCTTGCCGAGACGCAGCAGCACTCCCCGCTCGGCGGTTTGGACGTCGTCGAGTCGCAGCCGCGCGACGCGTGTAATTGGCTGGCCGTAGATCATCACGAGCAGACCGGCGACACGATCGCGAGAGTCCAGCGAACTCTCGTGAATGAGTCGATCGATCACGGCTCGGCGATGGGTTTCCTCAAGATGTTGACGAGCGGGTGCCGGGTCGGCTCGTGGGATGGTGACCTTGGCGATCACCTTGTTCTTGACTGACCATCTCAGGAAGCTCGTCACCCGGACCCTCGTCTTGTTGCCGGCTGCGAACCAGTCCTCGACGTGGCGTTGTTCGCAGTCGGCGAGCTTGGAGATCCTGGTCGCGCAGCCATTCGACGAACGCGATCGACTGGCTAACCTGTGATCGCGAGTAGTAGATCGATCGGCTCGTAAGCTTTCCGCTTCGCCGTCGGTAGTTCAGGTCGTTCACGAGGTGCCAGTGAGCCCACGCCTTCAGGTGCCGGCGATCCTCGCTGCGTGACACTGTCGCGGTCTGCTTCTCAAGCCAGCATCCAAAGCGAAACAGCGGGGCGTCTCGTGGCGGCAGCGCACCGTGGACGACCAGCGCTGAGCGCAGGTGCTCGATCGCCTGGCTCTCCCCGAGCGCGTCGAGGGCCTCGTGTTCGAGTGGGCAGCGACCGGCGAGAATCTCGATCAGCACCCCGTAAGCGCCGCGGCGGCTCATCCAGCGCAGCGTCGAGCGTGGCTGGCGCGTCGCGATGAGCGCGGCAAGGTAGGCATCCAGCTTCACCGCCACCTCGGGGGCGGCGTTTTCGATGTGCGGTCCTAGCGCGTGTCGCACGTTGCACCTAGCGCAGAGGTGATCCTTGTAGAGGCGGTCTTCCACGCCACAGTCACGGCAGATATGCTCGCTTTTGATCCCCGCGCAGATCTCACATACGCCGACGAAGCCCGCCAGGCGAGTCAGGCGCCGTGACTGCCCGCAACGTGAACAGGTGCCCTTACTTTCCAAGTCCGTGTGCCGGCAGAGCGCGCACTGCGGCTGCCCGTTGACATAGTTGTTGATCGTCTTCACTCGCCCACAGTCAAGGCAGCATCCCTTGAGGCGCGTACGCAGGCAGCTTCGACAGATCGCCCGTGCTGTACCCGCTCTCAAACACGGCCTGGATCGTTCACACACTCGACAGATATCGACCGGCTCGACATAGCAACGCTCGCAAACCTTGCGATCACTACGGCGGCCATTCACCAGCAGACCATCCTTGCCGCACACGTCGCAGCGCTTGAGCCTGCCCGGTATCTCGCCACGACGCGAGGCAGAGTGATAACAGAGGCCGCAGAGATCCGGCAGACCATCAGCGGCACGTCGAGCGATCGGCCTGACGTGGCCACAGCGCCCGCACTCGCGCGGCACGTGCTTACCCACGGTCGCGGTCGTGCGGGCCGAGGCGGATGCGAGCAGGCTTTGGGAGGAGATTCACATCTACGCCGGCCGCCGCGGCAGCTCGACGCTCAGCCAACGTCGGAGCGCTGCGCTCGACGGGCCTGATCAACTCGGTCGGAGTGCAGTCCAGCAGTCTGCAGAGCGCCATAAGCACCCGCAGGTTCAGACGCTCAGGCTTCCCCGTCAAAAGCCGGTAGACCTGGCTATCGGACAGCCGGACGCCGTAGCTCTCCAAATGCGGGCTGAGCTGCGCGGCGGTGTAGATACCACGGTCGGCGAGCAACGCCCGCAGACGCCACTCATAGTCAAGCTTTGGCGTCACTGGCTGCCTCCTCCATCTGGCGCTTCAGAGCGCGTTGCATCGCGTCATGCTTGAAATCCGAGCTGACGCCGGTATAGATCGCGGTCGTTGATGCATAACGATGACCAACCTGATGTTGAACGAACAAGTCATCCCAACCGTCCTCGATCAGATGGGTGACGTAGCTGTGGCGCAAACAGTGAGTGCTCAGCTGTGTCGGCAGCCCGAGTTCGTCGCGCAAACAAGCAAACCTCGAATTGAGGTACTTCGTCGAAACGCGACCACCGCGCTCCGTGAGAAACAACGCGGATGACTCGAAGCTGTAAGCCGGGCGAACGTCGCTGACGAACTGCTCGAGGACCTCCGCAGCCCAGTCGAAGACAGTCAGAACCTCCCGTCGTCGTGGTCCGCTGCCATTCGCGCCCTTACCATAACGCACAGTCAGCGCACCGAACCGCCCAAAAGACGGCCTGTTGGGGTTCGGTCCGAAATCGGCGACATCGACCATCGTTACCTCCGTGCGCCGCAGCCCGTAGGCATACATGGTCTTGAAGATCGTCGCATCACGAAACGCCGCAAGCGAACCCTTGCGACGCAACGCGCGCCGGCCGCTCACACGCCCGTCGCAGAACTCAAAAAACGCAGCCAGCTCCCCGCGAGTAAACGGACGATTGCCCTCAGGGTCACCCTCGTAGTCATAGAGATGGCGAACGAGATTCAGGTCATTGAAGACCTGCTGAGGAGCCCGGCCGAACTCCTGCACGCAAACAGCAGCCCACGGATACCGGGCGTCAAGCAGGAAGTCGAGAAAACCACGGAGGCTGCCCTGGTAGCTGCGGACCGTCGACCGTGCCAGTCCAGTGACGAATCTATCCTCAAACCATTCATCCATCGCCTCCGCGGTCCACTCCCACGGCCACAAACCAAGATGCTTCTGGACTCGCCGCACGGTCCACTCGCGGCCTTTCGACGTGCGATTATCCAAACCACGCGCCTTCTGCTGGTTATGCCAACCCCGCAGCACAGCATCGAAGACCGCCTCCTCCAAGCGCAACGGCCGGACCCCTTCAAACAGCCGGTCAAGCGCACGCGAGCCGCCGCCGTCGACCGCCGCATCAGCGCCCGCTCGCCCGAGGTCCGGATAGGTCGTCATCTGATGCCAGTATTCAGCATCAGATGACGACACAAGGGTCTGGGCTCCACACTTCCCCGCTCTTTCCGAGGTTTTCCGCCCTACCCAGACACCTCGACGCAACCCCCGTGACCGCCACGAACCCGCAGCCACCGACAAAGAGCACGCTCATCAGAAGGAATAAATCGCGCTTGCGGGTGAAGGCATCGTTGTCTACGCCGACCTTGACGCCGGCTTCAAGGGTGTCTCTCAGGCGGGCGCAGTCGCGTGGCTGCACGAGTCGCCCGAGGTTTCTGTGACTGTGCGCCTTTACGCGCTCCAGCGATCCTGCGTGCAGGAACAGCATGTGAGTCCTCTCCTTTCGATGGACGGCGGGCGGGGCGGCGTCACCGTCCGGTGGGCGTGTGCTTCGGCGAGTCTCTCAATGAGTCGGGCGGCCGTTACAGGCGGAGCTTCTGTCCGATTGCCGCGACGGCGGTTTCCGCTTCGCGGCGCACGGACTCCGACTGATCACCGGACATGCCGGCGGCCCATCGGTCCAGGGCTTGCGCGAGGACTTCGCGCTCCAGTCTGCTCAAGTGCTCGCCGCCTGCGAGAGTGAGCGACAGCTTGAGCTCCGCGCGGCCGAGAACGGCGAACACGTCGCTGCCGTGACACTCGGGCTTCAGGTGTCCGTTGCCCATCCGCGCAAGCTCGATTTCCGCGAGGTCGCGTAGAACCTGCATCTCGGGCCGCGAGAGGACGCCGCCTGGGTCTGCTTGGCAGAAGCGCTCCGTGATCCGGCCGTCGGGGGTGATCCGAAAGCGAAAGCGGTGTCCCATCGCGTGCATCTCGGCGACGAGTGCTCGCCGCGTCCGTGGATCTCTGGGAAGCTCGCGAGTCGCCACATCCGCCAGTACAGGCCGCTACTGCTGACGTTGAGCGGACCAACCAGGCTCATCTCCGAGCAGGCGACGCAGCACTCGGCCGCTGTTCCCAGCCGTGTGTCTCCGCCGGCGACGACCCGCGCCAGGAGCTCGCGAGCGTGCGAGCGGTAGACGAACTCGGTGAACAACATCTTGTGGGTGGGCGTCAGCAGCTTGAAGCTGTGCCAGATCCGGTCTGCGTGCTCGGGCTGCGCGCGCATCGCGGCGGCGATCTCTTCCTCGCCCCACTCGATGGCCTGCATGGTGTTGTTGAAGGTTGCGAGGAAGGAGTCGCCAAGGATGGCCCTGACCTGCGGATGCTTGGTGAGGTCGGGGACTGTCGGGGTGCTGGACTTCTTGGGTTTGCGTGCGCGCGTTTTCGCAGCACGCCGCGGTTTGGTTGCCATCGTGTTACCTCTTGCGTGTCGTGGCCCCGGCCGGGTAGATCGGGCGCAGGGGTTCAGGTGAGAGCTGCAGGCGGGGCGGTCAGGCGTCGATCATTTCGGTGCCGCATTCGCGGCAGTAAATGTCATCGTCGCGGCAAAGGAACAGGAGGCCGAACTCCTCAAACGCGGGGAGGTCTCGGGTTATGCCGTGTTCAGAACACTTCGGGTTTGGGCACTTCTTCTCGACCAAGCTGTTGGCAACGTGGGATGTAGAGGCTCATGGTGTCCGCTGCGGCTCGGCCTTGGCGGGCATCAGTACCACGAGGATGTTCTCGCCGCGCAGGCCGCCGAACGCTTCGTGGTGCAGGCGGCGGGCTTCCTGCTCGCTTGTCGCGCGCCATTGGCGATCGGCGTTGTCGGTGCGGACTGTGAACCACTGCGTCGGCTCTGGCGCGGTAAACGGGTCGTACCGGTGAGCCGGCATGTCCTCCGCCGGGGAGCCACTGGTGCCCTGGTATACGAACACCGACCCGTCCCCTTCCTCGGTCTCACCTGATGGGTTCAGGTACAGCAGTGTGCGGTATCCGTCCCTGCGGCGGCACTCGACGCCGATCGCCCAGCCGTCGGTCCACGGTGCGTAGGTCGTCCCCTCGGGGGTATTGATGGTGCTGCACAGCCGGCGGAGCACGTCACCCGTGGTCGGCATCAGCGGCGAGGGGTCGAGGCTGAGTCGTCCAGCGCGCCAGTCCAGCTCACACGCTTGGGTGGCTCGCTGAAGTAGCTCCAGTGCTGCGGCGATCTGCTCCTGTCCGGCGATGTCCTGTTCGCGTCGGGACAGGCCGAGCCGCCCGCACGGCAGGCGAAGCTCGATCAGCTTTGGGTGATCGTCTTCGGCGATGTAGCCAGCCGTCAGCAGGTCGAAGGTCACGTGATGCTCGCCGGGGCAGGTGATCGTCTGGGTGCTCCAGCGAACCTCGCGGTGGCGCACGCGCCCTGCGTCGTGGCGCATCTCGTCTAGGAAGTTGCGGATCGTCGGAACGCGCACGACGGTGATCGGGGCGCTCAGCGCCGGTATGTCGATTGGGTTGGATGCGGCCTGTAGCGACATGTGTGGTTCTCCCTTTCCGGGTTGTCGATGCGGGATTAGTGGCGTGGCGCCGCGCCCGGGGACGAACTGCCCCAGGCGCGGTACTGTGTTTCAGGCGGCGAGCGGTGCCGGCGTACCCCGCGTGACTCGGCTGGCGCGGTTTTCAAGCCAGGCGATCTCGGGCTCAAGGAACGCCAGGAACCGCCTCGCCTTCCGTTGGTTGATGCCGCGAATCGCGACAGCGCCGCTGTCCAGTTCCTGGAGAACTTCGCGCAGGAGCCGAGCGCGGCGCACCTGATCGTGCGCGGTGTCCTGCGACTGGGCGAGTGCAGCGAGGATGTCTGTGACGCCGCGGCCTTTGCCTAGCTGCTCCAGGAGCGCCCGGCGGTCAGCCGCGTGAGCGTCTCGCTGCTGTGCACGCTCGCGGCGTTGGGCCGCGGCGAGCTCGGCGCGGACGTGCTGGACACGCCGGTCAGCCGCGATCCCAGACGGCGCCCGTCCCGCGGCTGTGACCGGGACGACGGCGGCGGGCGGTTCTGTCAGTGTTTGCGTCTTGGCTTTCATTTCACTCCTTTGTGTATGCACGCGCTCGGCGTGCGGTTTCGGTGAAGGGCACGGCGCGGACAGGGCACCGTGAATGAGCCGGCGAGCCGAGGTCAGCGCAGACGCGTCGCGGGCAGTCGCCCGGCGAAGTAGCCGCAGACGCATGGGTCGCCCGCGACGAACCGGCGGCGCAGGGACTTCAACGCCCCCGCGGAGAAGCGGTCGAGCGCTGTGAGCGTGGGTGCTGCCACGGCCACCTGAGCGATCATCAGGTCGAACGGCATCATTTCGCCCGCGCTACCGTCGGTTGTAACCGACAGTCTGGAGTTGCTTAGCACCGCCTCGTATCGGTTGGGCAGATAGCGCCCTGCGTCGATGTCGAGACCTGCCGGTTGAAATCGCACTGTGAGGGTTGTCCGCCAGGATCGTGCATATCCGGTGTCCCAGGAAAACGAGCGTGTGGCCCGTCCCCGTGGCGGCTGGCGGAAACTGCGAAGCAATGAAGGGCGGCGTTTCACCTGCCTCCTTCCGTCGGTCATGGCAGACAGGCCGGGGGTGGCCCGGCCTGTCTGCGTTGGGCTGGCTATCAGACGGCAACGGGTTCGTCCTCTGGGAACTCGAAGTCGAATCGGTCGCCTGGGCGCCGTTCCATTCGGCGAGCACGGCGTCGTTGTTGGTGAGCGTGAAGCTCGCGACCGCCCCTACTCGTACACCCCTGCGGTGTGACCTGGACGGGGTTACGAATGCTCTGCGCTGACATGGCTGCTTACGTCGTGGTGACAGCGCGCGCAACTGATGGAGAGGATCGAGAAGTCGTCCGAGTCCTCGGTATCAGTCGTCTCGAAGTCGTCGCGGTCATACCACAATGTCGCGTCGTCGAGCTCGTTGTCCACGCTGTGAACAGAATGGGACATTCGGTGCTGTCGCCACACGGTGGCGTCAATCCTGAACGTCCTTCCTCCGCAGCAAGGGCAACTCGGTCGCACGTCGTCTTCATCGGTGTCCTCCTCCTCGGCGTGCACGCTGGCCGACGGGCTTGTATACAACCCGTCGCTTCCGCGGTGCCACGGGTTGGGGAGGTTGTGGCAACAGCGACCGTACCCGTCCTCGTCAACCGACTCGACCGGGTCGCTGCATTTGGCGCAGTACAGCTCTGCGGTTACAGCCGTCATTCGACCCACCCGCCGTTGAATATGCCAAGCGTGTCCTGATTGAGATAAACGATTGGCGTCGTGGGCTGGTGCGCGTAGTGACGGCGCACTGCGCGGGTGATCAGCGAGGCGACGGCGAACCCGACGTCGATGATCGAGCGCGCGGTGCACGGCAGATCCTCGCCGTCGGCATCGCTGTGCAGTGTGCCCTCGTATCCGCCTACGTCGGTCGGATTGCTCGGGTCGACGGAGTAAAGGACGATGTTCTCACCGCCTAGCCGCCCATCGAGGAATAGCTTGACATCCAGTCGGTAGCGGATCTGCGTCCACAGTTCTGCTCGGGCAGCCATGCTGTCCAGCGCAGACACGACGATCGGCGCACGCGGGATTCCCGCCCCCAGCGCCGCCTGCACGGTTGTGGGCTGACAGCCGGTGGCCGCCCGGATCGTGCTGGCTAGCGCTGTGACCTTCGGTTCCCCGAACTGGTCGGGGGTGAACATCTGGTTGGGGACATTGTGCTCGTCGACGGTATCGAAGTCGACAAGGTTGAGCGTTTGAACACCGAGCTTCGCCAGGGAGAACGCGGTGAAACTACCGATGCCGCCGCATCCCACGACTGTCGCAGCGGCGTTGATCGCGCCCGGGTCAAACCAAGCACGCTGTCGGGTGTAGTCCGTCATGACTTTTTTCCTCCACGGGTTTGCCGGCGTTCCTTGTCGTCTTCTTCTTCGATCAGGTCTGCGACTCCGTCTACGCCGAGTTCGGCGAGGGCGAGGACGGCCTGGTCGTAGCTGTAGCCGCGGTCCATCAGGTCCCGCACGGCAAGGGTCTGCTCGACGTTGAGCTCGGGCTCACCGTCGAGCTGCTGCGCCGCCGCGAAGAGGCTGCTGTCGGGCCAATGCCCGAGGAACGTCGTGGCTTTGATGTGTTTCACGTTGCTGGCGATCTCGCTCCTGATCGACTCCATGAACTCGTTATCCGGCGAGCCCTCGAGCGTGAGATCGTTGAGCGAGACCTGTTTGAGATGGATGTCGTGCACGAGCACGTCGAAGACATCCAGGCGCAGCCGGTAGCTGCCATCGTGCGATCCGACGAATGAGAGCAACCGCCGCACTCCAGTCCTCGCCATCGCCGCGATGCGCGCCTCGTCGGTCTTCGACCAGTACGCCTTCATCGTGTGGTGCGAGTGCCAGCTGACCCAGACAAATGACGGGTCCTCAAGCACGCCGTCGGCATTCGCACGCTCTATTGCGACGGTGTCGCCGCCTGTCGCCTCGAAGTCGACCTCGCTGCCCGAGACCTCCTGTGGGATCAGGAAGACCTCATGCCACAACAGATCGGTGCCATCGAGCTTGGCGTAGCCCCAGCCACCGATCTCGGTCTCCACGGCGCGGATGAACGCCCACAGACGGCGCTCAGTGGTGGTGTCGATCGTGACCTTCATGCGGCCACCGCCTCGACCCGCGCGCTTTCGTCGCGGCGGGCGTCGGGCTGCGGCATGGGCTGCTCGTCTTCGACCTCGAACCAGTAGGCCCCGTAGCGACCCCACTCGTCTTCGAGGTTCAGCGTCTCGATGTACTGGACGAGCAGTTCGTAGAGCACGAACACATCGCCGGTCGCCATCACCTGCGCGAAGGCGTCGGCGTGCTCTCCGAAGCACGGGTGCTGGTCGACGACGTGCGGGTGGTCACGCCCACCGCGTCGGGTGTTGAGGTTGCGCATCTTGATCCCGCCGGTAGCGAAGGTCAGCTCGATCTCGAAAGCACCGAGCCAGCGGGACTCGCCCGTGTCACTACGGTGCAGGCGCAGATCGGCAGTCGTGGTCAGGAACAACGACCGCTCGTTCTCCGGGTCCCTGCTCGAAGGTCGAACCGTCGCCCAAGCGAGCCGAGGATGAGCGCGAAGCGCCTCCCAACCCCGGAGCAACTGCTGCGGGTAGCTGCTGTCGTTGCGCGCCTTGAGCGCCACGTCGAGCAGATCCTGATGGGTGCGCAGCGTCGAGAGGCTTTGCGTCAGATCGACGCGGAGCCGATCGGTACGTTCCATCTGGCGATCAATTGTGTGCCGCCGCGACCTAATCTCTTCGTCAAGCGCGACCGGCTGTTGGCTTCGCAGCATTCCTCAATCTCGCGGGATGCCTCATTCGAAACTGCCATCGCTTCCTCCTTCATGAATATTGACTGTGTGCCGATAGGGGCGCGCAGCCCGCGGCGTGGTGAAACGCCGCGGGCTGAACGCTGGTGTGACTGTGCTTCGGCTATGCGCCCGCGCCGTGCTTGGCGGCGGGGGGCGCGGTCACGAGCTGCTGACCGTCCGAGAGCGCGGCGTCGTCACCGACCGGATGACCCGCGCTGCGGACCTGCAGCCCCGAGTCGATGTGGCCTGCCTCACGGGCGTCGCCGACGGTGGCCCCTTCCGGCAGATCGACCTCCGAACGGCCGCCGAGACCCGAGATCGTGACGGTAATGGACATACGAACCTCCTATGGTTGGTTTGTTGTGAAGTGACAGCGGTTTCACTGCCACACCAGGCGCCGGACGGCTCGTTACCGCCCGACGCCTGGTCTGGGGTGAAAGGCGCGCAGCCCGCGGCGTGATGAAAACGCCGGCGGGCTGAACGCTGGTATGGCTATGCTTCGGCTATGCGCCCGCGCCACGCCCGCCCCCGGCCGTATGACGCGACTCCAAGCGGCTCGGGGCACCGTCAATCCCCACGCCCAGATGCCATTGATGCGCGGTGCGCCACGCCGACGCGATGTGGCCGTTGCGGGTGCCTTCGGTTGGCGGCGAGGCGCGGGCGTTTCAGCCGGCAGCAGCGCAGCGAGCGCCAAACAGACGGGGGGGCCGTGGTGCACGGGGCGCGGATGGGACCTGCTCGCGCTCTGTCAGGCCGTGACTCTGCGGTGCAACGACCGGCTCAAGCCGCGGAACCGGGTAGTGAAGGGCGCTGCACGGCAGGCCCTCGCTGGTGTACCAGCGGCCGTCCTCGCCCATCTCGGCCAGCAGCAGCCCGCCGGGTTCAAGCAGCCGGGCACCGTCGAACAGCACAAGGACGTGCTGCGCGATGGCGCCCGGCTCGCTCGCGTTCATGCGCAGCACCCGACTGGCCTGAGCGCCGCGACTGCTGCGAGGTCGTCCTCGAGCGCGGCGGTGCGCAGACCGGGCGCCGGCACGAACTCGGATTCGTGCTCGGGCATCGCGTCGATGTGACGGATGGAGAAGCCGGCGCCGAGGCCCGCTTCCTCGATCTCCTGGGTGGTACCCATGTATTCGAGGGTGCTTACAGCGTCGGTCGTGTCGTGATCGTCGTATGGCATGACTGCTCCTTCGTGGTGGTGATTGAGCCCACGGCTGGGGCGGGGTGTTGTCTGGCGCGGCGCGTGTGGCGCCGTGGGGCTAGACGAGGTGCCGGCAGCGCTCGCGCACCTCGCTAGCGACGGTGTGAAACAGCGCCCTGTCGGCGGCCAGCTCGTCGCCGGTGACACGGCCGGTCATCAGCGCCCGCAGGTCGTAAATCGATCCCTGTGCCCCGCAGCCGAAGCAGTGGAACACGTACTCGTCGACGCTGCAGGACTCTTTGACGTCGGGGTGCGTCGGCGAGGGGCAGTGCATGTTTCCGCTGCCGGGGGCCGGGGCCTCGACGCCGGCGAGGATCGGGAAGTACACGGCCGTCGGGATCAGCAGGTAGGGGTCATACGCGTGTCCGCGCATGTCACGAACGCGGACGGGGCGGCTGCGCGGCGGATCTTTGAGGTCGCCGACGAGCCGGCTGATGTCGTACGGCGGGAGGCTTCGGTCGACCCTCGCGATCCGCGCGTAGCGGCCGGTCTTCTTGTTGACGGTGCCGGCGAGCCGTAGAACACGGGCGCGCTCGCGGCACTGCTTGTCGGCGATGTACTTGCGGCTGTCGCCGCCGTCGAGGTGGCCGAGCAGGTGGATCAGCCGGTAGTTCCACCGCTCGATCCAGTCGGTCACTTCCGCGTTGGTGATCAGCCGCTTGGTGCGCAGGTCCCGGTACCCGACGATCCGGGGACGGCCGCGGCCACCGGTGCCCTGCACGACCTCGAGCGCGTTCAGGTACAGCTCGCCGGTGTCCTTGTCGATCACGGTTCGGGCGACCTGCGGCTTTGAGAGCATCCAGACGAGATGCCGGTGCCCGTCGTGGCGGTCTTCGCCGTCGCCGCCGGCGCTGGCGATCTCTACGTGCGCGGGGAAGCGGGTGAGGAAGTCGCCGATGCGTGGCCCATAGCCGGCGTGGTCTATGTCCATCCACAGGCAGCGGGTCCAGTGGACGGCCTCCTTTATCCCTCGGCGAGCTGCGCGCGGCGCGACGCCGAGGAACACCTCATCGCCGCGGCGGTGGTGCTGCTCGGCTAGGCGCAGCAGCGGCTCGCGCCACATCGGGCCCGCGGTGCCACCGCCGGGTAGAAAGTGCGGTGGGAAGTGGCGGGTGTAAATGTGAAGGTCGCCGTCGGCGTCGCGGCGGCCGGCGGCGATCTCGACGTACCCGTTGGTGGTGGCGTGCAGCAGCCCGAGGTGGCTCGCGCGGTGCCAGACGGCTGAGTGCTCAGTGGTCTCTTCGCTGCCGTCCGGGCGGCGGACTGTGATCGGCAGCGCCGGTGCCGGCGCGGGCCCAGACCTGGCGATGCGCCGGGGTGCGGGTGCGAGTGTGGCAGGGGTCATGTGGACCTCGCTTTCGTGTGTGATGAGCCGTTCGCGGCGGCTTGTGCGGGTGCCTCGCCGGCGAGCTCAAGCAGACTGCTCGGTGAGCGGCGTCTCGTTCTCTGCGGCGGCCTGCGCGAGCGCGAGCGCCACCGCCCGCTCGGCGTGCTCGGCGATCCGGGAAAGCGACTGCCGCGTGAACTTCGGCAGCGGGTCTTCCTCGCGGCGGCCCGCCTGGTAGGCGGCCTGGGTGGCGGCGTAGTCGGCCTGCCACGCGATCGCCTGGCGGACACGTTCGTCCTCGCCGGCGAGCGCCTGGACGACCCTTCCCGTCTTCGCCCGGCCGTTGGCGAGGATGTCGTAGAGGACCCATTCGCCGGCGCTGTCAACGCCGATGACGACCTCCCGGCGGCGCCCGCCGCGGGCCGTGTAGGCGATCGCGAGGGCGCGAAAATCGCGGACTGGAGCGCGGCGGGCTGGCCGCCGCGCAGAGGGTGTTGTGAGCGTTTCGGTCATGGTTTGCTGCCCGTTTAGGTGTCGAGTGCAAGCGGCTCGCGCCCCTGAACGGATTGCGTCCAGAGGCGCGAGCACGGGGATGAGAGGCGCCGGCGGCTAGGGCCGCTTCAGGGCGCCGTTCGATGCGAAGCCGGTAGCTGAACACCGGATGGCTGAAGATGCGGTGCTTGAAGATCCGGTGCTCGCGCAGCCGCTTCAGCCGTGAGGTGACGCTGTCGGGGAGCTTCCCGTCACGCACCCAACACCACAGCAGCCACGCGACGAACGGGACGACAAACGGGCTGAGCAGGATCGCCACGTACACGCTCACCGCGATCGGGTACAGCAGCACCGCGAGCGGCAGCACGAGAGTCCACCAACTGCCTATGTACCTCGCTGCACTCGCGAGCGCGAGAACGACAACGACTGCGGACAGACGCTTGAACATGATGCGGTCCCTTCTCCCCGCGTGCGCGGGGCTTGTGGCCCACCAGGGCGAATCGGCCGCGAACAGCGCGACGCTCTGGCGGACCCGGTAACAAAAAAATCGCCGCCCGCGCCCGGGCCGGCAGGCTCACACACACGGCATGAGCTGCCCCGGCGAAGGCGCGGACGGCGACGATGAACCCCCAGGGCCTCGATGCTGGCCCGGCGGCTTTGCAGCGATCCGACTGGAGTCAGGTCAACTACACAGACCGAGTCGGGTGAGGCAACGGCGGCTCATAAGAGCCTGTGCGGCCACGGGTTAAAGCGTGCAGGGGACGCTCGGCGACAGTCCGAGCACAGCGATCGACACATCGAACTGGCCGATCGAGAAGCGGCCCTCGCCGTCGGTCTCGATACGGCGGCGCACCCACGGGCCTACCGGCGCGGGAGTGAACCGCCCGACCTCCCGGAAGGCGTCGGCGAGGCTGCACAGCGCCGCGTGGTACACCGGCTCAGGGCGCCCCTGCGGATCGACCGTGGAGATGTCTACGGTGGCCGTTGGCATGGTGGTCATGACTGGTCCTTTCGTGTTCGGCCGGCACGGCGCCGGCATGGTTGAAGGCCCCCGCCCCCAAGCTGCGGGCACGGGTGTACGCGCCGGCCCGCGAGGGCCGACGTGCAGATCGGACATAGGCGAGCCTCGGGGCTCGCAGGAACCGGCGCGCTAGCTGCTACTGCGCGCTGGCGGTTCGCCGTCCGGGACGTGCAGGCCGAGCAGCGCGCGCAGCCTGTTCCTGAACTGGCGGTGGGCCTGGTCGCCGTCGGCGAGCGCGCAAGCGGCCTGGTCGAGCAGATCGGCGCCCGCGGCGGCGGCGAGCGACTGCACCGCGACCAGACGCTCGCAGTCCATCCAGTCGCTCTCGTCAACGCTGCGTAGTCGTGCGCTCTGCATCGCAGGCACGGTGTTGGCGGACACGCCGCGAAGCTCGCCGGCGGTCTCGATCACGGTCTGACGATCATGGGAGGTGAGCGCCATGCGAACCGCCTGCTGAAAGTAGCGCTGCTCGCACACCTCCCCGAGAAGCGAGTCGGGCACGCCGGCCAACAGGCCGCTCATGCCGCGTCCCGTTCACGCCACACGGCCTCCGGGATGAACAGCCCCGACAGCCGCCGGACCTTCCTCACCGGCATCTGCGCGCCGGCGCCAGCGGCCGGACGGACGCTCACGTGGAGCGTCCGGGTCGCCTTGAAGCTACCGACGTACTCCGCCGGCTCCCCTCGCGCCGGGCGGCGGGAGAGGACACCGGGGAGCACCTGTTCAAGCGCCCACTGCTCAAGCCGTTGGGCTAGGGCCGCGGGCAACGCGGTCTCCAACGGGCCGCGCACCGTCGCCTCACGATCGCCGTCGGCCTGATCGGTGCGGCTGGTGGTGACGGTCACGACGACATCCGAGGGCAAATGGGTAGCTGACATCACTGCTCCTTTCACACGAACAGCCGGGAGTGGAACGAACACACGCACGCAGCGCGACCTCCGGTGCCGGCCACCAGGCAGCGAGCAACTACATACAGGTGGACAGCATCACTGCACGAAGGGCAGCAGCGCCCGCACCATCACGGGCGTCAGAGGGAGCCCAGGCAACCCGGGCTGCGCGCACCCCTTCACTACCGGGGCTATGACTACGAGATCAACAAGTCCCCTGGCAAGCAGGGAGGTCAAGACCTGAGTGGGTCGAGACAATGAGAAGGATCAGAACGTACCAGCCGCCTGTAGGGCACAGCGAGCAGCCACGAGCAGCGAGGACAGCCAGCAGGCCAGCATCACAGGGCGGCCCTTCGCCGGGAGGCCCGGGAGCCACGCCGCCAGGGACACCCACCCACACACCCGAGGGAACACACACCCACGGGCACGCACACCAGGCCACCGACACACCCCCAGACCAAAGAGAGAGGACTCCCAAGTCTCGACCCCTTCACCGTCCCCGTGCGCTACTCGGCCGCGAATCCGCCGTACTGCCCGCCACCACTGGGGTTTCCCGCCTCGCCGGGCTCGCGCCCCCTCGCTTTGCCGGCCGAGTAGCCACCCCGGCCCGCGTACCCGGCCGCCTATCCCGCTTTCCCGCTTGCCTACTGGCGTTCGGTGCCCTCGGCCCGCCCGATCTGCGGCCGAGTAGCCGCCCTTCGCGGCCGAGTAACCTGCCCCTACGGCCACCCGCCCATTTGTCTGTTTCACCCGCCTGGTGACTCAGTGGCGCGCGCGCTGCCGCCTCGGCCGCCCCGGCGCTGGCGCGCCCCGGGGGTAGCTTAAGCTACCCCAGACGTGGCCAATGCGACCCGGTGAGCCATCCTGTGTTTGACGGAGACTTCGATGCCAGGGTTTGCCTGGCGGAGGGAGAAGTCTCGGCTCATGGCACATGCGAGGAAGTATTCAAAGGAGTTGCTGGACCGCGGAGCGCGTCTGGTGTTCGAGTCTGGGCGTCCTATCGCGCATGTCGTGAGGGACCTCGGGATCGAGGGCGAGACGCTTCGCAAACACGTGCGGCAGACCGAAGCTGATGAGGGCCGGCGCAAAGACGTCCTGAGCAGCCAGGAGCGCGAGGAGATCAAAGCGCTGCGGCGTGAGGTCGCGAGCTGCGCCGCGCGAACGAGATCCTGAAGGCCGCCAGCGTGTTTTTCGCGGGCGAGCTCGATCCACACCGTCCGAAGTGAGCGCGTTCATCGATGAGCATCGCGAGCGCTTCGGGGTCGAGCCGATCTGCGAGACCCTGGGCGTGTCGGCGTCCGCCTACTACCAGCGGGCGACCGGCGAGCGCTCAGCGCGGACCGTCGAGGATGAGCGGCTGCTCGGCGTGATCGAAGAGCTGCACGAGGCGAACTACTACGCCTACGGCTCCAGGCGGATGTGGAAGGCGCTGCTGCGCAAGCGGGAGCAGGTCGGCCGCAGCCGGGTGGAACGGCTGATGCGCCAGAACGGCATCCAGGGCGCGAAGCGCCGCGGCAAGCCGTGGCGGACCACCAAGGCCGACCCGGCGGCGCTGCGCAGCCCTGACCGGGTCAAGCGCGACTTCACCGCGTCCCGGCCGGATGAGAAGTGGTTCGCGGACTTCACGTATCTCAGGTGCTGGGAGGGGCTGGTGTTCTTCAGCTTCGTGATCGACGCCTACAGCCGGATGATCGTCGGCTGGCAGTTCGCTGCGCACATGCGCACCGACCTGGTCTTGGACGCTCTCCGGATGGCTTTGCATCAGCGGGCCCCGGGAGCAGACGTTTCGCTCGTGGCTCATTCGGACGCTGGCAGCCAATATACGTCGTTCGACTACACCCAGACTCCTGGACGACCACGACGTGCTCGCCTCTATCGGATCCGTGGGCGACGCCTACGACAACGCGGCCGCCGAGAGCTTCGTCGACAGCTTCAAGACCGAGCTCATCACAGACCGCACCTGGACCAGCAGAAGCCAGCTCGAGCTCGCCATCGTGGAGTACGTCGCCTGGTTCAACCACACCCGCCTGCACGAAGCCCTCGACGACCGGCCACCCCAAGAGATCGAGGAACTATACGCTGCGCAAAACCGGGCAACCACACCCACGCAATGAACGTAGGGAACCTACAAAAACGGTCTCCGTGGAACCCAGGGCGGCTCACGGCATCCGATCGTGATGACGCCGCCTAGGCAGACGACCGTTGTGCACCACTGGCGCTGTCCAGAGTGCGGCGGGCTTTGCAGCACCCAGGCGTTGGAACCGACGCCAGAATGTGGTCTCTGTGGCCGGCCGATAGAGCCCTACGAGTTGATTGAGGATCGGCTCCGTCGCATCCACGAGCGCCTGGGAGGCCTCGGCATCGACGTCCGCACATTCGGCGAGACGGGCGAGACCGAGATCCGCTGGAGGCGCAACTACGAAGGTGGATGGAGCGAGGAGCGCAGTTGCAACGCGCCATCCCTAGTGGTCTGTCAGCGTTTTAGTTGGTGATTGCGTTGAGTGTCATGCGTCCGCGCTGGACTTTCTCAACGATCTGGTCGGCGGTCTTGGTCCAGGTGAATGGTGTGGGGTTGGTGTTGTTCGCTGTCAGGTAGGCGTCGATCGCTGTGATCAGGTCGGGGACTGAGGCGAAGGCGCCGCGGCGGAGCGCTTTGTTGGTGAGCTGCGCGAAGAACCCCTCGACCATGTTCAGCCAGCTTGAGGACGTTGGCGTGAAGTGCAGGTGGAAGCGGGGGTGCTTGGCGAGCCACGCTTTGACGTTGGGGTGCTTGTGGGTCGCGTAGTTATCGAGGATCAGATGGATCTGCAAGCGCCTGGGGACGGTCCGGTCGATCGTGCGCAGGAACGTGAGGAACTCGCTGTGGCGGTGGCGGGGCAGGCATTGGCCGATCACCGAACCGCTCAGGACGTCCAGCGCGGCGAATAGGGTGGTGGTCCCGTTGCGTTTGTAGTCGTGGGTCATCGTCCCGGCCCGCCCGGTCTTCATCGGCAACGACGGCTGGGTGCGATCCAGCGCTTGGATCTGGGACTTCTCGTCCATGCTCAGCACTATCGCGCGCTCGGGCGGGTTCAGGTATAGGCCCACGACATCAGCGAGCTTCTCCTCGAACCGCGGGTCCTTCGACAGCTTGAACGTCTCGACCCGGTGCGGCTTCAGACCGCGAGCGGCCCATATCTTCTGGACCGTTGTGTGTGAAACGCCGTGCGCGCGAGCCATCGACCGGCAGCTCCAATGCGTCTCACCGAGCGGCTTCTCGTGCAGCGTCGCGTGAACTATCTCCTGGATCTTTGCCGGCGAGATAGACGGCTTGCGCCCCCGGCCAGGCTGGACCTTCACCGATGCCTTCAGGCCGTCCCGTTCAAAGCACTCACGCCACCTGGTGACCGTTGCCGGAGACACCCCGATCTCGTGCGCGACGCGTGTCGTCGCGAAGCCGTCGCCGGCCATCAGCAGCGCTTTTGCTCGTTGGACATCGCGGTGCGCCGCGGTCTGGGAACGAGACAACGTTTCGAGCACTTCGCGTTGAGGCTCGCTGACCTTCAGAGGAGGGGTTGGAGCGCGCATGATTCATCATACCACCAACCACCACTTATTTCAATGACAGACCACTAGGAGCCCTTGGCGAAACACAAAAGCCCTGCAAATCGGCATCTTTTAGTAAGCGGTCGGAGGTCGATACCCCACGATCCGGCCAATCTTACCCCACGGCGACCTCCAGCGCTGCCCTAGTTCCAGATAGCGGGAATCTGGCCCAGGAAGGGGGCCAGCGATGAGCCGAGGGAAGGTGTCGCGCGAGGAGCTAAAGAAACTTCTCGAACGGACCAATAATCTGGCGAAGTTGTGTATTAATCCTGTGGAAGTCCGCCATGAGCAGAAGGCGCGCAGGACGCTCCCCGAACGCTATGAGCGTGGGGAGGTTGCCTTCCACGCGCACCTGCGGGTGGCGAGTAAGTGGGGCGACACGGAATCGTGCGAGCTTTGTGCCACGTACGAGGCTCTTGCCATACACCAGAAGATTTTGAAACTCGGTGATATGAACGCCTGGGTTTGTTCTGAACATGCTTTCGATGTTCTCTCCGCGCCCTCCGACGAACGAGCCGTGAAGGGCATGGTGCCGGTCGTCACGTGCCATTCGATTCAAGATGGAAAGAAAGTGGTGCGGCGGATTCGGAGCATTGTAGGGCTGCAAACTCTCGATGAGTGTTATGGCCGCAATGGGAACCCCTGCCAGCTGCTTACGCTTGGTGAGTTCGATGAACGCATCGGCAGTGCTGCGCGCCCTGAGAAGTCTTGGTGGTTCATTCCAAATCGGGAATGTGTGCTCATGTCCGGGCTTTTTATGATTCGCCTTGACGAGCGCCCAAACAAGATGCTCCAACACGGAGCGTCCATGATACAGACTCTCGCCAATGAGGACACTAAAGCGAGGCGGAAATGGCTCGGCGTGCTCGACGTAAGCAGTATTCCAGCCAGTCTCAAAATTGACATCCACAGAGACTTTGAGGGGTTTACTCTTTGTGAACCGTCGATATTCGCCATTGAAGGTGCGCAGACTTTTATCTGCCCGGTCGAGCTTGGCTTTGAATCCTTCAAGCGGATTTCGGTTCACGAGTCCGAGCCTACCTCCCTTATGCCGCGAGCGCCAAGGCCCGTTCCTTATTCAGCGCACTCGAAAGCTGAGCAAGAACCGTGAGGTTCGCGTGAAGCCGCACGCGCTCGATCCTGCGCACGCGGAGCGGCGCGAGCGCCCAGTCTCCCTTGAGGCGCCCGAACGCGCGCTCGACGGACGCGCGGCCCCTGTAGAGGCCCTTCCAGCGCAGTGTCTCGCGCGGGATCAAGGGGTGCAGGCGGTCGGCCTTGATCCACACGGACGCGGGCTTGCACTCGCCGGTCGGGCAGCGCCACTTGCAGGCGCCGCGCTTGTGGTCCGCGCCAGCGAACGTCCACTCCCCGTGCTCGCAGGTGGGTGGCTTGTGCTCTCCGCGCTTGACGGCCGGCGTCTCGCGCAGCGGGATCACTGGGGCGATGCTCCGCTCCATGCAGGCGTCGTACACGGTCGCGTTGTCGTAGCCGGCGTCGAGCGCGCAGGTCTCCGGGTCGATCCCGAGCGTGTGCAGCTTGTCGAGCAGCGGCGCAACCGTCGGCGTTTCGTTCATCTTGCCCGTCTCGACCTGCCACGCGAGCGGAAGATCGGTCTTGGAGCACACGGCCATGTGCAGGCGGTATCCGTAGAAGCCGCCGCCCTTGCGCGTCGAGATGCTGGAGCGGTGCCCCCACGACGCGTCGGGGTCGCTGTACTTCTCGCGTTCCGGTCCGCCCTTGTACTTGTACCGCTGCCCGTTCGCGTACGCCGGCATGTCGGACGCGTCGATGGCGACGTCCCAGCCGAGCAGCGGGTTGGCCTTCTTGAGCGCCCGGACCACGGACGCGATGCACTCCTCCAGCGCGGCCGTGTGCTCCCGCAGCTTCGCCGTGAAGCGATAGCACGCCCAATGCGAGGGCACGGCCCCGTCCGGGGCGATGACGGCCGCGAGGGCGGCGTGCTCGCGCACCAGCGCGACGGTGCGCGTCCACGTCGGCAGCGCGTACAGGCTCTTGGCGAGCGCCATGCCGACCATCGTGCGCAGGGGGTAGCCGGGACGCCCCGTCTGGCGCGTCTCTTGAAGCTGGTCGATGAGGCGGGCGACCTCCTGCGAGTCGAGGATGGCCGCGAGGTCAGCGGCGACGGATCGCCGTGCTACGTTTCGCGTGGTCATTGGAGGTGCTATCTCCTTGATCCAGGCCCCCGGCGACGCCAATCGCGCGGGGGTCCTTTTGTTTGTAGGACAAGGAAAACTACAGGTCGGGTCGGACGGAAAAACCTGCGTATAGCGGGTAGGCGTAGGGTTCAACCATGGACTTCGTACACGATCTCACTCGATACGTTTGGGGCATCGTCAGGCACCCGGCCGCATCGATCCTTGGCGCGGTCGGCCTTGTCCTCACTATCGCTTCGGCGGCCATTGGCAGACCCATCGGCCTCACAACCTCTGAGTGGTGCCTCGTCTTGCTTGGCAGTCTCGTGATCGGCGGGTTCCTTGACTGGCGCCCCTCTCGGGAGATGCCAACCGACCATGCGCACGCCCTCAAGGGCATTGCACAGACGCTCAACGAGTCGATCTCCGGGCACAGTCCCAGCCGGTACGGCCCCGGCGAATTGGCGGACTTGCACCGCAAGGGCACGTTTCAAGCCCATTTCCCTGAGCTTGTCGAATGGCTTGAGGAGCGCGATGGGCTTGCCGCCAAGGAAGGCGCTGCGCTCAAAGACCTGCAAGTGTTTATCGAATCGAGCGGCGCTCGAAGTTTCCCGGCCCCTGACGGATGGTATGCGGATTCGCTTGTCAAACAGTGCTACCAGTTTGTCCGCGAAGCTGCATATGGGCGCGAACCACCCGCCCTCAACTTCGGACGGGGCAGCAAAACCGTCACGCTCGGGGCCAACGTACTGCGAGAGATCCGCGATAGCCAGAGCGCAGGTGATCTCATCGCCAATCTCAACGCATGGGTAGGCAAAATGGCCGACTCCGCCAAGGCGAAAGAGATCGAGCGCCTGGATAAGCGGCGCACTGCGTTGGAGCTGATCCTGACGCATGAACTTCATCAAATCGAGATTGCGTCCTCGCTAAAGGCGAGTCGATGTGGGGGCTCATGCGTACTTCGGTAAACCGCACGCGAGTGAGCGCCACGCCCAGCCCTGCGGCGTGGCGCCCCGCTCAGCGTCGTCAGTTGATGACGCCGACGATCTGGACCATGCGGAACGCGGCGCGGGTGGCGAACACGTGGCCGTCGCTCGTCTGGTTGACGAGGCCGTTGACGCGCAGGGACCGGATGGTGTCTTTGACGAGCTTGCCGCGCTCGGTCGCACGCGCGAGGTCCCACACGGACCAGATCGGCAGGGAGTCATCCCCGGTCAGCAGGTACAGCACGTCGCGCTCGATCGCGTTGAGTTCGACGACGATAGGGTTCTCGTCAGGCATGGGAGATAGTTCCTCCTGTGCTCAGGCTCCGGCGTTGGGTTCCAGCCCGCGCCGGGGCCGCTTTGTATGGGATCAGCCGAAGCTAGACTGCCCCCGTGGCCCCGTCAACCCCTTTCGCCAACCGTTTCGCCAAACCCTCCTAGCCGGAGCGCTAGAAGCCCTCCTAACACGCGAGGATCAGGAAGACGCCCGCGACGAGGCCGAAGCCGCCGAGCCAAGCCGCGGAGCGAGCCCCGACGCAGCCGGCCGGCGAGCCGGGCCCACCCCGGCGAAGCGCGGATAGGCCGTGCCCGCAACGGGAGGCGCCGCTGTGCGCGGCGGGCAGCAGGGCCTCCTGATGCCAGGCCCCGGGGCACCGGTTGCTCGGCGGCGGCGCGCGCGGGACGGCGCTACTTCTTGCGTGCGCGGCGGGCGGCGCGGAGCACCCGGTCGGGCAGTAGTCGGACCCGCTCGAGTGCCGGGTCGCGTGTGCTGTCCAGCGCCTCCCGCACCTGTGGCGGCAGGGCCGGCAGCGCGAGGACCGTCAGGTCGCCCGTGTAGATGTCGGCCTCGTCGGCGAAGAAGACGTGCTCGCGCGCCGGATAGTAGCGCTCGTGGGCAGGTGTACCCGTCACGCCGACGCTGCCCTGCAGCGCCTCGTCGGCCGCCAGCGCATACGCCCGCGCGACCTCCGCGCCCGCGCACACGAACACGACGATCGGGCGGGTGCCGATCTGCTGGTAGCGACGCAGCTCTCCCCACCAGCCCGAGAGGAACGTGTCGTAGCGCTTGAACTTCGGCACGTTGTAGGAGACTCGCTCTGTCAGGTCGAGCTCGATGATGAGGTCGAACGTCAGGCCGTCTTCGAGGAGGTGTATCTCGCAGATCGCGTCGGGCTCCAGCCGGGCGACGTCGTCGCCGTCGAGGTCGAAGATCCCGATGTGCTTCGGGTGCTTGACGTCCTTGAGCGTGATTGGCCGGCGTGAGCGGCCTGCGCCGGTCTGTGGGACCGGCAACGCGCCCGCCGGCCAGCGCGGGGTGCGCCACTTCTCCGTCGCCTGTGGCCCGAGCAGGCGCCGCAGTTCAGTCACCCACGAAATCGTGTGCAGGTCGTGGCGCACGTGCCCGTCCTTCTCTGCTTCCTGTTCGCGGAACTCGCGGGAGGGGGGTATCGCTGCCGGCTGGCGGGCCTGCGCGACTTGGAGCCCGTAGCGTGTGATCGAGTACAGCGGCGGCATCGTGCCGCGCGGCGGGTCGCGCAGCACGATCGGCCAGCGCGCGACCAGGCCGTTGCGGACGAGCTTGTTCATCCGGGTCCGCATCGTGCGCTCCGCGGTGCTCGGTACGACGGCGCGGCGGATGAGCCCCGGCAGCACGAGCCCGCCGCGGTCGAGTAGCGCGAGGATCGCGAAGTCCTCTTTGTAGAGGCGCGGCAGCTTGTCTGGCGGGTCGCTCTGCTCTGCCTGGCGGATGCCGAGCAGCGGGTCGACGAGCGCGGCGAGTTCGCGCAGGCCCTCGGAAGCCTCCCGCTCGCCGGGGTCGGTGTCCGGGGTGGGTTCGCTGTCGATGATCTCGCGCAGCGGCGAGCGCTGCACCTCGGGGACCTCGCCCGCCTCCCGTATCAGTGGCCGAACCTGCTCCACCTGGCCGCCTGCGGCCTCCTTGCCGCCGGGTGGCTCGTCGCTCTCCCGCGGTTCGGCCTGCTCGCCCGCCGGCGCCGGCCCGCTGGAGGGCTGGTCGCTTTGCGGTGGCGGGGTGGCGTCTGCTGCGCCGGCGGAGTCCCCCGAGGCGCTTGTAGGTCTTCGGCATCGTCTCCGGGTACGGGCCGACGGCTTCTTCGAGTACCCGCATGTGGTGTTGTGCCCACGGGCCGTTGCGCAGCTTGCGGAACGGGTACGTTTCGCCGAAGAAGCGGGCCACGCGCGCGCCGGCCGCGATCAGCGATGCCAGGCAGTAGTGCACCGGCAGGTAGATCGACTCCTCTGGTGTGGTGCCCATCAGCTCTCGCGATTCGAGGTCCGCGCGGATCATCGTCTGGTAGACGCTCATCGCGACGCGTGTCTGCTGCTCCGCGTCGTCGGGGTCGCTCATCCTGAACAGGCAGCGTGACTGCAGAAGGTTTGTGACGCCCTTGCGGATCGCTTCTGTAATGGCGGCTGATTCGGCGCGTGCGCCGAGTTGTGCGATGTACTGGACCCCCATCGCTATCTCAAGCCCGGCCTCGCGGTGTGTGGCTGCCTGCTTGATCGTGGTCATGTTCGCGACGTACATGGCCTCGTCCAAGAACATCGGGACGCGTGCGCGCTGCTCGGGCGGGAGATGCACCTGCTGTTGCATCAAGGCGTGCATCTGCTGGAAGAACAGGAGCATCACGACCTGGGCGTTGACCTCGCCCAGTGCGCCCATGTTCGCGTCGAGGATCAGTACGTCGCGTGCGCGGACGATGTCGGCGAGTGAGACATCCGTTGGGTGGTTGTAGAACCGGCGCAGCGACGGGCTGGCCAGGATCGTTTCGACCTTGTTCCTGGGCGGATCGAGGCGTTGGTATGTGTTGCTGCGGTTCGCTTCGAGTTCGTCCGGGAGTGTTACCCTGAAAAACTCGGTAGTGTGATCCAGGTCCGCGAACTCTTGGCAGGCGTTTACGGCCGCCTCTCGCATGTCGTCCCTGGCGGGCAGCAGGAGCGCGAAGACGTCCTCGAACATCGCTAGGCCGCCGTGCTTGTGCGCGAGCGCGAGCGCCCCGATGACTGCGTGATAGAGATAACGGCGGCTTGATTGAAATACCTGGCCCTCGGCGGTGTCAGCAATCGCCTGGACAACGTTGTCGGCGATCGCCGAAGCCTGTTGCGGCAACGTCCTTGAAGGGTTGCGCCGCAGCGGCGACATCCCGAACATCGGCCGGCCCAAATCAAGGTACCAGACGCGCTTACCGCAGTCGGGTGGCGTGTACTCGAGCGCGAGGCGTGCGAGCTCGCTCTTGGGGTCGACGATGATCGGCGCGGCGTTCGGGTCGCGCAGATCCGATAGGTAGAGGCGCAGCAGCAGCGCGGTCTTGCCGCTGCCTTGCCCGCCGACCGCGAGGACCCCGTACTTTCTGTCGCTCGGGTGTATGTAGACCGGGCCGTTCGGGGCGCGGAGCGCTGGCAGCATCTCGTAGGGTGGAGGCACGAGCGTCGGGCGGCGGCGTCCCTCGTGCGGGGTGGTGCGCTCGCGCCCACGACTCGTCCTGCTCGCCATGTGCGGGGCCGGGCTGCGAGCGCGCACCTACCGGGCTGCCGGCTGCACGGGTCACTCGTCGGTCCCCGGTGGTAGTGCGGGCTCGGGATCACGCGGCGTCATGCCGAGCTCTGGCGGGGCGGGCACGCGTGGCAGCGGCAGGCGGCGCACCGGGACGCTCTTCAGACGAGCCCCGGGGAGTGTAAGCAGTTGCGCTATCTCGCTGGAGGACGCGAGCGTGCGCAGCGATGGGCTCGGCCACAGAGGCGGGTAGGCGGTTGGGAACCTGCGCCGGTACAGGTTCTCCCGCGCGATCATCCAGCGGCGCTGCAGGCGGTTCTCGCCGCGGCGAGCGAGCACGGCGGCGGCGATCCGGTTCGCCGTCTCGCGCGAGTCGCACGCGACCTGAACCTCAAGCCAGCACCAGGCATGGTCCTGGCTTGAGACGGCGGAGGACATCTCCGCGGTGCTGAGCGATCCGAGGCGGCCGCCGTCGCCGGCGAGCAGATGCGCCTCGTGCGCGCGATATGCTCGCGGGCGAAGCGCTCGATCGTCAGCGCGCACGGCGTCAGACTGCACGCGCACGGTGCTCGGCACCCCGACCGCCGCCTGCGCCTGGGCGATTGCTTCCCACGGGCGGGCGGCGCCCGGCTGCACCCGACTGATGATCGGGTACACAAAGCTGCGGGACTTTCTGAACCGCAGGACGTGACCGGGTTCTCTGAGCCGCCCGTCGATCTCTTGCGGTGGCCCTGAGAAGGCGTAGCCCAGTCGCACGTCCGGGTAGGCGGCCGAGATAATCGCGTCGATGCTGGCGGCGAGCGCTCGCTCGCAGCGCACGCACAGCACCCACTCGAACTCGCCGGTTGGCCCAGGTGCGTAGTGCGCCTCGAACGCGACGAACGGCTGTCCGCTCTGTGCGCGCTGCTCGGGGAACTCCCGCACCGCGTGGAGCAGCGACTCGATCATCTCGACCTGCTCCTGCTCGCGGGCGTCGTCGTGGAGAGTCAGGTGCAGCTCGTACAGGCCGTACTCCCTGGTGATGCGGTTCTCAAGGCGCTCGCGCACGACCTTGACCGTCCACCGTGCGAGCAGCGCGGCGCCGGCCGCGGCGCTCGCCACCACCAGCCAAAGGAAAACTGTGAGGGGGAGCGACCCGTGGTGTGAGCGGCCGGGTTTGCGGTGACGGGCCGCGGTCGTGCCGGCGGTGTGATTCACTGTTTGGGGCGTTGGTGCGATGTGCGCGAGGCGCGACAGGACGATCGCGAGGATCGCGATGCTCAGCAGAAACCCGAGCAGCAGCAGAAGTAGATGGCCGGCGCGGGGGCGGGTCACAACAACGCCTCCAGCAGCGCGGCGATCGCCAGCAGCCCCTCCACCGTGAGCAGCCCGATCGCGCTCCCGCGCAGCCCGAGACGGCGGCGGCGCACCTGAATGTAGACGCAGGCGAGAAGCGCCCACGCCAAGACCTCCACCGGCCCGTCCGGTAGGAACGCCCCCAGCTGCATGGTGCCGTAGGCGCCGATGAGCACGCCGGCGAGCGCGGCGGTGCGCGCGGCCAACAGCGCGAACAGCAGGTCGCACACCCACCACGGGACGCGCTCGACACCGCGAGAGGCCGGGGCGAGGCGCTGTGCGAGCAGGATCAGCGCGACGCAGCCCGCGGTTCCTACGGTCGCTCGCGAGTTGGTAAGCCAGATCGCTACGGCTTCACCGAGCGGGTGCTGAAACGAAGCGATGAAGTGAACTTTCAGCAGCCGCCGCGCGCCCGCCGCAAACCAGGCGCTTGTCGCCGCGGCGCACGCGACGGCGACGGCGCACCAGCCACCGAGCACCCACGCAAGTACACGTCGCGATTCGGTCATCTGCCGAGCACCCCGCCGATCGCCTGGAGCGCCACCTGCGCCAGCTCTGCCAGCTGGCCGAGCTGCCCGCCCGCCGTGTCGCCCAGGCTCGGCATCAGCACCAGCGGCGCGCGGCGCCCGTCGGCGAGGTCCGCGAGTTCGCGCAGCGGCGGGCGTCCCTGCCCGGTGTGCGCGCGGGCGACGATGATCTCCGGGCGGCTCAGCGGCACGATCCGCTCAAGCACCCGGCGGGCTCGCGCAGCGCCGTCGACGCTGGCCTGCAACGTCCAGGCGACATGGGTGGCGGCGGCGAGCGCCGCCTGCTCGACGGAGCGGCCGAGCGTGCCGGCGTCGACGATGGTGAGCGCGTGGGCGTGGCGGGCGTCGCACAGGACCCGCAGGACCGCGTCCCTGCTTGCGTCGACGGTGAACTGTGGGGCGCCCGCCAGCACCCGTAGGCCGTGATCGCCCTGCGCCCACAGGCTGCCAGTCACCGGCTCGCCGTGGTCGATGCGCTCGGCGATCTCGACCAGCGTGCGGGGCGCGCTCACCCCGGCGTGCGCCGCAAGCCCGGCTGTTGGTCCGCCGGTGTCAACCACGAGTACCGGCCCGCTGGACTGCTTTGCCGCGGTAGCGGCTATGAGATACGCGAGGACGGACGCGCCCGCGCCGCCCGACAGGCCCGTGACCACCAGCAGCGGCCCCGGCGGGTCGTGGAAGGCAAGGCCGGGAACGTAGAGCGCGCCGCTGTTCGCGCGCCCGTGCCGCAGCGATGTACGCCGCCAGCCTGATAGTGTGGTGAATCTCACGCTCGGCACCTGTTGTTTTCAGGACGGGCGACCGGGCTACTCGACTGGCCGCCATACGCTCACCGCCCACCCATCCCGCACCCGTTGGACGGCCGCGAGGGTTATGTGAAACGCGGCCTGCAGCTCGGCGTATTCACTGTTTCCGCCTGTCTGCTCGCGGGTGTCGATCACCCATTCGTCTGTGTTGCCGCCGTGCAGGCGGGCGACGGCGACGATCACGCCCTGGTTGTAGATTTCCGCGCGGCGCAGTGGGGTATCCCGTGCGGTTTGCTGGCGGGCCTGTTCCTCGCTTGCGCGTGCTTCACCGACAGCGCTCCCAGCAAGCGCGGCCTGATCTGCCGCGAGCGATTGCCACGTCCAGTTGATGTAGCTGGCGGCGAACCGTTCGACGGCCTGCTGCGGCGAGGCGGCCGGATGCGCCGGTGACGCCTGGCGTGTCGCCGGTGCCGGCACGGTGCCCGGCCGTTCGCCCGGGTTCGCCGGGGACGACGCCTGCCCACTGCTGCTGCTGTTGTTCGCTGCAAGCCCGCAGGCCGACAGGAACGGCGCCAGCGCTACCAGGACGGCTAGTATCAGATAACGACGTATCGCTGCTCGCATAGCTGTGTCCTTTCATTCAGAGGCCGGGGGGGTGGCGGACCACCCATTTCGCCCAGCCTGGTACTCCGGGGTAGACCCGCCATCGTGGCCCGCTTTGATCGCGATTCGGGCCGGTGTCATAGCCAAATTCAAAAACCGTGTCGAAACGCAACCCGGCCACGAACATGAATGCGTGTTCACTGTTGGCGTAGACGCTTACCCACTTGCCGGGGCCGGGTTCCCCGTAACTCTCAAGCTCGGTGGAGTCCTCGGCGTATTCACCGAAAACACCGCCTCCGTGCAACACATAAGACACCGCGGAGCTACAGTCATAGCCCGGCTGCAAGGTGTTCAAGCTCTCTCCGTGCCCGCCACCCCACACGTATTCGGCGTGGTCCAGGCGATTGCCCGCCGCGACCATCGCCTTCACCGCTTGCGGTGCTTCCTTGGGTGCAGCCGCCAATCCGTCCGGTTCCACCTCCGCTTGCTGGCCTGCCGTCAACGGCAGCGGGCCTTCCGAGCCGCCTTCACCGCAACCTCCCGCTTCGGTAGGTTCGGAGGCTTCGTCGGCTGATGGGGTCGCGCCGAGCACGTTTCCCGCGCCCGTCTTGGGGGCGAGCTCGATGTCTACCTGTGACTTGGTGACGCCGAGCGCCTGCGCCGCCGGCCCCCACAAGTCGATGCGGTACTCAAAGCCTTCTGGTGTGTGTTCCTGTGGACCCTGGCCGTATCCGGTGTCGCGCTTGTAGACGACGATGCTCTTGCCGTTCATGGCTACCCGGATGCCGGTCATGTACGGCACATTTCCGAGCGCGTTGGCGTCCTGAAACGTCAGGGTGCCGCCGTCGTTTGCGGGATTGGCCGCCAGCAGCGACAGCTCGGCGAAGCTGTCGGGGTGTTCATCGAGGTTTGACTGCGCCGGTTCAGGAATCGACCCGGTATGTCCGGTGCCCGAACCGTCGCCCTGGTAATACTCGGTGGCTCCGACCGGATACCAAACCCCCGGCTGCATTGAAAGCGGCTTGTCCCACAACTCGCGTGCCGTCTTTGACAGGCCCGCCGGCACGGTCACCGGGCTCACTGTCACACCGCCGGCGTGACAGGAGGACCCCGCATCCGATGGCGGCGAGATAACGGTGAGCACCAGCAGGATCAGGCCGAGCACGCAGGCGAGGGGCACCGCGGCCGCGGCAAGCACCGCGACGGCACCCCCGGCGTGGCTGTCATTGCCGGGCATCAGTCGCGCTCGCGTTCGATGTTCGGGATGCCCTGCGCGGCCAGCTCGCAGATCGCCGTCCACACGTCATCGTTGTGCTTGGCGATCATCGCGTCACGCGCAGGAACATCGTGCAGTTCCTCGCTCGTGTACGCCCAATACTCGGTCGGCCCGACCGGGAAGCACATGCGGCCGGCGCCGCGCGAACCGTTCAGCCACAGCAGTTCGGCGAAGCGGCCGTCGATCGTCTTGAGGTTCCCGACGATCGCGGCCTGCTCGTCGGTCAGGCCGACCTCTTCCCTGGCGAATGTAAGCTCTTTGCGGCTGCGCTGCTTGAGCAGGACCGCTATCGCGTAGTTCACCAGCAGCGGGAGACCGTGCTCGGTGTGCAGGTCCGAGAGCCCCTGGGAGATGATGATGAGTAGCACCCCGAGATGCCGTGCGCGGCGGGCGAGGTCCGCAAGGTAAACCCCGGCCTCGGGGCTTTTGATCTTGTGCCACGCCTCGTCGATCAGCAAGGCGCTCATCAACGCCAGGCGCGGCACCCCCGGCTGGTTGGCGAGGTGCCCGTTCTGCTCGCGGTGGCGTTTGACCTCGCGCACGACGTACTCGATCAGTGAAAGCATCACCGGCGCCAAGATCGCCTCCGGTAGCCGTTCGGTGTCAAACACCAAGAGCGGGCAGCCGGTCGGCACGTTCGTTTCCCGGTCCAGCAGATACGAGTACGCACCGTCGTCGCAGAACTCGCCGAGACGTTCAGCGAGGTTGCGAAGCGCCGCGGCGACATCGACAGCGCCGGCCTGGCTTTCGGACTCGGCCCTCGACAAAAGCTCGGCGCGAAGCATCGACTCGTGGGCTGAGACACGCTGCTGGTAGGCGGTCGCGTAAACCTGGCGGATGGCGGTAGCGAGCTGCGCGCGCTCAAGCACCGTCAGACCCTCGGCACCCATCATCGTCGCGTGAAGTGAGACGAGGTAGGCGACCTTTTCCCTCGGCACGGCGGCCTGATCCGGGGTGTCCCAAGGGTTGATCGCCCACTCTGTCTTGTCACTTCCGATGTCGAGGTGATGGGCGCCGTGAACGAGTTGCGTGAGAATGCGGTAGTGGCCGGCGCGGTCGATCGCGAACACCGGGCCGATGCCGAGCGCGATCGCCCGCGCGATGAGCGCGTTGACCAGCATTGTCTTGCCCGACCCCGACTTGCCGGCGATAAGCAGTGTGTGGCTGTCGTGTACCCGGTCTACGGGGTCAAGGCGCTCAAGGGTGCGGCCTGGTGAGCTGAACGCGAACGGCACCCCGAACGGGCTGCCGCAACTGGTCCCGACGAGCGGGATGCAGTCGGCCGCGTTTTGCGTCGCGTACACGCGGGTGTAGCCGGCGGTGTCACGGCCGAGCGGCAGCGTCGAGGGCCATAGCCGTCTCTGGTGGTGAGCGCCACGGTTTACCGCCGCGTCCGACGTTGAGGACAGGGAGTCCGCGCAGAAATCGACGGCCTCCCCGAGCGCCTGGAGGTCGGGGTTCGGGCCGGGGGCGCGCGGCGTCAGATAGATGCTCGCGTGGTAGAGATTCGCTCGGTCGCTGCCGGCCATGTCCCGCAGAAGCTCGGCCTGCTCCTGCTCCTGCTGGTAGCGGTCGAAGTCCGGTACGCGGCCCTTCGCCTCCGCGCCACGGTTAACCGCGAACACGCGGCGGTAGCGCATCTTGAGTTTCGTTCGCTCGCGGCGACGATCGAGCGCCCTGATGTGAACCGAGAGGGTGTATGGCTGGCGGCTCATCATGCCGGCGAGCAGCCAGCCCATCTGTGTGTGCTCGGCGGTCGTTGCTACCCAAATCGTCTGCTCGACGTCATGATCGATTTCGACGTGATGGTGCGAGCGGTCGAAGTCCATCGCTGACTGCGCGATCAGGCCGCGTAGCCGGCTGGCGACCTCCCGTGCCTCGCGTTCCTCGACGGGAGTGTTGAGGGCTCCGAGGATTTCGGTGGTGCGTGGTGGGCGCATCGCACGGTCGGCCTGTGTGGGGTTGAACCGGCTCCAGAGCAGCGACACGAACTCCTCGCCGTTAATCAGGTGGCTTGAGATCGACAGCGCGTCGAGCTCGGAGCGCACCATTTCGGTGTAGGCGAGGCTTTCGCGTGACGCGCGCTGGTGCGCGCGCACGTTGCGGGTCATCGGGCCACTGAGTATCCGGCCGTGACGTGGGCGAAGCTCCCGCAACAGATCGCGGCGGGTGCGGGGTGCCGGAACGTGCGGGCAGACGACGTAGTAGGCGGTCTGGACAGCGGCCTGTTCGTCGGCGTGCAGCCTGAGCGTCTGCTCCATGCCGGCGTACAGCCGCCAGCGCGACAGCGCCAGCGGGTCGGCTGTGCCGTCCTCGAGCGAGGATGGCGGCGGTCCCGAGGTGTAGGTGACATCCTTGCGGGCAGACGCGAGGATTTCGCTCAGGTTCACTGGTCGGCTGTGAACATAGAACTGCAATCGCTGGTCGGCGCGCAGCCGCGAGACGAGCTGGCAGTAGCCGTGCGCGATGCGGGTGCGCTCCTCATTGGTGAGGACCAGCGGGTTTGGCGGTGTGACCCGCAGCACGCGCACGAAGGCGCCCTCGCGTGTGACGGCAAGGCCGCTGTGGTCGAGCGCCTCGAGGGCGAGCAGATCCCCGGCCTCCCGGGCGGGGGCGTCCTTGCGTCGAGCTACAGCCCCCATAGCTCCCCCAAATCCAGCGGCGCGTTCTGTGGGCGCGGTGGCCCGCCGCTGTCATTTGCGGTTATGCAGTAGCCGGTGGTGTCCTCGCCGGGGCCGGGGGTGTACCGGCCGTCGCTCAACAGCTCGCCGGCGCACGCCTTCACATGGAGCCACAGGTCAAACTCCGTGCTGGTCGCCAGGACGACTGTGCCCGCCGGGACGCCGGCGATGTAGATGGACAGGACCAGCGTCAGATACGGCGAGAACGGTGAGACATACAGCGCGAACAGCAGCCCGCACAGCAGGCCGGTGAACACGCCCGCGATCTGCGGGATCGTGAGCTCGGCTATCCGCAGCCGGTCGGTTAGGTGCTTGTAGGCGCGGTGCATCAGTCGAGAAATGGCTCGGCGTCGGGAAGGTCAGGCGGCTCGACGACCGGGGGCGGCTCGGAGGTGGCCGGTAGCTGCTGGGTGAGTCCGGAGCCGAGGCTGCGACCCCCTGGCCCGGACTCCGGCGGCGGGCCGGCCGGCGGCGGGGCCTGGCCGCCGGCGCCGCCGGCTGGGTTCTCGCTCGCGGGCGCTCGCGGGGGCTGCCCGCCCGACGCAGTGCCGTCTGTGGCGGGCGCAGACGGCCCCGACTCGGCCAGGCTCGCCGACGGGGAGGCAGGGGACTCGCCGCCAGCGCGTTCGCGCTGGCGAGTCTGGGCGAGGGCGATGCCGTCGTTGACCTCCTTCAACCGGGCGCTGCCGATCGTCCACAGCGCCTCACGCTCGCCGTCGGTCCATCTCGGGTTGTGCAGCGTCCTGGCGATGGAGTCACGCAACTTGTCGGGGTTGCCGTCCGCGATCGCACGCTGTGCGGACGGCCGCAGACGTGCGAACGCGTCCGCGACGTCCTCCGCTGAGGAACCGACTGCGCGGGATTCCTGGTACATGCCGGCGCCCGCCTGGTCGATCAGCTGCGCGGCACCAGGCTCGTTGCTCCCCGCGGTCTGACGGGCGGGAGCCGCGCCTGGGGTGGCGTCCCCGGACGCCCCGTTGCCGGCGCTTGCCGGTTGCTGCTGCGGCGGCGCGGAGGCTTCCTCGGCGCCGCCATCCGCTACCGGGTCGGCGGTGCCCGTCGCCGCCGGCGGCTGCTCGGCCGGCGTATCGCTGCTGTGCGTCTCGGCAGCGTCGTCGCTGACGGCGGCGGCCCCCGCATCAACACCGCCAGCGGCCTCCGTGGGCGGGTCGCCCTCGGGATCGAGCAACGCCAGCCCACCGTCTGAGCCGCCGGCGTCGTCGCCGGGCTCATCGCGTCCTTGACCAAACCCACTGCGGCCAAAGATGATCCGCCCGGCGAGGCTACCTTCTCCCGCCGCGCCTGGCGGCTTTGCCTGCTGCGGCAGCCGGTCGATCAAACGCTGCGCGGTCTCCTGACCCTCGTTCGCGGCAGCGGCGACCGTGCGCGCAGCGCCGGAGACGCCACGGAGCGCGAACAGCCCGAAAGTGACAGTCCGCCAAATCCGCCCGCCGCCGCGCGCCTGGCCGGCAGGTCCGATCATCGCCTGGCGCATCAGAAACCGCGGCAGGCTGATGCACAACAGCATCAGTGTGATCCCCGCGAGCGGCCGGATCACTACCGTGTCAACAATGTTGTGAGACGGCGCCCAAGCGAGAACGTCCGTGTTAACCGCCGCCGCCAACGCGAACACGATCGCCCACACACACGGGACGAGCAACGCAACGAACATCGAGCGCATCGCCGCCGCGGCAAGCCAAGCCAGCTCGGGAACCGGCCACATGACGATGCACAGCGGCATCGACACGAACAGGAACATCATCATCACGCTCAACAGGACCTTCATCCAGAGCAAGCCGATGAACACGAGCGCGCCAAGCAGCGCCATCAGCACCACGAAGATCAGGCCGAGGCCGCTACTCAACACGAAAGCGCCGCCGCCGACGACCAGCGCCGCGTCGAACAACGCCGCGACGCTTCCCTGTACAGCGCTGCTGCCGAGCAGCGCACCGTCAAACATCTTGGGGATCTGCACCAGCTCCCCGAAAACACCCGGCCAAGCGACAATGAATCCGACTGCGCCGACCACACGGACGACTCCCTGAATCGCCTCGAAGCCGCCGGAGCCGCTGTCGCTGAGGCCCGCCAGGTAGTAGCGGAAGATAGAAAGGGTGAGAACCGAGCCGAGCATCCCAAGCGAGATCGCGCTGGTTGTCTGCTCAAGCGACGCGACGTGCCCATTGTTAAAGTTGGGGATCGCCAGCAGGCCAGTGATTACGTCGGCCAGCAGCTTCGCCTCGACGCCGCCAAAGATCGCCTGCAGGACACTGAGCAGCGCGCTAGTTACAGCTTTTAGAGGGGCGGTGACGATCGCTTTCGCGATCGGGATTGCGACAGTGACGGGGCTGATCGGCAGCGGTTCGATACCCAGCGCGCTCGCGGCGCCCGCGCTAATAAGTGAAACGACGAGTGCGAGGTTGAGCGCGGCAGCGGTGAGCAGCGCCGCGCGGCGTGCACGGCGGCGCCAAATCGCCGCCGTGCCGCTAGGGTCGTCGAGGTGCATCTGTCCGGGGAGTCTCGGCACCGTCGCCTCTCAGGCCACCAGCCCCGTCGCGCACGCCGCGAGCGCGAGCGCGGCGACCGTGCCTGCCAGCACCGCGCCAGCTCGCCGGTGCCCGAACATCAGAAGGCCCGCCCCGAAGATCAGTGCGAGCGGCGCGATCGCGGCGAGCGCCACCAGCAGCGGCGTCGAGAGGTTCGCCATGAACGCAGCGAATTTGTCCACGCCTTCAATCTTTGAGCTGTCCGGTATCCCCAGGTCCTTGCGGAACAGCAGGGGCAGGAAAGGGTGAGCGAGCAGCTTGATCGGGACACTCACAACCGCCTCGATCACGCTCACCTTTACGGCGAGACGAACGCGGCGAGCCGCAAGTTGCTTGTTGCTAGTCATGGGTGAACCTCCGTGGTCCGGGTTGGGGGTCAGCGCTCGAACCCGAACTCCTCGCCGGATTCCTCCCGGCTTGGGTCGGGCGGCGAATCCGTGAAGGTCATGGCTGGTCCTGTGGGAGCGACCGTCGCGCTGGCCGGCGACGGGATCGCTGTTACGGTTTGCTGGCGAGTGTCCGATGCCGTGAGTTGCGGCGCGAGTGCTGGCCGCACTTTCGTGGCGTGCGCCGGCGCGGCGGTGGGGGCGCGTGTGGTATGCGGCGGCGGCGGCGTGGTGGCGGGGGGCGGCTCTCGCACTGTCACAGTACGAGTTACAAGCCGCGTGACTACTCGCGGCGGCGCCTGGCGCCCGCCGGCGGGTTGCGTCACGACGCGAGTAGTCGTGCTCCGCCCGCAGCCGGCGGGATTCGCCACCAGCAACAGGAGCAAGATCGCGACGGGCGCGAGCAGGCCAAAGCGTCGCGGCCGGTACAGACGGCCGGCGAGAGCGGCTGCGATCACGGCGCGCGCTGCCGTCAAGTAGCGGGCCAGGGACGGCGCGCTAACCCGCCCGCGCGGCTTGGCGGCCGGCGGCGTGTTGAAATGGTCGGTTGGCGCCTGCGCGGCGGGTGTGGCTTCGGGCGCAGGCTGGCCGGTGCGGCCGGGGTCAAAGAGATTCGGTTGGGGACTGCGGTCCAGCATCGGCGCCTCCAGAACGGGTGTCTGAAGAGGCGTCGAATCGTTTTGCCGTTTACCCCGGAGCTTGGCTTATTTTTTTGGCACCACGGATTTTTTGCGCACCGTGACCGCTATTTTTGCTCGAAGGAGAATTCGCGTTCGCTTTCGTGCGATGCGGTCGTGGCTGGTTTCGGCGCTTGCGACGGCGGGGCTACGGATTTGGGTGGTGGCGCAGGCCTGGCCGGCGGCCGATAGGTTGGCGTTTGGTGAACCGGGGTGTGCCCGTGCGCCGGGCGGCGCCGTGGGTTGATCGCTGCGGCCGGCTTGGGGGCGCTCCGCGCGGCGGCGAGCGCGTTCACCGCCGGCGGTGTGGCGAGGGTCGCGGGCGGGCGCTGTGCGTAATGGTGGTGCGTGGTGTGGTGGCCGCTGGTGGCGATCTTGATCGAGACGCCGACGACGGCCAGGCCGAGGACGACTGCGGCGACCTTGACCGTCCCTACGCCGGCCGCCACGCCACCCGCTGTTGACGCGCCGGCTCTGCCACCGGCGGCGCCGTCGTGCCCGGCGCCGAGTAGCTGTCTGATCGATCTGATGGCCGTGTGCACGAGCCCTGGGTGATGGTGCGCGAACGGGATGAACCGCAAGCCGAGGGGTGGCATCACTGCCGACAGGCCGCGGAGGCCCTGTACGTAGCGGCGGCAGCTCTCGCACTTCTGGACGTGCTCGGAGATCCTGTGGTAGTCCCGGTGATCCTCGTCGATCAGCCCGAGCGCGAACGACCGCAGCGCTCTGGCCCACTCGTCATCGCCGCAGCCGCGGCCGTCAAGGCCAGTGGCGACCGACGCGACCTTCTTCCATGCCGCGTCGATGATCCGTTGGAAGGTGGGCTCGGGGATGCCGAGCACCTTCGCGGCTTCCGCCCGGCTGTAGCCGTGCAAGATGCACAACGTGATCGCCTTGCGCTCGTTGGTGTTCAGGCGGCCCTTGAGCCGTTCAAAGAGGCCCATCAGCTTGCCTCGATCGTCGGCCTGTTCTGCCAAGTCGCCGCTCGTCGCGCGGCTCTCAAGGCCATCAACGCCCTCCAGTCCATCGTCGGTGTGCATCGCCTCATGGCACTGGCGGTAGATGTCCAGCGAGCGCTTGTAGGTGATGTCCACCAGAAGGCCGGTCAGGTTCTCGACCCCCTCGCCCCTGGCGATCCGCTGGCAGACGCCGTGCCACGCCTGGTTGTAGGCGGCTTCGACGTCCTTGCGGTCGAGATCGATATGCCGGCGCGACAGCCGGCTCTCAGTGATGCGCAGCACGTCCCCCATCAGCGCGACGTAGTGCTCGTCGGCGACCGCCCTCGCCTGCTCGGCCGGGGAGAGGAACCGCAGGAAGCGGGCGCTCACGGCAGGTCCTCCGCCGGGTTGGTCGCCGCCGAGAGGCGGGACATCGCTACGAGCAGCGCGTTCTCGTTCATCGCCTCGGCCTCTCGGCGAATCAGAGTGATGAAGGTGGGTCGAAGGTCCTCCGGCAGCTGCTCGAGGAACGCCAGCATCTCGCCGAACGTGTGCGGAGGGAGCTGGCCCTGTAGATACGTGGCGTCCGCGTCTGAAATCAGCGACGTACCCTGGTTTGCGTCCTCTTGCTTCACCGCGGGGTCTCCCGTAATACCCGTCCTTCTACGCTCCTCGCTGCGTCACCGGGCAACAAGACCCAGGATAGTCCGATACCACGACTTCTTCGTGTGAATTGTAGCAACGGTTGGGTGCTCGCGGCCACCATTCCGCATCGGCAAATCGTGCGCTCGTCTTAAGCGGCCAGTACTCGCTCGCAACGCTTCCTCTATTCGGGCTCCAGCTTGCAAGCGTCGTCGCCGCCCACGGGCTCGAACAGCCGGCGCGGCTCGCACACGCGCGACGAGGACGCCCAGGCACGGACGAACGCCGTGTCGCCCTCCGAGAGCCCCCGGTCACAGAAGGCGTGCAGCCAGTGGACGAGCAATTCCCCGGCGAGGATCCAGCACGGGCCGGGGCCATCCTTGGCGAAGTGCTGGCGGTGCTCGATCGTCTCTTCGAGCATCACGATCCCACAGCGCACCGGGTCGGGGTAGCCGATCAGCGCTTGCGCGAGCGTGTCGGCCGCCTTGCACATCTCAACGATGTCACGGTTGGTCCAGTAGCCGCGGCTGCCTTGCAAGATGAACACGCCCGTGGGGCCAAACACGATGAATGGGATCGGCACCGCACCGATCAGAAAGTCCCGCTCGATATGCCAGCGGCGCGGCTTGAGCGCCCGCAGCGCTACGGCGAGCTCGTCGTTGACCTCACGGGTGCGTCCGTGCCAGGCCAACAGATTGCAGAGGCCCCGAAACGTCGCGTCGGGGTTGTGCCGCGCGAGCCCGGCCGGCTGCTCGTTGCCGGCGTCCATCTACGCTGCCCGCCCGTCGCTCGCGGGCATCGTCAGGTGTGCGGGCTCCTTGCAGATCCCCGCCACCGACACGTTCAGCCGTCCGGGGTTGGACGCTGACAGATCGGCGCTGACTCGCAGCCACACGCCTGTTCTCCCGGCGCTCGGGACCAGCCGCCGCGCCAGCCGGACGGGTCGGCGAGGGTGCCACTCCGGCAGGATCAGCTCGACCTCGCGCTCGGCAACGGTGGCGATGACCGCCCAAGTGCGGTATCGGCGGACGCGAAAGCCGAGGAACTGAAAGTGCTGTCCCTGGCCGTCCGCACGAACGGCGAGCAGCCGCTCCACCGAGAGCGAGACAAGCTGCTGGCTGCACTCGACGCGCGCTCGGCAGCGACCATCGCGCCTGCCGGAGGCCGTCACCGTCAGCGTGCGATGGCGGCCGGGCCGGCGGGCGACGAATCGCTGGCCGGCTCTGACACGAGCCGGATGCGGCGGCAGACCGTAGCCGCCGTCGGCGGCGGCAGGCGCGGGGGAGCGAGACTTACGTCGGGCGCCGTGCCCGTTCAGCTTCTTGCCAGCAGCGGCCATCCCTGGACGGTACGGCATGGGTGTAGGGTCGCCCGAGCCAGTGCGCGCGCCGGTCAAGTCACGGCTTTGGCACGAGCCCCGACAAGCGCTCGTCAACGATCGCGAGCGCCAAGCCGACGGTCGCCGCCTCGCGGTAGCGGCGGGCGGCAGCGAGATCGTCGACGAGCGCTTGGGGGACGCGATACATCTGCCGGTCAGGCCAGCCCGGCACCCTCAGCACCCAGCCCGGCTGATTCTCCGGCTGCGACTGCGCGATCCAGACCAGGCAAGCTACGACCTCGCCAGCGACAATGAACTCGTAGTCTTGGCCCGCTCGGCGGCAGACGAGTTGGGGAGTCATACGGTGCGAAACCTCCTCGGAACATTGTAAAGCGGCCTTACTCCGTCGGGGTATCACATGACCGGTATATTCCGCGAGTGGCGACGTTCCGTGATCCTTAGGAGGAGGAGTAGGCGGGCAGGGCACCGCGGTACGGGCGCCACTGTGGGTGCCGTTGAGGAAGGTGAGCGAGACGGCGAAGGGGAAGCCTCCATGCGGGCAGGTGGGGGGGAGGAGGATGCCCTTGGGGTGGTACGCCCTCTGGCGCCCGCGAAGGCGTTCGTAGTAGGTGAGGTGCTGGGGTCCGAGGGTGGCGTGTAGCTCGGGCGAGGGCGACGTCGGGGGCGTCGGGGAAGGTTGGGATGAGGGGGACGTTGATGTCGATGCGTCCGCCGAATGGCGCGGGGGCGGGCAGGAGGAGGCTGGGGAGCGTGGTTGGCGCGAAGACGGGGACTTCGGCGTTGACGAACGTGAGGAGCGTGTAGTGCCCGTTGTGTGTGGGGCCGCGTAGGAGTGCGACGGGGGCGGTCTCGTGGATGATCTGTGTGCCGATTGGGATCTCTGCGAGTGCGCTGCCGTAGCCCATGTGCGAGTCGGCGGGGCAGCCTTCTGGTCCGAGCGCTTGGAGTGTGCGTGTGGTGCAGGTGGCGAAGCCGAGGCCGCTGAGGCCGATCCCGAGATCTTCTGGGTAGCGCACTTCGACTTTGGTGAGGGGTGGGGGTATGTCGCCGGCGGGGGCGGTGATCTGGAAGCCGAAGCCGATCGTGGTGCCGTGGCCGAGTTGCTCTGGGGTGAGGGTCGCGTAGAGCCGCACGGACGGCGCCGCGTGTGCTGCGGCGGGTAGCGCGGCGCAGGAGAGGGTGGTGGCGAGGATGGCACGGGCGCGGTGCCGTGCGCGTCGGAGCCTCATCGTCAGTAGGTGAGGTGGCCGGTGGTCTGCACGAGCAGGGCGTAGTTCTTGCGGTCGAAGGTGCCGTAGAGCCCTGCGTGTCCGTGGGCGTGTGTGTAGCGGCCGGTGCCTCCGGTCGCTGTGAGCGTTCCGTGGAAGCTTTCGTAGACGCCGGAGCCGTGCATGGTGGCTGTCCCGTGGCCGTTGATGGTCCCGCCGCCGTGGACGTAGATCGTGAAGGTGCCGGTGGTCCTCGGGCCGATGTAGACGTGGGCGCGCATCGTGCCGGGGAGCGTCCCGATGGATGTGCCTTCCTCGTAGAGCAGCGACCCGGCCGCGTGGATGTAGTGCAGGTGCGTCGTGTCGGCCACGCTCAGGGTGTGCGCGGCGCGAGCAGGCCAACGGTGGCTGGCGGGGTGCAGGGCGGCGGAGGAGGCAGGCCCGGCGAGCGCCCCGAAGATCAGGGCCGCGAGGAGCACCCATCGGGGGCTCGTGAGCGTGCTGGTCGTGCGTCGCTGCGTGGGGGTGTCTGGTGGTTTGAGCATCGATTCCTTCGCGTGTCTGCTTCTGTCGCCTGCTGGAATTGTTCAGTGAGGCAGTATATACATCGGGGGATGGGCGGCGAGCCGAGTGCTCAGCGGCCGCCGAAGCGTCGCTGCCGTGCGCTGTATTGCGCGAGGGATTCCTGGAGGGCTTTGCGCGTGAAGTCGGGCCATAGCTCCTGGCGGAAGATGAGCTCGGAGTAGGCGGCTTGCCAGGGAAGGTAGTTGGAGAGGCGCTGCTCGCCGGCGGTGCGGATGATCAGGTCGGGGTCGTGCATCTCGGGTGCGTAGAGGTAGCGGCGGAACTGCTCCTCGGTGTCTCCTTGAAAGCGGCGGGCAGCGTCGAGAATCTCAGCGCGTCCGCCGTAGTTGATGGCCACGAACAGCGTCATCGCGTGGTTGCCGTCGGTGAGTGCCTCTGCCCAGCGCATCTGCTTTACGAGCTGCTCGGGTACCTTCTCGTGGCGGCCGATGAAGCGCATCCGCACGCCTTGCTGGTGGAGATCCGGGGTTTCGCTGGCGATGCGTTGCGCGAGCATGCAGATGAGGCCCTGCACCTCCTCTTCGGGCCGTGACCAGTTCTCGGTCGAGAACGCATAGACGGCGAGCTCTTGGATGCCGAACTCCACGGCGTCGCGCAGCCGGTCCCTGAGAGTGTTCGCGCCGGCCTCGTGCCCGGCCGAGACGGGCAGGCCACGGGCTTGTGCCCATCGGCGGTTGCCGTCGGTGATGATCGCGAGGTAGCGGGCGGTGCGAGGCCGTGAAGGGGCTGTGCTGTTCATTTGGGGTTGTCGCTCATGGGTGGCTCTTCATCCGGTCGTCTGTGTAGGTGCTTGGCGAGGCGCCACGCTCGCATGACCGTGAGGGTGGGGGTAATCATGGGTTGGAGCTCGTGGTGGATGGTGGCTATGAGTGGCCGCGCGAATTGACTGTTGGCGGTGGGTGCCGAGGTGTAGTAGGCGACGACGCCGGTGAGGGTCATGAGGTGGTGTCCTCGGCTGGGAAGGTTTCTGACTCGTATTACGGCGAGCCGAGCGACATTGGTGAGCGCTTGCTCTATGAGGTCATGGTCGCCGTGTTCGTAGAGTCCGATGAACCACGCTTTCTCGGCGCGCGTATCGCTGGTGTAGTCGACGAGGCTGTCGAGAATCGTGCTGAGGGCGCTGATCGGCAGGTATGCAGCGACGATCGCCGCCGCTTGCTCAGGGGTCGTGTGTCGATTGGCGGCGGCGGCGATCAGCGCGTGGATTGCGAGCACGGACGCCACCGCGCCGGCCACGAACTCTCGCCACTCGCAGGCCGAGCCCGCCGCCTCGCGCGTCGCCCAACTGCTCAGCTGCGAAGCCCCCAGCCGGGGGACCGCGTGAACCCGAACTTGCGCCTCCGCGCAAAGCGCCGCGATGGATTGGGCTGATTCGCGGATTGCGTGCGCGGCTGGTAGGTTCTCTAACGTGGTCCTCACCACGCTTACCAGTTCCTCGAGATAGCCGTCATCTTCCGTGGCGGGGTTGAACCGGTAGTAGTCGTGGTCGAGTTCGGCCCCGTTGCTCATCGCGGCATTGAGTGCTTGGAATAGCTGGTGGCCGTTTTTTAGGGGGTCGTCTGTGGTTTGCTCGACCAGCCTGTCGAGGTAGTCGTATAGGATCTCTAGCGCGACGATTGCTTCTATTGTGTGCTGGCGATGCGTGCGTGGGGCGAGCGTGGCGAGTGTTGCTGCTACCTCGGCGTTGAAGCTCTCCTTGTGTAGGGTGTCGAGCGCGAGTGTCTGGAGGAGGGGGTTGGTGATCGTGTGGGCGCGTTGCTCCCAGCGGCGCAGTTGCGCGCGGACGATGGGTGCCACTGTGGTCCAGTAGCGGGCGTTGGCGAGCAGAAGGGCTCCGCCTGCCCTACCGAGTTGACGGTCGCCGAGTGCGGACCCTAGCTTTGGGCGCTGCACTTCACCGGCGCTGATTGCGCGTGCGGGGTGACCGCGGCGCGAGGTGGTTTGGCCTATTCATCGAGCGCGAACGTTGGAGGGACGCGTGAGGCGAACCAGCCGGGTACGGCTGCGACTGCGAGGACGACTACGACCACGAATGCGAAGATCTCGAAGTGGTCGCCAGCCGGTCGTAAGGCTTGCGACCGGGAAGCCTGTGACGTGTTTGAGGTAGCCGTCGATCACGATTTGACCGTATATGCCCGCGAGCGCTCCGGTTAGGCATCCTGCGCTGAGCATCAGGAGTGCTTCGATCAGCAGGACTCCGCGTAGCTGTGAGCGCTTTGCGCCTTCAACGCGCAGTCCTGCAAGTGACTCTCGCTGCTGCCAGATACTCGAGCCGAGTGCTGCGATCATCGCGAGGATCGCGGCGAACACAAGCAGGGTCGCGATGGCTCCTAGCTGGCTCAATCCTTCGCTGGCGATGGACTCGAAGCGTTCGGCGCGCTTGCTGGCTGTAACTGCTTCCAGGCCGCCCGCTGATCCCAGCACCGTGTCGATGGCGCGCTGGACGTGCGTAACGCTCGCGTCTGGGTTGAGTTCCACGCCGAGCGCGGTCGGCTCTGTTGTTTTCCATAGGTGGCTGTAGTCGGCGGTGCTCATCAGTACCGCTCCCGCGGTCCAGCCGAAGTTGGTGGTCATCGCCGCGAGCTTGAGCTCGACGTTCCCTGACGGGGTTGGTAGGATCAACAGCGCGCCGAGCTTGACGTGCTGTGCTTCGGCGATTTGTCGGGAGACAGCGACCCAGCCTCCTTTGTCAAGCCGGGCAGTCGCGGTTGTGGCGTTGCCTGTGACGATCTGGCTTCTCAGTAGCGCTGTGCTGGTGCCTGGTGGTCTCGCGATGATCCATACCCGGCGATTGCCGATGTTCATGAACTCGCTTTGGAATGCGCGGGCGCTCTTCACTCCCTGGATGAGGGCGATACGCGATGTGTAGCTATCGGCCCGGAAGCTGTTCGTGCCAGCGGTGTCATACGGGTTCAGGACCCAGATGTCTGCGTTCGCGACGTATGTCGTGGCGAAGTTGTTCAGCCCACGCAGCAGGTCCCCGCGTGCGCCGCCGAGTGCGATACTGCCGAAGAGCGCGACCGCGCCGGTCGCGGCAAGCGCGAGCGAGCGCATCGTCGTCGCTCGTAGCGAGGTGATCGCGACCGGCAGCAGCATCAGTCGCTGGTAGCGATTAGCAACGGCGGTGACGGTGCGCAAAATGCCTTGGAGGGCAGTTGGTACAGCGAGCACGGTCACGAATGCGAGCATGACGCATACGATCAGCGCAGCGGAGGATACGAGCACGAACAGCGCGCTGGCCAATAGCAGTAGGACTAGTGCTGTGATGGGGAGCCTTCCTTTTGTTGCGAAGTTGAGTTCGTTGCCCGGGGTGTCGTCGTCGAGGTACACGGCGTCCATAGCGCGCCCGCCGCGGAGGTCGAGCAGCGGGACCATCGATGCGAGAACTGTCGCCAGGGCACCGCCGGCGAGGGATAGCAGCAGAGGTTGTGCTCCGATGATGGTTTTTCCACCGAGTATGAATGCCTGCGCGAGATACCCCGGTGTTTGGTGGAAGACGTTGACCGATAGCTCGTAGCCGGCGAGTAGGCCAACCAGTGAGGCGACGATCCCCAAGCAGAGACCTTGGAAGATGACCAGTTGCACGATCGCGGAGCGCCTGGCGCCTTCGACGCGTAGGTCGGCGATTGCTTGACGTCGCTCTGGGACGGTCAGCAGCATCGCGTTGAATGCGAACAGGAAGCCGAGCAACGCGCTGATCGCGGCGAACAGACCACTCGCCTGGCCGCTCGGGCCGAGTGCCTGGCGCAGCAGCGTCACGTCCTGGTCGGCGGGGGTGACCGCGAGTCGCTCGCCGGAGAGTGTTTGTAGTCCGCTGCGCACGGCCGCTTCGCGTCCGGGTTCGGTCTGGATCAGGATGCGTGAGATGCGTCCCTGAAGTCCCGCGAGTTGCTGCAGACGTCCGAGTGGCATGACTGCCACTTGCGCACCGGAGAGCGCGCCGGCTGCCTCGCGTCCCAGCACGGCGCTCACTTTCAACGTATATGCCTTGCCTCGTAGCCGCAGTGATATTGAGGTAGCTCTGCTCGTGTCATAGGCGGAGGAGATGCCCAGCGCGTTTGCCGTCGTCGTGGTGAGACCGATCCCGTTGCTTGAGAGGATGCCGGCCGGTAGCGTGTGGGCGAGGCCGTCGAGGGTCGCGAGGGCGGTGTCGGCGCCAGCGAGATCGACGGTGAGCGCCCGGCCGTGGGTCGTGTCTATCGTCGCGGTCTGCTCCAAGAGCGGCGCTGCCTGCTTGACGCCCGCCAGGTGTTCGACCTGTGCAAGCAGGTGTTCGTTGAAGCCGCCGGGGGCGCTTGTGCGGAGTTGAAGGTTCGCGGGTCCGATGACGGTGTGGACAACTTCTTCAGCCGAGCCGGCGATGCTCTCGTTCGCGACCAGCGTCGCGAACACGAGTGCCACGGCGACCGCTACCCCGAAGCCCGCGAGGAGCTCCTGCGCGGCGTGCACCCGCAGCCGATTGCGGTAGAGGTGGATGAAGAAGACCGGCCGCATCACCGCTTGCGCTCTGAGGGTCAGGGTCTCGGCGCGCGCCAGGGCTACTCACCCCCCTCCGGCGAGCGGCGAGGCGCTGACCTGTGGGTCGCTGGCCAGCTGGTGGCTGTCGATCAGCTTGCCGTCGCGTAGCGCGCAGCAGCGGTCGGCGGCGGCGGCCGCCTCGGGGTCGTGGGTGACGAGCAGCACGGCGGCTTGCCGTTCGTGCGCGATCGAGCGCAGCAGCGCGACGATCTCGCGGCTGCGCTGCGTGTCGAGGTTCCCGGTCGGCTCGTCGGCGAGGATCAGGCGGGGCTCAGCCGCGAGCGCGCGGGCGATCGCGACGCGCTGGCACTCCCCGCCGGAGAGCCGCTCCGGCGGATGCCCAAGGCGGTCCCCCAGGCCGACACGCTCAAGCCACGGGATGGCGCGCGCCTTGGCCTCGCGCATCCCGACTCCGCCTAGCAGCAGCTTGCGTGAGGCGTTCTCCAGCGCCGAGACGCGCGGCATCAGCCGGAAGCGCTGGTAGATGAACCCGAGGTCCCGCAGCTTGGTATTCGCACGCCCGATCCTCCGAGAGTGAGGTCAGCTCGACCCCGTCGAAGCGGATCACGCCGGAGTCGGGCTTCAACAGCGCGGCGATCAGCAGCAGCAGCGTCGTCTTGCCCGACCCGCTCGGCCCTTGCAGCGCGACCATCTCGCCCGGCGCGATGCGCAGGTCCACCCCGTCCACCGCGTGAACCTCCTCCCCGGCACCGCGGTAATGCTTGAAGACTCGCTCTAGTTCGAGCATTCCCGCAAACTACTACTGAACGGCCATCTCGGCCGGGGCTTCTCAGGCAACCGCCGCCGGCCGGTCACGTAGAGGGATCACCGGGGCGAGCTCGGCGGGCGCCAGCCTCCCACGCAGCGCTCCCCGATCGATCGCGAGCGCCCGGTCAGAGCCCGAGAGGCAGGGCGTCTCGCCAGCGCTCATCAACACCGCCATGTCGCCGCCGGCGAGCGAGCGCAGCAGGGAGAGGATCTGGTCGCGCTCCCGCAGGTCAACGCCGAGCGTGGGCTCGTCTATCACGAGCATCCTCGGGCGGTGCGTAAGCGCTCTGGCGATCGCCACGCGTGTCAGCTCGGCGCTGCTCAAAGCTCCCGGAGCGCATGTCGTGCACGCAAGGGCTCCGGTGCGCTCCAGCGCGTCCAGGGCGCGCACGCGGGCAAGCCGGGGCCCGACGCCATGCAGCTGGGCGGTGATCAGCTGTTCGAGGACGTCACGTCCGTGGGCGGGGCGGAACGTCTTGCGGCAGAAGCGGATGCCCTCGCCGAAGCCGCCGGTGCCGTGCTTACTCAGATCGCGTCCCCGGAAGCGCACGATGCCCTCGTCGGGAGCTTCAAGGCCCGCCGCGACCCGCATTAGTGTCGAGCGCCCGGAACGGCGCGGGCCCCACACGGTGACCCGTTCGCCGGGGGCGATCGCGAGCGACACATCCCGCAGTGCGAGCTCTTGCCTGTCGCGGCCGCGGCGCCTGCTGACGTGCTCGAGTTCGAGCAGCGCTGTCACCGGTCCGCTCCGGGCAGGCACTCCTCGAACTGCTGGCGCGCGTAATGGACCCACGGCAATCTGGCTTCGGTGGTCAGGCGACCATCCTCGCCAACCAAGCGATCAGCGAGCCTGGGCGGGGCCTCTCCCGACCCGTTTGCGCTCTCCTCCAGGTACGTGTTCTCCAGCTGTGTGAGGACGCTCAGCGCCGCCTGCGGTCTGCCGGCGAACACGGCGAGTATCCGCGCGAACATCCGTGCCTGGCGGCGATCCTCGGTCATCCGCTCGCGCAACCGGCCCAGGAGGGCGGAGATGCCCTCCTCGGTGGCGCTGTAACAGACCTTCGGCTGGCGTCTAGTGCCCAAGCGGGCCGCGTGCTCGCCAGGGAGCTCCTCGATGAAGCCACGGCGCTGGAGCTCGTTGAGCCCCGTGTAGACATGCGATTCGCTGCCGATCTGCAGAACGTCCGCAAAGTCCCGGTCGAAACGCTGCTTCAACTGAGACCCATAACCCGGCTGCTCGACCACCAACGCCAACAGCACCCAGTTGACCTCCGAGGTCATCGGCCGGATCGAGGAACCCTCGACGCACCCTTTGGGCCTGCTCTCAGCCATACCCGCCATCGAACTACGAAGAGTAATCGAAACACAAGCACCACTCAATCAGTGTCTCTGACTATCTCCAAGGCTTGTAGTTCTCTGAGCCAAGAACACTACATGCCTTGCCTTATCGCCACCGCAAACCCGACGGATGATTAGCTCATGGCAACTCCTTGGAACCGACGCAGAGCCCTACACGCCAACACGAGACCCGCAGGTTGCGCTCCCGAGCAGACCAGGCCCCTGGCCGCAGCTCCGATGACCGGGCATCCAGCACGAGACTGTCTCGCCCTCTGGGCACCGCCCTGGCGCGCATCGAGGCGCGGGTCCGCACGGGCGCCCGCCGCAGGAGAGGCGGCGGGCCGCCCACGCGACCGCTGCACGCTCGCGCGCGACCAGCACGCTATCCGTGCGATCGACGGCCGACCGGTACGACACCCTGACCGACAGCCCCGCTGGCACCGTGCCTGACACGACGGATAGGTCTTGAGGGATGTCTGAGCCCCTGGATCCCGAGCACCCCGGCAGGTATTCCTCCTCGCTGTGCGCTGGCCTTGAGATCCTGACGTGCTTCACGGCCGAGCATCCCGTGCGTGGGATTGCCGACATGGCCGACGCGCTTGACATGGCGCGACCGACCACCCACCGGTACGCGATGACGCTTGTCACGCTCGGCTACCTCGAGCAGGGGCCCTCGCGCAAGTACCGGCTCGCCTCGCGTGCCTCGGACTTCGGGCTCTCGCTGCTGAACTCGATGGCGGTCCGTCGGGTCGCCCACGAGCATCTGCGGGAGCTGAGGGCCCAGACCGGGCGGACCGCGAGTCTGGGGGTCCTCAAGGGGACCGACGTTGCTTTCATCGACCGTTGGCAGGGGTCTCGCCAGGGGCAGTACGCGGTCGATGCCAGGGTCGGGCTGGGCGTATGCCTACCCGTCCATTGCTCTGCCGCGGGCAAGGCGCTCCTGGCGCGCCTGCCCGCGGTGGACCAGCGGAAGCTGATCGCCAAGCTGCACTTGACCACGCGCGGCCCCAGGACGATCGCAACCAAGGCTCAGCTGCGCGCGGAGCTCGAGCGGATCGTCGCGAAGGGTGAGTTGGCGGTGGATGACGAAGAGCTGCTCGCCGGCCGGCGAGCCATCGCCTCAGTGGTCGTGGATGGCGAGGGGAGCGCGATTGCGGCCGTCGAGCTGGTGGTTCCCGCGAGCGCCTACACCGGTGAGCGACTGCTGGAGGAGCTCGGCCCGAAAGTGACGCTCGCTGCGCAGCGCATCACCGAGGCACTGGGACGAGCGATGAGAGACATGTCAACGACGGGCACTTCTGAGATGGACGCCCTTGTCAAGAGGTGCGTTGGTGTTGGTGTGTTTGGGGGTCATGGTGGTGTGGTGGCTGGGGTCGGGCGGCCGGCGCGACGGCAACGACAACTGGTCACTCTGAGATGCGCGGGTCGGTACCGCAGGACAGTGTCCGGTCGTGAGCTGCCTCGCACTAGCGTCGCGAGTCGGGATCGCATAGGAGTAGTCGAGGTTCCTCTGGTGGGTCGACGCCGGCCGCCCCACCCCAGCGGGTGTTGGTGTTCAGGCAGCGGTGGCCTTCTGTTCGCGGAGGGGCGCCTTGGTCATCGCGGCCCAGATGAACCCGGTCAGCTCGCGGGCGACGGCGACGTTGGCGACGGTCGAGCGCTTGCCGTGTTCAGCGAGAGCGCGGTGGCGGTGATGCAGGCGTATCTGGGCTTGCCAGGCGCGGGCGCTCACCTCGGGGGGAACGTGCGTGGCGAGTTGGGTGGTGCGCTGGGAGTGGCGGGGTCGGTGCTGGTAGTGCCAGGCGGCCTCGACAAGCAGCCGGCGGGCGTGGCGGTTGCCGGTCTTGGTGATATGTCCCCGGTGCTGTTGTTGCCCGGAGGAGTACTCGCTCGGGGTCAGCCCGAGATAGCTCATCAGCTCCCGTGGGTGCGCGAAACGCCGGAAGTCTCCGATCTCGGCGAGCAGCCCCAGCGCGGTGCGGGTCGCGATCCCGCGGAAAGAGCACAGCCAACGAACGGGGTCAACCCACGGCTCCGTAGCGGCGACCCGCTCGAGCTGCTGATCGAGCGCGGCGATCTGCGCATCCAGGCCGGCCAGGTGAGCGCACATGTGCCCGAGCGCGGCCTGCGCGAGTGGGTCATCCAGGCGCTGCGCGCCGATCCATGCCCGGTGGCGCAGTGTCCAGGCGCCGCCCTCGCGGTAGATATGCCCGTGGCGCAGCAGTGCCTTGACGACGCGATGGCGGGCTGCAGTCCTCGCGCAGCGCAGATCATCGCGGCAGCGCACCAGGTCACGAAGGCCCTCCTGGGCGAGGGAGGGCGCCGCGACGAACGAGAGTTCCCCCGCGCGGTAGAGACGCACGAGCTTCTTCGCGTCACGGCGATCGGTCTTCACCCGGTCGCCCGCACGGATCGGGATCAGCGACGGCGCGATCACGTCACACGCGACACCCATCCCCGAGAGCAGCCGTTGAAGCTCATAGCCACCCGGCCCCGCCTCATAGGCCACCGTCAGCCCGTCCGCGCCACCGAGACGCTCAATAAACCGGCGGATCGCGCGCTCGGTGTTCTCCAAGCGCACCACCTCCGGCTCACCTCCCGACGGGGGCAACACCGCTGCCACGAGCGAGAGCTTGTGCTGGTCGATCGCGACCCACGTACGTACCTCGGCGGGCGCAGTAGAGCTAACGTCAGGCATGGGCTGGTCCTCCTTCGTGTGCGGCACTGGCCGCAGCGGTCGTTGACAACCGCGAGGCTAACCCGCGAACCCACGAAAGCCGAGGGCCAGCCCCACCTCGGCGTCCATACTGACTAGCCCAAAGGAGCGGCGATGAGCGTTGTGCGGAGGAAGACGATGGGGTCAGCGCTACGATCCTTGGCTGTGTGCGTAGGGCTCTGCCTGACGTGTCTCGGGACTGCCTCGCCTGCTGCGTGGGCGGAGGTTTCGGCTTCTCATGGGCGTTCGCGTGGGGGGGTTGCGCGTTGTGGTGTTTCGGTTGCGCGCGCGCGGCAGGCTCGGGCTCAGGGTCGTTCCGGGTTGAGGGGTCGTCGGGCCGCTGGGTTGCGGTGCGGGGCTGGGAAGGCGGCTGGTGTCCGGGGAGTTGGGGGCTTTGTGGCTGGTGGCTCTGGGTCTTCGCTGCTTGTCGTTCCGTTCGTGGTGCCTGGTTCGCCGACTGAAGGCGAAGAGTTGAGGGCACAGGAAGAAGTCGAGCGGAGCAGCCCGGAAGCGGTGGCGGAACGTGAAGCGTCGCGGACGAAGTTCGAGGGCCTGGACCCGGAACAGGCGGAAGGGGTGGCCGTTGAAGCGTTCCCGGGCGTCATTAACCGTCTCGGGGGCGGTCCGCCGCCGTTGGGGGTGGGGCAGAAGCTCACGGGCTTCGCGGCCGCTGATGTCGCGCGGGTCGATCTCGGTGAAGGCAGGCACGGGGTGATCGAGTCGATGGAGCCGATGGCGATCGAAGGCTCGTCTGGTCATTTCACGCCGATCGATCTGGGTCTGAGCGAAGCCGGCGCTGTGTTCGAGCCGTCGCATCCGCTGGTGGAGGTTCAGTTGCCGAAACGGCTGGGTGATGGCGCGCAGCTGCCGCAGATCGGTGTGTCTTTGACCCCGGTCGATGCGCAGGGTGATCCTCTTGGAGGGTCCGAGGGTTCTCTGGATGGCGCGAGCGTGTTCTATGCGAACACTCAGACCGACAGCGATACGGTGCTCAAGCCGACGACGGCGGGGGTTGAGGCGGACACGGTGCTGCGCTCGGTCGAAAGCCCGCAGGGGCTCTATTTCCGTGTCGGGTTGCCTGAAGGCGCGAGCCTTGTGCAGGCGCAGGGTGGTTCGGGGGCTGTGGAAGTGATAGATGAAGGCGCCGTGGTCGCGCTGATCGCGTCGCCGGGCGCTACTGATGCGGCGGGTACGCCGGTGCCGGTGTCGATGAGCGTCGACGGCGATCTGGTCGTTGTGACGGTCGCTTCGCATGCTGGGGAATATCAGTGGCCGATCTCGGTGGATCCCGAACTTCGCCATGTCGAAGACAAAGACCTGACCAGGGCGGTCTACCCGGTGAAAGGAGAAAGGGGCACTAACTGGCTGCCGTTTGGGAAAATCAAAGAACATTTCAACTTTACGCAATGGTATGAAGGTGAAGCGACACAGTATTGGATAATAAAACCTAACACGAACTATGTCGAAAAAGAAGAAGCGGGTGTTCAGTACGAAACGCAGGGTGAATCGTGGATCTATAAGTTCGAAGCGGGCACATATAGTCAGAATTATAACACTGGCACCGTTAGCACGCTCGAATTGGTCTCTCATGGAGGTGCGGTCGAAAAGGAAGAACGTCTGTCTAGCAATAATAACGTCAATAAACCGGAATCGACTCTATGTCCTGGGACGTGTGAACCTGAAGCGCCTACCGAAGCGAAGAAAGGCAATATCGCTAGGTTCAAAGCGACCACGACCACGTCGGGTACTACGTTCCTCGACGAAATTTACCGTTCGGATGTCTATGTTGCGCAGGAAAAGGAACCGGAAGTCCATTTCAACACTGAATCGCCTACGATCGATGGAGGTCGCGCTAATGTCATGTATGGGTCGGGGGCGTGGCTGAGTCCGTCCTCGGGTGCTTTCGAACTTAGGTCGCGCGATCCGGGGATCGGGGTCAGTCGTGCGGCGGTCAGTGGCGACGGCTTTTCCCAGGAATTCCCATTCTATAAAGAAGATAAGTGTCTTGGAATCCAGTGCAATGAGGAATTCAATCAGCCGATCGTGTACAACGCGGGTATGGGGAACGGCGAAAAGACGTTCGAGCTGTACGTCGAAGACGCGGCGGGGCTGTATGGCTACGTCGAAAAGAAGGTGAAAGTGTATGGTGCCCCGCCGCACAGCCTGGAAGTGAGCGGCTGGCCGGCGAGCCGGGAAGTCAGCGCGGGGCCGCATGCCCTCACGATCGCTGCGACCGATGGGGAAAAACCCGAACCTAGCCCTGGGGTTAGGTCGATCTTTGTTTCGATTGACGGCGCCTCGGGTTCGTTGGTGCCGAAGGCTGCGTGTGTGCCTGGCCCTGGTGGGTCTGGGGAATGCAAGGCTAAAGGACCGTGGACGCTGGATGCGGAAGCTTTTGAGCGGAGGTGTGCATCGTCTGGTTGTGTCCGCGACGGATTACGCTGGGAATGTTGGGCAGAAGGAATTCACGTTCGATGTGCGGCACGGGAGTCCTGTGGCGGTGGGCCCGGGCTCGGTCGATCCGACGACCGGCCAGTTCAAGTTGGGCGCGACCGATGTGTCGTTGAGTGGTGTCGGCGGGGTCTCGCGTGTGTACGAGTCGCGCGATTTGACCGCCGGTGCCAATGGGCCGCTTGGTCCCCAGTGGGCAATCAGTCTTGGCAGCGGCCAGAGCTTGACGGCGCTGCCGTCGGGCAGCGTGGTGCTGGCCGGTTCCGGGGGTGGAACGACCACGTTTACGCGCAACGAAAAAGGCGAATACGAATCACCGCTCGGCGACGAAAACCTGAAGGTCGAAGCGAAGGAAGAAAAAGCCGGTGGGGGTATCAGCGAATACTTGCTGAAGGACTCCAAGGCAGGTGCTACGACGACGTTCAAACAGCCAGTCGGCACCGAAGACACGATCCCTCTGTACACGGATCAGTTCGGTGCCGAAGGGATTGCAGCTGAACCATCCGACGGGTGTCGCGATCGACTCGAGCGGGAACGTGTGGGTCGAGGATTATTTGAACAACCGTGTTCTGAAGTTCTCGCCGGCGGGGACGCTGCTGGCAGCCCACGGATCGTATGGATCCGAAGAAGGAGAGCTCATAGACCCACGGGACATCGCGATCAACCAGACCACCGGTAATGTGTATGTGACCGACGAAGGCAACAACAGGATCGTTGAGCTCAACTCCTCCGGCGCGTTCCTCGACACGTTCGGCTGGGGCGTCAAGGACGGCAAAGAAGAATTCGAGGTCTGCAACAGCGGCAGCGACTGCCGGGCGGGGATCGCTGGCTCCGGCCCGGGACAGTTCAAGACGGTCAAAGGCGTGGCGGTCGCCGGCGGCGACGTGTGGGTGACCGACTATGGCAACGATCGGATCGAGGAGTTCAACGAAAAAGGGGAATACCTGAAAAAGTTCGGTACGGAAGGGACCGGCGAAGTACAGTTCAAAGAACCGGTCGGCATCGCCTTCGATGGAGGGAACCTGTACGTAGCTGAGGCCGGAAACAATAGGGTCCAGGGCTGTCCACCGCGGGCAAATACGTGTCGCAGTGGGGCAAAGCCGGGTCCGGCAATGAAAGCGAATTCAAAGAACCGCGGGGCATCACCGTGGAATCGCGAACGGGGAATCTGTATGTCGTTGATGGCGGCAACGATCGCGTGCAGGAGTTCAGCTCGGCGGGCAAACTGATTACAAAATTCGGCTCGGCGGGCTCTGGCTCGGGCGAGTTCTCCGAACCAAAGGGTGTCGCGGTCAGCTCCTCTGGCGGGATCTACATCAGCGACTACGGCAACGACCGCGTGGAGGAGTGGACACGCCCGACGTGGGTACCGACACTCTCCGAAGGCCCGCTGAAGAGCGGCACGACGGCCTATGCCTACAAGCCGGTGGCAGAGGAAAGCACGACCGTGATCGAGCCGACGGAGGTGCTCGCCCCGACGCCATCCGGGGTGACGTGCGTCGGAGAACACGAAGAAGTGGAAGCCAGGTACCTGAAAAAGGGCTGCCGCGCGCTGACGTTCGAATACGCCGAAACCACCAAGGAAAGCATCGGCGAAAAGGAAAGCGAATGGGGCACGTACGCGGGACGCCTCGCGAAGGTGTTTCTGGTCGCCTATAACCCGGCTGTGGGCAGTGAAAAGATGGAAGAAAAGGCTGTCGCGGAATACGCCTACGACAGCAAGGGCCGGCTCCGCGCGGAGTGGGACCCGCGGCTCTCGCCGGCACTGAAGACAACCTATGGGTATGACGCCGAAGGTCATGTGGTCGCGGTCGCCCCGCCCGGCCAGGAGCCGTGGCTACTGCACTACGGGACGAGCACCGATGACCAAACTACGACCTATTATGGGAGGCCTGCGGGCGATTTGAGCACCGGGCGGTTGCTGTCGGTGATACGGCCCGCTCCATCGAGTAAAGAAACGGTTGAAGAACAGCGAACAAAGCTCAAAGAACAGCACGAAATGCCCGCACCGGTGAACACCACCGCGCCGACGCTGTCAACATCCAGTCCGGTGATCGGCACGACGCTGAGTGTCTCGAGCGAAGGCAAATGGAATAACAGTCCGCTCACTTACAGCTACTTGTGGGAAGATTGTTACACGTATGAATCCAAAGAAGTGTGTACGCCGATCCTTGGCGCGGTCAACCAATCGTATACGCCGCAGGCACGCGACGCGGGATACCGGTTGAAGGCCCAGGTCGCTGCGGTCAATGCCGAGGGCACGGGTGTGGCCACCGTGGCGAGCAACACTGTGCCGATGCCCTCCCCGTCTTATAGGACGTCGTATGGCAGCAAAGGGACAGAAGGCGGCAAGTTCAGTAACCCCGTCGGCGTTGCGAGGGATCCGTTCTCCGACAATATTTGGGTCACCGACTACTCCAATAATCGTATAGAGGAGTTCTCAAGCACCGGATCGTTCATCGAGGCCGTGGGCTTTGGAGTAAGCAATGGCAACCCGGAATTCGAGATCTGCACAAAAGAAACAGAATGTAAAGCAGGTATCCCCGGCTCGGGCAATGGACAGTTCAACGAGCCGTGGGGTATAGCGATAAGCTCGTCCGACAATAATCTTTCGACTATAGATAATATTTATGTGACCGATGCTGGAAACGGGCGTGTGGAGGAGTTCTCTTCTAGCGGGGCGTTTGTACGGGCCTTCGGCAGTCTCAGGCTCGGGTCCAGGACAGCTCAGCGATCCCCACGGGACCACCATAGATGCCGGCGGTAACGTATGGGTGGCAGACTTTGGCAACAACCGGGTGGAGGAGTTCTCGTCATACGGCGAATATGAGGGTCAGTTTGGATCGAGCGGATCTGAACCAGGGCAGCTCTCGGGTCCAGCGGGTATCACTATCTCAGGCGAAAACCTGTATGTTGCTGAGTACAACAACAACCGGGTCTCCGAGTTCACTTCCGCCGGAACGTTCATAGCAAAGTTTGGCTCCGCCGGATCAGGCGAAGGTCAGTTCTCCGGGCCGAACAACATAGCCACCGAAAGTGAAACAGGGGACCTCTATGTTGCGGATAAGAACAACAATCGCATGGAGGAGTTCAGCCCAAACGGAACATTCCTGCGCGCGTTTGGCTCAAAAGGCTCAGGCAACGGCCAGTTTGAAGCCAATGGTCCCCAGGACGTCGCGGTGGGCGGTCTCGGCGAAATCTACATTACCGACACCGCCAACAACCGTATACAAGAATGGGAAACGACGTATTCGTTCGGCAATCCGGTGCCCGAACCACCGTCGGTCGGGTCGAACTCTGTGTGGACGCTAGAGTATTACCTGTCGCCTTATTATGGGACACCGGAACCCCTTGGCAAAGAAGAAGTGGAAAAGTGGGGCCAGAAAGACGACTCGACGGAAGGCATGGCCATCTACCCGCCGGATAAGCCGCAAGGCTGGCCCGCCAGTACCGAGGAACGTGCGACATTTGACTACATGGACGAACAGGGCCGGACGGTCAACACCGTATGGCCGAGTCGTGGAGTCGCGACGACCGAATATAATGAAGCCAACGAGGTCGTGCGCACGCTGACAGCGGACAACCGCGCGGCGGCGATGAAAGAAGGCTGCAAATCCGTAGAAAAACACGAATGCAAGTCGGCTGAAGTCTCGGAAAAGCTCGACACCAAAACGGAATACAACCCTGAAGACAGCGAGATCGTCAAAGTCGTTGGTCCTGAACACAAGGTCAAACTCTCGACCGGGTCAGAAGTCGAAGCTCGCGCAGTGACACACGACTACTACGACGAAGGCGCGAAAGAAGCCGAAGAAAAGAACAAAGAGACCTATAATCTCGTGACGAAGAGCACGACTGGCGCGCTGCTATCGAGTGGGGAAGAAAAGGACAAACGCGAAACCCTCAACTCCTACAGCGGTCAGGAAGACCTCGGCTGGAAGTTGCGCAAACCGACTTCGGTGACCACGGAACCCGGCGGGCTGAATCTCACTACCACGACCCTGTACAACGAAACGACCGGCAATGTTATTGAAACGCGCTCGCCCAGGGCTTCCGGGAGTGGCGTCCATCCCACGCCAGTCTACGCCTCGCAGTTCGGGACCACGGGTTCGGAAACCGAACGGCTCTGGCAGCCGATGGGTGGGGCGCTCGACTCTCGCGGCGATATTTGGGTTACGAGTCATTGGGAACGTCTGGAGGAGCTCTCGGCTTCGGGTGGTTTCATGAAAGCGGTCGGGTCGTCCGGCTCGGGCGCCGGTCAGATGAACAACCCCATGGGGGTTGCGATCAACCAGTCCAACAATGACGTGTACGTTGCTGACGAAAAGAACGAGCGCGTCGATGAGTTCAACGAAAAAGGTGAATTTGTCCGTGCGTTTGGTTTCGGTGTGAGCAACGGCAAAGAAGAATTCGAGATCTGCACGACGACGGGCGGCTGTCAAGCTGGTAAATCGGGGTTCGGGGCGGGCCAGTTCAACGCGCCGGTGGGCATCGCGATAGAACCCGCGGGGGACGTGTGGGTGACGGATTACTCGAACAATCGTGTGGAGAAGTTCAAAGAAAACGGCGAATTCATCGAGGCTGTCGGATGGGGCGTGAACCACGAAGGCAAAGAAAAACTCGAAACATGCACCAGCGAATGTAAAGCGGGTCTGTCCGGTTCCGGTAACGGTGAGTTCAACGGCGCCACGCGCGACGTGTTCTCCAACGGAGTGCTATACGTGACGGACTTCAACAATCAGCGAGTGCAGGAGCTGAACGAAAAAGGCGAATACCTAGGCCAGTTCGGCTCGAAAGGCACCGGTAACGGGCAGTTCACCGATCCAGCTGGCATCTCGGCGGATGCGCAAGGCAACATCTACGTCACCGAAATAGGCGTCCACGATCGTGTGCAAGAGTTCACGCCGACGGGCGGGTTCCTGACGACGTTCGGGAACGACGGGTCGGGCAACGAACAGATGACATGGCCAATGGACGTGCTGGTCGGCTCCACAGGCGTCCTGTACGTGATCGACACCGACAACGACCGCGTGGACAAGTGGGAGTCGGTCCCGCAGGCCCCGGCGTATACCTCGCAGTTCGGGACCACGGGTTCGGAAACCGAACGGGTCTGGCAGCCGATGGGTGGGGCGCTCGACTCTCGCGGCGATATTTGGGTTACGAGTCATTGGGAACGTCTGGAGGAACTCTCGGCTTCGGGTGGTTTCATGAAAGCGGTCGGGTCGTCCGGCTCGGGCGCCGGTCAGATGAACAACCCCATGGGGGTTGCGATCAACCAGTCCAACAATGACGTGTACGTTGCTGACGAAAAGAACGAGCGCGTCGATGAGTTCAACGAAAAAGGTGAATTTGTCCGTGCGTTTGGTTTCGGTGTGAGCAACGGCAAAGAAGAATTCGAGATCTGCACGACGACGGGCGGCTGTCAAGCTGGTAAATCGGGGTTCGGGGCGGGCCAGTTCAACGCGCCGGTGGGCATCGCGATAGAACCCGCGGGGGACGTGTGGGTGACGGATTACTCGAACAATCGTGTGGAGAAGTTCAAAGAAAACGGCGAATTCATCGAGGCTGTCGGATGGGGCGTGAACCACGAAGGCAAAGAAAAACTCGAAACATGCACCAGCGAATGTAAAGCGGGTCTGTCCGGTTCCGGTAACGGTGAGTTCAACGGCGCCACGCGCGACGTGTTCTCCAACGGAGTGCTATACGTGACGGACTTCAACAATCAGCGAGTGCAGGAGCTGAACGAAAAAGGCGAATACCTAGGCCAGTTCGGCTCGAAAGGCACCGGTAACGGGCAGTTCACCGATCCAGCTTGGCATCTCGGCGGATGCGCAAGGCAACATCTACGTCACCGAAATAGGCGTCCACGATCGTGTGCAAGAGTTCACGCCGACGGGCGGGTTCCTGACGACATTCGGAGACGACGGGTCCGGCCACGAACAAATGACGTGGCCGATGGATGTCCTGATCGGCTCCACGGGGGCTCTGTACGTGATTGACACGGACAACGACCGCATAGACAAGTGGGCTGTGGCGCCGCGCCCCGGCAACGAAGGCGCGCACGACACCAAGATGATCTACTACACGGCCGCGGCGAACTCGGAATACAAAGAATGCGGCGAACACGCTGAATGGGCGAACCTGCCCTGCCAAGCCGGACCCGCCGCGCAGCCTGGAGACGAACCGAGCCTCCCTGTTACGACCATGAAGTACAACATGTGGGACGAGGTGGAAAAGACCGAAGAAAAGTTTGCTGCGACGGCAAAACTCGCGACCGTCACCCGCACCAAGACCCAGACCTACGACCCCGCGGGTCGCGCGCTCACCAGCGAAGAGACCGCGTCGCCCGCGACAGACACCACACTGCCCAAGGTCACCAACGAATACAACGCGGAAACCGGCGCGCTGGAAAAGCAGAGCGCGACGATCAAAGAAAAAACCAAGACGATCACGAGCAAGGACAACACGCTCGGACAGCTTGTCGAATACACCGACGCGGAAGGCAACGTCGCGAAGTACCTCTATGAAGAAGGCAGCGACAATCGCCTGGAGGAAGTCAGCGAAGGAAAGGGCAAAGAAGCCGAAAGGTATCAGACGTACTCATATAACGCCACGACCGGCTTCATGGAAAAGCTCGTAGACTCCGCCGCGGGCACGTTCACGGCTTCGTATGATGTCGAAGGCAAGATGACGAGCGACGTGTATCCCAACGGCATGTGCGCCAACACCGCGTACAACTCCGTCGGCACAGCGACAGGTCTCGAATACATCAAGCCAAAAACCTGCTCGGAAAGCAAACCGACGGTGTGGTTCAGCGACAGCATCGTCCCGTCGATCCACGGCGAAACGCTGCAGCAGACGAACACGCTCTCGCAAGAGAACTACAAGTACGATGAAGCAGGACGCCTGCTTGAAACCCAGGAAACACCGGCGAGCAAAGAATGCAAATCGCGTCTGTACGCCTACGATGAAGAATCGAACCGCACCAGCCTGACCGCGCGCGAATCGAGCACAGCGACGTGCGCGAGCGAAGGCGGAACCGTACAGGGCCACTTCTACGACAGCGCCAACCGGCTGATCGACAGCGGGGTAGAATACGAAACATTCGGGAACACGACAAAAATGCCGGCGATCGACGCGGGCGAACACGAAATCCTCAGCACCTACTACGTCGACAACCAGGTCGCGAGCCAGAAACAGAACGAAGAGACGATCAACTACACCTACGACCCGTCTGGCCGCCCGATGGAAACGATCTCCGAAGGCAAAACAAGCTCAAAAGTGATCTCGCACTACGCCGGCCCCGGTGGTGCGCTGACGTGGACGAGCGAAGGAACCGAAAAATGGACACGCAACATCCCCGGCATCGACGGCACATTGGACGCGATCCAGGAAGCCGGCAAAGCGCCCGTGCTGCAGTTGCACGACCTCGAGGGCAACATCGTCGGCACGGTAGAAGACAGCGAAAGCGCCACGAAACTGCTGTCGACGTACAACTCTACTGAATTCGGTGTGCCGCAGGCTGGTACGACACCGCCGAAGTACGCGTGGCTAGGGGCCACGGGGGTATCGAGCGAACCGTCCCAGGGTCCCCGGGGCCAGCACTCAAGGCGGGGCGTCATATGTGCCGCAGGTCGCCCGCAGCTTGCAGACCTTCGCGGTCATCCCCCCTGGCGCCTTCCCTAACGGCTACGGCCTGGGCGCCCCACACACCGCCGTAGTGTCAGCGGCCTCGTTGGCATCCGCCGAAGCCCAGACCGCAAAAATCGTCGCGGAAGTCGAAGCGGAACGACAGAAAGCAAAAGAAAAAGAAGCATTCGAAATCCTGCAGAAATGCCGCGAAGAGGGAGGATGCGGAGCAGAAGGGCAAACTGGAGGAGGAGGCGAAGGTCCTGAAGAAGATGGAGGAGCGGACCCATCGGAAGGACCGAACCCATGGGGGTGTAGGGTGTGGGTGAGCTGGGAACATTCGGTGACAAACTACCTCGGGGCTGTGGGGCACTGGGAATGCGCGATTGCACCGCCAGACTTCGAATTGCAGGTCTCTCTCTTTTTGGTGGTAGGCGGCAGGAAACAACTGGTAGACCAATCGAAGCCAAAACCGTGGAACTATCCAGGTGAAATTGGTCCCGTAAGATCTGGTATGTCGGAAGGCTGGGATTGTAGCGAAGGCTCTTACTACCAGATCCGGGTGTGGGGCCGCACATGGGACGCAGTGACTAAGAAGACGAACTTTGTCGGGAAGGCGTATGATGGGCACACGGAGCAATGCAGCTCGGAAATCAGTCCCGACCTTCCGCCCGAGGACCAATGAGGGAGCACGTGTGACGATGAGATACGAATGGGTGGCTTGTGGTGCGGCCAGGCCCCGAAGTTGGCAACGGGTGAGCCTTGCTGCGAGTCTTGTGGTGGTCGTAGTCTTGTTCGCCGCTGGCTGTGGTCTGTCGAGCGACCCGTCGGCAGTGGCGACGAGGGAAGCGGTTGTGCTTCTACCGCCGTTGAATGCAGGTGAGGCAGGGTGGTGTCTGCTCACCTTGGGCCAGGCAGCAGAGGGCGGCTGCCCTGCGACGCGTGTGGGACATCCGATCATCGCCGAGAGTTTGGAGACACGCAGCCCTCCCGCCGAAGCCATGGGCGTCGATCTGACTAGCAGCTATGTCTCCGCCGTGTCGATTGACGGTGGCATGTCGCTGCCAACAAGAGCCGAGCGTGCCTTGCCCGAGAATCTGCGGGCAGTCGTGTGGGTCATGCCTGGTGAGACTCCTCATAGTGCCGGGTTCCCGCCACGTCCGACGCCGCTAGATACCTACGGTCACGTCATGCGACAGACATCGTATGGCACGGCACGAAACATCCGTGGCGGCCTGCTGGTTGAAGTGCCAAGCAGAACCGTGGAGAACCCAGCCGACCCCCCGCTTGGACCCTGCGTCATCAAGGCCGCTCGCGTACCAGGACTAACGGTCCAAAGTGCCTTTGTCGTAAGTACGGTTAAAGCGGTCGGCGGATTGATCGGTGAAGCATTGCTAGCTTGTGCCACTACTGAATATGCGCTCGCGAAGTGGCTGATGGGCGCGAGCATTCTGGTCGATGCTGCACGCCCCGGCGTGACACCGCCTCCGCTACCATTGATGAAGCCTGTCGTGGGACATCCCAATATCTTCGAAGAGCCAGGACAGTTGGGCCCGCAGGTCGCGCGTCGTATACGGGGCGGCTGGCTGGTTGTATGGGGCGGTAAGAACCGGGTAGAGCGGCAAATGTTGGTTGAACATCTCCGGGCCAGTGGCCCGTCCGAACGTCGGGCATTGCGTGGTCGCGGACAGCTCGCACGTGCGGGCTAAGAAACTGTCCGAGAACTCGTCAGGTGTGTAGTAGGCGGTGGCGGCTTCGGTACCAGAGGAGTGCGCAGGCGAGTTGGATGACCCCGAGGTAGTTGGTGGGCTTCTTGTCGTAGCGGACCAGGAGTGCGCGGCACTTCTGTACACGACCCGGATTGTGCTTCCCCTTCGGTCCGACGACCTCAGTCACCTCGAGCTCCATCAGCTCATGCACAACACCGAGCCCGACGCCGACGCTCAGCGCGAGCAGCCCCTCCCTCGCTTGCCCCGACGAGCTCGCCGAGCGCCTCCTGGATTTGCGGCGGTGACCGGCCCCCGTTTGGTGGTCCAGGGCTTATGAGAGTGTTGGTGTTGGTTGGTCCTGTTTGTTGGTTGTGGTGGTTGTCCATACCGCCGCGTATGCGTTGGGGGTGAGCCCGCCGAGCGCGGAGTGTGGTCTGATGGTGTTGTACTCGATGCGCCACGTCTCGGTGAGGATCTGTGCCTCGGTGAGGGTGGTGAACTCCTCGGTGTTCCAGTGCTCGTCCCGCATCCGGGAGTTGAACGACTCGATGAACGGGTTCTCCCACGGGCTGCCCGGCTCGATATAGAGCGTGCCCGTCGTGTTGAAGCGACACCAGTCCCGCAGCGCCTGGGCTGGGCAGCCTCCGGGATGTGCCGACAGGTGCGGCTCATCTGGCCTCCATCTTTCGGGCACGGTAGACGATGTCTGCGGGGATGCGTCCTTGGGTGAGTCGTGCCGTGGTGGACGCGGTCGTGTGTTGTAGAAGCGCAGGTAGGTGTCGAGCTCGCGTTTCAGGCCGGTGTAGCGGGGATAGAGGTAGCGAGCGAACGCTGGCCGCCAGCACTCGTCGAGGATCGTCTTGTGGAGTGCCTCGACGTTCCCGTTGGTCTGTGGCCTGCCGGCGTGGATGCGGGTGTGGCGGGCCTTCAACGCGTCGAGGGTGCTTGGTGAAGTCCTGCCGCTGAACTCGTTGCCGTTGTCGCTGAGCATCCGCTCCAGCTGCCAGCCGGCGGCCTTCAGCTCCCTGGCGACCCGTCTGGCGAGCTTGCTGGTTTGTCGGGCGGTGGGGTTGCCCTGCTTGCAGATCACGAGCTCCGCCCAGGCGTAGGAGGAGGCGATGTCGATCGCGGTGAGCTGCCAGATCGCGCCCTCGGTGCCTCTGCAGGCGCCCGACGTAGAAGCAGTCGATCCCGACCAGCTCACCCGGGCCGCTCGACGTCGATGTGCTGCTCTGGCCCGGGATCTCGCGGTGGCTCATAGGGTGCGGCATAGCCCGCGATCAGCCCGAGGCGCTTTGCGCGGGTGTTCAGCCCGTGGCGGCAGAGCACCTTCCACACCCCGTTCGGGGAGACGATGATCCCGCCCCACTTCTCCCTGGCGAGCTCTGAGGCGACGCGCCGGGGCCCAGGCCGGGGTGGGCGATCGAGAAGGACACGATCCGCTCCTCGATCATCTTCGGCAGCGCGTTGGGCATCTGCGGCCGCCGGCGCTCCCTGGGGCGCAGCATCTCCAGGCCGTGACGGTCGACCTGGCGCTTCCAGGCGTAGTAGGTGGAGCGGTGCACCCCGAACGTCCGGCACGCCGCCGAGACGTTCGTCCGCGCTGCCTCCGCGAACAGCTGCTGGCGGTAGCCGAACAGCACGTCATCCTTGGTCATCAGGCTCAACCTCCCTCTTCACTTGGCGGTGAAGGAGGCAGCCTGAGCCGAGGCACGGACGGGTTCCCCGGCCGGGGAACCCGTCCAACCCTCAAAGACCTATCGAGCCCCCAACTGTCGGGAGCACCCGGAGACAGCCCAGCCTGGGCGACCAGCTCCGGCCCGTTGTCCATCCGCAGGAACCCCGGCCACTGTGCCCTGAGCCTGGCACCCCCGGTGCCCGTGCTCTGACCACGCCGACGCTTACGCGCCTTTTGGGGCACCCGTAGGCCCTCCTCGCGCCACAGACGCTGCACACGCTTACGGTTGACCCTCTGGCCCTCCCGGCGCAGCGCCACCGTCGCCCGGCGGTACCCCCACCGGGCGTGCTCCCTGGCGATCTCTCGCAACCGGGAGCGCAGGCTGCTCATCGACCGGCCGCAGCGCCGGCGCCTCCAGACGCTGGGTGGAGCGGTTCTGCCCCACCAGGCGGCATGCCCTTCTCTCTGAATGCCCGAAACGCTCCATGCACATCACGACCGCACGGCGCCTGCGCTCCGGGCTCAGAAGTTTCCCCGGCCGATCTCCTTCAATGCCTGGATATCCAGCGCCTGCTCGGCGACGACCTGCTTGAGCCGTCCGTTCTCACGCTCCAGCTCCCGCAGCCGCTTGGCGCCCTCGGCCTTCATCCCGCCGTACTGGTTACGCCACCTGTGCAGCGTGGCCTCAGAGACCTCCAGGTGCCGCACCACCTCCGCGATGTCCTTCCCTTCCCCCAGCAGCCGATCCGCCTCGCGCAACTTCCTGACGATCTGCTCCGGGGTATGACGACGACGCTTCATCCGAGCCTCCTCTCGCCCACGATAGGGCGGCCAGACTCTCAAAGCACCCGGACCACTCAACAGGGGTCACGCCAGCGGGAGCGAACTCCCGGCGGCCTCCGAGGCCATGACGACCTGCGGGCCAGATACCTTCTTCATGGCGGTTCCTCCTGTCCTCTCGGACTTGGTTAGCGCCCCGAACGCTCCCAACCAGAGCGGACGAGGCGGGAGGACCGCCACTCAAAGTCCTACGAGGTCTCGGACAACCTCGCCCGCCCCGACCCCGAGGCCCTTCCTCAAAACCTCTGCCTGGACAAGGGGTATGACAACCCGACCGGTGAGGCTGCCTGCGCCGCCGCAGGGTACGTCCCGCACATCCGCCGCATCGGCGAGGAGAAGCTCGACAGCTGGGGCCAGAAGACCCACCCCGCCCGCAGATGGGTAGTCGAGCGCACCCTCGTCTGGCTAGCCAAGCGCCACGGTCACGAGGACGGGTCGATGACGTTGGGGCGGTCGGCGCGTGAAGGTCGACCGGCCGCGTGTGCGGAGCGCCGACGACGAGCGGGAGACTGCCACTCGCGACATACGGGCACTTCGCCGATCGCGACCCGCTCACGAGGGCGGTGATGGACCGGATGCTCGCCGGCGTCTCCACACGCCGGTTCGCGGACGTGGGCGAGCCCCGCCGACGCCGTTCACGCCGAGGTACCACAAACCGTTACTGTCTGACCGTCAAATCCCGGAGGCCGCTCTCAAAGTTCCACGACGATCCGGACAACCTCGGGCGGGGCACGACGACCGCGTTGATCGTTCGCTCAAGGAGCTTGGTGTCGTGTACAGAGTTTTCCGTCAAAGGTTAACGGTCCGCCAAAGTTGTGTTGCCTGGTATGAGGTGCTACCGGGATAGATGACTTCTAGGGTGACTTGGCTCCGGCGGCGCCTTTTCGTAAGCCGGATCGTACAGCTAAAGTGTGCATGGGCCAGTGAGATTTGTGTTTTTGCTGTCCATCGGTGACCGTTGAGGAGGTGGCCGCGAACCGTGAGCCGCAGGACGCCATGTGCGCCGGCAGTTACCGTGCCTGCTAGCAAGAGCTTTTCGTGTCGCAGTCGTGGCGTGGCGAGCGTGATCCGTAGTGGAGGATGGCTGGCGCTGGCGCTGTTGTTGATGCTGTTGGGGGTCGGCGATGTGTCTGTTGTTGTTGTTGTTGTTGTTGTTGTGTTTGTCTGGCTGTTGGTGCCTTCGTGTCCGATGCTTTCTCCTGGTTCGATGCCTTTGCGGGCTGGGTGGTTTTCGACGACTATGGTGTATGGGGGAGAGGTGGTGTCCTCGTGGGCGGCGTTGATAGCTATGATGCGTATCTGGTTCGGTCCTTCAGGGAGCAGATCGGTGTCAAGGGGCAGAGGGATGTCGTTGGCGTTCGTGGGGCATGGGGTGAGTAGACTGTAGTTGCAGCCTTCGGAGGCCACGGGATTGCCGAGTGCATTGCCTGAGTTGTCGATGACCTGTAGTGACAGCAGTCCGGCGACTGTGTCTGTTGCGGAGCCCAAGATCGTGATAGAGTTGTGTTGTGGTTCTGTGGGGATGTTCGAGGCGGTGATGTTGGTGGGTCCGTTTGGGTCGGTGAGCGTTACGATCACGGAGTTGAACCCGGCGCGTACAGCGTGCCCGAATTCGTTGCCGCGCGAGCAGGTGTTGTAGGTTTTGCCAGGCGCGTATTCTTCGGCGTTGCATTCTGCACCGATCGTGACTGCCTTGGCGTGTAGGTCGGTCAGGTCGAAAGGGCCGCTCACTGTACATTCGTTTTCTTCGGCGCTTGTCGAGCATGTCTGTGCGACCTGTGTGTGACCTTCGGTGTCTTCGCTCTCTAGGTATACGTTCCAGCCCTTGTTTCCTCCGACCTTCATTAGGGAGTCGCTACCCGAGATTCCGCTGATGGTGGTGCTTGGCGGGGCGATGAACTGCCACTTGCCGTACACGCCGACGGGCACACCGAAGGGCCCGAGTGTGTCACCGAGCGAGAGGTTTGCAAGCGTTGGGGGGTTGTTGGAGAGCGGTGGTTCTCCGCAGGTGGTGTGTGGTTCGATGTAGGCCGGGTTGTTGGTTTCAAACGCCCAAACGTGGTTTTGGTATGCGACTGTGGGTGTGCAGGCTTCCACGGGGAACTCTCCGACGAGAAATCCTGATGCTTGTTTAGCGCAGGAGGCACCCAGTGCCGCGAGGAGGACCGCGAGTCCCGCGATGAGGCGGGGCGTCGAGAGGTCTGAAGCGCGCATCGTCGGTGTTCAGGCGTGGCTGATCGCTACCAGTGTCCAAGCGGATGAGAGCTTCGCCTGGGCTAATCCCCGGAAGCGAGCCTCGATCTTCTCGCCGCTGGTCGTTGGCACTGAGAGCACGGTGCCGAGCCCGGTGTATGTTCTCCTCCAGCACATCTCGCCACGTACAATAGAGCCAATTCGCGCCTGCAGGCGACAGTCCCTCGGCACATGGTGGACCTGCAGCCGGATCCGCGATCTCAGGTGTCGCGCTCGCGGATGCGGGACGGGGCAGTTCGCCTCAAAGGTCCCGGCAGCCGTCGCCGGCAGGTTGCTTGCAGGAGCTCCGCTTCGAGCAGGAGACCCCCACAGGGTCCCGTCGGGGCTGTCGAGGGCTCTGTGGCCGTCGCGATGGGCGCGGGTTGGGTGGTGGCTGGTGGCGGCTCGGCTTGTTCGCCGGCGTGGACGACCCATTGGAGCCCGCAGGCGTCGAATGCCGCGGCGGCGTCGAGCTCGCCGCCTTGGATGGAGGAGGTCAGGCACGCTTCGGTTTGGCTGGGGGTCAGCGTGGGGTCGTAGGAGTCGATCGATGCCTCGATGGCCGAGACCTCTGCGGAGGCTTGGCTTGCTCCTGAGCCGAATGCGCGTTCGCCGGTGTCCTCGAAGGCGCCTTCGAGGCCTCCGGTCGCGGTGTCGCACCCGGGCGCGAGTAGGTCCATACCTTCGCCGTGTGACGCGAAGGAGCACAGTGTGCCGGGAGGTTGGCTTGCGTCTGCTGCCCCAACTGCCAACACAGGCGCGTAGCTGGCGGGGAAGAGGACGCTGCCGCCGGTATCTCCGGCTGCTGCGATGATGCTCATGCCGGCTTCTCGGGCGCTCGAGACTGCTCGCTGGAAGCTGTTGAGAACGGTGCCTTCCGGGGTTTCTCCTCCGCCGAGGGAGAGGTTCACGACCGTCATGGTGGGGTAGGCGGATTCCCGTAAGCGTTGGCACGCTTCGATCGCAAGATAGAACTCCTTGAGCGGGAACGTTTGCTGTCCGGCCGGCAGTGCCTTCATGTTGTAGACCCGGACGGACGTGGGGGCGATGCCGACCATACCCCAGCCGTTGCGAGGTGCCGCCATCATCATGGCCATCAATGTCCCGTGCCCGTCGGGGTGATCCCCGGGCTGTACTGGCGGCGCGAGTGCTGCGATTTCATCGCGTGTGTCGGTGTTGGGTGAGAGTGCTTGGCCTCCGATCACTGCGGCTGTGGTGTCGGGGTTCGGGTCGACGCCGGAGTCGACCATGCACACAACTCCGGGTGTCGCTGGCGGTGGTGCATAGGCCAACCATGTCGCGCCGCTGGCGACGGCCTGAACGGTGGGTGTGGGCGAGCCGACCTCCCCCGAAGCGTTTGCTGGGCTGAGCCCAGCAAACGCGACGAGCATGAGTATGGTAGTGCTGCGGATCGACATCGCCGACGATATCATATGGGTCTGCGCTGCTTGTTGTCGCTTTTTAGGTCTCTGTCACGGTCGTGATACTTGAGCTGCCAGAGGGGTTGCGGTACTGTCCCTCGGCGGGGGCGACTGCTTGGAACTGGTAGGTCTTGTTCCCGCCGAGTCGAAATCGGTAGCTGGCTTGGAACTTTCCGTTGGCTTTGGAGCGTACGATCTTGAAGGTAATCCAGCCTCCGAACACGGTCGTGCGATGGCCGTGACGCCAGTGCAGGTACACACTGCGGGCCTGTAGGTAGATCAGCTTGCCGCCAGACGGTCGCGGGGAGGTCGAGACTTGCCCGGCCAGACGCATGAGGGTATGCCGGCGAACACGACGCGGGAATACTCGAAGCGAGACCTTCCAAGGCGTCGTGCTGCCAAGCAGGCCCGAGTTGGGGCTTGGCCCTGGTGGGCTCAGGTTCAAGGTCAGTGAGCCGCTGGATCCTCCTACTCCGCCGGCACCGTCGCTGCCGTTACCCCCATTGCCGCCGTTCCCTCCGGTTCCACCGTTCGTGCTCCCAGCCCCAAGACAGGGCCCTGCGCAGCTGCCAGTCGAGCTGGGGGCTTCGCTGACTGTCGATGTAGGCTGAGATTCTGCGCTTGTGGCGCCGTCGGCATCGGATATGGTGTTGCGGTAGATGATCGCGTGGCTGGCGTCGCTTTCGACCGGTGTGTATGTCATGCCGGTGGCGCCGCTTATCGGCGAGCATTTTTCGCCGGCTGCGTTGCATAGCATCCACTGGCCCGAGATCGCTGAAAGGGGGCCTGCGCCTGGGGGCGCGGCGAAGGTTCCGTTGGTCGCGGTCAGGGTCGACCCTACCTTCGGCGATCCCGATACGTAGGGGGCAGTTTGGATGGTGGGTGCATTATGGCTTGTAAATGTCCAGACGGCCGCGACGGTGGAGTTGCCTGCGGCGTCGTCTACGTATAGGCTCGCCGTATGCGATTCGTCCTTGAGCTTTGCCGTGTCCAGCGTCAGAAGCCCCGATACCGACGGGGGACACGGCTGTGGATGTAGGAAGGAGCGCAACCCGTCTTTGGTAGCACCCAGGTTTGTGCAGGCACCGCCGTTGGTGTTGATGATGCTTGGGCCAACAGCGATGTTGCCGTCTACGACAATCCATGCGCTGTAGACGCCCGAGCCTTCATCTGTGGCTCTGAACGAGATGTCCTGCTGTCCTCCCACTGTTCCACCCGCCAGGATAGCGCCGCTCATGTTGCTCACCGACGGTGGTGTTGGGTCATCGAGGATCACGTCGAGTGAGAAGACTTCGTACGCAGAGGAGTAGGCGGTTTCCGAAACGGGACAAGTCGAGCCACCGGCGCATGAAACGGTCCACTGGAGAAAGGAGACTCCGCTCAGTCCGCCCACCGAGACTTCGTTGACGCCCGCATACCAAGGAGAAGTGGTACCCCGAGAGGCGCACCCCAGCGATCGGGCGCATATGCCCTGCACCGAGATGACGCCACTGTATGCCAGATTTGAGGCGGGCGCCCCGTAGGAGACAAAGGGACCGTCTTCCTCGTGGCGCCACATTTTGAATCCGGCGATCGACAGCCCGGAGGGAGCGTTGAAGGTCGCCAAGGCCGAACTCGAGGGATGCGTCACGCCTCCATCCATCAGCGCATACATACTGCCGCCACCTCCACAACTGGCGCCGGCCTGCATGTAGGAGACCGGTCACGTTGTAGGACATGTCGTCCGTCGGGGCGGCAGTGCCTTCACCGGCGTCGCCCGGCGGGATCGCGCACAGGAAGGCGTGGTAGTCGGCGGCTTGTACCGCCGACGTAGCAGCCAACGCGAGATAGAACACCACGGCAACGGCACCCAAACGCCTTATAAGCGCAAACATTGTCTTCCTCCATGTGAATTCGCTGGTCTGAAGCGGCCCGTATACGGATTCCGTCAACCTTAAAAATCGGGCCAGAGGGGCAAATGCCCCCACTCAACTTGCTGTGCCCTCGGACATTGCTCGATCTGTGAGGTGTGGCCGGGGTTGTCTATAGCGGTAGTGATCGGTCAACAATTGTCTTGCCTTTGGGATCGTCCCACACGCCTAAACCGATGATCGATCTTTCCCAGAAAGTTGGCTTCGCTGTAGGCGGACCATCTGACCTCGCTGATGAGGCTCTTGATGGGTTCCGGGGCGATCGACGGCGAAATGGTGTCGGCCGCAGCCGCGCTCGGGCTGACGAGCGCGACGAGGGCGATGAGCGGGAGAAATCGGCGGCAGCTCCGCTGCGCGCGGTGGCTGGGGCTGTCTCCTCATGCGGTTTCCTTTCCGTTCAGGGTCAGGGGCACTGATCGCCCCACTACTCCTGTGTCGTTCGGGGAGCCCGCTTCCCCCCGCACGGATTTGGCGGCGGAGGATGGCCGGGGCTCGGCGCCGTTCAAGGTCCTGGTCCGCGTCCTCGCAGCTCGAGTAAACTCCGGTCTAGTCGCCCTGCTTGGTGGTGGCGGCGAATAGGTACGCCTCAAGCTGCCCGCCGGCGCGCTCGATTTCGCCGGGCAGGACGTGGGTGTAGCGGTCGTCGGTGATCGACCCCGGCCCGCGGCTGGTGCTCGCGGTGCTGGCGTGCCCCATCAGTACGCTGCGGAGCTTGAGGTCGATCCCGGCGGCGCGCATCCAACTTGAGGCGGTGTGTCGGCAGTCCTGCAGACGTATCGGTTCGAGTTCGCGGGGCTCCCACGCCTCGTCGGCGCGGGTGTAGAGCGCGGCGGTGCTCAGCAGGCCGCTGTTGCGCCCGCCGGGCTTGCGGCCGGGGCACACGAGTCCGGCAGACGGGTTGCCTTGGCGGGCGTGCTCGTCCTCGAGGATCGCTCGCAGCGGCGCGATCAGCGGGAACGGCCGCCGCGCGGCGTCGGACTTCGCGTAGTCCTCGTCGTCGGCGATATAGAGCATCCCTGCCGCCCAATCGACCTCGGGCCACGCGAGATTGCGGACCTCTTGGCTGCGCGCGGTCGCGTAGGCCGCCAGTGCGAACGGCACTGCGTCGGCGGGCTGGAGCGCCGCGAGCAGCAGCACGAATTCGGCGGAGGTCGCGATCCGTTCGCGTGGTTTCTCGCCCACGGCGGGAAGCACGATGTTCGTGATCGGGGACTCGTCGGCGAGGTCGCGCGGGATCGCGAAGTTGTAGAGCGAGCGCAGCGCGTTCAGGACGTTGCGAACGCGGCTGCCGGAAAGCCGCTCGGCGACCATCTCGTCGATCATCGTCTGGACTTGGCCGCGGCTGACGCCGTTCAGCGGCGCCTCGCCGAGTTCGCGGACGACACGGCCATTGAGCGCCCCTTCGATCGTCTTCCGGGCTTCCGGCTTGTGGGGCTTGCCCTTCTTGCTCAGGGCGGTGCCATCGCGCATCGCCTGGATGAACCGCTCGGAGGCGTCCTTGACCGAAACCCCGGCGGGCCGCCCGCTCGGCGCGCTCGCAGCCGCCGACACGACGGCCGGGTCCTGGGCCGCGACTGCGCCCGGTAGGGCGGCGGCGAGCTTCAGCAGCGCGGCGGCGAGCTCCTGCGGCAGCGCGGCGAGCTGCTCCTGCGGCGTGAGGGGCGGCGGCGCTTGTGCCTGCGGGATGCTCGGGGGGTTGGCCGCGAACGATTCGCGTGTGGCCCGCTGCCAGCTGACGCCATCCAGGGGGTCACGATAGGTCGGGGATGCGATGTTTCGCCCGCGCGTTGGGTCCCACACCCTGGCGACGTAGCCGGGCTTGCAACGGCAGCGCCCGTCGCGGTTGGCCGGGCAGCTCAAGCGATGGCGAGCAACGACGCCGGGCCAGCGGGTGCGCTTGTCGGCAGGGCGCTTGGTTGCCGTCCGCGCGGGCATCTAGGCGCTCGCTCGGGTCGTGGTCGTATGCCGGTCAGCCCAGCGGCTCAGATCGCTCGGCCGATAAAGCCGCAGCTGGCCGCTGCGCACGACCGGCACGTGCGGCTGGACGTGGCGCTCGAAGTGGCTGAGGCTCATCGCGAGCGCCGCGGCGGCCTGCTGGCGAGTCAGAAGCAGCCGCGGTTCGCCGGATGGTGGTCGTGTGCCGTTCGTTGCTGCTGGCATGTGCTGGGTTCGATGGGCGGGCTCGGCGACGCCTGTGGCGGGGCGTCGCCGAGCCGCGTGGTCGTGGGACGCTTGGCCGGGAATGTGCTCTCGCACAAACAGGTGTCGAGCCGTGCGCGTCGGAGCCCCCGAGCGTGTTTGTCGGAGCCGAATTTTTGGTGCGCCGACCGGGGCGCTGGCGGGCGTGCGCGGGGCGTCGCAGGCCGCCTCACGCTGACCGCGGGGCGCCTTGCCGGTGGCGGCGCAATCAGTTGTGCGCGAGTGGCGCCTTGGCGCTGTGGCGAGCGCTCGCTGACGGTATCCTTGGCCCCGGGAAGCGACAGCGGGGCTGACAGTTCTCCCACACCAGGCTAGACCCGCCGTACGCACGGAGCCCCGCCGAGGCCCCAAAAACAGGCGAAAAGCCTGCAAATAGACCCTTTTTGGGGGACTGGTGTAACGGTAACATGGGGGTCTCCAAAACCCTTGCTCGAGGTTCGATTCCTCGGTCCCCCGCTTCAGCGGACACGGCACACGGCGATTCGGTGCCAACGTGGTAGGATTGGTTAGTAGCCGTTCCTACCGAGGTGGTTCGATCCGTGTTGAGCACGGTTTCCGAGAAGGGGCAGATCACTGTCCCCAAGCGTCTTCGTGAGCGGCTCGGCATCCGTCCGGGGGACCGGCTTGAGTTCGTCGAGGACGCGGGGCGGCTCGTGGTCACGAAGGCCGTCTCTGGCGATCCCGTCGCGGCTGTCTACGGGATACTGGACCTCGGGGCGAGTACCGACGAGACGATCCGCGCGCTGCGTGGCCCCTCCGACGACCCAGCGGATGCGCCCGGGGGCTCCGGATCTGGGGCTCGTCGCCTGCACCCGACGGCGCCCGCCTCGCGTCGCTAAACGCGCTCCTTCCGATCCAAACGTACTACTAATGGCCTGGTCAGAGCAGGTTTGTATCCCAGCTTTCGAGCCCAGTCCTCTCCTCACGCCGCAGTGCGGGCGGCCGCCGGCCGCTCGCGCTCGGCGGCGGCCACTTCCAAGGTGCGCAGCATCGCCGAGGCGGCGGGGACCAGGCGGGTGCGGGAGCCCACGCGGCCCGGCAGCGCCGCGATCACGGTACGCACCGGCGGGCGGGGGGCGAGCGCGCGCACTGCGACGTCCGCGTGGGCGGGGGAGAGCGCGAGCTCTGGTATCAGCGCGACGCCGACTCCCGCCGCCACGAGCCCCTGCACGGTCTGGTAGTCGTCGCTCTCGAACGCCACGCGCGGCTCGAACCCCGCGGCGTGGCAGCAGCGCACCACGTGGCGCGCGCAGGGGCTCTCCGAGGAGGTTTGCACCCACGCCTCCTCGCGCAGGTCCTCCAGGCGCACCGTGCGGCGGCGCGCCAGCCGGTGGCCGGGGGGCAGCGCCAGGTGCAGGGGGTCCTCCAGCAGCGGCACCCGCTTGAGCGCCCCGTCCTCCTCGGCGGGCGGCTCGAACTCGAACAGCAGCGCGAGGTCGAACTCGCCCGCCCGCAGGCGCGGGGCGATCTCCTCGGGCTCGCCCTCGGCGAGCGTCAGCTGCACCTCGGGGTAGGAGGCGCGGAAGGCCGCGATCGCCACCGGCATCAGCGTGGCGCCGGCGGTCGGGAAGGAGGCCATGCGCAGCTGCCCGCCGCGCAGGCCGGCGATCGCCGCCATCTCCTCCTCGGCCGCCTCCAGGCGCGCGAGGATGCCCTCGGCGTGCTCGAGCAGCGTGCGCCCGGCGGCCGTGAGGCGTGTGCTGCGGGGGCCGCGTTCGAGCAGCGTCAGCCCCGTCTGTGCCTCGAGCGCTGCGATCTGCTGGGAGACGGCCGACTGGGTGTAGGAGAGCGCGTCGGCCGCGGCCGAGAACGAGCCGCGCCGCGCGACCTCGCGGAGGACCCGCAGACGTCCGACGTTGAGCATTAGGGGAGCTTATCAATTCTATTACAAACATCACTTGCACTGATGGCAGGGAGATGTCATGGTGAGGGTGAATCGAAGAGCGAGATCCCTCCTCCAGAGCCACGAGGCGGCCCCACCGGCCTCGGGCTCGTCCCCCACCGACACGAAGGAGCCACCATGTCCGTCAAGTTGATCGTCTCCTACGACGGCACCAACAACGAGGACGACGCCGTCGCCCTCGGCCGTCTCTTCGCACAGGCCGGCGCCGAGGTCGCGCTGGCGTACGTGCGCCACACCCAGGAGCCCGAGCCCGACCGCGAGACGCTCGCCGAGCAGGAGGCCGAGACCCTGCTGCAGCGCGGCGCCGAGCTGCTCGGCGACCCCGAGGTCCCCCGCTACGTGGTCGCGGACCGCTCGACCCCCGAGGGGCTGCGGGCGCTGGCCGAGCGTGAGGGCGCCGACGGGATCGTGTTCTGCTCGGACTCCCACACCGCGCCCCGCCACGTGACCGTCGGCAACTCCGCCCAGCGGCTGCTCGACGGCGGCCGCTTCGCGATCGCCATCGCGGGTGCCGGCCTCGCGGAGCGCAGCGAGGGCGTGCAGCGCGTCGCGGTCACCGAGGACCCCACCGACCCAAGCGCGCAGAGCACCGCCCACGCGCTCGCGCAGACGTTCGGCGCGAACGTCGCGCCCGCGGGCCCCGGCCACGACGCCGACCTGCTGGTGCTCGGCTCGCGCCCGGAGGCCGGCCAGGGCCAGGTCGCCCTCTCGGCCGCCTCGCTCAACCTGATCGAGGACGACGCCGGCGCGGTGCTGGTCGTCCCCCGTGGCGTGGCGCTCGCGTTCGGCGCAGCCGCGGGTGGGCGGGCCTCGGTACAGGCAGGCGCGTAGCAGGCAGGCTCGTAGGGGTCCGTCGCGGATCCGTGGTCCTCACGGCCGGCGGGCTCGCCTCGCGCACAGGTATCGGACCCACGCCTGTGCGAGGTCGAGCCCGCCGCCCACCAGGTGGCCCACCGGGCCGGTCCACAGCCACCGCTCCGCCCGCCGCCGCGCTCCCACTGGGCGCACGGTATCGTGGCTGCCCACCACATGGCGAGCGCTCTGACGACGACAGTCACGCAACTGCCCGAGTCGCGGGTGCGCGTGCAGGCGACGGTGCCCGCCGCGGAGGTGGAGCGGCGCGTCGAGGCCCGCGCGCGCGAGCTCGCCCGCGGCTTGAAGCTGCCCGGCTTCCGCCGCGGCAAGGTGCCCCCGCCGCTCGTCATCCGCCGCCTCGGCCGCGAGGCGGTGCTCGAGGAGGCCGTGCGCGACGCGCTCGCCGAGTGGTACGTGCAGGCGCTCGACGCCGCTGGCGTCGTGTCCGTCGGGGACCCCGAGCTGAGCCTCGGCGAGCTGCCCCCGCCCGGCGAGGACTTCGAGCTCTCCTTCGAGATCGGGGTGCTGCCCCCGGCGACGCTCGGGGAGTACCTCGGCCTGGAGGTGGGCCGCGCCGAGCCTGCCGTGGCCGAGGAGGAGGTGGACGGCGAGGTGGAACGGCTGCGCGAGCGCCTCGCGCGCCTGCAGACGGCGGAGCGCCCCGCGCAGGCGGGGGACTTCGTGGTCGTGGACTACGAGGGCGCCCTCGTCGGGCCCGCCGACCAGCGCGAGCCCTTCGCGGGCGGGGAGGGGCGCGACCAGCTCGTGGAGCTCGGCGCGGGCTCCCTGATCGAGGGCTTCGAGCAGGCGCTCGAGGGCGCCGCCGCCGGCGAGAGCCGCACGGTGGAGCTCACCTTCCCCCCCGACTACCCGCGCGAGGAGCTCGCCGGCCGCCCGGTCGCGTTCACGGTGAGCGTCAAGGAGGTCAAGCTCCGCGAGCTGCCCGCCGTCGACGACGACCTGGCGATCGACGCGGGCTTCGACACCGTGGCCGAGCTGCGCGAGGACATCGGCCGGCGCCTGCTCGAGGTGGAGGAGCGGCGCGTCGAGGCCGACTTCCGCGAGGCCGCGCTTGACGCGGCCGTGGCCCACGCCCAGGTGCAGGTGCCCGCCGCGCTGATCGAGGCGCGCGCCCGGGAGATGTGGGAGCGCGTCCAGCGGGCGCTGGCCGAGCGGGGCGTCACGGCAGAGATCTACCTGCAGGCCACCGGCCGCAGCGAGGGGGAGATCCTCGCCGACTCCGCCCCCGAGGCGGAGCGCGCCCTGCGCCGCGAGGCCGTGCTCACGGCGGTGGTCGCCGCCGAGGGGATCGCCCCGACCGAGGAGGAGGTGCTGGAGGCCGTGCGCCCCACGGCCGAGCGCGAGGACCTCTCCCCGCAGGCGGTGGTGGAGCGGCTGCGCGAGAGCGGGCGCCTGGAGGACGTCCGCGAGCGCCTCGCCGCCGAACGCGCCGTGGACGCGATCGCCGCCGCCGCGCGGCCGCTTCCATTGGATCAAGCTCGCGCCCGCGAGGCGCTGTGGACCCCCGAGAAGGAGCGCGCCGAGCGCGCCTCCGAGGAGCAGGCGCAGGACGCCGCCGAGGCGCTCGCACACGCGGGTGAGCAGGCACACGGCGGACTGTGGACGCCGGATCGGTAGCTTTCCCGGGCCACACGCCGCGGCCGGCCCGCTAGGCTAGGCCCCGGGGCGCGGGAGGAATCCGGTGCACGAGGCGAAACTTGAAGCGAGGACGATGGCCCACCACCTGACAGCGCATACGAGGATCCCCGACCGGACGCAGGCGCCATGAGCCCGCTCGTACCAATGGTTGTCGAGCAGACCTCCCGCGGGGAGCGCGCGTTCGACATCTACTCCCGTCTGCTGAACGAGCGCATCATCTTCCTCGGCACGCCCGTGGACGACCAGGTCGCCAACCTCGTGGTGGCTCAGCTCCTGCACCTGGAGTCCGAGGACCCCGAGAAGGACGTCTCGCTGTACGTCAACTCCCCCGGCGGCTCCGTGTACGCGGGGCTCGCCATCTACGACACCATGCAGTTCATCAAGCCCGACGTGCAGACCATCTGCGTGGGCATCGCGATGTCGATGGGCGCGCTGCTGCTCGCGGGCGGCGCGCACGGCAAGCGCATGGCGCTGCCCAACGCGAAGATCCTGATCCACCAGGTCTCCTCCTCCTTCCAGGGGCAGGCGACCGACATCGAGATCCACGCCAAAGAGATCATCGACGTGCGCCACCGGCTGGACGAGATCATCGCCAAGCACACCGGCAAAGAGCTCGACCAGGTTCGCAACGACACCGAGCGCGACTACTTCATGAGCTCCGAGGAGGCGCGCGAGTACGGCATAATCGACCGCGTCATCTCGGAACACTGAAAGACCCGAGACCGCGGGCGCGTTAGGGAGGAAACATGGCCCGGCCCACCGACTCCAACGAGCAGCTCCTCTGCAGTTTCTGCGGCAAGTCCCAGCGGCAGGTCAAGAAGCTGATCGCCGGGCCGGGGGTGTACATCTGCGACGAGTGCATCGACCTCTGCAACGAGATCATCGACGAGGAGCTCGCGCCCACGCCGCTCTTCGACCTCGAGAAGCTCCCCAAGCCGCGGGAGATCTACCAGGTGCTCGACGAGTACGTGATCGGCCAGGAGACCTCCAAGCGCACGCTGTCGGTCGCCGTCTACAACCACTACAAGCGCGTGCAGATGATGCAGTCCGGCGACTCCGACGTCGAGCTGCAGAAGTCCAACATCCTGCTGCTCGGCCCCACCGGCTGCGGCAAGACGCTGCTCGCGCAGACGCTCGCGCGGATCCTCAACGTGCCCTTCGCGATCGCCGACGCGACCGCGCTGACGGAGGCCGGGTACGTCGGCGAGGACGTCGAGAACATCCTCCTGAAGCTGATCCAGGCCGCCGCCTACGACGTCAAGAAGGCGGAAACGGGCATCATCTACATCGACGAGGTCGACAAGATCGCGCGCAAGGCCGACAACCCGTCGATCACGCGCGACGTCTCCGGCGAGGGGGTGCAGCAGGCGCTGTTGAAGATCCTCGAGGGCACCTCCGCCTCCGTGCCTCCGCAGGGCGGTCGCAAGCACCCCCACCAGGAGTTCCTGACGATCGACACGACCAACGTGCTGTTCGTCTGCGGCGGGGCGTTCGCCAACCTCGACAAGGTGATCGAACGGCGCATCGGCCACAACGGCGTCGGCTTCGGCGCCACGATCGAAACGGCGGCCGAGCGCGACACCGGCGAGGTGTTCGAGAAGTGCCTGCCGGAGGACCTGATCGAATACGGCCTGATCCCGGAGTTCATCGGCCGCCTGCCCGTGATGAGCGCCGTGCACCAGCTCACCCGCGAGGACCTCGTCTCGATCCTCGTCGAGCCCCGCAACGCGCTTGTCAAGCAGTTCCAGCGCTTCTTCTCCTTCGACGGCATCGAGCTCGTGTTCGCCGAGGAGTCCCTCGCCGCGATCGCCGAGCGCGCCCTGGAGCGCAACACCGGCGCGCGCGGGCTGCGCTCGATCATCGAGGAGATCCTCCTGGAGGTCAGCTTCGAGCTCCCCTCCCGCCGCGACGTGAAGAAGTGCGTGGTCACCAGAGAGACGGTCGAGCAGGGCCGCACCCCGACGCTCGTCACCGAGGCCGTCCCCGAGGCCAAGGGCAAGTCCCGCCCGCGGCGTCTGCGCGAGGAGTCGGCGTAGGCCCGGGCCGCCGAGCCGGACTCCCTCCGATCAGGCAGACTACCCCGGCATGCACGACGAGTTCCGCGTACAGGTCCGCGCGCACGCGCCCGCCGAGGTGCTCGACGCGCTGAAGGCCGTCCAGGTCACCGACGACGCCCACCACGAGCTGCCGCGGTTGGCGATCACGCACGAGGGCGACCACGTGTACCTGTACGCCGACTCCGCCGAGGCCGCCGCCCACGCGCGCGAGGTCGTCGCGCAGGCGCTGACCGAGCACCACCTCGACGCCGAGGTGAGCGTGTTGCGCTGGCACCCCGTGGAGGAGCACTGGGAGGACGCCTCCGCGCCGCTCCCCGCCACCGACGCCGAGCGCACTGCCGAGCACGCGCGTCTGGAGGAGCAGGAGACCGAGGAGTCGCTGCAGGCCGGCCACCCCGAGTGGGAGGTGCGCATCACGCTCCCCACCCACCACGACGCGCGCGCCTTCGCCGAGCGCCTGCGCGCCGAGGGCATCCCCGTCAAGCAGCTGTGGCGCCACCTGCTGGTCGGCGCCAACGACGAGGACGACGCCGCTGCCCTGGCCGCCCGCCTGCGCGCCGAGGCCCCGGAGGGCAGCGAGCTCACGGCGGAGGGCAGCGGCCTGGAGTACTGGCGGATGCTGCACCCCTACGCGTACCTCGGCGGGATCGGCAACTGAGTCGGAGCTGGCCGGCCGGCACATGTGCCGGCCGGTGGACGGGTCGCATGCGACCCGTCCCGGGACGGCCACATGTGGCCGTCCCAGCAGTCGCGCATGCGCGACTGCTCCGCCGGCGCATGCGCCGGCGGCACACCACCCGTACACTCACGCTCCCATGAGTGACCTGGACAGGTTCGAGCAACAGACTCGCTTCGACCCCTCCGAGGTCGAGCCGCGCATCTCCGCGCGGTGGTTGCAAAGCGGGTTGTTCCACCCCGCGCCCGAGGGGGACGCGGCCGAGAACTACGCGATCGCGATCCCGCCGCCGAACGTCACCGGCTCGCTGCACATGGGCCACGCGCTCAACGGGACGATCCAGGACGTCCTGGCGCGCTACCACCGGATGCACGGCCGGCGCACGAAGTGGATCCTCGGCACCGACCACGCCGGCATCGCCACGCAGGCGGTCGTGGAGCGGGCGCTGCGCGAGGAGGGCCTCACCCGGCTGCAGGTCGGGCGCGAGGAGTTCCTACGGCGCGCGTGGGCGTGGCGCGAGCACTACGGGCACGCGATCGTCGAGCAGTTCAAGCGGCTCGGCGCGTCCTGCGACTACGACGAAGAGCGCTTCACGCTCGACGAGGGCTACCACCGCGCGGTCGTGGCGGTGTTCGTCGCGCTGTACGAGGAGGGGCTGATCTACCGCGACCGCTACATCGTCAACTGGGACCCCGGCTCGCACTCGGCGATCTCCGACCTGGAGGTGCAGGAGCGGCGCGAGCGCGACGTGCTGTACTCGATCCGCTACGACCTCGAGGGCGGGGGCGAGGTGACGATCGCCACCGTGCGCCCGGAGACGATGCTGGGCGACACCGCCGTCGCCGTGCACCCCGAGGACGAGCGCTACCGCGCGCTGGTCGGCCGCCACGCGATCCTGCCGCTCGTCGGGCGCCACCTGCCGGTGATCGCAGACGAGCACGTGCGCACCGACTTCGGCACCGGCGTGCTGAAGGTCACCCCCGCGCACGACCCCGCCGACTTCGAGATCGGCGTGCGTCACGAACTCGACCAGGTGTCGGTGATCGGCGAGGACGGGCGCCTCACCTCGGAGGCAGGCGAGCGCTTCGCCGGGCTGACGGCGCTGGAGGGGCGCGCCGCCGTCGTGGCCGCGCTGCGCGAGGAGGGGCGCATCGTCGCCGAGGAGCCCTACGAGCACGAAGTGCCCTACTCCCACCGCTCCGGGCACCGCATCGAGCCGCTCGTCTCGCTGCAGTGGTTCATGCGCATGGACACGCTCGCCGCGCCCGCCGTCGAGGCGGTGCAGAGCGGGCTCGTGCGGATCGTCCCCGACAACCACCGCCGGGTGTACCTGGACTGGATGGCCGCGATCCGGCCCTGGTGCATCTCCCGGCAGCTGTGGTGGGGGCACCGCCTGCCGGTGTACTACTGCGGCGTCTGCTCCCACGTGCACGTCGCCGCCCGCCCGCCGGAGCGGTGCGAGGAGTGCGGTGGGGCCCTGCGCCAGGAGGAGGACGTGCTCGACACGTGGTTCTCCTCCGCGCTGTGGCCCTTCGCCACGCTCGGGTGGCCGCAGGAGACCGCCGAGCTGCGCGCGTTCTACCCCACCGCGGTGCTCTCCACCGCGCGCGACATCCTCTTTCTGTGGGTCGCGCGCATGATCATGATGGGCCTGCGCTTCACCGGGGACGTGCCGTTCGCGGACGTGTACATCCACTCCGTCATCCAGGCGCCCGACGGGCGGCGCATGTCGAAGTCGCTCGGCACGGGCGTGGACCCGCTGCAGGAGATCGACCGCCACGGCGCCGACGCGGTGCGCTTCGGGCTGCTCGCGATGTCCTCCTCCCAGGACGTGCGCTACTCCGCCGAGAAGGTGCGCCAGGGACAGGCCCTGGCCAACAAGCTGTTCAACGCGGCGCGCTTCGTGCTGCTGCGCGTGGCCGTGGATGGGAACCCCACCCACCCCACCCCCCCAGTGGACGCCGCCGCGCTCGCGCCGGCGCCGCGGCCGCGCACGATCGAGGACCGCTGGATCCTCTCCCGCCTGCAGGAGGCCGTCGCGGACACCGCGGCGCGGATCGAGGAGTACGACTTCTCGCACGCGGCGCTCGGGCTGTACGACTTCGTGTACGGGGAGCTGTGCGACTGGTACCTGGAGCTCGTCAAGCCGCGCCTGGTGGCCGAGCCGCCGCACGGCACCGCCGAGGAGCGCGAGGCGCTCGCGGCGACGCTGCTGTACGTGCTGCGCGAGACGGTCGCGCTGGCGCACCCCGTGCTGCCGTTCGTCACCGAGGAGCTGTGGTCGCACCTCGACGGCTCGGGCGCGCTGCTCGCGGGCTCGCCCTACCCGCGGGCGGACGCGGCGTTGATCGACCGCGACGTGGAGGTCGAGATGGAGCGGGCGATCGAGGCGGTCACGCTCGTGCGCGGGTGGCGGGACGCCCTGTCCGCGCCGCCGGGGGCGGTGCTGCCCGCCCGCCTGCGCGCCGACGGGTACGAGCGACACCGCCGCGCTGCTCGCCCACCTCGCGCGCCTGGACCTCTCCCCCTCGGAGGCCGAGCCGGTGGCGTCCGTCGCGGTGCCGTGTGGCACGGTCGAGGTGCTCTCCGCGGCGGGCCTCGACTTCGAGGGCGCCGCGCGGCGGCGCGCGGCGGCGGCGGGCCGGCTGGAGGCGGAGATCGCGCGCGTGCAGGGCAAGCTTGGCTCCGTCGCGTTTGTGGAGCAGGCGCCCGCCGAGGTCGTCGAGGGCGAGCGGGCGCGCCTTGCGCGCCTGCGGGCCGAGTTGGAGGCGTTGTGAGCGGGCGGCCGCCGCGGCGCGGAGGCGGCGGGGAGCACGCCCGCGGGCGGCCAGGCGGGGAGCCGCCGGCCGCCGGGTCCTGGAGCGGCGCGCGCGCCGAGCGGCACCTGCGCTCCCTGGAGCTCTTCGGGATGCGCTTCGGCCTCGACCGCGTGCGGCGCATGATGACCGCGCTCGGCTCCCCGCAGCGGCGCTTCGCCGCCGTGCACGTGGTGGGGACCAACGGCAAGACCTCGACGACCAGACAGATCGCCGCGATCCTCGCCCGCCACGGGCTGCGCACCGGCGCGTACCTCTCCCCCCACCTCGTCTCCTACTCCGAACGAGTGCAGGTGGGGGGGCGCGCCCTCTCCGAAGGCGCGTTCGCGGCCGCGGTCGCGCGCGCGGCGTGGGCCGCCGAGCGCGTCAACCGCACGCTCGCCGCCGACGACCACGTCACGCAGTTCGAGCTGCTCACGGCCGCGGCGTTCTGGGCGCTCGCCGAGCGAGAGGTCGAGGTCGCGGTCGTCGAGGCCGGCCTCGGCGGGCGCTACGACGCGACCGCGGTGGTGGAGTCGCAGGTGACCGTGCTCACCACCGTGGGCCTCGAGCACACGCGCTGGCTGGGGCCGACGGTGCGCGACATCGCCGCGGAGAAGCTCGCGGTCGTGCGGCCCGGCGGGACGCTCGCGCTCGGCGCGGCGCTGCACCCCGACGCGCTCGCCGTTGCCCGCGCGGTGGCCGCGGAGCGGGGCGCGCGGCTCGTGCAGGTCACGCCTGCCGTGCTCGCCGTGGCGGCGCGGGAGGCGCCGCTCGCGCCCGCCTTTCAGCGGCGCAACTTCGCGCTCGCCCGCCTGGCCGCGGAGGCGTTCCTCGCGGATGCGGGGGTCGCGCTGAGCGAGGACGCCGTGCGCGAGGCGCAGGTCGCGCTCGCCGTGCCGGGGCGCCTGCAGGTGGTGGACGGCGACCCGTTCACGGTCCTCGACGGGGCGCACAACCCCGACGCCGCGCGCGCGCTGGTGGAGGCGCTGCCGGACGTGCTCGCCGGCCGGTCGCTCGGACTGGTCATGGGCGTGCTGGAGGACAAGGATGCCGCAGCCATGCTCGCCGCGCTGCTGCCGCTGTGCGCGCGGGCGTGGTTCACCGCGCCGCCCTCGCCCCGCGCGCTCTCGCCCGCTGCACTGCTCTCGCTCGCCCGCCAGCTCGGCTTTGCGGAGGCGGTGAGCGAGCCGCGGCCGCGGCGGGCGCTCGCGCTCGCCCGGGCTTGGGCGGCGGCGCAGGGCGGGGGCGGGGGGGCGGTGCTGGCGACGGGGTCGATCTACCTCGTGGGCGACCTGCTGGCCGAGGGGGGCGCGGGCGTTGCGGAGGCGGGCGTCGCGGGGGCGGGCGGCACGGACGGGGGCGCCGTGGCCCGTGCGGACGATGCTGGGGGGCGGGCGTGAACGAGGACGGGCCCTCGGTGCCCGCGATGATCGGCGCGGTGGCGCTGATCGTCGCGCTCGTGATCCTCGTGTTCTTCGCCGCCGGCTACCTGGTGGGGCGACTGGTGCTCGGCTGACTGGTGGGGGCGGCTGGCACTTCGCTGACGTTTGTCATGCACGCGCGGTGTTTGCGGCGCGAGGCTCTAAACTTCGGCTCCCCCATGACCCCGTCGCCGGGACCCGCCGCCTCCTGAGGCTTCCATGCCGCCGCTTGCCTACTTCGGGGTCGAAAGCCACACGCTCACGACGGTCGTCGACCTGTTGATCGTCGTCGCGGTGGTGGTCTACCTCTCGTTGGTGTATTGGACCTACGCCGACGCGCGGCGGCGGATCGTCGATCCGATGCTGATCGGCTGCGCCACAGCAGCCGCGTTCTTTCCCTTCGTCGGGACGCTTGTGTACATCATCCTGCGGCCGCCGGAGTACCTGGAGGACGTGCAGGAGCGCGAGCTGGAGATGCAGGCGGCGCAGGCGCGCCTCGCCGAGCTCGGGCACCTCCTCTGTCCGCACTGCGACTACCCGGTCGAGCGGGACTTCCTGCGCTGTCCCTCCTGTTTGCGCAAGCTCAAGGACCGCTGCGGCTCCTGTGGGCGGCCCTTGGATCGGGCCTGGTCGATCTGTCCCTACTGCGAGGCGGACGTTGCCTCGGAGGGGGCGCCCTCGCGGGCGCGGGGGCGGCGGCGGGGGGCCGTGGCCGAGGGCTCCCTGGAGGGGGAGGAGTTGACTTTGGCGGCGCCTCCGCAGGGCGGGGAGCTGACCGTGGCGGCGCTTGAGGAAGCCTCGGGGGGGTCGGCGACGCCGCCGCGGGGCTCTGGGCGGGGCTCGGGGGGGCGGGCTCCCCGGCCGGCTCGGCCGCGGCCGCCGGCGGGGGCCGGCGAAGAGCTCATCTGATTCGTCACTCGACCAGGGGGTTTACCTGTGGACCGTACTTTGATCCTTGTGAAGCCGGACGCCTTTGCTCGCTCGCTGACGGGCGAGATCCTTGCTCGTTTCGAGCGCAAGGGGCTGCGGATCGTGGCGCTGCGGCAGATGGTCGTCGCACGAGAGTTGGCGGAGCGGCACTACGCTGAGCACGCGGAGCGGCCCTTCTTTGGGGAGCTTGTGGAGTTCATCACCTCGGGGCCTTTGGTGGCGGCTGTGTTGGAGGGGGTGGAGGCGGTGCGGGCGGCTCGGCAGGTGATCGGCGCCACCAACCCTTTGGAGGCGGCTCCTGGCTCTATTCGGGGGGACTTTGCTGTTGAGACTGGGCGTAACCTTGTGCATGGGTCGGACTCGCCGGAGTCCGCCGCGCGTGAGGCGACGCTCTTCTTTCCGGAGTTGAGCTGACCCGGCGCCTGGTGCTCGCGTCGCGCTCGCCGCAGCGGCGGGCGATCTTGGAGCGGCTGGGGGTGGCCTTCGAGGTGCGGCCCTCGGGCGCGGCGGAGCTGGAGGAGGGAGATCCCGCTGAGGTGGCGTTGGCCAACGCCCTGCGCAAGGCGCGCACGGTGCTGGCCGGTGAGACCTCCGCGACGGTGCTGGCCGTCGACACGGTGGTGGCGCTGGGGGGGCGGATCTATGGCAAGCCGGCGGACGAGCGCCGCGCGCGCGAGACGTTGCGTGCGCTGAGTGGCGCCACGCACACGGTCGTCAGTGGTATTGCGCTGCTCGGGGAGGGTGTGGAGCGCACGGCCGTCGCGGCTACGGAGGTGGTGTTTCGGGAGCTGGGGGAGGGGTTGATAAACTGGTACGTCGCCACTGGGGAGTGGCGGGGACGGGCTGGGGGGTACGCGATCCAGGGGGTGGGGGCCGCGCTGGTGCGGGAGGTGCGGGGGGAGTACGAGAACGTCGTGGGGTTGCCGGTGGCGACGCTGCTGGATCTCTGGCCGGGGTTGTTGGGTGGGGCGGAGGGCGCCAGGGGCTGAGACCGCAATCCGGGTACGGTCCCTTCGCCGCTTTGGGTACAATCCCTTCGTCGTTTTGAGTACAATCCCTTCGTCGTTATGGGTACGATCCCTATGTCGCAAAGAAACGACCTCTTGACTGCGAGCGAGCGAGGCCACCGCGGACGGATCGTTGAGCGGCTGGTCGAGGCGCGCCTGCGCACCCACGGGGCCGTGCTGCTCACGGGCCCGAAGGCGGTCGGCAAGACGACCACCGCGCGCTGCTTCGCGGCCTCGGAGGTGCGTCTCGACCAGGACCGCGCGGCGCTCACGGCAGCCCAGACGGACCCGCGTCTGGTGCTCGACGGCGAGCACCCCCGGCTGCTTGACGAGTATCAGCTCGTCCCTGGGCTCTGGAACGCCGTGCGGGGGCGGGTCGACGACCTGGGCGGCAAGGGACTCTTTCTGCTCACCGGCTCCGCGACCCCGGAGGGCGAGGAGCGCAGCCACACGGGCGCACGCAGGATCGCCGCCGTTCCGATGCGGACGATGACGCTGCTCGAGCGCGGTCTCTCCAGTGGTGACGTCTCGGTCGGTGGTCTGCTCGATGGCGACTCTGCCCCGGCCGCGCCACACAGGCTGGGGGTGCCCGAGGCGATCGAGGCGCTTGCGATCGGTGGTTGGCCCGACAACCTCGCCCTCTCGCCGGCCGACGCCCTCGAGGCGAACGTCGACTACCTCGACGTGATCGTCCACACGGACGTCCACCGAGTCGACGGGGTCCGACGCGATCCCGACGGCGTTCGGCGTCTGCTCGCCTCCTACGCTCGTAACGTAGCGACCGACGCGAGCTTGCGGACGATCGCGCGCACCGCGGAGAGACCGCTCGGCGAAGCCACTCTGCACGACTACCAGCGCGTGCTCGGACGGCTTTTTCTGGTCGAGGACCAGCCGAGCTGGAAGCCACAGCTGCGCTCGCGCGTCCGACTCTCGGCGACACCGAAGCGTCACCTCGCCGATCCCTCGCTGGCGGTCGCGGCCCTCGGCGCCACGCCGCAGCGGCTGCTGGGCCCTGAGATCGAGCTCGCCGGCTTTCTCTTCGAGTCGCAGGCGATCCACGACCTGCGCGTCTACGCCCAGCCGCATCGGGGGGATGTCCGCTTCTACCGCGACAACAAGGGACTGGAGATCGACGCGATCGTCGAGGCGCCCGACGGCCGCTGGCTCGCAGCGGAGGTCAAGCTGGGACATAATCGCGTGGACGAGGGCGCCCGCAACCTGCTCGCGCTTAGAGCAAAGCTCTCCCCCGCCACCATCGCCGCGTGCGGCGCCCTGCTCGTCATCGTCGCTGACAGCCTCACCTACACGCGGCCGGATGGCGTCGTGGTCACCTCACTCGCCGCCCTCGGTCCCTGAGCGGCCCTCGCGGGAACTCGGCCCGAAGGCTGAAAACCCTGCAAATCCCCTGGCATTGCTTGCAGGAGAGCAGGGGGGGTCCGCTAGACTGCGCCGGGACTCGCGCCGCTCTCAGCTCGGCCGGGGCTCCCTCGATCGAGACATGGGCATCTTCAGCTACCTGACCGGGTTCGGCGGCCGCGACATGGCGGTCGATCTGGGTACGGCGAACACGCTCGTGTATGTCAGAGGGCGGGGGATCGTGCTCTCCGAGCCGAGCGTCGTGGCGATCGACTCGCGCACCGGGGAGGTGCACGCGGTCGGGATCGAGGCGAAGCGGATGTTGGGGCGCACGCCGGGGACGATCCAGGCGATCCGCCCGCTGAAGGACGGGGTGATCGCGGACTTCGACGTGACGGAGCAGATGCTGCGGCACTTCATCCAGAAGGTGCACCAGTCCCGGTTTGCGCACCCGCGGGTGGTCGTGTGCGTGCCCTCTGGGGTCACGGGGGTGGAGAAGCGGGCGGTCGAGGAGGCGTGCCTGTCGGCGGGGGCGCGGACGGCCTACCTGATCGAGGAGCCGATGGCGGCGGCGATCGGGGCGGGGCTGCCGGTCGGGGAGCCGACGGGCTCGATGGTCGTGGACATCGGCGGGGGCACCTCGGAGGTGGCGGTGATCTCCCTGGGAGGCATCGTGGTGTCGCAGTCGATCCGCGTGGGGGGGGACGAGATGGACGAGGCGATCATCAACTACGCCAAGAAGGAATACAAGCTGCTGATCGGCCAGCAGACCGCGGAGGAGCTGAAGCTCGAGATCGGCTCGGCGTGCGCGATGCCGGAGGAGCTGCAGGCGGAGATTCGCGGGCGGGACATGGTCTCGGGGCTGCCGAAGACCGTGGTCCTGACCTCCGAGGAGATCCGCCAGGCGCTCGAGGAACCGGTCGTGCAGATCGTCGACGCGGTCAAGGAGACGCTCGACCGCACGCCGCCGGAGCTGGCGTCGGACATCATGGACCGGGGCATCATGCTCGCCGGCGGGGGGTCGCTGCTGCAGGGCCTCGACGAGCGGCTGCGCGAGGAGACGCAGATGCCGGCGCACCTCGCCGAGTCGCCGCTGACGTGCGTGGCGGTCGGCTCGGGACGGTCGCTGGAGGAGTTCGAGGCGATCCACCGCTCCAACCGCCACGCGCGCAGCCGGCGGCGGAGATAGGGGCGGCACATGGGTCGGACGGGGTGCGTACGCTTTTGTGACTTCCAGGAAGGTTGGCCCCCGTGCACGACAAGACAGTGCGGCGGCGGCGGGCGGTGCTCGTTGTCCTCGTGGCGCTTTCGCTGATCCTGCTGACCGCCTACTTCGGCGAGTCCCCCTCCGGGCGCCTGCACGCCGTGCAGCGCGGCTTCCTGACGGTCGTCTCGCCCATCCAGGAGGGGGCCAACGCGGCGCTCAAGCCGGTGCGCAACCTCTTCGGGTGGTTCGGCTCTGCGCTGCACGCCAAACACCAGCTCGCGCAGGCGCGCCGCCAGGACGCGCGGCTGCGCGCGGAGCTGGTGGCCCGCGTCGACGACGAACGCGCCTACAAGGCGCTGCTGCGCCTCTACCACCTCGACGGCGGCCTGCACCTGGCCGACTACCGGCCGGTGACCGCGAGCGTGGAGGCGCAGTCGCCCAACCTGTGGTACCTGACGGTCAACATCGACAAAGGCAGCTCCGCGGGGGTGCAGGTCAACGACCCGGTGATCGACGGGGAAGGCCTCGTCGGCAAGGTCACGGCCACGGCGTCCGACGGGGCGCAGGTGAGCCTCATCACCGACTCCGCCGTGGCGGCCTCGGCGATGATCAACGAAACGGGCGCGCCCGGCCTGGTGGAGCCGAAGGTGGGCGCCCCCGACACGCTCGTGATGCTCTACCTGCCCAGCGCCGCGACCGTCACCGTGGGCCAGTACGTCGTCACCTCCGGCACGCTCTCCAGATCCGGCGAATCGCTCTTCCCGCGGGGAATCCCGATCGGGCAGGTGAGCTCGGTCAGCGAAGAAGCACCCTACAAGAACGTGGAAGTGACCCCGCTGGCCAACCTCCACGGCCTGGAAACCGTGCAGGTGCTGACCGACACGCAGGGCTCCGCGCCGGCGCAGGCGGCCGCCGTGGCGGCGGCGCTGCCCCCCGGCCAGGCATCGGAATCGACCGGCGCCGCCGCCGGCGGGCAGCTGGCCGCGACGGGGGGCGGGGGTTGACGGCCCACCCACCCCAGCCGAGCGGCGCCGTGGCGGCGCGCGTGGCGGCGCTCGCGGTGGTGGTCGTGTTCCTGCAGACGGGGGTCGTCTCCGAGGTGCCGGTGTTCGGAGTGGCCGTCGACCTCACGCCGCTGGTCGTCGCCTTCGTCGGCCTGCAGTGCGGGTCGGTCGTGGGGGCGGTGAGCGGCTTCGCGGTCGGCCTGCTGGTCGACCTCACGCTCGTGCAGACGCTCGGCCTCACCTCGCTGATCTTCACCGGGATCGGCTACGCGGCGGGCCGCCTGCGCGAGCTGCGCGACCCGCAGGCGGCGCTCACGCCGCTGCTCGTCGGCGCCGCGGCCGCCGCCGCCTCGCTGGTGGGCTACTCGCTGATGGAGTTCCTGCTCGGCGTGGACGCGCCCGTGAGCCTCGAGCTGCTGCGCCAGATCGTGCTCGGCGTCATGCTCGACACGCTCTTCGCGGTGCCGGTGTGGGTGCTCGTGCGCCGCGTGCTGGCGCCCTCGCTCCCCCACGACCCCCGCCGCCGCCGCCGCCGCGCCTACTCCACCGGCGGGTTGAGCCCCCTCACCAAAGCATGAGCGCGCGCGGCTCGCTCGAACGCGTGCGCGCGCCCGACCCGCGGCTGCCGCCGGTCTCGCCGCAGCTCGGCCTGCGCGTGGCGGTGCTCGGCGGGGTCGCGCTCGTGATGTTCGCCATCATCTTCTTCCGCCTCTGGTACCTGCAGATCCTCACCGGCGAACAGTACGTGCAGCAGGCGGCCAAGAACACGCGGCGGGAAATCCCCATCGCCGCCCCGCGCGGGCAGCTCGTCGGCCGCGAAGGCGAAGTGCTGGTGACGAGCAAGGTCACCAACGCGGTGCAGCTCGTCCCCTGGGAGCTGCCCCCGCCGGGGCCGCACCGCCGCGCGCTCTACCGGCGGCTCGGCCACCTGCTCGCGATGAGCCCGCGGACGATCGCGGCGCGGGAGCGCAAGTGGGAAAAAGAAGTGCCCTACGCGCCCCTGACGCTCGAGACCAACGCCGGCCGCGGCGTGCTGACCGTGCTCGCCGAGCGCCAGAACGAGTACCCGGGCGTGCGGCAGGAAGAAGTCTCGGTGCGCGACTACCCGCACGAGGACATGGCCGCGCAGGTGTTCGGCTACGTGAGCCTGCTCACCAGCGAAGAGGAGGAACCGGGCAACGCCCAGCACGCCCACTTCACGGGCGTCAAGCAGGGGACGATCGTCGGCCAACAGGGCCTCGAGTACCAGTACGACCGCTACCTGCGCGGCCTGCCCGGGGCGCAGCTGGTGGAGATCAACTCCGAAGGCCACGTGCAGCCGACGAACCTGCCCCCCGTCAAGCCGCACGTGGGCTACACGCTGCGCACGTCGCTCGACCTGCCGCTGCAGGAGGAGGGCGAAGTGGCGCTGCGCAAGGGCATCGAACTGGCGCACGGCCTCGGCCACCCAGGCAACGGCGGCGCGTTCCTGGCGATGGAACCGCGCTCCGGGCAGATCCTCGCGCTGGGCTCCTACCCGAGCTTCGACCCCAACGCCTTCACGCGGCCGCTCTCCGAAAAGGAGCTCAAGGCAGTCGAGCAGGTCGGGCGGGGCGCCGCCGAAGGCGAGCCTGAACCGGTGCCGCTGCTCGACCGCGCGACCGAAGGCGCCTACCCGACCGGCTCGACGTTCAAGCCGATCACCGCGATCGGGAGCCTGGAAGCGGGCATCTTGAATCCCAGCGAACCGCTCGGGGGAGGCAGCTGCATCGTCGTGGGCGCCACGAAATTCTGCAACTCCGGGCAAAACGACTACGGCGCGCTGGGGCTGGTGGAAGCGCTGAAGGTCTCCTCGGACACCTACTTCTTCACGGTCGGGGAGATGGACAACAGCCACGGTCCGGTGATCCAGAACATGGCGCACGAGCTGGGGATCGGGCGTCCGACGGGGATCGACCTGCCGGGCGAACGCGAAGGCACGCTCCCGAGCCCGAAGTGGCTCGAAGGCCGCGACGCGCTTGAAGCCAAATGCACGCGCGCGCACCACGGGCACCCCTGCGGGCTCGTCGCCGAACCGAACGAGCTGTGGACGGTCGGCCACAACATGGATCTCGCGGTCGGTCAGGGCGACCTGCAGACCGACCCGCTGCAGATGGCGGTCGCCTACTCGACGCTCGCCAACGCGTACATGAACAACGGCACGGTCTGGGTGCCCACCCCCCACCTGGGGATGGCGATCGAAAGCCCCTCGGGGGGGCTCGTGCAGCCGCTGCAGTTCCCGGCGCGGCGCCGGGTGCGCTCGACCCCGCCAACGTCGACCTCGTGATGGAAGGCATGCACGACGCGGCCGCAGAGCCGCTCGGCACCTCGGCGGACGTGTGGTCGGGGTGGAACCAGGCCCAGTACCCTGTCTACGGCAAGACCGGCACCGCCGAACGTCCACGCCTACGTCGAACAGTCCTGGTACATGTGCATCCTGCCCGACGCCGGCCGCCCGATCGTGATCGCGGTGACCATCGAACAGGGCGGCTTCGGCGACCAGGCGGCCGCGCCGGTGGCGCGGCTGATCGCCTCCAGTGGTTCAACCAGCCGCTGAAGCTCGTCGCCGGCTCGAGCGTGGACAAATGACGCCTGCCCCGCTGAGCCCGCTCACCGTGTCCGAGGAGCGCCGCGCGCCGGGCTCCGCCGCCGAGGCCAGCCGCGGCCCGCGGCTGGCGCTCGACCCGGTGCTGACGCTCGACCGTGCTCGCCCTGGGGGTCTGCTCGGTCCTCGTGCTGGGTGGGTCACCTCCGAGGCGGTGCCCGGGCAGCCCCACTACTACTCCGAGCGCCAGGTGATCTACCTTGCGCTCGGCCTGGTGGGGATGCTCGTGCTGGCACGCATCGACTACGCGCGCCTGCGCCGCTAAAGTGGCGCTCTACGTCGTGTTGCTGCTCAGCATCCTCGCGGTGCTCGGCGTCGGGCAGTTCGACCAACGGCTCGGCGCGCTCGATCAGCTTCCCGCTCTTCTCCTTCCAGGGCTCGGAGCTCGGCAAGGTGCTGCTGATCGTCTTGCTGGCGGCGTTCGTCGTCGACCGCGCGCGGCAGTTGCGCGAGCGCGAGACCACGGCGCTCGTGATGCTCGCCGCGCTCGTGCCCGCGATGCTCGTGATCGCCGAGCCCGACCTCGGCTCGGGGCTGGTCTACGTGACGATCGCGTTCGACCGTGCTCTTCGTCGCGGGCGTCCCCTGGCGCCACCTCGCGGGCCTGCTGGCGCTGGGCGCCGCCGCGCTCGCGCTCGTGCTCGTGGTCGCGCCGGCGGTGGGCGTGCAGGTGCTGAAGCACCTACCAGGTCGCAGCGCCTCACAGCCTTCCTGCATCCCACCGACAACCCCGGCGACACCCCCGAAGAAAAGACCGCCTACGAACTGAGCTACCAGCAGCTCGAGTCGAAGATCGCGATCGGCGCGGGGGGGCGCACCGGCGCCGGCCCCGGCGCCACGCAGATCAAGGGCGAATTCGTGCCCGAGGACTCCACGGACCTCGTCTTCGCGGCGGTCGGCGAGCGCTACGGCTTCGTCGGCGCGGCGCTCGTGCTTTCGCTGTACGCGCTGATGATCTGGCGCACGCTGCGCATCCTCACGCCGGCCAAGGACCTCTTCGGCGCGCTGGTTGCCGCGGGCGTCGTGGCTATGCTCCTGTTTCAGGTGTTCGTCAACGTCGGTGTGGCGGTGGACATCCTGCCCGTCACCGGCGTCACGCTGCCGCTCATGAGCTACGGCGGCTCCTCGGTGCTCGCCACGTTCCTGGCCCTCGGCCTGCTGCAGTCGATCTACGTGCAGGCGCGCGCCGCCAGGCTTTGAAGGGCCGCGTAGCGCGGCCGTAGCCACAAAATGCTCACCGAGAACCCCAGACCCCAAGCTTGCAGAGCTCCCACACGGGGAGCCCTCCCCTGGGGCTCAGTCCATCTCGACACCGAAAGACACGACATTGAAAAAGCAAGTACTTGTCAGCGTCGACCGCGGGGAGACGCGCGTGGCGCTCCTGGAGGCCACCGGCACGCCGGCCGCCGCGAAGCTCGCAGGCCGGCGGCGCGGGCGCGGGAGCGCCCCGCAGGCCGGCTACCGCGTCGCTGAGCTCTACCTCGAGCGCCGCGGCGCGCGCTCGATCGTCGGCAACATCTACAAGGGCGTGGTCGACAACGTCCTCCCCGGGCTGGAGGCCGCGTTCGTCGACATCGGCCTCGAGAAGAACGGCTTCCTGCACGTCGACGAGATCGTGCTCCCCGGCGTCGAGGCGCCGCGCGCGGCCGCGGCACCGGGCGCAAGATCGCGGCGCTGCTGAAGCCCGGCCAGGAGGTCGTCGTGCAGGTCGTCAAGGACCCGCTGAAGACGAAGGGCGCGCGCCTCTCGATGGAGCTGACGATCGCCGGCCGCTACATGGTCTACACGCCGACCGGCGAGGGCGTCGGCGTCTCGCGCCGCCTCGAGGACAAGGAGCGCGAGCGGCTGCGCCGCGAGACCGACGGCTCGACCTGCGCGGCGGCGGCGCGATCGTGCGCACCGCCGCGCACGGCGCCACGCGCGAGGACTTCGAGCGCGAGCTGCTGTACCTGTTCAAGCTCCACGAGGTGCTCGACAAGCGCGTGCGAGGACACCGTGCGCCCCGGCGCTCGTCTTCCAGGAGGCCGACCTCTCCGTGCGCGTCGTGCGCGACATCTTCTCCGAGCACTTCGAGCGCGCGGTCGTCGACGACGCGCAGCAGCACCACCGCCTCGTCTCGTTCTTCACCCGCACCGCGCCGGAGCTCGTCGAGCGCGTCGAGCTCTACGAGGGCGAGCGAGCCGCTGTTCGACGCCTACAAGGTCAACCCGGTGATCGACGCGTGCTCGTCCCGCCGCGTCGACCTCCCGAGCGGCGGCTACCTGATGATCGACTACGCCGAGGCGCTGACCGTGATCGACGTCAACACCGGCTCCTTCATCGGCCGCGGCAAGGGCGCGCGCCTCGAGGACACGATCACCAAGACCAACCTCGAGGCGGCCGAGGAGGTCGTCAACCAGCTGCGCCTGCGCGACATCGGCGGCATCATCGTCATCGACTTCATCGACATGGCGCGCGCGCGCAACCGCGACGCGGTGCTGAAGACGCTGCGCAAGGCGCTCGACGAGGACCGCACGAAGACCTTCACGGCCGAGATCTCCAGGCTCGGCCTCGTCGAGATGACGCGCCAGAACGTCACCGAGGGGCTGCGCGAGATCATGACCCGCGACTGCCCGACCTGCCACGGCGACGGCGTGATCCGCTCCGAGGAGACGATCGCGATCGAGTTCGAGCGCCGCCTGCGCGAGGTCGCCGCTCGACAACCCAGACGTCGAGGCGTTCCTCGTGCAGATGAACCCGCGCGTGAGCGCCCAGTTCACCGGCCACAACGCACGCGTGCTGCACGCGCTCGAGGCGCAGACCGGCCGCTCCTTCCACTTCGAGGGCTCCGAGGGGCTCGCGCTCGACCACTTCGCGATCACCTTCCAGGGCACCCGCGAGGAGGTCGAGGAGCGCGCGGTGCCGTTCCGCGTCGGCGAGGAGGTGCTTGTCGAGATCGTCGAGCCGCACATGTACGACGCCGACGACGCGGTCGCCAAGATCGATGGCTACATCATCTCGGTGCCGGCGGCGGCCCGCTCGTCGGCCAGAAGCTGATGGTGCGCATCGAGGAGGTCGGCCGCACCGCCGCGAGCGCGCTGCCGCTCGACGAGCACGGCGAGGTGGTGCGCCCTGTGCCCCGGCCGGCGACGCCCGCGAGGCGTCGCGCTCCCCGCAAACCGCGCTCGGCGCCGAAGCCCGTCCCGGTCGAGCTCGCCGTGCAGGAGCCGTCGGCCAACGGCGCGTCTGAGGGCCCGCAGCCGCCCGCGGAGGCCGAGGGCGCGTCTGAGGGCTCGCAGCCGCCGCTCGCCGAGGCCGAGGGCGAGGATGGCGTACAATCCAAACCTCGGCGCCGCGGCCGCAGGGGCGGACGGCGCCGTTCGGCTGCCAAGGCAGAGACGACCTCGGAGTAAGGCGTGTACGCAATCGTCAAGACCGGCGGCAAGCAGTACCGCGTCGAGCGGGGCCAGTACCTGCTGGTCGAGCGCCTCCCCGAGGAGGTCGGCGCGAGCGTCGCGCTGGAGCCGCTGCTGTACCGCTCCGAGGAGACCGTGTTCGACGCCGCCGGCCTCGCCAAGGTGAGCGTCACCGCGAAGGTGCTCGCGCACGAGCGCGGCAAGAAGCTGCGCGTGTTCAAGTTCAAGCCCAAGCGCGGCTACAAGCGCCGCACCGGCCACCGCCAGGAGCTGACGCGCATCGAGGTCACCGACATCTCGATGGGCGCGGCCGCCAAAGCGGCGCGCCGGGCGGCCAAGCCCGCGGCTGCCGAGCCCCAGACGGGGGACGGGGTGGGCGGGCCTGAGACCCCGGCGGCCGCCACCAAACCGGCCGCGCCGCGCAAACAAGCGAAACCGGCTGCGGCCGCGAAGGAGGGCAGCGAGGATGGCGCATAAGAAGGGGCTCGGGTCCAGCCGCAACGGCCGCGACTCCAACGCCCAACGCCTCGGCGTCAAGACCTTCGCAGGACAGACCGTCACCGGCGGCGAGATCATCGTGCGCCAGCGCGGCACCCGCTTCAAGCCGGGCGAGGGCGTCGGGATCGGCAAGGACGACACGCTGTACGCCCGCGCCGCGGGCACCGTGCGCTTCACCGCCGGCCGGCGCGGGCGCGTGGTGAGCGTCGCGCCTGACAGCACCGGCTGAGCCGGAATGCTCCACGACCGCGCGCGCATCCACGTCCGGGCGGGCGCGGGGGGCGACGGCTGCGCGAGCTTCCGCCGCGAAGCGCACGTCCCGCGCGGCGGGCCCGACGGCGGCGACGGCGGCCGCGGCGGGGACGTGGTGTTGCTCTGCGACGCCTCGCTGCGCGACCTGCAGGCGCTCACGCGCCGCACCCACCACCGCGCGCCGCGCGGGGGGGCGGGGGAGGGCGCCCTGCGCCACGGGGCCGACGGGGAGGCGCTGGTCGTGCGGGTGCCGCCCGGTACGCAGGTGGCGGGGGTGGGCGAGGGTGGCGGCGCGGCCGGGGGTGCGGCTGGGGGCGAAGGCGCGGCCGGAGGCGGCGCGGCCGTGGATGCGGCCGGGAGCGGGGGCGCGACAGGGGCCGGGGGCGCGGCCAGGGACGGGGACGGCGGGGGCGCGTCCGGGGCTGGGGGTGCAACCGGGACCGGGGCTGGAGCCGGGGCCGGGGACCTCGCCGGGCGCCGCTGGGACCTGCTGCGCGATGGGCAGCGCGTCGTGCTCGCACGCGGCGGGGCCGGCGGGCGCGGCAACAAGCGCTTCACGACCGCCACGCGCCAGGCGCCGCGCTTCGCCGAGCGGGGGGTGCCGGGCGAGGAGGGGTGGGTGGAGCTGCGTCTGCGGCTGCTCGCCGACGTCGGCCTCGTGGGCCTGCCAAACGCCGGCAAGTCCTCGCTGCTGGCGCGCCTCACGCGCGCGGCGCCGCGGGTCGCCTCCTACCCCTTCACGACCCTGGAGCCGGTGCTGGGCGTGCTCGAAACCGACGAGCGCCAGCTGGTCGTGGCGGACATCCCCGGCCTGATCGAAGGCGCCTCGCAGGGCGCCGGCCTCGGCCACGAGTTCCTCGCACACGTGGAGCGCACGCGGCTGCTCGTGCACGTGCTCGACCTCGCCCCCGAGCTCTCCGCGGATGAGGACGCCGACGCGGTCGCCAACCACGCGACGGTCGAGCGCGAGCTCGCCGCGCACGACCCCCGCCTCGCGGCGCTGCCGCGTGTGCTGGCGCTCTCCAAGGCCGACCTGCTGCCGCCCGAGCGGGTGCGGGACGCCATCGCTGAGTGGTCGGAGCGGCTCGGCGGTGCGGTGCCGGTGCTCGCCACCTCGGCAGCCACCGGCGCGGGGCTCGCGGAGCTGGCGGGCGAGCTCCTGCGCCGCGTGCCTGCCGCCGCGCCTTCGACGGAGGCGGCGCCGCAGGGGGGAGAGCCCGTCCCGGAGGTGGAGGCTCTGGCCGAGCACATGGTCTTCCGTCCCGCCGAGCGCTCCGGGTTCATTGTCGAGCGGGTGGCTCCCCACGCCTTTGCGGTCCGCGGCCGTGCGGTCGAGCGGCTGCTGGTTCGCTTCGACGTCGACAACGAGGACGCGATGGCCTACGTCGAGGACCGCCTGCGTCGCCTCGGGGTGCTGCGGGCGCTTGAGGCTCAGGGGTTCGAGCCGGGCGATGAGCTGCAGATCGCGGGGGTCGCGCTGGAGCTGGACGCCGCCGGACCGGGGTAGACGGTCGAACAGTTCGCCTCGCCGTTCGCTGGTTGGCTTTCTGCCGGTACTCATCCGATGACGGGTCGGGCTTCAGAACGTGGGTACGCCATGAGCGACTTTCCTGCGCGCGCACCAGCGGCGAGCGATGGTCCTGCTCGTGGCGCTTTTGCGGATATGGCAATCCACGTCATTGAGAGAGACGCGCCTCTGCGCGCTGGGACGTTGCGGGGCATGAAGGCTCACATCGAGCGCGACAAGCCTCCCTCAACAGCGGACCTGCTTCTCGCGGATGCCATCCACCTTGCTGGCCAAGGGCCCCAATCGGACCCGCGAAGGGCACTCTTGATCGCCGCCGTCGCGTGTGAGCTCAGGATCAAGACCGTGGTGCGCGAGCTCGCCACACCTGAGCAAGAGCCCCTAATCGATCTCCTGCTGGAGAATCCCAGAGACTGGTCACTGTCGGCGATCGTCCTATTCGACAAGCCGCTTGAGGTCGTGTGCGGCCATTCGCTGAAAACCGACAACAAAGATCTCTACAAGGCTGTCGACAGCTTGATCAAACGACGCGACGGTCTTGCGCACAGGGGTGAAATCCCCTCCATCGAGAAGTCCCGCGAGTCAGTGAAGGTCGCAGGAGAGGTATTCACATGGCTCGCGGAGCTACGACGGGTCAAGACTAGCACCGCGCCCGCGGCCACCTAACTCAGCGCCGAGGCGCAACGCTCTACGTGGGGAGCAAGCTCAAGGCATCAACACCGCTGTCGATATAGTGGATAATCTGGACCTGGCGGACTACGTGCCGTAGCATGGTAGGCTCAGAGTGGACGACTATGGGCGATCTCGACAGCCGATATCTCACCGTCCCCCAGGTGGCCGCCGAGCTGCAGATGGACGTGTCCGCGGTCTACAAGATGTGCAAGGCGCGGCAGCTTCCGTCGGTCCGCTTCGGCAAGTCGGTGCGCATTCCACGCCTGGCCTACGAGCGCTTCCTGGAACGGCTGGAGGGAGGAGGACCCGAGCCCGTGACGCGCGGCTCGCTCGACCCGCAGGACCAGCGGGAAGACTTTCGCCGTGCCACCGGACACGATCCCGAGACGTGGATCGACGGATGGCGGTCCGGAAGCGTCCCCGACACGCCGGAGAACACCCGTCTGGCCATTCATGCGCTCGGATTGCTGGACGTGCCGAGCCGGCGGGCGAAGGAAGCCGCTGCGTAGCTGAAACGGCCGCGCGCTGGATGGGCGCCTATCCCTGCTGCGCAGTGGGGCGAATCAGGATCTCGTTGACGTTGACGTGCGGGGGCTGGGCAATCGCGTAGAGCACACCCCGGGCGATGTCCTCGGCCTCCAGCGGGTCGGTGGGGCGGTTCTCGAAGAAGGGGGTGTCGGTCATGCCCGGCTCGATCAAGGTGACGCGGACGCCACTGCCGTGCAGATCCTGGCGGGCGGCCTCGCCCATCGCGGTGACCGCGTGCTTGGTGCACGAGTAGAGCGAGCCTGGCAGCACGCGCCGGCCGGCGACGCTCGAGGTCAGCAGCAGGTGCCCGCGGGACTCCTTCAGTGCGGGGATCGTCGCGCGCAGTGTCAGCGCGGCGCCGTACACGTTCGTGAGGATCATCTCCTTCCAGTGCTCCGGGGTGTCGTTGAGGAAGCCGCGAGCCCCGCCGAAGCCGGCGTTTGCAAACGCCACGTCGATGCGCCCGTACGCGTCCAGCGCGGCCGCGACCATGCGCTGCTGGTCATCCCACTCGGTCACGTCGCACCTCACCACCAGCGCCCGCTCGGGGCCGCCGAGCTCCGCGGCCAGCTCCTGCAGGCGCCCCTCTGAGCGTGCCGCGAGCACGAGCCGGTAGCCCTCGCGCGCCGCGAGGCGGGCCGTGGCTGCACCGATCCCGGTGGAGGCGCCGGTGATCAGGAAGACGGGGGCGTCCGCTGCTGGTGTGGGGCTCTCGCTGCTCATGGGTCGGTGGGCTCCTCGGGTCGGGGGGTGGCTGGGTCGGAGGGAGACCTACTGCTCGCACGGGTGGCCTGCTGCCCGCATATAGATAGCCGACTCCGCTGCGGCCCCCCGGTCGGGTCGTTCTCGTGGGCGAGCATCTACGCTCCAGGACCCATGCGAACCGTCGTCATCAAGCTCGGCTCCTCGATCGTCGCCCGCGAGGACGGGGAGCTGCGCGAGGAGGTGCTCGGGCGCATCTGCGACACCGTCGCCGCGCTGCACGCCGCCGGCGATGAGTGCGTGATGGTCTCCTCGGGGGCGATCGCGCGTGGGGTGCGGGTGATGGGGCTGCCCGCCCGCCCGACCGCGATCCCCGAGCTGCAGGCCGCCTCCGCGGTGGGGCAGGGCAAGCTGTACCGCGTCTACGACGAGCTGCTGCGCGCGCGGGGGGTGACCTCCGCGCAGGTGCTGCTCACCGTGGGGGACGTCGCGGGGCGCACGCAGTACCTGAACGCCCGCCACACGCTGCGCCAGCTGCTCGACTGGCGCGTGGTGCCGGTTGCCAACGAGAACGACACGACCGCAACCGACGAGATCTCCTTCGGCGACAACGACTTCCTCGCGGCCCACCTCGCGGTGCTCGTGGGCGCGCAGCTGTTGGTGCTGCTGACCGACATCGACGGCCTGCACACGGCGGACCCCCGCCGCGACCCCGGCGCGGAGCTGATCCGCGACGTGCACGACCTCGCGGAGCTGCACGCCCTGGAGATCGGGGATTCGACCTCGCCGCTCGGCTCGGGGGGGATGCGCTCGAAGGTGCTCGCCGCCGAGGTGGCGGGCGCCGCGGGGATCCCAGCGGTGATCTGCTCCGGTGTGCGTCCCGGGGCGCTGGAGGCCGCGCTCGCGGGCGAGCCCGAGGGGACCCGCTTTCACCCCGGCGGCGCCCGCCACTCCTCCTTCAAGCTGTGGTTGCGCTACGCCAAGCCCGCGCGCGGGACGCTGCTCGTCGACGAGGGGGCGGCGCGCGCGCTGCGCGAGCGCGGCACCAGCCTGCTGCCGGTCGGCGTCGTCGAGGTCCTTGGCGAGTTCGACGCCGGCGACGCCGTGGAGATCGCCGCGCGCGACGGGGCCGGCCAGCACACGATCGCGAAGGGCCTCTGCAACTACTCCGCCGCGGAGCTGCGGCGCGCGCGGGGGCTGCAGTCCGAGGCGGTGCGCGAGATCCTGCCGCACGCCTCCGAGGAGGCCGTGCACCGCGATCAGCTCGTCCTGGCGTAGGTACCCTCTGTGGACATGGCCGCTACGACGACCGCGACATCGATTCCCGAGCTCTGCGCCGCCGCGCGCCGCGCCGCGCGGCGTCTGGCGGCGGTGGACACGGACGTGAAGGACGCCGCGCTGCTCGCGATCGCCGACGCGCTGGTCGAGCGCACGCCCGAGATCCTTGTCGCCAACGAGCTCGACATGGCTGGGGGACGAGAGTCCGAGATCGGCGCGGCGCTGCTCGACCGCCTCGCGCTCGACCCCGCGCGGATCGCTCAGATCGCCGCGGGGGTGCGCACGATCGCCGCGCTGCCCGACCCCGTTGGGGAGGTGATCGACGGCCGGCGGCTGCCCAACGGGCTGGACGTGCGCAAGGTGCGCGTGCCGCTCGGCGTGGTCGCGGTCGTGTACGAGGCGCGGCCGAACGTGACGATCGACGCCGCCGCGCTCTGCCTGAAGGCCGGCAACGCGATCGTGCTGCGCGGCTCCTCGATCGCCGCGCACTCCAACGCGGTGCTCGCCGTGATCGCCGCCGAGGCGGCCGTCGCCGCGGGGTTGCCCGAGGGGTGCGTCAGCCTTGTCGCGGGCGGCGGGCGCGAGGAGCTCGCGGAGCTGGCTACGCAGAACGACACGCTCGACCTGATCATCCCGCGCGGGGGGGAGGGGCTGAAGGCGGCGCTCCACGAGGTTGCGACGGTGCCCGTGATCTACGCCGCCTCGGGCAACTGCCACGTCTACGTCGACGCCTCCGCGGACCTCGACGCGGCGGAGCGGATCGTCCTCAACGCCAAGGTCCAGCGCCCCGGGGTGTGCAACGCCGCGGAGACGCTGCTCGTGCACCGCGACGCCGCGGGTGCGTTCATCCCGCGCGCGATGCGTGCGCTCCACGCCGCCGGGGTGCTCGTGCGCGGGGACGAGCGCACGCTTGCACTCGCCGTCGGCGGTGCCGGGAGCGTGTCGGGCAACGGCGCCGGGGCCCTGGGTGTGGGCGCTGTGGGCGAGGGTGAGGGCGCCGCAGGTGGGGTGTCGGTCAGCGCCGGTTCGCTGCTCGAGCCCGCCACCGAGGAGGACTGGGCGACCGAGTATCTCGCGCTGACGCTCGCGGTGCGCGTGGTGGACTCCCTGGAGGAGGCGATCGAGCACATCGGCCGCTACGGCTCGGGCCACTCCGAGGCGATCCTCACGCGCGACGCTGCCGCCGCGCGCGCCTTCCAGCGCGGGGTGGACGCCGCCTGCGTGTACGTCAACGCCTCCACCCGCTTCACCGACGGGGGCGAGTTCGGCATGGGGGCGGAGATCGGCAACTCCACGCAGAAGCTCCACGCGCGCGGGCCGATCGGGTTGCGCGAGCTGTGCACGTTCAAGTACCTGGTCGAAGGCGACGGGCACGTCCGGGTCTGAGCCCGCCGTGGGTCCCTGGCGCGAGGCACCCGCGAGCATCGGAGACGCCCGCGGTGGCGGCCTCGGCATCCTCGGCGGCACCTTCAACCCGCCCCACCGCGGTCACGTTGCGCTTGCCCGCCACGTGCTGCGTGAGCTCGGCCTGCAGCGGGTGCTGCTGATGCCCGCGCGCCTCTCGCCCGGCAAGCCGGTCGAGGATGACCCCGGACCTGAGCACCGCCTGGAGATGTGCCGCCTAGCCGTCGCCGGGGTCGAGGGGGTGCGGGTGTGCGCGCTGGAGCTCGAGCGCGAGGGGCCGTCGTACACGGTGGATACCCTGAGGGCACTCCATGCCACCCACCCCGACACCGCGCTCACCTTCATCCTCGGCGCCGACGTCGCCGCGACGCTGCCCACCTGGCACGAGGCGCAGGCGCTGCCCGCGCTCGCGCGCTTTGCGGTTGCGCTGCGGGTGGGTGGGCCTCCAATCACCGAGGCGAGGGAGACCGGGGGGTTCGCGCTCGTCCCCCTGCACGTGCCGATGATCGAGGCGTCCTCCTCACTCGTACGCGCGCGCGTACGCCGTGGCGAGCCGGTCGCCGAGCTGGTGGGGGCCGCGGTCGCGTCGTACATCGCCGCCCACGGTCTCTACCGTGCCCCGGTCGGAGACGCCGGCGCATGAGCTCGACCGTCCAGGCTCTCCCCTCGACCGAGCTGGCCGGCGAGATCGCGCGCCTCGCGCTGGAGAAGAAGGCCCTCGACGTGCTCGAGCTCGACATGCGCGGGCTGGTCGGCTACACCGACTTCTTCGTGATCTGCTCCGGCCGCACCGACCGCCAGGTGAAGGCGATCCACGACGGGATCCACGAGGGCCTCAAGCACGAGCACGGCGTCTTCCCCCGACGCGTGGAAGGGTTGGGCAGCGCGCAGTGGATCCTGATGGACTACCTCGACGTGGTCGTCCACGTCTTCACGCCGGCCACACGCGAGTACTACCGCCTCGAGCAGCTGTGGGGCGAGGCGCCGACGCGCGCGGTCGATTAAGCCGCGAGCGGCTCGGCCACCGGCTCCTCCGCGTGCACGACGGGCGCGAGGCGCTCGCGCAGGATCACGGAGCACCCGCGCGCGGGGCTGATCGTGATGCTGCGCCGGCGAGCGGCCTCGCGCGCGCCGGCCGGCTGCAGCTCGCAGCTTCCCAGCACGGTGCGCAGCACGAGCTTCATCTCCAACGTGGCGAAGCTCGCGCCCAGGCACCGCCGCCGGCCGCCGCCGAAGGGGATCCACGTGTAGGTGCCCGGTGGGCTCCCGCCCTCGGACTCGAGGAAGCGCTCGGGTCGGAAGGCGTAGGGGTCGGGGTAGAGCTCGGGGTCGTGGTGCACGAGGTAGGCGCTGGCGATCAGCGCCACCCCGGGCGGGTAGGTGACGCCGCCGATCGTCACAGGCTGCTTGACCAGCCGCGGCTCGGGGTTCGGCAGCACCGGCCGCAGGCGCATCACCTCGTTGATCGTGGCCGTCAGGTACTCCTCCTCGCCGTCCCCGCCGCCCAGCTCGGCGTGCAGGCGCGCCACGATGGCCGGCTCGTGCGCCAGCCGCTCGAGCGCCCACGCCAGCTGCGAGGCGGTCGTCTCGTGGCCGGCGACGAGCGCTGTGACGAGCTCGTCGCGCAACTCCCGGGGGCTCATCGGCGAGCCGTCCTCGTGGCGGGCGTCGAGCAACAGGGCCAGCACGTCCTCGCCCTCGCTCTCGCCCTCCGCGCCGCGGCGCTCCTCGATCAGCGCGTAGATCAGCTCGTCGGCGCGCGCGCCGAGGCGCGTCACGCGGCCGTTCGGCCCGAAGCGGGCCAGCGCGCGCGGCGGGGGTGGCAGCAGCGAGAGCGGGCTTTCGGCGAACCCGAGCACCTCCGTCAGGATCGCGCGCAGCTCCTCCAGCTGGGCGCCGCGCTCCAGGCCGAAGACGGCGCGCAGGATGATCTCGAGCGTCAGCCGCTGCAGGCGCGGGTGCAGTTCGAGCGTCTCCCCGCGCGGCCACTCGGCGACCTCGCGCTCGGCGAGCTCGGTCATCAGCCCCGCGAGGCGCTGCATGCGCTCGCCGTGGAAGGCGGGCAGCAGCAGCCGGCGCTGCTCCAGGTGGGGCTGCTCGTCGAGCAGGATCACGGAGTGAGGCCCGACGATCGGTTCGAGGATTTTCGCCCCCTCGCCGGGGTGCAGGACGTCGGGGGGCGCCTGGAAGACCTCCCTGATGTCCTCGGGGTCGGAGAGGATCACGAAGGGCGGCGCGCCGAGCAGGCGGATCGTGAAGCGGCTGCCGTACCGCGCGCGGCCGCGCTCCAGGAAGGCGGTGGGGCGGCTCCAGAAGCCGAGGGTCTGCAGCGGGGAGGGCAGACGGGGACCTGGGGGCAGCTGGCTCTGCATGGCCTATGCTCCTTGCTGGGGGGTTTGTACCGATGAGTATATCTACTTTTGAGTATATGTCAATAGCTCCCCGGCGAGTGACTCGTCGTTCCTGGCAAGGACGCAAGGAGCGTGGCGTGCTTGACCGAAGCCGGGAGACACTCGCCTTCGGCTCGCATCCCCGTTTCGGCCAGCGAGCGACTGAGGACGCCGCCAGGGGCGGCGAGGCGCCGCCGGGCTGATGCCGCGCGGCCACTTCGACCGCACCGCGCGCAAGGCGCGCACGCGTGCACAGCTGCTGGAGGCCGCCGCGAACCTCTATGCGCGCCGCGGCTTCGGCGGGGCGACGCTCGAAGAGGTCGCCTCCGCGGCCGGCTTCACCAAGGGCGCGGTGTACGCGCACTTCGGCAGCCGCGAGAACCTCCTGCTGGCGCTGCTCAAGGAGCGCCTGGCCAGTGAAATCGCTGAGCAGTTGGAGCTGTTCGACCCCGCGCGCGTCACGTGGGAGCGCCCGCTCGCCGGCAGCGAGCGGTGGATGGAGAGCCTGCAGGAACATCCCGACCGCTTCCGCCTGTTCGTGGAGCTGTGGCTCTACGCCCAACGCGAGGAGCCCTTGCGCCAGCGCCTTGCCGGGGGGCTCGCGCAGCTGCGCGCCACGTTCGCGCGCTTTGCCGCCGACTCTGCCGCGGACGCGGGCCTGGAGACTTCGCCGGAGGCCGGCGAGCAGTTCGCCACCGTGATGCTCGCGCTGGGCCTGGGCTTGGGGATGCTCGAGCTCACGGACCCCCCCACGGTGCCCGCGCAGCTGCTCGGCTCGGTCCTCTCCGTGCTGATCCGCGCCCTGGAGACCTTGCCCGAGGCGCGCGAGCTGTTCGCCCAGGTGCGCGGCGAGCATCCCGCCGGCGCCCCTGTTGCACCGCAAACGCCTCCGCCTCAGTAGCTATCGTGGCCGCATGTCCGCGGCGATCGAGGCGACCGAGCTGGTCAAGACCTACCCGGGCGAGGTGCGCGCGCTCGACGGCCTGAGCCTGTGCGTGCAGGCGGGCACGATCTTCGCGCTGCTCGGCCCCAACGGCGCCGGCAAGTCGACGACCGTCAAGATCCTCACCACGCTCACGCCGCCCGGACTCGGGCGCGGCGCAGGTCGCCGGCATCGACGTGCTGCGCCGAGCCCGACGCGCGTGCGCCGCGCGATCGGCGTCGTCGGCGCAGCAGCTCGGGCGTGGACCCCGAGGCAACCGGCCGCGAGAACCTCGCGCTCGCAGGGCAGCTCTACGGCATCAGCGGCCGCCAGCTCACGCAGCGGGTCGCCGCGCTGCTCGAGCGCTTCGGCCTCGCTGACGCCGCCGACGCGGCCTGCGCGCACCTACTCCGGCGGCATGCAGCGCCGCCTGGACGTCGCGATGGGCCTCGTGCACCGCCCGCAGGTGCTGTTCCTCGACGAGCCCACGACGGGTCTCGACCCCGAGGCGCGCGCGGACATGTGGCAGGAGATCGAGCGCCTGGCCGCCGAGGAGGGCATCACGATCCTGCTCACCACCCACTACCTCGAGGAGGCCGACCGGCTCGCCGCAGCGCCTGGCGATCGTCGACCGCGGACGGATCGTCGCCGAGGGCACGCCCGGAGGAGCTCAAGGGCGAGCTGCGCGGCGACGCGATCCCGATCGAGCTCGCCGAGCGCCTCCACGACGGCGCAGATGCGCCGCAGCCGCTCGCGGGTGTCGAGGGCCTGCGCGAGGTCGCGCTCGACGGCGCGCTCGCTGCGCGCCCGCGCGGACGACGGCGCCGCGCGCGGTGCCCGCCGCGCTCGCCGCGCTGGAGGCCGACGGGCGTCGCAGGTCGCCTCGGTCGACCCTCGCGCGGCCCTCGCTCGACGACGTCTACCTGCGCCACGCCGGCCGCTCTTCAGGCGACAGCCGATCGGGAGGCCACGAAGGAGATGGCGGCATGACGCACTCGCGCGACAGCTGGCAGGTGACCCTGCGCGGCACCTGCGCGACCTGCTCGCCAGCCGGCGTACCTCGGCATCACGCTCGTGCAGCCGATCATCTGGCTGCTGCTGTTCGGCGCGCTGTTCAAGCGGATCGTCGAATCCCCGGCTTCCACGGCGGCTCCTACATCGACTTCCTCACCCCCGGCATCGTCGTGATGACCGCGCTGTTCTCCTCGGCCGGTGGAGCGGGATGGGGCTGCATCGACGACATCGAACGGCGGGGTGCTCGACCGCTTCCTCGTCTCGCCCGTGCGGCGCTGGCCGCTGATCGCCGGGCCGCTGATCCAGCTGGCGATCGTGGTCGTGATCCAGTCGGCGATCATCGTCTGCCTCGGCCTGCTCGTCGGCGCCACCTTCCCGGGCGGCCTGCCGGGGGTGCTCGTGCTGATCGTGGTCTCGGTGCTGCTCGGCGCCGCGCTCGGCGCGCTCTCCAACGGCCTCGCGTTGCTCGCGCGCCGCGAGGAGACGTTGATCGCCGCCGTCAACTTCATCGTGCTGCCGCTCACGTTTCTGTCCGCCACGTTCATGCAGGAAAACCTGATCCCCGTGTGGATCCGCGAAGTCGCGCGCTTCAACCCCGTCAACTGGGCGGTGCAGGCGGGGCGCTCCGCCCTCTCGGCGTCCCCCGACTGGGGGCTGATCCTCTCGCGCGGCGGCTACCTGCTGGTGCTCACGCTGCTGTGCGCGTGGTTTGCCACGCGCGCCTTCCGCTCCTACCAGCGCTCGCTCTGACGCCCCTCACGCCGCGGCCGCCCGCGGCCCGAGCCGCACCGGGAGCGTCTTGAGCTGGTTGAGGAAGAGCGATTCGACCCGCTTCGGGCGCCCGTCGAGCGCGATCTCGGGGTAGCGCGCGAGCGTCTCCTCGAGCAGCACCCGCAGCTCCAGGCGCGCGAGCGCGAGGCCGAGGCAGGTGTGGCGGCCGCCGGCGCCGAACGCCTGGTGCTCGGGGTTGCGGCGCACGTCGAAGCGGTGGGGGTCCTCGTAGCGGGAGGCGTCGCGGTTGGAGGAGACGTACCACATCACGACCTTCTCGCCCTCCTTGATCTGCTGCCCGTGCAGCTCGGTGTCGCACGTGGCCGTGCGGCGGAAGTGCAGAAACGCGGGGAACATCCGCAGCGACTCCTCCACGGCGCTCGGGATCAGCGACGGGGTCCTCGACCAGCACGCGCAGCTGGTTGGGGTCTTCCATCAGCGCCCGCATGCCGCTGCTGTACGTCGCCTTGGTGGAGTCGTTGCCGGCGCGCACGAGCAGGAAGAAGCCCATCACGATCTCGTGCTCCTCGAGTTTCTCCCCGTCCACCTCGGCGTGCACGAGCACGCTCGTGAGGTCGTCGGTGGGGTTCGCCCGCCGCTCGGCGATCAGCACGCGGCAGCGCTCGAACACCTCCGGGATGTCCCTCTCCACGGCGCCCTCGAAGCCGTAGGGGTTGAGGTCGGGGTCGCCCGCCCCGAGCGTCGGAGTTCGACGAGGCGCGCCCACGTGGCGTCGTCCTCCTCGGGGATGCCCATGAAGCTGTGGATCACGCGCGACACCGCCGGCTGGGCGACGTCGGCGACCAGGTCGCACGTCTCGCGGGCGGGCCCCTCAGCCGGTCGAGCACCCCGGTGACGATCGCGCGGATACGCTCCTCGTGGTCGGCGATCCGCTTGGGCGTGAAGCCCCGCTGGAAGAGGGCCTTCACGCGGTCGTGCCTGGGCGGGTCCATACCGATGAACATCGCCTGGGCGAGCTCCAGGGGGAAGTAGGGGGAGGCCACCAGCACGCCGCCCCGTTCGGAGGAGTACGTGCGCCAGTCGCGGGTCACGGTGTACACGTCGTCGGCGGTCGTCACCGACCAGAAGCCGGGCTCCTCGGGGAAGAGTTCGAAGTGCTCGGTCCAGTGCACCGGGCACCGCTCGCGCATCTCTTCGAAGGTCTCGTGGGGCGGGCCCTTGGCCCAGAGCTCTTCTGAGGTCATTTCCACGCTCTCGATGTCGCGGGCGATCGCCATGTTCATTCCTCCGTGGGGGCGGGTGGGTCGTTGCCGACACTTTACTGGCTGGCCGGCCAGTCATCGGCTCGTCCGGTGTAAGCTACTGACAGGTCCCGTAGGCTCGCGCGAAGGAGACAGGACGATGTCAGCTGTGCCCGCCTTCTCACAGGACGATCCCGCCGCCCTCACCCCCGCGCGGTGGCGCGACCCCAAGCGGTACGCGTGGCTGCTCGGCCTGATCGTGCCGACGCTGCCGTTCCTCGCGTACGGCCTCGTGCAGGCGACGGGCCTTGGCGTCTTCTGGTTCTACGGCCCCTTCCTCGTGTTCGTGATCTTCCCCGTGCTCGATCTGGCGATCGGCCTGGATGCCTCCAACCCGCCCGACAGCGTCATCAAGTGGCTGGAGCAGGATCGCTACTACCGGTGGTGCACGTACGCGTTCCTGCCGATCCAGTACGCCGGCCTCGTGTTCGCGTGCTGGCAGTGGTCGCAGGGGGGCTCTCGACGCTCGACGCGATCGGGCTGACGTGCACGGTGGGCGTGGTGAGCGGGATCGCCATCAACACCGCCCACGAGCTTGGCCACAAGCGCGAGCACCTCGAGCGGCGGCTGAGCCGCGTCGCGCTCGCGCAGAGTGCGTACGGGCACTTCTACGTCGAGCACAACCGCGGCCACCACGTGCGCGTGGCCACCCCGGAGGACCCCGCGAGCGCGCGGATGGGGGAGAGCTTCTGGGCCTTCCTGCCCCGCACCGTCCTCGGCAGCCTGCGCTCGGCGTGGGAGCTGGAGCGCGAGCGTCTGCAGCGCGGCGGCCGCGGGCCGTGGACGCCGCGCAACGACATTCTTGGCGCTTGGGCGATGACGGTCGTGCTGTTCGGCGCGCTTGCGGCGGCGTTCGGCGCGGTCGTGCTGCCGTACCTGCTCGCCCAGGCGGTGCTCGGCTTCTGCCTGCTGGAGGTCGTCAACTACCTCGAGCACTACGGCCTGCGCCGCCAGCGCCGCGAGGATGGCCGCTACGAGCGTACCCGCCCCGAGCACTCCTGGAACAGCAACAGCGTGGCTTCCAACGTGCTCCTCTACCACCTCCAGCGCCACTCCGACCACCACGCCAACCCCCTGCGCCGCTACCAGGCGCTGCGCCACTTCGACGAGGCGCCGCAGCTGCCGACGGGGTACGCGGGGATGATCCTGCTTGCCGCCTTCCCACCGCTGTGGCGGCGGGTGATGGACCCGCTGCTGCTGGAGCACTACGGCGGGGACGTCTCGCGCGCGAACCTCACCCCCCGCCGGCGCGCGCGGATGCTGGCCGGCCAGGGCGCCTCCCGCTGAGCGTCCCTCACGCTGTGGCCGCGCGCGATCTGCTCGCGCTCACCCCCGCAGCAGCGCCCGCCTGACCTTGCCGCTCGCGGTCTTCGGCAGCTCGGGGACGAACTCGACGATGCGCGGGTACTTGTAGGGGGCGGTGAGGTTCTTCACGTGGTCCTGCAGCTCCCGCACCAGCGCCGGCGAGGGGGCGTGGCCGTCGCGCAGCACCACGACCGCGCGCACCACCGCGCCGCGCTCCTCGTCGGGGGCGGCCACCGCCGCCGCCTCGGCCACGGCGGGGTGCGCGACGAGCGCGGACTCGACCTCGAAGGGGCCGATGCGGTACCCGGCGGAGACGATCACGTCGTCGGTGCGGCCCTCGAAGAAGAGGTAGCCCTCTTCGTCGCGGCGCACGCGGTCGCCGGTGTGCCACGGGCCGCCGGTGCTGCGATCGACAATCCTCCACTCGGGCGCCGCTCCCGGCCCGCCGTCGTCCCCCTGCGCCGCGCGTTCGACACCCTCGCCGAGGTAGCCGAGGAAGAACGTCGGCACCGTGGCGGGGTCCGCGACCAGCTCGCCGTCCACCACGTCGAGCTGGACGCCGGGCAGCGCCCGGCCCATCGATCCGGGTCGTGGCTCCTCGCCCAGCGGCATCCCCGTCAGTTGGCCGGTCTCCGTCTGCCCGTACCCGTCGCGGATGCCGAGGCCCGTCACCTCCGCCCAGGCGCGCAGCACCTCGGGGTTGAGCGCCTCGCCGGCGGCGACCGCCCCGCGCAGGTCGGGCAGTGGGCGCAGGGTGGCGCGCTTGGCGATCACCCGGTACTCCGTGGGCGCCATGCACAGCACGTGCACGCGCTCCCGCGCCAACAGCTCCAGGCGCTCCGCCGGGTCGAAGCGGGCGTCGTGCAGCAGCGCGGCGGCACCCGACAGCCAGGGGGCGATGAACACATTGCGCGCGGACTTCGACCAGCCCGAGGCGGCGGTGCACCACACCAGCTCCCCCGAGCGCGCGCCCAGCCATGCCTCGGCCTGGACGCGCTGGCCCGCCAGGTAGCGCTGCCCGTGCAGGACGGCCTTCGGCTCGCCCGCGGTGCCGGAGGTGAACGTGATCAGGCAGGGGTCCTCGGGGCCGAGGTCCACCGCGGGGGCGGGCGGGGCGTCGAAGAGGGACTCATCCGGCACGAGCACCACCTCGACGTCGCCGTCACGGCCCAGCGCCGCCTCCAGCTCCGCGCGGTTGCGCTCGTCGGCGAGCACCAGCCGCGGCCGCGCGACCGCGAGGCGCAGGCGCAGATCCTTGGCGCGCAGCTGCTCGGTGCACGGCAGCACGACTGCGCCGAGGCGAAAGCAGGCGAGCATGCTCAGCACCCACTCCGGGCGGTTGCCGATCAACGTCATCACCACGTCCCCGCGCCCCACGCCGCGACGGGCGAGCGCGCCGGCCAGGCGGGCGCTGCGCTCGGAGACCTCGCCGAAGCTCCACTCCCGCCGCGCGCCGTCGCGGGCGAGCTCCACCAGCGCCGGCTCGTGGGGGGGCAGGCGGTCGAGCACATCCCGCGCGAAGTTCACGCCGGTATTCTCCCTGTACACGCCGATCCACGACTGGAGCGCCCGATGGCTGTAGCCACAACCACCACCCCGACCGACCCCGACGATCAGAAGGCGATCACCGAGATGGTGCGCCAGTTCGCCGACGAGCAGATCCTCCCGCAGGCGGAGCGCTTCGACCACGAGGACGCCTTCCCGGAGCCGATCGTCGAGCAGATGAAGGAGCTGGGGCTGTTCGGCGTGACGATCCCGGAGGAGTACGGGGGGATGGGGCTGGACCTGACGACGTACGCGATGATCGTCGAGGAGCTCTCGCGCGGATGGATCTCGATCTCGGGGGTCGTCAACACGCACTTCATCGGCTCCTACCTGCTGATGAAGTTCGGCAACGAGGAGCAGCGCCAGCTGTACCTGCCGCGGATGGCGACGGGCGAGATCCGGGCGGCGTTCTCACTGTCCGAGCCGGAGCTGGGCAGCGACGTGCAGGCGATCAAGACCTCCGCCAAGAAGGGCGAGGACGGGTGCTACGAGATCAACGGCCAGAAGATGTGGGTCACCAACGGCCTGCGCTCGACGCTCGTGTTCACGCTCGTGAAGACCGACCCGGACGCCGAGCCGCGCCACCGCGGGATGACCTGCTTCATCTGTGAGAAAGAGCCCGGCGCCGGCGAGAACACGGGGGAGTACGCCGGCCTGACGGTGCCGCCGAAGATCAAGAAGATGGGCTACAAGGGCGTGGAGTCCACCGAGCTCGTGTTCGACGGGTACCGCTGCCCGGCGGAGAACGTGCTCGGCGGGGAGGAGGCGGGCCTGCACAAGGGCTTCGCGCAGATGATGGACGCGCTGGAGGTGGGGCGCGTGAACGTGGCGGCGCGCGGCGTGGGGATCGCGCAGCGGGCGCTGGAGCTGGCGCTGCGCTACTCCCAGGAGCGCCGCACGTTCGGCAAGCCGATCGCCGAGCACCAGGCGATCCAGTTCAAGCTCGCGGACATGGCGACGCAGGTGGACGCGGCGCGCCTGCTGACGCTGCGGGCGGCGCGGCTGAAGGACGCGGGCGCGCGCTCGGACCTCGAGGCGGGGATGGCGAAGCTGTTCGCCTCCGAGGCGGGGCGCTTCTGCGTGGAGGAGTCGCTGCGTATCCACGGCGGGTACGGGTACTCCAAGGAGTACGAGATCGAGCGGCTGTACCGCGACGCGCCGCTGCTGCTGATCGGCGAGGGGACCTCCGAGATTCAGCGCATGGTGATCGGGCGCAAGCTGCTCCAGCGCCACAAGCTCTGAACGGGAGGGATCGAAGGCCCGCCCACCCGGGGCCTGCCCTCCCCCGACCAGTCCGTGTAGCCTACGGTGGGCGGCAGCGGACCAGGAGGTGCTGCATGGCGGAGGATGCAAAGGAGTTGATCGAGCTGGCGGCGCGCCGGTTCGTCCACGAAGTGCCCGCGCTCGAGCCACTCAAGTTGGTGGTGGGCGTCGAACTGCGCGGACGCGGGGACGTGCAGCACTTCCGCCTGCAGATGCCCGAGGTCGCCGTCACGAAGGGCCCCGCCGCCGACGCCCGCCTGCGGGTGGACATGCGCCGCGAGTTTTTCAACGTGATGGCGCGCGAAGCGAAAGTGCCCGACTGGATCGAGGCGTTCACCTACGGCCAGGCGAAGGCGTCCGGCCCCGAGCAGTTCATGCGGCTGATCGCCAACGTCGTAGACCGCCACCAAGAGCGCCAGCGCGCGCGCAAGGCGCGCCAGGCGTAGCCGCCCCGCATAGGCGTCTAGACGGCCGAGAGGCAAGCGAGGCAAGGACGCAAGGAGCGAAGTGTGCTCTGCACACGAGCGACTGAGGACGCCGCATCGCGCAGCCTATCGGCCGTCTAGTGGTACGCGATGATCTGGTCGGCCAAGAACGCCAGCGAGGCCACCAGGAAGAAACACATCGCTATCAGGGAGAGGTTCTCGTTCATCGACCCAGCACAGCTTCCTCGTCGTATAGCTTGACCACCTTCACTATACCTCCCGGGGCAGCGTCCAGGCACAGGCCGCAGAGCACGCACTCGTCGAGGTTGCGCTCCACCAGCTCCACCCCGCCGCCGCCGTCGCGCTGCGCGAAGATGTCCACCGGGCACGCCTCGGCGAGCCGGCGCGCCAGCTCGGGGTCGGCGGCGGCCGCGTCGTCCACCTCCACGGCGATGAACGTCCCGTCGGCCCTCATGCAGGGCTCCCCGCGCCCGCGCGCTCGTCGATCTTCGCCTTGATCAGGCCGGGGATCTCCTCGATCCGCTCCGCCACCGCGATGCCGGCCTGCGCGAGGCGCGCGATCTTCTCGGAGGCGGTGTCCTCCTTGCCTTCCACGATCGTGCCCGCGTGCCCGAAGCTCATGCCAGGCATCTCGTCCATGAAGCGTCCGGCCATGAACGCGACGATCGGCAGGCGCGAGTTGTGCTCCGTCACCCACCGCGCCAGCTCGGCCTCCATACGCCCGCCCGGCTCGGTGTAGATCACGATGCCCCGCGTCTGCGCGTCGGCCTCGAACAGCGGCATCAGCTCGGCGTAGGTGGAGCCGATGATGGCGTCGCCGCCGATCGACACGGCCGTGGACTGCCCGAGCCCCGCGGCCGACAGCGTCGAGGACATCTCCGTGGTCATGCCGCCGGAGCGCGAGATCACGCCGATCGGGCCTGGCGTGTACGCCTGCGCCGCGTTGCGCGCCGGTCCGCCGATACCGCCCATCTTGATCACGTCGGGGACGATGATGCCGAGGCAGTTGGGGCCGATGATGCGTGCGCCGCGCAGCGTCGCCAGCTCCACCATCTGCGCGACGTCGCGGCGGGGGATGCGCTCGGTGACGATCACGATCAGCCGGATGCCGTTCTCGATCGCCTCGCACACGGCGTCCTTGGTGAACGCCGGGGGCACCGTGACCACCGATCCGTCGATCTGCCCGCCGTGGTGCGCGACCGCCTGCGCGACCGTGTCGAACACCGGCACGCCGTGCACCTCGCGCCCGAGCCGACCGGGCGTGACCCCGCCGACGACCTTCGCGCCGGCGCCGTAGTCGAGGCACTCGCGTGTGAGGTTGACGGCCTCGCGGCCGGTGATGCCCTGCACGATGAACGTGGTGTCGGCGTCGATCAGGATGCTCACGCCGCGACCCCTTGGATCTTCTCGACCGCCCTGCGCGCCGCCTCGTTGAGCGACACCGAGCGGTCGGCGTACTCGACCCCGTACTTCCGCAGGATCTTGAAGCCCTCCTCCTCCCACGCGCCGGGGATGCGGAAGATCGCGATCTTCTCCGCCGGGTCGTACCCCAGCTCCAGGCACGCCTTGATCACCCCGCGCGCGACGATGTCCACGCGCGTGTTGCTACACGATCGACATCATCACCGCGATCCGCTCCACGCCTGGCTTCTGCAGCACCAGCTTGGCCAGCCCGCACGCCTTCGCCACGGAGGGGTTGCCGCCGATCTCGCAGTAGTTGGCCGGGCTGGCCGCCGTGCGCGCGCACCGCGTCGAAGAGCGTCAGCGACCCGCCTCCCGCACCGATCACGAGCCCGAGGTTGCCGTCGAACTCCGTGACGTTCCCCGCCACGCCGCGGTGGTCCCGGGCGTCGACCGGCCTCGCCGGCGAGCTCGAAGGGTGTCGCCTCGCGTGCCTGCCGCGTCTCCTCCTCGCCGACGCCGAGGTCGGCCAGCAGCTTGCCGTGCCGCCCGCGCGCCTCGTTCTCCATGTCCATGTGGGCGTCGAGCGCGACGAACGACCCGTCGGCGAGCCGCCCGAGCGGGTTGATCTCGGCGAGCACCATGTCGTTCTCCACGAACAGCCGCGCGAGTCGCGTGAGGATCGGCACGAGCTTGTTGAGCGCGGAGCCGGTCACGCCGGTGGCGGCGATCACCTCCTTGGCCATGAAGTCGCGAGAGCGGCAGGATGTTCGAGAAGTGCCGCCGCCCGACCGTCTCGGGCTGCTCCTCGGCCACCTGCTCGATGTCGATGCCCCCGACCGGGGAGAAGATCATCACCGGCTGCTTGCGGATCCCGTCCCACACGACGCCCGGCGTAGTACTCCTGCTCGACCTCCGCCTTCGGGTCGACGAGCACGCCGCGCGGCATGTGCCCGTCGATCTCCAGGGCGAGGATCTCGCGCGCGTGCGCTTCGGCCTCCTCGCGGCGTGTCGGCGAACTTCACGCCGCCGGCCTTCATCCGCCCGCCGGTCAGCACCTGGGACTTGATCACCGTCGGGCCGCCGATCCGCGCGGCGATCTCGCCGCGCCTCCGCGGGGTCGGTCGTGAAGCCGTAGTCGGTGACGGGGATGCCGGCGCGCTTGACGATCTCGCGCGCCTCGAACTCGAAGAAGCGCATGCGGCGCGGAAGCCTACACTGCGAGCGCGCTACGCGGCAGCGATCACCGGCACGTCGTAGGCGACGAAGCGGGGGTCCTCCGTCACGATCGTCAGACCCTCGTGGCGGGCCTGTGAGATGAGCAGCCGATCGAAGGGATCTCGGTGGTGGAGGGGCAACGTGGCAATGCCGAGGCCGTGCTCGGGAGTCAGCCCAAGCACTTGCAGACCCACCTCCTGGATGTGCTCGCGCAGGCGATCCGGCACGGTCAGCTTCCCAGTCGCCGCCTTGATCCCGATCTCCACGAACGAGACCACGCTGAAACGAAGCTCCTCCGCAGCGCGGATTGCCTCAGATGCCTCGTCTCTTATCCGCCAACTTTCGGCGAGTTCCCACAGGACGATATGCGTGTCGAGCAGCAGCCTCACGACAGGAACAGCCTGTCCTCCTCGTCCCATTCGGCATCACATCTGATCGAGTTCCTCCTCGCTGAACTCGAAGTCGTCGGAGATCCAGATCTGACCCTTCAGCGAGCCCCGCGCGGCGAGGAACTTCTCGCCCGGGCGCATCTCCGACTCGACGCGAACCAGCCGCACCACAGGCAGCTCCGTTGCGCGCGATTTCGACGTCTTCACCCGCCTCGACACGCGCCAGCAGGCGCGAGAGGTCTGTCTTCGCCTGGCCCACGTTCACACGCATAGCCAGCATTCTAGCAGCTCTTGGCCAAGCTTGACCAAGCTACGCGCTACACGCCGGCGGCAGCGGGCTCCGGCTCGGCCGCTGGCGCGAACCCATAGGCCTCCGCCAGCTCGGGGTCCTTGCGCGCCAGCATTTCGGCGAGTTTGACCATCACCTGGCACTGCTTCCAGGTGGCGTCGTCCTGCATCTTGCCGTCGATCATGTGCACGCCGCGGCCGTCGGGGATCGCCTCGATGACCTTTTTCGCGAACGCCACCTCCGCCGGTTCGGGCGAGAAGACCCGCTTGGCGATCGCGATCTGCGCCGGGTGCAGCGACCACGCGCCGACGCAGCCGAGCAGGAAGGCGGCGCGGAACTGGGTTTCGCAGCCCTGCTCGTCGCGGATGTCGCCGTAGGGGCCGTAGAAGGGCAGCGCGCCGACCGCCGTGCAGGCGTCGACCATGCGAGCGATCGAGTAGTGCCAGGGGTCCTGCTGGTAGGAGGGGCGGGGGGCGTCGGGGTGCTCGGGGTCGGGGTCGGCGATCGTGCGGTAGCCGGGGTGCCCGCCGCCGACGCGCGTGGTCTTCATGCGGCGCGAGGCGGCGAGGTCGGCGGGGCCGAAGCTCATGCCCTGGATGCGGGGAGAGGCGGAGGCGATCTCCTCGAGGTTGGCGACGCCCAGGGGGTCTCCAGCACGCAGTGGATGAGGATCGGGCGGTGAGGCCCGCTTTGGCCTCCAGCTGCGCGAGCAGGCGGTCGGCGTAGTGGATGTCCCAGGGGCCCTCGACCTTGGGGATCATCATCACCTCGATCTTCGCGCCGATCTCGCGCGACGATCTGCGTGATGTCGTCGAGGAACTACGGAGAGGCGAGCTCGTTGACGCGCGTCCACAGCGCCGTGTCGCCGAGCTCCATCTCGCTGCCCACCTTGATCAGCCCGGCGCGCGCGGCCTCCTTGCGGTCCACCGGCACTGCGTCCTCGAGGTTGCCGAGCAGGATGTCCACGGTGGGCGCGATGTCGGGGACCTTGGCCACCATCTTCTCGTTCGAGAAGTCCAGGAAGTGGATCATCCGCGAGGGCTTGAAGGGGATCTCGCGCGCCGGCTCGGGCGCGTCGATCGCCAGGGGCGTGAAGAAGTCTCGGGGGTTGCGCAAGGCGGGTCTCCTCTGTCGGCTGGCTGGGCGCGGGGCGCTGGCCCCCCGCGCGCCGGCGAGGGCGGGCGGGTGGGCGGGTGGGCGGGCTCCCTCCTGAACCGTACCGCCTCGGCGGGGTCCTATAAAGTTGCGGCGGCAACCAGGCAAGGAGACCCATGAGCGAGACCCCCTTCGAGACCGACCAGGCCGCCCGCGAGGCGAGCGGCGCTCACCCGTACGGCCGCTACCTGGAGGAGTTCGAGGTCGGCGCCGTCTACAAGCACTGGCCGGCGAAGACCGTGACCGAGGCGGACGACCACCTCTTCTGTCTGATCACGATGAACCACCACCCGCTGCACATCAACGACGTGTACGCGAGCAGGTCCCAGCAGGGCCGCAACGTCGTGGTCGGGCCGCTGGTGTACTCGCTGGCGCTGGGCATGTCGGTCAGCGACGTGAGCGGCAAGGCGATCGCCAACCTCGCCACCGAAGAGCTCAAGCACCCCGCCCCCGTCTTCCACGGCGACACGCTCTACTGCGAGTCGGAGGTGCTGGAGAAGCGGGAGTCCCAGTCCAAGCCCGACCGCGGGACGGTCAAGGTCCACACGCGTGTGCTCAACCAGGACGGGGTGCTGGTGGCCGAGTTCAAGCGACTGGTGCTTGTGCCCAGGCGGCCCGGGGCACGATAGGAGACGCTGATGGAGACCACTGTTTTGTGGGGGGTGGTCGGGAGGGGGGCCTGCCCCCCTCCCGCTAAAGGTCGATAGGCTTCCGTGATGGACACTACAGCCCTCCCAGACGCCCCCACCGAGCACAAGCCTCTGCTCGCCTGGGTCGAGGAGATCGCGGCCCTCACCGAACCGCAGGCGATCCACTGGTGCGACGGCTCGGCGGAGGAGTACGAGCAGCTCTGCGGCCAGCTCGTGGCCGCCGGCACCTTCGCGCCGGCTCTCAGACGCCACGCCGCCCAAGCTCCTACCTGGCGCTCTCGGACCCCGGCGACGTGGCGCGGGTCGAGGACCGCACGTTCATCTGCTCGGCCACCGAGGAGGAGGCCGGGCCGACCAACAACTGGCGTGACCCCGAGGAGATGCGCGAGGACGCTCGGCGAGCTGTTCGCGGGCTCGATGCGGGGCCGCACGATGTACGTGGTGCCCTTCTCGATGGGCCCGCTGGGCTCGGACAAGAGCCACGTCGGCGTCCAGCTCACCGACTCCGCCGTACGTGGCGGTGAGCATGCGCATCATGACCCGCATGGGCCAGCGCGGCGCTCGACGTGCTCGGCGAGGACGGCCGCTTCGTCCCCTGCCTGCACTCCGTCGGCATGCCGCTCGCCGAAGGCGAGGCCGACGTGCCGTGGCCGTGCAACGCCGAGAACAAGTACATCGTGCACTTCCCCGAGACGCGCGAGATCTGGTCCTACGGCTCCGGCTACGGCGGCAACGCGCTGCTCGGCAAGAAGTGCTTCGCGCTGCGCATCGCCTCGGTGATGGCGCGCGACGAGGGCTGGCTCGCCGAGCACATGCTGATCCTCAAGCTGACCTCGCCCGGAGGGCGACGTCAAGTACGTCGCCGGCGCCTTCCCGTCCGCCTGCGGCAAGACCAACCTGGCGATGCTGATCCCGACGCTCGCGGGCTGGAAGGTCGAGACGATCGGCGACGACATCGCCTGGATGAAGTTCGGCGAGGACGGCCGCCTGTACGCGATCAACCCCGAGGCCGGCTTCTTCGGCGTGGCGCCCGGCACCGGCGAGAACACCAACCCCAACGCGATGCGCATGGTCGGCGCACGACACGGTCTTCACCAACTGCGCGCTCACGGACGACGGCGACGTGTGGTGGGAGGGGCTGACCGACGAGCCGCCCGCGCACCTCGATCGACTGGCACGGCAACGACTGGACGCCGGAATCGGACCCGCCCGCCGCACCGCGGCGCACCCCAACGCCCGCTTCACCGTCCGCGCCGACCAGGACCCCGGCGATCGCGCCCGAGTGGGAGGACCCCGCCGGCGTGCCGATCGATGCGATCCTCTTCGGCGGCCGGCGCTCGACCGTGGTGCCGCTCGTGACCGAGGCCTTCGACTGGGAGCACGGGGTCTTCCTCGGCTCGATCATGGCCTCCGAGAAGACCGCCGCGGCGGCCGGCACGGTCGGCAAGCTGCGCCTCGACCCGTTCGCGATGCTGCCGTTCTGCGGCTACAACATGGCCGACTACTTCGCCCACTGGCTGGCGATCGGGCGCACCACCGGCGCGCAAGCTGCCGAAGATCTTCTACGTCAACTGGTTCCGCAAGGACGCCGACGGCCGCTTCCTGTGGCCGGGCTACGGCGAGAACTCGCGCGTGCTCGAGTGGGTGTTCGCGCGCTGCGCCGGTCATGGCGCGGCGACCCTGACTCCGATTGGGTTCCTGCCGCCCGTTGGCGGGAGGGGATCGACACGCGCGGCGTGGACGTCTCGGAGGCCGACATCCTCGAGCTGCTGCGCGTGGACACCGCCGAGTGGCGCGCGCAGCTGCCGCACTTCCACGAGCACTACGGCAAGTTCGAGCGTCTGCCGGCCGAGCTGCACGCGCAGCTCAAGGCGCTAGACAGACAGCGTCTGAGCTCCACGTCGTGGCTGTGCGCCTCGCCGCCCGTGAAGCGGCGGCGGGCGGGACTCCTCCGCCAGCGAGGTGATCGTCAGCGCCCCGCGCGCGGCCGCTCGAGCACCTCGGTCGCCTCCTCCAGCGAGCGCGCGTACAGCTCGACCAGCAGGTGCACGATGATGCGCGCGTCGTCCTCGTGCTTGTGGAAGCGCACGTGCGTGAAGAACTCCCGCACGCCGTGGTCGCCGAACGCGGCGTAGGAGAGCGCGTCCCCGGCCTCCGGCCCCGAGCAGGTCTCGACGTCTTCGGCGTCCACCGTCACCGTGCACGAGGCCACCCACGGGGTGCCCGCGATCATCCGCTCCCAGCGGTCCTCGACGGGCTCCACGCGGCCGTTGATGAAGCCGAGGTGGGGCTGGTCGTGCATGCAGTCCAGGCACTGCACGACCGCCTCCTGCAGCTCGTCCACGACCTCGGCGCGCTCGCCGGTGTCGGGGTCGATCTTGTGGATCCCCTCGTAGTGGACCTGCACCTCGAGGTCCTGCGACCAGCAGCGGTAGCAGCGCAGCCAGCTGCGCGCGGTCGTCTCGGGCGTGGAGCTCATGCGGCCATTGTATGGCGCCCGTGAGCGGCAGCGGGTTCGACCCCGCTCGAGTCGGGTTGGCAGAGATGATGGCGGGGCCCCCGCGGGGGCCCCGCCATCGCTCCTCTGCTCTGCGGACTAGTGGTGGTGGTGTTTGTGCTTCTTGGGCTTGGGCAGCGCGGCCGTGACGTTCTGGGTGTGGGTCACGGGCGTGCCGCCGGCGCTGTTCTGGAACGTGGTCGAGACGACGACGTGCAGGTGCTTGCCGGCCTTCAGCGCCTTCAGCACCGCCGGGGTGGGGGTGATGACGATCGAGTACGTGCCCGCCCCGGGTACGTGAAAGACCGTGGTCCCGTACGACACCGGCGCGTTGCTCACGCACCGCCGGCCCTTCTTGACGTACCCGGCTTGCAGCCGTGCGACCCGTGGTGCTTGGCGGCAGACGCCACGATCTGCACCCGGGCCAGCGTGGCGCCCTGCTGGATCACGCCGGTCGCGGTCGCCGTGCCGGCTGAGGGGAACTGCCCGACCACGACGAGCTGCCCCGTCTTGGGGTTCAGCTGGGGGTTGCCCACCGGGGTGAATTGGCTGCTGGGCGGCGGGGGCGACACTCGTTGACCACCTCGCTGCCGCACACCGACTTACCGGTGACGTGCACCTTCAGGCCGGTGAACGAGGCCTGGAAGTAGTACGTGCCCGGCGTGGTCAGAGTCACCGGTTGAGACGCGGGGCCGATCCCGTTGATGGTGGTCACGGTACCCCCGTTCGCGACTTCGGTGGTGCACGACGCGTTCGAGTAGACCTTGTATTCGATCTCGCCGTACACGCTCACCCCGCCCGCGTTCACGGTCGCGGTGTCGGTCACGGCGGTGCCGGGGGCGACCGTCAGGGTGGTGCCGACCTGGCCGCCGCCGGAGAGCGTGGTGACCACCGACGCGACGCCGAACGCCATCGCCTCCTCGCCGCACACGCTCGTCCCGGGCGAGTTTTCTTCGTTCTTGGCGCCTTTGCCTTTGCTGCCCGTGTACTTCACCTGCCAGTAGTACGTCGCGTTCGTCGGCAGGCTGGCGCCGACCGGCTGCGATGCCAGGGCTATACCTTCGACGACCTTGGCCTTCCCGGCGTTGGCGACTTCTTTGGTGCACCCCGGGTCGGAGTAGACCCGGTATTCCACTTCGCCTTCGGCGAGTTTCGCGTTGGGCCCGACGATCGTCGCCTTGTCGGCCACGTTGACCGGCGTCAGGAAGGTCAGCCTGGCTTCTTCGACCGGCGGTTCGGTCTGCGGCACCGGGCTGAGCTTCGTCGCGATCGTGTCGTTGACTTCGCCCGCCACGAGCGTCGTGCCGGCGGGCGGTGCCTCGAGCGTGAAGTAGGTGTACTGGTCGTTGGCGAGCGGGGTCGGGAAGTTGGCCGTGCCCGCGTCTGTCGATCCGGCTTCGGCTACGAGTTCCGTGTCCGGGCCGGTGTAGCCGGCGGCTTCGTTAAGTTCGGTGTTGAAGGGGCAGCCGGACGGGTGTGGCGTGATCGATTCCGCACAGATGCCGTCGCCGTCGAAGCTGAAGACGCCGTCGTTGGATTCGAGCACGCCGATGTGGACCTTCGAGAGCGGCACGCCGGTTTCGTTCTGGACGGCAACGGTCACGTCATCGTTGCCGTCGTAGAACAGCTGCGAGGGATCCTCGATGATCACCGGCGGTTCCGTCGTGCTCTTGACGTCGATCAGGTACTGACACGTCGTGTCCTCCCCGATCGCCGGGCACTGCGTGAACGGCGGCGTCGTGGGTCCCGTCGGTGGGCCCTGAGGGGCGCCCGAGGCGGCGGCGCCCGGCGCGAGCACTGCGAGTCCGCCTGCCGCGATGACCACGGTCAGTAGGCCTTTGAGCTTGCTCATCTGCACGTACCTCCTCGCGCCTCGCGACCGTCGAAGCGGCCAGGGCACGGATGGTTGTCTGAAGGGGAAGGGATCGCGACAGGCTACAAGGCGGTGCACACGGATGAATCTCGGCTGGACGGGGAGACGGTGGGCGGTCCGGCCCCGACGCGGAGATCGAGCGACACCGCGGGATGCGGAGCCGCGCTACCCGATCCCCGCGCGCAGCGTCGCCTCGAAGTCGGTCTTCGGGATCGGCCCGACGCACGGCGAGGTCGCGCCTGCTGCGCGGTAGCGCTCGACCCCGGCACGCACCGCGGCCTCGTCGCCGACCGCGGTGAGCTGCTCCAGGAAGGGCTCGGAGATCGCGGCCTGCATCTGCTCCACCTGGCCGCCGGCGGCGTCGAAGGCCGCGAGCTCGGCGCCGAAGCCGGAGCGCTCGAGCATCGCGCGGTAGAAGGGGAGGGAGAAGTAGGGCAGCAGGTCGCGGCGCAGCGCCGCGTACGCCGCGGCGGGGTCCGCCACCACCGCGGCGGGCACCGCGGGCACCACGTCGAAGCCCTTCAGCGTGTGCCCCGCGCGCTCGCGCCCCGCCGTCACTTCGGGGATCACCACGTCGCGGATGTAGTCGGGGCAGCACAGCCACAGCAGCACGCCGTCGGCCACTTCGCCGGCGAGGCGCAGCATCGCGGGGGAGAGCGCGGCGACGTAGATCGGCAGTTGCGGCCGCGGGTCGAGGCCGACGAGGCGGAAGGCGCTGTGCCACTTCTCGCCCGCCGGCGGGTCCTCGCCGCGCAGGATCGCGCGCACGATCGCCACGTACTCCCGCATCTCCGCGACCGGGTGGTCGATGCGCTGGCCGTGCCAGTTCTCGACGACCACGCGATGGGAGACGCCGAGGCCGAGCGTCATGCGCCCGCCGGAGAGCTCGTCGATCGTGGCGGCCGTCTGCGCCATCGTCACCGGGGTGCGCGAGTAGATCGGCACCACGCCCGTGCCCAGGCGGATCTCCGTGGTGGCCGTTGCGTAGGCGGTCAGCACCGTCAGCGACTCCCACCCGGCGATGTGCGTCACGTACACCGACTCGTAGCCGAGCGACTCGGCGAGCTTGACGCGCTCGATCGCGCCCCCGATCGTGCGGCCCGGCGAGATGAAGCAGCCCGTGCTCACGGGTGGGAGCATACCCGTACACGGCTCATAAGACGGTCGTCAGCGCTTCAGTAGGACGTACATGAGCGCCAGCGCGAAGCCGATCTGCCCGAACGCGAGCGCGGTGCCGAGGTTCACGGCGCCGAGTGCCCCCGCCAGCGCGCCGGCGGCCGCGAACGCTCCGAGCATCGTTGCCAGGTCGCGTGTCATCGCGGTTCGCCCCCCGGTGGATCGCACGGTGTCTCGGCCATCTCCGCCATTCTGCCTTCCAGTACGGCCGTGAGCGCCACCTCGTCCAGCGCCGGGTCCTGCTCGGCCAGCCACCGCTCCGCCGCGCGCCGGCCGCCCAGCGCGCGCAGGCCGCGCTCGCCGTGCTCGGTGGCGAAGACGGTGAGCGCCCCCGCGCGTCGCACACGCGCCCGGCGCTTCCTGAGCTTGGCGCCGCCGTCGCGTTCCAGCTCCAGCCAGTGCTGTTGTAGCTGCTGCACGAGCTCGTCGAAGCCGGTGGCTGGCGGCAGCGAGGATACGGCGAGCACCTTGGAGAGCACCGGATCGCGCTCGCGTGTCACGCCCAGCGAGCGCAGCGCCGCGCTGAGGTCACGCCGTGTGCCGAGCGCGATCTGCCCGAGGTCGGCCTTGGTGACGACCAGCACGTCGGAGATCTCCATGATCCCCGACTTCAGGAACTGCAGCGTGTCGCCCGATCCGGGCTGCACGACGACCACCACGGTGTCCGCCACCTCCGCGACCTCGGTCTCGGCCTGGCCCACGCCCACCGTCTCGATGACGACGACGTCGAACGCCGCCGCCAGCGCCTGCGCGGCGGCGCGCGTGCCCCACGCGATGCCGCCGAGGCGCTCACCGGCCGCGGTCGAGCGGATGAAGACGCCGCGGTCGGCCGGGTCGAACTCGATCCGTGCGCGGTCGCCCAGCAGCGCGCCGCCCGAGCGGCGCGAGGAGGGATCCACGGCGAGCACCGCCACGGACCACTCGTGCTCTCGCAGATGACGCACCAGGGCGGAGAGCAGCGTCGACTTGCCCGCCCCCGGGGGGCCCGTGACACCGATTATGTGTCCCTGCGCCTCGCCGCCGAGCGCGGCGGGGGAGATCTCTCCCAGCAGCGCTGCCGCCTGCGCGCGGTCCGCCGGCGCGGTGCTCTCCAGGAGGTTGAGCGTGGCCGGCGCGGCGGTGAGGTCGCGTTCGCGCAGGCGCGCCCCGAGGCGTGCGCCGTGTGGCCGCGCGCTGTCGGGCTGCGCGAGGGGCGGTGGTGCGCCGGCCTGTGCGCCGTCGGTCTGTGCCTCACGTTGCGCGCGGTCCGCCAAGCGCCTACACCGACGCCGCGACGGCGCCGTCGCGCTCGCCGACCAGCTCGACAATGTCGGCGACGATCCGCGTGAGATCGAAGTCCTTCGGCGTGTACACGGCGGCGACGCCCGCTTCCTTCAGGGGGGCGACGTCCTGCTCGGGGATGATGCCGCCGACGACCACGGGCGCCTCGACGCCCTCCTCGCGCAGCGCGTCGAGCACGGCGGGGATCAGCTCCCGGTGGCTGCCGGAGAGGATCGAGAGGCCGATCACGTGCACGCCCTCCTGCTGGGCGGAGCGCGCGATCTGCGCGGGGGTCAGGCGGATGCCTTCGTACACCACGTCCATGCCGGCGTCGCGGGCGCGCACGGCGAGCTGCTCGGCGCCGTTGGAGTGGCCGTCGAGGCCGGGCTTGCCGACGAGGATCTTCGGGCGCCGGCCGAGGCGCTCGGCGAGCGCGGCGACCTGCTCGCGCACCGCGGCGAGCTCGACGGCCGCGCGGCCGTCCCCGCCTTCCGGGGTGGCGCTCGCCTCGCCGACGCCGGTGGGGGCGCGGTAGGAGCCGAACACCTCGCGCAGCGTGGCCGCCCACTCACCCGTGGTCGCGCCGGCACGGGCGGCGGCGATCGTGGGGACCATCAGGTTCTCGTCCGGCGTGCTCGCGGCGCGCGCGAGCTCGGCGAGCGCGGCGTCCACGGCGTCCTGGTCGCGCGCCGCGCGCCAGCGGTGCACGGCCTCGATCTGTTCGCTCTCGACCTGTGGGTCCACGACGAGGATGCCGCCCTCGGCGTCTGCCGTGAGCGGGGACTCCTCCGTCTCGGTGAAGCGGTTCTGGCCGACCACCGTCTGCTCGCCCGCCTCGATGCGACGCAGGCGCTCGCGGTGGGAGTCCACCAGCGCGGCCTTCATGTAGGGGACGGCCTCGACGGCGCCGCCGTGCTCGGCGACGACCGCCATCTCCGCGCGGGCGCCCTCCACGAGCTCGGCGACGAGGCCCTCCATCACCCGCGAGCCCTCGAAGATGTCGGGGTACTCGAGGATGTCGGTCTCGTACGCGAGCACCTGCTGGATGCGCAGCGACCACTGCTGGTCCCACGGCCGCGGCAGGCCCAGCGCCTCGTTCCATGCGGGCAGCTGGATCGCACGGGCGCGGGCGTCGCGGCCGATCGTCACCGCCAGCGCCTCCAGCACGATCCGCTGCACGTTGTTCTCCGGCTGGGACTCGGTGAGGCCGAGCGAGTTGACCTGCACGCCGTAGCGCAGGCGCAGGAGTCTCGGATCGGTGACCCCGTAGCGCTCGCGGCCGAGCTCCTCCCACAGGATCACCATCGCGCGGAGCTTGGCGTGCTCCTCGACGAAGCGCACGCCGGCGTTGACGAAAAATGAAATCCGGCCGAAGACTTGAGCGATCGGCCCCGGGTCGCCGGGGGCGGGGCCGCCCTGTGGCTGGGGGAGGGCCTCCGCGCCGCCGGGAGAACGCCCACCCATCCTCTCCCTGACCGCATCCAGCACCGCGATCGCGTTGCTCATCGCGTAGGCGATCTCCTGCACCGGCGTCGCGCCGGCCTCCTGCAGGTGGTAGGAGCAGATGTTGATGGGGTTCCACTTCGGCACGTGCGCGACGGTGTACGCGATCGTGTCGGCGATCAGCCGCATCGAGGGCGCGGGCGGGAAGGCGTACGTGCCGCGCGCCAGGAACTCCTTGATGATGTCGTTCTGCGTCGTGCCCTGCAGGCGCTCCTGCGGCACGCCCTGGGTCTCGGCGGCGACGATGTACAGGGCGAGCAGCCACGCCGCGGTTGCGTTGATCGTCATCGAGGTGTTCATCTCCCCGAGCGGGATGCCGTCCATCAGCGCCTCCATGTCGCCGCGGTGGACGACCGGCACCCCCACCTTGCCGACCTCGCCGCGCGCGAGCTCGTCGTCGGGGTCGTAGCCGGTCTGGGTGGGCAGGTCGAAGGCCACGGAGAGCCCTGTCTGGCCCTTCTCGAGGTTGCGCCGGTACAGCTCGTTGGACGCCTGCGCGGTGGAGTGGCCCGCGTAGGTGCGCATCATCCACGGGCGGTCGGGCTCGGGCAGGCGGTGGGACTCCTCGGTGGACACAATCCGCATTGTAAGGCTGCCCCCGGGGCTTTATGCTGCGACGTGATGACCGAGACCATCGAGCTGCCCAGGACGGGCGGGCCGGGTACCGGGGCGGGGGGGTCGTGGCGCGTGATCGTCCGCAACGACGACCACAACACCTTCGACCACGTCGCCCGCACGCTCGCGCGCTTCCTCCCCGGGGTGACGCTGGAGCAGGGGCACCAGTACGCCAACCAGATCCACACCTCCGGGCAGGCGACCGTCTTCTCCGGCCACAAGGAGCCGGCGGAGCACTACTGGGAGCAGCTCAAGGGCGCGGGGCTGACGATGGCGCCGCTGGAGCGCTGCTGAGACGGCCGTGGACGCTGCGCAGGGCGTCGTCCTCAGTCGCTCGTGTGCTGAGCACACTTCGCTCCTTGCGTCCTAGCCTGACCACGGCCTGCGGCCGCGGTGCCCGTCCACGACCGTCTCAGACGGTATGTTCAAACATGGCGCACGCGGGCGCCGTTGCCTGCGTGCCCGTTGCCCTCGGGCTCGGGCGGCGGCTCGGGCGCGGTGACCCACTCTGTCTCCTCCGACACGGACCCCGAGGCGGTGCAGTCCCACCAGCCGTAGAGCACGGGCACCTGGTACCACGAGGAGTGCAGCACGCGGAAGTCGATCATCTCCGGGCCTTCCCAGTAGCGCACCCAGTCGGAGTACCGCTCGAAGTGCGCGAGCTGCTGGTAGCGGTAGCGATCGTCGCGCGAGCGGTACACCGCGTAGGAGCTGGCGCCGTAGCGCAGCGCGTAGGCGGCGAGGACCTCCAGCGCGGCGCCGAAGCCCTCGGCGCGGAAGCCGGTCGCGTACCAGGGGACGATGACGGTGCCGTGGCCATCGCCGGCCATCAGCCGCCCACTTCCGCATGGATGGCCCCGGGGCCCTCGGCGGTCTTGCCGAGCCCCTCGGACTCGGCGCCGACGAGGATCGCGATCTTCCCCAGGTGCTTGTTTTCGAGCATCAGCTGGTGCGCTTCAGCCACGCCCTCGAAGCCGAGCGTGCGCCACAGCACGGGGCGGATCTGGCCCGACTCGATCAGCTCGTTGGCCCTCATGCACTCGTACGCGTTGGCGAAGTGCGAGCCGAGGATCTCCTTCTGGCGCATCCACAGGTACGCCACGTTGAAGTCGAGGTCGATGCCGGTGGTGCCCGCGCAGATCACGATTTTGCCGAACGTCTTGGCGGTGAACACCGACGTCGGGAACGTCGCTTTGCCGACGTGCTCGAAGACGATGTCGGGCGCGTCGCCGAGGATCTCCTTGACGCGCTTGGCGAACGCGCGCGAGACCGCGAAGCGCTCCTTCTCCTCCTCCGGGGTCTCGCCGCCACGGCGCATCATCCCGGCGAACTCGCCCCGGTCGATGTAGTCGACGGCCCCGAGGCGCTTGACGAGCGCGCCCTTCTCCGCGGAGGAGACGACGCCGACGCAGTGCGCGCCCGCGGCGGCGCACAGCTGGGTGGCGAACACGCCGAGGCCGCCGGCGGCGCCCCAGATCAGCACGTTGGCGCCGGCCTGCATGCGGCAGCGCGTGAGGAGCATGCGGTAGGCGGTGAAGTACACGAGGCCGTAGGAGGCCGCCTCCTCCCACGTCAGCGCGGTCGGCTTGGGGAGCAGCTGCTGGGCCTGCACCTTGGTGAACTGGGCGAAGGACCCCCACGTGGTCTCGTATCCCCAGATCTTCTGGGAGGGCGCCGCCATCGGATCCAGGCCGTGCACCTCGAGGTCCTCGTAGGAGGCCTGGTTGCAGTGCACGACGACCTCGTCGCCGGGCTTCCAGCGGGTCACGCCCGCGCCGACCTTCCACACGACACCGGAGGCGTCGGAGCCGCCGATGTGGTGGCCGTACTCGGGGTGGTCGCCGTAGCGCATCACCGACACCGGCTTGCCGAGCGCGGCCCACACGTTGTTGTAGTTGACCCCGGCGGCCATCACGCGCACGATCACCTCGAACGCGCCCGGCTCGGGGACCTCGATCTGCTCGACCTGGAAGGCGTCCTTTGGCTCGCCGAAGCGCTCCTCGCGGATCACCCACGCAGCCATCGTCGCGGGCAGCTGGCCCGGCTCGGCGTCCACCTCGGAGATCTGCTTCAAGTCGATTGCCACGCGTCGCCTCCGTCGATCGTTGACCGCCCGTCCCCGGGGCGGGAGTCGCACGCAATCCTAGCGGCCGGCCCCGCCTCGCGCTACGCTCCTTGGGTGTCCGAGCCCGAGCAGCCGGAGGAGGCCCAGCAGGGACCCAACATCATCATGCCCCCGGAGGAGTTCGCGGGCAAATGGGCGAACGCCGCCTCGATCGCGCGCACCCCGCACGAGTTCACGCTCGACTTCCTGCGCATCGGCCCTCAGGGCCAGCAGGGGATCGTGGTCTCGCGCGTCTCCTTCTCGCCGCTGCTCGCCTCCCAGCTTGTGGACCTTCTCAACGAGCAGTGGCAGGCGTACACTCAGGAATCGGGAGTTCCGACCGAAGACAATGGCGATGACTGAACGCAACCCGTTCGAGGAGCCTCGCAAGCCGCCGGAGCGCACCAAGCTGCCCCTGCGGGGGCCGAACGTGGTGAGCACGTTCGACAACCCGCCGCGCCCCGACGCGCTGCGGGCGCAGAAGGCCGCGATCCGCAAGCACCTGCACAAGCGGCCGCCGGGCGGGGGCAAGGCGCAGCCGGGGACGCCCTGAGGGACCTCTGGGTCAGGCTGCGAAGGGCAGCTCGACCACTGTGGCCGTGACGCCGTGCTCGCCGACGGTGAGGGTGTCGCCGGGGGCTCGCCTCGCGGCGCACGAGCGCGAGGCCGATCGTGCCCAGCCGGGGGGAGTGGACCACGCTCCCCACGTGCCCGACGGGGCGCTCGCCGAGCCGTAGCTCCTCTCCGTGGGCCGGCGGGGTGGTCAGCGCTCGTGAGGGGGCGCGAAGCGCAGGCCGCGCAGGTGACGGTTGGGCTTGCCCCTGTAGTGCAGGCGTGCCACGGTCTCCTGGCCGACGTAACAACCCTTCGTGAAGCTCACGGCGCGCTCGTTGAGGCCGGCCTCCTGGGGGATCGTGCCCTCGTCGATGTCGACCCCGTAGCGGGGGCGCCCCCGCTCGACGCGCACGATCTCCGCGGCGGCCTCGCTGACGGGGGCCGCGCCGGCGCTCAGCGAGCGCCGCGCGCACGCGTCTCGAGGTCGGGGGCGTCGCACAGCACGTCGATGCCCGCGGCGGTGCGCGATCAGCCGCGCGCCGCGCACCCCGCGACTGCGCCCGTCGCGTGGGCGTGCTCGTCTCGACCGGCGGCGCATCGCCCGCGCGACCGCGCGCGCGCCGGGCCCGATCAGCGAGAGCAGCCCCGCACTCCAGCGTGCGCTTGTGCAGCTCCACGTCGTAGCCGACCTTGTAGTGGCGGATCATGTCGAACAGCGCCTGCAGGGCGACGCGCTCGGTGTCCAGCAGCAGCTCGGTGGGGGCCCGCCGGGCTCGCCGCCGACCGCGAGGATGCGCAGGTCGCCGAGCATCTTGCCCTTGTGCGTCAGGAACGCCGCGTAGCGGCCTTCGCCGGCGCGCAGGTCGGCGAGCTCGTTGGTGACCTGGCCGTTGAGGAACTCCACCGCGCCGGCGCCGGTGAGCGCGAGCTTGCCGCGCTCGGAGCGGTCGACCAGGCCGCAGCCGCTCGGTCAGCGCCGTCTCGTCGTGCGAGCCTGCGCGGCGTCGGTGGCGGCCATCGACTCGAGGATACGACCGGCTCGGTAGGCTTCCATCGATGGGCTCTGGCCGACACCTTCCAGCAGATCGTCGACGCGCTCCCCGACGACTGGACCGATCTGGAGCTCGACCTGCGGATCGCCGACGAGTCCCGCTACGTCGAGGCGCCGGTATACCTGGTGACGTGCAACGCGAACCCCTACTCCCACCACGACTGGCACTGGCGCCTGCTGGTCGCCCACCGCTTCGGCCACGCGGCGGCCGTGCCGGCGGTGCACTGCGCCCTGAAGCTCCTCGACGACGCCGGCATCGAGGGGAGCTCGCGCTGCGCGAGGTGCGCGAGGGGCGCGCCGAGGTCGTGCAGATGTGGGGCCGGCCCTACTCCGCGCGCGAGGAGTTCCGCCGGCTGCGGGCGCTGTAGGTCCGCCGCGCTCCTCAGTTCATAGGAGCGCCAACGTCGTCCGCGCGGTGCAGCCGCGTGCCGTGCGGGTCGAGTGGCACGATCGTCGCGTTGGGCACCCGGTCGCCGAGCGCGTCGGGGTCGTGGGTGCGTTGGAAGAGCACGATGCGGATCACCACGCCGTGACACACCACAAGCGTCGGGGCCTCGGCGCGCTCGATGTCGTGGAGGGCGGCCGCCACGCGCACTCCCTGCTGTGCGAAGGACTCCCCGCCGGGGAACGCGAACGTCGGGTCGCCGGCGGCGAAGCGCGCGAAGCCGCTCGGGGTCCTCGGCCTGCACCTCGGCGAACGAGCGGTCGGTCCACTCGCCCGAGTCGGTCTCCATCAAGCCGCGCGTCCTCGTGCGGCTCCAGGCCGATCCGTCGTGCGACCGTCGTCTGCCGTTTCGCGCGCGCGCCGCAGCGGGCTGCACCACAGCGCCACGAACTCGTACGCCACCGCCTGCTCGGCGAGCGCCTGCGCCTGCGCGCGTCCGATCTCATCGAGCGGCACGGGCCCCTGTCCCTGGAAGCGGCCCTCGGCGTTGTACGCGGTCTGGCCGTGGCGGGCGAGATAGACGCCGGGGGCTGGGCCACGCGCCCAGGTAGGGACTTCGATCTACGCCTCACTCCATGCGTGCGGTCCTGCTGGACTGTGCGGCCTGCGCCCCCGCGGGAGCCGGTCGGCTCGGGCTTGGGCTCGGTCTTGCGTAGATACAGGAATTGGTAGACCAGCGCCGCGACCGCCGCGCCGAGAGCTGGCCCGCGTACCACACCCAGCCGTTGGCCCAGTGGTCGCCGATCGAGCTGCGGTCCAAAGGCGCGCGAGGGGTTCATCGCGGCGCCGGTGAAGGGACCGCCGAAGAGCACGTCGATGGAGATCGTCAGGCCGATCGCCAGGCCGGCGACGGCGTTGAAGGGGCCGCGCGTGTCAACGGCGGCCCCGAACACGACGAACGCCAGGAAAAACGTGAGGATCGCCTCCAGCAGGAAGCCGGAGCTGGCGTCGACGCCGTGGCCGAGCGCCGGCACCCCGAGCTTGCTGGCTTCGGTGAGTGCGCGCGGCAGCAGTTGCTTGACGAGCAGCGCCGCGAGCGCCGCGCCGCCGAACTGCGCGACCCAGTAGACGCCGGCGAGCGCTGGCTTGATTTTCCGCGTGACGAGGAAGCCGAACGTGATCGCCGGGTTGAAGTGCCCGCCGGAGATGTGCCCGAGCGCGCAGCACCATCACGCCGATCGCCAGGCCGTTGGCGATCGCCACGCCGATCAGCGTCGGGTCGCCGACGGCCCCTGCCGCGGTCGCCGCGCCGGCGCCGATGAACGTGAGCGTGAACGCGCCGACCATCTCGGCACGGCACGACGAAGCGTGTCTTCGGACATCGCGCCGAGCTATGAGCCGGGTCGGACGGATTGTGGGACGGCCACATGTGGCCGTCCCGGGGAGGCCGCATGCGGCCTCCTCGAGCCCGCACGTGCGGGCTCGCCGTTGGCGCATGCGCCGACACCTGCGCATGCGCCAGGGGGCTCTTTTCTATAGGCCAGCATGCGCTGGGGGGCTCCTCGCTTTAGGCCAGCAGCGCCGGCGGGTCGCTCATACACTCAGGACATGCGCCGCAGGGTCACGTTCTCGCGCAACGTGACGCTGTCGCTGTCGCGGACGTGCGTCTCGCTACTGCAAGTACTGCGCGTTCGCGACCCACCAGCCGCACCTGCACGAGCCCGACGAGGTGCTCGCGCTGCTCGACCACGCCGCGCGGCGCAACGTCAAGGAGTTGCTGGTGCTGACCGGCGACGCCCCGAGGCAACCCCGGGTCGCGCGCGCGCCTGGCGCGAGCTCGGCTACGAGGACTTCGTCGGCTACGTCGTCTGGGCCTGCGAGCGGGCGCTCGAGCGGGGCCTGCTGCCGCACACCAACCTCGGCGCGCTCTCGCGCGAGGATCTGGCGCGGCTGCGCGAGGTGACCGCCTCGCAGGGGCTGATGCTGGAGTCGATCTCCGAGCGGCTGATGGAGACCGTGCACGCCGGGCTCGCCGACCAAGGACCCGCCGCTGCGGCTGGAGACGATCCGCGCCGCGGGCGAGCTGCGGATCCCGTTCACGAGCGGGATCCTCGTCGGCATCGGCGAGCGCCGAGGAGGAGCGCATCGCCTCGCTCGAGGCGCTCGCCGCCGTGCACGCGCGAGCACGGCCACATCCAGGAGGTGATCCTGCAGAACTTCGTGCCCCACCGCCGCTACTACGGCGAGGAGCCGGCCGAGATCGCGACGCGGCGCGCGCGAGGACGTACTGGCGCACCGGGCTCGGCGACGGCCGCCCGCAGCTGCCGCTGCCCGAGTGGGCCTGCGAGGTCACGATCGACGACATGCGAGCGGCTGATCGCCGAGGCGCGCCGCGCTGATGCCCGACGTCGGCATCCAGGTGCCGCCGAACCTCTCGGACTGGTGGCCGGAGCTGGTCGCGGCCGGCGCCAGCGACCTCGGCGGGCTGTCGGCCAACGGCGACCACATCTCGCCCGAGCACCCGTTCCCCTCGCCGCACCAGGTGCGCAAGCGGCTGCGCAGGACGGCGTCGCGCTGACCGAGCGGCTGTGCGTGTACCCGCGCTACATCGACCCGGAGTGGGTCGCGCCAGGGCGTGCTCGACGTGATCAGCGTCCGCTACTGGTCGTTCATCCCGCGGCGCGGCTCGGGCCGCGCGCCGCGATCGCGCGATCCGCCGCGACCTCGTCGCCGGCGCGATCGAGCAAGGGCCGCGACGGGCTCGCGCTGAGCGAGGAGGAGCTGACGGCGCTGTTCGCCGAGACGCGGCCGGAGGCGATCGAGGAGATGCGCGAGGCCGCCGACGAGCTGCGCGCGGAGCTGGCCGGCGAGACCGTGACGTTCGTCGTCAACCGCAACATCAACGTCTCCAACATCTGCATCGTCGGCTGCGCCTTCTGCGGCTTCGGCCAGGGCAAGCGCTCGCCCGACGCCTACGAGTACGACCGCGCGGAGTTCGCGCGAGCAGGTCCGCGAGGCCGTCGAGTTCGGCGCGACCGAGCTCTGCATCCAGTCGGGCATCCATCCCGACTGGACGCTCGAGGACTACCTCGGCTGGCTGCGGTTCGCCAAGCGACCGCGGCGGCGCCGCAGCTGCACCTGCACGCCTACTCGCCGATGGAGATCGCCCACATGTGCGACATCTCCGGCCTGCCGCCCGCCGAGGTCTTCGCCCGCCTGCGCGACGCCGGCCTCGGCTCGACGCCGGGCACCGCGGCCGAGGTGCTCCACGACGGCGTGCGCGAGCGGATCTCGCCGAACAAGCTGCCGGTCGCGCGCTGGGTCGAGATCATCGAGGCCTCCCACGCCGCCGGGCTGCGCTCGACCGCGACGGTCATGTTCGGGCACATCGAGGAGCCGTGGGAGCTGGCCGAGCACATGCGCGTCGTGCGCGAGCTGCAGGAGCGCACCGGCGGCATCACCGAGTTCGTGCCGCTCTCCTTCATCCCCTTCCAGACGCTGCTCGGTCGCACGCACGGGGTCGAGGAGATCTCGACGCGAGGAGAACCTCAAGCACACCGCCGTGTTCCGCCTCGCGCTCGGCCGCACGATCCCCAACCTGCAGGCGCTCCTGGGTGAAGATGGGCCTCGACGCCGCGACCGAGTCGCTGCGCTGGGGCGTCAACGACCTCGGCGGCACGCTGATGGAGGAGTCGATCAGCCGCATGGCGGGCTCCTACCACGGCGTCACGCTTGGACCCCGAGCAGCTGGTCGCCGCCGCGCACCGCGCCGGGCGCCCGGCGGCCGAGCGCTCGACGCTCTACCGGATCCTGCGCCGCTACGAGCTGCCGGTGGCGGCGTAGGAGTCGGGAGACGTCCTGGGCGGCTCTGGCAAGCCCTGCTCGTCATAGCCGAGGATCTCATCGTCCGATCGCGCATCGTGCAGTGGCAGGTCAGCGCAGCGGGTGGCAACCTGATCGAGCTCGGCGGCAAGTGGACCTGTCGGCCGCATGGTGAGCATTGTCCCACCCCTACTGCAGCTCGACAACCAGCGGCACCCCGGTGGCGAACCAGCTGCGGTGTAGCTCTTCGATCTTTGCGCGGGTCGGCGCGCCGGGACGGTGGAAGGCGCACTCCATGTAGTCGAAGGGGTGGACGGCCCCGCAGTAGACGGCGGTCGCCTGCTCGATCTCCGCGGGGTCGTGCAGCTCGCGCGCGCGCCCGGCGAAGTTGCCGCCGTGCATGCGCAGCCGCACGCGCGGATCGGCGCGGATGTTCAGCAACCATCCGGCGACATGGCTTTCGGTGACCGCAGTGGCGGTGGGGCGCAGCATGACGATGTAGACCTTCTCGCCATCGCGCACCGGGTGGACGCATTTGCGCCGCCATTTGCCGGTCTTGCGACCTTTGGTGGTGAGCACCCCGAAGTCGCGGGGCGGTCGCACCGCGAGCGGGAACATCAGCGCGCTGAGGAGGCGACCGCCGCCGGCGGATTTCGTGAACGGGTTGCGCCCGCGCTCGACACGCTCGACGAGCTCGACCTTCGCCTGGTCGTCGCTCATAGGATCTCCTGAATCATTCGGACCGAATGATACGTGCGAAACCACTGAGCCGCTCAGCGCAACCGGGACCGCCGAGTCGCTCAGCGGAACAGATCCTCCTCGGTAGCGCGCAGCAGGGCCGCGGCGCCCGGACCATCGTCCGCGGTGACGAAGCGCTCCAGCCCGTCGAGGATCACGACCGGCTCGCGCGAGTCCTTGGCCCGCGCGAGGTCGGCCGCGGCCGCGACCGCGTCGGCGACCGCGAGCCACGTGGCGCGCAGCTCATGCCCGGCGGCGTCGACGCGCCCGCGCCAGTCGTCCAGGGGATGAAGGCCCGCGCAGCCGATCGCCACGTCGCACTGCCCGTGGCGCCAGGCGCGGCCGAAGCTGTCCGTGACCAGCACCCCCGGCGCGATGCCGGTCAGCTCGCGCAGGCGGGCGCGCAGGCGCCGCGCGGAGGCGTCGGGGTCGGCGGGCAGCACGATCACGGTGCCGTCCGCGGCGTTGGAGGCGTCCACGCCGGCGTTGGCGCAGACGAAGCCGTGGTGGGTGCGGCAGATCAGCACGCCGCGCTCGGCGCGCAGAACCTCCTCGGATTGGTCGAGCACGACCTGGACCGCGCGGGGGTCCTTGCCCTGTTCGACGGCGATCCGCTGGGCGCGAGCAGCGGGCTCGACCTCGGCCAGCGCCACCACCGCCCCCTCGGCCTTGGAGATGACCTTGTGAGCGACGGCCACGATCTCCCCGTCGCGCAGCACCCGCTCGGCGTCGAGTGCCTCGGCGATCAGCGCCGCCAGGTCGTCCCCGGCGCGCACCTCGGGCAGGCCGAGCAGGCTGTGGGCGGAAAGGGTCGCCACGGCGCCGGCGCCGCACCTACCACTGCAGCAGCATCAGCCCTACGGTGACACCGGGGCCGATCGTCACCGCCAGGCCGCGCTCGCCCGGCTGGGGGTTGTGGCGGGCGATGGTCTCCTTGAGGACGTAGAAGATCGAGGGGGTGCCGACGTTGCCGTGGTTGGCGAGGGCTTCCCAGCTGACCTCGGTCTGCGCGTCGGTGAGGGCCAGGGCGCGCTGCACGTTCTCGAGGATCCGCCGGCCGCCGGGGTGCAGGATCCAGTGGTCGATCTCCCCGTGGGCGAGGCCCTGCTCGCGCAGGAAGCGGGCGGCCACGCGGGGCAGGCCGGCGCCGGCGAGGTCGGGCAGTTCGCGGGCGAGGTGCAGGTAGGAGTCGTTGGCGGAGAAGGAGAGGGCGACGGCGCCGAGCGTGCCGCCGATCTGGTGGACCTGGGTGGCGAGGATCGCCGGCCCGCTCGCTCCCGGTTCGGTGGAGAGCACGGCGGCGGCGCAGCCGTCGCCGAACAGCGCGGAGCCGACGGTCTTGGCGCGCGGGTCCTCCTCGGTGGCCTGCATGAGGATGCCGCTCATGCTCTCGGCGGCGACGATCAGCGAGTCCCTGCCGGGGTGCAGGTGCATCGAGTTGGCCGCCATCCGCATCAGCGGCACCGCGCTCGCGCAGCCGACGCCGGTGACGTGGTACTTGTCGGTCGTGGGGTCCATCGCGTAGTGGTCCACGAGCCGGTGGGCGAGCGTCGGGCAGCCGAGGGAGTAGAGGCTGGACGTGACGACCGTGCCGATCCGCTGGGGATCGATGCCGAGGCGGTCCACGGCGCGCACGGACCGGCGCATCAGCTGGTCCTCGACGGCCTGCGCTCTGCCCTGCAGCGTCTGCGTGAGGAAGGCGTCGCCGAGGTTGAGGTTGCGCCGCTTGACCCCGGAGCGGGCGAAGGTTTTCTCGGCAAACTCGTCGCCGGCGAGGCCGAGGCGATCGAGGACGTCGTCTTGGGAGTGGGTCGTCTCGGAGTCGCCGACCTCCAGGCCCGAGATCCGCGGGGCGGCCGGGGGCACGGCGGGGCGCATGAGCTCGGGCTGCGCCGTCGCCGACGCATGCCCGTTGGCCGGGGGCGCGAGCTCGGGCTCGACCGCGGTAGAGGCGTGCCCGTTGACGGGGGGTGACGCCGTCGTCGCGGCGCGTACGCTTATGGTGTCGATGGCGCTCACCTGCCGGCTTCGTTGGGGGCTGAGTGGGAACGTTAGAGTTGCGTTAGGACGCGTTGGGATTCCCAACACAATACCGTGAGAACCGGCGAGCGGGGCGCCAGTTGCGCTGTTGCAAGCCTATCTGCGAGCACGATCGAGGGAGGATAAGCGGATGAAGCTGATCGGAGCCGGCCTGCCCCGCACGGGCACGCTGACCCAGAAACTGGCTTTCGAGCAGCTGGGCGTCGGCCCGTGCTACCACTGGGTCAACGTGCTCGCCGACCTCGACCAGGTCGACGTCTGGAACCGCGCGCTGGACGGGGAGGGCCCGTGGGAGGAGGTGTTCGCGGGCTTCGACTCCACCGCGGACTGGCCCGGTGGCTACTTCTACCGGGAGCTCGCGGAGGCCTACCCGGACGCCAAGGTGCTGCTCAGCGTGCGCAACCCCGAGTCGTGGGAGCGCAGCTTCCGTCAGACGATCGTCGCGCTGCGCCACGGCGAGTCGCTGATGCGCCTGCTCTCCAGCGCCCGCGGCGAGGTGGACCCCCGCTGGCGCCGGTACCTGGCGCTCGTGGACCGCATGTTCTACGGCCCGCAGGGCACGTTCCGGGAAGGCTGGGACACGCCGGAGCAGCTGATCGCCCAGGCGGAGCGCCACAACGAGGAGGTCAAGCGCACGATCCCGCCGGAGCGGCTGCTGGTATGGGAGGTGGGCGAAGGGTGGGATCCGCTGTGCGAGTTCCTCGGGGTGCCCGTGCCCGCAGAGCCGCTGCCGCACGAGAACGAGCGCGAGACGTTCCTGGGACGCGTCACCGGCGGCGCGATCGCCGCGCTGCACGAGTGGCACGAGGGCAAGGTGGCCGCCTCAAGCGGCGCGTGAGGGCCGCAGCGGCACGCCCAACACCTTGCGGGTGCGTCGCGCCCGAGATCGGAGCTCACCCGCCTCGGCGGCGAAGCGCTCGCGCAGTGCGGCGAGGTCGGCCCCGGTGTCGATGTCCAGCAGCAGCGACGGCACGCGCTCGACGCGGCAGGGGACTCCGGCGTCGTGCGCGAGCTGCAGGTGGCGCGCGCAGGAGTCCGGCCCGAAGCTGGGGGCCACGACGTCCGGTGGGGTGAGCAGCAGCCCGTTGGTGCCGGTGCCGTGGCGGTCGGGCACGATCACGACCTCGGCGCCGCCCTCGGCGCTGGCGCCAGCCACCCCGGCTCGGCTCCCGGCGCCGCTCGCCTGAAGCAGCGCGGCCACCTCCTCCGGGTCGAGCGCCGGGCAGTCCCCGGGGATGCAGAGCGCACGGTCGAAACCCTCGGCCACGGCGCGTGCGATCCCGCGGGCGACCGCCGCGGACTGCCCCTCCTCGGCGGGGTCCTCGACCACGAGCGCCCCCTGGTAGGCGGCCGCCGCTGCGACTGCCGGCTCGTCGGTGACGACGATCGTGCCTGCCAGCGCCGTGCACGCGTGCAGCGCGCTCAGCACGTCGCCGACCATCGCGCGCGCCAGGTCGAGCCGCAGCGGGTCGGCGACGCTGGCGCCGAGGCGCTGCTTGGCGCCCGAGAAGCGCTTGACGGGGAGGATCGCTGCAGTGCGCACGCGCTGACGATAGCTGCGCCCCGCAGCCGTTGGGGCGCTTGCTTCGCAGCACCATCACGCTCGTGAAGAGCCCCTGAGAGCGCCTCGCGGGCCAGGGCCTGCGTGGGCCCTTACTCCCAGAGCCGCTCGGGGAGCGCCGTGAGGCGGACCCCTGCGTGCGCCTTGTAGCGGACGTTGACGGAGATGAGCAACGCCGTGAGGGACTCGGTGATGCGGGCCATCTCCAGGCGCCCGCAGTCCACGCAGCGCAGGCCCCCGATCCGCTCGATCAGCGCCGCCGCCTCGCGCTTGTCCGCGGGGGAGTCGCCGCACACGAGGACGTCCTGGAGCAACTCGTGGTTGGGGTCGGCCAGCGAGGCGGCGCTGACGGTGTGCAGCGCGGAGACGACCCGCACGCCCTCGGGCGCCATCTCCAGCGCCTGCTGGGCGGCGGAGCCCTGCCACACACCGAGCATGCGCGTCGCCTTGCCGCTCACCGCAGCGGCGAGCGGCACGCTCGCGTCGATCAGGAGTTGTCCGGGGCGCAGCGCCCCCTTCAGGTTGGTGAGCGTCTCGGATTGGTTGCGGAAGGGCACGCTCAGAATCACGGTCTCCGCCTGGGCGACCGCCTCCGCGTTGTCATAACCCGCGAAGGAGCCCTCCGGGACCAAGACACGCGCGCGCTCGACGGTCTCCACCGCCCGCTCGGCGCTGCGCGAGCCGATCGTGATCGGCACGCCGGTGCGACCCAGCCGCAGTGCGAGCCCGAAGCCGAGCGCGCCGGAGGCGCCGATGATGCACACGGGGGCGGGGGCGAGGGCGGGCACGCCGGGCGAGTATACGAGCGGCCCTCACCCCGCGAGCGAGTCCGCGAATGCGAGCGTCTGCTCGGCCACGCGCGCGCGGGAGGCGGCGTCGGACATGCGGGTGTCGATCTCGAGCGTCGCGAGGCCCGGCACGGGCTCGTCGGCGACGATCCCGTCGAGCAACTCGCCGTAGAAGGCGGCCACCCCGCCGGCGTCGCAGTCGAGCGCGGCGAAGGCCATGAAGGAGGCTGTCGGGCCCTTCAGCACCGCGCCGCCGACGATCGGGCTGACGGCGACCACCGGCGCGTCGGCTGCCGCGAGCGCCTCGCGGATCCCCGGCACCGCCAGGATCGGGCCGATCGAGGCCACGGGGTTCGAGGGCCCGATCACGATCGCGCGCGCCCTGCCGATCGCCGCCAGCGCTGCGGGGCTGGGAGCGGCCTGCTCCGCGCCCCGGAACTCCAGCCCCTCGACGAGCCCGGCGGCGCGCAGGCGGATCATGAAGTCCTGGAAGGAGCGCCACCCGGCGGTCGTGCGCACCCACGTCCGCACCGGGTCGTCGCTGGCGGGCAGCACCGCCGCACGCACGCCGATCGCCTCGTTCAGCCGCGCGAGCGCCGTGGTGGGGGTGAGGCCCTCGGCGAGTAGTCGCGCGCGCTCCACGCACCACGCGAGGTCGCGGTCGCCGAGGTTGAACCACACATCGACCCCGAGCGCCCGCAGGCCGTCCATTACGTGGAACGTGTCGCCGTCCAGGCCCCACCCGCGCGCGTCGATCAGATCGGCCAGCCAGAAGGAGATCAGGTCCGGGTCGGGGGAGACGTGCGCGCCGTAGATCTCGATGTCGTCACCCGGGTTGGCGATCACCGCCAATCGCTCGGGCCCGACCACGTCCTGCATACCGCGCGCGAGCTTCGCACCGCCAGTGCCCCCGGCGAGGATCACGACCTCGACCTGCCGAGGCATGGGCGGGCGGTCGGGCATGGCGGTCGAGTATAGGCTTGGGGTGTGTCGTCCTCCACGGACAGGCCGTGCGCGGTCGCGATCAGGGAGGTCGGGCCCCGCGACGGCTTTCAGAACGAGCCCGAGACAATCCCCACCGAGCGCAAGATCGAGCTGATCGACGCGCTCGCGCGCACCGGGCTGCGGAGGCTCGAGGTCACGAGCTTCGTGCGCCCTGACGTGATCCCGCAGCTCGCCGACGCCGAGGAGGTGCTCCAACGCGTGGACGTCCCCGAGGGGGTTGCGGTGAGCGTGCTGATCCCCAACGAACGGGGTCTCGCTCGCGCCCTGGAGCTGCGCGAGCGCGTGCGTGCGGGCGGACGCGCACGGCCGGCGTTCGAAGAGATCAACGTCTTCCTCTCCGCCTCCGAGACCCACAACCGCCGCAACGTCAACCGCTCGCTCGCCGAGTCGCTGGCGGACCTGGAGGGCGTGCTCGCTCGCGCACGCGCCGCCGGCCTGCGCTGTGAGGGCGTGATCTCGACGTCCTTCGGCTGTCCCTACGAGGGCCGTGTGCCGCCCAAGCGGGTGCTCGACATCGCCGCGCGCCTGCGCGATGCGGGCGCGCAGGAGGTCGGCTTCGGCGACACGACGGGGATGGCCAACCCGCGCCAGGTGGCTGAGCTCTTCGCGCTCGCACGCGAGCGGTTGGGCGGAGAGGTTGAGCTGACCGCGCACTTCCACAACACGCGTGGCGCCGGCCTCGCCAACGCGCTCGCTGCGTTGCAGGCGGGAGTGCGCTCCTTCGAGTCCTCCTTCGGCGAGCTGGGCGGCTGCCCGGTGCCGGCGGGCGCGACCGGCAACATCGCCACGGAGGATCTCGTGTCGATGGTGCACGAGATGGGTTATGAGAGCGGCATCAACCTCTTGAAGCTAATAGCGTGCGCCGCGCGCGTGCAGGAGGTGCTCGGCCGGCGGCTGGGGAGCCACACGTTGGTTGCCGGTCCCGTAGAGTGGGGGGATGGGGAATCCGATGGTTGACCGCTCGATCATGCACGCCAACGTCGTAGCCATCTATGACCCGATGGTCGCGTCGCGCTGCTGGATCGAGCGTTGTGAGGGAATTGGGGATGCTGACAAGGCTTAAGGTCCGCGGCTTCAAGAACCTGCGGGACATAACGATCGACTTCGGCCCCTTCACCTGTATTGCGGGCCCAAACGGGACCGGCAAGTCAAATATTTTTGATGCGATTCAGCTTCTCAGTGCGCTTGCGGACCTGCCGTTGATGGAGGCTGTCGAGGTGGTGCGCGGAAGCAGCAGCAATCGTTCTGCCGATCCACGCGACTTGTTTTGGGATCTCGGCCAAAGCGGACCAAGGGCAATGTCCTTTGAGGCTGAGATGATCGTCCCGCCGAACATTGATGATGACTTCGGCCAGAAAGCAAAAGCCACGACGACGTTTTTGCGCTATGAGCTTGAGATTGGCTACGAGCCATCCACAGGACTGGAGCGCATTGGTCGCCTTGTGCTGCTCCGTGAGTCCCTTGAGCACATCAACCAGCGCGAAGCGGCTCAGCATGTGCGCTTCCCGCATTCTCCTCGCCGGTTTCGTCGAGAGGTTGTAACGGGTAGGCGCAGTGGGGGAGCGTATATCTCAACCGATGTCTCCGGCGGTGAGCCGGTAATCACTGTTCATCAGGACAAGGGTAGCGGGGGGCGACCACGACGGGGATCGGCAACCAGGGCTTCGGGGACAGTGGTGCGTACCATTTCCATCAACGACGAGCCGACTATTCTTGCCGCACGCCGAGAGATGCAGGAGCTGGCGCCGGCTGAGCCTGGAGCCCAGCGCGTTGCGAACGGAGGATCGCTACACCGACCGGCGTTCGATGTCGGTCGACGGTCACCATCTCGCTGCGGCTCTGTATCGCATCGCGACAACCGCGAACGGGCACGGGGAGATGGCTCAGGACACCTACGCACGAGTCACGAGCCGGCTGCGGCAGCTGAGCGGTGTCGACGCTGACAGTATCTATGTCGATGCCGACGACACTCGGGAGCTGCTCACCCTCCGCCTCCGCGAGCGATCCGGCAGGGAGTTTCCAGCCAGGTCACTGTCCGAGGGCACCTTGCGATTCCTCGCGCTTTGCGTGATGCACGAGGACCCCTCGGTGGGGGGTCTCATCTGTATGGAGGAGCCCGAGAACGGCATTCACCCGGCGAACGTCGGGCCGATGGTCGACCTGGTGCGCGATCTGGCGGTCGACCCCGACGAAGAGCCTGGAGACGACAATCCCCTGCGACAGGTGATCGTCAACACCCACTCTCCGGCGGTCGTGCAACTGGTGGGTGAGGACGATTTGTTGATGGCCTCGACGGACGCGGTCGAGTACGAAGGAGTGGAGCGCAGCGCGCTCAGGCTGCGACCGATGAAAGGCTCCTGGCGAGCAAAACTGCCTGGTGCGGAGCCGGTCGGGAAGGCGCAGCTGATCCCGTATTTGACTGCCCCAGCCGGCTCTCAAATCTCACTGCTCGACGCGTGATCAGAGCGCGCGCACTGCTGTTGGCGGACGGCTCCTCCGACGAGCCGCTGGGAGCCCACGTCGCCGCTCTCGCGCGGTCGCATGGGGTGCTGCTCGACGTCGTGACGCCCGACTTCGGTCGCGCGCCCACGGCGCCGCGGCGGAACGTGCCGGGGAGACTGGAGTGGATGCTCAAGATCGACCCCGACTTCGACTTGCTCTTGGTGCATCGGGATTGCGAGGGGGACACCCGGGCAATGAGAGAGCAGGAGATCGTCTCCGGTGTACAGAGGTGCGACGTTGACTGGCCGGTCGTGCCGATCGTGCCGATTCGTATGACCGAGGCGTGGCTGCTGCTCGACGAGGGCGCGATCCGCATGATCGCCGGGCGTCCCTCCGGCAGCGAGCCGCTTGGCCTGCCGGCGGCCTCTCAAGTAGAGGCGGTGCCCGATCCCAAGGAGCGGCTCCGTGGCGCGCTTGAACGTGCAAGCGGGCTGTCGGGGCGGCGTCTGCGGAAGTTCAAGAGAGATTTTCCCTCGCACCGCCGGCAACTGCTCGAGCGCCTCGACCGCTTGGGGCCGGTGCGTCAATTGAGCGCCTGGCGTGCGCTCGAGGCCGACACCGCGGATGCGATAGCTCGGTTGCGCGCGCGTTAGCTCAGCCGACCACTGCCTCCTGAGCCTCGCTCTGCGCCCGTGCGCTCTCCCGCGCCGCGGCCGCGCAGTACTCCTGCACCGCGATCTCCATCTCGAGCGTCGCGGCGAGCGCCGGGCGTGCGGAGGCGTCGATCACGCGCTTGGCGCGGCCGACCGCGACGTGCGAGTTGGCGAGCAGTTCCTCCACGAGCGCGTCGGTCGCCTGCTCCAGCTCCTCGGGCGCGACGACGCGGTTGACCAGGCCGATCCGCTCGGCCTCGGCGGCGTCGATCGTGCGGCCGGTCATGATCAGCTCCTTGGCGCGGCCGACGCCGACCACCGCCGGCAGGCGGCTGGAGCCGCCGACGTCGGGGATGATCCCGAAGCGCACCTCCGGCAGGCCGAGCTGGGTGCCCGCGGCGGCGATCCGCAGGTCGCAGCCGAGCGCGACCTCCAGGGCGCCGCCGACGCACGTGTGGTGCATCTGGCACACGACCGGCTTGGTCATCGCTTCGCAGAGGTTGGGGCACTCCAGGAACGTCTCGCGGAAGGGGCGCAGGTTGCCGGGGGTGCCCGCCGCAGCGGCCAGCTCGCCGAGGTCCACGCCGGCCGAGAACACCTTGCCCTCGCCGCGCAGCACGACGCAGTGCACGTCCTCCTCGGCCGCGGCCTCGCGCAGCGCGGCGGCGAGCGCGCGCAGCAACTCCTGGCTCATCGCGTTGCGCTTCTCGGGGCGGTTCAGCACGATGTGGCGCGCGGCGCCGCGGTCTTCGGTGGTGACGATGCTCATGGTGGCTCCTTAGCTCAGATCCAGGACGGGCGTGGGCGGCTCGATCGCCTCGTCGTGGCCCTCGCGGGGCACGATCGCGGTGCCGACGGCGAAGAACTCGATCGTGTGGCTGCCCCAGCCGTGGCTGGTCTCGTGCAGGTTGACGCCGACGATCCCCTCCGCTGAAAGCGTCTGCGCCTCGCTCTGCATCCGCTCCATCGCGAGCTCGCGCGCGTCGTAGAGCGCCTGGGTGAAGTTGGGCAGCTCGACGTTGCGCCCCGTCTGGGCCATCGACTGCAACATGCCACGGTGGGCGACGTGGTAGACGCAGCTGCCCATCACCATCCCGACGGGGCGGTGCCCTGTGCGCAGCAGTGTCCAGAAGTCCTGGCCCGAGAGGTCGCTGGTGAAGGGGCGTCCGTTGGGAGCGCGGTGCAGCTCGCCCTCGCGGTGCTTGACGGCAGTGCCGATCGCGATGAACTCGGCCATGTCCTGGCCCCACTCGTAGCGGCCGATGTCGAGGCGCACGCCCACGACGCCGTCGGCGCCGAGCTGGTCGGCCTCCTCCTCCATACGCGTCATCGCCAGCTGCCGCGCCCCGTACATCGCCTCGGAGAGGACTTTCAGCTCCTGGCTTTTCTTCCAACCCGCCATCTGGATGCCGATGTGGTAGATCGAGCTGCCGACCACCAGGCCGACGGGGTCGAAGCCGGCCTGCTTGATCAGCAGGAACTCGTTGACGCTGAGGTCGGAGGTGAAGAGGCCCGCGCGGTTCTGCTGCAGGCGGGCGCGGCCGGCCTCGGGGACGCCCTCCAGTGAGGAGGGATCGTAGGTCTCTGTCTGCTGTTCGCTGTCGCTCATTCGTTTGGGGCTCCCGGGCTCATGTTCAGGATGTCAGGTCGATCGTGGTGGGGAGGAGAAAAAGGAGGAGGAGGGGGGGAGGGGTTGGGGTTGTCGCTTCGAGGTCTGCTCAGGCTGTCAGGTCGATCGTCATCTCGGGCGGGTGCAGTGTGACCTCGTCGGTCTGGCGGATCGCGGTGCCGATCGCGTTGAACGTCACCATCAGGCCGCTGCGCTCGCGTGTGCCCATCCCGCCCTGCAGCGTGTGGGGCACCGCACGGTGGCCGATCCGCACGCCGACGATTCCCGAAGCGCCGATCGCGGTGGCCTGTGCGTTCAGCTCGCCCATCACGCTCTCGCGCGCGTTGTAGAAAGCCCGCGTGAACTCGCGCAGCTCGAAGTTCTGCATCCCCCCGACCGACAACATGCCCCCGCCGACCATCCCCGCGCCGTAGTTGTAGCTGGCGAAGAAGACCGAGCTCCACGCGACGATCCCGAGCGGCTCGAAGCCGCCTCGCACCAGCTTCGAGAAATCGGCGACCGACAGCTCGGTGAGCACCGGCCGCCCGCCTCCGTGTCTCCCGCTTCCGTGCTGCCTGCTCCCGTGCTCCCCGCCTTCGCCCTTCCGCGTGTCGGCGTTGGACGGCCCGGCCTCGCGCCTGACGGCGGTGCCGAAGACCGTGTGTTCGAGCGAGACGGACCCTGTTTCCAAGCTGCTTTCGCCGGCGCGCGTATCCACTTCCACGACCGCGTCGGCGCCGACATGCTTCGCCTCCTCGGCCAGCCGCCCGAGCGCACGTGTGCGCACCTCGTTGAGCGCCCGCGAGAGTGTGGTGAGCTCGACCATGTAGGTCTGGGCGAGACCCATGCCGCCCCATTCACCCTGGCCCCACGCGCCCTGGTAGCCCATCTGGTAGATCGAGCTGCCCATCACCTGCGAGAGCGGGCGCAGCCCGAGCTGGTGGGCGAGCGCCCAGCCGTTGACGGAGAGGTCGGAGGTGAAGAGGCCGCCGTGCTCGCGCAGCTCGCTCAGGCGCCGCTCGGCCGCGACGGTGATCCCGCCCCGTTCGATCCGCTGCAGCGACTCCTGCTGCTCGGCGGCAGTGGCCCCGGGGTCGGCCATTTCGCCGCCGGCGGCCTCGTCCACTTCTTCGCCTTCGGCCCCTTCGGATCCCGTGCCGCGCCGTCGTGCCATCTCAGCCCTCCGGCCTCTCGTGCGCCACGCCCGCCCCGGTGCCGCGCCGCCGCGCCATCAGCCCAGCAGCCTCTCCAGCGCCGCGCGCGCCTCGGCGCTGCGCTCGGCCTCGGCCCGCAGGTCGCCCGTCAGCGCGCTCACCCACGCGCCGGGATCGAGCGGCTCGCGCTTGATCGAGATGCCTCCGACCTGGCGTTCGCGGTAGCCCTCGACACGGTCGCCCGCCACCGTCAGCTGGTAGCAGTTGCCGCCCACCTCGACGCGCACCTGGCGCACGCGCTTGGCCCCGCGTCCCAGCAGGCCGCCGCCGCTGCGCGCCACACGCGCGCGGCCGGGCAGCGACTCCTCGAGCTTGCTCGCGAGCACCTCCAGCGAGATCCGAAGGTCGGTTCCGTCCGCGCGCAGGCCCGCGGCGGAGAGGTCGAAGTCCTGCTCGGTGGGCACGCTGGGAAGCGTACTCCCGGCAGCGGGGTGGAGCGTCGCCGCCCCACCCCGGTCGTCCCACATCTCTCAGTGCAACTCCTCCAGCGTGTTGTTGGAGTCGTTGACGAACAGCACCCCCTGGCCATGAGGCGCCACGGTCAGCCCGAACAGCCCGCCGCCGCCTGCCCCGGTGTCAAAGGGCTGGAACTCCGCGCCGACGGGGGTCGTCTCGACGAGGTTCCCATCGTTGGCGTTGGCGGTGAGGATGTCGCCGTTGGGGGCGACCGTGAGCCCGAGCGGGTTGTTGAGGTAGCCGCCCACGGCGACCGTGGCCCCGCCTTCGCCGAGCGGCGTCTGGCGATACAGCGCACCGGGGACTTCCGCAATCCGGTTGCCCTGGGTGTCGGCCACGTACAGAGTGCCTTCCTCGCCGAGTCCCACTCCGGTGGGGCCGACCACGAGCGCCGCTGGGTCGGTGCGCTCGGGGAAGCCGGTCGCGATCACGTTCATTTCCGTTACGCGCAGGGCGTGGTGACGTCGCTCCCCGACGTGCAGGCGGATACGGACCACCGTGCCGCCGTCGGTGGGTGTTTCGCCCGAGGCGACGGTGCCGTTGAGGACGTTGGTCACGAACAGTGTCGCGCCGTCGCCCTGGTCGACCTCGGTCATGTCCCAGGGCCCGTCGATCGGGGGACCGGAGATCGTCTGCACCACCTGTCCGGAGCTGTTGAGCACGATCAGGCAGCCCGCCTTGGCGGTTTCGGCCTTGCCGTTCGTGGTCGGCAGGCTCCCGACCACGACGAAGTCCCCTGGCACGATCGCCAGCGCGGTCGTCAGGCCCACTCCGCCCGGGCACGCCCCGGGGAGCGAGGAAGGGTTGATCTGCGCGAACAGCGAGAGGCTGCCGGAGGGGCTGACCTGCACCAGGGTGGTGCCGGTCCCCTGCAGGTTTTCTGCGTCGTTGAAGTTGCTGATCAGTGTGTCTCCTCGCACGAGCGCTCCGTCGCTGTGGGGCACAGGCACGATCCCGTAGGGGTTCACGTCCCCGTTGGGCGGCACGGTGCTGCCGAGCGAGGTGAGCGTGTGGAACTGCCCGATGAACGGGTGGTCGAACGCCAAGGCAGCCCCCGGCGTGAGCGCCACGCAAGCAAGTGCGGCGGCGATTGAGATTGACAGGCGCCGTCGGTTGACTGTGGGCACGGCAGCCCTTCGGTTGTGCATGGCAGCATCTCCTTTGGTCGGGGCTTTACATAACGGAGACTCCGCCGCGGGGCGAACCTTCCCGGTAGGCTCCCGCTCCTTCACAGGGCACGGGGCGGCGGCCGGGGGACCGGCCGCGTCCCGTCGAGCGAGCGGAGGTGGCGGCATGGCGCAGCGGATCGAGAAGGTGGGCGTGCTCGGGGCGGGGCTGATGGGCCACGGCATCGCCCAGGTGGCCGCGCAGTCGGGCTACGAGGTGGTGGTGCGCGAGGTGGACGAGGAGACGCTCGCCAAGGGTATCGGCAAGATCGAGCGCCAGCTGGCGCGCGCGGTCGAGCGGGGCAAGAGCTCCCAGGAGGAGGCCGACGCCGTCCGGGGGCGCATCCACGGCACCGTGCACTACCGCGACCTGGCCGACTGCGACCTCGTGATCGAGGCGATCACCGAGAGCCTGCCCCTGAAGCTCGAGATGTGGCGGGAGCTCGACGAGATCGTCAAGCCGAGCGCGCTGTTCGCGACCAACACCTCCTCGCTGGCTGTGATCGACCAGGCCGCCGTCACCTCCCGCCCGGAGCGGTTCGCCGGCCTGCACTACTTCAACCCCGCGCAGGCGATGCGGCTCGTGGAGGTCGTGCGCTGCGTGACGACCTCCGGGGAGACGCTCGAGGCCGTGCTCGAGTTCGTGCGCTCCGAGGGCAAGCTGGCAATCCCCACGCGCGACAAAGCGGGGTTCATCGTCAACCGCCTGCTCGTCCCCTACATGCTCGACGCGATTCGCGCTCTGGAAGAGCAGGTCGGCTCGGTCAGCGAGATCGACGCGGCGATGAAGGCGGGGGCGGGCCACCCGATGGGCCCGCTGGAGTTGAGCGACTTCGTCGGCCTGGACACGCTCGGCGCGATCTGCGACGTGCTCCTGGAGGAGTTCAGCGAACGGCGCTTCGCCTGCCCGCCGACGCTGCGCAAGATGCTCTCCGCCGGCTGGTACGGGCGCAAGTCGGGCACGGGCTTCTACGACTACTCGGGGGACGAGCCGCGGCCGAACCCGGCGTTGTAGGGGCGCCGCTAACCTCTTGGCATGAGCGACCTGTCGAACCTGCGTGTCGCGGACACCGAGCGGGAGCAGCTGATCGACGAGCTGCGCGAGCACGCGGGGGCAGGGCGACTCACCTCAGAGGAGCTCGAGGAGCGCGTCGGCAGGGCCTACAGCGCCTCCACACGGGCGGACCTCGACGCGCTGCGGGCCGACCTGCCGGTCAGCTCGACCTCGGTGAAGCTCGCGCTGACCAAGCGCAAGGGGCACCTGCGCCGCCGTCTGGCCCAGGAGGCGGGCGGCGCGGTGGGCGTGTCGCTGCTGAGTGTGGGCGTGTGGCTCCTCACCGGCACCCACCACCAGGCCGACTTCTGGCCGGGGTGGGTGATCGGCGTGACGATGCTGCCGGTGGTGCGCGACTCCTGGCGCCTGTTCGGGCCGGCCTCGGATCTGCAGTTGGTCGAAGCGCGCCAGCAGGCACGCCACGAACGCAGCCTTGCGCGCGGCCGCCGGCGCCACCGGTATCGGGGATTGCCGCGTCCGTGAGCGGAGGGCTCCCCAGTCGCAGAGGGCCACTCCGTCTGTGAGCGCTTTGAGCGGCGCGAGGGAGCGCGCCCTGCGGGGCGGCCCGACCCGCCACCGTGAGAAGGCCGGCGAGCAGGGAAAGCTGCCGGTGCGCGAGCGCGTGGCGCAGTTGCTCGACCCCGACTCGTTCGCCGAGGAGGCGCTGCTGGCGAACTGGCAGGAGGAGGGCCTGGGCGCCGATGGGGTGGTGACGGGCGTGGGGCGGATCGGGGGCCGTGCGGTGGCGCTGATGGCGAACGACCCGACGGTGAAGGCGGGCTCGTGGGGCCCGAAGACGGTGGAGAAGATCCTGCGCGTGCAGGAGCGCGCCCTCACGCTGCGAGTCCCGATGGTCTACCTCGTGGACTCCGCGGGGGCGCGGATCACCGAGCAGGTGCAGATGTTCCCGGGCCGCAGGGGGGCGGGGAGGATCTTCCACAACCAGGTCAGGCTCTCGGGTGTGGTGCCGCAGGTGTGCGTGCTGTTCGGCCCCTCCGCCGCGGGAGGCGCATATATACCCGCGTTCTGCGACATCGTGATCATGCGCGAGGGCAACGCTTCGATGTACCTCGGCTCGCCGCGGATGGCGCAAATGGTGATCGGCGAGGACGTGAGTCTGGAGGAGATGGGCGGGGCGCGGATGCACACGGGGGTGAGCGGCTGCGGGCACATGCTGGTGAAGAGTGACGAGGAGGGGATCGACGCCGCCAAGCGCTACCTCTCCTACCTGCCGGAAAATTGGGAGACCCACCCGCCCACGGTCGATCCGCCCACGCTCGACCCCGTACCGGCCACGAGCGATTCGCCCTCGGTCCCGGCAGCTGGCGATCCTCCGGCGGTCGTCCCGATGACCCCGAGCTCGGCAACCCCGATCGGCGAGTTGATCCCCGCCGACGAGAACAAGCCGTTCGACATGCGCCTCCTGGTGGAGGCGCTGGTGGACGCGGACTCCTTCATGGAGATCCACGCGCGCTGGGCGAAGGAGCTGATCGTGGGCTTCGCGCGCCTGGACGGCCGCGCGGTCGGGATCGTGGCCAACCAACCGAAGGTGAAGGGGGGCGTGCTGTTCGTGGACTCCGCCGACAAGGCGGCGCGCTTCATCTGGACGTGCAACGCGTTCAACGTGCCGCTGCTGTTCCTCGCGGACGTGCCGGGCTTCATGATCGGCACCCAGGTGGAGCGCCAGGGGATCATCCGCCACGGGGCGAAGATGATCAGCGCGGTCTCCGAAGCGACGGTGCCCAAGATCTCGGTGATCGTGCGCAAGGCCTACGGTGCGGGCCTCTACGCGATGGCCGGGCCGGCCTTCGACCCGGACTGCTGCCTGGCGCTACCGGGCGCGTCGATTGCGGTGATGGGTCCCCAGGCGGCGATCAACGCGGTCTACTACAACCAGCTGCAGGCGATCGCGGACGAGTCGGAGCGCGCGGCCGAGGTCGAGCGGCTGCGCGAGGAGTACGCGGCGGACATCGACATCCTGCACCTCGCGTCCGAGCTGGTGGTGGACGCTGTGATCGAGCCTGGCGACTTGCGCGCTGAGCTGATCCGCCGCTTCGCGCTGGCCGCGCAGCGGCGCCGGGAATGGCCCGCCAAGCGCAACCCGATCACGCCGGTCTAGTGGTGCATCCAGGAGGTGCCTCTAGGTGTAGGACCCCTCGGGGGTGCCCGCGGCTCGCGTCTGCTCGTCCTGGAAGGGCGGGTAGGTCTCGGTGAGCAGGTAGAGATAGGCGTCGCTGCGCGCCATGTAGGAGTTGGCCAGCACCATCAGGTCGAACAGCCCCCGCGGCATCCGACCGATCACGAGAATCACGAACCACGCGGCGAACGCGCCGACTTTGAGCAGCAGTTCCATCACGTAGCGCAGGATCAGGATGGGGATCGCGAGGATGATGCGGAAGAGCGTCTTCAGCCGGCTGTAGCGCTCCAGGGGACCGGCGAACTCCAGGCGCACCGGGTAGGCGGGATCGTCGGAGCCGCCGAAGGCGGGGTAGGGGTCGCAGAGCAGCGAGACGTACGCGGTGAACCTCGTGACGAAGCGGGTGTACCCCGCGACGAAGTCGTACAGGCCCTGCGGGTAGCGGGCGGTGAAGACGATCGCGAACCACGCGACGACGATCGCGACGGCGGCCACGATCGCGTAGACGTACAGCCAGATCGCGAGTGGGATGGCGAGGATGAGGCGGAAGAAGGTCGTCAGGCGGTTGCGCCGCTCGACGTAGTCGGCTTCAAACGTGACGGGATACGGCACGGATGCTCCCCTTTCGTGGTCGCTGCTGGCTCCTCCGAGCGCCGCTTGAGCGCTTTGCAACAACCTTATGGTCTCCGGCGGCGGCATCCACGCGGACACATCCGCTAGCGTTGCGCCGCATGGACCCCGCCGACCTCGCCTTCGCCGGCATCGCCCACCAGGCGGAGCTGATCGCATCCGGGCAGCTCTCTGCGCGCGACCTGCTCGAGGTGTACCTGGAGCGCATCTCGCGCCTGAACCCGCGGTTGAACGCGTTCCGCGTCGTCTTCGACGAACGGGCGCGCATGGAAGCCGACCAGGCCGACGCGCGCCACCAAGCCGGCGACCGCCGCCCGCTGCTGGGCGTGCCGGTCGCGGTCAAGGACGAATTCGACGTGGCGGGCGAGGTGACCACCTGCGGCACCAACGCCTACGGGGAGCCCGCCCGCGAGGACTCGGAGATCGTGCGCCGGGTGAGGGCCGCGGGCGCCGTGCTGATCGGCAAGACGCACATGCCCGAGCTGGGGGCGTTCCCCTGGACGGAGTCCCCCACGTGGGGTGTCACGCGCAACCCGTGGGAGCTGGACCACAGCCCCGGCGGCTCCAGCGGAGGCAGCGCGGCAGCGGTCGCCGCGGGCCTGGTCGGGGCCGCGCTGGCCGGGGACGGAGGGGGATCGATCCGGTTCCCGTCGGCCTACTGCGGCCTGTTCGGGCTGAAGACCCAACACGGCCGGGTGCCGTTGGCGCCGCACCTGGACGCGTGGCACGGCCTGGTCGTGAACGGCGTGCTGGCGCGCTCGGTCCGAGACACCGCTCTGTTCTACGACGCGATCGCCGACGGCCCCCCCGATCCCGGCGCGCCGGCGGTGCCGCCGAGCTCGCTGCTTGACGCTCTCGGGCCGACCGCCGGGGGCGGCTCGGGCACAGAGACGCTGCGCATCGCGGTCTCCACCGCGCTGCCGCCCTCGCCGTTGACGCGCCTGCACCCCGAGAACCGTGCGGCGGTGCAGGAGACGGCGGAGCTGCTGCGCGGCCTCGGTCACCACGTCGAGGAGCGCGAGCTCGCCCACGGCCCGCTGGCCCCGCCGCTCGAGTTCACCGCCCTCTACCTGCGCAGCCTCCACGAGGAGGCCGCCACCTTCGCCCGACCCGGCAACCTCGAACGGCGCATCCGGTCGCTGGCGCGGCTCGGCGGCCTGCTGCCGTCGAGCGCGGTCGGGTGGGCGCTGGGCCGCCGGCCGGCGTACGCGGCGCGCATGAACGAGCCGTTGACCGACCACGACGTGCTGCTGACCCCGGTGACCCCGGCGCCGCCGCCGCGAATCGGCGCCACCGAGGGCCTCGGGTGGCTGCGGACGACGGCGCTGGCGGCGGCGACGGTGGCCCACGCGGCGTGCTGGAACTACACCGGCCAACCGGCGTGCTCGGTGCCCGCCGGTTTCACGGCGGATGGGCTGCCGCGCTCGGTGCAGCTCGTCGGCCGCCCGAACGACGAGGCGACGCTGGTGGCGCTGGCCGCCCAGATCGAAGCCGCCCGCCCGTGGACCCAGGACCGGCCGCCCGGCTGCTCGTGAGCGACGGCGAGGCGCTGCTCGAGGTCGCGATCGAGGCCGCCACCACCGCCGGCGCGCTGCTGGCCGAGCGCGCCCGTCGCGGCGCTGAGCGGCAGGTGAGCAGCAAGAGCACGCCCACCGACCTCGTCTCCGAGGCCGACTTCGCCTCCGAGCGGGCGATCCGCGAGCTGCTGGCCGCCCGGCGGCCCGACGACGGCTTCGTGGGCGAGGAGGGCGACCACGTGGAGGGCACCAACGGGTTGAGCTGGGTGGTGGACCCGCTCGACGGCACCGTCAACTTCGTGTTCGGCATCCCGCAGTGGTGCGTGAGCGTGGCGGTGCGCGACGCGCACGGCACGCTCGCGGGCGCGATCTACGACCCCAACCGCGATGAGCTGTTCGCCGCGACCAAGGGCGGGCAGGCGACGCTGAGGAGCCCCCGCGGCGCGTTCACGTTGGGGGCCGCCGGCACGGCCGACCCGCACGCGGCCGACCCGCACGCGCCCGGCGTGGGTGGGCCCGGCGCGGCGCGCCCGTGGGCGAGCGACCTCGCCACGGCGATGGTCGCCACCGGCCTCGCCTACGACGCGCGGGTGCGCGCCGCGCAGGGCGAGGTGCTCGCCGGCTTGGTGGGGCGCGTGCGCGACATCCGCCGTTTCGGCTCCGCTGCGCTCGACCTCGCCTGGACGGCGGCCGGCCGCTACGACGCCTACTTCGAGCGCTCCGTCAAACAGTGGGACATCGCCGCCGGCGTGCTGCTCTGCGAAGCGGTCGGGCTGCGTGTGCTGGAGCTGCCCGAGCGGCCCCACCTCCCGTGGGGCATCCTCGTCGCGCCGGAGGCGCTCTGCGAGGAGCTGCTGGAACTGGTGGCAGGCCCGGCGTAGCGGGGCTTGCGCCCTGCGATCATGGGCGAGATGGCTGAGCCTGCGCTCACCCTGACGCCTCAGGTGGCCGCGGGCGCCTCGTCGTACTCGTCGTGACGGCGCATGCTGTACTCGTCGCCGCGCCCGTGGGGCGTCTGGTCGAGCAGCTGGAAGTAGTAGGGGGCCAGCAGGGGGCCGTCGGGCGCGTGGCGGGAGAAGGTGTGGTACACGACTCCGTCCGCGAGCGTGAACACGATCCACCCCGGGCCCTCCAGCAGGCCCGAGGAGAGGTCGGTGCCGACGTCCACCGCCCACCTGCGCAGGAAGTCGGGCGGCTCTGAGATCAGCTTCGCGAGCTCGCCCTGCTGCGTCTGCTCGGGCGTGGCGTTGAAGCCGAAGTCCACGCCGTAGTCCGAGGGGTGGGAGGAGACCCACGGAAAGCGCCAGCCCATGCGCCGCTTGTATGCCTGGATCTTCTCCAGGGGCGCGCGCGAGACGCACACCATCGTCACGTCGCGGTGGTTGAGGTGCACGAGGCCCGCGTCGAAGTGGTCGGCGAGGGCCGAGCACCCCGGGCAGGCGCCAGTGTAGTCGGGGCCGAACATGATGTTGTAGATCAAGAGCTGCGAACGGCCGTCGAACAGCTCGGCGAGCGTGCGGGGGCCACCGTCGGTGGCGAAGGTGTACTCCTTCTCGACCGCCACCCACGGCAGCGCGCGGCGCTGTTCGGCGATCTCCCGGCCGAGGGTTGCGAGCTCGGCTTCGCGCTCCTCCAGCCGCCGGCGGGCGGCGCGCCACTCCTCCCTGGTTGCGGTCGCGTGGCTGGGCATGGCAGGGCTCTCATCATCGCACGTCCGCAGCCGGGGCGGCCCCACCGAGGCTCGCTGCGGATGCTCGCGGTCCCACCGTGGCTCACCTGGACCTCGCGGTCACCACGGAGGCTCAGCCTGGACGTCGCGGCCGCCGGCGCCCCCACCGCCGCCGCGCGTCGAGCAGCCACAGCCCGCGCCGGCGCCGGCGTTCCTGCTCGTGCGCGCGCTCGCGATCCTCGCTCAGGCCGACCTCGAGGAAGAGCAGCAGCACCGCGCCGCCCAGGCCGGCCGAGACGAGCACCACGGCGAGGATTTCGCCGGCGAGCCCGCCGAGGAGCGCCTCGCCGGCGACCCCGGCGAGGACGAGCGCGGCCGCCGATCCGAAGGCGAGGATGCGAGAGCGCGAGGACACCTCCCGCACGCAATATACGGCGCGCGGGCCGCGCCGCACGAGCCGCGGCAGTGGGCGCAAGAGCCCGTCGCGCACGGGGCTCGCCCGCCACGCGCGCCCCGGCGGCACTCTCCCGTCTCAAGCGCTGAGTATCGTCACCCGCCCCGAAGCGAGCCGCCCGCACAGCGCCGGCGGCTCAGCAGGCAAGACGAGGAGGTGAGCTCGATGCAGGGAGAGTCCAACGGACGCAAGCCGGGCGGAGACGTGTGGATGGTCGAACGGGCGGTCGTCCTGCAGATCCTCAGAGACGACCACGAGGAGCGCTGGCCCCACGGAGAGCTGGCGCAGGAGATCGCGGACTGCGCCCCGGCGGTGCTCGACGAGGCGCTCGCGCACCTGGCGCGCGACGGGGTGCTGCTGCGCGACGGCGAGGCGGTGTGCGCCACCCGGCCCGCGCGGCGCCTGGACGAGCTCGAGCTGATCGGCGTCTGAGGCGCCGGGCGCCGCGCCGCGCGCGGACGCTCGGCGAGGGGCGGGCGTGCCGGGTGGTGCGGGCGCTCCGGCTGGCGCGGCGGCGCACCGGGTCGCGCGGGCGACGCGGCGGCGACCCGGGCGACGCGGCGGCGACCCGGGTGGTGCGAGCGCTCAGCCGCCGCGGTGCTCGACGCCCCCCTCGTGGGCGATCAGCACGTCGCTCACGAGGGCCGGCTCAAACAGACCGTGCTCGACCACGCCCGGGGTGGCCGACAGGCGTGCCGCGAGCGCGGCGGGGTCTCCCACCCCCCCAAGGTGGTCGGCGATCAGGTTGCCGTCGGGGCTGCGCGGCGCGTCGCGCAGCCGCGCGGGGGCGATCGCGGCGAGCGTGGCGTGCGCGCCGAAGCGGAGGATCTCGACCGGCACGGGCGGGCCGAGCGCGAGGACGGCCTTCTCCGCAGAGGCGATCACCACGAAGCGCCGTGCCGCCGCAGCCACGATCTTCTCGCGCGTGTGCGCCCCGCCGCCGCCCTTGACGAGCCACCCGCAGGGGTCGATCTGGTCGGCGCCGTCGATCGCGAGGTCGAGCTCGCCGACCTCGTCGAGCTCGACGATGGCGAGCCCGAGCTCCCGCGCGGCGCGCGCGGTCGCGGGCGAGGTCGCCACGCAGCGCAGCCCCGGCAGACCGCGGGCGGCGAGCGCGGGCAGCAGGTGGGCGACGGTGCTGCCCGTCCCCAACCCCACGCGCGTGTGTGCCCGCACCAGCTCCGCGGCGGCCTGTGCGGCGGCGCGCTTCTGGCCCTCGACGACCTCGGCGGCGCTCAAGAGCCCGCGGCGAGCGGGGCGGCGGAGTCCGGCTCGACTCCGCCGGCGGGGGCGGCGCTCGCCGCCGGCGGCTGCTCGCCGCGCAGGAAGCGCCACACGGCGAGCGGGGTGAGCAGCGTCATGATGAACGCGCTCGACAGGCACCACTCGCAGTACTCGTGCAGCGAGAACGCCTCGCGGGAGGTGAGGTAGGCGGAGAAGCCGAAGCCGATCAGTGTGACCGCCACCGTGGCGAAGCGCGTCTCTTCGCGCTGGGGCGCGAGCAGCGAGGTGAGGATCGCGATGTAGCCGAGCAGACCGATCAGCGCGACCGGCACGCCGGCGAGCTTCGAGTAGATCGAGGTCTGTACTTTCAGGCAGGTGTTGTTCGTGGTGCTACACAGCGGGGGGACACCGGAGTAGTGGACGTACGTCAGGTAGCTGGCGACCCCCAGGCCGATCGTGGCGAGCACGATCATCGTGGTGCGTAGCGCACGGTCGCTCATGGGCGTCAGGCCAGTAGTTTGTTGATCGCCGCTTCGTAGCCGGCGGGTTCTTCGAAGCTGGTGGCTTCGAGCTTTTCCATGTGCCCCCCGGTCTTGCCGAGCAGGAAGGAGGGCGTGCCCGTGAAGCCCTGCTGCGTGACAGCCTGTTCGTCGCGGGTGAGCGCTTCGGCGAGTTCCGGGTCGTTGCGCGCCGCGCTCCAGTTGGCGAGGTTCAGCCCCGGCACCTGCTGGGCGAGGCCCTGCAGGTAGCTTTCGGTGACGTAGCCGCTGCCCTCCTGGCCCTGCTCGTGGTAGAAGAGACTCGACGTAGTACCACCCGAGGTTCTGCTTGCCCGCGGCGAGCGCCGCGACCTGGCGCGGCCTGCTGAACACGGAGCCAGGATCGTCATTGCACTCGAGGGCCAGGAAGATGCCCGCGAGCGCAAACGTCACCAGACCATCGAACGGGCCGTCGGCTCACCCAGCGAACCCTGGGCCCGTTCATGACGCCGAGTGAGCACGCTGCCATCACCAGCCCGAAGGCAGCCAACTTGAGCAGGGCGCTACGTGGCAGGAGCTCGGCGTCAGCGGCGCGGGGTGGACGCTGCATCAACCCAGGGGTGGCGGCCCCCAGACCAATGCCAATAGCCAGGAACAGGTCGACCGTGAAATTGATGTACAGCGTCTGGAGTGGCAGGAACGGAATGCCGCTCACAACGTTGAACAGCGACGCACCCAGAAAGACGAGGATGAACGCGAACAGACGCGCCATCTGGAAGAGGATGAACTTGCGCAGGTTGTCGAACACGCCCGACCGGGCTTCACCGCCTTGACGATGGTGGCGAAGTTGTCGTCGGCCAGCACCATGTCGGCCGCCTCATCGGCTGACGTCGGTCCCGTCAGCCCCATCGCCACGCCGATGTCGGCGCGCTTCAAAGCCGGCGCGTCGTTCACGCCGTCGCCGGTCATCGCAACGATGTGGCCGCGCCGCTTGAGCGCGTCGACGATGCGAACTTGTGCTCGGGGTGACGCGGGCGTAGATGCGCATGTCGGCGGCTGCCTCGCCCAACTCCTCGTCGGACATCGCCCCGATCTCGGCGCCTGTGACCGGCCTTGCGCGAACCCCACCTCGGCGCCGACCGCTCGCGCGGTGAGGGCGTGGTCGCCGGTGACCATGGCCACCTGGATGCCCGCCCGGTGGCACTCCTCGATCGCCGCGGCGGCCTCGGCCCGCGGCGGGTCGACAATGCCGACCAGTGCCAGCAGTGTCAAATCGCTGACCAGCGGCAGAAAGTCGGCCGCGCTTCGATCGAACGTGTCGGTAGGAAAATCGCGTCGGGCCAGCGCCATGACGCGCAGCCCCTTTTCGCCGAGCTGGGTGTTGTACGCCAGGTAGCGGTCGTGGACAGAATCCACCGACTCCAGTTTGCCTTCGGCCGTCAGCGCGTTGGCGGCGCGCGCGAGCAATTGATCCGGGGCGCCCTTACCAAGCAGCGGATGACTTTGCCGCCGTGGCATCGGTCATCTCGTGGAACGTTGCCATCAGCTTGTAGGCGGCGTCGAACGGCACTTCGGCAATGCGCGGGAACTCTTTGCGGGTCTCCACCGCGCCGATGCCACCCTTGGCCGCCAGGACCACCAGCGCGCCTTCGGTGGGGTCGCCGACCAGGCCGCCATCGCGTGCGACGGCGTCGGATGCCAGCGCCATCGGCAGCAGGTAGGGATCGAGGTCCACCTCCGCCAGGCCACCGACGTGGGTAATCTGGCCCGTGGTGGAGTAGCCCTCGCCCGAGATTGTCAGTCGTTGGCCGACCAGAGACATCTCGACCGCGGTCATCTGGTTCAGCGTGAGGGTCCGGTCTTGTCGGAGTTGATGGCCGACGTGGCACCCAGCGTCTCCACCGAGCGCAGCCGCTTGACGATGGCGTGCGCCGCGGCGAGCGTGGTGGTGCCTGTCGCCAATAGGAAGGTGACGACCGCAGGCAAACCGTTGGGAATGGCGGCAATCGCGAAGGCTACGGCCGTCAGGAACAACACGTCGAGCGTTTGGCCGCGTACGAAGCCGATGATGATCGAGATCGCCAGGGCGACCATGGCGATGACGATGATTTGCTTGGTCAGCGCGTCCAGCTGAATCGTCAGCGGAGTCTTTTCGAGCTCCGTTTCCTGGAGCATCCCCAGATGTGGCCGACCTCGGTCGAATACCGGTGGCGGTCACCAGAAGCTCGGCGGTTCCGCGCGTGACGTTGGTGTTCATGTATGCCATGTCGACGCGGTCGCCGAGGGGCGTGTCGGCACCCGCCACTGCTTCGACCTGCTTCGGCACAGGGACGCTTTCACCCGTCAGCGCCGACTCGTCGATCTCCAGCGTGGCGGCCCTTATCAGACGCCCATCTGCCGGACCCGGTCGCCCGCCTCGAGCAGCACGATGTCGCCCGGGACGAGCTGCTCGGCGGGCAGCTGCTGAACCTGACCATCGCGGCGCACGCGCGTCTTGACGATCAGCATCTTCTGCAGCGCGGCGACGCTCGCCTCCGCCTTGCCTTCCTGGCTGAGGCCCATCATCGCGTTGAACAGCGTCAGTCCCAGCAGGACGATGCCCGTGCCCCACTGACGCAGCACCACGATGGTGATCACACGAGCCACCAGTAGGACGATCTGCATCGGGTCCTTGAACTGGCGCAGGAAGGCCTGGAACCGAGATTCCTTCTTGGCCGCGGTGAACGCGTTCGGACCGTACTGGGTGGTGCGTTGCTGCACGTCGCTCGCGCTCAGGCCCGATGCGCTCTCAACGGCCTGGGCTGCCAGCGCGTCGGCGACCTCCATCGTGTGCCAGGCCGGTTGCGCGCTCGACGCTGGTGCACCCGAATCGGATGACGGCTTGGCTACCGTGCTTGTCATGCGCTACTCCCTCCCTTCAACCCCTGCCTCAATAGACTTCGGGTACAACGTGGCGACGCCACTGCGGCTCCACGTACCCCTCGGCAGCCTGCCGCTTCCCCAGTTTGATCTTTTCGCGGGGTAGTTCTTCGTAGGGAATCTTCGACAACAAGTGCGTGATGCAGTTGAGGCGAGCGCGCCGCGGATCGTCGGCGTTGACCACATGCCAGGGGGCGGCTTCGGTGTCCGTCGCGGCGAACATCGAGTCTCGGGCTCGCGAGAAATCGTACCAGCGATAGTGCGACTCCAGGTCCATGCTGCTGAGTTTCCAGATCTTGCGGCCGTCCTCGATGCGTTCCTGAAAGCGTTCGGTCTGCAACTCCTGGCTGACTTCGAACCAGTACTTCAACAGGATGATGCCGTTGTCGACGATCGTCTGCTCGACGAGCGGCGTGAGCGCGAGGAATGCGCGGTACTGCTCGTCGGTACAGAAGCCCAGGACGTGCTCGATCCGGCGCGGTTGTACCAGCTCCGATCAGCAGTGCGATCTCGCCGGCGGCGGGGAAGTGGGCCATGTAGCGCTGGATGTACATCTGGGTTTTTTCACGCTCGGTTGGCGCCGGGAGCGCGACGATGCGAAACACGCGTGGGCTCACCCGTTCGGTAATGGCTTTGATCGCGCCGCCCTTACCCGCCGCGTCGCGGCCTTCGAAAATGACGACCACGCGTGTTCCCGCGTGCTGCGCCCAGAGCTGCAGCTTGACCAGCTCGACGTGCAGCGGTCTGAGCTTCCGCTCGAACTCCTTGCGGCTCATCGGCTCTGTGCTTTCGGGTGTAGGGCCGTTCTGTCCGTCGACGGCAACGCGCGCCGGCTGGTCCTCGGCGCCCTGTCCCGCTCGTTGTCCTTCTTCTTCTTCTTGTCTTTCTTCGACATTGTCACAAGTGTTTCGCTGCCAGCGTAACGCCGCACCACCCGATGAGGGTGATTTTGTGGCGCTCACCCGATTCGGGTGACGACGCGGCAGGAGCTTCGCGGTATCTAGTTGAGCGCGAGAAGGAGCGACAAGCGCGATGCACTACGTTGGCCGTACTCGGTGGCCCGATCTCCATCTGGCTGCAGCGCCAGTCACAGGCTGAGACTGAAACCACTCATGAGCGAACTGGTCCTCGCCGTCTATGCCAGCGAGGATGCCGCGGAACACGTGCTCGGGATTCTCCGAGCGCGCCTGCTGGCGCTGCCTGGAGAACTGGATTCTTCGGCCGCGGTGCGCGTTGCCGCCGACGGCGCCTACACCCTGACAGTGAGCGACCGTCACGCCTTGAGTGAGGCGCTGTGGGGCGTGTTCTGGGAAGCGCTCTTCGGCATGGTCTTCTTGGTGCCCGTGGCCGGCACCGCGTATGGCGCGAGTCTGGGGGGATTCTTCGGCGCGATCATCCGCGCGGGTCTCGACGCGGAGTTTTCGCGCGCGGGTCAGAAGCGCGCTACGAGAAGAGAGCTCCGGGCTGGTGCTGATCGCTACGGGCTGGAACCCTGAGGAGGTCCTCAGTCAGTTCGGCGTGCGCGCCACCGAACTGCTGCGCGTCTCCCTCCATCTCGAGCACGATTCAGAGCTCATGCAGGAGCTGGGCGGAGT
>CAWGFB010000006.1:0-222338 GCA_963821775.1 uncultured Solirubrobacterales bacterium | reverse complement strand
GTCGGCTTACCCCGCTGCAGGCCCTCCAGGAAGCCGGCGGAGGAGAGCTTGACGAGGTTGCGGTAGCCGGCGTCGTCGGCGGCGAGCAGCGTGAGGTGGTTGCGCTGGGCGGCGGTGGTCGTGTGGTCCTCCACGAGGTACACCTCGCAGCCGACGATCGGCTTGACGCCGTGCCGAGTGCACGCCTTGTACAGCTCCACGGCACCGTTCATCACGCCGTGATCGGTGAGGCCGAGCGCGGGCTGCTCAAACGCCGCGGCGCGCTCCGCGAGCGCCTCGATCTTGCACGCGCCGTCGAGCAGCGAGTACTCGGAGTGCACGTGCAGGTGAGCGCAGGGGGAGACCGACACGGCATGGATCATAGGCTCGCCACCGGCGGAGCGCGGACGGCCGCCACCTACGCCGTTTGGACCTACTGCGGGGGCTGCTGGGCGCTGTCGGCCCAGCTCGCCAGCCGCCGCGCCAGCCGCCGCGCGGCGGGCGCGAGGCGCCGGCTCAGATCCCCCCGCCCGCCCGTTGCGGGCGCGCCGAAGAGACGCGGGACCACGTACACCGTGGGGATCTCCGGTGCCGTGGGGGCCGGCTCGGGCGCCTCGGGGGGCAGCGGCGTTGCACGTGCGCGCAAGCGCTGGGCCGCGTTTTCGAGCGCGTCGCTCATCTCCTCGCGGTGGGGCGGCGCGGGCGCAACGGTGCTGGCAACGCGAGCCTCCAACTCGCGGATGCGGGCGAGCGCGGCGCGATGGTCGCGCTCGAGCATCGTGCGCAGGCCGATGGCGAGCTCCTGCAGAGCGGCGACGCTCTGTTGCAGGCGCGCGCCGATCTCGCCCGCCTCTGCCAGCCGCGCGGCGAGCGTGTCGCGCTGTTCCTCGGCGTGGCGCGCCGCCGCATGGGCCTCCTCGGCGCGGCGCTGCAGCCTTTCGAGCGCGGCGTGGTGGGAGCGGCGCAGGCGAGCGGCGGCCTCTTCGGCCTCGACGCGCAGCCGCTGCTCGGCGTGCTCGCGCTGCTTGACACGGCGCAGCTCGATCTCCCGCTCGGCCAGCTGCGCCTCCAGCGCGCCGAGCGACTCCTCGGCCGACTCCGCGCGACGCAGCAGCGCCGCGTCGCCGAGCCACGCGCGGCGGGCACGGCGCTCCGCGCTCGTGTCGCGCGGCGCCTCGTCCTCGTGGGGAAGCACGCCTTCAGCGTAGGCGTGCGACCGGACGGCTCCTCCCTGCGCGGCGGCTACTCCTCCCCGCGCGAGGCTACTCCTCCTCGCGCAGCCGCCAGGCCATGCGCGAGGAGAGCGAGAAGAGCTCGATGAAGCCCGGCGCGGCGGCCTGCGAGAAGAGCCCGCCGGACTCCGCGAAGGTGGCGAGCGCCGCGTCGTACACCGCATGCGGGGACTCACGCGTGACCACGCGCGCGTGGCCCTTGTAGAGCTTCACGCCGACGGTGCCGGTGACGCGCTCGTTGACGGAGGCCATGTACGCATCGAGGTCGCAGCGCAGCGGCTCCCACCACAGCCCGGCGTACACGAGGTACGCCCACTGCTGCTCGAGCAGCGGCTTGAAGCGGTTCTGGTGGATCGTGCCCACGAGGCGCTCGAGCTCGCGGTGGGCGGGCAGCAGCAGCGCGGCGGCGGGCGCCTCGTAGAGGTCGCGCACCTTCAGGCCGACGACACGGTCCTCGATGTGGTCGACGATCCCGACGCCGTGGCGGGCGCCGAGCTCCGCGGTGCGTTCGATCAGCTCCACGAGCCCCGGGCGCTCGCCGTCCAGGGAGACGGGCACGCCGCGCTCGAAGCCGATGCGCACCACCTCGGCCTCCTCCGGCGCGTCCTCGGGGCGGGTGACGAGCTGGAAGACGTCGTCCTCGGGCGCGTGCGCGAGATCCTCGATCCAGCGGCCCTCCGAGGAGCGCCCCCACAGGTTGTCGTCGATCGAGTAGGGGACCTGCTCGGCGCCGCCTTTGATCGGGATGCCGTGCTCGCGCGCGTAGGCGATCTCCTCCTCGCGGCCCATCGCCCAGGAGCGCACCGGCGCGATCACCTTCAGCTCGGGGCCGAGCGTGGCGACGGTCGTCTCGATCCGCACCTGGTCGTTGCCCTTGCCGGTGCAGCCGTGCGCGACGGTGTCGCAGCCGTGGCGGCGGGCGTGCTCTACGGCGAGCTGGGCGATCAGCGGCCGCCCGAGCGCGGTGAACAGCGGGTACTCGCCGTACATCCCGTTCGCGCGGATCGCGGGCGCGAGGAACTCGTGCGCGAACTGCTCGCGGGCGTCCACCACGTGACACTCGATCGCCCCGAGCCGCCGCGCCTTCTCCTCAATCACGGCGTAGTCCTCACCGGGCTGGCCGAGGTTCACGGTGAGGCACACGACCTCGGCCGCGTAGTGCTCCTGGATCCACTTCAGCATCACGCTGGTGTCGAGGCCGCCGGAGTAGAGCAGCAGCACGCGGTGCACCTGCTCGGGGGCGGCCTCGTAGGAGGCGGTGCGGGGCGGAAAGCCGTCGGCGGGGTCCGGGGCGCTCATCGGTGACCGAGCAGGCTACTGGAGACTCCCGGCGGGGGACGCACAAGCCACCCCACCGGGCCGCGCGGACCCCGCTCGGCCGTCGGTTTCCCGCTGATGCGCCATGTTTGGCGCATGATGCGCCGCGAAAGGTGCATAATGGTGGGGTGGCACGCCAGCGCAGCAGCGACCTGTTCCCGACCGATCAGCCGATACCGGCCAGCCAGATGATCGGGCGGGCGGGCGACGTACGCGAGATCGCCGCCACCCTGGCGGGGGGGTCGAGCGTCGTCCTCGCCGGGGCGCGGCGGACGGGTAAGACGAGCGTGTGCGACGCGGTCCTCAACCGGTTGGGGCGCCGCGGCTTCTACACGATCGCCGTGGACCTCTTCCGGATCGCCACCGCCGCCGAGCTCGCGGAGGCGCTGGTCGCCGCGGCGATCTCCAATCGGTCGGGGCTGCGCCGGACGCTGCACCAGACGCGGCAGGCCGGTCGCTTCGTCGCCGGCGCCCTGCAGACCTCGGCGGTGCTGAAGTCCAAGGCGCAGCTGGGCGAGGAGCTCGAGATCGCCTTCAGCCCGGGCCTCGCCTCGCGCGACCCCGAGCGCTATCTCGACTACGCGCTCGCGCTGCCGGCGCGGATCGCCGCCGCCGACCACAAGGAGGTGGCGGTGTTCTTCGACGAGTTCCAGGAGATCGCAAGCCCGCAGCAGCCCTACGGCGACCCCGACCGCCTGACCAAGCGCATGCGCGCGATCTTCCAGCGCTCGGCGGGCGTCAGCTACCTGTTCGCCGGCAGCCTCGAGCACCTGATGCGCGACCTGTTCACGCCGTCCCAGCGCGCGCTGCACCAGTTCGGCGGCTTCCACGACCTGCGCCCGATCGACCGCGGCGCCTGGATGGACGGCCTCGCCGAGCGCTACGCGGCCGACGACTGCGCCGTCGAGGCGAGCGCGATGTCGCGGATCGTCGACTACGGCGAGTTGCACCCCCGCACGACCATGTTGATCGCCCAGAAGAGCCACCTGACCACCGTCGAACTCGACACGCGGCAGGTGGACGGGACGATCGTCGAGCAGGGCCTACACGCCGCGCTCGCCGCCGACCGCGTCAGCCACGAGCAGGCGGTGGAGCGCATCCGCCGCCAGCACAAGCTCGGCCTGGTGGTCGCCGAGCGGCTGGCGCGGGGCGAGCCGGTCTACACGCGCCTGCCGCGCGGAGGAGTGCGCCGGGCACTCGAAGGATTGCGCGACGCCGCCCTGATCGAAAGCAGGGGCAGGGGGGACTGGAGATTCACGAGCCCTTTGCTGCGCCGCTACCTCGCCGACCTCAGCCGCTTCGACTAGCGATGTCCGCATTTCGGCGCATCATGCGCCGTCGCTGGCGCATTGGAGACTGCCGCCGCGCACGCAGCCTCACCCCCCGAGCGCCGCCCCCAGCCGCTCCAGGCCCTCGTCGGCCTCCTCCTCAGTGAGGATCAGCGGCGGCAGCAGACGCACAGTCGCCGGGCCGGTGGCGTTGACGACGAGCCGCTGCTCCAGCAGCGCGCGGCGCACGACCTCGGGCGCGGAGATGTCGAGGTCGCAGGCGAGCATCAGGCCGCGCCCGCGTATCGCGCGCACGTGGGGCAGGCGCTCCAGGCCCGCGGCGAGATGCGCGCCAAGCTCCCCGACGCGCTCCAGCAGCGCCGGGTCTTCGAGGACGTCGAGCACGGCGAGCGCGGCGGCGGACACCACGGGGCCACCGCCGAACGTGGAGCCGTGGTCGCCCGGCGCGAGGACGTCGGCGAGCCGCTCGCCGGTGACGAGCGCGCCGGCCGGCAGGCCGCCGGCGAGCGCCTTGGCGGAGGTGAGAGCGTCGGGCACCACGCCGGTCTGCTCGTACGCCCACAGCGTGCCGGTGCGCCCCAGTCCGCACTGGATCTCGTCGAAGATCAACGCGGCGCCATGCGCGTCGCAGGCCGCGCGCGCGGCGCGCGACAGCTCGTCGGAAAGAACGTGCACCCCCGTCTCGCCCTGGATCGGCTCCAGCAACACCGCGGCGGTGCGCTCATCCACGGCCGCCGTCAGCGCCGCGGGCTCCGGCGCGACCACACGGAAGCCGGGGACCAGCGGCGCGAAGGGCGCCTGCTTGGACTCCTGTGGGGTGGCCGACAGGGCGCCGTACGTGCGTCCGTGGAAGGCGCCGTGCACGACCACCACGTCCCCCCCGGCGCGAGCCTTGCGCGCGAGCTTGATCGCGGCCTCGATGGCCTCGGCGCCGGAGTTGCAGAGGAACACCCGGCCGCCGAGGCTCGAGTCGGCCAGCCGCTGCGCGAGGCGCACGCCGGGCTCCGTGTAGTAGAGGTTGCCGACGTGCAGCAGCCGCTCGGTCTGCGCGCGTATGGCCGCCATCACACGCGGGTGGCAATGCCCGACGTTCGTGACTGCGATGCCGCTGAGGAAGTCGAGGTACTCCGCCCCCTCGTCATCCCACAGCCTCGCACCCTCCCCGCGGACGAACTCGACGGGGAAGCGCGCATATGTGCGCATCAGGCTCGTGGATTCGAGCGCCTGCAACTCCGCGAGGCTCACGGCGCCGCCTCGATCTTCGTCCCGATCCCCGCGTCGGTAAAGAACTCCAAGAGCAGCGAGTGTGGGATCCGCCCGTCGATGATGTGCGCCGACCCGACGCCCCCCTGGATCGCCTCCAGGCAGGCGTGGAGCTTGGGCGCCATGCCCCCCTGCGCGTGGGGGAGCGCGTCGCGGACCTGCTCTGCGGTGGCGTGCGCGATCAGCGAGGTTTGGTCACCGGGGACGGCGAGCCAGCCGGGGACGTCGGTGAGGAACACGACTTTGTAGGCGCCGAGCGCGCGCGCGACGGCGCCGGCGGCCTCGTCGGCGTTGACGTTGTGCGAGCGCCCGTCGCGATCCGCGCCGACGGAGGCGATCACGGGGATGTAGTCGCGGGCGATGTGGCGCAGCACGTCGACGTTGACGCGCTCGACCGAGCCGACGTAGCCGATGTCCTCGCCCCCCGGCCCCGGCCGGCGTGCGACGCGCAGCAGCCCGGCGTCCTCGCCGGAGAGGCCCACAGCCGGCTGGCCGTGGCGCGCGAGGCGGCCGACGATCTCCTTGTTGACCTTGCCGACGAGCACCATCTTGGCGACCTCGACGGTCGCCTCGTCGGAGACGCGCAGGCCGCCGACGAACCGTACGGGCAGGCCGAGGCGCTCCATGTAGGCGGTGATGTCGGGGCCACCGCCGTGGACCACGACCGGCTCCAGGCCCACGTACTTGAGCAGCACCACGTCGCGGGCGAACTCCTCGCGCAGCGTGTGGTCCTCCATCGCGGCGCCGCCGTACTTGATTACGGCGGTCTTGCCGCGGAACTCGCGGATGTAGGGGAGCGCCTCGAGGAGGGTGGCGACGTCGCGCATCAGGTTGTGTACTCGGCGTTGATGGTGACGTACTCGTGCGAGAGGTCGGAGAAGAAGACCTCCGTCTCGGCGCCGTCGCCCGGCAGCGCGATCTCGTATTCGACTTCGGGACGCTGGAGCGCCTGCGCGAGCGCCTCGGCGTCGTGGTCGATCGCGGTGCCGGCGGCGCACACGGGGATACCCTCGATCGAGATGTCGCAGGCCAACGGCTCCCCGCCGGGCAACGCGGCGCCGACCGCCATCACGAGGCGCCCCCAGTTGGGGTCGGCGGAGTGCAGCGCGGCCTTCACCAGGGGAGAGTTGGCGACCCCGCGCGCGGCCGCCTCGACCCGCTCGGCGCCGCCGCCGCGCACGGCCACGCGCGCGATCCGCGCGGCGCCCTCGCCGTCGGCCACCATCAGGATCCCGAGCTGGCGCAGCAGCGCGTCGAGCGCCTCACCGAAGCGCAGCTCGTCCTCGCTCTCCGGGGCGATCTCCACGCCGCTGGAGCCGGAGGCCATCAGCACGGCGGTGTCGTTGGTGGAGAGGTCGCCGTCGACCGAGCAGCGGTCGAAGGAGCGCTTGACGCACACGCCGAGCAGGAGGTCCGCCGTGGGGGCCTGCAGCGCCGCGTCGGTCTGCACGAAGCAGAGCATCGTGGCGAAGTTCGGCGAGATCATGCCCGCCCCCTTGCACTGGGCGGCGAGTCCCACCGTGCCCGCGGGCAGCTCCACCTCGAGGTTGGCGCGCTTCTCGAAGGCGTCGGTCGTCTGGATCGCGCGCTGGAAGTCGACGTCGCCCTCGCGGCGCAGCTGCCCGCTCGCGGCGAGGATGCCTTTCAGGACCGCGTCGACGGGCAGGTACCAGCTGATCCCGCCGGTCGAGCCGAGCACGACCTCCGCGGGCTCCACACCCATCGCGATGGCCGCGGCGCCCTGCGTCTTGGCGGCGTCGTCCAGCCCGCGCCGCCCCGTCGCCGCGTTGGCGCAGCCGGAGTTGACGAGCACGCCGCGCAGCGCGTCCAGGCGGCAGCGCTCGCGGCTCAGCCACACGGGCGCCGCGGCCGTGCTGCTCGCGGTGAAGCGGGCGGCACTCGTGGGACGCTCTGCGTCGCATACGAGCAGCCCGAGGTCGTGGTTGCCGCTCGGCTTGATCCCGCACGCCACACCCGCGGCGCGGAAGCCCGCCGGCAGCCCCGAGTCGGGCGCCAGTTCGCGCACGTGCGCCGGCCGCGCGACCCAGCGCGAGCCGAAGAAGGGCTGCGGCGGGCCGTCGGAGGCCCGATCGCCCCACACGTCGTTGCCGGCGCTCATATCGATCGCCCCCGCCGCGACTCTGCAGGGCTCATAGCAAACCCTCCGTCTCGGGAAGGTCGAACATCAGGTTGAGGTTCTGCACCGCCTGCGAGGAGGTGCCCTTCCAGAGGTTGTCGATCGCCGAAAGCAAGACCACCTTGCCGGTGTGGCCATCGGCGGCGGCGAACAGCCGGCAGAGGTTGGTGCCCATCACGTCGCGCGTGCCGGGCGGCGCGTCGCGCACCTCGACGAAGGGCTCGGCGACGTACGCGTCGCGGTAGAGCGCGCGCAGCTCCTGCGCCTCCACTGTGCGCGTCGGCGTCACATAACAACTCGCCAGCTCCCCCTGGTCGAGCGGCACGAGGTGCGCCTGGAACTGCACGCGCAGCGCCGGGTGGGCGGGGTCGAGAGCGTCGAGCTCCTGCTCGATCTCGGGCGTGTGGCGGTGCGCGGCAACCTTGTAGGGGAGGATGTTCTCGCCCGCGTAGGAGAGGTGTGTGGTGGCGTCGAACGTGCGCCCAGCCCCGGAGATGCCCTGCTTGGCGTCGATCACCACGTCCGCGATCAACCCCGCCCGCGCCAGCGGGGCGAGCGCCAACACCGAGGCGGTGGGGTAGCAGCCGGGGTTGGCGACGATCGCCGCGGAGGCGATCCGCTCGCGATGCAGCTCGGTGAGCCCATACACCGCCTCGGACAGCAGCGCGGGCCGCGGGTGCTCGCCGTACCACCGCTCGTACGTGGCGAGGTCCGCCAGGCGGAAGTCGGCGGAGAGGTCCACGACGCGCGCGCCCCGCTCGCGCAGCAGCGCCACGGTGGGCGCGGCCGCCGCGTGGGGGTAGGCGACGACGGCCGCGTCGAGGCGGGCGGCGTGGCGGTCGAGGTCGAGCTCCTCCACCGTGAGCGGCACGCGGTAGCGCGGGTACAGCTCGTCCAGGCGCGCGCCCACGTCCGAGCGCCCGGTGACGGCCGTCAGCTCGAAGCGGGGATGGCGCCACAGCAGGTGCGCCGCGAGCGCGCCGGCGAAGCCGGTGGCGCCGGCGACGAGCACGCGCGGCGAGCCGGCAGCGAACTGCTGAACTGAGGGCTCACCCACGGAGCTCACCCCCGATCTCCCTGAGGGCATCCACGATTCGCGCGCGCGCGGGCGCGACGTCCTCGTCGGTGAGCGTGCGGTCGAGCGCGCGGAAGGAGAGCGCGAGCGCGAGCGAGCGCCGGCCCTCCCCCACCTGCGCGCCGGTGTACACGTCGAAGACCTCGGCCTCCCCCAGCGTCTCGCCCCCGGCGGCGCGCACGCGCGCCAGCACCTCCCCGGCGGCGACTCCCTCGGGGAGCGTCACCGCGAGGTCCTGGCGCAGGGGAGGGAACGCCCCGAACGGCCGGAAGGCGACCGTCTCCGGCGCGACCGCGGCGAGCTCGCCCAGGTCGATGGCAAACACCGCCGTGCGCCCCAGGTCCCAGGACGCGGCGACCGCGGGGTGCAACTCGCCGAGAAAGCCGAGCAGGGCCTGCTGGCCGATCAGTCGATCGCATCTGATCGACGATCGGTCATCGATGGCAGCAAACACCGCCGCGCTGCGCCCGGGGTGCAGGAACGGCCATTCGGTGCCGGCAGCCGACCAGCGCACGTGGAAGCCGTCGAGCATCCCCGCGAGCAGCGCCTTGGCAGCGAAGAAATCCGCCTCCACGCGCTCCCCCCGCCACGCGCGAGGCGTGAGGTGCCCGCTCAGCAGCGCGCCCAGCCCGGGGCGCTCGTCCGCTGGGCGCTTCTCGGCCGGGCGCTCCTCCGCCGGGCGCTCCTCGGCAGGGCGCTCCTCGGCAGGGCGCTCTGGGTGGGCGGGCTCCGAATCCGCGGGCTCCGAAACCGCGCGGTAGATCGTGCCCGACTCGAAGATCGCGATGTCGGCGCGCCCGCGGGCGACGTTGTGGCGGGCGGCGTCGAGCAGCGAGCCGAGCAGCGTGGGCCGCATCATCGACTGGGCGTCCGACAGGGGGTTCTCCACCGTCACGACGTCGCGCAGCGGGTGCTCGGGCGCCAGCAGCAGCCGGTCGAGCAGGCCGGGGTCGGCGAAGCTCCAGCCGACGATCTCGTGCAGGCCGCGCCCGGCGAGTGCGTCCTCGGCGGCGCGGCGCACGCGCTGCGCGTGGGTGAGCCTGCCGGCCGCCCCCCGCCGCGCCGGCAGCGTCGCGGGCAACCGCTCCAGGCCGTCGATGCGGGCGACCTCCTCGATCAGGTCGACCTCGCGCGTGACATCCTCGCGGCGCACCGCCGGCACCGCCACTTCGAGGCCGTCCGCGGCTGGGGTGCTCGCGAAGTCGAGCGCGGCGAGGATCTCCGCCTGGCGCGCAGCCGGCACGGGCACGCCGAGGATCTCCCGCACGCGCGCCTCCCGCAGACGGATCTGCGCGGGCGGGTGCGCGCGCGCCCACTCCTCGCCGCCGACGTCGATCGTGCCGGGCGCAAGCGTCGCGCCGCACAGCTCCAGCATCAGCTGCGAGGCGACCGCCTGCGCGTGCACGCACTGCTCCGGCGCGAGGCCCTTCTCGAAGCGGTTGGACGCCTCGCTGCGCAGCCCGAGCGCCCAGGAGGCACGGTGGATCGCGGGCCCGCTCCAGGCGGCCACCTCCAGCAGCACGCGCGTGGTGCCCTCCCCCACCTCCGAGCGCACCCCGCCCATCAGCCCGGCGATCGAGGTGGGGCCCTCGGCGTCCTCGATCACGACCATCTCCCCGTCGAGCGTGCGCGTCTGCCCGTCGAGCGTCTGCACCTGCTCGCCCTCGCGGGCGCGGCGGACCGTGAGGCGCGCGCCCGCGACGCGGTCGAGGTCGAAGGCGTGCAGCGGCTGGCCGGTGAGCAGCATGACGTAGTTGGTTATGTCCACCACGTTGTTGATCGGCCGCTGCCCGGCGGCGCTGAGCCGCGCCTTCAGCCACGGCGGCGAGGGCGCGATCGTCACCTCCTCGAAGACGCGCGCGGTGAAGCGCGGACAGAGGTCGGGGCAGAGCACCTCGACCGCCGCGGGCTCCTCCCCGCCTGCCGCCGCAAGCGGCCCGGCGCTCCCCGGATCCTCGCTCCACGGCGCCGGCGCCAGCGCGGCCCCCGTGGCGGCGTGCAGCTCGCGCGCCACCCCGTACACCCCCAGGCAGTCGGGGCGGTTGGAGGTGATCTCCAGCTCGAGCACCTCCGTGGCGATCGGCAGCACCGCGCCGAGCGGCGCGCCCGGGGCGAGCAGGTCCTCCCCGGCCAGGCCATCCAGCACGAGGATGCCCCCGCCGCGCTCGGGCTCGATGCCGAGCTCCTGCGCGGCGCAGATCATTCCTTCGGAGGCCACGCCCCGCAGCTTCGCCCGCTTGATCTCCATGCCGTCGGGCATCACCGCCCCGGGGCACGCGACCGCGACGGTTTGGCCGGCCGCGACGTTGGGCGCGCCGCACACGATCGTCGCGGGCCCGTCGGGATGCGCTGCGCCAAGATCGACCTCGCACACGCTGAGGCGGTCGGCGTTGGGGTGGCGCTCGCAGCTGAGCACCCGCCCCACCACGAAGCGCTCGGGCGCGAGCACCCCGTGGCGGTGGATCGCCTCGACCTTCGTGCCGGTCATCGTCAGCCGCTCCTCGATCCCGTGCACGTCGAGATCTGGGTCGCAGTACTCGCGCAGCCATAGGAGGGGGACGCGCATCAGAACTGCTCCAGGAAGCGGAGATCGTTTTCAAAGCAGAGGCGCAGGTCGGGGATGCCGTGCTTGAGCATGGCAATCCGCTCCACCCCCATCCCCCAGGCGAAGCCCTGCACGCGCTCGGGGTCGTAGCCGGGGGCGTTGGCCTCGGTGGTGGGTACGTAGGAGTAGACGTTGGGGTCCACCTCGCCCGCGCCGAGCACCTCCAGCCACCCCTCGCCCTTGCAGAGGTAGCAGCGCGCGCCGTCGCGCAGGAAGCCCTTGCCGGCGCAGTGGAAGCAGGAGACGTCCACCTCGACCGACGGCTCGGTGAAGGGGAAGAAGTGGGGGCGCAGGCGCACCTCGCGCTCCTCGCCGAAGACCTCGCGCGCGAACATGAGCAGCGTGCCCTTGAGATCGGCGAGCGTGATGTCCTCGTCCACGGCGAGGCCCTCGATCTGATGAAACTGGGGGGTGTGCGTGGCGTCGGAGTCCGGCCGGTACACGCGCCCGGGGATCACCACGTACAGCGGCGGCGGGTGGGCCTCCATCGCGCGCACCTGCATCGGCGAGGTGTGCGTGCGCAGCACGAGCTCCTCGCCGCCCGGCGGCGTGTGCACATAAAACGTGTCCGTGCGCGCCCGCGCGGGGTGGGTCGGCGCGTGGTTGAGCGCGTCGAAGTTGTAGTGCACGGTCTCGACCTCGGGCCCCTCCATCACCGTGAAGCCGAGCCCGAGGAACACGTCTTCCAGCTCGCGGCGGGTGCTCGTGAGCACGTGCAGACCCCCGCTCGGCTGCGGCGGCGCGCCCGGCAGCGTGACGTCGACGCGGTCGCGTTGCAGCGACGCGCCCAGCTCCGCGGCATCCAGCTCCCGCGCCCGCGCCTCGATCAGCCCCTCCAGGGCCACGCGCGCCTCGTTGGCGGTCTTGCCCACCGCGCCCCGTTCGGCCGGCGGCAGGTCGCGCACGCCGCGCAGCAGCTGCGGCAGCTCCGCCCGGCGTCCGAGGTGCCGCACGCGCAGCTCCTCCAGCACCTCCGCGGTGGCAGCCGCGGCGATCTCGCCCTCGGCCCGGGTACGAAGCTGTTGGATTCGTTCGATCACGATGCCGGGACCCTAACTGGAAGAGAGGAGGAGTCGGGCTCGCCGTCCGCGCGCCACCCACGCCCCCCGCGCGTCACCTCGTACAACGCGACGGTCGCCGCCATCGCCGCGTTCAGGGAGTCGCCCGCGATCGGGATGTGCGCGACCCGCTCGCACGCGGCCAGCACCTCCGCCGGCAGGCCCTCGCGCTCCGCTCCCACCAGCAGCGTGAGCGGACCGCGCGCCGGCCCGGCCAGCGGCTGGGCGGGCGGGCTCGGGTTGGGCACGAGCGCGACGCGCTCCCCCGGCAGCTCCGCGACCGCGCCCGCGCGGGCGAGGCCGACGTGGAAGATCGCCCCCATGCTGGCGCGCACCGCCTTGGGCGAGAAGGGATCGGCGCAGCGCGGGCCGAGCGCCACGCACGAGGCGCCGAACGCGTGCGCGGCGCGCAGCACCGCGCCGACGTTGCCGGGGTCCGCGACGGCGTGCAGGTACACGCACAGCGGCCCCCGTGGGCCGGCGAGCCAGCGCTGCTCGTAGACGGCGAGCACGCGCGTGCCGGAGCCGAGCGCGCTGACCGCGGCCAGCGCGGCGGGCTCCACGTCGTGAAAGCTCGGCGCGCCGAGCCCCGAGCCGGCGGCGCGGAACCCGTCCACCGGCTCCCAGCCGGCGGCCGCCGCGGCCGCGAGCAGGTCCTCGCCCTCGGCGAGGAAGCGGCCGCTGCGCGCGCGCTCGCGCCGGCGGTGTAGGCGCCGCAGCTCCTGCAGGCGGGGGTTGTGGGGGGAGGCGATTAGCGGGAGGGGGGCCGGCCCCCCTCCCGACCTCCTCCCAAATTTTTTAGGGGTTGATTGATTCATTTTTGGATTGGGTCATGTTGCGGTTGAAGGTCTCGGGCAATAAAAAAGGCGCCGTCCAGAGGAGCGGCGCCCGGGGAGGCTGCAGGTCGGCGTCCTGGAGCTCAGGCAGCCGCCGCCTCGCGGGCGACCTCGGCAAAGCGTCGGAACGTCTCGGCGTCGCGCACGGCGATGTCCGCGAGCACCTTGCGGTCGAGCTCCACGCCCGCCAGCGCGAGGCCGTGCATGAAGCGTGAGTAGCTCATGCCGTTCTCCCGCGCCGCGGCGTTGATGCGCGCGATCCACAGCCGCCGGAAGTCCCGCTTGCGGTTGCGCCGGTCGCGGTAGGCGTACTGGTCGGCCTTGAGCAGCGCCTCCTTGGCGCGGCGGTAGTTGGAGTGCGCCTCGCCGCGGAAGCCCTTCGTGAGCTCGAGCGTGGCACGGCGCTTCTTGCGCGCGTGCACGGAGCGCTTGACCCTCATGAGCGTGCCCCCTTCTTGGCGGCCTTCGTGGGCGCGCCCAGCATCCGCTTCACGCGCGGCGCGTCGTGCGCGGAGATCTCCGCGGCGGCGCCCAGGGTGCGCTTGCGCTTGGGCGACTTCTTCTCGAGGATGTGGCTCGTGAAGGCGTGCCGGCCTCGCACCTTGCCGGTGGCGGTCAGCTTGAAGCGCTTCTTGGCGCCAGAGTGGGTCTTCATCTTCGGCATGGGATCGAGAACGAGGGGCCCGACCGAAGCCGGGTGACACGCGCCTTCGGCGCGAGTCCCCGTTTCGGCCAGCCGGCATTCTACCGGCTGCGCCACCCTCGTGGGCAAGATTATGGCAGACGGACGGAGGTAGGCCGTCCAACCGCGCGGGCGCCTGTCATGTAAAGGCGCTCGGGGGCCGATGACATCCCTGGATGGAGAGAGCCTCGATAACGCAATCGGGCACCCAGAGCACCCAGGGCCTGCCGGCGGACACGCCCACCGCGATCGCCCAGGCACTGCGGGAGATCGCGGAGGTCGGCGCGCAGGACGCCGAGCGGGCGCTCGACCTCGCCTGCGAGCGCCTGGCCCAGTCGATCGCCTCGGCGGAGCGCCTGCGCGGCGAGCTGCGCGCGCGGCGCGCGGAGCTGCGCGCGCTGGAGAACCGCATGCACATCACCTCGGAGATGCTCTCCGAGGGGGTGCTGGTGTTCGACCCCCACGGGCGGGTGGTGTACGCCAACAACGCCGCGGGGCGGATCATGCGCATGAGCCATGACCAGCTGCTCTCCCGCCACGCGCGCGACCGGCGCTGGCGGTTCATGCACGAGGATGGCTCCCCCTGGCCGCTCGCGGCCCACCCGATCGCCGAGACGCTCGACACGGGGCGTTCGCGGCGCGCGGTCACCGTCGGGGTGCTGGGACCGGCCGGCGGCGTGATCTGGACGCTGCTCTGCACCCGGCCGGCGCTGGACGAGTCGGGGCGCAAGTCGGGCGCGATCGTCACCTTCAGCGACATCTCCGAGCGGCGTACGATCCTCGAGCAGCTCCAGCACCAGGCCCACCACGACCAGCTCACCGACCTCGCCAACCGCCGCCTCTTCCACAAAGAGCTCGACCGCGCGATCTCGCGCGCGCAGCGCCACGGCTGCGCGGTGGCGCTCGTATACATGGACCTCAACGGCTTCAAGCAGATCAACGACACGCTCGGCCACCGCGCCGGCGACGCGGTGCTGCGCGGCCTGGCCGAACGGCTCGGGGGCGCGATCCGCGAGGACGAGCTGATCGCCCGCTACGGCGGGGACGAGTTCGTCGCCCTGCTCTCGATGCTGCGCCACCCCAACGGCGAGGTGCAGGCATTCATGGAGCGGATGCGCGCGACGCTCGCCGAGCCGATCCGCATCGAGACGTGCGCGGTCAAAGTCGGCGCGAGCCTTGGCGCGAGCGTCTACCCCCACGACGGCTCGACGGCCGAGCAGCTCTTGCACCACGCCGACGCGGCGATGTTTGCGATGAAGGGCAGTCGCCTGGCGGCGTGAGCTACGCGGCCGGGGCGGGGCCGTCGCCCGCGTCCGCCACGGGGTCCTCGACAGGACCCGCACTGTCGCCCGCCTCCGCCACGGAGCCCTCGACAGGACCCGCACTGTCGCCCGCCTCCGCCACGGAGCCCTCGACAGGACCCGCACTGTCGCCCGCCTCCGCCACGGAGCCCTCGGCAAGCCCGGCGCCGTCTCCCTCTCCGCCGGGGACCGCCTCGGCCGTGGCCGCGACGGCCGCGTCCGCGGCGGGCACCGCGCCATCGGGCGACGCGTCGAAGCGGCCGGCCAACACGGCTTTCGAGGGGCCGAGCATCATCGTCATGTTGCGCCCCTCCTGCATGGGGCGCTGCTCGACCACGCTCAGCTCGCCGAGCTCCTCGGCGAGGCGGTCGAGGATCGCCGTGCCGCGCTCGGGGTGGGTGACCTCGCGGCCGCGGAACATGATCGTCACCTTGACCTTGTCGCGGTGGCGCAGGAAGCGCTCGACGTGGTGCTTCTTGGTGTCGTAGTCGTGCTGGGCGATCTTTGGGCGGAACTTGATCTCGCGCACCGTGATCTGCTGCTGGTGCTTGCGCGCCTGCTTCTGCTTCTGCGCCTGCTCGTACTTGTACTTCGAGTAGTCGAGCACGCGGCACACGGGCGGCCGCGCCTCGGGCGCGACCTCCACCAGGTCGAGGTCCCGCTCCTGGGCGAAGCGCAGCGCGTCGGGCGTCTTCATCACGCCCACCTGCGCGCCCTGGTCGTCGATCAGGCGCACCTCGGGCACGCGGATGCGTTCGTTGATCCTCGTGAGGTCCCGCTCGGGCGGGCGCCGGTCGAACCTGCGCGGTACGGCCACTAGCTGTCCTGGCGGCGCGTCAAGCCGATTCGATGGCGCGGCACACTGTATGGATGCGGGAACTCAAGGTGGCCGAGTATAACGGGGTGTCGGCGGCGCGCAAGGGCGCTGCTCGACGACCGTCCGATTCCGCCCTCCCCGCCGACCGCGCCCCACCGGCCCACGATGTGCCGTTATGTGTCCTTCTGCCCGACCGGTGACGGCGAGGAGGCTCGTCGTCGCACATGCGCCACCAGCCGCTGGGCGAGCTCATCCACCGAGGTGCTGCCGACCTCCCGTATGCCCTGCTCGCCCGGGCCAGACCGGGTGCGCACCGACACCGTGCCCTCCCCGGCCTCCCGCCCGCCGACAACGAGTATGTTCGGAACTCGGCGCAGCTCGGCATCTCGGACCTTGCGGGGGACCGACTCGCCGCGGTCATCGAGCTCGACGCGCAGACCCTGCTCGCGCAGGCGCTCCTGCACGGAGACGCCGTACTCGTTGAAACGATCGGAGACGGGCAGCACGATCGCCTGCACAGGCGCCAGCCACAGCGGCAGCTCCCCCGCGTAGTGCTCGATCAGGATGCCGATGAAGCGCTCGAAGGAGCCGAGCAGCGCGCGGTGGATCATCACCGGGCGGTGCTCGGCGTTGTCGGCGCCGGTGTAGGAGAGGTCGAAGCGCTCGGGCATCGAGTAGTCGAGCTGCACCGTTCCCAACTGCCACGAACGCCCGATCGAGTCCTGCATGTGGAGGTCGATCTTGGGGCCGTAGAAGGCGCCGTCGCCGGGGTTGAGCTCGTACGCCAGCCCCTCGGCGTCGAGCGCGCCGGCGAGCGCCGCCTCCGCGCGGTCCCACATCGCATCGTTGCCGATCCGCCGCTCAGGGCGGGTGGAGAGCTCCAGGCGCGGCTCGAAGCCGAACAGCTCGTAGATGTGAAAGCCGAAGCGCAGGCACCGCACGACCTCCTCCTGCACCTGCTCCTCGGTGCAGAAGATGTGCGCGTCGTCCTGGGTGATGGGGCGCACGCGCAGCAGGCCGTGCAGTGTGCCGCTCGGCTCATGGCGGTGCACCAGGCCCTGCTCGGAGTAGCGCACCGGCAGGTCGCGGTAGGAGCGGCGGGCATCCTTGTAGATCTGGATGTGCGCCGGGCAGTTCATCGGCTTCATGCCCATCGGGCGGCCCTCGACCTCGGTGAAGTACATGTTCTCCCGGAACTTGTCCCAGTGCCCGGACTGCTTGAAGAGCTCGACGTCGTACAGGATCGGCGTTTTGACCTCCTCGTAGCCGCGTGCGCGGTTCTCCTCCCGCCACAGGTCGGTGAGCGCGTTCCACACCGCCATCCCCGCCGGCTTCCACAGCGGAGCGCCCGGGGAGAGCTCTGTGAACTGGAAGAGGTCGAGCTCCCGCCCCAAGCGGCGGTGGTCGCGCGCGCGCGCCTGCTCGAGGCGCTCCAGGTGCTCTGCGAGGGCGGCCTTCGTGAAGAACGCGGTGCCGTAGATGCGCGTGAGCATCGTGCGCGTGGAGTCCCCCCGCCAGTAGGCGCCGGCGACCGACTGCAGCTTGAACGCCCCGATCGACTTGGTCGAGGGCGCGTGCGGGCCGCGGCAGAGGTCGGTGAAGGGGCCGTTGGTGTACAGCGAGACGGTCTCCAGCCGGGCCGCCCCGCCGCCCGTCCCGGAGCCCCCATCCGCGCCCGCGGCCTCCGCCGCCGCGCGCACGAGGTCGTCGATCAGCTCGACCTTGTAGTCCTGCTCCACCGCGACGAAGCGCGCGCGCGCCTCGGTGACCGGCACGTCCTCGCGCGCGAAGGGCTCAGCCGCCTTGACGTGCGCGCGCATGCGCTCTTCGATCGCCGGGAAGTCGGCCTCCGAGACGGTGACGCCGTCGGGGAACTCGAAGTCGTAGTAGAAGCCCTCGGCGATCGCCGGCCCGATCGAGACCTTCACGCCCGGGTACAGCTCCATCACGGCCGCCGCCAGGACGTGCGCCGCGTCGTGGCGGATCAGCCGCAACGGCTCCTCGCTCTCCGAGCGCGCCGTGAGGATGGCGATGCGCGCCCCGTCGGGCAGCGGCCGCGCGAGGTCGCGTACCTCCGGCGCGTCGCCATCGAGCTCCACCGCCAGCGCCGCCCGTGCCAGACCGGGGCCGATCGCGGCGGCGGCGTCGGCGCCGGTGGCGTCGTCGGGGAGCTCCAGGGCGTTGCCGTCGGGGAGTGTGACCGTGAGGCTCATCGAGCGCTGGAGGCTACCCGCCCCCGCTCAGGCGGGTTGCCACAGCGAGTGCTCGCGCGGCGCGGTGCGTAGGGCAAGCCATACACTTACTCTAAAGATTTTAGAGTAGATTCAAGTAGAGAGCAGCTCTCAGGTCGGCGACAGTCGCCAGTACGCGCGCGGGTCCTTGGCGCTCTTGCCGACCCACTCGATCAGACCCTCGCTCCGCAGGGACTCCAGCCGCCGGATGGTCGCCGGACGGGAGCGCCCCAACACCTCGGCGACCTCGCCCGTACTGAGCCGCCCCGCCTCGCGGAGAGCCGCCGTGATCGCGCGGGCCTCACCTGGAAGCCGCGCCTCCAGGGCTCTATCGGTCGACTCGGCGGAGAGCGTCAGGAGCACGCTGCCCGCGGTCTGCCCGTAGACCGGGTCCACCAATCCGGCCGCGCGCATCTCCTCGAAGATGCGCCTGATGCCCTCGCCCAGCTCCTGCCCGAAGCGCAGATCGGAGCAGACACGCGCGATCCGCGGGTTGCGGGCGAAGCGGGTGCTGCGCAGGGGATCACTCAGATCGACCAGCCCGGGGAAGCGTCCCGGGCTCGATATCTCGATCCTGTCGTCGAAGACCTCGACCCTGATGTGATCGCCGGCGAGGCTGTAGGAGCGGTGGACCACCGCGTTCACCACCCCCTCCAACCACGCGTCCTCGGGAATCAAGGGAACCTCGCCGAAGCGTCCCGTGGCGGAGATCAGCGCTCTGCGAACGGGCTGCAGGCGCTTGATGACACTGTGCGCCTTCTGCAGCTGGCGCGGGATCGGACCCTCGATGCGGACATCCTCGAGCAGATGTTGGCCGGCTCCCGTCCCGCGCTCGCGTCCGCGGTAGCGCAGAACCCTCACAAACGCCTCGGGCAGGACCGCCTGCGGCTCACGCGCGAACAGCAGCAGGCCCGCGATCGTCAGCTCTTCGCCTCGCACCGCAAGCCCTCGCGCGCGCAGCAGGCGCCAGATATTGGGGTGCTCCACTGCCCGCGCGTACTGCTCCAGCAGCGGCCCATCGAGGGCCTGCCTACCAACTCCCTTCAGCGGCCGCGCCTCGTAGCTGGCCTGCCCCTTGTCGAACAGCAACTCCTGGCGCTGGTGAAAGCTCAGACGCCGCGTCTCGTCACCCACCCGGAGGAAGACCTCATCCCTGGCGTTGGCGTGCACGACATCGCTCGTGGGGACCTCGATGACCAGCAGGTGATCGCGGTCGCCCTTCGCGTTGGCGCATAGCGCAAGGCGATGTTTGACACCGACGGGCGGTTGGGCAAAGTCGATCGCCGCCTGCAGCTGCGTATTACGCCGCTTGACGTTGCCATCGCCGCCCTCCACCACCCCATTCCAGAGGCCCACCACGATTGTCCCGCCGTCGGCGTTCGCCATGCCGATCAGATCGTTCGCGAGATCCTTGGGAGCGATTCGACTGGACTTGCGATCGAACCACTGATCCTCCACGATCGCCAGCAACCGGCCCCCACGCTCGTTGACTGGCGCTTTCAGGGCCTGCTCCACCGCCACGGTCGACATGAAACTACTCTAACATCTTTAGAGTAGTTTCGAGTAGCAAGCCCGGCGAGGTCGGTCTGCGGCGCCCGCGCCAGGGCCCTTACTCGGCCGTGACCCCGCCGCTGACGTGCAGCGGCGGGCCCTCGGGGCCCTCGTCGGCGTCGGCGTGGCCGAGCAGAGCGCCGTCCTCGGCCTCTGCACCGGTGCGCGGGTCCGCGAGGTAACGGTCGACCATCCGCGCGCACTGGCGCCCCTCGTTGATCGCCCAGACAATCAGCGACTGCCCGCGGCGCGCGTCGCCGGCGGCGAACACGCCCTCGACCGAGGTGGTGTAGGGCGTGGCCGTGCGGACGTTGCCGCGCGCGTCCCGCTCCACCCCGAACTGCTCCAGCAACCCCTGCTCGGGGTGCAGGAAGCCCATCGCCAGCAGCACCAGTTGCGCGGGCAGCTCGCGCTCGGTGCCGGGCACGGGCGCGAAGGGCGGCGCCGGCTCTGCCTGCGCGAGGTGCAGCGCCGCCACGCGCCCCTGCGCGTCGCCGCCGAAGGAGGTGGTGGTCAGCGAGAAGTCCTGCTCCCCCACGCCCTCCGTGCGCGCCTCCTCCATCGCGTAGGAGAGCCGGTACTTCAGCGGCCACAGCGGCCACGGCGTGCGGTCGTCGGGCCGGTGCGCGGGCGGCTCGGGCAGCAGCTCCAGCTGCACGATCGAGGCGGCGCCCTCGCGCAGCGCGTTGCCGACGCAGTCCGCCCCGGTGTCGCCGCCGCCGATCACGACCACGTGCTTGCCGGCGGCGGTGATCGGCTCCCCCGGGGGCGCCTCGGATCCGGTCCCCGCCCACCCGGCGGGCCCGGCGGTGGGTGGGGCGGTGGGTGGGGCCCCATCATCACCGCGCAGGACAACCGTGGCGGCAAGCTCCCGGGCGATCGCACGGTTGCGCCCGTAGAGGTAGTCCATCGCGAAGTGGACCCCTGAAAGCTCCCGCCCGGGGACCGGGAGCTCGCGCGGCACGCGCGACCCCGTGGCGAGCACGACCGCGTCGTACTCCTCGCGCAGCTGCGCCGCCGAAACGTCACGCCCAACGTCCACCCCACACCGAACCTCGATCCCCTCGGCCACGAGCTGCTGCACGCGCCGCTCGACCACGCGCTTCTCGATCTTGAAGTTGGGCACCCCGAAGCGCACGAGGCCGCCCGCCGCCTCGTCGCGCTCGAAGAGCGTCACCGCGTGCCCGGCGCGGCGCAGCTGCTGGGCGGCGGCCATGCCAGCCGGCCCGGAGCCGACGACCGCGACGCGCCGGCCGGTCTCGCGCCGCGGGGGCTCGGGCCGGACCCACCCCTCGGCGAAGGCGCGCTCGATCACGGCGAGCTCGATCTGTTTGATCGTGACCGCGTCGCCCTCGCGGATCTCCAGCACGCACGCCGCCTCGCAGGGCGCGGGGCAGAGGCGGCCGGTGAGCTCGGGGAAGTTGTTGGTGGCGTGCAGCTGCGCGATCGCCTCGCGCCAGCGGTCGCGGTAGACGAGGTCGTTCCAGTCGGGGATCAGGTTGCCGAGCGGGCAGCCGTTGTGGCAGAAGGGCACGCCGCAGTCCATGCAGCGGGCGCCCTGCTCGCGCAGCTGCGCCTCGGGGCGCAGCACCATGAACTCGCGGTAGTCGTGCGCGCGCTCGCGGGCGTCGCGGTAGGGGACGCCGTGGCGCTCGATCTGCAGGAAGGCTCCTAGCTTGCCCATCGGTCGCCCACCTTTCTCACCAGGCCGCTCCGCATATCCATCAGGCACCCACCCGCTTGCCCCTCAGGCCGCGGGGACTCCCTCGGCTTGCGCTTCTTCGGCGGCGAGCTCGGCGAGCACGCGCCGGTAGTCGGCGGGCATCACCTTCACGAACGCGCCGCGCGCGAGCAGCTCCTCCCACTCGGCGAGCACGCGCCGCGCGACGGGCGAGTCCGTGCGCTGCTCGTGCTCGGCGATCATCGCGCGCAGCTCGATCGCATCCGCCGGCGTCAGCGCCTCGAAGTCGACCATGCCCATGTTGCACCGCGCCGGGAAGGCGCCGGCCTCATCCAGCACGTAGGCGACGCCCCCGGACATGCCGGCGGCGAAGTTGCGCCCCGTCGGGCCGAGCACGACCACGCGCCCGCCCGTCATGTACTCGCAGCCGTGGTCGCCGACGCCCTCGACGACCGCCCACGCGCCGGAGTTGCGCACGCCGAAGCGCTCGCCGGCGAGGCCGCGGAAGAAGGCGCGGCCGGCGGTGGCGCCGTAGAGCACGGTGTTGCCGACGATCACGTTCTCCTCCGCGCGGAATGCGGGGCTCACGCCCTCACGCGGGCGCACCGCGAACACCCCCCCGGAGAGGCCCTTGCCGGCGTAGTCGTTGGCGTCGCCGCGCAGCGTGAACGTCACCCCGGGCGCCAGCCAGCCGCCGAAGCTCTGCCCGGCGGAGCCCTCGAAGTCGACCACGATCGTGTCGGCCGGCAGGCCCTCCGCCCCGTGCGCGCGCGCGATGTGGCTGGAGAGGATGCCGCCGACGCAGCGGTTGACGTTGCGGATCGGCAGGGCGAGACGGACCGGCACGGGCCGCTCGCCGGTGATGCGCCCGTCGCGGCCCCCGACCACGGGGTGCCCGTCGGTGGCGGCCATCGCACTCAGGCGGTCGCGGTCGTCCACCGCGCCGACATAGCGCGGCTTCGAGCGCCGCCCGTGCGGCCTCCACGAGCTGCCAGTCGAGCGCGTCCTCGAGCACCGCCGGCGGCGGCTGCACGCGCCGGCGGGGCTCGCCGTCAGGCAGCTCGACGTGGGTGAGGATGTGGGTGAGGTCGACGCCGCGCGCCTTCCAGTGGTCGATCGCGGGGCCGGCCTCCAGCAGGTCCACGCGGCCGATCGCCTCCTCCAGCGAGCGCAGGCCCAGCGAGGCGAGCAGCTCGCGGACTTCCTCGGCGACGTAGAAGAAGAAGTTGACGACCTGCTCGGGCGTCCCCTGGAAGCGCTTGCGCAGCTCGGGGTCCTGGGTGGCGATCCCCACCGGGCAGGTGTTGAGGTGGCAGGCGCGCATCATGATGCAGCCGGTCGCGATCAGCGGCGCGGTGGAGAAGCCCATCTCGTCCGCGCCGAGCAGCGCCGCGATCAGCACGTCGCGGCCGGTCTTCAGCTGGCCGTCGGTCTGCACGACGATGCGCGAGCGCAGCTCGTTGAGCAGCAGCGTCTGCTGGGTCTCGGCGAGGCCGATCTCCCACGGCACGCCCGCCGCCTGGATCGAGGAGAGCGGCGAGGCGCCCGTGCCGCCGTCGTGGCCTGAGATCAGCACGCGGTCGGCGTTGGCCTTGGAGACGCCCGCGGCGACCGTGCCGACCCCCACCTCGGAGACCAGCTTCACCGAGACCTGCGCGCCCGGGTTGGCGCAGCGCAGGTCGTAGATCAGCTGCTTGAGGTCCTCGATCGAGTAGATGTCGTGGTGGGGCGGCGGGGAGATCAGGCCGACGCCGGGCGTGGTGTGGCGGATCGAGCCGATGTACTTGTCCACCTTGTGCCCGGGCAGCTGCCCGCCCTCGCCGGGCTTGGCGCCCTGGGCCATCTTGATCTGCAGCTCGTCCGCGTTGACCAGGTAGTGGATCGTCACGCCGAAGCGCCCGGAGGCGACCTGCTTGATCGCCGAGCGGCGGCGGTCGCCGTTGGGGTCGGGCAGGAAGCGCACCGGGTCCTCGCCACCCTCGCCCGTGTTGGAGCGCCCGCCGAGGCGGTTCATCGCGATCGCGAGCGTCTCGTGGGCCTCGCGCGAGATCGAGCCCAACGACATGGCACCGGTGCAGAAACGGCGCACGATCGCCGCCGCGGGCTCGACTTCGTGCAGGGCGATCCCGCCCCCCCCTTCCCCTTCCCCTTCCGCTCCCGCGAGGCCCGAGGAGCCGTTCCCCGCGGCGGCGACCTCGCCGCGCAGCCGCAGCAGCCCGCGCAGCGTCGCGCGTCGCGCGGCGTCCTCGTTGACCGCGCGCGCGTACTCGCGGTAGCGGGCGTAGGCGGGGCTCTCCCGCACCGACGCGTGCGCCTGCGCGTCCCCCGCGAACGCGGCGGCCACCTGCGCGTCGTCGGTGGCGCGCACGGCGTGCTGCACGAGCGCGATCGTCTCGGGGTTCCAGATGTGGCGCTCGCCGTCGCGCCGCCACGCGTACACCCCCCCGACCGGCAGCACGTCGTCGTGGGGCGCGGGGAAGGCGCGCGCGTGGCGGACGAGCGCCTCCTGCGCGAGCTCGCGCAGGCCGACGCCGCCGATCCGCGAGGCGGTGCCGGTGAAGTGGCGGTCGACGAGCTCGCGTGAGAGGCCGACGGCCTCGAAGATCTGCGCGGAGCGGTAGGACTGGATCGTGGAGATGCCCATCTTCGAGATCGTCTTCAGGAGGCCTTTGTCGAGCGCCCGGACCACGTTGAGCGCAGCCTGCTCGTACGTGAGCACGGCACCCCCGCCGTTGCCGGCCACCGCGGCCGCCCCGGCGGGCGCGAGCAGCCCGTGGAAGACGAGCTCCTCCAGCGTCTCCAGCAGCAGGTAGGGGTTGACGGCGGACACCCCGTAGCCGATCAGGGTGGCGAAGTGGTGCACCTCGCGCGGCTCGCCGGACTCCAGCACGATCCCGGCGCGCAGGCGGGTGCCCTCGCGCACGAGGTGGTGGTGCACGGCGGAGACGGCCAGCAGCGAGGGGATCGGCACGCGGCGCGCGTCCAGCGAGCGGTCGGAGAGGATCAGGATGTTGACGCCGTCGGCGATCGCCTCCTGCGCGTTCGCGCAGAGCCGCGCGAGCGCCTGCTCCATCCCGCCGGCCCCCGCGGCCGCCAGCCAGGTGGTGTCGAGCGTGCGCGCCGAGAACTCCTCGTGCGCGACGTGGCGCAGCGTCTCGAGCTCGTGGTTGAGCAGGATCGGCTGGCCCAGCACCAGCTTGTGCGCGTGGGCGGGCGTCTCGTCGAAGAGGTTGCGCTCGGCGCCCAGCGAGGTGGCGAGGCTCATCACGATCTCCTCGCGGATCGGGTCGATCGGAGGGTTCGTGACCTGCGCGAAGAGCTGCTTGAAGTAGGAGAAGAGGGGGGGCGCCTGGTCGGAGAGGACGGCCAGGGAGAGGTCGTTGCCCATCGAGCCGACGGGCTCCTGCCCGTCCCGCGCCATCGGCGCCAGCAGCACGCGGAGGTCCTCCTGGGTGTAGCCGAAGGCGCGCTGGCGGGCGTGCAGCGGCTGCGTGGAGATCGTCACCTCCTCGGAGGGGGGAGGTCGTCGAAGTGCACGGAGTTGCGCACGAACCACTCGCCGTAGGGGCGTCGCGTGGACACCTCGTGCTTGACCTCGCCGTCCTCGACGATCCGCCCGCGCTCCAGGTCGACGAGGAACAGCTTGCCCGGCTGCAGGCGCCCGAGTCGCAGCACCCGCTCGGGTGCGATGTCGAGCAGGCCGCACTCCGAGCCGAGCACCACGAGCCCGTCGACGGTCTCCACCCAGCGGCCGGGCCGCAGCCCGTTGCGGTCGAGCGTGGCGCCGACCACGCGCCCGTCCGTGAACGCCACCGAGGCGGGCCCGTCCCACGGCTCCATCAGGCAGGAGTGGAAGGCGTAGAAGCCGCGCAGCTCCTGCGGCAGGTCGTCCCTTTCGCGGAAGGCCTCGGGGATCATCATCATCACCGCGTGCGGCAGCGAGCGCCCGGCGAGCAGCAGCAGCTCCAGCACGCGGTCGAAGGTGGCCGAGTCGGAGTCGCCCGCCTTGGCGACGGGCAGGATCTTGGCGAGGTCCTCCCCGAAGAGCTCCGAGCGCAGCTCCGACTCCCGCGCGCGCATCCACGAGACGTTGCCCATCATCGTGTTGATCTCGCCGTTGTGGCAGACCACGCGGTAGGGGTGCGCGAGCTCCCAGGAGGGGAACGTGTTGGTCGAGAAGCGCGAGTGTACGAGCGCCATCGCGGTGCGGCAGCGCTCGTCGCGCAGGTCGGGGTAGAAGCCCGCGAGCTGGGTGGAGACCAGCATGCCCTTGTAGTTGAGCGTGCGCGAGGAGCCCGAGGCAACGTACAGGCCGGCTCCCGTGGGATCGAGCTCGCAGACGCGGCGCGCCACGTACAGCTTGCGCTCGAAGGCGTCCTGGTCGAGACCCTCCGCGGCCCCCACGAACAGCTGCCACACGGCCGGCCGGCAGGCCCCCGCGGTGCGCCCCACGTGGGCGAGGTCGCAGGGCACCTCGCGCCAGCCGAGCACCCGCTGGCCCTCGGCGCGCACTGCCCCCTCCAGGAGTCCCTGCAGCCGCTCCCGCTCCTGCACGGCGAGCGGCAGGAAGCACATCAGCACCCCGTAGCCCCCCGGCGGCGGCAGCTCGAAGTCCACGACCGCGCGCAGCAGCGCGTCGGGCATCTGCATCAGGATCCCCGCGCCATCCCCCGTGGTAGGGTCAGCCCCGGAGGCGCCGCGGTGCTCCAGGTTCTCCAGCGCCCGCAGCGCCTGCTCCACCACCTCATGCGTAGGACAGTTGTCCAGCCGTGCGACCATGCCCACGCCGCAGGCGTCGTGCTCGAAGCGAGGGTCGTAGAGGCCGACGGCCCCGGGCGGCTTCAGGATGTGCGAAGTCATGGCAGTGCTCCCCAAAAGGTCATCCACACGGGCGAAACGGGCGACGGGTCCTTCCGTGCAGGGCCAAAGGGCACCTGAGGCGGGAGACAGAAGCGTAGCAGTGGACGCGTCCCCGATGCCCAAACGCAAGCCCCGGTGCCGGCGGCGCGTTGTGCGGACAGCGGGGAGGTGTGAAAACCGCCCGCAAAGGGCACCATCAATCCAGGCGGCCCGGAGGACCCGGGCTCCAAGTGCAGAAAGCTAGAACATGAGGGCTGACATCCAGATTGCGCTGCCGGCGCGCGCGGAGAACATCGCGCTCGTGCGCCACGCCCTGGGCGCGATCGGCGACGTGCGGGAGACCGACGCCCAGATCCTCTCGGACATCCGTCTGGCCGTTACCGAGGCGTGTACGAACGTCGTCGTCCACGCGTACCCGGAGGGCGGCGAGGGGCCGATGGAGGTGCTGGTGAGCGTGACCGAGGACGAGCTGCTCGTGACCGTGCGCGACGAGGGCCGGGGTCTCGGCCCCCGCCCGGAGAGCCCCGGCCTCGGCCTCGGCCTGCCGCTGATCGCCTCACTCACCGAGAGCCTCGAGCTCGGCCACGACGCGCAGGGCCGCACGGAGGTGCGCATGCGCTTCCGGCTGAGCGAGCCGCCCAGCCCGGACGGCGCACGCCTCCGCGAGCGCGTGGCGGCCCGCCGACCGGCGCCCGCCGCCGGAACCCGGGTGAGCCGGTGAGCGCCGCGGAAACGCACCCCGGCGCGAACGGCCACGGCGGCCCCACCGCCCAGGGCAGCCACGGCGCCCCAGCCGCCCGGGGCGGCCCCGACGGCGAGCCGGCGAGCCCGTACGAGAGCTCCGTGTCCCTGCGCCTCGCCGACGGCCCCCTGGTGGGCCCCGTGCTGTGCCGGGTCGTGTCGATGCTGCTCGCGCGCGCCAACTGCCCCGTGGATCGGATGGACGACGCGCTGGTCGTGTGCGACGCGCTGACCGTCCACGCCCCCTCCCTCGCGAACGACGGCCACCTCGCGCTCGCCGTCAGCGTGCGCGGCGAGGAGCTCGAGCTGCGCGTCGGCGAGCTCCCCGAACACGCCGCGCGGCGCCTCGTGCAGGACGCCGTGCTGCCCGGCGTCGGCAACGTGCTGGAGCGGATGACCGACGAGCTGCGCGTCGAGCCTCTGGCGGATGGGGGCGGCGAGGAGCTCGTGCTCGGTCTCGCCTTCTGAGCCGGCCCGCCCGGCCCGTGCCCTACGAAGCGCGGCTGCGCCCGCGGCTCTTCCCGGCGGGTGGGCGGGGTTCCGATCCCTTCGCCGGAGCCCCGTTGCCCTCCGCCGCGACCTCGGGCTTCTTGCCCGCGCCCTTCCGCTTACGCGCGGGTGCTCCGGGTGGGCGGGGTTCCGATCCCCGCCGCGCGCGCGCCTGCTCGATCGAGGCCTCCAGGGCGCCCATCAGGTCCACCGCCTGCAGCGGCGCCTCGGCCGCCGGCGGTTCGAGCACCACCTGCTCCCCTCCCGCCTTGCGGTCGATCAGCTCCAGCAGCGCCTCGCGGTAGGTGTCGTGGTAGTTGTCGGGGTCGAAGGGCCGCGCGATCGAGTCCACCAGCCGGTGCGCGATCTTGAGCTCGCGCTCGTCGAGCTGGACCTCGGCCGCTTCCCGCAGCTCGCCGAGCTCGGAGGTCGGCTGGATCTCGTCCGCGAAGGAGAGCGTGGTCATCAGCAGCACGTCGCCGCAGGGATGGATCGCGACGAGCTGCTGGCGGGAGCGCAGCACGACGCGGGCGATCGCCGCCCGGCCCGTGTCCCGCATCGCCTCCAGCAGCAGCCGGTAGGGCCGCGCCCCGCCCTGGCCGGGCGTGAGGTAGTAGGGCCGGTCGAAGTAGACCGGGTCGATCTCCGCCAGCTGCACGAAGTCCTCGACCTCGATCGCGCGCGTGAACTCCGGCTCCAGCGCGGCGAGCTCGTCCGCCTCGATCACGACGTGCTGTCCGGGCGCGATCTCGAAGCCCTTGACGATCTCCCCGTAGGGCACCTCCTCCCCCTCGGCCGAGCAGAAGCGCCGGTTTTCGATGCGCGCGTGGTCGGTCGCGTGCAGCTTGGTGGAAGCTCACCGTGCGGTGCACGACGGCCGTGTAGAGCTTGACCGGCAGGGAGACCAGCCCGAAGGTGAGGGTGCCTTTCCACATCGAACGCATGCGCCACATTGTGACCGCTCGCGCCGAGAAGTCAAACGCCTGCAAGCGGCCGACCGGGCAGGGGGAGGGAGGGTCGCCCCTCCGGGGCGGGGCGGCGTTCTTGGCGCGGCGCGGGGGCCGTGGGCAGCGCCGCGCCCCACAATCCCAGGTGGGGCCAACGAATGCCGGCCCCACCCGATATTCAGAACCGAGATACCGTCATTCTTTGTTGATCGAGAGAGCGCCTCCCGGTAATAAGATGGCAAATAAGCCTTCCACCCTACCCGATTTTTCTTTCCCAGTTAGCGAGCATTTGAATTCGCCCGTGGACTGGAATCTGCTCCTCACTAATAATTCTTCTTTACCGGATACTTCACTCTTTAATTCAACTTCTTCAATTTTCTTTCCTGCCCCTTCTTCCTGTAGGCATCTATCAAGCATCGCGATCCCAGCAATTTTGCATTTAACTTCCCATCCCGGCGCACCGGCACCGACACCGCCTTTCGATATCTTGGTTAATGGGCTTCCGTCCGTCCCTACAAATGCTGCTATGTTCCACGGAAGATTAGCCCCCTTGACTATTTCTACCCCTCCCGCTTCACAGCCTTCGACGCCTCTACAATTTTCTTTGGCGTTTGCGTATTCGGCGATTGTTATTTTGCCTTTGCCTTCCGCTTCAATGATCCCTTCTCCTCTACTGCCATTGTTAAAGCACTGGACTGCCGTTTTCGCTGCTGTGTCCTTCAGTGTTATGGTGGCAGCTAAGAGCAGGACAGTAATTTCCCGGCCAGCTGGAACGCCTAACGTCTGCCACCCTTTTTCTGAGGCTAATCCTCCACTGGATGAAAGGCATTTGCTGTTTATGTATTTGCTGAGACCTACACCTTCTAAACATACTAACCATAATAACGCCGCAGCGGCGTTCCCCGCCAGCGCCATGCCCATTACGAGCATCGACGCAAGGCAGAGCCCCGCTGTCTTTGCGATCAATTTCATCGCTGTTCCTTTGTTAGGTGATTTTTATGATCCGGTACTCCAGTGGGGGGTCTCCACCCGCATCGCGAGAGATGCCCCTGATCCCGAAGGACCGGATTGCGGACACTACCACACTTCGGAACGGGTTTGGTGCGGCGGCCTTCGCATCTCGATCCTGCCCGCCCCAGAATCGTCGATCCCAGAGCGGCATTGCTGCGCCTTTGCCGGGCCAATCGCCCCGCCGTGTCTCCGACTCCGGCCCGAAGGGCCGGCGCGCGTTCCCTACCGACGCGCGCGCCGGCGGCTCGACCGGCGAACTCGCGCCGCCACCGCCTTGCGCTTGGGGCACCCAGTGACAGAGATCGGCGTGGTCTCCACGATCGAATCCCCGTTCTGGGCGACGAATTCAGTCGGCATCGAGAGCTTCGAGGTGCAGAGGTTCCCGTGGGCCGCGAGCGCGGAGTACGGTCCCTGCGGGAGGTAGAGCTCGAACGTGCCGACCGGGACGTCCGGCACGGTCTTGAAGGTCGAGGTCGTGATGCTCGTCTTTTCGTTGATGAAGGTCGAGCCGACGAGGTCGACGGTCACCCCGTACCCCTGCAAGACGACGATCAGGCTCGGGAATGCCTCGCCGCCGTAGGAGACGAAGTAGGCGGGGCCGGTGAGCGGCACGGGAATGATCGGCGTCGTCGCCCGCGCGTACCCGACGCGCGAGGCCGCCGGGCAGCGGGCCGGGTCGGCTTCGAAGACGGCCGCCAGGCAGGCCTTCTGCAACGTCGAGAGCCGCGAGGGCAGCTGCCGCGGCAGCTGCACTTTGACCAGGGCGATGTTCGTCTGCGAGCCAAACGGGGCCGCCTTCGGATACGCGAGCCGCGCGTCGAGGCTCGCGCCCTGCCCGCGCGAGGTGCGCCCCGACGTCGAGACCTTGAACTGCGGCGCGAACCCCAGCGCCGAGCAGTTGGTGTCCTGGAAGTGCGCCGAGCGCTGCGCGAGCGCCCCCTCGGTGCTGCGCAGCGTCCCGAGCACGCTCAGCGGTTCGCAGGTGGTGGGGTTGAAGACGAATTCAGGCCGGTTGATGTCCACGTTGACGGCCTTGACCTGGAACGGGATGCCGTCCTTCATCACCGGCAGCGCCCCGTTCGTGACCGTCAACTGCGCCGTCTGCGGGTTCACGCTCACGGTCGCCCGCACCACTTCGCAGTCGCACGGCCCGGACCCCAGGTCCAGCGGCCCCGCCCGCTCGGACACGTCGATCGAGAGCCCGAACGGCGCGCCGTCGTACGGTCCCGTGAGATACACCCGCCCACCGCGGATGAACACCGGTTCGGGCCCCGGCCCCGCCCCCGCCGTCACTTCCCCGATCAAGCTGGATTCCGGGCAGGTCCCCTCCGCCGCCTGCGGTTCGCCGCACAGCGAGACCTTCGAGAGGTTCCCCGAGAGCCCCGGCGGCGTCGTCACCGAGATCCCCTCCAGATCCTCGTCGGCGTCTTCGCGTGAGAATGTCACGCGCAAGGTCGAGTAGCCACCGGCCTGGTTGGAGAGCGTGCTCGCCGCGAACGACGGTTTCGAAGCGCGGCGCCCCGCAGCCGGTGATTTCAAAGGGCGGACTCGTCGGCGTCGCGGCCGGCGTAAACGGCGAGCTCCACGGCGTGAACACGGCTTCGGCGGCGTAGGAACCGCAGACGCTCGGGTTCGCGACCGTCGCGCGCGAACCGCCGTTCAGGTGCAGTTTCAGTTCGCTGAACGGCAGCTGCGGGTTTTCGTCGAAGACCGTCGTGATCTGCCCCGTCGCGGGGTTCGGCGTGGCCGTGCCCCTGATCTTCACGAGCACCCCGTGGCCCGCGAAGGTCAGATAGACCGTGAACGGCGGCCCGGTGATCGGCCCCGACGCCGGACCGCCCAGGTACAGCGAGCCCCGCAGTTCGCCCGGGAGCGCCGGGGTCACCACCGAGACCGTCCCCAGTTTCGACGCGTTGGGGCACCCCACCGGCTGTTCGGTGTGCAGCCCGACCTCGGCTTCGCTGCACGATTCCAGGCCGGTAGCCGCCGAGGGAGAGAGCACGACGCCCGCCGGCATCCGCACGACCGCGTCCTCGAGGTCGGCCGTCGCGAGCCCTTCGGCGCCTTCTGTCTGAGGGACGCGCAGGTCTACTTCGTAGCCGGTGGGGGTGGTCGCCTGGAGGACTTCGGGGGCAACCGAGAGAGTTGGCGCGAACTTCAACGATTCGCAGCCGGTGAAGGGGCCCATGGTCGGCGAATTGGGGCGGGGCCGAGGAGCCCTCCCACGATTCCAGGCCGGTCAGCTCTGCGGTCAGTGGGTGGGGGGTGCATTGAGTCGGGTTGACCAGGTAAGCGACGGGGTTTTCGTTGGCGGCGACGTTGCCGCCTCCGCATTCCTCTTCCGCCGGCACGAACCGCTCGCTTGGGCCGAGCTGTTTGCAAAAGAACCCGTCGCCTCGCACCGCGTTGTGGCTCGGGTCGGCCGGCACGCCCCACACGGTCAGCGACGTGCGCACGAACGCGAACAGACCGTACACGTCCCTAACACGTGCGTGCACCCGGTAGTCGGGACCGACGGACACGACGATCTCGCCGGACGCGATGACCTCGCCCCCTTCTCCCAGCTTGAGGTCGAAGCCGTACACGGCCGCCTGGCCGGGCGACGGTGCCATGTTGAACAGTGGCCCCAGCAGGACGAAGTATTGGCCGAACACGTACCCGTATGTCGCCACTTCGAGCGTGCCGATCTGCGAGCCGACCGGGCACGCTTCGAGCTGCAACTGCACGGGATCGCATGTCTTCACCGCCGCCGGGTAGCCCGCGAACCCCGTCGGCAGCACGACTTCCGCGTTGCGCAGCGAGCCGCCCACGACCCCAGCTTCGTCCTGCGCGATCGCGAAGCTCGTGGTCAGGTCGGGATGCGCTCCCGCGAGGGTATTAGACGGGACCACCGCGAAGCTGCCCGGCTTCACCGCGAATGCCTCTGCCTGCACGGCGACGGGCGCCGCACAGGCGACGACGCAGGCCACGACCGCGGCTCCGAGGATCGCGGGCGCCCTCATCGCTGCCTGCCGTTCTTGCCCGACGCCACCCACTCGCACCTGCCCTTCTTACTCCTCCTGTAGCCACGCTTGCACCGGGGCTTAGGTTTCTTGGGCTGTTTGACAACGTGCGTCCCGTGGTTGCCCGTTCCCGCGAACGCTAGGCTCGCCCCCGCGCTGAACTGCGGCGGCGGACTGCCGACACCCTGGCAGCTCGTGCATTCGGCACTCGGTGGAGGCGGGGCGAAACCGCCATCCACACGCGCGTCGTAGATGTTCGTGAATTCGGGAGTGGCCTGCGGCACTAGCTGCGCCGCGCTCGTGAAGAAAATGTTGTTCCCGTCAGCGCTGGCGCCTAGGAAGTTCTCTGGGCCCACGTCTTCACCTGTGGAGATCAGGTGTGTGCAGCCGTTTGTCGCGTCACAGAAAAGGCTCGGCCCTTCTTCCGCGCCCTCAGCCTCCCACTCATACACATCGACGCCCTTGCCAACTTCAAGGTTTTCTTCGTGTGCTGTGCTTTCGTTCGTGTCCCCAGGTACGAGCTTAGCGGTGGTCTCGAAGAACGCTCGCTGCCCATCTTCGGAGATCGAGATCGCCGTCGGCAAGCTGTCTGGGCCCAACCACAGACCTGAGTTCACTTCCGGGACGCGCACCTTGCCCTTTGCGGGCGCGACGCCCGCTCCGCACGACACGCACATCACGCTCCCGTCGGCGGCGTCATATCGGTAGAGCTCGTTACTGCCATCGACCCCTCGCGGTTCGACCTGAAGGCCATGAGGACCCGCGACCCGTACTCCACCACGACCACTCGCGAACATGAGAAAGCTCCCGTTTGGCGTCGCGTAATATGGTTCATTCGCCGAAGGCGTTTCCGAAGGCGCCGCAACAAAGCTTCGCTCGCCGGTCACCATTCCATAGTGCCAGATACCCGTTGTTCCTTCGTGCGTCCCCTTATAGTACACCGTCGAGCCGTCTTCGGAGACGACGACAGAGGGGTTATTGAACTCGCGTTCGACTCCGGCAACTTCGTTGGCGATCAGCCTCAGCCGGTGATGTTCAGGCGCTTCGGTATCATACTCATAGAGGTAAAAGCCAGCCCCCGACACTGGGGTGAGAGCCGTCCCCGTCGTGAAGAAGACCTTCGAGCCGTCGGCGCTCGCACCATCATAGGCTACCCGACCACGTTCCGAGGGAGCCACACTCACGCCCTCCGGTTCGGAGACATCGACCGTTTTCCGATTATCCACACGCATGTATAGCTGTGGCGCCGGACACGGTGAAGGCGCACCGGGGAAGGGACTGATAAAGAAGATCCTTCGAGCCTTCGGGTGAGACCGCGTTGAGGGCGTTGCCTTCATTGCCTTCCCCGAGCTCGGCGCCGCACGGGTTGAGCAGACGGAGCCTCAAGCCTTCGCCTTCGACATTGACGAGTTGCAGCCTACCGTCGCTCCACTCGTAGAGATTCGGCTGTCCCGCGTTCGTCGCTTCCGCGATCTCACGTTCCTGCCCCGGCGGCAGGATTGTCGATTTGACCGATTTCACGAGGACAACGCTGAACGCGGAGACACTTGGAGTACCGGCGTTCGCGCCGGCGAATGCGGTTGCTTCGCCTTCGCCGCTCGGGATGTTCGCCACCGCCGTATAGGGGCCACCGGTGGGACCGACGTAGAGCGTGTCTTCCGTGCCCGTGGGATCCACCTGTTCGCTCAACCTGGGGACGGCCCTGAAAGCGACCTGCGCGAGATCGGGGTTGAACAGGGAGGGCTCGAAGGATTCGGCCGCCATTCCGGCCCCCACAATCGACCGCGCAGTCCACCCATCGGCGGTACGCGAGTACACGGCATCCGTGCCGTCGATGTGGACACCAGGTTCGGCGAACACCGTCTCCGCGTGGAGGTACAGATGTTCACCGTCGCTCGTCGCGACGGCGCTATCCAGATTCACCCCGAAGATCATGTCGGCGCTGCCGCCCAGGTTTCCCACGAAGCTCATACGCACGGCAGTCCGGCAGGCGCATCGATGGGCCCACTTGTAGCGCTTCGTTAGGACACCGGCCAGGGGCCGCGGCCACGCTTCCAGCAAAGCCCAAGACAGCGATACAGATGCCCGCGGCCGCCGCCGCTCGTATGCACCTCATACCTCTCATCTCCCGGTGCCCTCCCCCTCAATCCTCGTCTCCACGACAGCAACCACTCCCGAACACATCACCATCTGCCTGACGATACAACGCGGGTGGGGCCAGGCCCTGGCCCCACCCGTATTACTCAGTACTCACAACCTGGAGGTCACTATGTGTTGACCGACAACGCACCTCCCGGTAATAAGATCGCAAGTAAGCCTAACACCCGCCCTGCTTTTGCGCCACCTAGCGAGCAGGTCCCTTCGGCTGCCTGCTGGAATCTGCTCCTGACTAATAATTCGGATACACCTTCCGGATTTTTGGTCACTTCATTGATTAATTCAACTTCTTCGGCTTCCGATGTACAGATATCGGTCTGTTTGATGCCGGCAATTGTGCATTTTACTTCCCATCCGGGTTCGCCGGCACCGCTATTCGATAGTTTGGTTAATGGTTTCCCATTGGTGCCTACAACTACTTCCGTGTTCCACGGAAGATGTACCCCTTTGACTGCTGTAATTGATCCTTTTTCACAGCCTTCGACACTGACGCAATTGGTGCCTGGTTTTTCGTATTCGGCGACTCTGACTTTTCCTTTGCCGCCTTCTTCGATCACCCCTTCACCCTTACTGCCGGTGTTGAAGCAATTCACTGCTGCTTTTGTTTTCGTGTCACGCAGCAGGATAGAGATAGCTAAGAGCTTGACGGTGATGGTAGTACCGGCACGAACACCTAACGACTGCCATTCGCCACCACTGCCTGCTTCAAGGCACTTGCTGTTGGTGAATTTGGTCAGCCCACTACCCTTTAAACACACTAACCATAATAATGCGGCCGAGGCATTACCCACCAGCGCCATGCCCATCATGAGCATCGACGCGAGGCAGATAGCTCCGACCTTGGCTACGAGTTTCATAGCTGGTCCTTTTCTGTTGAGTAGGATTCCTCTGGGATTCCTCTGGTTGTCGCCCGAGCGCCCCACTACAGCGCAGCGCCCGGCCTATGGCTCCTGCGGCCTCCGTGCCCTGCCGCGCCTCCGTACCCGGCTTCCAAGCTGCGACTCGCCTCCATGCTCCGGCCCCTGCCGAGCTTCCGACCTCACTGCGGGCGACAGCCCGATTCCGAGTGACCGGACATCCAAAGCTACCACACTTCGGGAGCAGCCTGGGAAGCAATCCTCCGACCACCACGCCAGACCGCCGGCCGATCCAGCATCCCCAGTCCCAGAGCGGCATTCCGCCCTGCCGGACCAGTCGGTTCGCAATGTCTCCAACGCCTGCCCGGCCCTGTTCCGACCCCGGACCCGGGTCCACGCACCCCCTCGCCTGCCCCTACCCCCCCGTCCCTCCGTCGCTCCCCGTCCGCATGCGCGCGAGCGCCTGGCGAATGAGGCGGGAGACCTGCATCTGCGAGACGCCGATCCGCTCGCCGATCTCCGACTGGGTGAGGTCCTCGCCAAAACGCAGCCAAAGAACCACCCGTTCCCGCGGCGTGAGACGGGCCAGCAGCGGCTCCAACACCGCGCGCTCCTCGGCATGCTGGAAACCGACCTCCTCGACCCCGAGCGCGTCGGAGACGCTTTCACCGGCCTCCTCGCCCGCCGTGGCGGCGCGGGCGGCGTCTAGCGAGGCTGCGCGGTAGGCGGCCGCGGCCTCAGCGCCTCGAGCACCAGCTCGGGCGAGGCGCCCACGGCCTGTGCGATCTCGCCGACGGTCGGGGAGCGGCGGCCGTCCACGGAGAGGCGGGTGACGGCGTGGTCGACGCGCAGCGCGAGCTCCTGCAGGTCACGGGGGACGCGCACCGACCACGTGTGGTCGCGGAAGTGGCGGCGCAGTTCCCCGAGGATCGTGGGCACTGCGTAGCTGGAGAAGACCACCTCGCGGCGCGGGTCGAAGCGGTCGATCGCCTTGATCAGTCCCATCGAGGCGACCTGGACGAGATCCTCCACCGGCTCTTCGGCGTGTTGGTAGCGGCGCGCGAGGCGGCGGGCGAGCGGCAGGTACCGCTCGATCAGCAGCTCGCGCGCGTGGGTGTCGCCGCGCTCTCGCACCTGCGCGAAGAGCTCGGCGTCCGCTGCGTCGGAGCGCGGGCGCTCGGCGGCCTCCGCCTGGGCCTGGCGGGCCTCCACTCCCGGTGGGCCGCTCGCGGAGCGTGTCGGCCTCATGGCACGAGGATAGCTGCGGCTTCCGAATCGGCGCGCAGGACGGCCCCCACGGTGGCGGGGGTATTCAGCCAGCAGCGCACCTCGACCCGCGCCGCGCCCTCCGCCGCGCCGGCCACGGCGAGCGTCGCCACGGGGCGCTCCCCCGTGTGCGCGAGCTCCGGCAGCTCGGGCGCGAGCGCGGGGGCGAGCCAGCCGATCGGCGCCGGCCCCGTGTAAGGCCAGCGCGCGAAGTCGCACGCGCCGCTGAGGAGCAGACGCTCGCGGGCGCGCGTCAGCGCCACGTACACGATCCGCTCCTCCTCGGCCGCCTCCGCGCGGCGGCGCTCCTCGCACAGCTCCTCGTAGCGCAGGGCGCTCGTCGGCGGCTCCCCGTCGAGGCGCGCGAGGCGCAGGCCGACGCGCTCGCCGTCCACGAGCAGGTCGGGCGGCGCGCCGCCGGGGGCGCGGCCGAGGTCCGCCAGGCACACGACCGGGAACTCGAGGCCCTTGGCGGCGTGCACGGTCATCAGCCGTACCGCGTCGGGCTCGGCGCCGACGGGGGCGTGGGGCTCCGCGCTCTCCGCGAGCGCGCGGGTGTGGGCGACGTGGTCGAGGAAGCCCCGCAGGTCGCGGCCCTCGGCCGCTTCGTAGCGGCGCGCGAGGCGCAGCAGCTTGTGCACGTTCGCCAGCCGCCGCTCGCCCCACGGGAGGGCGAGCACGTGGCGCTCGTACCCGGAGTGGGCGAGCGCGCGCAGCAACAGCTCCGCGAGCGGCAGCGCCGGCGCGGTACGGCGCTCGGCCGCGAAGTGCGCGGCGAAGCGCGCGAGGCGCTCACCATCGGGGGCAGGGAGCGTCTCGTACAGGTCCCCAGCGCCGGAGGCGCTCTCGGCCCCGCCGTTCCCGGGCTCGGCGGCCGCTGCGCCAGACGTGCTCGCCGCCCCCACGTCGCCGGGGTCGGAGGCCACCGCGTCGGCGCCGCCCTCCCCGGCGCACGCCGCCCACGCGCTCACCCCCGCCGCGCGGGCGTGGAGCGCCACCAACGCGAGCGCGTCGGCGGAGAGGCCCACGAGCGGGGAGGCGAGCACCGAATACAGCGCCACCTCGTCCAGGGGGTTGGCCAGCGCCCGCAGCCACGCCAGCAGGTCGCCCACCTGCTGGTGGCCCCAGAAGGAGCCGACGGCCGCGAGCGTGCGCAGGCCGCGCTCCTGCAGCGCCCGCTCGTACACCGGCAGGTCGCCGCCGGCGCGCAGCAGCACCGCGACGTCCCCTGCCGCCGCCTGCCCGCCGGCCACGAGCTCGGCCACACGCTGGGCGAGCAGGCGCGCTTCGGCGTGGCGCCACAGCGGCGCGGGGGCAGCTCGCCCGCGACCGCCCGCGCGAGCGGGCTCTCCGCGAGCGCGCGCTCCGACCACGCGCCGCGGTCGGTGAGCAGCACCTCGATCGCGGGCTCGCCGGCGGCGGGGCCCTCCTCGCGGGCGGCCTGCAGGGGGGTGTACTCGGCGCCGAAGCGCGCGGCGAACACGGCGTTGACGGCGGCCACCAGGGGCGGGCGGGCGCGGAAGTTGTGGACCATGCTCACCACCTCCCCCCGCCGCTGCAGCTCGCGGCGGCGCTCCCGGAAGAGCTCGACCTCGGCGTGGCGGAAGCGGTAGATCGACTGCCACTCATCGCCTACGGTGCACAGGTGCTCGCACGCGAGCAGCCGCAGGAGCGCGAGCTGGCGGGGGTTGGTGTCCTGGAACTCGTCGACCATGACCGCCTCCAACCGCTCGGCCCACGCGCGGCGCACCCCCTCGCGGCGCTCCAGCAGCTCGCGGGCGCACAGCTCGAGGTCGTCGAAGTCGAGCGCCGCCCGCGCCCGCTTGAGCTCGGCGTAGCCGCGCCCGAAGCGCTCCAGCAGCTCGCCGAGCACCGCGCACGCACGCACCGCGGCCTCCTCGTCGGCCGGCAGCGCCGGCCGCGGCAGCGCCGGCCGCAGCGCTCCCCGCGAGCGCAGCTCGCCGTACACCCCGCCCACCATCGCGCGCACCCGGTCGGCGCCGTACGCGGCGAGCACCTCGACCGCCTCCGCGCCGCGGGGCCCCGCCAGCAGGCCGGCGAGCGCGCCGCGGAAGGCGAGCGCCTGCAGGCGCGCGGTGCCGGGCTCGTCGAGGATCGTGAAGTCGGGGTCGAGGCCGGCCGCCGGCGCGTGGGTGCGCAGCAGGCGCGCGCAGAAGCCGTGGAAGGTGCCGATCGGCGCGCCCTCGAGGTCGCGCGCGGCCTCGCGCTCGCCGGCCGCCAGCAGGCGCGCGCGCACCCGCGCCCGCAGCTCCCCCGCGGCCCGCTCGGTGAACGTGATCGCGAGGATCCGCCCCGGCGCGAGGCCGTCCTCGCGCACCGCCCGCACGTACCGCTCGACGAGTACGGCGGTCTTCCCCGAGCCCGCCCCGGCGGCCGCGAGCAGCTGTCCCCGCCGGCGCGCCGCGGCGGCCTCCTGCTCGGGCGTGAGCGCCGGCTCCGGGGCGACCGGCGGCGCCGGCGGGCCAGGAGCCGGATCGGGTGCGGCATCCTCGCCGGCGTCAGCGTGGGGGGCGGCGGACGGCAGGTCCCACAGGGTCTGCTGGTCGGCGCTCGCCATCAGCGCTCGCACCGGCAGATCGAGGGGTACGCGCACCCCGAGCCGCCGAACCCGCACGTGGCCGGGCGCGCCTGGAGCGCCCCCGCGCGTGCCTGCGCGGCGGCCTCGCGGGCGGCGGCCACGACCTCCTCGACCAGCCCTCGCACGGCCTCGGGCGGGCGGGCGTCGCCGCGCACGCACTCCGCCGCCACCCCCTCGCCCTCGGCGAGCACCCCGCGGGCGCGCAGGTCGCGCCCGGCGAGCGGCTGGTAGAAGCCGCCGACGGCGTGCACGCCCGGCAGCGCCTCGACGGCGCGCATGTACAGCGCCATCTGGAAGGCGCGCTCGGCCACCCACCGGTCCGGCGCAGCCACGTGGGCGCCCTTGTAGTCGTACACCACCGCCGCGCCGTCCGGCGCGAGGTCGACGCGGTCCACCACGCCGCGTACGTGCACGCCCTCGCCGAGGTCCACCGCCGGCAGGCCCTCGGGGGCGTCGGCGAAGCCGAAGGGCAGCTCTAGGTGGGTCGGCTCCGGCGAGCTCTCCGCGGCCCCGCCCTCCTCCGCGCCGGCCGCGCCGCAGGCGGCAGCGTGCGCCAGGTAGCGCTCAAGGTCGGCCTCCAGCCGCCGCCGGGCGCCGGGGACGCGCTCGGGGGCGGTCGAGAGCGGGCGGCGCTCGGCGTGGGCGGCCACCGCCGCGCGCAGCAGCTCCCGCGCGCGCGGCAGGCGCTCCGGTGTGAGGCGCGCGGAGCCCGTCTCGCGGCGCAGGCCCTCCAGCACCTCGCGTAGCGCCGCGTGCGCGAGGCTCCCGCGGGCCAGCGGCTCGGGGTCGGGGTCGAGGTCCTCGGCGCGCAGCAGCCGCTCCACGAACCACCGCACCGGGCACGCCGCCCACGTCTGCAGGCTCGACGCCGACCACGGCCGCTCGTGCAGCCACGCTCTCACCCGCGGGTCGGTCAGCGGCGCCATCCCCCGCTCTGGGGGAAGGCCCCCGCGCCGCGCGGGAACGCCCCGCGTCGGCCGCTGCGGCCCCACTCCCGCGGGGGGCGAGGCGGGGGGAGCCACGGGCGCGCCCCTCCCCTCCCCCCCCACCTCACCGAGCGCCCGCTTGGTGCGGGCCTCGTGCAGGTCGCTGCAGTACAGGTCGCACACGTCGTCCACGAACAGCGAGCGGGCGCACGGCTGGCCGTCGTCGTCGGCCGTGTGCCAGCTCAGCACGAGCAGCTCCCGCGGCCGCGAGACGGCCGCGTACAGCAGGTACCGCTCCGCCGCGAGCGCGTCGCGGGCCTGCCCCAGCCGCAGGCCTGAGGCGAGCGCGAGGCCGCGGCGCTCCTCCTCGGAGAGGTAGGGCGCGGGGCGCGCAGGTGCGGGGAACACGCCCTCCTGCAGGCCGCACAGGTACAGCGCCCGCACGCGGCGCGTGCGCAGCGCGAGCGGGTCGAGCACCGCCACCGCCTCGTCCGCGGCGGCGGGATCCCCCACGTCGAGCGTCACCCCGCGCAGCGCGGCGCGTAAGCCGGCGGCGTCTGGTGCCAGCGCCGGCGCCGCCCGGGCCAGCTCCCCCAGCTCCGCGAGCGTCTCCTGCGCCGCCGTCGCCGCACGTGCCTCGAGCTGCGTGGCGGGCGCCGCGCTCAGCATCGCTGACGCCCACGCCTCCCCCAGCCGCCGCGCCTCGCGCGCCGCGCGCTCGATCAACGCCGCCGGCCCACGGGCGGCCGCCTCCCGCAGCTCCGCGAGCGCGCGCAGCGGACCGTGGTCGGCCTCCCACAGCGCGTACGCCTGCGCGGCGGTGTGGGCGCCCGTGCGCCGTGCGCGGCGCTCCAGCTCGTCGGCGAGCTCGGGGCGGCGTAGGACGCCCGGCGCGCGCAGCCACGCGAGCAGCTCGCCGAGCGTCGTGTCGTGCTCGCCGACCGAAGCCGGGAGACACTCGCCTGCGGCGAGAGGGCGGGTGGGGTCCAAATCATTGGCCGGCGCGGCGGCGAGCACTCCCAGCAGCGCGCGGCCCACGGCCGTGTGCGCGAAGGGCACGCGGCGGGCCAGGGCGAAGGGCACGCCGCGGGCGCACAGCACCTCCTCCAGCAGGTCGGCGACGCTCTCGGGGGCGCGGTGCGCCACGGCGATCTCCCCCGGCGGCCACCCGCGCGCGAGCAGCCCCGCGACGTCCTCGGCGAGGAGCTCCAGCTCCGCGCGCTCCCCCCCGCCCTCCAGCAGTCGCACCGCTCCGCCCGCGGCGAGCCGGGGGGCGTCGGTCTCGAAGAGGTGGCGCTCCAGGTGGTGCAGCGCCGCGCGCGCGGCGGGCGCGTAGTGCTCAGCGCGGGGCTCGGCGCGGCGGTGGACGGCGGCGAGCGGCCGCAGCCGCTGGAAGGTCGCGCCGCGGCCGGCGAACGCGACGCGGCCGGGCTCGTACGCGAGCGTGACCGTCACGGGCGCGTCCACAACCGTGGCCAGCGTCTCGAGCGCGTCCACCTGCAGCGGCGTGAAGTCGTCGAAGCCGTACACCACCACGGGTGTGCCCCCCCACCGCGCGGGGGCGCGCCGCAGCGCGTCGAGCGCCCGCGCCGCCCGCCGCTCGGGGCTCGCGCGGCCGGTGCGGCCGGGGCCGAGGGCCTCCAGCGCCCGGCGGTACGCCGCGTACAGGTCCGCCACCTCGCCCACGTGGGCGGCCTGCGCCGGCTCGGCAGCCGTCCACGCCGCGAGCGCCGCGCGCAGGCGCACAGGCGTCACCCGCTCCACCTCGAGCTCCGCCACGAGTGCCGCCGCGGCGCGCACCACGCCGGGCGTGGGCTGAGGGGGCGCGTCCGCCCCCTCCCCGTCGCCATCCCCCGCGTGCGCGCCCAGCGCCGCCGCCCGGGCCTCGCCCCACTCCGCCGCCCGCCCCTCGCGCAGCGCCGCGGCCACCACCCGCTCGCGGGCGTGCCGGCCGAGCGGGCGCTCCGCGGGGCCGGCGCGGGCGATGACCTCGGCCAGCAGGCCCCCGAAGCGCTCCACGCGCACCTGCTCGGCGAGCCCCTCCTCGGCGAGCTCGCGGCGGTGGCGCGCCACGTCGGCGTGGGTGGGCACCACCAGCAGCGGCTCCTCGCCACGCGCGCAGTGGGCGCGCAGCGCGTCTGCGGCAACCTCAGCCTTGCCCGCGTTGGCGGGGCCGGTGACAAGCGTTAGCGGCATGGCCGCCATGGTGGCGCACCCACCTGACGCCACCGCCTGCCTGCACATCTTCCGCCGCTTGCATATATAGGGCCCAAAAAGAACAACCAACCCCCGCCGACGTACCTCACCGCGTGCACCGCTCCGAGCGGGGGCGTCGTCCCGACACATCCGCTACCGCCGACCGGAGCGACGCGCAAGAGCGCCCGACGCGCGGCGCCCTACGCCGCGGAGTGCGCGGCCACGGCCTCGGCCACCTCGGCCGGCTGCTCGGCCGCCTCGCCCGCGGCCTCGTCGGCGACCGTCTCCTGGTCGGGCGGCTTGGCGCCCGTGCGCGCCCACGCCTCGTTGAACTCCACGCGCCATTTGCCGTCGTCGGTCTGCTGCAGCGCGAGGTGGGCGCGGAAGGAGCGCCCGGAGCGGCCGCGGAAGCCGGTGACGACGCCGGCGGTGTAGCCGGTGCGGATCAGCTCGCGGGCGATGGCGAGGGGCAGGTTCTTGCCCGCTTTGGACTTCCATATGACAAACCCGCACCCGGGGTCCTCGCGCGCCCAGCAGGAGTACCCCTTGCGGTTTTCAACGATCTCGTGGCCGCACACCGGGCAGGGGCCGAGTGTCGCTTTGGGGATGCGCACGTCCCGGAGCGCGTTGTCCAGCATCTTCACCGTCTCCCCGGCGAAGCCGGCGATGTCGCGCATGAACCGCTCGCGCGAGTCCTCCCCGCGCTCGATCGCGTCGAGGCGGTGCTCCCACTGGCCGGTGAGTTCGGGGGAGGTGAGCGGGTGGCTGCCGAGCAGGCGCACGACGTTGAGGCCCTTCTCGGTGGCCACCAGCGCGCGCCCGTCGCGCTCCACGTAGCCGACGGTGATCAGCCGCTCGATGATCGCCGCGCGCGTGGCGGGCGTGCCGATCCCCGAGTCCTTCATCGCCTCGCGCAGCTCCTCGTCGTCGACCAGCTTGCCGGCGGTCTCCATCGCGCCGAGCAGCGAAGCGTCGGAGTAGCGGCGGGGGGGCTTGGTCTCCTTGCGGGCGCTCGCGATCTCCCGCGTCTGCACGTGCTCGTCCTGCACGAGCCGCGGCAGCAGCTGCTCGGCGTCCTCGTCCTCCTCGCCGCCCGCGCCCTCCGCGCGGCCCGCGCCGGTGACCCCCTCCCCGTACACCCCGCGCCACCCGGGCACGAGCAGCAGGCGCCCGCGCGTGCGGAACACGTACTTGCCCGCCTGCGCCCCGTCGGCGGCGGGGACCGTGGTCTCCACGCGCGTGTTCTCGAACACCGCCTCGGGGTGAAACACCGCGAGGAAGCGCCGCGCGGCGAGGTCGTACACGCGCCGGTCGTCGTCGGACATGCGCTCCACGGGGTGCTCGGAGCGGGTGGGGATGATCGCGTGGTGGTCGGTGACCTTCGCGTCGTCGACCACACGCGCGAGCGGCAGCACGTCGAGGCCGGCGACGTACGCGGCCGCGGCGGCGTACTCCGAGCGCCCCCCAACCAGCTCGGCGGTGGGCTTGATCTCGGGGATCATGTCCGTCGTCAGGTAGCGGGAGTTGGTGCGCGGGTAGGTGAGCGCCTTGTGCTCCTCGTACAGCCGCTGCGCGGCGGAGAGCGTGCGCCGCGCGGAGAAGCCGAAGCGGGTGTTGGCCTCGCGCTGCAGCGAGGTGAGGTCGTACAGCAGCGGCGCGCGGTCGCGCTGCTCTTTGACGTCGATCTTCGTGATCGTCGCCTCCCGCCCCCGGCACGCCTCGACGATCGCAGCCGCCTCCTCCTCGGTGGCCAGCCGCGGCTTGGCACCCGCGTGGAAGCGGCCGGTGTACACGCGCTCGCCGGGGCTCTCTTTGATGGGATCCCCCACCCGCCCGATCCCCACCCGCCCCCGCGGCGAACACCGCGTCGACCAGCCAGTAGGGCTCGGGCACGAACGCTCTGATCTCCTCCTCGCGGCGCGCGACGATCGCCAGCGTCGGGCGTCTGCACGCGCCCGAGCGACACGGCCCCGTCGAAGGAGGAGCGCAGGCGGATCGTGGCGGCGCGCGTGGCGTTCATGCCGACGATCCAGTCGGACTCCGAGCGCGAGCGCGCGGCCTGCTCGAGCAGCGCGACCTCGGAGGCGGGGCGCAGCGAGGCGAACGCGTCGCGCATCGCGGCGGTCGTCATCGAGTTCAGCCACAGCCGCTGCACGGGCAGCTCCGAGCCGGCCTTCTCGTAGATGTACGCGAAGATCAGCTCCCCCTCGCGTCCGGCGTCGCAGGCGTTGACGACCTCGCCGATGTCCTTGCGGCGCAGCTGCTGCGTGACGACCGCCATCTGCTTGCGCGAGCGCTCGTCGCGCACGACCAGCTTGAAGTGCTCGGGCACGATCGGCAGGTCCGCCATGCGCCAGCTCTTGAACTTGGGGTCGTACTCGTCGGGCTCGGCGAGCTGCACGAGATGCCCGACGGCCCACGTGAGGACGTGCTCGGGCGCCCTCCAGGTACCCCTCGTGCTTCGTGAACGGGCCGGGCAGCACACGCGCGAGGTCGCGCCCCACGGAGGGCTTCTCGGCGATCACAAGGGTCTTCGCCATGGCGGCCCAGGGTAGCGGTTGGGGTCGATGGGGGTAGGGGGGCGATCGCCGCGCGTCCGAGCGCAGGGTCTGACGCCCTCACCCGCCGGGCCTCCGTGCCCGGCGACCGGGCCCGGCGCGAGGTCAGCCGGGCGCGACCTCAGCGGGGTCGCACTGCGTCGCGCCGACCGGCGTGCCGGCGCCCGCGAGCACGTGCGCGACGGTGGCGTTGGCGACGCCGTAGCCGCCGGGGGGGCCGCTGCCGGTGGTGCCGGCGAACACCGTGGTGAGCACTTCGCCCGCGCTGTCGACCACCGGCCCGCCCGGAGTTGCCGGGACGCACGAGGCCGCGCACCGGCGTGAGCAGGCGGGAGACGGGCCCCTGGCCGTAGGCGTTCTGGGTCGCGACGTCCCGGTCGCCCCGATCCGCCCCGCCTGCACGTCGAAGGGCCCGTTCTCGGGGTACCCGAGGATCGCCCCGGCGGTGTCCGCCGCGGGTTCGGAGGCGAGGTTCAGCGCCGGCAGTGGAGGCCGGGCACGCGCAGCACCGCGAGGTCGTCGGTGGGGTCGAACGCGATCGCGCTGCGCGGGCAGGCCGGGGGCGTTGCCTTCGATCTCGACCGACGTGTCGCTCTCGCCCGCGACGACGTGGGCGTTGGTGAGCACCTCTTCGGGCCGCGCGACCCACCCGGAGCCCTCGATCGCCAGGCCGCACGCGGTGCCGAGCACGCGCACGACGCGAGCGCGCGGCGGCTCCACGCCCGGGTCGCGGCGCGATGCTCGGCGGGGGCAGGCGAGCGCGGGCAGGGGCCGGGGATCGCGGGCAGCGGGTCGAGGCGCGCGAGCGCGTCCAGGATCGGCCCGGAGGGCGGCAGCAACCCGTTGAGCTCGCGCAGGATCGCGGAGCGCTGGATGTCGGCGCGCAGCGCGCTGGCGCCGGGCGCCTGCGCGACGACGGCGGCCGACGATCCACACGATCCCGAGGGCGACGGCGCGCGGAGAGCGCCGCCCACGACGCCCGTCGAGCAGGCCGACGCCGGGCAGCACGCAGTGACGCGGCGCAGCCGCAAGCCGAGGCCCTCGAGGCCGGTGGCGAGGATCGCGCCGGCGAGCAGCGCGCCGACCAGCCCGAAGGCGGGCGCGTAGGGGGAGGCGGACCCCTGCGGGAGCAGCAGCGGGCCGAGCCGGGTCCCGAGGAACGCGCCGAGCACGAAGCCGCCGAAGGAGAGCACGCCGACGATGAAGCCCTGGCGCAGGCCGAACAGCGCGAGCACCGCGACGACGCGACGATCAGCCAGTCCAGCGTGGTCATGCCCGCAGCCGCCCCCCCGATGTCCTCCCCGCCCACATGCCTGGGAGCGATCGTAGGGCGTGTGCCGGGTCCTCCCGGCAGACCATAGTCTACGGTTCCACGCGTGCACCCGACACGGCCCGTGATCGCGCTGGCTACGACAGCGTTCGTGGCGGGCGTCATCGTGGGGGCCTCCCACTCCTCGCCCTCCCCCGCCCCCGCGCTGGCCGCGCACTTCGTGGCGGCGTGGGCACAGGGGCGCTACGGGAGCATGTACGGGGAGCTCACCCCCGCCGCGCGGCAGGCCACCTCGGCCGCCGCGTTCGCGCAGGCGTACACCGCCGCCCTGACCACGGCGACCGCCGTGGGCGAGCGCGTCACGGGCCCCCCGCGGGCGGCCGCGGGTGGCGTGGAGGTGGTGCCGGTACGGATGCGTACGCGGCTGTTCGGCACGTTCGCGGAGAGCGTGCGCCTGCCGATCGTCACGGCGCCCGACGGCACGGCGGGCGTGGCATGGTCGCCCGCGCTCGCCTTCCCGGGGCTGGAGCCGGGCGAGGCGCTCGCCAGGCGCATGACGCTGCCACCGCGGGCGCCGCTGCTGGCGCGCGACGGGTCGGTGCTCGCGGAAGGCTCGGCCACGGCGGCGGGCGCGCGCAGCTCGCCGTTGGGGGCCGCGGCGAGCGCCGTGGTGGGGGAAGTGGGGCCGCTGCCAGCGGGCGCGGCGACCGCGCTGGAGGCCCGGGGAGTGCCGGCCGACGGGATCGTGGGGGTGAGCGGCCTGGAGCTCGCCGCGGACGCGCGCCTGCGGGGCGTCCCCGGGGGCGAACTGCTGGCGGTGCCGGCGTCGCAGGCGCCCGCGGCGCCGGCGGGGACCGCCGTCGAAGTCGCCCCCGGCGCCGGCGGGCGTGTGCTGGCGAGCGCCGCCGCGCACGCCGCCGCCGCGGTGCGCACCACGATCTCCCCGCGGTGCAGACGGCGACCACGACTGCGCTCGGCGGCCAGTACGGGGGCGTGGTCGCGCTGGAACCGGCCACCGGCCAGGTGCTCGGCGTGGCCGGGATCGGTCTCGACGCGGTGCAGCCGCCGGGGTCCACGTTCAAGATGGTGACGGTCTCCGGGGCGCTGGAAGCGGGGATCGCGCGGCCGAGCAGCGCCTACTCCTACGCGACCGCGGCGACGCTCGACGGGGTGCTCCTGCACAACGCGGGCGGCGAGGACTGCGGCGGCTCGCTGACAGAGGCGTTCGCGGTGTCGTGCAACTCGGTGTTCGCCCCGCTGGGGGTGCGCCTCGGCGCGGCGCGCCTGGTGGCCCAGGCGGAACGGTACGGCTTCAACCACCCCCCGGGCATCCCCGGCGCCGCCGAAAGCACGCTGCCGCCGGCCGCCGCCATCCAGGGCGAACTGGCGCTCGGCTCGACCGCGATCGGCCAGGCTCAGGTGCTCGCCAGCCCGCTGGAGATGGCCACGGTCGCGGCGACCGTGGCCGACGGGGGCCGGCGGCCGGCGCCGAGCCTCCTGGCAGGAGGCGGCGCGGCAGCCCACATGCGCGCGATCGGCCCCGCGACCGCGCGCACGGTGCGGGGGCTGATGCTCGACGTCGTGCGCTTCGGCACGGGCACCGCGGCGGCGATCCCCGGGGTGGAAGTGGCCGGCAAGACCGGCACCGCCGAACTGAGCACCCCGGCCGCCTGCAGCTCCGCACAGGCCGGCGCGGAAGCGAAGCCGGCCGCAGGCCACGGGGGCGAAGAACACGCGCAGGCGAGCTGCGTGGCCGAAGAGAACAACCCCAAGAACACCGACGCGTGGTTCGCCGCGTTCGCCCCGGCACGCCATCCCAAGATCGCGGTGGCAGTGTTGCTGGTGCACGACGGCGCCGGCGGAGCGACCGCTGCGCCGGTGGCGCGGCAGGTGCTCGAAGCGGCGCTGGCGGCCGGGGTCTAGACGTCCAGTTCCGCGGAGGCTGTCTGCGCAGCGTCGGTGGGATCGACGATTTTCAGTTCCAGCGGCCGGTTGGCGATGGATTCGACTTTGATCCTGTACAGCAGCAGCAACCCCTGCGTCGGCCCCTCGGCGGCGACCGTGTTGAGTGCGGGGAGCGCGCTGTTGGCGGGCACCACCCCGCCCCGGTAGGCGAACAGGTTGGCGGGACCGGGCACCACGGGCTCATAGGCGTTGCCTTCGGTGTCGGTGATCGTGAAGTTGGTCGCGGCGGGGTGCGGGACGGCGCTTTCGTTGTAGACCTGCATGAACACCGCGAACCACTCTTCGCCGGGGCGCAGCGCCGTCTGCGCGGGCGTGAGGCCGAGCAGGTACGAGGAGTCTTCGGTGTCGTAGGGGTTCAGCTGGCGGGAGATCTGGACCTGGTAGACAAGCGGCCCGACGTCGAGGTAGGGGGCGTTCTTGCCCGAGCCACCGGAGTACGTGCCGGTCGTGACCCGTGTGTGGGATTCCCCGCACGCCCCCAGCGCGAGCGCCGCGAGCGCGGCGAGCAGGACGAGCGGCGTCTTCATCGAGAGGCGTCGCATGCGAGGCGGCAGTTTGTCAGAAAATCGAGGGGCCCGGCTCGCCGGCCTAAGGGCCTATCCCGATAGGGGCGTGCGTCTGGGGCGGTCGAGGGTCGAGCGAGGCGAGGACGCAAGGGCGAAGGCGTGGTGGGCCCACGTCGAGCCCGAGGACGAAGCCTCGCGAAGACCATCGGCCGTATCCAGGCGTGCGACCCTACAGGGATAGGCCCTAAGGGCCGGCTGCGCCGGGTGGGTGGGACTCGATCACCCGCCGGCGACCGTGACGCGCTGCCCGCGGCCCTCGCCGCTCTCGATGATCGAGCGCAGCCGGCGCATCGCCCGCATGTTCTTGCGCCGCAGCCACGCCTGGGCACCGAAGGACTCCAGCAGGCGATCCGAGAGCGTGGCCGGCTGGGTCTCGACGGTGAGCTGCACGCGCGTGGTGCCGCCCGCGCCAGGAGCGAGCTCGTAGACCCCGAGCGTGCGCACGCGGTTGGCCTTGCCGCCGCGACCGACCTCGACGATACGGTGCGGAGGCGACACCTCCGCGAAGGTCACGTCGCCCCAGCTGAAGCGGCTGCCGGGACCCGGGGCGGCGACGCGAAAGCGCGCCCCGGCCCCGCGGCCGACGGAGTCCGCGCGCGTGAGGTGCCAGTCGCGCAGGAAGTGGTCGGTGAACTCGGAGTGGTTGGCGATGTCCTGCAGGTACTCGAAGACCCGCTCGCGGGGAGCGTCGATGAGGATCGACACGGTCACGGGACCCATGCGGGGGCAGTGTATATGAGCCCCACCCACCCCCCCGCGCCGGAACGGCGGCGGCCCGGCGCCACCCGCGGCCGCGCGCGGGCGGTTTGGCGGAGGCGACGCAGGGGTAGAACACGGCTACCCTCTGCCTTCGATCCCCCTGTCCGCTGAGCCCACCTGTCGTCGGGGCTCCGGAAGGTTGGAAGGCACCCACGCTACGTCCCGGGGAGAGTCTCGTTATGATCGCCACAAGGTTTCGCTTGCAGGGAGGACGCCAAGACGCAGCTCAACGGGAGAAGGGGAGCGAGATGGTGGAATCACTGACCTCGGGCACACTGGCGGGAGCTGGATCCTTTCGCTGCGAGCGCTGCGGCTACGTCCTGACGCTGGCGGCCTCCGACCGCCTGAGCGACTGCCCGAGCTGCGGTGGCGCGAGCTTCGCGCGCGCCTCGCTGTTCAGCGCGGGGCGGTTCGGGGAGGAGCTCGAGACCGGGTCCCTCGCCCCCGACGGGGGCGGCACGGCCCTCTCGGCGGCCGCCCGCGCGGAGGACGCCGAGCGCGGGCGGGCGTGGCTGGTGGAGATCAGGGAGCACCTCGAGCAACCGGGCGAGTACCTCGCCTACGAGGAGGATGGCGAGACCACGGTCGTGGCCCTGGCCCAAGAGTGGACGCGCGTGGGGCGCAGCCTCGCCGCGGACGTGCGCTTCGACGATCCCACCGTCTCGCGCCGGCACGCGCTGCTGGTGCGCCAGACCGACGGGGTGCGCGTGCTCGACGACCGCAGCCTCAACGGCGTGTTCGTCAACGGCGAGCGGATCGAGTGGCGGATGCTCGCGGACGGCGATGAGATCGTCGTGGGCCGCTACCGCCTGCGCTTCCTCACGGTCGCCGAGGTGGGCGAGAGCGCCTCCGGCGGCGCGCAGCCCACGGCGGAGCGCTCCACGTACGGGACCGTCTGACAGCCCGTTCGGACGCCCTTGACAACCGCCGCGGGGCGGCTACTCTAGGGGGGAGAGGAAACTCACAGTCCGGGATTCAGCGCCTGGAAAACGCGGCCTCGCCTCGACCGGACAGGGGGTCGCGCTCCTCCACCCGCTCCTTCGCCGGGCAGGGAGGGAGGAAAGATGTTGCACCGCAGCCACCCGGGCATCTCGCGGGAGTCGGCCGACCCGTGTCCCGCGGAGAGCCGCTCCCCCGACCCCCGCGTGCGGATGCTCGAGGCGATGCTCGCCACCGCCTCCTACCGCGGCTACGACCACACCACCGTGGAGCGGGTGCTGCAGACCGCGCGGGTGCCGGCCGCGCTCTTCGGCGAGTACTTCGCCGACAAGGAGGACTGCTTCCTGCAGGCGCTCGACGCGCTGCTCGCGCGGCTCGAGCGCCGCGTCCAGGAAGCGGCACAGAGCGAGGCGCCCTGGCCGGAGCGGGTCCGCCGCGGAATCGCGGCGCTCCTGGAAGCCCTCGCAGAGGACCCCGACGGCGCGCGCGTGGTGCTCGTGGAGTGCCTCTCCGCGGGCACCGCCGCGAGCGAGCGTTACTTCGCGCTGACGCAGCTGCTGCCGCCGCTGCTGGAGGAGGGGCGCTTCCACTGCGCCGACCCCGACCACCTGCCCGCGTGCATCGCCGAGGCGATGGTCGGCGGGGTCGTCTCGATCCTGCACCACCGCGCGCTGGCGGACCGCACCGGCGAGCTGCCGCGCCTGGCTGGCGAGCTCAGCTATTTCGTGCTGCTGCCCTACCTGGGCCACCACCGGGCGGTCGTGGCGGCGTACGCGAAAGGAGCGTCTACTTCGCGCCCGTGACCTGCGGGAACTGGCTCGTCGCCCCTTCCCACATGAAGGGGCTCTGCTGAACGCACGCAGGCGCGGGGACCTGGTTGGTGGCGCTACCCGCTTCGTTGACGACGTGATCGGTGACGAGCTGCTTTTCGAGCGCGTCCTGTTCGCTGGACGGCCGGCTGAGCGACGGCGCGGAGTTCGCGCAGGCGGCGGTGCTGAAGACCTGCAGGCCGCCGTTGCCCAGTTGACTGAAGGCGCCCGGCTTGAAGTAGGGGTTGGCGCGGTTGGTGCCGATCCTCGAGGAGTACACCGCGAGGCCTTCGGGGCTGACCGTCGGCAGGCCGCGCAGGTAGTGCTGCTCCTGGTGGGTGGCGAGGTCGCTGTTCATGTTGTGCGCCTCGGTGACGGCGGTCACGTTGGCGAACAGCGACTGCAGCTCGGGGACGTACTGGCCGGTGTACTTCAGGAAGGGCTCGAAGTTGCGCAGGTCGGGCGTGACGTTGCCGAGCAGCGGCGCCAGCTGCGCGAACGAGCGTTCGAGCGCCGGCAGGCCCTGTTTGGAGGCGCTCGCGAAGGGGCCGAAGTTGGTGAGCAGGCTGTTGAACGAGGGGGTGAAGCCGCGCACGCCTTCCAGCAGTGTGGTGAGCTCGCGCTCCCAGGTGCGCGCGGAGACGAGCACGGGGGTTGCCACGCTCGCAAGGTTGTCGGCTTCGCGCAGCGTCGCGCTCCCGCGCTGCTCGAAGGCGGGCAGGGCGCGGAAGGCGTCGGCGAACTGCGTGCTGCTCTGTGCGAGGGCGTGGAAGGTCCGCTCGCCGTTTGTGATGAACCCGCGGTACTGGCCCTCGCGTTCGGTGAGCGCGTCGAACAGCACGACGCTGCCGTGGATCGTCCCCCGCACCGCCCCTTCCTGGGAGGCGAGGACCGCGAGCAGCTTGTTGGCGTTCGCCACGAACGGCTCCACTTCCGCGAAACCGGCGTTGAGCTGTTCCCCGTGTCCGTTGTAGGAGGCCGCGACCGACTGCTGCCACGCTTTGAAGGCGACACGGGTCCGCGGGTCGAGCGCGGAGAGGATGTCGTCGAGCGTGACCGCCGGTTCGACGTGGCTGGAGGGGAGCCGCCCCCCGTCGGGTAGCAGCGGGCCGGGCGTCCCGGGGTGGGGCAGCAGTTCGATGTAGGTCTCCCCCAGCAGCGTCTTCTGGCGCAGGATCATGTGGTCGCTGACGGGAACCGGGGCGTACTGGTGGTTCATTTCGAGGGTTACGTCGGTCAACCCGCCCGGACGCTCGGCCAGGGAGACGACGTGCCCGACTTTGACGCCGGCGATGCGCACGTCGGACTCTTCGGCCAGGGCGAGGGTGCGCGAGAGCGCGACGTCGAAGCGGTAGCCCCTCGGCTTCAGCGGCACCGGCCCGCCGAAGGACTCCCACAGGAACAGCAGCAGCCCAAAGCAGCTCAGGGCGAAGAGCACGATCACGAGGATGTTCGCCAGCGTCGGCGCGCGCTTCTGCATCTCTACCTCCCCCCTCCCACCGCGGGCGCCAGCGCGGCCGCGTCGGGGCCTTGGCCGAAGACGCGGTCCGCGAGGCGGGCCTGCGAGTTGACGCCGTCGCGCAGGCCAGCGGCTTTCGCCGCCGCGCCCGCGCCGTGCGTGGCCGAGGCCTGGCACTCAGCTGCGCTCGGCGGGTTGAGCAGGGCGAGCGCCAGGCGTGCCGTCGAGTCGATTTCGGCGACGCCTTTGAGGATCGGCACCACTTCGCAGTTGAAGTACAGCAGCACCTGGCCGAGTGCTCCGTGGGCTTCGCCGAGGGAGACCGTGCTGTCGAGGTCGTGCGCGCCCCAGTCGGCGAAGAACAGGAAGCCCGCCTGGCTCGGACCGGGGTTGTAGGCGAGCTCGTTGAAGAGTTCGTTGAGCACGGTGAAGCTCGTGGTCAGCTGCGGGGCGGCCTGCGCGAAGTCGTGCAGCGAGGGCTGCAGCTGGTCGATCACCGGCAGGATCTGGCGGAAGAGTGGCCTGACCTCGTTACGAAGGATCGGGGTGGTCTCCTTGAGGGCCGGCCGCAGGGCGCGGTCGGTCGGCGCGAGATCTTTGGCGAAGGGATCGAGCGCGTGCAGCGCGGAGCCGGTGACGTGCACGGCGGTCGCGAGCTTGCCGAAGCTGTGGTTGGCCTCGGTGAGCACGGCGGGCAGCTCGTGCAGCGTGGTCTGCACCGCCCGGTTCTGTTCGGCGAACGCCCCGAGCACCGAGTTGGCGGAGTCGACCAGCTGGGCGAGCTGGCTGTCTTTGCCGCCGAGCGCTTCCACGACCAAGCGGAAGTTGTGGATCCCGCGGGCGACCGTGTCCTGGCGGCGGGCGACTTCGCGGCCGATCTCTGAGAAGTCGCGGGCCAGCGGGGCAAAGCGCTTGAAGGTCGCCGCGAGGTTGGCGCTGTTGCCCTGCAACCCTCCGGCGGCGCCCGCGAGCAGCTCCTGCAGGTAGGCGCGCGTTTCGGTGTCCAGCGCGCCGAAGAATTCGTCGAGGTTGCCGTCCGGCGAGGTCTGGGCGATCGGGATCGTGAACCCGTGGGGCACCGGCCCCGTGGCGGGGCTGCCGGGGGAGATCTCGACCGTCTCGTCCTTGAGCCCCGTCTTGGGGCGCAGCAGCGCGGTGGCGTCGCGGTAGATGTAGCGGGCGTAGGCGGGCGTCACGTTCATGCTCACGAGCGCCCGTTCGCCGTGCAGCGCGACGCTCGAGATTTCGCCGATCTTGGCGCCGGCGATCGTGACCTGCTGGCCCTGGCCGGGCGTGACCGCCTGGCCGGTGGAGAATTCGCCGTGGAGCACGAACGATTCGCGGCCGAGCACCGGCACCCACGCGGGCACCGAGAGGCGCTCGTGGGCGAGGATGTAGCCGGCGCTCGCGGCCGCGACCAGGATCATCACCACGATCGCCAGGAAGGCGGTGCGGTAGCGCTCGATCTGGTCGCGGATCCCACGCCCGGAGTCGCGGTCGATCGGCCCGCTCCGGCCCGTCGCCCCGTTGCCGTTCGCCGCACCGCCGTTCTCAGTGCCCGCCTTCGCCTCCTCGCCACGCTCAGTGTCCGCCATCACCCACCCCCATCCGCCGGGCCATGCGCGAGCGGCCCGTTGACGTTGGGCACGGCCTGCGTGTAGCACGGCACGAGCGGCCTGTACGGCGGCTCGGCGCCGGGGAAGCGCGGGCTGGTGCCTTCGGGCGCCAGCGCGGTCTGGGCGACCAGCGTCTTGTCGCCGGCCGGCGCGCCCGGCTTGACGACCGTCGGCGGGGGCGAGAGCACGGTGGAGCCGCTGCCCCCGGCGATGAAGCGCCCGGCAGCGCCGTTGCCGTCGAAGTTCTGGCCGTTCCCCGCGAGGCCCGCGAGCGCGTACCAGAACTCCTTGTACGTTTCGGCGCCCGTGGTGTTGGCCCCGTCTTCGAGTTTGGCTTTGATCGCCGGGAAGAACACCCGCGTCAGGCACTTGTTGAACGCCTCGTACTGAGTCTGGAAGGTGCTCAGGTTGCCGAGCGAGCCGGCGATCGCGGGCGCGGCGGCGCTCAGGCCGGCGGCGACGCCGCCGAGCTCGCTCGGCTGCAGCGCGGCCTGCAGCTGTTCGATCCAGGGGTAGGCGGCGGTGGCGGTGGCGGGGATCGTTTCCACGCCGGGGATGATGTCGAGCGCGAAGGTCTGGATCGCGGGGGCGGCGCTGCCGAGTTCGGTGAAGCCGCGTTCGGTGCCGCGCAGCGCCCGCGGCAGCTCGGCGACGAGCGTCCGCACGCTCGGCGCCTGGGCGGCGAAGGTGTGCAGGAATGTGTTGAAGTGCCCGAACAGTTCTCCGAGCTGCTGTTGGTGCACGGCGAGCTGTCCGGTGACCCCCTCGAGGCTCGCGATGAGCTTCGAGACGTCGTGCGGTTCGGTGCCCAGCAGCGCCTGGTTGACGATCGTGCCCTCGCGCAACGCTTCCGGCCCGCGCCTGAAGGCTTTGTTGAGCGCTTGCGAGGCGTTCACACCACGCACTTCCGGATCCTGTTCGGCGTTCTCGGCGGGCGTCGGCAGGGCCGTCAGCCCTGCGCCGTATTCGGTCAGGAAGGTCTGCAGGTTGGCGCGGGTGTCGGTGTTGAGCGCGTCGAGCACCTGGTCGAGCTGCACCGGATCGGCGGTGTGCGTGATCGGGAGCGTGTAGCCCGAGGGCACCACGCGCGCGGCGGGAGTGCCGGGTTGCAGTTCGACGAACCAGTTGCCTTCCAGGAAGATCCGCTCGCGGATCTTGGCCGTGGCGTCGGCGTGGATCGGCAGGCCGACGCCTTCGATTTCCATGCTCACGAGCGCCGCGTTGCCCTCGCGCTTGGCGGAGGTGACCTTGCCGACGGGGACCCCGGCGATACGCACCGGGGCCTTGGGGGCAATGTCGAGCGCCGAGCTGAACACCGCGTTCAGGCGGAAGCCGTGTTTGAACGGGACGTGCTTGGTGAAGCCGAAGTACACCGCAACCGCGAGCACGATCAGGAAGATGGCCCCGAAGCGCAGCGGGTTGGAGCGCCGCTGCAGCTCGGAGACCGGAGTCTCGCGCCGGCGCCGCAGACGGAAGCCGCTCATGCGCCCTTCCCCTTGCTCGTGGCCCCGCCGGCGCTCTTGCCCTTGGTCTGCTTGCCGGCGCTCGCCGCGCTTTCCTTGGGGAGGTTCTTCGCTTCGGAGGCGGGGTACGGTTCCCCGAAGAGGCTTTCGCTGCGCTTGGTTTTGTCGTGGTTCGTGCCGACCGTGGTGGAGGCGTTGCCGATCGCCGTCTTGCCGGCCACGTAGCGCTGGTTGCCCGCTTCGCACACCTGCGGCTGGCCGGGCCCGCCCACGTAGGGGTAGGGGTTGTAGTGCAGGTAGTTGTCGGGGAGGACCTGGCCCGTGCCGCTCTTGTCTTCGGAGCCGCCGTTGGCCGGCGCGGAGGCCGGTAGGCCCTCGTTGTTGGGTCCGGAGGGACTGAGCAGCGGCTCGACCCGCGCCAGCGTGCCGTTGCCGATGCTCTCGGCGAACAGGTTGGCGACGTTGCGGAACGCGAGCGTGACGTAGTTGCAGGTGCTCTGCGCGGGGGCGATCCCTTCCAGCAACGGGTTGCCCGCCTGCGCGGTGGCGGTGAACTCTTCGAGCCCCAGCCGCACGACGGGGTTTTCGGCGAAGCGCTGGAAGGCCGCCAGCGCGCTGGCGAAGCTGCTTGTTCAGAGGGGCAGCGGCGTGCAGGTTCACGGCGCCGACTTCGAAGGCGTGCCCGAGCGGCGCAGCCACCGTGCGCAGGATGTCGGCGCTCGGGTGCAGCAGACGCAGGAACTCGGTCGTCTGCGCGAGCACCGGTTCCTCGTAGGGCAGCGAGTGGTTCGCCTGGCGCAGCGCCGGCGCCCCGCCTTCGATCGTGCGTTCCAGCGACCGCGCGGCGCCCGCCCAAGCTTTGAAGAAGGTGCTGGCGTCCACGTAGAAGTTCGCCTGCGCTTGGGCCACGGGCCCCAGTTCGCGCGCCGCTTTGTCGAGCGCGACCCACAGCTGCGCGAAACCGGTCTGCGGCGAGTTGAGGTTGTGCAGCACCGGCACCGCGTGCTGCACGAGCGGGCGCAGCAGGACGAAGAAGCGGTTCAGGTCGGGCCCCCGTTCGGCGAGACCGTCGCCGTAGGCGTCGACTCCCTGGGCGATCGCGATCCTCGTCTTCTTATCGAACATATTGAAGAGTCCTTGAATCTGGACAGGTTCACGTGACTGCGAGGCCGGGATGGTCGCCCCTTCGGGGAACGTCTTCGCGGAGCTCCCGCGCATGAGTTCGAGGTACTTCTCGCCGATCGTCGAAACCGACTGCACGTCCGTGGTCGAGTCGATCGGGAGTGGCCCCGCGTGCTTTTCGAGCTTCAGGCTGACGATCGCCGTGATCTTGCCGGTGGCCGGGTTTTCCGTCGGGACCAGTTGCGTGACGACCCCCACTCGGCGGCCGTAGATCCGCACCTGGTTGCCCTTCTCCAGGCCGTACGCTTCCGGCAGTTCCGCCTTGACGTTGTAGGTGGGGGTGAACGGCAGCCCGTTGTTGGCGTTGTAGGAGATGTACACCGCGACCACCGCGATCAGCACGGTGAGCGCCCCGATCAGCAGCGGGTTCGCGGCGATGGAGTTGTTGCGTCGGGAGCTCATGGCACCTGGGAGGGGTTGCAGCCGAGCCGGCCTTCGTCGGTGAACGGCGCCGAGCGGTCGGCGGGCGGCGGCGTGGCGCCCGAGCCGGGGCAGCGGAGCAGTTCGCGGGTGTGCAGGCCAGCGAGGCCCTGCTGCGAGGTGGCCGGGGAGAGGGTGCCGTTCGCCCCGACCGTGAAGTCGTCGAACGCGGCGCCGAGGCGCGCGTAGTTGCCGTCGCCGTCGTAGTAGCCCGCGCTCGGGCCGAAGTCGCGCACGGCGCCCTGCAGATCGGGCGCGTACGCCGGGAAGTAGGCGGTCACCGGCACCGCTTCCTGCAGCGCCTTGATGGTTTCGGGCGAGCCGCTTGAGAGCGTGCGCGCGAGCCCGGGGAGCGCCAGCGCGGCGTCGGTGAGGTCGTTGCTCGGCCCGGGACGGCTGAGCGCCGCAGAGAGGTTCTTCAGCACCGGCCCCGCCGCGACCACGAGCGGCTCCAGCCGCGCGAAGAGGGGCGCCAGCTGCTTGGTGTCGGGCCCCGCGACGACCGCCAGCCGGCGCAGCGCGGCGAACATGCCGGGCAGCCGCGCGAAGGCGCGGTTGCCCGCCTGGAGCGTGCCGGGCAGCTGCGCCACCCCGCGCTGCAGGCTCGCCTGTTCGGCGCCGATCGCCTGCAGCGCCCGATCGCCGTTTTCGATCGTGCCCGTGATCGCTTCGCGGTGGTCGGCGAGCGTGGTGAGCGACTTGGCGGCATCCACGAGGAAGGTTTCGAACGTCCGCTGTTCGTGGACCAGCTCGGCGAAGAGGTCCTTGGACGACGCGAGGAAGGGGCTGAAGTATTCGGCGTCGATGCCCGCCGCCGTTTCGGCGCCCGTGTACTGTTCGGCCGTGCCCACGAACAGCTCCTGCAGGCCTTTGCGCGTGCGCGGGTTGAGCGTGTCGAAGAGCTGGTCGAGGTCGGTGGTGCCCTGCGCGGAGCCGGGCGGCAGAGTCGCACCGGGGGGCAGCGCCGGGCGGTTGTTGGGGCCGGGGAAGAGCGCCACGTAGCGCCCGGCGACGGTCGTCAGCGAGGGCACCCTGACCTGGGCGGTGGTGCCCTCGTGCAGCGGCACCAGCGAGCCTTCCACGTCGATCGTGATCAACGCCCGGTTGGCGGGGGTGACCGTCATCGCAGTGACCGTCCCCACGGGCACACCCCCGACCTGCACCTGGTCGCCGAGGACGAGCTGGCTGGCGTTTTCCAGTTCGAACTTGTACGTCGCCCCCCCGCCGCCGGAGAACGCGAGGTAGGAGACGACCGCCACCACCACGGCGAGCGCGCCAACGGCGATCCAGCGGCCGAGACTCCGCGGTGGCCGTGCGGCCGGGCGTACCGGACCCGGAGGGACGCTCGGAGGCGGCACCGGTCCACCGGGGGGGCCGCCCGGCCGTGGCGCGGTGGTCGCCATCACGCACCACCTCCCGTGCCGGGTTGCGCAGCCCCGCCGCCGGGCTGCGCGGACCCGCCGCCGGCTTGCGTGGAGGACCCGCCGCCGGCCGGCGCGGCGCTCGCGGCGGCGGTGCCAGGATCGGGGATCGCCGCCGCGGAGGGCCCGCCCCCCACGGCCGGCTCGGGGATCTCACCGATCTGCGCGATCAGCTGCAACCACTGGGAGGGCGTGAGCGGCGAGCGCGCGGCGAGCGCCGCGGCCGCGCGGGCGCGGGGGCCCGTGCCCGCGGCGGGCGCCGAGGCGAAGACGACGTGGATCAAGCCGCGGTGGCCGGGCAGCGTCTCGGTGTTGTCGCTCCCCGGGTAGCTGTCGGCGCTGACGATCTGCGCGGGCTTCATCGTGCCCTGCAGGCGCAGCAGGCGGCGCACCGCGAGGTCGGTGACCGACCCGGGCCCGGCGTGCCCGGCGAGCGGGGTACCGTCGATCGCGGAGAGGTCGAGCGTCTCCCCCGCGGCGCCGCCGACGGCGTTGGCCGCGCCGGGGGCGCTCCTCCTGACGGAGTGGCTCTGGGCGCAGCCGGCAGCGGCGACGGTCGGTTCGACGCCCGAGACCGCGAGGTACTCAAGCGTCGCCAGCACCCGCCGGTCGACCTCGCCGGCGCGCACCTCACCGCGCTCGCAGCGGGGCAGGTGGATCGTGGGGTCGCGCAGCACGAGCTGCTCGAGCTGGGGCTTGGAGGCCAGCAGCGCCTGCCCCGCGGTCGGTGCGGTGCCGAGGAAGGGGTTCTCGCCCCGCGCTCTGAAGACCGAGGTCGCTTCCAGGCGCACCCACCCGTCGAGGATCGGCTTGGGGTCGATCAGCGGCGCCCCGGAGCCGGCGGGGCGGATCTGGAAGAGCATGTGCGGTTCGCCCGCGCCCGCGGGATCCACCAGCGAGCCCGCGGCTTCACCGGCCGCGCCGACGTGCCCGAGCACCGTGCCGGCGAGCACCTGCACGCCCGGGCGCAGCGGGTGCAGGTAGACCTCGTCGGGGCCTGCGCGAAAGACCCGCGGCGTGGCCGCCGACGCGGACGGCGCGGGGAGCACCGGCGGCGCGGCGGTGGGCGCGGACGCCGGCGTCGGCGGCGTTTCCAGGCCGTTCGCCGCCCCCATCGCCAGCGACGAGCTGACGGCCGCCTGCGAGAGCGGCGAGTGCGGCTGCACGCCGGCACTCGCGGGGGCGAGCGACCGCGGGGTGTGCGTGGAGGCGCTCCAGGCGTGCGCGGCGAGCCGCGGGCTGACACCCCGCACGCGCGGTTCGAGCACCGGGTAGAGCGCGGCGAGCGAGCCCAGCTGCGCGTAGGTGTAGGTGTTGCCGTACGCGTCGCGCAGGGATACATAGCGCCCAAGCGTCGAGGAGTCCCCCATGGCGATGACCTGCCCGTCCTGCACGGCGATCGCCGGCGCGCCGGCCTGCGTGTAGATCACCGTGCCCGCGTCGGTCTGGCCGGCGCCCGCACCGGAGGGGCCGGCGCCCGTGGCGGAGGGGCCGGCGCCCGCGCCGGCGGCGACGCTCCCCGCGCCGGCCCGGCCGGAAACCGTGGGGAAGCCGTCGCCGAAGTGCGCCGGGGCGTGCACGGGGAAGCGCGATTCGGTCAGGCCGGTGACCGCGCTCAGCAGTTCCGGCGGCGTGCCGGCGAGCAGCTGTGCGCGTAGCATCACCGCTTCGACGTACGCCTGCGAGTGGTTGTACGCGTACACCGCGGCGCGGATGTGCTGTGCGCCGCCGGCGGCCTGGAGGTAGCGGGCGGCCGCGAAGATCGCGTCGGCCGGGTTGTAGGGGTCCTCGTAGCCGGCGCCGGTGGCGTCCACCCCGTAGCGCGCCCACGAGGAGGGCAGGAACTGCATCCACCCCTCCGCGCCGGCGCTCGAAACCGAGAGGTCGCGCCCGTAGTCGGTCTCGACCTCGTTGACCGCCGCCAGCACCTGCCAGGGGATGTCGTACGCCGTGCCGGCCGCCTGGTAGATCGGCAGCAGGAAGGGGGGCACGCGGAAGCTTTCGATGAAGAAGCCGGGCACCCCCCCGATCGCCGCGCCAAGCGCCCCCGGCAGCGGCGGCGTGAGCGACCCGGGCGGAGGCGCCGGCTTGGTGGCGGACGCCGCCGGGGCAGTGGACCTCCCGGCGCCCGTCCGCCGGACGGCGCCCCGGTGCGCGGAGGCGGGAGCCGTGCTCGTGGGCTGCGGGCGCTGGTCGGCCACCGGCGGCGCGGTCGTCGTGGTCGTCGTTTCCGCGCCTTCGGTGCCGCCGGGAGCGCTCGCCGCGGCCGGCGGCGCTTCGGTGCCCGCGGGCGGTTCGTTGACCTGGCCGTGCACGCCACCGGCGGCTTCGGGGGCTGGCGCGGTGGACGTGGGCGTGCTCGACGTCGGCGTGGCGGCGGCGGGAGCGGTGGCGCTCACGCCTTCACCGCTCGGCGTGGGCCCGACCGTCGTTTCACCCTGTGCCGCGACGGCGCCCGCAGCCAGGAGCGCCACCGCGAGCGTCGCGGCCAGCGCCGGCTGCCGAAGCCGGGAGACACGCCGGCGAGCGAGCGGCAGAGCGCTCCCCGCGCGGGTGGTGGACCGGGGCCGTGGTCGGTGGGTGCGCATCATTCGCCGAGCAGGTAGTTGAGCAGCAGGCCGCCGGCTTCCGAGCCGCCGCCGGGCGTGTAGTAGGTGGTGCCGCCGGCGGCACCACCGACAGGATGGGCGACGGCGGGCGCGCCGGCGGGCGCCGTGCCACCGCCCCCGCCGAAGGGGCTCGCTTCCCCTTCGGAGCCGGGGTACTCGGCGATCGCCCGGGACACGCTCGCGCCCCGCGCCAGCGCCGCGATGCGCTCCATGGCGAGGCTCGTGTCGCTCGTGGACGCGCTCGCGCCGGCCCGCGCCGCCGTGGCAGAGCCGCCGATGAAGTTCGCTTCGCAGCCGCTCGAGGGGGCGATCTTGTAGGCGACGCAAACCGCGTCGACCACACCCGCGCGCACGAAGTGGCCGAGCGAGTTGTAGCCGTTGGCGGCGTTCGTGCCGAGGAAGATGAAGTCCATCAGCCGCTCGATGCCACCCGTCGCGCGGAAGCTGGAAAGCAGCGCCGAGAAGTTGCCCGCGAACGGCTTCACCGCGGTGCCGAGGGACTCCAGCTGGCGCAGCAGGGGCTGTGCGGCGACGAGCGCTCGCCCGATCCCCTTGGAGGAGCCGCCGAGGGTCTTGAAGTACTGGGTCGCGCTGGTGGTGAACGGCCCGAAGTTCGCGAACATGCGATTGATGCCGGGGGCGGCGGCCTGGAGCGCGATGAAGGTCGGCGTGGCCTGTTCGGCGAGCGCGTCGAGCCGCTTCAGGTAGGGGTCGAGCTCGCGCACGAAGATGGGGAATTCGCGCAGACCTTCGGCGACCTGAGCGCGATGGCGCGCGGAGGCGGTCGCCACGGTGTTGCTCTGCGCGAAGAATTCGGCGAACTCCCGGCGGTCGGCGGCGAGCGGTTCGAGCGCTCGGTTGCCTTCTTCGGCGAGGTTGCCGAGCACCTTGTTCTCGCCGGCGAGCATCGCGAGCAGCCGTTCCAGTTCGTGCAGCGCCGGGTTGGAGCGGTGCAGGACCGCGTTCAGGTCGCTGCCGCGCCCGGCGAGGCCGGTGCCGAGTTCGTTGAGGATGATCGCCAAGCGCTCGTTCTGGGGCAGGTGGTTGATGTCGTTGAGAAGGTCGACGCCGACGGGGCTGGAGGTGCCGGTCACCGGCAGCAGGTACTCCCCCGCGCCTTCGCGGCCCGCGGGGATCCGTTTCAGCGGCGGCGGCAGCGGCGCGCCTTCGGGGTGCGCCTGGAAGGGCAGGCAGTTGACGAACTTCTCGCCGATCAGCGCCTGCGGTTCGATCGTGCAGGAGGCGTCGGCGCGGAAGTCCTGGAAGCCGGGGTTTTCGATGTTCAGCGTGACCGCCGCCTTGCCTTCCGGGGTCGGAGCCACGGTGCCGACCGTGCCGACCGTGACGCCGTCGATCTTGACGTTCTCGGAGGAGACGAGGTTGCCGGCGTCGTCGAAGATCGCGTACACGCGGTAGCCCCCGCCGGAGGACCCCCCCGCGGCGGTGGCGAGCACGATCGCGACAGCGCACGCCGCGACGGCGAGCCCGCCGACGACCGCGGCTCGTACCCCTCTCCTTGACGACCCAGCAGTACTCAACGATCCTTCCTCCTCAGTCGACCGATCGCGCGATCGGTCGGCAGGCGGGCGCCCCCCGCACGGGGGGCGCCGCCCACCTCTCTCGTTCAGCCGGGCGCCCACCGAGGGCGGGCGCCCGTGTCTGTATCTAGCTCCCCACCATCGGCTACTTCTTGTGTTTCGGGCACGGAGCCGTGTATTCGGCCGAGACCACTTCGCCGCTCAGGAATTTCACTTCCGTCTTGATCGGGAAGCCGCCCTTCGGGCACTTCGTGGGGACGGTGCCGTAGGAGATCAGCTTCTTGCCCTTCTTGTAGGCGGCGCCGACCTTGACCTTGATGAATTCGGCCGACCCGTCGAGCGCCCCCGGCACCGATTCGACCAGCGGCACTTCGGCCGTGAAGACAGTGCCGAAGAGGCCGCCCGAGCTGCCGATGGAGCCCGAGGATATGAGTTCGATCGAGGCCGGAGAGTCTGCCGTCGGCCGCGAACAGCAGGCCACCGCCGGGCGCGAAGAACGGCTGGACGGTCAGCGTCTCGTGCACGCGGGTGCTGCCGAAGCTGACCTGACCCATCGCTTCGCCCTTGGGGCCGGCATAGGACTTCTTGGGACACCCTTCGGGGCCTTTTTCTTTGATGATGGCTTCCGTGCAGGTGGCCCACCCGGTCGTGTGCAGCTTGACGCCCTTGGGCAGGTAGACCTTGACCTGCGTGATCGGCGAGGGGGCGCCACCGTATTCGGTGCCAGTGATGTGGAATTCCGTTTCGATGGCGGCGCCGGCGCCGAGGATGTAGCCGGTCCCCGGGTACGTCTTGCTGTTGGCGTTGGCCGGATTGATCGGGATGGGGACGGGCACCGCTTTGAGCGTGACCACGGGCGTCGCCGCGGCGGTGGCGGACAGGCCGGCGGCCAGCCCCAGGATGGATAGGCCGAGCAAGGCCAGTCCAGTGGATGCTTTGCGCATCATCAGCTCTCTCTCCTCTGTGTTGTGTAGGACTTAGTCGCCTCGATCCGGGTAGCTCCGAACCGCGCTCGGCCCGGCGACATCGAGATCCCCGAGCCTCCCAGCCCGAAGAACGGTGGCGATTCCCCTCAGACTGTACCTATCCCGGCCGACGGCTTCAAGTTCGAGCGTACGGATGCCCCCTGGAGCGACCATCCACGACGACCCCACCCTTGACGATGTGGACGCCGCGCGTTCCTGCTGTACGAACGCCCGATCCAACCATCCAACTGTAAGTCTGAAGTTGACGGTGAGAGGCGTGGGCTTGCCGCGAGAACGCCCGCTAATCGATATACACCCCCCACCCCAGCGAGGAGGAGACCGATGGACTTCGAGCACAGCGCCCGGTGCCTGGACTTCAAAGCGCGCCTGAGCGCGTTCATGGAGGAGCACGTGTACCCGGCGGAGGCGGTGTACGAGCGCCAGCTGCGCGAGTCGGGCGACGCGCACAGCCAACCTCCAATCATGGAGGAGCTCAAGGAGCGCGCACGAGAGCAGGGGCTGTGGAACATGTTCCTGCCCGACCCCGTGGACGGCGCTGGGCTCTCAAACGCGGAGTACGCGCCGCTCGCGGAGCTCCTCGGCCGCTCGCACCTCGCCTCGGAGGCGTGCAACTGCGCGGCCCCCGACACCGGCAACATGGAGGTGCTGCACCTGTTCGCCACCCCCGAGCAACGCGAGCGGTGGCTGGCGCCGCTGCTCGCCGGGGAGATCCGCTCCGCGTTCGCCATGACCGAGCCCGACGTGGCCTCCTCGGACGCGACCAACATCGCGCTGCGGATCGAGCGCGACGGCGATCGCTACGTGCTCAACGGGCGCAAGTGGTGGATCTCCGGGGTGCTGCACCCGCACTGCCGGGTGATGATCGTGATGGGCAAGACCCGCACCGACGGCCCCCGCCACACCCAGCAGAGCCAGGTGCTCGTGCCGCTCGACACGCCCGGCGTGACGGTCGTGCGCGGGCTGCCCGTGTTCGGCTACCAGGACCACGAGGGACACGCCGAGCTCCTTTTCGAGGACGTGCGCGTGCCGGCCGCCAACCTGATCGCCGGCGAGGGCGAGGGCTTCATGATCGCGCAGGCGCGCCTCGGGCCGGGGCGCATCCACCACTGCATGCGCGCGCTGGGCGCGGCCGAGCGGGCGCTGGAGGCGATGTGCGCCCGCGCCGTGTCCCGCGTCACCTTCGGCCAGCCGCTCGCCGCACGCGCCAACGTGCAGGATTGGATCGCCGAGGCGCGCGTGGAGATCGAGATGGCGCGCCTGTTGACGCTCAAGGCGGCGTGGTTGATGGACACCGCCGGCAACCGCGCTGCGCGCACCGAGATCGCCGCGATCAAGGTCGCAGCGCCCACGATCGCGTTGCGCGTCATAGACCGCGCGATCCAGGTCCACGGCGGCGGCGGCGTCAGCGACGACTACCCGCTCGCGTGGATGTACGCGCACCTGCGCACGCTGCGCCTCGCGGACGGCCCCGACGAGGTGCACAAGATGACGATCGCCCGCCGCGAGCTGGCGCCGCACATGCCGCGGGAGTGAGCCCCCGCGGTAAGCGTGCCGCGGCGGGGGCGGGCGAGGGTCTGCTGACGCTCGCCGCCGGCCTCGCCGCGGCGATCCCCGTGATCGCGGCGACCGTCAGGGCGATCGCAGCGGGGTGGGTGCCCGTCGCCGACCGCGGCATCATCGCCACGCGCGCCCACGACGTGTTCAGCACCCACGCGCCGCTCGTCGGCCAGTACACGCTCGCCGGGGAAGTCACCGGCAAGGTGACCCACTCCCTCGGGCCGATGCTCTTCTGGCTGCTGGCGCCCACCGCCCACCACGGCAGCGACGTCGGCATGACAGTAACGATGGGCGCGCTCAACACGGCGTGCGTCGTCGGCTGCGTGGCGCTCGCGCGCCGGCGCGGCGGGCGCGCGCTGATGGTCGCAACCGCGGTGGCGATCGCCCTGACGTGCCAGTCGCTCGCGGCCGAGACGTTCCACGACGTGTGGAACCCCTCCGCCGGGCTGTGGCCCTTCACGCTCTCGGTGTTCGCGTGGTGGTCGGTGGCGTGCGGCGCCTACCGTCTACTGCCGCTCGCGGTGCTGACGTCGAGCTTCGCCGTGCAGGCGCACCTCACCTACCTCCCCCCCACCCTCGCGCTGCTCGCCGTCGGCCTCGGCGGACTCGCCCTCGGCGCACTCGCAAGGCGCAGAGCCGGCGGGCCGCGCATGCGGCGACGCGCGGTGGTCGGCTGGAGCCTGGCCACCCTGGTCCTCGCCGCGGCCTGCTGGAGCGCGACGGTCGAGGGCCAGCTCACCGAACACCCCGGCAACCTCACGCTGGTCGCCGAAGCCGCCACCCGGCACAAGGCGACGCTCGGCGCCACCGTCGGCTGGCACGCGGTCGTGGACGCGGTCGGGATCGTCCCGTGGTGGCTGCAGACCCCGGCGAGCCGGTGGCAGCGCAAGTACGAAGTCCGCGCCCAGCCGAGCACGCTCGCGGTCGACTCGACGATCGTGTGGTTGGCCGCGCTGGCGGTGGTCGCGGCGATCGCCCTCGCGCGCCGCCGCCGCGACGTGGCGACGCTCGCGCTCACCGCGCTCGTGCTGTGCCCCGCGCTCGGCGCCGTCGCTGCCTCCACCCCCACTCCGCCCCGCCTCTCGGCGACGCTCGGGTACACCCTGTGGTGGGGCTCGCAGGCCGGCATGGTCGTGTGGTTGGCGCTCGCGTGGGCGCTGCTGGTGGCAGCCGCGTGGGCCGCGCGCAAGCTCCTACGCGGCCGCGCACGCCCCACGCCCGGGCGCCTCGCGACGCTCGGCGGGGTGGCGCTGACGCTCGCCGGCGTCGGTGTCGCGGCGGCGGTCGGCGACGCGGTGGCGGCGCAGGGCACGCCCGACGAACACCAGGTGACGTACAGGCCGGTGCGAACCATCGACGCCCGCCTGGCGCGGCTGATCCCCCGCGGCGGCACCGTGCTGCTGGAGGGTGAACTGGACGGCGCGGAGATGCCCGTCAAACCGGCAGTGCGGTACGACCTCGTCACACGCGGCACGCGCGTGCTGGCGCCCGGCTCGGCGCTGCGGCTGGGCACGTGGTACGAGCTCTACGACCGCCCCTACCGCGAAGCGCTGTACCTCTCCGACGTGCCCCGCCCGCCGATACCCCACGTGCCGCTCGCGTTCAGCGTGAGCTTCCGCGAAGGCCGCACGGTGAACACCGTGTACGTGTGGCGCTCGCGGCGTCCGGGGCGGTGAGGGACGAGGATGGTGATCGGGCGGGATCGTCCACGCGGCGTAGCGCACGTGCCGCGCTCCCTGAGGCGGGGCCTCCGTGCCCCCGCCACCGCGGCGGGCGCGGGGCCGGCCGCCCCAGCCCCGCGCCAGGCGCGGGGACTGCGCTCAGCCCGCCGGGTCCGACAGCTGCCGCTCGTAGGGCCCCCGCCCGGTGAGGCACACCGCCCCGCACCGCGCCGCCAGCGCAAGCGCGTCAGCGAGCGCCAGGCCGGCCCCCAGGCCATAGGTGAGGCCCGCGACGAAGGAGTCTCCGCAGCCGTAAGAGTCCACGGGCGCGCCGGGCGGCGGGACGGCCTCCCACGTGCCCGACCCGCCGGTGCGCTTCCCTGACGCGCCGAGCCGCTCCCAGGAGCCGCCGCGCGCCCCGTCGGTGAGCACGAGCAGCTCGGCGTCCGCCTGTGCGCGCGTGGCCTCCTCGCGCTCGACCGCGTCCTCGCCGCTCAGCACCAGCGCGTCGAGCGGGACGCCGTGCCCGAGCGCGTGCAGCGCGCGCGGACTGGCCACCAGCACGCGGGCTGCGCGCGCTGCGCGCAGCCCGTCGAGGTCGCCGGCGGTGAAGTACACCGCGTCCATCTCCGCGAGCGCGCCCCACGGGACCTGTGCGTCCTCCCCCACCGGCTCCAGGCGCGGGCCGAAGGTGGTGATCGTGCGCTCCCCGGAGTCGTCCACGAGCGTCACCGCGCTCCTGGTGGGGGCATCGCGCGGTGCGGCCCACACGTGGACGCCCAGCTCGCGCAGGCGCGCCACCGAACTGCGGCCGTGCTCGTCCTCGCCGAGCGCGGTGAAAAGCGTCGCCTCACCCGCCAGCCGCGCCAGCTGCACCGCTGCGACGGCGCCGCCGCCGGCGGGCTCGTCGAACGGATCGCGCGCGTGCGCAACCTCGCCGGCGCGCGGGAGGTGAGCCACGCGCGCGAACCGCACCCACTCGACGTGTCCCACCACCGCCACCCGCGGCCGCCGCGCTCCCATACGCGGCAGTCTGACGGACGGCTCCTCAGCGCTCGGCCGCGGCGGCCAGCTCGGCGGGCTCCTCAGCGGCTCCTCAGCGCTAGTGTCCTGAGTCGTTAGTTCGTCCGCGGTTTGTGGTAGTGTTTGGGGATGAATGCATCTCGTGTTGGGCGGCGTGGGCCGCGGGCGGTGGAGGTGGTGCTCTCTGATGATGAGCGCCGGATGCTGGAGGGATGGTCGCGTCGACGCTCCTCGGCGCAGGGCCTGGCGGTTCGCGCTCGGATCGTGCTTGGCGCGGCTGAGGGGGAGAACAACACTCAGCTCGCGGAGCGCCTTGGGTTGACACGGATGACGGTCGCGAAGTGGCGCGGACGTTTCGTTGTCGATCGTGTGGATGGTTTGCTTGACGAGCCGCGGCCAGGTAAACCGCGCACGATTTCTGATGAGAAGGTCGCGGAGGTGATCGCGGCGACGCTTGAGAGCGCCCCGAAGGACGCTACGCACTGGTCGACTCGCTCGATGGCGGCGCACCTCGGGCTCTCCCAGAGCGCGGTGTCACGGATCTGGCGGGCGTTTGGGTTGCAGCCTCACCGAGTGGAGTCTTTCAAGCTCTCGACCGACCCGCTGTTCGTGGACAAGGTTCGTGATGTCGTCGGCCTATACCTTGATCCGCCGGAGCGAGCGCTGGTGCTGTGTGTGGATGAGAAGTCCCAGATCCAGGCACTCGATCGCTCTCAGCCGATCCTGCCGATGCTCCCCGGCGTCCCGGAGCGCGCGACCCACGACTACAAGCGCTCGGGCACGAGCAGTCTCTTCGCCGCGCTGGACATCGCCTCGGGGAAAGTCATCGGTTCGCTGCACGCCCGCCATCGCACCGTCGAGTTCAAGAAATTCCTGGCGCAGATCGACGCTGCCGTCCCACCCGAGCTGGACGTCCATCTGATTCTCGATAACTACACAACGCACAAGACCAAGGTGGTGCAGCGCTGGCTACTGGCGCACCCCCGGTTCCATCTTCATTTCACGCCGACGGGCTCCTCCTGGCTGAATCTCGTCGAGCGCTGGTTCGCGGAGCTCACCAACAAGAAGCTCAAGCGCTCAGCCCACAAGTCAGTCCGCGAGCTCAACACGGACATCCGTGCGTGGATCGAGCACTGGAACGAGAACCCCCGCCCCTACGTCTGGACCAAGACCGCCGACCAGATCCTCGACAGCCTCACACGCTACTGCCAACGAATCACCGACTCAGGACACTAGTCCGTAACAGCCAGCTCGGCCAGCAGCGCGGCGACGGCGCGCTCGTCCAGCTGCGTGCCCGCCACCCGGCGTAGCTCCGTGCACGCCTGCGCGGGAGTACGCGCGGCGCGGTAGGGGCGCTCGGTGACGATCGCGTCGTAGGTGTCGCACGTGGCGATGATGCGGGCCGCGAGCGGGATCTCCTCGCCGGCCAGCCCGTCGGGGTAGCCGCCCCCGTCCCACCGCTCGTGCGAGGCGCGCACCGCGGGCGCGAGGTGCGCGAAGGCGTCGATGCGGCCGACCAGGTCGCCGCCGACGGCCGCGTGTCTGCGCATCACGACCCACTCCTCCTCGCTCAGCGGGCCGGGCTTCAGCAGGATCTCGCGAGGCACCGCGATCTTGCCGAGGTCGTGCAGCATCGCCGCGAAGCGCACGTCGCGGGCCTGGGGGCGGGTGAGCCCCAGGCGCAGCGCGACCCGCTCGGCGAGGTCGGCGACGTCCTCACCGTGGGCGGCGGTGTAGTCGTCCTTGGCCTCCACGGTGGACGTGAGCGCCGCGAGCGTGGTGGTGAACGTGCGCTCCAGGTCGGCGAGCAGCTCGGCGCGGTGCACCGCAGCGCCGAGGGACGCGGCGACCGCCTCCACGAGCACCGCGTCGGCCTCGGTGAAGGCGCCGGGCGCGACGGCCTCGATGTTGAGCACCCCCCACACGGTGCCGTCCACGAAGATCGGGGCGCTCAGCTCCGAGCGGGGGTCGGTGTGCGGGTCGCGCGGCACGTAGTCCCCGTCGGCGGCGTGTCCGGCACGAGCGCCGTGGTGCCCGAGCGGGCGACGCGCCCGTTGACGCCGACGTGCACCGGCTGCTCGAGCAGCAGGAACTCCGTCATCACCTCCGCGAGCGGGCCGGCGCTGGCAAGCAGCCGCAGCATCCCGGCCCGGTGGTCCAGGCGCTGGATGGCGGCGAGGTAGAAGGCGAACGTGCCGTGCAGTTCCTCCACCACCAGCCGCGCCATCTCCTCGACCGCGTGGAGCGCCGCCAGGCGCGCGGTGAGCTGCGCGGCGACACGCAGCTGGGCGCGCAGGTAGGCGACCTCCCCGGCGTCCGCCACCGCGTGCACGCGCGCGTCGGCCTGGTGGCGGCGCAGCGCCTCGGCGCGCCGCTCACGCTCACGCACGGAGGCACCGCCGGACGGCCGCTGACGGGCCGGGGAGCGACCGGCGGTCGGCAGGGAGAGCTCAGGCATCGCGGAGGCATCGGCCGCGCACGCCGGGCGCTTGAGATAGCGCCTGCGACAGTGGCCGAGGACGCGGCAGGGGCACCCTCACATGGCCGGGAACCGGTGCTCCTCCCACTCCCCGCAGCGACGGGACCCGACCGCCGCGTAGATCCTGTTGGACGTCGGGTTGGCGAGGTCGGTGAACAGCGTGCAGCGCCGGGCACCCCCGACGAGCGCCTGGCGGCAGGCGGCCGCCGCCGCGCTGCTCGCATAGCCGTGCCCTACCCCGGCCGCAACGCGAGCACGTGCGCGATCCCGGAGGGGTCGCGCACGACGGGCCCAGCCGGGTGCTCCTCGATCCCGTGACCGCCTCCGCGCAGACGGTCGAGGACCAGCTCGCGCGCGGCAGCGTCGGGCAGCACGATCGTCGCGTGTCGCAGAGCGGCGGCACCCGGTGGGGCGGCGGGCGCGCCCGCGCTCTCCCACGTGTTGGCACCGACGTGGTGGTGGTAGCCCCCGGCGCTCAGGAACACAGCATGGGAGCCCAGCTGCGCCATGAGTGCAAAGCCGAGCAGGTCGCGGTAGAACGCGAGGGTGTCGGGGATGCGGGCGACCTGCAGATGGATGTGACCCATCCTCGTGCCCCGGGGTAGACCCGTGAACGGCTGCGCCAGCGGATCGCCCCCAAGCTCACCGAGCAACGCTGCGACGTCGAGCGGCAGCGTCGTCATCCGGGCCGCCACCCGCCCCTCCCAGACCGCGCGGGGACGGTCCCAGTAGATCTCGATCCCGTGCCCGTCGGGATCGCTGAGGTACAGGGCTTCGCTGACGAAGTGGTCGGAGAGGCCGACCAGGGGCACGCGCTCGCGCGCGGCGTGGGCCAGCCACGCGGCGAGGTCCCGCCGCTGCGGCAGCAGCAGGGCGAAGTGGTAGAGGCCACTGTGCCCTCCAGCCGGCCTGGCGGAGCGCTCCTCGACCAGGCCCACCAGCTCGATTCCGTCGCGCCCGAGCGACGCACGACCCCCATCGACCGCGAGCACCTGAAGGCCGATCGTGCGGTAGTACGTGAGGGAGCGCTCCAGGTCGGCCACGGTCAGCTCCACGGCGCCCACCGTGGTCGCCGCGGGCAGCTCCGCGCTCACGGGCGTCGCCCGCGCCTCCGCCTCCTCCGGGTCCCACGGAGCAGGTGTGTTCACCTTTCGATCCACCCGTGCATGGTTCAATCGATCGATCCAGGTTCCGCGATCCACACGCTCGATCCCAAGTGCGCGGCAGAGGGGATCGAAGCGGTGGTCGTAGTGTAGGACCGCAAGCCCCGTTCGGCCACGGCCGCGGCGATCGGCGTCGCCGTCGCTCGGGGTCACGTCAGAGCCAACGCTCGCCTCACCTCCTCCGCGCTCAGCCCGTCGATCCGCACCACCTTCTCGCGGGAGGTGCCGCCGTGGACGACCGAGACGCTGCCCACCCCGACACCCACCCTCCGGGCGAGCAGACGGCAGAGCGCCGCGTTGGCGCGCCCCTCCACCGGCACCGCGGTCACCCGCACCAGCAGCACCCCGTCGCGCTCCCCGACGATCTCATCGGCGCGAGCCCGCGGGGTCAGACGGACGGCGATCTTGCAGCGCTCCATGCAGGCGATTGTGCCCGACCGCCGCTGTACATCCGCCTCGGTGATCGTCGCACAGCAGCACGGCGGCCGCTGCGCGCAGGAGTATGTTGAGGCCGGCCCAGCAATCGAAGGAGCACGGCATGACATCGACGGCACACCCGAACATCTTCCCGGCGCTTCGCTACCGCGACGCGAACGCCGCGATCGAATGGCTGCAACGCGCGTTCGGCTTCGAGGAGAAGGCCGCCTACCGAGGCGCGGACGGCACCGTCAATCACGCCGAGCTGGCGCTCGGGGCGGGCGTCGTGATGCTCGGACAGTCGCGGCCGGATGGCTGGCTCGGCGGTCATGCGGCCGATGCGCGGGCCTCCACAGTGAGCATCTACGTCGTAGTCGAGGATCCCGACGCTCACTACGAGCGCGCACAGGCCGCAGGCGCCGAGATCGTCAGGGAGCTGACCGATGAGGACTACGGGTCGCGCGAGTACAGCGCCCGCGACCTGGAGGGCAACCTCTGGTCGTTCGGCACCTACGACCCATATGACGTCAACTGAGCAAGCGCGACGCATGGCGCCCCCGCGGCCCAAGACTCCGGCCCCGGCAAAGTGCGATGTACGTACTGGCGCTGTACACTGATGGGATGGGATCGGCCGAGCCAGCACGCCAAGGACGCATCAACATGCGCGTCAGCGCGCATCAGGAACGCGTACTCAGGGCTGCTGCCGACCTGACCGGCGAGACGCTCACCGGGTTCGTACTCTCCGTCGCAACCGAGCGCGCCCAGGAGGTGCTCGAACGGGCTCATCGCATCGACCTCGCCAGCGAGGCGTTCAAGCGCTTCCTCACAGCGCTCGACGCACCGACCGAGCCGATGCCGACGCTGCGCCGCTACGCCCCTAAGCGCAGCCCGATCCCAGACTCTTGAGCACCGGCGCCCTCGGTCCCGTCGAGTCACTCGGGGACCGGCACAGCCTTGAGGAGTTCGATTGCGGCATCGAAGCTCTCGACCGATGGCTGCAACGCTCCGCGCGGGTTGCAGCGGCGAGCGGCACTGCCGCCATATATGTGCTGTGCCGCGGCGAGCACGTTGTCGGCTACTACGCCCTGGCGATGAGCGCCGTCTGGCATGAGCAGGCACCTTCCCAACGACGACGCGGAATGCCCGATCCGGTGCCCGTGGTTTTGCTCGCCCGCCTCGCCCTGGACCGCCGCGAGCACGGCCGGTCGCTTGGTGGCCATCTGCTCGTGGACACCCTGCGAAGGTGCGTGCGAGGCGGCAGCGAGTTCGGTGCTCGGGCGGTCGTCGTCGACGCCATCTCACCCGAGGCGGCTGACTTCTACCGTCACTTTGGCTTTCACGACCTCGACGGTTGTCGCCTCTGGCGTAAACTCACCGACGTCGTGCACTCGCTGGAAATTTGACTCCTGCCCGTGCAGTCAACCACCCAGCGTTGGCTATCACGTAACTGTCGATGGTGCCGGCTCCGCACGTACCGCGGCGGCGGTGCGAGCAGCCATAGCAAGAGTCTCATCGAGAGCGGCTTCCTGCTTCTCGTGCGCTTCGATCGCCTCAGCCTCCTCCCACAGCGAGCGACCGTTGGGCAGTCTCCAGAAATACGGCCCGTGCACTCCGCTCGGCTCGAAACCGAGTTCCTCAAGCAGGCGCCAGATAATAAGACTCGGTGAAGACTCATTACCGTCGTGCTCCCACCGAAGTGCTTTGCGGCTCGACTTTCCCGTCCACGCTGCCCGTCCGTAGGAGTCGTCCGTTCGTGAAACTCCCACTGATCAAACTCGGTCGTGATCAACATTAGGTCGTTGCCGATCATCTCGGGATATTTCTCTACCCACGCCTGAAGATTCTCCCGCTCAAGGAGCTTCAGGTCAGCGAGCGACGTTTCTGCTAGCGGTTCCGCCACTCGACTCTCCAAGTCAATCAGGAGCGCATATTCGTCCGCTGCGGCCATAGAAGCCAGTATGCAAGAAAGGGTCCAGAAGAGCGCTCCGAACGTGGCGTGCTATCCACAGCGCAGACCAGCATCTCCGATTGCGGCTGCGCCCTCCGACCATGTGAGGCTGGATCCCGTGATCCCGTGATCGCGTGGAGCAGTAGGTCCGCCTTTACAGGGCACGGCTTCCGCGTAGATGCGTTGGACGGCCATGACCCATGTTGCTGACAGATCGCGATCGGGGAGACTGGTTTAATTCGGCTTAGATCCTTGGGTTTCGGCGGGTTCGCAGCCGTTTTGCAGCCGGTGTGTACACCGAGCGCACGCCACGAGAGCCCACGATGCACGCTCGATGCACATCCTACTGCGCGGACCCGGCGTAACCCGCGACCGCCCGACCCCGAGCCCGGAGGCAGTGGGCTCGCCGGCCCGGATCGCGAGTGCGGCACGCGGGAGTCACGAGCCGGGAAACGCTCACGTGGTAGGCGTTGCTCACGGGCGGGTCTTGCGTGTGGCGCGTCGGGTCTTTCCCAGCGGGTAGCGGTGGCGCATGAACGGCGAGAACTTGGGCACCGTGAAGTCCACCTGGCCGCGGTCTGGACTGTAGATGAGGCCCTTCTTGATGAGCGAGTCGCGTTGCGGGGACGTGTAGGGCTGGCTGCGTCCGAGGCGCTCGGCGACTTGGGAAGTGCGGTAGGGCCCTCGCCGAGGTCCGCCATCGCCGCCATGTACTCCCGCTCGCGGTCTGTGGCCTTCTCGAAGCGCACATGGAAGAACTCCTCATCGAGCTGCTGCGTGCATGATCGGTTCGGCCGCCAGCACGTCGGCGAGCACGGATCGGCGAGGCCGCCGCCTGGTTCCATGCCTCCTTGCCGTAGGCCTGGATAAAGGCGGGATAGCACCCGGACTCCTCAACGATCTGCGCAAGGGCGTCGTCCTCCCAGGAGACTCCTGCCGCCTCGGCGGGCACGACGAGCGCTTGACGGGCTGCTCCGTCACCGAGTGCCCCCAGCTTGGGATAGGCGAACAGGCGCTCTGCGTAGGACTTGGCGTCGACCATCAGGCCGGGGAGCTGCGGCAAGCCCGCGCCGATCAGCGCCACGGGGAGCTTCGTCTGCGACATGCGGTGCATTGCGGCGGCGAGCGCCTCCAGCTCCCCACGCGCGAGGAACTGCATCTCATCGACGAGGAACACGACTCCCGTTTCGTGCTCGCGGGCCGTCTGACCGAGCTCCTCGAAGAGGTAGGTCAGATCCCGCTCCAGATCGCCCGTCAGCCGCTTACGGCGTCGGGATCGAACGAGAACTCAAGGCTGCCTGTGGATAATCGCGCCAATCTTGAAGCCTCGCAGTAGCCCGGCGAGCGATCGCACGCGATCTCCGAGCGCCTTGCGAGCGCTGATCCCAACAGCGCCTGGTACGCAGCGTTCGCGAGCTCAGCGCGGAAGTTGGTATCCGACTTGATCTCGATCAGCCGCGGCGCAGTCCACCCGGCATCCTTGGCGATGCTCTCGAACTCCAGCATAGAGCACCGTCTTCCCCACGCCACGTAGACCAGACACGATGATGCTGCGGTCACTCAGGCCACCACGCAGGCGCGCGAGCAGTGTCCTGAACTGCCGCTCCTGGATCTCGCGGCCAGTCAGTGCCGGCGGCGGGTTGCCGGCGCCCATCGAGTACGGGTTGATGTCGGGGTCCATCGGAACCCAAGGCTATCATGCTTATACGCCGTTATATGCTATTATCGGCAGATCGACATATAATTATGTAGAAAATTTTAGACGGGCTGAGGCGTGCTCAGCCGCCTGACCAGCTCCGCACATCGTCCGGGCAAGCGCCGCATCCACCGACCTGAGCCGCCCTGGGTTCCACGGAGACCGTTTTTGTAGGTTCCCTATGTTCTTTTTGTGGGTGTGGTTGCCCGGTTTTTCGCAGCGTATAGTTCCTCGACTTCTCGTGGTGGGCGGTCGTCGAGGGCTTCGTGTAGGCGCTCGTTGTTGAACCAGGCGACGTACTCCAGGACGGCGAGCTCGAGCTGCGAGCGCGTCGTCCAGCTGCGGTCTGCGATGAGCTCGGTCTTGAAGCTGTCGACGAAGCTCTCGGCGGCCGCGTTGTCGTAGGCGTCGCCCACGGATCCGATAGAGGCGAGGACGTCGTGGTCGTCGAGGAGCTGGGTGTAGTCGAACGACGTATATTGGCTGCCGGCGTCCGAATGAGCCACGAGCGAAACGTCGGCTCCCGGGGCCCGCTGATGCAGGGCCATCCCGAGCGCGTCCAAGACGAGATCGGTGCGCATGTGGCTGGCGAACTGCCAGCCGACGATCATCCGGCTGTAGGCGTCGATCACGAAGCTGAAGAACACCAGCCCCTCCCAGCATCTGAGATACGTGAAGTCCGCGAACCACTTCTCGTCCGGCCGGGACGCCGTGAAATCACGCTGCACCCGGTCTGGGCTGCGAAGCGCCGACGGATCGGGCTTAGTGGTACGCCAAGGCTTCCCGCGCCGCTTTGCGCCCTGAATGCCGTTCTGGCGCATGACGCGCTCCACGCGGCTGCGGCCGACCTGCTCACCGCAGCGCAGCAGAGCCTTCCACATCCGCCGCGACCCGTAGGCGCAGTAGTTCGCGGCGTGCAGCTCTTCGATCACGCCGAGCAGCCGCTCATCCTCGACGGCCCGCGCTGAGCGCTCTCCGGTCCCCCGCTGGTAGTAGGCGGACGCCGACACGCCCAGGGTCTCGCAGATCGGCTCGACCCCGAAGCGCTCACGATGCCCGTCGATGAACGCGCTCACTTCGGACGGTATGGATCGAGCTCGCCCGCGAAAAACACGCTGGCGGCCTTCAGGATCTCGTTCGCTCGGCGCAGCTGCGCAACCTCACGACGCAACGCTTTGATCTCCTCGCGCTCCTGGCTGCTCAGGACGTCTTTGCGCCGGCCCTCATCAGCTTCGGTCTGCCGGACGTGTTTACGAAGCGTCTCGCCCTCGATCCCGAGGTCCCTCGCGACATGCGCGATAGGACGCCCAGACTCGAACACCAGACGCGCTCCGCGGTCCAGCAACTCCCTTGAATACTTCCTCGCATGTGCCATGAGCCGAGACTTCTCCCTCCGCCAGGCAAACCCTGGCCTCGAAGTCTCCGTCAAACACAGGATGGCTCAGAGTGCCTTGTCGTCGGGATCACGGTCCCTGCACAATGGACAAAGGAGGATGTGAGAGCCCTCAAGAAGCAGTTGCCCGCAGACCTCCCTGAACCCCTCATGATGCGAGCACGCGCGGCGCTCGACAGCGTCAGTCAGGTTCCCCTGATGGCTCGACTCCGCGAGCTTGTCGAGCAGGACGCGCTGCCCGTATCAGAGGCAGAGCTCGATCTGCTCACTGAGCTGCGTCGCGTGCGCAACGACGCCGTACACGGACGCGATGCTGTTCCGCCACCGCCCGACGTCCTCGATCACGCGACCGCAATCGTCTGTCGCTTGCTAGTAGAGCGGCTCGGTCGTATGTCTTCGTGATCTCCCGCCAATGTGCTCGCTTACTATTCTGCTCTTTGGAATCGGGGAGACTGGATTCGAACCAGCGACCGCCCGGCCCCCAGCCGGGTGCGCTACCAGACTGCGCCACTCCCCGCGATAGCCTCCCATTCTAAGGGCTCCGGCGAGACATCGCCGGCCGACCCGACTTGCGCGCCGGGACCCGGTTCGGGCAAACTGTCTTGGCGAGCCCGCCGCCCGAGGCGGTCAGCTCGCCGCGCGGTGGTAGCTCAACGGTAGAGCCTCGCCCTTCCAAGGCGATGATGCGGGTTCGATTCCCGTCCGCCGCTCTCAGCGCTCTCGCGGCGACCCCACGCGCCGCTGGAGCTCTTCGAGCGCCACGGACCCGCCGGCGACCGTGCCGACCAGCACGAAGCCGGCCAGCACAAGCCAGCTGAGCAGCGCGAAGGCGACGCCGATCACGCCGAAGCGGTGGGCGTAGGAGGTGATCGAGTGGGGCAGGTACACGAGCGAGAAGCCGGCGAGCGCGGTCATGCCGACGGAGGTGAGCGCCGCGCCGGGGAGCAGGTGTCGCCAGTCCATCCGCCGCCCCAGGAGCACGTAGGGGGTCAGCAGCCACGCGACCGCGCCGAGCGCCAATGACGCGGCGATGCGCCACCAGCCGCCGGCGAGGCCGGCGACCGGCGGGCGCACGCTGACGTAGACGGGAATCAGCGCGATCCACAGCAGGTGCCACGGGGTCCCGCGCACGCCCGCGGCGGGCAGGCCGTACGCGAGCTCGTACAGACGTTGCAGGGCGCGGGCGAGCGAGAGCGAGGAGGCCACCACCAGAACCACGCCGATCACGGTGATGGAGTGGGCCACCGCGGAGGAGGGCGCGAACACTTCGCGCGCGCTCTGCGCCGCCGCGCCGGTGAGCCGCAGCCGTTCGATCACGTGCTGGGCGAATTCGTGGGTCGATTTGACGGGCGCCACCGCGCTGTACACGATCAGCAGCGGGAACAGCGCGCTGAACGCGAGCGCCCCGAGCGCGACCCCGCGGTCCACCGCCTGCAGCCTGGCGAGGCGCCCGAGCCACGCGGCGAGCGGGCCCGACGGGGCCGGCAGCCGCTGCAGGGTGTCCGACAGGCGCTCGCGCCACCGCTGGGCGTGGGGCGACATGGCGACACTCTGCGCCGTGGCGAGGCTAGCCGTCTTCGCCTGCGGCGGGTGATGCGCAGCCAGGGCAGCACTCGCGGGTCGGCGACGCTTGCTTGTGGCAAGGATGCGCGCAGCCGGGGCGCGCTTGCAGGTCGGTGACGCAGGCTTGCAGTTGGTGATGCACGCCCGCCGGGTGAGGCGGCACGCGGCCCCGGACCTTCCGTCCCGGCGGCCCGCTACTGTACAGGCGTGCCCCACCGGCCCCTCCGGCCACGCTTGGTCGTTGTCTCGCTGCTCGCACTCGGTGCGTACCTGCTCTGGAACTGGGCGCTCAGCGCCAACCACGACGTGGTCGCGCTCATCTGCGGCATGGCGCTGATCCCGCTGCTGATCGCGTTGGCGTGGCTGCTCGTACTTGGTGCTGTGCGTCTGCTCACCGGCCTCGCCCGTAGGCCGCCGGCGCCCGTCGCGGTGGGCCGTGCGCGGGTCGCGGTCGCCGACCCGTCGGGCGCGGGCGTCGCCGCCGGCGCGGGCGGGCAGGCGCGCGAGGGGGCCCGCCGTTCCCAGTCCTCGAAGCTCGCCGCGTGAAGGTCCGCCGGGTCGCGCTCGCCGCCCTCCTCGTGCTGGCGTGCCTGGCGCTCGGCGTGTGGGTGTACGCGCGTGAGCGCACGGGGTCGATCTACCACCCCCACGCCCGCTTCGTGCCGCAGGCCAACCCCGTGCTGCCGCGGCGGGGGCCCGAACGCTTTACGTGGCCGCTGTACGGGTACACGCCCGAGCACACCCGCTACTACCCGGCGCCCGCCACGCTGCGCCCACCTTACGCGCGTGTGTGGGCCGTGGGCGGGAACTCGTTACGCGAGTTCCCGCCGGTGCTCTCAGCCAACCGCATCTTCCAGCTCACCGACAACGGCGTGCTCACCGCCGTGGACAAGTGGGACGGGCGGATCATGTGGAGCCGCCCGCTCGGCGCGCTCGCGGCCTCCTCACCCGCGGTCGGGGGCGACACCGTGTACGCAACGGTGCTCGCGCGCGCGGACGGGTCCGAAGAAGGGCGTGTCGTCGCTCTGAACGTGGCCACCGGCGCGATCCGCTGGTCGCGCAGCCTGCCCTCGCGCAGCGAGTCCTCGCCGCTGCTCGCCGGGGGCCGAGCTGTACTTCGGCACCGAAGACGGCACCGTGTACGCGCTGGCAGCGCGCGACGGGCGCACCGTGTGGACCTACCACGCCGCCGGCGCCGTCAAGGCCAGCCCGACGCTCGTGAACGGGGTGCTGTACTTCGGCGACTACTCCGGGCACGTACAGGCGATCTCCGAGCGCACCGGGCGGCGGCTGTGGCTCGCCGGCTCCGAAGGGGCGCTGTTCGGCAGCGGCACGTTCTACTCCACGGCGGCCGTCGCGTACGGGCGCGTGTTCCTCGGCAACACCGACGGGCGCATCTACTCCTACGACGCCCGCACCGGGGCGCTGGACTGGGCCTACCAGACGGGTGCCTACGTGTACGCCTCGCCCGCCGTCGTGGACGCGCCCGGGCTCGGGCCGACGATCTACCTGGGCTCCTACGACGGCTCCTTCTATGCGCTCTCCGCGCGCACGGGGCACGTCGACTGGAGCTACGCTGCCGGGGGCAAGATCTCGGGCTCGGCCACCGTCCTCGGCAACATCGTGTACTTCTCCGACCTCGGCACGCACGCCACCTACGGCCTCGGCGTCTCCACCGGGCGCGTCGTCTTCCGCGCCGACACCGGCGCCTTCGACCCGGTGATCAGCGACGGCGAACGCCTGTACCTCACCGGCTACTCCGCGCTCTACGCGCTCGCGCCCTCCGGTTGACGCCGGCGCGCGGGCACGCGCGGGCTGCCCGCCGTGGACGCCGCTCCCCGGCAGGCGGGGCCGGCGAGCCCCAGCGCGCGGCCGAGCGAGAAGCTCGCGCGGACCGTTACTGTCCCCGCACGCGCGGCGTCCACCTCCGTCCACCCCGCCGGCCCCGCGCGCACGCACGCCGCGCCCGCGGCGACCGTGAAGTAACGGGTGTAGCGCACGCGCACGGTGAAGCGCCCCGCCGCGCGGGCGCGCAGCGTAAACCACTCGTGGCCCACGGCGGTGAGCGCGCCTGGCCCCGAGGCGAGCGGGGTGGCGCCCAGCACCGCGTAGATCCGCCAGTGGCGGGTGCGCGCCACCTCGCGCAGGTAGGGCAGGCCCCCCTCGATGAGGCGGCCCTCGGCGGCACTGGAAGGGTCGAACGGGGCGTCGGGCAGCGCCACGTACTGCACGGCCTGCGCGTCCAGCCAGCGGCGGTACGCGGCCGCGCTCAGCGCGTGGGCGAGCAGCACGCCGTCGTAGCGCTCGTCGAGCTGCTTCTCCCACCCGCGCGCAAGCGACACGTGCGGGGCCAACCACGCCGCCTCCCAGTGGCCGCGGGTGAGCGGCACCTCCACCCGCACGGGCTGGGCGGGTGGGGCCTCCATCCGCGCCACGACGCGTGCCACCGGCGCGTAGTAGGCGGCGCTCGTCGCGGGGCTGCCGGCCACCGCGGCCGTCTCGCGCACGGGCCCCCACACCGTCCACACCGCGATGCCTGTGAGGGTGGCGGCCGCGAGCAGGCGCCCGCTCCAGGGCGGGCGCGAGGCGCGGCGGCGGGCGGCCTCGGCGCCCAGCGCGCACGCCAGCAGCGGGCCCGCGAGCAGCACCCCGTAGCGCTCCACGTTGCCGCCCACCGGGGTGTGCACGGCCACGCACGCCACGCACGCCGCCACGTAGACGGCGGCGCCCCCTCGCAGCAGCCGCTGCCCCGGCGGGAGCGCCCCCAGGAAGGCTGCGCACGCCGCGAGCGTGGCGAGCAGCGAGTGGAAGGGGTAGGGCTCCCACCCCCCCTCGCCGAAGAGCGCCACCGTCACGCCCACCACCACGGCGGGCGGTGCGCCGAGGGTCAGGAGGCTGCGTGGGGAGCGCGTCAGGAGGGAGTGCGTGAGCCCCGCGAGCGCCACCAGCGCGCCCGCCACCGGGCTGCACGCCGCGCACAGGCCCGCGAGCGCCGCCGCCGTGCGCGGGTGCTCGCGCTGCAGCGCGAGCACCGCGCCGAGCGCCACGGCCACCCCCAGCGCGAACGTCACCTGCCCGCTCCACGCGTTCCCGAGCGCCGCCGCCGCGAACCACACCGCGCCCCACCGCGCGGCGCGAGCGCCGTAGGCCTCCACGGCGATCCGTTCGAAGAGGGCCGCCGCGGCTAGCACCGCCGCCGCCCCCACCGCGCGCACCCCCAGCCAGGCGCCCAGCGGGGGGAAGAGCAGGCTGTAGGCCGGCATCGCGTGGCCGGCGTACCAGCGGCTGTCCCACAGCAGGAACCCAGCTTCGCGGAAGAGGTTCGCGCGGTACACCTGCCCGGCGAGGTCGGGGGTGCGCGGGTCCACGGCCAGCCACACGGCCACGCCCACAGCGGCCGCGAGCACGCCCCACGGCAGCGGCATGCGGGCGCGCTCCGCCACCGCCGGGCGCGCGGGCGAGGGCAGTGTGGGCGCTCTCGTCGCGGTGCCCATCGCTGGCGAGTATGGCGCGCACCCGGGGCTGGCGCTCCGGCGGGCGGGGGTCGGCGCGCGGAAGCTCGACCGGGGCCCGGTGCGCTACCCCACCGGGCCCCGGTCTCCCGTGCCTTGGAGCCGTAGCTCAGACACGGGCTTCCTGCTCGTTCCAACCGTCGGGCAGGTCGAAAGTCGCTGAGATAATGCCGGCGCCATGGCTTTTGCATGCCGCCCCTCACGCCGCGCCGCCCTCCCGCTCCGGGGACGGAGCGCCACGGTGCCTGCTGCCCGCCGCCCGCGGGCCCGCGGGCGGGCGCTCGCGGCGCTTGCCATCTGCGCATGCCTGTCCGCGGCCGGCTGCGGCGGAGGCGGCGGCCAGCCGGCGCCGCTCGGGGCGCCGGCGCTGGCCGCAGCGCAGACGTTCCCCTTCTACCGCGTGTACTGGGTGGGGCCCCGCTTTGGATCGCACGCGCTTGTGGCCGCCGACGGCCTGCACGGCTACAGCAGCGCCGGGGGGGAGAGCGTGTACTACGGGGACTGCGCGTCGGGTACGAGCGCCGCTCTCGGCGGGGGGTGCGTGCTGCCGCTGCAGGTCACCACGACGACCTACGCGCGCCACGCCAACGCGCCGCTCGGCGCGCAGCGCAACGTGCTGCTGCGCGGGGTGCCGGCGACGATCTACGACGGCGGGCGCTCGATCGAGCTCTACAGCGGCCGCGTGGCGATCGACGTCTACGCCGAAGGGCTCGCCGCGGGGCTGCGCGCCGTCAGCGCGCTGCGCCCCCTCAACGCGCCGGGCGCGGCCGTCGGGCCGCTGCCGGCGCCAGCCTACTGCCCCGGCCTCACCCCCTCCCGGCCGACGGCCGTGCGGGCTGCGCTGGCGGCGCTGCCGGGGCGCCCCTGCCAGCGGGCCACACAGGCGCTGGCGATCGACCGCGGGCTGTTCGGCAAAGGGTGAGCCGTGAGCCGTCTCAGCCCGAGGCCGCCTCGCGCGGCTGGGGGCGCAGCGGCTTGCCGATCTCCCCGCGCAGGCTGAGGAACGCCGCGGTGCCGATCAGCGCCGGGAGCCACAGCGAGATCGCCCGGTACACGATCACCGCCGCGAGCACCATCGAGGCGGGGCGCACGCCGAACAGCAGCAGCATGCCCACGAGGCCCCCTTCGACGGCGAAGAAGCCGCCGGGGATCGGGATCGAGTTGGCGAGCATCCCCACGAGGTAGGCCATCGCGACCACCCAGAAGCCCGGCGCGGGCCCGAACGCGGCCAGGCAGGCAAGCAGGCACAGGACGTCCCACAGCCAGTACCCCACGGCGCCGAGCAGGCGCCACTCGCGGCGGCGGATCAGCGCGACCGCGTCCTGCACCCCGCCGCCCAGGGCGACCAGCCCCACGACCGTGCGGCCCTCCTGACACCGTCTGCGCTCCGCCGCGCGCCGCGCCCACTCCGCCCCCGCGAGCGTTCCGACGATCGTGATCAGCGCCGCCGCGGCCGGCAGCAGCGTCAGCAGCGGGTTGCGCGAGCCGGGCACGAGGCCCACCCACATCGCCAGCCCGATCGCCGCCGTCGCCGTGACGTTCACCGCGGAGGTGAGCACGAACAGCAGCACCGAGCGCTTGGCGATGCGCTCCACCGAGACGCCCTTGCTGCGCAGCACCCACGCGCCGAGCGCGATCCCGCCGAGGCCGCTGACGGACACGACCGAGTTGACCGCGAGCTCCGCCAGCGAGAGGCGCGAGGAGAGACGGCGGCCGAGGCGGCCGAACAGGAGCTCGAAGAGCACGACGAAGGAGAGGCAGGAGAGCAGCTCCAGCGCGATCCCGGCGGCGACCCACGCGCCGTCGGCGTCGGTGATCCGCTCCGCCGCCGTGCGCAGGCCGGGGACACCGACGAGCAGGCCCGCGACGATCAGGAAGAAGACCGCGAGGCTGATGAGCGTGGTGCGCAGCCGCCGCCACTGCGTGGCCAGGCCCCCCGCAAGATCCTCCTCGGCGCCGGGCGGCGCGGCGGACTCCTCCTCGACAGCTGCCCCTGCAGTGGCTCTCGACCCCACCTGACCCCGCTCTCGTACGGTGCTCGCCTGACGGCGGCGGCCGCGCGGCCGCCTCCCCCATCATGGCCGATCACGTGCGCGTTCCCGGAAGATAGTGGGGGTGAGCCCGTAACGACGGCGGAACGCGCGGGCGAAGGTGGCGCCGTCGCGGTAGCCGACGAGCCGCGCCACATCCTCGACGGGGAGCGCCTGCCCGGCGAGCAGCTCGACCGCGGCAGCCATCCTCCGCGCGCGCAGGTCCTCCTTGAAGGTGACGTGGCCGCACTGCGCGTACGCGCGCTGCAGCAGGCGGGGCGAGCAGCTCAGGGCATGGGCGACGGCATCGACGGTGAGCGCGCGGCGGTAGTGGCGCTTGACCAGGACGCGGGCCAGCAGGTAGAGCCGCCGGCGCTCGGCGGCGGTCGCGGGGCGCATGCCCTCTACCCCGACCTGGCGGCGGGAGCGGGACCCCTATGGCGTCGCGGCGGCGCCGGCGACGGGAGGGCCTGCGACAGGCGGGCCGCTCAGGCGTAACTGCGCGCGACCCGTTCGGCGGCGCCGACGTAGCCGCCGCCGAACAGCACGGCGTGGACGAGCAGCGGCGCCAGCTGCCACAGCTGCACGCGCTCCTCCCACCCCTGCGCGAGCGGGGTGGCCTCCTCGTAGGCGGCGAAGACGCGTGGCGAGGGAGCGCCGAAGAGCCGCAGCATCGCCAGGTCCACCTCGCGGTGGCCGCCATACGCGGAGGGGTCGATCAACCACGGCCGGCCCTCGGCGTCGGCCAGCACGTTGCCGCTCCACAGATCGCCGTGCAGCCGCGTCGGCGGCTCGGACGGGCCGGCGAGCGCCGGTAGGCGCGCGCACACCGCCTCGACCGCGTGCGCCCCGGCGGCGGAGAGGGCGCCGCGGGTGGCAGCGACGCGCGCGAGCGGCAGCAGGCGGCGCTCGGCGTAGAAGGTGGGCCAGTCGGGGGCGGGGCGGTTGGGGAGCCGCAGCGAGCCGAACGTCGAGGGCGGGCTCCTGCGTGGCCCGCCGCGCCCGGCCCCGGGTCGCCGAACGCGGGGGCGCCGGCGGCGTGCGTGAGCGCCAGGCCGCGGCCGAGCTCCTCGGCGCCCTTCGCGCTCAGCGCGCCCGGGGGCACCCACTCCAGCACGAGGCGGTCGGCCGCGGCCTCCAGCACGCGCGGCGTGCGCAGCGCGCCGGGCTCGGCCAGCCACCGCAGGCCACGCGCCTCGGCGGCGTACTCGCCGGGCCCCGCGTCGGAGCGCGTCTTGACGAACGCCTCGCGCCCGTCGGCGAGCGTGACGCGCCACGCCTCGTTGATGTCCCCGCCGCCCACACGGCGGGCGCCCGTGGCGCCGGCCGGGAGGCTCATGCCGGCCGAAGTGGGGAGTCACGCCGAAGCGCGTGTCATCCGGCTTCGGTCGCAGCTCCTCCAGCAGCGCCGTGCACGCCCCCTGCACGAGGTCGAGCACCTCCTCGAAGCCTCCGGGGCCGCCGTAGTAGGGGTCGGGCACGTCGAGGTCGCCGTCGGATTGGGATCCCGCCGCGCCCCCATTCCCGCAGCAGCCGCACCCTGCTTGCGCACGCTCATCGGACGCCAGGCGGTGCAGGGCGCGCAGGTTGGCGCGGTCCATCGCGAGGATCAGGTCGAACTCCTCGAAGTCGTTGTGACGCACCTGCCGGGCGGCCCCCGCCAGCGCGATGCCCCGCCGCCGGGCGGCTTCGGTGGCGCGCGCGTCCGGGGGCTCCCCGATGTGCCACGCGCCGGTGCCGGCGGAGTCCAGCGCGATCCGCTCCTGCAGGCCGGCTTCGTTCACGAGCACGCGCATCACGCCCTCGGCGGTCGGCGAGCGGCAGATGTTGCCCAGGCACACGAACAACACGCTCACCCGGCCTGAGTCCGTCGCGCTCATCGAGCCATCCACCCGCCGTGGGGCGACCGAAGCCGGGAGACACCGGCCTTCGGTCGGCATCCCCGTTTCGGCCAGCGAACGCCCTCGCGCCGGGGCCGCAGAGGCGATCGAGCGCACTCCACCCGGCCGGGGGCGAAGCACGAACGCCCTCCCCTCCCCCTCACCGCGTCTCCTCCCCCAGCTCGAGCACCGCGAGGAACGCCTCCTGGGGGACCTCGATGCGCCCGACCTGCTTCATCCGCTTCTTGCCCTCCTTCTGCTTCTCGAGCAGCTTGCGCTTGCGCGTGATGTCGCCGCCGTAGCACTTGGCGATCACGTCCTTGCGGAACGCCTTGACGGTCTCGCGGGCGATCACGTGCGAGCCGATCGCGGCCTGGATCGGCACGTCGTACTGCTGGCGGGGGATCCGCTTGCGCAGCGCTCGGTCAGCACGCGGCCGATCTCGTAGGCCTTGTCGCGGTGCACGACCATCGAGAGCGCGTCGACCGGGTCGCCGGCGAGCAGCACGTCGAGCTTGACGAGGTCGGAGGGGCGCATCCCGTCGAGCTCGTAGTCGAGCGAGGCGTAGCCGCGTGTGCGCGACTTCAGCTGGTCGAAGAAGTCGATCACGATCTCCGCGAGCGGCAGGTCGTAGGTCAGCTGCACGCGCTCGGGCGAGAGGTAGTGCATCCCCGCGTGCACCCCGCGGCGTTCCTGGCAGAGCTCCATGACCGCGCCGACGTACTCCTGCGGGGCGATGATCGTGCGCCTTGATGAAGGGCTCGCGGATCTCCGCGATCGGTGCCCGGGTCGGGCATGTCCGAGGGGTTGTGGACCTCGACCTCCTCGCCGTTGGTGAGCGTCACCTCGAACTCCACCGAGGGCATCGTCGCCAGCAGCTCGAGGTCGTACTCGCGCTCGAGGCGCTCGCGCACGATGTCCATGTGCAGCAGGCCGAGGAAGCCGCAGCGGAAGCCGAAGCCGAGCGCGTCCGAGGTCTCCGGCTCCCACGACAGCGCGGCGTCGTTGAGCGTCAGCTTCTCGAGCGCGTCGCGCAGCTCGGGGTAGTCGTCGGAGTCGATCGGGAAGAGCCCGCAGAAGACCATCGGCTTGACCTCGCGGTAGCCGGGCAGCGGCTCGGTCGCTTCGCCGTGCGCGCCCGCGGCGGTGCCCATCCCGGCGCGCCGCGCGCCGCGTCGTCAGCGTGTCGCCGACGCGCAGCTGGGTGACGTCCTTGAGCCCGGTGATCAGGTAGCCGACCTCGCCGGCGCGCGAGCTCGTCGGTCGGCATCATCTGCGGGGAGAAGAAGCCGATCTCGTCGATCTCGGCGTGCGTGCCGCGCCGCCATCGCGCGGATCGCCTCGCCCTTGCGGAAGACGCCGTCGACGACGCGCACGTAGGCGACGACGCCGCGGTACTGGTCGAACTCCGAGTCGAAGATCAGCGCCCGCGGCGGCGCCGTCGGGGTCGCCCGCGGGCGGCGGCACGCGCTCGACGAGCTCGCTCGAGCACCTCGGCCACGCCCTCGCCGGTCTTGCCGCGATGCGCAGGATCGCGTCCGCCGGCTCGCCGATCAGCTCCGCGACTTCGCCGGCGACGCGCTCGGGCTCGGCGCCCGGGCAGGTCGATCTTGTTCAGGCACGGGATCAGCTCGAGCCCGGCCTCGACCGCCAGGTAGGTGTTGGCGACCGTCTGCGCCTCGACGCCCTGCGAGGCGTCGACGACGAGCAGCGCGCCCTCGCACGCCGCCAGCGAGCGCGAGACCTCGTAGGTGAAGTCGACGTGCCCGGGCGTGTCGATCAGGTGCAGCTGGTAGGTCTCGCCCGTCGCGCGCCGTGTAGAAGACGCGCACCGCCTGCGCCTTGATCGTGATCCCGCGCTCGCGCTCGAGGTCCATCGAGTCGAGCACCTGCGCGCGCATCTCGCGCGCGGTCGACGGTGTGCGTCAGCTCGAGGATGCGGTCGGCGAGCGTCGACTTGCCGTGGTCGATGTGGGCGATGATCGAGAAGTTGCGGATGTGCGCCTGGTCCATCATGGCCCACTGGAGCGGGTACTGGGGAGTACTGCGCGAGGCCTGCCTCCCCCAGCCCGGGGCCTGCCCTCGCCCAGCTTAGAGGGCTCTATCCGTGGGTCCGGCGGATCGCCCACTCGGCCAGGGTCGTCGAGACCCAGCCGCGGCAACGCGCCGGTCTTCGGGCCGGTGGCCTGTCCCGGTGGTCGAGAGTGTCAAGCCGCCCAGGCGATAGACACACAAGTCCTGGGACGTAGTAGTTCAACGGCGATCTTTGCCCGGGCGCAAGCCGGGCGGGCCTCTGGCCCGCCCGGTCCGCTGCTGTCTCCGCTGCGACGTCACGCTCTGCCGAGCTGGGCGCGGACCAGGCGGCTCACCTGGTGGGCCTCGGGGATGCGCATCGCGAGCACCGCGCGCATATAGACCAGCAGGCCCGCCGCGCCGGCGCCGCCGACGCTGACGATCTGCGCGGGCAGCGAGCGCCCGAGCAGCGGCGTCGAGCGCGTCCAGACGGCCCACGAGACGCCCGCCGAGCAGCGCCGAGGCCACGAGCGATGCGCGCCGTGATCATCGTCGTCTGGCGCCCCTCCAGGCGGCCGTTGAAGCCGACCCGCAGGCGGTGCAGCTGCAGCGCGGTCATCACCACGTTGGCGGCGACGGTGCCGATGACCAGCCCCGCGATCCCGAGCGGCTTGTAGAGGCCGAGCGAGACGACGATGTCGACGACGATGTTGATCGCCGCCAGCCGCGTCGGGATCCACGGGCGCTGGAGCGCGAAGAAGGTGCGCGTCAGCAGCAGGTTGAGGCCCCCGAAGGGCAGGCTGAACGCGAACCAGAACAGCGCGATCGAGACGAGTTGGGTCGATTCGCGCGTCGAAGTGCCCCGCGCTGGAAGACCAGCCGCACGATCGGCGTCGCGAGCACGATCATGAACGCGGCGGCGGGGATCAGCAGCAGGTTGATCTGGCGCATCCCGATCCCCGACCGCGCGGCGCATCCCGCCGGCGTCGCGCCGCGCGGCCATGCGGCTGAGCGTCGGGAACAGCACCGTCGCGACCGCGACGCTGAACATCCCCTGGGGCAGCATGTAGATGCGAAACGCGTTGTCGATCGCGCGCGGCGCTTCGTTCGGAGACGAGCGTGCCGAACACCGAGTTGATCAGCTGGTCGAGGTTGACGATGCCCAGGCCGATCGTCACCGGCAGCATCAGCATGAACACCTGGCGCACGCGCGGGTCGTGCCAGTCGATCGAGAGCTGCAGGCGGAAGTCGATCCGCGCGAGCGCCCCAGGCGCCATCGCGAGCTGCACGACGGTCGCGAGCAGGATGGCGATCGCGTACGCGTAGATCTCGTCTTCGCCGTGGAAGTGGGGGCGCAGCAGGACGAGCAGCGACGATGATCACGACGTTCCACACCGCCGGCGCGATCGCCGGGATCGTGAAGTGGTCGTAGGACTGCAGGATCCCGACGAGCAGGCCGGTCAGGCCGAGCAGCAGCACGACCGGGAACAGCACCTGGGAGAGCCCCACCGTGAGCGCGTCCAGAGCCGCCGCTGAACTCGGGCCCGATGAACAGCGGCATGATCACGCCGGCGGCGAGGATGAAGAACGCGGTGATCGCGCCGAGCGCGATCAGCATGATCCAGAACAGCGTCGAGGCGAGCCGGAACGCCTCGCGCCGGCGCCCCTGCTGGAGCAGGTCGGTGAAGACCGGCACGAACGCCGCCGACAGCGCGGCGTTGGCGAACAGGTTGGCGACCAGGTTCGGGACCTGGAAGGCGATCGTGAACGCCGAGGCCGGGCCGGTGACGCCGAAGTAGCTCGCCGCGACGACCTCGCGCGCGAGCCCCGCGACCCGCGAGAAGGCCGGTGGCGATCGAGAAGATCGCGGTGTTGCGCGCGACGCGTTCGCCGCCTCCTTGGAGGCGGGCGCGCCCCGCCCGCGGCGATTTCCTCTCGCCCCTCCGCCGCGCCCTCGATGCTCAGCGACTCGGTGGGGGGCTCATCGGCGGCGGACAAGGCCGCTATAGTACGGCGCTCCCGCGATGGCCAACATCCACTCACAGAAGAAGCGCATCCTGCGCGCCGAGCGCGAGCGCTTGGAGAACCGCCGGTACACCTCGGCGATCAAGACCTACTTCCGCCGCCTGGAGGCGGCCGTGCAGAGCGGCGACGCGGAGACCGCCGAGCGCGAGCACCGCGGCTCGTGAGCTCGCATCGACAAGGCCGTCAAGAGCGGCGCGCTGCACCGCAACACCGGTGCCCGCAAGAAGTCCCGCGCCGCGCGCGCTGCGCGCCGGCGAGTCAGCGCCAGCTAGCCGGCGATCAGCGGCGATCGCCTGCAGCGCCAGCGTGTCCTCGTGCAGGTACGAGCGCCGCGAGCGCGCGGCGCGCAGTCGGCGCCCCGCCGCGCGTGTCGAGCTCGAGGTCGGCGAGCACGCCGAGCGCGGCGCGCAGCCGCTCGGGGTCCGCTGCGCGCGACGTCGGCGATGAAGCGCTCGGCCGCGCGCGGCGGCATGCGCAGCGCTGCGGCGCACCTCGGCGGCGGACTCCCCCGCCTCCAGGCGCAGCGCGACCGCGAGCGCCTCGCGCAGGCGCGAGGCCATCAGTAGACAAGCCCACCGAGGCGCTCGCCCTGTGCGCGCAGGCGCAGGTACAGCGCCGTCGCCGCGCGGACGTCGCCGCCCACGAGCGCGTCGGCGAGCGCCCACGAGCGCCACTCGGCCGAGTGCGCCGCCCGCCCCTCGACGACCTGCGCCTCACGCGGACGGGCCGGGCGTCCGCGCCGGCCCCGAGCTCGAGCGCCAGCTTCTCCAGCTCGCGCAGGAGTCGCTGCTGGCGCTCCCCGACCTGCGCCACGAGCGCCCGCGCCGCCGCCTGGTCGAGCGCGAGGCCGAGGCGCGCCGGCCTGCTCGCGCGCCCAGCGGGGCAGCTCCCACGGCTTGACGGTGCTCTGCGCGACGACCTGCCCCTTGGCGGCCTTCACCGCCGCGTGCACCGCCGCGGGCGCCTTCGTCGCGCCCCTCCTCGCGCGCGAACAGCGCGACGGTCGTGTCGGGCGGCATCGCGCGCAGGGCCGGCACCACGTGCTCCTCGACCTCGGCCTGGCGCCAGCGCTCGACGCCGTCGACGAGGATCACCCGCCGCGCAGTGGCGAACGTCAGCGTCGCGAGCGCCTGCGCCACCCCTGCCGGGGTGGCGGCCTCGCCGGCGAGCACCTCGACGGAGCCGGCGTCGCCCTGGGCGAGCGCCAGCGCCCGCAGCCCCGCGCGCCGCTCGGCGACCGCGCCGTGGTCGTCGCCGTGGATCAGGTACGCGGCCTTCAGCTCGGGCATCCGGTGCCGAGTGTATGCCGCCGCTCCGACGACCTGCACCGTGCCCGCGCCCGCGGGTTGGCAGTCGGCCTAGCGCACGACCAGGTTCACGAGCTTCCCCGGCACCACTATCTCCTTCACCACCTCTTTCCCGTCGAGGTGCACGCGCATGTTGGGCGCGGCGCGGCACAGCTCCTTGAGCTGCTCGGGGGTGGCGTCGGCGGGCGCCTGCACGCGGTCGCGCAGGCGGCCGTTGACCTGGCACACCAGCTCGTACACCTCGCGCTCGAGCAGCGCAGGGTCGGCCTGCGGCCACGGCTGCTCCCACACGCGCGCGCCGGTGAGGCGCTCGTAGACCTCGGCGCTCACGTGCGGGGCGAAGGGGAACAGCAGCGAGGCGGCGGTGCCGAGCGCGTCGCGCAGCGCTGCCGGCGAGGCCCGTTCGCGCAGCCGGGAGGCGTCGTTGAGCAGCTCCATCACGGCGGCGATGGCGGTGTTGAAGGCGAAGCGGCGCAGGTCGGTCGACACCTTGTCGATCGCCCAGTGCGCCTTGCGCCGCAGGTGCAGGTCGGCGTCCTCGCTCGCCGCTCGTACCTCGCCCTCCTGCGCGACCTCGCCCGCCAGGCGCCACAGCCGGGCGAGGAAGCGGTGGACCCCCTCGACGCCCTCGTCGGACCAGTCGGCGTCCTGGTCGGGCGGGGCGATGAAGAGGATGTAGCAGCGGGCGGTGTCCGCGCCGTAGCGCTCGACGATCGTCGCAGGGGAGACGACGTTGCCGCGCGACTTGCTCATCTTCGCTCCGTCCTTGGTGACCATCCCCTGGGTGAAGAGGGCCTGGAAGGGCTCCTGCACGTCAAGGTGGCCGAGGTCCGCGAGCGCCTTCGTGAAGAACCGCGCGTACATCAGGTGCAGGATCGCGTGCTCGACGCCGCCGATGTACTGGTCCACGGGCATCCACCGGCGCACCACGGCGGGGTCCCACGCGGCCGTGTCGTTGGCGGCGTCGCAGTAGCGCAGGTAGTACCACGAGGAGTCCACGAACGTGTCCATCGTGTCGGTCTCCCGGCGGCCGGCGCCGCCGCAGGCGGGGCAGCGGGTGGCGACCCAATTCTCGGCGGCCGCCAGCGGCGAGCGCCCGCGGGGGGCGTAGTCCTCGACCTCCGGCAGCTCGACGGGGAGCTCGGACTCGGGCACCGCCACCGGGCCGCAGCGCTCGCAGTACACGACCGGGATCGGGCAGCCCCAGTACCGCTGGCGGGAGATCAGCCAATCCCGCAGCCGGTAGCTCACCGACGCGTGGCCCTTGCCCTCGCGGTCCAGCCACTGCACGATCGCGCCGAGCGCCTCGCGGTTGGGCAGGCCGTCGAAGTCGGGGTGGGAGTCCACGAGCGGGCCGTCGCCGGTGTAGGGAAGGCTGCGCTCCGAGCGGCCCCACGCGTCCGCGGCCGACACCGACCCCGGCGCCGCGAAATCCTGCGGGACGGGCTCGGACGCCCCAGCGATCACCCGCCGGATCGGCAGCCCGTACGCGCGCGCGAAGGCGTAGTCGCGCTCGTCGTGGGCGGGCACCGCCATGATCGCGCCGGTGCCGTACTCCATCAACACGTAGTCGGCCACGTACATCGGCAGCTGCTCGCCGTTGACGGGGTTGGTGACGGTGCGCCCGAGCGCCACCCCCGTCTTGGGGCGGTCCAGCGCGCCCCGCTCCTCGCCGGACTCGGTGAGCACGCGATTGACGTACTCGCGCACCGCCTGCTCGTGCTCGGTGCCCGCGGCGAGGCGGCCGACGTCGGGGTGCTCGGGGGCCATCACGAAGAACGTCGCGCCGAACAGCGTGTCCGGGCGGGTGGTGAACACGGGGTAGTCGATCGGGGTCCCGCCCACCCGGGCGGGATCCAAATCCTCGCAGCGGAACGTCACCTCCGCGCCCTCCGAGCGGCCGATCCAGTTCCGTTGCATGGTCTTCACGTGCTCGGGCCACTCGATCCCGTCGAGGTCGCGCAGCAGCCGCTCGGCGTAGTCGGTGATGCGCAGGAACCACTGCTCCAGCTGGCGCAGCTCGACCTCCGCGCCGCACCGCTCGCAGCGGCCGTCCACCACCTGCTCGTTGGCGAGCACGGTCTGGTCGCGGGGGCACCACTTGACGGCGGCCTCCTTGCGGTAGGCGAGGCCCGCGTGCAGCAGCTGCAGGAAGATCCACTGCGTCCAGCGGTAGTAGCTCGGTTCGTGCGTGGCGAGCTCGCGCGACCAGTCGATCGAGATCCCCCATTCCCGGAACTGGCGCTGGAAGGCGGCGATCGACGCCGCCGTCGAATCGCGCGGGTTGACGCCCGTCTTGATCGCGTGGTTCTCCGCCGGCAGGCCGAACGCGTCGTAGCCCATCGGGTGCAGCACGCGGCGGCCGAGGCGCCGATGGAAGTGCGCGATCGCGTCCCCCACCGAGTACACCTTCAGATGCCCGATGTGCGGCTCGCCGGAGGGGTACGGCAGCATCTCCAGCACGTAGGAGCTCGGCGGCGCCGCGCCGCCGTCGGCTGGCCGGCCGGGGTCGTTGGCGACCTCCCACGTGCGCTCGGCCTCCCACACCGCCTGCCAGCGGCGCTCGATCTCACGCGGTTCGTAGCGGCGCTCCTCGCTCATGCCCGCGGAGGTTAGCGAGCGCCCCCCGACGGAACGCTCGGGCGGGTCTAGGCGAGCTCCTCGGAGACCGCCTGGAAGCGGCCCATCGCCTCGCCCAACGCCTCGCCGGTGTAGGCCTTGATCACGCCCACGTTGTCGGCGACCGTGGCCGCCCGGACCACGCGCCGCTCGAACTCGTCGCTGGAGCGGATCTCGTCGAGGTTGGCCTGTGTGCCGCGCAGCAGCACGAAGCCGGCGAGGTCGCCGCCGTGCGGGGCGATCAGCACCGGCTCGAAGCTGTCGATCTTGCCCTCCTGCTGCAGCTGGCCGTAGTACTCGAGCGTCTCGCGGAACACCTGCAGAGCCTTCTGCTCGCGGCCCCGCACGACAGGGCCCCAGCCCAGAAACAGCGCTTCTCCAGCCATGTCCGTCCTCCTCGTGTTTGGGTCTTTGAGGCTACTCCGCTGTGCGCGCGTGCGTCAGGCGGCCACTGATTCGAAGCGGTCGCACTTCGCGCACCGCCGCGACGATCCGCTCCGCGCTCCGGCGCCGCCGGGCGAGGCAGTCGCATGAGGACGGGGTCGGCGTCACTCGCTCGTAAGGTGGAGACCGTGCACGTGGAGCTTCTGTATTGGGACGGGTGCCCCTCGCACCCCCGGGCGCTCGCCGACCTGCGGGCGGCGATGGGCGAGCTCGGGCTCGACGCGAGCGCGGTCGAGGTGCGACGGGTCGCCACCGAGGAGGACGCCGCGCGGGAGCGCTTCGTGGGCTCGCCGACGGTGAGGATCGACGGGGCGGACGTGCGCGACCCCGGCGAGGAGCCCTACGGCCTCACCTGCCGCATCTACACTCGTCGCGATGGCCGCGTCTCCCCCATCCCCGACCCCGCCGACCTGCGCGACGCGCTGCGCGCGGCGCTGAGGGCCGCCGGGAGACCCTGATGCCGGCGCTCGGACAGCCCGCACCGCCCTTTTCGCTGCCGGACACCGAGGGCGCCCTGCACAAGCCCGGCGGCGCTCCGGCGACCGTCGTCGTGTTCACCTGCAACCACTGCCCCTACGCGCTCGCCTGGCACGAGCGGCTTATGGCGGTCGCCCGCGACTACGCCGCGCAGGGAGTGCAGATGCTCGCCATCAACCCCAACGACGCCGAACGCTACCCGGGAGACTCCCCCGAGGCGATGGCCGCGCGCGTGCGCGCCGGCGAGTTCGACGGTGTCCCCTACCTGCGCGACGAGTCGCAGGGGGTCGCGCGGGCCTATGACGCGCGGACGACCCCCGACGTGTTCCTGCTCGACTCGCAGGGCGTGCTGCGCTACCGCGGGGCGCCCGACGGCGACTACGACGATCCCGGGCAGGACGCGGCCTTTCTGCGCGGGGCGCTCGACGCGGTGCTCGCCGGGCGCGAGCCGGATCCATCGGAGACGACCCCCATCGGGTGCTCGATCAAGTGGCGGGAGGGCGGCTGAGGGGGCTGACGGGGCGTTGCCGGGCCGCAGCCGGCGCCGGCGCCGGCCCGGGCGGGGCCCTTCCGCGGGTAGTATGATGTTAGCGCTCGGGGCTATAGCTCAGCTGGGAGAGCGCCTGCATGGCATGCAGGAGGTCGCCGGTTCGAGCCCGGCTAGCTCCACTCCCCAATCCCTGTGTTGGTGCGGGTTTGTCCACTACGGCGAGCAGCGGGACGCTTTCGGCGATGACCGGGCCCAACACTCACCGGGTGGTCGCCCATCGGACACCCCACGTGACCGCAGCGCCGCGCGAAACGATTAGTCCTTGATCAGCTGTTTGGGCCGAGCTACGGATTGCGCCACAAGTCCGACGAGCCACCCGAGCGGCTACGGTCGCTCGCAGAAAGGGAGCACTGCATCGCCAACCCGCAAGTGCTGTGCCAATCGTCCGCATCGTCCGCTACATTGCCCGATTATGACAGCGCTTACGACACCTTACGAGGCACTCGGCGATCGGCGGTTCCAGCTATTTGCCCAGAGCCTACTGACCTACGACTTTCCCGACCTCCAAGCTTTTCCAGTCGGTCAGCGCGACGGTGGCCGTGATGCGGTCGTCAGGCTCGGCCGGGGTCCCAAGTTCATGCATTTCAAGTGAAGTTCGTCGAGCGCCCCGCCCTTCGACCACTCCTGGAGCAAGCGACAAGATCGTATAGACATCCGCGAGATAGTCCGGTGCGGATCCGAACTCCCCCTCGCGCACGGCGCGCGCAATCACGTCTGTCCTGCCATTTGTGCGTCGTAGCGCTCCAGCGGCTAGAAGCTCGTTGAGTGCGAAAAGAAGCGATTTCCCTGGGTTGTACCTCGCCCAGTCCACGCCCTTTGTAGCAGCCCGCACCGCGGCACGTGCGAGTGTTTCGGAGCCTTCGACCACCTCAACGGACCCCTCGTCGACTAGTACCACCGCCCGGGCCGTGAGCTCGCTCTCATCATGGTCGCCCAGAGCAGCATCGATGACGTCTGCGGCATCTAGTTGCCCGAGTAGTTGGCATCGCACTCCGAACTTCAACCATTCCGTCCGTGACCTTCCGCTGTATCTCCGTGTGCGCTCCAGCCACTCGTTAGCGCGTCAGCGATTCAAGGCCTTTACCGTCTCTCGATCAAGGGCAATCTCGCTCTTCTCGACGAGGAGCAGCCCATCATGATGCGCGTCGAGAGTGCACGTGCTCACGCCGGTGAAGGCGCGGACGGTTGGTGGCGGAGTCAAGGCGGCGGGCTCACTGCTGCGGGTCGTACAACCAGAATCATCGCGTTGACCGCGATGATTCTATGGGCGGCGGGAGACGCGCTGCGGGGAGTCCTTGAGCCCATGACGGAGATGATCGACGGCCTGTCTGAGGACGATCTGGAGGCGCTTGCCACTGTCGTCAGGCGTACCGCGCCCCGGCGTCCAGGCGGCACGCATCTCGATCGAGACTGGCGAAGTGATCGCTGGCCAACTCGCGCCCGCGAAGGTGGCTGTAGTGCGGAACTGGTGCGATCGACACCGCGAGTCGCTGTATGCCGACTGGCAGCGCGCCCAGCGTGGCCTCCACCCGACGGGACGCTACGATAAGTAGCGATGGAGCCAGCTGTCGCCCCCGAAATGGTCGCCGTGATCGCGCGGCCCGCGCATACTGTGCGCATCGTGTTCGCCGACGGCGAGGTCCGCGATGTGGACGTCACGCCTCTGCTCGATACGCCGGCGTTGGCCCAGACACGGCGCGCGTCTACGTGCTCGCTCCGAGCGTCGCTGCTTGACGGCTCTGTGCGTGATCGCTCGTGTCCACGGGCCAATGAGCCGGTGGGGGGAAGATCACCTGATGCCAGCCAGCGCCCCGCCGTAAAGCCTCAACCCGCGCTTGACGGTTTAGTCTTGGCCCGCCAGCGTCCATTCTCTGTGCGGCGCGCAAACCATCTCGCGGGCGTGGCTTCATCCGGCGAGCGAGATCAGCGTCACATCTAGACCAGCGATGCGGTTGAAATGACGCGTGTTGGCACTGCCGACCCGCCACCCTGCCGCTATCGCGGTGGCGGCGACAATGCGGTCGTGAGCTCCAACATCGGTCCCAGATGACGCGAGGTCAGCCCAGAGCCTTGCATGAACCCGTGCGGCAAGGAGATCGAAGGGGAGCGCAGGGAACGCTCCCAGAACGGCCTCCACGAACGCCTCGCGCCGTGCGCGATGCGCGTCCGTTGCCCTGTGCACGCCGTGCAGCAGCTCCGAGGCCGTGATCGCAGCTATCGCCACCTCGTCGTTCGCCCCGAGGCGGTCCTCCAAGCGGCTGCTGACGGTCTGCATCGCACGGTCGGCGGGCGATCCGCGCGTGGCGCGCTCGAGCTCGACGAAGACAGTGGTGTCTAGGACTGTGCCCACGGATCTGCCGGCACCGGCCCCACGGCGCCGAGCACGGCTTCCATGTCCGCTGCGAAGTCCGGGTCGGGCGGTGCGGCTTGCGCGAGGGCGGCGAGCGCATCACGCAACGGCCGCCCGCGGCGTGCGAGAGTCCTGCGCCCGTGATCGTCGGGGTGGACGATCACGAAGGCGGGGCGCTCCCGGTTGAGGACGACGACCTCCTCGTGATGCGCCACTGCCTCACGCGCTCGGCGCGGGATCCGCACCTCGTCGGCTTTGACCGTTGTCATAGCGGCATCCTAGCAGACCCGTTCGGAACCGTACGTAACCGTACGGCGAGGGCTGGCTCAGTCAGCATCGCGTAGCGTCATGGTGTTCCGAGCCAGATGGTCAGCGCGTCGCGCGATCCGGCATCTGTGCCGTCCCCCACCCGGGCGACATATCCGTCGGGCCGGATCAACACGGCGGTGGGAGCGGTGACCGCGCCGAGCACCGCATGCTCGGTCATGGCAGTGGATCGGTGCTCAGGCAGCGACGAACTGCGCGTGATAGGCGAAGGGGGGACCGAAGCGGCGCACAAGGCGAAAACCGGCTGCCTCGACCATCGGGCGCAACTGTCGCGCGGGAACAAAGTCGGGGTCTATCGCTATCTCCCCGACCACCAGCCGCCCGCCAGGCTTGAGAACGCGGCGGAGCTCCGTGAGCGTCTGCTGGCGATCTGAGATCTCCCCCAGCACTGTCACGATGTAGGCCGCGTCGAACGAGGCGTCGTCGTACGGCAGCCGCCCGGATGACGGTGCAAGCGCGGCTACGACGTTGCTCACCCCCCGGCGCTCGGCCCGTGCGAGCGTGGCGTCGAGCATCTCCTGTTGGACATCGAGGACATCGACGCGGCCCTCCGGCCCCACGTAACCCGCCACCTCCACGGCGTGCTGGCCAAGTCCGGGGCCAAGCTCGAGGATCCGCTCGCCTCCTCGCGCCGCGAGCGCCCGCCTCAGTGGACCGGTCGGCCGCGGGATCGCGAGCTCCCAGCGCAGCGAGTACGGCAGCGGGGTTGGGTCGCCACGGCTCCATCGCCGCGCGACGGTGTCGCCGGCGGCCGCGGCCACCACGAAACCGAAGGCCCTTCGGGGCCGGCCTCGCAGGAGCGCGGCAAGGGCGGCGAACAGGGCCGCTGCCGAGAACACCTGGCTCCAGTCCTGCCTGCGCATGAGACGTGATCGTAGCCGCCGTGGCCCGCCACAGTTGACAGACTCCGCCCGTGGCCACCCTCTCCCCTCTCCTCTCCCTCCTGGCGACCCTCAGCTGGCCGACGATCGCCTCCCTGGCCACGGCCGCCGGCACACTCGTGCTCGCGCTCGCCACGTTCGCCTCGGTGCGCTCGGCCAACCGCTCCGCGCGCATCGCCGAGCTTGCGCTGCAGGAGCAGCGCCGGCCGGTGCTCGTCCAGTCGCGGATGGACGACCCGCTGCAGAAGATCATGTTCGTCGACGAGCACTGGGTGCGCGTGGCGGGGAGCGGCGCCGTGGCCGAGCACCGCGACGGCACGGTGTACCTCGCGATGAGCCTGCGCAACGTCGGCGCCGGCATCGGCGTGCTGCAGGGGTGGATCGCGCGCGCGGGACTGCGGACCTCCGATCTCGAGCCCGCGCGCGAGCCGGAGTTCCGCCGGCAGACGCGCGACCTGTACATCCCGGCGGGCGACATCGGCCTGTGGCAGGGCGCGCTCCGGGATCCGGCCGACGACGGCCACGCGCCGATCGTGGAAGCGGCCGTGCAGCGCCAGGCGATCTCGCTCGAACTGCTGTACACCGATCAGGTCGGCGGCCAGCGGACGATCAGCCGTTTTCACCTGGTCCCCGCCGGCGAGGACGCGTGGATCGCCGGCGTGGCGCGGCATTGGTACCTCGACCAGGAAGGCCCGCGGTAGCTCGCGGTGCCCGTGCCCGACGACCTCCCCGAGTTGCTCGTGCACGACGCGCCCGCGTGGCGCACGTGGTTGGGCGAGCACCATCTCCACGCCCCCGGGGTGTGGCTGCGGCTCGCCAAGAAGGGCACCTCCGAGCCGACCCGCCTCGCCTACGGCGAGGCGTTGGAGGAGGCGCTCTGCCACGGCTGGATCGACGGCCAGGTCAGGCGCTGCGACGCGTCCACCTACCGGCAGCGCTTCACGCCGCGGCGACCCCGCAGCGCGTGGTCGCAGAACAACGTCGCCAAGGTGCAGCGGCTGATCGAGGAAGGACGGATGCTCGCGGCCGGCCTGGCCGCGTTCGAGCGAGCCCGCGCGGACGGGCGGCTGCAGGCAGCGTACGCAGGGCAGGCCTCGATCGAGGTCCCCGCCGACCTGGCGGCGGCGCTCGACGCCGACCCCGCCGCGCGCGCGATGTTCGAGGTGCTCACCAGCCAGAACCGCTACGCGGTGCTGCTGCGCATCGGCCAAGCCAAGCGCGCGGACACGCGCGCGCGGCGGATCGAGCGCTTCGTCGCGGAGCTGGCACGTGGCGAGACCCCCCACCCGCAGCGGCGTCGCCCGCAGGCGACGGGCTGACCCGGAAGCCAAGGGTTCCTGGAACCAAGAGCTGGCTGGCGAGCATGCGCCGGCGGCAGCCACCGGGCGTGCGTGAGTGTCGATTGCCCCGCCCCCCGTGTGTCTCACCTGCGACCATCCCCACCAAGGAGGACGCGATGAAGTTCATGCTGTTGATCCACCACGGCACCACCCCGACGCCCGCCGACCCCGAGGCGTGGGGCCGCCTGTCGGCCGAGGAGCAGCGGGCCATCTACGCCGACTACCGCGCGCTCAACGAAACCCCCGGTGTCACACCCGCCGACGTGCGGATGCAGCCACCGGAGATGGCCACCACCGTACGCGTAGCCGACGGCCAGACGCTCGTCACCGACGGGCCGTTCGTGGAGATGAAGGAGGCGCTCGGCGGGTACCTCTTCTACGAGGCCGATGATCTCGACGCGGCGATCGCCCTCGCCGCGCGGATCCCGGCGGCGCGCATGGGCGGAGGAATCGAGATCCGCCCGCTCGCGGAGCAGGGTTGGGGGCGAGGTTGAGCGGAGCGCTCGACCGGGCGTTCCGCGAGCAGTGGGGGCGCGTCCTGGCGGCGCTGATCGGCCTCCTCGGCGACTTCGAGCTCGCCGAGGACGCCGCGCAGGACGCGTTCGCGATCGCCGCGGCGCGGTGGCCGCGCGACGGCGTGCCCGAGCACCCCGGCGCGTGGCTCGTGACCGTGGGACGCAACCGGGCGCTCAACCGGCTGCGCCGGGAACGCACGCTGGCGGCCAAGACGGAGCTGCTCGCCGGCGAGCTCCGGTCAGGTGGGGATGCACGGGGCGACGCTGCCGAGGGACGGGACGGGCTGGGAGACCCCCTCGCGGCCGTGGAGCGCGCGGAGACCCCGTTCCCCGACGAGCGGCTCGAGCTCGTGTTCACCTGCTGCCACCCGGCTCTCGCCGCCGACGCGCAGGTCGCCCTCACGCTGCGCACGCTCGGCGGGCTCTCCACGGCGGAGATCGCGCGGGCGTTCCTGGTCCCCGAAGCGACGATGGCCCAGCGACTGGTACGCGCCAAGCGCAAGATCCGCGCCGCCGGGATCCCGTTCCGCGTCCCGCCTCAGCACCAGCTGCCCGACCGGCTCGCGACGGTGCTTGCGGTCGTGTACCTGATATTCAACCAGGGGTACTCGGCGCCCACGCGCGAGGACCTGGCGGCCGAGGCGCTGCGCCTGGGGCGGGCGCTCGCGGAGCTGATGCCCGATGAGCCGGAGGTGCACGGCCTGCAGGCGCTCATGCTGCTGCTCGACGCCCGCCGCGAGGCGCGCCTGCGGGAGGGCGAGCTGGTGCTGCTCGCCGAGCAGGACCACTCCGCGTGGGACGCCGCGCAGATCGAGCGGGGGCGGGCGGCGCTCGCACGGGCGCTGGCTCTCCACGGCGGCGGCGGGCACGGCGCGGGCGGTGTGTACGTGCTGCAGGCGGCCATCGCGGCGCTGCACACCGAGGAGCCGCGCGACTGGCCGCAGATCGCGGCGCTCTACGGGGAGCTCGCGCGCCGCACCGGCTCGCCGGTGGTGGAGCTCAACCGCGCGATCGCGCTCGCCGAAGCGCGCGGGCCGGAGGCCGGCCTGGAGATCGTGGAGCGCCTGCCGCTCGGGGACCTGCACTACCTGCACGCGACCCGCGCGGAGCTGCTGCGGCGCCTCGGCCGCACCGAGCAGGCGCGCGCTGCCTGCCGCCGGGCGCTCGACCTCGCCCACGACGACGCCGAGCGGCGCCTGCTGCAGCGGCGGCTGGCGGAGCTGGCCGGCTGACGGCCGCTGGCACGGCGCGCTCGGCGCGCTGGCACGCGGGCCTCGCGGCCCTGGCGCGCGTCCTCACGCGTACCGCGGCTCCTCGCGTCCGTGGAGCAGCTCAGGCAGGCCATCGCTCACACGGTCGGGGAAGCGCGGCTCGCGCTTCTCCAGGAACGAGGCGATCCCCTCGCGCGCGTCCGCCGAGCGGCCACGGGCCCACATCGCGCGCGAGTCCGCGCGGTGGGCCTCCATCGGGTGCGCGGCGCCGAGGCCGCTCCACAGCAACCGCCGCGCAAGCGCCACCGACACCGGCGCGGTGTGCTGCGCGATCTCCGCCACCAGCGCCCGCGCCGCGTCGAGCAGCTCGCCGTCGGGGTGCACGCTGCGCACCAGGCCGCCGGCGAGCGCCTCCTGCGCGGTGAACACGCGCCCCGTGGCGACCCACTCCATCGCCTGGCTGACGCCGACCAGCCGCGGCAGGAACCAGCTCGAGCACGCCTCGGGCACGATCCCGCGGCGGGCGAAGACGAAGCCCATGCGCGCGCTCTCGGCCGCCAGGCGGATGTCCGCCGGCAGCGTCATCGTGATGCCCACGCCGACCGCCGGCCCGTTGATCGCCGCGATCACCGGCTTGAGGCACTCGTGGATCCGCAGCACCACGCGGCCGCCGCCGTCGCGCGGAACCTCGCCGTCGGGGCGCTCGCCGTAGTCGAACGTGCTCCCGCCCGCCTGCAGGTCCATGCCGGCGCAGAACCCGCGACCGGCGCCGGTGACGATCACCGCCCGCACCTCGTCGTCGCGGTCGGCGCGGTCGAACGCCTCGATCAGCTCGGTGCCCATCGCTTCGGTGAACGCGTTCAGCCGCTCGGGCCGGTCGAGCGTGATCGTCAGCGCGTGGTCCGCCACCTCGTAGCGGAGCGTCTCGAACTCCATGCGTCCTCCCTCGGTTGCCGGGCGTAGGGTATCCGTCCGCGGGGCTACAGGTGTTGTTCAGGGCGGCGCATGCGCCGCCCTGCCCGGCGCGCATGCGCGCCGGGGGACCGGCCACATGTGGCCGGTCCAGGCAGTGCCGCATGCGGCACTGCCGGACGCGCCGCATGCGGCACGTCCACACCGCGGACGTGCGCGTCTCTCAGCGACGCCGGAGAGCGCCCGTGCGCGCAGACGCGGAGTGCGGCAGGATACGCCCATGCCTCCCCACGCCACCACGCCGCGCGTCGGCTTCCTCGGCCTCGGGATCATGGGCTCGCGGATGGCCGCCCGCGTGCGGCGCGCCGGCCACCAGCTGACGGTGTGGACCCACACCCCGGGCAAGGCCGCGCGGTGGGCCGCCGAGCACGACGCGCGCGCCGTGGACACCCCCGCTGAGGTCGCGCGCGCGAGCGACGTCGTCGTGAGCATGGTCGTCGACGGCGCCCAGGTCGCCTCGGTGCTGCTCGGCGAGCAGGGCGTCGCGGACGCTGCGCACGAGGGCCTGCTGTGCGTGGACATGTCCACGATCGCCCCCGCGGACACCCGCCGGATCGCGGCGGCGCTCGCCCAGCGGAGCGTGCGGATGCTCGACGCGCCCGTCACCGGCTCGGCCCCCCGCGCGCAGGAGGGCACGTTGACGATCATGGTCGGCGGCGAGGCCGCGGACTTCGCGCGCGCCCGGCCGCTGCTGGAGACGATGGGCCGCCTGGTGGTGCACGTCGGCGCGCTCGGACAGGGCGAGGCGTTGAAGTTGATCAACAACGCCGTCGGCGCCGCCAACGCCGCGGCACTCGCCGAGGCGCTGCTGCTCGCGCGCGCCGCGGGCCTCGACCTCGACGCCTTCGAGCAGGTCCTCGGCAGCGGCTCCGGCGCCTCCGCGCAGCTGCAGCTGAAGGCGGGCGCGATGCGCGCCCACGACTACACCCCGCTCTTCAAGGCCGAGCACCTGCTCAAGGACGTGCGTCTGTGCCTCGCCGAGGCGCAGGCCGCCGGCGTCCCCTTCCCGGCCGCCGCGCACGCCGGCGAACTGCTCGCCGCCGCCGTGGACGCCGGCCACGGCGGCGAGGACTACGCCGCGCTCATCGAGGCGGCCGAGCGGGTCGCGGGGCGGCGGCTGTGAGGTGAGGGCTCGCGCGCCTGCGCGGCCGCCGCACCCCTCTCGCTCCAGCGCCTCGTTCGGCGCGCGCCGCAGGTTGCATCACACGGGTACCAGGTCGCAAAAGACGAAACCCTCACGCTCGACGACCTCGCCTGGGTTGCAGGCGATCGGCTTGGTGAAGATCGGTCCGGCGTGGACGAAGGTGTGAAACTCGCCGTTCTCCCCACAGGGGTCGACGCTCGCGGGTAGGTCGGCGAGCAGCTGCTCGTCATACGCTCGCCCAGCGAAGGAGGCATCGAGCGCGCGCGGGTCCAGACAGGCGATGAACGCCTGGAAGCCGGCGGCGATGAACTCCCGCGCCAGTACACCGGTGTCCCTTCCCCACAGCGGGAACAGGCCGCGCATGTCGTTGGCGGCAAGTCGCTCCTCGCGGTACGCGCGGACGTCCTCGAGAAAGAGATCGCCGAAGGCGACGGCCTCGACAGCGGACAGGGGCGGGGAGGCAAACGCTTCAGCCATGCGTGTCTCGTAGACCTCGTTGACGCAAGCGGGCGGGATGCGCACCTCGACAAGCGGGATGCCCGTCGCGTCGGCCTGCCTCGCGAGCAGTTCGCGGCGCACGCCGTGCATGCTGATGCGCTCGTAAGTGTCGGTCACGGTCGTGATCAAAGCCGCGGGCTCCACCCCCTCGCGGCGCAGTGCCCAGAGCGTCAGCGCCGAGTCCTTGCCGCCGCTCCACGAGAGTGCGGAGAGGGTCATCTCGGCCGTGGTCTCTCCTGGCGCGGGCACGTCTGCATGCTAAGGCTCTTCAAGCCCTGGTGGGTGGTCCCCCCCTCGTCGCTGGCCCACCCCCGACGGCGGCCTGGACTGGGGTGCTCGGCGAGCCAGGCTTCGAGCGCGTGGCGCGTGACGTGCTCAAGCGCCGTGGCGTGGTGGACGTGCGTCTCATGACGGCGCTGCCCATGCCGTCGATGGCTGAGCCGTACATCCGCCTGCGCGCCCTCGCGCACCTCGAATGTGGCCGTGTGGTCCTGCTGGCCTGCGGCATCGGCCAGCCGTTCGTCGCCACGGACTATCCCGCCGTCCAGCGGGCCATCGAGCTCGACGCCGAGGCGATCCTGCTCGCCAAGCACGGCACAGACGGCATCTACGATCGCGACCCGCGCCAGGACCCGGACGCGCAGCGCCACACGACGCTCGGCTACCAAGACGTGCTCGAGCAGGACCTGCGGGTCATGGATCAGTCCGCGATCGTCCTCGCGCGCGACTACGGGCTCCCACTGCACGTGTTCGACTTCGACGAGGGCGGGGCGATCGCCGCGATCTGCCGCGGCGAGAACCGCGGAACCTACATCTCGCCGTCCACGAAGCTCGAGACGACGGCGCCGCCCAGTACCGGCGTGCGCGATTGAGGCCGTGAAGGCGGGCCTCCCCGATGGCCTCCGGGCTGCCCCAGGGACGCGCCCTATACTCGATGTGCGTGTTCAAAAGGCTCGCCATCCGGCTGCTCGCAGGCCTTGTGGGAGTCGCTGCCGGGCTGTTGGTATGTGACGTCGCGCTCGAAAATCTTTCGGTCAGCGCTGCCGGGCTGCTCGAGGCGACGCTGGTGTTCTGGGTCGCGCACATCGTGGTGCAGTTCCTCGCGCTCAAAGTGCTCGTGCGCCAGCCGTCGATCGCGCTCGCCGGCCTGCTCGCACTCGCGTCGACGATCGTCGCGCTGTTCATCGCCGTCGCCGTCGTGTCCGGGCTCACCGTGCACGGAGCGCAGACCTACGTCTGGGCCACACTCATCATCTGGGCCACGACCGCTGCCGCCGACGTGTTCGCACGCCGCACCATCCGCGACGAGCGCTTCGAAAAGCGCCTCGACCGCGCCGAGCGCCGTAGGGCGTGAAGTCGCTCCCGGGACGGACTCTGGTCCAGCCGCGCGCCCTGGCCCAGCGAGCGCCAGATCGAGCAGGACCTGGTGGAGTTAAAGCGGCGCGCGGCTGCGAAGCTGCTCGTTGGTCAGGCTGGATAGGTGCTCGCAAAGCTGCTCGGAGCTCCAGTCATCGAGAACCTCATCGATCTGTTGGCGGGGCACCCGGAGCCGGTCGGCGAGGTCGTTGAGGACGCGCTTGCTCGGCACCTTGCGGTGGGTGTCCACCTGGACCGTGACGGCGTGAGGCCGCCCGTCGGAAGAGGTGACTTCGACGCAGAACAGCTCGCCGTGGGTGGCCTTCCTGGGGGACTCGCCGGTCAGGCGGCGGACAGCCGCGCGGAGCTGCTTACTTGAGTCCCTTGGTGTCGCCAATGCCCTGAGCTTGGCATGCGTCGCCGTCGGACGTGTCGCCGCCGCTCCTGCTCGGCTTCCCGCAGCAGTGGGAACAGCCGGGCCGACAGCACAGCGAAGGTGCGCCCCTCGTCCTCAGTCGCCTTCCCGGAGTCAACCCGCTCGGCAAGCAGCGCCGCATAGTCGATCAACCACGCGACGAAGACATCGATCGCCACGTCGAAGTCCTCGTCCTCGGCAATCACGTCGAACTCGGTGCTGCGTAGCGTATAAACGCCGTCCTCGCGCCACGCACGCGCCTCGGAAAGCTCGTGATCGCCGTCTGGGCCGGACACGAAGACGCATCCCAGCTCTGCGGCCTGCTCGCTGGTGGCAGCCGGCGTGGCATCGACACTCGTCATGGCCTTCAGTCTAGGGCTCACACCCCGACATGCGCCTGGGGGGAATCGAACCCCCGACCTGCGGCTTGAAAGGCCGCTGCTCTTTGGCACCCCGTAGGTTGCCGTTGACCACTGAGCTACAGGCGCGCGCTGGACCGGGGATTGTAGATGGATGCCCCGCCTCGTGTGGCTGGGGTGTCACGACGCCGCGGGCGTGCGCCGTCAGCCTTCGACTGCGGCGTACACCTCGTCGAGCAGCTTGGCGCGGTCGGCGAGCTCGAAGCGCTCGGCTAGGTAGCGGTCGGCCTGCTGGCGCGACTCGCCGCCGAGGGCCAGGTTGAGCGCCACGAGCCGTGCTCCATCGAGGTCTTCCCCGGCGCGGTCGCGGCCCTCCTCGACGGGAGCGCTCGCGACCGGCGGCGCGAGCGCGGGAGCGGGCGGCGGGGAGGCCGGAGCCGGCGGCTCGATCGCACGCGGCTCCTCCGCTCCGGCGCGCCCGCTCACGCTCAGCGCGCTCAGCTCGCCACCCAGCGCCCGCACGCGGTCGTGCAGCGCGCCGCTGGCGCGCGCCAGCGTCTCCACCTCGGCAGTCAGCGCCCGCAGGTAGGCGTCGACCGAGGCGCGGTCGTACCCCTCGCGCACGGGGGGGAAGGCGCGCCGTGCGGCGCTGTCGCGGTCGGACTCCACGGCGGCCAGCGTAGCGAACGCCGGTCGCCGGCTACGCCAGCTCCTCCGCCGGCTCGGGGGCCTCGCGGGCGTCGTCGCCTGCCGGGTCCTCTCCCCCACCCGCCGCGCCCTTCCCGCCGCCGGCGTCCGTCCCCGCTTCCGCCGCCCCCTCCGCCGCCTGGGCCTCGCGCAGGTCGCGGCGCAGCTCGCGCAGCTCGTCGCGCAGCTGAGCGGCGTACTCGAAGCGCAGGTCCTCGGCCGCCGCGAGCATCTCCTCCTCCAGCTCGACGGCGAGGCGCTCGAGCTCGTGCGTGGGCATCTCCTTCGTCGCCTCCCCCCCGCCACGCCCTCCCGCCTGCGCGCGGGCGCGGCGGCGCCGGGAGCGGCCACGAGGGACCTTGGACTCGCCCTGCAGGAACTCGGCGATGTCCGAGACGCCCTTGACGATCGACGCGGCGGTGATGCCGTGCTCCTCGTTGTGGGCGACCTGGATCGCGCGGCGGCGGTCGGTCTCCTCGATCGCGGCGCGCATCGCGCGCGTCTCCTTGTCCGCGTACATCAGCACTTCGCCGTTGACGTTGCGCGCAGCGCGGCCGATCGTCTGGATCAGCGAGGTCTCCCCGCGCAGGAAGCCCTCCTTGTCGGCGTCGAGGATCGCGACCAGCGAGACCTCGGGGAGGTCGAGGCCCTCGCGCAGCAGGTTGACGCCGACGAGCACGTCGTACTCGCCGAGGCGCAGGTCGCGGATGATCTGGATGCGCTCGAGCGTGTCGATCTCCGAGTGCAGGTAGCGCACGCGGAAGCCCATCTCCAGCAGGTACTGAGAGAGGTCCTCGGACATCTTCTTGGTGAGGGTCGTCACCAGTGTGCGCTCCTTGCGCTCCACGCGGGCGCGGATCTCGTTCATGAGGTCGTCGATCTGGTTGCGCGTCGCGCGCACCTGCACCGCCGGGTCGACGATCCCGGTGGGGCGCACGATCTGCTCCACGATCCGCTGCGAGCGGGTGCGCTCGAACTCACCTGGCGTGGCCGACACGAACAGCAGCTGCGGGGCGATCGTCAGGTACTCGTCGAAGCGCTGCGGGCGGTTGTCCATCGCGCTCGGCAGCCGGAAGCCGTAGTCCACGAGCGTCTGCTTGCGCGAGCGGTCCCCCTCGTACATCCCCCCGAGCTGCGGCACGGTCTGGTGGGACTCGTCGATGAAGCACACGAAGTCCTTGGGGAAGTAGTCGATCAGGCAGTACGGGCGGTCGCCCGGGCCGCGCCCGTCGAGGATCCGCGAGTAGTTCTCGATCCCCGAGCAGAACCCCATCTCGCGCAGCATCTCCATGTCGTACTGGGTGCGCTGGCGCAGGCGGTGACTCTCCAGCAGCTTGCCTTCGGACTCCAGCTGCGCGCACCGCTCGTTCAGCTCGCGGCCGATCTCCGCGACCGCCGCCTCGATCGTGCCCTCGCGCACGTTGTAGTGGGTGGCGGGCCACACCGCGACGTGCTCGAGGTCCTCCTCCAGCAGCTCACCCGTCACCGGGTCGAAGTGCTGCAGGCGCTCGACCTCGTCGCCGAACAGCGTCGCGCGGTAGGCGGTCTCGGCGTACGCGGGCCAGATCTCCAGGGTCTCCCCCCGCACCCTGAACGTGCCACGCGCGAGCGCGGTGTCGTTGCGGGTGTACTGGATCGCCACCAGCTTGCGCAGCAGCACGTCGCGGTCGATCTCCGCGCCGCGGCTCAGGATCTGCATGTTCATCTCGTACACCTCCGGCGAGCCCAGGCCGTAAATGCAGGAGACCGACGCCACCACGATCACGTCCCGGCGCGCGAACACCGCGGCGGTGGCGGCGTGGCGCAGACGGTCCACCTCCTGGTTGATCGCCGAGTCCTTCTCGATGTACAGGTCGCGACTGGGGACGTACGCCTCGGGCTGGTAGTAGTCGTAGTACGACACGAAGTACTCGACGGCGTTGTCGGGGAAGAACGTGCGGAACTCGTTGCACAGCTGCGCGGCGAGCGTCTTGTTGTGCGCGATCACCAGCGCGGGGCGCTGCACCGCCTCGATCACGCCCGCCATCGTCATCGTCTTGCCGGTGCCGGTCGCGCCCAGCAGCGTCTGGAAGCGCTCGCCCGCCTCGACCCCCTCGGCCAGCGAGGCGATCGCCTTGGGTTGGTCGGCGGTGGGGGTGAAGACCGAGTCGAGGCGGAAGGGGGGCATGGCCACCTCACGGTAGCGGGGCAGGTGTACTCATGAGCGAACGTCGCACACGTGCGGCCCTGCCCACACGTAGGCTCTGCCGATGGTGCAGCCCGCCGGCAGCGAGCAGGTCGCCGTGCAGCGACGGACGACGCTCGTGTCGATCGCTGCGGCCAGCCTGCTGGTGATCCTCAAGCTCGGAGTGGGCCTGCTGGCGGGCAGTCTGGCGTTGATCTCGGCCGGGATCGAGTCAAGCGGAGACGTCCTCGCCGCGATCCTGACGTTCTTCGCTGTGCGGCTGGGCCGCCAGCCCGCGGACCCCGAGCACCCCTACGGGCACGGCCGCGCCGAGAACCTGGGAGCGCTCGGCGAGGCAGGCATCCTGCTGGCCGGCGGGCTGATCGTCGCAGGCGAGGCGATCAGGCACCTCATCGCTCCCAGCGGCACGCCTGACACCCATTGGTATGTCTTCCTCGTCATCGCGATCGCGCTGGGCGTGGACCTCACCCGCACCGTGATCTCCTTGCGCACCGCACGGCGCTACGGGAGTCCCGCCCTGCGCGCGAACGGGTTTCACTTCGCCGGGGACATGGCGGGCTCGGTGGCTGTCCTGATCGGGTTGCTGCTCGTGCGCACCGGGTTCGCTCGAGGCGACGCGAGCGCCGCACTCGTCATAGCCGCGATCGTCCTCGCCACCGCGGCACGGCTGATCGCGGAGAACGCGAACGTGCTGATGGACCGCACGCCGGCCGAGGCCAGAGAGGCAGCCGAGCGCGCGCTCGCGCGCCTGGAACCCGACATCGAGCTGGTGCGGCTGCGCCTGCGCGAGTCCGCCGGACGGTACTTCGCGGATGTCGTCGCCGCCGTGGCGCCCGGCGCGGCGGTGGTCGAGGGCCACCGGGCCGCGAACCTGATCGAGGCGGCGATCGAGACCGAGCTGCCCGGCAGCGACGTCGTCGTACACGTCGAGCCTCGCCGCAGCGGCCTGGACCTCCGCGACCGGGTACTGGCAATCGCGCTGGCCGAGCCGCTGGTCAAGGAAGCACACGACATCACGATCTACGAGCAGCATGACTCCACCAGTGTCTCCTTGCATCTGAAGTTCCCCGCCGATCTCGCCCTACACGCCGCGCTCGCGGCCACTGAGCGCATCGAGCAAGCGGTCCGCGCCCACCCCGGCGTGAGCGAGGTCCAGACACACCTGGAGCCCCTGGAGCGCCCGCTGATCGCCCGCCCAGCCACCACGAGCACGGACCTCGACGCGATGCGGGAGATCGAGCGCATAGTCCTGGAGCGGACGGACAACAAGCCGCGCAAGACGAGGCTGCTTCGCACCGAGGCCGGCCGCGTCATCTTCCTCACGCTCAGCGTCAGCGCCGAGACCTCCCTGGTCGATGCTCACCAGCTGAGCGGTGAGGCTCGAGGAGGAGCTGCGCCAACAGGTCCCCGACATCGCTGACGTCATCGTCCACACCGAAACCTGACGCTGGCGCGGTTCCGCGTCTGCGCCCGGATCGTAGCGCCGGCCACCTGGCGTCGATCGCTGCCGGAAGCCGCCGTCGGCGCCCCGCCTCGACGCCACCCACGACGGGGGTATGATCGCCCCCATGCCGGTCCGAGCGACCAAGCGGGGGGCGGGACGCACACGGCTGGAGAGGGACTGCGACGTGCTCATCTGCGGCGCGTCCTTCGCTGGCCTCGCGGTCGCGCGCGAGTTGCGCGGCGCGGGCGCGCGGGTGATGGTGCTCGACCGCTACGAGCTCGGCGAGCGCGCGACCTCCGCGTGCGCGGCGCCCACCGCGTGGCTGCAGCGCCTGGGGCTGGAGGACTCCGTGCGACAGACCTTCGACGAGCTGCGCGTGCACACCCCCTGGACCGACACGCGCTGGCCGCTGCCGTGGTCCTTCTCGACGTTCGACTACCGCGAGCTGTGCGCCCTGCTGTGGGAGCAGAGCGGCCTGCCCGACGACGCGTTCGAGACCGCGAAGGTGGACGGCGTCACGCGCGCGAGCGGGCCGGCGGGCGAGCGGGTGGGTGGGCTGCCGAGCGGGCAGGCGGGTGGGCAGGCTGGTGGGCTGGCGAGCGGACAGGCGAGTGGGCAGGCTGGTGGGCTGGCCTCCGAACCCAACGGAGCGGGCGCCCCGCACACCGTCCACACCGACCGCGGCGAGCTCCGCGCGCCGCTCGTCGTCGATGGCCTCGGCTGGCGACGCGTGCTCGCCCACGGCACCCCCGTGCAGCCGCCGCGGGCGGCGCTCACGCGCGGCCTGGAGGTCCACCCCCACGGCAGCGGCGGGGAGCTGGAGCTGTGGGTCGACCCGCGCTACGCGCACGCCGGCTACGGGTGGAACTTCCCCGCGGGCGGGGAGCTGCGCGTGGGGGTGTGCTCCTTCCGGCCCGCCGCGCACGTCAAGGAGCCGACCGTACGCCTGGCGCGCGAGCTCGGCCTGCCGGCCGTGCGCTACCAGGGCAACTGGATCCCCCACCGGCTGCGCCCCGCCGTCGAAGACGGCGTGTTCTTCGCCGGCGACTCCGCCGGGCACTGCCTGCCGCTCACCGCCGAGGGCATCCGCACCGCCCTCTACTTCGGCAGCGCCTGCGGGCGCGAGCTGCGCGCGGTGCTCGCCGGCCACGCCATGCGCGAGCAGGCGCTGCAGCGCTACGGGGAGTTCTCGCGCGGCCACGCACGGGCGTACCGGTGGCTGTGGGCGTTCCAACGGGCGGTGTGCGGGCCGACGAGCTGGAGCACCACACCCGCGTGGGCCCTGGCCCTGCGCAGCCGCCGCTTCGCGGCGTGGGCGTTCGAGCGCTACCTGGGGATCGCGCCGCCGCCTCAGCCGATGCCCAGTTGACTCGGGTAGGTGGCGCGGTAGGCCCGCTGCGCGTGCTGCACCCGCTGCACGTATTCCCGCGTCTGGGTGAAGGGGATCGCACCGGCCGTCAGCTGCCGGCCCTGTGCGCGCGCCTGCGCGACCCACGCGTCGACGTTCGTCAGGCCGGCGTTGTACGCGGCGAGCGCGAGTAGCTCGTTGCCGTTGTAGTGGTCGAGCAGGTAGCGCAGGTAGTAGCTGCCGTACGCGATGTTGACTGCGGGCGTCGCCAGGTCGCTCGTGTGGAAGCTCACGCCGCCGGAGAGGCGCGCGAGGTAGACGGCCGTGGAGGGGAGGATCTGCATCAGGCCCTGGGCGCCCGCGGCGGAGGGCCGCGGGTCGAACTTGGTCTCGGCGTAGATCACCGCGGCGATCAACGTCGGGTCGAGGTGCTCGGCGGCCGCCTGGTGGCGGATCACGCTCGCGTCCTGCAGCGGCAGCGCCAGTTCGCGCACCGTGCGCTCCAGGCGCGGCCCGAGCACCACGATCAGCCCCACCGCGAGCGCCAGTCCCACCAGGGTCCTCGTCCGCCGGCCCCGGCGAGACGGGCCGCGCGCCGGCACTCCGCGCGCGGGCGGGTGCCGTACGTACAGGTCGTGGGTGTGGTGCACTACTGCAGCTTGCCAAGGATCGCCGACAGCTTCCGCTCCAGGGCCTCCTCGGTCCCATCGTTGCAGACCGCGAAGGTGGCCCGCGCCGCCTTCTCCTCCTGGGGGAGCTGGCGCGCTGCGCGCTCCCCGGAGAGCTCGTGGCCCCGTCCCGCGGCCCGCGCCCGCCGCAGCTCCTCCGGGGCAACGACTGCGACGGTCGCGTCGTAGAGCCCCTCCATCCCCGCCTCGAACAGCAGTGGCACCTCGACCACCGCCGCGGGCGGCGCCGGCCGCCGGGCGCGCGCCTCCGTCAGCCACGCCGCGACGCGCTCGCCGACGAGCGGCCACAGCAGCCCCTCCAGCCAGCGCCGCTCGCCTTCGTCGGCGAACGCACGCCGGGCGATCGCCGCCCGATCCACCCTCCCGTCCGGCGCCACCTCGGCGCCCCACCGCGCCACCACCGCGTCGCGCAGGCGGGGCTCGGCGGCGTACAGCTCGTGCACGACGGCGTCGGTGGAGAGCACCGCCGCTCCCAGCCGCTCCAGGGCGGCCAGCGCGGTTGACTTGCCCGCGCCCATCCCACCCGTCAGCCCGACCAGCGGGACCGCCGGCTCCGCCACGGGCTCGCAGCCCTCAGTCGGCGGGAGCGTCAGCCGCCGCGGACAGGTCGGGCTCCGCGGTCTCGCTCGACACCTCGGCGGCGGGCTCGGGCGCAGCCGCCTCGGGCGCGGCTTCGGCAGGCGGCTCCGCGACGGCCTCAGCCGCCTGCGGCTCCTCGGCCTCCGCCTCAGCGCTCTCGGGCTCCGCAACCACCGCAACCGTGGGCTCAGGCGTCGCAGACTCAGCCTCAACCGGCTGCTCCACCGCAGCCTCGGGCGCAGCCGCCTCAGGCGCGGCCTCGGCCAGCGGCTCCGCGACGGCCCCGGCCGCCTCGGCCTCCGCCTCCGGCGCCACAGCGGCTTCTGCCTCCGGCGCCTCGCCCTCCGGCGCCGGGGGCGGCGCCCCCCCGGCCGGGGCCTCGCGCGGCAGCGGCAGGATCTGGCCCTCGACGCGCTTGGCCGACAGCGAGAGGCGCCGGCGCTCGGAGTCGATCTCGAGGATCTTCACGCGGATCGCGTCGCCGGGGTGGACGACCTCGCGCGGGCTTTCCACGTGGTGGCCGGCGAGCTCGGAGATGTGCACGAGACCCTCGACGCCGTCGAGCACCTCCACGAAGGCCCCGAACGTGACGACCTTCGTGACGGTGCCCTGCAGCTCGTCACCGGGGCCGTAGGTGTCCACGATCCGCTGCCACGGGTCCTCCTGGGTCTGCTTGAGCCCGAGCGAGATGCGCTGGCGCTCGCGATCGATGTCGAGCACCTTCACGCGCACGGTCTGGCCGATCTCGAGGATCTCCGAAGGGTGGTTGACGTGCGACCACGAGAGCTCGGAGATGTGGATCAGACCGTCGATCCCGTCGAGGTCCACGAACGCGCCGAAATCCACGATGTTCGAGATCTGCCCTTCCACCACGAGGCCCGGCTGCAGGCGGTCGAGGATCTGCTGGCGCACCTCCTTGCGCTCCTCCTCGAGCACCGCGCGGCGCGAGAGCACGACGTTGTTGCGCGAGCGGTTGAGCTCGATCACCTTCGTCTCGATCTTCGTCCCCATGTACTCGTCGAGGTTGGGTACGCGGCGGATGTCCACCAGCGAGGCGGGCAGGAAACCCCTCACGCCGAGGTCGATGATCAGCCCGCCCTTGACGACCTCGATCACCAGGCCCTCGACCGGCTGGCCCGACTCCGCCGCGGCCTCGATGCGCCGCCACGCTTTCTCGAAGCGGGCGCGCTTCTTGGACATGATCAGGCGCCCGTCCTGGTCCTCCTTGGTGAGGACGATCGCGTCGACCTCCTCGCCGAGCTGCACCTCGTCGTGGGGGTCGACCGACTTGCGGATCGAGAGCTCCCCGGAGGGGATCACCCCCTCGGACTTGTAGCCGATGTCGACGAGCACCTCGTCCTTGTCGATGCGCACGACGCGGCCCGTGACGACCTCGCCCTCCTCGATGGGGTGCAGGGTGGCGTCGTAGTTGGGGACGACCTGCCCGTCGATTTCGAGCAGCAGCCCCCCGGATCCCTCGACGACGCGAGGCTCGGGCTTGTCGATCAGTGCTTGCACCGCCCGGAAGCCTAGCGCAGCGCGGGGGGCGCCCGCCGGCCGGCGCACTCCTATCATCCCCCGCGTGCCTGTGCGAGCGACCAAGCGGGGGGCGGCGCGCACCCCCCTGGAGCGCGACTGCGACGTGCTCGTGTGCGGCGCCTCCTTCGCCGGTCTGGCGGTCGCCCGCGAGCTTGCCGGGGCGGGTGCGCGCGTGGTGGTGCTCGACCGCTACGAGCTCGGCGAGCGCCAGACCTCGGCGTGCGCGGCTCCGACCGCGTGGCTGGACGTCCTCGGGCTGCACGGCGCGCTGCGCCAGACGTTCGGCGAGCTCGTCGTGCACACCCCGTGGCGTACCTCCCGGTGGAGGCTGCCGTGGACGTTTTCGACCTTCGACTACCGCGAGGTGTGCGCGGGGCTGTGGGCGCAGGCGCACGGGGCGGGCGGGATCAATACCGTCCTCGAGACCGCGACCGTGCGCGGCCGCGAGGGCCACACCGTGCACACCGACCGCGGGGAGCTGCGCGCCCCGCTGATCGTCGACGCGCTCGGCTGGCGCCGAGTGCTCTCGCGCACCACGGCGATCCAGCCGCCGCACGCGCCGCTCTCGCGTGGCCTGGAGGTCCACCCTCCGGGGGCGGCGGGGGAGATGGAGCTGTGGATCGACCCCCGCTACGTCCGCGCCGGCTACGCGTGGAGCTTCCCCGCGCGCGAGGAGGTGCGCGTGGGCGCCGGCTCCTTCTGGCCCGCCCACCACGTGCGCGAGCCGACCGTGCGCCTCGCGAGCGAGCTCGGGCTCGGGGAGAGCGGCTTCCAGGGCAACTGGATCCCCCACCGGCTGCGCCCCGCCGTCGAAGACGGCGTGTTCTTCGCCGGCGACTCCGCCGGCCACTGCCTGCCGCTCACCGCCGAGGGCATCCGCACCGCCCTCTACTTCGGCATCGCCTGCGGACGCGAACTGCGCGCGGTGCTCGCCGGACACGCCACGCGCGAGCAGGCGCTCGCACGCTACGGCGCGTTCTCCGACGCGCACGGCTGGAAGTACCGCTCGCTGCTGCACACCCAGCGCGCGGTCGGCCGCCTCACCCCCACCCGTGCGATGACCGCGCTGGCGCGCGCGTTCGAGCGGCCGGGCGTGTCCGCGTGGGCGTTCGAGCACTACATGCGGATCGCGCCGCCGTCGTTCGCGGGGCCGCGCACGGGGCTGTTCACCCCGGGCCGGCAGCTCGCGGCTACGGCTGTTGTCTGAGCGCACGGGGGATTTTTTGATGAGGACCCCCACAAGGGGGGTCGGGGGCGGGGTCGCGTAGCGTGATCCCACGCGCCCCGACCGAGACCCTGGCCCTCAACCAGACGTCAGACTACCACAGCTGTGCAGACGAAACGCTGCGCCGCTCACGCCACCTTCCGCAGCCTCCGGCCCGCGGTGCCCACCGCCGCGAGCGCCAACCGCGCGGCCTCCAGCCCGCTCGCCCACGAGACCTCGGCGAGCAGCCCCGGGGCGGCGACCATGTCGCCGGCGAGGTACACGCCGTCGCCGCGGTCGATCGCCGGGCGCTCGCGCCACGTCGAGCCGGGCGGGTCGAGCGCGCCGGAGCGAGCGTCCATCACCTGACGGCGGCGCCACGTCTCGCGCTCGCGCCAGCTGGGGACTGCCTGGTCCACCAGCCGCTCCAGGCGCGCGCCGGCCGCGTCGGTGCTCTCGCCCGGGCGGATCGGCATCTGCGTCTGGATCAGCTCGTGCCCCTCCGGCGCGATCGCGCGGTCGGTGGAGGAGTAGCGCCCGATCCACCCGGCCTCGTCGAGGTCCGAGACGATCCACGGATCGCCGCGGCGGCGGGAGAGGCCCAGGTCCAGGCACACGGTGCGACCGCTCGGCCACCCGAGCGGCTCACCCAGCAGCGCGCTCGCCTGCGGCAGCTCGGTGGCGAGGATCACCGGCGGCGCGGGCAGGGCGTCCACGCGGTGGCCGGTGTGCACCTCGACGTCCAGCTCGCCGAGCCGGCGCTCCAGCGGCGCCACCATCCCGCCCCAGCCGCCGGAGGCGTAGCGCACGACGGTGGAGGGCGGCGGCGTGGAGAGGAACAGGCGCACGGTGCGCTCCCACACGAACGCCGCTGACAGCTCGCCGGGGTCGTGGTGGAAGGTGTACACGCCGGCCATCGCGGATAGCATCGCGGCGACGCGCTCGTCGGTGTGCGAGGCGACCCACCCGCGGAAGTCCTCCTCCACCGGCGCCTGGCGGCCGCGCAGCCGCAGCACCGCCGGGATCGTGCCGAGCGGGGGCGTACGCTGCACCGTCCCCTGGTAGCGGAAGCGCGCGCCGGTGAGCGGCGGGCGGACGTGGCCCGGCAGCAGACCGTGCTCGTCCAGCCACCGCCACATCGCGCCGTCGCTGTACAGCGCGTGGGGGCCGAGGTTGGCTTTGTACGGCCCGTCGGCGCTGCGCGCCCGCCCCCCGAGCGCCTCGTGCGCCTCCAGCAGCCGCACCGCGGCGCCCCCTTCGGCGCACGCGATCGCCGCTGTCATCCCCGCAAGTCCGCCTCCCACAACGGTTATCTGGCTCGTCTGGCTCATGGGTCCTCCTGGATCGAGGGTGTGCGCCCACGGTAGACCGTAACTGGCTCTCGGTACAGTGCCAGTCATGGCGCGTCGCGTAGGACCAGTTGAGGACGCACCGCCGCGGCCCGGGCCGTCCGGCCCGCACGGCCCCGAGCTGCTCGTGGAGCTCGACCGGGGCGGCGAGCTCTCGCTCGGCGAGCAGCTGGTCGGCTCGGTCCGCGACGGCATCCGCGCGGGACGCCTGCCGGCCGGCACGGCGCTGCCCTCCACGCGTGGGCTGGCGGCGGAGCTCGGGGTCTCCCGCGGCCTCGTCACTGAGGCCTACAGCCAGCTCGCGGCCGAGGGGTACCTGACCACGCGCCAGGGCGCGCCGGTGCGGGTGAGCGTGACCGTGCGCACTGCCGCCGCGCGTCCCGCCGCGCGCTCGCTGCTGGAGCGCCACCCCTACCACTTCCACCCCGGCCTGCCCGACCTCGCGGGCTTCCCCCGCGAGCAGTGGCTGCGTTCGCTGCGCACGGCGCTGCGGGACTCGCCGCTGGACGCGCTCGGCTACGGCGACCCGCGCGGGCTGCCCGAGCTGCGCGAGGCGCTCGCCGACTACCTGGGGCGCGTCCGCGGCGCGGCGGCCGACACCGAGCAGCTGACGCTGTGCACCGGCTTCCAGCAGGGCTTCTCGCTCGCCTGCGCGGTGCTGCGCGGCCACGGCGTGGAGTCGATCGCGCTCGAGGACCCCGGCTGGCACGTGCACCGGCTGGTCGCCGAGCAGGCCGGCCTGCGCGTGGTGGCGATCCCGGTGGACGGCGAGGGGCTGCGCGTGGACGAGCTGATCGCCAGCGACGCGGACGTGGTGGTGGTGACCCCCGCCCACCACTTCCCCACCGGCGCGGTGCTCTCCCCCGCCCGCCGCGCAGCGCTCGTGGAGTGGGCCGAACGCGAGGAGCGGCTGATCGTCGAGGACGACTACGACGCCGAGTACCGCTACGACCGCGTCGCCGTCGGCGCGCTGCAGGGGCTCGCGCCCGAGCAGGTGCTGTACATCGGCTCGGCCTCCCTGCGCCTGACGCCGGGGATGCGCCTCGGGTGGATGCTCGTGCCCTCGTGGCTCACGTGGCAGCTCGCCACGGCCAAGGCCATCCACGACGGCGGCTCGGAGGTGATGGGGCAGCTCGCGCTGCACGACTTCCTCGTGCGCGGCGAGCTCGACCGCCACGTGCGCCGCATGCGCGCGCGCTACCTGCGCCGGCGCGAGACGCTGCTGGCAGCGCTCGCCGCCCACCTGCCACAGGTGCGCGCATACGAGCCCGCCCACCCGCCGGCCGGCCTGTTCGAGCTCGTGGCGCTGCCCGACAGCGTGTCCGAGCCGGCGCTGGTCAGGGCCGCCGCCGCGCGCGGCGTGGGCGTCGAGGCCCTCGCCCTGCACCGCTTCGCCCCCGGCGGCCCGGCGGGCATCCTGCTGGGCTACGGCAACCTCTCCGAGCCCGCGATCGAGCAGGGCGTGCGGCTGCTGGGCGAGGCGTACGCGGAGGTGGGCGATTGAGCGCTCACGTCGCGATGACACACGCAGCGATTACCAGATAACGGTCACGTCGTATTCGCGCAACTGTTCGTCATCGCTGAGAATCGACATGCCCTCCACCTGAGCCTGAGCCACGAGCAGGCGGTCGAATGGATCGCCGTGGTGCTGTGGCAACTCGGCCACCCGCGCCGCGTGGCGGTCGTAGACCGGAAGTCCCACTATGCCCTGCCTATCCATGCGTTCGTGAAAGTCAGCCGGGGCGGCCAGCTTGCCCAGCCCGCGCTTGATCGCAACCTCCCAGACCACGGCTGCACTGAGTCTGCGGTCGACGCTCTCGTCCTCTACCAACGCGCGTGCAGACGAAGGCATACGCACGTTTCCCTCCAAAAACCACAGTGCAGCGTGTGTATCGATGAGCAGCCTCAATCGATCATGCCAAATGCTTTGGCGATGTCGTCAGGCAGCTCGTCGAAATCGTCTGCAATCCAGATCTGCCCTTTGAGCGATCCCCACAGACTCTCGCGTGACGGGGGATGGACAGGCACGAGTTTGGCGACGGGCTCGCCTCGGCGCGTGAGCACCACATCCTCACCGGAATGCACAGCGTCCACCAGTCGTGAGAGTGTGGTCTTGGCCTCGTGCATACCAACACTGATCGCCATTTGCGGAGATCCTAGCAGACCTAGCTAAGTCCCCTAGTCCGCCGCTCGCGCGGCAACAGCTGCCCTACCGCCGCACCACCAACACGACCCCGGCCACGAGCAGCGCGACGCCGAGGACGCGGTGCCACGCGAGCGGCTGGCGCGCGATCCCCAGCAGGCCGAAGCGGTCGATCGCCAACGAAATCACCAGTTGGCCGGTGATCACCGCGGCGGTGAGGCCGGTGGCGCCGAGCGTGCGCACGGTGAGGATCGCCACCGTCACGTACGTCGCGCCGAGCAGCCCGCCGAGCAGCGCCCACCACGGCACGCCGCTCACGTGGCGGAAGGAGCCGAGGCCGCCCTGGGCGAGCGAGGCCGCCACGAGCAGCACGACGGTGCCGACCAGGAACGAGAAGAGCGCCGCCTGCAGCCCGCCGACGCCGCGGCCCAGGCGGGCGTTGATCGGCGCCTGCATCCCGACCAGCGTCCCCGCGCCGGCAGCCAGCAGCACCGCCCCGACGCGGCTCACTTCGCCTCCAGCCACGTGCGCCCCACGCCGACGTCGGCGGCCATCGGCGGCTGTACGTCCCACACGCCGCACATCTCGCGCTCGATGAGCTCGCGCGCGGCGGGCACCTCCCCGGGAAGGGCTTCAAACAGCAGCTCGTCGTGGATCGTGAGCAGCAGGCGGGTCTCCAGGCCCGAGGCGCCCAGCGCGGCGTGGCAGCGCACCATCGCCAGCTTGATGACGTCCGCAGCGGTGCCCTGCACGACCGTGTTGACCGCGAGGCGCTCCCCGAGCGAGCGGACCTGGAAGTTGCGCGCGCGCAGCTCGGGGATCTGCCGCCGGCGACCCCACAGTGTGGTGACGTGGCCCTCCTCGCGCGCGCGCTCGATCGTCTCCTGCATGAACGCCGCGACGCGCGGGAAGCGCGCGAGGTAGGCCTCGATGAACTCGCGGGCCTCCTCGCGGGGGATGTTGAGGCGGTCGGCGAGACCGTAGTCGGAGAGCCCGTACACGATCCCGTAGTTGATCATCTTCGACTTCGAGCGCATGCCGGGGTCGATTTGCTCGGGCGCGACCTGGAAGACCTGCGAGGCGGTGGCCGTGTGGACGTCTTCGCCGCGGGCGAAGATCTCCCGCAGCACCGGCTCGTCAGCGACGTGGGCGAGCACGCGCAGCTCGATCTGCGAGTAGTCGGCGGAGATCAGCACGCGCCCCTCCTCAGCCTCGAAGCAGCCGCGGATCTCACGGCCGAGGGCGGTGCGGATCGGGACGTTCTGCATGTTGGGGTTGGTGGAGGAGAGGCGTCCCGTCTGGGCGACCGCCTGCAGGAACGTGGTGTGGATGCGCGAGCGCTCGTCGACCTGCGCGGGGAGCACGTCGAAGTAGGTCTTGACCAACGTGGACAGCTCCCGCCAGCGCTCGATGCGGGGCACGATCACGTGCTCGGAGCGGATCGCCTGCAGCACGCGCGCGTCGGTCGAGTACCCCGTCTTGCCGCGCCGCTTGCGCGAGAGGCCGAGCTTCTCGAAGAGCACCTCCCCCAGCTGCTGGGGGGAGGCGATCAGGAACTCCTCGCCGGCGAGCGCGAAGATTTCCCCTTCGAGCTCCTCGATCTCCTCGCGCACGCGCCCCGCTACCTCCTGCAGGCGGGGCACGTTCAGGCGCACCCCCGCGACCTCCATCGCGCGCAGCACGCTCACGAGCGGCAGCTCGATGTCGCGCATCACCCCCTCCAGCCCGCGCGCGGCGATCTGCTCGCGCTGCCACTCCGCGAGCGCGCCCACCAGCAGCGCGTCGCGGGCAGCCGGGTCCTCGACGTCGCACTCCAGGCCCCGCTCTTCGCACAGCTCCGCGAAGGGGTACCCGCGCCGCGCGGGCTCCAGCAGGTAGGCGCCGAGCAGTGTGTCGTGCACGAGGCCGGGGGGCACGAGGCCGAGCGCCTTGGCGTCGTGCACCGTCACCGGGCGCTCCCCGAGCGCGGCGGCCACCTCCTCGGGCCCCTCGCACTCGCCGGCGAGCACCTCGGGCGCCGCCACGCGGGCGGTCCGGCGCCGGGCGCCGGCCTTCGCGGCGGCGGCTCCGCGGCCCGGGCCGTGCGCGAGCGCGAAGCGCCAGCCGCCCTCCGCGAACAGCGCCCCCTCGGGCGCCTCGGCATGCCGCACGGCGACACACACCTCGCCCTCGCTTGATGAAGCACGAGGGGCCCGGCTCTCCGAAGAGGAGGGGTGGGTGGGAACCCGATCTCCGGCCTCCGGCCGGCTGCGCCACCCTCCTGGCGGGCCGGCTGCGCCACCCTCGAAGCGCGCGATATCCGCGACCCCGCCGGCGCGCACGCGCCCGCTGAGGTGGACCTCGCCGGGCGCGAGCGCGGCCGCGAGCTCGGCGTCGCCGAGCGCCTCCTCCAGGCGGCGCAGCGGGTCGCGCAGCTCGTACTCGCGGAACACCTCGCGCAGCCGCGAGCGGTCGGGCTCGCGCGCGGCCTCGGCGAGCGGGTCGAAGTCGAGCGGCACCTCGCGGTCGATCGTCGCCAGGCGCTTGGAGACACGCGCGTCCTCGGCGTGGGCGAGCAGGTTCTCTTTGCGCTTGGCGCCGGAGACGTCGGGGATGTGCGCGAGCACGTCCTCCAGGTCGCCGTACCGTTGCAGCAGCTCCGCGGCGGTCTTGTCGCCGATGCCCGGCACGCCGGGGATGTTGTCGGAGGTGTCGCCCTTCAGTCCGTAGAAGTCGGGGATCATCTCCGGGGGGATGCCGTAGCGGTCCACCACCGCCTGGCGGTCGTACGTCTTGGTGTCGGTGATGCCGCGCGCGGTGGCCATCACCTCGACCAGCCCCTGCGCGTCGATCAGCTGGAAGACGTCGCGGTCGCCGGTGACGATCGTCACGGGCACGGGCGGGTCGGCCGCAAGCGAGCGCGCGGCGAGCGTGGCGATCACGTCGTCGGCCTCGTAGCCGGCGACGGTCACGTTGCGGTACCCGAACGCCTCCACCAGCGGTCCCATCGCCGGCCACTGCTGCTTGAGCAGGTCCGGGCGCGAGCGGCGCTGCGCCTTGTACTCGGGGTACAGCTCCGTGCGGCCGGAGGTGCCGGCGTCCCAGGCGACCACGGTCGGGCACACGCCGTACTCGGTGACAAGCTTCACGAGCATCGAGGCGAACCCGAAGATCGCGTTGGTCGGCACCCCCGTGGAGGTGGCGATCGACTCCGGCAACGCGAAGAACGCGCGGTACACGAGCGAGGGGCCGTCGATCAGGAAGAGACGCCGCTCCGCTCGGTCGCCGTTGGCCGCCGCGCTCATCGCCGCCACTTTACGCCAGGACGCCGCCAGGCCTCCGGCCAATAACATGGCGCTCGTGAGCATCACCCCCTCCGCGCAGTACCGCCTGACGATCCGCGTCCGCCTCGACGACACGGCCCCCGGCGCGGTGGGGCTCCTCACCACCGCGATCGGCGAGGCCGAGGGCGCGGTCGTGGCGGTGGACCTGGTGGAGGCCGACGCCTCCGCGAGCGTGCGCGACATCGTCGTGGACGCCGCCAGCCGCGCCCACTGGGGCAGGATCCTGGAGGCGATCGAGGCGCTGCCGGGCGTCGAGGTCATCGACACCACCGACCGCACGTTCCTGCTGCACGTCGGCGGCAAGATCGAACAGCACAACAAGCACCCGCTGAAGACCCGCGACGACCTTTCGATGGTGTACACGCCCGGCGTCGCGCGCGTGTGCATCGCCATCCGCGACGTGCCCGAGCGCGCCTCGCAGTACACGATCAAGCGCAACACGGTGGCGGTCGTCTCCGACGGCACCGCGGTGCTCGGCCTCGGCGACATCGGGCCGGCGGCGGCGATGCCGGTGATGGAGGGCAAGGCGTGCCTCTTCAAGGAGTTCGCGGGCGTCGACGCGTTCCCGATCTGCCTCGACACCAAGGACACCGACGAGATCGTGCGCACCGTGCGGCGCATCGCCCCCGGCTTCGGCGGCATCAACCTCGAGGACATCTCCGCGCCGCGCTGCTTTGAGATCGAGGAGCGCCTGAAGGACGAGCTCGACATCCCCGTGTTCCACGACGACCAGCACGGCACCGCGGTGGTCGTGATGGCGGCGCTGCTGAACGCGGTGAAGCTCACCGGCCGCCGCCTGGAGGGCCTGCGCGTGCTCGTCATCGGCCTCGGCGCCGCGGGCATCGCCGTCACCAAGATCCTCCGCGCGGCCGGCGTGCGCGACATCGTCGGCGCCGACTCCCGCGGCGCCCTGCACGTGCGCCGCGAGGACTACCTCGACGGCACGATGAACCCCGTCAAGCGCTGGTTCGCGGAGGTCGACCAACCCGGAGTGCCGCGCGGGCGCGCCGGCGGACGTGATCGAGGGCACCGATCTGCTGATCGGCGTCTCCGGCGCGCGCGCGCTGCCCACGGAGGCGCTGGCGCGCATGAACGACGACGCGATGGTGTTCGCGATGGCCAACCCCAACCCCGAGGTCGTCCCCGAGGAGGCCGCCCCGCACGTGCGGATCATGGCCACGGGCCGCTCGGACTACCCCAACCAGATCAACAACGTGCTCTGCTTCCCCGGCATTTTCCGCGGCGCCCTGGACGTGCGCGCACCGGCCATCACCGAGGAGATGAAGATGGCCGCCGCCCGCGCGATCGCCGCGATCGTCCCCGACGAGGAGTTGCGCGAGGACTACATCATCCCCTCCGTGTTCAACCGCGACGTCGCCCCCGCGGTCGCCGCGGCCGTGGCCGAGCAGGCGCGCGCCTCCGGCATGGCGCAGGCCGGGCAGGAGGTCGGGTTCGCGCAGGGCGACGCCGCCACCGGCACGTACACCGCCGGCCGCGACGCCGCCGTCCAGCCGCAACCAGGTGAGGGACGGGTGCCGGCCCCCTGCGAGGGCCCTCGGCATGCGGGTGACCGTCACCGGCGCCACGGGCCTGCTCGGGCGTGCCCTGCTCGCGCCGCTGCGCTCCGAGGGAGCGCACGTCACCGCGCTCTCCCGCGACCCCGCACGCGCGCTGGAGGCGCTCGGCGTCCCCGCCGCCGGGGACACGCACGTGCAGGTCCACCGGCTGGGACCCACTGCGCGAACCGGCGCCGCCGGCGGTTCTGGAGGACGTGGACGCCGTCGTGCACCTGGCGGGCGAGCCGATCGCGCAGCGGTGGACCGCGCACACCAGTCGCGCGATCCGCGAGAGCCGCGTGCTCGGGACCCGCAACCTCGTGGATGGCCTGCGCGCGGCGGGCTGGAGTCAGCGAGCGCCCGCCGGTGCTCGTGAGCGCCTCCGCGATCGGCTACTACGGCGCCCACGGCGAAGAGCCCCTCGACGAGGAGGCCCCCGCCGGCCACGACTTCCTCGCGGAGGTGTGCGTCGCGTGGGAGACCGAGGCCCGCCGCGCGCCACGAGGAGTCGGGCCTGCGCTCCGTCGCAGGTCCGCACGGGCGTCGTGCTCGACCGCCACGGCGGCGCGCTCGCCCAGATGCTGCCCCCCTTCCGCCTCGGCCTCGGCGGCCCCGTCGCCGGCGGCCGCCAGTACGTCTCGTGGATCCACCTCGACGACCTCCTCGGCATCGTGCGCGCCGCGTGCACCGACGAGCGCTGGTCCGGCCCGGTCAACGCGACGGCCCCCGAGCCGGTCACCAACCGCGAACTCGCGCGCGCGCTCGGCCGCGCGCTGCACCGCCCCGCCGTGCTCCCCCTCCCGGGCGCCGTGCTGCGCCTCCGCTACGGCGAGATGGCCGAGCTCGTCACCACCGGCGCCCGCGTGCTCCCCGCCAGGCGCCCTGTGTGGGGCTACCAGTTCCGGCATTCCCATCTCGACGAGGCGCTGCGGGCCGTGCTCAGCCGGCCCCGCGGGCGACCGTGAACGCCCGGAGAACACCAGCCGCCCGTCCCGCACGCGATCCACCGCGTACCGTGAGAACGTGGTTTCGCCGTTGGGCTGCACCGAGTAGCGCCCCAGCACCGAGTCGCGGCCGTGGTCGCGAAGAACCGGTGGATCACCGCCTCGCGGTCGTTGCCGTGGCGTCCGGCGCGGCGGATCGCGTCCAGCACCGCGGACATCGCCTCGTACCCGTACAGCGCGTACGGCCGCGCCGTTTCGTGAAACCGGGCGCGGTAGTGCCGCGCAGCACCGCTGCGCGCCGCGGCGGGTAGAGCGAGAGCGGCAGCAACGGGGTGTGATCAGGTACGTGCGCGCCGCGGCGCCCCGAGGCGTGCGGCGAAGGCTTCGTTCGGCGAGCGCGCTCTGGCCGAGCAGCTCGCAGGCGGGGGTCGGCGGTGTGGAGCTGCGCGCCACAGCGCTCAGCGCCCGCGGTGCCGCAGGCCGCTGACGACGACCGCCTGCGGCGCCGCTCGCGGCGACCCGTTCGCCTCGCGGGTGGCGTATTCCGGCGGAGGACGCCGTGTTGAGGATGTTCGTTGCCGCGCACACGTCGATGCCGGCGCGGCGGGCGTCTTCGGCGAGGATGCTCCGAGCGGCTGGTCGAAGGGGTCCTCGTCGCTCGAGCACGTAGACGCGAGCGCACGTGCAGCGCGCGCATCGTCCGCACCTGGGCGGCGGCCTGCACGGGGTCGCCGGGCTGCAGGCGCGCGAACGTGCGCTGCCCGGTGAGGTAGAAGCGCTGCCGGCTCGTCCTGGCCGGCGTCGAGCGAGGAGGTGAGGCCGACGTAGGGGCTGCCCGGGGCTACCTGCAGGATGCCGGCGGCGTTGATCAGCGGCAGCGAGACGGCGGTGGCCTCCGAGTCGAGTCCCCCAGGTACGCGATCGTGGCGGTGTCCTGCGCGGCACGCTTGGCGTTGGCGGCGATCAGCCCGGGTGCCCGCTGCGCCGCTCTCGGGTTCGCGTCGTCCAGCGAGCGCGTAGCCGACGCGGAAGCGCCCGACACTGCCCGCCGGCCTGCGCGAGCGCGAGCTTCTCGCCGTTGACGATCTGCGCGGAGGCCGCGCGCCGGGGCCCTGCAGGGGCAGGCTCGAGTAGATCGTGAGGTGGTCGCCCGAGAGCGTTCCGCGGTGGACACCGCGACCCGCCGCAGCCGCCGAGGGCGAGGGCCGCGAGCGCGGGCAGCGCCATCGCGGCGGGCGCGAGCGCGAGTGGCCGGCGGCGGCGCACCGCGGCTAGGCGTCGCGACGGCGGCCGGGCAGGTAGCCGGAGAGGATCCGCACGGCGGCCCCGACGCAGCATGATGGCGGGCCGCGAGCATGAACGCGTCGAAGCCCTTCGTGCCGAGCGCCCACAGCACGATCCAGACGACGAGACCGGCGGTGATGGTCATGATGAAGCCCATCGTCCGCGCATCCTACCGGTCGGGGCGGCCCGCCGTCTCACCGCCGGCGCGCAGACGCCTACCCCGCCAGCCCCGCGGCCAGCTCCGCCACGACCGCGCCGACCGCGGCGGCGGGGTCGGCCGCCTCGCCCGCGGCACGCACCAGGCGCGAGCCGACGATGACGCCGTCGGCGCCGGCGTCCGCGGCGCGCGCGGCCTGCGCGGGCGTGGAGATGCCGAAGCCGAGCGCGACCGGCACCGCGGTGGGCGCGCGCGCGCGCGCGACGACGGCGGCGAAGCGCTCGGCCAGCGCCGCGCGCTCGCCCGTCGTGCCGACGACCGAGACCACGTACAGGAAGCCGCGCGCGCGGGCGCCGATCTCGCGCGAAGCGCGCCGGCGTGCGTCGTCGGCGCGACGAGCGGCACCAGCGCGACGCCGCGCGCGTCGCACGCGGCGAGCGCCTCGCCGGCCTCCTCGTAGGGCAGGTCGGGCACGATCAGCCCGCACACGCCGCCGTGCGCGCCAGCCGCTCCACGAACGCGCTCCACGCCCGGCGCGAGCACCATGTTGGCGTAGCTCATCACCACCACCGGCAGCGTGCGGGGCGAGCGCGCGCGGCGACCTCGAGCACGCCGCCGACGCGTGGCGCCGGCGGCGAGCGCGCGCGTCGCGGCCTCGTGGATCACGGGGCCGTCGGCGAGCGGGTCGGAGTACGGGCACGCCGAGCTCCAGCACGTCGGCGCCGGCCTGCCACGCACGCCTCGCCGATGCGCCGCGACGCCGTCGAGCGTCGGGGTAGCCGCCCATCAGGTAGGGCATCAGCGCCGCCCGCTTGCCCGCGTGCTCGCGAACGCCGGCGTGCGATCCGCTGCTCCCACGCCGTCGCTCATCGAGCGACCGCAGCGCGAGCACCTCGGCGAGGTCCTTGTCGCCGCGGCCCGGAGAGGCACACCAGGTCGAGCTCCCCGCCGGGTTGGGCGAGCGCCCACGCGAGCGCGTGCGCGGTCTCCAGCGCCGGGATCGATGCCCTCCAGCGCGGGCGACCTCGGCGAAGGCGTCGAGCGCGTCGTCGTCGGTGACGGCGACGTAGCGCGCGCGGCCGCTGTCGCGCAGGTAGCGCGTGCTCGGGGCCGGTGCCCGGGTAGTCCAGGCCCGCGGAGATCGAGTGCGCCTCGAGGATCTGGCCCTCCTCGTCCTGCAGCACCGCCGACAGCGAGCCGTGCAGCACGCCCGCGCGCCCGCCCGACCGTCAGCGGCGCGCCGTGGCGAGGCGTGTCGCGATGCCCTCGCCCCCGGCCTCGACGCCGACCAGCTCCACGCCGGCGTCCTCGAGGAAGGCGGTGAAGATGCCGATCGCGTTCGAGCCGCCGCCCACGCACGCGACCACGCGCGTCGGCAGGCGGCCCGGTCGCGCTCGAGCAGCTGCGCGCGCGCCTCGTCGCCGATCGTGCGCTGCAGGTCGCGCACGAGCGCCGGGTAGGGCGCCGGGCCGACGACCGAGCCGATCACGTAGTGGGTGTCGGCGACGTTGCTCACCCAGTCGCGGATCGCGGCCGACGTCGCCTCCTTGAGCGTGCGCGCGCCCGCCTCCACCGTGTGCACGCGTGGCGCCCAGCAGCTCCATGCGCTGCACGTTGGGCTGCTGGCGGCGGATGTCCTCGGCGCCCATGTAGACTACGCACTCCAGGCCCAGCAGCGCGCACGCGGTCGCGGTCGCCACCCCGTGCTGCCCGGCGCCGGTCTCGGCGATCACGCGCCGCTTGCCCATGCGCCGCGCCAGCAGCGCCTGCCCGAGCGCGTTGTTGAGCTTGTGCGAGCCGGTGTGCATCGAGGTCCTCGCGCTTGAGGTACACCGTCCGCCCGAGGCGCTCCGAGAGCCGCCGCGCCGCGGTACAGCGGCGTCGGCCGCCCGCCGTAGTCGCGCAGCAGCCCCTCCAGCTCGGCGCGGTACGCGGGGTCCGCGCGTGCCTCCAGCCACGCCTGCTCGAGCTCCGCGAGGGCGGGCATCAGGGTCTCGGGCACGTACTGCCCGCCGTAGGGCCCGAAGCGGTGCTCGACGGTGCTCACGCGGGCGAGGTCACCGGCACAGCGTGGCGCACCGCCTCGAAGAACGCGCGCAGCCGCTCGGGGTCCTTGCGCCCCGGCGCGGCCTCGGTGCCGCGCGCGGTGTCGAGCGCGAAGGGCCGCGCGCGGTGGCCCTGACGGGAGGCGGCGAGGACCGCCTCGGCGGCGTTCTCCGGCCCGAGGCCGCCGCCCAGGATCAGCGGTACGGAGGCGCGCCGCACGGCGAGCAGGCCCCAGTCGAACGCCTCCCCCGTCCCGCCGCGCAGCTCTCGCCGGCCGGGCGCGGTGGCGCGGGCGTCGAGCAGGTGGAAGTCAGTGTGGAAGCGCTCGACGTCGCGCACGTCTCCGGCCGTGGCCACCTGCACGGCCTTGACAACCCGCGCGCCCGTGCGGTGGCCCACCTCCGCGCAGTAGGCGGGTCCCTCGTCGCCGTGCAGCTGCACCATCGTCAGTCCGAGCGTGTCGGCGGCCCGCACGACGTCTGCTCGAGCGGCGCGTTGACGAACACGCCCGCACACCTCCACCCGGCGGCGCAGCGCGGTGGCGATCGCGCAGCGCCTCCTCGGTCGAGCACGCGCGCGGGGAGCCCTCGTAGAAGACCATGCCGACGGCCCACGCCCCGAGCTCCGCGGCGAGCTCGGCGTCCTGCAGGCGGGTGACGCCGCAGACCTTGACGTGTGGCGCTGTGTCCGACATGGACCCCACGGTAGCGGCGCGGAGTGACGTCCCAGCCGCGAGAGCACCGGCGTCGCGATGCTATCCCGGTGTGTTCGGGTTCGGGATCGAGTTGGGCCGCTGCCCGAGCGTGACCGTGACGGTCCGCTTCGCGTAGCCGCCCGACCCCGAGGCGCGCCACAGTTCGACCGGGACAGCGTCGCCCGGCTTCTTCTGGCCGACGTAGGAGGCGAGGTTTTCCGAGCTCGTGACCGGTTTGCCGCCGAAGCCGACGATGATGTCGCCGCCGAGGGAGATTTCCCCGCCGTTGACCTTCGCTTCGACGTTGCCGGCGCGGATGCCGGCCTTGGCCGCCGGCGAGCCGGCTTCGACTTTCTCCACGAGCGCGCCGGTGGGGGTCGGCAGGTTGAGGCCGGAGAGCGAGCCATCGACGGTGATCATCACGACGCCGAGGTAGGCGGTGCGGACCGAGCCGCCCTTCTCCAGTTCGGGGAGCTCTTCCTTGGCGGTGGCGATCGGCACCGCGAAGCCGATCCCGATGTTGCCGTTCGAGCCGCCGCCCCCGGTCTCGATCTGCGAGGTGATGCCGATCACTTCGCCGCGGGCGTTGAGCAGCGGGCCGCCGGAGTTGCCGGGGTTGATCGGCGCGTCGGTCTGCAGCACGTTGGTGATCGTGAAGCCGTTGGGGGCGATGATTTCGCGCTGCAGCGCGGAGATCACGCCGGTCGTGAGCGTGCGGCTGAGACCGAAGGGGTTGCCGATCGCGACCACCGGTTCGCCGACCTCGACGCCTGCGGAGTTGCCGAGCGGGAGCGCGTGCAGCGAGAGCCCTTCAGTGGGGATGCGCAGCACCGCGAGGTCCTGGGAGGGGTTCTTGCCGACGACCCGCGCTTCGACGGTCTTGCCGTGTTCGAAGGACACGGTGACCTTGACCGCGTTCTCCACGACGTGCCAGTTGGTGAGCAGCGTGCCGTTGGAGTCGATCACGAACCCGGAGCCGGTCGCGATCCCCTGCTGCTGGGTTTCGCCGAAACCGAAGGGCGATTCGCTCTGACGCACCACGGTCGAGGTCACCTTGGCCACGCTAGGCGCGGTGCGCACGTAGATGTCGTGCGCGCTCAGCGCGCCGCCGCCGCTGCGGGTCGGGATCGTCGCCGAGGAGGAGGCGGCGGCGCCCGAGCTCACAGCGGGGGTCGCCTGGAGCTCCGTGACTGTCTTCGTGGAGGAGCCCAGGCCGCCGGCGACGGCGATCACGGCGGCGACGACGGCGCCGCCCACGAGTGCGGCGAGGAAGGGGATGGCGAAGAGACGTTTCATGGCAGAGGGTGGCGGTCGGAGGATGGGTGGTGGGGTCGGGGTGTGGGCACAGGATGCTCGGCGGGCCTGAAGAGTGTCTAAAGGACGGAGTGGGAGTGTCTAAATGTTTGCGCCCGTGAGAGTACGGGTTGGCGCCCGTGAGGGTACGCGGCCCTCACGACCTCAGCCGGGATCGGCCGTGAGGCCCTGCAGCAGTCCGCGCAGGGCGGCCTCGGGGTCGGGGGCGCGCATCAGGGCCTCGCCAACGAGGGCGCCGTGGACGCCGCGCTCGGCAAGGCGGCGGAGGTCGGCGGGGGTGGAGATGCCGGACTCGGAGACGACGGCGACGTCGGGGGGGACGTCTCCGAGGAGGGCGTACGTGCGCTCGACGTCCACGGAGAAGTCGCGCAGGTCGCGGTTGTTGATGCCGAGGAGGCGGGCTCCGGCGTCGAGGGCGCGCCGCAGCTCGGCGCGGTCGTGGACCTCGACGAGCGCGTCGAGGCCCGTGTCGGCAGCCTCCCGGTGCAGGGAGCGCAGTGTGGCGTCGTCGAGGGCGGCGACGATCAGCAGCACCGCGTCGGCGCCAGCGGCGCGCGCCTCGTGCAGTTGGTAGGGGTCGACGATGAAGTCCTTGCGCAACAGGGGCAGCGCGCAGGCGGCGCGAGCGGCGCGGAGGTCCTCCAGCGAGCCGTCGAAGTGGGGACCCTCGGTGAGGACGGACACTGCGGCGGCGCCGGCGCGCTCGTAGGCGCGCACGAGCTCGCGCACGTCGGCGGGGTCGCGCAGCGAGCCGGCGGAGGGGGAGCGGCGCTTGAACTCGGCGATCACGCCCACGCCGGGGGCGGTGAGCGCGGCGTGGAGGGAGCGTCCCGCCGCACCGGGCAGGTCTCTCACCTCGGCGGAGGACAGCCCTGCGCTGCCGGTGCGTGAGCCAACCAGCTCCTCCAGGGGCGTCTCGCGCTGGCGCCGCTGCACCTCCGCGCGAGTGGTGCGCAGGATCTCCCCGAGCACGGTGGGCGTGCCGGCGTCGGCGCGCTCGTGCACGGTGCTCACGTGGGGGCCCCCACGGGGGCGTGCCGGTGGGTGGCCTGCACGTACGCCTCCAGCGCCCTCGCGGCCGCGCCGTCGGCGATCGCGGCGCGGGCGGCCTCGACGCCGTCGGCGATCGACGCCGTGACGCCCGCGGCGTACAGCGCGGCACCGGCGTTGGCCACGGCGAGGTCGGTCTGCGCGCCGCGCGCGTCCTGCTCGCCGGCGAGGATCGCGCAAGTGACGGCGGCGTTCTCGGCGGGGGTCCCGCCGGCGAGCGCGGGGTCCTCGGCGGCGGCGGGGACGAGGCCCAGGTCGGCGGGGGTGAGGGTGTAGCGGCGCAGCTCCCCCCCGGCGACCTCGACGACGTGCGTGGGGGCGGAGATGGAGACCTCGTCGAGGCCGTCCTCGCCGGACACCACGAGCGCCCGCTCCGCCCCGAGCAGCGCGAGCGCGCCGGCGATGAGCTCCAGGAAAGCGGGGTCGGACACGCCGATCAGCTGCCGCGTGGCGCCGGCGGGGTTGGTCAGCGGGCCGAGCAGGTTGAAGACGGTGCGCACCGCGAGCTCGCGCCGCACCGGCACGACGTACCGCGTGGCGCGGTGGTGGGCGGGGGCGAACATGAAGCCGAAGCCGGCCTCCTCGATGCACCGCGCCACGCCGGCCGGGTCGAGGTCGATGCGCGCGCCGAGCGCCTCCAGCACGTCCGCCGAGCCGGAGGTGCCGGTGGCGGAGCGGTTGCCGTGCTTGGCGACCGCGCTGCCGGCGCCGGCGGCGATCAGCGCCGCGGTCGTGGAGACGTTGAAGGTGCGCCTACCGCCCCCGGTGCCTGCGGTGTCGAGCAGCTCTCCGCGGGCGCTCTCGACGGGCGTGGCGAGCTCGCGCATCGTGCGCGCCAGGCCGGCGACCTCCGCCACCGTCTCCCCCTTCGTGCGCAGCGCGACGAGGAAGCCGGCGATCTCCGTCTCCGACGCGTCGCCGCGCATGATCTCGCCGAGCACCTCGGCGGCCCGGGCCTCGCTCAGGTCCTCGCGCGAGGCGAGCGCGTCGATCGCGCGGGTGAGGACCGGGTTGGGCATCAGTCGAGGAAGTTCCTCAGCAGGAGCTTGCCCCCCTCGGTCAGCACCGACTCGGGGTGGAACTGCACGCCCTCGGCGGGCAGCTCGCGGTGGCGCAGCCCCATCAGCACGCCGTCGCCCTCTGCGGAGACCTCCAGGCAGTCGGGGAGCCGGGGGTCCACCACAAGCGAGTGGTAGCGCCCCACGGTCAGCGGCGAGGCCAGGCCGGCGAAGATCGTGCGCCCGTCGTGCGTGATCGTGGTCGCCTTGCCGTGCACGGGCGGGTGGAGCACGACGCTCCCCCCGAACGCCTGCGCGAGCGCCTGATGGCCGAGGCACACCCCGAGCGTCGGCACGCCGGCCTCCGGCAGCCGGCGGACGGCCTCCAACGTGATGCCCGCCTCGGAGGGCGTGCACGGCCCCGGCGAGACCACGCATCGGTCATACCCCCCGGCAAGCAGCTCGTCGACCGTGGCGCGGTCGTTGCGGACCGTCTCGACCTCCGCGCCCAGCTCCCCGAGGTACTGCACGAGGTTGTAGGTGAAAGAGTCGTAGTTGTCTATGACGAGAACCCTCATCGGCTGCCTCACCCCCACCCCTCCTGCCCGCACGCCAGCTCCACCGCGCGCACCGCGGCCGTGGACTTCGCCACCGACTCCTCGATACTCGTACGCCGGCTTGGCGTCCGCCACGGTGCCCCCGCCGGCCTGCACGTGGGCGACGCCGTCCTTGACGACGACCGTGCGGATGTGGATGGCGGTGTCGAGGTCGCCGGCGTAGGAGAGGTAGCCGATCGGCGCCGCCGTAGCCGCCCCGCTTGACGGGCTCGAGCTCGTCGATGATCTGCATCGCGCGCACCTTCGGCGCGCCCGGAGAGCGTGCCCGCCGGCAGCACCGAGCGCAGCGCGTCCATCGCCCCGACCCCCTCGCGCAGCGTGCCCGCGACGGAGGAGACGATGTGCATCACGTGCGAGTACGTCTCGACCTCCATCAGCTCCTCCACGACCACGGTGCCGTACTCGCACACGCGCCCCAGGTCGTTGCGCCCCAGGTCGACGAGCATCACGTGCTCGGCGCGCTCCTTCTCGTCGGCGAGCAGCTCGGCGGCGATGCGGCGGTCCTCCTCGGGCGTCGGCGCCGCGCGGGCGGGTGCCGGCGATCGGCCGCGTCGAGACGTGGCGGCCGTTGACGGTGATCAGCGGCTCGGGGCTCGCGCCGGCGACCTGGAAGTCGCCGAAGTCCAGGTAGTACATGTACGGCTAGGGGTTGACGGCGCGCAGGCCCCGGTAGATCGAGAACGCCTCCACGGGCACGCGCGCCGACCAGCGCTGGGAGGGCACGACCTGGAAGGCGTCGCCGGCGTGGATGTAGTCGCACGATCCGCTCGACCATCGCCTTCGAAGCTGCGCGCGCGGCATGTTCGACTCGAAGGCGGGCGCCGCCCGCGGGGGCCCCGCCGCGCTCGACCTGCGGCACCGGCCCGTCGCAGCGCGGCGCGGACCTCGGCGATCGTCCGCCGCCGCGCGGGCGCGCGCGGCGTCCGTGGGCCCCGCGTCGGCGTTGACGAGCACAGTGACGGTGTGCTTGAGGTGGTCGAAGACGACGAGCGCGTCGGTCAGCATCAGCGCCATGTCGGGTAGGCCGAGGGGGTCGGCGCCCGGCTCGCCGAGCGGCTCGACGGTGCGCACCAGGTCGTAGCCGAAGAGACCCGACAGCGCCGCCCGGCGAAGGGCGGCGCGTCGGCGAGCTCAAGCGGCGCCTGGCGAGAAGCTTGCGACGTGCGCGGCCGCGAGTCGCGTAGGGGTCGCCGCCGTCGCCGAGCGACCAGCGCAGCACCGAGCGGGGGCGCAAGCCGATGAACGACCACCGCCCCATGCGCTGGCCCTGCTCCGCGGACTCCAGCAGGAACGCCGGCTCGCCCGGCGCGAGCGCGCGCAGCTTCAGGAACGCCGAGACGGGGGTCTCGCAGTCGGCGATGAAGCTCGTCGCAGACGGGCACCAGCTCGCGCACGGCGGCGGGCGCTGCGCCCATCGCCGGGGGAGGCGGCGGCAGCGCGAGACCCGCCGGCGGCCGGAGACCCGCCGGCGGCGGGGGACCCACTCGCCGCGGGGGCCTCGGACAGCGGCCTAGCGGCGGCGGGCATCGAGCACCCGCTCGGCGTCGGCGAGGGCGCGGGAGCGGGAGCGCAGCAGCACGAGCAGGTGGTAGAGCACGTCGGCCGCCTCCTCGTCCACGCGCTCGTCGGACTCCTCGCGCGCGGCGCGCGCGACCTCCTCGGCCTCCTCCATCACCTTCGCGCCGATCCGCGGCGGGTCCTCGAGCAGCGCGACGGTGTAGGAGCCGGCGGGGCGCTCGCGGGCGCGCGCGGCGAGCGTGCGCTCGAGCGCTGGCAGCGCCTCGTGGGGGGCGCGCGGCTCCAGCTCCCCGCGGTGAAAGCAGGTGCGCTCGCCCGTGTGGCACGCCGGTCCTGCCGGCTGCACCAGCGCCAGCAGCGTGTCACCGTCGCAGTCCGTGCGCAGCGCGCGCACCGCCTGGGTGTGGCCGGAGGTGGCGCCCTTGTGCCACAGCTCGCCCGCGAGCGGCTCCACAGGTGCAGCTCCCCGGTGGCGCGCGTGCGGGCGAGCGCCTCGGCGTTCATGTAGGCGAGCGTCAGCACCTCGCCGGTGTCCCAGTCCTGCACCACGCAGGGCACGAGGCCGCGCTCATCATAGACGGGCTCGGCGTCGAGCGTGTCGGTCGCGGGAGCGCTCATCCGAAGGATTGTAGGCGGGGACCGGGATCCCGGCGCGTCATCATGGGACCGTGGCGTCGCTGTGGGAGCGCAAGCTGGTCGTGGTCACCGGCAAGGGGGGCGTCGGCAAGACGACGGTGTCGGCCGCGCTGGGGCTGCTCGGCGCGCAGCGAGGACTGCGGACGATCGTCGCGGAGGTGAGCCCCTCGCTGGCCGACCCCGGCTCCGCCGTGAGCGACGACGAGGGCGCAGGCCGGCTCGCCGCGCTGCTCGGCCACCCCGAGCCGCTGCCGCACGGCGTCGAGACCCAGTTGCGGGAGCGGCTGTGGGGTCTCTCGATCGACCGCGACCGCGTGCTCGCGGAGTGGCTGCGGGCGGTCGGCGGGCGGGTGCCGGCGCGGCTGCTGACCTCGAGCGGCAGCTTCCAGCACCTCGTCGCGGCCACCCCCGGCGGGCGGGAGATGCTCAGCGCGATCAAGGTGTGGGAGCTCGCCGAGGGCCGCCGGCCGGCCGGCCGGGGGAAGCGGGGCGGGGGGACGGCCGACCGCGACGCGGGGGGCGGCCGTACGGACGCCCGCGACGCGCGGGGCGGGAGCACAGACGACGGCGACGCGCAGCGCAGCGGCACGAAGTCGGCCGCCGAGGAGTACGACCTCGTGATCCTCGACGCCCCCGCCACCGGCCACGCGCTGGCGCTGCTGCGCGCGCCCCACACCTACGCCACGCTCGCGCGTGTCGGGCCCATGGCCCGGCAGGCCGGCCAGGTGCGCGACCTGCTCGCCGACCCCGCGCGCTCCGCCTACCTGGCCGTGGCCCGCCCCACCGAGATGGCCGTCACCGAGACGCTGGAGCTGCGCGCGAGCCTGCGGCGCGACCTCGGCCGCGAGCTCGACGCGGTGATCGTCAACGCCACCCTGCCGCGCCGCTTTGAAGGGGAGGACCTGCGACGGATTGCGGCCCTGAACGGGGCGGCGGAGCCCACCGGCCCCCCCTCCCGCCGACGCACGGGAGACCGCGACGGACACGCCGCCATACGCGCCGCGGTGCGCGCAGCGCACGCCGTGCACGAGCGCGGCCGCTCCGAGCAGAGCCAGATCGCCCGCCTGCGCCGCGACGCCGAGCGGTCCGGCGCCGCGCCGGTCCTGAGCGTTCCGTTCCTCTTCCGCGCCGAGCTCGATCTGGAGGCGCTGGAACGGATCGCCGAGCGGCTCGCGCGGGGGCTGTGATCCACGCCCCCGCCGCTCCGCGCCGCTTGACGCCGGTGTTGTTTCCGACGCCCCGCTACCCCCGCTTGGCCTTCGCGCTCTTCTTGGCTGTCGTCTTGGTCCCGTAGCGCTTGTGCGCCTGCTTTTCGCATGCGACCCGTTTGCTCTTGGAGCGTTTGGCCTTACACGCTTTCAGCGCTTTTGCGAGCTTCTGCTTGTTGGTCAGTTCCTTCGGTTCTACGGGGAATTTGACGTTGGGGACTTCGAGCAGCGGCGTGGTCGAGACCGGCGCGAGCCCGGGGGGCGGCGGGGCCGCGACCGTCGTGAAGCTCCCCTCGCTCGTGGCGGCCGGTTCCACTTCGCCTTTGGCGTTGACAGGGCTGGACGGGCTGACCGCGATCACCTTGTAGTAGTAGACGGTACCGGCGGCCAGCGGCCCGACGGTCACTTCGATCGAGCTCGTGCCGGCGCCTTCGACGTGCCCGGAGGCCGCGAATTCGAGGGCGGCCGGGTTCGTTCCCAACAGCACTTCCCAACGCGTGGGGAGCCCTTCCCCGTTCACCGAGCCGCTGATCTTCGCGCCGCTCTGCGTGACTTCGCTGACGGTCGCTTCCCCGACGGTGGGCGGAGTGGGAGCTGGTCGTGAACGTGCCGCCGGCGCCGATCGTCTTGCTGCCCTGCTTGTTTTCTGCGACCAGCGCATAGTGGTAGGTTGTGCCCGGCGCTAGGTTCTCGATCGTCATCGGCTGCGTGGCGACGGGAGCGCGTGGGCCGGGCACTTCTTCGTTGGGCATTTTTGGTGCGACAACCGGGATGCCCGCCGACGATTCCGCCGGGGTCACAACGCCGTTCAGGTACGGGTTGAGGGTGGGTTCGAATTCGTGGAAGGCGCCGTACTTCAGCGCTTCTTCGTAGACGGCCTGCTGAACGTAGGCCCAGCGGTAGTGCGTTTCCACCGCCTGCGGGTTCACCGTCCCCGTGAGCGTAGCGCTGGTCACGCCCACTTCGATCGCCGGGTTTGTCACGACCAGAGGCCCGATGAGCGTCTTGAAGCTCAGGAGGCTGCCTGTTTCGACGGGGGTGCCGCCCGTCGCGTTCGTGGCTGAGACCCGGCAGTAGTAGGTCGTGTTCGGACGCAGGTTGTCCTGCAGGTCGACGCTCACCGTCTGTGCTTCGCCGAGACCCGCGGGGATCTTCGCCCCGACCCTTTCCCCCTGACCTTCCAGCACGAGCGCTTCCGAGCTGGAGCATTCGAAGGTCACCTCGGTTTCCTCGTAGTTCGGTTCAACCTTGACTTCGAGCTTCGCGTCGCCCGCCGTGATTTCGAGCTTCGGGCCCGCCGTTTCCACCACTTTCAGCGATTTGCTGACGATGCTTGGCGCTCGTTCGGGGCCTGTCGTGAACTTCCCGAGCGGGCTACCGTCGGTCGTTTCGGTGGCGTTCTTGGCCACCACACGGTATATGTAGTGTTCGCTCGCTTCCAGGCCCGTCAGCGCCGCGGTAACGGGCACAGGGCTGCCGCCGGCCTTGATGATCTTTTCCGCTCTGCCTTCTTCGAGCTTGCACGGGACCGATCCGCGTTCGCCTTCGAGCACGGCCGTTTCTTCTCCTTCGGGCCCGTACTGGAATTCGCACGAGGTTTCCTGGTACTCGGGATTGACTTCCGCGCTCACGTTTGCCGAGAAGGGCGTCACTCCCGAGCTGCTCTGCTTTTCCACCACGGGCGCTTTGGCGCTCGCGGTGGTCACCACTCCTTCGCCCGCCGCGGATTCTGTCGCGTTCGCGATGACGAAGCGGTAGTGATATGGCGTTGCCTTTTCGAGTCCCGTCAGGGGCAGCGACACCTTCTGCCCCGGGCCGCCTTCCACGGTCGAGGGCACACAGGGGGCCTTGTGTTCGCCCACCGTTTCGCCGTATTCGACTTCGCAGGTGGTCAGCTCGTACTCCGGGTTGAGAGTCGCTTCGAGCGTCACTTCGAATGGGGTGATTCCGGAGTCACCAACTTTTTCGACGATCGGCGCCAAGGCTTCGCGGGTTTTGAAGTTCGCCGCCGGAGTGCTGGCAACTGGTTTGCCTTCCAGCCGGCTCTGTGCGTTTTCGACGACCACGCGGAAGAAGTATTCCGTGTTGGACGTCAGGTTTTCCAGGCTCGCGCTTCCGCCCGTCGGGCTCCCGCCGCCGAGCTCCGGCGAGCTGCACGGGACAGAGGTGCCTTCCCCTTTTTCTACGGTCGCTTTGCTGGTGCCGTACTGGAACTCGCACGAGGTTTCCTGGAGCTCCGGGTTGACCGTCGCGCTTACGGTCGCCGTGAACGGCGTAACGTTCGAGCTCGACGCCGGTCCTTCCAACGCCGGCGGCTTGGCGGCTTCGGTCGTCAATTCTTCGTCTTCGCCGGCCGTCGGGGTAAGGCCAGCCGCGTTGCCCACCACCACGCGATAGTGGTAGGTCGTCCCCGCTTCCAGGCCTTCCACCACCGCGCTCACCCCCTGCGGAGTCACGCCTTCGCTCGGCAGCGTGGCGCACGCCTTGCTCGACCCGTACGCCGTGGTCGTGCCGTATTCGAAGACGCACGAGGTGGCCGGCTCGTTCTCCGGGTTGACCTCGGCTTTGAGTTCCGCCACGAACGGGTCCTGGGATTTCAATGCGTCGCTCTCTTCCAGTACCTCCGGCTCGACCCGGAGCGTCGTGAACGACTTGAGGGCCCCGTTGGTGGTCGTGACCAGACAGAACGTGTATTCGGTGTTGCCCTCCAGGCCTTTGGCGATGGCCAGAGATACATTTTTGTCGTTGTCTTCGGCTTCTGGGTACGGTGGGCTGCTGGGCAGAGTACTCCCGCCCGTGCACGCGGATCCCATGTTGTAGGCGAAGTGGTAGGCGACTTTTTCGACGCTCCCGACCGGGACCAGCTCGCCGTTGAGGACGGCCGTTTCCCCCGTCACCGAGGTCGCTTGCCTCGTGAGCGGGGTTCCCGCCGCCATCGCCGTCGGGACGCCCACCGCCAGGACGCACACCAGTGCCCCGGCCGCTGCCACGAACTGCCTACGCACCACGCTCATCGCCTACCCTCCGTTGTCGGACCTCTCCGCCGTCGGGCGATCACAAACAACCGCCTCCTCCTACAAGCCAGCTCTATCATACCTGACTTTCCCAGCTGTTGCGATCCCTCGCGCGGCCTCGACCGACGGTCGCGCCCGCCCGCCGCGCCGCGCCGGCCACGCGCGCCGCCTTGGCCTTCGCCTTCGGGCAGCCCGTGACCGCGATCGGCGTGTTCTGGTGGATCACCGCGCCGTCCTGAGCGACGAATTCGGTCGGCATCGACAAGTGGCTCTTGCAGAGATTCCCATGCGCGGCCAGCGCCGAATGGGGCCCCTGCGGGAGATAGAGCTCGAACGTGCCGACCGGGACATCGGGCACCGTCTTGAACGTCGAGGTCGTGATGCTGGTCTTTTCGTCGATGAACGTCGAGCCGAGGAGATCCACCGTCACGCCGTAGCCCTGCAGCACCACGATCAGGCTCGGGAACGCTTCCCCGCCGTGAGAAACAAAGTACGCGGGCCCGGTGAGCGGCACCGGGATGATCGGCGTCGTCGCCCGCGCGACGCCGACCCGCGACGCCGCCGGGCAGGCGGCCGGGTTGGCTTCGAAGACCGCCGCCGGGCAGGCCTTCTGCAGCGTCGTCAGCCGCGAGGGGAGCTGTTTGGGCAGCTGCACTTTGGCCAGCGCGATGTTCGTCTGGGAGCCGAAGGGGGCCTGAGGGTAGGAGAGCCGCGCGTCGAGGCTCGCGCCCTCTTCGCGGGTCGTCCTGCCCGAGGTCGAGACCTTGAAGTTGGGCTTGAAGGCGAGCGCAGCGCAGTTGGTGACCTGGAAGTGGTTGGAGACCTGCGCGCGCATCCCCCCGGTGCTCGCCAGCGTCCCAGTCACACTCAGCGGGCTGCATTTCGTCGGATTGAAGACGAAATCGGGCCGGTTGATGCCCACGTTGACCTTCTTGACCTGGAAGGGGATGCCGTACTTGCCCGTCGGCAGCGCCCCGTTGGTGACCGTCAACTGCGCCGTGTGGGGGTCGACGCTCACGGTCGCACGCACGACTTCGCAGTCGCACGGCCCTGTCCCCAGGTCCAGCGGGCCGGCGCGCTCGGAGACGTCGATCGAGAGGCCGAAGGGCGCGCCGTCGTAGGGACCGGTGAGGTAGACCCGGCCGCCCTTGATGAACACCGGTTCGGGGCCCGGCCCAGCCCCGGCCGTGACTTCGCCGATCTGGCTCGCCGCCGAGCAGGTCCCCTCGGCGGCCTGCGGTTCGCCGCACAGCGGAAGCCCCGAAAGGTTCCCCGAGAGCCCCGGGGGCGTTGTGACCGACAGGCCGCCGAGGTCCTCGTCCGTGTCTTCGCGGGAGAACGTCACGCTCAGCGGGCTGTAGCCGCCAGCCTGGTTGCTCGTCGTGCCCGCTTCGAAGGAGGGTTCGAAGCGCGGCGGGCCGCAGCCGGCAATCGTGAAGGGCGGGCTCGCCGGCGTTGCGTCAGGCGTGAACGGCGCGCTCCACGGCGTAAAGCTCGCTTCCGCGCTGTAGGAGCCGCAGGAGCTCGGATTCGCCAGGGTCGCGCGCGAGCCTCCGTTCAGGTGGAGTTTCAGTTCGCTGAAAGGGAGCTCCGGATTTTCGTCGAAGGTGGTCGTGATCTGGCCGGTCGCCGGGTCCGGGGTGACCTGACCACGGATCTTCACATGCACGCCGTGGCCTTCGAAGGTCAGGTAGACCGTGAACGGTGGGCTGGTGATCACACCCGACGGCGGCCCGCCCAGGTAGAGCGAGCCCTTCAGTTCGCCGCTCAGCGCCGGGGTGATGACCGAGACGGCGCCCAGTTTGGATGCGTTGGGGCACTCCACAGGCTGTTCTGTGTGGAGCCCGACCTGCACTTCGCTGCACGATTCGAGCCCGGTCGCCGCCGACGGGGAGAGCACGACGCCCGCGGGCATCTTCACGACGGCGTCCTTGAGGTCGGCCGTGGCGAGGCCTTCGGCGCCTTCGGTTTGGGGGACGCGCAGGTCAACTTCGTAGCCTGTGGGGGTCGTGGCCCGGGTCTGTTCGGGGGCGACCGAGATCGTGGGAGAGAACTTCAGCGATTCGCAGCCGGTGAAGGGCCCCATGCTCGCCCTCACCGGTTGCACCGTTTCGCCCTCCCACGATTCGACGCCCACCAGTTCCGCGGCCAGCGGCTCACCCGTACACTGCGTCGGGTTGACCAGGTACGCCACCGCGTTTTCGTTCGCGGCAAAACCCCCTTTGAAGCAATCTGCCTGTTCGTTCAGGAAGTACTCGGTCGATCCGATCTGCTCACAGCCGTATTCGCTGCCGCGCCGCGCGTCATGGCTCGAGTCGGCCGGCACGCCCCACACCGTCAACGACGTGCGCGCAATCGCGAACAGGCCATAGATGTTCACCGCGCGCGCGCGCACCCTGTAGTCAGGCCCGACGGTCACGACGATCTGACCGGCCACAGCCGTCTCGCCACCGTTCCACCTCAGCGCAAACCCATACACAGCCGTCTGATTTGGAGATGGCGCGATGTTGTACAGTCCCCCGCGAAGGACGAGATAGAGACCGGGTCGGAGGTATTCGACCGCAGCTTCGAGCGTACCGACCTGTGAGCCGACCGGGCATGTCGCAGAGCTGCAACTGCACAGGATCGCACGTCTTCACTGCGGCCGGGTAGCCCGCAAAACCCACCGGCAGTACCACTTCCGCATTACGCAACAACCCACTCGGGGTCCCAACTTCGTTTTGTGTGACCGCCAGGCTCTGCGTCAGGTCGGGATGCGCGCCTGCCTGATCGCTCGAGGTGGTAACAGTGACACTGCCTGGCTTAAATTCAAATGTCGCCCGGGCACCGGGTGGGCCAAGACAGTTCAGCAGGCAAGCCATAGGAACCAAAGCAACGGAGACCAGTGACCTCCTCATGACCGCCCGCCCCTCTTGCGAGACCTGGTCCGTGCGCATCTACCTTGCCTGTTTCGCCGATATCCGCGTTTACATCGAGGCTTCCGATTGGCTACTTTGGGCGATTTGGAAACCCCTACCTCAACCGGGCTGCCCGCACCCATGAACGTCTTGCTCGCCGGCGCACTGAACTGAGGGGGTGGAATGCCGACCCCCTGACAATTTGTGCATTCAACGATCGGCGTCGACGGTGGGAAACCACCATCGACCCGCGCATCGTAGATGTTGGTGAATTCTGGTGTCGCCTGCGGCGCCAGTTGCGCCGAACTCGTGAAGAACACATTTTCGCCATTTGTGCTCGCCCCCAGAAAATGCTCTGGCCCCACAGCTTCACCCGCCGATATAAGGTGTGTACAACCATTAGCCACCCCACAGAAGACGCCGGGCGCCTCTTCGGTGCCAACCTCCTCCCACTCGTACACGTCAGCGCCATAGCCGAGGTTCGCTTCGTGTTCTTCTTTCGCGGTGCTTTCATTTGTGTCCTGTGGCACAAGCCGCGCGGACGTCTGGAAGAAGGCACGCTGCCCATCTTCAGATATCGCGACCGCACTGAGCGAGCTATCCGGAGTATTCAACAAACCATCGAACGATTCCGGCTCGAGCATTTTACCCTTTGCGGGGGCGACACCCTCCCCGCACGAGACGCACATCACGCTTCCATCGGCGGCATCGTACCGATAGAGCTCTGTTGTGCCCCAGGCCACGCGGTTCAATTTTTTCACGACCCTGAGGGCCCACCTTGATGCCGGTCGGCCCGCCAACGAACATCAGGAAACCACCATCAGGCGTCGTGTATGAAGGTTCTCCCGTATGGTCGGCTGCCGAGGTGACGGCGACGAAGGTCCTCTTTCCGCTCACCGTTTCGTAACGGAAAATATCCGCCCCCGACTCATAGTAGACGGTCGACCCGTCTTCCGAGACAACCACACCAGGATTAATGAACTCACCTTGGATTGACGCAACCGCGTTGGCGACCAACACGAGCCTGTGCCCCTTGGGACCTTCGGTATCATACTCGTAGAGATAGGGACCCGGGCTTGCCTCCGCATTCGGGGTCAAGGCACCTTCTGCGGTGAAGAAGACCTTCGAGCCGTCAGCGCTCGCGCCATCATAACGCGCCCTTCCACGCCCAGAGGGCGCGACGCTCAGGCCCTCCGGCGCAGAGACTTCCACCGTTTCTCTGCCATTCATCCGCATATACAACGATGGTTCGGGACACGAGGGAAGCCCGGGACCCTGAGGGCTCGTGAAGAATACCTTCGAGCCGTCCGCCGAGACTGCGTTGATCGCCGATCCACTGACACCTCCGTTCCCGAGCTCGGCGCCGCACGTACTGAGCAGCTTCCCTTCGGTGTTCACATTGACGAGCCGTAGCTGGCCGCCGGTCCACTCGTACAGATCATCGAGTTCCGGTGCCATTTCCTCCGCGGCTTCGCGTTCCCGCCCCGGCGGGAGCAGCGCACGATCAGGCGACTTCAGGAGCACGTCACTGAACGCCGGTACGCCGGGGGCGCCCCCATTCGCGCCGACGAACCTCGTCTCCTGACCTTCTTCTGAGAGGTCCGCAAGCGTCGCATATGGGCCGCCAACGGGACCGGCCTCGAACACGGTATTCGTGGCTGCGCGATTCAGCGCGCTGCTGGAAGTGAGCGCGACCTGCGAGAGATCGGGGCTGAGCAGTTCTACGCCGAGCGTTTCCCCGGCCATCCCCGGCGGCGTCACCGACTTCGTTCTCCAGCCCAGCGGAGTGCGCGAAAAGACGGCATTCGTCCCCGCAACATCGACACCGGGTTCAATCAACACACCCTGTTTCCCCTCCAGCGCCAGATGTTCGCCGTCGCTCGATACGACGGCACTGTCGAGGTTCCCTTCGAAAAGCATGTCGGCTGTGCGGCCCAGTTCTTCCGGCGTCACGAGTCTCATATGCCCGACAGTCCGGCAAGCTCGCCGAGCGACCCCCCCGAAATGCTTCGTTCGGGCACCGCACAACAACGGCCAACGCATTCCCGGTTAGACCCACTACGCACCCGCCGGCTATGAGCGCCAATCGAATGCAGCTTGTCCGACTCATCCCGACATACCTCCAATCTGGCCTATCGCGTCTCCTGGCACTCACAGTGTCCACCCGCTTACAACCCAGGTGGGACCAGTGCTCACTGGCCCCACCCGACCACTTAGAACTCAGATCCTAGCTCGTTCGTCAGGTTTTAATAGATACTGCACCTCCCGGTAATAAGATCGCTGTTGACCCTGTTATTTCAGACGCATTTTCTCCACCCAACGAGCATTTTGCGTGGCCTACTGTCTCGAATCTACTCTTTACTAATAATTCTTCCACGCCGCTCGGGTTTTTGGTTACGGCATTGAGTAATTCCACCTTTTCTGGGTGTCCTGTTTCTTCCGTACACGTATCGGTCGCTGCAATTTTGGCGACCTTACACGTAACCGCGTATCCCGGTGGTTCGCCACTGGCACCAGGTCTGATGACCCCTAAGGGTTTTCCATTTTCTCCCACAACCAGTTCCTGCTTCCATGGGAGATGGACTCCTTTCAGCTGAGTTATGGACCCTTCTTCACAACCTGCTAAACTTCTACAGTTTTCGTCTGGTTTTTCGAATTCGGCGACTCTTATTTCGCCTTCGCCTTTTGCCTTTATTACCCCTTCCCCTCTACTACCTTTACCGAAGCAAATAATACCTATGCCCAACCTTGTATCCCGCATGGTGATCGTGATAGCTAGAATCTTGACAGTAACTTCCTGTTTAGGTAAGAGGCCTAACGACTGCCATTCACCACTACCGGCAGTAAGACACCTGCTATTTGTGTATCTGGTAAGACCCGTGCCTTTTAAGCACACTAACCATAATAATTCCACCGCCGAGGCATCACCCGCCAGCGCCATGCCCATCACGAGCATCGACGCAAGGCAGAACCCCGCTATTTTTATATTCCTGAACACGACCATTTCCTTTCATGGTTTTCTTTTGGATGTGGCCAGTCGAGGCGCCTGCATTGCGACACGCGCTCCAACCCTAGAGCACAGCGCATAGCAAGCACCATTTCAATCCCGACTCTTAGATCCTAGCCCCAAGCCATCAAGCCCGCTAGGACTGTCTCCCACCTCCGCAGATCCCCTCGATTCGGTCTATGCCCCGGAAGCCGCGACCCGCCCCAGGCCCCACCTCCCAACCCGTCCCGGGCGCCTACAACGCCCCCAACCCCAGGACTCGGCGCCCCCAACCCGCAAATCGGGTGGGACCAGCGCTCACTGGCCCCACCCGACCACTTAGAACTTAGATCCTAGCTAGTTCATTAGGTATTGATCGATACTGCACCTCCCGGTAATAAGATCGCCGTTAACCCTGTGATTTCAGACGCATTTTCTCCACCCAACGAGCAGTGTGCGTGGCCTACTGTCTCGAATCTACTCTTTACTAATAATTCTTCCACGCCGCTCGGGTTTTTGGTTACGGCATTGAGTAATTCCACCTTTTCTGGGTGTCCTGTTTCTTCCGTACACGTATCGGTCGCTGCAATTTTGGCGACCTTACACGTAACCGCGTATCCCGGTGGTTCGCCACTGGCACCAGGTCTGATGACCCCTAAGGGTTTTCCATTTTCTCCCACAACCAGTTCCTGCTTCCATGGGAGATGGACTCCTTTTACCTGTGTTATGGTCCCTGGTTCACAGCCTTCTAAACTTCTGCAGTTTTCTTCTGGTTTTTCGACTTCGGCGACTCTTATTTCGCCTTCGCCTTTTGACTTGATTACCCCTTCCCCTCTACTGCCTTTGTTGAAGCAAATCACGCCTATACCAAGCTTCGTATCCCGCAGGGTAATCGTGATAGCTAAAATCTTGACAGTAACTTCCTGAGTAGGTAAGAGGCCTAACGACTGCCATTCACCGCTACCGGCAGTAAGACACCGACTATTTGTGTACCTGGTAAGACCTGTGCCTTTTAAGCACACTAACCATAATAATTCCACCGCCGAGGCATTACCCGCCAGCGCCATGCCCATCACGAGCATCGACGCAAGGCAGAGCCCCGCTATTTTTATATTCCTGGACACAACTTATTCCTTTCATCGTTTTTCTTTGGGATGTGGCCCAGTCGACGCGCCCGCCTTGCGACACGCGCTCCAACCCGACCCTCTATGTACTGCTCGCCGATTGCTTGTGCTATTACGCACAAGCCCCCGCTTTCGAGCCGCGGTCGCTGGATCGCGACCAACGACTCGACCCGAAAGTCAAGCAAACCTCGAGCGCCATTTCAATCCCGTTCCTTAGGTTCCTAGCCCCCAAAGCCATCGAGTCCGCTATGACTGTCTCCCACCCCGGCGCTCCCCAGGGCTCGGACGATGCCCCCAATCCACCGACCCCCGCCCCGGGCGCTCGAACCGCCTTCCTGCAGCGCCCGAATCCCCTGTACCCATGCGGATTTGAGCCCACCCACGCCGCGATAGGGCACCCCCGCCGAGACCCCCCGGCGCCCCGCGACGACTCGCGACGCACACCACCCCGACTCCCGCGACTCGCGTCGCCGCTCCCCGCGGCCCAGTCGCCCCTCAGTGTTCCCGACCCCGACCCGGGGGCCTACGCCCCCCCCACCAGCTCGGGGCTCAACGCCCTCAGCCCGCGGCGCGCAGCGCCGCAGAGATGCCCTTCGCGGCCGCCAGCACCGGCGGCCCAAGGGTCTTGCGGAGGTCCTGCATCGAGAACGCTGCGGCCGGGACCGGAAGCCCCACCGCGGCGACGGCGTTGCCGTCGGCGTCGAGCACGGGCGCCGCGATCGTACGGACGCCCGGGCCCATCTCCTCGTCGCTCATCGCCAGGCCGTCCTTGCGGACCTGCTCGAGCTCTGCGCGCAGCGCGCGCTTGCTGGTGATGCTGTTGGGGCCGCGGCGCGTCAGCTTTGCCTCGGTGACCGCCCGCTCGCGCTCGGCGTCGGGCAGGTAGGCGAGGAGCACCTTGCCCATCGCGGTGCACGTCGCGGGCACGCGCGCGCCGGCGCCGAGGTCGAGGTCGACGGCGTGCTGGCCGCGCCGCCACCCACGCAGCCGGTCCACGTAGCGGACTTCGCCCTCGTCGAGCACCGCCAGCGAGGCGGTGCGGCCGGTCTGTTCGCGCAGCTCGCGCAGGTGCTCGCGGGCCGCGCGGCGCAACGTCATCGAGTCGAGCACCGACATGCCGATGTCGGCGACGCGTGGCGCGAGGCGGTAGCGGCGCGCGGCGTCCTGCTCGAGGTAGCCGAGCGCGACCAGCGTCGAGGCGTAGCGGTGGGTGGTCGAGCGGCTCATGCTGAGCTGCTCGGCGAGCTGGGCGATGCCGAGCACGGGCTGCTCGGAGCTGAAGCAGTTGAGGATCGCCAGGCCGGCCTGCAGCGAGGAGGAGAACCGTCCGCGGCGCCGTTCGCCGGCGATCTTCTCCTCCCTGCTGGCGCTGTTCGCACGGCCGTTTGCCGGCGCCTTCGCTTTCGCGGTGCTCGCGCGCGTGGTCGCAGCGGCGCGCGCAGGCGCCCGCTGCGACCGGCCGGCCGCAGCGGAACCTCGTGGGCTGACGTTTCCGCCTCGCATCGCTGGTGCCATGATTGCAGATCCACTACCCGGTACTCAATGCACAAGTGAAAATACTAGCGTCCCGGCGACTCTGGCCTCGCCGGGGTGGGGCCGGGGCGCCGCGAGCGCCCCTCAGCTGGCCGTGCGCCTGCGCGTCGCGCGCTCGTATTCGGCGTGCATCCCTTCCAGGGACTCGCGCACGCCCCCCAGCCATCGCAGCCGTGTTTCCCAGAACGAGAGCTCGGCGTCTCGGATGTGCGCCAGCACGAGCCCCGACCACCGGTCGGGCGCCGGCGGGCGGGCGCGCTCGAAGGAGCGCTTGAGCTCGTTCACGCGGGCGAGGCACATCAGCTCCTGCCCGTACACGAGCTCCACCAGCCGCGGCAGGTTGTGGGGCTGGCAGAGCGCCACCTTCATGTGCAGCTCGTCGCGCAGCGGCGGGGCCGTGGAGGATCTCAGCAGCCACTCCTCGAAGTGTCTGACTCCCGCGGGCGTCGCTTCGAAGGAGCGCGAGTCGGCCCGCGAGCCCGGCGAGCGGCGCGTCGCCGGGCGGCGGCCGGGGACTGATTGCCCGCCCACCCGCTGGCCCGCGCCGGCCCACTGCGGGAGTGGGTGCGACGGCAGCGAGCGCGTCGCGCTGCGGTGCGCGCCGGTGAGCAGCCGGCGGGCGGGCTGCGGCTCCCACGCCGGCTCCTCGGGCAGGTCCTGCTCGATCGCGCGCACGAGCCCGTCGCGCTCCAGGCGCGTGAGCGCGGAGTAGACGTTGGAGTCCACGAAGCCGGCCGAGGAGAGCCGCTGGCGCAGCTTCGCCGTCAGCCGGTGCGCCGGCCCCGGCTCCTCGATCACCAACCCCAGCACCGCGATCTTTGCGGACATCTCTCCCCTCAGAGCTTCCTTGGCTTCTGTCCGGCAGGCTTAACCATACCGTACGGGCTCGTTTCCCACGCCGTACGACATGTTACATAACATACACCACCTCGCAAAGGCCGTGCGCCACTTTGGCCAACGGTATGAACCTTATGACAGCTGGGTCTCACTAAAGACCCTGGCATCAAGGCGGGGATCCAGGCGGGGATCCAGGCGGGCCAGGCGCGGCACGGCTCCATGATGCATATACGCCACAATAGCGCCGTCTGAGCGCTGCCGCAGCCCGCTTGACAACAGCTAGGTGATCCCCAGCCGATCGAGTAGGCGCTCGTCTCCCCGCCAGTCCGGGCGCACCCGCACGGAGAGGTCGAGACGCACGGGGCCGCCGAGCTCCCGCTCCAACTCCCGGCGCGCGGCGGTGCCGATCGCGGCGATCATCCGCCCCCGCGCGCCGACCACGATGCCCCGCTGCGAAGCGCTCTCCACCCAGATCAGCGCCCGCACCCGCGTGCCCTCCGCGCCCCACGGCTCGATCTCCTCCACGACCACCTCCAGCGCGTGGGGCACCTCCTGGCGGGTGCGCCGCACCGCGGCCTCGCGCACCAGCTCCGCCACCCACACGTGCAGCGGCTGGTCGGTGCGTTCCCCCGCCCCGTACAGGAAGGGCCCCTCCGGCACCACCTCCGCCAGGTGCGCCAGCAGCTCCCCCACGCCCTCCCCCGTGCGCGCAGAAACGGGGAAGACCTCCCCCTCCAGCCCCAGCTCCGCGGCGGCCTGCAGCGCCTGCAGCGTGGCCGCACGGCCGCTGCGGTCCACCTTGTTGACCGCGACGGTCGTGGCGAGGGCCGCGCTCGCGGACGCGCGGAGCGTCGCCGCGATGTAGCGGTCCCCCGGGCCCACACCCTGCACGGCGCTCACCACCACCAGCACCGCGTCGGCGCCGGCGAGCTCCGCGCGCACCCGGCCCGCCATGCGCGCGGTGAGCTTATCGCGCGGGCGCTGCACCCCCGGCAGGTCCACCAGCACGAGCTGGCGCTCGCCCGCGGTCCACACCCCGCGGGTCGCGCGGCGGGTCGTCTGCGCGCGGTCGGCGACGATCGCCACCTTGCGGCCCACCGCGGTGTTGATCAGCGTCGACTTGCCCACGTTGGGGCGGCCCGCCAGCGCCACTACGCCCGCGCGGGTCACGGCTCGGCCCGCGAGGCTCGGCGCCCGCCGCCGCGAGCCGCCGGGGCGACGCGGAGCCCGAGAGACGGACTCACGACGACGCCACGGGCGCGACCGCGCTCGCCGGCAGGCTCTCCCACCGCAGCAGCTCCGCCTGCACCGCCTCCATCTCCCCCGCGTCGGTCTCGTGGTCCAACCCGACGAGGTGCAGCACGCCGTGCAGGACCGCCTCGCATACGTCCGCCGTGTGCTCCGGGCAGATGACCACGTCCCCCAGCTCGCGCGCCGCACCGTGGGCCGCACCGTGGGCCGCACCGTGGGCCGGCGCGGCGCCGTCGATCGGGAAGGAGAGCACGTCGGTCGGGCCGCGCACGCCGCGGTGCGCGGCGTTCAGCTCCGCGCTGCGCGCGGGCGCGACGAACTCGACCGCCACGTGGCCCTCCTGCACCCCGGCAGCCGCCGCCGCCAGCACGCACAGGCGGCGCAGGCGCACGGGCGGCGGGGCGTCCCCGCCGAGCCGCTCCGCGCCGATGACCTCGACCTCCAGCACGCTGCGTTCCACCCTCAGGGCCGCCGGCGCTCCGCCCGCCGCTCCACGGCCCGCACGCTCCCCGGCGTGTCGCGGTGGGCGTGCTCGTCGTAGGCCTCCACGATCCGCTGCACGAGCTTGTGGCGCACCACGTCCTCGCCGCCGAAGCGCACGAACTCGATCCCCTCGACCATCTCCAGCACGTCCCCCACGACGATCAGGCCCGAGCGCTGCTCGGGCGGCAGGTCCACCTGGGTGATGTCGCCCGTCACGACCATCCGCGAGCCGAACCCCAGGCGCGTGAGGAACATCTTCATCTGCTCCGGCGTGGTGTTCTGCGCCTCGTCGAGGATCACGAAGGAGTCGTTGAGCGTTCTGCCGCGCATGAACGCCAGCGGCGCGATCTCGATCACGCCGCGCTCCAGGTGCGCGGACACCTTCTCGGGGTCGAGCATGTCGTGCAGCGCGTCGAACAGCGGGCGCAGGTAGGGGTCGACCTTCGCCATCATGTCCCCCGGCAGGAACCCCAGCCGCTCGCCCGCCTCGACCGCCGGGCGCGTGAGGATGATCCGGTTGACCTCGTGACGCGAGAGCGCCGCCGCGGCCATCGCCACCGCCAGGAACGTCTTGCCGGTCCCGGCCGGGCCGATGCCGAAGGTGATCGTGTGCTCGCGGATGGAGTCCACGTAGCGCTTCTGGTTGACGGTCTTCGGCGCCACCCGCAGCGAGCGGTGGCGCCACACCACGTCCTCCAGCACGCGCGCGGGGGACTCGTGCGCGTCGAGCGCGCCCGTCACCGCCGCGATCGTCCCCGGGCCGATCTCGTAGCCGCGCTCGATCAGCTCCGTGAGCTCGCGCACGACCCGCTCGCCGGCGCGCATCTCCCCCTCGGAGCCGTCCAGCGTCAGCAGGTTGCCGCGCAGGAACACGCGGCACTCCAGGTGGCCCTCCAGCGCGCGCAGCACGGCGTCCTGGCTGCCGGCCAGCTCCGCCGCGACTTCGCTCGGAAGCTCGATCTGGGTCCTCATCCCCTCAGGATAGGCCCGGCCGGGCCGGTCGATGTTTCCGGCATGCTGTCGGTCGCGGCGCTCAAAACACGTTCTCACACCGGTGTCGCCCGCAGGCCGTCAGCGTGCAGCTCGCCCACGCTCACCTCCACCACCTCGCCGGCCGCCGCCGCACCGGCCGGCAGGTAGCAGCGCGTGTAGTCGGCGGTGTACCCCGCGCACTGGGTGTCGGCGACCTTGTCCACCAGCACGCGCTCGGTGCGCCCGACCTTCGCCGCGCGGTGGTGGCGCGAGCGCACCTCCGAGAGGCCCCGCAGCTCCCGCGAGCGGCGCTTCTTCTCCTGCGGGGGCACCCGGTCGCCCAGCGCCTCCGCGGCCGTGCCCGGGCGGGGAGAGTAGGAGAAGGCGTGCACGCGGCTGATGCCGGCCTGCTCGACCAGCCCAAGCGTCCGCTGGAAGGCCGCCTCGTCCTCGGCGGGAAAGCCCACGATCACGTCGGCGGTCACGTTCACGTGCGGCACCGCCGCCCGCAGCGCCGCGATCGCCTCCAGGTACTCCGCGGCCGTGTAGTGGCGGCCCATCGCGGCCAGCACCCCGTCGTCGCCGGACTGCAGCGGCACGTGCAGGTGCGGGCACACCTTCGGCTCCTCGCGCAACGCCTCCAGCAGCGAGTCGCGCACGTGGATCACCTCCACGGAGGAGAGTCGCACGCGCTCCACGCCCTGCCACCTGCGCAGCCGCCGCCATCAGCTCCCCGAGCTCCAGGCCCTCCTCGGGGTCGCGGTAGTCGCCGACGGAGATGCCCGTCATCACCACCTCCGGCTGACCCTGGGCGACGCGCGCGCGCACCTCTGCCAGCACCGCCGAGGCCGGCCGCGAGCGGGCGCAGCCGCGCACGGTCGGGATGATGCAGTACGCGCAGTGGCAGTCGCACCCGTCCTGCACCTTCACGAAGCCGCGGGTGCGGGCGGCCGCCGAGCGACCGTCGAGCGCGGCGCGGCCCACCAGCGGCTCGTGCTCGAGGTCGGCGCACCCGCCGAGCGCCCCCGCCATCGCCCGCGCGACCTCCTCGGCGGTGCCCGTGAAGGGCCGCACCGCCGGGTCGATCTCCGCGAACTGCGCGGCGCGCAGGTTCACCGCGCAGCCGCCGACGTACACCTCCCGCGCGTTCTGCAGCGAGCGGCGCACCGCCTGGCGCGACTTCGCCTCGGCCTCGCCGGTGATGCAGCACGTGTTGATCACGTGCACCTCCGCCTCCGCCTCCGGCACCTCCTCGTGGCCCGCCGCGAGCAGCGCCGCGCGCGCGAGCATCGCGTCCGCGTGGGAGACCTTGCAGCCGAGGAACTTCACGGCGAAGCGCATGTGCGCGCAGGGTAGCGCCGGGGAGGGCTCGGGGTCCCGGGGCCGGCTACGCCGCCACGTGCCCGCGGTGCAGATAGGGTGCCGACCGTGGACGATTCGCTGTACGAGGCCGCGCTCGCGCCGTTTCTTGCTGAGGTGGAGCGGCTGAGGCCCGCGGGCGCCGAGGTCTTCGACGCGCACACCCACCTCGGCCTCGACGAGGACGGGCGCTCGCTGGCGCTCCCAGAGCTGCTGGCGATGCTCGATGAGGCCGGGGCGCGGCGCGCGTGCGTGTTCCCGCTGCACGACCCCGAGCGGCGGCCGGCGTACCGGGTGCCGAACGACCGTGTGCTCGCGTGGGCCTCCGAAAGCGAGGGGCGGCTCGTGCCCTTCTGCCGCCTGGACCCCTTCGAGGAGCCGCTCGCCGAGGCCGAGCGGTGCCTCGCCGCCGGGGCGCGCGGGATCAAGCTGCATCCGCGGGCGCAGGCGTTCGCGTTCGACGGGCGCGAGCTGGAGGGGATCTTCGCGGTCGCCGCGGAGGCGGGCGTGCCGATCCTGATCCACGCCGGACGGGGGCTGCCGCCGATCGCCGAGGGGCTGGCACAGCTCGCGCTGCGCCACCCCGAGGTCGTGCTGATCCTCGCGCACGGGGCGATCTGCGACCAGGGGATCCTCACCTCCCTGCTGGCCGAGCACCCCGGGGTGCTGTACGACATCTCGTGTTTCTTCGCGCTCGACGTCGTCGAGCTCTTCGCGCGCGTGCCGGCCGAGCGGATCGTGTTCGCCTCCGACCCGCCCTACGGGCGCCCGCAGTCCACGCTGTACATGGCGCTGCGCGTGGCCGCGCACGCCGGCCTGGACGAGCGCGCGCTGCGGGGGATGCTCGGCGAGACGGTCGCCGGGCTCTTCGACGGCCGCGGGCTGCCGCCCGTCACACCCCCGCGCCGGGGGCCGCGCATCACGCTCTCCGGACGCCTCGCGCGGGTGTACGGGTACGGCTCGCTCACCGGACCGGCGCTCTTCGCCGGCGTGCCCGAGCAGGCGCTGGCGATGCTCGAAATGGCGCTCGCCGCCTGCCGCGACCCCGAGCCGGGGGATGTCGGGGAGGCGCTCGAGGAGATCGGCGCGGCGCTCTCCGTCGCCGCGGCGCTGCTGCGTGAGGAGGACGGGGTGCGACCGGCGATCGAACTCGTGTACCGAGCGATGGCCCGCGCGGTCACTGAGGTGCCGGACCCCGGCTCCGAGACGCCGGCCCCGGCCTGAGGAGGGGGCTCGCGGGCGCAGCGGCCGGCTCACGCGGCGCTGAGCCACGCAGCCGCCCATTCGCCGCTGGTGCGGCGCTCGCGCTCGCGCAAGCCACGCTCCCCGAAGGCGCCCACGACCTCGTCGACCTGCTCGGTCAACAACCCTCCGACGACCAGGTCGCCGGGTGGGGGTGGGTGGGACCCCCATCCCCGCGCGAGGTCCAGCAGCAGCGGCCGCAGCAGGTTGGCGAGCACCGTGGGGGGACGCGCGCCCGGCGGGCACGGCAGGGGCTCGCGGCGCAGGTCCCAGCGGGCCACCTCCACCGCCACGCCGTTGACGGCGGCGTTAGCCGTGGCCGCCGCAACGCTCTCGGGGTCGGCGTCGAGCGCGACCACGGGCGCGTACCCCAGGCGGGCGGCCGCGATCGCGAGCACCCCCGAGCCGGTGCCGACGTCGAGCAGCGCACCCCGGAGCGGGGCCTCGGCGGTGCGCGCCAACAGCAGCTCCAGGCACAGCCGGGTGGTCGCGTGCGCGCCCGTGCCGAACGCCTGGCCGGGGTCGATCACGATCTCCTCGACGCCGCCGCGCGCGCTCGGGGCCTCCCACGGCGGACGCACGCGCAGGCCCGGCACGGCCACCCCGCCCGGTCGGGGGGTGGGCGGGGCGACCAGCACCGGCCGGTGGTAGCGCCGCCACCGCTGCGACCAGTCGTCGGGCAGCTCGGTGGTGGCGAGCGCCACGAGCGCCTCCCCGGCCACCGCGCGCACCTGCGGCAGCTGCGGCAGCTCGCCCGGCGCCCCGTACACCGCGTACTCCACGACGCCCTCCTCCACGTCGGTCTCCTCGACGCCCCCGGGCGCGAGCTCCAGGAGCTCCGCGAGCACCAGCTCAGCGTCCTCGCGGCGCACGCGGAGGGCGAGGCGGATCACGCCGCTCGGCGGGGCGGGAGGGAGCGCACGGCGAGCGGGCGGGTACGCGCCGCGCGCGGGGCACACTGCAGGAGGGTGCCCATCACGCGGAGTGGCGCAGCACGCGGCGCAGCTTGGCGAGCACCGACTCCTCCGTGCGGAGGTTCTCCTCCGTCAGCGTGTCGTGCAGGCGCTCCATCATCTCCCGCTGCTCGTGGCTGAGGCGGCGGGGCACGACCACGTTGACGACGACGCGCAGGTTGCCGCGGCGGCCGCCGCGCAGGGAGGGCATCCCCTGGCCGCGCACGGTGAGCACCTCGCCCGGCTGGGTGCCGGGCGCCACCCGCAGCGACGCGGTGCCGTCGAGCGTGGGCACGTCCAGCGTCGCGCCGACGGCGGCCAGCGGGGCGGAGACGTCGAGCGCGGTGACGAGGTCGTCGCCGTCGCGCACCCACCGCTCGTCGGGGCGCACACGCACGAGCACGTACAGGTCGCCCGCGGGCGCGCTCGCCTCGCCCGCGTGGCCCTGGCCGCCGAGGCGGATGCGCTGCCCGTCGGCGATTCCCGCCGGCACCTGCACGGTGACGGTGCGCCGGCCGGCGCGCCGGCCGCGGCCGCGGCACTCCCGGCAGGGCTGCTTGGGTACGCGCCCCTCGCCGTGGCAGGCGTCGCACGCGACGGTGCGCACCATCTGGCCGAAGGGCGTGCGCGCCACCGCCTGCAGCTGGCCGGCGCCGCCGCAGCGCGTGCACGTCTCGATCGGGGTACCCGGCTCGGCGCCGTTGCCGCGGCAGTGCTCGCACCGCTCGACCGCCTCGTAGCTCACCTCCTCGCTCGTGCCGTGGGCGGCCTGCTGGAGGTCCACCTCCAGCGCCACCGCCACGTCGCCGCCCTGCGCCTGGCCGCCGGCCGGGCCGCCGAAGGGGCTCGCGCCGCCGAAGAAGGCGTTGAAGAGGTCGCCGATCGAGCCGAACGCGTCGAAGTTCGGGGCGTACCCGCCGGAGCGCAGGCCCTCGTGGCCGTAGCGGTCGTACGTCGCGCGCCGCTCGGGGTCGGAGAGGATCTCGTACGCCTCCGCGGCCTCCTTGAACTTCTCCTCGGCCTGCGGGTCGTGCGCGTTGACGTCCGGGTGCAGCTCCCGCGCGAGGCGGCGGAAGGATTTCTTGACATCCTGCTCGGAGGCGTCACGGGCGACGCCCAGCACCTCGTAGGGGTCGCGCGGCAGCGAGGCGCGGCTCATCGCCCCACCTTAGCTCAGCTCTCCGCGTAGGTCTCCTCGACGAACCGCGAGAGCTCGTGGGCCACCTCGCGCACGGCCGGGATCGCGTAGGCGTAGTTCATGCGCACGGGGCCGATCACCGAGACGATCCCCAGCCGCCGGCGCCCCACCCCGTACCCGGCGGCCACCATCGCCAGCGAGCGCATCGCGGGTAGCTCGAGCTCCCGGCCGATGCGCACGTACACCCCCGGCTCGGTGAGCGCCGTGCGCATCACGCTCAGCAGCGCCACCCGCTGCTCCAGGAGCTCCACGAGCTCGTTGATCTCCCCCACCTCGCGCACGTGCGCCTCGGAGAAGAGCCGCGCCGCGCCGTCGAAGTAGAGCGCGTGCTCGGACTCGGAGGCCAGCTCGCCCAGCGCGGGCACCAGACGGTCGAGGAAGGCCCGCTCGACGGTGCTCAGCGTCGGGTCGGCGAGGCGCTGGTTGATCATCCGCGCCCCCAGCCCGAGGCCGACGAGGCGCTCGTTGAGGTACTCCCCCGCCCACGCCACGAGCCCCGGGTCGACGGGCTCCTCGAAGGCGGCCACGACCTTGGAGACTCCGCCGGTCGAGGTGATGAGCACCGCCACGACCACCTGCGGCTGGAGCGCCAGCACCTCCACGCGGCGGATCGTCGCGGTGCTCGCCGAGGGCGCGGAGACGACCGCGAGCAGGTCGGTCACCTGCGAGAGCGCCGCCGTGGTCGCCCGCATCGCCTCCTCCACCTCCTGGCGAGTCAGCGAGAGCTCCAGGCCGGGGGCCTCCAGCAGGCCCTCGCCGGAGGCGAGCATCCGATCCACCACGTACCGCTGGCCCGCGTCCGTGGGGACGCGCCCGGCGGAGGTGTGCGGGTGGGCGAGCAGGCCGTGCTCCTCCAGCAGGGCGAGCTCGTTGCGCACGGTGGAGGAGCCGCAGTCCAGGGCGGGGTCGGCGGCGACCGTCCGCGAGGCCACCGGCTGGTGGGTGCGCAGGTACCCCTCGACCACCTTGCACAGGATCGCCTCCTGGCGGGGGGTGAGCATCTTTTAGATTGTAGGAGGGGGGCGGGGTTGCTCGCGCGACGCGAGCGCCGCGGAACAGGTACGTCGGCGAGTGTCCGCCGCTCGCGGCGGCACGGCGGGGTGGGCTACACCTCGACCTCGGCCTCGGCGTTGCGGATGATCTCCTTGTCGGCCTGCACGGCGACGGTGTCGATCGTGACGCGACCGTCGTGGGCCTCGCGGACCGTGCCCCGGACGACGACCTCCTGCTCGGGGACGCCCATGCCGCGGAACTGGACCGACAGGCGCCGCAGGTGCTCGGGGCCGCCGGCCGCCTCGGTCTGCGCGCGGGCGACCTGGGCCATCGTCCACAGGCCGTGCAGGATGCGGCCGGGGAGGCCCACGGTGCGGGCGAACTCCTCGTCGACGTGGATCGGGTTGAAGTCGCCCGAGGCGCCCGCGTAGCGGACGGTGGTGTACTTGTCGGGGGTGACCCGCACCTCGGGGATCTCGGCTCCTACTGCCAACTCGGGCATGCTCACACTCCTCGTACGATCTGGGTCCAGGTGCCGCGGCAGACCTGCTCGCCGCGCTGGTTGAGCGAGACGGACTCGAACACGTAGTACCCGCGGCCGTCCCGTTCGGAGATGTCCCGGACGGAGGCGGTCGTGGCGATCTCGTCGCCGGCGACCACCAGGGGGCCCCACTCGAACTCCTGGCCGCCGTGCACCATCATCGGGAAGTTGATGGCCAGGTCGGGGTCGAAGATCGGCGGGCCGACGGAGGGGGCGCAGTAGACGACGGCGAACATCGGCGGCGCCACGACGTCGGCGTAGCCCGCCGCGCGGGCGGCCTCCACGTCGAGGTGCACCGGGTTGGTCTCGCCGACCGCCCGGGCGTACTCCCTGATCTTCTCGCGGCCCACCGCGTACACCGTGGGCTCGTAGGTCTTGCCGACCGCTTGGCTGTTGACTGGCACGTGGGCTCCTTGCGCGGGGAGGGCTTGCGGCGCGGGAGTCTCAGGGCATCTCGCGGATGCTGGCTCAGCTCCTCGAGTCGGTCCGCTGACAAGACCATCAGCGAGACATGGATTGCCTGCCGGCCCATCGAACACGGGCACGGCGCGGTCGTCGTCGACCTCAAGGGCGACCCCGCGCCGCGCCAGGCGCTCCAGCACGCGGCGTACACCCGGGCGCCCGGTTCTACGCGTCCGCGCGGTGTTCGTAGCGCGCGGTTGCGCCTCGTGGGCCTCGGCGACACGGCGCGTGGGCGCTGTCACCGAGGCACCGCAAGCTGCCGCTACAGAAGCGCTTCGTATTCTTTGGTTGCTGTCAATAGTTTGCCGCCAAAGACAGACGAGTATTTGGCTTCCGCCTTGTTTTCATCGCCGCCGCCAACCGATGACGCCTCGCCACTGACACCGCTCGCGGTTTTGTTCTTTTCGCCACCGCTGATCGAAGAGGCATAGCCTTCCGCTTTGTTTTCAGAGCCGCCGCTCACCGAGGAGAACTCGCCGCTGGCAGTATTAGCGAAGCCACCCCCAGCCCAGGCAAGACCGCCGGTGACTTCGATCTTAGCGCCTCCGCTGATCGATGCGCCTTCACCGACGGCGTGGTTCTCATTGCCACCGCTGACAGAACCGTACCGCGCAGTCGCTTCGTTGTTGTTGCCGCCGCTTATAGTTGTAAACCTGCCGCTCGGGCTGTTTTCAGAGCCGCCGCCCGCTGAGGAGTATTCGCCGCTGGCGTTGTTGTCGATGCCATCGGTCACGGACGCATAGGGCGCGGTGATGGAGTTAAAGAGACCGCAATGATACCACTGTAGCTCGTGAACTTCTGTTCCTTACCAAGGATCAGGTCATGAGAGCCAGTCTGTTCGCGTTTTTCGGGGTTCTCGTCGTAGCCGATCACGAGGTTGCCCTCGCCGTTGGTCGTCGTGGTTTTGCCTTCGCCGTTGACGATCTGCACGTTGACGCCTTCAAACTTGACGGTGGGCTTGCTGTCGATCCCCGACGCCACATACTTCATGTGCGAGAGGATGCTCACGAGCGTCGGCAGTTCGGCGGCCGGCGGCAGCTCCCACCGTCGTCGTTTCCGCTTCGCATTTCGCTTCGGTGCCGGTGCCGCCAGACGTCACCGCTTTGCCGGCCGTTTTCGGCACGCACAACCACGTCGGCGATGCCGCCCACGCGCCTGCAACTCCAAACGTCAACGACGACGTGATCACCGCAACGCTGACAAGAGCTAACTGGCTGAGACCACATACCTGTTTCATCGGGAATCCTCCGTCTTAGTGTTTGGGACGCGAGGTCTTGTCCAAGCCGCTCCGAAGAAGGTGATGGCCATCAGGCTGAATGAGCTTTACTATCGCTCGCATCTAACCCAACCTCCTCCTTGATCCAGGGCCCCGGACAAGACCGTCGGTTTCTATTGCTCAGACGCTCTACGCCCCCAGGGTGGGCATGAGCCATCCTGTGTTTGACGGAGACTTCGAGGCCAGGGTTTGCCTGGCGGAGGGAGAAGTCTCGGCTCATGGCACATGCGAGGAAGTATTCAAGGGAGTTGCTGGACCGCGGAGCGCGTCTGGTGTTCGAGTCTGGGCGTCCTATCGCGCATGTCGCGAGGGACCTCGGGATCGAGGGCGAGACGCTTCGTAAACACGTCCGGCAGACCGAAGCTGATGAGGGCCGGCGCAAAGACGTCCTGAGCAGCCAGGAGCGCGAGGAGATCAAAGCGTTGCGTCGTGAGGTTGCGCAGCTCCGCCGAGCGAACGAGATCCTGAAGGCCGCCAGCGTGTTTTTCGCGGGCGAGCTCGATCCATACCGTCCGAAGTGAGCGCGTTCATCGACGGGCATCGTGAGCGCTTCGGGGTCGAGCCGATCTGCGAGACCCTGGGCGTGTCGGCGTCCGCCTACTACCAGCGGGCAACCGGAGAGCGCTCAGCGCGGGCCGTCGAGGATGAGCGGCTGCTCGGCGTGATCGAAGAGCTGCACGCCGCGAACTACTGCGCCTACGGGTCCAGGCGGATGTGGAAGGCTCTGCTGCGCTGCGGTGAGCAGGTCGGCCGCAGCCGCGTGGAGCGCGTCATGCGCCAGAACGGCATTCAGGGCGCAAAGCGGCGCGGGAAGCCTTGGCGTACCACTAAGCCCGATCCGTCGGCGCTTCGCAGCCCAGACCGGGTGCAGCGTGATTTCACGGCGTCCCGGCCGGACGAGAAGTGGTTCGCGGACTTCACGTATCTCAGATGCTGGGAGGGGCTGGTGTTCTTCAGCTTCGTGATCGACGCCTACAGCCGGATGATCGTCGGCTGGCAGTTCGCCAGCCACATGCGCACCGATCTCGTCTTGGACGCGCTCGGGATGGCCCTGCATCAGCGGGCCCCGGGAGCCGACGTTTCGCTCGTGGCTCATTCGGACGCCGGCAGCCAATATACGTCGTTCGACTACACCCAGCTCCTCGACGACCACGACGTCCTCGCCTCTATCGGATCCGTGGGCGACGCCTACGACAACGCGGCCGCCGAGAGCTTCGTCGACAGCTTCAAGACCGAGCTCATCGCAGACCGCAGCTGGACGACGCGCTCGCAGCTCGAGCTCGCCGTCCTGGAGTACGTCGCCTGGTTCAACAACGAGCGCCTACACGAAGCCCTCGACGACCGCCCACCACGAGAAGTCGAGGAACTATACGCTGCGAAAAACCGGGCAACCACACCCACAAAAAGAACATAGGGAACCTACAAAAACGGTCTCCGTGGAACCCAGGGCGGCTCAGCATGTCAAGGCCGCAACCCGGAACCCAGCAGCCACGGACGTCAGCAGCCCGGGAACGTCTCCGACCTGGGCTCTGCGGCCCAACAGGACCGCAGGGATGGCGGGGGCGGCGAGCCACGTGCCGCCGGCAGGGCGCCGGTGGGGATGCTGAAGGCGGCTTGGGATGGCTTGACAGCCCCTTAAATGCAAAAAGCGCCCCCGGGCCGGCTGCGAGACGCCGTCGCCGGAGCCTCGCAGCCGAGCCGCGCGGACGTGATTGGGCGGCGCCGTCCCTGGCGCCACCCAACGGATCGGCTGCGACTAGAAGACGAGGTCGACCTCGCCGGCGCCGGCGCCCACGAGCTCCCGCTCGCCCTCCCCGTCCGGCTCGCCCCCCAGCTCGCCCTCGCCGCGCGCGCCGGGCCGCTCCAGGAACTGGACGGTGTCGGCCACCACGGAGACCGACTGGCGGCGCTCCTGCTCAGCGGTCTCCCACTCCCGCCACTCCAGACGCCCGGCGACCGCGATGAGGTTGCCCCGGCGCTGGTAGCGCGCGACCGTCTCCGCGAGCCCCGCGAACGTGGCGACGTCGAAGAAGTTGGGGCGCTCGTGGTACTCGCCCTCGGCGTCGCGGCGGATGCCGTTGCACGCCAGCCGCAGGTTGCACACGCTCTGGCCCGAGGCGGTCTGGCGCAGCTCCGGGTCGTGCGTGAGGCGGCCGATCAGCACCACGTGGTTGATGTTGGGGTGTGACATGTGTGTCTCCTTTGGGTCGTCCACCACCCCGTCCGACACCTTACGCGCTGCTTGGGACGGTACGCTCGATTGAGCGCGCGGGGCCGGCGGGGCAGTGGACTCGAGGGATTCGATGGAACCCGGCGAGGCGGGCTGGGTCGGTGGAGCAGCCGCAAGTCACGGCCGGCGCACCGGCGCAGCCACCGCCGCCAGCGGCACGACCACCACCCGCTCGCCGGCACGTGCCGTCGCGATCGCGCGCGTCACGGCGCGCTCCACCTCGGGCGGGGCGACGTACAGCACGCCGGTGACCGTGCGCGTCCGCGCCCACGCCCGGCAGATCGCCGCCAGGCGGGCGGGGGCCTTCACGGTCAGCTCCACCTCCACCGCCACCGGCCGCCCGCCGTCCACGGGCCACAGCACGAGGTCGGGGCGGTGGCGCGAGCCCGCGCCGGGGGCGCCCACCTCGGCGCTGGCGAGCGCGCGGCCGCGCTCGCGCTCCTCGGCCCGCAGCGCCCGCTCGCCCTGCACCCGGTGGTCGGGGTAACAGTGCTCCAGCGCGGCGGCCACCCGGGCGCACTCGATCAGGTGCGCCGCGGAGGCGGCGCTCACCGTGCAGAGGTCCAGGCCGCGCGCCCCCGCGGCCCGCAGGCCGGCCCGCGTGACCGTGTACAGCGCCGGGGCGCCCCGCAGCGGCGCGTGGCGCGCGAACAGGCCCGCGCGTTCGGCCGCCGCCAGGCGTGCCCGCGCCGAGGCTACGGTGAGGTCCCCGTGCGTGGCCACAGCCTCCGCCGTGACCGCGCCGAGGCCAGCCGTCCAGAGCAGGAGCTCCGGGTGCGTCGATGCCTTCACCAGCGGTTCTCCTTTCGTGGTGTGGAGGCGAGGCGGTCGGGTGAGCACATCCGCGCGATCGCGGCGCGGCGCGGGCCGGCGAGCCGCAGCACGGCGGCACAGCCCCGTGGGAGGCTCATCGCCTCCTCGGCGTCGATCGCCGGCACGGCCACCCGCGTGCGGGTGGAGCGCCCGTCGGAGGCGACGGTCGTGCGCCACGCGCCCACGGTGCCCGAGAGGCGCCCCACCAGCTCGGCGGACTCGGGCACCACCTGGCGGTGGGCAACCAGCGTGGTGAGGTTGCCGAGCACCTGCTCGCGCAGGTGCTCGTGGCCGGGGACGCGCAGGTCGGCGAGCTCCTGGGTGCCGAGCACCAGGCTGACGCCCGCCGAGCGCGCCCGCCCGAAGAGCCCCGCCACGTGCTCGACGGCGATGGCTGAGAACTCGTCGATCGCCACCACGCACCGCGCCGGGTGCTCCTGCAGCGCGGAGACCACGGTCTGCAGGTCGCCGACGACCGCGCCCGCCACCATCCGTGCGAGCAGCGGCCGCGAGTCGGCCCGCAGGTCGAAGTACACGACCGCGCCCGCCCGCACCGCCGCGAGCAGGTCGAGGGGCTCCGCGCCCCCGCCGCCGGCGGCGGGGTCCAGCCAGCGGCCGACGTCGGACTCGGCCACGATCGCCAGACGGTCGCGCACGCCTGTCAGGTCGGCACGCTGGCGGGGGGTGAACGAGTCCAGGTAGGCGTGCACGCCCGCCGCCCGCTCGGGGGCGAGCTCCCGGGCGAGCACCTCGAGCTCCTCGGGGTCGAGTGCCCGCACCAGGGTGGCGAGGCTCACGGGCGCGCCGGCGGCGCGTAGCGCGCGGACGGCGTGCCCGAGGTAGCGCTGCGCCTGGCGCAGGTAGTGGGGCTCGGTGAAGCGCTCGCCGGCGAGCGCCTTGTCGGCGATCTCCGTCGCGCCTCCGTGCCCGTACGGGTTGTACACCGCCGGTCCCTCCGGCGTCCACGCGATGAAGCTCCGCTCCGCGGCGGCCGCGGCGCGGCGCAGGCGCTCGCGCGCCCACCGGTCGCCCTTGGGGTCGACCACGACAGCCGCCATCCCGCGCGCGACCGCCTGCGTGACGATCCACGTCAGCGTGACGGTCTTGCCCGAGCCGGTGGCGCCCGCCACCAGCGTGTGCGTGCCGCCGCCGACGCCGCCGCCGACGCCGCCGAGCTCGATCGAGACCGGACGGCCGCGGGCGGCGGTGCCGACGCGCAGCTCGTCCACGCCCTCCGCGCGCCGGCCGAGCAAGCGCCCGAGCAGACGCCCGCCGAGCCGCCCGCCACACGGCCACAGCTCGCGCAGCCGCCGACCGCCCGGCAGGCGTCGGTCGAGCAGACGCCCGCCGAGCACGCGGACACCGAGCAGGCGTCCCCCGAGCAGGCGCCCACCGAAGCGGGCGCCGAGCAGACGCGCGTACATCCGCCGGACCGGCCGGCGCGCGCGGAGCCACGCGCGCCCCGTGCGCACGACGGCGCCCCCCGTGTCGAGCGGGGTCGTGCGGCACACGGCCACCTCCGCGAGGTCGGCGCCCGCGCACAGGTCCTCGTGGTGCCACCGCCGCCCGCGCACCGCGGCGACGAGCGCGGCGAGCGCCGCGATGGCCGCCGGACCCGCCACGGCGGCGGGCGCGAGCAGCAGCGGCGGGATCGCGCCCGCCGCCCAGCTCCAGTGCAGGTGCCGGCGGCGCATCGCGTGCGCCGCGAGCAGGCCGAGGAGCCCGCCGAGGGCGACGTGGGCGGTGGCCTGCGCCAACCACCGCACGAGGTGCTCCAGTACAGCGAAGGGGTCCGTCCCTTCGGGGGTCGTATCATGGATGGAGGACATACGTCCCTCCTTTCGCTTGTGGATGCGCCCGGCCTCACGGCCGGGCTTGGATGACGCGACGGCGAGCCCTCGGGCTCGCCGTCGTTCGTAGATGCAGGAGGCCCACCGGACGAGCCGGCGGGCGAGGAAGGACCTATCCCGGTAGAGGACGTGCGACTGGGGCGTTCGATGGCCAAGCAGGGCAAGGACGCAGGGGCGAAGGCGTGGCAGCGCCACGTCGAGCCCCGAGGACGCCGCCATGCGCCGGCCAGCGGACGCAGCCAGGCGTGCGGACCTACCGGGATAGGTCCTCAGTCAGAGGAGGCGGTAGCCGACGCCCCGCACGCTCACCACCCACCGCTCGGGGTCCGCGGCGCGGAGCCGGCGGCGCAGGCGGCTGGCGTGGGAGTCGAGGGTGCGCGGGGAGCCGGTGGCGCCGCCCCACACCGCGCGCAGCAGCTCCTGCCGGGGGCACACGCGCCACGGGTCGCGGGCGAGGTGCACGAGCAAGTCGTACTCCAGGGGCCGCAGCGGCACCGGGCGCCCGTGGAGGAGCACCGTGTGGGCGTGGGAGTCGATCGCCAGCGGGCCGACCGCGAGGGGTGGCTCGCCGCGCCCCCGCTCCACGCGGGCGAGGAGTGCGCGCAGGCGCGCCCGTAGCAGCAGGTAGGGCGGGGAGCGCGCGAGGAAGTCGTCGGCCCCCGCCTCGAAGGCGCGCAGCTCGTCCGGTTCCCCGGAGCGTGAGCTGACCACGATCACGGGCAGTGCGCAGGGCCATCCCGCCTCGCCGCCGCGGATCTCCGCGAGCAGCTCGAGCGCGGCGGGCGCAGGCTCGAGGTCGCCGAGCACCGCGACTGCCGGGCGGCGGGCCTGCGCCAGAGAGCGCGCATGGACGGCGGTGCGCGCGAGTCGCACCGAGTAGCCGTCGGCCGCGAGCTGCGCGACCAGCGGCTCCCCCACCTCGGAGTCGTGCTCCACCACCAGCACCGGCGGTGGCGCGGGGGAGCCCACGCCGCTCACCTCACCCGCCGCGCGGCCGGCGCCCGCGCAGGTCCCGCGGCGTCGTCACAGCTCCACCTCGCGCGGGCTCACGCCGAGCCCGTCGCGCGCGATCAGCGCGAGCACGTCGGTGTGGATCCACGGCGTCGGCGCCCCGTCGCGGCCACCCTCGGGCGCGAGCCCGACGCGGCGGGCCAGCCACGAGGTCTCCCCGGAGGAGCGGCCGCGGCCGTCGCGCTTGACCCGCCCGCAGCGGTGGGCGATCTCGCTCAGGGAGACCCCCTCGGTGCGCATCGCATGCACGACGGCCTGGCGCAGGCCGCGGTTGAGCACGATCCGCGAGCCGTCAAGCCGCGTCAGCTCGGCGCGCAGCGCCGCGACCGAGAGCCCCGGGTCCCCGCGGTGGGCCGCCAGCGCCTCGAGCGTGAGCGCGCGCAGCGGCTCGTAGCTTTCCAGGCGCCCCACGGCGTCGCGCACGCTCTCGGGCTCGCCGCGCTCCGCGCCACCGTCCGACCCGGGCTCCTCGCGGCAGGGGCGCCGACACCACCGCAGCTCCGGGATCGACGGGCCGTCGAGGACCTCCAGCCGGTGCAGGCACCCGTGCCCGTCGAGCAGCTGCGTCGCCGGCGGCGACGGGACGGTGGCGGGCTCGGCGTCCGCGCCGGCCTCGCCGAAGGGCACCGCCTCCAGGTCCTCGGGGGTGAGCAGCCGGCACCGCCGTCCGCGGGCGTCGCCGAGGTAGTGCAGGCACACGACGCTCGCGTTCTCCGCGGACTCGTCGGCGGCGAGGTGCGCCACCAGCCGGCGGTCCTCGAGCGTGCCGGCATCGCGGTCGAGGACCAGCACCGAGCCCCAGCGCCCCGGGCGGGCGAGCACTTCGCGCGGGCGGCCCTCGGCGTCGGTGTAGTGAGCGAGCACGGCGCCTGTGATGGGCCGCGCGTCTGGCCGGACGCCGCGAGCGCCGCGGCTCGCGCGGGAACGTGGGCGTGCCGCGCGGGGAGCGCGACGTGGGCGGGGGTGAGTGAGCGTGGTGGTCATGGGGTTCTCCTGGCCGCGGGGGCCGCCGGGGTCGAGGAGGCGGCTTGTAAGGCGCTCGCGGAGGGCCGTCAAGGGGGGCGGCAACGGCGCCCGAGCGGGCAGCGGCAGGCGAGATCCCCTTAGGGGATCTCGGGTTGGGAGGTAGGTCGGCGGGCCGGCGCAAAGTGGGCGCGCTCGGCATGGTGGGCCGGCGATGGGGGCGACTTGCGCGCCGCTGCAAGGCACGGGGGAGAGCTCAGCGGCCGCGCCGGGGCGGCTCGGAGGGAGGCGTCGGGGCGGTGCGCGGGGCGCGCCGCGTGGGGTGCTGCGGCCTGGGTACAGAGGATCGAGAGCCGCGATCGTAGCGCCGGGCGGGGCGGGCGACAAGCGCGTTGGCTCCGCGGCCGCCGGCGGGCGCGGCAGCGCGGACGCAGTCCCGCTCCACGGTGCGGTTTCCGGCGCCTCGCCCGTGCAGTCGGGTACGCGCGGGGCGGGAAGGCAGACTGCACGACACGGCGCCCGCGGGCCGGGGCGACTGCGGGTCGCGGGTGGGCGACGGCGAATCCGGGCGGGCGACTGCACGCGTCTTCGCGCGCCACGTTGGGAGCGCAGGCGCCGGTGAGCCGGGTAGATCATCCGCAACGCCGAGGCCGAGGTCGCGCCGTCACCCCATCCCCACCGCGCCGCCCCCGGCGGCGGACACTCGACCACGCACTCAGACGCCTTTGTAACCCGGGCCAGCGTGTAGTCGCCGACCACCTCGGCCGGCGAGCCTCACGTGCCGTGGCGATCCACTGTGCGTGGTGGCGTAGCTGGACCTCGCGCTGGGCCCGTCTTCGCTGGACCCCGTCGCTGGCTTGTCTTCACGGCCCTCGCGCCCGGCCTGTTCTGCGGACTCCGCCCGGCCTGTTCTGCGGGGCGTGGTGTGGGTGTTGTTGGCCCCCGCACCCCGCGGCTTGTGCTGCGGCCCTCGCGCCCGACCTGTCTCTGCGGTGTCGCGGCGGCGGCGGGTCACTCAGGCCAGGTGTCCGCGCGGGATTGAACTCAGAACATCAGGGACCTCGCGGACTACCGCGTCGATGATCTCGCTGGGCGCGTCCAACCCTTGACGTATCTTGCATCCATGAGATGCCTTGAGGAGATAGACCTACCCGATCGGATCTGCCTGGAAGATGATCTCGTCATCCAGGCCGACAACGCCGACGTTCTTCCGGCCCTTGACAGCGGCGCGTTCGACCTGATCTACATCGATCCGCCTTTCAACACCGGCCGCGCTCAGGCCCGTACTCAGATCTCGGTCATGCCCGACCCGGAGGGGGGTCGCGTAGGTTTCGCCGGTCGTCGCTACGCGACCACCGAGATCGCCAGTCGTGCCTATGCCGACATCTTCGACGACTATCTGGGATTCATCGTCCCGCGACTCGAAGAAGCTCGCCGGCTCCTGGCCTCGCACGGGACCCTCTACTTCCATATCGACTACCGCGAGGCGCACTACTGCAAGATCCTGCTCGACCAGATCTTCGGAAGGGATTGCTTTCTCAACGAGATCATCTGGGCCTACGACTACGGCGCCAGGACGAAGAGGCGCTGGCCCGCAAAGCACGACACCATCCTGGTCTACGTCAGGGACCCCGCCGCCTACTACTTCAACTCCGATGAGGTGGACCGAGAGCCCTATATGGCACCCGGCCTGCAAACGCCTGAGCGCGCCGCCGCCGGCAAGTTGCCGGTCGATGTTTGGTGGCACACGATCGTGCCCACCAACGGGAAGGAGAAGACCGGCTACCCGACGCAGAAGCCGGAGGGCATCGTCCGTAGGATGGTCGCCGCTTCAAGCAGGCGCAACGGCTGGTGCCTCGACTTCTTCGCGGGTTCCGGCACCCTGGGTGCAGTCGCAGCCAAGCTCGGACGACACTTTGTCCTTGTGGACAGCAATCCAGACGCCATCGACACCTGCCGAACGCGCCTGGCAGCCCTCACGCACCCAGCTGACCAGATGCAGCTCACGGCGTGAGGCTTCCAGCATCGCGGATCGCCTCCGCTCGCCCCGCGCTTGCCGTCCGGTCGGCTCCATGAGATGCTCAAGAAGGCGGTCGAGAAGGGCCGCGGGGTTCGCAGGTCGTCCCGATCGACCCGCGAGGACGCCTGCCCCGCGCGCCTACCGCACGCCGGACCCGGCCAGCAGTACCCGCGGCTCGCACGTAGCCTCGCGTGCGCGGGGACCCGCGCCGGGGCCGGCAGCGCGGACCTCGGGTGGCAGTGGAGGGACGCCGTAGGCGACCAGCCGACCCTCGTGGACGTCGCGCTCGGAGACCCACGCGACGGCCGCGCGGCCGGGGTACTCCCAGTCGCGCGGACGCTCCCCGGCGTACGCGCGGCACGCGGTGAGCACGTGGTCGGCGCGCCGGGCGCACTCGCGCGCGCGGGGGCGGTCGCGGCAGAGGAACACGACCGCAGGACTCGGGCCCACCCGCCCGCCGCGACGCGCGAAGCGGGGGGTGCACACCGCCCACCCGGCGAGCATGTGGTCGTAGCGCTCGAGCTTGGCGGCGGCCGCGGGGGTGAGGCGGTCGTCGCGCTCGACCGCCAGCCACACCCGGCCGCCGGCGGCGCCGGCCGGCCAGCCGTTCGGCTCACTCTGGCCCGCGCCGCTCTGCACGCCCTCGGCCACGCGCCCGCCGGGCACCTCGACGCTCGCGTCGGGGCGCACGGTCTCGAAGCGCTCGACCTCCACGCGCACACCGGACGGTTCGGTGCGCAGGAACCCATGCGGAGCACGGCCGCCGGGCAGACGCAGCTCGCCCGGCCCGAGCGCGACGTGTCCGGCGGCGGTCGCGCGCAGCGGTGGGGAGAGCGCCGACTCCTCCGGCCCGTGCAGCTTCAGGGGACCGGCGCCGAGGGCGCACTTCAGCGCGAGCACCCACCCGGCCACGTGGACGTCGTGGCGGGCTTGGCGCAGCTGGCTCTCGGCGGTGTGCCGCCGGGCGGGGGCGGCACGCGGTTTGGGCGGCGTGTCCGGCGCGGGGCCGGAGGGGGCGGCCGCGGGCCTGACGGACGCGGGACCGGAGGGGACGGCCGCGGACCGGACGGGCGCGGGGCCGGAGGAGGCGGCCGCGGCGCGCGGCTCGGGGACGTCGCGTCCGTACGCGCGCAGCACCTCCACTCCGCGCGTGCTCGCCACGTAGCACATGGGCGCCCCGCCGCCGTCACGGCGGTGGAACTGGAAGCGCTGCACGAGCCCCGCGTCGGAGAGGCGCTTCAGGCGCCGCTGGGTGGTGGTCAGCGACCGCTCGGGGTTGACGCGGCGGTGGATCTGGGTGGTGAGCACGTGGCGCAGGGACGCGACAGTCGCGAGCACCTCGACGTCGAGCGGGTCGGGGTCGAGCGCGGTGAGCACGGTGGGCACCCGGGCCCACCGCACGGTGTGGGCCGCGTCGAGGGCGACCAGCTCTGCGTAGCTCTCGGCGGCGGTCGCGGGGAGCGGTGCCCACGCCTCCTCAGCGGGGCGCTCGCCGGCGGCGGGCGGCCCGTCAGCCACCCCGGAGTGGGTTGCCTGCCCGCCGACGGCGGTCCCGCCCCCGCCTGGCCTGTCGGACACCGAGGCGCCACCCACTTGGACCCCAGCCCCGCTCTCCTGGTGCCCGGGGACCCCGGCCCCGCCCTCCTGGGGCACGGAGACCCCGCACTCGCCGTGGCCTCCATGCACCGAGGCCTCATGCCCCCCGACCTCGCGCCCGCCCTGGTCGTGGGGCACGGAGGCCCCACGTCCGCCGGCCTCGACCCCGCGCTCACCCGCGCGGACGATCCCCCCCTCCCCCCTTCCCTCCCTCTCCAGCTCGCTCCCCCGCGAGGAGCCGTGGGGCTCGCGCCCGTCCCCGGCGCCCGCGCGCTCGCGGCGCTCCCAGTGCGGTTGGGCGAGGTCGTCGAGGTACCGGCCGCCGCGGGCGGCCTGGCGGGCGGCGTGCAGGGCCAGGCGCTCGGGGTCGGTGCGCAGCGGCACGGTGCTCGCGACGAAGGGGGCCTGGCGGCCCTCGGGGGTCACCCACGAGACGATCGCGTGGTGGCGGGGCAGGTGCAGGCGGGCGTCGGGGCGGCCCAGCGCGGTGAGGCCGGTGACGTCGGGGCGCACGGTGTCGGAGTACTGGGCCATCGTCACCTTCGCCGCCTCTCGCGCGTCGGCGGCCGAGGCGGTGGCGAAGTACACGCGGTGGGCGAACAGCGCGTCCAGCTGGGCGCGCACCTCGCGGTCGGTCCACTGCGCGTCCGTCTGCCAGCACGCCACGGTCTCCAGGCCGGCGCTGCGCTTCAGCGCGAGCGTCTCGGCGAAGCCGCGGTTGAGCACGAGGGGGGCCTCGTCCACCTTCAGCGCGACGGCCGTGCGCTCGGCGGCGGGGACGGCGTCCTGCTGGCGGGCGAGGGCGGCGTCGAGCATGCCGACGAGGAGCTGCATGACGACGGAGGTGTTGCCGGCGCCCATCGCGCCGAGGGCGCCCTTGACGATGAGCACCTCGCGGTTGGTGATGGTTTGATCCAGGTCTATGGTCAGCGACTCGTTGAGCAGCACGCGCTTGATCGAGGGCGAGTTCAGGAGCCTGGCCAACTTGTTGACGGGGGCGTCGAGCTTGGCGGTCGTGGTGCTGCGGGCGTCCGCCAGCTGCGCGGTCAGCTCGGCCGTGAAGAACTGGGCGATCTCCCGGTACTCGGGCAGCGTGCGCACGTGGGCGCCGACGCGGGCGCGGTAGGCGTACCCCTCCTCGCCGACGCTCAGCAGGCGCGCGGCGTCCCACAGGGTCGAGCGGGGGTCGTGGGCGAGGACGGCGATTATCGCATTACGCAAGTACCGGTCCGAGCTCGCGCGGATGTCTGCGTCGGTGTAGAGCTGCTTCAGCGCCCCCACGACGTAGTCGGCGATCGTGTCCGCGGGGGCGTCCACGGCGAGCGGGTTGAAGCCACACGTGGGGTGGGCGAGGTCGAGCAGCGTGCACGTGCGCTCGGGCGGCACGGCGCTCACGGCCGCCTCGGCCGCGTCGCCCTTGGGGTCGAGCACGATCACCGCGCACCGCTCGCGGCGCAGGTCCTCGGCGACGGTCGCCGCCAGGTAGCTCGTCTTGCCCTGCTCGACGGCGCCGGGGACGGCCGTGTTCTGGCGGCGCATCTCCGGATGAATGCTTATCGGGCCGTACGCGTCGCGCAGCAGGCCCGGACCCTCGCTGGGGCGCATGATCCCGGGGGGCGCGGGCGCGAGCGGCACGGCGCTGCGGGCGAGGGGGACGGTGGCGTAGTCGACCGAGGGCGCGTGCCACACCGCGGCGAGCTCGGTGGAGGCCCACACGCCGCGGTGCCACGCCGGCCACGGGTTGCCCTCGCCGCGCTGCACGCGCCGACGGTACGCGCCCGCCAGGCCGTGGCGCACGGCGGTGCCGCGTTCCACGAGCCGGTTCTCGGCGCCTTCGGCGCGCAGCTCGGAGGCGGTCGTCTCGCACGCTTGGCGGGTGGACGCGACGACGCGCAGGTCGGTGTAGTACAGGGGGCGGTGCTGGACGTCCAGGCCGCCGCGCAGCTCGGCCTCCTCGACGAGCGAGCGGTCGCGTACGAAGAGATGCTCCCGGCGCTCGTGGGCCAGGTGGGCCTCGTGGCGCTTGTAGCGGTGCTTGGCGTAGCTTTCCCACCACGCGGGTGCCGGTGTGAGGACAAGTTGGACCATCGCGTCCTGGCCGCTGGCGGCCATCACGGTCAGCAGGCGGTCCATGGGGGGCTCGCGTGCTAGCTCGTAGCGGTCCGTCAGCTTGACTCGCTTTATGAACGCCGCGTGCTTCTTCAGGCGGACCACGGCCGTGGGCCGGCACGTGGGCGCCCCGTCGGGGGTCACGCGGCAGTTGGGGTAGGCGGAGCGCAGCGCCGCCTCGACCCCCGCCTCCGCGCCGCGCGGGCACGCGACGGCGAGCACCGCTTGGCCGGCGCCGTCCGCGCCCCGCACGTAGTGCGCCTCGAGCGCCACCGAGGGCTGCCCGCCCACCACGCGTCGCCACCACCGCTGTTGCAGGCGCTTGTGCAGCGCCTCGTACACCGCCACCACGCCCTCGACGCTCGTGCGGTCGGTGCGGTAGGGCACCACGCGCAGGCGCACGTACGTCCGCCGCCGGCGCGCCCGCCACCGCAGCCCGAGCACCCCCGCGCAGAGCGCGCTCAGGAGCACGACGCCGAGCTCCACCGCCCCCCACGGCAGGGCGGCGTGCAGGTGGGGCGTTCGTGGCGGGCGCTCGTGCGGGCGGGCTGCCTCGATCCGGTGCAGGCTCGCGCTCTCGGCCGGCACGTCCCGCAGCGCCGCGCCGAGGCCGCCGTGCTCCAACCACGCGAGCGTCGCCACGCCGAGGAGCGTTGCGGCGAGCCCGAGCAGCCGCCATGCCAGCAGACGTGTGAGCACCTCTCTCGGTACTCCGACCGCGCGGCGCGGGTGGGACCGCGGGACGGGCGGGGTGCAGGCGCGCCGGGAGGCTCAGTGCGGCCGGGTGGCCCGCTCCACGCCGGTGCCCCGGTCGGTGAGGTACCACTCGTTGGGGGCGCCCTTGATCTGGCCCTCCCCGAGGTTGCGCACCAGTTGCAGCCGCTCCAGGCGGGTGAGCAGCTTGGAGATCTGGCCCTGGTCGGCGATGCCGGCGCCGTCGGCGATTTCACGGTTGCTGGCCCCGGGGCGCTCGCCGATGAACGTGAGCACGCGCACGGTGCGGTACGTGAGGCGCATGTCGAGGCCCTCGAGCGGGTCTCTGCTCGGGCGCCGTGCGGGCCGCCTGCGCCGCGGCACGGCTCGGCGGGGCTTGCGCGCAGCTCGGCGCTGGCGGCGCGCGCGCCGAGGTAGGGGAGCACGATCATGCTCATCAGGGGCCCCAGCAGCACGGTGAGCGGTTCGTTCGAGCGCGCCAGCAGGCGCGTGTGCAGGACGGCGAAGACCGCTCCCACGACCCCTTCGGCGGTGACGTCGGGGGACTGCTGGGTCGCGCGGGTGGCGCTGGTGGGAGCGGCGGCGCGGCCCTCGTCGATGACGCGCTTCACCTGGTCGAGGATCTGCGGTGCGGCGGCGCAGCACGCGGGGGCCGGCCGCGAGCGCCTCGACGAAGCAGATCCGGGCGAGGCCGGGCTCTTCGTCCATGAACCGCGAGCAGCGCGAGCAGGGCGGCGCGGACGCCGTCCCGCCAGCCCGACTCCTGGCGGTAGGCGTAAACCACGGCGCGGAGCGCTGGTCGACGGACTGGTTGAACGCTGCCAGGAAGCAGTCCTCGCGGTCTTCGAAGAGGTCGTAGAAGGTCTTGCGCGAGACGCGCGCACGGGCGATCACCTGGGCCACCGTCAGGCGGGCGTAGCCGACCTCCTCGACCGCTTCCACGGTGGCGGTGAGCATTCTGCTGCGCTGGATCTCCGAGACCTGCCCACGCGGCAGGCTGCTGGGGCCGGGACGCAGCCGCGAGGCCTTTGAGGGAGTTTTGGTCTTTGCAGTCATCTGACTCTGCCTAATTATCACTCTTTTTTACTATGGAAACTGGATTGGTGGCGGGCGCTGTGGTGCATTCGCCACAGCAAACCCCGTGGCGGCGCCGGCGTCCGCGTCGATGGCGCCGGCTCCTCTGGTCTCGCTCGCAAAGGTTCATGGGTTGACGCGTGGAAGTCGAGGCGCGTCTCCAACTCCCCTCGTGGCCTTCGAGCTACGGCCTGTATTCCACTATACAGGATTGATGGGGGGCCTGACTGGAAAATGAGCCACACACTGGACCAGTATCAAATGCTGCCATTGACAGCGGTGAAACGGTCGTTACGGACGGCCCGCACCAGCCGGGACCGGCTGCGGTGAGGGCGCCGGTGGGCCCGCTACCGGCCGGCGGCCATCGTCACGTTCAGCTCGCCGGTCTGCTCGACCAGCGTGAAGCTCGTCGCCCGCTCGCCGCGCTTGAAGTCCAGCGTCACGCGCGCGTCGCCCACCGCCAGTCCGCGCAGGGTGACGCTCCCCAGCCACTCCGGCAGCTCCGGGTGCGCGATCGTCAGCGCCCCGCCCGGGGCGTCCGCGGAGATGCCCAGCAGCGCCTGCAGCACCTGCAGCGGCGCGGCCGCGGCCCACGCCTGGGGGATGCACGCCACCGGGTAGGCGACCGCCGCCGCGCGCTCGGCGCGGTCGAAGCCGCAGTACAGCTCCGGCAGGCGCGAGTCCCGCGTGCGGGCCGCGACTTCAAAGAGCGCGCCCGCGATCCGCCGCACCCCCTCCTGGTGGCCGTACCGCTTGAGGCCCGCCGCGATGATCGCGTTGTCGTGCGGCCACACCGACCCGCAGTGGTAGCTCATCGGGTTGTACGCCGGGTTCTCGCTGGAGAGCGTGCGCACGCCCCACCCGCTGAACATGTCCTCCGCCAGCAGGCGCTCGGCGAGGGCGGCGGCGCGGTGCGGCTCGACGATCCCGCAGTACAGGCAGTGCCCCGGATTGGAGGTGACGCTCGCCACCTGCCGCTTGCGCCCATCCAGCGCCAGCGCGTACGTGCCCTCCGCGGGGTTCCAGTACGCCTCGTCGAACGCTGCGCGCAGCTGGAGCGCCTGCGCGCGCAGGCGCGCCGCGCGCTGCGGCTCGCCGAGCGCCTCGTAGATCTGGGCAGCGCCCTGTCGGGCGGCGTACACGTACCCCTGCACCTCCACGAGCGCGATCGGCCCCTCCGCGAGCGTGCCGTCGGCGTGCACGACCGCGTCGCCGGAGTCCTTCCACCCCTGGTTGCGCAGGCCGCCGGGCGAGCGGCGCTCGTACTCCACGAACCCGTCGCCGTCGCGGTCTCCGTACTCGTCGATCCACGCGAGCGCCGCGTCGAGCGCCGGGCGCAGCGCCCGCACCGTCTGCAGGTCGCCCGTCCACGCGTAGTAGTCGGCCGCGCGCATCACCCACAGCGGCGTCGCGTCGGCGGTGCCGTAGTAGGGCGTGTGGGGCACCAGTCCCGCGCCCGCGAGCTCCCCCACCCGCAGCTCGTGGAGGATCTTGCCGGGCTCCGCGTCCCGCCACGGATCGTCCGCGACGGCCTGCAGCTTCGCCAGGCTCCTCAGCGCGTCGCGGGAGAGGCCCGTGTGCAGCAGCACCGCCTCGCCCGCGCTCACGAGCGCGTCGCGGCCGAACGGCGCCACGTACCACGGAATCCCCGCGGCGAGGATCTGGCCGCCGGGCGCCGGCACCGTCAGCGCGCGCAGGTCCCGCGCGGAGGCGGCCAGCACCTCGTTGAAGAGCTCGTTGTCGCTCTCGATCTCGGTGCTCTCAGCCTCCCACCGCTTTTGCGCCTCGGCGAGCCCCGCGGCCGCCGTCTGCGGGCGGCGTCGCGGCCGGCGGCGGCCGCCCAGCGAGGGCTCGGCCGTCATCAGGATCGCGGTCGCCTCATGTGGAGCAAGCGTCACCTCCCACCGCGCGCGGGCGCCCTCGGCGTCCAGCTCCACGTGCACAGGTGCTGGCTCGAGCTCGACCACCGTCTCGCGGAACACCTCGTCCTCGCCGACGTATGCGAGCGTCAGCCCGCGCGCGGTCCGCTTCGGGGCGAGCGCGTGGCCGCGCGCGGCGCGGCGCGGGGCGCCGCGGACCTCGAACATGTCGGCGAAGTCGGCCGCCAGCGCGAGCGCCACCGTGGTCGTGACCGGCTCGCCCAGGAAGTTGCGCACGCGCACCGTGTAGTACAGCCGGCCCGCGGCGACCATGATCTCCCGGGCGATGCTCAGCGAGAGCTGCGGCACCGGCGCCCGCGCGCCGCGATGCAGCGTCGCGTTGGTCGCGTCCACGGCAGCGCGCTCCGCGTCCACGGCGTAGGAGAGCGCGACCGGCCGCACACCCCCCACCTCCAGGCGGATCTCCGAGAGGTGGCGGGTGTCGTACGCGTAGAACCCCTCGCCCGACACCTGCGCCGGGCCGACGTCGCCGTCCGGGCGCGTACACAGGAAGAGCTCGCCCTCCTTGACGACGAGCAGCTCCTCCCGCGCCTCGGCGGGGATCGGCGGGGCGCCGTGCAGCGCAACCGGGCCGGCGCGCCCCACGACCGTGAAGGGCTCCCCGCGCGGGCTGAGCACCTCGCGGCCGGCGGTCTCGTCGTCGGCGGCGCCGCGCGCGCGAGCGCTCCTGCCAGTGGGGTCGGCGGCGGGGTCGGCGGCGCTCATCTTCGTAGTTCCCCTCTGTTTCTCGCGGGATAACCCTGATGGACACTGCGGAAGCGACTGCTAGCTTGACTGTGCCAGCCGTCGCCGGTCCCCACGAGCCCTCGCCCCGGCCGACGCCAGCTACCCCGAATGAACACGTCCCCCGCCGCCATACGCCTGCACAGTGTCACACGCGCACCCCGCGAGACGTTGCGGATCGCGCTGCTGGCCCCCCCGTGGATCCCGGTGCCCCCACCCGGCTACGGCGGCATCGAGGCGGTCGTCTCGCTGCTCTGCGAGGAGCTCGTCGCGCGCGGCCACGACGTGACGCTGTTCGCCGCCCCCGGCTCGCGCTCCACGGCGCACGTGCACTCCCCGCTCCCCGCCGCGCACCCCGACACGATCGGCTCGGCGCTGCACGAGGCCGACCACGTCGCCGGCGCGTGGGACGAGATCGACCGGCTCGCCGCCCGCGGGTGGCCCTGCGACGTGATCCACGATCACTCCGGCTTCACCGCGCTGGCGATGGCCGCGCGCGCCGGGACGCCCGTCGTGCACACCGTACACGGCCCGCTCGACGCCGACACCGCCCCCTTCTACGCCCGCCACGGCCGCAAGGCGACGCTCGTGGCGCTCAGCCACTCCCAGTTCGAGCACGCCCCCGACGGTGTGCGCGCCGCCGCGGTCGTGCCCAACCCGCTGAACGTCACGCAGTGGCCGCTGCGCACCGACAAGGAAGACTACCTGCTGTGGATCGGGCGCATGAGCCCGGTCAAGGGCGCCCACCGCGCGATCGCCGCCGCCCTGCACGCCGGCCGGCGGCTCGTGCTCGCGGGCCCCGTCCAGCCGGGGCAGGAGGTCTACTTCCGCGAGCAGGTGGCACCCCACATCGACGGCGAGCGGGTGGTGTACGTGGGCGAGGTCGGCGGGGCGCGGCGCCGGGAGCTGTTCGCAGGCGCGCAGGCGCTGCTCATGCCGATCCGATGGGTCGAGCCCTTTGGGATGGTGATGATCGAGGCGCTCGCCTGCGGCACCCCCGTGCTTGCGTTCCCCGAAGGGGCGGCCGCCGAGGTGGTGCTCGACGGCGTCAACGGCTTCCTCGTCGCCGACGAGCACGCGATGGCGCAGGCGGTGGCGCGGCTGGCGGAGATCGACCCGCTGCGCTGCCGGGACTCGGTCGCCTCCCGTTACAACGTGGCGCTGGTCGCCGACGGCTACGAAGCCGTGTACGGGCGGGTCATCCGCGCGGGACGCCATGCCGCGCACGCGGAAGGCCGCAGCCGCCCGGCGCCGGAGCGGACCTCACCGCGGCTCGCGGTGGCCGCCGGGGCCCACCGTCACCGGCTCGCCGCCGGCGACGCTCACGGCCACCGGGCGGTCGCTGCGCACCTCCAACACCTCAGCGCTGACTAGGACCCGCAGGCGGGCGTCGCGGAAGCGCAGGCGCACCTCGAGCTCGCCCCACGCCGCAGGGAGCCGCGGGTCCAGGTGCAGGACCTCGCCCCGCGGCCGCGCCCCAGCGAAGCCGTACACGAGCGCCTGCCACACGGTGCCCATCGCCGCGAGGTGCACGCCGCCGGCGGTGGACTGCGAGATGTCGTCGAGGTCGATCCGCGCCGTCAGCTCGAGCAGCGCGCACGCCTCCTCCAGGCGGCCAGCGCGGGCGAGGAGCGCGGCGTGCACGCCCGGCGAGAGCGAGCTGCCGTGGGCGGTGCGCGGCTCGTAGTAGGCCAGGTTCGCCGCCAGCGACCCCGGCGCCACCTCCTCCGGCACGAGGTGGTGGAGCATCAGCGCGTCGGCCTGCTTGACGACCTGGGCCCCCGCCACGCGCTCGGGCGAGAGCAGCAGGTCCGCGGCGACCGGCCGCTGCGGGGCCAGCTCGGCGATCACGAGCGGCTCGAGCGCGAAGAAGCCCGCGCACTGCTCGTAGAGCCCACTCTGCGGCCGGTAGCCGTCCACCAGCGCCTCGGCCGTCTGCGCCCACGCGGCGCGCTCCGCCTCCGCGACGCAGGCGCCGGCGCCTGCTGACTCCGCGTACGCGTGGCGCAGGTTCCAGCGCGCCATCACGTTGGTGTACGCGTTGTCGTCGACGTCCTCGTGGTACTCGTCCGGGCCGATCACACCGCGGATGTGGGCGCGCCCGTCGCCATCCCGTTCCACCCGCGAGGCCCAGTAGCGAGCGGTCTCGATCCACAGCCGCCGGCCGGGGCCCGCGCGGAACGCCTCGTCGCCGGTCCACTCGACGTAGCATGCGGCCGCCCACGCCACGTCGGCGACGATGTGCTCCTCGCGCTCGCCGGTGTGGACCTCCACCACCCGCCCGGTGGGGTCGCGCATGGAGCGGGGGGTCACGTCGGCGCCGGTGAGCGCCGACTCCCACGCGAAGCGCGCCCCGGCGCGCCCGGCCGCGCGGGCTGCCCGCCGGGCGGCGGGCAGGCGCCGCACGCGGTACTCGAGCACCGCCCTGGCCGCTGCCGGGTGGGTCGCGGCGAGGAAGGGCAGCACGAACACGTCCGCGTCCCAGAACACGTGGCCGCGGTAGCCGCCGCCGGTCAACCCACGCGCGCCGACGGCCGCCTCGCCGCCGTCGCCCGCCGCCCCCCACAGGTGGTAGAGCGCCACGCGCACGGCCCGCTGCAGCGCGGGGTCGCCCGCGATGCGCACGTCGCCCGCCTCCCACCGTTGGGCCCACGCGCTGCGGTGCTCGCTCAGCAGTTGCTCGAAGCCGGCGGCGCGGGCGCGGCGCACGCGCGCTGGGGCGGGCTCGTCGGGCTCGTCGGGCTCGTCGGGCTCGTCGGGCTCGTCGGGCTCGTCCCCGAGGGTCACGGTGTAGGCGGCGAATCGCTCGAGCACCCCCGTATCGCCGCCGTCCCGCACCTCCTGGGTGGCCGCCGCTTCGAGCGCGCCGCGGGCGACCGCTACGCGCATCCGCACGACCTCGCCGTCGCGGTCCTCCTCCACCTCCACGCCCGGGGGCACCGCGAGCGGCGGGCTGTTGTGGAGCGCCGGCGTCGGCGCGCGCACTCGCAGCGCTGTGACTCCAGGGTGGGCAAGCGACGAGAGCTGCACCGCCTCCAGGGCACCCGGCTCCTGATGGTGGAGTAAACCCGTGTGCAGGTCGAGCGTACGCGTCGCCGGAGCGCCGTCGCCGTGCGGCGCGAGGCGGTTCCACAGCGGCGCGGGCGCCAGCTCCGAGTGCTCGTTGCGGCCGCGGTACGCGCCGGCGAGCAGCACCTCCGGCGCGGAGGCGGGGTGGGGTGTGAGCACGCTCCCGCGCGTGCCCGTGCGCCCGTCGGCGAGCGCCAGCAGCGACTCCCACGCGCGCTCGCGCTCCGGGTCGACGCCCTCCACGCGCACCGTCCACGCCGGGTCCGCGGCGCACGCCGGCAGCGCCCCGTGCGCGCGGGCGGCGAGCTGCGCGTCGAGCAGCTGCGCAAAGCGCGCCGGGCCGCCGCCGAGCGCGAGCACCCCGGCGGGGACCCCGGCCGGCTCCGGCCCGACCGAGACCACGGTCGCCTCCCGGCCCACGCCGGCCATGAGCAGCGAGTCGCTGCCGGGCAGGCCGCCGAGCGGCCCGAGCTCGTCGCCGACGACCAGCACCTGTGCGGGCGCGACGCCGCGCAGCCACTCGTGCGCGTAGTACCACCGCGCGGAGTCGGACTTGTCGGTCAGGCCGATCTCGACGTGCTTGGCGTCGCTCGTCACGCGCGGGTCGGCCAGCCCCGCCTCCACGGCCGCGGCCTCGCTCAGCTCGACCGCGGCGCGCAGGTCCTTGAGGCCGTGGGCGCGCAGCCGCGCCTGCACGGCGACGAGCAGCTCGGCGAGGCGCGCCTTCGGGGGGTCGGCCCACTCCGGCAGCGGGATCAGGTCGATCTTGCGGCGGTTCAGGCGCTGCGCGACGACCTCGGCGTGGACCCCCTGCGCGCGCAGACGCTCGACGGTGAGCGCGGCGGCGCGGTCGAGCGCCGCCTCCTCGGCGGCGGAGGCGACGCGGCGCTCCACCTCGTGCACGCCGTCGGCGTCCACCCTGAAGACCTCCGAGCCGCGGTTGAGCAGCAGGTGCAGCTCACCTGGGCCGCGCGGGCGGGCGGCGAGCTGGCCGTCAACGTTCTCCAGGTGCGTGCCGGTCGCCACCGCCACGTCCAGGCCGTGCGCGCACGCCGCCTCGATCGCCGCGCGTACCGTGCCGGCGTCCGCTGCGCGGTCGGGCACGGCGGTGCCGTCCCAGTCGAAGAGCAGCGCCTCGCGGCGCGCCCGGAGGGTCGGGGGCAGGGGAGCCGTCTCAGTGCCCCGGCTCGGGCGCGCTTTCGGTGGACGGCATCCCCTCGGGGGTGGGCCCCCCGGTGGCCACCGCGCCAGCCATGATGCGGTCGATCTGCTCCAGGTCGGCCTCGCCCAGGCGCAGCTCGGCGGCCGCGAGGCTCTCTTCGATGTGCTGCGGGTGCCGTGCGCCGACGATGGCGACATGCACGGCCGGATTCGCCAGCGTCCACGCCACCGCGAGCTGGGCGACCGAGCAACCCAGCTGCTCAGCGGCGAAGCGCTTCAGCCGATCGACGACCTCCAGGTTCCGGCTGAAGGCGCTCCCCTGGAACGCGGGACTCCCGCTGCGCCAGTCGTCATCCGCGAACGGGGTGTCCGCGCGCATGGCTCCGCTCAGCAGCCCGTGCGCCAGCGGCCCGTAGACGAGCACCCCGATGTGATGCTGGTGCGTGTAGGGGAGCAACTCGGCCTCGATATCCCGCCGGAACAGGTGGTACGGCGGCTGCACCGTCTCCACCGGCCGGGTTTGCGCGAGCTCGGCGATCTGAGCCGCATCGAAGTTCGAGACGCCGACGTGGCGGATCTTGCCCTCGTCCACGAGCTCCTGCAGCGCGGTGGCAGTCTCGACAAGGGGGACCTTCGGGTCGGGCCAGTGCACCTGGTAGATGTCGATGTGGTCGGTTCCCAGCGCACGCAGGCTGTCCTCGACTCCGTCGCGAAGCCAGGCGGGAGAGGCGTCGCGGACGAGACCCTCCTCCGTCATCCGCAGACCGCCCTTGGTCGCGATCACGACCTCCTCGCGCCGCTTGTCGAGGTCGTCCCGCAGCGCGCGGCCGAGGAGCCGCTCCAAGGCGCCGAAGCCGTAACCCTGAGCGGTGTCGAAGAGATTGATGCCGAGCTCGCGCGCACGGCGAATCGCGGCGATCCCCTCGTCCTCGTCGAACTGTCCCCACTCACCCCCCAGCTGCCAGGTGCCGAAGGCAACCGGGGAGACCGTCAGGCCGGTGATGCCGAGCGTGACAGGGTTCACGATGTTGGTCGTCATGGTGCTCCCTCCGTGCTGATTCGCTCTGGATCGTTGCCGGTACCGTGAGCGCCGCGAGCTCCAGACCGGGGGCGAGTCGATCATAGGCCGTCTGCTCGCCGCCGGGAAGGCTCTGGGCGACCCACCAACACACGTGAGAGGAGCGCACAATGTCCGTTTCTGCAGCCGTGGCAGGGGGCGACCACGAGTCACTGGGCCAGCGCGCTGGCCGCAGCATCAAGCACCCGCTCACACGGACGCTCTTGGTTCTGACGTTCACGACCGGCCTGGTGGACGCGACCAGCTATCTCGGGCTCGGCCACGTCTTCGCGGCGAACATGACCGGGAACATCATCTTCCTCGGCTTCGGAATCGCCGGCAGCGGCGGTCTACCCGTCCTCGCGCCGCTGATCTCGCTGGGAGCCTTCCTCGTGGGAGCAGGCGCCGGGGGCGCCCTCGCCGCGAGGACGGCAGACCGCCATCCTCGCCACTTCGCCTGGGCGCTCGCGACCGAGGCATCGTTGATTGCGGCCGCGGCCGTCCTGGCCGCAACCATCGATATCCGGCCCAACGCGGTATCGGGTGACGCGGTGATCGCGCTGCTCGCGCTGGCCATGGGTGTGCGCAACGCAACCATCCGTCGGATCGCTGTGCCAGACCTCACGACGACGGTGCTCACGATGACGCTCACCGGCCTCGCGGCGGACTCCCCGCTTTTCGGCGGCACGGGCAAGGGCTCGACGCGCAGGATCGCCGCCGTGCTCGCGATGCTCGCCGGAGCGCTGGTGGGGGCCCTGCTGCTGAAGACGAGCCTCGTCCTCCCGCTCGCCGCCGCGGCTGCGCTGGCACTCGCGACGTTGGTCCTCTACGTCCCCGCAGCGCGGCGGGGAGCTTGAGCAGGCCGCTCACCATCGCGGCCGTGGCTTCTCGCTACGCGGAGACGAGCGTCGCCTGCACGCCGGGCAGCGCTGCCTGGCGCGTGTCTGCGGTCAAAAGCGTCAGCTCGTGGGCGAGCGCTGTAGCGGCGATCCATAGGTCATTCGCGGGCAGCCTGCCAGACGCGGCCCGTAGCTGCGCGTAATGCGCGGCCACGCGACGATCCACCATCAGTACCGGCGCCTGTTCGAGGACTCCCGTGAGCCGGGCGAGCCGCCGCGCTCGCAGCTTTCCCGGCGCGAGCAGGACACCGACCTCCAGCTCGCCGATCGTTACAACGCTTACCGACCATGTTCCGGGCGCCTGGGGTGCGACGTCACCGGCAAGGACGCTCGTGTCCACGAGCTGCTGACTCACACGGCAGCTTCCGTGTCACGCATCGCGCGCAGCTCCGTCGCCCATCCGGGATCGACGGGAGACTCGGCGAACAGCTCCTGCAGCGCCTCGGGCGGCGCTGGAGGGCGGGTGCCGGGCAGCGGACCAAGCTCAGCGACCGGGCGACCATCCACGGTGATCGTGAAGCGCTCGCCCTGCTCAGCACGCCGCAGTACCGCGCCGGCCTGGTTGCGTAGCTCGCGCTGGGGGATCGTCGTCGCCATACGCCTAGTGTAGCGAGGCTGCTACGCCACGGGGTGGGGCCTGCGGCGAGCCGCAGGCGAGCACCACCCCCGGCCACGCCCCCAGGCGCCGAACTGCACGCCAGCGCCTGCTCACGGTCGGCGTGGCACGACTGGCACAAATCCTGGCGCGCGGGGGCCTCCGAGCAAGCGCAAGCCCTGTGCTGGACAGGGCTTGCGGGAGTACCGCCAACGGGATTCGAACCCGTGTTACCGCCGTGAGAGGGCGGCGTCCTAGTCCCCTAGACGATGGCGGCGCAGGAGAGATCGAGGCTAGCAGAGCATGCGGTCTCGCATCAGGTAGCCGACGGAGCGGCCCGGTCCGTCCCGTGCGGGAACAGCGGCGCCTCTTGCGATATCTTCGTGCTTCCCACGCGGATGTGGCGGAATTGGTAGACGCGCACGGTTCAGGTCCGTGTCTGGGTAACCAGGTGGAGGTTCGAGTCCTCTCATCCGCACCAGAATGTCGTTATTCGAACCAACGCGGAAAGGTTCCCGGCCCCGCCAGGGGTCGGGGCCTTCGGCGTCTTCCGGGGCCGCGTAGGGGCCGGCGCTGGCCGGTACGGGCTTGGCTGGGGCCGGGCTGGGGAGGCCGCGGATGGCGTTGTGGAAGGCGCGTAGCGTGGCGTAGGGCTCGGCCAGTTCGGCCTGGGTGATGGTTTCGTCGCAGACGAAGAGGGCGCTGAAGAGGGCCTGGTTGATGAGCCGCCGTACGGTGTCGTCGCCCCGGCGGTATAGGTCGTGGAGGTCGTCGCCGAGGATCTCGAGGGCGAGGTCGAGGGTCGCGGCGGCGTCCTCGTAGCTGACGCTCAGGCGGGCGATGATCGCTTCGGCGTCCTGGCGGCGTAGCCGGATGCGGGCCTGCTCCTCGTCGAAGAGCTCGCCGCTGATGCGCTCTTCGTAGTGCATGTGCAAGAGCTTTCGCTCCTCCTCTTTGAGTTGCCGAAGGACGCCTCGGGCGTTATCGATCTCCTGCTTGACGGTCGCTACCCGCTCGCCGAGGTCATCGGTGAGCGCCTTACGGATCGTCTCGCGTTCGGCCTCGCTGAGGGGGACGGTCGCGTAGTGGTCCTCGATGGCCGTCTCCACGAGGTCGACGGGCTGGTAGCCCTGGGGGCATTCGCCGCGCTGGTTGCGTGTGCAGACGAAATACTCGTATATGCCGCCGTTGCCTTTGTGGCTGGAGTAGACCAACTGGCTGCCGCAGGTGCCGCAGCGGATCGTGCCCTTGAGGTAGTGCAGGTGCCTGCGATCACGCTCGCCGGCGTGGCGGTGGGATGCCAGGACGGCCTGAACCTTGTCGAACAGCTCTTGGCTGATCAGCCGCTCGTGGCGACCCTCGTAGACGTGGCCCTGGTGGGTGATGCACCCGGCGTAGTAGGGGTTGGAGAGCAGCTTGTGGACCCTGGAGATCGTCAGCGGATGCGGGGCGCGGCGGCGGTTGCCGCGCGAGCGCAGGCCGCGGGCATCCAGCAGGATCGCCATGTCGGCCAAGCTGTAGAGGCCGGTGGCGTAGGTCTCGAACGCCCACACGATGATCGGCGCACGCTCTTGGTCGATGACGATGGTGCGGACCTCGCCGCCCTGCGGGAGCGGCTCACGGACGTTCCGGTAGCCGAGTGGAGCAAGGCCGCTGGTGCCGCCAACCTCGATCTTGCGTTTGATGCCGCGCCTGACCTCCTCGGATATCTCGATCCGGCGAGCAGCCGCCGTAGCAGCCATCACGCCCTCCAGCAAGATGCCGTGCGAGGTCTCCTCGCCGATCGGCTCCTTCACGGAGAGGAGCTTCGCACCGGCTTTCGTGACCATCCCGCGTGCGACCCAATGGTCCTCTTGGTTGCGCGCCCAGCGCGAGACGCTCCAAACAATCACCAGATCGACATCACGCTGCTCGCCGATCTCATCGATCATCCGACGAAATGCGGCGCGCTTGAGCAGCGAACCGCCCGACACGCCGGGCTCGACGTACTCGCGGACCACGACCGCGCCGTGCCGCTCGGCGTAGCGCTTGCACGCCTCACGCTGCGCGGGGATCGACAGGCCCTCGGGGTCGTAGTCGGTGTTGACCTGCCCAGCCGAGGAAACGCGCAGATAGATCACGGCTCGCTTGACGGCCGACACCGGAGCGGTGTCGTCGGATTGCTGCTGCATGGGGAGCGTGAGGGTCATCGTGTGCCCCTCTTTCGCTTTGGCGTCACGACGGCCTGGTGATCCGGGTGACTCACAGACACCAGTGTTACCCCTGATTGCTTGAGGCGTTCCCTGATTGCCGCGTCATCGGCAGCATTGCGCGCGAGACGAGTGCGGTCCCGCACGATGACGTACCTGACCGGCCGCTCTGCAACCCGCCTCAGCAGGCCGAGCAGGCCGGGTCGGTTCATGCGGTTGCCCGACACGCCAGCGTCCACGTACTCATCCGTGACCACGGCGCCGAGCCTCTCGGCCTCCCGCGTGCAAACTTCTCGCTGCTCACTGATGCCGTCGCGCTGATCCTGCTGGTCAGCGGATGCAACCCGTAGATACAGCACCGCTCCCTGATGATCTTTGTTGCTCTTTTTCATGGCTTGTTACCTCCTTTTCATTTCGTTACCATTGCGATGAACGTCTCCCCCTCGCCGTTGCCTCGGTTGCTTGAGGTGTGGCTGCCAGTGGCAGCGCGGACGGCGCTGGTGACGGCGCGGCACGCGCTGTGAAAGCCCGAGGACGTGCAGCCGGTGAGCCATGTCCTCGACGGGCACTTGGTAGCGCTCGGCCAGCGCGCTGACGCTGCGGCGTCCCGCCTTCCAGTCGGCGCGCAGCCAGTGGGCGGGGATCAGCACGCTCAGGGCGAAGTCGGTACACAGCCCTTCGCTGGCGGTGTGGCTGTCGGCGTGGCGTGCCTTGGCGGTGTGCCCGCCGTCGATGATGTGTTTCAGTTCGTGCATGAGCGTCACCCGCCGTTCGGGCCTGGGCAAGTTGCTGTCGATGAGGATGTCCCCGCCTTGACGATCGGGTCGGCTGACGCCGAGCAGTCCCTTGACGGGCATCTGCTCAAGGAGGTAGATGCTCACGCCGTCGAGTTCGGTCACGATCCAGTCGGGTACCGGCGGGGCGATGATGCCGGTTTCAGCGAGCAGAAGTTTGGCTTGCCGCTCGGCGATCCAGCGCGCCTCCCGGCGGGATATCCGCCACGATGGAGTGAACGCACGTAAACGCCTCACCAGCCGGGTCGTCTGTGGCCCGGTCGCACCCACCCGTGCGGCACGCATCAGGTGTGGATTTCTCCGTCGGGGTGCTCGTGGCGGCTGCGGCGAATCTGATCGAAGACCTCTTCGATCTGCGTGATCTCCGGTGGGTTGAGCTTGTACTTCGTGCGAAAGTAGGTGCGGATGGCCGGCAGGTCGCTGGAGACTTTCCCGCGGGTGATCCGGTCGATCCGCTCCGGTGGAATGCCCAGCACCTCGGCTACCTTGGTGAGCTTGCTCGGTGCTGGTGCGGTCATCTGCCCGCGCTCCAGGCGGCTGAGCCACCCGTAGGACGCGCCGGTCAACTCGTCCAGGGCGCGCAGCGATAACCGTCGAGCGCGACGGGCTTGCTTGAGTATCCGTCCGAGTTCTCGCGCTTGTACTTCTGTCATGTGTCATTCCTGTTTACTACCTCCATTGTATTACATACTGTGACGAATGTTAACTGTGTATCTTAAAACAACTGTGACTGTCAACTAATCATTACCGTTTTCTTGCGTATTATATTCCCTTTCCTTGGTGTGGTGGTAGGTGTGGGTGGCCCAAATCGATTGGATTCGGGCCACCCTTGCCCACGTTGTCACCTTGCCGGCTAGGCGGGCTGCTCCAGCAGCGTGATCTTCTCGGTGATGCTGGCCTTGCGCTCGTCGGCGCTGGAGCGCATCGCCTCGTACTCGGCCTGAGCCTCTTTGGCGCGTTCCTTGGCGACCTCGATCTCGGCATCAATGCTGTCGATCGCCCGCTTGAGTGTGGCGATGGCGGACTCGACCGCTGTCTCGCTGGTCGTCTCGCGTCGCCTGGTGCGGCGCGTCCCGCCACCGTTCCCGGTGGGGGGAGTGCCGCCATTGTCGAGCACCCGCTTGTGCTGGTAGTAGGCGCCGCGTAGGCTGTCGACCGGCTGGCCGTACTCCTCGGCGAGCGTCTTGAAGGCATCGGCCTTTTTCACCTCGCCCGAGGCCACCATCGCCTCGATCTTCTCGTGGATCTCCTGTGCCTTGGTCATCGTCTCTCCTATTTGTCTGGAGTGGATAGGTTTCGCGCACGCGCACCGAAAAGGCTTCGGTCGTCACGCACACCGCACCATTCACCAGTCGGTGCCACCAGCAGTAAGGTAGTCTACCGCTGCTTTCACCTTTTTGGTAGGTGCAGTTATGACGATAGCTCGCGTCGCTGCCCGAATCAAATCGAATTGCCTTTTATTTCGATCGCTTAACATTTGCGTTCTCTTTTTCTTTTCATCTTTGGTGGGGTGAACCCGGCTCGGCTTTGTTGTCACGGCGGCACCTGCTGGTCGGCTACCGTGGCCCAATGTGCGATCCGGGCGCAGGCGACCGGCACATACCGGCCGTCGCGTTCGATGCCGACGAACCGCCGGCCCTCCAGCAGCGCGGCCGCGCCGGTGGAGCCGCTGCCGGTGAACGGGTCGAGCACCGTGCCGCCCGGCGGGCATACCAGCCGCGTCAGCCAGCGCATCAGCGCGAGCGGTTTGACCGTCGGGTGGACGTTGCGCACCAGCCGCGTTGCGTGGCCCCCGCGCAGGTGGATCGGCACCTCCGTGAGCGCCAGCGCCTCGCAGCCCGCCTCGCGCTCCCGCCGGTTGGCCTTGCTGGCGAAGAACAGCCGGCTGACCTCCCGGCCCGGACGCGGCTCGGTATCGATCAGCGCCACCGGACAATCCGGCTGGCAGCGCCCGCGCCGGCACCGCGAACTGTGCGTGAGCGCGACGTTTGCCGGCCAGAACCCCCGGCCACCCTCGGAGCGTGGGACGCGCGCCGCATCGATCTGAAGCGCCCCCGTACCGTGCGCAGCCAGGTTCGCATCGAGCGTACCCTCGAATGGCTTGCGGGCCAGCAGCACCGGCTCATACGCTGGTTTCAGACAGACCCCCAGGCCGCCGGGGCGTGCGCGGGACTTGGGCACCCCTTGGGCGTAGAGCCACAGCACCTGATCGCGCACCTCGAACCCGGCGTCCTCCACACCAGCGACCAGCCGGTGAACGGTGCGCGGCGCCCCGAACGCCGCCAGCCACCCGCCCGGCTTGAGCACCCGCAGCGCCTCCGTCGCCCATGCGCTCGTCCACCGCTGAAACGCCGCCGCATCGGTCAGCGCGCCGCCGTCCCACGCTTCGCCGCCGAAGCCGATGCCATACGGCGGGTCGGTGATGACCGCGTCGACCGAGCCCGTGGGCAGGTCGGCCAGCAGCGCCAGGCAATCGGCGTGTAGGAGCAGCCAGCGCGCCGGGTCGCCATACATCACCGGCCTTCCGGATGTGGTCCCGCTCACGATGCGCCTCCTGCCGCCGTGGCCTCCAGACCACAGAGCACCTCCAGCGCGCGGTCGCTGCTCGCCACCGTGAACAGCCGCCGCGCCGGCACAGGCAGCCCGCGCTGAATGTCCATGAGCAGCGCCAGCCGCCGCGCGTCGGGCACCAGCCACAGCACGCCGGGAAACATCCCGGTCTTGGCCTGCTCCACACCGGAGCGGAAATACTCGCTGTAGGCGTGGTGCTGGCGGGTCAGCTGACCCCGCCGCTCGGTGCCCAGGTCTACCTCGACCAGGAAGGCGTCCTCGTACTCGCCGACGCCGAGCCGCACGAAGGCGTCGGGCTTGAGCGTGCCCGCTGCGCCGCCGAGACCGCGTGTAGCGCCGCCAGCACGCCGGCTCGGCATCGAAGGCCAACAGTTCCACCCGGACCGCCCGCTCGGCTGCGCGCAACCGCACGTACAACTCGCTGACGGCGAGCGTGTGCGCCGTCCACGCCGCGCCCGGTTCGTAGGCGCCGCGCGAGCGCGGCAGACCCTCACCAGCCCAATACGCCACCAGCCGCCGTCCCGCCGGGCCGAGCGCATAGACCCATGCCGAGGAACCACCACCCGCCCCGCCGCGGCGGGGCTCCAAGCGGTCAAGCGCCCGCTGCTCCACCAGCCGGGTCAGCACCCGGCGCGCCACGCGGGAGCGGGTATGCCAATTAGAAATATTAGAAAAAGAATAAAAAAATAGATCAGCGAGGTGCCGGCCACTGACCAAGGAGAGGCGAGCGACCGTCTCCACAATCCGCCGCTCACGGAGTGGCATCCCCTCGGCCAAGGCCACCAGTTCGGGGCACGCTGACCCGGCTCACCGCCGGCCTCCCGCACGGGAAAACAACACACGCACAGCGGCAAGAGCCCCTGGCGTTATTCGCCGAAAAGCCCCACCCCACAAGGGCGAAAAGCGACCGCGACTCAGAGCGAGCGGTACAGCGATCGGTACACCCACGATCGGCAGACAAGGAGTCATGGGGCCGGTCTCCGGCGGCGGCGCAGCGGCGTCTCATCGGCCGCCGCATCGGCCGCTGTCTGGTCGCTCAGGCCGTGGCGCTCCGATAGTGCGGCGTCGATCTCGCAGGGATCGCGGCCGTAGCGCGCAGCCGACTCCCGGCGTACCGCTTCGGGGTCGCTGAGCGGCTCCGGTGGCGGCAGCGTGCGGCCCGTGACCGGGGAGCTGACATCACCCGGACCAAGCCCGATCCGCGCCGCGATCTCAAACCGCCCGAGCGCCTGCAACTCCTCCGGGGTCACACCGGGTAGCTCCCGCGCCAGCAGTTTCGCGTCGTCGGCGTTCTGGCGGAACGCGATCAGCGTCGCGGCGTTGGTGAGCGCCGAGCGGGCCAGGTCGGTGGGTAGCTGGGTGATCGACTGCGCGGAGAGCGTCAGCCCGACACCCAAGCCCCGAGCCAACTCGAACAGCGAATCCAACGGCATCGGGATGTCCGTGAATACCTTGGGCTCATCGACATAGACGTTGAACGGCCGGCGCCTCTCCGCCGGCACCTGGGCGCGACCCTGCACGGCCTGGAAGAGTTCATGGACCACCAGCGCCGCCAGCAATCTCGAGGCCGGCGAGCCGATCACCCCCGGCGACAGCGACACGACCACCACCTGGCCTTTGGCCAGCACCTCGCGCATGTCCCACTTCGGCTCAGACTGGGCCAGCACCGAGCGCACCACCCGCCGGCCGACCAGCTCGTTGACTTTCGTCAGCGGCGATCCGAGCTGTAGCGCGCGACCCTCCGGGCTGAGCGCCTCGAATTCGGCCCACACCGCCCGCAGCAGCGGATCACGCAAGCCGCCGACGAGGCGACGCCGATAAGAGTCCGACGCGAACAAGAACGGCAGGTCGGCGAGCGTCGCCGAGCGGTCATGCGCCAGCGTCACCAGCCCCGCCCGCAGCCACTTGTCCGAGCGGACCCCCCACGAGTCGATGAAGATGGAGCGGAACATGCCGAGCACCAGATCACCGGAGAGCTCCGGGTCGCCACTACCGAACACCCGCAGCCCCGGCACCGGACCCGGCCGGCCGGGATCGAGCACGATCACCTCGCCTTGGCGATGCTCGGGCACCAGCCGCAGAATCTCCGCCGCGAGGTCTCCCTTCCCGTCCAGCACCAGGCAACCACGACCGGCCACCAGATCCTGAGCGACAGCGCCGGCGAGCAGCGCGGACTTGCCGACACCCGATGGGCCGGCAGTGACCATGTGACTGAGCGTGCCGAGCAGCGGCTGAGCCAGCGCCCGCCGCTCCATGCCCGGCCACGTCGAGTACGCCAGCACCCGCGCGCCCCGGCGCGGAATCCCTGGCGGGGGCATCAGCTGCGGCGCCACGCCGAGCACCAGGCCCGGCACCCGCGGCGCATCAATCGGCCAGCCCACCATGCCCACCAACTCTGCCGGCGAGAACCGACTACCACTCCTGAGCGGCACCCGCTCCACGAACCGCTGCACACGGGGCCAGCGGCAATACCGGATCACGGGTAGACCGCGCAACCCTGTCCGGGCGCGCAGCACCGCCGCCACCCGCGTCACAAGATTCACGCCCCGTCCGTCGCTGCCGGCGGCCACCGCTATCACCGTGCGGGCGAGGAGCACCGGCCCGCCGTACTTGGAGCGCAGCGCCGCCAAATGCGCCGGGTCGATCGGCTGCTCCGGCCACAGCCACGCCAGCGGCCCCTGGTTATGAGCCTGCGACCTGGACTGACGCTGGGGCAGATAGGGGCCGCGCGCCGGACGCAGCGTGAGGCGCACCATTACCCGCTCACTACCGCGCAGACCAGACAGCGCCCCGAGTAGCGCCGCTGCTGTCTCACCATTGCGATCAGAGCGCAGCAGCGGGTGACGACCACCCCAGCGCAGCCGCGCCGCCACCCGCCACGCCCTCGGCTCGTCCAACTCCACCGGCTCCAGCCGCACACCCGGCAGCAGACCACGCAGATGAGCGCGCAGCATCCCAATGGTGGCCGGCTCAGCCCGCAGGTAATGACGGATACCGTCAGCGTCACCGACCAGCTCCAACACCACCCGCGTAGGAGTCGGCAAGCCTGAAATACCACCCAGCACCCCCCACACCGCGCTCTCGCTCACATCGGTTGGAAAACGCAACTCGACCGTCTCCATAACCCGAACCTGTCCTCCGCGATCAACGAGCAGCGCCGCCAGCGCTCCACCGAGCGCCAGCATCATGCCCACGATTGCTGCCTCGTCCATTACACGGCCTCCCGCGTATCGGGGCGCTCGCCCTTGCCCGCGTCATCGACGGGAGGGATATGCACCTCCTCGCTGGTTGGCGGGGCAGGTTGTGAACGCTGGGTGCGATCTTCAACTTTGCCCTTGGCGAGCAGCCAGATAGCGACCTCCATCTTGGTCGCATCGAGCTTGCTCAACCGATCCTCACGGATTTTAATACTGTGTGGCTTACGCCGTCCCATCGCTCACCTCCCTTCACCTATTACAAGTTTATGTGACGCGACGTCACAAACCATCTTGCAACACATTGTGAAATATGTCAACAACATTTTTTATTGACAGGGAGGTTTATCGCCTACAGCATCACCATTCCCGGGTGTAAAAAAGCACCAGTCGCACCACCACAAAGATGACGGCGATGACGATGAGGTAGGGCATGACGCGGGGTAGCTCGGTTGCCAGCACATCGACGCTGATGGCCCCGGCCACCAAGCCGACGATGACGCGCTCGATGAGTTTGGAGTTGTTGTGCATGGATGGACTCGCTTGGTTCGTGATCCCGCCGCTCAGGGGCGGCCTACATCCCAGGATCGGCGACCGCCGAGTTATTGAGCAACCTGCAATCTTTTGGGGCGATGCCTCGCCCCAGATGCCGCCCCACTTGGTGCCCCGGCAGCCCAAGACGGTGCTGGGCTGGTCGATGCAGAAGCTACGGATCGTCAACGGCTGGACGGGCAAGCAGGTGGCCGCAGCCTTTGGCTGTAGCCCGAGCCATATCTCACGCGTGGAGCAAGGCAGCAAGCCGAGTCGGGAGACTGGTGCAGTTCTACGAGGACACCTTTCAGGCCGAGGGCCTGCTGCTGTCGCTGTTTGAGGTCGCCGAGCACGCCCCAGAGCAGGAGCGGCGACGAGCGGGCGGCAAGCGGCCCCGGCTCCACCGCGCCATCCCCGGCGATGCCTCAACCTTTGTCGGCGACACCATCCCACACGGGACGCGCATGGAGCCGGGCCAGGTCTTCGAGCAGACCTGGCGGGTGCGCAACAGCGGGACGGTGGCGTGGGGGGGCCGACGGCTGGAACGGCAGGGGCCGTTGACCGGGCCGGGACTCATTAGCTCGCCGCGCTACCTGGACATACCGGATACGGAGCCGGGCGAGCTGGCCGCGATCACGGCCCCGCTCAAGGCCCCGACCTACGATTGTTCGAGCATTGCGTACTTCAAGATGGTAGATGCGGAGGGGGCGCTGTGCTGGCCCGATAGTTACCAGCTTGGATTAGACGTGCTGGTGCGAGTGGAGGGGCAGCGGCCCACCGTGGAGGAGTAGCGCTCGGCTACAGCGCCGTTCGCCAGGACTTCACAAATCTGGGGGCTCGTATCATTGACAGGGACGCTATCATGTGGGCTCCCCTTTAGGCTCGCCCCAGAGGACTAAACTCCAAAAGAAAGTGAGTAGACGTGGCCGATGCTAAGCGGGTGGAGGGTGCCCTTCAACGCCTCTATGGAGCAGGGGGTCTGTCTGATGAGTCGGCCAGCGCGCTGGAGAGAGCCAAGCCCGCTCAAATCGAGGCAGCGCTCGGGGAGATATCTGGGGCGTCCGAGCTACTATTGGTATCCGTGCTCGTGGATGATTCGTTGTCAATCGCGCGTGACATTGAAGACATCCGCTTCGGCTACGAGAAACTCCTCGAAGCGCTTCGCACTAAGTCGTTCGACGCAGACGTGCAGTTCCACGCTCGCGCTATGAACAAAGGGGTCATATCGCCGTACATGGCCCTGGCGACGGCCCCATCGCTGACGGAGGCTAACTACAGCGGTAGTGACTTGGCCCAGGTCACACCACTGTACCTGCAAAGCGTCCTGACACTCGGCACTGTGATGCTCAAGGCACAAGAGGAAGAAGATCACGGCGCTCGTGTGAGGACATTCACCTTGCTAATGACCGACGGCGAAGACAATAAGTCAGGAGCTATTACCGTTGGCAATGTACGCACGATGGTTGCAGACATGCTAGAGTTCTCGACGAATCACGTCGTGGCAGGAATGGGGGTTGGCGAGCGCCCGACTACCGCCTTCAGGGATATTTTCACTACAATGGGTATTCCCAAGAACCGACAATATACGCCTGGCACCAGTGTTGACAAGCTGCAAAAAGCATTTGATGAAGTCGTGAAGCTGTTGGCTCTTGCAGCATCGAGCGAGGCCGACTTCGCTCAGCTGCTCCCAGGGTCGGTCTCTGGCTGATGCTTCTGTTGCCACTCATGTAGTTTTTCATGGCCGATCGCTTCTCCTTCGGGATCGATATAGATGCTCGTGCCTGGTTTGTGGCGCAAGGGACGCCCAGCTGCACGGTCGTAACGGTCGCCCGTGTAGACATGTTCCGTGCCATAAATGCTCTGAGCAGATTCGAGGCCACCCGGATAGTCGAAAACTGGGCTGAGCGGCCTAAAACCTTTGGCCTCGAATTCAGCCCAGTTACCTTCGTGGACCGCTCCCTGATGCCCTTGCACCCAGTCGGGAACATAGTCAGCTCGTTCGGACGGCTGTTCGCTTTTAGGGTTTGTCATGTTGTGATGGTCCTTACCACCTAAGTATGTACTTCGGTACGTTAGTAGTCAATATGGCCTCCTGAGAACTGAATCATGTCCCCCAAAGAGAAAACCCCGTATGGGGTGCTGAACGTCAGCGAGGACGCGGCTGACGAGGAGATAAAAAAAGAATATCGCCGACTTGCGCGAGAATGTCATCCGCAGGGATCGAATCCAAATGAAGCCCGCTTCAAGGAAGTCAGCAGGGCGTACGCAGAGATAGAAACCGCAGAGAAGCGGAAAGCGTATGTCAAGAAGCGCGTTGCGAAGGCAGCAGAGGCAGAGGCCGACAAGCGCACCGCCGAAGCCGACAAGTGGGCAGAGCAAGTCCGTAAGGCACGCGAAGCGCGGGAACGGAGCGCAGCTAAGGCCAAAGCATATGCCGAACGCGCCACAGGACCCGTACGCAAAAACCACCCACACCTCACATAGGCCAACCGCCACGACAGTCTCCGCCTCGACGTGCTCCATCTACGCCCCGGCCGCCACGTCAAGCATCGACACCATCACCCACACCACGGACCACAGCTAGTCCCAGCACACCTACAAACCCGCAAGTGTCAAGACCTTCGACGCCAGGACCATCGGTACGAGCAGGTCAGGACTGGCGAATAGGTTGGATTATAGCTACCGCCGTGGTGGTACTAATCGGGATTGTGGCACTCGCAAATAGCGGTGGCACGCACTCCGGGCTGACTACCTCAACCGCGCAAGTGCCTGTCAAGACGCCGCAAGAAGTAGCAGCAGAAATGGCGGCAAAGGAACAAACGGCAGCCAAAAAGCGTATCGCCCAACTCAGATTCAGGTGCATCAAGCGCTATATATGTCAGCTAGCGCTTGGCGGAGAACAAAGTTTGCCGCTGTTTATAGAAGGAATGGACCAACATCTTCAGCACTACCTATCAGCACACGGCTACGCGGACTTGTGGACAGATAGCGACCACACCTTCAAGGCCCAAGCGATTGGGCCGGCCAGGCCAAACGGTGTCCCCGATCAAAACCGCTTCACAAGTCAGGAAGAAGAAAGAGAGTTCCGTTTCCCGTATGTGGCAAGCGTCACAGTGCCAGGCGGATGCGAATGTGAACGGGCCGAAAGCGGAATGATGTTTGATAACCCGGAAATCGGAGGCGAGACGGGACTTCAGCCGCCGCGACAGCAGACAGGCACGAGTCTATGGACGGTATTTTGGCAGCTCAAAGATGCTTCCGGCCGAGTAGTAAGGCGACTCCACTTTACTGTGAAGGTAGGTAATTGCGAATCTAGCAATAACGGTGAACAGACTCCCTGCGGGCGATCCATCAATGCCCGCTATGAAGAAGGTCCGCAATACAGCGCACCTCCTCTATTCCCATACGGAGGCTAAAGACGGCGAGCGCAACCGCAAGAGCATATATTACGACACTTATTCCGTCACCCATATCTCCCCGCCACTGATCGCAGCCGCACCGTCAACCGATATGCCGGGGTAGGTCATCAACCATTCTTGCGCTTTGAGCTTGGCGTGCGAGGGGTGCGGATCGGCTGGTGTGATGGCATCAACCAGCACCACCCAGACCGGCAGCGTCCGCCGTTCGTTCGGCTGCATGACGCCAAGATCGATGGCAAAGCCTGTTTCTTCGCCGACGCCTTTATGACAGCTCTGTGCCTTCGGGAGCTGCCACCACAAAGTTGAGGTTGCGGATTTCTTCTGCCCCTTCTTCCTTGTTGACCGATACAATCGGCGGCGCGATCCGTACATCGCCCGATAGGCCCGAGGTGATAGCAAAGGTGAAGTCCACACGTCGAACCAGCTCGCGGCCGTCCGTTTCCGGGCAGCTCTGGAGCGCCGTCTGATCGACGTCGGATTCGTTCGGTGGCAGGATTGGCCCGAACCGCCCTTCAAGGTGGATCGTGTCGCCGTGTGCGGTGTGTCCGTCGCGGGAGAAGGAAGCCGGGCCGTTCGAGCTTGGGAGCCGCCTTGTCAGTCGTGGGTGTGGTAGTTGCCGGCGTTGATGCTGTTTGGCTGATGGGCTGCGTCACATTCGGCGCAGATGACGAGGTTGAACCGCAACCGACTAGCCACGCTCCAGCCGCGCAGAGCGCCAGAACGAGCAAAAATGGGCGTATGCACACAAAGAACCCCTGATCCGTTGGTGTCGTAGTCGGTTGGTAGTTAGGTCATGCGATAAACGCGCGCTAGGCAAGCCAAATATCAATCTCTTCCATTGCTTTGTTCTTGTTTCGCCACTCAAAGGCAGTCTCTACGGTTTGTCCGTGATACCGAGACTTCACCACACAGGCCAGTGATTCTTCCCCTGGTCCCGGTGCCGGACCCGCGCCCGGCGTACACTTGGCCTTGGGGTAAGCCCTGCGGACTTGGGCAGGCGATGAGCCGATGCTGATGCCCTTGCTGGTTCGCTGCTGCTTGGCAGCCGTCCACATGCCACTCACATGGCCGTGCGTAAAGTCCACCTGGAGATCAAATGGTGACTTGTGATAATCCCAAGCGGTCAGGCCGTGGGAGGGTGGTTGCTTGAAGGTGGGTGAGCCAAGCACGCCTTGTACCTGAGCCTGGAGTCTGGCCGATGTTGACGCCGGCGATGCCTTGGCCGACAAGAATCGTGGCCAACGCGCCAGGCGCAGTCGCCATGATCGCAACACTCGACAACAGGCCAAGTACGGCCACAACGCTGATGTTTCGTGTCATGTTCGGACTCCTCTGGTCGGGTGGAGGCCAGCGAACTCGCCGACCTTTGTCTGCGTAGACGCTACTTATAAGTCTGTAGACTGTCAAGTAGCGAGCCGGGACTGTGTCCCGGCATGGAAGGCGATCTCCAAAGAGCCGTCGGCCGCAACCTGCGCGCCTACCGGGAAGCCAAGGGCCTCAGCCAGGAGGCGTTCGCGGACGAGCTTGGCGTCCACCGCACCTACATGGGCGGCATCGAGCGCGGTGAGCGCAACCTGACCCTCAAGAGCCTGGAGCGCATCGCGGCCCAGCTTGACCTCGGCCCGCTCGCCCTGCTGCAACCGCCCGAGGCCGAGCCGCGGCGCGCAGCTGGTCGCCGCACAGCTTGACCGCTCAGCCCGGCCGGCCGTAGGGTCGCAGGCGTCCGTTGAAACCAGGCCGGCCCCGGCACAGAGGCAACGTGCCGAGCCCCCGACACGAGGAGAGTGTGCCTCCCATGCCCGATGAGCAGCCGACCATCGACCAAGGCGCCGAGGAAGCCAGCACTGACTGGCTCGTCCTTGACCTCCTGCTGGAGGAGGGCACCCACCGCCCCTGGGCGACCGCCGAGATCGTCCGCGAATACGGCCACGAGCTCAACGCCGTCGACGCGATCGACCGCCTCCACGGCGCCGGCCTCGCTCACAAGACGAGCGACGGCTTCGTGTTCGCCACCCGCGCCGCCGTCCGCTACCACCAACTCGCCGATCAGGCGCCACCGCCACCCACGTAGCCCGGCGCAGCTACTGCTCGAACTGCCCGCCCTCAAGCAGCCACAGGCGGGGGAGTCGCAACGGCGCCTCGCGCTGGCCCGCGAGCGTGCGGCGGGCGACCTCGGCCACGCAGAACGCGTCGCCCAGCATCGCGCGAGCAAACTCGCTGACCGCCTCATCGATGACCCGGCTCGCCCGTTCGTGCAGCCGGCCGAACAGCGCCAGCACGTCGGCGTCGCCCAGTTGCACTTCGTAGCGCTGGCGGGAGCCCACCTTCTCCCACCCGATCTGATCCAGCAGCCGAGCGGCCTGCTCGAAGTTGCGGCGCAGCCATTCAGCGCGTTTCACTTCTCCGGCCTCCAGCGCCGCCACGAGAGTGCCGACCTCGGCCAGATCGCTGACGAGAAAGCCGTACACTGCGTCGCGCTGCGCCCGATCCAACACGATTGTCATTACCAGAGCCTCCAATCCGAGGGACAGAGCGGCCCAGGCTCCTCCTCGGCAGGTAAGACCTGGGCCGCCCGCCAAGAAAACCACGCCCGCGCCGATACGGCAACCTGTGGGACCCAGCAATCAGATAACAGCCACTCCGCCACCGATGAAACCCCTCACAAGAGGCCGCTTTTGAAGCAGGTTATTTACCGGAAAATCCGGCAAAACCCAAAGGGGATTTTTGCCGTCCTGGGCAGCTGGTAAAACCTACGGGTGAAAAAGGTAAACCAGTGGCCCCGGCCGCTTGCGACGGCCGGGGCCGTACACAGGAGGTATCTCTCCCATGCCCGCCTATCATACGCCACAGAGTGACAGTAGCTTCGAGCAGCGCATCATCATCCTCCAGCTGCTCGACGACGAGCACACCGAGCGCTGGACATCCAAGCAGTTGCAGCGCGCCTTCTCGGACATCGAGCCCGAGGCCATCGCCGAGGCCGTCGCCGAGCTGGAGGCCGCCGGTGTGATCTGGCGGCTGGATGACTACGTCGGCGCCTCGCGCTGCGCCCGCCACCTGCTCGGCCTCCACATCATCACCGTCTGAGAGGCCACCATGAACGACCTCTCCGGGCTGGGCCTCAGTCCCACTACGCTGGCGTGTCTGCGCCGCGCCGGCATCAACATCCCCTACCGCCTACACGAACACACCTGCCGCGAGCTGATCTGGCACTCCGAGATCAGCCCCGAAGCCCTCTACGACGTCCTGTGCGCGCTCCGCCAGCACGACAGGACACTGAAGCCGATCACCAACGCCGAGGCCCGCCCGTTGAGCGAGCGCGATCTCGAGGTCTTCCGCCTGCGCGTGGTGGAGGGCCGCACCCTCCAGACCATCGGCGAACGGTTCGGCATCGGCCACGAGCGCGTCCGCCAGATACTCGCCCTGCACTTCGGTCTGCGCGGGGAACCACCGGCCGTCAAAGCCCAGGCCCGCCGCGGCCGCAGCTGGGGCGCCTACGCCGATTGCGTGCAGGCCGGACGGGCCATCGCACGGGTGCGCGCCGCCAAGGGCCTGACGATCGAGCAGCTGGCCACCGCGACCGACATCAGCACCGAGCAGCTGGAAAGGATCGAGGACGGCCTGCGCGATCCCAGCCTGGACGACCCTCGCCCGGCTGGCCGTCGGGCTGGATACCACCACCGCCCTACTGGCCCACGCCATCGAAGTCGAGAGGCCCTGAGCAGGGCAGCCGGACGGGCCGGCGCGCAAACCCCACACCACGCGCGCCGGCACCGACCCGGCCCGCTCGTGGGGGATCACCGGCCCCAGGCGAGCGGGGAACCTGGGGCCACCGTGAACGAAACCAGGAGGGGCCGCGATAGGGCAAGCTGTGGGCCAGACCGCTCAGGCCGCCCGCACGGTGGCGCCCAATGGCACTTGGGCGACGTCGACAAACTGGGACCACTCCCTGCGGTCCCGCAGGCGCGAGATCGTTGCTGCGCTCGCTCCGCGCGCCGGCAAACGCGTGCCGGCGGCTGATTGGCTAGCCTTTGCGGCCGCCGGGGTCCCAGCTAGGCACAATCCAGGGAGGCGAAGGGCGTGAGCGTCAGGGTACGGGGATCGTTGCGGCTCATCACGGCGCATCTGTGCGTCCGCGTCGTCGTCGCCTCCCTGCTGGCCAGCGCTGCCTGGCTCGGGGTGCCCGTGTCCGCGTGGGCCACCTCTGCAGATACCGAAGGTCTGGCCCAACGACCGGCTGCAGGCACGTCCTTGCCGGATGTCAGCATCACGAAGCTAACACCCCAGCAGCGCCGGCAAGCGGCGCGGACTACCAGCGGACAGCGCGCGAGACAGCGAAGGCTGCTCGCCGCACCGCTCGCCTCGTCGCTCGAACTGCAGGCCAGCACTGCGGCCGCTACGGCGGGTAAGGTGGTCGCCGAGGGCCCAACTGACGGCCCACTCGGCCTGATCATCCCGTTCTCGACGCCAATCTGTAAGACGTCCGACGGCAACAAGGCAATCTTGGTGCTGTTTGTCGACCACGAAGAGATCGAGTTCATTCATGGGACCGGCCTCAGTATTCAGCAGCAGTGGACCTTCTGGACACTACAAACGCCTAACGAGGCGCTAGGGGCCCATCGCATGAGCGTTGGATGTTATGACAGTGGCATACCGGAAACCAGCAGCGAAGAACCGCTCCATTTCACAATCAGCTGGGAAAGCGAAGGAATCTGGAAGGACGAAGGCTTTCAGTTCGAAAACACAGCCGCACAGTTGCCGGATGAACTGTCAGCTCACGCTGCTGGCCCCGGCTACATCCTGGGCACGACCGCCGGTGCACCAGCCGGCACTGACGCCTGTCCGACCGTTGACGCGACGCCGTGGACGCGGGTCCGCATCTATTTCTACTCTGCGGCGAACAACGATTTCCCCGGCGGCGAAGAGACGTACTCACTGTCGGATCCCGCCGTCACACAGTTGGGCGAACTACCGTTCGAGATACCGCTGAGTTTCAAGGATGGCGAAGACGTCCAGGTGGTAGTGGCATGTGATCGGCGATCATCGGACGCTGGTGCCTTCGATCCGGAATATGTTTACCAAGAGCCATTTGTCTTCCTCAACGAGCCAGCCGGTGGGCCATTGTCACACGGCGAGCTGCTCGGCGGTGCACGCAATCCCTCCGAGTACTGTCTGATGTGCTTTATGGCAAAGCATATGTCGTTTGGGCAGCCCGTTGACGCGCCGACAGGAAACTTCTGGCATAGCTTCACAGACGTCTCCGTGCCGGGACGAGGTTTCAATCTTGACTTGACGCGGACATACAACTCCGACAACGCAGGTGTCAACGGACCCTTTGGCTACGGCTGGTCGTGGACCTACGGCATGGCGCTGGGCTTCCCGGACGCGACCCACGTTGTCGTCAATCAGGAGAACGGCGCTCAGGTGACCTTCGAAGAGCAGGCGGGCGGGGCGTACGCGGCGCCTACCCGGGTAATGGCGACGCTTGAACACCTTTCAGACGGGACTTGGCGGTTCGTTCGGCGCGCAACCCAGATATTCACGTTCAACGCCAGTGGACAGTTGACCACAGAGTCTGACCGCGACGGCAACGTCACCACACTAGCCTACGACAGCGAAGGACAGCTTGAAACCGTGACGGACTCGAGCGGCCGCAAGCTAAGTCTGTCCTACAGTGGCAACCGCATCGTCGGCGTGACGGATCCAATTGGCCGAACCGTCAGCTACGGTTATGACAGCGCCGGCAACCTGGTTGACGTGACGGATGTCGCGGGTGGTGACACGCATTTCGGCTACGACGCGGCTCACCGCATGGTTAACATGCGGCTGCCTGATCAGGCACCGGGCGTACCGGGTGCCACCGGCGCGGCGCTCACCAATGTGTACGACTCTAGCGGGCGCGTGGTCGAACAAGTGGATCAGCTAGGGCGCCGCACCGCCTTCGCCTACAACGGCGAACCGTTGGGGCCAAACGGCGGCTGGGTCACGGTAACCGATCCAGTTGGCGATGAGGTGGAACAGTACTACCAGTGGGGCAAGCTGCTATCGGAAACGAGAGGAGCGAACACTCTGGAAGCGGCAACATGGTCATTTGAATACGACCCAGCCACCCTCGGCGTGACCAGGATCACCGATCCGAACGGCGACACGACGCACTTTACCTACGACGCGGCCGGCAACGTACTGACGACTGAAGATACGCTGGGCAGAGTGACGACGAATACGTATGACGGCCTCAACGATCTGCTGACGACGACTGACCCGACGGGCGTGACTACGACGATGACTTATGATGCCCGGGGCAACCTCCTGACCCGATCGCGTCCGCTCGTGGGGACCGCTGAGGTGCAGACCACCTCGTATGTCTACGGAGACGCAGCCCATCCCGGGGATGTGACAGAAGAAGTCAATCCGGTTGGCGCGGCTTGGAAATACTCCTACGACGCATACGGCGACCGGCTCACCAGCACTGATCCACTAGGCCGCCAGTCGCGCGCTACGTATAACGCGATCGGCTGGTGTCTAAGCACAACCACACCGCGTGGGCTCACCACGACCTATGCGCACAACGCCTTCGGACAGGTCACGCAGACGACAGATCCACTCGGCCACGCCAGCCTGAACGCATTCGACCCAGATCAGAATCTCGTTGAATCAACTGATCCGAATGGCCATACGACGCGCTACTCCTACGACGCCGACGACGAGCGTATTGCGGTACACCGCGCCGACGGGAGCACGCTGATGACAACCTACTGGGCTGATGGATCAGTCGACGAACAGATAGACGGCGCAGGGCACGCCACGCGCTACGACTACAACGCGCTGCACGACCTACGTAGCGTGACCGATCCCCTGGGGCGCACGACGTACCACTACTATGACAGGGCAGGTAACGAAATACAGGAACGCCATGCCGACGAAAGCTTCGTGAGCAAGACTTACGACGCTGCCAACGAGCTAACCTCGGTGACCTATAGCGACGGTACCCCAGCGGTGACGGGGATCACCTACGACGGTGACGGTCGACGCACGGCCGAGCACGACGGCAGCGGTGAACGCCGGTTCAGCTACGATTCGCTCGGTCGGATGACAGCGGTTACCGATGGTTCGGGAGCGCAGGTGGGATACGAATACGACCTTGCCGGGCATCTCACAAGACTGACCTACCCCAATGGCAAGCCGGTGATGCGTGAATACGACCTGGCTGGGCAGCTGATCGCGATCAAGGATTGGCTTGGTCACACGACGACCGTCGCTTACGACAAAGACTTGAATATCCGCAGTGTGGGAAGCGCGGGCGGTGCGGAAGAAATACGCAGCTACGACAATGCTGATCAGTTGACTGGGATCGAAGACACCAAGGCCACCGCCACCCTGGCCCGCTTCGAGTACACCCGGAACGCAAACGGTCAAGTCGTGGCGTCCGAAGACGAAAACGGCGAAGCCAACAAGTCAGCCTACTCGTATGACGAACTCGGCCGACTGACGTCACTGAGCGGCAGTGCATACAGCTACGACGCGGCCGACAATCCCGTCGGATTCGGCACAGGCGTCACGCAGGTCTTCGACGCCTCGAATCAGCTGATGACCCGCAGCGAACCGGGTGAACCACCACCTGAAGAAGAACCGAAAGGCGGGAAAGAATCGCCGCACGAAGAACCCACAGGCGGGAAAGAACCACTCGCCGAAGAATCGCAGACGACAAGACCCCCGACGCACAGCGGCGGGGGATCGGTACTTCTCCCGCTGGGTAGTGGCGGTGTGGAAGACTCGCACGCGGCACACGCTGTCCAACCGCTCGCCGTCGTCGAAGCGATGCGACGCCGTGGCGGCCGGACGCTGACGAGCGCGTCGCTGCATACGAGCGGGTCGAACGATCTCGTGCTAGCACTCATCTCCGCGTCAGGGTCAGCCCGGCAGCGAGTCAACCGTGTCTCAGCACCTGGTCTCCATTGGTCTCGCGTGGCCCGCCAGAATGGCGCTGGAGGAGACGTTGAGATGTGGCAGGCGCGGGCTACTAAGCAGTTGCTGAATACTGCCGTGACTGCTGAGCTTGCACACCGGTGGCCAGCACGTCGTAATGACGGTGCTGGTATTTGGTGCCGCCGCCTACCTGTCGCAGGACGCCAGGCGGTCCGGCCAGCGATCATCACCGTCGGTGTCTTTGACGCCGAATGCGAGCGGTGCGCTCATCGTGGCGGCCGGTCACAGCAATGGCCAAAAGACGCCTAGTGTGCCGAGCGGCGGGCAACGCCTGCTGGCTCACTTTTACGATCGCGCCAAGCAGAGTGCGGGTTGGATCCAGATGGCGAGCGGCACCGCAGGACCGGCTTCGGTGAGCGACGCGACCACGGCCGCGCACTGGAGCGTCCTCGGCGCGACAATCCGGTCAACGACGGGGCTGAACGCCCGTGCAGCCAGGGCGTTGGGTACGTCGCTCGCGAAAGCAGCCGCAGTTGCATCCGCGACAGCAACCGAAGAACATGCCGGCCTTGCTCGGCCAGTCACAGCGCGAGCCGCACTCGGCACGGTAATCCGGAAATTTGTATACGACGCACGCGGGAACCGCATTACTAGTGTGGTCGGCGGCGTAACACGGACGCTCAGCTACAACGGAGCAAATGAGCTCACTGGCATCAGCAGTGGCACATCGTACGCGTACAATGGCGACGGGCTGCGCGTGTCGAAGACCGTGGGTGGCACCACCACCCACTTCGTTTGGAACGAAAGCGAACCTGTCCCAGGGCTCCTCGCCGCCGGTGAAACGTATTATGTCTACGGACCGAACGAAGAACCGATCGAGCAGATTTCTGGCAGCACCGCGTCCTTCCTACATCAGGATCAGCAGGGCAGCACCCGCTTGTTGACCGATCCCTCTGGAGCCGTCATCGGTCGCTATAACTACGACGCTTGGGGCAACGTCATAAGTCATACTGGCGAAGCTACGACCAGCTTGCGCTACGACGGACAGTACACGGACCCGGAGAGTGGATATCAGTATCTCAGGGCGCGGTACTACGATCCGACGACAGGGCAGTTTTTGACGCGTGACCCCGTGTTTGCGTTGACGCTCAGCGAGTACGGATACGCTTCTGACCAGCCAACCGATCTCGCCGACCCACTTGGGCTGGTCAACTGGTGGCACGTCGCGAAGGCCGTCGGGTTCGGCGTCTCTGTCGCAGGCGCCGTCGTATGTTTCGTCGCCAGTGACGGTCTAGCTTCGCCGGCCTGCGTCGCGCTCACTCGCATCGGTACTGCGGTAGATATAGTGAATGGCGCGCACGACTGCGCAACCGGAGACAAGTCGTGCAGCGGGTCGGCCGTGTGTGTGGGTTCCGATTTCGCACCAAGTACGCTTGAGGGCATCAGCACGCTGTGCAGTATCGGACAGAATGCCCCGAGCGGACAGAGCGGCGACCAATCGGGGACGCTGCAATGCCGCGCAAACGACAATGTACCTGCGCAAATTGACCCGAACACGGGTACGTATCGAAAGGACAGCAATCCAAACGGATATATCAATCCTACGACCGGCACATACGACCAGGGTCTGTTCACCCAGGGACCGCTTCCCGGCTCGCCTTAGTACAAAGGGGATTTGCGGCAAAGCGCCGGCCGGGTTACACTGGTAGTATGACAGTAGCTCAACGCAAGTCGCCGTCGACGCAAGGGGAAATGCGACGTGGTTCCTATCCGACGCCAGTTGACGCGGTGCTACTGCTCGGCGGCGGAACCTTAACGTCGGGAAGCAGTATCGTGGTATTGCTTGCGTACAGACATCGGGTGGTAGGGGGCGTCATGATTGGCTTATGGTGTGCTTTAGCTGCGGGAGCCTTTATGGTGAATGAGGCCTTTCTACGGTTTGGCCGTAGCAAGTTGATGCGCCTGGGTCGCCCGTACGGCTTCCGCTGGCGACCGAACGCGCGAGGCAGAGAGACGCCGAGATACGGTTGGCTGTCTATGTATGGGCCGGTCAACGTCGGTATTAACGCAAGACGGCTGCACCTGAATCCAATAGCTACGATGCTCTTCATATACGCGCTGGCACTCGTCGACGTGACGGTGTTTTTCGCGCTACGGTGATTCGATACTCAGGGGCCATGTCTCCTTTATGTTGGTATCGCTCCGGCCTCTGTCCCTCAACCCTGGCCAGCACATCTAGTGTCCTGAGTCAGTAATTCGTTCGCAATATGCTGCGAGTGTGTTGAGTATCTGCTCGGCGGTCTTGGTCCAGACGTAGGGGCGGGGGTTCTCGTTCCAGTGCTCGATCCAGTCGCGGATGTCGTGTTGAGTTCGCGGACGGAGCGGTGTGTGCCGCGTCGGAGCTTGCGGGGGTGAGCTCGGCGAACCAGCGCTCGACGAGGTTCAGCCACGATGCGCCGGTCGGGGTGAAGTGCAGATGGAACCGGGGTGTGCCGCCAGCCAGCGCTTGATGGCGGGGGTCTTGTGCGTCGAGTAGTTGTCGAGGATGAGGTGCACGTCCAGCTCGGCGGGTACCTCGTCGTCGATCTTCTGAAGGAACTTCTTGAACTCGATCGCGCGGTGGCGGGAGTGCAGCGACCGATCACCTTGCCCGTCGTCGTGTTCAGCGCTGCGAATAGGCTGCTCGTGCCATGACGCTTATAGTCGTGAGTGGCGCGCTCGGGACACCGGGCATCATCGGCAGGATCGGCTGGGTGCGGTCCAGTGCCTGAATCTGGCTCTTCTCATCCACGCACAAGACCAGCGCGCGCTCGGGTGGGTCCAGGTAGAGCCCGACGATGTCTCTGACCTTTTCGACGAACAACGGGTCCTTGGAGAGCTTCCAGTGCTCGCCGGCAGCGTAAGCGTCATCCCACTTTGCTTTCGCTTCGTTCCGCTCGGTTTCCATCCAGCGCGTCAAGGCCTCTTGGTCGAGTGGAGCCATGTCGGGCCAGTTTAGTGCGCAGCCCGGCCCTCGGTAGCCAATTGACTACGGAGCGCTTGCCAGCACGTATCGCCCTCGCGCGACGCGGACAAACAGCGGCGATGAACCCGCCGAGTGGGACGAAAGCACCCAGCTGACGGAGTCCTTCGACACCGTCTCGCCAAGCGATGTCTCGACCGCCGCATGGACATGCGCGACACGCACCGGCCCTGCCTGATCAGCTAACACCTCACACACGGCATCCAGTACCCAGCCTGGACGACGAGGCCGTTGCCGCCGGCTCGTGATGGCCCGTGGCTGGGCATCACTGGCCCTGAGACCAGTCAGCTTCTTGGCCAGGCGGCTCAACCCTGACCGGGCCTCTTGCACCGCCAGCGCTGCCAGAAGCTCCGACACAATCTTGTCGATAGCGCCAGAATCTCGTGTTCGAATACCCTCCGCTTGCCTGCATTGGCCAGGCTCGCCGTCCCCGATCGGCGGCCCAGGCTACAGCGGCGAACACTCGCTCGCTCACCGTCCACGGCGCGCTGAAAGCGGACGAGCAGCTCCCTCGTCCAGCACGGCGGCGATCTGCTGCAAGGTAGGCAACTGCGGGATATGCGTGCCCTTCTCGAGCCGCGACACCGCACTATGCGAGGTCTCCGCAGCCTTGTGACGGGGTCCCCGTGAAGTGATCCAGGCTGGACGCGTGGTCGTGTTTCCCGTGATGGGATGGAAGGATGAACACGATCATGAAGCGACACAGGCACACACCGGAGCAGGCGGTCAGGAAGATCAGGGAGGGCGAACGGCTCTTGAACGAGGGCGGCGAGCTCGTAGAAGTCCTCCGTCATCTGGGAGTCAGCGAGGCGACGTGGAACCGCTGACGTGCGCAGTACGGCGGGATGAAGGCCGATGAAGCCAAGCGCTTGAAGCAGTTGGAGGGCGAGAACCAGCGGTTGAGGAAGCTCGTTGCTGAGCAGGCGCTGGATATCGACATGCCCAAGGAGCTGGCGGAGGGAAACTTTGACCCCGGGGCGCCGGCGTAGGGCGGTCGGCACCCTGCAGGAGCGCTTCGGGGTTTCAGAGCGCCGGGCGTGTCGTGTCGCGGGCCAGCACCGCTCCACGCAACGCAAGCCGCCACAGCCACCACGCGACGAGGATCAGCGTCTGGGCCGTAGACTTCCAGTTCGATGAGACAGCCGACCGCCGCCGCATCAAGCTCTGCAACATCGTGGACGAGTACACCCGCGAGGCACTCGCGATCCGCGTCGACCGCTCCTGCACCGCCGAGAACGTCATCACGATCATCGAGCAGCTCGTCAAAGAGCGAGGTACCCCCAAAGCATCTCCGGGCTGATAATGGCCCGGAGATGATCGCGTGGACGCTGCGGGACTACTGCCGCCTCGCCGGAACCCAAACCGCGTACATCGAGCCCGGCAGCCCGTGGGAGAACCCGTTCGTAGAGTCCTTCAACGGCCGACTGCTGAACATTGAGGAGCTCGCCTGCCTCACCGAGGCGAAGGTCATCATCAAGGACTGGCGCATCCAGTACAACACCTACCGGCCACACTCAGCCCTCGGCGGCCTCACACCCGCCGAATACGCACAGAGAGAGAACCACCAACACCAACCAGACCACGCATAGGCCCTGGACCACCTACAAGGACCCCATCAACGTCGGACCGCTACTCCATGCGTTCGAGCACCGCAACGGCATGAGCGACACCGTGCGACGCCGATTGTGCGACGCCGTAGCATGAGCGCCTATAAAGAGCCTCGCCCTGCCGATACGTCCGCCTAGTAGTCGAATATTGTCGTACTGTGTCGACGACTCCAGAGTGTCTGGCCGCCCGGGATCGTCTCGAGCTATGCCGATGGCATATCGACAGGTACGACCGCCTGAGAGGCGCCCTTGCTGTGCGCTCGTCGGTTGTTCTGAGCGCGAATGCTCTGCTTTTCGCCGGTGCCATAGTTCTCGCTAGCCGGTACGCAGACGGACGGCCCTGGATCGTCCTGGTGGTGCTCGCGCCTGCGGCACCGGTGCTGGGATCGGTCCTCTACTGCTTGCGGGTGCTCGCTAGCATTCGCGGAGATCGCGCCGTATACGGACTTGATCTCGATCGCGGCACATTTGGTTGGTCTCGAACCATCCGCGACTACCCCATCGGGAGGAACGGTGTCGATTCGTTCGTGGCTCAGTTTGCGACCGCAAGCTACGACGACCTTCTACGCCAGGCCAGCCTCGAGCTGTGGGTCGGGATTCATCAGCACGCGATGAGGTACCGAGCGCTGCGAAACGCGATCATGTGGCTGCGAGTCGCGACGTTCGCGCTCGGAGCCTTTCTCGCTGCCATCGCGCTCGCGATCAACACGTAGGACCACGGAGCAAACGCGCACGGTGGCGTCTCTTCGTCCACTGCTGCTTGCGCGACATGCGAGGTTTCTAGCGCACATTCGCCAGAAGATCTGCGTGTGCTCCGGTGAATTCTGGCGACGCAATACGTCCGAGTACTTCCTTTGTATATGGTCGCTTAGCGGTGATGTCGGCGACGCTAAGTAGAAAATCTTGTACTCGCGTGCTGTTCAGGTACTCCACCATCACTTCGGCATCGTACCGCTTATCGAAAGGGAGGATGTAGCAGGTGTCATCGACAAGCGGCGGACGTCCCGCATCGTCAGGTCGAAGCAACGTGAAGCGCGGCTCCTTATAGAACCCCGAGATAGCAACCTTGAACGGAGCCAATGTATAAGAGCCAATGCCAAACAACATAAAGTCCGGCTTGCCACGATAAATACTTGATCCGCGAGCTGCAAACCGCTTGTGATGCCTCCGAAGATACGACGCCAGTTTCGGCCATCGCCGCGGAAGGTCTAGAAGCGGACCTGAGAGATCGTGCTGATACAGAGGAAACCGCCGGCGTGATGGGCGCCCGCTTGCAATGTCGGAACTCTTAAAGAATTGGACAGAGTATCTCGTCCTCGACATCCACTGTCTCACCGAGACCGTTTACAAGACCGCTAGCGGATGGTTGAAGCTCCAAGATTTTAGAAAGGTCATGCTTTACACCTTGTCGCCACATAAGTCGTTCGTCCGCGCGCGCCTCAACTGCGCTGGCAGCAGCGTAGCGCGCGAGATCACCAACAAAAGCCCCGTTGACTAGGCCAGCCGTACTGGTGAAAGGCCCGCCAATGGCGTCTGCAAGCAGCAAGCGATCAGTGCTCGCTGTGCTTGCAGGCCGGAAAGTCAGTTGAAACAAACCTGCCTCAACCGATGCGCCAAACCACTTTTGCGCTTCTATCCGGCTGAATGTGGCGCTTAGCAAGCCCGGAGCGCCTAGCACGTCCTTCACCATCTTGACTGCAACGGATCGCTTGACAAGAAACGCAAACCGCACTTCAGCAGCAGACGAAAGGGCCGCTAGGACCGCCAGCAGTATCGCCTCGGCAATATCGAAGTTCGCCTTGCCAGTCATAGCGTCCAGTCCACGCAGGCCGAAGCGATTGAACTTAGTTGGAAGATTGCTGGCCAGCGAAGCACCTTGTGCGGAGTTTGTTACCCAAGGAGGATTTCCGATCGCCAACACCGTCTTGCCAGCTACGTCTCTGCGTATGGCGGTCTCTTCCAGTCGGAAAGTATCCCTGCACTCTACCCTGGATCGAATCGAACGTTCCTTCGCCACCTTACGTGCCTGTGCTGCATAGTCGGGATCGATGTCGTAGGCCACCCAAGGGAGATGTCGGTAGGTCTCCGGGATCGTCGCTAGAAAGTTGCCCTCGCCGACCGTCGGCTCTACCAAGATGCCAACGCCCGACATGTCCACTGCCTGCCAGACAGCGGCAGCTAGCCCAAGCGGCGTCTGAAAGTCTCCAAACGGGTCAAGGGTTTTTACGTCTTCCACCTAAACGATCTCCAAGACACCATCGATCCCACCTGCCACGATACGACTGTATTGAAGCCGCCATTGAAGCGCATTGGACATTGTGAGATATCCCTGATCGGGTGGATTCTTCATGAGATGCTTGGCGTAGTCGTAGAGAGAGGCTTCGTCGGCGGGGATATTCCTCTCCGCGAGGAAAGCAAACACGTCGTCCTCGTTACCAGCGTCCTCAAGAATCAGTTTTCGGAGACCTCTCGTTGTCTGGAAGTCGCCAGTGAGACGAGCTGGAACGTGACGCACGGCGACGAACTTAACTTTGCACTCGCCTGCCTCATCGGCTTTGGAGTAGACAAAGACGATGAGATCATACCCGAGGCCCTCAATCTTCTGCTTGAAGCTGGCAAATGGCGAAGACGATTGCGGCTGACGAATCGATGTGACCTTGATGTCCGTGTTGAAGCTCGGAAGGTCGATGCCCTTCGCTGCGTTGCCCTCGGTGGCCTCGATGATGCCTATGTCGCGCAGGCTTTTCTTGAAGGCAAGCTCGATGTACGTGCCAACTGCCTTCCCATCAGTCACGCCAAGCAGGTCAGGGTGCAGGACGGCGGAGAACTCGTCAGCGAAGATCGCGGTCTGCTTGATGATGGGCTCAGACGACAAAGTCATGACGACTACCCTACATGCGCATTAGGTCGGATCGCTGCCAGGGCAGCCGGCGCAGACGCAACCCGCCGTCTTTGCTTGATGATATGGTTGAGCCATCCTGTGTTTGACGGAGACTTCGAGGCCAGGGTTTGCTTGGCGGAGGGAGAAGTCTCGGCTCATGGCACATGCGAGGAAGTATTCAAGGGAGTTGCTGGACCGCGGAGCGCGTCTGGTGTTCGAGTCTGGGCGTCCTATCGCGCATGTCGCGAGGGACCTCGGGATCGAGGGCGAGACGCTTCGTAAACACGTCCGGCAGACCGAAGCTGATGAGGGCCGGCGCAAAGACGTCCTGAGCAGCCAGGAGCGCGAGGAGATCAAAGCGTTGCGTCGTGAGGTTGCGCAGCTGCGCCGAGCGAACGAGATCCTGAAGGCCGCCAGCGTGTTTTTCGCGGGCGAGCTCGATCCATACCGTCCGAAGTGAGCGCGTTCATCGACGGGCATCGTGAGCGCTTCGGGGTCGAGCCGATCTGCGAGACCCTGGGCGTGTCGGCGTCCGCCTACTACCAGCGGGCAACCGGAGAGCGCTCAGCGCGGGCCGTCGAGGATGAGCGGCTGCTCGGCGTGATCGAAGAGCTGCACGCCGCGAACTACTGCGCCTACGGGTCCAGGCGGATGTGGAAGGCTCTGCTGCGCTGCGGTGAGCAGGTCGGCCGCAGCCGCGTGGAGCGCGTCATGCGCCAGAACGGCATTCAGGGCGCAAAGCGGCGCGGGAAGCCTTGGCGTACCACTAAGCCCGATCCGTCGGCGCTTCGCAGCCCAGACCGGGTGCAGCGTGATTTCACGGCGTCCCGGCCGGACGAGAAGTGGTTCGCGGACTTCACGTATCTCAGATGCTGGGAGGGGCTGGTGTTCTTCAGCTTCGTGATCGACGCCTACAGCCGGATGATCGTCGGCTGGCAGTTCGCCAGCCACATGCGCACCGATCTCGTCTTGGACGCGCTCGGGATGGCCCTGCATCAGCGGGCCCCGGGAGCCGACGTTTCGCTCGTGGCTCATTCGGACGCCGGCAGCCAATATACGTCGTTCGACTACACCCAGCTCCTCGACGACCACGACGTCCTCGCCTCTATCGGATCCGTGGGCGACGCCTACGACAACGCGGCCGCCGAGAGCTTCGTCGACAGCTTCAAGACCGAGCTCATCGCAGACCGCAGCTGGACGACGCGCTCGCAGCTCGAGCTCGCCGTCCTGGAGTACGTCGCCTGGTTCAACAACGAGCGCCTACACGAAGCCCTCGACGACCGCCCACCACGAGAAGTCGAGGAACTATACGCTGCGAAAAACCGGGCAACCACACCCACAAAAAGAACATAGGGAACCTACAAAAACGGTCTCCGTGGAACCCAGGGCGGCTCACTCCGCGCCACGCAAGCTCGGACTCGGTAGTCGGGACGAGGCGTCCGGGCAAGCGGTAGCCTATTGGGCATGGCCAAGCCACGGCATACTCAGATCGGCCCAGATACCCCGCTCACGAGGGTCGCGCGAGCGCAGGCCGCCACCGACCGTGGGGGGACGCTTCGACCCGCCACGCGGAGCCTAAGCGACGTGCTCGCCGAACGAGGCCCTCTGACCGGGCCCATCACTGACGCCGGCACACGGGCTCTTCTCGAGGTGCGCGGCGAGCGGCCCGACGGCGGGCATGGCATCCGCTGAACCGCCCGCGCCGCCCCCGGCCATCCTTTACGTCGACACCTCCGCGCTGCTCAAGCTGCTCGTACGCGAGGCAGAGTCCGCCGCGATCGAGCGCGAGCTCCTGACGTGGAGGGAACTCGCGACCAGCGTCATCGCGGAAGTCGAGTTGCCGCGCGCTGTGGCGCGCGCCCGTGAGGAGCGGGCCGACGCGGTGATCGATGGCAGCCTGGTGCTGCAAGGAGTGCTTTCCTCGGCCGCGATCGTTCCGCTCGGCGAGGGCGTCGTCGCAGCCGCGCGCAAGGTGAAGCCGGTACACGTCGGTGCACTTGACGCCATCCACATCGCCAGCGCGCTCAGCCTCGGCAAGCAGCTTGCAGGCGTGGCAACCTACGACAAGCGCATGCAGGACGCCCTCAAGCCCCTCGGAGTCCGCGTGATCGCACCCGAGGAGACCGCTCGGGATGCGCCAACAGCCGATAGATCTCCATCGACTCCCCGTGACAGCGAGGCGACCGAGTAGCCACAGGACGATCAAGTCCGCGCCGTCGATCTCCTCGCCGACAGGCCGCCTGTACGCCGCGCCGGACGGAACGCCAGAGTCGCTACGCAGCGCTCGCCAAGACGTAACGGCCCCTCGCCACCCGCACAAACAGCGGCGACGAACCTGCGGAATGCGAGGCAAGCACCCAACTGACCGAGTTCGCCGAAACCGACTCGCCGAGCACGGCCTCGACCGCTGCATGGACATGCGCGACCCGCATCGGCCCGACGGCCCACTCGCCCACGGCACGCATATAGAGGTTCGAGCAAGTGGTGTCGCGGGCTTCGTGCCTACGCGTGCATGCCGTGCAGGATCAGGGTGAGGTGGCGTTGCCAGTCCCAGCCTGGCTTGCTCACGTCGATCGTCGCACAGATGCCGCACATGACCATCGGGATGTCGCTTGCCTGGAAGTCATCGCGCAGCTCGCCGGCGAGGTGGGCGCGCCGGACGAGCTCGTTGGCGAGGAGCATGAACTCCTCCATCTCCGAGGCGGCATGGGCGAAGACGCGCTCGCCGCCGCTCATCAACGCGAAGCGTGTCGCGGCGTCCTCAGCGACCGATACCACGTTCGCGCGCAGCGCCGCGGCGAGCGCGGCGAACGCGCCGGAGTGCTCGTCTGCAAGTGCTTGGCGCAGGTTCTCGTTGAAGAGATCGAAGCGTTGGCGGACGAGCTCGCCCATCAGCGCCTCCTTGTCGGAGAAGTGCCGGTAGACGGTGCCGACGCCGACACCGGCACGGTGCGCGACCTCGTCCATCTGGACGTTTGGCCGTTCGCCCGCGAACAGCTCGCGTGCCGCCTCGATGATGCGTTCGCGGTTGCGGCGCGCGTCTGCGCGCAGCGGGCGCTCGTTCTCCAACTCGGTGTCCGTAGAGGTCTTGGTCGACATTTTCCCGCCTCCCCTTGAAAGCGGAATCCTAGTTCACTATAGTCGCCGACGCAACCGGAACCGGACGTCAGCTTCCTGATGAGCTCGCTCGCCCAAGCCAAAGCCCACGCGCCGTCGCTCGACACGCCCCGTGCGAAGAACCTCGCCCTGATGCTGTTGGCGATGACGCAGTTCGTGGTCGTGATCGACGCGTCGATCGTCAACGTCGCGCTGCCCTCGATCGGCGCGGCCCTGCACTTCTCACGCGACTACCTCTCCTGGGTCGTAAACGCCTACACCCTCACCTTCGGCGGGTTCCTGCTGCTCGGCGGGCGTCTCGCCGACCTGCTCGGGCGCAGGCGCATGTTCATGCTCGGCCTCGTCGTGTTCTCGTTGGCTTCACTCGCCGGCGGCCTGGCACAGTCGGAGGCTTGGCTGATCGTCGCGCGCGCGATCCAGGGCTTGGGCGCGGCAATCGTCTCTCCGGCGGCGCTGTCGATCATCACGACCACGTTCGCCGAAGGAGCCGAGCGCAACCGCGCGCTCGGCATCTGGGGCGCCGTCGCGGGCCTCGGCGGCGCCGCGGGCGTGCTGCTCGGTGGCATCCTGACCAGCTGGCTGAGCTGGCGCTGGGTGCTGTTCGTCAACGTCCCGATCGGCCTGCTCGCCGCCACGCTCGCCCCGCGGCTGCTGCTGGAGAGCCGCGCCGAGCATGGCACCGAAGGCTTCGACGTCCCCGGGGCGGTGACGGTCACGGCCGGCCTTGCGCTGCTCGTCTACACGGTCGTCGACGCCGTGAACGTCGGCTGGGGCTCGACCGGGACGCTGCTGCGCCTCGCGGGGTCCGCCGCGCTGCTCGTCGCGTTCGTCGTCATCGAGAGCCGTCAGCGCCACCCGCTGATGCCATTCTCGATCTTCCGCCTGCGGACGCTCAGGGGAGCAAACATCGTCGGCCTGCTGATCGGCATGTCGCTGTTCTCGATGTTCTTCTTCATCTCCCTCTACCTACAGGACGTGCTCGGCTTCTCGCCGATCAAGACCGGCGTCTCCTACCTCCCGCTCGCGGGCGGGATCGTCCTCGCCGCGGGCGCCGCCTCGCAACTCACCACGCGGGTCGGGTTCAAGCCGGTGCTGATCGCGGGACTGCTCTTCATCGCGGTCGCTCTGCTGTGGTTCTCGCGCGTCCCCACGGTGGGAGGCTCCTTCGCGGCGGACGTCCTCGGTCCCTCGCTGCTCGCGGCGATCGGACTCGGTCTGGCATTCGTGTCGGTCACGATCGCGGCGGTGACGGGAACCAAGCCGCACGAGGCCGGTCTCGCCTCGGGGCTGATCAACACCGCCCAGCAGGTCGGGGGCGCGCTCGGCCTCGCGATCCTCGCCACCGTCGCCAACAGCCGCACCCAGAGCCTGTTTCACTCAGGGGTACACAGCAGCGCGATCGCCCTGACGAAGGGCTTCGACCGCGCGTTCCTGGTCGGCGCGGGCTTCGCGATCACCGGGGCGATCCTCGCCGCGGTGCTGATCTCCTCGCAAGACAGTCGCGAGCACTCCGAGGCCGCCCGGCGAGAGGGGACCTCGCTCGCACCCGCGGGCACGGCCTGACACTCCGGCAGCGAGCTCGTCCTCCGCGATGCCACGCCGCTCGGCGATCTCACAAACGGATGCTGCAAGTACCCGGCGCCTACGCCGCGGCGTCGACCGGCGTGGCGGCGCTCGACTCCAGCCGCAGTCCGCGCTCGGCGAGTCGCGGCACGCCGCCGTCAGTCACGTGGATGACCTTCCCTGCGCCGTGATGCGTGAGCAGGCTCGCCGCGGTCGCCGCGCGGACCCCCGCGGCACAAATCACGGCGATCGGCCACCCCGGATCCAATCCCTGCGGGATGCCCTTGATGTCGTGCCACGGAGTGAACACCGAGCCGGGCACGTGACCGGTGTTCCACTCGCGTAGCTCGCGGACGTCGAGCAGCTGCAGATCCGGTTCCTGTGCGAGCCGGTCGAGGAGCTCGTCCGCGGGTAGCCGCTCGGTTTCGGTCGCGGGGTGCCGTTCCTGGCGCCAGTTGGTCATGCCCCCCGCGAGCAGGCCTGCGACGTTGCGCACCCCCACGGACAGCGCCAGCTTGGCCGCGCGTCGCCCGTCGGCGTCGTCGCGGCCGATGAAGACGATCTCGCGGTCGTGCTCGGCGATCCATGCGAGCTTCGACCCGAATCCGGAGCTGAACGACGGAATGCAGATTGATCCGTGGATGTGCACGTCGTCGAACTGCAGGTCGGTGCGGACGTCCACCAGCAGCGCGCCCTCCTCGCGCTTGAGCTGCACCTGATGGGGATACAGCGCCGGGGCCTCCACCCCACTGGTCAGCAGCGGGCCGCGGTTGAGCGCCACGATCCGCTCGAAGTTCGGCGGCTGCGGCCCCAGCTTGGCCAGCGCCTGCGCGACGAACTCCTCCTCGTCGGCGATCGCGAGCGTCGGGTTGTGCTGCCTCTCGTAACCGATCGTCGAGCAGATCTTCATGTCCATGCCCGGTCCGCCGCACATCGATCCCCCGAGATGCGCCGGCCAGACCTCGCAGTCCTCGGGCAGACTCAGCAGCCGCTCGTGCACCGAGCGAAAGATCTGGCGGGCGCCCTCGGCCTGCTCGACCGCCAGGTCGGTGCGCGCGACATCGCCCACGAACAGGCTGTCCCCGCTCAGCACCGCCCACGGGTCATCGCCGCGGTTGGTGTCGATCAACAGGTAAGCCGTGTGCTCGGGGCGGTGCCCCGGGGTATGCGCCGCACGCACGACGAGCGACCCCAGTCGCAGCTCCCAGCCATCGTCGAACGGCTCATGGTCGTAGGCGGGGTCGGCCAAGCGGTGGACGTGGATGCGCGCTCCCGTCGCGGCCACCAGTCGCCCGTGCCCGGACACGTGATCGGCGTGGTTGTGGGTCTCGAGCACGTGCTCGATGATGACCCCGCGGTAGCGAGCCAGCTCGAGGTACTCGTCGATCTCGAACCGCGGATCGACGACCGCCGCGACCCCGGCCCGCTCGTCGCCGATCAGGTAGGACGCGCAGCCGAGATCGTCATGCGTGATCTGCTTGAAGAGCATCTTCCTTGGAACCCGCGGTGATGTCGTTGCAGCGCTGTTGTCGTAGCCAAAATTAGCACTGATCTTATCGGGGTTATGGATTTAGCTGGGTCGAGCCGTCTCGCCTGGGCCTCGCCGAGGCAGGACGGATCATCGCGCGCTTGGCGGAGATCGTCTGCGAGCAACATTCCACATCAGCTCATACCAGCCAGGCGATACAGGACGAGGCTGCCCGCAACAGCCACGTTCAGGCTTGCTCCCTGGCCCACCATCGGGATCTCCACACACGTATCGGCCGCCTCTACCTGCTCCTCGGGAACGCCGTACCGCTCGTGGCCGAGCAAGACGACCGTTCGCTGCCGCGCCGGCTCAAGCCTCGGGAGCGACACGGCGCCGTCCGCGAGCTCGACCGCGACGATCCGCCAGCCGGCGGCGCGTTGTCGATCGATCCAACGTGCCTTGCCCTCATGCACCCAATGGATACAAGGCCGGCGACGCGGACCCAAGGTATCGCCCTGCGCGAGTGCCTGGCGATAGTGGGCGGTATCGGGCACCGCGATGCACGCACCCACAGCGTCACATGTGCGAATCAGCGTCCCAAGGTTGGCCTCGAACGCAACCCACAACGGAGCGATGACCAGATGGTCCCAGCAGCGATGCCGACTACGGCGACGACTGCGACGGATGTCGCCCGGCCGGGACTTCTCGGCGCTCAACGCGCTCGGGCTATAGCCCTTTCATCGCTCACCGTCCCGAGATTATCGCCTTACCGATCCCGAGCGCCTGCAAGCACCGCGCTGACCCGCTCGAGATCGTGCGCGGTCTGTGTCAGCAGATCCCGCTCGGCCGTCTCGAACCGGGATGCCTGCTCCTGCAGGAGCGTCGCCATGCCCGCGAGCAGCGGAGCGCCCTTCAGGTTGCTGATGTCACGCAGGACCGTGATGTACGGCTGGGGCATGTTGCCGCGCAAGAAGAATGCTCGCAGCGCCGCATTGGCGAAGAACTGGCGGTGCCCGCCCTTGCTGCGCCGCGCTCGTAGCAAACCGAGCTCGTGCCAGTGGCGAATCTGATCCTGGGTCGAGCCCGTGAGCGTGGCGAGCTGACCGATACCGAGCGGGTAGGTCGCGCCGAGGAGCTTTGGATGGACGCCAGGATCGAGCACCATGCCCTGCTCCGTATCCGTCAGGTATTGCCACATGGAGCTCGCCTGCGGCCCGGCAAGCCCCTCAGCCCGTTGCTGTGCCTCAGACAGCTTGCGCTGTGGTAGCTGCGCCAACAGCTCGCGCTGCCCGTCAGAAGCCTTCCCCGCCGCTCGCGCCCAGGTTGCGATGCGCCGTCGGTGACCTTCCGGCAGCCGCGGATCGTCGGCAAACCCAGCATGGAACTCCTCCCCACGCCAGTAGCCCGGAGGATCGATGCTGCGTCGCAGCCTGCTCTTGCTCATCACGGCCATCTTGAGGAGCGTAGCAAACCTGGGACCAGGATACAAGATTTACTCGTACTCATCGACCTGCCACTCGCCGCTCGCCCACACCCCTACCGCCACGATCATGCCCTCGATCGGTGCCCGCGATCCCCACGAGGCCTTCATCAGCCAGATATGACCATCCATCGACTCGAACGGCGAGTCCCCGAGACCCGGATCGATCACCAAGACACCATCCATCGGATGCTTAGGTCTGGCGTCCCCGAAACACTCCCAGCGCAGGCTGATCGCGCGTGGCTTCATCGCAGCCGACATCCAGCGCATAGAAGCCCGGGCCGTACAGGCCGTCCCAGACCTCCACGATCACCGGGCGACCGGCATCCAGATCCGCGACGCACTCCACCGCGAAGTCCCGCGTCGTGTAATGGAACAGACGATCCGGCATCCCCACCCAATCTAGCCACCGCCCCGGTCACCGTATACATCCCATCCCTGACATCAATATCACCTCCTTGCCAGGGCACCGCCATCCCTCCCAGCTCACCTCCCCAGGCCGGCCTCTTTAGCGAGTCCCCGCGACACAGTGCGCCCACTCCCATCGTCGTCGACGAGGCGCCCCGTGTTAGAATTGAGACTCCGCCGAGCAGGGTGCTCGGTTAATTAAGTAGACTATAAGAAAGAAGATAATACAATGAACATACTTATCATAAGCATACTTGCAGTCGCTATGTTGGTTGCGCAAATGAATCTATTATTGTTTTTGTTAAGAATCTCGTAGACAGTCCAGGGGAGCCGGCTTCAACCGGGCTCCCCCTTTTTCTCAGTAGGAATCCAGCGACTACTTCCACGCCCAATCCACCACGACCGACTCCCGCAGCCCCCTCGGTCCCGGCTGGACGACGGCGGCCGCCTCCCACACTGCCGTCAGGGCCGCAGAGGGGTTTGAGAGCCGTCCTGACGTTCCAGATCGCGACGCTTCACGCCGCGGCGACGAACCGAAGATGCTCCAGATCCTCGCTCGGGCGTCGCCCGGAGAGCTCATCGTCCGGCGTGAGTACCGTGCGCAGCGCATCCGGGCGCCGGAGCAAAGCCCAAGCCCCACACACGTCCCCCTCAGCGCGACCCCCCGAACAACCGCAAGAAGAACAGAAACACGTTGAGGATGTCAAGAAAAATCCCGGCCGCGATCGGGATCGCTTCCGGCTCGCCTGCCCGCCGCAGGCGGTTGAAGTCGAGCACCGTGTACAGCCCGAACACAGCCAGCCCGACGAGCGCGTACGCGGTGTAGGCGCCCTGGATGCGAGCGAAGATCACCACGATCCCGGCCACGATCAGCGCGAGGAGCAGCCAGAACGCCAGCCGGTAGAGGAACGCGAGGTCGCGCCTGATCGCGTACCCCACGGCTCCCAGGCCGCCGACGAACAGCCCGGTCGCGCCGAAGGCCTGGCGGAGGGCCGTTGGGTCCACCTGCGCGTAGTAGTTGACAGTGCTCGACACGCTCACGCCGATCAGTAGCCCGAACGCGCACAGCAGCCCGAGCGCGAGGCCGTGGTGGCCGCGTGTGTTGGCGACGTTCAGCCCGATCAGACAGCCGAGCGCCAGCAGCCACGCGACGAACCACTCGCCGCCGCCGCTTTCGCGCGCCAGGTAGACGCCGAGCGTGGCGAAGCCCACCGTCAGCGCGACGAGCCCCATCACCCGGCCGAACAGGGTTCGCCCAGATTCAGCAGGCAGACTCGGTGCGTAGCCCACTGCACTCATCGAGGGGCATGCTACCCCTCGCCGCCCCGGCGCGCGGTGGCGCTCGGCGACCGCGCGTGGCGGGACTGCTCGCGTGGCTGACGCGCGTGTCCAGCGCGCGGCTCACCGGTCGGGCGAGTGCGCCCGGATCATCCACACATTCTCCTTGAGCCCGCGGACGACGCCGTGCAGCAGGTCGGCCGTGACGGTGTCGACGTCCTCGAGGCGGTCCATGCGCTTGCGGACGTCGCCGATCGCCGTCGTGAGGAGAGCGACGAACGCGGCGATCACGTCGGCGTCCAGGATCTGCCCCTCGGGGAGCGGCTCCAGGATCGAGCGCTGGGCGACGGTCCCCGCGCGGCCGTCGGGCGCGTAGCCCAGCGCCACGGCCCGCTCGGCGACCTCGTCGGCGGCCGTGCGCCACGCCTCGACGAGCTCGTCGAGGAACAGGTGCAGCGGGCGAAACGAGCGGCCGACCAGGTTCCAGTGCGCCTGCTTGCCGGCCAGTGAGAGGTCCGTGAGCGTGACCAGCACGGCCTGCAACTCCTCGCCGATCGCGCGCCGTTCGGGGTGGCGGAGCGTCGGGTGGTCATCCTCGCTGATGATCTGCTCGGGCATGCCTTGCCTCCTTGGGGTTGACGCCGCT
>CAWGFB010000005.1:0-67370 GCA_963821775.1 uncultured Solirubrobacterales bacterium | reverse complement strand
GGCTGACGCCGCCCGCTGTCAGCCGTGGGCGCACGGCGCTCGCGGCCCGCTGTAATGGTGGCAGCCATGCGCCTTGCCAAGACCTTGCCCACGCCGGCGTCGCCTCCTGGCGCGCGGCCGAGACGCTGATCGCCTTGGGGCGCGTGCGCGTGGACGGCGAGCTCGTCCGCGACCCGGCCCGCGACGTGGGACTGAGCGAGCCGCGTGGAGGTCGACGGCGACCTCTCAGCGGCCCGAGCTCCGCGTCGCTACCCGTGCGGCAAGCCGGTGGGGTCTCGACCGCGCGGACATCGACGGCGGCCGACGGTCGTCGAGCTCGTGCCCGAGCGGCGGCGGCTGTACCCGTGGGCGGCTGGACGCCGCTTCCAGGGGGCTGATCCTGCTCACGAACGATTGCCGCTCGCGCAGCGGCTCACGCACCCACGCTATGAGGTCGCCAAGACCTACGCGCGCGCGTTGCCGGCGGGCCGGTGGGCGCGGCGGCCCTGCGGACGCTGCGGCGCCGGGCTGCTCCTGGAGGACGGGCCGACCGCGCCGGCGCACGTGCGGCGCGTGGGACGAGGGGGGACGAGCTGGAGGTGACGCTGGGGAGGGTCGGAAGCGCCAGGTGCGGCGGATGTGCGCCGCCGTGGGCACCCGGTGCTCTGCTGCGGCGGGTCGCGTTCGGTCCCTGCGGCTGGGGGCGCTCGCGCCGGGGGCCCACCGCCGCCTCGGGAGCGGAGGTGCGCGCACCGCGGGAGACGGGCCGCGCTCCACCGACCCTTGCGGCGGGCGCGGGCGCCGCGGGAGGCGAGTGGCGCCCCGGCCGCCGGGAGCGCGCCGCCGGCGCGCACGGCGCGGCGGGGAGCCGGCCGCGCTCTCTGACAAAATCGGCCGCCATGCGGCTGCACGCATTACGCGGGGCAAACACGGTTGCGCGCAACGACGCCGAGTCGATTCTTGCGGCAACCACCGGTCTGCTGGAAGAGATCGCGCGCCGCAACGGGCTGCACCCGGCGGACGTCGTCTCCTGCATCTTCACCGCCACCGAGGACCTCGACGCGGAGTTCCCCGCGGTGGCCGCGCGCGCTCTCGGCTTCGAGGCCGTGCCGCTGCTCTGCGCGCGGGAGTCCCCGTGCCAGGCTCGCTGCCGCGGGTGATCCGCGTGCTGTTGCACTACTACGCCGCGGAGGAGCACCGCGCCGAGCACGTGTACCTGGGGGACGCACGGACGCTGCGGGCCGATCTGGGGTCGGCGCAGTAGGGGGCCGGCTGGCGTCGGGGCGGGGTGTAGGTGAGCGGCCCGATGGCGGTGGCGCGGTGATGCGGAATGGGTGTGCGACGGCCGCGGCGCTCCTCGGCGCGCTGCTCGCGCTGACCCTCGGCGCCACCGCGGCGTCGGCCGCGCCGTGCCGCGCCCGCACGTGGGCGGGCTGCCCGGCTTCCCGCGGCTCCGCGGCGTCGTGCCGGTGCGTGGCTCCGCCGCCGCGGTCGCGCGCGCACAGTTCGTGCGGAACGCGCTCGCCGAGCGTCGCATCGCGGGCGGCGGGCCGACGCTCGTCGGCGGCGCCGAACCGGGCTGCCCGGCCGCGTTCGCGGAAACGTTCGACGTCTGCTACCAGGGTGGTCCCGTGCTGCGCGGGGCAAGCATTCGCCTGATCTTCTGGCAGGGCGAAGTCAAGGGCAGCGTCCAGCAGTTCCCCGCGGGGTACGAAGCGGCGCTCGAACGGTACTTCGCCGACGTCGCCCACGACAGCGGCATGGGGACCGACGTGTTCGCTGTGGACCCGAGTACTACAGCGAAGCGGGCGGCGTGCGCACGCCCGGCGCGTACCGGCTGCGCTTCGAGACCGACGCCGAAGCGGAAGCGGAAGAAAAAGCGACGGGCCACGAAGTCGAAAGGATGGCCTACCGCGACACCGAAGCCTTCCCCAAACGTGCGACGTCCGAATGCGAAGGCGTGAGCGTCGACGCCGAAGGCCGGCTGCAGAAAACGGCCGGTCCCTGCCTGCTCGACGAAGACCTCCACACCGCGATCGGGAAGGCCGCGGCGACGGCGAAGTGGAGCCCCGAAACGTTCCGCGCCGGCTCGGCCGAAGAGAACCTCTACGTCGTGCTCACGCCGCCCGGTGTCGGCGGCTGCTTCGAAAGCGGCTCGACGGAATGCGCCTACTCCTCCTACTGCGCCTACCACAGCGACTTCGGCGGCTCCGGGGAGGCGCCCGCCGGGCAGAGCGTGTACGCCTACGTCCCCTACGTGGGCGGCGTCGGCGGCTGCGAAATCTTCAACGTTCACCCCACCAAAGTCGAGGGGGCCGACGCGGCGATCGACGGGGCCAGCCACGAGCTCAACGAGACGATCACCGACCCGCTCGGCAGCCAGTGCAAGGAAGCAGGGGGGCAGATCGTGGGCTGCGAGCCCTACTCGTGGCTCGACGAGCTCGGGCAGGAGATCGACGACAAGTGCCTGCCCCCCGAGACCACGCTGACCGGCGTGCAGGGCATCTACGGCGAACCGCTCGGCGACCTCACCCCGGGCCGTGAAGAAGGCCTCTACAACCAGGCGATCGACGGCGAGGACTACTGGACGCAGCGGGTCTGGAGCAACGCCGCCGCCCCCGGCGGCGCCTGCGTGCAGCGGGTGCTCCCCGTCGCGTTCTCCCCGCCCGCCGCGGTGCAGGCAAGCGTCCCCGCGACGTTCGACGGCGCGGCCTCCGGCGAACCCGCCGACCCCGCCGTGTACTGGGTGTGGAACTTCGGCGACGGCGTGCAGCTCGGCACCCCCGAAGCGAGCGTCGCGCACATCTACGCCCAGCCCGGCCACTACACGGTCACGCTGACCGCGTACGACGCGTACGGCAACAGCGACGCGCTCGCGCTGCCGGTGGAAGCCGCTCCGGCGCCGCCCGCCGCCGGCCCCCAGCCGCCACCGCCGGCCCCGCCGGGCTCCACCAACACCACCACCGTGACGGTCACGGTGCCCGCGCCGGCGCCGTCCGCCACAATGACCACGACCCCGGCCAAGAAAACCAAGTGCCCCTCGAGTTCTCAGCACGCATCCGAAGGCTCCCGTCCTACCCGGCGGCCGGCGGCTACGCGGACGCGGCCCCGCCGGTGCGGCTCGCGAGCAACGAGTCGCCGTAGCCGCCGCTGCCCGCCGTCCGAGCGCGATCGAGCGTACGCTCGCGTCGCTGAACCGCTACCCCGACCCCGCCAGCACAGCACTGCGCCGCCGGCTGGCCGAGCGCTACGAGGTGCCGCCCGAGCAGATCGCGATCGGCAACGGCTCCTGCGACGTCCTGCTCGCCGCCGGCGAGGCGCTGCTGGAGCCCGGCGCCGAGCTCGTCTACGCGTGGCCCTCCTTCTCGGTCTACCCGCACCTCGCCGCCGCCTCCGGCGCGCGCGCGGTGACCGTGCCGCTGGACGCGCGCGACCGCCACGACCTGCCCGCGATGCTGCGCGAGATCACCGTCGCCACTCGGCTGGTGCTCGTGTGCAACCCGAACAACCCCACCTCCACCGCGCTGCCGCTCTCAGAGCTCGCGGCGTTCCTCGCCGAGGTGCCGCCGCACACTGCGTGGTGATCGACGAGGCCTACTGCGAGTTCAACCTGCTCGAGGACCCAGACGCGTCCGTGGCGCTGCTCGCCGAGCACCCCAACCTCGCGCTGCTGCGCACGTTCTCCAAGGTCTACGGCCTCTGCGGCCTGCGCGTCGGCTTCGCGCTGTGCGGCTCGCCGGAGCTGCCGCGCGCGCTCGACCAGGTGCGCCAGCCCTTCTACTGCAACGCGCTCGCACAGGCGGCGGCGACCGAGGCGCTCGCGCACCAGGACGCGGTCGATCGAGCGCGTCACGCGCACCGTCGCCGAGCGCATCTCCGTGGACGAGCGCCTGCGCGCGCTGGGGCTCGACCCCGCCGACTCGCAGGCCAACTTCTGCTGGTTCGAGCTGGGGGAGGGGCGCGACGAGCAGGAGGTGATGCGCGGCCTGCTGGCCGCGCGGCGTGCTCGTGCGCGGCGGCGGCGCGCTCGGCCGGCCGAGGGCGCACTGCGGGTCACCTACGGGCTCCCCGAGGAGAACGCAGCTTTCCTGGATGCCCTTGCGGAGATCCTGTGAGCCTGCTAGCGCCGCTCGGAGACGTCCGATTGCGGCTCGAGCTCGGGCATCGCTGCAATCCCGACGACTCCGCCTCGCCCGCGTGTGCCACGTGGCCGTCCTTCTACGCCTACCCCTGCGCCTGGCGATTTAGCTAGGCGCTTCGGCCCGCGCCCGTGCGTGAGCGGGCTCCCGGGCCGCCCGGGTCCCTCGACCGAGCGCCGCCTCCACGGGCGTGCGACGCCCACCTCGCGCACCCGCCGCCCCGCACGCGGCGAGCAGCACCTCTAACATTCCTCGGGTCCTGGAAAGGAAGCACGCATGATGATCGTGATGAAAGAGACGGCGACCGACGAGGAGATCGACGGCGGTCGTCGCGAAGATCGAGCGAGCCGGCGCGCGCGCTCACCGCAGCCGGGGCGCGCGCGTGACCGTGATCGGCGCGATCGGCGACGTCGAGCAAGACGCCACGTCGCGAGCCTCGGGCTGGAGGGCCAGCCCGGTGTGGACCGCGTCGTGCCGATCCTCAAGCCCTACAAGCTCGCCTCGGCGCAGTTCCGCCACGGCGAGCGCACCGTGCTCGACATCGACGGGCGCAAGATCGGCGGCGAGCACTTCGCGCTGATCGCGGGGCCGTGCACCGTCGAATCGCGCGAGCAGACTGCTGCGAGACGGCGCGCGCGGTGCGGGACGCGCGGCGCGACGCTGCTGCGCGGCGGCGCCTACAAGCCGCGCACCTCCCCCTACGCCTTCCAGGGTCTCGGGCAGGAGGGCCTGCGGCTGCTCGCCGAGGCGAAGGCCGAGACCGGCCTGCCGATCGTCACCGAGCTGATGGACGTGCGCGACCTCGACGACGTGCTGGAGGTCGCCGACGTGATCCAGATCGGCGCGCGCAACATGCAGAACTACCCGCTGCTCGCGGAGATCGGCCGCTCCGGCCGCCCGGCGCTGCTCAAGCGCGGCCTCTCCGCGACGCTCGAGGAGCTGCTGATGGCCGCCGAGTACATCCTCAAGGAGGGCAACCCGAACGTGATGCTCTGCGAGCGCGGGCATCCGCACGTTCGAGACCGCCTACCGGCCGTCACGCTCGACCTGATGGCCGTGCCGGTCCTCAAGGAGCTCACGCACCTGCCGGTGATCGTCGACCCGAGCCACGCGGCGGGGCGCCGGGACCTCGTGCCGCGCGCTGTCGCTGGCGGCCGCGGCGGCGGGCGCGGACGGCATCATCGTCGAGGTGCACCCGCACCCCGACGAGGCCGTCGTGCGACGGGCCGCAGTCGCTGCCGACCGACGACGTTCGCCGAGTACGCCGCGTCCGTGGAGCGGGCCGCCGCGCTCGCGGGCAAGGCGCTGCGCCCTCTCATGGCCCGCGCTCGAGCCCGCGCCGTTGAGGGTCGCGCTCCTCGGCGTGGGGCTGATCGGCGGGTCGATCGGCCTCGCCGCGCGCGAGCACGCGGAGGCGTCGGTGTGCGGCTACGACCCCGACCCCGAGGTGCTCGCGGCGGCGCTCGCGCTGCGGCGCGCTCGACGAGCCGCGCCGACGATGTGGCTGGCGCCGTGGTCGGCGCGGAGGTCGTGTTCGTCGCCGCGCCCGTTGGCGCGCTCGCCGGCGCTCGTACGCGAGGCGCTCGCCCACGCCGACCGCCGACTGCGTCGTCAGCGACGTCGGCTCCACCAAGCGCGCCGCTCGCCGACGCGCGCCGGACCAGCGCTTCGTCGGCGGCCACCCGCTCGCGGGCGCCGAGACGCGCCGGCGTCGAGCACGCCCGCGCGGACCTGTTCGACGGGCGCCACGTGGTACCTGACGCCGCGCCGGGCGTCACCTCCGGCGTCCTCTACGAGCGCCTGCACCGCCTGCTCGAGCGACCTCGGGGCGCAGCCCGCGGCGATCGACGCCGACGCCCACGACCGCGTGATGGCGTGCGTCTCGCACCTGCCGCACGTGCTCGCCAACGTGCTCGTGGCGCAGGCCGCGGCGCGATCGCGCCGCGAGGGCGTGCCGGCGCCTGCCGCGCGGTCGGGCCGAGCTTCCGCGACGCCACCCGCGTCGCGGGCGCCAACAGCGCGATCTGGACGGACATCTACCTCGCCAACCGCGACGCCCTGGTCGCCGGCTCGACGAGCCCGAGGCGCCTGCGCGAGGTCCGCGGCTGGCTGGCTGGGGCGACGCGCGGCGCGTCACGGCTGGAACGAGCGCGCGCGCGCCGACCGCGAGGACGCTGCTCGGCGCCGGCCGGGGGCGGAGGCCGTGCACGAGCTGCGCGCGTCGGTCCCGAACCGGCCCGGCGTGATCGCCGAGATCGCGCTCGCGCTCGGCCGCGCCGGCGTCAACATCGTCGACATGGCGCTCTCGCCCTCCGAGGACAACAGCCAGGGCGTGGTCGCGCTGTGGATCGGCGGCGAGGCCAGCCGAGCGTGCGGAGCTGATCGCCGACCTCGGCTTCCCCGTGGGGTGCGTGAGGCGCCCATGAACCTCCGCTTCGAGCCCGCGCGGCGCCTCTGCGCGGCGAGCTGCGCGCGCCGCCCGGACAAGTCGATCTCCCACCGCGCCGCCCTGCTCGGCGCGATGGCCTCCGACCGGTGCGGATCGAGAACTACCTGCACGCCGCCGACACCGACTCCACGCTCGCAGCGGTGCGCGCGCTCGGAGCGCTCGTGGAGGTGCACGGCGACGCCGTCATCGTGCGCGGCACCGGCCTGCGCGAGGCGCGCGAGCCGCGAGGGGCCGATCGACGTCGGCAACGCCGGCACGCTGCTGCGCCTGCTGCCCGGGTGGCTGGCCGCCCAGGAGGGCCGCTCCTTCACGCTCGACGGCGACGCCTCGATCCGCCGCCGCCCGGTGGACCGCGTCGTGGAGCCGCTGCGGCTGATGGGCGCCGACGTGCAGGCCGCGGCGAGGGCCGCTTCCCGCCGCTGCACGTGCGCGGCGCACGGCTGCACGCGATCGACTACGAGCTGCCGGTGGCCAGCGCCCAGGTGAAGTCGTGCGTGCTGCTCGCCGCGCTCGCCGCGGACGGCGTCACGACGGTCGTGGAGCCGCACCGCAGCCGCGACCACACCGAGCGGCATGCTGCTGCGCGCGGGCGTCACGCTCAGCCGCGAGGGCGCCCGCGTGACGCGTCACCAACGCCGACGAGCTCGCGCTCGAGCACGTGCGCGTGCCCGGCGACCCGAGCTCCGCCGCCTTCATGGTCGCCGCCGGGGTGCTCGTGCCCGGCTCGCGCCTGCTGCTCGCGCGACGTCGGGGTCAACTGGACGCGCACGGGCTTCCTGCGGATCGTGCAGCGCATGCAGGGCATCGTGCTCGGCGACCTGGAGGACGCCGCCGAGGAGCTCGTCGGCGAGGAGCCCGTCAGCGACCTCGACGTCGCCGCCGGCGCGCTCGAGGGGACGTTCGTGGAGCCCGAGGAGGTGCCGCTGGCGATCGACGAGCTGCCGCTCGTCGCGCTGCTCGGCTGCTTCGCCGAGGGCGAGACGGTCGTGCGCGGCGCGCAGGAGCTGCGCCTGAAGGAGTCCGACCGCATCGCCACGGTGGTCGATGGCCTGCGCGGCCTCGGCGCGGACATCGAGGCGACCGAGGACGGCTTCGCGGTGACGGGCACGGGCGGCCTGCGCGGCGGCGCGCATCGACGCGCACGGCGACCACCGCCTGGCGATGCTCGGCGCGGTCGCGGGTCTTGCCTCGCGCGAGGGGGTCGAGGTGCGCGGGGATGGAGGCTGCTGCGGTCTCCTACCCGGGGTTCGTGGAGGACCTCGCGGCGCTCGTGGTGCTCCCAGCATGGTCGTCGCATCGACGGCCCCGCCGGCGCCGGCAAGTCCACCGTCGCGCGCGCGCTGGCGCGCGAGCTCGGCTTCACCTACCTGGACAGCGGCGCGATGTACCGGTGCGTCGCGCTCCTGGCGCTCGAGCCGCGCCGCACGGCGCAGCCGGCGCAGCTGGCGCGGGCGGCGATCGGAGCTCGCGGCGCGGCGGGTCCGCGGACCGTCCTGCTCGACGGCCGCGACGTGACCGAGGCGATCCGCGCGCCCGAGGTCACCGAGGCGGCCTCGCGGGTGGCCGCCGACCCGGCGGTGCGCGCCGTGCTGGTGGCCGCGCAGCAGCGGCTGATCGGCCCGTGGCGACTGGGTCGCGGAGGGACGCGACATCGGCACCGTCGTCGCCCCCGACGCCGAGCTGAAGGTCTTCCTCACGGCCGAGCCCCGAGGAGCGAGCGCGCAGGCGCGCGGCCGAGCTGGGGGTCGATGCGGGGCGGGTCGTGCTGGCCGAGCAGACGCTGCGCGACGAGCGCGACACGCACGCGTGGCACAGCTCCGTCCTGCGGCCGGCCCCGGACGCGGTCGTCGCTCGACACCACGGAGCTGGCTCTCCGCGAGGTCGTGGCGCGCGGGTGGCGCTCGCGCGGGCATCGCGGCACGGCGAGAGCGCCGGCCGGCCGTGCGGCTCCCGGCCACTGGCCGGCGTAGGCCTGTCCCGTAGGCCCATAGCTCATACTGCTCCCAGCTGAAGGTCGCCGTCGTCGGCTATCCGAACGTGGGCAAGTCCTCGCTCGTCAACCGCCTCACGCGGCACCGCGCGAGGCGGTCGTGCACGAGCGCCCCGGGGTCACGCGCGACCGCAACGAGCTGGCCTGCGAGTGGAACGGGCGCGCACGTTCACGCTGATCGACACCGGCGGCGTGGACCTCCGCGACGAGGACCCGCTGGCCGCGCTCGATCCGCGAGCAGGCGCGCGCCGGGCTCGCCGACGCGCAGGTGGCGGTGCTGGTCGTCGACGCGCGCGCAGGGCGTGCGCCCGGGCGACGAGGAGCTGGCCGACCTGCTGCGCCGCTGCGCCGCTGCCGTGCATCGTCGCGGCCAACAAGTGCGACACCGTCGCGGAGATCCCGCTGCGCGGCCGAGTTCCACCGCCTCGGCCTCGGCGAGCCGCTGGCGGTCTCCGCCGCGCAGGGGCTCGGCACGGGCGACCTGCTCGACCGGATCGTCGAGCTGCTGCCCGGAGGCGCGAGCCCGAGCCCGACGACGGACGCGATCCGCCTGGCCGTGATCGGCCGCCCGAACGTCGGCAAGTCCTCGCTCGTCAACCGCTTCCTGGGCGAGGAGCGCGTGATCGTCTCCGAGCTCGCCGGCACCACCCGCGACGCGATCGACACGCCGCTGAGCGTCGGGGAGCGCAGCGTGACGCTGATCGACACCGCCGGGCATGCGCCGCCAGGCGAAGGTCGCGGACTCGGTCGAGTACTACACCGCGCTGCGCTCCCAGCGCGCCGCCGAGCGCGCCGACGTGGCGCTCGTGGTCTGCGACGCGACCGACGGGCGTCACCGCCCAGGACCTGCGCATCGCCGAGCTGGCGATGAAGGCGGGCTGCGCGACCGCGATCGTGCTGAACAAGTGGGACCTGCAGGGCACGCCGACGGGGACGCGGGAGGCGCCTCGACCTCGAGCTACGAGCGCGGGCGCGTGGCGGAGAAGCTGCGGCTGCGCCCGCGGGTGCTGACGGCGAGCGCCAAGACCGGCCGCCACGTCGCGCGTCTGCTGACGAGGCGCTCGCGCTCGGCGACCGCATGGCCGGTCGCATCCCAACGCCGAGCTGAACCGCTTCCTCGGCGGAGGCCCTGGCCGCGCGCCAGCCGCCGGTCGGCACCCGCCGCGGGTCGGCGCCAGCACCGCCTGAAGCTGATCTACATGACCCAGATCGGACACAGCGCCCGCCGCGCTTCGCGATCCAGGTCAACTCGCGCGCGCGCGTGACGCGCGACTACGCCTACTTCCTGGAGAACCGCCTGCGCGCGCGCTACGGCATCGACGGCGTGCCGCTCGTCATCGACTTCGTCGAGCGCGGCCAGCGCTCGGGCGCAGCCGGCCGGGCGCCGCGGGCGCCACGCGGCCTGACGGCGGGCGGCCGCGGCGGGCGGGGGGTGGGCGGAGCTCGGTACACTTCGCCGTCATGGCCCGCGACAACGAGTATCTGTTCACCTCCGAGTCGGTCACCGAGGGGCACCCCGACAAGATCGCCGACCAGATCTCCGACGGCGTGCTCGACGCCGTCCTCGCGCGACGACCCCTACGGCCGCGTGGCCTGCGAGACGCTCGTCAACACCGGGCCTGATCGTCGTCTCCGGCGAGATCACCACCGAGACCTACGTCGACATCCCGGAGATCGCGCGCGAGACGGTGCGCAGGATCGGCTACACCGACGCGGCGTTCGGCTTCGACTGCCGACACCTGCGCGGTCATCAACGCGATCGACAAGCAGTCGCCCGACATCGCCCAGGGCGTCGACGCCGCGTTCGAGACGCGCCACGACCCGCTCGACGACGACCCGCTCGACGTCGCCGGCGCCGGCGACCAGGGCATGATGTTCGGCTACGCCTGCAACGAGACCGAGGAGCTGATGCCGCTGCCGATCTCGCTCGCGCACCGCTCGCCGAGCGCCTGGCCGAGGTGCGCAAGGGCGACGTGCTGCCCTACCTGCGCCCCGACGGCAAGACCCAGGTCACGGTCCGCTACGAGGACGGCCGGCCGGTCGCGATCGAGAAGGTCCTGATCTCCACCCAGCACGCCGACGGCATCGACTCCGAGACGCTGATCAAGCCCGACCTCTTCGAGCACGTCATCGGCCCGTGCTGCCGGCCGAGCTCTACGACGAGAAGGCCCTGCTGCGCAGACTTCCTCGTCAACCCGACCGGCCGCTTCGTGATCGGCGGCCCGATGGGCGACTGCGGGCTGACCGGCCGCAAGATCATCGTCGACACCTACGGCGGCATGGCCCGCCACGGCGGCGGCGCGTTCTCGGGCAAGGACCCCACGAAGGTCGACCGCTCGGCCGCCTACGCCGCGCGCTAGGTGGCCAAGAACGTCGTCGCCGCCGGCCTCGCCGACCGCGCGAGATCCAGGTCGCCTACGCGATCGGCGTCGCGCACCCGGTGTCGGTGATGGTCGAGACGTTCGGCACCGAGAAGATCGGCCGCGGCCAGCATCGCGCGAGCTCGTCGACGAGCACTTCGACCTGCGCCCCGGCGCGTTCCGCGAGAGCTCGACCTGCGCCGCCCGATCTACCAGAAGACCGCCGCGTACGGCCACTTCGGCCGCGACGACCACGACTTCACGTGGGAGCGCACCGACCGGCCGAGCAGCTGCGCGAGGCCGCCGGGCTGGGCGCAGCCACGACGGTCTGAGCATCCGACGCCGCCCGTAGGCTGTGGGCTCAGAGGATGGCGCAGCCCGCCGTAGGCGGGCGAGCCGGGCCCCTCTTCTTTCAGATGCCAAGCGCGATCGCCCAGGTCGAGCCGTTGACGACGACCCGCGCGCTGCGCGGGCCGTTCGACTACCGGCTGCCGGCGGTGCTCGGGGATCGGGTCGTGGCCGTCGGCTCGATGCTGGTGGTGCCGTTCGCGGCGACGCGAGCTCGCTCGGCGTCGTGACGGGCCTCGCCGAGCGCAGCGAGGTGGCCGAGGAGAAGCTGCGCGAGCCCCTGCGCGCGCTGGAGCTGGGCGTGCCGGCGGATCTCGTGGCGCTGGCCGAGTGGATCGCCGCCGAGTGCTGCTCGACGTTTGCGCGCGCTCTACGGCTGGTGCTGCCGCCGGGCGCGACCGGCCGCGGGCCGGACGGCCTCGGCGTGCGCCGGCGCCGCGCGCGCGCGGTGGCGCGCCCGGCCGACCTGGCGCCGTCCGCGGCGGCGGGGGCGCAGCCCGTCGAGCCGCCCCGCGCTGACCGCCGACCAGCGGGCGGCGCTGGAGCGGCTCGAACGCGCGCTCGGCGGAGAGGACGGGGCTCGACCGGCCGCGCTGCTGCTGCACGGCGTCACCGGCTCGGGCAAGACCGAGGTCTACCTGCGCGCGGCGGCGCGTGCGCTCGCGCGGGGCCGGGGGGCGATCGTGCTGGTCCCCGAGATCGCGCTGACGCCGCAGATCGTGGGTCGCTTCGTCGCGCGCTTCGGCGAGACCGTGGCGGTGCTGCACTCGCGCCTCACCCCGGCCCAGCGCCGCGAGCAGTGGCGGCGGCTGCGCGAGGGCGAGGCGCGCGTGTGCGTGGGGCCGCGCTCGGCGGTGTTCGCGCCGATCGAGGGGCTCGGCCTGATCGTGGTCGACGAGGAGCACGACTCCTCCTACAAGCACGAGGACGACCCCCGCTACGACGCGCGCGAGGTCGCGGCCCGCCGCGCCGTGCAGCACGGCGCGCTGCTGCTGGCGGGCAGCGCGACGCCGCGCCCGGAGAGCCTGCACCGGCTCCCCCGCGTGTGTCTGCCGCGCCGCGTGGACGGCCGCCCGCTGCCCCCGGTGGAGGTGCTCGACATGCGCGAGCAGGACCACGGCCTGCACCCGCAGACGACGGAGGCGCTCGCGGAGGTGCGCCGCGAAGGGGGCAAGGCGATCGTGCTGCTGAATCGCCGCGGGTGGTCGAACTTCCTCTCCTGCCGCGCGTGCGGGCGGGTGTGGAGCTGCCCGCAGTGCGACGTGGCGCTCGTGCTGCACCGGAGCGCAGGCCGGCGGTGCCGGCCAGGCAATGCCACCACTGCGGCCACGGCGAGCCCGTCCCCGCGCGCTGCGGGTGCGGCTCGACTGCGGTGGCGCGCCACGGCGCGGGCACCGAACGGCTGCAGCACGACCTGCGCGCGGCGCTCGGCGCGCAGGAGCGCTTCCCCGTCTTTCGCCTGGACGCCGACGTGCTCGCCGGCGGCGCCGCGGCGGCGAGCGAGGCGGGCGCGGTGCTGCGCCGCTTCGGGGAGGCCCCGGCGGGTGTGCTGATCGGCACGCAGATGGTCGCCAAGGGCCACGACTTCCCGGACGTGGCGCTGGGCGTGGTGGTGGACGCCGACGCGACCCTGCGCTTTCCCGACTTCCGCGCCGAGGAGCGGACGTTCGCGCTGATCGCCCAGCTCGCCGGCCGCGTGGGGCGCGGCCGCGCGGGACGGGTGCTGGTGCAGACGCTCGCGCCCGAGGCGCGGGCGATCGCGCTCGCCGCCCGGCACGACAGCGACGGGTTCGTGGCGGGCGAGCTGGAGCGCCGCGCGGCGCTGTGCTACCCGCCCTTCGCGCACCTCATCCGCGTGGTGTGCGCGGCCCCCGCCGGCGAGCGCGCCCAGGCGGCCGCGAGCGCCGTCCGCGCCGGCCTGGGCGACCTCTCCTCGGCCGGCGCGAGCGTGCTGGGCCCGGCGGCGCTCTTCCGCCTGCGCGGACGCGAGCGCCGCATGCTGCTGGTGAAGGCGGCGGACCGCTCCGCGGCGGCGACCCTCGTGGGGGAGGCGGTGCAGCGCGCGGCGCTCGTGCGCGCACACGCGGGGGTGAACTTCAGCGTGGACGTCGACCCGCAGTAGGGCGCGGCGGCCTCTCTTCTTTCAGAGGGTGGCGCAGGCGGCTGGGGGCTGGCGTGGCGTGTCCCGGCGCGCGTCGGAAGGAGCGGTCCACTCGTCGCGTTGGTTGCACTGTTTGATACTGTCGCGCGCCTCGCTCGGCATAACCACCTACGGAGGATCGAATGGAGACGACCACACCAGGGACGCGTGCCCGTAAGCACCGGCGCATAAAGATAGGACGATTCGCGCCGGCGGCACTCGGGCTGCTAGCAGCCGTGACTGCCTCCGTATGCGTATCGGCACCGGCCGCCGCGGTACGCCCGCGCAGCTCGATGCGGCCGCTCATCACCCGGGTGCGCCTGCACGATGGCCGGCTGTGGAGCAGGCGCGCGAAGCGCGCGCGCGGCGGCTCGCCCCGTGCCCGCGCGGCGATTGTCGGAGGCAACCCGATCACGATCGCCCAGGTGCCGTGGCAGGTGGTCGTGATCGCTCTGCTCGAACCCCACGTCGTGCTCATCTGCGGTGGCTCGATCCTGAACGAAACTGAGATCCTGACCGCAGGCCACTGCATGTACAACCCCAGCACGAAGGAACGGATCGCGCCGGGCAGGATCGTGGTTGGGGCCGGCTCGGAAGACATCGAAATCGAACCCGAACAGGTCAGCGTTGCGGCCGGGGTGCGCGTGCATCCCTACTACAACCCCAGCGCCCCACTGCCCGAGCCCGATGACGTGGCGGTGCTGCAGCTCGAAACGCCGCTCGTATTCAACCGGGACGTGCAATCGATCGAGCCGATCATGGCCGGCTCGCTGTTCTCGGAAGGAACGGGTGTCAGCCTGTCAGGCTTTGGCCGGGAGCAACTCGAAGAACCGTTGAACGGTACGCTGAACGGGATCGGCATGACACTCAGGTCCAGTCGCGAATGCGGCGGCGAAGCCGCTGCGCTGTTCCTATGTGCCAGCTCGCCCAACGGCTCGCCCTGCTCTGGCGACAGTGGCAGCGGCTTGACTGTGCCGGGAACGCCGGTCACGCTGGCGGGCGTCGATGATGTCGGGCAGGTGGTCGACGGCAAGCCCTGTCAGCCGGGGGCGCTGGCGGGCTACGCGAACGTGGCGGCTCCCGAGATCAGGGACTTCGTGATGGCAGGCGATGAAAACCCACCCCGTGCACCCCGTGGTGGAGGCGCGGTGATCCGCGGGGTGCCCATGTCTGGTAACACGCTGAACTGTGAACCGGGTGGGTGGAGCAACGCGCCGACCTTCACCTACGTGTTCGTCAACAGCAGCGAAGGAGCAGTGCTACAACGGGGAGCGTCATCGACATACGCGTTGACCACCGCCGACATCGGGCGCTCGATCCTCTGCGAAGCGCTGGCGACCAACGCCGGTGGCACGGGCGTTGGCCGAACCCCGCCGCTTGGGGTGGTGACGACCAACCCACAGGAAGAAGCCGCCAAGCGCAAGCGCACAGAAGAAGAAGCGGCGGCGCGCAAACACGCCGAAGAAGAACAGGCCAACGACCACCCGCATGCCGAAGAACCCGCAGCTAAAGGCGGGGTGCTGTCGGCCAAAGAAACCGCGAAACCCCACGCTCACACCCATGCGCAGCTGCTGGCCAAAGCGCTCGTGGCCTGCAAGAAGCAGCCCAGGCACCGGCGCGCACAGTGCGCCGCGCGGGCGCGCAGGAGGTACGGGAGCAAGGGGAGCAGGGGCAAGAGGAAATAGCGCCGGAGGGCGCTGCTGCGGCTCCTCCTGCCTCGCGCCGCGCCGCCACGCTGCGCGACCCCCGGCGGGCCTGTGCGCGGCGCGGGTGGGCTCCGGCGTGGACGCGGGAGCCGCAATAGAATCGGTGCGGTGGACACCGTCGCCGAGGACACGACCGAGCTCGAGCGGGAGCCCTCCGCGCAGGCGGAGGAGTTCGAGGACGCGCCGGTCGAGGAGCTCGACCCCGAGACGCGCGCGCGCCAGGAGGCGGCGCTGCGCCACGTGCGCAAGCTGGGCGACCCGGTGCTGCGCGCGAGCGCCGTTGCGGTGGAGCGCTTCGACGAGAGCCTGCGTGCGGAGGTCGCGCAGATGGGGCAGCTGATGCAGGACGCGCTCGGCGTCGGCCTCGCCGCGACGCAGGTCGGGGTGCTGCACCGGGTGCTGGTGTACAAGGCCTACCAGGAGGACCCCGTCACCGCCCTCGTGAACCCCGTGCTCGAGTGGGAGAGCGAGGAGCGCGAGAGTGCGCACGAGGGGTGCCTGAGCCTCCCGGGGGTCAACGTGGAGGTGGAGCGCGCGGCGCGGGTGCGCGTGCGGGCGCAGGACACCTACGGCGAGGAGCTGACGGTGGAGGCGGAAGGCCTGCCGGCGCGGGTGATCCAGCACGAGCTCGACCACCTGGACGGGGTGCTGATCCTTGACCGCATCTCGCGGGAGGCGCGCAGGGAGGCGATGCGGGGGCTGCGCGAGGCGCGCGAAGCCAAGGCGCGCGAAGCCAAGGCGGGCGGGGCCGAGGCGGGCGGGGCCCACGCGGGCGGGGCGCACGAAGCCGAGGCGGGCGAGGGCCAGCCGGTGCCCGCCGGCGCCGCGTAGCCAGTTGCGCACCGTCTTCCTCGGCACCTCCGGCTTCGCTGCAGCTGTGCTGGAGCGCCTCGCGCAGAGCGCGCACCGGCCGGAGCTGGTGCTGACCCGCCCGGATCGACCACGGGGGCGGGGGCGTCGCGTGGCCTCACCGCCTGTTGCGGAGGCGGCCCGCGCACTTGGGATCGCGGTGGCCCAGCCCGCGCGGGTCAACGACCCCGAGACGCTCGACCATGTCCGCCAGACCACGCCTGCGGCTGTGGTCGTCTGCGCCTTCGGGGCGCTGATCCGCGAGCCGCTGCTCTCGGCGTACCCGCTGCTGAACGTGCACCCCTCGCTGCTGCCACGGTGGCGCGGGGCGGCCCCGGTGGAGCGGGCGATCATGGCTGGCGACGAGCGCACGGGCGTGTCGATCATGCGCCTCACCGAGGGCCTCGACAGCGGGCCGGTGTGCGCGGTGGCGGAGGAGACGATCGCTCCGCACGACACGTACGGGTCGCTGGCCGAGCGCCTGCAGCGCCGCGGCGGCGAGCTGCTCGTGAGCGTGCTCGACCGCTGGGAGCGGGGGGAGCCGCCGCGCTTCGGCGAGCAGCCCGAGGAGGGCGTGACGTACGCGGAGAAGATCGGCGCCGAGGACCGCCTGCTCGACCCGGCGTGCACCGCGGTCGAGCTGGAGCGCCGTGTGCGCGCGCTGCACCCCCACGTCGGCGCGCGGCTCGCACGGGAGGACGGGACGCTGCTGGGCGTCTCGCAGGCAGCGCTCGCGCAGGACAGCGGGCCGCGCCCGCCGGCCGGGGTGCTGGCGGCAGGGATCGGTAGCCCGCCCACCCACCTGCTGTACGGGACGCGCGCGGGGGCGCTCGAGTTGCTGGAGGTGCAGCCTCCGGGGGGGCGGCCGATGGACGCCGCCTCCTACCTGCGCGGCCATGCCCTCTAAAGCACGTACCTGCGCGTATACGGTGGTGCGCCGCGTGTTCGAGCAGGGCGCGTACGCAGACCGCGCGCTGCACGCGGAGGCGCGCGAGCTCGACGCCCGCGACCGGGCGCTGGCGATGCGGCTGGCGTACGGCGCGGTGCAGCGCCGCGGCACGCTCGACCACCTGATCGTCCAGTTCGCCGAGCGGCCGCTGCGCCGCCTGGACGCACCGGTCGTGGCGGCCCTGCGACTGGGGCTGTACGAGCTGTTGTTCACCGGCGGCGCTCCCGACCGCGCGGTGGTCGCCGACGTGGTGGAGCTGGCCAAGGTCGGCCGTGGCCACGGCCTCGTCAACGCCGTGCTGCGCCGCGCCACGCGCGAGGGCGCCGCGCTGCTCGCGGAGCTCGACGACCGCACGCCGCAGGCCGCGGCGGTGAAGCACTCCCACCCGGAGTGGGTGGCGCGGCTGTGGTGGGAGGAGCTCGGCGCCGAGGAGGCCCGCGCGCTGCTGGCGTACGACAACGAGCCGGGCGAGGTGGCGCTGCGGGTCAACACGCTGGTCGCCGACCCCGCGGCTGTCGCGGCCGAGCTGGCGGGCGACCGAAGCCGGGAGACGCTCGCCTCTGACGATCCCCGTTGCGGCCAGCGGGCGGTCGCGGTCCACCGCGACCCGGGGATCCCGGAGGCGCTCGTGCTCGACGGCCCGTGGGACGCGCACGGCTCGCCGCTGTGGCGCGCCGGCGCGGTGGTGGCGCAGTCGCGTGCGGCGATGCTCCCGGCGCGAGCGCTCGACCCACAGCCGGGGGAGCGCGTGCTCGACCTGTGCGCCGCGCCGGGCGGCAAGAGCACCCACCTGGCGGCGCTAATGGAGGGCCGCGGGGAGGTGGTGGCGGTCGAGCTCCGCCGTGCCCGCGCCGCGGAGCTGGCGCGGACCGTCGTGCGGCTGCACGCGCAGGGGTGCGTGCGCGTGGTGGTGGGCGACGCGGCGCGGCCGCTGCGGGACGCGCCGCCGGCCTCGTTCGACCGCGTGCTGGTGGACCCGCCGTGCTCGGGGCTGGGGACTCTGCAAGCGCGCCCGGACCTGCGCTGGCGGGTCGCGCCGAGGGACGTGGCGGAGGTGGCTCGGACGCAGGCGGCGATCCTCGCAGCCGGCGCTGCAGCGGTCCGTCCGGGGGGCGTGCTGGTCTACTCTACGTGCACGATCTCCCCGACCGAGAATGAGCGTCAGATCTCCGACTTCATGGAATCCCACCCCGACTTCGCCCTCGACGACCTGGGCGCGGAGCTGCTCGGCGAGCGGACGCCCCCACGATCGAGGATCGGCCGGCCGTGGGGCCGCTGCGTGCTGACGCTGCCCCACCGCGACCGCACCGCCGGCTTCTTCATCGCGCGGCTGCGCCGCGGTTGAGGGCGTCGTGGCCGGCGAGCGCGATCAGGCAGCCGCAGCCAACCTCGGCCCGCTGTGCCCGCACTGCTCGGAGCCGTGGCTGCGACCGACGAACCTGCCGGGCCGCTACCGCTGCGTGTACTGCCTGCATCGCTTCGAGCTCGCCTCGGTGTGCCCGAACTGCGGGGAGCACTCGACGATCGTGCGGATGTCCTCGACGGCGATCCTCAAGTGCAACAACTGCGGCGACAGCATGTTGATGGCTATCTGAGTCCGATGGCCGAGGTTCACGCGAGCGAGATGAGCGTCTCGCCCCGGGAGCTGCTGGGCGGGATCAGGGTGGCCCCCTCGATCCTGTCGGCCGACTTCGGCGCACTGCGCGCACAGGTGGGCGAGGTGCTCGCCGCAGGCGCGCGGGTGATTCACGTGGACGTGATGGACGGCCACTTCGTCCCCCCGATCACGCTCGGGCCGGTGGTGGTGGCCGCCCTGCGCGAGCAGGTCGAGGAGGTGGGGGGGATGCTCGACGTGCATCTGATGATCGAGCACCCCGAGCGTCAGGTCGGCGAGTTCGTGCGCGCCGGCGCGCACTCGGTCACCTTCCACGCCGAGGCCACCCCGCACGCGGAGTACGCCGCCGCGGAGCTGCGCGCCGGAGGGGCGTGCGTGGGCGTGGCGATCAACCCCGCCACGCCCGTCGAGGCCCTGGCCGAGCTGGCCGGCGCGATCGATCTCGCGCTGTGCATGACGGTCAGCCCCGGGTGGGGCGGCCAGCCCTTCATTGCGCGCTCGCCGAGGAAGATCGCGCGGCTACGGGCGCTGCTGGACGGCGCGGGGTCGGGGGCCGCGTTGGAGGTCGACGGCGGTATCGACCCCGACACCGCGCCGGTCTGCCGCCGCGCGGGCGCCACGGTGTTCGTGGCTGGCTCGGCGATCTTTCACGCTCCTGACCCGGGCTCGGCCTACCGGGCGATCGCGGCGGCGGTTGACGTCGCCTGAGGTGTCTTGGACTCTCACGCCCTCGGCTCTCCACGCCGCCACCCCGGAAGGAGGGCGTTACGCCGCCTCGTAGACTGCTTCTTGATCCGTCGAGCACATGAACACCACCGACAAACCAGCCCGCACCAACGAAACGCTCATCGCCTCCGGGCTGGTGGAGCTTGCCGCGGGCGCGCTCACCGGCTGGCCTTACGCCCTCGCGATCGACGATCCCGATGCGGCGAAGCGCTTGGGGATCCGCTCCATTCCCCGCCTACGCCAGTGGCACCTCGACCTCATCGCGCTCGGAGCCCTCTCCGTGCTCATCGGCAGCGCCGTCCCCGATCTCCCACGTACCGTCGCCTGGCCGCTCACGGTAGGCACGTGGACCAACGCCAACGCCTTTGGAGTGCTCGCGGTGCGCCCCGACCTCAAAGACCATGTCGCCTACAAGGCGGCGGTTGTGACCTCGTTCACGTCGGTCAGCTTCGGATGCGTCTCGCTCGCCGGCCTTGTTCTTCGTCGCAGGCGACGGCGTTCGCTATAGCCCGCGTCGCCGACGCGCTCCCACAGGCGTTGGATCCAACGATTTCGCCGATCTGCGCCCCCTCCTATACAGCACCCCCAGCAACACCGCCAGCAGCGTGGTCGCCCCCAGGTACCCGACCTCCGCCCGCAGCACCTGTTCACCCACAGCCGGCACGAACATCCACCCGAGGAACACAACCGCCGCAGCGAGCCAGCAGAGTCCGGCCGCCCGGGCGCGGTTGCGCGCCAACGCGGCCTGGTTGAGCGTGCCCGAGGCGAGGTGCATGCCCATCCCGAGGCCGACGAGCGCGAGGCCAAAGCGGTTGTACGTGTAGGACTGGCCAAAAAGCACGTGGCTCATCACGAACGGGCCAACCGCGAGCAGGCAGAGCGCCACGGCCGCGGCGAAGGCGGCGATCGCGCGCACGGTGAGGCGCACGGCGCGGCCGAAGGCGGCGTGGCCCTCGCGCGCCTCCAGGCCGGTGAGGTGCGGCAGGAGCGAAGTCTGGATCGCCTGGAAGAGCTGCAGCGGCGCGCGCGCGATCAGCATCACGTTGAAGACAATGCCTGCCAGCGCCTTGTCGGGGGAGAGCGCGTCGACCGTCAACACCGACGCGTTCAGCAGCGTCTGCTCGGAGAGCATGATCCCCGAGACCCACAGCGCGAAGCGCCCGCCACGGGCCAGGGACAGGTCATCGTGCGCTGCCACCTCCTGCACGCCCTCGGTGCCCGGCCCGGCGAGCGCCGCGTCGGCCTCGTCGGCGGTGATCGGCCCGGCACCCGCCCCGCCCCGCTCCCGCGCGCTACGCGCGAACGCGGCGGGCACGACGACCAGCGAGAGCAGCGGCGCCGCCGCGATCCCGAGCGCGACCGCGGTCTGCCCGGACGCCAGGCCGAGGGCGACCGCCAGGGCGAAGCAGATGCGCGAGGTGGACTCCATCAACACCAGCGCGCCAAAGAGCCCGAAGTACTGGTGCCCCGCCAGCCAGCCGCGCGCGAAGTAGGAGCCGGCGTATGCCAGCGTGCCGACGAGCAGCACGTCATAGAGCGCGGTGTAGCCGTCGAACAAGTGGTCGATCAGCTCTTCGTGCAGCGCGAGCGCGACCACGAGGAAGGCGAGCGCGAAGCCGGCCTGCAGCGCGAGCGGCACGCGCAGCGGGTGTGCGGCGTGCCCGTGCGCGCGGCGCTCGGCGATCGTGCGCGAAAGCAGCTGTTCGACCGGCCGGTAGATCACCGAGATCACGACGAACATCACCGACCACAGCACGTCCAAACGCTGGGCCGCTTCGCCGTCGAGCACGTGCGAAGCGATCGAGAAGTACGCGAACGTCAACAGCCCGGTCGCGGCGATCCCGACCGAGAGCAGGCGCGCGCCGCTGCCGTAGGAGCGGGTCGGCCCGGCTCCCGGCGGCGCCTCGGGCTCGGAGGCGGAGACGCGGGTGCTGGAGGGTGGCGCAGCCAGCCGCAGGCTGGCTGGCCGCAACGGGGATTCGCCCCGAAGGGGCGTGTCTCCCGGCTTCGGTCGGGCCCCTCTTTTGTTAGTCAAGGCGGACAAGCAGCATCGTCCACGGGAAGGGCGAGCGCACCTCGGCGACCGTCCCATGCCGCGCGAGCAGACGCACGAACGAGCGCCGCGACCAGTGGTTGAGGTGCCCCGGAGTGTTGCCCAGATCCCGCCAATAGGCCCCGCGGGCCATGTTCAGCGCCCGCCACAGCGGCTCGCGCGGGACCGAAACCAGCAGGTGACGCTGCGCGCAGCGCGCCATCTCCGCGAGCGTGTGGGCGGGGTCGGGCACATGCTCGAGCACCTCCACGGCGGACACGAGGTCAAACTCGCCGTCGGCAAACGGCAGAGCCTCGGCGCGCTGCACGCGATACTCGAGGTTGGGCGCCTGCCGCTGCGCCCAGCCGGCCTGGATCGAAGGCTCCTCCAGGTCGATCCCGACGAGCCGCCGCCCCGGCAGCCGGAGCGCCCAGCGGTGCACGAGCACGCCCTCGCCGCAGCCGACGTCCAGCAGCGACGCGGGGTCGGCGCGCGCCAGCAGCCCGTCGAGGTCCCGCTCGAAACCGGCCTGCAGCCGCCGCGCGAGCGGGTTGGTTGTGCCGTACTTGTCGTAGGTGTTCCCCGTGACGACCCCGTCGCGGGAGAGCGTGACGCCGCTCACGCCCCGATCGCCTCGCGCTCGCCGGCGGATCCGGGCTCGTAGTGCGACGGCGGCACGTCCAGCTGCAGCTCGATCCGTCGCACGCGCTCGAACGTGCGCTGCGGAGAGCACCCGCTGCGCGGCGAGCAGGTCGCCGATCACCCCGAGCGCCCACAGCACGACGGCGGCGATGAAGAGCACCGCGCCGAGGATCAGCGACTGCACGTGGCCCTCGCCGTTGCCTTCCGCGTAGGCGACGACGAAGCGGATCCACACGCCGAGCGCGGCGAGGCCGATCACCGCGGCGAGGCTCCAGAAGATCCGCAGCGGCTCGTACTGGGCGTAGATGCGGAAGATCGACACGGCGTTGCGGCGCACGTACGCGCTCATCGAGGGGAACAGGCGCGACTCCCGCGTGGCTGGGTTCGTGCGGATCGGGACGTGCTCGACGGCCACGAGCAGCTTGCCGGCCTGGATGATCGTCTCCAGCGTGTAGGTGAATTTCGAGACGACCTGCATCTGCAGCGCGGCCTCGCGGTTGTAGGCGCGAAAGCCCGAGGTGGTGTCGGGCACGGAGGTCGAGGAGGCCTGGCGCACGACCCACGAACCGAGCCGCTGCAGCAGCTTCTTCAGCGGCGAGAAGTGTTCGACCGAGCCGACCTCGCGGTCGCCCGACGACCATGTCCGCGCGCCCTTCGAGGATCGGCGCGACGAGCCGCGCGACGTCGGCGCCGCGGTACTGGTTGTCGGCGTCGGTGTTGACGATCACGTCCGCGCCCAGCTTCAGGCACGTGTCGAGGCCCGCCTGGAAGGCGGCTGCGAGGCCCTTGTGGTTGGTCAGCGCGCACGAGGTGGTCGACGCCGTGGCGGCGCGCGACCTCAAGCGTCGCGTCGCTCGACCCGTCGTCGATCACCAGCCACTCCACGGCGTCGAAGCCCTCCACCTCGCGCGGCAGCTCGGCGAGCGTCAGCGGCAGCGTCTGGGCCTCGTCCCAGCAGGGGATCTGGATGATCAGCTTCATCGCGGCAGGGGTAGCGCCATCGCTCACAGCCTACCGGCCCCATACCAACTGGCCCTGTACCAACTGGCGCTGTGCTCACCGGCCCCATGCCTACCGGCCCCATGCCTACCGGCCCCATGCCTACCGGCCCCATGCCTACCGGCCCCATGCCTACCGGCCCCATGCCTACCGGCCCCATGCCTACCGGCCCCATGCCTACCGGCCCCATGCCTACCGGCCCCATGCCTACCGGCCCCATGCCTACCGGCCCCATGCCTACCGGCCCCATGCCTACCGGCCCCATGCCTACCGGCCCCATGCCTACCGGCCCCATGCCTACCGGCCCCATGCCTACCGGCCCCATGCCTACCGGCCCCATGCCTACCGGCCCCATGCCTACCGGCCCCATGCCTACCGGCCCCATGCCTACCGGCCCCATGCCTACCGGCTCCATTGGGGACCCATAAGCTCTAGCTCGATGCAGAGCGCAACGCTCGCCCGGCCACAACCCGACCACGCGAGGCTTGCGCGCGTGCGCGCGGTGCCGGAGGCCACCTGGACGCGGCTCGGCCTCGCGGTGCTCTGCGCGGGCGCGCTCGCGGGGTACTTCGCCTTCCCCACGTACCCGACGTACGACTCCTTCTACGCGCTGCTGTGGGGGCGCGACCTGCTGCACGGGCACCTGCCGGACCTCTCGGTGTACCGGGCGCCCACCGAGCACCCGCTGGCGATCGCCTTCGGCGCGCTGTGCTCCCTCGCGGGCCAGGCCGGGGCGCGGCTGGTGGTGCTCGGCTCGATCGCCTCGTTCGTGGCGCTCACCGCCGGGCTGTACCGCCTTGCGCGCCTGTGCTTCGGGCCGCTCGTGGCGGTGCTCACGGCGCTGTTGATGCTGACGCGCCTGTTCGACGCCAACCTCGCCGCGCAGGGCTACCTCGACCTCACCTACCTCGCGCTGATCGTGTGGGCCACGGCGCTGGAGGTGCAGCGGCCCCGCGCGGGCACGCCGGTGTTCGTGCTGCTGGCGCTGGCCGGGCTGCTGCGCCCCGACGCGTGGGTGTTGGCGGGCGTGTACTGGCTGTGGTGCGTGTGGCCTCGCAAGGTGAGCAACCGCCGGCGGCTCGGCTACGCGGCGCTTGTGGCCGCCGCCCCCCTACTGTGGGTGGCGCTCGACACGCTCGTCACCGGCGACCCGCTGTACTCGCTGCACTCCACCGCGGTGCTCGCCGCCGAACTGGAACGCACGAAGGGCTTCAGCGCCGTGCTCGCCGCCACGTGGCGGTACCTGGTGCGGATCGACAAGCTGCCGATCGTGCTCGGCGGCCTGCTCGGCGTGGCGCTCGGCGCCTACCTCGCGTTCCGCCGCGCGCGCGTGCCGCTGGCGGCGCTCGCGCTGCTGCTGGGGGTGTACGTCGCCGAGGGCGCCGCCGGCGCGTCGGTGATCGACCGCTACATGATGGGCGCCGCCGCGCTGCTACTGCCCTTCTGTGCGCTGGCGATCGGCGGGTGGTCGCTGCTGCGCGAGGGCACGCTGGCGCGGCGCGTGTGGATGGCGGCCGGCGCCGCGCTGGTCGCGTACGGCGCGGTGGCGGCGGTGTCGGTGACGAGTCTCTCCAACGCCCGCACGACGCTCGCCTACCACGACGACTTCCACGAAGGCCTCGCCGTCGCGCTGCACAGCCCCGTGGTGCGCGCGCAGCTGGCGCGCTGTCCGCTGGTGTCGCTGCCCGACAACAAGTTGATCCCCGACGCGCGCTGGATCCTCGGCGCCCCCAACCAGCGCGAGATCGTGGCCCGCAGCGAGGCCCGCGCGGATGCCGAACGGGGCGTTGAGACCCTGCGCGAACGGATCGCGCACGGCAGCGTCGCGGTCTACCCGCTCGGCGCCGCCGTCTTCCAGGAGGCGATCGTCGACGTCGGCGACAACCCGCTCGACCAGGTCCCGTTGCCAGGCTTCCGGCGCGTCTACACGAGCCGCTACTACGCCGTCTATGGCGACTGCTGAGCGCCGCCGCCTGGCGTGGGTGGCGCTCGCGGCGGTGCTGCTCGTGGCGCTCGGCCTGCGCCTGTGGGGCATCCGCCAGGGCCTGCCGTATGCGTACAACTCCGACGAGGACTCCCACTTCGTGCCGCGCGCGATCGGGATGCTCACGCTCGGCTGGAACCCCCACTACTTCGCCAACCCCCCCGCCTACACTGACCTGCTGCGCCTCGCGTTCGCCGCCTGGTTCGGCGGCCGCGCCGGGGTCGCGCACACGTTCGCCGTGGACCCCACGGCGGTGTTCACGCTCGCGCGCGTGTGCGCCGCGCTGCTCGGCACGGTGGCCGTGTGGCTTCTGTACCTCGCCGGCGCACGCCTCTTCGACCGCGGCGTGGCGCTGCTCGCCGCGGCCCTGGAGGCGGTCGCGTTCCTGCCGGTCTTCTACGCGCACCTGGCGCTCAACGACGTCCCCACGCTCGCGCCGCTGACGCTCTCGCTGCTCGGCACCGCGGGCGTACTGCGCAAGGGCCGCGCGCGCGACTACCTGCTCGCGGGGGTCGGCCTCGGCCTCGGCTGTGCGACGAAGTACACCGCGGGGATCGCGCTGCTGCCGATGGTGGCCGCCGCCGCGGCGCAGTATCTGAACCCGACCCCGCGGCGCGCCGCCGGCGGGCCCGGCGACGGGGAGCGGCCGCCGCGCGCGCGTGCCACCCCGGCCGGGCGCCCCGTGCTGGCGGGCCTGGTGCTCGCCGGCGTCGCCGCGCTGGTGGCCTTCCTGGTCGCCGACCCCTACTCGGTGCTCGACCTGCACGCCTTCGGGCAGGGCCTCGCGCACCAGTCCTCGCTCTCCGCCGAAGCGCAGGGCAAGCTCGGCGCGCCCCGCGGCGGCGGGCTCGTCTACTACCTGTGGACGCTCACGTGGGGTCTCGGCTGGGTGCCTGCGCTGGCCGCGCTCGCCGGCGCCGCGATGGTCTGGTGGCGCGAGCGCCAGCTCGGGTGGGTGCTCGTGCCGGCGCCGCTGCTCTACCTCCTGTTCATGGGCTCCGAGGGCCGCTACTTCGGGCGCTGGCTGCTGCCGATCTTCCCGCTCCTCTGCCTGCTTGCCGCCTTCGCCGCTCTCCGGTGCGCGTGCGCCCTGGCGCGAGCCACCCAGCGGTTCTTCGAGCAGCGCACGCACGCGGCGGAGCCGGCTTGGCCGGCGGAGCTCATCCCAAAAAATGGCGCCCCCTCGCTCGCGCTGGTCGCGTTCACCGCCCTCGCGGTGCTCGCGCTGTGCGCGCAGGGTCTCGTCTACAGCGTCCACTCCGGCCTCGTGCTCTCGCGCGCCGACACCCGCTCCCACGCGCGCGCGTGGATGGTCGCGCATGTGCCCGCCGGCGCAGGGGTCGTGCTGGAGCCGGTGGTGCCCGACGAGTGGGCGCAGGACGTCGGCCACCCCACGCTCACGGTTCCCGACGGCGACCGCTGGCTCAAGTACCCCTCGCTGCGCTCGGCGATCGGTCCCTCAGGCGCGCTCGCGGGCGGCGAAGGCCACGTGGTCACCCTCGAAAACTACGAGCTGACGCTCGCCCCCGCGCTGATCGGGCTGTACGAGCGCGAGGGGTACTGCTGGGTGCTCACGGGCTCCCAGGAGTCCGGCCGCGCGTTCGCGGACCCTGCGCGGGCGCCGCTCGCCGTCGCCTACTACCGCGCACTGGCGCGCGCGGGCACGGTCGTGTACCGCGCCTCCCCCTACCGGCCGGGCGTTGGCCCGGTGCCGTTCGGCTTCGACTGGTCCTTCGACTACTACCCGCTGGCATACGAGCGCCCCGGGCCGGCGGTGACGATCTACCGCCTGCATGGAGGGCGCTGCGCGCGGGGGTGAGGGGGTCGGGTCCGGACTTTGCCCCCGGCTTCGACGGAGATCGAGGTTTGGGCTGAGTCGCCGTGGGCGAAGGCCCATAGCTGACGACAGCTCAACTACCTACGGTGACCTGAGCCGCGCAGTGGGCGACGCGTAGGCTTTCCGTTGCGTGACACAATTACATCGGCCCTATTTGTTTCGCCCGGGGCCGCGAACAGAGGCAACTCCCGCCGACGCTGGTACGAAGGAGTCGAGCTTGACGAGCGCGGTGAGGTGGCGTAGAAGCTCGACCCGCTGGGCAACCCCGCTTCCCCGTGCGACGATCAGCCATGTGTTGCCCTCTCGCCTCGCCGTGAGGCCGCCCTGATCGAAGAATCCAGGCGCGCCGCTCACCGGTTTGAAGTCAGGCAGCATGGCCGCGCGGGCGGAGGGATGAGCCGCATCGAGCAGGATCAGCGCCCGCAGCGGCATGTCTTGTAGGTGGTATTCGACCGATACACAGGGTAGGAAGGCATGCCCGACGATCTGCTGGCCGCCGGCGGCGGCGGAGTAGGACCGGACGGCGGTTGCGACCCGCCCGCCTTGCGTGGTGAGCCCGGGTATGGGGCTCGCACGCAACCCGCAAGAGCCTTCCGGCGTTCGCCCAGGGTAGTCCCAGGAGCGCATCACTGCCTGCGTGGGTGTCTCGCGCTGCGGCTTGGAGCCAATAGGCTGACCCTCGGCTTCGAGTGGTACCAGCGAGCGGGGCCCCATGCCGCCTGGTCTGGGATCGGGATCCCCATCTGGCGCGACGGGGGTATCCGTGCTTTCGATCGGCGTGAGGATGCGAGCTGCCCGATATCCGTATGGAAGCCCGGGTAGCGGGACCGTCGGTATGCGGGTTCTCCCTCCGGTCAGGATCGAGGCCACATTGGGGGTTGTGACGATCCTGGTGGTCCAGAGATGCGAGCCGCCAGGGCTGTCACCCTCATCGGAGAGATAGGCATCTGAGCTGACGGCGGTCCCTGTGGCGGTGCTGCCGACCTGCGCCCCTCCTTCTTCGTAGAAGACCTGCCATCCTGCTCGGCCGACTTCGAGCACGGGGGCAAGCCTGACGTTGAAGGCCGGCGCACTGGTAGCCCTGGCGCTTGCGGCGGAGCTGTGAGCGGCCACGCCCGGGTGCAGGGGGTTGGCCCGGGAGCCTTCGATGAGCGCCCCCACCACTGCGATCAGTGGCAAGCCGATGACCGCGGCGACCGCAAGGCGCCTGCGTCGGCGCCGCTGGCGCCGACGTGCCTCTTCGATCACACCCTGCTGGGGATCGGGCCAGGGTGGGTAGAGAAGGTCGTGTTCGGGCGCCTCGGGAGCCGACGCCTGTCGAGGCCTATCCTGGACTGCGGGCATTGAAGCTAGTAACGTTAGCACTATGCTCCACCTTGAGGTCAACCGTGCCGAACCGACGCTGTTGCACGAGCAGGTCGCGGGCGAGCTGCGTCGCGCGATCGCCGAAGGCGAGGCGAAGGCCGGCGAGCGGTTGCCGCCGGCGCGCGATATGGCCGCGGTGCTCGATGTCAACACGAACACTGTGCTGCGCGCGCTTCGCCAGCTGCGCGACGAAGGTCTGCTCGAGTTCCGCCGCGGCCACGGCGTACGTGTGGCCGGCAGCCCCGAGCGTGGCGCCGTGCTCACCCGTGCCAGGGACCTCCTCGAGCTCGCTCGACACAACGGCTACCAGCGCGAGGAGCTCCTGGAGATCATCCGGGCGCTGCCCTGACTCAAACTGAGCGTCAGGGCAGCGCCCGGCCAACTTGGCGCCGCCGTGTGCTGCCGCCGTGCCGCCCTACAGTTCGATCGTGGCGGAGAGATCTTCCAGCAGCTGCATCCGTTCGGCGCTGCTCGCGCCATCGACCGCCAGCCAGGCGTCGCCTGATCGCCGTGCGGTGAGAGCGGTCGGGCCACCATAGAAGCCGCTGTTCCCGCTGTAGATGCCGGGTGCGCCAGGCACGGGCGTCAAGCCTGGGATCACAGCTGGGAGACTGCCGGGATTCGCGGCGTCGAGCAGCACGTACGCCCGCAGTTGATGACCGTCGAGCGAGTACAACGTCGAGCTGCACGGCAGGAACGCATCGGCGAATATATGCCCGGGGTAGGGCCGGATGTCGCTGAGAACCGCCCCGCTCTCGGCAGTCAGCCCGGCTTCGCCGCCGGCATGCAGCTCGCATGATCCCTGCGGCGGCCCGCTCGGATAGCTCCACTTGTGCACCGTGCCCTGAAACGGCGTTTCCTGCGTTTCCCGCGAGGTCGCTTGCGGGATCGGTTGGCCGTTCCCGCCGAGTGCCACCATGGGCGTGATGAGGGGCGGATGGCTCACCAGCGAGCCAGGCAAGCCTTGAGGTTCTTGGTAGGGCTTCACCACACGCGTTGCCCGCAAACCGAAGGGGAGACCCGGGAGCGCTTCTGTGGGGACATGTATGTTGCCTTCGACCAAGACGGCCGTCACTTCGGGAAGCGTCACAGCGACGGTCGTCGCTTCGTGTGAACCCCCCCTGGAGTCGCCATAGACGCTGACGAACGGTGTCGATGGATGGATGACGCCAATGCCGGTGCTGCCCCCGAAGGCGCCGTTTTCTTCGACCACGACGTTCCAGCCCGCTTGCCCGACGTCGAAGGTCGGCGACAGACTAACGTTGAACGCCAGGGGGGGGACCGCCTGGGGAGTGACCGTCGCGGCGGTGCCGCCGCGCACACCGCGGCGACGATGCAGCCTGTGTGACCGATGTCGACCTGCAGCGGCGTGCGACCAACCGCGGTGTCGGACATGGGCTTGCGCGACACCGGCGAGCCCCCACGGGACGCCAGCGACGCCCACGGTCGCCGCGACGACAGTCTGCAAGCCAAGACCTCTTCGCGCCAGGCCAGGTAACCATTGGTGCCTCCTTGAGTTTTCATTGGAGCTAGTATAACTAGCACCATGCTAATGTCAAGCCGGAGCCGAGCTGAAGCCGGAATGCCAGACATCCTCGTCCCGGCCCCTGGCGGTCCACGTTCCCTCCGACCTCCAGACACTCATCTTGCAAATACGACGATGCGAAAACGCTTCAACCGAAAATCGCAAGCGTTCTCAGCGCACCACCGCTGCAGAGCTGGGTCGTATTAGGCCGCGGCCACCACGACGCTACACCCATCGCTGTCGAACGCCTCCAGCGCGTTGAGCCGGGCGTGCTGCCCGATGAGCTGCGGCTCCTTGCCGGTGGGAGCGATATCGATCGCAAGCTCGATCCCGAGAGCGTCGGAAAGGCGCGGGGGTAAAGTACGGGAGCGACGGGGGTCGAACCCTCGTTCGGCACCACCCATCGAGATCCGCGCTCGCTCTACTACTGGGCAGCGATGATACCAACGTATCCCAGAGCGGCGGTCGGCCAGTTCTCGCCCGGCGGGAGCGCTCAAGGGCTCGTCGGCCCTGTGCAGCGGATTGTCTCTTGCGGGGCACCGTGGGCTCTGCTCTGCTCCGCCGCTCCAAGACATCGTGTGGCCGGGCGAGCGTTGGTAGCGCCCGCCCGGCCTGTGGACAACCGAAGATGCGCTTCGGATGCCACGCCCGCCACCGTAGCTCCCGTGGCTGCGAGTCCGGTCATGGCTGCGCCGGGCAGCTTCTTCGGCCGACCGGAACGGAGGCAGCGTATGAGCGCGTCGAGGACCCAGATGACCCCGGACGAGGACGAGCTTGCGGCCGAGGAAAACCCGCAGCTCAAGAGGCTGCTCGCAGCGATGAGCCAGCGCGTGCCGTCCGAGGAAGACCGGAAGCTGCTGCTCGCGCTCGGCGGCGCGATCCGCGAGCTACGCGAGGAGCGAGGTATGACCCCAGCCGAGCTTGCCTGCGTCGCGGGCGTCAGGCGGGAGGAGCTTGAAGCGATCGAAGCCGGACGACCCTATCCAGGCCGACGAAGGGCTCGGCGTCGAACCTTGAAGTGCGCGTGAGCGACCCCCGATCCGACTCCGTTCGTCCAGGTACAGCCCGCGGGACGCAGCGCAACAGACGGCCAGCGGCGAACCTCACGCGGCGCCGGCGATCAGCAGCCGTGCGCCGAGGTCGATGCTTGTCAGGGCGAGTAGCTCGGCGTTACGCTTCGCCCACGCGCCGCTATCGAGGTCTTCGGCGAGCGCGGTGACGGCTCGCCGCTCGGCTTGCTCGCCGACTCGCGCCCAGACCGAGCAGCCGTGGCGCACGGGCTCCCGCAGGTAGGCGGCGGGTCGCCGCCAGTAGGCGTGAAAGAAGCCGTCGATCACGTCGCAGGGGATCGGGACGGGCTCCATGCGCGCGTCGATCGCCGCCGCGCGCTCGCGGAGCGTGGGCCTACCCGCGATGAGGGTGTGGTACTCGGGGAGGAGGTAGTCGCGGACCAGCCAGAAGCGCTCGCTCTCGGCGTCGTCCCACTGAAAGACGACCACTCGCCGGGCGACGCGGCGCATCTCGCGCAGCCCGGCGATCGGGTCGGGCCAGTGGTGGTCGGAGAGCACGGCCAGCGCCGCGTCGAAGGATTGGTCGGGGAACGGCAGCGCTTCCGCGCGGGCGTCGATGCAGGGCGCCGCTCCCGGTGGGCGCTGGGAGCGCATCACGCGCGAGGGCTCGACTGCGAGTACGTCGCGGTCGGGTGGCTCGTAGGAGCCGGTGCCGGCGCCGACGTTCAGCACGGTACGGGCGTCGCCGAGCGCGGCGAAGATGCGCGCGGCGATCCGCGGCTCGGTGCGACGCGCACGGGTGTACCCGCGCCCGATCTGCTCGTATGAGGCGTCGTTTGGCTGGTACGCGGGATTCATGCGCCAGTCCGTGTGGCCCGAGAGACTACGGTACGGCGGCGCGCGCTGGTATTCCTTCCAGTCGTGGCCGAGTGGATCATCCGACGCGCTGTCCAGCGCGATCTTGAGCCGGTGCTGGGACTGTGGGCCGCCGCGGGGAGCCCACCGAGCGTCACCGACACGCGCGAGGATCTCCTTGCGCTGCTGGCCGCCGACGAGGAGGCGCTGCTGTCGGACTCATCGAGGGCGGCATGACCGACCAGTTCGCGGGGTTGCTCGCCGAGCAGGTCCGTTACTACCGTGAGCGGGCCGGCGAGTACGAGGACTGGTGGTTCCGCCGCGGACGCTACGACCGCGGCGCCGACGCGAACGCGCGATGGTTCGCCGATGCGGCCGAGGTCGAGGACGCCTTCGAGCGCTTCCAGCCGGCGGGGCGGGTGCTGGAGCTTGGCGTGCGGCACGGGCTTGTGGACTCGTCGGCTGGTCGCGCACGCCGACACCGTGACCGCCGTGGACGCATCGCCGGAGGTGATCGACCTGGCTCGCACCGGAGTGGACGATCCGAGGGTGCGCTACGTGCGTGCTGACCTGTTCGCGTGGGAGCCATCCGCGAACTACGACGTGTGCTTCTTCGCCTTCTGGCTCTCCCATGTGCCCGAGGCACGGTTCGAGGCCTTCTGGGCGAAAGTCGGGCGGGCGCTTCGCCCCGGGGGGAGGGTTTTCTTCGTGGACAGCTTGCCGAGCGAGTTGTCCTCCGCTGTGGATCATCGGATGCCCGACCGGGGGGAAGAGACCATGACCCGGCGACTTGCCGATGGCCGCGAGTTCCGCATCGTCAAGCGCTTCTACCAGCCCCACGTGCTGTCCCAGCGGCTCGCCGCCCAGGGGTGGGACGCGCAGGTGCAGGCCACGCCGGAGTTCTTCATCTACGGCCAGGCCACGGCCTCCGAACACGTGGAAGTGGATCGCCCGTCCAGCTTCGATGAGTGAGAGCCGCTACGACCTGATCGGCGCCGGCTATGCCGCGACGCGCCGCGAAGACCCGCGCATCGCCGCGCGTATCCACGCGGCGCTCGGCGAGGCCCGCACGGTCGTGAACGTCGGGGCCGGCGCGGGCTCCTACGAGCCACGTGGCCGGCAGGTGATCGCGGTCGAGCCGAGCGAGGTGATGGTCTCCCAACGCCCACCCGAGCTACCGCGTGCGACTCTCGCCGAGGCGTACCCTCTACCGCTGGCCGACGGCAGCGTCGATGCGGCGATGGCACTGCTCAGCTTGCATCATTGGGACGCTCAGCAGGAGCCCGGCGTCCGCGAGCTGCGGCGCGTAGCGCGCGGCCCGGTCGTAATCCTCACCTACGATCCACGGGTCAGCGCGCGCATGTGGCTGATGGCCGAGTATCTCCGTGAGGTGGCGGAGCTCGACCGGCGCATCTTCCCGCTCCCGGAACAGCTCGCGCAATGGCTCGGCGCCGGCACCGTGATCGAGACGGTGCCGATCGCGCGTGACACACCCGACTGGACGCTCGGCTCCTTTTGGGCGCACCCCGAGCGCGTGCTCGACGCCCAGGCACGCGCCGGGACATCAGGCTTCGCGCGTATGCCGGCCGAGGTGGTCGCCCGCGTGGTGGAGGCCGTCCGCTGCGACCTCGAGAACGGCACATGGGATAAACGTCACGGGCACCTGCGCGACCTCGCCGAGTACGACGCCGGGCTGCGCCTGGTCACCCACCGTCCCGCATCCCCCACCCAGTTCTGACGGGGCTCGGTCGAGCTGTCGCGGGCGCAGTGCAAGGTTGGGTGTGGGCTACACTCCGCGCGTGTGGCGCCGGTCAATGACACTCTGCTCGCTGCTGATAGCCGCGACTTTCGCGGCTATCAGCTTCGTCGCTGCCACTGGGAGCGCTTACGCGAGCGAACTGCCGAGCCAATGTCCGCCTGGGTTGGGCGCACGATCCGCTCCCGGTCCCGAAAGCGAGCCATCAGCGCAGGCCGACGCGGCAGCCATGCTCGCTGAAGTCCCGCTGCCAGCGGGGTCGAGTGAATCATCGACCGATCCAGCAGAAGCTGGCTCGCTGCTCGCCGGTCCAGCGTTCGGGCCGCCGGCGACCCCCAATGCGGTTGACGAGCACGCCTGGTGGCTCGTGCCCGTGACCCCCGCCGAAACGCTCGCCTACATCTGCACACATCTCCCGCCCGACACCACGCAGCCAATGTCCGTTGAGGGAGGCTTGGGGGGACCAAACGCTCCTGAAAACATGATCGCGGGATTCACCTGGCCGGGAAGCCCCGGCACACTTGTCGTGTGGGCGATGCGACTGGCAAACGGATCAACGGCTCTGCGGGTGGACGCGCAGGTCGTATGGGTCACCCCCCGCCCAGCGTCTGAGACGATTCCCGCCGGCGCGCGCCTGCTCACGATCGGCGTTCACAAGCCACGCGGCGCGAGAGGCGCCGGGAGCATCGAGTCCATGCGGCGAGCGGTCCTGGGACGACTGCCTTCTCGTGTTACGTCCATAGCGCGGATCGAAAAGATCGTGGCGTTGTTGAACGAACTCCGGGTGTACCAGCCTGGCCTGAGGTTCTGTCCGCTGGGGTTCGGCGGGAGCGTTCAGCTCGGTTTCTATACCAGTCCTAGCGCATCACCGCTGGCGGTTGCGGACATCACCGCCGAAGGTTGCGGCGGCGTGAGCCTGATGATCGACGGGATGGCCGAGCCAGAACTCGAAGGGGGATGGGATTTGGTCGAAGAGATCAGCCGAGCACTCGGGATCAGGCCAGCGCCTGAGAAGCCGAAGCCCCACCACCGACATCATCGAACGCAGGCATGAGGTGGGCACTCGTTGTGGCGCTGTTGGCGTCTGCGGCGGGCGTCGCCTGCGCTGAGGCAGCGACAAGTGCGCCCAGCCCCGCCACCGCCCCCGCGACGCTGCAAGCGCTTGAGGGGAAGATGCGCCAGCTACAGGTGAATAGCGAGCGCTTCTCACGGGTAGCGCGAGGTTACATCACGGTTGCAAACGAAACCAACGGGAAGGTGGTTGGGCGCGTCAAGCACATACCAGTGAACGTCCAGCTAACGGGGGAATCGAGCCTCACACCGCAGAGAAGCGAGACTTTCCTCGGGGCGCGGCACACGCCGATGCAGATCGTGATCGGTTCGACCGTCTATTCGCGCGAAGGCGGACGGCGACGGCCTTGGGTGCGACGACATGCAGAGCTCGCGCAGGGCCTCGCTTCCTATCCGCTCCACGGCGATCCTGAAGAAGTGAACCTTGGCGGGACGGGCAGCTACGCGGGTCTGCTCAACCTCCTGGCAACTGCGGTGGGACAGATAAGCACGAGCGCACCGGCCGCAATCGAGAGTCAGCAGACAGAAGGATTCAGCGCGACCGTCGAACCTCTCCGGCTGGTCAAGCATCTGACCCAAGAAGACGAGAGCAACCTTCGTCGCCACCCGATCATCGAGCATCTCGAAATCTTCCTCACTGAAGCCGGGCTCCCCATCAAGGTCGTGCAGACCCTCGACTCGGCCGACATCCACGAGACAACCGCTACCCAAATCCTTGCGGTCAACGTGCCGATCGAAGTCAAAGCGCCGCCCGCGCGAGAGACGACAGGGCCGGTGCATCGCCGACGACCGACCCTGAGAGCTCAAGAAGGACATTCGCGCGCGGATGGCTGAAACTGGCGAGAAATACACCGAGACACGACGGGCTCTACTTGCGCTGAGTCCTGCCCCCCCGAAGGCGACAGTACCCAATGTGCCGCCGCCGACATGGGAAATGCTGCGGGAACAGGTGGATCAGGCGCTTCGCCGTTCATCGGCTTGGCGACGTACGGCACACTGGACGATCGACGTTCTCCAAGAGGAACTAGGGGACTCATGGACCGTCGATGCCTTTGAGCAGTTTGGGGAGCTGCCGATTCCCGTCATGTGGGCAGTCAGCGGACACATGTACGCCTTTGTCCAAACCATGGACCTCGCGCTACGTCTCCGCCTGCTTCGATCCGCCGAGGGCGCCGGGCGCATCCGCAAGGAGCTTCGTGGCAACCGCCAGCTTGGTCGCGTTCTCCACGCCTCCTTGCAGGCGACCATAGCTGGGCTCGCCCTGAGACGTGGGTGGGACTTTCACCTTGAGCCAGGTCGCCCACCGGCAGACCTCTGGTTTGAGACAGGGGGCAGGAAGATGACCGTCGAGACAAAGGTGCTCGAACCATCCGACCTGACCCGCGAACACCACCAGGCAGTCGATCGTACGATGGACCGTATCCGCGATACGGCGACAAGCCAGGGTGTCTGGGTCCACGGCCGAATCTCGGCCATACCGTCAGACGACGTGCTCAGCGACATCATTGACTGGATTTCACGTTCCGCGGGCTTCGCGCAGAACGGCGGGATCGTGCAGCCGTACCAGCAGCCCGGCCTCGATCTCGAGCTAGTCGCCTCGGGCGATGCAATGGGCCGCAGGCTCACCGGGCCCGCTGGTGGCGAGAACCTGCTCCCACGGTTCGTTCGCACGCTCAGCGACAAGGCCGAGCGCATGAGCGCGTCCGGGGCTGAATGGCTGTGCGTCGAGAACATCACAGGGCTTTTCGGCCAAACCGAATGGGGGCTGATGGACATGGCTCGCAAGGTTGCGACGCTAGAGAGCGCGATCCACGCGAGCCTTCCAAGCGACACGATCGGCGGCATCGTCGCCTGCTCCAGCGCGGCGACGTTTAACGGAACCGTCAACGAGGAAGCGACTGAAACGGACAGCGGCTCGATCGGGCTTCGCTACCCGATTCTCCCCTGGCGGGCGCGCGAGGCCATCGTCGTCCCGCTGCGCGACAGCGCGAGGGACGCGACGCAGCACTGGCGAACGCTGCTCGAAGCCGAGCGCGATTGGTCCGCCTGGGCGCTCGCCGAGGCAGGCTTGCCGACATTTGACGAGATCATCGAGCAACCCGCCGAGGACTGACATGGCACAGCCGCCCCATCCATCAGCAGCCAACAGGCGAATCGCCGCCATCCCACAGAAACCACCCAAGGGTCATTAACCTTGATCTGATAACGAGGCTACCCAAAGAGGAACGACGTTTGGCGTTTAAGCAGCTTTCTGACCAAGATTAAAGCCAGTCGTCGAAGAGCTGGCGCGACGGCGAGAGCAGTAATAAATGGACAGCCGATCAGCACGTACCGATTACCTCTCCTTATTCATCAGGCTCCGGCCAATATTCATCTAGACTCCAAATCTCCTCAATCAGTATTCCCGTTAGTCCAGCTAGAAGCGTATCGAGCGGCATCTCTGGTGCCTCGTAACTAAGCTCCTCGGTGTAGTAGCGAGTCAGGAAAATCCACAATCGTGATCCAACGCGTGGCCGGAGTCGGTCGAGGCCGGTCATAGCTATATTCGATCTAATCGCGTTTGCGTCCTCGAAACCCAGCCGGGCGAGCCAAGCAACGCAGAGACTGGCGGCCACCATCAGCGCCTCCCGCACATCTTCCCAGCGCGGATCGAGTTCGGGATCATCTCGTCGAGCCGCGATGAGTGGTTCGACCGCCTCTAGCGCTGTACGCACGGCGTCCGTCGATGCAGCGTGTCCGTCTGGGAGATCGACCTGTCGTGCCAGCGCCTCCTCGATGCGACGTAGCCGCTCACTACGCAGCATCTCGTGGAAGGCATCGGCGCCACGCCGAAGCCGTCCAGAACGCAATCGAAGCTCTTGTGGCGCCGCCACGTAGATGTCTTGACGGGCGATGAGATGGTCACGCTTCTTGAGCAGGAGTTGAGCAAGGCGCTCGCCGCTTGACACGGCCTCGAACTCCGCGCGCATGAGTACCAATACCTCCTGCCCCTCAGCGAGGGCGAGCATCACTTGCTGCCGTGCCGCAGTCAGACGTGCTGAGTCACCAGTAATTCCCTGCGCAGCCACTAGCACGCCCGTACTACGATTCCGACGCCGTAGCTTGGTCGCAAACCACGCGATCTCGACTGCACCCACCTTTGATGACCAGTTCTTCGCCTCTACCAAAATCTCGGGCTCAAAACGCGGCAAGCCATCCTCGTGCGCGATATTTGCAAACAGGAGATCGACCTCTTCAGTCTCAAATGCTCCACGTTGATCTTGCATCGAGCACGTCAGTCCCGGTATTTGCTCGAAGGCATAGCGGATTGCTCCCTCTAGTGGTTCATCCGGTTAGTTTGTTGGCCTATGCCTCGAGGACCTTGCCGGTGTAGGTCCACTTGAAGGGTTTGGCGGTCTGGTTGTAGGTCTCGATGAACGCGAGCATCTGCTCGGCGAGGTCTTCCTCGCTGAAGAAGATGCCGTGCTTCAGCAGCCGGCGGTAGAGGATCGAGAAGAAGATCTCGATCTGGTTCAGCCACGAGGCGTGGGTGGGGGTGAACTGGAAGCTCCAGCGCGGGTGATCTTTCAACCAGTCGGTGACCTCTTGGGTGCCGCGGGTGGAGAGGTTGTCACTGACCGCGACGATCTGTTGTCCCTCCACGGTGGGGATCTCGGAGTCGAGCTTGGTTGAGGAAGCGGATCAAGTCGAAGCGGTTGCGTGTCTTTGAGGGCATCGCGAGCACGTCGCCTTCGTGGACTTTCAGGCAGGCGAACAGGCACTGCGTACCGTTGCGCTCATATTCGTGCTCGCGCCGTGCCGGGCGCCCGGGAGCGGGCAGCGTATCCGGCTTGGTCGGCGCCTTGGCCTGGATTCCCGTCTTCTCGTCCAGGGAGACGACCAGAACATTCTCCGGCGGGTTGACGTACAGGCCGCAGATATCGCCCAGGCGCTCCTCGAACTCGGGCTGGGAGAAGTCGCTCATGATCCAGTAGTCAGTCAGGTGCGGCTTGACCTCCGCGCGCGAGAGGATCACATGCGCCTGGGAGGCCGACATACCGACCGTCTGCCCCAGTTGCTCGTAGGTCCAGCGCTCCTGCTGTGCGCCCTCCGGTGTCTCGGGTGGACGCGTGCACGCCTTGGCGATCAGCCTCGCCCTGTCCGCCTGGGAATAGGTGAGTGGTTTACCCGATCTCGGCAAGTCCCCGAGCCCCGCGATCCCATCGCGCTCATAGCGCGCACGCCACTTCTGCGCCGTGTTCGTCGAGCACCCCAACAGACGCCCGATCACCGCAGCAGAGTGCCCCTCGGCGGCCTGGAGCACAATCTGGGCACGCTCGACCATCCGCGCCTGCTCCCTACCCGACCGCGCGATCCGCTCGAGCTCCGCTCGATCCTCACCGCCAATCTCGATGCGCTTCGCCAAAGCAGGCATACCGAACCCCCATCATCGCTGGACACCACCAGCAACGGATTCGGCAAAGACTACAAGACACCTGCAACCATCACCGAACTAAAAGGACGAACCACTAGAGCGTGGCCCTTATCAGCGTTGCTAGCGTGCTCTCCGTCACCGGACGCCAGCAGCGTAGCCATATGTTGTGCCTTGATTATCGGCATTGCAAATCGATCACTTGTCTGTAAAGAGATCATCGCGGGTGAGGACACGGCCGTTTGCGCTGGCGATCTGCTGTGCGACGGCTTGACTGAACTTACCCTCTAGCGCGGCAATACCGGGGCGAGCATTAAGCTTTGATGTCATCTCGATAAGACGACGAAGTTGGGTTCCCTTGAGTCCCTTGGCATTGTTCTTAACCTCGTAGCACCACACGGTGCGACCATCAGAAACGAGAAGGTCGATGTCCGTAGGGCAATCGCCGTCAACGGCAAGTTCAACACCCGGCCACGCAAAAAACATGCCGACGTTCGTAAGCGCAGGGCGGACAGCACGCATAGTCAGCAATACGGGAAGGATATCTTGATCCATGACCCGCGCCATCAGACCATCGAGACGATACAGGGCCTCTGGCTCACGCTCACCTGAGTCATCTACGACGGGGAATACAAGCAGCTCGCCACATGCACGACAGCGAACCGTCTCGTCGAGGTCGCGGAGGTCAAGAAGCATCTGGAAGCGGCACTGCGTACAACGGACTGCGCTTGCGCGGCGGATAAAGCCTGCGTTGACGAGGGGAGGGAGCAGCCTAATGACATCACGTCTCTTCGTTCCTTCTCCCATAGCTGTTGCTATGTCGCCAGCGGTCCGCGCCTCGATCTCAAGAAAGAGGCCAAGATCAGCGAGTCGATCCAGGACCGCGCTCTCATCGAGCTTCGTACCGGCCTCCCTCGCTTCGTCAACAAGGCGACGAACCAACTTGACACGCGAAGTTGGTGCTAGTGGTTCGTCCTTTTAGTTCGGTGATGGTTGCAGGTGTCTTGTAGTCTTTGCCGAATCCGTTGCTGGTGGTGTCCAGCGATGATGGGGGTTCGGTATGCCTGCTTTGGCGAAGCGCATCGAGATTGGCGGTGAGGATCGAGCGGAGCTCGAGCGGATCGCGCGGTCGGGTAGGGAGCAGGCGCGGATGGTCGAGCGTGCCCAGATTGTGCTCCAGGCCGCCGAGGGGCACTCTGCTGCGGTGATCGGGCGTCTGTTGGGGTGCTCGACGAACACGGCGCAGAAGTGGCGTGCGCGCTATGAGCGCGATGGGATCGCGGGGCTCGGGGACTTGCCGAGATCGGGTAAACCACTCACCTATTCCCAGGCGGACAGGGCGAGGCTGATCGCCAAGGCGTGCACGCGTCCACCCGAGACACCGGAGGGCGCACAGCAGGAGCGCTGGACCTACGAGCAACTGGGGCAGACGGTCGGTATGTCGGCCTCCCAGGCGCATGTGATCCTCTCGCGCGCGGAGGTCAAGCCGCACCTGACTGACTACTGGATCATGAGCGACTTCTCCCAGCCCGAGTTCGAGGAGCGCCTGGGCGATATCTGCGGCCTGTACGTCAACCCGCCGGAGAATGTTCTGGTCGTCTCCCTGGACGAGAAGACGGGAATCCAGGCCAAGGCGCCGACCAAGCCGGATACGCTGCCCGCTCCCGGGCGCCCGGCACGGCGCGAGCACGAATATGAGCGCAACGGTACGCAGTGCCTGTTCGCCTGCCTGAAAGTCCACGAAGGCGACGTGCTCGCGATGCCCTCAAAGACACGCAACCGCTTCGACTTGATCCGCTTCCTCAACCAGCTCGACTCCGAGATCCCCACCGTGGAGGGACAACAGATCGTCGCGGTCAGTGACAACCTCTCCACCCGCGGCACCCAAGAGGTCACCGACTGGTTGAAAGATCACCCGCGCTGGAGCTTCCAGTTCACCCCCACCCACGCCTCGTGGCTGAACCAGATCGAGATCTTCTTCTCGATCCTCTACCGCCGGCTGCTGAAGCACGGCATCTTCTTCAGCGAGGAAGACCTCGCCGAGCAGATGCTCGCGTTCATCGAGACCTACAACCAGACCGCCAAACCCTTCAAGTGGACCTACACCGGCAAGGTCCTCGAGGCATAGGCCAACAAACTAACCGGATGAACCACTAGAGCCCTGAGCAGGGCGATACGCTTTGAGTCCGCGAGCACATCAAGGGCGTCGAGAGTGCCGAGCCTACGCAGAAGCGCATCCGCATCACGACCGTCCTGCGAACGAGAAAGGGTAACGCCCTTGTCGGCGGTCCAGTCTTGGAGTGCCTGCCCAGCAGCGGGAAGGCGGATATCAAAGTTCCATTCACCAGGAGCATTTGTGAGCAGCATTACGCCGTCGCGGGCCTCGGCGTTTGGATGAATGCGCCGTGCGATCGAGGGCGTTACGGGAAGCGGGAGGGGTAGATTCTGCAATATGAGTCTTGCTCGGGCGACCGTGCGCACACCGAAGTCTTGCGGCGCTGGAAGGGCGAGCGAACACTCACCGTTGTTAAACGACACCAACGTTGTGGCAGGGTTGCCGCGAATGAAGCGGCCCCCGATGTCGGGGGCGGTGAAGGCAAACGTTGGCGGGTCGTTAGGTTCAGCGTCACGACCGAATTGGAAGCGGCGACCGGCCTCCGTCTCCTCGACAAGGGGCACCGTAGCCAGGGCGCTGCGCACCTCGTCGTGGAGCCTTCCAAGGCAACTGATGCATACGTCAGGTGTATAGTGCGATCCAGGAAGCTGGACGAGCCACTTCGTAAGAGCGCCGAGCTGGTCCAGGTTACGGAGCGCATTGCTTGGCAAACCGATGACTTGCGCCTCTGATCGCGTCCGAGCGAGGAGGCGGGCGCGGAAGTTCCAAAAATGTAGAAGCGAATCGAAGCTCGCGGACGGCAATACCCAGACGTACGGCCACTCCAAGAGACCCTCCCGCCAGACCATTCCCATATATTGTGAAGAGAGACGCAGCGGCGAATTACCTAGTTCGTCGATCTGGCCACGAAGCATCGCGCCGTATGCATCGTCCCCGTCAACGGTTGCCACGTCGTAGCGATCACGCCAAGCCGGCAGCTCGTCGTCGGGGATAAATCCCCACACCGCCAGCGCAGTACGGCGGTGACCCGCGGTGCGGAAATGGGGCACCTCCAGCAGCGGCTTTGGCCGGTGCTGATCTGCCGGCGGCAGGAGGTGCAGTGGGTGGATCTCGTGGTCATCAAAACTATCCCATAACGGGACGGCTCCTTGGACACGTTGCTGAACTCCCTTTCGAGCCGCCTCGCCAAGAGCATGGTGCATGAAGCAAGTATCGACGGAGCGCACCTGCAGCAACATCTCGGCCCAGCGTGGTACGCGGCCATCAGACGTAACGGGGATCAGGGCGCTCCCAACGCCGTTCCAAAAGCTCGCGCATCGGCGCATGACCTCTTCCAATGCAACGAGGTCGCCCTGCGGGATCGCAAATGCCCACTCTGGCCCACGGACGAAGTAGGTCAGGCGGTGCTGGCGGTTGAGATGCTCGTCAAACACCACCTAATGATGACGGGGCGTGCGGACCCATACCTACGCCCCTAGAAGGCGGGCTCAAGCGCGAACGGAGCGCCGACAGACCACTGACACGCAACTGAGGCATGTGGCGCCAAGACGCCCTCGCCATCGCGTCTGCGGTCTCCCGCTCGGCGTGGACACTCTGATCTGCCTGGGCGCACCCCGAGCGCGTGCTCGACGCCCAGGCACGCGCCAGAACATCGGGCTTTGCGGAGGGCAGTCGAGCCCGCCCCCGACTCGTGCAGACAGTTGTCTATTGCGGCGCGGCGCGGGCTCTGCTCTGCTCTCCCGCCCCAAGACATTCATCGTGGCCGGGCGGGTGTTGGAGCACCCGCCCGGCCTGTGGACAACCGAAGCGCCTACCTTCGGATGCCACGGCCGACACGGTAGCTCTCGGCTACGTGCCGGTCCAGTCATGGCACCCCCTTGTGCGGCGCTTCGGCCGACCGGAAGGGAGCAGCCATGACGACGATCGTCATACCCGAGGAGCTTCTGCCGCCGCTGCGTGACGGCCTCCTCTTCGACCTCTACGTCCAGGTCGAAGAGGTCAGCACACTGACTGATCCCCACAAACGGGGGAACATCGCCGGCGAGGTCAGAACGTGTCTCGCGCGCGCGAACCGCACGCGCGCGCTACTGGATGTCGTGGGCTGGATCGAGTCCGTCGAGGCGCCCACCGCCGTTGAGGTTGACGCGCGCAAGCACCGCGAGGCGCTGCTGCGGACCCTGCTGGCGCGCATCGAATCCGAGCATGGCATCGAGGAAGACCCGGAAGCTACCGAGGAGGCGCGCGCGGCGGCGAAGGCCCGTATCGGCGAGCTCACCGACCTCATCGCGCACGTGGAGGAGGCCGGCGCGTGATCGCCCCCGACCCGTGGAGTGAACCGTCGCGGTTCTACAGGTTCGCAGCACGGCGCCAGGCCCGGGGGTTGGCGACGCTCCCGCCGCCGCGCGCGCACCGCGTCCCCAAGGAGCGGTATATCGAGATGCTGCGCTTGCGGCTGCTGGAGGGCCTACCACTACGCGAGATCGGCGAACGCATGGACGTTTCCGGCGGCCGGGTACAGCAAATACTCCGCGAATACTTCGGGCTGCAGGTGAGCAAGCCGAAGGGCGTGCCCGCGGCGCCGGTGGAGTTGCGTGTGCCGCCGGCGTTCATCGGAGTGTTGCGCGAGATCGTGGAATGTGGACACGGAGCGGGAATCGTGACTGCGCTGCGGGACTGGCGTGAACTGGAAGCACGGTCGATCGGGAAGCTGGTGCCGGGCCGTGTCGTGCGACGCAACGTCCGCCTCATCCAAACGTTCTTGGTGAGCGCTGGCATGGACGATCGCAGAGGGATCGCCTTCCCGCTCCCTGCGGATGCAGCGGCGCTCGTGCGCTTCGGGCTGCTCAGCGAACTGAGCAAGACCGCGAAGGAGATCACGGAAGCGCTCGGCCGGGTGGAGTACGACGAAGACGCCGCGCGGTACGTCGCGCCGCTGGCGCGCCAGGACGCTGCCCGCGCGTTGCTGGAGGTGGTCGGCTGGGAGAACGTCCGGCGGCCTCCGCCGACCATGATCGTCTACCTCGACGTTCACCGGGACGCGCTGCTGCGCGCGATGCGCAACAGCCTCGACCACGAGAAGACGCGCGCCGGGAAACCCGACACGCCGGAGGGAGAGCGCGCGACGGCCGAGACAAGTTGGGTGCTGCTGGAGAAGCTGCTCGCGGCGATCGACGGCCAGCCACGGCGACCGCGCAACGCCGGGAGCGCCTAATCCTCAGCCACGTCGGTCAGCGCCCCGGCTCGCCCCGAGTTTTTCCGCCGCGGGCCCTGCTCTGATCGCTCGACAAGTCAAAACCGATGCGGCCGGACGGGATGCTTGAGACACCCCGCCCGGCCTGGTAGCACCGAAGATCGAGCCTTCGATGCCACGCCCACCGTAGCTCCCCTGCGGATAGGACGGCCGTGCTCGCTGGCGATCCCTTCGGGTGCCCCGAAAGGAGGCCAGGTGAGCACAGGACCCGTCCGCACATCCGAGGGAGCCGCGGCCGTGAAGGCCCCGATGCTGCTGCTCTACGGCGAGGAGTACGCGAACCTCGCGCTGGCCGACGAGCTGACGCTCGACGGATACGAAGTGCGCCGCGCCAGCGACCCGGCCACGCTGCGCGCCGCGTGCCACACCCGCGAGATCGACGTGCTCATCCTCGGCCAGGCCGCGCGCCGGGGGTGCGGGCTCGAGGTGCTGCGCCAGTTGCGCGCCGGCGCGTTCGCGCCTCAGGTCGAGCCTGGGCTGCGCACGCTCTGGATGAGCCCGAACGGGGATCTGGGCGACGTGCTGCGCGGCTTTGAGGCCGGCGCCGACGATGTGATCCGCACGCCGTACGACTACCCGGAGTTCCGCGCGCGCGTGCAGGCGCTCATCCGCCGGGACCTGAACGGCGTCCCCGGCGTGATCGAGTTCGGGGAGCTGCGTATCGACACGGCGGCGTACGAGGTTACGTTTGGCGTCACCCGTGTCTGTCTGTGCCGGCTGGAGTTCGAGTTGCTTGTGCATCTCGCGCGCGACCCCTCTCGCGTGCATAGCAAGGACGAGTTGCTGCGCGGGGTGTGGGGCATCCACACAGCCGTGATGACGAGGACGCTGGACTCCCACGCCTCACGGTTGCGACGCGCGCTCGCCCGCGCCGGCGCCGACGGCTGGGTGCGCGTGACCCGCGGGGTCGGCTACCGCCTTGCGCCGGACTCGCTCACTCCTCTGTATACCGCGACCCACACAGGAGGTTCACTCTCCCATGCCCGATAACCGCAGTTCAGCCGAACCGGAGGCGCACGACTTCCTCGACCAAGCCGTCCTGCAGCTCATGCTCGACCCCGACCGGCAGCGGCCGTGGTCTGAAGGTGAGATCGCCAGGATGATCGGCACACCCGGCCACGTCCCTACCAGCCTCACGCGGCTCCGTGCGGCCGGGCTCATCCACCGCTGGAGCGACCTGGCGACCGCGACGCACGCGGCGGTCTACTTCCACGAGATCACGCAGTCGCTCGACTCCACCGCCGAGGGCGAGCACCACGACGACAGCGCCGTGCTCAACAGCCTGATCGCGCGAGCCAACGACGGCGAGGGCCCAATCTCCGAACAGGAGATCGAGGAAGCGTTCGACGCCGCGAAGCGCAAGTTGAAGGCCCGCATCACGGACGCGCTGGGCCGCCTCGACGGTGCCGGGCTCATCGAGCGCCATGACGGACGGTCCATCGCCTCCGAGGCCGCCGTGTACCTCGACCGCATACTGGCGCTCTGACGGGCCTGTCCAGACGGATGCGCCCCGGCACGCTTGCGGAGCGTCGTCGGCTGTACCTGCTCGCGCGCCTGCTGGTCAAGTGTCGTTACCGCGAGCATCTCACCGTCGAGGTCGTCGCCAAGGCGCTCACGACTTCGCCTCGTCAACTACAGCGCGCCTACGAGCAGTTCGGCCACGGAACGTTCCGCGAGGACCTTCTCGCCAGGCGAATGATCGCCGCCACTGAGCTGCTGTCCAAGCCTTCGATCCCGATACGTGATGTGGCACGGCTGGTCGGCTACAGCCAGCCGGCCCACTTCGCACGGGCGTTCCGCCGACACTACGGCGTCTCACCCTCAATCTTTCGGGCCGTGATAAGCTCACGTACTGCACCCAGAGGAAGAGCGGGTAAAACAGCGATGTCATTGATTTCAGTGCTACATGCGAACCCGGATGTGCGCAACTCATTGCCAAAGCTGAAGCCGGATTTGGTCACGCTCGACGGGGTAGCTATGTCGCCAGCGGATTGGAAAACAGCAATCACCGTGCCGAGCGTCGGAAAGTCACATGAGGCCGGAGAAATCGGCACAGCATTTGACTACGTTGCCCGCGCGATTCTGACGCGGAAGGTCGGGAGCACCAATGCCGAAGACAGGCGCTCCATTGCTCAGGGAGGGCTCGCTAGACTTCCCGAAGCTCTACGTCTCAACGTCGCGAACGAAGGGCTTTATGCCACGAAAGACCCCATTGTCCGCGAACAGCGGCAGGAGGGACTACAACTGGCGCTGGAGCATGAATCGGGGCTTTTGGATTACCTAAGGCGTCGCTTGGATGCCGCGATATCCGCAAAAGACGAGTTCATAGGTGGCAAACTATCTATGAAGGATTACGCCGAGCACACGCTGTTCATGACGAGATTGGATGCCGTTTTCCGTCCGGGCACAGTAGGTGTAGTCGATGAGTTTTTGCGCTGGAAGGTCGGCAAGGATTTTTTCGCGCAAAACCAAACCGTCAGCGACGATGAGTTGCTTGGTAATGTCGTGCAGCTGGGTAACGTCTTCACAAGGTTCTTCAGCAAGGTGCCAATGGCACACGTAGTGCTGAATCCAGTCTTTGGCCCGTACAGCGCGGAAGTAGGAGGCGCGGATGCGGACCTTATATTTGACTCGACGCTGTTGGACATAAAGTCCACGGTGAGTCTCGGATATAAGACGGCGGATTGGGCGCAGGTATTCGGGTATGCCGCGATGGCTCGTGCGAGAGATATGCCCGTCGAGCGTGCTGGGATTTACTTCGCCCGCTACGGCCTATGCGTCGTGATTACGTTTTCTGCTGATCTCCTCGCTTTCCTTCCGCTATATCTTGAGGCTATCTTGGGTGCGGCTGGGGCACGGAACCAGCGGAGTAGTTAGCACTCCCGCCTACGTCCACGCACGGCTCGCTATCGGCGGTGCGGTCATCCAACTCACACCCCCACACCCTCGCGCCGTCCTGAGAGCATGGGGAGTGGCGGTTCGCTGACGCCGACCGCAAGCGCGGCGCTTGCAAGTGGCGCTGCCCCACCGGCGAATGCACCCCCGCGTCTGTATGGATCAAGGCCAGCAGACTGTCCGCTGATCCCGCGAGAAACGCTGCGCTGGCGCGGCCTCTATCGGGGCCGTGCGTCCGTGGAGCGCGCGTTCGGCCGCCTTCAAGAACGGGTGGCGGCATGAGTAAAAAAACACTCAGCATGACTCGCATCTATGACGCCGACGCGGGGCCTCCCGCGCCCCGATCAGGCGAAGCGCGTCGAGAATCCCTGGCATGTCGGTCTGCTTGAAGTTCTGTAGCTGGCGCCGAGCATCCAGCACCGCCGTCGCGTAGGGCAGACCGCTGTCGTACACAGTCGCCACAAGCGCATCCACCCGGTCCATATACGGCTGCGCCCGCGCCTGCCAGTCATCCTGACTCTCTCCGTCGAGGGGCGGGACCGATATCCAGTCGTCGGCCGCCGTTCCGGGCATGAAAACCCCGACTGGCCCCCCACCGCCATGAACGCCCCCTGGGCCACCAAAACCCCGCCACGTCAACCGTGGCACCTGCTGGAGTCTCCCTTCCGCACAATTCATTGCGACGGCCAGCAGATACGAACGGATCGGCGTGGGATTGTGCGACGGTTCCGTGTTGACATGCGCCGGATGGGTGATCGGTGGCATGGTGATCCCGGCCTCCGCCATCGCCGCGTCCACGTGGTCGTGCAGCGCCTGAGTCGCCGTGTGAGGGGCCTGTACCGTCGTGTCCCACGCCCCCAACCGCTTCGCAAGCGTCGGAAAGTGAGCCCTGAAAGCCTGATCCGGTCGGTAGCCGTCACCAAAGTCGCAGACCTGATCGCTTTCGATGCTCTGGGCGACGCTTGAAGCCGACGCCTTCAGCATGGCCCAATGGGTATCGGACACTGGCTGCGTGACAAACGCACCAATGCCAGCGACCACGGCCACCGCGGCGGCGCCAGTCGTCACCGCGATAACAACCATGAGCGCGATTGTCCACAGGGTGCTGTGCTTTGCCGGGTGCGTCGCGGCCAGCAAAGCACCACCGGGCAGCCCGACGCCCACCACGAACGCACTCCCCACTACGGACGCCCGATACCAGGGGCGATGCCACCGCGAACGTGTCCAACGAAGCAGCGAAAGCGGATCGCTATCCATACGCGCACCCTACGCCCACGCTCACCGCACCCGTCGCCTCCCGCTTCATCCGCATCCGAAAGTGCCGCCCTCCTGCGGGTCAACCTGCGCTCGCCGTTGCGAGCGAGGACGTGCCAGGCGTCATGCCGAGGCCGTCCGAGAGCCGCACAGGATGCTCCCGAGTCGGGGCTCTCGGCCGCCGCGCTCGAAACGCCGGACCGGGCCCCCGGCTGAGGTTGCGAAACCCCGTTCGAGGGGTTATTCTGATCCCCTGAATGCTGTGGACCGGGCGGACTTGGTTCCAGGCTGGCGTGGGAAGAGCGCCGGATATGAGGGTGTCCGGTTTCTCTGATTATTGTCTGCATGTCGCCCACCGTGGCACCCTCTGGGTGGGGTACATTGGCGCCCGGCGCGCAATTCGTTGGTCCGCGGGGGGGTCCAGGGTGGTTTAACGGGTGATGGGCGCTATCGGCTCGTTTCCGGGTTCGGTGCCTGTGGTGGTTGGTCGCAGGCGGGTGGCTCGTGCGCCGTGGCGGCGGGGCGCGTGGACGCCGCCGGAGGCGGCGGCGGTGTTGCAGGCGCGCCGTGGGGAGCTTGTGCGGGAGCTCGCGCGGCGTTGGGATGCTGTGGGGGTGCCGGCGGGGGTACGGGAGGAGATCGTGGACGAGGCGATCTGCGCGGTCGTGATGATGCGCCGGCCGCTCGTGAGCGAGCGGCATCTGCTCGGGGCGTTCTGGGTGATGGTCCGGGTGCTGCTGGCGCGCTACCGCCAGGGCCGCCGGGACCTGCGCCTGGGGTCGCGGCGGCGTGTCCCTCTCGATGAGGTCAAGCTCGCGGCGGAGGGCTTGGCGCCGGAGGAGGTCGTGGAGCTGGCGGACAGCGCGCAGCGGGCGGCGGATCTGATGGCGCAGCTTTCTGAGATCGAGGCGCGGGTGGTGCTCGTGAAGGCGACCCGTGGGATCGGCGCGAAGGCGGCGGCGCGGGATCTGGGGTTGCCGGCGAAGGATGCGCGGGCGGCAGCGCGCAGCGCCCAGGGGAAGCTCGAGATGGTCGCGGCGATCGCGGCGGCGGGCCGGATGTGCGCCTACCGGGAGGGGGCAGTGGTGGCGCACGCGCGGGGGGAGGCGCTCGGCGAGCAGGCGCGTGTCGCACGGGCGCATCTGCGGGCGTGCGCGTCGTGCCGGGTGGAGTACCGGCGGCTGCGGCGTGAGATGCGCGGCCGGGACTGGCAGCGCAGCGCAGCGGCGGTATTCCTACCCATGCCGGCTTGCGGTGGTGGGCATGGGGGGTGGCTGGAGCGGGCCGCAGGGTGGCTCTCGGCGCGACATATCGCGCCGCGCGGGGTCGGTGAGCGGACTGCGGAGGCCGCGGGTGCGGCGGGCGGTGTGGGTGTTGTGAAGGCGACGGCGGCGGGCACGGCGATCATCGCGGCGACGGCGACGGTCGCGGGGGGTCTGCACGCACTCGTGATCCCGGCGGCGCACCACTCGCATCGGCGTCCTCACCCCCATGTCGCAGTGGTGAGCGCGGTTGCGGCCGCTCCTGCTTCGGTGGCTGTTTCGCAGCCTGTGGCGCCGCCGGTGCTGACGCCGGCTGCGGGTGCCGCGTCGGCGCGGCCGGCGGCGCAGGTGTTGGCGGCGCGGCGCCGGGCGCAGGCTGAGGCGAGGGCGTCGCGGGCTGAACGGGAGTTCGGGCCCGAAGGCGAAGCGTCAGCGGGCGGCGGCGGGTCTGGGCAGGCGTCCTCTGAAGCGCAGGCGGCGCCGGTGGCACACGCGGCGTCGGTGCCCTCCAGGCCGGTTGAATCCTCGGCCGGTTCGCCGTCCGGTTCTTCTGCGTCTGAATCTTCTGGTCCGCGTCAGTCCGCGGGCGAGAGCCAGGCAGAACGGGAGTTCGGGCCGCAGTAGGCGCCCTTTGCGGCGGGCTGACCCTGGCGCTTCGCGCGGCGCTGCGGCTCCGTGCGTGTCGGCTGGCTGGTGGCGTCGTGAAATTGAGTGGTCCGCGAGAGCCCCAGCCTGGTTTAACTCATATGCGAGAGAGTTTCACGGTGGCGCTTCCGCCGGATGATCTGGATGAGCAGCCCACGTTGGAGCTGGAGCGTGTCCGGCCGGCGCCAGACCGGCGCGTGGTGAGCCTTGAGCGAAGCGCGCCGCGCGGCCGGCGGACAGCGGCGTGTCTTGTGGGGTGCCTGGCGGCAGGCACGCTGGCTGTCGCTCTGCTGCGACGCTCGGCGGGAGAGAGCGGGCCGCACCCGAGGGTGAAGGCTGGCGGCCATGTCGTGAGTACCGGCAGGTGTGTGGTGGATTGCGGTGTGAGAGCTTCTGGGCCTCGTAGGGTCGCTCCGCGGCTGCATGGGGCGTCCACACATTGTCGGTCGGCAAGCGTGAGCTTGCGTTCTCCGGCGTGCGCGGGGCGGCATCGCCGCTATGCAACTCGGAAGCGGCTTGGTCCGCGCGCGGCGCCGACTGTGGTCGTTGCCGCGCGCCCACCGGCGGAAGTCGAACGGCCCGCGGTGACGGTCCCCTCGCCACCTGTGCAGCGCACGGAAGAGTCGCCGCCTGTGCCGGTGCGTAGGGCTCCCGGTGTGGGTGAACGGGCGGCCAGTGAGTTTGGTTTTGAAGGCCACGGCCGGTGAGTTCGCGGTGATGGCGACTGTGCCCTCGGAGGGGATGCTTGAGCTTGTCGCGTGTCGCCTGCGGGTGCTTGGCGACCCGGTGAGGTTGCGTATTCTCGGGCTGTTGCAGGCGCGGGAAGCGACGGTCAGCGAGCTTGCCGATGAGCTTTCAACGACTGCGCCGAATGTGTGCAAACATCTCGCGCGTCTGCACCAGACCGGGATCGTCGCACGCCGCAGGGACGGTATCTGCGTGCGGTACTCCGTAGCGGACTACACGGCCTTCCGTCTGGTCGAGCAGGCCGGCGCGGGCGTCGCCGCGTACGCCGAGGAACTGGCCGAAACGGCAGGCCTGACCCTCGCGGCCGCACAACAATAGGTAGGCGTTGCAGCTCCTTCCCCTGTAGCCGCAGGGGAGTCTGCCGCGGGAAGCAATTAACCGTTTGGTTAATCGGTCAATTGCTCAAAAGGTTGTTGTGTTCTGTCTGCCGGAGAGGTAGAAGTGATGTATGACTTTTACCGGCAGGACTATTACCTCGCAGAACGGCCCCTCTCTCACGCCGGGGGGCCGGGAGGGCGCGGCGCGTGTTGTGCGGTTCGTGGCGCGAGTGGTGCTCTGGGGCTGTCTTTTGATTCTTCTGCTCCGCGGCGTGGGCGCGGTTCTGAGCACCGAGCCCAACCACGCCCCGTCCCGCACGCAGACTGTGACGGTGACGGGACCGTCGGCTGGTGCCCCGGCGACGGGAAAGGGTAGGTGAGTGTGGTGTCGGCAAGGCGCTGGCTGTTGGTTGTGTTGTGGCTCGTGGTGGGGGCGTTGTGTTTGTTCCCGGCGGATGCTTTGGCTGCGGGTAACGATGTGGGTAAGAATGTCTCTGGATTGTTGAAGCAGTACGCGGGTGAGTTGTACGGCGGGATCGTGGCGATTTTCAGCCTGGTGTTTTTGTGGAATCGTCGTTACACCGAGCTAGCGGTGTTCCTGTTCGCGGCGATCGTCGTGGCGTGGATGGTGTTCGTGCCTGATGAGATCGCCAAAGCCGCCGAAGCTATCGGCCACCAGATTTTCGGGTGAAGGGGTGATCGAATGAGTGACACGCCTGCGCCGATTCGCTCCTACCAGCGCATCTTCAAGCCCGAGCGGCGTATCTACCAGATCGACGGGCGTCGCCTGCCGGTCCCCGGCGGCGTCCCGCTGGTGTGGCTGGCATGGGCGGCGGGCACGCTGCTGGTGGTGCTCGCCCTCGGGTCGCGGTCGCTGACGCTCACACTCGGGATCGCGTTCGCCGCAGCGCTCACCGGCGCTGGTTACGGCGGCTGGTTCATGGCGGCTGTCGCTGCGGGTTTCGCGTTCACCGTTGCGTATGCGGCGGGTGTGGTGGTGGGTGCGCTTGACTGGCCGCTGCGGCTGGTGGTGCTCCCGGCGCTCGTGGCGACGATGGCGGGGCAGCTCGCGCCGGATGGTCGCCCCGCGCACCGTTACCTGCTCTCGTGGGTGGCGCTGCGTCTTGCGCCTGTGCGCCGCTCACTTGAGCAGAGCGTCCCGGGTGAGGGGTCGGTGCAGGTGTGGGTGCCGGAGGTGTGGGTCGCACTGGATGAGCACGCGCCGGTGTTGCGTCGTGGGAGGGTGCGTGGTCCCGCGCGGCTTGAGTTCAACAAGCCGGTCGTCGTCTACCGCCGCCGCGGACGGCACATAGCGAGGGCAGCCGCGGGACACCGCGTGCGGCGTGGTGAGGTGCTGGCGGAGATTGTGGAGGTCGGCGCGGGGCAGGTCGTGGAGGTCCGGCCGTGAGTCGCTTCCCGTTGCGTTACGCGCACCGAAACGTGCTGCTCGGGGCGGGCGGGGAGCCCGCGGGCCTGTACCGGCTCGGGGTGAGCGCCTACCCGTTCCTACCGGTGAGCGGCCGCTGGGCGCTTCAGCGTCGCCTCGAGCGGCTGGCGCACACCGTCGCGGCGGACTTCAGCGTGTGGCGGGTCAACCGCGCCTACCAGGCCGGCAGCTACATCGAGCGCACCCTGGGGCTGCTGGATGAGCGCCACCAGCCCACGGAGGTCTGGCGGGCGTTCCTTGAGGGCCACCGCGAGCGGCTGCTCGACCTCGACTCGCATGTGCCGGAGGTCTACCTCGCGGTCTCGCTCTCACAGGGCGCCCCGGCGGGGTTCGGCGCGGGTCTGGTACGCAGTGTGGACCGCGCGCGCCGCCGCGTGGAGGAACTGGCCGGGATCGGCACCGCCTCACCCATCTCCCGCGGTGAGCTTGAGGGGCTGCTGGCGAGCGAGCAGCGCATCTTCGAGCGGCTGTCCGGGGTGCTCGGCATCCAGCGCGCGAGTACCCGCGAGCTTCAGTGGCTCTTGCGGCGAGCCTCCACGCGGGGTGTGGCGGAGCCCTCGCTCGATGAGCACTGGCAGCCCGACGCGCTGCTCCTCGGCGCGGGCGAGGATGGGCGAGGCGGTGTGTTTGAGCCGCTGGGGGTGGATCTTGAGCGGTGCGCGAACGCGGCGATCACGGAGCGTGAGCGGACGCTGATCGTGGATGGTGAGCAGGGCCGCTCTTTTCAGGCGATGCTCGCGCTGGGGTCGCTCGCGGAGGCCCCGGAGTTCCCGGGTGCCGGCGCGGAGCTTCTGTTCGCCCCGTTGGAGGCGGTGTCGTTCCCGGCTGACGCGGTATTGCACGCGCGGTGGCTTGGCAACCGTGATGCGCTGGGGCAGGTCCGTAAGCGGATCGCGGATGTGGAGAACGCCTACAGCGAGCAGTTGCAGGGCTCCGCACATGGGCCGGGTCTGCTCGCCGGCGAGGACCGGGTACTCGCACGGGAGTACGAGGCGCGGCTTCAGAGCGGCGGGCGACCCCCGATGCTCTACGCCTGGGTCGCGCTCGCCGTCGGCGCCCGGAGCGAGCAGGAGCTTGAGCGAAGGGTCGATGTGCTGCGCGAGAGCTACGGCGACGTCGCGCTTCACCGTCCCGCCGGCTTGCAGCGGCAGCTCTTTTTCGATCTGCTCCCAAGGACGGACGGCGGCCTGACGCGCGACTACGTGCAGCAGGTGGCCGTTGAGCAGTTCGGCGCGCTCGTCCCGACGGCCACGCACACGGTCGGAGCGAGGCGCGGGGTGTATCTCGGTTTCACCCCGCGGGGTGTGCGTCGCCCGGTTCGCTACGACGCGACCGCGCCCTCGCGGGAGTCCCGTGCGTCCGCTGTCGCGCTCGCCGGGACGCTGGGGAGCGGCAAGACGGTCACAGCGCAGGGGATCGCGTACGCTGCCGAGCGCCGCGGTTCGCTGATCGTTGACTTTGACCCCAAGCCCGACCACGGGTGGGAGAAGCTACCGGAGCTCGACGGGCGTCTTGACGTGTTGGAGCTTTCGGGGGCGCCGGGGCAGCAGGGCAAGCTCGACCCGCTGCTGATCGGCCTTGAGGAGTTGCGCGAGGAACTGGCCTGCTCGTATCTGCTTGAGCTGCTGCGTGACCCGCCGCCGTCGTGGGAGAACGCGATCGGCCGCGCTGTGAAGGACGCCGTGCGTCACGGTGAGCGCAGCACCCTCTCGGTGGTCCGGGCGCTGTGTGCGAGTGAGAGCGAGCCCGCGCGGGAGGCCGGCGAGGCGCTTGAGGTCATCTGCGACTTCGGCCTCGCGCGCTTGGGGTTCGCGGAGGCGGGCGCTGGTGGGGATGTTGTGCGGGCGGCTGGGTCGGTGACGACGATCCGTACGCCGGGCCTGTCGCTGCCCGACCCGGGTGCGAGCCGGGAGACGTACACCCGCGCGGAGCGCGTCTCGGTCGCCACCCTGACGCTGGTCGCGGCGTATGTGCTGCGGCTGGTCTCCCAGGACCGCACACGCCACAAGGTTGTGCTGCTGGACGAGGCGAAGGCGTTTCTGATCTCTCGCCAGGGTCAGGCGATCGTGCAGCGGCTTGTGCGGATGGGCCGCGCGTTCAACACGACGTTGCTGCTCGCTACGCAGCTCGTCTCGGATTTCGAGGAGCTGGCCGACCTGATCGGGACGTGGTTCATCGGCGGTCAGGAGTCAGACGCCGAGGCCCGCCGCGCCCTGGAGCTGATCGGCCTCGACCCGACTGACCAGGAGCTTGTGCGGCTGCTGCGGGAGTACCGCGCCGGGCGGTGCCTGATGCGCGACCTCGACGGCCGCGTCGGCGAAGTGCAGGTCGACCTCGACGCCCGCCTGCTGGCTGCACTGTCAACGACCCCGGGGCAGCCCGAGCGCGGCCCCCGGCCCGAGAGGAGCCCCGCATGAAAACGATCCACGGTGTTCTCTCTCGGGCTCCCCGGGGTCGGCGGGTGGTTCTCCTCGCGTCGGCGCTCGCGGTGCTCTTGGTGTTGCTTTCGCGGTCGGTGGCGCATGGGGATGTGTACAGCAACATCGGTCCCGCGCCGCAGATCCCGCCCGGGGGGCTGGTCGGCCGCTACCCGCTCGCCAACTATCAGCTCGATGAGTACATAGGCGGGATCAGCGTCGGGTTGGGAGGTGTGGACGTCTCCGGTGTCGTGCCGCTGATCGCGTATTCCATCGCGCAGATCATCTGGCTGGTGACAGCGTTCATGGCGAACGCGGTGATCACGCTCTTCGGGTTCGCGTTCAACTTGGACCTGGTCAACGGGAATGGCTCTCCGGGCTCCGGGGCGCTCACCCCGGTCTCCCAGGCGATCCACAACCTTTACACCAGCACGTTCGGTACCCCGTGGCTGATCGCGGTGATCACGTTGACGGGGTGCTGGGCGATGTGGAAGGCGCTCGTGCAGCGCCGTTACACCGAGACCGCGGGGGCGCTCGCCGTCTCGCTGTTGTACTGCGTGCTCGCGATTGGGATAGTCACCCAGCCGCAGCGCACGATCGCTCCCGCGAGCCGGCTCTCGAACGAGATCTCCACGGCGCTGCTGTCGCTCACAAGCCACGGGGCGCTGTCGGACGAACAGCAGGCCAAGAGCGAGGCCGGCGATCAGCTCTTCTCGCTGCTGGTCCTCGACCCCTGGACCGTCCTTGAGTTCGGCGGGATCGAGCACTGCACGAGGACGAGCGGGGGGAAGACTTGGTCGGTCGCGGTGCGTCCCCTGAGTGCCGGCCCGGCCCGGGACGCGCAGCTCGCCGCGCAGCTCGCGAGTGGCACCGAAGTTCACGCCGAAGGCAAGACGTGCATCAACGACCGCGACAAGTACGCCCCCCACTTCCTCGCCTACCCCTACCAGTCGCCGGGCCGCAACTCCGAGCATGAAGCGCTCGAACACGGCGACAGTGAAGACCTCCCGTCCTCCGACCCCGGGAAGGCGAGCGGCAGCTACCCGCTCGGCGCGGCGGATGAGCCGGCCGCGGAAGCGATGGGCAAGAGCGGCCAGTACGAGCGGCTGTTGCTCTCGATCGTGATCCTCGCGGGAGAGATCGGCGCATGGTGTTTGCTCGGCGCGCTCGCGCTCGGGGTGATCCTCGCGCAGATCCTGCTGCTCTTGATGCTGTCCTTCGCGCCGGTCGCGCTGATCGTCGGGATCTTCCCGGGCCGCGGCCATGCCTTTTTCACCGCGTGGCTGTCCAAGCTCGCGGGGTACCTCGCGCGGAAGGTCGTCTACAGCCTGATCCTCGCGGTCATCCTCGTCGTCTGCCAGGCCCTCGCCGAAGCGACGTCGAACCTCGGGTGGCTGATGGCGTTCGCGCTGCAGGCCGCGTTCCTGTGGGCCGTCTTCCTGCAGCGCAACAAGCTCGCGGGAGACCTTCTCGCCGTCGCCGCCGGCGGCACCGCCGCACGGGAGGGATTGACGGGGTTGCAGTCCCTCTACTACGCCAGTCGCCTCGCGGGCATGGCAAAACGACACGCGAAACCTTCCCCGCCCCCTCCTCCGCCACCGCCTCCGCCGTCGCAGCCGGTGAATATCGCTTTCGTAGTGGGCGGCTCATCGGCGCAGTCGCCGACGCGGGCCCCGAATGCCTACGAGCCGTCAATTGACAGCACCGCGGAACTGATCGATGACGCACCGCTGCTTAGCGAACCCGGGTCCTCCCCTGACGAGCCCCCGGCCGAGGAGGACACATGATGAGCCGGCGTATCGAAAACACCGATCCGCTTGCCCTCCTCGGGGAACTGCCCGACGAGTGGGCGCAGACCTGCATCACCAGCCCGCCGGCCGCCAAAGCCCCCGCAGTCACTCTTGCGGTCCTCGCCGAGGTGCATCGTGTCCTGCGTGAGGACGGCACGCTGTGGCTTCTGCACCGTCCCGGCGAGCGACTGCCGGACGCTCTACAGGACCAGGGCTGGATTCGCCAGCGTCCTCCGGTGTGGGCGAGGCCGCTCATGCTCGGCCGCGACGCAGCCCTGCGGGTCGCGCTGCTGAGCAAGGGGCGCCGCTACTTCTACAACGCTCAAGCGCTCGCCGGGCCACAGAGGCGCCCCTGCCCGAGCACGACCTGGCAGGCCCGGCACGTCGAGCGCTGCGCCGTTGCGCATGAACACGATCCGCGGCTGCTCACGCGGTGCGTCTTGGCAGGCTCCGCGCCGGTGGCGTGCGGAGTGTGCGGTGCGCCTTACCGGCGCCCCCGGCCCGGCGAGAGCGCCACCGGGATACGGCGTCCTACCTGCCCGCATAACAACCCCGAAGGGCGCTGCCTGGTACTCGACCCCTTCTACAGTCTGGGTGCCGCGACCGCCGAGGCCGCCTACCGCAACGGCCGCAGCTTCCTGGGGATCACCGGCCACACCGGGACGGGTGAGGGCCGATGATCCGGTGGTTCACCCGGCTGCGTGACCGGCCGATCGCCGACGGTGAGCGGCACACGGCGATGACCGCCGTCGTCTTGCTGCTCACAGCCACGGCCCTGCTGCTCGCTCTCACCCGTCCCGGCGGGCAGCCGCCACACGCCACCGAGCGTGCGGCACAGAGCCCCCTCGTGCCCAGGGCGGCGGTCCATCCGCGGCTGTCCCGGGACGACGCGGCGCCACTCACGCCCGTGGCCGCGCGGGCCGCGCGGCTGTTCCTCTACGGATACCTGCGCTACCTCTACAGGGACACTCCGGCGAGCCGGATCGAGGACGCCACCGCCGGGCTCGTTCATTCACTAAAGGAGAATCCGCCGCGCGTGCGGCCCGGCGCGCAGGCGGACCGAGCGCGGCTGCTTTCCCTTCACGGCACCCCGGCACCCTCGGGGCAGGCCGGGGTGATCGCCGTGGTCAACACCGGCGGTCTGGTCGACTACCCGGTGGGGCTGCTCCTCTCACACCACCGCGGGCGGCTGCTCGTCAGCGGACTGCAGGGCGAGTGATGCGCAAGCAACTCTCCAGCCGAAGGATGTTGTGGGTGTGGCTGCTGGGCGGCCTCGGCGGGAGCAGTCTTGTGCTCCTCGTCATCGTCGGTGTCGCGGTCGCGGTACTCGGCGCGAGCTTCACAGGCTGCGAGCCGGGCAGCGCCTCAGCCGTCGTATCGACAGAACCTGCCCCCTCCGCGTATGCGCTGCAGAGCATCCCGCCCGCGCGGCTGCGGCTGTATGAGCAGGCCGGCGAACGGTTCGATATCGACTGGAGCTTCCTCGCGTCGATCGGCGCGCAGGAGTGCGCCAACGGCGACTGCGCCGGCGTCAACACGGCGGGGTGCGCCGGGCCGATGCAGATCGCCTACGTCCGCCGAAGCCCATGCAGCCCCGGCCCGGGGCCGACACTCTGGGAACGCTACGCCGTCAACGCCGACCCCGGCCAGCCGCTATCGATCAACGACCCGGCGGACGCGATCAACACCGCCGCACGAATCCTCCGCGAAGACATGGGCGCCCCGCCCGCCGGCGGCACCTACAACGAATACCGCCAAGCCGCGTGTAACTACTACGGGGCGTGCGCGACCGTGGGCGTCAGCTACGCCGAAGAGGTCATGGCGCGCGCCGTGCAGTACGGGTTCAACGGCGCCGGCTCGCCCGGCGCCACCAGCCCGCCGCTCGCACAACCCGTCGCCGACGGTTGCAACGCGAGCGTACCCGCGCCCGCAGGCGCAAGCCCCTCCGCGATCGTCCGGGTCGCCGAAAGCCAGATCGGCCAGGGCGAACACCCGCCCGGCTCCAAGTGCACGATCTACGGGCCGTGCGAGGAGTGGTGCTCGCTGTTCGCAGCCTGGGTGTGGCAGCACGCCGGGGTGCCGCTGCCCGGGCCGACCGCGCTCTACGGGTACTCCGGGTCGCTCTACACGTGGGCGCGCGAACACGGAGGGAAGGTGCTCCTGGCGACCGCGAGGCCTTCACCCGGCGATGCCGTCTTCTACGGGCAGGGCCCCAGCGCGAGCGCGCACGTCGGGATCGTCGTACAGGTTCTCCCCACGGGTGAAATCGTCACCGTCGAGGGCAACTACAACGGGCGCGTAACCCGCGTCGGCCCCTTCAAACCCTCCGCGCCGGTCGGCGAGGCCGCCCCCATCTACGGGTACGCGCAGCCACCCGCGCCGCGCGGCGAAGGAGCCAGCACATGAGCGCTGGCAACACACCGAAGGTGTTCGCGCTGTGGTTCGCGCGGCGGTTCGCACTGTGGTTCGCGCTGCGGTTCGCGGCCCACCAGACCCCCACACGCCGTTTGTGGCTTGCGGATGCGGGTTTCGGCGGGCTGGCGTTTTTTGACATCTCTATCCGCACGGGTAACTCACTGTGACTCGCCGCTCTGCACAGGACGCTACCCCGCTTGTGCTCGTTGTCGTGGGTCTCGTGTTGTTCGCGCTTGCGGGGAGTCATCGTGTGAGTGGAGGGGTCGCCCAGGCCGCCGCGGCGCTCGTGCTGGTGGTGATCGCGGTGGCGTCGGCGGTGGCGGTGCTGTTCACGGTTCGTGTCGTCGTGACTCGTCGTGCGCTTGCCCGGCGCGTGCGGCTTGTCGTGCTTGCGCCCGACTCGTTCGCGCCGAGCATGGATGGTGTGTTGCGGTGCGCCGCGCAGCTCTCGCGTGTGCGGCGGCTCGTCGGCGGCTGGTTTGACCGGCGCGCGAGCGCGGTGCGCGTGCTGCTCGACACCGACAGCGAGGGCCGGATGCGCTACTCACTCGTTGTGCCGGGCCGGGCGCTGCCCGCGGTTCGCTCGGCGCTCGGCAACTACGACCGGGTACAGGTCCGCACCTTGGACCCCGAGCCCACGGACGGGGAGGGGGGTGGGGAGGGTGGGTGTGTGGTGCGCGCGGAGCTGCGTTTGGCGCGGCCGAGTAGCGAGCCGCTTGCGCACCTGGCGCTCGACCCCGACCCGCTCCAGAGCTTCGCCCGGGTCCTCGCCGGCACCGACGGCGGGCGGGCGGAGGTCGCGGTCGATCTTCTGCCCTGCCCGGCGGGCGCGCGGCGGCGGCTGCGACGCCGGCTGCTGCGAGAGGCGCGCCGGGGTGAGAGCCCCGGCGGGACGGCAGGTGGGTTGCTCGAGGTGCTGGGCGGCGGCGGCCGGGGGGCGGGTCGCCGGCCGGTGGCGGATGTCGTTGAGCAGCGGGTGTTGCGTGAGCAGTTGGCCGCGAAGGTGTTGCAGGCCGAGCCGCTGTTCGCGCTGCAGGTGCTCGTGCGCTGCCGCGCGCCGGTGAAGGCGCTCGCGGTGGAGCGGATGCAGGCGCTGTTGGGGTGCTTCGATGCGTGGGCGGCGGCGAACTCGCTGCGGGTGGTCGGCGTGCGTGTCGCCGGTCTGGCGTTCCTGGGGTCCGATCTGCCGGGCCGGCGGGAGTGGTTTGACCGGCGGATGGGCAGCGGCCTGTTCGCGCCGGCGCGGCGGGGGCTCGTCGGCGCCAGGGAGGTCGCGGGGTTGCTCAAGCCGCCGAGCGTGCACTGCCTGGCGCCGGAGGTGCTGCGGCTCGGCCCGGCGGTTCACCCCGCCCCGGCGGGGCTGCCCGAGTACACCGGCCAGCTCGACGTTGTGCCGCTCGGCCGCGTGACGGGGGAGAGCGGGGAGCGGGTGTTGGCGCTGCCGTTGGCGGACACGTTCTTCACTTACACCTCCGGGCGCTCGCGGTGGGGGAAGACCGAGCTTGCGATCACACAGTTCCTGCACCTCGTCCGCGCCGGGCACGGCGGCATGTTCCTCGACCCCCACGAGGACGCGATCCAGCGAATCAAGAGCTGCCTCACCGACCAGGGCCTCGCCGGGCGCGTGGTCGAGCTCGACCTCGTCGGCGCGCGCTCACGGGACGGGCAGCCGGGGTGGAACCTCCTCGCCGCACGCGGCCTGGGCGAGGACGCGCGGGAGCGGCGGGTGGAGGCGATCGTTGACTCCTTCGCGTCCGCGCTGCGCTGGGGGGAGCGCAACAACCGCGCGCTGACGCTCACCACCCAGGCCACCGCAGCGCTGATCGAGCTCTCCACCCATCTACCCGACGGGCTGCAGCCGACGCTCTTTCAGATCCCGACGCTGCTGGGGAACCCCGAGTGGCGCGAGCGGGTGCTGCCGCTGCTCTCACCCGCGCGCCGCCAGTTCTTCAGCGAGCGGTTCCCCCGCATGGCCGAAGAGGCCATCACCCCCGTCACCAACCTCATCGACCGGCTGCGCTCCAGCACCCAGCTCGCCGCGCTCCTCGGCGCGCAGACCACCAGCTACAACATCGCGCAGGCGATGAACACGGGGCGGATCGTGCTCGCGTGCCCCGGCGCCGGCGGCGCGCGCGACAAGCTCATCGCCAACCTCCTCGTGTTCGACCTGCTGCACGCCGCGAAGGGCCGCGCCAGCCTGCCACCCGAGCGCCGCCGCGCGTTCTACGTCTTCCTCGATGAGGTCCAGACCTACGACGGCGCCGCGTCGGGGAACCTCGCGGCGCTGCTTGAGCAGACCGCCAAGTACGGGATCCGTGCGTTCCTGCTCAACCAGAACCCCGAGCGGCTCACCCGCGAGACGCTGAACGCGCTCACCACCAACCGCTCGCACCTCATCACGACCGCGCTGAACGAGCGCGCCGCCGCGCTCATCGCCCGCGAGTGGAACAACGACCCGCCCGCCAGCGCGATCACCAGCCTCCCCCGTTGGACCTTCCTCGCACAGGCAACACACCACGGCCAGCCCACCCGCCCCTTCCTCTTTCACAACCTCGCCATCACCGACCTCTACACCGACGCGCACCACCCCGAGCAGGTCGCCGCGATCCAGCCACTCATCGACAAGGCATCCGGGCGCACGGACACGGCCGAGACGATCACGGCACTCGACACGCTCGACCAGCGCATCCACGACCACCTCGCCAGCCACGGCGACCCATCCCCCGCCGGCCAGCAGGGCGAGGCGGGGCGCTCCACGATGCCGCGACTGCCCGACCCCGAGGACCCCCAGCCGTGAGCGGATACCCAACAGAGAGCGAGCTGCGCGCGCTGCCCGCGGTCACGGTGGACATCCTCCAGAGCCTCTACCAGCACCGGCTGATGACCGCCCGCCAGGTACACGCGCTGCACATGCCCACGGCGACGCTGCGCTGGACTCAGCGCATCCTCGCCAGGTTGCGCGAGCGCAGGCTCGCCGACTGCGCGCACGGCCCACACCGCCTCGCAATGTGGTTCATCACCGCTCATGGCGCCGACACGACCCAGACAGCCGGCACGCTCGCCGAGCCCAGACGACGACTCACCTCACCAGCCCAGGCATCCGGGCCGCTGCGCGCGCACACCCTCGCCGTCAACGACACCGGGATCGCGTTCGTCAAAGCCGCCCGCGAACGCGACGGAGACAACTGCGACCCGCTTTCCTGGCGGCACGAGATCGCACACCCACTCACCCAAGGACGCAGCGCGCGGAAGGTCATCGCCGACGCGCTGCTCGCCTACCTTCAGGCCGCCCCCGACCAGTCGCTGACACTCCACCAGCGGTTCATCGAGCTCGACCGCGGCACGATCCCACCCGAGCAGCTCGCCGCCAAGCTCGCCACCTACTCCCAGCTCCGCCACCACACACCCACCACCCCAAACGCCGCCGCCACGGACGGGCCGTTGTGGCGCGCCTACTACCGCACCTTCCCGGCAGTGCTCGTGGTCCTCGCCGACCAGACACCCGCACATGCGCGGCGGCGCATCCAGAGGGCGATCGCGCTCTACCGCACCGACCCGACCCAGGGCCGCTACGGCACCGTCCCCATCTCATTCGTGACGCTCGCGCAGCTCACAACCCGAGGCCCATTCGCGCCCATCTTCATCTCCGCCGAGCACCCCGAAACCTACGTGAACTGGCTCGGCCAAACCAACACGGGAGGGTAAGAATGGCGAGCAAACCAGCACAACCTGGACGGGCCAGAGGCGTTCCCGCTGCGCGGGCGAGCTGCGCGCGGCGCACCCGGTCGTCATCGTCGGTCAGGAGCCGTCGCGCAGCGCGGTGGCGGATCTACCGCGCCGACTGTCTGCAGGCGCTGCCCAGGTTGGCGGCCGACAGCGTCGACGCGATCATCACCGACCCCCCTTATGGCCTGGAGTTCATGGGCAAGGAATGGGACAGCTTCCGCAGCGACGACCCAGGCACGAACCGCAATCGCGGGGAGCACGCGGGCTCGCATGGGACAGCTGAGGGCGGCGGCGAGAACGGCCATCCGGCGCGAGGGAAAATCGCCGTCGCATATGGCGGGGGAAAGCGCGCGGGAACCTTCAGGTGTACGGGGTGCGGGAAACGCGATCAATTCCGCAACGAGCACACCTGCGGACCGTCCACTCGGTGGGCGCGTGAGCTGATCGACCCATTCGCGGCGCCTCCGACGATGCTTGCGTTTCAGAACTGGAGTCGTGAATGGGCGCTCGCCGCGATGCGCGTCCTGAAGCCAGGCGGTCACCTCCTCGCGTTCGGCGGGACACGCACCTTCCACCGGCTCACCTGCGCCCTGGAGGACGCGGGGTTCGAGATCCGCGACTGCATGTGCTGGCTCTACGGGCAGGGCTTCCCCAAGTCGCTGAACGTCACCACTGCGATCCACAAAACCCAGGGCGAACCCCGCACCCGCGGCGGCGGCGAGTGGCGGGGTTGGGGCACGGCGCTCAAGCCCGCGTGGGAGCCGATCGTCCTCGCGCGCAAGCCACTCGGCGGGACGGTCGCGCAGAACGTCTGCAAGCACGGCACCGGCGCGCTGAACATCGACGGATGCCGAATCACACCCCAACCCGCCACAGACGCGCACGAGAGCGAAACCGAGAACCGACACGCCGGCGAGCGCCCACACAGCGCCAGCACGCCGGGGCGCTGGCCCGCGAACGTCATCCTCTCCCACACCCCCGACTGCCGGCACACGGGGCATACCCGCACACGCTCAAGCTGCCATCACCCCGCCGCCCGCGGCAAAGGCGGCCTCGGCACAGCCGGTCACAAAGGCCAAAGAGGGCTCCCGGAGCGCTCCAGCACCAGCGAGCTCATCGGCCGCTGGGAGTGCCCGCCGTACTGCGCGGTGCGGATGCTCGATGAGCAGAGCGGCGGCGTCTCGCGCTTCTTCTACTGCCCGAAGGCGAGCAGCCGGGAGCGCAACGCCGGTCTTGACGCACACGAGCAGACAACCGCCGGCGACGGCCGCAAGACACCCATCGACAACCCCTACCAGCGCGGGAAGACCCCGCGGCAGAACATCCACCCCACCGTCAAGCCGATCGCGCTGATGCGCCACCTCGTGCGCCTCGTCACCCCACCGGGAGGCATCGTCCTCGACCCATTCACCGGCAGCGGCAGCACCGGCATCGCCGCGGTCATCGAGGGCGCGCGCTTCCTCGGCATCGAGCGCGAGGCCGAGTACATCCCGATCGCGCGAGCCCGAATCAAACACTGGGCCCGCCCCACCCCCAAACACACACGATGAGCGACAAGCAAGAGGTGAACATGCCCCCACACCCCACATTCACACCCTCACGCCGGCGCGCATCCGACCCAGGCTGCCCCGCGCCACCTGCCCACAGAACACGCCGGCCGCCCGCCGCCCCGGCGGGCAGGGTCGCGCGCAGGGCCTCAGCCGGCCACCGGGCGCCCGCGCCCTACCGCACCGCCGACCTGCCGCTCGCGATCTGGCCCTGCGCGCAGACCACGAGCCAGTGGCAGCGACACGGCCGCTACCACCCCGAGTCAAACCGCCACCCAGGGAAGATGCTCCCCGCGCTCGCGCGCCGCGCGATCGAAACATACAGCGACCCCGGCGACCTCGTGCTCGACCCGATGTGCGGGATCGGCACAACGCTCGTTGAGGCCATCGACCTCCACCGCCCAGCCCTCGGCATCGAGCTCGAGCCCCGATGGGCGAAACTCGCGCGCGCCAACATCCACCACGCCCACCACCACGGCGCCCGCCAGCCCGCGCACGTCATCGAAGGCGACGCGCAGAACCTCACCCGGCTGCTCACCGGCCACACCCGACGGGCGGCCGGGGGCGTCGACCTGATCCTCACCTCCCCGCCGTACGCCTGCCAGGTCGCGGCCGTCGCCAAAGAAAACCTCAAAAGCGGACTCGGCCCGATCCGGCACGATGACACCACCAACTACAGCCCCGACCGAGCCAACCTCGGACACGCCCGCGGCGGCGCCTACCTCGCCGCGATGGCCCACGTCTACAGCGCGTGCGCGGCCGTGCTGAAGCCCGGCGGGTACCTCGTGCTCGTCACCAAGGACATGCGCTCGGACGGGGCGCTGCGCAACCTCAGCGGCGAGACGATCTCGCTCTGCGAAGAGACCGGGCTACTCTACTGGCAGCGCATCCTCGCGCTCCTCGCCACCGTCCGCGACGCCGAGATCGTGATGCGGCCCTCCTTCTGGCAGACGCTTCAGGTGCGCAAGGCGCGCGCCCGCGGCGACCGGACGCACGTCGTCGCGCACGAGGACGTGCTCGTCTTCCGCAAGCCCACCGCGGCGGCGCCGTGCGCTCCGGCGCGGAGGCCCCGGTGATGACCGCGCCACGGCCGGCCGCGCCCAGGACGCCGCGAGCGGCGCGCCGGGCCTGCGAGAAGGCGCCCCGGCCGGCTTCCCCTGTCAGGGCCTTGAGATCACGGCCGTGCTCTGCTCTGATCGAGGACCCCAACGACCAAGGAGGACCGAGCAATGACCGCCGCAACGGCTCCCCAAGCCCCGCGCTTCTCGACTTCGCACAATGGTTCGCCGACTGGTGGCTGCGCCGGGGACGGGACCTCACCGACCCCGCCCGCAACGACGGATAGGAAGCCGCGCGCCGTCTCGTACATCCGCGAGTCAACCGAGGAGCAGGGGCAGGGCTTCTCCCCTGACGCACAGCGCGAGGGCATCCGCCGCTTCGCCCCCGAGAACGACCTCGAACTCATCGAAGAGTACTGCGACTTTCACTCCGGCTGGCGCAAGTCCGAGGCCCGCCCGGAGTTTCAGCGACTCATGGCCGACGCCGCCGCGGGCAAGTTCGACGTGGTGCTCGTCTACCACACGTCGCGCTTCGCCCGCAATCAGGTCGAGGCGCGCCGCTACAAGCAACTCCTACGCGAGCGGCTTGGTATCCGCGTCGTATCGGTCACGCAGCCGATGGGTGAAGACCCCACCGATCCCTCCGCGTTCCTCGCCGAGTCGATCCACGAGATGTTCGATGAGTACTACTCGGTCTCGCTTTCCTTCTGGACGCGCAGCGGCCTGAAGGAGAAGGCGCGGCAGGGACATCTCGTCGGTTCGCTCCCGTGGGGCTACGTCCGCGATCCCGCTACCAAGCTCGCGGTCCCCGCCCCCGAGCGGGCGCCGCTTGTCTTTGAGATGTTCACCCGTTACGCGACCGGCCGCGAGTCAGACCGGACGATCGCGGCGTGGCTGAACGCAAGGGGCGCACGCACGGCGCGCGACCGGCTGTTCGGTAAGGACACCGTGCGCGAGATGCTGTGCAATGCCGCCTACGCCGGTTATGTCTCCGGGCTGCGCGACAAGAGCCGCGCGATCAAAGGGCTGCACGAGCCGATCGTCACTGAGGAGCTGTTCGATCGTGTGCAGGAGGTTCGCGGATGGCGTACCCGCGTGGTGAAGCCCGGCCCGCCGTCGGATGAGTTCCTGCTGCGCAAGCTGCTCTACTGCGAGCGCTGCGGCGCCCGGATGCACGGCACCCGCGGCTCCAAAACCTACGTGCGCCGCTACATGTGCTCCACCCGCCGCTACGGCCACCCGTGCGGTGAGCGGATCATCAAGGCCGAGGAGCTGGAGGGACAGCTCGTGGACTGGATACGCGACTTCCAGCCCGACGGCGAACTGCTCGATCTCCTGCTGCGCGCCCTCCGCGACGAACACACCGAGACGGAGCCGGCACGCGAGCGTCGCGGCGAACTGCTCGACCAGCTACGGCGCCTGCAGGACCTCTACGTCCTCGGCGACCTCACCAAGGCCCAGTACGTCATGCGCCGCCAGGCGCTTGAGGAAGAAGTACAGCGGCTCGGCCCCCCGACCGAGCCCGCCACCGACCGAGCCCGCGCGCTGCTCGATGACTTCCCCCGCTTCTGGGACCTGGAGACCCAGGCCTCCGAGCGACGCAAGCTCCTACTCTCGCTGTTCGACCAGATATGGGCACAGGACGGCCGGATCGTCGCCGTGCAGCCGCACGACGACTTCCTGCCGTACTTTCAAGCCGTCCAGCAGGGCCGCGAGCACCACCCCGACGAGGGGTGGTGCCGAAGGC
>CAWGFB010000004.1:0-1714221 GCA_963821775.1 uncultured Solirubrobacterales bacterium | reverse complement strand
GGCTTTGTTCACCGCGACCCCCCGAACAACCGCAAGAAGAACAGAAACACGTTGAGGATGTCAAGAAAAATCCCGGCCGCGATCGGGATCGCTTCCGGCTCGCCTGCCCGCCGCAGGCGGTTGAAGTCGAGCACCGTGTACAGCCCGAACACAGCCAGCCCGACGAGCGCGTACGCGGTGTAGGCGCCCTGGATGCGAGCGAAGATCACCACGATCCCGGCCACGATCAGCGCGAGGAGCAGCCAGAACGCCAGCCGGTAGAGGAACGCGAGGTCGCGCCTGATCGCGTACCCCACGGCTCCCAGGCCGCCGACGAACAGCCCGGTCGCGCCGAAGGCCTGGCGGAGGGCCGTTGGGTCCACCTGCGCGTAGTAGTTGACAGTGCTCGACACGCTCACGCCGATCAGTAGCCCGAACGCGCACAGCAGCCCGAGCGCGAGGCCGTGGTGGCCGCGTGTGTTGGCGACGTTCAGCCCGATCAGACAGCCGAGCGCCAGCAGCCACGCGACGAACCACTCGCCGCCGCCGCTTTCGCGCGCCAGGTAGACGCCGAGCGTGGCGAAGCCCACCGTCAGCGCGACGAGCCCCATCACCCGGCCGAACAGGGTTCGCCCAGATTCAGCAGGCAGACTCGGTGCGTAGCCCACTGCACTCATCGAGGGGCATGCTACCCCTCGCCGCCCCGGCGCGCGGTGGCGCTCGGCGACCGCGCGTGGCGGGAGCTGCTCGCGTGGCTGACGCGCGTGTCCAGCGCGCGGCTCACCGGTCGGGCGAGTGCGCCCGGATCATCCACACATTCTCCTCGAGCCCGCGGACGACGCCGTGCAGCAGGTCGGCCGTGACGGTGTCGACGTCCTCGAGGCGGTCCATGCGCTTGCGGACGTCGCCGATCGCCGTCGTGAGGAGAGCGACGAACGCGGCGATCACGTCGGCGTCCAGGATCTGCCCCTCGGGGAGCGGCTCCAGGATCGAGCGCTGGGCGACGGTCCCCGCGCGGCCGTCGGGCGCGTAGCCCAGCGCCACGGCCCGCTCGGCGACCTCGTCGGCGGCCGTGCGCCACGCCTCGACGAGCTCGTCGAGGAACAGGTGCAGCGGGCGAAACGAGCGGCCGACCAGGTTCCAGTGCGCCTGCTTGCCGGCCAGTGAGAGGTCCGTGAGCGTGACCAGCACGGCCTGCAACTCCTCGCCGATCGCGCGCCGTTCGGGGTGGCGGAGCGTCGGGTGGTGATCCTCGCTGATGATCTGCTCGGGCATGCCTTGCCTCCTTGGGGTTGACGCCGCTGCGGTGACCCCATTGTGCTCCTTGCGGGCGAAGTTCGTGCGGCCGGCCCTCAGCTGAGCACGGGGGGAGCAGGCTCCCCCGTGAGCCCCCCACAACGAAAATCAGGGAGGGGGCCTTGGGGGAGGGCCCGCCCTCCCCCAACCCAGACAGGGAGGGGGCCTTGGGGGAGGGCCCGCCCTCCCCCAACCCAGACAGGGAGGGGGCCTTGGGGGAGGGCCCGCCCTCCCCCAACCCAGACAGGGAGGGGGCCTTGGGGGAGGGCCCGCCCTCCCCCAACCCAGACAGGGAGGGGGCCTTGGGGGAGGGCCCGCCCTCCCCCAACCCAGACAGGGAGGGGGCCTTGGGGGAGGGCCCGCCCTCCCCCAACCCAGACAGGGAGGGGGCCTTGGGGGAGGGCCCGCCCTCCCCCAACCCAGACAGGGAGGGGGCCTTGGGGGAGGGCCCGCCCTCCCCCAACCCAGACAGGGAGGGGGCCTTGGGGGAGGGCCCGCCCTCCCCCAACCTAGCCCACCCGCTCCACGAGCATCGCCATCCCCATCCCCCCGGCGACGCACATCGACTCGATGCCGTACGTCCCGTCGAGGGTCTGCAGGTCGTTGATCAGCGTCGTCATGATCCGGGCGCCGGTCATGCCGAAGGGGTGACCGAGGGCGATCGCTCCGCCGAAGGGGTTGAGCTTCTCGTCGTCGATTCCCAACTCCTCTTTGCAGGGGACGATCTGCGCGGCGAACGCCTCGTTGATCTCCACCACGTCGATGTCGCTCATCGACATGCCCGTGTTCTTCAGCAGTTGCTGGATCGCGGGGATCGGGCCGAGGCCCATCACCTCGGGGCGGATCGCCACCACCGTGGAGGCGAGGATCTTCACTTTGGGCTTCAGCCCCAGCTCTTGCGCACGCTCCTCGGAGGTGACCAGCAGCGCGGCGGCGCCGTCGTTGAGCGGACAGGCGTTGCCCGCCGTCACGGTGCCGTCCGGCTTGAACGCCGGCTTCAGCGACGCCAGCTTCTCCAGCGTCGTGCCGGGACGCGGGCCGTCGTCCTTCCTGACCACCTGCTCGGGGATCTCGATCTCGTTGCCTTCGCGGTCGGTGTCTTTGTGCGCCGGCGCCGTCACGGGGACGATTTCCACGTCGTAGTGGCCCGACTCCTGCGCCGCCACCGCGCGGGTCTGGGAGACCAGCGCCCACTCGTCCTGCGCCTCGCGGCTGACGTGCTTCTCCGCCGCCACGTTCTCGGCGGTGAGGCCCATCGGGATGTACACGTTGTAGATCGACCCCTCCGAGCCGTCCAGCTTGGGGTGGAACTCGAACTCGCCGCCCTGCGTGGCGCGCGAGACGGCCTCCACGCCGCAGGCGATGTAGGTGTCGCCCTCGCCGACCTTGATCGCGTGGAACGCCATCCGCGTGGTCTGCAACGAGGAGGCGCAGAAGCGGTTGACGGTCGTGCCGGGCACGTGGTAGTCGATGCCCGCCAGCAGCGACGCGTTGCGCCCGACGTTGTAGCCAGACTCGCCCTCGGCAAAGCCGCACCCCATCATCACGTCCACGATCGAGCTCGACTCCAGCTGCGGGTTGCGCTCCAGGATCGCCTTCAGCGGGATCGACGCCAGGTCGTCGGCGCGCACTGATTTGAGCGACCCCTTCACCGCCCGCCCGATGGGCGTGCGCACGGCGTCGACGATCACGGCATCAGGCATGCGAAGCTCCTTGTGTGGGGGTCAGGGTTCACGTGTCGTGGGCCCTTGGGGCCGGGGCATCCTACGCGACCGGCGCGCCGAGCGCCTCCCCCGGGCGCGGCTCGCGCACGAGCGGCGCCAGCACGCGGTCGGCGATCAGTCCCAGACACCCCAAGTTTGCGAATCCCGGACCCTGGCTCAGCGCGGCCAGGCCGGGGATGTGCAGCCGCGGGCGCAGGCCCTCCAGCTCCAGCGCCCGCCCGAACGCGAGCTCCGTCCCGGCCGGCCGCTCCCACACCGCGCCCGCGCGGCGCTCGATCTCCGCGCGGACCGCCGGCGGGAAGAGCCCGCGGAGCTGCTCGAGCAGGTCGAAGCCGGTGCAGTTGATGAGGTAGTCGTACCGCGTGGCACTGACCTGCCCCGCCCGCTCGAACTCGACGCGCACCGCGCCCTCGGCGCCCTCGGAGGCGACGTGCACGACGCGGCCGGTGACGAACCGGCAGCGCTCGTCGCAGGCGACCTCGGCGAGGCTGCCCGGGTCGAACACGCCCCGGTCGCAGTGCTTGAAGAAGTCGCGGCGCGTACTCAGGTCCAGGGTGCTCCACGCGACGTTGTCGGGGTTGGAGAACACGCGGTTCTCCAGGAAGCTCTCGCCGCGGCTCATGGGCAGCGTGGGCGTGTAGATCGTCAGCCGCACCTGCGGCCGCGCGGCCAGCAGGTACACCGCGCTGCTCAGCGCGCTCTCGCCGCCGCCGACGATCGCGATCTCGGCCGGGCGCTCGCGGGGGATGCAGTCGAACTCGGAGCGGTGGCTGTCGCAGTGGAAGGTCCGCGCCTCGGTGTCGGCGTCCTGCGAGAGCGCGCAGTGCACGCCGGGGCCGGTGAGCAGCAGCGCGCGGGCGCGGTAGCGGCGGCTCCCGGCGGGCTCGGCGACATCGACCACCCACCCCTCCTCCTCGTGCGGGGCGGCCAGCGAGATCGCGGTGACGCACCCGCTCACGAGGCGCACGCCCGCCGTGGCGCGCCCGAGCACCCACACCAGGTACCGGCCGTACTCGCGGTGCGTGATGGGGGGCGACCCGGCGTCCACCCACCGCGAGTAGCCGCCCTCGCCGATCATGTACCGCTGCCAGGAGAAGCGCGCCAGCGCCTCGTCGACCGCCGTGCCGACCGCGTCGAGCGCCTGGTTGCACTGGTAGGGGAACCCGACGTCCTTCACGGGGGTGATCGCCAGCGGCTCCTCGCCGGAGGTCATGCCGTTGCGGCCCATCCACGACGCGGCCGGCTCGTTGGCCTCGAAGACCGCCGCCGTCAGGGGGCCCGCGCCGACCGTGTTGAGCGCGTGCACCTTCGCCGCCACCGCGGCGGCCTTCGCGCCCGCGCCGACGGCGATCAGGTCGAGCTGGGCCACGTCCCCGGCCGCGGCCGTCTCCCACTCAGCCGCCATGCGGGCCCCCCGCGGGCTGCGTGGCGGTGGGCGGCGTGGCGGTGGGCAGCCCAGCGGTGGGCGGCGTGGCGGCGGGCGACGGCCCGGCGGTGGGCGGCGGTCTGGCGACCGGCCGGTCCACGCGACGGGTGACGCACACCTGGCCGTCCTGGTTGGGGCTGAAGGCGATCGCGCTGCGGCGCGGCCGCGCGTCGCGGCCGGCGGCGGCGCCGAGCTCCACCTCGCCGAGCACCGCCTGGATCACGCGCTTCATCTCCAACTGCGCGAACGTCGCGGCCAGGCAGCGGCGCGTGCCGCCGCCGAAGGGGATCCATGTGTACGCGCCCGCGGGGCGCTCCAGGAAGCGCTCGGGCCGGAAGGCAGCGCGGGTGGGGGTACACGTCGGCGCGGCGGTGCACGAGGTGGATGCAGGGCGCGACCCGCATGCCCGCGGGGATCGTGTACCCGCCCAGCTCCATCGGCTCGGCCAGCCGCCGCAGAACGATCGGCACCGAGGGGCACAGGCGCATCGTCTCCCGCATCACGGCGTCCACGTACGTTTCCTCCTCGCCCGCGAGCACCTCCGCGCGCAGGCGCGCGAGCTTCTCGGGGTGGCGCAGCAGGCGCTCGAACGCCCACGCCAGCAGCGTCGCGGTGGGGCCGTCGGTGATCAGCGTGACCAGTTCGTCGCGCACGTCCTCGCTCGCTCAGCGGCGAGCCGTCCTCGTAGCGCGCCTGCTCGAGCATCGCCAGGACGTCCTCGCCCTCCTCCGCCACCCCGGCGGCGCGGCGGCGGTGCACCTCTTCGAGCACCGTCGCGCGGACCGGGGTCGAGCATCGCGCGGAAGCCGCGGCTGCCCGCCAGCCACCGCGGGCCGAGCAGCGCGAGCGCCGTGAGGCGGCGGGAGTCGTTCAGCCACTCCGTCTGGCGCGCCATCAGCGCGCGCAGGCGCCGCAGCGGGTCGGAGTCGACCGTCGCCGAAGACGATCCGCATGATCACCTCCAGGCTGATCGCCTGCATGCGCGGCCACAGCTGCAGCGGCTCGCCCACCGGCCAGCTGCGCGACCTCGCGGCGGGCGACCTCGTGGATCAGCTCGCCGTACCGTTCGGCGCCGCGGCCGTGCAGCTTGCGCAGCATCACCTTGCGGCGGGGCATGTGCGTCGGGCTCGTCGAGGAGCACCACCGAGCGCGGTCCGAGCAGCGGCTCCAGCAGCGTGTTGGCCATGCTCGCGCGCCAGCGTCGCGGGGTCGGCGGTGAACACGCGCCGCACGTCCTCGGGGTTGCACAGCACGACCCACGTGCCGGCGTGGCGGATGCGCAGGGTGAAGATGTCACCGTACCGCTCTCCGACACCGTTCCATGAAGGGCAGCGGCCGCAGCGACCAGCCGAACGCCTGCATGGTGGCCGGCATGCGCGGGCCGGGCGGCAGCCCGTTGTGCCCGTTAGACGGCGCGGAGCGGGCTTCAGTTCCGTGCTCATGTCTCTCACCCTTTTTACCGAGTTCGTTGTTCATGTCTCTCTCTTAACTCCTCCCGCGTACCCGCTCGATCGTGCATACTCTGCCGGTGCCGGGGTTGTTTCACCAGAATCATCACTGTGACCAGAGTCATGTTATATGGTAGGCTCAACATAGCGGAGTCGTCTGGGGCGGCACGCTACGGACGCCGGGGAGAAGGCTTCGGGTGGGCAGCTGACCGGGCACCAGTACCTTAATCGGTTAAAGGAGCGGCCTTAAACGCCGCTGATCCGGGTTCGAGCCCCGGCTGGTGCATCGCGAGACCCTTGCCGATGACCGCCAACCTCTTTGACTACTTCGAGGACGGGGCCGAGAGCGACGCGCGCTGGGCGATGCGCGCCCCTCGCCGCCCGCAGGAGCGCTTCGACGTAAAGCTCGTGCCGCGCCTGCCGGGGTGGCGCGAGGACCCCGCCTCGCTGGCGGAGCTCGAGCGGATCGCCGCCGAGCCGTGGACGAGCGCGGTGGTGCACGACGACGACGGCGTGCGCCTGCGCCTCGACGACACGTGGCTGGAAACAGTGGGAGCCATGCTCGAGGCGGGCGGCTGCGCCGAGACGACGCTCGCCGACCTCGCGCGCGGGCGGCGCTACTCGGTGCAGTTCTGGGACGCCAACGCCACCAAGGCGCTGCACGTCGGCCACCTGCGCAACCTCGCGATCGGCAACGCGCTCGCCGCCGCGCTTGCACAGGCGGGCGGGCAGGTCGAGCGGCGCTCGCTGATCTCCGACGCGGGCCGCGCGATGGGCGAGGCGATGGCCGGCGTGATGGCCTGCGGCCGGCACGCGCGCTCGTGGCCGGACGGCGACGAGAAGAGCGACCACTTCGTCGGCGAGTGCTACGCCGAGTACGTGGCGGCCGCCGGCCCGCTCGCCGGCGCCGACGCCGAGCTCGAAGACTCGCTGACGCGCGAGCTTTCGCTGCGCGGTGACGCCGCCGACGCGCTGCTGCGGCGCGTGATGAGCGGCGACCGCGAGGCGCTGGAGCTCTGGTACAAGACGCGCGCCTGGGTGATCGCCGGCCAGCGCCGCACGCTCGCGCGGCTGGGGGTCGCCTTCGACCGGGTGTTCTTCGAGTCCGACTTCTTCGCCGACGCCGCCGAGCTGCGCGACACCGGCCTGCGCGACGGGCGCCTGCAGCGGCGCGCGGACGGCGCGGTCATCTACGCGACCGGCTTGGAGGACTTCGAGGAGCTGCCGCTCGTGCGCTCCGACGGCGTGCCCACCCAGCACATGCGCTCGCTCGCCTACTGGCTGGCGGCGCCCGAGCTGCAGGGCACCACCTCGATGCAGGTGTGCGGCACCGAGTGGGTCTCCCACGTCACCGGCAGACGCAAGCTGATGGACGAGCTGCTGCGCCGGCGCAACGGCGACGCGGGGGCGGCGGGCAACGGGTCGGGCGAGCCCGAGATCCACCCCACGCACGACATCTTCAACGGCATGGTCGCCCAGCAGAAGCGGGCGCTGGCCTCCTCCGAGGGGGCGCTGCTGATCGACGACCTCCTCGACGCGCTCGACGCCCGCATCGACGCCTCGCCGCGCCTGCACGCGGTGCGCCGCGCGCACCCCACGCCGGAACGGATCGCCTCGCAGGTCGCGCTGGGCTACTTCCTCTCCTACCCCGTCGCCCCGCGCATCGACTTCGACCCCGAGCGGCTGCTGCAGGACGGCGAGTCCCTCGGCTGGGACATGGCGCGTGCGCGCGCCCGCCGCAACCACGGCCCCTTACGCACCGGCCGGCCGGCCGAGGACCTCGACTACCGCTTCGCGGTGGTGCAAGCGGAGCTCTACCGCCGCTACCTGCGGCTCGCGGTGGGCCGGCTGGACGTAGGACCGCTCGCGCTCTACCTCAAGCACCTCGCGCGGTGGTACATGGAGCGCGAGCGCGCCGAGCCGGTGGAGCGCATCGCGCAGACGCTGCTGGACCGCTCCGCGCGCGGGCTGGGGCTGGAGGCGTTGTGAACGCCGCGGCCCGCTCCGTCCTGGTCGCTCCGGGACGGACGCGAGGGCCGCGAGTCGGAGACATGGCGGGGGGCCCGCATGGCCGCAGGCACTGGGCGTCGACGCCGGGCAGGAGGCCCGGCGGGTGAGGGCGTGTAGAAAAACAGGCCCGCGTGGACGATCGCCCATGAGCACCCTTCTCGTCGACAACTACGACTCGTACACCTACAACGTGTTCCACCTGCTCGCGGCCGTGCGCGGGGAGGAGCCCATCGTGGTGCACAACGACATGGTCTCCTGGCGGGCGCTCTCACGGTGGGACTTCGACGCGATCGTGCTCTCGCCGGGGCCGGGCCACCCGGCGCGGTGGCACGACTTCGGGGTGTGCTCGGACATCCTGCGCGCTTCGGAGATCCCGGTGCTCGGCATCTGCCTCGGCCACCAGGGTCTCGGGCACGTGCTCTCCGGCCTGGTCGACACGGCGCCGGTCGCGATGCACGGGCGCCTCAGCCGCGTGCACCACCACGGCAGCGGACTCTTCGAGGGCATCCCCCAGGAGTTCTCGGTCGTGCGCTACCACTCGCTCGCGGTCTCGGGGTCGCTGGAGCCGGACGGGCGCGCGACCGCGTGGACGGAGGACGGGATCGTGATGGGCCTCGAACACCTCCGCCGCCCGCTGTGGGGCGTGCAGTTTCACCCCGAGTCGATCGCCACCGAGCACGGCCGCCGGCTGATCGAGAACTTCTACGCGCTCGCCCGCCGCCGCTGCCCGCGCCCCGGCCACGACCGCCGGCCGGCCGCGCCCCCGCCGCCGCGCGCGCGGCCCGACCGCACGCCGGCCGCGACCACGGCCGAGGCCCCGCTGCAGCTGCACGTGCGCGCGCTGGAGGGCGAACCGGCCACCGAGCCGCTGTTCGCGCGGCTCTTCGGCGACGCCGCCCACGCCTTCTGGCTGGACTCCGCCGACGCGCCGACGCGCCTCGCGCAGCGCTCCTTCCTCGGCACCTCCGCCGGCCCCGCGCGCCTGGTGCTCGAATACGACGTCGCGGCGGGGCGGGTGAGCACGCACAGCACCGCGGGCACCACGGTCGAGAGCGCCTCGATCTTTGACGTGCTCGACCGCGAGCTCGCCGCGCGCGCGTTCGTGCAGCCGCCCGGCCTCCCCGAGGGCCTGAGCGCCGGCTTCGTGGGGTACCTCGGCTACGAGTGCAAGGCCGACTGCGGCTCGCCGCTCGTGCACCCCTCCGACGTGCCGGACGCCGTGTTGATGCTCGCCACGCGCGTCGTGGCCGTCGACCACGTGCACCACCGCACACACCTCTTCGCGCTGGGGCCGGCGGGCGACCCCGAGGCCGAGCGGTGGCTGGCGGAGGCCGAGGTGGCGGTGCGGGCCGTGCTCGACGCGGGCGAGGCGGCGGCGGACGGCGGCAGGGAGACGGGCGAGCGCACCTCTCCACCCGCGCCGGCCGCCGACGCCGCGGACGGGACGGGCGAGGCAGACGGGTTCCCCTCACCGCCGGCGGCCGGCACCGAGGAGGGGTCCCCCGTCGTCTTCCGCTGCGGCCGCGGGCGCGAGCAGTACCTCGCCGACATCGCCCGCTGCCAGGTGGCGCTCACCGCCGGCGAGTCCTACGAGGTGTGCCTCACCGACCAGCTCTCCACGACCGCGAGCCCCGAGCCCTTCGCGCTGTACCGCCTGCTGCGCGCCCGCAACCCCGCGCCCTTCGCCGCCTTCCTGCGGCTCGGGGAGGTCGCGGTGTGCTCCTCCTCGCCGGAGCGCTTCCTCGCGGTGGACCGGGCGCGCACCGTGCAGGCGCGGCCGATCAAGGGTACGGCGCCGCGCGCCTGCGACCCCGCGCTCGACGCGGCCCGCCACGACGAGCTGCTGCACGACGAGAAGACGTTCGCCGAGCACCTGATGATCGTCGACCTGCTGCGCAACGACCTCGGGCGCGTGTGCGACCTGGACTCCGTGCGGGTGCCGGAGCTGATGGTGGTCGAGTCCTACCCGACCGTGCACCAGCTGATCTCGACAGTCACGGGCGTGCTCGAGCCCGGGCGCACCGCGGTGGAGTGCGTGCGCGCGTGCTTCCCCGGCGGCTCGATGACCGGCGCGCCGAAGCTGCGCACGATGGGCATCATCGACGACATCGAGCGGGTCGCGCGCGGCGTGTACTCGGGGGCGATCGGCTACTTCGGCCTGGACGGCGTCGTCGACCTCTCGATCGTGATCCGCACGGTCGTGCTGCGGGCGGGCGGGACCGGGATGACCACGATCGGCGCGGGCGGCGCGATCGTCACCCAGTCGGACCCTGCCGAGGAGTTCGAGGAGCTGCTGCTGAAGGCGCGCGCGCCGATGGCCGCCGTCGCCCAGGCGGTGACGGGCCGCGAGGGCCCCGACGCGCTGACCGTCGAGCTGGAGCCGTCCGCCGCGATGGCCGTGGCGGCATGAGCGCCTCCTCGCCGCCAGCCCTGAGGGGCTGGACCGTGCGCGACGCCGGCCGCGAGGACGTCCCCCGGGCGGTCGCGGGCGTGCGGGCGCTGCTGGCGGAGCTGGGCGGCACGCCGCCGCCCGAGCCGGCGATGCGGGCGGCGGCGCAGGCGCTGCTCGGGCGCGACTCCCCCGCCGGCGCGCTGTTCGTCGCCGAGGCCGCCGACCCTGTCACGGCGGGCCCCGCCACGACGCCGGCTGGCGCGCCGTTCGTGGTCGAAGCCGCCGGCCCCGCCGCGACGCCGGCCGGCGCGATCGTCGGCGTGCTCGGGGCCTCCTGGCAGATCGCGCTACACACGCCCGGCTCCTACGCGCTGATCCAGGACCTGTGGGTGGACGCCGCGTGGCGCCACCGCGCGATCGGGTGGGAGCTGCTGCAGGCGCTCTACGACCGCGCCCGTGTGCGCGGGATCGCGCGCATCGAGGTCGGGCTGCCGCGGGAGTCCTACCCGCACCTCGACGCCACCGCGGCCTTCTACGAGCGCAACGACTTCGAGCCCGTCGGCCTGCGCATGCGCAGGAGCCTCACGTGAGCGAGCTGCTGTTGATCGAGCAACGGTGGGGCCGCGACGACGACGCGCCGTGGGTCGTGGAAGGCGGTCGCCGGGTGGCCGGCCAGGAGCACAACCGCCGGGTGGCAGCGGTCGGCGCGGGGCTGCTGCGCCACGACGGCGTGCGCCGGGACGCCGCGGACGCCGACGACGCACTCCTGGAGCGCGTCCTGAGCGCGCTGCACGACCCCGACTACCTGCGCACGCTGCGGGGGGTGCGCTCGGCCGAGCCGGTGCTGCTGCAGGGCATGGCGGCGCCCGGCATCGAGCCCGACATCCCCGTCTCCGCCGGGCTCGTCGCGGCCGCGCACGAGAGCGTGCGCACGGCGATCACGGCGGCGCAGCGGCTGCTGGCCGGGGAGCGCTACACCTACGCGCTGGGCCGCCCCCCCGGCCACCACGCCGGGCCGGCGTGGTTCGGCGGCTACTGCTACCTCAACACCTGCGCCGCGGCGGCGCGCACGCTGAGCGAAGGCGGCCTGCGGCCGGTCGGGATCCTCGACCTCGACCTGCACTACCCCAACGGCACCTCGGTGATCGTCGCCCCCTGGCCGGAGGTGCGGCTGCACTCGCTGCACGCCTGGCCGGTGCCGCACCACCCCACGTCCGAGGTGCTGCCGCGCACCGAGCGGGAGCGGCTCGTGGAGTTCAGAGCGGCGCCGGCGCTCGGGGAGTACCTGGAGGCCCTGGCCGCCTCACTCGACGAGCTCACCGACACGTGCGCGGCGCTCGTGCTCTCGCTCGGCTACGACACGTTGCGCGGGGACCCGCACGGCTCGTGGACCTTCGCGCCCGAGGACTTCGCTCACGTCGGCCGCCTCGTCGCCGACAGCGGCCTGCCGGTGTGCGTCGTGCAGGAGGGCGGCTACGCGCTGGCGGAGCTCGCGGCCTGCAGCCACGCGTTCGTGCGCGGGCTGCTCGACGGCGAGGCGCCCCCGACGTCCGCGGGCGGGGAGGGCGCACGGTGAGCCCGCCTGAGCGCAGCACGCTCCCGTCCGCCGGTACTGAGGAGGGCCAGAGCGGCCTCGACCCCTACCGCCACCGCCTGGACGAGCTCGACGACCGCATCGCACGGCTGCTCGGCGAGCGCTTCGACGTGTGCCGCGAGGTCGCGCTGTACAAGCGCGCGCACGCGATCCCGATGATGCAACCCGAGCGGGTCGCGGCCGTGCGGGCGCGCTACCTGGAGCGCGGCGCGCAGGGGCGGCTGCCGGCCGACTTCACCGCCGCGCTCTTCGAGTTGTTGATCGGCGCCACGTGCCGGCTGGAGGACGAGCTCATGGGCGGGACATGACGCGCCCGACGTTCATCACGCTCGGGCCGCAGGGGACGTGCCACGAGAACGCGCTGCTGCACTACCTGGAGTTTCAGGGCCTCACGGAGTTCGACGTCGACCTGGTCGGAGACCTGCTGGCGGAGATCGGCCGCGTCCGCAAGGAGCCCCTCACGTTCCTCGTGCAGTGCTCCGCCCACGTGCAGGTGCACCTCGTCACCGAGCGCCACCACGAGGAGGTTTTCGTGGTGGACACCTTCCTTTACCCCACCAAGGCGCTCTCGCTGCTGGTGCGCACCGACGTCGACGGCGAGCCCCGCAGCCTCGGGATCGTGTCGGCCACCCGCGGGTACGTCGACCTCTCGCGCTGGGAGACCGTGGTGGACGAGCCTTCCAAGCCGGTCGTCGCCCGCCACCTGCTCGCCGGCCACTACGACTCGGGACTCACGCACGTGCATCACGCCGAGGAACACCCCGAGCAACTGCGCGTCGCCGAGTACTACGGGCCCGTCGACACCACATGGGTGGTGTACGGGCGGCGCAAGCGCTTCCGGGGCGCGGTCATCGGACAGCGCGCCCCCTGGCTTTTCAGACAGCAGTAACCACCGACCCACAACCGAAGGATGGACACCATGGACCTCGCTCCTGACAGATCTCACCGCGGCCTGCGGGCGCCCGCGGCGCTCGCCGTATGCCTTCTGGCCGCGGCCCTCGCCCTCGGCGCGTGCGGATCCGGGACGACCACGCCCCCGCTCACCGGCACGGGCTATCCCAACGTCACCCCCGCCAACACACGTGAGGCGAGCACCTCGATCGACCGGGCCAACGTATCCCGGCTCGGGGTCGCGTGGACACTGCCGCTCACCGCGAGAAGTCTGTACGGGAGCTTCTCCTCGGCGCCCGTGATCGCCGGCGGGGTGATCTTCGCGCAGGACCTCGAGTCCAACGTACGGGCGATCGACCTGCAGACGGGGACGGTGATCTGGACGAAGCTCTTCGAATCCCCCGACCAGGGCCCCAACGGCCTGGTCGTCGCCGGCGGGCGCGTGTACGGGGCGACGGCCACGGCGGCGTTCGCCCTGGAAGAGAAGACGGGCAAGCTGTTGTGGTCGGACACGCTCGTGCGCAACGCTCGCGAGGGGATCGACATCGCGCCCGGCTACGACAACGGGGTCGTGTACGTGTCGACGGTGCCGGGCAACAACACCCTCTACTACGGCCCCGGCGGCGTCGGCGTCCTGTGGGCGCTGGAAGGGGCGACCGGCAAGCGGTTGTGGCACTTCGACACCGTACCGACAAGCCTGTGGGGCAAGCCCGCCGTCAACTCCGGCGGCGGCGTGTGGTACACGCCTGCGTTCGACGAACAGGGGGCGATGTACTTCGGCACCGGCAACCCGGCGCCCTTCCCCGGCACCGTCAAGTACCCGTGGGGGTCGAGCCGGCCCGGGTCGAACCTGTACAGCGACTCGCTCCTGAAGATGACCGCGAGCACCGGCAAGATGCAGTGGTACTACCAGCTGGTGCCCCACGACCTGTACGACCGCGACCTGCAGGACCCGCCGATCCTGCTCAACTCAGGCGGCCGGCAGATCGTCGTGAGCGCCGGCAAGGGCGGCGACGTGGTGGCCTTCGAACGGGAAACGGGCCGGCTGCTGTGGAAGCGCGCGGTCGGGACCCACAACGGGCACGACCTCGACAACGTGTACGCGCTGCACGGTGAATACTCGAAGCTGAAGCTCCCGGAGACCGTGTTCCCCGGGCTGCTCGGCGGGGTGATCGCGCCGATGTCCACGAACGGGACGCTCGTGTTCGTGCCGGTCGTCAACCACCCGGTGAAATACTCCAAACAGGTCCCGCCCGAAGAAACAGCGACCGGCGGCGGGGAACTGGTCGCGATCGAAGTGGCCACCGGCGCGGTGAAGTGGGTACACAAATTCCCCGGCTCGCTGTTCGGGGCGACCACGGTCGCCAACGACCTCGTGTTCGCGACCACGTTCACCGGAGCGCTGTACGCGTTCAGCACCACCACCGGTGAACTCGTTCATGAATTCCAGCTGCCGGCTGGCACCAACACGGGGGTGTCTATCTCTGGAAATATGCTGATCGCGCCTGCCGGCCTGCCGATCAGGCCGGGGCAGACGCCGACGATGGTGGCGTATCGGCTGGGGTAGGCGCCCCGACTCCCACCCCCCGGCCGGCGCGGGTCGGCCGGGGGGCGACGGCGGTCCGCCCTGTGGTGGGGGGGGATCGTCCGCGCGACCCACCCCTACCGACAACGCCCCCACCCGCGGGGCATCCATGCCCCGCGACCACGCGCAGCGCTCCGGCCAACCGTGGCTGGAGCCACGTCCACGGCCGGCACTACGCGGCTGCTCGGCCAGCGCGATAATGGCGACGCGATGAGCGAGAGTCCCGACACTGCGCGCGTGGCCGTCGTGGCCGCCGGCGCGGGCGCGCGCGGAGCGTTCGAGGCCGGCGCCCTGTCGGTGCTCATCCCGTGGCTCGACGAACAGAAGCTGCGCCCCACGATCTACGTCGGCACGAGCGCAGCGGCGAGCGGAACACCTTGCGGATGCTCACGGCCGCCAGGCGATCCGCGAGCTCGACTTCCGCCTCGCCCACGCCCTACTCGGCCGCGCCGAGAAAGGCGACGGCGACCTGCTCAGCTACATCCTGTTCGACGAGGCGTTCCTCGAGCAGGCCATCCAGCTCGGCATCGGCTACGCCCGGCGCAAGGTCGCCACCGGCTCACTGTGGCAGCCGTGAGCGTCGGTCAACCCTCGACACCGATCAACCTGTGCGCGCGTTGTATCTGTCGCTCAAGCGGGCGGGAGCGCTGCCGCGTTCCCGGCAAGCGAGCGCCCGTCAAGCTGATCGGATATGCCCGATCCTCGTCCTTTGCGACGTGAGCACATGCGATGCTCAGACGCTCGCTCAGCCGGGAAAGCACAAGTGCTACTGACTGTGCGTCCCGATAGGTAGAGCCGACCCTGCTGTTTGGCGACGGGTATTCAAGGCGAAGGCCGATTCGCTAATCGGGCCATTCCTTCTTCGCGTGGCGGGTTGTGCCAGTCGATCCTCCAAAACGGCTGTTGGGCTACTGGGAGTACGCCTCCGAGTAGACCGAATAGCCCATCGGTACCTCCTGGATTCGTACGCGTCCGGCGCAAGTCGCACGCGGCCCGTCACAGACAGGTAGGTTTCGCCCATGCCGTGCCCGACTTGCGGGGGCTCTGACCGCGACCCGATCGCCCTGGGGTTCTGGGTATGCATCTCCCCGCGCTGGGTCACGGACGAGATCGGTGGCCCAGGACTCACGGACCCGCGTTTGGGCCCCGGCGTGCTGTACAAGAAACGTCGCATCGTATGTCGCACGGAATACCAAGAAGGCCACCCCGGCACGTCGTCGCTATGCGCGTGCAGCACCTTCGCGATTGGCCTGTGTAGCGAATGCGGCAAGCCGGTCTGCGGCAACCACAGCGCGATCTCCGGGGACCAGCGTCTATGTGACGCTCATCTCGCTGCGGAGCAGGCCGAGATCCAGAAGGTGCGCAAGGACGAACAGGCCCGCAAGGAGGCGCTACGAGATCAGACGTGGTCTGACTGGGAGGATCTCGTTGCCAGCGAGTTGACGCATGCAGACCCGATCGAGCGCATCATCCGGTTCCTCCGACTCGCCGACGTTGACCGTCTCAAACGGCTCCTCCCGGCAGAACCAACAAGCCCCGGCCCGGGGCAGACGCTGCGCCAACTCCTGCCAGATATTTGGTCTGGCGATCTCGAAAACGCGTGGGATGACGACGATGTCCATGCGTGGCTCATCGCAACAAGGCCTCCAAAGGTCGCCAACTGCCTCCACCACTACAAGCGCCCCCTCATCGCTCGAATCTTTTTCCCTGGACCGAGTGAGCCGAGGCGAGTACGCACAACGGGTTGGACAGCGAACCTTGCCCCTCCGCGACCCGGCAACATCTCCATTAGCGCACTGACCGATGGCCGCCGGGGATTCATCAACCCATACGGCATCATGTCGTTTCCCAACCCTCCACCTACCTTCAACGTCTATGCGATGTGGAATCTGGCTGACGCCGCGCAGCTACCGAATCTGCCCCCACCCCCGGACCTTGCCGGCAGATACGCAGACTGGCGCTTGTGGGGTACGTAACGCCAGAAACCGCCAGCTTGCCTTCAACCAGCGCAAGTTCATCGGTACGTGGATCACGCCTCAAGTCCGCTTGTCGTGGAAGGACACAACTGAGACGCCGGATTGAACGGGGGCGCTGATGCGCAGCTCGTCCGGAGTCACCCCCGCCGGAACGGTGAACTCCAGCTTGGCTTCGGTCGAGCTTTCCGGGCTTACCAAGTCGTTATTGAACTCGCCGCCAGCGTAGTCATAATAATTTCCGTCCGAGACTAGCGAGGCACCGTAGTCGACCGTGTCGGCTTCTTGTATGGGCGCAAAGGAACCTGGACCTATGTCTGCGTTGTAGTGAGAGATGTTGTGTACAACCACGCTGACATCGCACTCGCGTCCGGTAGAGAGTTCGGTATTGCGACGACAGAACGGGTCACCGCGAACTGTGATTGCGAACGTCCCATCAACGTGAAACTCTTGGCCAACAGCAAAGTAGTGCAATGATGAATGCTTGGAGAGTCGAGCCACGACGAGCGCCGACACGACCAGCACAAGCACGATTCCTGAAGCGAGCCGGGTCTTGTGTCGGAGCCGAGTGCGGCGCGAGACCGAGAAATAGGGCATGTCGGCCGGTTTGATCGGTCTGCGCTTGGCGAGTTCCTCGGCGCCATACCACTCGAAGAGTCCTCGTTCCCAGCGGCGCCGCAGACGGCGCTCAATCTCGCTCGATAGGCGCTCGAGAACCCTGTCGTAGTCACGACCAAGCCCCCACACCCAGTCAAGCATCTGAAGAATATTCGGGACGGCTGTGACGGCGGCAAACAGAATCCGAAGCCATAGCGGTACCGACCCGGCGATCGACCCATCGATCGTGAAGGCGATCGACCCCAAGAACAGCACGAACAAGAGCCATCTGACGCCAACGATCGCCATACGTCCGATGAGCGCGGCTCGCCGCTGGATCCGTGTGAGCGCTTTGTCCACCGCGCCATGCATGATCCACGAGACACGCCCTCCGTGCATCCTGCGACGCTCGACACTTGCCGCAAAAGACGGGCAGATTGAACCGCTCCGGCTTCCTTGAAGGCGGCTCAGCTTGGCCAGAAATCGGCCCGGCTGCAACCGGCCCGCGCACACCTTCCCACCACTGCCTCCCGCGAGCAAGGCGGGCGTCTCGATCGACCCCCCGCACACGCCGGCTCAGGATGGCAGCAGAAGTCAGCCAGGATGGTCGCCTCGCTCATGCTTGTGGGCGAAAGCAGGCGCGCGGATGGTGTGCAGCGACATGACCGCTACGGACGGTGGGTGTCGCGCAAACCCTGGTCCGTCCGGGCGGGTTATGAGACTTCAGGGTATGGCTATGAACTTCTTGACGTGTGATCGTGAGCAGGCGTTCTTGATGCCCCCGGACCCGCGTGATTGGCTGCCGGAGGGCCATCTCGCGTGGTTTGTGTTGGAGTCGGTCGAGGAGATGGATCTCTCGGCGTTCTATGGCGCATATCGCGTGGATGGTTGGGGTCGGGCGGCGTTCGAGCCGTCGATGATGGTCTCGCTGTTGCTCTACGCCTACGCGAGGGGGGAGCGCTCGTCGCGGGGGATCGAGCGCAAGTGCGTGGAGGATGTCGCCTATCGGGTGATCGCGGCTCAGCAGAAGCCTGATCACGCGACGATCGCGAGGTTCCGTGCTCGCCATGAGGACGCTCTGGCGGAGCTGTTCGGCTCTGTGCTTGGGTTGTGCAGGCAGGCGGGGTTGGTGAAGGTCGGTGTGATCGCGATCGACGGCACGAAGGTGCACGCGAACGCCTCGCATCACTGCAACCTCGACTACGAGCAGCTCGCCCGGGAGATCCTCAAGGAGGCCGCCGCGCTCGACGCGGCCGAGGACGAGCTCCACGGGGATGCGCGTGGTGATGAGCTGCCTGAGCACCTGCGGACCAGTGAGAGGCGTCGTGGCGCTCTGCGGGAGGCCAAGGAAAGGCTCGAGCGCGACCGCGTCGAGAACGGGGGCGCGAAGACCGAGACGGCCGGCGAGGCCCAGGCTCCCGGGGTGAAGATCGAGCTTGACCCGGAGGTCATCGTTCCCCGGACTCAGGGCCGCGAGGGATGGCTGCGTGAGGCTCGCCGTCAGCTCGATGAGTACCGCCGCCGCGAGGCGAAGCCGATCGCCCGCTCGCGCCCGGAGCGGCTGTTGGAGGCAGAGCGACGGCTCCAGCAAGACCTCGCGGTCGAGCGCCAAGCGAACGAGGCGTATGAGCACTACCGCGCGCATGGACGCGACAGCCAAGGCCGACGGCTCAGCCGCCCACCAAAGCCATATGAGCCGCCCGAGACCCCCGCGGGGAAGATCAACACAACCGACCCGGACTCCCGCAACGTGAAGACCCCACGCAGCTACACGCAGGGTTACAACACCCAGGCCGTCGTGAACGAGGAACAGATCGTGCTCGCGGCCGAGGTGACCGCCAGCTCCCCGGATTTCGGGCACCTGCAGCCGATGGTCGAAGCCACAAAGAGAGAACTCCAAGCGGTCGGCGTCACCGAGACTCCAGGGGTCGCGGTTGCCGACAGCGGCTACTGGAACGAGCAGCAGATGGACCACGTCGTCGCCAACGAGCACGTCCAAGTGCTGATCCCGCCCGACGCCGGCAAGCGCGACACGCCTCGGCCGGGGTGGCAGGGCGGGCGCTACACCGCGATGCGGGAGGTACTCGCGACCGACTACGCCGGCGGGCTCTACAGACGACGAAAGGTGATGGTCGAGCCGGTATTCGCGCAGACCAAGCACAACCGCCGAATAGACAGCTTCCAGCGACGAGGACGATCCGCGGTGCACTCCGAATGGCGGCTCATCACCGCCACCCACAACCTCCTGAAGCTCCACAAACACCAAACAGCCGCCGCGGCGGCCCGAAAGACCGCCCCGACGGCCACCAGGCCGCCGTCGCGCCTACAGCCCGACCAGCACAACAACCACACGCCGGCCGGTCACCGCCGCCAGCCGCGCCACCACCGCGGCCACGGACCTTTGCGCGACACCCACGACGACATGCGGCAGCGGCGCCGTCTCCTCGTCCTAGCGTGGCCAGTGTCGTCCCGCGGCGATCCAGAGCTCGAACAGCGGGTCTACGAGCGCGCCGCGGAACGGCCTGCCGTGCTCGCGCCACAGCACGGCCTCGCGCTCCAGGGTCTCGACGGCTCCCTGCACGGCGTCCTTGGTCTCGCCGTAACGGGCGAGGACCGCGACGGAGAACGGCGAGCCCTCGCGGCGGGCGACGACCTCGGCGACCTTCCGCTGGGTCGGGGTGAGTGCATCCCAGCGGGCGCGCATCTCCTCCTCGGTCACATAGACGGGCAGGCGCGCGAGTGCCCGCTCCCAGGCGGCGGTGTCGGCGGCTTGGTTCTCCGGCAGCTCCTCCCACAGTACGTGCGCGAGGATCATGGCAGCGCGCGGGTGTCCACGCGCGAGGTCAAGCAGCGGCTGCAGCGCCTCCCCGACATCTCGGTTACTCGCGGCGAAGCGTGTCTCGATGTAGCTGCCCAGTGCCACACGGGGGAGAGGTACGAGGGTCATCGGGTCGGCCTGCCGGTAGAAGGGGCTGTCGGGGTGCTCGAAGAGCTCGCCGAGCAGGGTCGGCAGCGAGCCGCAGAACAGGTAGCCGACATTGCTGGCGTGGCGCTGAGTGACGCTGCGGATCACCGCGTCCAGGCCCCCGGGGCGGGGTCGGCCGCGGCGGTCGCGCTCGGCGCCGCTGGCCCGCAGCACCTCCTGAAACTCGTCGTAGCACACGACCACAGGCCCGGAGGCGGCAAGCTGGCCGGGAAGGTCAAGCGCGTCGAGCAGACGGCGCTCCCCGTCCTCGGGGCCAAGCTGCGCACCGCCCAACCCGGCGGGGAGCTGCACCCCGCCGCCGCGGCGCGCGAGCTTGGCCTTCGCCTTGACCCACGAGCCGCTCGCTCCGCTCAGCTCGCGCTCGAACGCCTCCTCGATCCGGCCGCAGAGCGTCATCCGGCTCGTCACCCCGTATAGGTCGACCCGCACCGCCAGTGCTCCCTCCTCGCGTGCCCGCGCGAGCGCGGCCTCAGCGAGGGTCGTCTTGCCGTAGCCACGGGGAGCCGCAAGGCGCACACGGCCGCCTTCGGCCATTCGCCGTGCCAGTAGGGCAAGCTCCTCCTCGCGGTCGATCAGCTCGGAGGCGCTCGCGTGGAAGCGGTGTGTGAACGGGTTCCGCATGGGTAGGTTGCAAGACTACCAAAAGGTAGGGATCAAGCCTACCCGGCTCATGGTCTGGATCCGCAGGGTTGATCCGTACCCTGTCGCGCGCCCGGATCTCGAAGCTGTGCCGGACGAGGGCCGCGGCGCTCGCCCTCCGCACCCCCGCCGGTGCCCACGCACCGCCGCGCCTCGGCCGGCTTCAGCGGCTGCCGCCTGCGTTTGGCCGTGGGTCAGTCAGTGCTTGTAGCAGCTCGCGTACGAGGGCTCGCTCGTCGGCGAGCCGCTCAGGCACCTCGCGGGCAAGGTGCAGTAGGCCGACGTAGGCCGCGTAGGCAATGGTGGCGCGGTGCGCCGCGGTTCGGCGTGGCATGCCCAGTTCGTGGAAGGCGGACTCGATGTGGGTCAGCCGGAACTCAGTGATGCGGCGGAGCGCCGCCACGACACGGGGGTCCTCGCTCTCCAGTAGCAGCCGAGAGATCACGGTGTGGCCCCGCGCGGCGCTCGTCGCCAGCTCGATCAGCGCTCGCAGTCGTTCGGCGGGGTCTTGGCGACCACGTGGCCGGCTTCTCGGTGCTCGAGGTTGAGAGCTTCTGTGAGTTCGTTGCCGAAGCGACGATCAGAGACTCACGTTGAATCGTTGCCTGGATCGTCTGTAAGCAGCCGAGCCGATCCCCCGCTTCCCCTCACAGATCCAGCCGCGAGACCCCCAGCTCGTCGAAGCCGACGTGGTGGGCGAGCTCATGGCGGACCGTGCGCACGACCTGTTCGCGCAGCAGTTCGGGGTCGCGGCCGAAGTCGCGGCGCAGCGTGTCGCGGAAGATGATGATGCGGTCGTGCGTGTCCGCGCGCCGCGACTGGCCGCCCTGGTAGAGGCCGTACGCCCCCGCCTGGCGGCCCTTGTCGGAGATCACGACGGGCACGTGGCGCAGCGCGTTGCGCAGCAGGTCGGGGAGGTCGTCGAGCGCGTCGCGCACGAGCTCTTCGAAGTCGTCGTCGTCGAGCGGGTCGAGCTCCATGAAGTCCGCTTCGTCGGGGTCCACCGCGAGCCCTTCGCGCCCGAGCCGCTCGGCGCGGCGCACGATCGTTTCGAACTCCTCCTCGGACTCGGGGTCGCGCCACCCCGCCATGCGCACCGCCACGAACGCCGCGACGCACATCAGCAGCGCGATCGCCACGAGCCCCAGCACGAGGTCCTCGACGGCCCGCACCGCCCCCACGGTGGAGAAGCCCCGGCCGACGACGACCACCACGAGGCCCACCGCGAGCGCCAGCAGCGCCGCCGGGCCGGCGCGCCGGAGGTGGCCGAGGACGCCCCGTGGCAACGGGCGCACGGGTGGGCCCCCTATCCCCGCTGGAGCGTGCGGGCGATCACGAGGCGCTGGATCTCGTTGGTGCCCTCGTAGATCTGTGTGATCTTCGCGTCCCGCATCATGCGCTCCACCGGGTACTCCTTCACGTAACCGTACCCGCCCAGCACCTGCACCGCGTCAACCGTCACCGCCATCGCGGTGTCCGAGCAGAAGACCTTCGCCATCGAGGAGTACTTCGCACGCTGGGGATCGCCGCGATCGGCCAGCGCGCACGCCTTGTACAGCAGCTCCCGCGCAGCGGCCGTGCGTGTTTCCATGTCGGCGAGTTTGAAGCCGACGGCCTGGTGCTCGACGATCGGCCGGCCGAACTGCACCCGCTCGCGCGCGTACTGGGCCGCGTAGTCGGTGGCCCCCTGCGCGATCCCGACGGCCTGCGCCGCGGCGCCCAGGCGGGTGCGCTCGAGCGTCCCGAGCGCCACGCGCATGCCGCGGCCGACCTCGCCGATCACGTTGGCCTGCGGCACTCGCACGTCCTCGAAGATCGGCTGCCCGGTGGGCGAGCCGCGGATGCCGAGCTTGTGCTCGAGCTTGCCGACGCTGAACCCCGGCCGGTCGGCCTCGACCACGAACGCCGTGATCCGCCGGCTCTCGCGGTCGGTGACGGCGAAGGTGACGTAGAAGTCGGCGACGCCGAGGTTGGTGATCCAGTTCTTGGTGCCGTTGATCACCCACTCCTCGCCGTCGCGCACGGCCGTGGTCCTCATCCCCGCCGGGTCCGAGCCGGCCTCGGGCTCCGAGAGCGCGAACGCGGGCGAGCACTCCCCGGAGGCGCACCGCGGCAGGAAGCGCTCCTTGAGCTCCTCGGAGCCGAACAGCTGCAGCGGCAGCGTGCCGAGCTCCTGCACCATCAGGATCAGCGCGCAGGACGCGTCGACCTTGGCGATCTCCTCGATGGCCATGTTGAGCATCAACGTCCCCGTGCCCGTGCCGCCGTACTCGACGGGGAAGGGCAGCCCGAGCACGTCCTGCTCGGCCAGAATCCGCCGCACGTCCCACGGGTACTCGGCGCGCTCGTCGATCTCGGCGGAGCGGCGCGCTATCTGCTCACGAGCAATTTGGCGGATCGTCGCGCAGAGGTCCAGGTGCTCCTGGGGGATCGTGTAGGTGTCGCTCACAGCCTCCATGTGCTGGATGCTAGTGGACGCTACGCTCCTCCGGTGAGCGCCACCGAGATCGCCGTCGAGCCGGCCACGGTCGCCGCGTGGCTCGCCAAGGACCCCGACCTGCAGGTGGTCGACGTGCGCGAGCCCTACGAGCGCGAGGCCGGGCACATCCCGGGCAGCGTCCACATCGCGCTCGGCCAGCTGCCCGCCCGCGCCGAGGAGCTCGACGGGGAGCGCCCCGTCGTCTTCTACTGCCGCGTGGGGGCTCGTTCAGAGATGGCCGCGCAGGCGTTCCGCGCCTCCGGCCGGCCGGCGCATTCGATGGAGGGCGGCCTGCTGCGCTGGACGCAGGAGGACCGTCCGCTCGTACCCGAGGGCGGCCACGTCGCCGAGCACTGAAACCACCACAGAGGAGACCCACATGGAGGCATCCGAGTACCCCAAGGTGACCGTCGGCGAGGGCTACGCCGTCGGCGATCTCGACGCGCTGGGCGAGGGCCCCGGCTTTCGCAAGGTCCGCAAGGGCCTCGGCGTGACCGCGTTCGGCGTCAACGCGATCGTGATGCCCGCCGGCTATCAAAGCGGGCGCCACTACCACGACGCCCAGGAGGAGCTGTACTTCGTGCACCGCGGCGCGATCGAGATGGCCTTCGGCGACGGCACCACGCACCGCCTGGAGGAGGGCGCCTTCGCGCGCGTCGACGCGCCCACCGTGCGCTCGATCCGCAACGTCGGCGAGGGCGAGGCCATCTACCTGTGCGCCGGCGGCAAGGACGGCTACGTTGGGCGCGACGGGCACGCGCCCGACGGCGACGGGCGCAGCGGGCCTCCGGGAGTCGCGCACTGAGGGTCGTCCCCCCGGCCTGCGGTCGCCGCCGCGGGCCGGCTCAGCGGAGCAGCCTGTGGACTTCCCGCTGGTGCAGCTGCCCCAGCGGCGTCGTGGTCGGCCGGATGCCGAGCGCGTTGTCCATCGCGGTAGCCAGTGGCATCCACGTGAGGATCAGGTAGGCCCCCACCGCCAGCGTCGCCGCGCGCAGGGCGCGCGAGCGCGCGAGCGCCGCGAGCGGCAGCACCCACAGCACGTACCACGGAAGCACCCAGCTGAGCGTCACCAGCAGCGCCACCGTCGCCCACCCCGACGCGCTCAGCGCGTCCCCGCGGCGCCACGCCCACACGCTGCAGCCGACCACCGCCGCGAGGAGCGCCGCCATCAGCAGCGCGTGCATCGTGGCGGTCTCGCCGCCCTGGCCGAGCGCGAGGCCCACCACGTTGGGGAGGCTCATGGGGACCACGAGGCTGCCCTGCGTGCCGAGGTCCGGCAGGCGCACGCCGAACGCCGCGACCGCGCACGCCCCCAGCACGAACCCTCCCGCCGCCATGCCCAACGCCACGCGCGCCAGGTGGCGCGGCGCCGGCAGCAGGCCGGCGAGCACCACCGGGACGACGATCCCGGCGGAGGCCTTCATGGCGATCGCCGCGGCGAGCGCGACGCCGGCGCCCAGTCTCCAGCGCGGCAGCATGCGGCTCCTCGTGGGAGACGTCGAGCTCGGGGGAGATCCCCGGCACCCGCGCGCGCAGCAGCAGATAGAAGGCGAGCACGATGCAGAACACGGTGAGGAAGTCGTTGTGGTCCCCCCCCAGCCCCCACACCAGCACGATCGGGTTGAGGCCGACGAACACGACCGCCGCCACCGGATCGCGGCCCAGCAGCCGCGCACACCGCCACACCAGCAGCAGCGTGGCGAGGCTCGCGGCCCCCAGCAACGCCTTCAGCGTCCACAGCGACGCGGCCATCCCGAGCGGGACCACCGCGTAGGTGATGAGCGTGAAGAGCGGCCCGTACGGACTCAGCAGACCGTGCCAGTTGCTCAAGTAGTACCCCGGGTCCGAGTGCGGCTCGAGCGCCGGGATCGTGGTGTAGGGGTTGAGGCCGTGCAGCGCCCCCATGCGCCCGTAGTTGATGTAGTTGAAGACGTCCGTCAGCGACAGCGGCGGGCACAACAGCAGCAGCACGTGCACCGCCACGATCGCCGTAACCGCCCACCGCGCCCGCAGCGCCGGCACGTACCGCAGGCCCGCCACGTACGCGACGTACATGACCACGAGCGCCCCGGTCAGCAGCGACTTGATCGCCTGTGGGCTGCGCGTGAACCACGGCCACAGGCCGCCGAGCGGGCCGGCCATCCAGTGCGGGAAGAAGCCGTAGTGGCTGGGCGCGGAGAGGAAGCTCGGGCGGTCGGCCGCCGCCAACACGAGCAGCGCGACACCGAACACGATCACGACGAGCGCCGACGCCCCGATGCGGGCGTCGCGGGAGGACGCCTCCCGGCTGGCCACGGCCTGCGGAGCACGCGCCGGCGCGCTCCGCAGGGGCAGTGTGGTTACGTCGCTTGCCATAGGGGGACCCAGCGCTGCCGGTCCCCCATTATCCCTGAGACTCAGATGGGTGAGACGTTGACCGCCTTGGGGCCCTTGTCGCCCTGCTCGGCGTCGTAGCTGACCTTCGCCCCCTCCTGCAGCGAGCGGTAGCCGTCTGAGTTGATGCCCGTGTGGTGGACGAAAAGATCCTTGTCGCCGTCATCGGGGGTGATGAAGCCGAAGCCCTTGTCGTCACTGAACCACTTCACTGTGCCGGTTGGCATTGTGCCATTCCTCCACGGTTGTGCGTGCTGCTGCGCGGGGGACGTTGCTGAGAGCTTCGACCTGCGAGAGCCTGCACTGCTTTACGCCGGTTCTAGGCCGGCCCAACGCCCACGACGGTAGCACGTAGAAAGGCGCTCGTGTTATCGAGGTGTGGCCGCCCCGGGTAGGCTGCGGTGCGTGGGAGCAGACGCCGACCCCGCCCCGCTGCAGCCGCTGAGCCTGCGCGTGAGCGCCCCGGTGAGCGCCGCCCGGGCCGTGGAGGAGCTGCGCCTGTGGGAGCGCCCGTCCGTGGACGAGCGCCCGCGGGTGTTCCTGAACATGGTCTGCACGGCAGACGGGCGAGCGAGCGTGGGCGGGCGCTCGGGTCCGATCGGCAACCGCGCCGACCGGGAGATGTTCCACGCGCTGCGCGCCGCCGTCGACGCCGTGCTGGTGGGAGCCGGCACCGTGCGCACCGAGCGCTACCGCCGGCTCGTGCGTGACGAGGAGCGCCGGCGGCTGCGGCGCGCGCGGGGATTGGCCGAGGAACCGCTCGCCTGCATCGTCTCCGCCCGCCTCGCGCTCTCCCCCGAGATCCCGCTGCTGGCAGACCCGGCCGCGCGGGTCGTCGTGCTCACGCCCTCGCCTGCGGGGGTGGTGGGCGCCGGCGCCGGCGCCCGTGGGGAAATGGGCGCCGACGGGCGTGCCGTGCTCCCGGAGGGAGCGGCTCACATCGAGTACGTGCGCGCCGCGCGCGACGGGCGCCTCGACCTGCCGGCGGCGCTCGCCGAGGTGCGCGCCCGGTGGGGAGTGCGCACCGTGCTGTGCGAGGGTGGCCCCCACCTCAACGGCGAGCTGCTCGCGGCCGGTCTCGTCGACGAGATGTTCCTCTCCTTCGCCCCCCTGCTGGCGGGCGGAGCCGCGGCGGCGTCCCCGCGGATCGTTGAGGGCCCCGAGCTCGACCCCCCCGCGCGGCTGCGGCTGGCGCACGTGTGGGAGAGCGAGTCCAACCTGCTGCTGCACTACGGGGTCTCGGGGTAACGGTCCCGGTCCCGCGGACCGTCCTCCGTGTGCACCGCGACGTTCAGCACGACCGCGTTGGGCACGAGCGTCGAGCCCTGCTCGGTGGCGAGCGTCGTGTACATCAGTCCGAGCGAGCTGACGACGCCCTCGATCTGCCCGGCAAGCGGGCCGCCCTGCAGGCGGATACGATCGCCCACGCGGAAGGGGCCAGCGCTCAGCAGCACGGTGCCCGCGATCAGGTTGCCGAGCGTCTGCTGAGCGGCGAGGCCAAGGATCACCGCGGTGAACGCGCCGCCGACCGCGATCGCGCCGGGGTTGACGCCCGCGACCAGCAGCGCCACGAGCAGCGCCACCGCCAGGGTCACGAGGCGCACCACGAAGCCGACGGTGCCGGCGGTCGCCGGGTCCAGACGGCGGAAGAGCGCGGGCCGCAGCGCCCGGCCGGAGGCGCGCGCGATCGCCCAGCCGAGAATCAGCAGCACCACGACGGTCACGACCTGCACGACTTTGTCGGCCTGCGTGGAGAGCCGGCCGAAGATCGCTTCGCGGTGGTCGTAGACGACGACCACGGCCACGAACAGCGGCGCGAGCAGCAGCGCCTCCAGCCGCGCGCGGCGGGCGGCGCCGGGGTTGACCTCGTGCAGCAGCCCCACCTCCTGCCACGCCTGGCTGCGGGTCTCGAACATGCGCGGCGGGGTCTTGGGCAGCTGCGGGGTACGGGGCATCCGCCACCAGCGTATCCCGGCGGACGCGGGCGAGCGGGCGGTGTCTGGCTGAGGACCTACGTCGTCGTGTAGATCAGCATGAACCCGCCGAACCCCACGCAGTACACCGCGAAGGGGATCAGCGTCCGGGTCTTGAACCACCGCACGAGGAACGCGACCGTGAACACGGCGGTGACCGCCGCCGTCGCGCAGCCGACGAGCGCCTGGCCGCGGATGCCGTTGCCGAGGTGCCCGAGCATGTCGGGCAGCTTGAAGAGGCCGGCCGCGAGGATGATCGGGGTCGCCAGCAGGAACGCGAAGCGCGCGGAGTCGGAGTGGTCGAGGCCGCGCCCGAGCCCCGCCCCCATCGTCACGCCGTCGCGGCTGATGCCGGCGGCGAGCGCGCTCGACTGCGCGACGCCGATGAGCAGCGCCTCGCGGTACTCGAGCGTCGCCAGCTCGCGGGCGCCGTCCGGCTTGGCGCCCTCACGGATCGCCAGTTCGCGGACCTCGGCGCGGCGGCGGTAGAACTCGGCCAGGAACAGGATGACCCCGTTGAACATCAGCAGCGCCGCGGCGACTTCCGGCTTGGCGGTGAGCGTGCGCAGCTGGTGCTCGAACGCCAGGCCGAACAGCCCGGCGGGAATCGAGGCGATGACGATCAGCCACGCCAGGCGCTCGGTGGAGGTCTGCGCGCGCCGCGTGGCGAGCGTGTGGAAGAAGGCGCGGACGATCTGCACCCATTCACGGCGGTAGTAGAAGAGCAGGCCGAGCGCGGAGCCGACGTGCAACATCACGATGAACGCCAGCCAGAAGGACTCGGACTGCGACTGCGCCGCAACCAGTCTGTTCCAGCCAAACAGCGTCGGGAACAGCACCGTGTGTCCGAGGCTGGAGATCGGGAAGAGCTCGGTCACGCCCTGCAGCACACCGAGCACGACCGCTTCGAAGTAGTCGAGCGCGGGTGCGGAGGCGAGCGGGGCGAGGACGGACACCGGCGGGAAGCATATGTGTCCGCTCGGCGTGCGCGCGCAGCCGGTCGGTGAGAGTGCGCTCACCGAGGGCGTTCACCGACTCTTCACACCGTGGTACCCGGCTCGTTACAAAAATCCGCAATTTGCGGCCGAATCTGTTGTCTATGGAGGGGGACTCCGCCACCACCGAGCAGGCAGCGAGCGACGTGAGCCCACGACCCACGGACGCCGTGAGCCGCGTCGACCTGCACTGCCACTCGACCGCCTCCGCGGTCTCGCGGCTGGGCGTCCAGCGCGCGCTCGGGCTGCCCGAGTGCGCGACCCCGCCGGAGGAGGTCTACGAGCTCGCCAAGCGGCGCGGCATGGACTTCGTGACGATCACCGATCACGACACGATCGACGGCGTCGCTCGAGATCGCCGACCTCCCCGACGTGTTCATCTCGGAGGAGCTGACCGCCAGCTTCCGCGGCGAGCCGCAGGCCGTGCACGTGCTCTGCTTCGGGATCGACGCCGGCGACCACGAGTGGCTGCAGGCCCACGCCGGCGACGTCGAGGCGTGCGCCGAGTACCTGACGAGCGCGAGATCGTCAGCGCGCTCGCGCACCCGTTCTACGCCGTCGCCGCGCCGCTGACGCCGCGCCACCGCCGCCGCCTGGCCGAGCTGTTCCCGATCTGGGAGACGCGCAACGGCTCGCGCGCGCGGGAGCTGAACATGCCGGCCGCGATCTACGTCGAGACCCACGGCGGCATCGCGATCGGCGGCACCGACGACCACGCCGGCATCGACATCGGGCGCACCTTCACGCGAGACGCCGCCGGCCGCCACGCCCGCCGAGTTCCTCGAGCACGTGCGCGCCGGGCGCGCGCACGGCGCGGCGGCGAGCAGGGCAGCGCCGAGAAGTGGGCGCACGCCGCGATGGCGCTGGCGGTGCGCGCGCTCGGCGCGCGACGGCAGCGCGCGCAGGCGCTCGACCCGCGCGCGCGTGCTCGAGATGGCCGAGCGCCTGCTGCGCGAGGGCGACCGCCGCGAGGGGCGAGCGGCGGCGACCTGCGCCCGCGGACGCGCGCGCGCTGCTGCGCGCCTGGCTGCCGCGGTCGGACCTCGACGAGCTCGCCGAGGCCGACTGGTCGCGCTACATGCAGGACGAGCGCTTCACCCACGCCGACCTGCTACCGCCGCGCGACCCGCGCGCACGAGCGCCGGCTGCGCGAGGCGGTCGGCGATCGTCGCGAGTCGACGCCGCCGGCCGCGGCGGAGATCGACGCCGGCGGCGCGGCGCTCGCCGTCTTCGACGGTCTGCATCCCCGCGATCCCCTACGCGCCGGCGGCCGCCTTCATCGCGCGCGAGCGCGCGAAGCTCGACGCCCGCGAGAGGCGAGCGCCCGCGCGTCGCGATCGTCGCCGACGGGATCGGCGCGATGCACGGCGTCACGCGCACGATCGAGGAGATCCGCGAGCGCGGCGTGCCGGGCTTCGAGATCGAGGTGATCGGCACCGACCCCAACGTCGACCGGCGGCTCGGCGGCGGTCGCCGACGTCGAGATCCCCCACTACCCCGGCATGCAGCTCGGCGTGCCGAGCCTGCCGGCCGTCGTCGAGGCGATCGCCGACGGGCGCTACGACCTGATCCACGTCTGCTCCCCGGGCCCCGTCGGCGTCGCGGCCGCGCTGCTCGCGCGCGCGCTGGAGATCCCGCTCGTCGGCAGCTACCACACCGAGCTCGCCGCCTACGCCGGGCTGCGCTCCGGCGACCCGCGCCTCGCCGACGCGATGGCGATCGGCGTGCGCGCCTTCTACGGAGCCTGCCAGCTCGTGCTCTCGCCGAGCCCGGCGCCGACGAGGCGCTGCGCGAGCTCGGCATCGGCCGCCGAGCGCACGGCCGCGGCTGGGACCGCGGCGTCGACACCTCCCGCTTCGACCCCGCGCCTGCGCGCGGGACGCTGCTGCCGGGCGAGCTGACCGTGCTCTACGCCGGGCGCATCAGCAGGGAGAAGAACATCGACCTGCTCGCCGACGCCTTCCTGCTCGCGCACGCCCGCGACCCGCGCCTGCACCTCGTGCTCGCCGGCGGCGGCCCCGAGCAGGAGCGCCTGCGCGCGCGGCTCGGCGAGCGCGCGACGTTCCTCGGCTGGCTCGAGGGCGAGCGCGCTCGCGCGCGCCTACGCGAGCGCCGACATCTTCTGTTCCCCAGCGAGACCGACACCTTCGGCCAGGTGGTGCTCGAGGCGCAGGCCAGCGGCCTGCCGGTCGTCGCCGTCGACGCGGGCGGCCCGCGCGAGCTGATCGAGGACGGCGTCAACGGCCTGCTGCGCCGCGCCGCGCGCCGACGCGCTGGCCGAGCGCGTGCTGGCGCTCGCCGACTCGCCGCCTGCTGCGCCGCCGGCTGGCGGCGCATCGGACTGACGCAGTGCGCAGGCGCACCTGGGAGGCGGCGCTCGAGCGCCTCGCGGCGGGCTACCGGCGCGTGCTGGCGACGCCGCACTCCGCCTCCGACCCCCGGGGGCGCGCGATGCCGCCTGAGCGGACCCACGCTCGCGGTCGCGCTGCACGACATCGAGCCGGCGACGTTCGAGCGGTGCGCCGCTGATCCGCGACTGGCTGGACGACCTCGGCGTCGACCGCGTGACGCTGCTGGTGATCCCCGCTCGCGACCTGCACCCGCTGGCGACCGTCCCCTGAGGTTGCGCGTGGCTGCCCGAGCGCCGCCGGCACGGCGACGCGATCGCCCAGCACGGCTTCCACCACGAGCCGCTCGGGTCCGCAGCGGTGGCACGGCGCCTGCTGGCCCCCGCGCGCGGTGGGCGCGCCGCCGAGTTCGCGGGCTCGACCGCGACGAGACCCGCCGCGCGCTGGACGCGGGCCGGCGCGTGCTCAAGCTCGCGGGCATCGAGCCGGACGGGTTCGTCGCGCCGGCGTACGCCTACACGCCGCGCTGCGCGCGTCGCTGCGCAGCGCTTCCGCTGGTGGGCGGGCGCGTGGGGCCTGCACGGCAGCGGAGAGCAGTCGTGGCGGCTGAGAGCCCCGGCCTTCGGCACGAGCGCCGCCGGCGCAGGCGCACGGCTGGCGGGCGCGACCCTGCGGCTGGACCTCTCCCCCACGTGCCTGGAGCGCCGCCACCGGCGGGCGCTGGAGTGGGCGCTCGCCCGCGCGGCCGAGCGGCGCGTAGCCGTCACCTACGACGAGCTCGCCGCCGTCGCCGCGCCGGCGGCAGCCCCCCGTTCGCAGGAAGCTGCGCCCCGCGACGAGCCCACGCGGCCGAGGTTGACGGTGCGCCGCCGCCGCGGCCGGCCCGCCGCGCCGGCGGGAGGCCCGCCGCGCTACGACACCGCTTCGCGCGAGACCTCGGCGGGGCTGGCGCCCTCCAGCGCCGCGGCCGCCGCAGTGCGCCACGGCCGCGCGTAGAGGAGCCAGAACGTCGCGGCGGCGAACAGCACCGCGCACAGCGTCCAGCCCAGTTCGGTCGTGCCGAGTCCCACATACTTCAGCCCGGAGGCGAAGATCACGAACGCGATCGCGGGGCGGACGTAGCGGTCGGGCAGGCGCGAGGAGAGCAGCGAGCCGATGTACACCGCGGGCACGCTGCCGATCACGAGCGACGTCGTCACCCCGAAGTCGACGTGCCCGAAGGCGAGCGCCCCGAGCGCGGCGGCGGCCGTCAGCGGGACGGCCTGCGTGAGGTCGGTGCCAACCAGCTGCCGGGCGCCGATCATCGGGTACAGGAACAGCAACAGCACGATCATCAGCGACCCCGACCCGACCGAGGTCATGCCGACGATCAGCCCGCCGACGACGCCGATCGCCACGGTCGCCAGCGGCCGGGGGACCACGGAGTGCACCGCGGCGGTGCGGGTGTGGCCGGCGCGCCGGTCGAGCAGCAGGCGCAACGTCATCGCCGCGGCGCCCACGAGCAGCGCCACCCCGAGCGCGACCTCGATGTTCTGCTGGGAGGTCTTGGTGTGGCCCATCAGGTGCAGCAGGTAGGCCCCGAGGAACGCCGAGGGCACCGAGCCGAGCACCATCCACTTGACGAGCCGCAGGTTGACGGTCCGCGCGCGCAGGTGCACACCCGCGCCGATCGGGCGCATCAGCACGGCCGCCACCAGGTCGCTGGAGATGGCCGTCGAGGGCGTGATCCCGAACAGCAGGATCAGCATCGGGCTCATCAGCGCCCCGCCGCCGGCGCCGGTCATGCCGACCAGCAGCCCGACGATCGCGGCCCCCAGGACTATGAATGGATCGACGTGCACGTGCGCCTCCAGCCAGCCAGCTTCCCAGTCAAAGCGACTATTATAGTCGAGAATAGCGGCTTTATCGGAGCAGTCAAGTCGGTGGGCGCTCGAGGGGCTTCGCGCTCGCGCTCGCGCTCGCCATCCGCAGTAAGGCCGGCGGCCGGCGTTACTGCCGTAGGCTGTTCGACATGCGCCGCGGCATGGCGGCCGTCGCCGTCCTCGCGATCCTCGCGATCCTCGCGTCCGGGTGCGGCAAGGCGGCGACCCTGACGGCACCGTCCGCGAATACGCCCCTCTCCGTTCCCGCATCCTCGCGGCTGTGTCCACCGAGCGACGCTGCGCCGCGCCCCCTCCTCCTCGGCAAGACCGCAACCGACGTGCTCGTACCGGGACACCCGGCGAGCGCGCTCGTCTGCCGCTACTGGGGCAGGTCGGGCCGCACACCGGAACCCGAAGACGAACGTGCCCGGGTCCAGGAAGGGGAACACGGGCACGCTGTCCACACCATCGCGCAAGCGCGCCGCGTGGTGCGCCAGGACGTCACGAGCCACCTCGCCGGCGAGCTGGATGCCCTACGGCCGGTCGGCCCGGACCCAAACTGCGACGAGGTGCTCGGCGGACGATCCGAACTGATCGTTTTTTACTATCGAGGCGGGGGCGAAGCGCGCGTCATTTTCTACCTCGAAGGCTGCGTCGCGGTGCGCAACGGCCGGACCGCCCGATACGGGCTTGGAATGGGGCACGGGACCGGCGAAAGCCACTGGGCAGACGAAGCATTGCTCTGAGACCACCCTCTCGCCAGCCGTGCCGGTGACATCATGGCGAGCATGAACGACGCTGTCGTGACCTCGACGTTCGTCTTCGCCGACCTCGCCGGCTACACCGCTCTGACGGAGGCACACGGCGACGAGCGGGCGGCGGACGTCGCCGCCGCGTTCTGCGACGAGCTGCGCGCGCTGCTGGGCGAGTACGGCGCCGAAGAGATCAAAGCCGTCGGCGACGAGCTGATCGTCCGCGTCCCCGATGCGGGACAGGCGCTGGCGCTCGCCGCGCGGATCGTCGGGGACTTCGGCGCCCGCGACCGGGCTCTGGGCGTACGCGTGGGGATGCACACCGGCACCGCTGTACGCAGGGGCGAGGACTGGTTCGGCTCGGCTGTCAACGTCGCCTCCCGGATCGCCGATCTGGCGCACGCCGGAGAGGTGATCGTGAGCGCCGCGACGCGGGATGCCGCCGCGTCCCGCGGGCCGGCCGGACAGCTTCAGCCGCGGGGGCAGCGCACCCTCAAGCATGTCCCCGAGCCGATGGAGGTCTTCGCCCTGCACACGGGGGAGGTCGCCGGCCCCCGCGAGCTGCCCGTGGACCCCGTGTGCCGGATGACCGTGGACCCCGTCGCATCCGAGCAGACGATCGTGTGGCGGGGTGTGGAGTACCACTTCTGCTCGGCCGCCTGCGCCGACGCGTTCCACAGGGCGCCCACCCGTTACATCGACAGACCGGGCTCACGTGCGCTCGCGTTGGTCTCCGACGAGGCCCGTGAGAGCGCCACGCGCAGACTGGCCCGCGCCTACGCCAAGGGACGCATCGACGCCGGCGTGCTCGAGCAGCGAATCGAGAGCGCACAGTCGGCTCGCACGCGGGCGGACCTCGATGCCCTCACCCATGACCTGCCGAGCCGTCGCCGTCGTCGCCAGCGCCCGCGTGCGGTGCCGGCCTGGCAGCTGCCGATCTACCCGCTGGTCCTGCTGGCGCGCACCGCTCGCGCTCGCATCGCACGGCGCAGACGTCGACGGCTCGGGCGCTGAGCAGTTCGCTTGCGCTGCTCCCGCATCACTGAATTAGACAGCAGACTCGGTCCTGCGCGACATCAGTAACCTCAGGGGTGCTCCACTACTCGCGATTCTTAGCCGGAGTAGGCGGAGAACACCGACGCTTCGAAGGCGCCCGCATGGGAGCTGGCAGCGTAGCCGAGGTGGGGCAGGCCGAAGAGGTCCTCGATCGTGCGCAACAGCGAGAAGTCGTTGAAAGGTTCCTGGTCGTAGGTGCCCGGCTTCACGTAGGGGGAGAGCAGCAACGCGCCCACCTGCCCGCCGCCCGAGGGGGGCAGGGTCACGCCCGAGGGAGTCGTGGCGGCCGGCGTGGTGGCGGCGGGGGCCGTCGCCGTCGGGGTCCCCGCCGCCGCGGGAGTGGTCGCAGTCGCGCTCGCCGGTGTCGTGGCCGGCGTGGTCGCAGCCGGCGTCGTGGCAGCCGGCGCCGCGCCCGGCGCGCCGGAATCTGTGCTCGCCCCCGCCGCGGTGGAGCCCGCCCCCCCGGCGCCCGCCGGGGGGGCGCCCGTCGCCGAGCCGGCGCCCGCGAACGGCGCGGGGAAGCGCGGCTGCTCACAGCACGAGCTCGAGTCCGCGTACACCCCCGTGGCCGGCGCCTGATCGGTAGTGATCACCAGCAGCCCCCCGTGGTGGTAAGCAGGCGACGCGAGGATCTCGGGGACGACGCGGCGCAGGAACCCTTCCGCGGCCGGCAGCCCGCTCGGCGCGCCCGGCCCGCACGGGGTGGGGCGCCCGTCGTCGCAGAGGTCGGGGACGATGTAGGAGAGCGCGGGGGTGCGCGCGGCGCTGCGCAGGTCGTGGGCGAGCCCCTGGATGCCGGTGTCCTCGCGTGCGCACGTGGGCGAGTGGAGCACGCCGTCGAAGTAAGTGAAGGGGTCGCGGAAGGTGGCGAACGCGATCCCCTGCGGCGCCTGCGCGGTGGGGTCGGCGGCGCCGAATTCGGGGTGCTCGCAGGCTCCGCCCGCGGCGGCGGGCGCGCTGCCGGGGGGACCGGCCGGTGGGCTCGCTTCGCCCATCCCTTCGGCGTACACCCGCCACGTGAGCCCCTTGGCGGCGAGCTGTTCGCCGACGGTCTGCGCCGCGGTGGGGTAGATGCAGCCCTGTCCGGTGTACTGGCCCTGCGAGTCGGCCTGCCCGGGGATGATGTCGGTGAAGACGGGGCAGTCGGCGGCCGTCTGGGGCGTCGGCCCGAGGCCGCTGACGAGCGCCACCTCGTCGGCGAGCTCTTCGTGCGCGACGGCGTAGAAGCGCACGAGTAGCTCGCCGCGACCCTCGAGCGTGTGCGCGAGGTAGGGGGCGGGCGATTCGGGCCCGAAGGTCTGCGCGTAAGGCTCGTCGGCGAGCACGATCAGGAACACGTGCCGGACAGGCGGCAGGCTCGGCGCCGAGCCCGCTCCGCTGCCGGACCCCGAGCCGGACCCGTGCGAGCCGCCCCGGCGGGCGTGCTTGTGGCCCGCCCCGGAGGAGGGGTGGGATTCGGAGGAGGGGTGGGATTCTTCGGAGGAGGAGGCGGCGGCGGCTTCAGAGGACCCCCCCGACGCCGCTTCCGGCGTGGGCGCCGCTTCGGCGGGCGGCGGCGCGGCGGCCGCGGGCGGCGTGGGGCTCGGCGCCGCGGGGGGCACCAGCAGCGTGAGCGGCCCGCGGCGCAGCGCGAGCAGCGCGCTGGAGGAGTTGGAGGCGGCGGCGCCCGCCACCGTGCCGAAGGCCAGCATCGCTAACGTCAGCACGGCGGCGATGCGCGGCCCGGGCAGCACCCGACGCGGTGGTGGCGCGGGCGGCGGGGTCGGCGCCTGAGCCCGCAGACCAGCAAGGATGCGGTCGAGCGCCGGTGAGCGCGGGCCGCTGCGAGCGCCGCAGCTCAGGCAGTAGCGCTGATCGGGGGCCAGCGCGGCACTGCACTCAGCGCAGCACCGGTGCCTGCGCGGCGGCATCGGCCTCCTTGCCGGGCGGCTCGCTCTCCGACACGCCGGTCGCCGCCCCCTGCGCGGCGCCGTTGGCCTCCCCGCCGGCCGCCGCCGCCCCCGACGCACCGGCCGCCGCCGCCTCCGCCGCACCAGTCGCCACCCCGTCCGACGCGCTGGTCGCCGCCCCCTCCGACGCGCCGGCCGCCGCCGCGCTCGGCACGCGCTCCATCAGCACCCGGCCGCACTGCCAGCAGTACGGCGCCCCGCGGGCGTGCACCGCGCCGCACTCCGAGCACGTGCCGGCGCCGCCGTGCTCGTGGAGGCTCAGCACCCGTTCGAGCTCGCCGAGCTCGGCGTCGCGCTCCTGCAGCTCGGCGGCGCGGCGGACGAGCACGTCGAGGCGGAAGTGGTCGCGGATCGCCATCTCGTACGCGAGCCCCCCGAGGTCCCAGTGCAGCTCCGCCACCTGCGCGACGAGCTCGTCGCGGCGGCGCTCCAGGCTGGCGCGGCCGTCGGCCGGGGAGGGTGGCCCGCCGGGAGCCGCCGGCCGCGGGGCGGCGGGCGCGTCGGAGCGGCCGAGCAGCGAGTCGAAGATGCCCATCAGCCGGTGGTCACCACGTTGGGGATGTTGCGGGCTTTCTGCTCGGCGCTTTCCGTGGATGGGCTCGGTTTGGAGGAGGTGGACGAGCCCGACGAGCCCGAGGAGCCTTTGCTTGAGCCGCCGCCCGTCGAGCTTTTCGTGGAGGAGCCCGAGGAGGATGAGGAGGAGCCGGAGGAGCCTTTGCCGGAGGACTTCGAGGACGAGGAGGAGCCGCCGCCCGAGCCGCCCGTGCTCGTCCCCGAGCTCCCGTGCCCGCTCGTGGCAGGAGCGGACGTCGCGGGCGAGGAGGCTTCCGGAGCGGGGGTGGTGCTCACGCCGGCGGACCCGGCGCCGGGCGAGGAGACCGAGATCACCTGCGCCGGCACGGTCGTGGTCCGGCCCGCGCCCGCGCGGCCAATCAGCACCCCGACGCCCATCGCCAGCAGCAGCACCCCGACGCCCGCCACGGCAGTCAGGCCCGTGGAGCGCCCGCCTCCGCCCCCGGACGCGCCGGCGGGCGGACCGTCGGCCGGGGCGAGCGTCGCCGGCGTAAAGCGGTCGAGGAAGTGGCTGCGCGCCTGCACCTGGCGACCCCCGCACTCCAGGCAGTAGCGCTGGTCCTCGGCGAGCGAGGCGCCGCAGTGCGCGCAGGCTGACATAGGCTCGGCATCATAGGGACCGCGCGGGGCGGTCGGTGGTGATGATTCGGTGAACAACTGGCCCACACCAACCCCGGCATGCGAAACTCGCTCCCGCCGCGCGCCCTCGGCGGGGCGCTCGGCACCCACCGGTCGCCCCCGGCGACCGGCACCCACGACCACGACACGGGCCAGCGTCATGACGACCCCCACCCCGCTTCTCACGCCGCGCCCCCCGGACGCCGCCCTCGCGCCGCGGGGGCCGATCGCCGAAGGGCAGGCCGCGCCGCAGCCGCCGGCCGCCGAGGAGCACGAGGAGGCCGACGGGCAGGCGGTGACCTTCGGCAACCTCGAGCTGCGCCCCGACGAGATGCAGGCGCTCGTCGCGGGCACGCGCGTGGGGCTCACGGTGAGGGAGTTCCAGGTCCTCGCCGTGCTGGCCGAGCGCGAGGACCGCGTGATGCGTCGTGCGGAGATCTACCGCCAGGTGTGGGGGGGCGAGATGAAGCACCGCGACCGTGCCGTGGACGTGTTCGTACGCAAGGTCCGCACGAAGCTCGCCGCCGTGGCCCCGGGGTGGACGTACGTCCACACCCACTTCGGGATCGGGTACCGCTTCGCGCCCGAGCACGCGGCGCCGGGGGAGTGAGCCCGATGGGACGAAGCACGGCCGCCCGCCGGGCGGCGCTGGCGGGCACGGTGGTCGCGGGCGTGGCGGCGGCGACCGCGCTCGCCCCCCTCTCCCTGGCGGCGAGCGCCCCCAAGCCCACGCGCGCGCCCCGGCCGCCGCTGGCGAGCACCGGGGGCGCAAACGACGTGAGCGACACGACGGCGGCCCTCACCGGCACGGTCAACCCTCGCGGCGTGGAAACCACCTGCTACTTCCAGTACGGCCCCACCACCGCCTACGGCGCGCAGACCCCCACCGTCGCGGCGGGCGCGGGCATGACCAGCGTGAAGGCGAGCCAGCCGGTCACGGGGTTGCAGCTCGGGACGCTCTACCACTACCGGCTCGTGGCCGTGAGCTCCGTCGGGCCGGCGGACGGGCAGGATCGCACGTTCACCACCAAGCAGGTGCCGCTGCGGTTCGTGCTCGCCGGTCCGACCGCGCCCGACGTGTTCGGCAGCCCGTTCACCGTGACCGGCACCCTGACCGGCACCGGCGGCGCGGGGCACCAGGTGATCCTTCAGGCCAACCCGTTCCCCTACGCGGGCGCCTTCGCCGACCTCGGCGCGCCCCAGAGCACCAACGCCGCCGGCGGCTTCGCGTTCCGCGTGCCGAGCTTCATGCAGGTGACCGAGCTGCGCGTGCGCACGCTCGACGCGGCGCCCACCTACAGCCCGGTGGTGACCGAGCGCGTCGCGGTGGCGGTGACGTTGCGCGCGCGTCCCACCGGCACGCCCGGGGTGGTGCGCCTGGAAGGCACGGTCGCGCCGGGCGAGCCGGGGGCGCGGGTGGCCTTTCAGCGGATGCGCTCCGTGCGCGGGCCGGCGGGCGCCGGCACCACCGTCGCCCGGGGCCGTGGGCGCCTGTCGCGCTTCAGCGCGGTGGTGCTCATCCGCCGCAGCGGGTCCTACCGCGCGCTCGTGCGGGTGACCAACGGCCGGCAGGTGACGGGCGCGAGCCGCACCGTGTATCTGCGGGGGGCGCCGCGACCACCGCACAGGGCACGCCGAGCGCACGCCCGCCGCCGCTGAACGACCGGCGCGCGAGGGCCGGCGGAGGACTCCGGGGCGCCCGTGTGCCTCGGGGTTCGTGGTGGGGGATCGTCCGCGCGTCCAGACGCGGCCACGAGGGCCGACGTGCGCGGGGCCTCCGTGCCCCGCGACCGCGCCGGACGGCTCCGACCCCGGCAGGCGACCGGCGGGCCTGTGACGCGAGCGTGAAGGATTTCAACGTACTGCCCGCCGGCGGGGCGCGCCGCGCCGCACCACCTCGACCACGTACGTCCGTGTCGCCGGCGGGTCCGGGGCCGTGACCAGGACCGCCAGCGCGGCGCGCAGACGCCCGTGCGCGCTCAGGCGCGCCCGCGTGCCGGCGCGAAGCGTCAGCCAGAGGGTCACGGTCCGCCCCCGCCGGATCGAGAAGCCGCCCCGCGCGAGCGCGACGCTCCGCCATCGCCCTGCCGCCCCGGTCCGCGCCGTGATCGCAAGCGTCAGGCGGCCGCGGCAGGCGACGGGAGCCGTGCAGCGGAGCGTGACCCGCGCGCGCCCGCGCCGTACAGGCAGGCGCCGGCCGACGAGTACGACGCCGCTCGCGGCCCGGTACGCGGCGACGCCCTGCCGGGGCGTCGTGCCCGCGTGGGACGAGCCCCCGGTCGCGCCCTGCGCCGGGGTGTGCGCTTCGGGCGGCGTCGGTCCGCTCGGCGGAGGTTCGCCACCCGCCGGCGGCGCGGGCGGCGGCGCAGTCACGAACACCCAGGCAGCGCCGACGTCGCCGCCATCGGCGAGGCCGCCGATCAGCGCCGTGTCGGCTTCGGCGGAGAGCGCGACGCCCCAGCCGAACTGGCCCTTGCCCTGGGCTTCCCCGCCGGTGAGCTTGGGTCCGCGTTGCGCCCACGTCGAACCGGAGCGCGTGAACAACCACGCTGCACCGACGCCTGCACCATCTTTGAAGCCCCCGACCAGCGCGGTGTCGCCGTCGGCGGAGAGCGCCACGGCGTCGCCGAAGTAGCCGGCGCCGCTCTCTTCCCCGCCGGTGAGCTTCCCGCCCTGCTGCGCCCACGTCGAGCCCGAACGCGCGAACACCCACGCGGCCCCCACCCCGTCGTCGGATTGACCGCCGACGAGCGCCGTGTCGCCGTCGGCTGAGAGCGCCACGTCCTCGCCGAATTCGCCCGGTCCGCTCTCTTCGGCACCGGTGAGCTTCCCGCCCTGCTGCGCCCACGTCGCACCCGAGCGCGCGAACACCCACGCCGCGCCGACGTCGCCACCGTCCTCGTGGCCGCCGATCAGCGCGGTGTCGCCGTCGGCGGAGAGCGCCACGCTCCAGCCGAACTCGCCTTCCGAGCTCTCTTCGGCCCCGGTCAGCTTGCCGCCCTGCTGCGCCCACGTGGAGTCCGTGCGCGTGAACACCCACGCCGCGCCGACGTCGCTGTGATCGACGAAGCCGCCGACGAGGATCGTGTCGCCGTCGCCCGAGATCGCCACGCTGCGCCCGAACCAGCCCTTGCCGCTCTCGCCGGCGCCGGTGAGCCGTGCCTGCTCGGCCCACGTCGAGCCCGTGCGCGTGAACACCCACACCGCGCCGAGGCCGCCGCTGTCGTTGGGGGCGCCCACCACCGCCGTGTCGCCGTCCGCCGACAGCGCCACCGAGCGCCCGAAGTGCCCTTCGCCCACCTCGCCGGCGCCGGTGAGCTTCGCCTGCTGGGTCCACGTGGAGCCCGAGCGCACGTCCACCCACGCGGCGCCCACTTCCCCGTCGTCTCGGGGACCCCCGATCAGGGCCGTGTCACCGTCCGCGGAGAGTGCCACGCTGCGCCCGAAGCGGCCGCCGCCCGCCTCTTCGCCGCCGGTCAGCTTGGGGCCCTGCTGGACCAGCGCAGGCGATTCCTCGGCGGAGCTGGAGGAGCGGGTGGCGCCGAGCGCCACGAGCACCAGCAGGCACAGCAGACCAACCGACCCCCCCAGGCGCCGGTTCGTGTGGTGCATCCGTGCCGTGCGCCCTTCCAAGCCGCCTATATAACCCCACCGGCGCCCCGCTTTCCCACCCGTTCACGAGATATTCACAGAATGGACACCGCCGGCGTCGATCGTGAAGGTCAGTTGCTTGGGGTTCGAGACTCCGGCGGGGTTGGTGGCCCGGACAGTGAGCGTGTAGGGTCCCGGCTTCAGGCACTCCGAGCGGGCGATGCACCCCTCGAACGCGACCTTGTTTGGTCCCGTGTGCGCGCTGAAGGAAAGCGCACCCGCCGTCACCCTGCGCTCGCAGCGCGCTCCATGTCGATTCTTGCTGGTCTCAGCTGCGCACCCGCCACGGACCCGGCGGCCGGCGACCTGTCGGGTGAAGTCGAAGCTCGCCGTGGCCGGCTCGTTCAGCGAGAAGGAGAACGTGGTCCCAAGCGGAGGACCCCCCCTCCGACTGAGCTCCGCGAGTCGGCTGCCCTCGCGCCATTGTTTCACGGACTCGCGGACCCTCTGCACCGACGGTGCGATCGTCGTCCGTGGGCTGGACGAGTCGCTGGATGGGCCACTGGACGGGCTCGTCGGCTCGTCGAGGAAGATATGCAGTTCAGACTGCGTGTTGAGGATGATGTCGGGACGACCGTCGCCGTCGACGTCGGCGACGAACACGCTGCTCCAGCTTACGGCCAAAGGCGCTGCCAGGATGTCGGAGAACACGCCGGCGCCGTGATTTGCGAAGAGAGTGAGCGGCGAGCCGGAGAACGGTGAGCCGATTGCCGCGATATCGATGTGGCCATCGCCGGCGAACGCGCCCAGGGCCACGTCGAAGTTATACGTGCCAGGCTGTTCCAAGGGGTAGAAGCCGCCCGGCGTGAACCCGCCCGCACCGTTGCCGTACAGGACCGCCGCCTGCCCAGTCGACTGCTTGATGGCGCGCACCACCACATCGAGCTTGCCATCTCCGTTGAGGTCGCCCACGGCTCCGACGAACGCCGCATAAGGTGCGAGCTCGGGCGTTGGTGTGACGACGGGGGGACCGAAACTGCCGTCGGGTTCACCAGGGAGCACGACGATGGCTTCTTCTGCGCCCGGACTCTCGCTCTGGGTGAGAATGTCGTCCCGTCCGTTGTCGGTGAAGTCGCCGACCCACGAAGCACAACCGCCGGCGCGGGGCGATACGTAGACGGGGCCCGGCGTGAGGTCTCCGTGTCCGTCGCCGAGCAGCATGTAGTACTTCCCGTAGTTGCCGCCACCCGTACAACCATCTGGAACGACGACGGCATCTTGATTCCCGTTCCCCGTGAAGTCTCCGACGTGGACATACCCGATTTCCGGCAGCGTGACCGCCTGCCCCACGGTGAAGTTGCCCCGACCGTCCCCGAAGAGGATCTGGACCTTGTTCGGCGTCGTGCCCTCCCGGGAAGTGGGCGGAGGCGCCGTTTCGACTCCCACCAAGAGGTCGGCGTGTCCATCGTTGTTGAAGTCTGCAACGCCGACATCGTCAGCCGGCTTGCCCGCGAGCGGATACCAGGTGGGCGCGCCGAAGCCGCCGTAACCGTTGCCGAGCATCACCCCGACGCTGTTGTCTTCGTCGTCGATCAGCACGAGGTCGGGCACGCCGGCTCCCGTCAGGTCGGCGACCGCTGCCACCGTGCTCCCGGGCGCCAGCGCCGGCTGCGTGGGGTCTGGCACGAACGTGAAGTTGGCGCTGGCACGGGCCAAGCCCGGCACGGCCGCAACCCCTACCAGTAGCGTCAACGCCACCAGCCCGCCAAGCGCCCGCCGAGATCCTCCGCCGAACCCATCCATGCGAGCAAGAGGATAACCGACCGTCTCATGCGAGATCCGAGCGTCTCCACACGACCCATCCCGCGCCATCCCGCGCCTGCTCCCGGGCGCAGACCAACAGCGTGGCACGCAACCAGCCTATTAGGCTTGATCCCTACCTAATGGTACTCTCAGCGAGCCGCCAAATCAAAGGAGAGACGATGCCAGCAAAGGGGAGCGCGGAATGGAAGGGCGATCTGAAGGCCGGCAGCGGGACCTTCATCGCGGGTGAGCGCATCAGTGGCGACTATTCGTTCAAGTCGCGGTTCGAGGATGGCCCGGGAGCCAACCCCGAGCAGCTGATCGCGGCGGCACACGCGGCGTGCTTCTCGATGGCGCTCTCGGCTGGGCTGGCCGACGCCGGCACACCGGTCGAGTCCGTCAAGACCGACGCGACGGTGACGCTGCGCTTCGTCGACGGCGCGCCGACGATCACGGCGATCGCACTTCACACGGTCGGGAGCGTCCCTGGAATCGACGAGGCCACCTTCAAGGCTGCCGCGCAGGGCGCGAAGGAAGGCTGCGTGGTGAGTCGCGCGCTCGCCGGTGTCGGGGAGATCACGCTCGAGGCGTCGCTCGCCTGAGCGGCATCGCCGGAACTCAGCGCCACCCGTGCTCCCAGTGCCCACCGACGTTTGACGCCCCTCTCTGGCGCGACTACTTCGTGATGGTCGGCGGCGGGGGAGCCGCCCTGACCGGCCTCGTGTTCGTCGCGATGTCGGCGTCGAGTCGCCGGCCCGGCGCCCGACCCTTGACCTCGGAGCAGCGGCGCGGTGGAGCGCCTCACGCCCGCAGCTGCTCGCGCACCACCGCTTCGACCCGCTCGGCGATCCGCGGCCAGGCAAAGCCCTGCGCCCGTCGGGCACCCCCGTCGCCCAGCCGCTGCGCCAGCTCCCGGTCGAGCAGCACGGCGGCGATCGCGTCCGCCACCGCGCGCGGATCGGCGGGGTCGACGAGCAGGCCGCTCTCCCCATCGGCGACCGCGTCGAGCGCGCCCGCCACGTTGCCGGCGACGACCGGGGTGCCGTGCGCGCCGGCCTCCAGGTACACGATGCCGAAGCCCTCGCCCGCGCGACCGTCGCCGGGGAGACGGCTCGGCATCGCGAGCACGTCGGCACGCCGCAGCCACCAGTCGCGCCGCTCGTCGGGCACCGCGCCGAGGAAGCGAGCCGCGTCGGCGACCTCGCGCGCGCGCGCGCGTGCTTCCAGCTCCCCGCGCAGCGGCCCATCGCCGATCACGACCCACTCGACGTCTGGCACCCGTCCCCGCACCAGAGCGAGCGCGTCGACCAGCACGTCGTGGCCCTTGTAGCGGTCCTCCAGCCGCGCGACCGTCACAAACGTGGGACACCGGGGCGCCTGCTCGTCGGCCGGCGGCGCGGCCTCGGGGGCCTGCTCACCAGCCTGCGGCGCGGCGGGCAGGTCCACCCCGGGGGGAATCAGGCGCACACGCTGCGCAGGCGCGCCGACCGCGGCGATCAGGCCGGCGGTGTAGGAGCTGACCGCGATCGACGCGTCCGCGCGTCGGGCCGCGAAGGCGGCCAGCCGCGGCCGGTGGCCGATCTCCTTGGCGTGGAAGTACTGCACGGCGGGTGCGCCGAGCACGCGGCGGATCCCCGCCGCCGCGGGGCTGGCGACGATGTGGACGCTGAGCGTCGCGTGCGGGCGAAAGCGCAGCGCGTCGGCTACGGCAACGGCGTCCAGCGCGAGGTTGCGCGCTACGCCCGCTCTCCCGCCGGCCCTGACGCGGCGCGTCGCCACGCCGCTCCCGGCGTCGAACCGCGCCGCGCCCGGGCAGTCGAGCGTGATGACTCGTGTGTGGAAGCCGCCCATGCCCGTGGCGAGGCGGTGGGCGAGTAGCTGGATGCCTCCGTGGGTAGGTGGAAAGTCGGGGGTGATCACCAGCAGACGCGGCTTTGCAGACATTGACAGCCCTCACACACGTCCGGGCTCAGGTTGCGGGAGGGCCGTAACCGGAGGCGGGGGCAAATACGAACGTCCGCCGGTGCCCATCCCTCTCAAGCATCGCATAGACGGAGGCGATCCACACGGGAGCGTCTCCGCCTCCGACCCGGCCCCGTATGTCAACGATCTCCACGCCCTCCCGCAGGCGCCCGCCCATCCGCGCGGTCGGGCTGGTGTGCGCCGTGGCGCTCGCCTGCTGCCTGGGCCAGCTCGCCCCGGCCACTGCGGCGCCCGCGGCCGGCCGGTCGAGCGAGCGCCACCACCACACGCGCGCCCGTCGCGAGGTCCGCGGTCACTGCGCCGCGCGCAGCCGCGCCCGGCTCGCCGGCCACCGTCACGGCGCGAGCGGATGCGCGCGGACCGGCCACGCCGGACGGCGGGCGGGCCACGGACACCACGGGTCCGGCTCGGCTCACGGCGGTGCTCCGGGGCTACCGCCATCCGCGCCCGCGGGCTCGGGCCCGGGCTCCAGCGCGCCGTGGGGAGGAGGAGGGGAAGGAGAAGGGGAAGGGCCGGGCGCCGAAGAACAGTGGTCGGGGGAAACCGGCAGCGTGGTGACCGACCCGATCGACCCGCGCTACCTGAGCGAGGTCCCGTTCGGAGCAAGCTCCTTCTGGGTGCAGCCGTGGCGCTCCTACCTCGACACCTGGCCGGCGTCGCGCCTGCTGGACGCCGTCGGGGTCAACTTCAACGTGCGCCCCCCCGAAGCCGAAGACGTCGCCCAACTGCTGCAGGACAGCGGCTTCAAGCTCGCGCGCGTGGGGATCCCCTGGAACGACATCTCCTACACCAACCCCACGGCGCTGGTGCCCGCTGACGCGACCTCCATCGCGGCCCGCCTGACCGCGCTGCGCCGGCACGGGCTGCGGCCGCTGATCATCCTCGACTCCAACTCCGGCGACCCCGCCCCCTCGACCGCCGTCACGCTCGAAACGACCTCCGCAGCGCCGGCCGGCGCGCGGACGGTGACGCTGAGCGCCGCGAGCGCCGCCGCGGTCGTGCCCGGCAGGACCGGCTTCAACGGGCTAACCCGCTTCAAGGGCTCGCCCGACGTGCTCGTCACCGCGGTCGGCGCCGGCCACGTGGCCACCCTCTCGCGGCCGCTGCCCGCCGCCCTGGCCGCCGGCGCGCACCCCGGTACGACGGTGCTGTATGCGCCCTTCGGCCCGCCGCAGCTGGCGGACGGGGCGCCGAACCCGGCCTTCCAGGCGACTCTCGGCGGCTGGCTCGGCTACGTCGCCACGGTGTGCAGGGAGGTGGCGAGCGCGGTGGGACCGGAAGGGTACGACCTCGAGGTTTGGAACGAGCTCTCCTTCGGCTCGCAGTTCCTCAACGCCGAGTACTACTCGCCTGAAGCCGAAGCCGAAGCGGAAGGGGAAGCGGAAGCCGGGGCGGAAGGGGAAGGTGCTGCCCCGCCCCCGCCGAAAGGCCAGGTGACCAAGGAAATCGCCAGGGCGGTGCTCGACGAAACGGTCGCCTACGTACGCAACCCCGCCAACGGCATACCGGCGGGCGTCGGCATCACCGACGGCTTCGCCAGTGAGACGCCGTTCCCCTCGGGGGCGAAGGCTCCACCGGGCCTCACCGCCCTGAGCAAGCACCCCTACCAGGGAGCCGAGGCGTTCCCGGAAAGCTACCAGGACTCGATCCGTCCGATCAACGCGCTGGGCACGCGCGACGCGCCGAGCGGCGAGCGCGCGCCGTACACGCCGCTGTTCGCCCCCACCTACCAGTCGCTGTTCCCGGAGTACACGCTGACGGCGACCTCGACGGAGACGTTGATCCGCGATCTGGCGCCGTTCACCACCTACGTGTACGGCTTCCCGCACGGTCGCGAAGTCGGGCCGCCCGGCGGGGCGGGTGGGACTCCCATTCAGAAGTGGGTCACCGAGTACAACCTCGACTCGGCCGGGGTGACCCCCGTGGGGCCGGACGAGGTGACACCGCAGACGGGGCCCTCTGCCCAGCTCACACACGCCGACAAGGAACACTTCGAGGCCAAGGTGCTGCTGCGCAGCCTGGTGGCGATGGTCAGCAAGGGCGTCAGCCGCGCGTACTTCTACGCCGCGGCGGACGCGGGCGACCTCAGCATGGTCAGCCAGAGCTTCATGGCGGCGGTCGAAGCGCACCCCACGACCTACCCCGGCGACGCGCTCGGCGGCGAAGTGATGAGCGGCTTTCGCAACCTGGCGGCGGGCTTTGCGGGACCCGGCCCGAGCGCTGCAGGGGCGCGCCAACTGCAGCTGCTGTCGATCGCCCAGGATGGGGACCACGCGCAGTTCGTCGGCGACGGCACGGCCGCGCACCCGGCACTCTACGACCGCGACGTGCTCGCAGTGTTCCCCTTCCAAGCCTCCCCCACGCGCTTTGTCATCCCGGTGTACGTCATGACGCGCGATCTGCTCACCCTCTACGAACCCACCCAGCCGGCGAGCGACGTGACCCGCTTCGACCTTCCGAACGAGACGTTCCAGATCACGCTTGGCAACCTCCCCGAAACAGCCGAACCGCCGCTCGTGAGCGCGTACGACCCGCTACGGGGCGAAGCCACGCCGGCGCAGCTCCTGTCGCGCGCGGGCGCCACCGCAGTGTTCGAATTGGCCGCCACCGACTACCCACGCCTGCTCACCGTCGAATACCCGCCCGGGAGCTGATCCGAGCGGCCGGCCGGTGTCGGCTCCCAAGTAGGGTGAGCCGGTGAGGGTTCTCTACGTCAACCACACCTCCGCGGTGAGCGGCGCCGAGCGCTCGCTGCTCACGCTCCTGGGCGGCCTGCCCGCGAGCGTGCAGGCGCGGGTGGCCACTCCTCCCGGACCGCTGGCGCAGGCCGTGGCGGAGCTTGGCATCCCGGTGAGCCCGATCGCGGCCACGGCGGGAAGCCTGCGGCTGCATCCGCTGCACACGCCGCGGGCGCTGGCGGAGATGAGCGTGGCCGCCGCGCAGGTGGCCCGCGTGGCGCGCCGCCACCGCGCCGACGTGGTGCACGCCAACTCGATCCGCGCGGGCGTCGAGCTCGCGCTCGCCCCTGTCGGACCCGCGGCGAGGGTGGTGAGCGTGCGCGACTGCCTCCCCGCCGGGGCGGTGACGAGCGCCACCACGCGCCTGATCGGCCGCGCGCCGACGCGGGTGGTCGCCAACTCGCGCTACACCGCGGAGCTCGTGCGAGCCTCCGCTCCGGGCGCGCGCGTGGAGGTCGTGCACCCGGCGATCGACCACGCGCGCTTCGATCCCGCGCACATCGGGCGCGACGCTGCGCGAGCGCGGCTGGGCGTGGCCGGCACCCGCGACGTGCTGCTGGGCGTGGTGGCGCAGCTGACCCCGTGGAAGGGCCAGGACACGGCGATCGAGGCGCTGGCACTGCTGCGCGAGCAGCACGTGGACGCCCACCTGCTGTTGATCGGCTCCGCCAAGTTCGTGGCCCGCGCCACCCGCTTCGACAACGGGGCGTACGTCAGGCGGCTGCACGAGCTGATCGCCGCGCGCGGGCTCGGGGATCGCGTGTCGCTGCTCGGCGAGCGCAGCGACGTGCCCGAGCTGGTGCGGGCGCTCGACGTGTTGCTGCTGCCCTCCCACGAGGAGCCCTTCGGACGGGCGCTGCTCGAGGCGCTGGCGCTGGAGGTGCCGGTGGTGGCGACGAGCGTGGGGGGCCCGCCGGAGCTCGTGCGCGAGGGCCGGGAGGGCTTCCTGGCGCCGCCACGCCGGCCCGCGGCGTGGGCGCAGGCGGTGCAGCGCGTGCTCGCGAGCCCCGAGCGCGGCCGCCGGCTGGGGCAGGCCGGGCGGGCGCGGATCACCGAGTCCTTCGGCGTCGAGGGCCACGTGGAGGCGGTGCTCGCCGTCTACGAGCGGGCTATTCGAGCGCTTTGACCTCGATCGCTTCCCGCAGGGTGCCCGCCCCGGCGATGTCCCACACCGAAGGCTTTTCCACCACGCCACCCGTGTCGGGGCGAACGACCGCGGTGGGCGTGTCCCGCGGCTGGCCTTCGAGTTTTTCGAGCGCCTGCCGTTCGCCGCCCCTGAAGGTGAGTGTGAGCTTGTCCGACATCGTGTCGAGCGGGCCGATCTGGCCGATCGCCGAGCCGGTTTCGGAGACCGCGAAGCCGGTTTCCGGGCCGCCGCACTGGTAGCTGAGGAGATCGGAGTAGGTGAACGCGTCCGGCCGCAGGTCCACGCCGACCGTCGGGCTCCCGCCGGCCGTGACGTGTCCCACTTCGCCTTCCAACGGTTCGCTGACGATTTCACCGTCGCGGGCGCCGGCGCTCTGGCAGGTGGATTCCACGCCGGCGTTGGCGCACCCCTTGAGCGTGAGCGTCGCCCGCAGCGTCTGCGCGCCGGTCATGTGGCCTTCGAGGAGGGCTCCGTCTTCGCAGCTGACATGCCACTGCCCCGACGCCCCGAGCGTGGCGGACGCCGCCCGGCTCACGAGCGCCGGGCCCGCGCCGGGCTGCCATTCGTAGGCGCCCGTGCCGCTCGCGCTCTGCGTCGTACACCCCCCTTTTCCTTCATAGCCGCCGGTCCTGGTGGGAGATTTCGTGCAGCGGCCGACTTCCGGCGGCCCGGTGGTGCGCGCGGTGGTGAAGGACTGGGGCGTGCCGTAGGTGGTCCCGCCGGTGCCGGTGGCAACCACTCGGAAGTAGTAGGTGGTGCCCGCCGTCAGCTTTTCGAGCGCGGCAGACACCGCCACCGGCAGTTCGCCCCCGGCGGGCATCGGCGTGCACGGCAGCGTCGTGCCGTAGGCGCTCGTGCGGCCGTATTCAAAGCGGCACGCGCTCACCGACGCTTCGTAGGTGTAGATCGTCGCGCTCAACTTCGCGCTCGTCGCCGTCACCTGGGAGGCCGGCACGGGAGCGACGCCGGGCGGATTGGGCGGGCCGATCGGCGGCGTGCTCGGCGGACCGGGCGGCGGTTCGGGCGGGAGCAGCACCGGTTCGCGCGGGGGCTGGGTGAAGTTGAAGTCGTTCACCAGGTTGCCGAGGCCGGGCGCTTCTTCGCGTACGTCGGGGCGGTTGTCGGGCCGGCCGTCGGTCTGCGGGTTCAGCCGCGCGCTCGCAAGGAAGTCGTCCTCGATGAACTTCAGGTAGGCGTCGTGCGAGAACTGCTGGTGGTCGACGTAGCCGGCCTTCGCGTACGGGCTGATGACCAAGCCGGGCACGCGCAGGCCATAGCCGCCTTCGTCGATTGCCGGCGGCTGCACGTGGTCGTAGAAGCCGCCCCAGTCGTCCCAGGAGAGGAAGATCGCGCTGCTGCCCCAGCAGGAGCTGCGCATGATCGCGTTGACCAGCGTCGTCACGTACGCCTGCCCGGCCGCGATCGAGGCCGGTGGGTGTTCGGAGACCACGCTGTTGGGCGCGATCCAGCTCACCGCCGGCAGGCCGCATTCCCCTGCGACGTGGACCGCTTTGTAAAATTCGGCGAGTGGCTGGACGTCGCCGAGCTGGTGGTCTTCGGTCACGTCGGTGAAGTCGGCCAGCGGGTTCCAGATGCCAGGGGTCTGGGCGTTCTGCGAGACGGCTTCGCACGTGACGGCTTCGTCGAGCTCGCAGTCGGGCTCGTTGCCGGCGAGGACGTAGTAGCGCCAGCTGACGTTCGCTCTGTGCATCAGGTAGGTCAGATCCGTCCACGCGTACGTGGCTTTGCCGGCGACGATCGGGCCTTCCCAGCTGGCGCCCGGGTGTACCGCTTCGAGGCTGCCCACGCAGTCGAACGGGTTGCCGTCTTCGTGCGGGCACACCGCCGACCACGCGGAGACCATGTACAGGTGCTCGGGCAGGCTCCACGAGGCGGCCGACTCGAACATGTCGTCCTGCAGCACGAAATCGTGGGCGTAGGCCCAGTAGTTGGGGATCTCACGCGCGTCGTGGTAGCCCATCACGTCCAGGCACGTGCTCTGGGCTTCACCCGTTTCCCCGGAGCCGCACGAGCCGCAGCTCGGGTTCGTGGACGAGCAGCTCAGGCCCTTCTCGGCTTGGGCGATGAACCCGTCCATCCGTCCCCCGTCGATGTCGTTGATCGAGCTTTCGGTGCCATGCGGGCCGCCGGTGTTGATGTCGGCGGCGTCGTGGTAGGGCCGCACGCAGCCACCGTGCACCGGGTCGGGCACGCACACGTCGGCCGGGATCCCGCCGGCACCCGGGTAGGTGCCGAAGTAGGAGTCGAACGAGCGGTTCTCCTGCATGATCATCACGACGTGCTTGATGTTGTGGATACTGCCGCTCGCCGCCGCGGCGCCGGGGGCGAGCCCGAGCAGAGCGAGAGCGGCCGCGCACGCGGCGCCCACCACGCACGCAGCAAGCGACGATCGAGCGGCCCTCCTCGGAGATCGTTCCACCACGACGAGGATTGGACCGGTTCGCACGCGGTCGGCTGTTGCCAAACTGTTACGGCGAGCGTGTCGCCAAACTGCTACCGGGCGGTCCCGGGGGTCGCCAGCCAGTTGACGACGCCGCCACCGCGCGCGCTCGCCGCGAAGGCCGCGCGCGTGAAGGGGCCCTCGCCGGTCACCGCGAAGACCGCGTAGCCGAGCGCGCCGAGCGCGTCCCACACGGCCTCGGAGGCGGTGTCGTAGAGCGCCGCCGCCCCGGGGACGTGCTCGAGGATCACCACCGGCCGCGCCTGCGCAAGCACCGTGCGCCCGCCTTCGAGCACCCCCAGCTCGGCGCCCTCGACGTCGATCTTGACCACGCCCGGCGCGCGGTCGGCCAGCTGCTCGTCGAGCGTCGAGACCTCCACCTCGATGTACTGCGGGCGGCCCCGCTCGTCGCTGACCTGCGGCTGGCGGCGCAGACCGCTCCAGCCGTCGAGCGCGGTGAAGTGACAGAACCGCGCCCGCTCGGAGCGGGCGCCGAGCGCCAGGGGGCGGCACTCCACGTCGGGGAAGGCGCGCGCCACCTCCCCGGCGAGGGCCGGGATCGGCTCGAACGCCAGGTGGCGTCCGTGCGGGGCGACGCGCACCGCCTCGCGCAGCACCTGGCCGCGGTTGGTGCCGACGTCCACGTAGGTGTCCTCGCCGTGCAGGGCGGCCGCCAGCACCGCCCTGATCGCGAGCTCTTCGCGCTGGATCCGCCGCTCCCCCGCGTAGAGGGCTGCGAGCAGCTCGGGCCGCCCGACGCGCCGTGACACCGCCCCTGTCAACCTGCGCACCACGGCCATGACGCGCTGACCCTACCAGTCCGCGGATATCATGCACCCCAGCATGGTTGCCGGCCCGTCCCGAGCACGCACGCCTGGGTCGGTGCTGCTGGTGACACCCAGCTGGGCCAGGGAGGGGGGGGTCGAGGCACACGTGCGGGCGAGCGCCGCGGCGCTGCAGGAGCGTGGCATGAGCGTCAGCGTGCTCGCAGCGCGCCTCGACGCGGAGAGCGGCGCCGACGGGGTCTCCCTCTTTCACAGCCCCGGCCTCTTCGACGGGGACGCCGCGCCCGGCGAGCGCGTCGGCGGGGCGCTGGAGAGCAACCCCGACGTCGTCCACCTTCACCAGGTCTACGACCCGCAGCTCATCGACCACCTGCGCGCACACGCGCCCGTGGCGCTCAGCGCGCACGGCTACAGCGCGTGTCCCTCCAGTGTGTACTACTTCCGTCCCGGCCGCGAGTGCACGCGCGCCAGGGGTGCGGGGTGCGTCCCCAACATGCTCGTGCGCGGGTGCATGCACACACGCGACCCGCGCGACCTTCCCGCCATGTACGCCAGCGCGGGCCACCGCCTGGAGGCGCTCAGGCGAGCCGACCTGGTCATCGCCTACTCGAGCGCGGTCGCCCGTCACCTGCGCACCAACGGGGTCGGCCGCCAGGCGCTCGTCCCCCTCTTCACCACGATGGTCGCGCACGAGGGCCGCAGGCCCGACGCAGGACGCACCGTGGTCTTTGCCGGGCGGCTCGTGCGGCCCAAGGGAGCCCACGTGCTGCTCCGCGCCGCTCGCGACGTCGACGCCGAGCTGGTCCTCTGCGGCGAGGGTCGCGAGGCGCCGGCGCTGCGCGCCCTGGCCCGGCGGCTGGGGATCGAGCAGCGCGTCGCTTTCAAGGGGTGGCTGGCCGCCGAGCAGCTGGCGGTGGAGCTGGCGGGCGCGTCGGTGGTGGCGCTGCCGTCGCTGTGGCCCGAGCCCTTCGGGCTGGTCGGCATCGAGGCGCTGGCCGCCGGGCGGCCGGTCCTCGCCAGCGACACCGGCGGCGTGTCCGACTGGCTGCAGGACGGCGTCTCGGGGGTACTCGTCCCGCCGGGCGACACGCGCGCGCTGGCGCGCGCGCTGAACGAGCTGCTGGACGACCAGCCCCGCCGGGAGGCGATGGGTGAAGCCGGCAGGAGCGCCGTCGCCGCCTGCTTCTCCCCCGAGCGCCACGTGGCGGCGTTGATGGATGGCTACCGCGCAGCCTCCTCCACCTGGCGCGCGGAGCGCGGCGCTCGACCCTGAGGGTATCCGGAGGCGTGGGTGATGCTTCGCAATGGCAGCCGAGGAGTCCGTTCATCGGAGGCGTCCCGCTCATGCTCGCTTCAGGAACCTCAAATAGAACGCCGCGAACACCAGGACAATCCCGACGTTTACCATCAGGCGCTCCCAGAACCGATGCCTGAAGAACAAGACGTCCACGCCGACCACGACGGCTACCAGCGCGAGCACGCAAAGCACGACGCCTGCCTGCCTTCCCATCGTTCCACCCTACTGCTCGAGGACCGCGTCGCGGCCACGGATGACGCCGCAGCAGCGCCCGTTAGGCGGCCTTGATGCCCTCGCGCGTGGCGGCCTTCAGGATCTTCTGATCGAATGACGAGACCGCCGAGCTCGTGTGCTTCGCGGTCGCGAGGCAGTAGGCGTCGGGGAGGCTGATCGGGTGCCGTCCTCGCAGGCGTGCCGCCTCGACCCCGATCGCCTCGTTCGGCTGGTGCACGGTGACGCCGAGGGCGGCGATCGCCTCCCGGGCGGCAGCGAGCTTCGACACGTCTGCCGAGGGAGCGATCAGCACCTCGGTCAGGTTCACGACGCTGACAGCGCAGGCGTCTTGGTCCTCGCGCCACTTGGTGAACAGCGCGCGAGCGCGACGATGATGCGGGTCGCTGCCGTCAAGCGCTCCGATCAGGACGTCCGCGTCGAGGAGCAGCTTCACCGCAGTTCATCTTTGGCGTCGAGCTGCTCGAGATAGCCGGCAGGGTAGGTGCCCGTCAGCGTCCCGAACGCATCCTCGAAGGTCGTGGTCGTGCGGCGGATCCGCAGCTCCCCGTCGCCGGCCGGCTCGACCGTGACTCGCTCGCCTGCGTGCAGCCCGACCTCGTCGAGCGCCGCGACGGGGATCGTGATCTGGTTCTTGGTCGAGATTCGCGCCATCCCTTTACTCTAACAGTAAAGGGCGGCCGTTGGTTCAGCGGACCCCTGGAGCCGAGGCGCTCCCCGCGCCGACCTCCACCAGGAGCTCGTGCACTGCCGCGGCGGAGCGCGACACGCCCATCGTCCGCTCGGCGAAGGTCCGCCCGCGCTCGCCGAGCTGCTCCCGCGCGTGCGCGTCCGCGAGCAGCGCCTCGATCGCCCCGGCCAGCGCGCCGGGCGTCCGCGCCACGACACGCGCCGCGTCCGCGCGCAGGAGCTCCTCCCACCGCCGGCGGCCCTCCATCGCGACGAGCGGCCGTCCGGAGGCGAGCGACGCCGCCAGCGTCCCCTTGCGCGCCGCCGGGCCCATCGCGTCGGCGTACACGAGCACGTCGCACGCCGCGAGGGCGTCCGCGAGCTCCCGGGCGGGGAGCGTGCCGGAGAAGGAGAGCGCGCCGGCCACCCCGCCGGCCTGCGCCGCCGCCAGCCAGCCGTCGGCGACGCTCGAGCGCGGGCCGGGCGCCCCCAGCAGCTCCAGCTCGACCCGGACGCCCCGCGCCCACAGCGCGCGCAGGGCGTCGGTCACGAGCGCGACCGTGGCCGGGTCGAGGGTGTAGCCGAACAGGCCGAGCAGCGGGGCGGCGCGGTCGGCAGCCGGTGTCGCCCGCGAGCGCGGCAGGTTGGAGAACACGGGGGCGGTCGCGACCGGCCGCCGGGGGAGCCAGCGACGGGTCTGCAGCCAGTTGGCGTTGAGGTCCGTGGTGACGAGCACGGCCGCGGAGGCGCGCACGACCTCGACAAGCGCGGCCCGCTGGGTCAGCGCCCACGCGCGGCCCTGCGGGCCGCCCCGCCGCCACGGGTAGACGAGCTCGTGCATGACGGCGATCACCGGGGCGCGCGCAGCGCGCAGCGCCGCCACCGCCGGGTGCACGAACAGCGGGATGCCCCGATGCGAGTAGGCGAAGGCCGAGTAGTGCAGCAGCACCGCCCCCGGCGGGCGCTCGCGCAGCTCGGCGGCGAGCCCACCGCTCCATGCCCGCACCTGCGCCCTGGCGGCCAACAGCGACGGCGCGTCGCGGGCGAGCCAGTGCAGCGAGCACTCCGCCCCTTCGGCGTCCAACGCGTCGGCGAGCAGACGCGCGTGGTCGCGCACGCCGCAGACCTCCCTCGTGGAGACTCCGACCACCGCGATCGGCATGCCGTCGGTGACCCCTCTCATCCCGACCCTCCGCGCGCGCCCTGCGTCTGTGGGCGTGCCGTCCGTGACCGCTTTCACCCCGGCCCCCGCGCGCCCTGCGTCTGTGGCGTTGCCCGCCTCCACGCCACCCCTCAGCAGGAGAGGATCTCCCCACGGTAGACGGCTGCGATCGCTTCGCTGAGCGCGTCCACCTCGCCGGTCGGCAACACCAGCCCGGTACGACCGGGGTCGATCAGGTCGCGCATGCCGGTGTCCTCGCTGACGAGCACCGGCACGCCGCACGCCAGGGCCTCCGCCGGCGCGTAGGCGAACCCATCCTCGAACGTCGGGTGCACGCACAGCCGCGCGTGCCGCAGGTGCGGACGGGGGTCGCCGGGGCGGACCTGGATGCGGGCGTCCGCGGCGCACGCCTCCTCGACGAAGCGGCGCACACCCCGCGATTTCCAGTTGCCGACCAGCACGAGCCGCAGATCCGGCAGCGGCAGGCGGCGCACGGCGTCGATCAGCAGGGGCACGCCCTTCGCCACCGAGAGGCTGCCGACGTACACGACGTCGAAGCTCGCCCGTGCCGCCGGCGCGCCGTCGGGCCGGTAGCGAGGGTCGGGAGTGAGCGGGAAGAGCGCAAGCCGCTCCGCGGGCACGCCCTGCTCCACGAAGGACTCCCACGTGTACCGGGACGCGACGTAGATGCGCTCCGCCCGCTCGTACTCGGCGAGGTGGCGCCGGAGCACCAGCGTCCCGAACGAGCGCTCCAACGGGTACTGGCGCAGGGCCCGCGCGTGCTGGCGGGCGACGCGGCGCACGTGGGGGCTGGCGCTCATCAACGCGACCGACTCGTAGCCGGCCGCGCCGGCCGCCCGAAACTGCGCGAGCGCCTGGCGGTTGAACGCGATCAGGTGGTCGGCGGGCGGCAGCGCGCGGGCGACGCGGTGGTCGAACTCGACCCGCTCCCGCCACAGCCGCCACCCGGGCGAGACGCGCGCCAGCGGCGCGAGCGCCGCGGCGCGCAGCGGGCGCGGCCCGCGGCCGGAGGCGGCGGGGGTCGAGCTGCTCACGCAGGTCCCGGCCTGGCCGCGGCGCGCGAGCGCGTCGAGGATCTCCTGCAGATGGCGCCCGAGCCCCCCCTCGCCGAGCGGCGCGCCGCAGGTGACGAGCACGCTCCCGCTCGGCAGGCCCTCCTCTTGGGCCGTGTGCGCCTGCGCACGCCACCGGGCGTCCAGCCACTCCCCACCCGCGGGCACGGACCCACGCGCGGACAAGGACCCACGCGCGGGCACAGGCCCGCGGGCGGCCGCCCGCTCAGCCGAGGCGGTCATAGCCCCACAGGGCGAGCAGGTCGCGGCCGAGGTATTCGCTGAGCGCCGCGACCTGCGGCTGAAAGCGGTGGCGCAGCTCGAGCATCAGTCGCTCGTTGGGCGGCTCGGGCTTGCCGTACACGGCCGCGCGGTGGGTCGCCCGCAGCGCTCGCCGTCGCACCCCCTGCGGGGTCAGCGACTTGATCGCGCCCTTCGCCGTGCGTGCGAGCGGGCCCCGCCCGGCGGCCACGGCGCTGACGGCGTTGTTGAGCCGCAGCGAGCGCACGCGCACCGACGGGTTGGCCTCGAGCGCGTGCACCGGCGCGGTGTCGTCCACGCCCAGGAAGCGCAGCACCGCGCGCACGGTCGCCTCGTTGTCGGCGCGGAAGTCGTCGTAGACGATCGCCATCACCTGCGCGCGGGGGAAGACCGCGTGGTAGCGCCGCAGCTGCTCGACGTAGTGCACGTGGTCGGTGTACCGGTGGATGGGGCGGCCCTGCCGGACGACCAGCTCGTGCGCGAGCGCCGTGCGCAGGTCTCGCTCACGCTCCACGCCCGACTGCACGAGCTGCAGGTGCAGCGAGCGGACGAACGCGGCGGGCTCGCGCAGGATCGCGATGATCCGTGCGTCGGGCCGCGCCTGCGCGATCTCGGCCGCGGCGGTGCGCGAGGTGAGGTACGAGGGCGAGGCCTCCCCCCGGCGCTGCCCCGGCGCGGCTGGGTCGAACAGCGCCAGGTACTCCTCGAGCGTCCGCGGCAGCGCGAGCGCGCTCGACGGTTCGAAGCGGGCGGGCATGTCGCTGGCGAAGAACTTCGGCTCCTTCAGCTGCGGCATGAAGATCTGCGGGTGGCGGCGCAGCATCTCGTACAGGGCGGTGGTGCCGCTCTTGTGGTGACCGACGATGAAGAAGTCGGGCATCCTCCCATTTTTCATGGGTGGGGGCTCCGGGGGAGGGCCTGCCCTCCCCCAGCTGGGTGGGGGCTCCGGGGGAGGGCCTGCCCTCCCCCAGCCCAAGTCGGGCATCCGCGCGCGCGGCGCACCGTCGAGGTCCCCGTGTGCCGGTCCTCCATCCGTGGCGCGGGCCCCACGTGCGGAGGTTGCCTCGTCGGTCGTGGGCTCAGAGGACGCGGTCATAGCCCCACAGGGTCACGAGGTCACGATCGAGGTACTCGCTGAGCGCCACCACCTCGCCCGCGAAGCGGCGGCGCAGCTCCAGCATGAAGCTCTCCTGCGGCGGTTGCGGCTCGCTCCAGATGACACGCCGCCTGATCTTGACCAGCGCCCTGCGGCGCAGCGGTCGCGGTACCAGGGCCTTGATCGCCGTCTTGGCCGCGCGAGAGAGCGGTCCCCGCCCGATCGACACTGCACTCATCGCTTCCTCCAGCGGCTGGGCGCGCACGCGCACCGTCGGGTTGGCGTCCTGCACGGCGACCGGCGCGTCGTCGTCGACCTCCAGGAAGCGGAGCACCGCACGTACCGCCGCCTCGTTGTCGGCGCGGAAGTCCTCGTAGATCAGCACGAGCACCTGCTCAGGTGAGAACACGGCGTGCAAGCGACGCAGCTGCTCCTCGTACTGGATGTAGTTCGAGTACAGGAGCACCTGTGCCGGAAAGGGCGAGTGCTGCGGGACGTGCCTGCCACGCCGCCTTGCGTCTTCGAGCGCAAGCGCCCGGCGCAGGTCGTTCGCGGGCTCCACGTGGGTCTCCACGAACTGCATGTGCAGCGAGCGCAGAAAGCTCGCGGGCTCGCGCAGGATCGCGACGATGCGGGCGTCGGGTTGCACGGCTGCGATCTCCTGCGCGGCGGTGCGCGAGGCCAGGTAGAACGGCGAAGCCTCCCCGGCGCGCTGGTCTGCGCGCGCGGGAGCAAACAGCGCCAGGTACTGCTCGAAGCTCTGCGGCAGGCCGGCCTTCGCCCGGTCGGGGCCGAGGTGCATGTCGTCGGCGAAGAAGCGCGGCTCCTTGCACTCGGGCATGTAGATCTGTGGATGGCGGCGCAACATCTCGTACAGCGCCGTCGTGCCGGACTTGGGGTGGCCGACGACGAAGAAGTCGGGGACCCTCCCGCCCGCGGTGGGGGCGGCGGCTTCCGCAGCGGGGGCGGCGGCTTCCGCAGCGGGGGCGGCGGCTTCCGCAGCGGGGGCGGCGGCTTCCGCAGCGGGGGCGGCGGCTTCCGCAGCGGGGGCGGCGGCTTCCGCAGCGGGGGCGGCGGCTTCCGCAGCGGGGGCGGCGGCTTCCGCAGCGGGGGCGGCGGCTTCCGCAGCGGGGGCGGCGGCTTCCGCAGCGGGGGCGGCGGCTTCCGCAGCGGGGGCGGCGGCTTCCGCAGCGGGGGCGGCGGCTTCCGCAGCGGGGGCGGCGGCTTCCGCAGCGGGGGCGGCGGCTTCCGCAGCGGGGGCGGCGGCTTCCGCAGCGGGGGCGGCGGCTTCCGCAGCGGGGGCGGCGGCTTCCGCAGCGGGGGCGGCGGCTTCCGCAGCGGGGGCGGCGGCGGCCGCAGCGTCATCGGCGGCCGGATCGCCGACGGCCCGTCCGACGAGCCGGAGCTCAGTCGAGCCGGTCATAGCCCCACAGGGTCACGAGATCGCGGTTCAGGTACTCGCTGAGCGCCACCACCTCGCCCGCGAAGCGGCGGCGCAGCTCCAGCATGAAGCTCTCCTGCGGCGGTTGCGGTCGGCCGAGGACGACGTGGCGGCGGACCACGGCGAGCGCCTCCCGGCGCAGCGGGCGGGGCGCTAGCGCCTTGAGAGCGGCCTTCGCCGTCCGCGAGAGCGGACCGCGGCCGACCGAGACCGCGTGCACGAGCTCGTCGAGCTGCTGGGAGCGCACGCGGACCGTGGGGTTGGCGTCCTGCACGGCGACCGGGAGGGTGTCGTCGACCCCCAGGAAGCGCAGCACGGCGCGTACCGTCGCGTCGTTGTCGGCGCGAAAGTCGTCGTAGATCAACACCAGCACCTGCTCCGACGCGAAGACGGCGTGGTAGCGGCGCAGCTGCTCGACGTAGCGCACGTGTTCGGCGTACTGGAGGTCCATCGGCCTGGGGGAGCGGCGCGGAATGTGCTTGCCCCGACGCCTGGTCGCTTCAAGCGACATCGCCTTGCGGAGGTCCTTCTTCGTCTCGACGTGAGTCTGCACGAACTGCAGATGCAGCGAGCGCAGGAAGCTCGCCGGCTCGCGCAGGATCGCGATGATGCGCGCATCCTCGCGCACGGCCGCGATCTCACGCGCGGCGGCTCGGGAGACGAGGTACGAGGGGGAGGCGTCGCCCAACAGCTGCCCCGGCTCAGCCGGGGCGAACAGCGCGAGGTACTCCTCAAGCGTCTCCGGCAGCGGGCCGGAGCGGCGCGGCTGAAAGCGCTGGCGCATGTCGGTGGCGAAGTACCGTGGCTCCTTCAGCTCGGGCATGAAGATCTGCGGGTGGCGGCGCAGCATTTTGTAGAGCGCCGTCGTGCCGCACTTGTGGTGGCCGACGATGAAGAAGTCGGGGACCCTCCCGGCTTTTGTCGCCGCCCGCCCTGCGAGCCCGAGCTCAGTCGAGGCGGTCATAGCCCCACAGGCTCACGAGATCGCGGCCCAGATACTCGCTGAGCGCCTGCACCTCCCCCGCGAAGCGGCGGCGCAGCTCGAGCATGACGCTCTCCTCGGGCCGCGGAGCTTCGGCGAACACCAGCCGGCTCTGGACGGTGCGCAGCGCATCGCGCCGCAGCTCCCGGGGTGTGAGCGCCTTCATCGAGCTCTTCACCGCCCGCGAAACCGGACCGTGCCCCACGGACACGGCATGGGTCAGCTCGTGCAGGCGCCGCGAGCGGACGCTGACGGTCGGGTTGGCTTCCATCACCTCGATCGGCAGAGAGTCGTCCACCCGCAGGAAGCGCAGCACCTCGCGCACCGTCGCCTCGTTGTCGTTGCGGAAATCGTCGTAGATCAACACCAGCATCTGCTCGGGTCCGAACACGGCGTGAAAGCGGCGCAGCTGCTCCACGCAACGCACGTGATCGGAGTACATCAGCGCCTTGGGCCAGTAGGTGTTACGAGGTATGTTGCGTCCCTGGCGCCTTGCGTCCTCCAGTTCGATCGCTCGGCGCAGGTCGGTCTCGGTCTCGACGTACAGCTGCACGAACTCCAGGTGCAGCGAGCGCAGCAGGCTGGCGGGCTCGCGCAGGATCGCCATGACGCGCGCATCGGGCTGAACCTCGGCGATGCGGCTCGCGGCCGTCGCCGACCAGAGGTACCAGGGCGAGGCGTCCCCGATGCGCTGGTCCGCCCTGGCGTCGTCGAACCAGGCGAGGTACTCGTCGAGCGTCTGCGGCGTGCCACCCGGCCTCGGGGGGTCGCGATGGTACATCTCCTCCACGAAGAACCGCGGCTCCTTGCGCTCGGGCAGGTAGATCTGCGGGTGACGGCGCAACATCTCATACAGCGCCGTGGTGCCGCTCTTCGGCTGACCGGCGATGAAGAAGTCGGGGAGTCGCCCCCGCGCCGCGTGCACGCCGTTCGAGCGGGCCGCGCCGGGGGCAGACAGCGCCGAGCCGTTGAGCCCCGTGGCCGAGCGGTAGTAGGCGTTCTCTCGCTGCAGATGCTCGACGGTGTCGAACGCCGCCAGCCGTCCGTCGTCGATCACCATCACGCGGTCACACACGTCGAGCGTCGACATGCGGTGGGCGATGATAAACAACGTGAGCTCGCCCTTGAGCGAGAGCAACGACTCCTGGATGAGCGCCTCCGAGTGCGGGTCGAGCGCGCTGGTGGGCTCGTCGAGCACCAGAACCCGGGGCTGGGCGGCGAGCGCGCGGGCGAGGCAGATCCGCTGCTGCTGGCCGCCGGAGACCGCGTCGGCGCGCGGGCCGACGATCGTCCGGTAGCCCTCGGACCAGCCGGCGATGTCGTCGTGGATACGCGCCAGGCGCGCCGCCCGTTCCACCGCCCGATCGTCGATCCCCTCGCGGAAGTAGCGGATGTTCTCGGCGACCGAGGCGTGCACCAGGCGGGGTTCCTGGGGCACGTAGGCGACGCGTCTGTGCCACTGCTCCGGCGAGAGCTCCCGGGCGGGAAGGCCATTGACCAGGTACCGACCCTGCTCCGGCGCTCGCAGCTGCAGCAGCAGTTGCACGAGCGTGGACTTCCCCGCGCCGGAGGGGCCGATGATGCCCACGGCCTCGCCGCCGGCGACCTGGAAGCTGATGTCCGAGAGGACCGGCTGGCCGGGTCGGTAGGAGAACGAGACGCCCTCGAACGCCAGCTCCTCGACGCTCGCGAGCGGCAGCTCGCCAGAGGCGGGCGTGCTCTCGCCGTAGCGTTGGGCGGACTCCTGCAGGCGCTCGATGAACGGCAGCGACTGGCGCAGGCTCTGGTAGGCGCCCTGAACCTGCTGGCCGTTGGAGCCCGCGCGGACCAGCAGCAGGATCACGCCGGCGAGCGCCGCCACGTCGTGACTGCTCACGGCATACACCGCCGCGAGCCCGCCGACGATCAGCAGGTACATCAGGCTCTGGTACAGGTTCGGCACCAGCCGGCCGACCAGCTGCGTGCGGTAGAAGAGGCCGCGCGCGGTGTCGATCAGCTCGTCTGTGCGCCGGCGCTGAGCCTCGGCCACGCCGAAAACCTGGGTCTCCTCCGCGACGCGCACCGCCTCGCCGATCCCGCCGGCGTACTCCATCTGGGCGGCGGAGAGCTGGCGCGAGCGCCGCGCGCCGAGCTGGTTGAGGGGTCGCAGCAGGCCGAACAGCACGAGCGCTGCGCACAGGATCACGCCGGCCGCGAGCGGGTTGAGAGCGAGCGCTGAGATCATCAGCACCACGAAGGTGATGAGCGCGCTCAGCAGCGTCGTCGCCTGCAGCGCCCCGTAGGTCGCCTGGATGACCTGGCTGGTCATCGTCTCCTGCATGTGGCCCTCGCGGTCGTTGGACTGCACCGCCCAGGAGGCACGGGTGAAGGCGTGAAAGAGGTCCTTGCGCAGGCGCGCCTGCACGTCGGCGGCGATCCGCGCGGGCAGGATCGACAGCGGGGCCTGCAGCGCCAGCCGCACGACGCCGAGCCCGGCCGCCACCGCGAACAGAACACCGACGTGCGTGTGCAGGTGCACGACCCCGGCGTCGAGCGTCACCTGCTTGTGCTTGTTGACGAGGCTCGCGGCGATCTGCGCGAGCAGCACGAGGATGCCCGCTTCGGCGAAGCCCGAGCACATCGAGCTGAGCGCGAGCGCCACCACCGACTGGTGGCGATCGCCGAGCAGCGCGTACAACCGCGAGCGCGCGGTCATGCCGTCCTCGCGCGGGCCGCGGGAGCGCCACCGTATGCTGCCGGACGGTCCCCGGGGGCCGCGCCGGCGGGGAGACGGCGGCCGGGACCGGCGAGCCAGTAGGCGGCGATGCCCACCGTGAACCAGAAGAACGGGCCGCCGGCGGCGCTGCTCATGAAGGATCCCCGCAGCCCCATCAGGGCGAAGGCGATGAACACCGCGAACACGGCGGCCAGGTCGATGCGCACGTCCGCGTCGGCGATCCGCGGCAGGCAGAGCAGCACAAGCGCGATCACCCACACGTTGAGCGCGACCCACAGGATCAGTCCGGGCGCCCCCAGTTCATCCTCGACGTAGTTGTACTGCGTCTCGGAGCTGACACCGTGGCCTTCGAGCAGTTCGGAGCTCTTGCCCCCGAATTCCGAGGAGGCCCCGGCCGTCGCCAGGCCAAACCCGAGCGGATCGGCGGCGATATACCGGGGGATCAGCGCCAGGGACTTTTCCTTGTAGGTGGTGGAGGTCTGCACCACGTTGTTCGGTTCGATGCTTTCGTAGCGGGAGAAGACGTTCGAGCCCTCGGCGGAGACAAACAGGAAACCGAGTGGCAGCGCCACTGCGACCACCGCGAGCAGCGCCCCGAGCGGCTTCAGCACCCGCTCGCCGGCGCTGAGCGAGAGCAGCAGGAAGGCGACGACGGCGATCGCCGCGCCGATCACCTGCAGGCGACCGAGGCCCGTGGCGACGGCCACCAGCGCGCCGAGGCTGAGCAGGATCGGCGCCCATCGTCGGCGCCGCCCCCCCGTGGCGAGCAGCGCCAGCAGGCAGGGCAGAGCGATCACGCCGACGCCACCCCCGAAGCCGCTGTCTGCGCCGAGCGCCGGCGGCCGGAGGAGCGCTTTGCCTTCGCTCAGGTACCTGCGCGCGGTGGTGCCGCTCGTGCCGTTGTAGGTGCCTTCGATGCGCTGGGCATAGCCGGGACCCCAGCTGGAGAGCTGAGCCGGGGTGAGCCGCGTCTGGTAGGTGCTCACCACCCCGTTGGCGAGCGCCAGGATGCCGAGCAGGAGGAACAGCTTGCGCAAACGCTCCCTGGAGCGCATCAGCGCGTAGCCGAAGAAGAAGAAGGGGATCCACTCGAGGTTCTGCCGGAAGCCCCCCACGACCTTCAGCAGACCGCTGGTCCGCGGATTGAACGCCTCGACCAGCACGAGGCCGACGAACGCCAGTACCCATCCCGAGAGCGGCGGCAGGCGCACCCGTTCGCGCCTGGAGGCCAGGCGCGCGAGCGCGCCGACGCAGACCGCCGCGATCAGGATGTCGCGTACGCTCGACGCCGCTTTGCTGGCGGTCATGAGCTTCACGGGGCCGTCGAGCAACCCGAGGTAGAGCGCCAGGATCGGGACCGTCACCTCCAGGCGGCTGATGGCCGCGAGCGCGAAGACGCACACCACCCCCACCAGCAGCGCACCGGTCAACGCGAAGCTCGGCTGGGGCACGCTCACCGTGAGGCCGAGCGCAAGCGCGAGCGCGAGGAGACCGGCGAGGCCGGTGCCCAGCAGATGGCGCACGCGCCGGCTCTGCGCACTCGCCGACGGCCGCCCTCCCCCGGAAGTGGGCAGAAGCGCCGAGGTGGCGCTCATCGTCGTGTCAGCGAGCGCATCCAGCGGCGCCGGCCGCTGCCGGAGGAGAGGCCGTAGCGCGCCATCTCCTTGGGCGGGACCTCGTTGACGACCGTCCCGAGCACGGGGGCACAGGCGGATCTGGCCAGCAGCTGCCTGAGCCGCTCGGCGCACACGTCGCGCGTGTACCCCGCCCGCGCCACCAGCACGATCCCGTCCACGGCACCCAGCAGCGGCATCGCGTCGCTCACCTCGACGGGGGACGGAGCGTCGATCAGCACGCTGTCGTACTCCTCCGCCAGGGAGCGCAGCAGCTCCGGCATGGCCCTGCCGGCCAGCACCGCCGGCGGATTGTCCGCCGGCGCTTGGCTCGCCAGCACCGACACGGAGCCGCCCATGCGCCTGCGGACCGCGGTGGCCAGCCCCGCCGTGGGAGCCGCCAGCTCGGCCTGGGCCGGCGCGGCTGTCGAGCCCGCCGTCTGCAGCGCCTCGTTCAGCGAGGCGCTGCCCGCAAGCACGTCGGCGAGCCCGCGCGCGCCGCTCACGTGCAACAGCGCCGCCTGGCTGGGGCGACGCAGATCGGCGTCGATCACGGCGACGCGTTCCCCGGCGTCGCGCTGGACGAGCGCCAGGCCCGCAGCCACAGTCGACTTGCCGTCGCCCCGCTCGGCGCTGAGGAACAGGATCGAGCGGGGCGGGCCCACCTGACCGGTGTGCAGCACCTCACCCACCCGCAGCGCAGCGCGCATCCGCCACAGCGGCTCCAGCAGCGCCTCGGCCGGGGCCGGTCGCCCATCGCTGCTCACGATCGGGTTTCTCGCGGCGGGCAGCGCGGCCAGGATCGGGGCGCCGAGCGCGGTCTCGACCGCTGCCAGGCTGTGCAGACGCCGGTCGAGCCGGGTGAGCACGAAGGCGGCGAGCGCGGCCAGGGCGAGGCCGATCACAAACCCGAAGAGCGCGTTTTTTTTCGGCATCGGGGAGATCAGCGCCGCGGAGCTGGGCTTGGCGGGGTTGACCTGCTGCACGCCGGAGGCGTGCAGCTCGGCTTCGAGCTGGGTGAGCTTGCTGCTCAGGTTCGCCGCCTGGATCACGGTGGTCGCGCTGGTCGGGCTCACGCTCTTCGCGCCGCGGCGCGTGGACGTGCCCGATGAGCGCACGGACTGGCCTTCGATGCGCCGCAGCTGCCGGCGCGTGCTCGCGATCGCCACGTCGAGCGCCCGCAGGTAGGCGGCGCGCTGGCGTTTGATGTACACCTGCGCGTAGGCGTTGGCGAGCAGCGCGGCGGCCTTGGCGCTGTGGGCTTCCGCGGTGATCGTGACGATGTCGCTGGAGGAGCTCACGCTCGTGTGAACCTTGCCGTGAGCAACGTGCGCGTGTTCGGAGCGCAGCCGCGCGTGGACCCGTTCCGCCACGCCGCCCGAGGTGATCAGCGCGGCTGCGTCGCCGACGATGTGGGTGTCGAGCGCTTTGCCCTGGTTGCCGCTCAGCAGCCCCTGTTCTTCGGCGCCGCTCGCGAGGTTGAGCCCCGTCGAGGCCGAGAACACGCTCGGCTGGCGCTTGTAGTAGCCGTACGCCGCCCCGGCAACCACGATCCCCACAAGGAGGATCAGCCACTTGTGCTTCCACAGCGGGGCGAGGAGGGCGGCCGCGTCGGTCGTGTCGTTCATCGATTCGCTTCTGCGCCGGCGGTCGCGGGTTGCGGGAGGTGAGGCGCCGGCACGGCTCGTGGGACGCCGAAGGATCGGGCATGAGCGGCGCCGATATGTAAAGCATTTGTAATCACGTGTGCTCCATTTGGGGCCCTTCACACGTATCTGTGAGGATGCGCCCCATGAACGGAGCCAGGCGGCGCGTGCTGGTCGTCAGCCACCCCGCGGTGGTGAGCGTCAACCAGGAGGTGTACCGCGAGCTGGCTCGGCGGGGCTGGGAGGTCACGATCGTCGTGCCCAGCCGCTGGCGCCACTCCTACTCCCGCACGCCGATCGCCCCGCGCCCGCTCGACGGGCTGGAGGGCTCGCTGCGCCCCGTGCCGGTCGTGTTCGCAGGACACCCCCAGCGGCACCTCTACCTGACCCGCTGCCGCGCGCTGGCCGCCCGCGTGCGCCCGGACGTGGCGTTCGTCGAGGCCGAGCCCTACGCGCTGGCCGCGACGCAGTGGGGCCGCGCGCTGGCGAGGCTGGGCGTGCCGTTCGGGGTGCAGTGCTACGAGAACATCGACCGCCCGCTCCCGCCGCCGGTGCGCCGCCTGCGCTCGCGGGTGCTCCGCGACGCGGCGTTCGTCGCCGCCCGCTCGGAGACGGCGGCGGGGCTGGCCCGTGCATGGGGCGCGCGCGGGGAGGTCGGGCTCGCCCCCCCCGCGGTGCCGGCGTGGGAGAGCGGGCCGGCCGTGCGCGCGCAGGCAGACGAGGTCTTCACCGTCGGCTACGCCGGCCGGCTGGTGGAGAGCAAGGGGCTGCTGGACCTGCTCGGAGCCGTGCGCGAGTTGCAGGCGCCGGTCGAGCTGCTGCTCGATCGGCAACGGCGAGCAGCGCGGAGAGCTCGAGGGTCAGCCGATCCCCGGCGGACGGGTGCGCGTGCTCGACGACGTGGCCCACGACCAGATGGCCGGCGGCTACGCCCGCTTCGACGTGCTCGTGCTGCCCTCGCACACGACCGCGAAGTGGAAGGAGCAGTTCGGCCGCGTGATCGTCGAGGCGCTGTGGTGCGGCGTGCCGGTCGTCGGCTCGGACTCGGGCGAGATCCCGTGGCTGATCGAGCTGACCGGCGGGGGCTCGTCTTCCCCGAGGGGGATCGCGTGTCGCTCGCGGCACACCTGAACGCCCTCCGGGACTCACCCGAACTGCGCGGACAGCTGGCGCACAGGGGGCGGGCGACGGTCGAGCGGCTGTTCACCGTGCCGGCCGCGACGGACGCCCTCGAACGCTTGTTGGCCAGCGCCGCGGGCGAGGGCGCGGCGCGCGCCGCAGGAGAACCCACGGCGCGCGCCGACGTCCAGAGCTACTGACCTACCGGAAGCCGAGGTTGCCCGCGTCGACTTCCTCTTCGATCGCGCCCCGGTAGATCCCGTTTTTGGCTTCGGTCTTTTCGATGCCTTTTTCGAAATCCACCTTCGCCCAGGCACTGTCCTTCTTTGTAGCTCCACAACATCGTCGTGAAGTTGTTGGAGATGACGAGCCTGTTCTTGATGAGCGTCGGGAACTGCCTGATTTTCGTGGCTTCGACAGGCACTTCCTTGTTGGAGTAGGTGACCGCCGAGAACTGTTCTTCGGGCTTCACGAGCGCCTTGGCGGGGACGGTCTGGGCAGGCCATTCGATATTGCAGAGTTTGCCGCCGATCTTAAAGCTGGCCGCGCCCGAGCCGAGTTCCACTTCGGATTCGGTTTCGCCTGCGCCCAGTTCCGCGAACCCGTTGACGTGGTACACGAACTTGACGGGTTCGGATTTTTTCGTTTCCGGGTTCACGTTGAAGCTGGTCGAGAGACCCGCCTTGAACAACCCTGCGCTTACCTCCGTCAGGCATTTGGAGAATTTGAGCTCCGTCGCGAACACCTGCGACGTGGGCCACGTCACGGCGCCTTCGCCGATCGTCTGAGCCGCCGTGTGGACGGCACAGTAGATGTGAAACGCGCCGAACGTCAATTCCTGGTTGCGTTCTTCGCCGCCCAGTTCGGTCGAGCCGATGCCGAGGCCTTTGGTCTTGCCAACCGCTTCTTCGGAGAGCGGCTTCGGCAGTCGGCTCGCGAAGAATTCGTGGGCCATCGCGGGCGCTGCTGCGACGCCCAAAGCCGACGCCGCAGCGGCGAGCGCCACGGCCATCCTGATATGTCTCATAAGTCTGGAACCTCCCGTTCGATAAGTTATCCAAATCGCCACCAGCAGTTATCCATCCAAGCCGGTCCATCGCTCCCAAGCCCCGTTACGGCCGTGCGGCCACAGGACGGTACCACACGTCCACCCGGTAGCCGTGCCACGTGTGCCACGCGTTTTACTAGTGTGAAAAGGTGGTGAAAAACCGGTTACTTCGCCACGCGCGTGTAAAGCTCGTGGTGCTTTGCGACCATCGCCTCCCAGCTGAACTCGAGCGCCGCGCGACGGGCGGCGCTCCCGAGGCGCTCACGCAACTGTGGATCGCCGGCTAGCTTGTTCAGAGGAGCGGCAATCGCGCCGGGGTCCCGCGCGATGAACAGCCCGCTGCCGCCGTCGGCGATCAGCTCGCGCACGCCGTTGACGGGAGTGGCCAGCACCGGCAGACCGCTCGCGGCCGCCTCGAACGCCACCAGCGAGAAGGTCTCGTAGCTGGATGGCAGCACGAACGCGTCGGCAAGCGCGTACACGACCTGGATCTCCCGCACCACCCCCAGCCAGTGCACCCGGTCGGCCACTCCCAGCGTGGCGGCCAGCTGCTCGTAGCGCCGCTGGTCGCCGCTGCCCGCGACCACCAGGTTCCACTGCGGCGCCTGCGCCAGCGCCGCGATGACGTGCTCCAGACCCTTGTGGCCCCAGCCACGCGCGACGAATGCGGCAACCAGGCGCCCGTCCGGGATCCCCAGCCGGGCACGCAGCGCGCGCGCCTCGTCCTCGTGCGCTCCCGGGCGCGAAGGCCTGCGTGTCGACCCCGTTGTGAATCGTCACGACGCGCTCGGCCGCCGCGGGGTAGTGCTCGCGCATCTCCTCGGCCACGCCCTCCGACACGCACACCAGCGTGGCCGACCGGTTCAGGCGCACGCATGCCCGTTCGGCGAAGCGCTTGACGGCTCCCAGCAGCCGCGTGTACCAACCCAGCAGGCGGGTCGCACGCCGCGGCGCGGCGCGGTACACCTGGTGGCAGCAGTGGATCGCGATGGTGTCGACGCGGTTGAGCACGATCGCGCCGGTGGCCTGGACGACCCCGCGCCGGCGGCGGCGCACCGCGAGCGAGCCGGCCACCATGAACCACGCGTAGCCGAGCAGGAACGGGCGGCGCGGGCCGCGCACGCGGTGAAAGCGCACGCCGGCGCCGGCCGGCAGCTCGCAGGTCCAGGCGATGACCGTGACCGGGTGGCCCATCCGTCGCAGCCCGAGCACCAGCTCGGCCAGCTGGCGCTCCATGCCCCCGACCGAGCCCACGTCGTGGGCGACGATCGTGACCTCACACGGCTGGCTGTCGGGCAAGTGTTTCGAGGTGGTTGAAGAACCGCGCACGCAGCGCACCGTCGGTGAACTCCGTCAGGAAGCGCTCCCGACCGGCCTCGCCGATCGCGCGGCGCGACTCGGGCGCGGCTCGCAGGAGCCGCTCCAGCGCGTCCGCCAGCGCGTCGGGCTCACCCGAGCGCGCCAGCACCCCCGTGCGCCCGTCCTCGATGAACTCGGCGGGGCCCCCCGAGTCGACGGCCACCACGGGCACCCCCCTGGCCATCCCCTCCAGCAGCACGATGCCGAAGGGCTCCGGGTCGGAGGCGTTGACCAGCACGTCCATCTGCTCGATGTAGGGACCGGCGTCCGGCACCTGCCCGGTGAAGGTGACCGCGTCTGTCAATCCCAGGCGACCGGCGAGCCCGGGCAGCGACGCGGCGTACTCGGTGGAGAGCCCGTACGCGTCGCCGCCGACGATCGCGAGGTGCGATCTCGTGGCCGCGCTCGCGCAGCAGCGCTGAGCGCCTCGAGCAGCCGATCCTGACCCTTCCACGGCTGCAGTCGGCCGACGATGCCGACCACCGGCCGACCTGACGGGAGCAGGCGCTCCGCGGAACGTGCGGTGTCCATTCGAGTCTGGAACGGGCGCGCCGGCGGCCACGACGAACGTGCCGCGGCGCGGGCGCAGCTGCCGCTGCGCCCGGGCGGCCGCCTCCGAGTAGCAGCCGATCGCGCGGGCGGGCAGCAGCGTCGCGCAGCGATCCAGCCAGAAGCCGTCGGGGATCCCCTGCTGCCACCACACCACCCGCCCGCCCATGCCCGCGAGCGTGGCGGCGGGTGCGCCGTACAGCTGCGTCTTGGCCGCCCAGTTGAGGACCAGGTCGGGCGCGCGGCGGCGCAGGAGCGCCGCCAGCCGCAGCACGGTCGCCAGCCACCGGTGGACCTGGCGGAGGTGGCCCGCGGGAATCACCTCGACGCGAAAGCCAGCGGCGGCCAGCTCGCGGGGCCACGGCCCGCCTTCGAAGAACACGAGCTCGAGCTCGTGTCCGCTCTCGCCGGCGCCGTCGAGCACCGCCTGCAGCATCGCCTCGGCGCCGCCCAGTCGCTGGCCCCACGGCAGGGTGATCACGACGCGCATCGAGCCTGCACCACCTGTGATTGCGACACGGTCAGAGCCTCCATGGGAGTTCGTATGAGATGGCCGGCGGACTTCCCCAACACTTCACAACTGCCCATTTGCCCGCGGTTATGTTGGCCATGCTCGGCCTGTGGATCAGCCGCGAGCCACGATTATGCCCGCTCCTCCTTCCTCCGTCGAGCATTTCACCAATCTTTCACCATTGGTGGGCCACCCGGCTCACCAGCTCGCGCCCCCCGCAGGGCGGTACACAGGTTTTTCACAACCAGCGACCAGCGTCAGCCTCGCCCACGACTACCTGCTCGTGATGCGCGGCGCCGAGCGCACGTTCGCGGCGATCGCCGACCTCTACCCGCAGGCGCCGATCTTCACCCTGCTCTACGACGAGCAGGGCACCAACGGGCGCTTCGCGGACCGCTCGATCACCACCTCGCCGCTGCAGCGACTCGGTGTCGGCCAGTCCAGCGTTCAGGCGGCTGCTGCCGCTCTACCCGCGCAGCCGTCGAGCGGCTGCGCCCGCCGGCGTGCGACGTGGTGCTCAGCAGCAGCAGCGCCTTCGCCCACGGCGTGCGCGTCCCGGAGGGCGCCGTGCACGTCTGCTACTGCTACACGCCGTTCCGCTACGCGTGGTACGAGGAAGCGTGCGCCCTCGGCGAGGCGTCCGCCCCTGCTGCGCCCGCTGCTGCGCCGGCAGCTGCGGCGCATCCGCAGGTGGGACCTCGCCGCCAGCCGGCGCGTCGACTCCTACGTCGCGATCTCCGAGCTCAGCCGCGAGCGGATCAAGCGCTACTACGGCCGCGACGCGCTCGTCATCCACCCGCCCGTGGAGACGCACCGCTTCGCGCCGGCGAGCCGCGGCGACGCGCTGCTGGTGGTCTCGGAGTTCGTGCGCCACAAGCGCCTGCACGTCGCGCTCGAGGCCGCTCGCCGCGCACGCGTCGCCGATCCGCGTCGTCGGCGCGGGGCCCGACCTCACGCGCGCTGCGCGAGGCCTACCCGGAGGCCGAGTTCCTCGGGCGCGTCGGCGACGAGGATCTCGTCGAGCTGTACGCGAGCGCCCGCGCGGTGCTCGTGCCGAGCATGGAGGAGTTCGGCATCACCGCCGTCGAGGCCCAGGCGGCCGGCCGGCCGGTGATCGCGGCCGCCGCCGGCGGGGCGCTGGAGACGGTGCTCGACGGGCAGACGGGGCGACTGGCGAGGCTGGACGACGTCGACGCCTTCGCGCAGGCGATCGAGGGCATCGACGGGCTCGACTTCGACCCCGCCCGCGCCGTCGAGAACGCCGAGCGCTTCTCGGTGGCCGCCTTCCAGCGGCGCCTGGCGGCGCACGTGAGCCGGGTGGTGAGCGGCGGGGAGGAGCCCTCGCCGGTTGAAGCGCCCGTGCCCGAAGACGACCGCGAGCGCGCGGTCGCCGCGTGACGCGCCGGTAGCGGCTCCGAACACTCCCTCTACGATCTGGCCTTGACCACCGTCACCACCTGGTGGTAGCTGAGGACGCCGAGACCGAGGCGCAGCAGCCCGTCGTCGATGGCGCCCAGCGCCCGGGAGGCCGCCAGCCGCCGGTAGCGCAGCACGTTGCGGTCGAAGATACGCAGGAAGCGCATCTCGCCCACGGCTCGCCCCACTGGACCGATGTGCCGTTCGAGCACGCGCAGGTCGGCTGAGTCGAGCGGGCGCTCGTCCTCGGAGCCATAGCTCGCCACCCCGCCCCTTCCGGTCAGCCGGCGCCGTGAGAGGTTCAGCAGCGGGTTGAGGCCCATCGTCTCGACGAACGCCCCCCGGCCGCCGGGCACGAGCACCTCAGCGAAGATCGGCGCGATTACCTCGAGGTCGATGTGGTGCAGCGCGTAGTGGCCGACGACCGCGTCGAAGCTGCCGGGCGCGAACGTCGCCGGCGTCAGCTCGCCCACGAGGAAGTCGATCGCGAGCCCCGCCCGCTCGGCGAGCTCGCGCCCCCGCGCGATCGACGCCGGACTGATGTCGATGCCGGTGACGCGCGCGCCCCGCTGGGCGAGGAACGCGGTCGTGAGGCCGGGCCCACAGGCGAAGTCGAGCACGCGGCGACCCCGCACCGGCGCCACCGCGTCGAGCATCGTCGTGGTGTTGGGGTCAGGCCCGGCTTCATACCGGCTCATACACCGCCCCAACGGCGGCACATGCTCGTCCCAGAACGCCTGCTCGCGTGCGCCGACGGCCTCCGGCGAGCCGAAGTGGACACGACCACGCGGCATGATCTGGCTGTCGGCCCCGTCGTGCACGGCGGTAGCCTAACCTCGATTCACCACGGAGAGTTGATCGAGATGTGAATGCACGCCACGCGGCTATGGCCCAAGCGCTCCGATCGGAATAACCGCAATCCCGTCATCGCGCCGGTAGGCGTATCCCGTGCCGACGATCACGCCGAGCGTCGCCGGTCTGCCCGAGCTCTCGGTGTCGATCTGAGCGGAGAACCGGTGGAGCGTGGCGGTGGCATCCTCCACCTGCCCCGACCCGAGCTTCACCTCGAACGCTGCCCAGCTGCCGTCGGCCGCCTGCACGATCGCGTCGACCTCCAGGCCGCGACTGTCGCGGTACTGGAGCACATGCGCGTCGGCGGCCTGCGCGTACACGCGCAGATCGCGTACCACCAGCGACTCGAAGAGGAAGCCGAGCAGCTTGATGTCGCCCAGCAGGCGCGCGGGTGTGGCGCGCAGTGCGGCCACCGCCAGCGAGGGATCGACGAAGTGGCGCTTGGCCGCACTACGCAGCGCATACTTCGATCTCAGGTGCGGAGCCCAGGCCGGCTGGTCCTCGACGATCATCAGCCTGCCCAGTACGTCGAGGTAGTCACTCACCGTCTCGTCCTTCAAGGGCCCCTCGGCTCCGCCGGCGTCGCCGGCGAGCGTCGTCGCAGCAGCGTAGGTGGCGACGTTGCGGGCGAGGCTGCGCAGCAGCTGCCCCACCTTCTCGGGGTTGCGGCGGCGCTCTTCGACACGGCTAACATCGACGCGCCGGATCTCCTCGAGGTAGTCGCGCACGGCGCGCAGCGCCTGCACGGTCGCCAGACCGCGGAAGCCCGGCCAGCCGCCGACGGCGATCTCGCGCGCGAGATCGGCGACTCTGAGGCCGGTGTCCACGCCATGCACCGGCTCGCCGGCGAGCAGCCTTACGAGCGAGACCTCGCCACTGCTGGAACCCGTCTCGAAGAGCGTCATCGGTCGCATCCGCAACCGCGCGATCCGCCCGGCTCCCGTGTGGCGCGTGATGTCGTCGGGCGGCACTGCCGACCCGGCGAGGATGAATTGGCCGGGCGCGCGGCGGTCGTCGACGGCGCGGCGCACGTGATTCCAGACCGCCGGCTCCAGCTGCCACTCGTCGATCAGGCGCGGCGTCGCACCTTCGAGCACAAGCGCAGGATCGACAGCCGCCGCCTGGCGCGCATTGGCGTCGACGTCGAGCAACGCCTCGCTCGCCGCCACCTGACGCGCGGTGGCGGTCTTTCCGCACGCCTTCGGGCCCTCGATGGCGACGGCCCCGATCGCCCGCAAGCGTGCGGCGAGCTCGTCATCGACGATCCTCGGTTGGTACGGAGGGGGCATCCCAACGGGGATTTTATCGCGATTTCAGCGGGAAGATTATCGAGACTTTGGCGGGAAGAATATTGAAGCCACAGCGGGGAGATTGTCGAGCTTCCAGCGGAAGCAAGTCGCGGCCGTCAAGAAAGGGCCGAGTATTGCCTATCAGCTGCTCCCGCCAGTGTCCGGTACGCCGCGAGCGTACTGAACGGTACGCTGAGAGCGTACTGCGCGCCTCCTACAACCCGCGCCGCCCGAGCGCGTGCGGCACGGTGCGCAGCAGGATCGTGAGGTCCTTCCGCAACGACCATTCGGCGGCGTAGCGGCAGTCGATCGCCGCCATCTCCGTCAGCGATGCGCGGGTGGGGCCGAGCAGCTGCCAGGGGCCGGTCATGCCCGGCGTGAGATCGAGGCGCCGCCGCCGCCAGCCGGCGATCCGCTCGTCCTCCTCGACGATCAGCGGTCGGGGACCGACGAGGCTCATCTCGCCTTTGACGACGTTCAGCAGCTGCGGCAGCTCGTCCAGCGCGCTGCGGCGCAGGAGCCGGCCGACGCGGGTCACGCGCGGGTCGCACACGATCTTGAAGAGGCCCTCGCGCGCCTCGTTGTGGACGCGCAGGGCGTCCCTCATCACGTCGGCGCCGGGCACCATCGTGCGGAACTTCAGCATCGTGAAGCGCCTCCCGTGACGGCCCACCCGCTGCTGGCGATAGAGCACGGTGCCGCGGCCGTCCAGCTTGATCGCGACGGCGATCACGAGCAGCAGGGGCGCAACTGCCAGCAGCCCGAGTGAGGCGCCCACCACGTCGACGACGCGCTTGACGCGCAGCGCTGCACGGGTGAGGTCGCGCGACCCCGGGTCCGCTGCGAGATCGAATGGCCCCGGACCCGCCACCGCAGGCTCTCGAAGGCGATTCAGCTCGATGGCGGAGCCCACACCTGCATCCTGCCGGACCACGGTCGAACAGATGTCGAGATTCGGTGATCAACGGCGCAAAAGACCGGGCCGCCCCATTCCTGGAGCGGCCCGGTCAGCGCTTGCATCATCCCAGCGGTCGCCTCAGCGCGACCGCCACGTCCCGCGGGCTACCGGTGGTAGAGCCCTTTGGAGCCGGGGGCGTTGAGGGTTTCGCATACTTTCTGCGAGGAGTAGAAGAGCGTCCCTGTCCCTTCTGAGGCTTCTTTGGTGCACGTGAAATTCACACCCGATTTTTCGAAGCCGACTTCTTCAACACCGTCTTCTGCCTCGTCCACGAGCGCCGAGGGGAGCTTTTCGAACTCGTGGTTTTCGCCGATCAGCTTGCCGCCGCCAGCGGTTTTGGTGTTGAGCTCGAACAGCAGGTAGCTCTCGGCCGTCGTGGCCTGAGCCTCGGTCGGTCCGGCACCGAGCCCGCCTTTTTCGTCGTGGTACTTGCCGTACTGCCTGAGGACCAGGTCGTACGACAGGCCACAGAGGGAGTACGTGGACTCGTTGACCTTTGCCTGCGCCGTGTTCCACAGTTCACGGGTGCTGCTCGGCGGGAAGACTTCTTCGCCGTTGGTGTAGACGGTTTTGCCGCAGTTCGCGTTGCCTGCCGATTCGGTGTCCTTCTTGACAGCCGGGTCCGCGTAGAGGACCGGAGCAACGGTTTTCTTCTGGAGCTCGATCCAGAATTTGTTCTGTTTTTCGCCGCCGCCGAGGGATTTCTTGTCGAACGACCCGTTGTTGTAGGTGTCGGCAAGGTCGGCGTAGCCGATGCTGCTTTCGGTCGCGGCGACCTTCGCCACGACTTCGGGACCACCGTTGGCGAGGGGCCGCACCACTTTGGCTTTTTCCGGCCATTCCGGGTTTTCAGAGCCGGAGGCGACTTCCTTCCACGTGCGTTCGACGCCCGGCTTCTCGAACCATTTTTCTTCGGGTTCCTTGTTTTCTTCGCCGGCGCCATTCATACGGTCGGTCGAGGCAAGGAATTCCTTGAATATGTGCGTGGTGCCCGACTTGTCCAGTCGCGCGACACGCGTAATTTCGGTTTCGGGGTTGCAGCTCGTCCCGATCAGTTTGTCACCGCCGTCGGAGATTTCGCTCCACTTGTTGATTTCCCCGCGGTAGATCTTTTCGAGCGTCTTGTCGTTGAGGACGAGGCGACCCAATTTGATCGTTTTTTCGCCTTCTTTGAATTCGGCGCTGGCGGTGCAGCCCGTCGGCAGGTGCACGGGGATGGCGACCGCTCCCTGCAGGATCGGAATCGACTCGAGCGACCTTTCTTCGGCGCCCGACGCGAAGCTTTCGATTTCGGCTTTCTGCGTCGCGTTGGGGGCTTCGTCGGTCCCGCAGTAGGTGTAGCGGTCGAATTTGGCGGGCGTCGCGCCCGAGCCGAACGCCTTCAGACAGGCGCCGCTGCCTTTGTCTTCAGATAGGGTCTGCAGGTATTCAACCTTCGGTGACGCCAGGGTGCCCTGCGTCCCGTTGCACGCAGTGCCATTCGCCGACGTGTTGAAGTCGACGTTCCAGACGCTGTCCTGCGCCACGCTCTGAAACGTCGAACCCCGGCCGAGGATGTTTGCACCTTCGCACTGCAGCAGGAGTTCGGCGTGAGCCACTCCCGGCGCAACAAAAGCGGCTGCCACGGCCGCCGTGGGAACGCACACCGTCAGCAGACGACGTGCCCATTTGATACGCATCGTGTCGATACCTCCAGATTGGTTTTCGTTGCGAGCGCATGCTGGGGACCCATTGTCCCCACAACTATGGATCTTGACTCTGGAGCGCCTCGTTGAGGTTGCCGACGTGTAGCGGTGCTGTTATTAAGCTGTGACCGTAGCGCTCGCCCCGCTTGTACGACACGTGCGTTCACAAGCCCTAATGAGCCGGGTGCTACCGGTGGTAAAGACCTTTAGATCCAGGAGCATTGCGAGTTTCACATTCTATGGCCGTTTTATAGAAAAGAGTGCCGGTGCCTTCCGTCGATTCTTTGATGCAAGTGAAATGTACACCTGATTTTTCGTAGCCTATTTCTTCTACCCCGTCTTCCCCCTCATCCACCACACCAGACGGTATCTGTGCATACTCAGAGCTGTCAATCAGTCTACTACCACCTTCCGCATTGGTATTGAGCTCGAATAGCAGATAACTCTCCGTAATCGTGGCTTGCCCCTCGGTCGGCTGAGCACCAAAACCTTCAAGTTCATCATGGAACTTGCCATACTGTCTCAGTGCCAAGTCATATGTCAGTCCACATATGGGATATGTTGCAGAATTCAGCTTCGCTTGCACTTCGTTCCACAATGCCCGAGTATCGGGCGGAGGGAATATATTTTCGCCATTTGAATATATGGTCTTGGAGCAGTTTGCGTCCCCTGCAGTTCCAGTATCCTTCTTTTCCGCGGGATCGGCATAGAGAACCGGGGCCACAGTTTTCTTTTGTATCTCAGCCCAGAATTTATTTTGTTTTTCGCCACCTTTTTGGCTTTCTTCATCAAATTTACCGTCCTGATATACATTTGCAAGATCAGCGTAGCCAATGCTACTTTCATGTTCGGCGACATAAAACGGGACATCACTAGTTTCGGTCTTGACAACTTCTGCTGCGCTCGGCCACCGGGCGTTTTCTCCTTCTGAAGTAACCTGACTCCACCTACGATTTTCTATTGTTTTACCTTCAAATGCTTCTGCTTCCCATTCTTCTTCTGTTTTTTTGTTTTCTTCACCTTCTTTGCTCAATCGATTAGCCGACGCCAAAAATTCCTTAAATATGTGCGTAATACCCGACTCATCACTGTGTGCGACACGAATAATTTTCCGATTTTCTTCAGATTCCCCGCCCGTGCAGGCCAATTTATCTATGCCCTGGGCTTTGATGAGTTCTTTCCAGGTATTGATACTACCGCGATATACCCCTTCGAGGGTAGTATCGTTAAGAAACAGGCGACCATATTTATTTATTTTTTCGCCTTCTTTAAATTCGGTGCTAGCCGTACAGCCTTTTGGTAGGTGAATAAGGATTGTGATCGCAGCTTGGAGCACGGGGATCGTCTCGACTGAAGGCCTTTCCGCCGTTGGGGCAAAAGCTTCGATTGCGTCCCGCTGTTTTTCATTAGGCGCTTCATCCGTTCCGCAGAATGAATATTTGTCAAATTTAGCTATAGTTTTATTAACCCCAAATCCCTTTGTACAAGCATCACCTCCCAAGTCTTCTCCTTTAAATTCTTCAAATTCCCTATATTCAATTCTAGGTTTTTCGCCTGTCCCTTGCGCCCCGTCACATGCGGTTGGGTTCCCGGAAAAATTGAAATCAGGATTCCAAACTTTATCTTGCGCAATGACCCCTTGAATCGTAGAACCCACTCCTTTTATGCTTGATCCTTCGCATTGGAGAAAGAGTTCCGCCCCCGCATTTTTTGGAGAAGCAAGAGCCGCAATAATCATAAATGCTGCAAAGCAGGCGATCGTGCTGGTCTGTTGCGCATTTATTCTGCTCATAGCAAATGTCATCTTGCAGTTCCTCGTCTCGATTATACGCACACAAAAATTCAATGCGTGTGATGATGCTTTTGCTTCACTGCAACATGCAACGTCAGGATTGCTTGCTTAGTAAAGGATGCGCCAGTTGGATTATGTGCTACAAGAATGGCCTGAGCACGCAGCAGGTGTATCCGCGCTAGCAAAGCTCTCGCGGCCACCGACAGGTGCAGCGTCACCGCGCCGACCTGCCCACCGTTCACTACAAATGAGCCAGTGGCTATGGTAAGCACGACCTTGTGCTTACCCTTGTGACGCCGGCTTGCGGCGACAGCTTCAGCAGTGCGGAGCGTCACCGTCCCGGAGCAGCTCGTGTCACCCGACGGGCAGGCCACCTTCAGAGTGATCCCTCCCGACGCGCTAGCGCTCACCGAGGAGGACCCCAGCGTCACTTCCGGCGAGGGTTCGGCCGGCGGGGGCGGAGGGAGTTTCGGCCCTTCCGTCGATGTTGTGGATGGTGGGGGCGGCGGCGGTTTTTCTTCGACGACCGCGACGGAGTGGGTCGCTTCACCGCTCACGCCGTGCCCGTCGGTCACCTTCAGCGTCACCGACTCGCCCGCGCTGGGGGCTTTGTACGTGTGCGCTTCGGCGAACGCCGTGCCGGTGGTTTCGCCCGACTTCGCTTCCCCGTCGCCGAAGGACCATTCGTATTTCAGGTGGTGCGTGCCCGATTCATTCGGGTCGTTGACCGTGGCTTCAAACTGCGCGGCTTTGCCGACGGTGGCCGTGGCCGGGTAGGTGAATTCGACCGTGATCGGCCTCGCGCTGACCGCCACCTGCACGGTCTTGACGATCTTGGGGCTCGCGAGGTCGTCGGTTTCGATGGTCTCGGTCACTTCGTAGGTCCCGGCGTGTTCGAACTTGTGTTCCAGCGTGGTGGTCTGGAACTCGTAGCCTTCTTCCTTGGCCGGTTCTTCTTCTTTGGTGGTGAGGTTCTTGAACTTCCATTCGGCCCGCACCGCATTGCCCTCGGTCACGGCCGATGACAGGATCGCCGTTTCGCCCACCGGGACCGGCGAGAGTACCACTTCTTCGTTGAGGTTGTTTCGGACCTTCACGGTTGGGGTGGTGGCTTCGGCGTGGGGGCAGCCGGAGCCACCGGGTCCAAACCCGAAGATATCGACCCCGACTGGCGAGCCGTGCGCATCAAGGACGAAGACTTCTTCCTTTTCCCCACCTGCGATCAACAGCCCATCGTTTCCCTTCTTGGGGATGCTGCACATCCCGGACCCTTCAGCTTGCCCACCCGTCCAGCCAGCCTCTTTTGCTTCGGCCACTCCTCCGTGGTCGTTGTAGTCCAGAACCAGGACACTCGCGCTCGTGACATTTTTGGTCGTGATCGCACCCATCAGATAGAACTTGCCTTCGCCTTCTTTGCCTTCGGGCACGAATGACATCGTGCCACCGGTTTCTTCGACGATGCCTTCATTGGCCTTTGGGAATTCGAGAATACCCTGTTCCGGGCCAAATTCCTGTCTTGACGCTGTGGGGAGCAGGCGCTTGGGGTGAGTTTCAAATCTCTTGACTGACCCCTTGTGTTCGAGTTCGGTGGCGCTGGAAGGAATTTCCCAGATTTCCTTTTCGCGCTCGACATAGACCCTGCCTTCAGACGCGCCATTGCCTCCTGACACCACAATCGGCGAGAAGGGCTGGGCTTCGACTTCACACGCAGGTTCTCCCCCTGATGCACTCCCTCCATCCAGGCAGTTGGTCAGATCGACGTAGCGCGGACCGAGCGATCCGTTGGGATGGACGCGCTGCACGACGGTACGCAGTTCAGGTTCGTGCCCGGGCCCCTTCATCGTCTGCTCATCCTCTTGGCCGACGATCACGATGTCGTGGTTTGTGGGGTCGACCGAGATCCCGTGAGGATCGAGCAGTGGAACACCCGGTTCTTCGGTCTCTGGGTTGAGGCCCGTTAGCGCACCTTCTCCTTTTGTACCGATCAATTCGAGTTTTTCGGTGGAGAAAGCGTAGAGCGTCGCCGCCGCCGGTGTCGGCGCGGGATCGAACACGGGTTCTTCTTCTTCTGGTTCGCGTTCGCGATCTACCAAGACGTAGAGCCGTTTTTCGGAGGAATCGATCGCGACACCCTCCAGCGCCAGATTGCTCAGGGAGTTAGAATCTGCTTTTGCCTTTATCCGCACTTCGGCGAGCTGTTCGCCGGTGGCGCTGAACTTCTGGATCCGGTAGTAATGCGCTTCGCTGGCGCCTTCGACTTCATCGCCGACGAAAAAACTTTTCGCGATCGGATCGACGCCGAGCACGTGGGGTATAAGCGAGCTTTCGCTGACTTTCCCCGTCAGCACGACCGGGCTGCCCACTTCGCCGATTTCAGCACGGGCCGCGGCGACCCCGGGTCCAAACGTCGCGACCAGGCCGGCGACGGCGAGCAGGACACGGCGGACGCTTGGCGGGGTGAGCACGATCGAGACTCCGTTCGGTCGTCAGGGCAGGAGTTGAAGCCGGCGCGGAAGATGGGCACCGGTCCGCTGCGAACGCAGCTCTGACGCCAGCATGGCGATCGGCGCCTCCGATTTTGTTGCGAACCGGTGAAGCGAGCGTGAAAAGTTCAGGGCCGCCTCCGGCGGTCGGAGAGCCGCCGCTGGGTGCGCAGCGTCGAGAGGGTGGCCGGAGCGATGCGCACCTCGCGCCGGTCACGGCGTGGGCGGCGGCGGATCGAGGCGCCCGCGAAGGCCGCGAGCAGCACGACGCCCAGCAGGTACGCGGGCGAGGGCTCGTGTTCGCTCGCGCGGTAGGCGACCGCCTGGTTGCTGACCGATTCGGTCGCCTCCTCCTCTTCCTCTTCGTGCTGAGCCGCCTCGACCGGCGAGGTGACCGCCGAGGTCCCGCTCGGCGGCGTGGGGTTGGCGGCCGGCGGCAGCGGCGGCGGGACGAACGTGGCGAGCGCGAGCGGCGCGAGCGGCGGGACGAAGAACGCTGCCGGCACGGGCGTAGGGGCGGGATGCACCGCCACGACCGGCGGCACGGGCGGCGGCGGCGGGGGCACCGGCACGACGGTCGGTACCGCGGACGGGGAGGACCCGGTCGCCGCCGGCGTCGGCGCGGGCGGCGGCGGCGGGGCCGGGAGCGTGTTGATTTTCTGATGGGCTTCTTTGGAGGGCACCGTGCCGCAGGGCTGGCGCACGCTGCCGGCCTGCACCGTCACCGGGAGCGAGGCGGACAGCCCGCCGGCGGTGATCGTGACGATCGTCGTGCCGGCGTTGTACGCGCAGAACAGGCCCGAGGTCGATTCTTCCACGCCCGTTTCGGGGTTGACCGGTTCGCGGATCGGTTCGCCCTTGGCGTTCGCCAGCACGGCGTGCGGGTCCGGCGAGGTCAGGTTCGGCTCGACGAAGCCGCCGACGTCCGGGCGCGAGGAGCTGAACGTGTATTCGGGGAGCAGCGCGGTGCTCGCGCACCCGGCGCCGACGCAGTTGGAGGGGATCGGGATGTAGGGGTCGACTTCGGCGTGGGGACTTCGCTGCCGCGAGCGCGGCTGCCCGCGCGGGGGCGGCGCGCGAGCCCGCGCGAACAGCGCCGGCTCGCTGCGGCGCAGCAGCGTCCCGTCCCTGGCTTCGAGCGCCAGTTCGCCGATGTCGGGGATCAGCCGCGCGGTGACCGGGGCGCGGTTGCTGGCGAGGTAGCTCTTTTCCGCCTCGTACTGGGCGAGGTCCACTTCGCCGAGCAGGAAGCCGCTGGCGCCGTGGAATTCGCCGTTGAGCTCGCGGTAGACGTTGACGTAGCCGAGCGTCCCCGAGCCGAAGGTCGGGATCGCTTCGCCGCCCGCCCGCAGCGGCTTGGTCACGTTTTCTTCGGGGGAGTCGTAGAAGTAGGCCGAGGCGCCGCCGCTCACGAGCACCCGCGCCACTTCGGCCGCTTCGTGGTCACCGGCGAGGATCTGCGCGTTGAGGTCGGCGTTGCCGACCGCGATCGCCGGCTTGCTGGAGGCCTTGGCGCCTGCAGCTGCCGCGCCAGCCACTGCAGCTGCGCGCCCGACACGTCCCGCGTGTCGTCGAGCACGATCACCCGTACCGGGCCCGTCGGGCCTTCGGAGTCCAGCGCGTAGTAGGCGGCCTCGCAGCCGACTTCCTGCCAGCAGCGCTGCAGTTCGGTTTCGGAGCCGCCGTACGGGCGCCCTTCGGGCGCGCTCGCAAGGCCGGCCGCCGCCTGGCCGCGGCCGAGCGTTCGGGGAGGCCGGCGAAGGCCTGCTCGAAGGTCGCCTCCGACCCGAGCGCTTCCGGGCGCGCGTCGAGGTCCTGCGGCGAGGCGGCGACGTACGCGGGAGCCCCGCGGCCAGCAGCGCGGCGTAGTGGGCGAACTCCTGTCGAACGGGATCGGGCTTTGGTGGGGCCGGTGGCTTCGCCCTTGGTCAGGCGCGGCCCGGTGTAGAGGAACGCCCGCACCCCGATCTGGCGCGCGCGGGCGAGCGCCGCCGAGAGCCACACGTCGGGGCCGACCGCGCCAGCGCGCGGTCGGCGCAGGGCGCCGCGCACTGCGCGCCGCCGCCGATCGCGAACGTGGCCTCGCCCGCGTGGAGGGCCACCGGCGCGGCGCCGACGCCCGGGGGCGCCCCGGCGGCCGCCCTTCAACGGTGTAGCGCTCGCACGTCGGCGGTGTCCAGGCGGGCTTCCTTGAAGATTTCGCCGCCGACCGCCCACCCCTGCGCGCCGTTCGGTTCGAGCAGCACGGCGAGCACCGGTTCGGGCCGGTAGGGCAGGTCGTAGCAGATGAAGCTCCCTTCCGGTTCGCCGACCGGGTTCAGTTCGTGGCTCTCGTCGCTCCAGCCGGTCGCGGTCTGGCGCAGCACGCCGCTGGCGGGGCCGGCGAGGCCGATCGGGTAGGGGCCGATCAGGTTGGGGGGGAACCCGGGCGGAGGGGCCGGTTCCCGTTCCTGTTCGTAGTTTTCGGTGGCGCCGCCGCTGGAGACGATCGCCCGCAGCGCGCCGCCTTCGCGGAACAGCGCGAGCGACCCGGCCGTCGCGCCGGTCAGCGGGGTGGCCGTGGGCTGCCAGGGCGCGCCGGCCGCTTCGCGCTCGAACACGCGCGTGCCTTCGGGCCCCACCGTCGCGAACGCCGCGCCGCCGTCGGGCAGGCCGGCGACCGCCAGCGGCGCGTTCGCGCCCATCAGGGCGGCCGCGCCTTCGTCCACCTGCCAGCCGGAGCCGTTGTTGAGGAGCAGGCCGCCGACGTATTCGTCGCGTTCGGGGCTCACCAGCTTCCGGTAGGCGACGATCGCCTCCGAGCCGGCGAACGCGACCGAGGTGAAGCTCGCGCCGGCGACCTGCGGGGGGAGCGCCGCTTCGGGCGTCCAGGTCTTGCCGTAGCGCAGCAGCACGCCGCCGGCCCCGACCGCGGTCGAGCCAACCGCGTAGCCGCGCGTCGGGTTGCCCGGGTCGAAGGCGACGCCCGAGCAGGTTGCCGCGGAAGTTCAGCGGGGCCGCCGGGTCGCGTTCCCACAGGCCCGTTTCGCCGCGCCACAGCCACATCTGGCCGAGGTCGCCGACCGCGTAGGCGCGCGTCGGCGTCGGCCAGGCGACCGCGCGCAGGCGCGGCGTTTCCACCCGCTCGCCGACCCCGAAGAGGCTTTCCGGCACCCAGCCCTCGCCCGGCTTGTAGCGCGCGACCTCGCCCTGGTCGCCGACGGCGAGCGCTTCGCTTGCGAGCGCGCCGACCGCCGCGCCCGGCTGCGGCGCGATCGCCGGCAGCGCGTGGCGGAACGGCACCGGCCACGGCGTCAGGCGGCTCGGCGCCGGCGCGAGCGTCAGGTGGACCGGCAGCCCCTGGGCCCCAGCCAGCCCTCGCGCGGGCTCGAGAACGCGGCGCCGTAGGCCCCGCCGGGCGGCGCGCCGGCGTTGGCCCCGAGCGCGAGCACGCGCGTGAAGGATTCGCCGTCCAGGCGCAGGCTCACGCCTTCGGGCAGGCCGGTGATCACGCGTTCGCCGTAGGGGCCGCCGCGGAGGATGGGCCAGGCGAAGCTGCGCGAGGGGCCGTGGGCAGCGCTTCGGGCAGTGGGTGCTCGCAGGTGGGCGTGCCGGCGGGCGCGCCGGCGGGCACCAGGCACCAGCTCGCGGCCACCCGGCCGCCGGCCGTGGCGCCTTCGGGCTCGAAGAAGAGCGTCGTCGAGGCCGGCGCACGGTGTGCACGTCGGGGCGCTGCCCGTCGACCCACACGCCCTGGCTCGTGACCGTGAGCAGCTGCGCTTCGACGGTCGGCGGCTCGCCGGCGCCGGGCACCGCGAAGGGCTCGCCGTGGGCCCGCCCGGTTCGGCAGGGACCACGGGGACCGTCAGCGGGTGCGCTTCGCCGTCGGCTTTGCCGGGGGCCAGCGCGACCGGCTGCCAGCTCCACCGGCGGGCGCGCCGCTCGGCAGGCGCCGGAACAGGGCCACCGCGCCGCTGGCGTGGGTCTTGCGGAGAGCTGCGCGAGCAGCCACGCGTTGGTGGGCGAGCTCGCGCCGAGCGCCAGCACGCGGAAGCCTTCGCCTTCGCCCGCGGGCACTTCGATCGGCTCGCGCGTCCACTGCGTGCCGTCCCAGTGCAGGACCGCGGCTTCGCCGCCCGCCGCTTCGCGGACGGGCACGAGCAGCGCCCCGGCGTGGCCGCCGCCTTCGTCGAGCGCGGCGATCAGCGGCGCGCGCGCGCCGAACAGTTCTCTCGCCTTCCATCAGCGGGCGGCGCTTCGGCGGGTTCCCGGAAGGCGCCGCCGGGGTCGCGCACGAGCACGACCGGGACAGTGTGCGCTTCCGCGCAGCACCGTCCCGCGAGCACGCCGCGCCGGTCGGGGTCATCTGGCCGGCGAGCGGGCTGCGTGCGAGCTGGAAGCCGGACAGCGGCCGTTCCTTGGCGTCGAGCAGCGGCGGGCCGAGCGTCCAGCCGCCCGCGCTGCGTGTAGCGCACGAGCAGCGCGCCGCTCGCACCTCGCGCTTCGCGGGCACCCCTACGCCCCACGTCTCCTCCGCGCCGGGCGCGCCCGCTTCGAGCGGGGTGGCGCCGATCATCGTGACGTTGCGCGCCGGGAGCGAGGCGTCGGTCTGCGGCGTCGGTTCCCCTTCCCCACCCCTGGGCGCCGGCGCGGGGACCGAGCCGAGGCCGGGCAGGCCCGGGCCGGGGCGGCCACCGCCGAGCGCCAACACGAGCAGGCCCGCCAGCGCGAGCACCCCCGTGAGGATCGGCGCCGGCCGCCGCAGCGCCGCGCCCACACGTGCTCGCGGGCGCATCAGGAGCCGCCTGCGGATGGAGTCCCCGGGGACGGCGCCCCGGAGAGTGCGGAGCGTGGAGTCCCGCCCAGCGGACCGAAGGCCGGCGTCGGCGGCAGCACCATGAGCCCGGTGGACACGGTGGTCGGACCCGCGCCTTCGCCGTGCGCGACCACGGTGGGCAGCGGCGCGAGCGCGTGGGTCTGCAGTCGCGAGCTTGGTCGGCCACCGGCGCGGGTCCAGCCGCAGCCGCAGCCGGTGGCCGCCGGCCGCGAGCGTGCGCATCGGCGTGGTCGCGACGACCCGCCGGTGGCGCTCGGCGAGCAGGCGCACGCGCGCCCGACCGCGAGGTGGAAGCTCAGCTCGAGCGTGGTGCCGTGCACCAGCCGGCTGTGCAGGTGGGAGAGCAGCGGCGACCGTGACCTCGCGGCCGGCCTTCGGACTGGGTGCCCTGCGAGATCGCGGTGGGCAGCGGCGGCGGTTCTTCCACGAGGCCCGGAGTTGTCGGCGGGCGGCGCGTCGGGCGGCGATCTGCGGCAGGCCCTGGTCGGGCGGGCGGTAGGTGATCAGGCCGGCGAAGGCCGGGTCGGTGTCGGCCGGGAGGGCCCGTTCGCCTTCGGGCGCGAGGTGGAAGAGCCAGCCCTGCGTGGTCGCCAGCCAGCAGTCGTTGACGGCGGGGCAGGCGAGCTTCGACGGCCGCGCCCTTGCGGCCGAGCCCCGCCTCGCCGGCGGGCAGCGTCTGCTCTCCGAGGAGCTTCGCCTTCCGCGGAGACGTGCGCGAGCGAGCGCCGGCGCCGACGGGCTGAGCTGGGCCGCGTCGTCCGTGCGCGTCGAGCGCCAGCCACGCGCTCGCCGGTGCCGGGCTCGGCGGCGATCGCGTTGACGACCGTCTTCCTCGCCGGGAACAGCTGCGGCCGCCGGCGGGTTCGGTGGCACCGGCGCCGAGCGAGCCTGGCTCCGATCAGCTGGCTCCACGTGCCGCGGCGCGCACGACCGTCACCTGGCCGGGCCCTCCGGCGCGGCCGCCTGGGCCCGCGGCCGCCCACAGAGCGCGCCGTCGGCGGCCGAGAGGTGCAGGAAGTCGAGCGCGTTCGCGAGCTCTTCGTGCCCGTAGAGCGGCAGGTTCCGCTGCGGGTTCGAACGTCGGCGATGACGCCCTTCGGGGTTGATGCGGTGCAGCGAGCGGCGACTTCGAGCTGTTCTTCGCCGACGCGGTCGCCGGGCGAGACGCGCACGCTCTCGTACAGCCGCCCTTCGAACGCGCGCATGTCCTCGACCGGCGTGGCCTTCGCCGAGGTAGGTTCGCGGCTTCCAGCGCGCTGCCGTTCCAGTGCAGCTGGAAGGCGCCGATCTGCGGTTCGGGCAGCGGGTCGCCGGCGAACCAGCAGTCGCGCGGGCGCGATGCACGCCGGCCGCGTGCATCGCCTGGTAGGAGTCGGCTTCGAAGGCCGGGTGCGCGTAGGAGGCGACGACCTGGCCGCCGGCGAAGTGGCAGAGCGTGTTGTCTTCCAGCGGCGGGCAGTTGCTCCGAGGATCGGCGTTCGCCTGCCCCGGGCGCCCGTCGGAGACGGTCCAGAATTCGTCCGGCCCGGCCCACGCGATGCGCCCGTCGGTGGCGCCGCAGACGGTCGCGAGCTCGTGCCAGCCTGGCCGTCGTAGGCCCACACGCCCGGCGGGATCGTCGGCGCGTTGCCGGCGGTGATCAGCAGCGCCGCGGTTGGGCGCCCAGAACTCGATGTCGCCGACGTGCCCGAGGCCGACCGGCGCCGAGGTTCGCACGCCGGGCGGCGCGGCGGGGGCGCGGGCTGTTCCAGACGCCACGCGCCGCCTTCGCCGCGGCCGCGGCGTGGGCGCGACGCGCAGCCGGCGAGCGCCAGCACGGCCAGCGCGAGCACAGCCGGCCAGCGCCAGCGCAACGGCCGGGATCCGGTCGCGCGCCTCGCCCGCGCCGAGCGGGAGCGCCTCGTCGCCGTCTCGGACGCGGACGCCGCCGGCGCGTCGCGCGGCGTGCGAGCGTGCGCAGGAACGTCACCTGGACGCTCTGCGCGCAGCGTGGCGTGCCCGGCGCAGCTGAACGTGACAGCTGGCACCGTCGCCGAGAGGCCGCCGCGCTGCGCGGCGAGCGCGGCGTAGCGCGGGCGGAGCCGCAGCACGAGCGTCACAAGTTCTTCCGCCGGGCGGCGCGGTGCGAGCCGCGACGGCCAGGGCGAGCACGCTCGCTCAGGCGTCGCGGGCGACCGCGGCACGGCTCGCGCGCGATGCCTGCGCCGCCTCGGTGCGCGGCGCGCCGGCGCGGGCGCCGAGCGCGAGGATCGGGATCGCGCTCGCGGCAGTCGCGCGCAGCGTCCCCGGCGCCGGCACCTCGACGTACAGCAGCACGCTCCCGTCGCGCGCGCGAGACGCGCGGTCGCGCCCAGCTGCCACGCCGGCGCGAGCGGTGGGCCGGCGGGCGCGGGCGAGATCGTCTGCGGCGTCGGGAGCGAGCCGAAGGCCTGGCGTCGCACGACGAACGCGTCGCTGCCGTCGAGGGCCGCCCGGCGCCAGCCGGCGGCGTGTTGCCGTCGCCGTAGACGAGGTTGACGGCGGTCGAGGAGAACGCGAGCGTGCCCCCGTCGGCGGAGAAGGAGGGCGAGAGCGCGCCGTCGTCGTGGTCGTTCGTTCGTAGGGGTCTTGCGCCGGAGCGGCTTCGGTGGTGGGGCTGTTCGCTCGGCGCCGCCTTCGTAGCCGTGGGTCACGCGCGTGAGCGTGCCGTTGCGCAGGTCGGCGTCGAACAGTTCGGCCAGCCCCGGTTCCGCCGCCGGCGGGCTGACGAACGCCGGGGAGCCGAGCGGGAACAGTGCGCTGGGTCGTGAACGCGACCTGGTCGCCGTCGGGCGAGATGGCGAAGTCGGCGATCGCCGCGCGTTCGTCGGCGATGCCCGCCGTTTCGCCGCCGGCGAGCTCGGTCAGCGGGGTGAGCGCCTGCTCGCGGGTCAGGCCCGCGTGCATGTCGGCGACGTAGAGGTCGGCTGGCTGACCGCCGGCGCCGCCGCGCCGAAGGCCGGCCGAGCGCGACCAGGCGGCGCCTGGCGAGGAACGCCACCGTGTAGCCGTCGGCGCTCAGCCGCGGCACGAAGTTCGCCTCGCACCCCCCGCCAGATGCCGCTCGGCGGCCGTCCGTTCGATGGTGCGAGAACGGCCCCTGGCAGGGTCGGTGGGCGATGGCTGGCTCGGAAGCGTGGTCTCGCCGCTGGCCACGCACGCCGGGCTCAGCGGATCCGAGCCGCCCGTGACGCGCTCGGTCGGGCGTTTCCGAGCCGGGGGCGATCCGCCGCCACAGCGGCTCGGTGTAGAGCGGCGGCGGGTTCGCCGGTGAGCATGGCGCCTGCTCGGCCGATGTCCTCGCCCATCCACGCGACCGTCGTGCCGTCGGCGCTGATCGAGGCGCCCGGCGGCGGGCTCGACGCCGTACGGACCGTGCGCGGGCGGTGCGCCGAAGCGCCGCGCCGAAGCCCGGGTAGACCGCGCCGAGCTGTTCGGCGCCGTTCGGCCGCCACCGGTTCTTCGGTGGTCGGCGCCGGTGGCCGGGTCGTAGCGTCCGCTCACGAGCTTGGTCGTGTCGCTCGCGCAGGTCGCGCACGGCGACCTGCAGCGCCGGCGTTCCGGCGGCGGGGCTTCCCCCTTGGCCGCGGCGTCCGGTCGGCTTCGGTGGCGACGAGGTCCGAGACCGCGGTCGTCACGAACGCGACCTCGTCGCCCGTCGGCGCTGATCGCCGAGCGGCCGGCGCGCGACCGAGCCGTGTCGTGTTCGGCGGCCTGGGATGGAGCTCGGCGCGTAGGTGAGCGGCTCGGCGGAGCCGCTCGGCGCGGAGGCGACCGTGAACGCGCACGGCTGCGCAGCTTCGCAGTGCCCGGCGCGGGCCCGGGACGGCCATGTCGCGCACGTACACGTTCGGACCGCTTCGGGCTTCGGGCTCGTGTCGGGCAGCCCGTCGGTGATCGCGGCGAGGCTGCCGCCTTCGTTGGTCGTGAAGCTGACGTAGCGGCCGTCCGCGCTGATCGACGGCAGCTCGGCGTCGCCGCCGGCGACCTGTTCGAGCGTCGCCCGCGGCGCACGAGGTCGCGCCGCCAGACGCCGGTGACGCCGCCGAACGAGCCGTCGAAGGCGACGTACTGCCCGTCGCCGGAGATCGCCGGGTCGTGGGCGTATTCGGCCTGCTGCGCTGCGCCGCCTTCGAGCGGCCCGCGGAGACGAGCGAGATCGGGCCGAACACGTCCGCCGCGCGGCGCGCCGCGGGCGCAGGCAGCGACGCGGCCACGAGCAGATGCCAGCGCACGCCGAGCAGCGCGCCTCATCGGACGCTCACCCACTCGCCGGACGACGCCCGCGTTGCCGAGCCTGTCGCGCACGCGCACGATGACGCGGTAGACGCCGGCGGGCGTAGCGGTGGGCGAAGCGCGTGCGGCCGCGGGCGCGCGTGGCCGTCGCCGAAGCTGACGAGCACCGCCCGCGCGTCGACGCCCGACGTAGCGGTCGCGCACGCGCACCGTGACCACGGGCCTGCCCCGCGCGCGCGCGATCGTGCACGCTCGGCGGCGTGCCGTCGACGAGCAGCGCGGCGGGCGCGACAGCGTCGCTGCGCCGTCGGCGTCGGTCGCGAGCACCTGGACCGGTGGCGCCCGACGCCCAGGCCACGCGGGTCCAGGCGCAGCCTGCGAGCTGCCCGGCCGGCGTGGCCAGCGAGCGGCCGTCGAGCACGACGCTGTAGGTGAGCGGCCCGTCGGCGCTTTCGGCGGGCAGCCAGGAGACCACCGCCTGCGCGGGCTTGACCCAGCCTTTGGGGACGCTGAGACGAGGCGCCGGCGGCGCGGTCGCCTGCGCGGCGACGATCGCGGCGTTGCCGAGCGGGCCCTGCCGGAAGGCGACCAGGCCGTCGCCGAGGCCCGAGCGCCCGACCGCCAGTTCGCCGACTTCGCCGCCGGCGCCGCCGCTGACCAGCGCCGTCTGCACGGCGCCGCCGGGGAAGTCCTCGCGCACCGCGACCGCCGGGTCGCCCGGGCGTCGGCGCTCGGCCAGGCCGAGACGCCGCCGCCCGCGGGGTTCATCGACGCTCGCGGCGCAGCCGGTTCGGGGCCGGCGAACGGCGGGCCGAGCGAGAGCGCGGCCGGTGAACCCGCGGTCGGTGCCCTCGATCACGCGCGGGGTGCCGTTCGCGTCGTAGAGCAGGCGCACGTCGCTGCTTTTCGTCGACGTCGACGCTCGGGCGGCCCGACGCGTCGCCGCCTGACCGCCGGCGACGGCGGCGTCGGCGATCGACGGCGCCGGTGAACTCGGCGCCGCTTTCGGATTCGCCGTCGGGCAGGATGTTCAGGAAGATGCGCGGCCCGGGCAGCGGCGAGCCGGAGCCGGCCGGCTGGCGGTAGGCGACCTCGGCCTGGCCGAGCCGCGAGATCGCGACGCTCGGCGCGTCGGCGTCGGTCGCGATCGGCGCGCCCGTCGTAGGTGCGTCGCCGAGACCGGCATCACGTAGTCGAGGCGCGGTGCCGAAGATCCGCCGCGCCCAGATCCGCGCGACCCCTTCGACTTCGGGCTCCTGCCAGACGACGACCGCCGTTGCCGGTCGGGCCGATCGCGATCTGGGGCGCGTTGGCCTGCGTGGGCGGGCGCATCGAGAGCGCCCGGGTTGCGGTTGATCGCGCCCAGGTTCGACCAGCGCTGGCCGTCGAAGTGCGCGACGCGCACCTGCTCGACGACGTCGCCGGGGCGCAGCAGCGGGACGCCGGTGGCGCGAGGGCTCGACCACCCGGTAGACGACGTCGGCCTGCCCGGTCGAGCTGACCGCGAGGTCGGGGCTCGTGCCGGTCGCTTCTTCGATGTCGGGGTCGACGATCGATCGCCTGCGCCGAACTGCTGGCGCCGCGGGCGGGCCGAGCTCGGCGCCGAGCAGCTCGTAGACCGGCTTGCCTTCGTTCGGTCGCGAACGGCGTCGCCCACACGACCATCAGCTCGCCGCCGTTCGGCCGCCCCGATCCGCGGCCAGCTGGCGGCGAACGGCTCTTCGGTGTCGACGCGGATCGGCGCCAGCCAGTGACCGCCGACGTAGCGCGAGACGAACACGTGCGGCACGCCCGTCGACGCGCTTGAGGTAGACGAGCCCGCCGGTGCCGTCTTCGGCCATCGCCACGCCGCCGAAGCCGACGATCGTCCTCGCTCGGCCCGTCGATCGTCTGCGCGGGCAGGATCACCGCCGTGCGCCGGGGCGCCCGGGAAGGGCGCAGCGGCCGAGAGCGACGACGGCCAGCGCCGCGCGCCGCGCGGTGGAGCAGCGTCCCGGGCGCGCGGCTCGAGCCACCGGCACGCACGTCTCACGGTTACGGTCGATTTGCTCAGCGCGCCCGGCGTCTTGTTGAACGCGCAGCGGAAGTTCTCGGGGTTCGTTGACCGGCTCGGAGCCGGCGAAGCCGCCCTTGTTGCCGTTGCGTAGACACGTCACGTACTGCAGCGATTCGGGCAGCGGGTTGGCCGGCAGCGGGATCGGGTTGGCCTGGCCCTGGCGGGGGTTGCCGGTCGCGCCTTCGCTGACGCCCTCGAAGCCGGCCGCGGCCGAGCCCGCTTCGGTCGTGACGAGCGTCGAGGTCATCTCGCGTTCGTCTTTGAGGCCGCGGCTCGGGTCGAGGTTGACGGTCGCCGTCAGCTGCGAGTCGTGGATCGTGGACTCGAGCTTCACCCGGTCGGCGGCGCCGAGCAGCTCGGAGGCCGAGGGCAGCCAGCCGCCTTCGGCCTCGCACGCTTTGCTGGCCCAGACGAAGTTGTTCTTGCCGATGTCCGCGTTGGTCAGCGGATAGGGCGCCGATTCCAGGCACCAGGTGCCGAGGTCGACGGTCGTCCGGCGGGCAGGTGCCGGCGAGTTGCTTCGGCCGTTTTGCCGTCGACTTCACGGCGTTCTCGGCGTTGGAGACGGTCGGGATCGCCGAGGCGGGGAACTTCCGGTTCTTGCCGAGCACAGCAGCGCCACCGGCGCGGGGTCTGGCGCTGACCGGGTGCCCGGCGATCATCGCCCACGACCGCGTGGCGGGCCGCGTCGGCGAGCGCCGGTCAGTCGAGAGCACCAGCGCGATCAGCGCGACGACCATCGCGGGCGAGGGCAGGCGCCAGAGGGTGGTGCAGCCGGCTCCAGGCCGGCGAGCCGGGCCCCTCTTCCTCGATCTCTCACCCCGCACCCTTGGGGTCGCTGCGCTGCGTGAAGCGCGGCGGGGCGGAGGACGAGGAGGGGGCGCGCCGCACGTCGCGCAGCTCGTCGAGCGGGATCCCCTGGACGGTCGAGAGCACCGCGTCGAGCGCGACGCCCGAGAGCGTCTCCTGCTCCAGCAGCGCGGTCGCGGTCTCCTCGACCGTGCTCCAGTTGCGGTCGAGGATCACCGCGGCGCGGGCCTCGGCGTCGCCGACGAGGCGCTCGACCTCGTTGTCGATCATGTTGAGCGTCTCCGGGCCGACCGAGCCGAGGTCCTGCAGCGAGGCGCCGAGGAACACCTCGCCGCCCTTCTCGCCGATCGTCACCAGCCCGAGCGCCTCGGACATGCCGAACGAGGTGACCATGCTAGCGCGCCAGCGCGGTCGCGGCGTGCAGGTCGTCGTTGACGCTCGTCGAGGTGTGCCCGAAGGCGATCCGCTCGCCCGCGAGACCGGCGGTGATCACGATCAGCTGGCTCTGCAGGTCGGGCTCGCTCATGATCACCTGGTCGCGGTCGGTGAGCATGTGCGCGGCGGTGCCGAGCTGGCGGCCGCGCGCGACGATCGAGAGCTTGCGCGTGGAGGTCGTGTGGCCGAGCGCGTCGGTCACGACCGCGTGGGAGGCCTCGTGGATCGCGATCAGCCAGCGCTCCTGCTCGGTGAGGATGTGGCGCTTGGCGGGGCCGGCGACGACCCGGTCGATCGCCTCCTCGAGCGTCGCCTGGTCGATCTCGCCGCGCCCGTCGCGCACGCTCAGCAGCGCGGCCTCGTTGATCACGTTCGCGAGCTCGGCGCCGCTGAAGCCGGGCGTCTGGCGCGCGACCTCCTCGAGCGAGGCGTCGGGCGCCAGCGGGCGCTTGCCGCCGTGCAGGCGCAGGATCTCCAGGCGCCCGTGCACGTCCGGGACGTCGACCACGACCTGGCGGTCGAAGCGGCCGGGGCGCAGCAGCGCGGGGTCGAGGATGTCCGGGCGGTTGGTGGCGCCCATCACGACCAGGCCGCCGTCGCCGGCGAAGCCGTCCATCTCGACGAGGATCTGGTTGAGCGTCTGCTCGCGCTCGTCGTTGCCCTGGCCGATGCCGGCGCCGCGCTTGCGCCCGGCGGCGTCGAGCTCGTCGATGAAGATGATCGCCGGGCGCCGCCTTGCGCGCCTTGCGGAACAGGTCGCGCACGCGCGCCGCGCCGACGCCCACCAGCGACTCCACGAAGTCCGAGCCCGAGAGCGAGAAGAACGCCGCGTCGGCTTCGCCCGCGACCGCCTTGGCGAGCAGCGTCTTGCCGGTCCCCGGAGGCCCGACCAGCAGCACGCCCTTGGGCGCGGCCGCCCCCACCGCTCAGGTACTTGCTCGGTTCGGCCAGATAGTCGCGGATCTCGCGCAGCTCGGCCACCGCCTCGCCCGCGCCGGCGACGTCGGCGAACGTGATGCTTGTCGCGCGTGCCCTTGCCCTTCTTACGCCCTTTGCCGGTGAACTCCGAGAAGCCGGCGATGCCGCCCGCGGCGCCTTCGGCGCCGAGCCGCATGAACAGCGAGAACAGGCACACCAGCAGCAGGATCGGGATCAGGAACTGGACGATGATCGTCTTCGTGCCCTTGCCCGACTGCTGGTCGACCGCCACCGTGGCGCCGCCGGCGAGCAGTTCGTGCAGCAGCTGCTGGGTCTGGGCGCCGGAGGCGGGGTAGGCGGCCCACAGCGGCTGCCTGATGCCGGCCCCGGGCGCGGGGACCAGGACGGTGCTGACGCGGATCCGCCGCTTGCCTTTGACGGTGACCGGCGTGCGCACCGTCCGCGGTGTCGAGGGGGGCACTTCGCCCGCGAGCGAGAGCCGGGGAGCGGCGGTGCTCGTGACGAGCTCGACGCGGTTGTCGTGGTCGAGCAGCAGCGCGTTGGCGACGTCTTTGTGCGTGGCGAGCGTCTGCACCGTGTTGATCGGCACCTCCACGCCCGAGCTGCTCGGCTTGATGTCGCCGAGCAGCGTGGCGAACGCGATCGCCAGGCCGATCGAGGCAAGCAGCAGGAACAGCGCAACCGGGTCGCGCAGCGCCACGCGGCGCACGGTGTGGGCGAAGGCGCCGAGGCTCGCGAGCACCGGGTTGCGCCGCTGCGCGAGACCGGAGCGCACGGCGGGTGACGCGGGTGGGCGGGCATCCGATCCACGGCCGTTGGCGCGCCCGTTGCTCCCGCCGCCGGGGTTGCCGGGCACGGGCGTGGAGGAGCTTGAAGGGGTGGGCTGGTCGGTCATGGCTGGTCTCCTCGGCCGGTCGCGGCCTCGGCAGGGTGGGCCCGGGGGGCGGCACCGCTGCGCCACCCTCGCAGTCGCCGCGGGCCAAGGGAAGGGGCTTTCACAAAAAGGACACAAGACGGTGACCGGCCCGTGGTTATCTGCCCACCGCCCCCCGAGCAAAGGAGTCTCTGTGCGCGCAAACCGCACCCTCGTCATCTCTCTGGTTCTCGCCCTGATCGTCGCCGTGCCGGCGGCCGCGGCGGGCAAACGTCTGATCGTCGGCGGATCGACCTCCGTGCTGCCGCTGATGCAGAAACTGGCAGCCGCCTACCACCACTCGTACCCCCGTATCCCTGAACCGAAGGTCGAGGGTGGGCAGTCCGACATCGGCATCGAGGGCGTGGCCAGCGGCCGCTTCGACATCGGCGACTCCTCGCGCGACCCGCTCAGCACCGACCCCAAAAACGTCAAACTCGTGTGGACGAAGATCGCGCGCGACGGCATCTGCGTGGTCACCAACGACAAAAACCCGGTGCAGAACTTCTCCCAGGAAGAGGTCCAACACATCTTCAGCGGGGCTGTGCGCGACTGGAGCGAAGTGCCCGGCTCCACCGAGACGGGCCCGATCGACCTCTTCGACCGCTCCAGCGCCTCCGGTACGCAGGACGCCTTCCAGAACATCTTCATGGGCCTCGACCTGAAAATCTCCCCCAGCGCCAGCGCCGAGGCGTCCAACGGCGAAGAGCAGAACGCCGTGTCGGCCGACGCCAACGCGATCGGCTTCGTCTCCTTCGCCTACACCACCGGCCTGCACGCGGCCGCCTACCAGGGCGTCGCCTGCAACCTGCGCAACGCCCGCTCCGGGCAGTACGGCGGCGTGCGCAACTTCTGGATGGTCGCCAGGGAACCGCTCAAGGGCGAAGCGGCCAAGTTCGTCAAGTGGGTCACGAGCGGCAACAGGACCACCAAAAGCATCATCAACTCCAACTGGATCGCGGTCTATTAGCGGCACCGCCCATCTGAGGGACGCCGCACGGGACCGGCGCGTTGAGTGGGTGCTCGGCGCGCTGGCCGCGGGCACGCTGGCGTTGATCGCGCTGATGCTCGTGACGGTGCTCGTCAACGGGTGGCCGTCCTTCTCCGCCAACGGCCTCGCCTGGTTCGGGCCCGGCGGAGGTGCGAGCGGGGACCCCGTCCTCCAGTTCCGCGCGATGCAGACCGGCGTCCCGCTGCCCGGCCACCCGCTGCTGTACTTCCGCGCGTGGCCGCTGATCTGGGGGACGCTGCTCAGCACCGGCGGCGCGGTCGTGATCGCGCTGATCGTCTCGACGCTCGCGGCGGTGTTCCTCGTCGAGTTCGCCCCGGCGCCCGTGCGGCGCGTGCTCGAACCGGTCGTGCGCCTGCTGGCGGGGGTGCCGTCGGTGATCTACGGGCTGGTGGGGCTGCTGCTGATTGCGCCGTGGATCAGTGGGTTGATCGGCAACGGCCGCAAGGAATCGGTCCAGTACGTCGTGCAGCTGAGCGGCTCCTGCCTGCTGACCGCGACGCTCGTGCTGACGGTGATGATCATGCCGATCATGATCGCGCTCACCTCCGGTGCGCTGGCGGCCGTGCCGCCCACCTGGCGCGAAGGCTCGGTCGCCCTCGGCGTCAACCGGTGGCGCACGATCTGGCGCGTCTCGCTGCGCGCCGCGCGACCCGCGATCGTCTCCGCCACGGTGTTCGCCACCGCGCGCGCGCTCGGCGAGGCGATCATGCTCGCGATGCTCGGCGGCGGCCGGCCCTTCGCGCCCAACCTGCTCGACGGGCTGACCGTCCTCTACGAGCCGATCCAGCCGATGGCGGCGTCGATCGTCAAGGAATTCGGCGACAACCCCAACACGCCGATCGGGCACACCGTGTACGCGATCGGCGCGGTGCTGCTGTTCAGCGCGGCGCTGCTCTCGCTCGCCGGCTGGGCCGTGCGGCAACCGCTCAAACGGTATGGGATAGGCATCTGATGGCGAGCGCCGAGCCAGCCATCCAACCGCTGCCGACCCCTGTGCGCCCGCGCCGCGAATCCAAGGCGTCGTGGCCGCTCGTCGACCGCCTCGCGTATGGGCTGTGCTGGGTGGTCGGGATCGGGCTGTGCGTGATCGCGGTGGGGATCGTCCTCTTCATGTTCGTCAAGGGGATCTCGGCGCTGCGCCTGAGCCTGTTCGTCGAATCCCCGTCGCCGGGCGTGCTCTCGGAAAAGCACTCCGGCGGTTTCCTCGACCCGCTCGTCGGGACGTTCATCGTCACCGCGATCGGCATCGCGATCGCGCTGCCCGTCGGCGTGGGCATCGCGGTGTGGCTGGTCGAGTACGCGCGCCCGCGGTGGCTGGCGCGCGCGGTCGAATCGGCGGTCGAGACGATTGCCGGCATCCCCAGCATCGTGCTCGCGATCTTCGGACTGCTGCTGTTCGCGCGTCCCCTGTTCGCGTTCCTCTCCGCCAGCGCCAGCAACGGGACGGTCGGCGGCCAGTCCTTCCTCAACGCCGGGATCGTGATGGCGGTGCTCGCGCTGCCGCTCGTGGTGGTCGCCACGCGCGAGGCGCTGCTGCAGCTGCCGGCGCGCATGCGCGAGGCCTCGTACGCACTCGGCAAGACGCGCGCGACCACGATCCGGCGGGTGCTGCTGCCCTCGGCCCGCCCGGGGATCGCCAGCGGCGGGGTGCTGGGGATGGGCCGCATCATCGGCGACACAGCGATCATCGTGATCCTGCTCAACACGCTGAAGCTCGAAGGGGCGGGCGGAGCGCCCGTGCTCAGCACGCTGCGCGGCACCGGCTCGACGCTCAGCTCCTACATCTACTACTACGCGCCCACCGGCGACGGCAACTCCCCCCAGAAGGCATACGCGGCAGGCTTCGTGCTGTTAATGATCGTGCTGGCCCTCAACGCGCTCGTGACGCGCCTGACGCTGCGCAGCGGCGGCGAACGCGCGGCGACCCGCAGCATAACCCTAAAGCTAAAGATGAGGATGAGGCCGTGGAGCCGCTGACCCCCCCGCCCGTGCGCCGCATCGCCGTGCACCGCCACCCGCGCGTGGTCGCACCCACCACGCCCACCGGCGGCGCCGGCGCCGGCGCGGGCACCGACGTCGCCGAGCAACCCGGCGGAGCCCTCACCGCCGCCCGCCGCCGCGCCCGCCCCGCGCTCGCCCCCCCCGTCGAGCGCATGCGCATCGAGTCCGTCTCCCTCGCCTACGGCGACCGTTGGGTCGTGCGCGACGTCACGCTTCCCGTGCGCCGCGGCGAGGTGCTCGCGCTGATCGGCGCCAGCGGCTCCGGCAAGACGACCCTGCTGCGCTCCCTGAACCGGCTCACCGAGATCACCGCCGGGGCCGCCCGCGCGGGAAGCATCACCCTCGACGGCGAGGAGATCCACGAGCTCGAGGTCAACGCCCTGCGCCGCCGCGTGACGATGGTCTTCCAGCAGCCCAACCCCTTCCCGATGAGCATCTTCGAGAACGTCGCCTACGCCCTGCGCGAGGCCCCCGGCCGCCGCCGCCGCCGCGCGCGCAAGAGCACGCTGGAGCCGGCGGTGCGCGAGGCGCTGCGCCGCGCCGGCCTGCACGACGAGGTGGCCGAGGACCTCGACCGCCCCGCGCTCTCGCTCTCCGGCGGCCAGCAGCAGCGCCTGTGCATCGCCCGCGCCCTGGCGGCGGACCCCGAGGTGCTGCTGCTCGACGAGCCCTGCTCCGCCCTGGACCCGATCTCCACCGCCGTGATCGAGGAGCTGATCGTCGCCCTGCGCGAGAGCGTGGCGATCGTGATCGTCACCCACAACCTCCAGCAGGCCCAGCGCGTGGCCGACCACGTCGCCTTCATGCACCTCGGCGAGCTGATCGAGTACGGCCCCGCCGAGCAGCTCTTCGGAGCGCCCCGCCAGCAGCGCACGCGCGAGTACATCAGCGGGGCCTTCGGGTGAGCCGGGGATGAGGGGAGGAGCGGCCTCCGGCCGCGGGCGGCGTTCTCCCAGCAAACCCCGGCCGCGTGGCGCTCTCCGACGGGCCGCGACCCCCCTCCTCGTGCTCGCCCTGGCGCTCGCCGCGGGCGGCTGCGAGAGCAACCAGGAACGCAGCGCCCAGCTCGAAAAACAGGCCAAGCTGGCGCAGGCCCGCAACCCGACGCCCGCCAGCAAAGGCCTGACGATCACCCACGCCAGCAGCGAGGTCCAGATCCTCACCACCCAGACCGTCCACACCTCCGAAGGCACCGCCGCGGTCGTGACCCTGCGCAACACCTCCCCCCACGCCCTCCGCGAAGTCCCGATCGCGATCACCGTGAAGGGCGCCCACGGCGCCACCCTCTACCAGAACAACGGCCCCGGCCTGGAAGCGGCGCTCACCTCCGTCCCCCTGCTGGCACCGGGCGCCAACTTCACATGGATTGACGACCAGGTGCAAACCAGTGAAGCGCCGGCGAGCGTGAGTGCGGTGGTCGGCGAAGCCCCACCGGCCTCCCCCCCCATCCCCCAGATCACCCTCACGGGAGTGCACGCCAACGAAGAAGGCGGCAGCAGCGGCATCGCCGGCACCGTCCACAACGACTCCGCCGTTGCGCAGAAAAGCCTGGTCGTCTACGGCCTCGCCCGCCGCGGCGCGCAGGTCGTCGCCGCCGGCCGCGCCGTCCTGAGCGAAGTCCGCGCCCACGGCTCGATGCCCTTCCAGGTGCTCCTCCTCGGCAGCGCCACCGGCGCACGGGTCGAAGCGAGCGCGCCGCCGAGCACGCTTTGAGCGGCCTGCTCAGCCAAACAGCTGGGCGATAGCGACACGAAAGCCCGGCACCGCGTCACCCAAGTCCACCATCTCATCGGCGCGATGGACATGCACCTCGCCCCGTCCGCGATACGCAGTCGCCGTCCGCCGGGGCGGGTCGAGCACAAGCACCACGATCGCACCGGCTGCGAGCCATTCGAGCGCCTTGTCCTGTACCTCGTGGAAGGTGTCGTTGGGTGAGACCACCTCCAAGGCAAGGTTCGGAGCTGCGGTGACGGCCATCGATTGAGGTTACCCCGCTTCGTTGCCGCGCACAAGTGTCAGCGCTGACGGCCCGATGCGGCGTATCCACACCCCTGCGGGGCTACACTGCCGCGGCCATGAAAAGCCCTGCGCGCGTGCGGCTGGCGCTGGTCGGCTGGCCCTCCCTCGGCGCTCTGCTCTACCCCGCGAGCGCCTCGGCGCACGGGATCGTCGGCAAGGCCGACCTGCCGATCCCCCCCTGGCTTTTCAGCTGGGCCGCGGCGGTCGTGCTGGTCGTCTCGTTCGTCGCGCTCGCGTCGCTGTGGACGCGGCCGCGGCTGCAGCAGGAGCACCGGCGGGCGCTGTTCAGGCTGCCGCGGGCGGTGGACGGGCTGGCGAACGTGGTCGGGGTGGGGCTGTTTGCGCTCGTGGTGTACAGCGGCTTCGCGGGGGCGCAGGTGTGGTCGGTGAACTTCTCGGTGACGTTCGTGTACGTCGTCTTCTGGGTGGGGATGCCGGTGCTCAGCGTGCTATGCGGCGACGTGTTCCGGGCGTTCAGCCCGTGGCGCACATGTGCGCGCGCGCTGCGCTGGGGCCTCGACCTGGTCGCGCCGCTCCGCCGGCGCACGGCCCCGCGGGCCTACCCCGAGTGGCTGGGGGTGTGGCCGGCGGTGGCGACGCTCGTGGGGTTCGCGTGGCTGGAGCTCGTGTACCCGATCCCCAACCGCGATCAGCCGTCGTTGATCGCGGCGCTCTCGCTGGGGTACTTCCTGGTGAGCGTCGCGGGGATGACGGTGTTCGGGGTCGACGGGTGGGGGGAGCAGGGAGAGGGGTTCGGGGTGTACTTCAGCCTGCTCGCGCGGATCTCCGCGTTCGTGCGGGGCGAGGACGGCGTCCTCTACGTGCGCCGGCCGCTGAGCGGGTTGACGAGCCTGCCGATGCGCCGCGGCACGGTCGCGCTGGTGTGCGCGATCATCGGCACGACCACGTTCGACGGGTTCAGCAACAACCTGTACTGGCACGACATGGAGCCGTGGCTGCAGGGCCGCTTCGACTCGCTTGGGCTCGGCCAGATGGCGGCGCTCGAGCTCGCCTACTCCCTCGGCCTGCTGCTCTGCATCGGCGCGATCGCGGGCGTCTACCGGCTGGGGGTCGTGGGGGTGCACTCGGTCAGCGGCCGCTACGGGCTGCCCACCCTGTGGCGCGACTTCGCGCACACGCTCGCGCCGATCGGTTTCGCGTACGTGCTCGCGCACTACTTCTCGCTGCTGATCTGGCAGAGCCAGGCGATGGTGTACCTCGCCTCCGACCCGCTCGGCAACGGCGCCAACCTGCTCGGCAGCGACAGCTACATGATCCACTACGGAATCGTCTCCTACGCGGCCATCTGGTACGTGCAGGTCGCCACGCTGCTCTCCGGCCACGTCGGCGGCTTGACGCTCGCGCACGACCGCGCGCTCGTGCTGTACCGCGACCCCCGGGAGGCGCTGCGCAGCCAGTACTGGATGCTGGCCGTGATGGTCGCGTTCACGAGCTTCGGGCTGTGGCTGCTCTCGGCGGTGGGGACGTAGGGGGCGCGGGGACGCAGGGGCCGCGCTGGCGGTGCGGTGCCCGTGGGGGCACCTGAGGTGGGAGACACGAGCGCGCCCGCGCAGCCCTGTCCCCGCGCCGCTGCGCCGGCCGGCGGGTCGCCGGCGGGCCTCTAGTCGGAGACACGCGAGCCGACCTCGCGCGCGGGTCGGAGCGAGGCGCGGAACGGGGCGGCATCCGCCTACGCCCGCTGCCCCAGCGGATTTTGCGCCCCTCGCCGCGCGGGCGGCGCGGCCCGACGCCGACCACGCGGCCCCGCCGCGACCACACGGTGCCGCGGCACCCCTAACCTCGCCGCCCATGTCTTGGGACCCATCCGTCGTCTCGGGCGAGCCGCTCGGCGGCGCCCGGCTCCCCGCCGGCGGCGGCCCGCGGCGGCGGGCGCGGAGAGCACGATGAGCGTAGCCCCCGTGGGCGAGCGGTTGTGCGCTCGCTTCGGCGTGGAGTACCGCTACGCGGTGCACTTCACGCGCGACGTCCTGCACCCCGAGAACCCCACGCTCGCCGACGCCGTCCCGGCGGGGGAGCGGCCCGTGGTGCTGCCGGTCCTCGACCGCGGCATGGTCGCCTGCCACCCGACGGTGCCGGCGCGCCTGGCCGCCTACGCCCGGCGGCACTCCGAGCGCCTGCGGCTGGCGGGGCCGGCGCTCGTGCTGCCGGGCGGGGAGGCCGTCAAGGAGGACCCCCGCCACGTGGAGGCGATCCTCGCGGCGATCGCCGCGCGCGCCGTGGACCGCCACTCCTACGTGCTCGCCGTCGGCGGCGGCGCGCTGCTGGACGTCGCCGGCTACGCCGCGGCCGTCGCGCACCGCGGGGTGCGGCTGCTGCGCGTGCCGACCACGACGCTGGCGCAGAACGACGCCGGCGTCGGCGTCAAGAACGGGTTGAACGCGTACGGGCGCAAGAACTTCCAGGGCACGTTCGCCCCGCCCGCGGCGGTCCTCAACGACGAGTGCTTCTTGCCCACGCTCTGCGACCGCGACTGGCGGGCGGGGACGGCCGAGGCGGTCAAGGTCGCGGTGCTGCGCGACGCCGAGTACTTCGCCGCCCTGGAGGCGCTCGCCCCCGCCGTGGTGGCGCGCGACCTCGACGCGATGGTCGCGCTCGTGCGCCGCTGCGCGGAGCTGCACGTCGCGCACATCGTCGCCGGCGGCGACCCCTTCGAGCTGGGCTCCGCGCGGCCGCTGGACTTCGGGCACTGGTCGGCGCACCGCCTGGAGCGGCTCTCGGGCCTTGAGCTGCGCCACGGCGAGGCGGTGGCGATCGGCATCGCGCTCGACTGCACCTACGCGCGGCTCGCCGGCCTGCTGCCCGCCGCGACCTGCGCCCGTGTGCTCGCGCTGCTCGCCGCGTTCGGCCTGCCGCTGTACGCGCCGGAGCTCGAGCACCCGGGGCTCCTCGACGGCCTCGCCGAGTTCCGCCAGCACCTCGGCGGGCCGCTCACGCTCACGCTGGCGTCGGCGCTCGGCGCGAGCGTCGAGGTGCATCGGGTGGACCTGGGGTTGATGCGCCGTGCCGTGCGCGAGCTGCGCGCGGCGGCCGGGGCGGGCGGGGAGGGAACTGCGACGCCGGCCGCCGGGGCGCCTGGGGAGGAAACTGCGACGCCGGCCACCGGGGCACCTGGGGAGGTCGCGGCGGCCGCCGGCACCAGGGCAGCCCCGGACGCCGCGGTGAGCGCCGGCGCCGGGGCGCCCCTCGACGGAGCCGCGACGCCCGGTCGCTGGACAGGAGGTCCAGCGCGCACCGGCGTCCTGGACCACGTGGGCCACGCGGACGATCCCCTATGACCCCCTCCCCCCCTCTGGCTCGGCTCGTGCGGCTACCCGCGGTGCTCACCGTCCCGGGCGACGTGCTGCTCGGCGCCGCGTGGTCCGAGGAGGGCGGGACGGGTGGGCTCTCATCCCTGGCTGTGCTCGCGCTCGGCTCCTCGCTGCTGTACCTCGGCGGGATGGCGCTCAACGACTGGGCGGACCGCGCGCGCGACGCCCGTGAGCGGCCGCGCCGGCCGATCCCCGCGGGCGAGGTCGCGCCCGCCGTCGCGCTGGGGAGCGCCGTCGCGCTCACGGCCGGGGCGCTCACGGCCGGCGGGCTCGCGCGGGGCGGGCGCGGGCTGGGCGCCGCCGCGCGGCTCGCGGGTGTGGTGTGGGCGTACGACCTGGTGGCCAAGGACACCCCGGCCGGCCCCTGGGCGATGGCGCTCGCCCGGGCGCTGGACGTTTCGATGGGCGCCCTTCCCGCCGCGCGGCCCGGCGCCGGTGGGCGGTCCCGTCTGACGGAAGCCCCCCCACCCTCCCCGCCGGCCGGGCCCGGCGCTGGCCGGCGGCCACGCGGGGCGAGGCTGCCCGCGGCCGTGGTGGGCGCGCACGCGCTGCTGCTGACGCTCGTCTCCGCGCGCGAGGTCTCCGGCGGGGCTCCCGCGCTGGCGAGGCGCGCGCTCGGCGGCTTCGCGGCGACGACGGCGGCCGCGGCGGGGCTGGCGCTCGGTGGCCGCCCCGCGGCGGGGCTGGCGCACGGCGGCCGGCGGCGCACCGGGGAGCGCGCGCTCGCGCTCGCGTGCCTGACGCTCTACGGAGCCACGGTGGGCGGCGCCGGCGTGGACGCGGTGCGGCGGCCCGACCCGGCGCACCTGCAGCGGCTCGTCGGCGCCGGCGTGCTCGCCACGATGCCGCTGCAGGCCGCGCTGCTCGCCGGGCGCGGGCGGCGCGCGGCGGCCTGCGCGGTGCTCGCGGGGTGGCCGCTCGCGCGGTGGGCCGGGCGGGAGGCGGCGGTCACGTGAGCCCGCTCTCCCGCCGCCCGCTCGCGCTCGGCCCGCTCGCCGCGGCGCTCGCGGCGCACCTCGACGCAGCCGAGCGCCGCTGGCTCGCGCAGGGGCAGGCGCGGGTGCGCCGCGACCCCGGCGCGCTCACCGCGCTCTTCCCCGTGGTCGGGCGGACGGTGGGACGGGAGCCGCTGCACCCCCGCGCCCGCCTGGAGGACGTCCACGCCTGGACGGTGGACGCGGCCGCGCGCACGCTCCTGCTCGCCGCGCTCGGCCCCGCCGTCGAGGAGCACCTCGCCCCGCTCTACCGCCACGGCGACACGGCCGAGCGGCGCGCGGTGCTGCTCGCGCTGGCCTTCCTGCCGGTCGCCGACGCCGTGGGGGTGCCGCTGGTGGAGGACGCGCTGCGCCTCTCCGACCCGCGCCTCGTCGCGGCCGCACTCGGCCCCTACGCGCTCGCCCGCCTTGACGACGCCGCGCTCGCGCAGGCGGTGTTGAAGTGCCTCTTCGTCGGCGTGCCGCTGGCGGGGGTGACCGGCGTGCGGGAGCGCGCCACGCCGGCGCTGGCGGCCGCGCTCGACCGCTACGTGGCGGAGCGGGAGGCGGCCGGCCGCGCCGTGCCCGCCGAGGTGTGGCCGCTGGTCCGTGCGGGCCGCGGGGCGGGCGGGGCGGGGGCAGTGGAGACCGGCCGCGCCGGGGCAGGGGCGGAGGGCGAGCGCTCCGCGGCGGGGACGGAGAGCTGAGGCCGTGCGCATCTTCGACCCCCACATCCACATGACCTCGCGCACCACCGACGACTACGAGGCGATGGCCGCCGCCGGGGTGCGGGCGCTCGTGGAGCCCGCCTTCTGGCTGGGGCAGCCGCGCACCTCGGTGGGCTCGTTCGTGGACTACTTCGACTCGCTGCTCGGGTGGGAGCGCTTCCGCGCGTCGCAGTTCGGCATCGCCCACCACTGCACGGTGGGGCTGAACCCGAAGGAGGCCGCCGACCCGGCTCTAGCTCAGGAGGTGCTGGAGGTGCTGCCGCGCTACCTCGTCAAGGACCGCGTGGTGGCCGTCGGGGAGGTGGGCTTTGATGGAGGAACAGCCGCGGAGGAGCGGGCGTTCGTCGCGCAGTTGGAGCTGGCGGCCGCCCACGAGCTGCCGGTGCTGGTCCACACCCCCCACCGGGACAAGCTCGTGGGGACCGTGCGCAGCCTGGAGCTGGTGGCCGCCTCGCCGGTGGCGCCCGCGCGGACGCTGATCGACCACAACACCGAGCTGACGTTCGAGCGCGTGCTCGCGTCGGGGTGTTGGTGCGGCTTCACGATCTACCCCGACACGAAGATGGACGAGCGCCGCTTCGTGCGTATCGCCGAAGCGCACGGCCTGGAGCGGATGCTCGTCAACTCCGCCGCCGACTGGGGGCGCTCGGACCCGCTGAAGGTGCCGCGCACGGCCGCCGCGCTGCTGGCCGCCGGGTTCTCCGAGCGGGAGGTGCAGCGGCTGGTGTGGGAGAACCCGGTCGCGTTCTTCGGGCAGTCGGGGCGCCTGGAGGTCGGCGAGGAGGCGGCGGGCGGCGGGCGGGCGGCGCCGGCCTCCCACGCGACGTACGCCGGCAACTCGATCCTGCGCGGGGCGCGGCCGGGGTGACGCGCCTGCGCCACCCGGACGGCTCGGTAGTACACCTCGGCTACTGCACGAACGTCCACCCCGCCGAGGACCTCGCGGGCGTGCTCGCCCAGCTCGAGCGCTTCGCCGCGCCGCTGCGCCGGCGCCTCGGCTACGAGCGCCTGGGCGTCGGCCTGTGGCTGGCCGCGCCCGCCGCGCGGCGGCTGCGCCACGACGCCGAGGGCGTCGCGCGCCTGCGCGCGACGCTCGCCCGGCTGGGGCTGGAGGTGGTGAGCTGCAACGGCTTCCCGTACCGCGCCTTCCACGCGCCCGTGGTCAAGCGGGCGGTGTACCGGCCGGACTGGACGGAGCCCGCCCGCCGCGCGTACACGCTCGACCTCGCGTGGCTGCTCGCGCAGCTGCTGCCCGAGGACGTGCGCGAGGGCTCGCTCTCCACGCTGCCGCTCGGCTGGCGCACGGGGTGGAGCGCGCGCCACACCGCCGCCGCGCGCGCGGCGCTCGCTGACGTGGCCGCGGAGCTGGCGCTCCTGGAGCGGCGCACCGGCCGGCGCGTGCGCCTGGCGCTTGAGCCGGAGCCCGGCTGCGCGGTGGAGACGGTCGCGCAGGCGCTCGCGGCACTCGACGGCCTCGACCCCGCGCGAGTGGGCGTGTGCTTGGACGCCTGCCACCTGGCCGTGCTTTTCGAGGAGCCCGCGGCCGCCGTGCGGGCGCTGGGGGCGGCCGGCGTGCCGGTCGTCAAGGTCCAGGCCTCAGCGGCGCTGCGCGCGGCGGCGCCGGACCCTGCGGAGCTCGCCCGCTTCGTCGAGCCCCGCTTCCTGCACCAGACGCGCACGCCGGCCGGGTGCGGCGGGCCCGGCCTCGCCGGCGTCGACGACCTCGACGAGGCGCTGGCGGGCGGTCTGCCGCGCGAGCGCGAGTGGCGGGTGCACTTCCACGTGCCCGTCCACCTGGACGGCGGGCGCACGACGCAGCCGTCGCTGCGCGCGCTGCTGGCCTGCCTGCTCGGGGGGCACGAGGCGCTCGTCCACCACGTGGAGCTTGAGACCTACACGTGGGACGTGCTGCCGGGCGCGCTGCGCCCGGCCGACGACGGCGCGCTTGTGGCGGGGCTCGCGCGGGAGCTTGCCTGGCTCGCCGCGGAGCTGGTGGGGCTCGGGTTGGAGGCGGCGTGACGCCCGCCCCGGGGAGGACGGCGTGACGCCCACCCCGCCGCTCGTCGTGCTGAACGTCGTCGGGCTCACGCCGCGGCTGCTGGAGCACACGCCCCGCCTGCGGCGCGTCGGCGAGGAGGGCTTCACGGCGACGCTCGACCCCGTGCTGCCGGCGCTCACCTGCCCCATGCAGGCCACGCTGCTGACGGGCGTCGAGCCGGCCCGCCACGGCATCGTCGGCAACGGCTGGTTTTTCCGCGACCTCGGCGAGGTGCTGCTGTGGCGCCAGCACCGCCGCCTCGTGCAGGCCGAGCCGGTATGGGAGACCGCGCGCCGCGCCCGCCCCGGGCTGCGCGCGGCGAACGTGTGCTGGTGGTACGCGCTGGGCGCCTCCACGCACTTCACGGTTACGCCCCGTCCGGTGTACTACGCCGACGGGCGCAAGGAGCCCGACTGCTACACCGTGCCGCCCGGTCTGCACGATCGTCTCACGCGGGACCTGGGGCCCTTCCCGCTCTTCCACTATTGGGGCCCGGCCGCGGACATCCGCTCCTCCCGGTGGATCGCCCGCGCGGCCGGGGCGCTGCTGGAGGAGGAGCGGCCCGACCTCACGCTCGTATACCTCCCCCACCTCGACTACGACCTGCAGCGCTTCGGCCCCGACGCGCCGCAGGCGGTGGCGGCGGCGCGCGCGGTGGACGAGGTCGCCGGCGCGCTCGCCGCGCAGGCGCGCGCTGCGGGGGCCACGGTGGTTGTGCTCTCCGAGTACGGCATCACCCCGGTCTCCCGCCCCGTGGACATCAACCGCGCACTGCGCCGCGCGGAGCTGCTGCGCGTTTATGTGCAGGACGGCATGGAGTACCTGGACCCGTGGGCCTCGCTCGCGTTCGCCGTCGCGGACCACCAGGTCGCGCACGTATACGTGCGCCGCCCTTGCTACCTGCCGGCGGTTCGGGAGGTGTTGGAGGCGTTGCCGGGCGTGGACGCGGTGCTCGATGGTGAGGCCCTGGCCGATGCCGGTCTCGCGCACGAGCGCTCGGGGGAGCTGCTGGCGGTGGCCGCGCCGGATGCTTGGTTCACCTACTACTACTGGCTCGATGACACTCACGCGCCCGATTTCGCCCCGCTCGTGGAGATCCACCGCAAGCCGGGGTACGACCCCGCCGAGCTCTTCTTCGATCCGGCCGATCGGCTCGTGCGGCTGCGCGCGGCGGCGGCGCTGGCGCGCAAGCGGGTCGGCCTGCGCTACACGATGAACGTGGTGCCGCTCGACCCGCGATGCGTGCGCGGCAGCCACGGGCGCCTGCCGGCCGACCCGGCGGACGGGCCGGTGCTGCTCTGCTCGGATGCGGCCGAGCGGCGCGAGCGGGTCGCGGCGCGGGAGGTCCGGGACTTGATGTTGGGGCTTTTGGGGGCGGAAGGGTGAGGCGCCCAGATCATCGACCCAAAACCACGATCAGCACAACGACTATAATCCATGTAGTAACCATCCAAGACGTAGACGGCAACCTAGCCGGCCTCCTAGTCGGTCGGATCGTGTCCGCCCTAGCTCCATAGATAAGGCCAACCGCAAGTATAGTCACAATAGCAATCGCGAGTGCAGTCCACAACGTCATCGGAGACCGCCGTCGATTTCCTTGACATCCTGACGTATTCCTAGGAAATGCCAGTCAGCATCGAGCTTGCGCGCGACGACACTCATCCAGTTGTCGAGGAAGGCACTGGCGGTCGAATCCTTCACTGTCCGGTATGGGAAGCCGGGCGTATAGATGGAAACGCATACGTCGGCACCGCCGTCGGGCCGGGAAATGATTCTAACGATCACAGTTGGGCTTCTGCGACTGCTCCAGAGCCGGCGGCTCGGGGGCACCGGGACGAGCATCATGTAGTTGCCGAGGACGAGTCCTCGAACTCCTGGCGTTAGCCTGCCGCCAAACCACGCTCGTGGAGCATCGGTCAATACGGGACGCAACTGCTCGCGCATAATGCGCCGTACGACATCGGCAGTCGTTGAAGTATGAAGCGTTCGTCGTTCGCTTGGCCTGAACATAGAGTAAGTAATCAATCGCCTTCTGCGCTTGTGGAAATTGGCTAGAAGCTCACACTCCAGGTTCCGGTATAGCTACCGCCAACCCAGCGGGACACACCCACTCCCGCGCCCGCAGAGAATCCACCGCCGACTACCGGGCCGCACGCCCCCGGGGCACCAAACGCTTCGAGTGAGATATCTGGGCCAACGCCTAGCTGCCCGCCCGTATTGGCGAAGGGGCCTGAGAGTTCGGAGATATGTGAGGCATTCGAGATCTGCGGGCCCACGGTAGCCCCTGCGCCAGCTCCCTGGGCAAGGCCAGCCGATCCAGCCAAAGTGCCGCCTATTTCGCCAGAGGTGCTACCCTGCACGCAACCACTAGCACCGATATGAATGATAAAGTTTACTTCACCGTGAACGCAAATGCCTAGAGTGAATAGTCCCGTGGGATCATAATTGTTTAGTGGGTTGTCGTTGGCATAGACATACCATCCACTTCCGCTAGCCGATCTCATTGCAGCAGCGACATATTGCACGAGAGTTGCATGAGCGGGTGTATTAGTGCCCTCAAAGAGCGGGTCGACGCTTAGGAACTGCGCCGTGGCTGGGTCGTACTCTCGCGCGTGGAGATAGATCAGGCCCGTGTCCGAGTTCATATACTGGCCGTCGTAGCCGAGGGCTGTAGTCGCAGTTCCGGCACTGGCGATGAGTTCGCCGTAGGGTCCATAGGTGTAAGCGGCTTCTTTGGTGCCGGACGAATTGGTTGTGAGTCTGGTCGAGCCCTGCTGGTCGTGGTGGAGATATAGCGCTCTGCCTTCGGTGTTGACTTCCTCGATAGGAAGTTCTTCGGGGCCGTAGATATAGCTGTTCTTGCCATCGTAGATGAGCACGGGTGTCGGCTGGGTGTTGTCCCAGGCCATGTACTTGGTGCCGCCAGCGGGGGAGGCTTCGGCGGTCCGCAGGCCGTCGCCGTTGTAGGCGTAGGTGTCATTGATGAGGCGAATGCTGCCTTCGGCGCTGCGGTTGACCGCCGTGAGGTTGCCGGCCTGATCGTAGGTGTAGGTCGTGGCGGGGCCTTTGGTAGGGGCGTACTTGGTCCGCTCACCGGCTTCGTTGTAGGTGTAGCCGTATTTCGTCTGGATCTCGCCACCAGCGTCATAAGCGAGCGCAATGGTCCAGACTTTGGTGGGCTGTCCTGCCGCGTCGTATTCCCATTCGTGGCCGCTACCGGCTTTGAGGAGCCGGTTCTCTTCATTGTAGGTATCGGTGTGGTGTTCTTCGCCGGGAAGGCCCTTTTCGGTGGTGGCGGAGACCTGGCCGTCGCCGTCGCGGGCGTAGGTAATGGTGTCCTTTTCGGTAGCGCCAACCTTCGCTTCGATCGTCTGACCGGCCGCGTTATAGGTGTAGGTGTCTTCGCCTTTGGAGCCGGAGGGAAAGACAGTGGCCGTGAGATCGGAGTCCTTGTCGTAGGAGAACGTCATGGCATGTTCCGCGAAGTCGGTGACCTTCTGCAGGCGCCCGTCCTTATCGTAGGCACGGGATACCGCTTTTCCGCTGGGGTAGGTGATCTTCGTCTGCTGGTAGGCAAGGTTGTATTCGTAGGAGGTGTTGAGGCCATGCGGTTCGCCGACTTCGGTGAGCCGGTCGAGTTTGTCGTAGGTGTAGCTCGTGGTTCCGGTCCCGTCGATCATGCTGGTGCGATCGCCGTCGGCGTTATATTCGTACTTGACCGAGTGCGTTTTCCCGTCGGAGTAGGTCACTTCTTTGAGCCGGTTCGCCGGGTCGTAGACGTACGTCGTGGTACGGCTCAGGGGGTCGGTCAGCGTCGTGAGGTTCCCCGCCCCATCATATTCCTTGGTCGTTTTGCGGCTGAGCGGGTCGACGACTTCCGTGACCTCACCGAGGATGTTCCGGACATATTTGGTGGTGTGTTTGTTCCCATCGACCTGGGCGATCACGTCGCCGGCGCCATCGTATTCCGTTTCGGTGACGGTGCCATTGGGCTCTTTGACTTTGGTCGGCTCGTTGTCGGCGTTGTAGGTGTAGGTCGTTTTGTGGCCGTTCCCGTCGGTGATCGTTTCGAGGTTTCCGTCCGCGTCATAGGTGTATTTGGTCGTGTGCCCGAGCGGGTCGGCAATCTTGAGCGGACGGCCCCGTTCATCGCGTTCGATGCCGGTCATGTATTTCGTCAGTTCGCCGCTGGCGTTCCCCCGCGGGCTGACCGTCCAGACCTCCTGCGAGTCTTCGTTGTAGCCCAGGGTTCGCTTCTCCGTTTCCGGAGACGTTTCCGCCGTGCGATCGCCGGCGTTGTCATGCCCGTACACCCACGTCTGTTCGACCGGGTTCGTGACCTTTTCGAGGTTCCCGTGGCTGTCGTACGCGTATTTCGTGACCTGCGTTTTGCCAGAGATGGGCCGTTCGATGGCTTCAGCGTTCCCTTGGCTGTCGCGTTTGATCGTCGTCGTCTCCCCACCCGGCGTCGTGACCGAGGTCACGTCATGGGTCCCGTCGTATTCCCATTTCGTTTCCTGTTCATCCGCGTTCACCATGCTCGTGCGGTCGCCGGAGGAGTTGTACCCGTACTTGGTGGTATGCCCGTTCCCGTCGGTCACACTCAACAACTCGTTCTGGCTGTTGTAGGCGAAGGTTTCGGTCGTTTCGCTGGCCGTGCCGTATCCCCGACTGATCGAGAATGGCAGATCGTTGCTGTCGAACCGCTCAACTGTCACGGCCCCCGTCGCTTTGTTCGTGATCGTCGTCTCAAACGGTTCGTATTCGAAGCTCGACGTATGTTCCGCCGGGTCCTCCTGGGAGACAACCTGGTGCGCGCCATTGTATTCGTTGACTATTTTCCCACCACGACCATCTGTCATCGTCGTCAGCTCATGCGACCCATCGTATTTGAACTGCCATCGCTTTTCCGTTTCACCAGGCTCCGTGACACCCGCCAACTCATATTCTTCATAGGCGTATTTCACGGTGCGCCCCATTGGGTCTTTTGCGCTTTCCACAAGCCCTTCGGAGTTGTACGCCAATGTTATTTTCCGGCCCGCCGGGTCCGTGATCTTTTCCAAGCGACCCGCCCCGGTATATGTGAACGTCGTCGCGTTCCCGTTGCGATCCGCCACGCTTTCAAGCCGGCCTTTGCTCCCATTGAACTTGTACGTCGTCTGATCGGCCAGCATCAATGTATAGCCTTTTGCTTCCGAACCGGTCAGCGTGTCCTGCGACCATTCCGGAGCCGTGTATTTACCTCCGCTTTCGGTGAACGGCACAGTGCTCCCATCCGCCTGATACAGCACAGCTTGCGCGATTGGTTTTTCAGTGCTCGCTTTTTCGAGCACCAGATGATCGCTGAAGGAACTGCTCCACCCATACCCGAACATGCCCTTCGTGTTCCCCGTCGCCGCGGCCTGCGAGTTGTAGTAGCGCGTCCAAACCAGCCCAACTCCACGTCCGCCGACAGCGAGATCGGTCTGCTTCTCCGAGAAGTTCCCCGTCGCGCAACCCACCGGGTCATCACATTCAGGAGGAGGCGGACCATCCGCCGACGGGTTTCTCCCACCCCATTGCGTCGACTGTTCTGCCGACACCGGATTCAAAATTTCGAGCTTGCCCGTTACCGACTTGATACTACCCAAATTTGCAAAATCGGGCTGCACCTCCACGTGGCCCGTACCGGCCGTCTTCTCAAACAAACCGCTGTTCACGATTTTCGGCGACCCGCTTTCCACTCTAATCAACGGGACGTACGATTCCGAGTTCGCCTTGAACGTACCCACCACATCCAACACCGATGTACCCGACATCGAGAAGTCGTTTTCTGCGAACGTCGCCACACCTTCCACCACGAACCACGCGGATTCTTCCAAATACATCTGCCCGAGCGAAGCCGTCGCACCAGGCAACAACACCGTCCTACTGGAGCCCTTCATCAACCCATAGCTACCAGTGGTCAACGACCCCGACACGTCCACCGTGCCAGCACCCGCAACCCCACCCGGTCCCAATCCCAACGCGCCAACCGTCGCCGTACTCCCGCTCGTAACCGAGAACGACCCGCCCGTCAGCTCCAACGTCGCATGAGACGCTTTCAAATCGCCAGCCGTCGTCGTAGCGAAGTTTTCAATCGCCCCTTCCAGCACGCTGCTACCCAACATCACTTCCGTTTTTTCAAAAAACCGCAACTCCCCGCTCGCACCATCGATCGTGCCTTCACTTTCCAGCGGGATCCCGATTTCCGTACGACCAGTACCAGCCGTCTTCTCAAACAAACCCGTATTCAAAATCGACGGCGACCCTTTATACACACGAAAGACCGGTGGAGTGCTTTCCGCGTTCGCCTTGAACGTACCCGCATTCACAAACCGCGCCGTTTCCGTCATCGTGAACGTCCCCGTCCCCAACGTCACCGTCCCTTCGTTGCGCACCACCCCCGAGCCCCCGATCCACACGTCGCCCCACGTCCCGCTCGCGCCAGAGCCCACCACCAATTCCCCAGAGCCTTCATACCCACCGTATTCCCACGAGAGCGTCCCGGTCACCTCCACGCTCGCAACACCCGTCAACGTGCCCCCGCTGATCGCCAACCCATGCAGACTCGACGGTTCAAAACCACTCGCCACTTCCAACGACCCCACCACTTCCAACGTCCCTTCGCCCTGCACCGTACCCACCACGTTCCCACTCCCGGTCACTCTCACCGTCGCACCCGACCCGATACACGCCACATCGCTCGCTTCCGGCACCCGCCCTTCCGACCAGTTCGCCGCGACCGACCACACCCCTTCGCTCCCCCCTTTCCATTTATCCGTGCAGAAGCCTTCAGCCCGAGCGCCCACGGGAGCCAACATCAACACCACCGCCTGCGAAGCCGTCAACAGCAACCCACGCCGCACCACCCGCGCATCGACGCGGGGGCGCCGCCACGACGGACCTAACGCCAGCCACGCCAACACCAAGCACACCACCCGCCTCACGCTCCGCACAACGCCCATCGCCAGCTCCAATCGCAGGTCGATCCGACACCACGTCGGTCCGACACCACGACGCTACCGATTCAAGCCGCAAAAATCAAACGACCACGACGAATGGCCAGACAGGCCATCCGAATGGCGTCTCCAACCCCGTCTCGACGCCCGGCCCACCTTCAGGCCGGCGGCCAGGCGCAGCGCCGCACCGAGCCGCTGCCGGGGGTCGCCGCCAGCGACCCGCGACCGGGCTCGAAGTGGCCGAAGTCCAGCACGTAGAGATCGCCCTCCGGCCCGAAGCGCACGTCCAGCGGCCGGTGCAGGTCGGGCGTGGGGATGTAGGAGACCTCCCACGTGTGGGGGTCCACGACCGCGAGGTTGCGACCCACGCGCGGGCCGGAGGGCGCGGTCATCGGCACCTCGTCGCCGAACATCGCCACCACGATCCGCCCGTCGGGCGCCTCGGCGAGCTTGCAGGCCGCAGTGTGCGGGGGCATCTCCGCGAGCGGGCGCTCCGGCGGCGGCAGTTCATCGTGGTTGGCGAGCACCGGAGCGGGCGGGGCACCACCCTCGGGGGCGAAGCGGGGGTCGGCGAGGAGCACGCCGCCGACGAAGTCCGGCCACCCGTACCACCGACCCTCCCGCACCTCGTACAGCAGCTCGGGGACGTTGCCGACGGGTCGGCTGCCGCGGTCGTCCGCGCCCTGGTCGGTCGCCAGCAGGCGGCCGTCGCGCAGGAACAGCAGGCCGAAGGCGTTGCGCAGGCCCCACGCGACCAACCGCAGGTCCCCGCCGTCGGGGGTGCACGACATCACCGCCGAGGTGCACGGCAGCCGCGCGGGCAGGCGCGTGCCCGCGGGGTGGACGGTGCCGAAGTCGGCGAACGGCCCGGTCACCGCGTGGCCGGTGCCGCCCTCGCGCGTGTCCTCAGTCGGAAACGCGGCGTGGGCGAGCACGATCTCGAGGCCCGGCTCGTCGTGGGCGTGCGGCAGCAGCGCCAGCCAGCCGAGGTCGTAGGCGTCGAGGCCGATCACGCCCGTGTTGGTCATCGCGCCCTGGCTGAAGTACAGCCTCCCGTCAGGTCCCACGGCGACCATGTTCGTCTGGTAGTTGCCGGGGCCGGGGAGCCCGTCGAGCACCGTCTCCACGTGGCCGCCGTCGAGCGCCAGACGCAGGATGCGGGCGGGGTTCCCGCCCTCGGTGACGTACAGGGCGCCGCGGTGGTACGTGACGCCGTTGACGGGCGGGCGCAGGTCGCCGAGCAGCAGCTCGCGGCGGCCCTCGTGCACCCGCCACACGCGCCCGCCGCGGGGCGCGCCGCCGAACGGCAGCCCCGACTCGGAGACATACAGCGCGCCGTCCTCGCCGAACGTCAGGCCGGTGGGAAAGGTGAGGTCGGCGAGGACCGTCTCCCAGGCGGGGGGTGCGTTGACCGGGGCCATGGGCCGCCCTACATTATCGAACGCACCTGTAGTTCGGCATCGCCTGCACCCACCCCGAGCAAGGAGGAAGACGTGACCACCGCAGCCATCTCCGACACGCCACTCGAGGAGCTGATCGGCAGCTACCGTGAGCACCGGCTCACCCGCGCGCGGCTGCTCGCCGCGCTGACCGCCGCCGGCGCCTCCGCCGTCGCGGCCGCTGCGCTCGTGCAGGCGGCCGACCGGGCGAGCGCCCCCGCGCAGCCGCTGGTGTCCGCCGCCAACCACCCCGCGACGGCGGCCGGCGCCGTGGACCCGGCGCGGGCGCACGCCGAGCACATCGCCCGTCAGGTCGCGGGCACGGCGGCTCCCGACCGCGCGGGGCGCGCCGCGGCGGTCGCCAGGGTGCTCGGCGACTACAGCCCCCACGCCGTCGTCCACGACCCCCTGGTCGGCGCGCCGCTGGTGGGCGCCGCGGCGATCGCCGTGCACAAGACCGCGGAGGCCGCCGCGCTCAGCGACGTGTCGCTGACGATCCTCTCGCGGACGGTGCTCGGCGACCAGCTCTTCTCCACGTGGGAGATGACCGGCGTGCACGACGGGCCCTTCTACCACTACACCCCGACGGGGGCGCGGGTGCAGATGAGCGGCGCGACGGTGCACACGCGCGGCCGGGACGGCCGCATCGCATCCGAGACGCTGTACTACGACGCGGCCGACATGCACCGCCAGCTCTCCGGGCAGGGCTGAGGGCGAGGCCCCCACCGCGGTCGAGTCCGGTCGGCGCCGAGGGTCGAGGCGGCACCGGCGGCACGACTTCACCCGAGCCGGACGGGGCCGCGGCCCAGCGCGGCGCCGGGGACGCCGGGAGTATCGTCCGCCCCGATGCTCCGCCGCCTCGCCGCCGCCTGCGCGCTCGGCGCACTGCTGCTCGCGCCGGCGCTCCCCGCGCACGCGCAGACCACGCCCCCCGGGGCCTCCCGGGAGGCCGAGAACCCGATCAACGACCAGGGCAGCAGCTACCACTACCGCACGTACATCACGCACGTCGCGCCCACCGTGCCCGGCCTGAGCCTGCACGTGCTCGAATTCGCCGACCGGCTGCTGCTGGTCAACCACACCGGCCGCACGGTCACGGTGTACGGGTACTACAACGAACCGTACGCGCGCATCCGCGCGAACGGCACCGTCGAAGTCAACCTCCACGCGCCGGCGTACTACCTCAACCAGAGCTTCTACGCCGACGTCACCGTCCCGGCCTTCGCCACCCCCGGCGCCGCGGCCGACTGGACCGTCACTGACCGCGCCAACCAGTTCGAATGGCACGACCACCGCATCCACTGGATGTCGCCCACGGTGCCGCCGGTCGTCACCGACCAGGCCCGGCGCACGAAAGTCTTCGCGTGGCAGGTGCCGCTGCGCGTGGGGGCCCAGCCGGCGACGATCGACGGGCAGCTCTACTGGGTACCCGAGGAAGGCACGCGGACGCCGGTGGCGGCGATCGTCGCGCTCGTGGTCATCGCGCTGCTCGGGGCGGGCGTGGTGGTGCTCGTGCGCCGCCGGCGCCGCTCGGCCGCGCCCAGCGGGGAGGCCTGGTAGGAGGCCCCGACCGCGAGCGCGAGCAGGACGAGCAGCGGGCCGGTGTTGACGTCGGTCGCGTGGCCGGCCCAGAAAGGGCCGCCGAGGCTCTGCCCGAACACCCAGTAGACGAGCGACACCGTCGCCCCGAGCGCGAGCGCCGGGACCCACAGCCGCGTCCACACGCCGAGCGCGAGCGCCGCCGAGGCGAGTGCAAGCATGGTGGCGATCGCCACGCCGTGGCCGGCGGCGTCGCCGGCGACCGAGGACTGCGCGGTGGCCAGCCAGTGGGGCGCGGCGGCCGCCATCCCCGCGATCTGTTCGTGGATCGCCCCCGCGGAGCGGTCGACGCGCAGCAGCCACAACACCGCCGCCTCCGCCCAGATGAGCGACCACACGACCCGCCCGCCGCGCGCGCCGAGCAGCCCGCCGTCCACCGGCGCGTCCCCGTTCGCGGCGTCCCGCGGCCACACGAGCGCCCCCACCAGCCCGTACACGAGCACGGCGCCGGGCGCGCCCATCAGCGGCGAGACGGGGGCTCCGGAGAGGATCGTCCCGAAGCCCTCGCCGAACCACCACACGATGCCCGCCCACGCGAAGGAGACCGCCAGCGCCGGCCGCACCGTGCGCCGGCTGAGGATCAACCCGAGGCCGATCGCGCACTGCACCTCGGCGGCGAGCGTGTTCCACAGCGTCAGGTCGTGCCCGTAGAAGTGCGCGAGCGTGAGGATCGGATCGCTGATGACCCCCGGCTGTCCCTTGGCGGTCGGTTCGATAATTTCCGCCAGGAACGCGTGGGTGTACATGTAACTCTGGAACTGCAGCAGCCCATCCAGCAGCCAGATGCAGCCGAGCGCGATCTGCAGGCCGCGGCGTGTGATGCGCAGGCGCCCCCGCCACGGCGCGCCCGTGGCGGGCACGCGCGCGCGGGCCCGCGCGGTTGCGTCTTCATACATGTCGTCTCCCTACGTTGGGCGAGCCGCGGCGCGCGCAGCGCCCGCGGGTCCAGGTGGAGCGGCCCGCCCGGTCGGACGGGTCGTCAGAGAGGCCGGCCCGCGTGCAACGGTGGCGCCCGCCCACCGAGCGAGACGGCGATCAGCCGCCCACCGCCGAGCCGGGCGTCCGGGCGGCGACGGGGACGCGAGGAGCTCGCGGCGCGCGCACGGGGGCGTGACGCGCGCGCCAGGCGCAGCCGTTCGATGACGCGCTCGCCGGGGTAGCGGCGAGCGAGCAGGATGACTGCCAGCACAAGCGCGGGGAGCAGGTACAGCAGGCTCATTGCGGGGCGAGAGTACCACCGCCTGCGTGCGACGGCGCCGGTAAACTCGCCCACCATGGTGATGAACGGGATGTCGATGGGTCCGGCTCACCCGACCACAACGGCGATGGGCGGCATGTCGATGACCGTGGCCCACGGGGCGACCAACATCCTGCCGAGCTGGCTGGCGGTCATCTGGACGCTTGCCTTCCTGGTCGTGGTCGTCGTGCACGCGCACCACGTGGTGCAGACGCGCGACGGGCGGCGGTGGTGGCACGCGGGCCACGTGGCGATGGCGCTCGGCATGCTGTTCATGTTCGCGCCGGCCTCGCTCGACCACTTCAACATCCCCGCGAGCTTCTGGCAGTTGCTGTTCGCCAACGCCGCCGGGGTGGTGCTCGCCTTCATCCTCGCCTCCGCGCTGAGCCGCCGCGCGGTCAACGCGCTGTGGGCGGCAGCGGCGTTCGACTTCGCCGCGATGGCCTACATGTGGTCGCCGTCAGGCTTCGTGGCGCCGCTCACGTGGCTGCTGGTCGCGTACTTCACCGTGCAGGCGCTCGTGTGGGGCTCTGGCCTCTACCGCCGTCTCGACGAGCGCCCGCTGCTCGGCGGCCACACCGTCAACCCCGACGGCACGCTCACGGCCGCCCGCGCGTCGCGGCTGCTGTGCGAGCGCGACCTCCGTCCGACGATGTGCGTGATGACGCTCGGCATGGCCTACATGTTCGCCGCCATGCAGCTGCTGGCCTGACAGATCAGTTGACAGGAATCGCGAAGGAGCCGCTCAGGGCGTGCCCGGCGACGTCCGCGCCCGTGACGTGCAGGTCCCACACGCCGCGCGTGAGGCGGGTCACGGCGATCTCGTGGCCCGAGCCGGCCACGTACAGCTCCACGGCGGCGCGCGCGCCGGTCGCGGAGACCGCGCGCATCGCGAGCGAGCGGAAGGGCACGTGGGCGCTCGTCGGGCTGACGAGGTACAGGTGCACGTTGACGGTCCCCGGCCGCAGCGGTTCGGCGTACACCTCCAGCGCCTCGTGCGCGGGCTCGGCGAGCGTGAAGGACGCCGTACGCGGCACTGCGAAGGATTCGGGGTCGGCGAGCACGAGCGCGCCCACCAGCACCGCGGGGATCGACGCGGCCACCGCGATGCTCGCCAGCTGCCGGCGACGGCTGCGCGCCGGCGTCGGCCGGCCGGGCTGCCCGAAGCGCCGCAGGCGCAGGCTGTTGGTGACGACCGTGAGCGAGCTCACGCCCATCGCCACCGCCGCGAGCGCGGGGCTCAGCAGGCCCGCCATCGCCAGCGGGATCGCGACGACGTTGTAGCCGAGCGCCCACCCCAGGTTCTGCAGGATGATCGTGTACGTCTCGCGCGCCAGGCGCAGCGCGCGGGCCACGCCGCGCAGGTCGCCGGAGACGACGCTGATGTCGGCCGCCTCGATCGCCGCGCCGACGCCCGTGCCCATCGCGATCCCGAGGTCCGCCTGCGCAAGCGCGGCGGCGTCGTTGACGCCGTCGCCGACCATCCCCACGCGGCGGCCCTCCTGCTGCAGGCGCGCGATCTCCTGCAGCTTGGCCTCCGGGCTGACCTCTGCGAGCACGCGCTCGATGCCGACCGCCGCGGCGACCGCCTGCGCGGCGCGGCGGTTGTCGCCGGTCAGCAGCTGCACGTCGAGGCCCATGCGGCGCAGGCCGTCGATCGCCGCGCGCGCCTCGGGCTTGACGGTGTCCGCGAGCGCGACCGCGCCGAGCGCCCGCCCCTCGCGCTCGAGGACGACGGCGGTGCGGCCCTGCGCCTCCCACGCCGCGAGCGCCGCGTCGAGCTCAGGGGGCCGCGCGGACGCCTGGGGGCGGCCCACCCACACCTCGGCGCCGTGCACGCGGGCGCGCACGCCGCGGCCGGGGTGCGCGCGGAACTCCTCGGCGGGCGCCACCTCCAGTCCCCGCTCGCGCGCAGCGGTAAGCACCGCGACCGCCACGGGGTGCTCGGAGCCGGCCTCGGCGGCGGCGGCGAGCGCGAGCACGGCGTCGGGGTCCTCGCCGGGCGCCACCCACGTGCCGGCGACCGACAGCTCGCCGGTCGTGACCGTGCCGGTCTTGTCGAGCACGACGGTGTCGAGGTCCTGGCTGCGCTCGAGGATCTCCGCGCCGCGGATCAGCAGCCCCAGGTTGGCGCCGCGGCCCGTGCCGACGAGGATCGCCACGGGCGTCGCCAGGCCGAGCGCGCAGGGGCACGCGACGATCAGCACGGAGATCGTCGCCTCCACGCCGCGCTGCAGGTGCATCGAGGCGAACATGCCCTGCAGGCCCTGGCCGGTGAGCACCCAGGCGAGCGCCGTGAGCGGCCGCGAGCACGAGCACGGTGGGCACGAACACGCGCGCGATCTCGTCGGCGAGCCGCTGGACACGCGGCTTGGAGGCCTGCGCGCGCTCCAGCAGCGCGACCAGGTGGGCGAGCGCCGTGTCTGCGCCGACGGCGCTGCGCGCGCGCCGCCAGCACCCCGTCCACGTTGCACCGTCGCGCCGGTCACGAGCGCGCCGGGCTGCTTCTCCACCGGCAGCGACTCGCCCGTCAGCATCGACTCGTCCACGGCGGACGCGCCCGCGACCACGATCCCGTCGACCGGCACGCTTGTCGCCGGGGCGCACGCGGAACAGCTCGCCCCGGCGCACGTCCTCGACCGCCACCAGGCGCTCCGGCGCCCCCGGGTCCTCGGAGTCCACGAGGCGCGCCTGCGTGGCGCCGAGCCGCGCGAGCTCGCGCACCGCGCGCCCGGAGCGGCTGCGCGCCTTCGCCTCGCACCACCGCGCGAGCAGCAGCACGGCGATGATGATCGCGCCCATGTCGTAGCACAGCGGCATGTCGAAGTTCCCCACCGGCACCCCGTGCTGGTACGCGGCCTCGGTGGTGAGCAGCATCACGGTCGAGTACACGAAGGCCGACAGCGTGCTGAGCGCGATCAGCGTGTCCATGTTGGTCGTGTGCGCGCGCGCCCGCGCCCACGCCGAGCGCAGGAAGGGCGCGCCGCACCAGAACTGCACAGGCACCGCGAGCGCCGCGGTGATCCACCGCGCCGTCTGGTCGTGCGGGGAGGTGTACGTGAGCACCGCGATCGCCGCGGCGAGCGGCGCCGCGAGCGCGAAGCGGCGCAGCAGGTCCGCCTGCTCGCGCGCCTCGCCCGCCTCATGTTCGGCGGCCATCTGCGCGGGCGTCGGCCCGGCCGCCACGGGGCGCGCCCCGTACCCGAGCCCCTCCACGAGCGCGCGCAGCTGCTCGGGCGCGAGTGTGACGTCACGCACCTCGACCGTCGCGCGGCCGGTGGCGAGGTTGACGATCGCGTCCACGACGCCGGGCTGCTCGCCGAGCGCGCTCTGCACGCGCGCGGCGCAGGAGCCGCAGTGCATGCCTGTGACGTCGATCTCGTACACCTCGCACCCGTCGTGCGCGGGGGGCGCAGCGGCGCCGTTGGGAGTCGTCGGCTCGGTGGTGGTCGAGGTCGCGCTCACGCGCTCATTTCAGCACGTCGCGCCATTGCTGCGCGCGGCGTGCGTACGCACTGCGATCGCCCCGCGCCGAGATGCGCAGCAGCAGACCGCCCCTGCCTGCTGTAATCGCCTATACTGTAGGCATGCCAAGCATTCAATACACGATCCGTGGCGTTCCACCTGTCCTGGATGCCGAGCTGAGGCACGAGGCAAGCACGAGCGGGAAGACGCTAAACGCCGTCGTCGTCGAGGCGCTGGAGCACGCGAAGCTCCCGGTCGGCACCGTTGTCCACGATGACCTCGACTGGTTCGTCGGCAGCTTGCCTCCAGATGACAACGCATCCGAGGACGCCCAAGCCTGGCTCGACTCCCTGCCGGTCGAGCCCGAGTGAAGCTCGCGCTCGACACCAACGCCTACAAGGCCCTCGGTGAAGGCCACCCTGCACTCGCCAAGGAGATGCGCCAAGCGGAGGCGATCGGCCTGCCGATCATCGTCCTCGGCGAACTCTGGTTCGGCTTCATGCACGGGACCAAGCTCCGCGAGAACACCTCCACCCTGGAACGCTTCCTCAAGACACGCCGCGTCCAAATACTCGCCCTGAACGAGCAGACCGCACGAACCTTCGGCGAGATAGCGACGCTGCTGCGCCAATCCGGCATCGCCATACAACAGAACGACATCTGGATCGCAGCCCTTTGCAAGCAACATGGGTACACGCTCGCAACCCGAGATCGCGGCTTCCAAAGTGTCCTCGGACTGGAGGTCGTCGAACTCACCGCGCCGGCCAGCTAGTTTTCGCTCACCCCCGCCGCCCCCGCTGCTTGAGCGTGATGCCCTCCAGCACGTGGGCGACCGTCTCGCTGGCGTCCACGGCGGCCTCCAGCGACTCGAAGATGTCCTTCCAGCGGATCACGACCATCGGGTCGATGCCGCCGGCGAAGAGCGAGGCGACGGCGTCGCGCTGCAGGCGGTCGCCCTCGTTCTCCAGGCGGTGGATCTCGACCAGCAGGGGGGCGAGCTCGGTGCCGGTGCGCAGGCAGCGCAGGGCGCGGGCGATCTGCTCGCCGGCGCCGACGAGCACCTCGGCGAACTCCAGCGCCTGCTCCATCGGGGCCTCCACGCCGTAGATCACCATCTGCGCCGCGGCGTGCTCGGTGCAGTCCACGATGTCATCGAGGGCGGTCGCCAACGCGTAGCCGTCGCCGGCCGCGAAGGGAGCGCGCACGCGCCCGCCGCCAGTGAGGCGGTGGATGATGTCGTGGGTGATGCGGTCGCCCTCCTGCTCGCACACCTTCAGCTCGCGCGCCAGCGAGCTGTCTTCGGGAAAGTCGGCGAGCAGGTCGCGCAGCAGCAGACCGGAGCGCTGCACATTGCGCCCGGCCTCCTCGAGGAGGTCCATCAGGGTCGCGTCCATGCCGCGGCGCAGGAGGCTCATCGCGAGGGGCGCTGCCGGCTCATCGCGGGAGGCGCAGCCGGGCGTCGAGGGGGGGCCGGGGGCCGCGGCGCAGGGAGCTCATCGGCGCAGGATATCCGCGCCGGCCGCCCGCGGGCGCGCCCGGGTGCGGCGTCGTCGCGGCTTTACTTTTTTTTCACGTCGGCGTCACGAGTTCGCAACGTCGCGACCCGCGGCGGCGCAGATCATGCGAGCCTGTGGAGGCATCGCGCGAGAGCGGCGTCCTGTATGCGGGGGAGCTCGAGATCAGGCCTGAGGAGGGGCTGGCGCTCGCCACCGGCCAGGCGTTGACGCTGTCGGTGCGCGAGTTCGGGCTGCTGGTGGCGATGGCGCGGCGACTCGGCGCGATCCTCTCGCGCGAGGAGCTCTACACCACCGTGTGGGGCGGCTCGCTGCGCGCCGGGGACCGCTCGGTTGACGTGTACGTGTCGAAGCTGCGCACCAAGCTCGAAGCCGCGATGCCCGACCGGCGCTTCATCCACACCCACCCCGGCTTCGGCTACCGCTTCCAACCGCAGCCGCTGGCGGAGGGCCCCCACTTGAGGCTTTCACGAAATCTTCACACGAGTGTCCCCGCCGGAGGGGCAGAGAGCGCACGGCGCCGCACAGGCAGGGAACGCCGCGCGCGAGCACCGCTCCATCCCGCCCCCCATCCAGAGGGAGACTCCTCAGTGATCACCTTGCACAAGACAGCTGCGACCGCCCTGGGCGTCGCCGCGCTCTCGCTCGTCCTCGCCGCCTGCGGCTCCTCCACGAGCACGACCGGCTCCAACACGACCGGCTCCGCGAGCGCCGCCGCGACGATCTCCGGCGCCGGCTCCACGTTCGCCGCGCCCGTCTACGAACAGTGGGGCTCGCAGCTGGCGAGCTCCGGGCTGACCGTCAACTACCAGGCCGTCGGCTCCGGCGCGGGCATCACTGCGCTGGAAGGCAAGACCGTCGACTTCGGCGCGTCGGACCCGCCGCTGAAGCCCGCCGAAGAATCGGCGCTGGCGAAGGTCGGCGAACCGGTGCAGATCCCGATGTTCCTCGGCGCGATCACCATCTCCTACAACCTCCCCGGCGTCAAAGCCGGCCTGAAGCTCAACGGCACCGCGATCGCCGACATCTACCTCGGCAAGATCGTCAAGTGGAACGACCCCGCAATCGCGGCGCTCAACCCCGGCGTCACGCTGCCGAGCACCGCGATCACCGTGATCCACCGCTCGGACTCCTCGGGCACCTCCGCCGGCTTCACCGGCTTCCTCGCCGCCGTGGACCCCGAATGGGCGAGCAAGGTCGGCTCCGGCAAGGTCGTGCCCTGGCCGACGGGCACCGGCGCCAAGGGCAACGCCGGCGTCGCCGGCGCGGTGCAGCAGACCGTGGGCGCGGTCGGCTACGTCGAGCAGGCGTACGCGCTGCAGCACTCCTTCACGACGGCCGACGTGCAGAACAAGGCCGGCAACTACGTGGCGCCCTCGCTGGCCTCCACGAGCGCCGCCGCGGAAGGCATCGTGGTGCCCGCCAACCTCGGCTTCAAGATCAAGAACCCCTCCTCGCCGCAGGCGTACCCGATCACTTCGCAGACGTTCGTGGTGGTCTACAAGGACCTCTGCCGGGCGGGCGTCCCCGGCGGCAAGACGGCCGCCGAAGGCGTCAAGCGGTTCCTCGTTTACGGCCTCGGCGAAGGGCAGGCGATCCTCGCCAAGGCCGACTACGCCACGCTGCCGGCCGCGATCATCGCCCGGTCGAAGGCGGCGGTCGCCGGACTGCAGTGCAACGGCGCGCCGCTGAGTTAGCCTGAAGGGACTTTGGAGTCAGCGACGATTCCCGGTGGCGACCGCTCTCTGCTCGAGCGGTCGCCACTGGCACGCCTGCCCGACCGTGCCCTGCGCTACGGGCTCACCGCGCTGGCCGCGGCGATCCTCGTCCTGATCGTCTACTTCTTCGTACGCCTCTTCGGCCAAGCGCGCCCCGCGTTCGCAGCGTCGGGGGTCTTCGGGTTCGTCTTCGGCAACGACTGGAACCCCGCCGCCGAACACTACGGCGGGCTGGCGCTGCTCCTCGGCACGCTGCTGACCTCGGGCCTCGCGCTGGCGATGGGCGTGCCCGTCGCCGTCGCCACCGCGCTCTACCTGACCGAGCTCTGCCCGCGGCGGGTGCGCTCGCCGCTCGCGGTGCTCGTCGAGCTGCTGGCCGCCGTGCCCTCGGTGGTGTACGGGCTGTGGGGCATCTTCTTCCTCGCCCCGAAGCTCGAGCCCGCCGAGGAATGGGTCGCCGCCCGCCTCTCCTTCGTCCCCTTCGTCGGCGGCGGGCTCGTCACGATCCCCAACTGCTTCATCGCCGGGCTGATCCTCGCGATCATGATCCTGCCGATCGTCTCGGCGATCGCCCGCGAGGTGATGTCCACCGTGCCTCCCGACCACCGCGAGGCCGCCCTCGGTCTCGGGGCCACACGGTGGGAGATGATCCGCATGGCCGTCATCCCCTACTGCCGCTCGGGGATCGTCGGCGGGGCGATGCTCGGCCTCGGCCGCGCGATCGGCGAGACGATCGCGGTCACGATCGTGATCGGCGACTCCCCCACGCTCGCCCACCACCTCTTCGGCCAGGGCTACACCCTGGCGGCAGTCATCGCCAACGAATTCGGCGAGGCCACCGGCCTGCACCGCTCGGCGCTGTTCGCGGCCGCCCTGGTGCTGTTCGTGCTGACGCTGCTCGTCAACGCCGCCGCCCGGCTGATCGTGGCGCGCACCGCGCGCGGCTACCGCGGATCGGGGCCCGCCCACCCGGGCGAGGGCGCGGCCAACCTCGGCGCCGCGGCGGCGGCGGGGGCGTGATGGAGGACCGGTTCGCCCGCTTCGCGGTCTCCCCGCAGCGGCGGCGCACCGACCGCGCCGCCCGCGCCCTGCTGCTCGTCGGGACGCTGGTGGCGCTCGTGCCGCTCATGCTGATCGTCTACTACCTGCTGAGCAAGGGCCTCGGCGCGTGGAGCGTGTCCTTCTTCACCACCGACCCGACGGGCAACACGTTCTTCGCGAGCTCCTCGATCGGCGGGATCAAGAGCGCGATCCTCGGCACGCTGGAGATGGTCGCGCTCGCCTCGGCGCTCGCGATCCCGGTCGGCGTCGGCGTCGCGCTGTGGCTGGTGGAGTACGGCCGGCCCGCCTGGTTCGCGCACACCGTGCGCTTCTTCGTGGACGTGCTCACCGGCGTGCCCTCGATCGTCTTCGGGCTGTTCATCTACATCGCGCTGATCGTCGGCACCGGCTCGACCTACGCGGGCTACAAGGGCTCACTGGCGCTGGCGCTGCTGATGCTGCCGATCGTGGTCCGCTCCGCGGAGGTGATCCTCGCGCTCGTGCCCGACGCGCTGCGCGAGTCCGCCCTGGCGCTCGGCGCCGAGCGCTGGAAGGTGGTCTTCCGCGTGGTGCTCCCCACGGCACTCACGGGGCTGCTGACCGGCGTGCTGCTGGCCGTCGCGCGCGCGGCCGGGGAGACCGCGCCGCTGCTGTTCACCGCCGGGCACACCAACAAGGCCACGCTCGACCTCGGGCAGTTCATGAACTCGCTGCCCTACCAGATCTACAACGACGTCACCTCCCCAACCACCGCCGTGGTAAACCGTGCGTGGGGCGCCGCGCTCGCCCTCGTCACGATGATCCTCCTGCTCAACCTCCTCGCCCGCCTGATCGCCCGGCGCAGCCGCCTGGCATGACCGAGTCGATGCTGGACCCCGCCCGCCCCCCCTCCTCCCCCGGCGCCCGAGTCGGAGACGCCGCCCGCCCCGCCGGGGAGCCCGCCACGGGCGCCGGCGGGCAGACGCAGGCCGGGCCAGAGGTCCGCCTGGAGGGGCTGCGCGCCTTCTACGGCGAGACCGAGCAGGTGCGGGGCATCGACCTGCGCTTCCCGCCCAACCAGGTCACCGCGATCATCGGCCCCTCCGGCTGCGGCAAGTCGACCATGCTGCGGTGCATCAACCGCATGCACGAGGAGATCCCCGGCGCGCGCGCCGAGGGGCGCGTGCTGCTCGACGACCTCGACGTGTACGCGCCGTCGGTCGACGTGATCGCCGTACGCCGCGCGGTGGGGATGGTCTTCCAGCGGCCCAACCCCTTCCCGACGATGTCGATCTTCGACAACGTCGCCGCCGGGCTGCGTCTCACCTGCCCGCCGCGGCGAGCTGCACCACCGCGTCGAGGCCGCGCTGCGCGACGCCGGCCTCTGGGAGGAGGTCGCCGACCGCCTCTCCTGCGCCCGGCATGGGGCTCTCCGGCGGGCAGCAGCAGCGGCTGTGCATCGCCCGCTCGCTGGCCGTGGGCCCCGAGGTGCTGCTGATGGACGAGCCCTGCTCCGCCCTGGACCCGATCGCCACGCTGCGGATCGAGGAGCTGATCGAGCAGCTCAAGCGGCGCATCACGATCGTGATCGTCACGCACAACATGCAGCAGGCCGCGCGCGTCGCCGACCGCACCGCCTTCATGCTCGGCGGCGAGCTCGTCGAGGTGGGGGCCACGGACGAGATCTTCACCAAACCCACCGACCCGCGGACCGAGGAATATGTCACCGGAAAGTTCGGCTGAGCACCCCGGCGCCCGCGCTCCGCGCCCACCCCGCGGCGCGGGCTCCGCACGCACCGCGACGGCGCCGCAGCCGAGCCCCCGCCAGCACTTCCGCGAACAGCTGGTGGAGCTCGAGCGGCGCGCGCTCGGCGGCCTCGACCTCGTCGTCGAGCAGCTCGACCGAGTGCTGGAGGCGCTGGCGCACCAGGACGTCGAGCTCGCCCAGATGGTGATCGCCGACGACGACCGCGTCGACGGCCGCTACCTGGAGATCCACCAGGGCATCCTCTCGCTGCTCGCGCTGCAGTCCCCCGTCGCCGGCGACCTGCGCGCTCGTCGCCGCGCTGCTGCACGTGATCGAAGAACATCGAGCGGATGGGCGACCAGTGCGTCAACATCGCCAAGCTGCATCCCGCTCTCCGGCCACGAGCCGCCCGTGCGCCGCGAACTGCTGGAGGCGCTCGCTGAAGATGGGCGCGCTCGCGCGCTCGGAGGTCACCCAGTGCAAGGCGGCCTTCGCCACCCGCGACGTCGGCCTCGCCGAGGACCTCGTCCGCCAGGACCGCGAGATCAACCGTCTCAACCGCGACATCTTCCGCATGGCGATCGACGCCGGCGACGACCCCGACACGCGCGAATGGGCGATGCACATGATCCTCGTCGCGCGCGCCCTGGAGCGAATCGGCGACAACGCCGTCGACATCGGCGAGCAGGTCGCGTTCGTCGTCACCGGGCTGTTCCGCGAGTTCTCCGACTCCTCCACGCCGGCCGGTCGTCTGAGCGCAAATAGCGGCCTCCCTGTGAACATCCTGTGACCATCGTCCGAGAAGACGACACAGTCGCCGTCGGTGTGCTTAAACTGTCGCTCGCGATGAGGGACACGCACCCGCGCCGCACCGGGGGCCGTGCCGGACGTATCTGGCGCCGCCGCACCGGGCACCCGAGCTGCGCATCGCCGTGCTCGACCGCGACAGCGGCTTCATCCAGGTTCTCTCAAGCGCCTCGACCGCCTCGGCTGGGAGCACCGTGTGCTCGGCTCCCCCGTCCCCGCCGACGCGGTCGCCTCGATGCGGCTCTCCGCGCTCGTGGTCGACCTGGCGATCCTCGGACCCCAGGCGTGGGCATGGCTGGAGCGCCTCTGCGGCGCGCTGCCCGAGCTCGGGATCGTCGTCTGCACCGGCCCCTCCACCGTGGCCCAGCGCGTGCGCGGCCTGCGCCTCGGCGCCGACGACTGGATCACCAAGCCCTGCCACCCCGAGGAGGTCATCGCGCGCGTGCAGGGCGTCGTGCGCCGCCGCCGGCGCCCCGCCGGCCGCACGGAGCTCAAGCCGGTCAGCGCCGGCGAGGTGGAGATCCGCGCCGACCGCTTCCAGGCCTTCGTGCGGCGGCCGCTCAGCATCGACCTCACCCGCCGCGAGTTCGAGCTGATCGAGCTGCTCGCCGCCGCCGAGGGGCGCGTGCTCGAGCGCGAGGACATCTACTCCGCGTCTGTGGGGCTACGCGATGGTCCGCGGCGACCGCTCCGTCGACGTGTTCGTGCGCAAGCTCCGCCAGAAGCTGGAGAAGGCCTCCCCCGAGTGGCGCTACATCCACACCCACTTCGGCATCGGCTACCGCTTCGCGGCCGAACCGGCGGACTGCGCGCCCCCCGAGGAGGGCGCAGCCGCAGCCGACGCTCAGCGGCCGCCGGCGCCCACGCTGGAGGATGCGTCCGACACCGAGCCGGAGAAGGTCGGAGCGCTGGCCTGACGCTCCAGCTCCTCCGCGGTGAGCGGCTTGGCGAACAGGAACCCCTGTCCCCACTCGCAACCCTCCCGCCGTAGCGCCTGCAGCTGCTCGGGGGTCTCGATGCCCTCGGCGAGCGTCCTGATGTGCAGCGTGCGCCCGAGCGCCACGAGCGTGTGGACGATCGCCGCGGAGTCCGTCGAGGTGGTGAGGCCGGCGATGAAGCTGCGGTCGATCTTCAGGGCGTCGGGGGCGAACTGGCGCAGGTAGGCGAGCGAGCTGAACCCGGTCCCGAAGTCGTCGATCGCGATGCGCACGCCCAGCTCTCTGACGGCCCGCAGCCGCCCGGAGGCGGCAGCCACGTCCCGTGTCAGGGCGGTCTCGGTGATCTCCAGCGTCAGCGCGGAGGGCGTGAGGCCGGTGCAGCGCAGCGCCTCCCGCACGTCCTCGACGAACCCATCCCGGCCCAGTTGGTAGGCCGAGACGTTCACCGCCACGCCGAGGTGGTGGCCCCGCGCCTCCCACGCCGCCGCCTGACGGCACGCCTCCTCCAGCACCCACCGGCCGATCGTCGCGATCTGCCCGGTGTCCTCGGCCAGCGGGACGAAGTCGCCGGGCGCCACGACGCCCCGCTGCGGGTGGCGCCAGCGGACGAGCGCCTCCGCGCCGACCACGGTGGCGCCGGCGAGCTCGACGATCGGCTGGTAGCGCAGGAACAGCTGCCCGCGGCGGACCACGTCCGCGAGCTCGACCTCCATCCGCAGGCGCTCTTCGGAGGAGCTCTGCATGCTCGCCTCGAACAGCACCGCGCGGTCCTTGCCGGCGGCCTTGGCCGCGTACAGCGCGAGGTCCGCGTCGCGCAGCAGCTCCTCGGCGCTCGCGCGCTGGCCGATCGCGATGCCGATGCTGACCCCGCAGGTGTGGCGCGTCTGCTCCTCCTCGTCGAGCACCACGGGTTGGTGCATCGCCTGGATCATCCGCTCCGCGACCACGTCGGGCGGGGCTTCGGGACTCGTGGACTCCAGCAGCACGACGAACTCGTCGCCCCCCAGACGGCCCACCGTGTCCTGCTCGCGCACCACCTCGCGCAACCGCTGCGCGACGGTCTGCAGCAGGCGGTCGCCGGCGGCGTGCCCGTAGGTGTCGTTGACGCGCTTGAAGCGGTCGATGTCCACGTACAGCGCGGCCGCCACGAGACCCGGCTCGCGCCGCGCGCGGGCGAGCATCCGTTCGGCGCGGTCGAGCACCAGCGCCCGGTTGGGCAGGCCGGTGAGGCCGTCGTGCAGCGCCTGGTGGTGCAGTTCTTGCGTCTTGCGGCGCACCATCGCCAGCGCCCGCGCGCGGCCGGTCCCGAGGACGAACGCGAGCAGGCCCACCGTCACGCTGAGGACCATGCCGCCGATCAGCAGGGCCAGCGCCTTGTCGTCGGTGAGGAGGCCCCCTGCGTACACCGCTTCGGAGGCCCGCACCGTCCAGCCGTGGTGGACGTCGACCGTGGTGCTCTGCGTTCCGGGCGCCGCCACCCCGGCGCGGAACGCCACCGGCGAACCGCGGCCGCGGCCGAACTCCACCGCCATGTGGGGGTGGCCCCGCAGCGCGGTGTTCAGGACGACCCGCGGCACGACGGTCGTGCCGAAGGCGCCGAGGAACGCGCGCCGTCGCGCGGCGAGAGTCGGCGGCACGACGCCACCGCGGTACACCGGCGTCTCGACCACCAGCACCTTGTACGGCCCCAGGTGGTAGGGCAGGTAGTCGGTCTGGCCGGAGTCGCGCGCGGTGAGGAACGCGGTGCGCAGGCTCGTGTCGAGCGCACAGAAGTCGAAACCCGCGGGCACCCTGGCGGCGGGGTGCACCGCGCGGGTGAGCGACAGCGCCAACAGGCAGTAGTAGGGCCGGTGGCCGGGCGGCATCACCTGGTAGGGGGCACCCTGCAGCGGGGTCGCCGGATCGGCCTGTTGCTGAGCCGCAAACGCCGCCAGCCGCGCGGCGGGCACCTGGGCGACCTCCCCGCCCCCTTCGAGCTCGGGGTACCGCGCGAACGCTTCCACGGTCCTTGTCCACGCCAGGAAGGCCGCCTGCGAGGCGTGGGGGTCGCCGACGATGAACGCCCGCGCGGCGACGGCGAGGTCTTCCTCGTGCTGGAGCGCCAGCGTCAGGGTCGCGGCGACCTCGTGCGCCGACGCCGCGAACGTCGCGCGCGCCCGCTCGCGGTCGTTGCTCGCGACCGTCCGCGCACTGAGCGCCGAGGCCACGATCCCAGCCGCCACGAGCAGCACGGCGACGGCGACCCACCAGCTGCGGCGTCGCCCGTCCCGCACGCGCTCGCGGCGGACCTCGAGGTATGGCGCCTCACCGGTGCGCACCTGTTCTACGTCGGACGGTTGACCCGACCCCTACTCAGTAGTTTCCCGCAGGGCTTGGAGTGCGCCCGGATGCTCGAAGCCGCCTCGCGCCTGCTCGCCGAGCTGGGCAAGGGTTGCTCACCCCGGCCGCGACGGGTGGGCGGGGGTTGCTCACCCCGGCCGCGACGGGGGCGCGTCCTGTGCCAACTGCGCCAGATCCGCTCGCACCATGCGCTCCACCAGCCGCTCGAAGCTCATGGTCGGCCGCCACCCCAGGCGCTCCCGCGCCCTGCCGGGGTCGCCGACCAGAGGCGTCGGCTCGGGCGCGCGCACCAGCGCGGGCGCGACCCGCACGTGGCGCTCGAAGTCCCTCCCGACGCACGCGAACGCCGTACGCGCCAGGTCTCTCACGGTGTGGGGCTCGCCGCTTGAGAGGATGCAGTCCCGCGGCTCCTCCTGCTGGAGCATCAGCCACGCGCCGCGCATCACGTCGCCCGCGAAGGACCAGTCGCGCACGGCGTCGAGGTCGCCGAGCTCGACCTCGCTCTGCAGGCCCAGCTCGATCGCCGCGGCGGCGCGGGTGACCTTGCGCGTCACGAACTGCTCCGGGCGGCGCTCGGACTCGTGGTTGTAGAGGATGCCCGAGCAGGCGTACAGCCCGTCGTGGGCGCGCAGCTGCTCCGACGAGCTGGTGCGCGGCGAGCTTGGCGTCGCGTACGGGCGTCTCCGGCCGGCACGGGGTGTCCTCGCGCTGCGGGCTCTCGCGGGCGTGCGCCGAACATCGCGCCGGAGGACGCGCCACGAACACGCGGGTCCCCGGGCCGCCGTCGCGCACCGCCTCCAGCAGCGACGCCGTCGCGCCGGCGATCGCCGAGAACGTCTCGGCGGGGCGCTGCCAGGAGTCGGGCACGAACGAGGGCGCCGCCAGGTGGTAGAGCTCGTGCGGGCGCGTGTCCTGCGACCGCGGCGCGCAGGCTCTCGGGGTCGAGCAGGTCGCCGCCGACCAGCACGCACCCGCCGCGCAGGTGCTCGGCGGAGCCGAGCGGGTCCGCCGGCCGCCCGCGCGCGAGCACCCGATGACCTCGTAGCCCTCGCGCCAGCAGCAGCTCGGCCAGGAACGAGCCGTCCTGGCCCGTCAGGCCGGTGACGAGCGCGCGGCGCCTCTCAGCCACGCACCAGCCCGTGCTCCGCGCCGCTCAGCAGCCGGTGGTCGGCGTCGACCATCAGGCGGATCAGCTCCTCGAAGCTCGTCCGCGGCTCCCACCCCAGCTCCCGCTTGGCCTTCGAGGGGTCGCCGATCAGGTGGTCCACCTCGGCCGGCCGCCGCAGCGACTCGTCGATCACGACGTGCTCGTCGATCTCGAGCCCGGCCTGGTCGAAGGCGATCTCGCACGCAGTCGCGGACCGAGTGCGCCACGCCGGTGGCGATCACGTAGTCCTCGGCCTCGTCGCGCTGGAGCATCAGCCACATCGCCTCGACGTAGTCCTTGGCGTAGCCCCAGTCGCGCTCGGCGTCGAGGTTGCCGAGGTGCAGCTTGTCCGCGAGGCCGAGCTTGATCGCGGCCGCGTGCCAGGTGATCTTGCGCGTGACGAACTCCAGGCCGCGACGCGGGCTCTCGTGGTTGAAGAGGATGCCGCTGGTCGCGTGCAGGCCGTACGACTCGCGGTAGTTGACGGTGATGAAGTGGCCGTACGCCTTGGCGACGCCGTACGGCGAGCGCGGGTAGAACGGCGTCAGCTCGGTCTGGGGCACCTCGCGCACCTTGCCGAACATCTCGCTCGAGGAGGCCTGGTAGAAGCGCGCCTCGGGGCACACCTCGCGCATCGCCTCGAGCATCCGCGTGACGCCGACGCCGGTGAACTCCGCGGTGAGCGTCGGCTGGATCCACGAGACCGCCACGAACGACATCGCGGCGAGGTTGTAGATCTCGTCGGGCTGCGCCGCGCGCAGCGCGTCGACCAGCGAGCGCTGGTCGAGCAGGTCGCCCTGGTGCAGCGTGATCGCGGTCGCGGATGTGCTCGATGCGCTCGAAGCGCTCGGTCGAGGAGCGGCGCACCATGCCGTGGACCTCGTAGCCCTTCTCGAGCAGCAGCTCGGCGAGGTAGGAGCCGTCCTGGCCGGTGATGCCGGTGATGAGTGCGGAGCGTTGGTCGGTCACGACCGGGACCCTATCGCGCGGGGGCCACGTCAGCCTCGCGTCGGCCGGCGCCCCTTCACCGCGCGCGGGCCGCCGGCCGGCCCTCCCCCGCAATCAGCGCCAGCTCGGCAGGTCGCAGCAGCGCGATCAGCTCCCCGCCGCCTTCGATGCGCACCACGGCCAGCCCGCCCTTCTTCAGGTCGATGCGCGCCCCGTCAGCTCCGCCACCACCGTCGAGAGGTCCGGCTCGTGACCTACGAGCAGCAGGCGCGCATCGCCCCCGCCGGCGCCCGGCGCGACCTCGGCCAGCGCCGCCAGCGCCTGGTGCGCGTCGAAGCCGCTCGCCAGCGGCGGGTGGACCTCCAGCCGCTCGCGCTGTGCGGGGCTCCACGCCTGCGCCGCCACCGTCGCGGTGCGCAGGGCGCGCTCCTTGGGGCTGCTCAGCAGCGCGTCGAACTCCACGCCCATCAGCGCGATCGCTTCCCCCGCCAGGCGCGACTGGCGCTCCCCCCGCTCGGTCAGACGCCGCTCGGAGTCCGACCGGGTGCCGTGCGGCTCCGCGTCAGCGTGACGTAGCAACCAAAGCTTGGCGGGCCATCCTCCTCGTACCTCACATTAGCTGGATCTGGAGGGTGTTAGCGTTGCGGCCGATGGACGACCTCAACGACCCCTCGCTCTACTTCAACCGCGAGCTCTCGTGGCTCGACTTCAACCTGCGCGTGCTCGAGCTCGCCGAGGACGCGCAGCGTGCCGCTGCTCGAGCGCACGAAGTTCGGCTCGATCTACACCTCCAACCTCGACGAGTTCTTCATGGTCCGCGTCGCCGGCCTGCACGACCAGATCGAGGCCGGCGTCGAGCGCCCAGCCAGGACGGGCGCACGCCGTCGCAGACGCTCGAGGCGATCCACGAGCGCGTGCTCGAGCTGAGCGGGCGCCTGGCGCGCTGCGTCGCCGAGCGCGCTGCTGCCCGCGCTCGCCGAGCACGGCATCGCGCGTGGTCGGCGTCGAGGAGCTCGACGAGGACGCCAGCGCGCTCACCTGGCCACGCACTTCCGGCAGGTCATCTTCCCGGCGCTGACGCCGCTCGCGGTCGGCCCCGGCCAGCCCTTCCCCTACATCTCGAACCTCTCGCTCAGCCTCGGCGTGATCGTGCGCGACCCCGACAGCGGCCAGACCACGTTCGCGCGCGTGAAGGTGCCCGACCGAGTCCTGCCGCGCTTCGTCGCGCTCGGCAGCCGCGCCGAGCCACGCTGCTCGTGCTGCTCGAGGACGTGATCGCCCACCACCTCGACGCGCTCTTCCCCGGCATGGAGATCGCCGACTACGACTTCTTCCGCGTCACCCGCGACGCCGACCTCGAGATCTCCGACGACGCCGACGACCTGCTGCAGGCGGTCGAGGACGAGCTGCGCCGCCGGCGCCTCGGCGAGGTCGTGCGCGTCGAGGTCGGCGCCGCACTGCGCCGCGCCGCTGCGCGAGCGAGCTGACGGCGCTGCTCGACGTCGCCGCGCGGACGTCTACCCGGTCGACGGGCTGCTCGACCTGGCCGCCCTGTCGCAGATCGTGCAGCCTGCCCGGCTACGCCGAGCTGCGCGACCCGCCCTCACGCCGGTCGCCCACCCGCGGCTGCTGCGCCACGAGGGCGAGCGACCCGGACGTGATGGGCGCGATGCGCGACGGCGACCTGCTCGTCCACCACCCCTACGACTCCTTCGCCAGCTCGGTCGAGCGCTTCGTCGAGCAGGCCGTCGACGACCCGCAGGTGCTGGCGATCAAGCAGACCGTGTACCGCACGAGCGACGACTCGCCGCTGGTGCCGGCGCTGATCCGCGCCGCCGAGCGCGGCAAGCAGGCGGTCGCCTGGTCGAGCTGCAGGCGCGCTTCGACGAGCGCACGAACATCCACTGGGCCAAGGCGCTCGAGCAGGCCGGCGTGCACGTCGTCTACGGCCATCCGGCGCTGAAGACGCACGCCAAGTGCGTGCTGGTCGTGCGCCGCGAGGGCGACGGCGTGCGCAACTACGTCCACATCGGCACCGGCAACTACCACTCGGCGACCGCGCGCCTCTACACCGACTTCGGCCTGTTCACGACCGACGAGGAGATCGGCGCCGACGTCGCCGAGCTGTTCAACTACCTCACCGGCTTCGGGCGCCCGCCGCACTACCGCAAGGTGCTGGTCGCCCCGAGCCACCTGCGCAACGCGATCCTCGAGCGAGATCGAGCGCACGGTCGCCGCGCACTCGCCGAGCGCGCCCGTCGCGGATCGTGATCAAGATCAACGCGCTCGTCGACGGCGCGCTGCATCGGCGCGCTCTACGCGCGCCTCGCGGGCCGGCGTGCGCGTCGACCTGAACGTGCGCGGGATCTGCTGCCTGCGCCCCGGGCGTGCCGGGGCTCTCCGAGAACATCCGCGTCGTCTCGGTCGTCGGGCGCTTCCTCGAGCACTCGCGCGTCTACGCGTTCGAGCGCGACGGCGAGCAGAAGGTCTACATCTCCTCCGCGGACCTGATGCCGCGCAACCTCGACAACCGCGTCGAGCTCGCCGTGCCGATCGAGGCCCCGGCGCTGCGCGCCGAGGTGCTCGACGCGCTCGAGCGTGCCTTCGCCGACAACCACAACGCCTGGGACCTCGACGGCGAGGGCGCGCTGGCGGCGGCTCGGGCGGGGGGGCCTGGAGTCGGACGAGCGAGCCGCGCAGCCTGCAGCTCGAGCTGATCGCGCTGCACGCCCAGCGTGCGGTCGAGGAGCGGCCGGGGGAGCGGGAGGAGGCGGGGGCGGCGCGCTGAGCGTCGGAGCGGCGCGCTGAGCGTCAGGGCGCGGCGGGGGCTACGGCGTGGGGCGTCGGTTGTGGGCCTCCTCGGCGATTGCCTCGCGTAGGGCTTGTTTGAAGGATCTGGGTTGGAAGTCGAACAGCTCCATGCCGGATGGGTCGGTGATGGTCGTATCGGTGGAGAGACCCTCGATCAGTGGTCTCGCGACGCCCGCGTCGACGGGTGTGATGAGCCCGATCCAGTGCGAGGAGAGCCACGGCGTCAGCAGCGGTACGGGGATGCGGGGGCGGCGGCGCAGTCCCAAGCACGTCGGCCATCCGGTCGAGCATCTCCCCGTATGTGAGTATTTCGGCCGACCCGATCTGGATCTCGCGGGAGCGCGTCTCGGGTATGCCGGGAGCCTCGATGAGGTAACGCAGGACGTCGCCGATCGCGATCGCCTGGGTGGGTGTGGCCAGCCACGAGGGTGCGAGCATCACCGGCAGGCGCTCGACGAGCGAGCGCAGCGTTCGGTAGCTCTCCGATCCGGCTCCCACCACCATGCCGGCGCGAAACCAGCTCAGCGGTGGTCCCTGATCGCGCAGGATCTCTCCGACGCGCAGCCGCGAGCGCAGGTGCTGGGATGCGGGGCGGTCGCCGAGGCCGCCGAGGTACACGACCCGCTCGATGCCGGTGGCGATCGCGAAGCGAGCGAAGTTGGAGGCGGCTGTGGCGTCGCGCTGCTCGTAGTCGGAGTCGCCGCCGCGACCCATCGAGTGGACGAGATAGTAGGCCGTCGTGTAGCCCTCGCCGATCGCGCTGCAGCGAACTCGGGTCGAGCATGTCGGCGCGGTGTACCGTGACGGCTGGATCGAAGCTGACCCGGCTCGGGTCGCGCGCGACGCACCCGACCGGAATCGCCTTGCGCGTGAAGCTCGCGCACCAGTCGGCTGCCGACGTAGCCAGAGGCTCCGGTGACGAGTGCGCGGCCCATGTTCAGGAGGTCAGCGCCTGCGGCGCATCGTATGCGCTCGCGGGGCCCGCGTACTGGTGCCACTGGGGCTTGGCCAGCAGCAGCTGGACGTCGCAGATCCGCCGCTCGGCGAACCCGCCCTCGCAGTAGGCGAGATACAGCGTCCAGATCCGCTGGAAGCGCTCGTCGTAGCCGAGCTCGCTCCAGGTCGCGCGGTCGTGGCCTGGAAGTTGTGGCGCCAGCGCCGCAGCGTCTCGACGTAGCTGCGGCGTGATGTCCTCGAGGCCGACCGCCTGCAGGTCGGTGCGCCGCGCCACGTTGCGCATGATCACCTCCAGCGAGGGCAGGCAGCCGCCGGGGAAGATGTACTCCTTGATGAACGACTCTGGAGGCCTTCTCGACCTCGTAGGCGCGGTCGTCGATGGTGATCGCCTGCAGCAGCATCGCGCCCGTCGGCGGCGAGCAGCTCCGAGCAGCGGGCGAAGAACGTCCCGATGTGCTGCCAGCCGACGGCCTCGATCATCTCGATCGAGACGAGCTTGTCGTAGCGGCCGCGCAGGTCCCGGTAGTCGCGCATGAGCACCGTGACCCGGTCCGGCAGCCCGGCGGCCCGCACCCGCGCGACGGCGTAGTCGTGCTGCTCGGCGGAGATCGTCGTGGTCGTCACCCGGCAGCCCGGGTGGCGGCGGCGTGGACGGCAAATCCGCCCCAGCCCGTGCCGATCTCCAGCACGTGATCCTCGGGCCCGAGATCGAGTCCGTCACAGACGCGCTCGAGCTTGGCCTCCGGATGCCTCCGCCAGCGTCATCCCCGGACGCGCGAACAGGGCGCACGAGTACATCATCGTCGCGTCGAGCATCCGCTCGAACAGCTCGTTGCCGAGGTCGTAGTGGGCAGCGATGTCGCGCCGGCTGCGCGCGTGCGGCGTTGCGAGCGCGGAGACGCTGCGCGGCGCCCACAGCGGCACGTGTCGGCGCGACCGGCGACGCGGTCGATCAGGCACCGCGTTGCGGGCGGCCACGCGGATCACGGCCACCAGATCCGGCGAGTCCCACAGCCCTGGGCGTAGGACTCGGCCAGTCCCGCGGCTGCCGCGCAGCAGCATCCGCCAGAAGCTCGGGCGGCGAACTGCACCGCGCCCGCGGGCTGCCGGACCCGCACGTCCGCCGCCGCCCGCCCTCCACGACGTCAGGCTGCCGACCGGATCTGGCCAGCAGCGCCAAGCGCGACGCCAGGCGCGCGACGCGGCGGCGGCCACCGGTCACGCCGCCGCCCGCGGGTGGGGGTGCACGCGGACGCCCCGGCCAGCTTGAGGCCGAGCGCGTGACCGTAGATGAGCGCCAGCACGCGCAGCGGTGGCCAGCGGGAACCGCGCCGTCAGCCGCGCCAGCCGACGACCGGGTCAGCTCCGCGGCGCCGCATCGCCAGCGTCGCGTCGAACGCCGTGTCGCCGCTGCGCGGGCTCTCGATGTGGACCGACAGCGTCTCGCCGGGCGCGGCCGCGCGCCGGGTCATAGACGTGATCCATGCCCATGAACGGCGACACGTGCAGCTCCTTGGCGAAGCTGCCGCGAGCACCGGATCCCCGTCCGGCTGCGCGGCGAGCAGGTAGGCGTGCCGCTCGCCCCACGGCGTGTTGGTCACCTCGGCCAGCACGCTCGAGCTGCTCCCGGCATCGTCGAAGCAGTAGTAGAAGCTCACCGGGTTGAAGCACAGCCCGAACGAGCGCAGCTGGGTGAGCAGGCGGATCGGGCCCGCGGGCGCCGGCCGCCCAGCTCCGGCACCCGGTCGCGCACCGCCGCGTCCAGCGGCACCGCGCCGGGTCGCCGAGGTAGTCGCGGCGGCGGAACCGCAGCGCGCCCGGGCCGCCGGCGCAGGAGCCGGCCGCCGAGCAGCGCGGGCAGCTCCGCCAGATCGATGTAGGCGAGCGCCAGGCGGTGGCGGAACTCGCGCGGCGCGCCGGTGCGGCGATGGCGGATCGTCCCGGTGTACATGGCGCTGACGCGCTCACAGCGCACCTCGCTCCGCAAGCCGAGCTCGGCGACGCGCAGCGCGCTGACCACGCCGTCCTCGTGGAAGCCCCAGCCCCAGTAGGCGCCGCAGAAATGGGTGCGGTTGCGCGCGCTGATCTCGCCGAACGTGCGCTGGGCGGCGACGCCGGCGGCGGTGTAGACCGGGTGGGCGTAGTCGATCGTGCGGATCACCTGCTCGGGGTCGATCGTCGCCGGTGCGGTTGAGCGTCACGCAGAACTCCTGCTCGGCGCGCAGCGACTGCAGGCGGTTCATGTGGTAGGTGACGGTCGCTGCGGTCCTGCGGCGCGTCGAGCAGGTGGTAGTTCCAGCTCGCCCAGGCCCGCCGGCGGCGGGGCAGCATCGCGACGTCGGTGTGCAGCACCGCCTGGTTGGCCTGATACGGGATCGCCCGAGCATCTCGTGCTCGGCTCGGCTGGCGTCGGCCGAGCAGCGCGAGCGCCTGGTCGGAGTGCGTGGCCAGCACCACCTCGTCGAAGGGCTCGGGCTCGCCGCCGCGGGGGTGACGAGCGACGTGGTCGGCCCCACGGACGACCCGCGTGACCGGGGTGCGCAGGCGCACCCGCCCGCGGAAGGGCCGACGCAGCGCCTCGACGTAGCGGGCCGAGCCGCCGCTGACCGTCCGCCAGCGCGGGCGGTCGCGGAATCCGAGCATCCCGTGATTATCGAAGAACTCGGCCAGGAACCGGGCGGGGAAAGCTCCACATCTGGCGCGGGTCGGCCGACCACACGGCCGCCGCCTGGGGCACGATCAGCCGCTCGATGAACGGCCGGGAGAAGCGCTGCTGCTCGAGCCAGTGTCCCAGCGACGGCCCGTCGCCGCGCCGGCGCAGCAGCTCTCGCGCGGCCCGGTTGAAGCGGGCCAGGTCGGCGAGCATCCGGTGAAACGACGGCGTCACGAGATGCGCCCGCTTGGCGAACAGGCCGTTGGGCGAGACGCCGTTGTACTCGAAGTCGCCGCGGCCGTCGCTGACGCCGAAGGTCATCGTCGACGGCTGTGCCGCCACCCCCAGGCGCCCAGCAGGCGCTGGAAGTTCGGGTAGTTGCGGTCGTTGAAGACGATGAAGCCGGTGTCGACGTGGTGGGTCTCGTCGGCCGTGTCCACGCGGACCGTGTTGGTGTGGCCGCCCGGCGTACGCCGCGGCCTCGAACACGACCACCTCGTGATCGCGGCCCAGCAGATGCGCGCGTACGAGCCCGGAGACGCCGGCACCGACGATGGCGATCCTCATGCGTGGTCCTACGACGTCAAACGTTTCCAGAGTCATCTACATAGCACGATTTCCGCCTACGGGGAGGGGACGAACGGGGACGAGGCGGCCGATGCGTCATGCTTGCCGTGTGCGGTATTCGCCTCGAAACCCGGGATCGGTGGCATGATCGACTCGCTGCTCGACACGATCCTCGACCGCACCGTCGTCGCCGGCTACACGAGCGTCGGCTATCGCATCCGCCGGCGCATGTGGAGCACCGCCGACCTGCAGACGATGGACGGGAAGGTCGTGCTCGTCACCGGCGGGACCTCCGGGCTCGGCCTCGCCGCCGCCGAGGGCTTCGCGCGTCTCGGCGCCACGGTCTGGCTGCTCGGCCCGCAACGAGCAGCGCGGCGAGCGGGCCCGCGCACAGATCATCGCACGGTCTGGCAACAGCGATGTTCGGGTCGGCCTCTGCGACCTCAGCGACCTGCAATGCCGTGCGGCGGTTCGCCGAGCGCTTCAGCGGCGAGGCGCGCGCCTCGATGTGCTCGTCAACAACGCCGGCGCCCTGCTCGGGCGAGCGGACGCTCTCGGTCGACGGCATCGAGCTGACCTTCGCGACCAACGTCCTGGGACCGTTCCTGCTGACGAACCTGCTGATCCCGCTGCTCGAGAGCAGCGCGCCCGCCCGCATCGTCAACGTGTCCTCGGGCGGCATGTACACGCAGCGGATCCACGTCGACGACCTGCAGATGGCCCACGGGAAGTTCGACGGCGCCACCGCCTACGCCCGCACCAAGCGCGCCCAGGTGATCCTGACCGAGCTGTGGGCAGAGCGACTGCGAGGCACCGGCGTCGTCGTCCACGCGATGCATCCCGGCTGGGTGGACACCCCGGGCCTCGAGTCCTCGCTGCCGCGCTTCTACGGTCGCACAAAGCGGCTGCTGCGCACGCCGCAGGAGGGCGCCGACACGATCGTCTGGCTCGGCGCCGCGCCCGAGCCGGCACGCAGCTCCGGCGGCTTCTGGCATGACCGCCGACGGCGCCCGACCCACCGCGTGCCGTGGACCAGGGAGACGCGCCGCGGACCGCGAGCGGCTCTGGGCCGAATGCGAGCGACTCAGCGGCTGGCACGACATTCCGGCCACAGCCGACTCAAACAGATAAGGAGAACCGATGGCCCGCTACAAGGCAACAGTCGACACGCCCCGCCCGCCCGACGAGGTGTTCGCCTACCTCAGCGACTTCTCGACGACCGCGGAGTGGGATCCGGGTGTCGTCGAAGCCGAGCGCCTCGGCGACGCGCCGGTCCACGAGGGGACCGAGTTCCGGCTCGTGGCCGACTTCCTCGGCCGCAAGACGCCGCTCACCTACCGCATCGTCGAGTACGACCCGCCGCACGCCGTCACCTTTCGCGGCGAGAACTCGACCGTCGTCTCGCTGGACCGGATCACCTTCGAGCCGTCCGACGGGGCACACGGATCACCTACGACGCGGATCTCGCGCTGAAGGGACCGTTCAAGCTCGCCGACCCGCTGCTCGCGTCGCGTTCAAACGCGTCGGCGATCGCGCGCTCACAGGTCTACGCAAGACGGTCGGAGCGGACCACTGAGCAGCACTCGAACTCATCGGGGTCTGACGATGAGCGCACCCGATCCGTCGAGGCGTTCATCGCGGACGCCGGCCTGCAGGTGAAGGACGGCCGGGGGCGAGGCGACCGACGGCGAGGGGTGAGCGTCGAGGGGAGCGCTGGGGGCTCGAGTCCCCCCCCCGCTCACGCACCCCCCGCTCCCAACCGATACAACCAGGGTTCCACATGACAGAGCCAGTCCAGATGACCTGGGAGCAGATCCGCACCCTCGCGTGCGCCGCCGTGGACGCCACGCTCGAGCGCCTCGCCCGCACGCAACCCGCCGAGCCCGTGAGCGAGCGCCCCGTACGGATGCCCCCACCCGGCCGCGAGGTGGAGGTGTGGGCCACACGCACGCTCATGTGGCGGGACCAGCAGTTCACCCTCGTCGACGCCGAGCTCGACGACACCAAGCCGGAGAACCGCCACCCCGCAAAGCTCAAGCGCTTCCAGGGCCGGCGCCTGCACCTGACGCTCCCGCCCGCGACACGCCGCGCGCTCGGCGACGCCCACGAGGTGCGCGTGTACGCGAGCACCGACGTGGAGATCCGCCTCAAGCAGGCGCTGCGGCGCGCGCTGGAGAGCGCCGGCAGAGGCCGCCTGTGCGCGCAGCTGTGGAGCCACACCCCCCAGCCCCTCGGCCCCCCACCCACCACCCACGCCCGCGGCCGCGCGCTCAACGACGGCCAGCAACAGGCGCTCGCAGCGATGACGAGCAAGGGCGCGTGGCTCGTGTGGGGCCCACCGGGAACGGGCAAGACGACAGTCATCGCCCAAGCCGTCGCGGACGCCCTCGCGCACGGGCGCACCGTGCTCGTCGCCTCGCACACCCACGTCGCCGTGGACAACGTGCTCGAAGGGATCTTCGACCCCAACCACCCGGCCACGCACCCCCCGCCCGGCGCGGCCATCAGAGTCGCAAGCCCCGCCGTCGAGGACCGCGTCGCCCAGCGCGTGCGCGAACACGAGTACCTGATGCTGGAGCAGGCCGCCGCGACCCTCACCGGCAAGCAAAAGCGCCAGCAAGACCTCGACGAGCGCCGCGCGCGCAACCGCACGCACCCAGACCGCGAGCAGCTGCAGCGCACCATCGAGCAGCTCCAAGACGCGGACGTGGACGTGGACGCGTACGAACGCGCCCAGGAAGCCCAACACGCCCACACAGAAGCCGCCCACCTCCAGGCCGCCGCGGCCGCCACCGAGCAGCAGCTCGCCGACACCCAGGCGCGCGCCCGGGCGCACCGCGCGCAAGCGCAGCAGGCGGCCGTGCCAGACGCACAGGTGCGCACCGCGCGGCGCGAGCTCGAAAGAGCCCGTCGCGCGCGCACCGACGCCGAGCGCGAGGCCGCGCGCGCGCAAGCCACCGAGGACGAGCGCCGCCGCGCACACACCGCAGCCGCCGACCAGGCGCAACGGGCGCGCGCCGCGGCCGGCCGCGGCCTCGCCACGCGCGTGCCGCCCGTACGCGCCCGCCGCGAACGCCACGCCACCGAACGCGCCACCCAAGCGGCACAGGCTCACGCGGCACTCACCCACGCCGAGGCCGCAGGCGCCCGCGCCAACGACGCGGCCCGCCGCGCACAACAGTCCAGGCACGCCGCCCAAGCGCGGTGGCAGACCCTCGCCGCCCGGGCCGCGCAGACCGACGAGCACGAACAGGCCGCCGCAGAGGCCGAGCAGCAACACGAGCAGTTGCGCGCCCAACACCAGGAGCACGCCGAACAACTCCAACAGGCGCAAACGGCCGCCGCGACCATGACCCCACAGCAGGCGCAGGACACGATCGCCGCCACCGAGCGCGCCGGCATCCCCGCGAAGCTCGCCGACCGCGAGCAGCTCAACACGAAGACCGCGCAGCTAGACAAGGAACTCGAAGAGCTCACCCGCGAGCAGGAGCGCCTCAACGAAGAGGTACAGAACGAACGTGCCCGCCTGCTCGCCGAAGCCCCCGTCGTCGCGTGCACGCTTGCGACGCTCACCACCAACCAAGCCCTGCAGCAGCGCCGCTACGACACCGTGATCCTCGACGAGGCCGCGAGCGCCGAGGCCCCGTACGTCGCGTACGCCGCCAGCCGCGCCGACCGCACCGTCGCCCTCGTCGGCGACCCCCTCCAGAACGCGCCGATCGCCACAGCCGACGACACCCACGACGAGCACGACCACGAGCGCGCACAGTGGCAAAAGCGCGACGTGTACCACCTCACCGGTGTCACCGACCGCGCCAGCGCCGAAGCCCACCCCCGGTGCGTCGCCCTGCGTGTCCAATACAGATACCCGCCGGCCATCGCCGACGCCGTCAACGCGTTCTGCTACGACGGCCTCCTCCAAACCAGCCCCAACGGCGCCACCCCGCCGGACGCCCGCGTCACCATCATCGACACAGCAGGCCACCACGGCAACGAACTGCGCCGCACCGGCCGCTCGTGGTCCTACCAGCTCGGCCTCGACATCCTCCGGACCATCGCCCACCAGACACCCACCGGCACCACCGGCTACGTGTGCCCCTACGCCCCCCAGGCCACTCGCGCGCAGCGCCTCAGCGAGCACGAGCAGCTGGGCGTCGAGTGCGGCACGGCACACCGCTTCCAAGGCAGAGAGTTCGACACCGTGGTGCTCGACCTCATGCAGGACACCCAACCCCGGTGGACCGGCGTCGCCGACCTCCACGGCAACGAACACCAGGTCGCCGCCGCCAAGCTCCTCAACGTCGCCCTCACCCGCACCAAGGGCAGGCTGTACGTCATCGGCGACTGGAGCTACGTCACCCGCGCCCAAAGCCCCGGCATGAAAGCCGTAGCCGCCCTCCAAAACGACCCCAACACCCAACTCATCCCCGCCACCGACCTCACCCCAAACTGACACACCACCCCCGCAGCAACCCCGAAAACAACCAGGCTTTTCCCGAAAGCCGTCGGGGACGGTGGCGGTCCCTCAGGCGGCCGGGCTGGGCAGCGCATCCAGCGCCGCTTTGAGCTCATCCACCGTCTGGAAGTCCAGCCCCAGCCGATGATCGTGCCGGTGGCGGACCACGCCCAGCTCGTCGATCACGATGACAGCACGCTTGCCGCTGGCGCTGTATGCCTTCCCGACGGCCTTATCGACGTCTGCCAGCAGCGGGACCGTGAGGCTGTTTTTCTCGATGAAGCCCTTGTGGGAGTCCACATCCTGTGCGGAGATCCCGACCACCGTCGCGTCGAGCGCGGCGAAGTCGTCCGCGCGATCCCGATATGAGCAGAACTGCCTTTTACACACGGGCGTGTTGTCCCCCGGATAGAAGAGCAGCACGACCCGCTCCCCGCGGTGCTCGGAGAGCCGGAACGGGCCCTCGGTGCCCGGCAGTTCGAAATCGGGGCGGGCTCGCCCACCTGCGGGCTCTTCGCCATGACGGCCTTACCTTACCGCGCCGTCAGGCCGGGGGCGATGCGCTAGTGGTTCGTCCTTTTAGTTCGGTGATGGTTGCAGGTGTCTTGTAGTCTTTGCCGAATCCGTTGCTGGTGGTGTCCAGCGATGATGGGGGTTCGGTATGCCTGCTTTGGCGAAGCGCATCGAGATTGGCGGTGAGGATCGAGCGGAGCTCGAGCGGATCGCGCGGGCGGGTAGCGAGCAGGTGCGGATGGTCGAGCGGGCGCGGATCGTGCTCCAGGCCGCCGAGGGGCACTCGGCTGCGGAGATCGGAGCGCGTTGGGGTGCTCGACGAACACGGCGCAGAAGTGGCGTGCGCGCTATGAGCGCGATGGGATCGAGGGGCTCAAGGACGCGCCGCGGTCGGGTACGCCACTCACGTATTCCCAGGCGGACAGGGCGCTGCTGATCGCGAAGGCGTGCACGCGTCCGACCCGAGACAGCGGAGGGCGCCAGCAGGAGCGCTGGACCTACGAGCAGCTGGGGCAGAGGTCGGGATGTCGGCGTCCCAGGCGCACGTGATCCTCTCGCGCGCGGAGATCAAGCCGCACCGGACCGAGTACTGGATCATGAGCGACTTCTCCCAGCCCGAGTTCGAGGAGCGCCTGGGCGAGATCTGCGGCCTGTACGTCGACCCGCCGGAGAACGTGCTGGTCGTCTCGATCGACGAGAAGACCGGGATCCAGGCCAAGGCGCCGACCAAGCCCGACCAGCCGCCCGCCCCGGGCAAGCCCGGCACGGCGCGAGCACGAGTACAACCGCAACGGCACCCAGTGCCTGTTCGCCTGCCTGAACGTCCACGAAGGCGACGTGCTCGCGATGCCGTCCAAGACCCGCAACCGCTGGGACCTGATCCGCTTCCTCGATCACCTCGACGACGAGATCCCGATCGTCGAGGGCCAGACAGATCGTCGCGGTCACCGACAACCTCTCCACCCGCGGCACCGAGGAAGTCAGCGACTGGCTGAAAGACCATCCGCGGTGGAGCTTCCAGTTCACCCCCAAGCACGCCTCGTGGCTCAACCAGATCGAGATCTTCTTCTCGATCCTCTACCGCCGACTGCTCAAGCACGGCATCTTCACCAGCGAGACCGACCTCGCCGAGCAGATGCTCGCGTTCGTCGAGACCTACAACCAGACCGCCAAACCGTTCAAGTGGACCTACACCGGCAAGGTCCTCGAAGCATGAGGCCAACGAACTAACAGGATGAACCACTAGAACCTCGCCGATGCGCATACGCCGCCTCACCCGGCTGCGGGCCCACGCCAGAGCCCTGGGCCTGAGCTGCACCGCCGCCCTGCTCCTGGCCGCATGCGGAAGCGCCGCCCCCACCGACGTCTCCACCCCGACCGTGAGCGCGGCCGCGATTCCGCACGCGCGCGCCGCCGCGGCGACGCTGACGCAGTGGCCGGAGTTCGGCCTGAACCCGCAGCGCAGCGACGTCAGCGAAGCGGCGAGCGGCATCGCGGCTCAGAACGTCGCCCACCTGCGCCGCATGACGGTCGCGCTGCCGGGGACCGTGGACTCCTCGCCGATCTACCTGCACGGCGTGTCCGTCGACGGCGCGCCCACGACGCGACTCGTCGTCGCGACCACCTACGGCAAGACGCTCGCGCTCGACGCCGACAGCGGCACGATCCTGTGGACGTTCACGCCGCCGGGCTACGCACGGCTGGGCGGGCAGCGCCCAGATCACGATCGCCAGCCCGCTCGCCGACCCCGACCGGCGGTTCGTCTACGCGGCCTCGCCGAACGGGCTGATCCACAAGCTCTCGCTCGCCGACGGCGCGAGGCGCGGCGGCTGGCCGGTGAGCGTCACGCGCGACCCACTCCACGAGAAGCTCGGCGCGGCGCTCAACATCGACGGCCCCGACCTCGTGGTCGCGCCACCAGCGGCTACTATCGGCGACGCCCCGCCCTACCAGGGCCACGTGGTGCTCATCGCGCGCGCCAGCGGCGCGTGCGTGGGGGTGTTCAACACGCTCTGCGCGGACCGCCGCCACCTGCTGACGCCGAGCACGTGCCCGGCCAGCGACTCGGCGATCCTCTCCCGCGGCGGGCCGGTCGTCGAGCCCGGCGGCCGGCGCATCCTGATCGACACCGGCAACGGCCCGTGGAACGGCACCACCAACTTCGGCGACAGCGTGCTCGAGCTCACCTTCCCCGGCCTGCGTCTGCGCCAGTCCTTCACCCCCACCAACCAGGAAGCAGCTGAACACGCAGCGACACCGACCTCGGCTCGAGCGCCCCTGTGCTGCTCGGCGAAGACCGCGTGCTGGTGGCCGGCAAGGACGGGGTCATGCGCGTGCTCGCGCTCTCGCGCCTTGACGGCCGCCTGCCCGGGAGCGCAGGGCGCGGGCGCACCCGCTCGGCGGCGAAGTGCAGCGCCTGGCGCTCCCCGGCGGCGGCCAGCTGTTCAGCGCGCCGGCCGTGTGGCGCCGCGGCGGGCGCACGACGGTGTTCGTCGCCGACGAACACGCGACCGCCGCGTACGTGCTGCGCGGCGGGCGGCTGTACCGGGCGTGGGAGAACTCCACCCCGGGGACGAGCCCGGTGATGGCGGGCGGCCTGCTGTACGTGTACGACCACGTCGGCCGGCGGCATCTACGTCTACCGGCCGGGCTCGCCGACACCGATCGCCAAGCTCCCCGGCGCCCCCGGGCACTGGAACAGCCCGATCGTCGTCGACGGACACGTCGTCGAGCCCGAGGGCGACGCCAACGCGCATCTGCTGGACGGCACGCTGGACGTCTTCTCGGTGGGGTGAGGCCGGAGGCGCCTTCGATTCCCGACGGCGGCGCCGGCACAGGCCGATTCGAGCTGCGGTCACAGACAGGTACGCTGAGCCCATGGCGGAATCGCTCAGCGGCCAGTTGCTGCTCGCGGCCCCCACGCTGCGGGACCCCAACTTCCGGCGTACCGTCGTGTTGATCGGCGCCCACAGCGAGGAGGGCGCGATGGGCGTCGTGCTCAACCGCCCCTCCGCGGTGACGGTCGGCGAGGCGGTGCCGGCGCTCGAGGAGACCGCCGGCGAGCGCGAGACCGTGTACGTGGGCGGGCCCGTCCAGCCGACCTCGATCGTCCTGCTCGCCGAGTTCCTGGACCCCTCCCCCGCCGGCCTGCTCGTGCTGGGGCGCATCGGCTTCCCCGCGCCCGAGGCCGACCTCGATGAGCTCTCCGAGGCGATCGCACGCCGGCGGGTGTTCGCCGGCTACGCCGGGTGGGGCGAGGGGCAGCTCGACGAAGAGCTCGAGTCCGGCGACTGGATCCCCCACCCGGCGCGTCCCGAGGACGTGTTCACCGAGGACCCGGGCGAGCTGTGGGCCAGCGTGCTCGCCCGCAAGGGGGGCACCTACGCGCTGCTGGCGCGGATGCCGCTCGACCCGAGCGTGAACTGAGGCTGAGGCATCGTCCCGGTCTACCACCTCGCCAGCCGAGCGCGCGCCTCGATGCCCGCGAGGATCGCGCGTGCGGCGTCGTTGTCGTGCTGAGGCTGGGCGGCGAGCCGACCGGCCTCCTCCACCACGCGCTCGACCATCGCTCCGGTCGTCCGGGGGGCGAACCGCCGGTTGAAGCCGAGCTCGGCCGCGAGTGTCCGCCACGCGGCGACGGTCACCTCGTCGATCTGGCGAGCCCCGTCGATGCTCATCGCCAGCCGTCGCGTCAACGGGGGGTAGATCGTGGTGCTGACCAGGTCGTACAGCGGAGCCAGCACCGGGGCCCCGGTGTCGTAGAGCAGCGAGTAGTTCTTGGCGTGCGCATCGCAGTTACCGATCAGCCAGTTGAGGACCAGCGCACACCACAGAGTCGGCAGGTCCCGGGAGGCCATCGGCGAGCAGAGGCGCAGCAGCTTCACGATCTCGGTCACGGATGGCCCCCCTTCCGACTGGTACTTGCGATCGGAGGGCCGTCCCAGCGCTTGGCAGCAGTCCTCCTGGTGCAGTCGTCTGATCGGGTCGGCGGTCAGGTCACGGTCGTAACGCTCGACCAGAAGGTACGGCAGCGACGATGCGGTCCGCCGCTTGCCCACCGTGGCGACCGGCAACTCCACGGCACGGGCCAGCTCCATGCAGAACGCCTCGTTGTCCACCAGCCCCGGGAAATCCGACAGCTCGGGCTTGATGATGTGCGTGGTGGCGGCAGCCACGTTCAGGGGCAACGACAGGCCATCCTCGTCGAGGATGATCGGCAGCTTGGGTTGGGCACCGGCCAGCGAGAGGCGCACCCCCTCCTCGGGGTTCGCGGCCAGTGGACGCCGGGGCAGCTCGCGCAGCAGCGCATCGAGCTCCTGCTCGTCGATCTGCCGGCGCCGCGGCGTCACGGGCAGCTCGCTCTCGGGGGGCAGCAGTGTGATCGCCCCGGCACAGTCCCCCCCCACCTCCTCGAGCAGCGCGTAGTCGTTGCCGGCCGAGACCCCCAGGTTGCGGGCGAGGGCCGCCCGCGCGTCGCCCTCGAGCAGCAGGCCGCCGAACACCGCGTGGCAGATCGCGTGCGGATGCGCCGCCCTCTGGAGCGGGAGCGCTTGTGAGATAGCCGGCCCCGCGTAGCCGGGGTCGTAGCGGAACTGCATGTTGCCGTTGCCCTTGCGGATCAGTCGGCCCGCACGCCGGTCGGAGAGGTAGACGACGAGCTCGCTCATCAACCACGGACACGCACTTCGAGGTCCATCCCGAGGGTGTGCAGGATGGTCAGCGTGGTTTCGAGCCGCACCGGTTTCCTGCCGCTCTCGAGGACGACGATGAGCGACCGGCTGACCCCTACCAGCTCGGCCAACGCTTCCTGGGTGAGACCCAGCTCGCGGCGCCGTGCGCGTATCAGTGGGGCAAGTTCGTCAGCGCTCCGCAAGATCATCGTACGTGGACGGTAGCGCCCTCCCCGGCGGAATGTCGTCGAACGATGACATCTCGGCTCGGCAGGCGTAAATGTCAACGAACCACGACATCTTGCCCGCGTGGGCGACGATGTCATCGAACGACGACATCGCCCCCGGGCGTGAGACGCGGGCAGCCTGGCGCAGACGACCTTCTACCCTCTACGGACCCTCTCCGAGGCGCCCGCCCGCGCCGCCCGCCCTCTACCTCCCGAGGTCGCCGTGCTCAAGCTCGCCCGCTGGTCCACCACCCACCGCCTCTACGTCCTCCTCGGCTGGATCGCCCTGATCGCGGTCGTCGGCGCGCTCGGGAGCTCGGTAGGCGCTGAATACTCCAACAACTTCACGCTGCCGGGCTCCGACGCGCAGCGCGCGTCGGACCTGCTGCAGAAGAGCTTCCCCGCGCAGGCCGGGGACCGCGACCAGATCGTCTTCCGCGTCGCCTCCGGCACCGTGCTCGACCCGGCGGTACGCGCGCACATGAGCGCGCTGTTGGCGCACGTCGCCAAGCTCCCGCACGTCTCCACGGTGATCAGCCCCTACGCCAGGGCGGCGGCCGGGAAGGAGATCTCCGCGAACCGCCAGATCGCGTTCGCCACCGTGGTGTTCGACGAGAAAGCCAACCTGCTGCCCACGAGCGCGCCCCAGCGCGTCGTCGCGGTCGCCGCCGCGGCGCGGGAGCCGGGCCTGGAAGTGGAGCTCGGCGGGCAGGCGATCGAGGAGACCGAGCAGCCCGGGTTCGGCCTCTCGACCGCGGTGGGGCTGATGGCGGCGGTCGTGGTGCTGCTGCTCACCTTCGGCTCGCTGCTGGCGATGGGCCTGCCGATCGTCACCGCGGTCTTCGGCCTCGTCACGGGCCTCAGCCTGATCGCGCTGTTCACCCACGTCGTCGACACGCCGAACTTCTCCACCGAGCTCGCCGCGATGATCGGCCTCGGCGTGGGGATCGACTACTCGCTGTTCATCCTCACCCGCTTCCGCGAGGCGTACACCGGCCCCGGGGCCACGCACGGACGGGTGCGGGAGTCGGTGGTGCTGGCGATGGACACCGCCGGCCGCGCGGTGCTGTTCGCGGGCACCACGGTCGTGATCGCCCTGCTGGGGATGATGCTGCTGGGCGTCAGTTTCCTCTACGGCGTGGCGCTGTCGGCGTCGATCGGCGTGCTGCTGGTGATGCTGAGCGCGCTCACCCTGCTGCCCGCGCTGCTCGCCTTCGCGGGCGCGCGCCTGGCGCGGCCGGGCAGGCTGGCCCGCAGGCGCCAGCGCAGGGCGCTCGCCAGCGGTGCGCCGGCGCCGGTCGCCGGTGGCGCGTGGCTGCGGTGGAGCGAGCTCGTGCAGCGCCGGCCCCGCACGATCGCACTGGCCGCGGCGCTCGCCATGCTCGCGATCGCCACCCCGGCGATCGCGCTGCGCCTCGGCTCCAGCGACGCCAGCAACGACCCTGTCGCCACCACCACGTACAGGGCCTACGGGCTGCTCGCCAAGGGCTTCGGGGAAGGCTTCAACGGGCCCCTGCAGGTGGTGGCGCGGCTGCCCCGCCCGGGTGACGAGCCCGCCATACGCGAACTGCAGAGCACGCTCGCGGCGACCCCGGGCGTCGTCGCGCTCACCCCGCCGCGCGTGAGCCCCACCGGGGAAGTGGCGACGATCTCCGTCTACCCGCGCTCCTCACCGCAGGCGTACGCCACCACCCTGCTGGTGCGCCACCTGCGCGAAGATGTGCTCCCGCCGCTCGCCGCGCGCACGGGCGCGACGGTCTACGTCGGCGGCGTCACCGCCGGCACGATCGACTTCGCGACCGTGCTCGCCCACAAGCTGCCGCTGTTCATCGGCGTGGTCGTGCTGCTCTCGGCGCTGCTGCTGATGGTCGTGTTCCGCTCGCTGGTGATCCCGCTGCAGGCGGCCTTCATGAACCTGCTCTCGATCGGCGCCTCACTGGGCGTGATCGTGGCGATCTTCCAGTGGGGGTGGCTGCCGGGGCTGATGGGGGTCAGCCCGGGGCCGATCGAGTCGTTCATCCCGGTGATGCTGTTCGCGATCGTGTTCGGCCTCTCGATGGACTACGAGGTGTTCCTCATCTCGCGCATCCACGAGCAGTGGACGCGCACCAGCGACCACCGCCGCGCCGTGGGCGAGGGGCTCGCGCTGACGGGCCGCGTGGTCACCGCCGCCGCGGCGATCATGGTGTGCGTGTTCCTCTCCTTCATGCTCGGCGAAGAGCGCATCATCAAGGAGTTCGGCCTGAGCCTCGCCTCCGCCGTGTTCCTCGACGCGGTGGTCGTGCGCTGCATGCTGCTGCCGGCCGTGCTCGACCTCGTCGGCCCCCGCACGTGGTGGCTCCCCGGCTGGCTGGACCGCGTGCTGCCGCGCGTGAACATCGAGGGCACCGCCGCGCGGATGCCGGCCGAGGAGCAGGAGCTCGCCCTCAACGGCGCCGGCCGCCGGCGCGAGCGGGTCGGCTGAGCCTCGGCGGCGGCTCTACGAGGAGCAGGCCGCGCAGGCGCCGTGCAACACGATCTCGTGCTCTGAGACGGTCAACGGCACGCGGCCGCTGAGCTCGTCGATCGCGCGCTCCAAGGCGGCGTCGGAGAAGGGCATCACCACGCCGCAGCTTGTCGCACACGAGGTGGTGGTGGTGCTCGCCCGCGGGGCCGTGCGCCCGCTCGTAGCGGACCATCGTCTGGCCGGTCTCCACGCGCGCCACCAGCCGCGTGCGCTCCAACTCGTCGAGGATCCGGTAGACGCTCGCGCGGCTCACCGGGCGCGGGGCGCGGGCGCGCAGGGCGTCCTCGATCTCGACCGCCGTCAGCGCGCACCGCTGCTGCGCCAACAGCTCCAGCACCGCGCGGCGGGCCCCCCCGCGCTTGTGACCGGCGGCCGCCAGCGTGGCCTCGGCGTACTCGGTCCAGTCAGCGGTCATGGAAAGGGATGGTAAGGACATAGAAGCCGACCGCCACCAGGATCACCGCGCTGCCGGGCGGCACCGTCCCGATCCAGTACGCCAACCCCAGCCCCGCCCACATCGCCGCGAGGGCGAGCGCCGCCGAGAGCGCCATCCCCCGGTAGGGGTGGGCCGTGAGCCGCAGCGCCGTGCCCGCCGGCGCCGCCAGCAGGCCCAGCAGCAGCAGCGCCCCCACCGCCTGCGTCGCCTCGGCCGCGTCGAGGCCGAGCAGCGCGAGGAAGGCGAGCCCAAGCGCCCCCACCGGCACGCCGCGCGCGAGCGCCAGCGGCGCGTCGAGCGAGGCGAACAGCAGCGGGCGCGCGAGTGCCAGCAGCGCCGCCACGAGCGCCACGGCGAGCGCCGCCGCCAGCCACGCCTGTCCGGCGGTGAGGGAAAAGACCGAGCCGAACAGCGTGCGCGCGGCGATCGTGCCGTTGGCGCCGGAGGCGCCCGTGTTGAACAGGTACAGGAAGAGCACCCCCAGCCCGAGGACCCACACGAACACCATCCCGATCGTCACGTCGTCGGCGCCCGCCCCCGCCCGGCGCCGGCCGGCGAGCAGCCCCAGCAGCAGCGCGACGAGCACGGTCGCCACGAACAGGCCGAGGCGCAGGTCGAGTCCCGCCGCGGCCGCCGCCAGCGCGCCGGTGAACGCCACGTGGGAGAGCGCGTCGCCGGCGAACACCTGCACGCGCACCACCACGAACCACCCGATCAGCCCGCTCGCCACCGCGATGCACGAGCCGGCCAGCAGGGCGTTGCCGAGGAAGCCCATCAGCGGCCCGCCCGGCGGCGGGTTGCGGCGATGCCACGCGCGAGCGCGAACAGGACGAGCGCGATGGTGGTGACGAAGAAGCCGGGGGGGTAGTCGGTGAAGTAGGAGAGGCCCACCCCCACCCACGCGATCGCGAGCCCGAGGACCACACTCAGCGCCAGGCCGGCGCCGATGCGCGGGGTCAGCTCGCGCGCGATCGCCGCCGGCGCGAGCAGCAGCGCGAACACCAGCAACACTCCGGTGATCTGCGCGGTCGCCGCCACCGCCAGCCCCAGCACGAACAGATACGCCACCGAGAGCGCGCGCACCGGAACGCGGCCGGCGGACGCCAGCGAGGCGTCGAGCGAGGCGAACAGCAGCGGGCGGCCAACCGCCACCAGGAAGGCGACGGCGCACACGCCGACGATCGCCAGCGTCAGCACCTCGCCGCGCGTGGTCGCGAAGATCGAACCGAACAGCAGCGCTTCCAGGTTTTCCAGCACGCCGCCGTCGAGGCTCAGCAGCAGGTAGCCCACCGCGAGCGCCACGGCCCCCACCATGCCCACCACCGCCGACTGGCGGCTGAGGCCACGCCCACGACCGGCCGCCCCGCCGCGCCCCGCCGCGCCCGCGATCGCCAGCGCGCCGCCGCCGCAGAAGACGAAGTAGCCCCACGCCAGCGGCACGCCTGCCAGTGCCGCTGCCGCGGCCCCCGGGAAGGCCATCATCGAGAGCGTGTGCCCCGCGAACGTCTCGGCGCGGACCACCATGAACCACCCGACCACCGCCCCCGTCACCGCCACGACCCCGGCCGCCTCCAGCGCGTTCACCATGAACGCGTAGGTCACCAGCTCGCGCACGTCGCGGACGAGGTCGAACGACAGGTGGGGATTCATCCCAGCACGTGCCGCGGCCCGTGCACGTGCGGCGCCTCCGGCTTAGCGGGGGGAGGGCAGGCCCTCCCCCCGAGCCCCCTCCCAGATTTTTGGATCGCACTCATCCCAGCACGTGCCGCGGCCCGTGCACGTGCGGCGCTTCCGGCTGGCCGACGACCACGACGCGCCCGTCCGCGGTGTGCAGCACCTCGATCGGCGCCCCGTACAGCCGGCTGAGCGTCTCGCCGGTGACCACCTCCCGCACGGGGCCCATCGCGGCGTGGCCGCCCGCCAGGTAGAGCACGCGATCGACGTAGGGCAGCAGCGGGTTGACGTCGTGCGCCACCAGCAGCACGGTGACGGCAGCGGAGCGGCAGATCCCCTGCACGAGCGCCGCCACCGCCGCCTGGTTGGGGAGGTCGAGGCCGTCGAGCGGCTCGTCCAGCATCAGCATCCGCGGGTCGTGCACGAGCGCCTGCGCGATCAGCAGACGCTGCTGCTCGCCGCCGGAGCACTCGCCGATCGGCCGGCCGGCGTAGGCGGTGGCGCCGACCCGCGCGATCGCCTCCTCCACGCGGCGGCGCGCCTCGCGCGAGCGGGCGCCGAAGCGACCGGCCGGCGGCAGCGGCACGCCCCAGCGGTGGCCGTCGAGGCCGAGCCGCACCAGGTCGCACCCGCGCACGCGCGTGTCGGCGTCGAACACGCGCCGCTGCGGGAGGTAGCCGATGCGCTCGTTGTGCGCGCCCGGCGGCCCGCCCAGCACCCGCGCGCTGCCGTGGTGGAGGGGCAGCAGCCCCAGCAGCACGCTCAACAGCGTCGACTTGCCGGCGCCGTTGGGACCGAGGATCGCCACGAACTCGCCCTCGGGCACCAGCAGATCGACCTCGCTCCAGATGGTGCGCCCGCCGAGGCGCACGGCTGCGCCGGCCAGCTCGACCGCCGGCGCGCTCACCTCCCCGCCTCGTGCAGGGCGCGCTGCAGCCCTTCGAGCTCGGCGACCTGCCACTGCTCGAAGGTGTCCGAGGCGGGCGAGAGCGTCTCGGTGACGGTGGCGATCGGGATGTGGGCGGCGCGTGCCAGTTCGTTGACGCGCTGCACGTCGGGGGTGACGTTCTGGCTGTTGAAGACCCACACGTCGATTGCGTGGTGTTCGGCCTGGCTGTCCACCGTGCGCTGGTCCTGCGCGGTCACTTCGCTGCCCTCGGCGATCGCCTTGACGAAGGAGTAGGGGGTCTGCAGGCGCAGGCCGAGGTCAGCGCCGAGGCCCTGGAAGATGCTCTCGGAGTAGCCCACCGGCGTGCCGGCGTACCGCGCGCGGATCTCGGCTCGCAGCTGGTTGTAGCGGGCGAGGCTCTGCGTTTCAAAGACGCGCCGGCGCGCCTGGAAGTAGCTGCGCGCGCTCGGCGCCAGGCGTTCGTAGGCGTGGACGATCGCCCCCACCACCGTGTACACGTTCGCGGGAAAGTACCAGCGGTGCGGGTTCTCACCGTCGTGCAGCCCGAGCAGCTGCCCGACGTTCAGCGTGACGCGCCCGCTCAGGGGGCTGGCGGCGAGCAGCCGCGAGGCCCATTCGTCGTAGCCGACGCCGTTGACGATCGCCAGCTGCGCGCCGGCCATCGTGCGCGCGTCGGCTGCCGAGGGCTCGTAGCTGTGGGGGTCGGTGGCGGGGTTGACGATGATGCTGCGCACCTGCACGTGCGCGCCGCCGAGCTGCGCGGCGATCGAGCCCCAGAAGTTCTCGGCGGCCACGACCTGCAGTCGCCCGCCGCTGCCCGCGGTCCCTTCGCCCTGGCCGCAGCCGGCGAGCGCGAGGGCCAGGCCGGCGAGGAGGAGGGCGATCCACCGCACGCGCGGCACCCTACCATAACGAGACTAAGTCTTGTTCTCAGGCAGTCCCAGCTCCAGCAGTCTCCCCGCCCCCCTCGTGGTCAACCTGCAGCGTCGTGTGCTCCACGCCGAAGCGCTCGCGCAGCAGCTCCTGCAGCTCCCACCGCGCCGCGTGACAGTCCGCTTCGCGCGCCACCAGCACGTGCGCGGAGAGCGCCGGGAAGCCCGCGGAGAGCTCCCACACGTGCAGGTCGTGCACCTCCACCACGCCGGGGTGGGCGGCCAGCGCGTGGCCGATCTCCTGCGGGTCGAGGCCCGGCGGGGCGGCCTCCAGGAAGATTCGCCCCGAGGCGCGCAGCAACCCGACGGCGGAGCGCAGCATCAACGCCGCCACCAGCAGCGAGGCGAGCGGGTCGGCGCGCTCGAAGCCGGTGAGCAGGATCACGCCGCCGGCGAGCGCCGTGCCGATGAACGCGAAGAGGTCGGTGAGGATGTGCTGGAAGGAGCCCTCGATGCTCATGTGCGCCTCGCGCCCTGCCCCCGCGAGCGCCGCGGTGGCGGCGCCGTTGACCGCGATCCCCGCGAGCGCCACCGCCACCACGGTCCACGCCGACACCGTCGGCGGGGAGATCAGCCGCCCCACCGCCGAGTAGACGATCAGGGCGGCGAGCACCAGCAGCGTGAGGCCGTTGGCCTGCGCCGCGAGCGCCTCCACGCGCAGGAAGCCGTAGGTCATCGCGCCCCGCGCCGGGCGCGCCGCCAGGCGCAGCGCCACCAGCGAGAGGCCCAGCGCGGCGGCGTCGGTGAGCATGTGCGCGGCGTCGGAGAGGAGCGCCAGCGAGTGCGACAGGATCCCGGCGGCGATCTCCACGGCCATGAAGGCCAGGATCAGCGCCAGCGCCGCCCCCACCCGCCGTGTGGAGGCCGGCGGGGCGTGGAGGTGGCCGTGGTGGGTGTGGCTCAACCCGAGCCGGCCGGCGGCGACGCCGAAGCTGCGCCGCCCGCCCCCGAACCCTCCTCCTCCTCGATCGCGCGCCGGCGTCCGAGCAGCAGCACCACCAGCACGACCACGATCACGACGATCAGCACGCCGCCCGCGATGTAGCGGAGTTTGTGGTGGGCCGTTGTGGATTTGGGCTTGGCGGTGGCGATCGTGAAGGACGAGCCGCCGGCGAGCGCCGCTGCGCGCAGCGCCGGCACCTCCGCCTGGGTGTAGGTGACCGTGTAGTGCTGCCCGCTGCGCGCTGAGGCGTGCGCCCGCGGGCCCGTGGGGTGCAGCACGATCGCGACGATTGCTCTTTTATGCAGCTGCGCCAGTAGTTCCGCGTAGGACTCGGACTGGAAGTGGGTGGCGAGCGCCGGGGTCGCGAGCAGCGCCGACGCGGAGATGGCGCACGCGGCGGCGAGGAGGAGCCGTCTCATGCGCGAACCCTAGCGCGCCGGCCGTTAAGCTGACCCAGCGAGGGACAGTCGCAACCGGGCGGGTTCACACCCGCCCGGTGTCGTGCCGGTAGGCGCGGCGAGCGAGCAGCGCGAAGATCACGGTCCACGCGGCCAACACCAACCACGCCTTGACGGGCCACGCGTGGCCGGTGAGCACCACGCGGGAGGCCTGCACCAGCCAGTAGGAGGGGAGCAGCTGGCCGACGTCGTGCAGGAAGCCGGAGGCGGGGATCGGAAACCAGGTGCCGCCGAGGAATGCCAGCAACGCCACCCCGCCGCCCACCGCCGGGCCGATCGAGTCGGGGGTGAGCATGTGGCCGACGGCGATTCCGAGCGCCGCGAACGGGATCAGGCAGACCAGGATCAGCACCGTCATCTGCAGCCACTCGCCGGCCGGCAGCGACACGCCGAGCGCCGCCCCGCAGATGTAGAGGACGGCGATCGTCAACAGCGCCATCATGTAGGCGGTGAGGACCTTGGCGCGCAGGTACGCGCGCGTGGAGAGCGGGCTGATGCGCAGCTGGCGGTTCCAGCCCACGGCGCGCTCGGCGGCGATGCGGGCGCCCGCGGAGAGCATGCCGCTCATCGTCCCGAACGACACCATCCCCACCATGAAGTACAGCGGCGCCGAGATACCGGTGCCGGCGACGCTGTGGTTGTGGCGCTGGGGGCTGACGATCAGGAAGTACAGGACCACCGGGAACCCCAGCGAGAGGATGAAGAAGCGCCGGTTGCGCAGCGTGCGCAGCAGCTCGAAGCGGGTGTAGGCGAGGGCGTTCATCGGCCCCGGCTTCCCTGGACGACGGCGGTGAGGGGCGCCGTGTTCACCGCCCGACCTCCCCGAAGGCCGCCGCCGCGGCTCCCCCCGCCGGCGCGCGGATGTCGGCGTCCTCGGCGGTGAGCTGCAGGAACGCCTCCTCCAGCCCCGCGGCGGCGATCTCGATGTCGCGGGCGTCGGGATACCCGGCGAGCAGCGCGCGGATCGCGGCGTCGGAGTCGGTGCAGCTCAGCACCACCGCCTCGCCGCGGCGATCGGCGCCGCCGACGCCGGGCAGCGCCGCGAGCGCGGGCAGGGCGGCGCCGGGGAGCGTGGCGCGGATCGTGCGCTGGCCGACCATCGCCTTGATCTCCGTGGGCGGCCCGTCGGCGACGACCACGCCGTGCGCCATCAGGATCGCGCGGTCGGCGTACGCGTCGGCCTCCTCCAGGTAGTGGGTGGCGAACAGGATCGTCTTGCCGCGCGAGGCCAGCTCGCGCATCGTCGTCCAGAAGGAGCGCCGACCCTCGACGTCCATCGCCACGGTGGGCTCGTCCAGCACCAGCAGCCGGGCGTCGGAGACCAGCGCCACCGCGAAGCGCACCCGCTGGGTCTGCCCGCCGGAGAGCTTCTGCGTGCGCTGGCCGGCGATCTCGGCGATGCCCGTCAGCTCGAGCGCCTCGGCCACAGGGAGCGGCGCGGGGTACAGCGAGGCGATCATCGCCACCAGCTCGCCAACCGTGAGGTCGCGGATCAACTCGCCCGTCTGCAGCATCGCGCCGACCTGTCCCGCGTCGACCGCGGCGGTGGGGGCGCCGCCGAACACCGACACCGAGCCGCCGTCGGGCTCGGAGAGGCCGAGGATCATGTCGATCGTGGTCGACTTGCCGGCGCCGTTGGGGCCGAGCAGCGCCACCGTTTCGCCAGCGTCGATCGCGATGTCGACGCCCCGCACCGCCTCGACGGGGCCGTAGCTCTTGCGCAGGCCGGCGGTGGCGATCGTCGAGCCGCGCCTCGCCCCCGCCGCGGTCGCGGCGCCCGGCGGGAGCCCGCCGGGAGGTGAGCCGAGGCCAGCCGCGCCGCTCCCGAGGCCGGCCCCGCCGGTCACTTCCCCCGCCGCACCCGCGCCGCCTTCAGCCGCTCCGTCTTGCCCAGCTCGACCTTGCGCAGGCGCACGGTCTGCGGCGTGACCTCCACGCACTCGTCCTCGCGGACGAACTCCAGCGCCTCCTCGAGCGTGAGCCGGCGGTGGGGGATGAGGCGTACCAGCACCTCCGAGGTCGAGGAGCGCATGTTGGTCAGGTGCTTCTCCTTGACGGGGTTGACGTCGAGGTCCTCCGAGCGGGCGTTCTCGCCGACGATCATGCCCTCGTAGACCTCCTCGCCGGGGCCGACGAAGAGCGTCCCTCGTTCCTGCAGGCTCATCAGCGCGTACTGCGCCGTCACCCCGCGCCGATCGGCGACCAGGACGCCGGTCGTGCGGGTCTTCATCTCCCCCGCCCACCGCTCCCAGCGGTCGAAGACGTGGTGCATCATGCCGGTGCCGCGCGTCTCGGTGATGAACTCGGTGCGGAAGCCGATCAGCCCGCGGGCGGGCACGAGGTAGTCCATGCGCACCCACCCCGTGCCGTGGTTGGTCATGTGCTCCATGCGCCCCTTGCGCAGCGCGAGCATCTGGGTGACGACGCCGACGAAGTCCTCGGGCACGTCGATCGACAGCCGTTCGACCGGCTCGTGGCGGCGGCCGTCGATCTCGCGCTCCAGCACGCGCGGCTGCCCGACAGTCAGCTCGAAGCCCTCGCGGCGCATGATCTCCACCAGCACCGCGAGCTGCAGCTCGCCGCGGCCCTGCACCTCCCAGGACTCCGAGCCGACGCCGCCGGTGTGGATGACCCGCAGCGAGACGTTGCCGATCAGCTCCGCGTCGAGGCGGTCGCGGAGCTGGCGGGCGGTGACCTTGGAGCCCTCGCGGCCGGCCATCGGGGAGGTGTTGATGCCGAGCGTGATCGAGATCGAGGGCTCGTCCACGGTGATGACCGGCAGCGGCCGCGGGTCCTCGGGGTCGGCGAGCGTCTCGCCGATCGTGACCTCGGCGATCCCGGCCACCGCGATGATCTCCCCCGGCCCCGCCTCGGCCGCCTCGACGCGCTCCAAGGCCTCGGTGACGTACAGCTCGGAGACCGTGGCGCGCTCGATCGAGCCGTCGGCGCGGCACCAGGCGATCGGCTGGCCGCGGCGGATGGAGCCGTTGCGCACACGGCAGATCGCCAGCCGCCCGACGTAGGGGGAGGCGTCGAGGTTGGTGACGAGCGCCTGCAGCGGGTGCTCGGGCTCGTACACCGGCGGCGGGATGTGCTCCAGCAGCAGGTCGAGCAGCGGCGCGAGGCTCCCCTCCGCGGTGGCCGGCTCCCCGCCCGCCCCGGCCTGCCCGCCGCCCATGCCAGCCTGCCCGCCGACCGGCACGGCGGCGCGCGTCACCGACTCGTCGTACTCCAGCGACGCGACCCCCGCCTTCGCGTTGCAGTACACGATCGGGAACTCGATCTGCGACTCGTCGGCGTCGAGGTCGAGGAACAGCTCGTACACCTCGTCGATCACCTCCGCCACGCGCGCGTCGGGCCGGTCCACCTTGTTGACGACGAGGATCACCGGCAGCCGCGCCTCCAGCGCCTTGCGCAGCACGAAGCGCGTCTGCGGCAGCGGCCCCTCCGAGGCGTCCACCAGCAGCAGCACCCCGTCGACCATCGTCAGCCCCCGCTCGACCTCCCCGCCGAAGTCGGCGTGCCCGGGCGTGTCGACGATGTTGAGCTTGACCCCGCGGTAGCGCAGCGCGGTGTTCTTGGCGAGGATCGTGATGCCCTTCTCGCGCTCGAGGTCCATCGAGTCGAGCACGCGCTCGGCCACGTCCTGGCCGACGCGGAAGGCGCCGGACTGCCACAGCATCGCGTCCACGAGCGTGGTCTTGCCGTGGTCGACGTGCGCGACGATCGCGACGTTGCGGATGTCCGAGCGGGGAACGGGCACGGCCCGACAGGCTAGCGGGGCGCCGCCGTGAGCCCGTGGTTTTTCGGTGGGTGGGTCGGGGGGATCGTCCACGCGGGCCACCGCGGGGTCTGGCGCCGGTACGCGCGCGGCCTCCGTGCCGCGCGACCGCGGCAGGCTCGCCGTGCGGCGCAAGTGGAGCCATGACTTGCAATATATTTTTGCAAGAGTCCTTATATATATGTATGCTCTTTCGTAGCTTTCTTTTCAAAAAACTATAGTTTTTTGCTAGGATAGCTCCATGAACGACTCCGAACTCCGGCGCCTGCTGACCGAGCGCAGCCCGTGGCGTGCGCGGGTCGGCTGGGAGGCTGACGACCCCGACCTGCGGGCCGCCGGGCGACTGCCGCTGGACTACGAGCCAGAGCCGCTCGCGGACATCGGCGCACCGGGGCTGTACGTCCTGCGTGGTCCGCGCCGTGTCGGCAAGAGCCTGGAGCTCAAGCGCGCCGTCGTGCGGCTGCTCGCGGACGGCGCGAACCCGAGAACCGTTTTCTACTGTGCCTGCGACGGACTCTCCAAACAGGATCTCAAGAGGCTGGTGGCCCAAGGGCACAGCGTCACCCGCACCCTGCCCGGCGCCCGCCACTGGCTGCTCGACGAGGTGACGGCCGTACCGGGCTGGTCGCAGACGATCAAGGAGTTGCGCGACCAGGACACCCGCTTCCGCGAGGCCTGTGTAGTCCTGACCGGATCGTCCGCGCGCGATCTGGAGCAGGCGCGCAAGGACCTCGCCGACCGTCGCGGGGGCGTCGCCGACTCCGACCGGCTGCTGCTGCCGATGGGCTTCCGCGCGTTCTGCCGCGCGCTGGGCGGCCTGGAGGGGCTGCCGCGCCAGGTCATCCGCCCCAGCGACCTCCTGGGAGCCGAAGCCGAGCAGGCGATTGCAGACCTGGAGCCGTGGAGCGACGCGCTTGCGGACGCATGGGAGCTGTTCCTCGACATCGGCGGATTTCCGCGCGCCGTCGGGGAGCAGGTGGGCACCGGCGCGGTCAGCGACGGGTTCCTCCAGGGCCTGTGGGACGTCGTGATGGGCGACGCGATCCGCGCAAGCGCCATGTCCGCAACCGACGTGAGCGCCCTGCTCGACCGTCTCGTCGCGAACCTCTGCAGCCCCATCAACGCCTCGCGGATCGCCCGCGACGTGGGCCTCTCCGGCCACCAGGCCACCGGCGACCGCATCGAGGACCTCGTTCGCGCCTTCCTCGCCTGGCGCTGCCACCGCATCCGCGACTCACGGCCCGACACCGCCGCGCAGCGCAAGCTCTACTTCGTGGACCCGCTGCTCGCCCAGCTCGCCCACTGGCGCAACCCGAGCCTCCCCGCCCCCGACACCTCCAAGCTCACCCAGCAGCAGATCGGCCTCGCGCTGGCCCGAGCGATGTCCCCCGTCGCACCTGCCGCTTTCGTGCACACCGACCGCGTGATGTACGAGCGAACCCCCACCGGCGCGGAGATCGACTTCGTCGGCCCCGACCTGGAGATCCCGTTCGAGTGCAAGTACACCGACAGCAGCTGGCGCAGGGAGGCCCTCACGATGAAGGCCCGCCACGGCCGCGGCGTGATGGTCACCCGTTCCCCGCTGCTCACCGGCGCAGACGAGCCAGTGTGGGCGATCCCCGCCGGCATCGTCGCATGGCTGCTGGAGCGCTGAGCGCGGCGAGCGCCCGCCCGCGTTCAGCGCCTGGCGAGGGTCGCCTGCCGCGCCATCCGCACCCCGAAGCGCGTGAGCGCCGAGGGCATCCGTTCGGCGGCCGCGACGACCTCGGCCAGCGCCGCGGCGAAGCGGCGGATCTCCGACTCCTCGATCACGAGCGGCGGCAGCGCCTTGATCACGTTCATGCGGTGGCCCGCGACCTGGCAGAAGATGCGGTGCTCGTGGAAGAGGGGGACCGTGACGAGCTGTGAGAAGAGCCCCGGCTGGGCGCGCTCCAGCGCGTGCCACGCCGCGCGCGCGGAGCGGCCTTCGGGCGGGCCCAGCTCGATCGCCCACATCAACCCCGGGCCGCGCACGTCGCGCACGATCGCGTGGCGCTCCACGAGCGGGCGTGTGAGTTCCAGCAGTAGGGCGCCCATCCGCTCGGCGCGCTCCACCAGGCCCTCCTGCTCGAGCACGCGCAGCGTGGCGAGGCCGGCGGCCGCGGCGAGGTCGTTGCCGCCGAAGGTGGAGCCGTGGCGCACCGCGCGCTCCATGCCGTCGAAGACGCGGTCGAAGGCCGCGCGGGAGACGAGCACCGCGCCGATCGGCACGAGGCCGCCGGAGAGCGCCTTGGCGACGCACACCACGTCGGGCTGCAGGCCCCAGTGCTCCAGCGCGAAGAAGCGCCCGGTGCGCCCGAGGCCCGTCTGCACCTCGTCGCAGACCAGCAGCGCGCCGGCCGCGCGGCAGCGCTCCTGCGCACCGGGCAGGTAGCCGGCCGGCGGCAGGTTGACGCCCTTGCCCTGCACCGGCTCGACCACGAACGCGGCCACGTCGCCACGCGCGAGCCCGCGCTCCAGCGCGTCGAGGTCGCCGAAGGGCACGGCGTCGCAGCCGGGCAGCAGCGGCCCGAAGCCGTCGCGGAAGTGGGCGTCGCCGTTGAGCGAGAGCGCGCCGAGCGTGAGGCCGTGGAAGGCGTGCTCGGCGTACAGGACGCGCGGACGCCCCGTCGCGGCGCGCGCGATCTTGATCGCCGCCTCCACCGCCTCGGCGCCGCTGTTGGCGGGCACCATCGCCGCGACGCTGCCCGGCGCGCGCGCGAGCAGCGCCTCGGCGAGCACGCCGGAGAGCAGCGTGACGCCGAGCTGCGGCAGGTTGGCGGTGCGCGCGGCCATGACCTCTTCGATCGCCGCGCGCGCCTCGGGGTGGTTGCGGCCGATCGCGAACACGCCGTAGCCGCCGAAGAGGTCGAGGTAGCGGCGACCCTCGGCGTCGATCAGGTGCGCGCCCTCGCCGCCCACCCACGTGCGGTCGAACCCCAGGGTGCGCAGGATGCGCCCCATCTGCGGGTTGAGGTGACGGTCGTTGAGCGCGAGCTCCTCGCCCGTCCGCTGCGCGAGGATCTCTCGCACCGGGAGCGCGGGAGCGGGGCCATGGGTTCAAGGGTAAGGCCGACGCCGCTCGGCACGGAGGCCGAGCGCACGGCAAGCGTGGGCCTCGCCGCCGCCCGCGCGGACGATCCCCAACCCAGACCCCAGACCCTACGCCGCGGCGTAGCGCTTGCGCCCGCGGCGCTCCTCGTCCACGGTGACGACGTCCCACACGAGCCCGACGCGCTCCAGGCCGCGGATCACCAGCGCGGAGACGTCGGGTTGGCGCCAGTTGAAGCCGTGGTGGGCGGAGGTCGGGAAGGCATGGTGGTTGTTGTGCCACGCCTCGCCGAGCGTCGGCAGCGAGAGCCACAGGAGGTTGCGGGAGTGGTCCCCGGTCTCGTAGTCGCGGCGGCCGAAGTAGTGGCAGAGGGAGTTGATCGAGTACGTCATGTGGTGCAGCACGAGCATCCGCACCGCGCCCCCCCACAGCAGGCCGGTGAGGCCCGCGTACCACGTGCCGCCGATCGCGTAGCCGAGCGCGAACGCGGCGGCGAGACCGCCGATCGCCCACACGAAGAACGTGCGGTCCACGAACGCGACGACGGGGTCGGCGAGCAGGTCGGGCGCGTACCGTTCGCGCGAGCCGCGCTCGGTGTGGATGAACAGCCAGCCGACGTGCGCGTGGGCGAGGCCGCGCAGCGCGCCGCGCAGGCCCACGCCGTGGTCGACGTGGGGGCTGTGGGGGTCGCCGTCGTGGTCGGAGAAGGCGTGGTGCTTGCGGTGGTCGGCCACCCACGAGATGATCGGGCCCTCGATCGCGGCCGACCCGAGCACCGCGAGCACGCCGCGCACCGCGGGGGAGGTCTTGAAGGAGCGGTGGGTGAAGAGGCGGTGGAAGCCGACGGTCACGCCGAGGCCCGTGAGCAGGTACATGATCCCGAACACGATCAGGTCGGAGCCGTGCAGGAGGCCGTCCCACGTCTGCCAGCCGACGAAGCCGAGCGCGAGGATCGGCGCGACGGTGATCAGCGCTGTGAGCGCCCGGTTGAGCCACTCGTATTCGACCGGTTGCACGTCGTCCGGGCAGGGCGTTGCGAACTGGACGCCGTCCCCCTGGCGGGGTTGGGTTTCGATCATGGGCCTCGTGGCAAGGTACCACCTGCGCAGGCGGCCGGTCGCGTGCGGGTCGTAGTCTTAACATCCACGATGTTCGCACGCACCGAGCCCCTGCGCCGCGAGCTGGCGACGGCGCTGCCGCAGCGCCCCTTCGCGCTGCGCTTCTGGGACGGCACGGAGCTGCCGGCGACGGCGCCCGACGGCCCGGTGTTCACGGTGCGCTCGCCGGCGGCCGTGGCCCACCTGCTGCGCGCTCCCGGGCAGCTGGGCCTGGGGCGGGCGTACGCCGCGGGGGAGCTGGAGGTGGACGACCTCGATCGCGTGATCGGGCTGCTGGACACCTTCCAGGCGCCCGCGATCGACGGCGCCGCGCGCCTGCGCCTCTCGCTCGCCGCGGCGCGGGCGTGCGGCCTGACGCGCCCCCCGCGGATCCCCGCCGGCGAGCTGCGCCCGCGGGGCCGCCGCCACAGCCGCGCGCGCGACGCGCGCGCGGTGCGCCACCACTACGACGTCTCCAACGACTTCTTCCGGCTGTTCCTGGACTCCTCGATGACCTACTCCTGCGCGGTGTTCTCGCGCGGGGCCACCACGCTGGAGGACGCGCAGCTGGCCAAGCGCGAGCTGGTGTGTACGAAGCTCGGCTTGCGGGAGGGCGAGCGCCTGCTGGACGTGGGCTGCGGGTGGGGCAGCTTCGTGCTGCACGCCGCCGTCCGCCACGGCGTGCGCGCCGTGGGGATCACGCTCTCGCCCCCCCAGGCGGAGCTCGCGCGCCGGCGCGTGGCGAAGGCGGGCCTGCAGGACCGCGTGGAGATCCGCCTGGCCGACTACCGCGACCTTGCCGAAGCCGGGGGACACTCGCCTTCGGCGAGCATCCCCGTTTCGGCCAGCGCCGGCGGCGAGCGCTTCGACGCGATCGCCTCCATCGGCATGGTCGAGCACGTCGGCTCGCATCAGATCGACGCGTACGCCGCGACGCTCGCCGGCCTGCTCGACCCCGGCGGCCGGCTGCTCAACCACGGCATCGCGCGCCTGCGCCACGGCGACCCCGAGGCGGGCGCCTTCTCCGAGCGCTACGTCTTCCCCGACGCGGCCCCGCTGCACGTATCGCGCGTGGTGCTCGCGCTGGAGCGCGCCGGCATCGAGCCGACGCACGTGGAGGGCTTCCGCCGGGACTACGTGGACACGCTGAGCGAGTGGATCGGGCGCCTGGACGCCAACCTTGACGAGGCCATCCGCCTCGCCGGCCCCGAGCGAGTGAGAGTGTGGCGCCTCTACCTGCGCGCCGCTCGCAACGGCTTCGCAACCGGCTTCACCTCGATCTTCCAAATATTGGGGACCCGCCGGGGTGGGCGGGTCCCGATCGGTACCTAACGGCGCCCGGCGCGTGCGACGCCTCTGCCGGAGCCGCCGCGGCCGCGGTTGCGCGAGGGCGAGCGCCTTGCGCGCTGGGGGGCGGGGCCGCCGCGCTGCCCGGTCGCGTCGCTGGGCAGTCCGCCCAGCTCGAGCTCCCGGTGCAGGCCGAGGTCGCTGACCATGCCCGCCAGCTCGCGGGCCTGGTCGTGGGCGACGAAGGTAACCCCCGTGCCGCTGGCGCCCGCGCGCGCGGTGCGCCCGATGCGGTGCACGTAGTCCTCGCGCGAGGCGGGGATGTCGAAGTTGATCACGTGCGTGATCCCTGCCACGTCGATGCCGCGCGCCGCGACGTCGGTGGCGACGAGCGTGTCGACGTCGCCCGACTCGAAGCGGGCGAGCGCTCGCTCGCGCTGCCCCTGGGACTTGTCGCCGTGCATCGCCACCGCCTGCACGTTGCCCGCGGCCAGCCGTTTCACGAGCCGGTCGGCGCCGCGCTTGGTGCGCACGAACACGAGCGTCAACCCGCGCTCAGCGTCGTTCAGCTCGGACACCAGCCGCGCGACCTTCCCCTCGTGGGAGACCGACACGAAGCGATGCTCGACCTTCACCTCGGAGGACTCGCCCCCGCCCACGCCCGCGTGCTCGTGACGGCGCGGGTTGGAGGTGTAGGCGTCGGCTATGCGCCCCACCTCGCCTGCGAGCGTGGCCGAGAACATCAGCGTTTGGCGGTCCCTCGCAGTCATCTTCACGATCCGGTCGACGACCGGGCGAAAGCCCATGTCGAGCATCCGGTCGGCCTCGTCGAGCACGAGCAGCTTGACGTGCTTCAGCGAGACGTCGCGACGGTCGATCAGGTCCAGCAGCCTGCCCGGCGTCGCGACCAGGATGTGGGCGCGCGCGGCGATCCGCGCCTGCTTGACGATGCCGGCGCCGCCATACACCGCGGCGATCGACAACGCGCGCGAGTGCGCGATCTCGCGCAGGTCCTCGACGATCTGGATCGCCAGCTCGCGCGTGGGCGCCAGCACCAGCGCCGAGGGGCGCACGTCGGCGCCCTTCAGGCGCTCGACCATCGGGATCCCGAACGCGAGCGTCTTGCCCGACCCGGTCGGCGACTGGGCCAGCAGGTCGTGGCCCGCGAGCGCGTCGGGGATGACCATGCGCTGCACGGCGAACGGCTGGGTGATCTCGCGCTTGGCGAGCTCACTCGCGACGACCTCGGACACGCCGAGATCGGCGAACGTTTGCTGCTTCATGTTGACTTGCTCCTTCTGGCGGCCCTCTGGCCGCCGCTGCGGATGGAGATTCGACTGGCCCCATCCGCGCGTTTCGAGCGCCAACAAAGACAAGAACCTCGCGGGCGGCGTCGCCACCCGGTAGGGGGACCGTAGCAGGCGAGGCGCCGCCCGCCAGGGTGTACGGGGGGCGAGCGCCCCGCCGAGCCCTACGGCTCGGGCACGCCGCTCACAGTCGTCTTGTACCACCCGCCTGGTACACTGCCGGCATGCCCTCCACCAAACGTCGTGTTCAGGTCACGCTCGACTCCGAGCTGACCGACGCGGTGAGCGAGCTCGGCGGGGCCAAGCCCTCCTCGCGCGCCGTGCACGACCTCGCGCTGCGTGGCGCGGAGGCGATCCGCGCCGAGAAAAACGCGCGCCAGGAAGCCCGCGAACACCTGCTGCGGATCGCGAGCGGCGAGGATGACGGCTACGATTGGTCCGTCTCCGAGCGCCTCCATGCCGAACGCTGAGCCCTACGGCTCGGGCGAAGCGCTCGTCTTCGACACCTCGGCCTGGAACCGCCAGCACAACCCGGCCGTGGTTGCCCGCTGGTCGGCAACAGTAAAGCGCGACCTGCTCCTCGTATGCCCCGTGGTCGTGCTCGAGCTGCTCGCGGCCGCCCGCAACGAGAAGTGGTTCGCCAGCCTCGATCGAACGCTCGCCGCCCTGCCGGCGGCGCCCGTCACGCGCAGCGCCGGAACCGCGGCCATCGGCGCCTCACGCGACCTGCACGGCGAGCGGCGCCTGCCTGCCGCCGACTACCTGATCGCCGCCGCGGCGGCCGAGCGCGGCGCGGGGGTGCTGCACTACGACAGCCACTTCGACGCCCTCTGCCGCGTGCTTGGGATCGAGAGCGTGTGGGTCGCCCCGCCCGGCTCAATCGACTGACCCTCGCCTTTGCGGCCGGCCACGCCGCTCACTCCAGACTGGCCATTACGTGCTTGACGACCGTGTAGTCCTCCAGCGAGTACACCGAGAGGTCCTTGCCGTAGCCCGACTCCTTGAACCCCCCGTGGGGCATCTCGGAGACGAGCGGGATGTGGTCGTTGATCCACACACAGCCGAAGCGCAGCGCCTTCGACACCCTTAGCGCGCGGCCCACGTCGCGCGTCCACACCGAGGAGGCGAGGCCGTAGCGGGTGGCGTTCGCCCACGCGATCGCCTCGGCCTCCTCGGAGAAGCGCTGCACGGTGATGACGGGGCCGAAGATCTCCCGCTGCACCAGCTCGTCCTCCTGACGGGGGCCGGCGATCACCGTCGGCTCCAGGTAGAAGCCGGGGCGCTCGGGGGCTGCGCCGCCGGTCACCACCTCGGCGTGCGCGGGGCGGCGCTCCAGGAAGCCCTGCACGCGCTCGCGCTGGCGGGCGGAGTTGAGCGGGCCGAGCGTCGTGTCGGGGGCGAGCGTGTCGCCGAGCACGAGGCCCTGCGCCCGGGCGGAGAGGCCGGACACGACGTCGTCGTAGACGCGCTCGGAGGCGAGCACGCGGGTGGCGGCGGTGCAATCCTGGCCGGCGTTGTAGTAGCCGGTGCCGGCGATCGTCGCCATCGCGGTGTCCATGTCCACGTCGTCGAAGACGAGCACCGGCGCCTTGCCGCCCAGCTCCAGGTGCACGCGCTTGAGCGTGTCGGCGGCCGTGCGCGCGAAGTGCTTGCCCGTGTCCACCGAGCCTGTCAGCGCGAGCATGTCCACGTCGGGGTGGTTGATGAGCGCCTCGCCGGTCGGCCGACCGGGGCCGGTGACGATGTTCAGCACGCCCTTCGGGAGCACCTCGGCGGCCAGCTCGGCCAGCCGCAAGGTGGTGATGGGAGTGGTCTCCGCGGGCTTCAGCACGACCGTGTTGCCCGCCGCGAGCGCCGGGGCGAATTTCCAGATGGCCATCATCAGCGGGTAGTTCCACGGCGTCACCTGGCCGATCACGCCCACCGGCTCGCGGCGGGCAAACGAGGTGTAGCCCTCCATGTACTCGCCGGCGGCGCGGCCCTCCAGGCAGCGGGCGGCGCCGGCGAAGAAGCGCAGGTTGTCGGCCATCGCGGGGAGCTCGTCGTTGGTGACGGCCGCCAGCGGCTTGCCCGCGTTGAGCGCCTCCGCCCGTGCGAGGTACTCGCCGTGCTCCTCGATCAGATCGGCGATCGCCAGCAGCGCCTGCGCACGCTGCGCCGGTGTCGTGGCCGACCAGCCCTCGTAGGCCCGGCGCGCCGCCTGCACCGCGCGGTCCACCTCCGCGGGCGTGGAGATCGGCGCTCGCACCAGCTCCTCGCCCGTGGCCGGGTTGAGCACGGCTTCGGTCTCGCCGGCGGATGCGACGGCTTGACCGTCGATGAAGTTCTCCAGTGTCTTTACCGCGGCGCTCGCCATGTCCATACCTCCTCGTAGCGGGGTCTCGTGGCCATCACTGCACCGGCGCCAAGCCCAGCGCGTCGGCGACGGCCGGGTGGGTGATCTGCCCGTCGCGCACGTTGAGGCCGAGGCGCAGGCCGGGGTCGCGCTCGAGCGCGTCCTGGATGCCGTGGTCGGCGAGCGCGAGCACGTAGGGGAGCGTCGCGTTGGTGAGCGCGTACGTCGAGGTGATCGGCACGGCGCCCGGCATGTTCGCGACGCAGTAGTGGGTGACGCCGTCCACCTCGAAGGTGGGGTTGGAGTGGGTGGTGGGGTGCGAGGTCTCGAAGCACCCGCCCTGGTCGATCGAGACGTCCACGAGCACCGCGTGGCGGCGCATCAGCCCCAGCTGCTCGCGGGTGATGACGTGGGGGGCGCGGGCGCCGTGCACGAGCACCGCGCCGATCACGAGGTCCGCGGCGGGCAGCATCTCCTCGATCGCCAGGGTCGAGGAGTACACGGTGGAGGCGCGGCCGGCGAACACCGTTTCGAGCTCGCGCAGGCGGTCGATCGAGCGGTCGAACACGAACACGTCGGCCTGCATGCCGATCGCGATCACCGCCGCGTTCATCCCCACGACGCCGCCGCCGATCACGAGCACCGTGGCGGCCGCCACGCCGGGCACGCCGCCGAGCAGGATGCCGCGCCCCCCCAGCGGCTTCTCCAGCATGAACGCGCCCGCCTGCGTGGCGAGCTTGCCCGCCACCTCGCTCATCGGGGCGAGCAGGGGGAGGTTGCCGCGCGCGTCCTCGACCGTCTCGTAGGCGATGCACGTCGCCCCCGACGCCTGCAGACCGCGAGTCAGATTGGGCTCGGCCGCCAGGTGCAGGTAGGTGAAGAGCGTCTGGCCCTCGCGCAGCAGCGACACCTCGCCGGGCTGGGGCTCCTTGACCTTCAGCACCATCTCCGCCGCGGCGAACACAGCGCGCGCGTCGGGGGCGATGCGGGCGCCCTGGGCGGCGAAGGCGGCGTCGGCGAGCGCGCTGCCCTCGCCCGCGCCGGCCTGCACGATCACCTCGTGGCCGCGCGCGCTCAGCTCGCGCACGCCGGCGGGGGTGATCGCGACGCGGTACTCGTCGAGCTTGATCTCGCTGGGGACTCCGATCTTCATCGTGCAAGCTCCCTTCCGCGCAAAGCTAGCCAAAACTCGATGCGGTCGCGCGCGGTCGAGAAGTCGCGGCCGGTGAGCTGCTCCACGCGGCGGATGCGGTAGCGCAGCGTGTGGCGGTGGCAGTACAGCGCCGCGGCCGCCCGCTCCCAGTGGCCGTTGTGCTCGATGAACACGTCCAGCGAGCGCAGCAGCTCGTCGCCGTACTCCCCCTCCCCCGCCTCCACCGGGCCCAGCACGCTGCGGCAGTAGGCGATCAGCGCGTCGTCGTCCTGCAGGGAGAGCAGCAGCTGGAAGGCGCCGAGGTCGGCGTACGTGGCCACGATCTCCTTGCCGGCGGCGGGATTCCCATTCAGGCGCACCGCCTCCAGCGCGCAGCGGGCCTCGTGGAAGCTGAGGCGCAGCGAGTGCGTGGGGGCCACGCGGCTGGCGCTCGCGCGCACTTCGCCGCCGGTGCGGGCGGCCAGCTCGGCGCGCACGCGGCGGGCCAGGGCGACCGGGTCCACGGCCGTGCGGGAGGGGTCGCCGTTGGCGCGCGCTGCCGGGGGCGGGCCGCCGTCGATCACCGCGCACAGCAGGCCCGCCCGGATCGCCACGAGGCTGCCGGCGGGCGGGTGGGCGGGGTCTCCATCCCCGCGCGTGAGGATCCGCTCCACCAGCGGCGCGGCGACGGCCGGGTCGGGCGGGACGAAGGCGAGCACCGCGGCGCGCTCGCCGATGCCGAAAGGACGCAGGCGCGCCTGCAGCTCCTCCGGGTACAGCCTCCCGGTGAGCGCCTCGGCGAGCACGTCGCCGGCCATGCTGCGCTGCAGCATTTCGTAGCGCTCGTCGAGCAGCTGCGCGAACACGCGCTCGGTGATCGCGATGAAGGGCAGCTCGTAGGGAACCTCGAAGAGTGGGAAACCGCGCTTTTGCGCCTCGTCGGCGAGCGCGGGGGGCAGGCGCTTGTGCGCGAAGCCGGTGCCGAAGCCGAGGCCGGCGATCTTGTGCTCGGCCAGGCGCGCGATCAGCTCCCGCTGGGCCTTTGCGCCCTGCAGCTGCAGGCCCGTGGTCAGCAGCAGCTCGCCGCCGCGCAGCCACGGGGTGGGGTCGGCAGCTCGGTCGAATGCACCCACCGGACGTGCGCCTGCGCCGACTGCTCGCCACTGACGAGCTTCAGGCCGAGCTCGGCGACGAGGCCTTCTACCGTCAGCACGGGTTATCCCATCCGCTCCCACGCCTCGTGCAGCACGGGACGCAGGATCGCCTCGATCTCCTCGAACTGCTCGGGGCCCGCGATCAGCGGCGGGGAGAGCTGGATGACCGGCTCGCCGCGGTCGTCCGTGCGGCAGATCAGCCCCCGGCGGTAGAGCTCGTGCGAGAGGAAGCCGCGCAGCAACTCCTCGGCCTCCTTGTGGGTGAAGGTCGTCTTCGTGTCGCGGTCCTTGACGAGCTCGATCGCCTGGAAGTACCCGGCGCCGCGCACGTCGCCGACGATCGGCAGGTCCCTCAGGCTCTCCAGCATCGCCCGGAACGCCGGCTCGTGGGCGCGCACGTGCTCGCACAGCCCCTCGCGCTCGATCACGTCGATGTTGGCCAGCGCCACCGCGCTCGCCACGGGGTGCCCGCCGAAGGTGAAGCCGTGGTTGAAGATCGCCTGGCCGTGCAGGAAGGGCTCGGCGATGTGGTCCCCCACGATCGCGGCGCCCATCGGCACGTACGCGGAGGTGATGCCCTTCGCGGTGGTGAGGATGTCGGGCTGGTAGTCGTACCGTTCGCAGCCGAACCACGTCCCCAGGCGCCCCCACGAGCAGATCACCTCGTCGGAGATCAGCAGCACGCCGTGGCGGTCGCAGATCTCGCGCACGCGCTGGAAGTACCCCTCCTGCGGGACGAAGCACCCGCCGCTGTTCTGTACCGGCTCGAGGATCACCGCCGCGACCGTCTCGGGCCCCTCGAAGAGGATCGCCTCCTCGATCTGCTCGGCCGCCCACAGCGGGTGGCGATCCTCCGCCCAGCGGTACTCGTTGGTGTTCGGCACGTGGTGGCCGCCGGGCGTGAGCGGCTCGAAGGGCGCGCGCAGCCCCGGCAGCCCGGTGGCGGTGAGAGCGCCCATCGAGGTGCCGTGGTAGGCGAGGTGGCGGGCGACGATCTTGTACCGCCCCCGTTCCCCGCGGGCGGCGTGGTAGGCCTTCGCGAGCTTCCACGCGGTCTCGACGGCCTCCGAGCCGCCGGAGGTGAAGAACACCCGGTTGAGGTTGCCGGGCGCGAGCGCCGCGATCCGCGCCGCCAGCTCGATCGCGCGGGGGTGGGCGTAGCTCCAGTTGGTGTAGAACGCGAGCTCCCGCGCCTGGCGCGCGGCCGCCTCGGCGAGCTCGGAGCGGCCGTGGCCGATGTTCACGCAGAACAGCGCCGAGAGCCCGTCGAGGTGGCGCTTGCCGTGTTCGTCGTACACGTAGCACCCCTCGCCGCGCACGATCACCGGCACCTCGTGGTCGGCGTACGCGCCCATCCGCGTGAAGTGCATCCACAGGTGGCGGTGCGCGAGCTCCTGGAGGTCTGCGCCGCCGGTGGCCGGCGGTTCAGCCTGCGCGATTGGGTCGCTTACGTGCGTGGCCATCTCCATCTCCTATGTCAGAACCCGTCTCGTATCGATAGACACTACGCACAACAGTACTTCGCGGTTGTGTATGTATCAATGCGCCACCCGTTCAAGAGGATCTGACGGCGTTGTACGAGTTGTACAAGGGCCGCGGCGAAGTTTGGGGATCGCGCACCTTGAGGCGTGGTCCCGGCGGTCGTAGCGTCTGCTTACGGTCGTAGCATCTGTTACGACCCGAGTGTTCGGAGCGGGCAGGGAGGACGAGCATGGCCACGATCGACGCATCCGCAGCAGGGGGCCCAGCCGCAGCCTCGGGGGTGATGGACAAGGGGCTCAAGAAGAACGCGATCGGGTATGTCTCGAACATCGTGATCGGCGTCGCCTCGACGGCGCCGGCCTACTCTCTGGCCGCCACGCTGGGGGCCATCGTCGTGGTCAAAGGCGTCGGCGTACACGCGCCGGCGGTGATGCTCGTCGCGTTCCTGCCGATGCTGCTGGTCGCCTCGGCCTACAAATACTTCAACCGCGCCGACCCCGACGCAGGCACGACGTTCGCGTGGACCACGCGCACGTTCGGGCCCTCCACGGGCTGGCTGAACGGCTGGGCGATCTTCCTCTCCGACGTGATCGTGATGGCCTCGCTGGCGGACATCGCGGCGATCTACACCTTCCAGCTCTTCGGTTTCACCGAACTCGGCGAATCCAAAGCGGCGATCATCATCGCCGCGGTCGCGTGGATCGCGATCATGACCTGGATCTGCTACCGCGGCATCGAGCTCTCGGCGCGCATCCAGCAGTTCCTGCTGAGCGCCGAGATCCTCATCCTCGGCCTGTTCGCGGTGGTCGCGTTCGTCAAGGTGTACGGCAGCCATCCGCCGACCGGCTCGATCAAGCCCTCGCTCGACTGGATCAACCCCTTCGCGATGAGCTTCGGCGACCTCGTCGTCGCGCTGCTGCTCGCGGTCTTCATCTACTGGGGCTGGGACTCCGGGGTGGCGGTCAACGAGGAGTCCGAGAACCCCGCGGAGGGCCCGGGCAAGGCCGCAGTGATGTCCACGATCCTGCTCGTGCTGATCTACGTCGTCGTCTCGGCGGCCGCCCAGTCCTTCCACGGGGTGGGCTTCCTCTCCAACGAAGCCAACCAGGAAGACATCCTCAAGGCGCTCGGAGCAGGTGTGCTCGGCGAACCCTTGAACAAGCTGCTGATCGTCGCGGTGCTCACCTCGGCCTCGGCCTCGACGCAGACGACGATCCTGCCGACCGCCCGCACGACGCTGTCGATGGCGCACTGGAAAGCCGTGACCAGCCTGCTCTCGCGCGTCCACAAGCGCTACCTCACGCCGACCGTCTCGACGCTCGGCTTCGGCGCCCTGTCGATCATGATCACGATCGCGCTGCTGCTGCTCTCCGAAAGCGTGCTCACCGACTCGCTCACGGCGATCGGCTTCCCGATCTGCTTCTACTACGGCTTCACCGGGGTGGCCTGCGCCTGGTACTTCCGCCACGACCTGCGCGAAAGCACGCGCAACCTGTTGCTGCTCGGCATCGGCCCGCTCCTGGGCGGCCTGATGCTGTTCGGCATCGGCATCAAGGCGGCGTTCTACTACGCGAACACGAAAAACGTGGAATCCAAGCCGATCCTCGGCATCACGCTCCCCCTGTGGATGGGCATCGGCGGCATGATCCTCGGCGCGATCGTCATGCTCATCTCACGCCCCTACTTCAAAGAGTTCTTCTCGCGCAAGACCGAAACCGCGCCGCCGGGGCTGCTCCGGCAGCCGCCGCCGAGCGGGCCCGTGCCTGAGCGCGTGGAGTTCTGAGGTTTTTCAAAAAGCTGCCTTGGGGGCAGAAGAGCGGGGCGCGCAGCAGGGAAGCCGCGCCCCGCTCTTTACAACGCTTCGTCGCGCTGGCCGTGCGGCGCACCCAGTGCCGCCAGCCGCTCCAAGAACGGCTGCGGCGGAAACGCCTCGGGGCCGAGCACGCCCGTGCCGCGCCACGCGCCCTCGTCCAGCAACTCCAGCGCGACCACGGGGTTGACGGCGGTCTGCCACACGACCGCCTGGGTGCCGTATGCGCGCATCGTCTGCTCGTTGTCCACCACGTGGTAGAGGTACGTCGAGCGCCGCGCCCCGTCGCGGCCGGTGCCCTTCACCCACGTGCCCGCGCACGTGCGACCGGTCATCCGCTCCCCCAGCGTCGCCGGGTCGGGCAGCGCGGCGGCGACCACGTCGCGCGGGGCGACCTGCGCGCCGCGCACCGTCACCGGCTCGGTCGAGTCGAGGCCGAGCTTGTGCAGCGTGCGCAGCACGCCGATGAACTCCTCCCCCAGCCCGTACTTGAAGGTCACGCGCGCGCAGGAGACCCACCGCGGGATCAGCACGACCTCCTCGTGCTCGACGTTGACGCACTCGACCGGGCCGATGCCCTCGGGGAACTCGAAGACCTCCGGCTCGGAGAAGGGCGGGGTGGTGTAGAAGCCGCGCTCGCGCTCCCAGATCAGGGGCGGGTTCAGGCACTCCTCGATCGTCGTCCAGATCGAGAACGTCGGCGCGAAGTCGTACCCCTCCACCACGAGGTCCGCGCCGTCGCGCACGCCCACCTCCTCGATCTCCGCGAACAGCTCATCGGCCGCGTAGCGCGCGAACACGTCGGAGAGCCCCGGCTCCACCCCGATCCCCACGAGCGCGAGCAGGCCGGCGTGCTCCCACCGCTCGTGCTGCGCCAGCTGGTGCTCGCCGAGCATCACGCCCGGCAGCTCGTGGGGGCGCTGCGCGTGGGGCTTGGAGAGCGTCATCGCCATGTCGAGGTACGTCACGCGCGCGTCGTGGCAGGCGGCGAAGATCGGCTCGTTGAAGCGCGGGTCGCACGCGTTCAGCACCGCGTCGGGCTTGCACCGCTCGATCAGCGCGAGGACCTGCTCGCGGCTGGAGGCGTCCACCTGCTCGGCCGCGAAGCGGTCGGCTTCGCCGAGCCGCGCGGCGACCGCCTGCGCCCGCTCAGCCGAGACGTCGGCCAAGACGACCCGCTCGAACGCCGGCCGGCGCTGCGCGATCGCCGCGAAGGCCGCACCCACGCCGCCGGCTCCGACCACGAGGACTCGCATCCTCAGACGATCGTAGCGAAGCGCACGAGCGCGAACCGTCCCGACGCGGCCGCGCTGTAACGTCTCGGCGAAGCCGCGTTGTAGACTATGCGCTGTGGCCACACTCGCTGCATCTCCTCCCGAGCTGCACCGACTCTCGATCGAGGAGTATCACCGACTGATAGCGAGCGGCGGGCTGGAGGAAGGCGCACGGTTCGAGCTGATCGACGGCTTGCTCCTCGACATGAGCCCCAAGAGCCCCGAACACGAGAAAGCCATACGGTGGCTGACCGACTGGATCATCTACCGCCTGGACCGCGCGCGCCATCAGCTCATGGTCTGCGGGGCGCTGACGATCGGCACCTCCGAGCCCGAGCCCGACCTGGCGATCATCCAGCGCCCCGGACCACGGTTCGAGCATCCGTCGAGCGCGCGACTCGTGATCGAGGTCGCGCTCTCCTCCAAGGAACGCGACCTGGAGTTGAAGCCCGACCTGTACGCAGGGGCGGTCGAGGAGTACTGGGTGCTCGATCTCCAAGCGCGCCACGTCGTCGTCCACCGCGACGGCGCGGACGGCGTCTACCGACAGGTCGAGACCGTCGCCCCTCCGGAGGACCTGAGCGCGCAGGCGCTTGATCTCGGGCGGCTTCCCACGGGCGAGCTGTTCGCCGCGACCTTCGGCGAGGAGTGACGCGGCCGGCGCTCCCGCGCGGGGCCGGCTATATCCTCAACCGATCGCAGCAACGCGCACCAGCACTGTCAAAGCGAGGCGCCTCGCGCTCGCCGCGGTCCTGCTCGTGGGCCTCTCCTACGCGACGCTGATCGAGGACTACTCCTGGAATCAGACCTCGCACTACAACCTGCTGCAGGCGCTCTACCACGAACAGACCAACATCGACCCGTACGCGTGGGACACGGGCGACAAGGTCCGCTACCACGGCCACTGGTTCTCGGCGCGCGCGCCCGGCCTCGCGCTGTTCACGCTGCCGTGGTACACGGTCCTGAACGGGATCGGCGCGCGGCAGTGGGCGCGCGAATCCCCCGCGCAGCCGCGCGCCGACGAGCTGGTCTACCTGGTGGGGCTGTGGGGCAACGTGCTGCCCGGCCTGCTGCTGCTGGTGCTCGTGTGGGACACAGCGGAACGGCTGCAACCGGGCTTCGGCGCGGCGAGCGCGGTGACGCTCGGCCTCGGCACGCTGGCGCTGACGCTCTCGACGCTGCTCTTCTCGCACATCTTCACGGCCTTCCTCGGCTTCGCCGCGTTCGCGGTGCTGATGCGCGAGCGCGACGGGCCGCCGCGCGCCTGGCTGTGCGGTGCCGCGGGCCTGGCGATCGGGTACGCAATCTCCTCCGAGTACCCGCTCGCGCTGCTCGGCGGCGTGCTCGGGGTGTACCTGCTCTCCCACCCCCGCGCGCGTACGCCGCTTCAGGCGCTGCGCCGCAGCGGCGCGTACGCGGCCGGCGCGCTGGTCGGCCTCGCGCCGCTCGCGTTGTACAACCTCGCCGCCTTCCACTCGCTCACGCACGTCGCCTACGCCAACGTCCCCCGGCAGCACCAGGGCTTCTTCGGCATCACCGCCCCCTCGCTGCGCGTCGCCGCGACGCTGCTCGGCGACTCCCGCGGCCTGCTGACGCTCGCGCCGGTGCTGGTCATGGGCGCGCTCGGGACGGTCGCGCTGTACCGCCGCGGCCGACGCGCGGAGGCGCTCGTGATCGGCGGCGTGTGCCTGTGCTACCTCACCTACAACTCCGGCTACTACCTCCCCTTCGGCGGCGGCTCGCCGGGCCCCCGCTTCCTCGGCACGGCGCTGCCCTTCCTCGCGCTCCCGTTGGCGCTCGCCTTCAAGCGTTGGCCCGGCCCCACGATCGCGCTCGCCGCGGCGTCGGTCACCTGCTCGGCGCTGGCCGCGACCACCCACCCGTTGGTCGGCTACGAGACCGAGACCGTCTCCTGGATACGCCACCTTCTGCAGGGCTACTTCCAGCCGACGATCGCCTCCGCGTACGGCCTCGGCCGCGGCTGGGGGGAGATCTGGGCCTTCCTGGCGCCGGCGGGACTCGCGCTCGCGCTCGCCGCGGCGGCGACGCCCCGCGTGCGTCTGGACGGCGGCGCGCTGCGTACCGGGGCGCTCGCGCTGGCCGCGTGGGCGGTGTACGCGGCGCTGGCACCCACGGTGCTCGGCCTCGACCACTCGGCGCTGCTCGACATCCTGCACTCCGGCGACCGCCACGCGCTCACCAAGGGCGCCTACTTCGGCCCCTACCCGCTGCGCGCGCTGGTGCCGCTGGCGTGCGGGGTCGGGCTGGCGGCGCTGCTCGGGGCGCGCCTGTGGCGCAACGCTCGTGTCGAGCCCGACGATCCGCCAGCCGGCATCGTGCACCCGCAGCCGCGCGCGCTGCCCGCCTGAGCACAAGGCCCCCTGCAGAGAACGTCAGTTCTCGACAGTCCGCACGTTGCAGTGCGCGGCGTGCAGTCTGCTTGCACACCACCACGTAGCCCTGGCGGGGCCTGTAGTGGGCGTTCATCAGACCCGCGTCGAAGCGGGTGGAGGGGGTGCCGCCGACCCAGTTGTAGATGTAGAGGCGCCTGATCCGCGGTTCGGAGTCGGCCACGCCGAACATGTAGCTCAGGACCCGTGCCGCGCGCCGCAGTCCCGAGCCGTGGACGTTGCGGAGGCCGAGGTCGCCGGCGAATTGGACGACGCCGCCGGTCTCGGTCAGCCACACTTCGCCGCCGAGGTCGACCGCGAGGTCGCGCGTACGCCAGCTTTCGAAGTGGTTGAGGTCGGAGTAGTCGTGCAGGCCCCACACGTACGGCATCACCGTGCGCAGTCGCCCGATCTCGCGCTTGAATTCCTCGATGTAGGCGATCGTCGGGTAGATGTCGATGTTGTCGAGCACGTCGAGGCCGACCACCGTGCAGGGGATGCAGTCGCGCTTGAGCGCCTGGTAGTACTGCGCGTCGAGCGTTGCCGAGGGGCTGACGAACGAGGCGCTACCGTCGCGCACGTACCCGCGGTTGGCCTCGTCCCACGCCTGGTATTCCCGTATGTGGGGAAAGAGCTTGACGAACTTCCCCACGTCGCGCTTGTACACGGCGACGCTCGGCAGGTGCATTTTGGTGTACTCGGAGTGGTAGAACGCGACGAGGATTTTCTGGTGGCGGGCTTCGGCGTCGCGAATCCAGACGGTCGCCTGCTGCAGGTCGAACGACCGCACCGCCACGTCGTAGGGGATCACCAGCCGCGAGATCCGCGTGTGCAGCTGCTGCCACAGCTGGTTGCCGAACATCTCGTTGCGCGAGTCGCTGACGCCGGTCATGTACGACGCGCCATGGGAGCGCGCGGCGGTCACGGACACGGACGCCGGCGGACGCGCGGCGCTCCGCGCCACCTCGGACGGGAGCGCGCTGCCCGCGGGCGCGGCGAGGACCAGCGTCCCCGCCAGCGCGAGGGCGCCGAGCAGCGGCGCGAGCAGCGCGAAGCGAGGGTGCAGGGGAGCGGAGAAGCGATCGGTCACGTGCATCGCAACAGCCTACGCACCCGGAGGTTGCGCCGGCGCCGGCTCCGCGGGCTGCAACGGCGCGTGCGCAGCCGCCGCGGCGGCGTCGGCGGCGGCGTCCGCGGGGCGCAGCACGATCACCTCGCCCGGGACGTTGCTGAGCAGCCACGCCACCGCCTCCGGGGTGAAGCCTTCGCCTGAGCTGTCGGCGCCCGCAGCGACCACCATCCGATCGAAGCGCTCGTGCGCGATCAGCTCGCGCAGCGCGTGGCGGACCGTACGCCCCCGCTCGATGCGCGAGTCGACCGGCACTTCCGCGCGGGCGGCGCGCTGCTCGATCGCCTCCAGCATCGGCAGCGCCACGTCGCACTCGCTGCGCAGCGGCACGTCCACCGCGAGGCGCATCGGCACGAGCGCCAGGTACACCGGCATCAGCGTCGCCCCCTCCGCGTGCGCGAGCCGCAGCGCGGCCGCCAGCGCGGGCTCGGAGAGCCCCTCGCCGGTGAACGGGAACGCGATCCGCCGCACCCGCGCGCGGCCGCCCAGCGCGCGGCTGCGCCGCCGGCGCTCGAGCGCCACGGCGGCGGCGAAGCCGACCGCCAGCGCGACCACGACCGCGAGTGCCGTGAGCGCGATCACAACGCCGTCCCCTCCTCCTCGGGTTCCTCGTGCGCCTCCCCGGCGCTCGGCAGCTGCGTGCGGTCGGCGACGATGCGCAGATCCACGCCCGGCAGGCCTTTGAGCAGCTGGAAGGGCAGCGCCGGCTGCGTCAGCCGCCGCCAGGCGTTGCGCGGCTTGGGGCGGCCCATCAACATGTACGTGGTGCCGCGCCCCCGCGCCACCCGGATCGCCGCCTCGGCGATCTGGTCGGCCTCCTCGATCAGCAGGTGGGCGCCCAACACCGAGGCCAGGCGCCGCAACGCCTCCAGCTGCTCGCGCTCCTCCCGGCTCGGCGTCGCCCCCGGGGGACGCACCACGAGCAGGTCGAGCTCCGCCCCGAGACGCTGCGCCGAGCGCCACGCGCGGCGCACCACCCGCTGCGAGCGCGGGGTCGGGGTGACGAGCGCCAGCAGCCGCTCGGAGATCACCTGCGGGGCCATGCTCGTGATCAGCCGGTCCTCGCCGGGGCGCCCCGCCGGAACCTCGCGCTCCAGGCGCTCGAGCTCCACGCCCTCGGCGACCTGGCGCAGCGCCGTCTCGCGCAGCGCCGCGAGGTTCTCGATCTTGAAGAAGTTGCCGAGCGCCGCCTGCACGCGCTCGGGCGGGTACACCTTGCCGGCGCGCAGCCGACCGATCAACGCCTCGGGCGTGACGTCCACCAGCACCGTCTCATCCGCGGCGGAGAGCACCGCGTCGGGGATCGTCTCGCGCACGCGCACGCCCGTCAGCTGCGTCACCTGGTCGTTGAGGCTCTCCAGGTGCTGGACGTTGACCGTGGAGAACACGTCGATGCCCGCCGCGAGCACGTCGCGCACGTCTTCGTAGCGCTTCTCGTGCTCGACCCCGGGCGCGTTGGTGTGCGCGAGCTCGTCGATCAGGCACAGCTCCGGCGCGCGCGTCAGGATCGCGGAGAGGTCCATCTCCTCCAGCTCCGTGTCGCGGTAGCGCACCCGGCGGCGAGGCACGGGCTCCAGGCCCTCCGCCTGCGCGACGGTCTCCAAGCGCCCGTGCGGCTCCAGGTAGCCGACGACCACGTCGCGGCCCGCCTCGGCCTCCGCCTGGCCCTCCTGCAACATCCTGTAGGTCTTGCCGACTCCGGCGGCCATCCCGATGAAGACCTTCAGGTGTCCACGCTCTGCCGGCATCCGCTCATTGTCCTGCACGCGCGGCGGCCTCGGCGGCCGCCAGCGTGGCCGCCGCCAGCACCCGCTCGTGGCGGCGCTCCACGTCCACGCGGTCTTTCTCCTCCGGCACGGTCTGCTCGCACACGCGCATGATCATCGCCGCCTGCTCCAGCAGCACCTCGCGCTGCTCGGCGGAGACCGTGTGCGGCATCACCCGCGCGAGCACGTCGAGCTGGCGGATCATCACCGCGGGCATCCCGCCGCTGGCCTGGCGGATCTTCTCGTGCGCGCGCTCCACGAGGCGGCGGAAGCTGATGTTGACGGCGATCACGCGCACACGCCCGGCGCGGTCGCGGTAGATGGTCGCCGGCTGCCACCGCTCTGCGATCTTGCCGAGCCCGTCGCCCAGCCAGTCGATGCACGCCAGCGCCGTGAACGTGTCGTTGACCGCCGGCGAGAGCGCGCGGATCGCGATCTCCACGAGCTGGTCGACCGCGAAGGAGAGGTCCTGCGTGAGCGTGCGGTGGGGGCCGGTCGCGTGCGCCCCGCCCAGCGCCCGCGCCACGCCGCCCGCGGCGTCGGCCGGCCACACGTTCGCGAGCGGCTCGCCCTCGGTCACGAAGTGGCCGGGCCGGTGCAGCAGCCGGATCACCGCGTGGCCGCTGGCGGCGATCTCGATCAGGCGCTCCATGCGCACGAACTGCAGGTAGCCGCTGCTCGGCGCACGCACAGTGCCGCTCTCCTCCTCCAGCCGCACCGTCATCTCCGACAGCGAGGGGCCGGTCTTGAGCGCACCGGGGGCGGGCATTCCGGCTTCCGCGTCGAGCGCCTGCGCAAGGTCGCCGGCGATGCTTGCGATCACCTGCGGCAGCTGGATCAACTTGGCGATGTGGTCGATGAACAGCACCAGCACGGCGACGTCCACGAGGACGAGCGCCATCGTCACCGTGATCGACAGGTGCGGGACGAATTCCCCGTGCGCGCCCGGGCCGATCGAGACGAGCGCCAGGATCGCGTAGACGAAGGTCGCCACGTACGTCCCGAGCGTGATCTGCGTGATCCGGTCGCGGATGAAGTTGCGCAGCATCCGCGGCCCGAACTGCGTCGAGGCGAGCGTCAACGTGACGATCGTGATCGAGAACACCAGCGTCACGACGGTGATCACCGCCGCCGCGATCGCGGTCAGGATCTGCCGGGCGGCGTCGGCGCTGCCGCTGATCACCCACGAGGGGAAGTGGATCGTCCCGTCGTAAGCGGACCGATCGAGTGCGTGGGTGCCGGCGAACAGCGCAATCGCCAGCGCGATCTCGACCGTGGGCAGCAGCCACAGGTTGGTGCGCAGCGCCTCCCGGCGCCACGCGGAGGGGAGTGGGATCCAGCCCTTCATCGAGGAGGATGGTGCCCCTTCATCTGGCAGAGGCTATCCGCGAGCGCGGCGCGCGCAGTGACGACACGGGTTGCCGTTGAGGCGGATCGGAGAGCAGATATGGCAGCGACGCATGGCGATTCGGGCAGCTCGGCACGATGCCGACCAGGCTTCCCAGCTCACCGCCGCACACGATATCGATCTCGCTCCCGCTCGGATCGCGGCGCAAAAGGGCCTCGGATTACGGAGAAAAACCGCCTCAAATTGCGGAATACGTCCCAGGCGAATGGTATGCCTACTCGATGAGCCCCGGTAAGCGGTAGCGGCGCGATCCTCTTCGGCGGACCGAGCAGCCTCGTACGCCGGAGCTGACCTCCGACCCTGGGCCACCATACGAAGTGCTGTGGCATCCAGCGGCCGGCGCTGAGCGTTTGACGATCTCGGATGTCGCGGAGCGTGCAGCTATTCAGCACGCGCAGGAGAAGCTCGAAGCGGTCGGCCCACGGCTCGGCGCCCCGCACAGCAGTGCGATCAAGGGCGAGGCTGGGTCGGGACTGCGCGAGCTGCGCCCCCGCGCGGGACGTAGTCGCTGGCGGCCGATCTACCGGCGAGTAAGCCCCGAGACCTTCGTGATCCTGGCCGTGGCGCCCGAGGCGCAGATCGACAGGCGCAGCTTCGATGAGATGGTCCGCAACGCTCAGCGACGCTTGCAGGAGCTGGAGCGATGACCTGGTCATGCGGGTGATAACAACCTTGCTATCCTCCCGACGGACCAAAGGAATGACGTGAAGCTGACCGATCTAAAGACGAGCGAGCAGGTACTGGCCGAGGATCTGCGCGACCCGGCCTTCCGGCGCGAGTGGGAGCGAACCGCGGTCGCGCGGGCTGTTGCGCTGAAGGTGCTGGCCTACCGCACCGAGCACGGCCTCTCCCAGCGAGCCCTGGCGCAGAAGCTCGGCATGACCCAGCCGCAACTCGCGCGCTTGGAGGTCGGCGAGCACAACCCCACCATCGATACGCTCGCGCGCCTGGCTCAGGCGCTGGATGTCGAGTTCGCCATCGACATTCATCCGCTTCAGCGTGCGCCCAAGCTCCTCAGCGGACGCGCCCAACGAGGGAACGCCATCGCATCCTACGAGACGGACACCGCAGCGGTCTTGCTAGCCGCTGGTTGACGTGTGAGTATCTCGTGCTCCGGCGCCCCGCCGGGGTCGAAGGGACCCCCTCCGCCCGGCCTTGGCGGGCTTACCCAGAGGGTCAGGCCCCGAGGAGGTTGTGCACGACCAGGTCGATCAGCTTGATGCCGATGAATGGCGCGATGATGCCGCCGAGGCCGTAGATCCAGAGGTTGCGCCGCAGCAGCGCGCTCGCGCCGATCGGGCGGTAGCGCACGCCCCGCAACGAGAGCGGGATCAGCAGAGGGATCACGATCGCGTTGAAGATGATCGCGGAGACGATCGCCGATTCCGGCGTGCCCAGGTTCATGATGTTGAGCACGTGCAGCGGGCCCTTGGGTGGGTGGGATCCTATTCCCGTGGCGTAGGTGGTGACGAAGATCGCCGGCAGGATCGCGAAGTACTTGGCGACGTCGTTGGCGATCGAGAAGGTGGTGAGCGCGCCGCGCGTGATCAGCAGTTGCTTGCCGACCTCGACGATCTCGATCAGCTTCGTCGGGTTGGAGTCGAGGTCGACCATGTTGCCCGCCTCGCGCGCCGCCTGCGTGCCGGTGTTCATCGCCACGCCCACGTCGGCCTGCGCGAGCGCCGGCGCGTCGTTGGTGCCGTCGCCCGTCATCGCCACCAGGCGCCCGTCGGCCTGCTGCTCGCGGATCAGCGCGAGCTTCGCCTCGGGCGTCGCTTCGGCGAGGAAGTCGTCGACGCCCGACTCCTCGGCGATCTTGGCCGCCGTCAGGCGGTTGTCGCCGGTCACCATCACGGTCTTGATGCCCATCGCGCGGAGGTGGTCGAAGCGGACCTTCATCCCCTCCTTGATCGTGTCCTTCAGGTAGATCACGCCGAGCACCTGGCTGTCGCGCGCGACCGCCAGCGGGGTGCCGCCTTCGCGGCCGATGCGGTCGAGCTGCGCCTGCAGCTCAGGCGGGGGAGAGCCGCCCTCCTTCGTGACGAACTCGATGATCGCGTCGCCTGCGCCCTTGCGCAGCTGCTGGCCGTCGAAGTCGATGCCGCTCATGCGTGTCTGCGCGGTGAAGGGCACGAAGTTGGCGTTCAGCGTGGCCATGTCGTGCTCGCGGATGCCGTACTGCTTGGCGAGCACCACGATCGAGCGGCCCTCGGGCGTCTCGTCGGCGAGCGAGGAGAGCTGCGCCGCCTCGGCCAGCTCCGACTCGGGGACGCCCGGCATCGGGATGAACTCCGAGGCGAGGCGGTTGCCGATCGTGATCGTGCCGGTCTTGTCGAGCAGCAGCACGTCCACGTCACCCGACGCCTCCACGGCGCGGCCGGAGAGGGCGAGCACGTTGCGGCGCACGAGGCGGTCCATGCCGGCGATCCCGATCGCCGAGAGCAGTGCGCCGATCGTGGTGGGGATCAGCGCGACCAGCAGCGCGATCAGCGTGGTCTCGGAGATCGCCGTGCCGGCGAACAGGCCGAAGGGGCGGAGCGTGGCGACGACAATCATGAAGATCAGCGTCAGCGCCGCGAGCAGGATGTTGAGCGCGATCTCGTTCGGCGTCTTGCGCCGCTCCGCGCCCTCCACCAGCGCGATCATGCGATCGAGGAAGGAGTGGCCGGGCTCCTGGGTGATTTCCACCACGATCCGATCGGAGGTGACGCGCGTGCCGCCGGTAACCGCGCTGCGGTCGCCGCCGGACTCGCGAATCACCGGCGCCGACTCGCCTGTGATGGCCGACTCGTCGACCGTGGCGATCCCCTCGATCACGGTGCCGTCGCCGGGAACCAACTCTCCCGCCTCCACCACCACGACGTCGCCGCGCGTCAGCTCCGAGGCGGCCTTGGTGGAGCCGTCGCGCATCGTCGCCACCGTCTCCTTGCGCATCGAGCGCAGCGTGTCGGCCTGCGCCCGGCCCCGGCCCTCGGCGAACGCCTCCGCCATGTTGGCGAAGATCACCGTCAGCCACAGCCAGACGGCGATCGTGAACGTGTACCACGCCGGCTCGTGGCCGCCGCCGAGCGGCTTGCCGCCGGACGCCTGGATCAGCCACGTCCCCGCCGTGATCACCGCGCCGATCTCGACGACGAACATCACGGGGTTGCGGACCTGCACGCGCGGGTCGAGCTTCTTGAGGCTGTCGATCAGCGCGCGTGTGAGGATGTCGCGCTGGAAGAGCGAGATCGCCTGGCGCTCGTGGGTGGCGGGCATGGTGGACATCAGCCCGCCGCTCCCGTCAGTCGGTCGAGGGCGAGGTTGAGCTCCAGCACGTTCACTCCCGGTTCGCCGGAGAAGCCGAGGCCGCGGCCGGAGGTGTAGTTGGAGATCAGGCCGTTCACGGTGGCAATCGGCAGGCGACGCAGAGCCGCGATCCGGTGCGCCTGGATCCAGGCGTTGGCCTGCGAGATTTCAGGGTCGAGGTTCGAGCCCGAGGTGTTGACGGCGTCGACCGGGATCTGCGCCACGGTGAGACCTGGGTCGTAGGGCTTGTTCAGTTCGAGGTACGCCTTGATGTTTTCTTCGTCGGCTTCCTTGGTCTTGACGCTGTTGGGGCCGCGGTTGGAGAAGGTGGAGGCAGCCGCGTTGTAGGCGCCGCCTTCGGTGGCGGAGGGGCGCGACTGGAAGTAGCGCGGGTCGGGTTCGGTGACGAGTTCTTCTTCCTTTTCCTCCGGCTTGCCGTTCTTGCCGATCACCGGGGAGGCAAAGCTCTGGCCGATGATCTTCGAGCCGACGACCTTGCCCGCGACCTTGATCTGCTGCCCGTTGGCGTCGCCCGGGAAGGCGACCTGGCTGATGCCGGTGATCGCCAGCGGGTAGGCGAGCCCGAGCAGGATCGTAAAGACGATGATCCCGATGATGGAGGTGACAATGTCGCGTTTCATTTCAATACAAATGTCCGGTAAGACCCTGCACGATCGGCCCGAGCAGCAGGGCGGGGAAGAAGGTGAGCGCGCCGACCAGCACGATCACACCGATCAGCAGCACCGCGAACGTGCCGTTGTCGGTGCGCATCGTGCCGAGGCCCGCGGGGGTGACGCGCTTGCCCGCGAGCGCGCCGGCGACGGCGAGCGCGAACAGGATCGGCGCGTAGCGCGCAAACAGCATGTCGAAGCCGCCGAGCAGGTTGGCGAAGGTGATGCCGTGGGCGCCCGCGTTGCCGGCGGCTGGCTGGATGAAGCCGGTGTAGCCGGCGAACGCCGAGCCGTTGTTGTTGGCCTGGGAGAGGTAGGCGTAAAAGGTCTCGGAGAAGCCCTGCGGCGTGTTGCCGCCCGCCTTGGAGAGCGCCACTTCGGCGATCGACTTGCGCCCTGACTGCGTGGCGGTCGCCATCGCTGTGCAGAACAGCGCCGCCAGCGGCGTGATCAGGATGGCGAGGCCGGCGAGCTTGATTTCGCGCGCCTCGAGCTTCTTGCCCAGCCACTCCGGCGTGCGCCCCACCATCAGGCCGCCGATGAACACCGCCAGCAGCACGTACAGCAGGATCGAGTACAGCCCCGTGCCGACGCCGCCGAAGATCACCTCGCTGGCCGAGAGGTTGGCGAACGGCACGGCGCCGCCGATGCCGGTGTAGGACTCGATCGCACTGTTGACGGCACCGCACGAGGTGACGGTCGTGACGACGTCGAACAGCGCCGATCCTGCTATCCCGAAGCGCTGCTCCTTGCCTTCCATGTTGCCGCCGCCGGAGCCGTGGATCACACCGGTGTGCAGGCCGGCGGCGTGCTGCGCGGGCGAGCCGTGCGCCTCGGCGATGTAGGCGACGCACACGGCGCCGAGGAACATGAAGATCACCACGCCGTAGATCGCATACCCCTGGCGGCGGTTGCCGGCCATCCGCCCGTAGGTGAAGATCAGCGCCGCAGGGATGACCAGCACGAGCAGCATCTCGAAGAAGTTGGTGAATCCGGTGGGGTTCTCGAAGGGGTGCGCCGAGTTGACGTTGAAGAAGCCGCCGCCGTTGGTGCCGAGCTCCTTGATCGCCTCCTGCGACGCTACCGGCCCCATCGCGATCGTCTGCTGCAGGCCGGTGATCGTGTGCACCGTCAGGTAGTTGGCGAGGTTGGCGATCACGCCCTGCGATGCCAAGATCAGCGCGGCGATCACCGAGATCGGCAGCAGGATGTACAGCACCGTGCGCACGATGTCCTGCCAGAAGTTGCCGATCCCCTTGCCGGCGCGCCCGACGATCCCACGGATCAGCGCGGCGGCGACGACGATCCCCACGCCGGCGGAGAGGAAGTTCTGTACCGTCAGACCCACCATCTGGCTGAGATAGGTCATCGTCGTCTCGCCGCCGTAGTACTGCCAGTTGGTGTTGGTGAGGAACGACGAGGTGGTGTTGAACGTCACGTTCCACGGCGCCGATTTGAAACCCAGCGGGTTGAGTGCGTGCGGCACGAAGAAGGCGTTCTGCGTGCGCAGGATCAGGTACAGCAGCAGCCAACCGGCGAGCGAGAAGACGATCAGGCTTTTCGCGTATGCCTTCCAATCCTGCTCGCGGTTGGGATTCACCCGCATGACGCGGTAGAGCAGCCGCTCCGGGCCTCCCAGCAGCGGCGTGAGGAACACCCGCTCTCCCGTGAACACGCCCGCCATGTAGCGGCCCAGTGGCAGCGCGAGCGCCGTGAGGATGATCGCGAACAGCGCGATCGTCAGCCAGCCGGTGAAGGTCATCGCCTAGAGGTTCTCTCCGCGGATGAGAGCGTAAAAGAGGTAACCGATGATCAGCACCGACACGACCAGGCCAAAGAAGTCGGCGCCGCTCATGTGCGCGATGAACGCGCCCATCGGAGGCGTGCTCATATTCGCTCGATGCCCTCGATGATCGCCAGCAGGATCGCGAACATCGCGACCCCGAGCAATACCGCCACAACGTCCATGCGCACACTATTCCCGGTGCGGCATCACAGCGGTATAACGATCTGCGGAGTGTGTATAACGATTTCGTTACGGCGCTCAGGCTGGTGGCCGCACCACGAGCGCCTGCTCAATGCGCTGGGCTGCCACACGCTGACCCTCACGCTGGACGTATCGTGACGGCCACGTAGGTCGGCTCGACCTGGAAGACAGGTATCGGGTTGCCGTTCTCGGCAAGGGACTTGTACGCCGTGGCGATCCCAACCCCGAAGCGCTGCACATAGCCCAGCTGACGCATCGCCTCCGCGATCGTCGGGTTGCGATAGTCGGCGATGCCCGGCTGCCCGAAGTTCTCGCGCGTGACCACGCCAAAGGGACCGCCGGGGCTCATGATCTCGATGCGATCGGATAGCCAGGCTATACGCACAGGCGCCATCGAGGTCTCGTAGTTTCGATGCATGAGCGCATTGCGCGTCAGCTGCCGTAGAGCGACAAGCGGATAGTCGGAGTGACGCCGCTCCACCGGGCCCGAGGTCAGATCGACCGACGTGCGCACATTGACGCGCAGAAGCGCATCCAACTCCTGCAGCAGATCGGGCAGCGGGCGAGCGATCCGATGCGCGTCGACTACGTCGTCGGCGATCGTCGTCCCGTCGAAACGAAGAAACTGGACATATGCGCCGGGAACGAATGGGGTGGGATCACGTCCCACGACGACCATGCCGGCCACCGTCGGCACACCATCGGGGCTCGCAAAGCGCAGTGCGGCGAGCTGATGCTGAACTGAGCGGTCGTTGGCCGCCAGCACCTCGGGAGCGAGCGCAGCTGTGAGGTAGGTGCGTTCCGAAGAGCGCAAGATCGAGGTCGTCGATGCCCGCGGAGGGCAGGGGGCGTGAGTCGAACGGAAGATCCGCCGCACGCCGCCGCTCAGCCAGGCGAGCCTCCTCCTCGGGAGTGGCGAGAGCGCGCCTGGGGCCGACACGGATCCACGGAGTTCCCTTGTAGCGAACTGGTGGCGCCTGCGACGGCATGACCTCGACAACAGCGATCTCCGCGCCATCGAGGAGCCGCTTACCCACCGTGATGGAAGGCAGCGGCAAGACGTTCCCGTCCTCTCGCAGGCCGCCGAGATCTCGCAACAGCTCGTCTGTGATCCTCAAGCCACTCGGCCGACCCTTGTCCGTCACGCCGATGAGCAGGTACCCGGGCAGCCCGTGCCCGGGTAGATCGTTGGCGAACGCGCAGACTGCCTGTGCCAGCTTGTCTCGGTCGGTGACCGCCTCCTTGCGCTCCACACGATCGGACTCCAGGTCACGGGCAAGCTGCTCCAACTGCTCGTCTGTGAGTGGCGACATGGCAGCCCATCATGACGACTTGTCAGGCGCCACCCCTCTGCCCGAGCACCTGCACCAGCCCCCCGCGCCGCGCTAAGAACGCCACCCGCAGCCCGGAGGGCCGCCCCTCCCAACCCCTCACCCCGCGAAGCGGTACCCCACGCCCGGGTCGGTGAGGATGTAGCGGGGACGCTCCCCCGGCGGCTCGATCTTGGCGCGCAGACGCGCGATGTGCGTGCGCAGCGCCTGCACGTCGTCGAGATACCCCGGGCCCCACACGTCCGTGAGCAGCGCCCGGTGGGTCATCAGCCGCCCGCGGTTGCGCGCGAGCGCCCGCAGCAGCTCGAACTCGATCGGGGTGAGGTGCACCGGCTCGCCCGCGCGGCGGACCGCGTGCGCGGCCAGGTCCACCTCCAGCTCACCGGCCACGATCGTCGGCTCCGAGCCGGCGCTCTCGCTGCGGCGCAGCGCCGCCCGCAGCCGCGCGATGAGCTCGCGCGCGCCGAAGGGCTTGGTCACGTAGTCGTCCGCGCCCGCCTCCAGCGCTCTGACCTTCTGGTCCTCGTCGCCGACGGCGGAGAGCACGAGGATCGGCATCTCGCTCCACTCGCGCAGGCTGCGCGTCACCTCCACGCCGTCGCCGCCCGGCAGCACGAGGTCGACGATCGCCGCCCGCGGGGCGCGCACCGCGGCGAGGTCGAGCGCCTCCGGGGCGCTGCTCGCGCTCTCGACCTCGAAGCCCGCTTCGCGCAGCACCACGCGCAGCGCGCGCAGGATCTGCGGCTCGTCGTCGACCACGAGCACGCGGGGGCGCTCGGCGCTCACGCGCCCCGCGCCGCCGGCACCGGCGTCCCCGGCGTCGGCGCGCTGCGCTCCAGCGCCAACTCGAACACGAACGTCGCGCCCTGCCCCGGCAGCGACTCCACGTGCAGCGAGCCGCCGTTCGCTGCGATGAAGCCGCGCGCGATCGCCAGGCCGAGGCCCGAGCCGCGGCGCCCCCCGCGCGCGGTGCCGGCGGAGTAGAAGGGCTCGAACACGCGCTCCAGCTGTGCCGGCGGGATGCCGGGGCCGCGGTCGACCACGCGCACGATCAGGCGGTCGCCCTCCCCGGTCAGCGTGCGCACCGCCCGCGCCCTGACCGACACCGGGTGCCCGCCCGAGTGCCGGCGCGCGTTCTCCATCACGTTCACGAACGCCCGCTCCAGCTGCGTCGAGTCGGCCCGCACGAGCGGCAGGTCGCGGTCCACGGAGAGGTGGAACTCCTCCGGCTGGGCCGCGAGGTCTTCGAGCGCCGCGTCCAGCACCTCCTCGACCGACAGCCACTCCCGGCGCGGCTCCGCCGCGCCGGCCTCCAGCTTGGAGAGGTCCAGCAGGTTGTCCACGAGGCGCGAGAGGCGCCGCGTCTCGGCGAGGATCGCGCCCGCAAGCTCCTCCCGCTCGGCGGCGGAGACCCCCGGCAGGGCGATCGCCTCGGCCGCCGTGGAGATCGCCGTGAGCGGGCTGCGCAGGTCGTGCGAGACCGCCCGCAGCAGCGCCGTCTTGACGACGTCCGCCTGGCGCAGCGCCGCCGTCTCGACCACCCCGCCCTGCAGCGTCTCGCGCTCCAGGGCGGCGCTCAGCAGCGCCTCCAGCGCCGGCACCACCCGCTCCTGCAGGCGGTACAGGCTGCGCTCGGAGGAGTCCGCGCCGACGACCACGGTCCCCAGCCGCCGGTCGCCGTCGCGCAGCGGGAAGGCCACGGAGCGCGCGTCCGGCTCCACCGCCTCCATCACGATCGCCGCGGACTGCAGCTCAAGCGCCTGCGCGATCCGCGCGGCGGCCGTCGGCAGCACCTCGGCGAGGCTGCCGCCGCGCAGCAGCAGGCGCGCCATCTCCGTCACGAGGCCCGCCTCCCGGCGGCGCTCCAGCGCCTCGCCGCGCGAGCGCGAGGTCGGGGTCGGCACGATGCCCCACAGGCGGGCCATGCTCTCAGCGTAGATGAAGCGGCGGGTCGTGGCGCGGCGGGCCCACCACACCACGGCTGGGGCGGCGACGAGCAGCGGTCCAGCGCCGGAGGGGCGGCCCCCTCGCCGGGCCGTGCATCGGTCCGTACCATCCGTCCACCCTCATGCCCGCGTCCGCTACCGTCGATTCTGACGCGGTGAGCTCACTCCGTGGATGGCTTCGCACGGCGCAGCGCGCGCTCCCGACAGCGTGTGCCGCAGTGCTGTGCGCGCCCGCCGCCGCGTGGGGGGCCACCGGCTACCAGGTCCGCCCTGTCTGCTCCGCTCCCGCCCCCGGCCACGCCGGCTGCCTGACAGTGGAGCTGGTGCCCGCGGGGAGCGCCGCGCCGCTGCGGGCACGCTCGCCGCTGACGCGACCGCTGCACGCGCGGCCCGGCCCGGCGCCGAGCGCGCAGGCCGGCCCGGGGCAGGGCGGCACGTCCTACGCCGAAGGGCAGACGCCCGAACCGCTGGAACCCTCGCGGCTGCGCGCCGCCTACGGCCTGCCCGTGGAACCCGTGCTGGGCTCCACGCAGCAGACGATCGCGCTCGTCGACGCCCACAACGACCTCGCCGCCGAAGCCGACCTCGGCGCGTACGACGCGTACTGGCACCTCGCCGCCTGCACCGCCGCCGACGGGTGCTTCGCGAAGGTCAACCAGAGCGGCACGCCCGCCACCGAAGGAGCGAGCGGGACGCCCTTCCCGAAGAGCGCCCACGAACTGGAAGAACGGGAAGCGCAGTGCAAGGCCAAACAGCAGACCGCGTGCGCCGAAGTGGAAGAAGCCGACGGCTGGGGCGTCGAGATCTCCACCGACCTCGACGTCGCCCACTCCCTCTGTCAGAGCTGCCACATCCTGCTCGTCGAGGCCGACTCCTCCTCCTACGCGGACCTCGAAGCCGCCGAGGACACGGCGGCCGCGCTCGGCGCCACCGAGATCTCCAACTCGTGGGGCGGCTCCGAGCCCGAAGCGACGACCGAAGCCGAAGCCGACAGCTTGGCCTTCAACCACCCCGGCATCGTGCTCACCGCGGCCGCCGGGGACGACGGCTACCTCAACTGGACCCTCGCCGGCGAACCGGGGTACTTCGCCGGGGCCGGCTACCCCGCCTCCTCGCCGCACGTGGTCGCCGTCGGCGGCACCGAGCTGACCCTGACCGAAAGCGGCGCGCGGCGCAGCGAGACGGTGTGGAACGAGGACCCCGACCCCACGGGCGGCAACGAGGGCGCGGGCGGCAGCGGCTGCAGCGCGCAGTTCGCCGCCCCGCCGTGGCAGCTCGAAATGATCGACTGGGCGTCGGTCGGCTGTGGGACCGGTGCCGCCGCCACCCGCGCGGTCGCCGACGTCGCCGCGGACGCCGACCCCTACAGCGGGGTGCTGGTGTACGACTCCCACGCCTCCCGGGAAGGCCTGCTCGTGATCGGCGGCACCTCCGTCGCCTCGCCGATCGTCGCCTCCGTGTTCGCGCTCGCCGGCGGCGCGCACGGGGTCGCGTACCCCGCGCAGACGCTCTACTACCGCCACGGCCGCGGCGGCTCCCGGGCGCTGTACGACGTCACCGAAGGGGGCACCGGCAAGTGCGACGACCACTACACCGCCGGCGGCTGCTCCGGCTCGCTGGCCTCGCCGCTGGACTGCGGCGCGGGGGCGCTGATCTGCAACGCCGCCTCCGGTTACGACGGGCCGACCGGCGTCGGCGCGCCGCAGGGGATCGAAGCGTTCCAGCCCGAAAGCGAAGCCGAACACACCGCGAAGGTCGAAGCCGAAGCGGCCTCTGAAAAGCAGACGAACGAAGAACGGGAAGCAGCCGAACGGCAGACCCTCGAAGCGGCTGAACGGAAGGCCGCCGAACGGCGCGCAGCCGAAGAAGCGACGCACCAGCAGGAAGTGGAAGCGCGTGACGCCCAAGCGCGCCGGGCCGAAGAAGAACGGCAGGCCGCGGAACGGGCGCTCGCCGCAGCGGCGGGGGTTATCGGCGCGGGGGGCAGCGCGGGCGCCGGCACCGGGACGGGGGCCAGCGGCGCCCCGTTGGGCCTGGGCACGAGCGGCCCCGGCGGCGGCCTCACCGGGCACGCGGGGCCCTCCGCGCCGGGCTCTCACTCGTGCACGCGGCGCAGTGCGCACCGCAAACACGGCGCCAGGCCTCACTCGTGTACACGGCCCAGTGCGCACCGCACACACGGCGCCAGGCCTCACTCGTGTACACGGCCCAGTGCGCACCGCACACACGGCGCCGGGGCCCACTCGTGTACGCGGGCGCGGTAGGCCGGCACCTCACCGCAGACGCGGGGCGTGCTCGGACATGAGCCCTCCGGGCTCCTCGGCGTGGTAGCTGATGACGTGCTCGACCTGTTCGCCGCGCGGAGTCAGCAGCCATGCGTTGGGCGCGCCGTTGCGGCCACCCGGAGCGGAGTTGACGATCATGCCCTGTGCCTCCAGCCGGCTGAGCAGCTTGGAGATCTGACCCTGGTCGATCACTTCCGCGCGTTCGCCCACCTCGCGGTTGTTCGAGCCGGGTCTTTCGGCGATCGCCGTCAGCACGCGCGCCGTGCGGTAGGTGAGTCTCATCCCCACCCCCTCGACCGGGGTGTTGCCGGGATGCCGCGGCCGCGGAGGCCACGGCGGCGCGGGCCGCGCGAGCTCCCGCTTGGCGGCGGTGCTGCCGAGGTAGGGGAGCAGCACGATGCTCGTCAGCTCCCCGAGCAGGTCGTTCACCGGCACCGGACGGGGCGCGAGCAGGCGTGCCTGCAGGACGGCCAGCACCGCGCCCACCACCCCCTCGGCCGTGATCGACGGCGGCTCGGCGCGCGCGGCCGCCTGCAGGCGGCCGCGGTCGATGTACTCGCACAGCGTGGCGATCGCCGCCGCGCGGCGGCGCAGCACCTTCGGGCCGGAGCCCAGGGAGTACACGATCCATAAACGCGCCAGCTCCGGCTCCTGTTCGATCGACTCGAGCATCGTGGCGAGCGCGGCCCTGACCCCCTCCATCCACCGGGACTCCTCTTCGTACGCCTCGGCCATGGCGGCGCCCGCGCGCCGCGTAACCCATTCGAAGGCCGCGAGGAAGCCGTCCTCGACGGTCGCGAACTGGTCGCGCAGCACGCGCGGCGGGACGCCCGCCGTCGCGGCGATGTCGGCGAACGTGACCGACCGCAACCCCTGTTCGCCCACGGCCACGGCGAGCGCCCTGAAGATCCGCGCACGCCTGCCGTCATCCACGGAAACCTCTCGATCCTGCACGGACCCACCCCTCCTCTCGCTGCCGCAACGCCCGACCCCGGCTCGCTCGCCGGCGACCTACGCCGCGAGCTTGATCTTTGTCATCGACGATATCTTCTCATTGTCCAGCCACCCGCCGCAACCCCTGGGCGGCAGTTGGCAGTCTTTTGGCCGTGCAGACGCGCCGCGCTGTTTCCGACTATCCGCGGCATTCGGAGCCGCGCGGACGTGGGTCTTTTCGCCCGTATGCAGGGCAAATGCGAGCCTCCGGACGCTCGCCGCCGCACCCGGAGGAGCCGGCCCGGGGCGGCGATTGCGCAGCCTCGGGATCGCACCTACGCTCGACGCGATGGCTCCCACCCCTGCGCCCGTAGCTCAACTGGCTAACGACCCTCACCGGTCTAAGAGCAGTGGCCTTCTAAGCCACCGATGTGGGTTCGAGCCCCGCCGGGCGTACTCGAACCCGATCAGAGGCCGCTCACATCCGGCCGCTCCCCTCCTCCGGCGCCCGTGACGTGCTCGAGCAGATCGCACAGGTCCTGAGCGCGGCGGCGCCCCGGGGCGAGGCCACCGTGGTCCCGCTGTACAGCCCGCGCCGCAGCGCCGACGCCCAGGTGTTCCTCCGCCAGCGCCGGGAGTCGCCGCACGCGGGCACCGGCGCGGGCACCGGGGCCGGCACCGGGGCGGGGGCCGGCACCGGGGCCGGCGCCGAGGCGCTCGCCGCGGCCCGCGAGGCGCTCGCGGCGCTGCCGCAGGTGGCCGCCGTCACCGCGCGCGGAGGCGCGCTGAGCGTCCGCTTCACCGACGAGGCGCTCGCCGGCCTGGGAGAGCGGCTGGAGGCCGGCGACCCGAGCGCGATGGACGCGCGCGGCGCGTGGACGGACACGGACGTCGTCGTCAACTTCTGCGACGCCAACCCCACCAAGGCGCTGCACATCGGCCACCTGCGCAACATCGCGGTGGGCCAGGCGCTCGCCGGCGTGCTGGCCGCGGCGGGGGCGCGGGTGACCCGCCAGAGCCAGGTCTCCGACTACTGCCGCAGCATGGGCGAAGCGCTCGCGGGGTACGCGGAGATGCCGGCCCACCTCACCCCGCACGCCCTCGGGGTCAAGAGCGACCACTTCGTCGGCGAATGCTTCGCGCGGTACGCGGGGCGGGTCGCCGCGCACACCGGCGACGGCGACCCGCCCGCAGAAGACCCGCTCGACACGGGGCCGGCCGGCGCGGGGCGCGAGGAGCGGGGCGCAGGGCCGCCAGTGGACGAGGCCGCCGACGACCCGGCGCTGAGCGCCGAGGCCGCCGTGCGCGACGACCTCGCCGAGGAGCTGCTGCGCCGCCTGCGCGCCGGCGAGCCGGAGGTCGTGGAGCGGTGGCAGCGGCTGCGCACGTGGGCGCTGGAGGGCCAGGCGCAGACGCTCGCCGCGCTCGGGGTGCGGATCGACCGCCAGGTGCACGAGTTCGACTCCCGCACGCTCACGGAGTGGATCGTCGAGACCGGGCTCGCCGCCGGGCTGCTCACGCGCACGGCCGCGGGCGCCGTCGTGTACGAGACGCGCGACGCGGAGCGCCCGCGGCTGCTGCTCGCGCGCGCCGACGGCTTCCCCACCCAGCACCTGCGCACGTTCGCCCTGTGGCACGCGGAGGGCGCGTCGCTCAACGGGACGCGCACGGTCGAGGTGGTGGGCGAGGAGTGGTACGGCTACGTGCGCTACCACGGCCGCCTGATGGAGCGCATCGCGCCCGCGCGCGGGGCGCGGCACCCGCACAGCAACGTGCTGTACGGGATGGTCACTGTCGAGGGCGCGCCGGTGAAGTCGAGCGGCGGCCGCCCGCCGCTCGTCGACGGCCTGCTGGAGCGGCTCGCCGCCTCGCCCGAGCTGGCGGAGCTCGCCGCTCGCAGCGAGGGGCGTCTGGCACCGGAGAGCCTCGCCGCGACCGTCGCGCTCGGGTTCTACCTCGGTCGCCCCACGCGCCAGCCGGTGGACCTCACGCTCACGGAGATGCTCGACCTGCAGGGCGGGGTGGGGTGGGATCTTGCGCGAGCGGCCGTGCTGGCGTGGAGCCCGCGGTTCGACGGCCCGCCCGACCCGGCGCCCGCCGAGGGGCGCTACCGCCAGGCCGTGCTGCGCTCGCAGATCCACCGCCAGCTGGTGGCGCGCGCGGCGGCGCAGCTCGACCCCTACGAGGTGGCGCGCTTCTACGGGCACCTCAGCCGCCGCTTCGTGGCGGCGGGGGAGGCCGCGGGCGGGGAGGCGGCGGGCACTCAACCCGAGCAGGCGCGCGTGGCGCGCGCGATGCGCACGGTGCTCGGCGCCGGCATGCGCGCGCTGGGCATGCCCGAGGCCACGCCGGAGGGCGACACCCGATGACGGCCCTCGTCGCCGAGAGCCAGGTCGCCCAGCTCGACCGCAACGAGGCGCTGCGTGGACCGCCGCCCGGCGCGGTGGAGCGCGTGCGCGCGGCGATCGCGCGGGGGCACGTGTACCCGCACGAGGCGACGGCGCGCGCGAGGGAGGCGGCGGCCGCGCACTTCGGCGTGGAGCCGGCCCGCGTGACCCTCACCACGGGCGTGGACGAGGCCACCGACGTGTGCGTCCTCGAGTGGGGCGACCCCTACACCGTCACCCCCGGCTTCGACGGCTACGGCGACCGCGCCACGGCGCTCAACCACCGCGCCACGGCGTTCCCGCTGACGGCCGAGCACGCGCTGGCGCCAGAGCTGCTCGCGGCCGTGGAGCCGGGACGGCTGGTGACGGTGGCGAGCCCCAACAACCCGACCGCCAACGCGTTCGCGCCCGCGGCGCTGCGCACGCTGCTGGAGCGGGGGGCGTACGTGATGCTGGACGAGACGTACGCGGACTTCTGCGCGCACGCGCCGGGCCTGCAGTGGCTCGCCGAGCACCCCCGTCTGATCCTCTTCCGCTCCTTCTCGAAGGCGTACGGCCTCGCCGGGCTGCGCATCGGGTGCCTCCTGGGCCAGGCGGCGACGATCGCCCGCCTGCGCGCCCGGCAGGCGTACCTGACGACGAGCGGGCTTGCGGCGGAAGCGTTGATCGGGGCGCTGGAGAGCGACCCCGAGTACCCCCGCCGCCACGCGCGCGAGGTGTGCGCGCTGCGCGCGGAGCTGATCGCGCAGCTGCGCGCCACAGGAGCGTTCGCGCAGGTGCACGACAGCGAGACGAACTTCGTGTTCGTCCGCTGCGCCTCGCCCGCGCAGGCGACGGCGATTCGCGCGACGCTCGCCGCGCGCTGGAACGTGGCCGTGGCCTCGACGGGGGCGCTCGGCGCGCCCGCGGGGCTGCGCATCGGCGTGGGCGTGCGCGAGGACACCGAGCGGCTGATCGCGGGGCTGAGCGCCAGAGACGACTGACGAGACGCCCGGGGCCTGCCCCAGGCGACCGCGCCGCCGGTGCCACGCCGCACGATCCCTACGACCGACCCCTGCGACGAACCAACCCGACAAACGAGCCCAAGGAGAAGACGACATGAACGGCGGTACCCAGGCGATCGCGGCAAGCACCCCCGAGGCGATCCACCGCGCAGCCTTCCGCCCCACGCTGCTGCGCGTGCTCGACTACCTCGCCGGGTGGGCGACGGCGGAGGTGCTGATGGCGATCCTCGAAGACGAGCCGCTGCTGAGCGCGCTCGAGGAGGGCGTGAGCTCCGAGGAGCTGGCCCAGCGCCTGCAGACGCCCGCCAGCCCGCTCGCCGGCGCGTCCGGGAGCGAGGTGACGGGCGCGCTGTTGCAGGCGCTGCACTCCGAGGGCGTCGTGGTGCACGAGGCGGGCACGTACCGCCTCGCCGAAGACCTCTCGGAGCTGCGCGCCGCGCACGGGTGGCTGGAGCTGCTGATGGAGGGCTACCGCGACCTCTTCCAGGGCGTCGGCCGGCTGATGCGCGAGGGCGACGGCGCGATCGAGCGCAACCACCTGCGCGTCGCGACCGGCAGCGCCCGGATCGCGGTGTACGACGCCGTACCGCTCACGCTGCGGCTGATCGAGCGCCTCGGCGCCTCCGAGGGCGTGGTGCTCGACTACGGGTGCGGCAGCGCGCTGTACCTGATCACGCTGTGCGCCCAGCACCCGGGGCTGCGCGGGCTCGGCGTGGAGTCTCGCGCAGGAGACGGTGGAGGCCGCCCGCGCGCACGTGCGCGAAGCCGGCATGGAGGAGCGCATCGCGATCGAGCACGCCTCCGCGCCCGACTACGTGGCAAGCGAGCAGGTCGACTTCGTCGTGTCGGCGTTCGTGCTGCACGAGATCGTCGGCCAGAGCGGCGTGCAGGGGACGGTCGAGTTCCTGCGCTCGATCGGCGAGCGGTGGCCCGCGGCGCGGCTGTTGATCGTCGAGGTGTGCAACCCCTACGAGGAAGGCCGCGGCGCACTCGTGGGCTCCGACCGCCAGGGGCGCGGCTACTACAACTACTACATCTGGCTGCACTCGGTGACGAGCCAGCGCCTGCTCACGCACGCGCAGTGGCTGGAGCTCTTCGCGCAGGCCGGCTACCGCGTGACCCACGAAGAGCGCGTGGACGACGTCGTCGACTCCACGGGCCTGGAGATCGGGTACGCGCTGGAGAGGATCTAGCCCGAGGCGTGCAGCGCCGGCGGCGCCCCGAAGGCCACGAGGCACTCGGGCAGCACCACCGTCCGGTCCTCGCGCTGGTGGTTCTCCAGCAGCGCGATGATCGTGCGCCCGACGGCGACGGCGGTGCCGTTGAGCGTGTGCAGCGACCTCCGGGCGCCCGCCCCCGCGCCGGGCGCACGCGGATCTCGAGGCGCCGCGCCTGGTAGTCGGTGGTGTTGGAGCAGGAGGTCAGCTCGCGGTAGCGGCCCTGGCGCGGGCAGCCACGCCTCGCAGTCGTACTTCTTGGCCGCCGAGGCGCCGAGGTCGGCGACGGCGATGTTGACGACGCGGTAGGGGATCCCGAGCTCGGCAGCACCTCCTCCTCGATCGCGAGGATGCGCTCGTGCTCGGCGCGTCGAGGCGGCCGGGCTCGAGAAGCTGAACATCTCGACCTTGTCGAACTGGTGCACGCGGAAGATGCCGCGCGTGTCGCGGCCGGCGGCGCCGGCCTCGCGGCGGAAGCAGGGCGAGAAGCCGGCGTAGCGCAGCGGCAGGCGCTCGGCGTCGAGGATCTCCTCGGCGTGCAGCGAGGCGAGCGCGACCTCGGAGGTGCCGACCAGGTAGAGGTCGTCCTCGGCCAGGCGGTAGATCTGCTGCTCGGTGTCGGGCAGGAAGCCGGTCCCGTACAGCGCCTGCTCGCGCACCAGCACCGGCGGGATCACCGGCTCGAAGCCGTGGCCGCGCAGCTCTCCAGCACCCACCGCACGAGCGCGAGCTCGAGCAGCACGAGGTCCCCCTTGAGGTAGGCGAAGCGCGTCCCCGAGAGCCGCGCGGCGGGCTCCATGTCGATCATCGCCCCGGCCAGCTCGAGGTGGTCGCGGGGCGGGAAGGGCGGCTCGGGGTCGTCCACCCGCAAGCCCCCAAGCCCGGCCTCGCCGAGCACCCGCACGACCTCGTCCTCCGGTCCGGGGGCGGCGGCGGGGTCGGGGAGGTTGGGCAGCGGCAGCAACGCCGCGTCGAGCTCCGCCTCCAGCGCGGCGAGCGCCTGCGTCAGCTCCCGCTCGCGCGCGCCCAGCTCGCGCTGCTCGGCGATCGCCGCCGCGGCGTCCTCGCCGGCGCGCTTGGCCCGGGCGATGGCGTCGGCCGCGGCGTTGCGGCGCGCGCGCAGCTCCTCCAGCTCCGGGAGCGCCGCGCGGCGGCGCTCGTCCAGCTCGAGCACGCGGTCGAGCGCCGGCGGCCGCCTCGGCGCCGCGCCGCGCGAGCGCTGCGCGGGCCGCGTCGGGGTCGCGGCGGATCAGCTTGAGGTCGAGCACGCGCCGTCGCCCCTCCCCCGGGCAGCGCCTACTTCGCTGCGGGCTTGCCCGCCGCCGCCGTGGCGTTCGCGGCGGCGGACGCGCTCGCCGCGGTGGCGACGGCGCCGGTCGAGCCGGTCGCGGAGCTTTCCGAGGAGCCCGGGATCGCGGTGTTTTCGATCGTCGGCACCTGCGGCGCCTGCAGCCCGGCGTACTTGGTGAGGAACTCCGCGACCTCCTGCGCCTGGGCGCCGAGCACGATGTTCTGGGGCATGATCGCGCCGGAGAAGCCGCCGTTGCGGATCGCGTAGAGAACCTGGTTGTACTGCTCCTTGCGGAAGTTGAAGTTGGGGCCGTTGGTGCGGACGCGATCCTTGATCGAGGTCGCCGAGCCCTCGGCGCCGACGACGGCCAGCGTGTGGCAGCCCGAGCAGTGCTGCAGGAACAGTTCCGCCCCGGCGCGGTAGGGGCTGCCCTTGGACACCTGGATGCCCTGTGTGCCGCAGGCGCCGAGGGCGACGGCCGCGAGGACGGCCGCGACGAGCGTGGCGACGAGCTTCAGGAGGGTGCTCATGCGCGGCGAAGGGACACTCATGCGCCGGGGAATATATAGGCTCGCCCTGGTGTCATCGTCGTGGAGGCCCGGGCCGCTCGCCGCGGCGACGCTCGCAGCGCTCGCGCTGGCGGGCTGCGGCGCCGGCCGGACGGCGCGCCTGAGGAGCCACACCCTGCGCCTGACGCTCCAGGAGTACCGCATCCTCCCCCAGACGGCGAGCGTCCCCGCGGGCTCCCTGCTGATCGCGGCCTGCAACCGCGGCATCCTCACGCACAACGTGGCGCTGCAACACGGCACTCTCGACTCCAGCGAACGCACGACGCTCGCCGTCGTCCCCACGCTGCTCCCCGGCCGCTGCGGCACGGCGCTCACCCAGCCGCTGGCGCCCGGCCGCTACCTGCTCATGAGCACGGTCGGCAACCAGGCGGTGCTGGGAATGGCGGCGACGCTGATCGTGCGGTGAGCGCAGGCCGGAGCATGTTCGCAATCATACGAGCACGATCTATTAGTTATGTATCGGCTGCCCCGCTCCCTGTAGGGTACAGACACACCCTCCGATGTCAAGCCCAGCAAACCAACTCCCGCCGCCGCCGGCATCGCTCGACCACGAGCGCGCAGCGGAGCTGACGGCGCTGACCGAGCAGGCGCTGCGCCGTCAACGCCGCCAGGTCGCGGAGGCAATCGATATGGCGTTCGACCACATACCACGACCGCTGCGCGGCGCCGTGCACAGGGTGCTCGGGGTGTGAGTCGAACGTCGGAAAGCCGCGCCGAGACCGCCAAGCTCGCCCGCCTCCTCCGAGTCGAAGATCCGCAGGAGCTCGCGTTCCTGCTGCCCGTTCCAGCATCGGAGCTGCGCGGCTACCGCGAAGCCGTCACCGATCTGTTCTACGACGACGACCGGGAGTTGCTGCAGCGCACGGCTCACGCCGCCCGGCTGTTGCCGGCGCGCACGCTCGCGACGATCGGCGAACATGCGCTCGGGCCGCTCATCTGCGCGGGTCTCACCAGCGTGCTCGATCCACACCGCGCAGCCGAAATCTCAGATCACTTAACGGTCGAATTCCTTGCGCGGCTGGCTGCCGAGCTCGATCCGCGCCGCGCCGTCGAGATAGTGAGAGCGGTCACAACCGACAGCGTCGTCGCGGTATGCGCCGCGATGGCCGCCAACGGCGAGCATGTCGCCATGGGACGGTTCGTCGCCTACCTCAACGACGATGCGCTCGGCCTCTGTATCGAGGCGCTCGGCGACGAGGATCTGCTGCGCGTGGCGTTCGTCATGGAGGGCGAGGAGCGCTTCGTCTCGATCTTTGAGATGGTCGGCGCCGAACGGGTCGAACGGATACTCGCGGCAGCGCAGGCGAACGGTCTCCTCGAGGAGGCAGAGCAGGTCGTCGGGCGCCTGCGGGCGGCGTCATAGCTCAGATCCCATGCGCCGTTTCAGCCGCCCTCAGCAACAGGAAGACAACGACCAGCGCCGAGAGGGCCATCACGCCCTGCTCGCGGCGGACGATCGCGGCGACCACGGCCTGCTGCTCTGACTCGGGCAGGCTGGCGACGTCCCGGGCGCTCTCCAGGCCGCGCTGGTCGAGGATCGTCTGAGCGGAGGCGATGCGCAGTTGCTCGGCGATGAGGGCGATGGCGAGCGGGAGCAGCGCGTAGAGGTAGAAGAGGTGTTCGCTTGAGGTGCGGCCGGCGGCGGCAAGCACGCCGGCGGCGAGGGCGAACACGACTGCGGCGGCCTGGGCGACGCGCAGCAGCCCCCAGAAGGCCCGGGCCGGCCGGGGGCGCGTGGAGAGGTGGCGATACCACAGCCAGCCGCCGAGCAGGGCGGGCACGGCGTTGAGCGCGGCGACCACGAGCGCCCCCGCAACCACCGCGCCGTTCATCGCAGCCCCCTCCCCCGCTCTCTGACCCCGTGACGGACCCCGCTGTAAGCGGGGGATTTCGCGCCGATCGTCACTATGTAACACTCTCGCACAAGCATCGGCGGGCGGTGGTATAACAGCCCGAGTGCTGCGCTCCTACCTGCCAGCGATCGTGTTCCTGATTCTCGGCGGCGCCGTGGGCGTGGCGTTCACGCTGCTCAACGGCGTGCTCGGCCCCCGCCGGGCGGTCAGACAGAAGCAGGACCCGTACGAGTGCGGGCTGCCCTCGGAGGTCAAGCGGGGGCTGCGCTTCGGGATCAGCTTCTACCTGATCGCGATGCTCTTCATCCTGTTCGACATCGAGGTGATCTTCCTGTACCCGATCGCGGTGCAGCTGCGCGCGTACGGCAGCTACGCGCTGGCCGAGACGGTCACGTTCATCGTGCTGCTGGTCGTGGCGTTCGTGTACGTGTGGCGCAGGGGGGCGCTCGAGTGGCGATGAGACGCAAACGGGGCGCCCCCGGAGCGGTGGGCGCGGCGCTCCCCGGCGGCGCAGGCGCCGGCCTGAGCGTGGAGCGCCTGAACGCCGAGCAGCTGCTGCGCGGCGGCACCCTGGAGGGCGCCAACCAGCCCGCGCACCTGGAGGGCGCGGAGCTCGAACGGTACGTGCACGAGCGCGTGCTGACCACCACGCTCGACCGCACGGTGGCATGGGCGCGCTCGAACTCCTTCTTCCCGCTCGGCTTCGGCCTGGCGTGCTGCGCGATGGAGCAGTTCCAGACCGCCGGCCCGCGCATGGACATCGCGCGCTTCGGCTTCGAGGCGTTCCGCGCCTCCCCCCGCCAGGCCGACCTGATCATCCTCGCCGGACGCGTGTCGATCAAGATGGCGCCGATCATCCGCCGCCTCTACGACCAGATGCTCGAGCCGAAGTGGGCGATCTCGATGGGCGCCTGCTGCAGCTCGATGGGCGTCTTCAACAACTACGCGCTGGTGCCCGCCGACAAGTTCATGCCGATCGACGTGCACGTCCCCGGCTGCCCCCCGCGCCCCGAGGCGCTGATGCACGGCATCCTCAAGCTGCGCAAGCTCGTCCAGGACGACCCCGAGGCGGGCTGGCGCGAGCGCTACGAGGCGGTTGGGACCGAGGAGATCCTCCTAACGGGAGGGGGGCAGGCCCCCCTCCCGACCACCCCCGGGACGTTGCGGGAGGGGGCGGGCCCCCCTCCCGACCTCCCCCCTGGACGAATACGGTGCCTGACGCCACCGGACTCGAGCTGCTCGCGCGCGAGCTGCGCGAGGCGCTGGGCGAGAGCGCGGTGCGCGACACGGTGTACTTCCGCGAGCGTGCGAGCGTCGAGATCGACCCGGCGCAGGTGCGCGCGGCGCTCGGGCACCTGCGGGGCAGGGGGTACGCGTTCATGGCCAGCTTGCACGGCGTCGACCACTACCCCGAGGAGCCGCGGCTGGGCGTGCACTACGAGCTGATCGACATGAGCCGCGTCGACCGCGTGACGGTGACGCTGCGCGTGCCGACCGACGCGCCCGAGGTCGACTCGGCCGTGCCCGACGCGGCCGCGGCGGAGGGCGGGCGGGGGTGGCCGACCGCCGACCACCAGGAGCGCGAGGTGTACGACATGTTCGGGGTCGTGTTCCGCGGGCACCCCGACCTGCGGCGGATCCTGATGCCCGAGGACTACGAGGGCCACCCGCAGCGACGCGACTTCCCCGTCGGCGGGGAGCCGGTGCGGTTCACCTACAACGACAACCCGACCCTGGGAGCGCCGCGGTGAGCACGGTCCTGGACAAGCAGCCGCCCGCCGACGCGCTCGGGGCGAGCGACGACGCGGCGCACGAGCTGCTGACGCTCAACTTCGGCCCCCACCACCCCGCCACGCACGGCGTGCTGCGATTGATGGTGACCCTCCAGGGGGAGGTCGTGCGCGACCTCAAACCGGTGATCGGCTACGTGCACACGGGGATCGAAAAGACCGCCGAGGACAAGTCCTACTGGAAGGCGATCCCCGTGATCGAGCGGATGGACTACCTCTCCTACTACTTCAACGCGATGGCCTACATCGGCGCCGTCGAGCGGCTGGCGGAGGTGGAGGTGCCCAAGCGCGCGCAGTACCTGCGCGTGATCCACCTGGAGCTCAACCGCATCGCCTCGCACCTGATCTGGCTCGGCACGAGCGTGCTCGACCTCGGCGCGACCTCGATCTTCCTGTACTGCCTACGCGAGCGCGAGCTGATCCTCGACCTCTTCGAGATGTCCTCCGGCGCGCGCATGCACACGCGCTACTTCCAGGTGGGGGGCGTGGCCGAGGACATCCCCCGCGGCTTCGCGGCCAAGGTGCGCGAGTTCTTGAAGGTCATGCCGAAGCGCGTCGACGAGTACGGCGCGATCCTCAACTCCAACGAGATCGTGCTGCAGCGGCTGCGCGGCACGTGCCCCCTGGACGCCGAGACGCTGCTCGGCCTCGGTGTGACCGGCCCGCTGCTGCGCGCCGCCGGCAACCCGTGGGACCTGCGCAAGGCCGACCCGTACTCCTCCTACGAGGACTTCGCCTTCAAGATCCCCGTCGGCACCGTCGGCGACAACTACGACCGCTTCGCGGTACGCCTCGCGGAGGTGTACGAGTCGCTGAAGATCGTCGAACAGGCCCTCGACGGCCTGCCCGAGGGCCCGTACATCACCGAGGACCGCAAGGTCGCGCTGCCGCCCCGGCACGAGCTCGCGACCTCGATGGAGGCGCTGATCCACCACTTCAAGCTCGTCACCGAGGGCCTGCGCGTGCCCCCGGGCGAGGTGTACAACCCGATCGAGTCCCCGCGCGGGGAGCTCGGCTGCTACGTACGCTCGGACGGCTCCTCCAAGCCCGCGCGCGTGCACATGCGCGACCCCTCGTTCGTCAACCTGCAGGCGCTCGCACCGATGACCCGCGGCAGCTACGTCGCCGACCTGATCGCCACCACCGCGATGCTTGATCCGATCCTCGGAGGCATCGATCGATGAGCGCTGCGGCCAGCACAGGGTGGGACTCGCCGGCCGATCTCGACAAGGCTCCCGCGACGGTCCCCGACCCTGAGGCAACACCCGTCCCCGCCGAGCTCCGTGCGGAGATCGAGGCCCACATGGCCCTCTACCCCGACCCCCGCTCGGCCATCCTGCCCGCCCTCGCCGCCGCGCAGCGCGTGCACGGGTGGTGCTCGCCCGAGGCGCTCGAGCAGGTGGCGTGCGTGATGCAGCTCACCCCCGCCGAGCTGTCTGCCGTCGCGACCTTCTACGACATGCTCGAGACGACCCCCGTCGGGCGCCATGCGGTGTACGTGTGCACCAACATCTCCTGCTCGCTGTGCGGCGCGGACGAGCTGTACGCGGCGATCCGCGCGGCCGCGGCGGAGGACCCGGACCTCAACGTGCGCGCCTTCGAGTGCCTCGGCGCGTGCGACATCGCGCCGATGGCCTCGGTGAACGGCGCGTACGTGGGGCCGCTCGCGCTCGCCGACGTCCCGCAGCTGCTCGAGGACGTGCGCGCCGGCCGGGAGGTGCTGCCCGAGAAGCAGCTCGCCCGGCGACCGTGCGCCGACCCGGCGGGCGCCGCCGCCGCGGGCACTGCCGACCCGGGAGGCGCCCCGTGAGCGTCAAGCTGCTGCTCGACCGCATCGACGAGCCCGGCCTGCACACGCTGCCCGTGTACGAAGGCCGCGGCGGCTACAGGGCGCTGCGCAAGGCGCTCAAGATGGCGCCCGAGGAGGTGCTGGAGCAGCTCGAAGCCTCGGGGCTGCGCGGGCGCGGCGGGGCAGGGTTCGCGATGGGCACGAAGGTGTCGTTCCTGCCCAAGGGCGACATGGACAAGTACCTGGTGTGCAACGCCGACGAGTCCGAGCCGGGCACGTTCAAGGACCGCGAGCTGATGCAGAAGAACCCCGCACATGCTGATCGAGGGGATCGTGATCGCCGCCTACGCCGCGGGCATCACGCGCGCGTTCATCTACATCCGCGGCGAGTACGAGGTGCAGGCCGACGTCCTCGACGCGGCCGCTCGCGCGAAGCGCGCGCCGCCGGCTACCTCGGCGAGCGGATCCTCGGCTCCGGCACTCGCTGACGCTGGTCGTGCACCGCGGCGCCGGCGCCTACATCTGCGGCGAGGAGACCGGCCTGCTGGACTCGCTGGAGGGCAAGCGCGGCAACCCGCGCCTGAAGCCGCCGTTCCCGGCGATCCAGGGCCTCTACCAGGGGCCGACGCTGATCAACAACGTCGAGACGCTCGCGACGGTGCCGGCGATCATCGCGATGGGCGGCGAGGAGTACGCGAAGCTCGGCGTGGAGACCTCGACCGGCACCAAGCTCGTCTCGGTCTCCGGCCACGTGCAGCGCCCCGGCAACTACGAGATCGAGCTCGGCGATCCCCTCGCGCGAGATCATCTACGGCCTCGCCGGCGGGCCGCCGGAGGGGCGCAGGGTCAAGTGCTGGTTCCCCGGCGGCTCCAGCTCGCCGGTGCTCACCGGCGACGACCTCGACATCCCCTACGACTTCGACTCGCTCGCCAAGGCCGGCACGATGCTCGGCTCCGGCGCGATCATCGTCGTCGACGACTCGACGCCGGTCCTCGACGTCGCGCTGAAGGTCGCGCAAGTTCTACCGCCACGAGTCCTGCGGCAAGTGCACGCCCTGCCGCGAGGGCACCAACTGGACGGTGAAGATGCTCGAGCGGATCGAGGCCGGCGAGGCCACGCCGATGGACCTCGACATCATGGCCTCCGTGCAGGAGCACATCATCGGCAACTGCCTGTGCGTGCTGGGCGACGCGATGGCGATGCCGATCGGCTCGATGATCGCGAAGTTCCGCGACGAGCTCGAGGCGCACATGGAGTCCGCGCCGCAAGCGCTGGCTGAGCAGGCGCTGATGCCCCGCCCCGAGCCGCAGCATCATCACCTTCACGATCGACGGCCGCGAGGTGCAGGCGCCCGAGAACACGATGCTGGCCGACGCCGCCAAGCTCGGCGACGTCGAGATCCCGGTCTTCTGCTACGAGCCCAAGCTCGGCCAGCCGGTCGGCGCCTGCCGCATGTGCCTGGTCGAGATCGAGGGCATCCCCAAGCTGCAGACCGCCTGCTCGACGGCGGTCAAGGACGGCATGGTCGTCCACACGCAGTCCGAGCGCGTACAGCGGCGCAGCAGCTCGGTCGTCGAGTTCCTGCTGATCAACCACCCGCTCGACTGCCCGGTGTGCGACAAGGGCGGCGAGTGCCCGCTGCAGGACATCACCTTCGGCTGGGGCGGCGGCATCTCGCGCTTCATCGAGCCCAAGCGCCACTTCCGCAAGCCGCTCGAGCTCTCGCCGCTGATCGCGATCGACCGCGAGCGCTGCATCCTCTGCTACCGCTGCGTGCGCTACTCGCAGGAGATCTCCGAGGACTACCAGCTGGTGCTGCTCGAGCGCGGCGCGCACTCCTACGTCGGCACCTTCGACGGCCACCCCTACGTCGCGCCGTTCAGCGGCAACATCATCGAGCTGTGCCCCGTCGGCGCGCTCACCTCGCGCCCCTACCGCTTCCGCGCGCGCCCGTGGGACATCGAGGGCGCCGGCTCGGTGTGCACGCTCTGCCCGGCGCAGTGCAACGTCACGCTGACGGTGCGCGACGAGCGCGTGCTGCGCGTGCTCGCGCGCGAGAACCCCGAGGTCGACGACGGCTGGCTGTGCGACAAGGGCCGCTTCGCCTACCAGGCGGTCCACGCCGACGAGCGCATCACCGAGCCGATGATCCGCGACGGCGGCGAGCTGCGCACGGTCAGCTGGGAGCGCGCGCTGGAGGAGGCCGCCGCCGGCCTGCGCCGCGCCGGCGCGCGCACCGCCGCGCTCGCCGGCGGGCGCGCCACCAACGAGGAGGGCCTGCTGCTCGCGCGCCTGCTGCGCGAGGGCTCGGCTCGCCGCACCTGGACTCGCGCGTGGCGGGCGCGCTGCCGCTGGAGCTGCCCGCGCGCTCGACGCCCCCGCGCTGCAGGCGCGGTGTCGCGACCTCGAGTTCGCCCACGCCGTGCTCGTGCTCGACTGCGAGCCGCTCGACGACGCCCCGATCCTCGACCTGCGCCTGCGCAAGGGCGTGCGCCGCAACGGCGTGCAGCTCGCGTCGCGACCACCGCCAGCGCGCTCGACCGCGACGCTCGCGCTGCGTCCGCCCGGGCCGGGCGCGCGAGCGCGCGGCTCGCTCGCCGCAGCCGCTGAGCGCGAGGCCGGCGACGGAGACGTCGTCGGCTGCGCCTGTGCGCAGCGCGAGCGCCGGTCCGACGCGCGCGGGCCTGACGGCGAGCGCTGCCGAGCGCGGGTCGCGGGCTGCTCGCGCTCGCCGGGACGCTGCCGGGCTCGGCGGCGCCGCGACGACGGCGCCGGGCCTGCTGGAAGTCCCCGCGCGCGCCAACGGCCGCGGGCTGCGCGAGGCGGGCGTGCTGCCGAACGCCGGCGCCGGGCCTCAGCGAGGCGGCCGAGGACGGGCCTCGACGCGCCGGGCATCGCGGCGCGCTGGCGGCGGGCGAGCTGAGCGCCGTCTACCTGCTGCGTCGATCCGCTGGACCCGCTCGCCGCGACCTCCCCGACCGCGAGCTGCTGGGAGCGCGCGCTCGGAGCCGGCGCGCGAGCACGGTCATCGCGCACGCCGCGTTCCTCACCGAGGGCGTCCGCGAGCACGCGAACGTCGTCTTCCCGGCCGAGGCGTACGCCGAGAAGGAGGGCACCGTCATGCACCCCGACGGGCGCGTGCAGCGGCTGCGGCCGGCGAGCGCGGCAGGGTGCGTGCGCGCGAGTGGTAGGTCGAGCTCGCGACGCTGGCTCGACCTGGCGTGCGCAGCGGCGCGACCGAGCGCAGCGCTGTTCGACGCGTCCCGTTCTACGCCGGCCTCACGCTCGCGGAGATCGGGGCGCGGCGTGCGCTGGCCGGAGCGCGGGCGCCGCTCCGCGGCGGTGCTGCCACGCGAGCGCGGTCGGCCGGCGAGGCGCGTCCGCTCGCAGGAGCGCCGCGGCGCCGAGGCGAGCCTCGCCCGCGCGGAGCAGCTCGCACTGAGGCGCAGGAGGCGCTCGCGTGAGCCTGCTCGCCCGGTCGGCTACTACGAAGACATGGTGGATCCAGGTCCTCAAGGCCATCGTCATCTTCGCCGTCGGCCTGCAGCTCGTGCCCGTGGTGCTGCTCGCCGAGCGCAAGCTCCTCGGCCGCTTCCAGTGCCGCTACGGCCCCAACCGCGTCGGCCCCTACGGCGCGCTGCAGCCGCTCGCCGACATCGTCAAGCTGCTCACCAAGGAGCAGTTCCGCCCGAGCACCTCGGTCGGCCTGCTGTTCGCCGTCGCGCCGCTGATCTCGATCATCACCGCGGTCGCGGCCTTCGCGCTGATCCCCTTCGGCGACGTGCAGCACATCTTCGGCACGCGCGTCGGGCTCTACGGGGTCGACGTCTCGATCGGCCCGCTCTACCTCTTCGCGTTCGGCGCCGTCGCCTTCTACGGGATCATGCTCGGCGGCTGGGCCTCGGGCTCGAAGTACTCGTTCCTCGGCGCGATGCGCGGCGCCGCGCAGCTGATCTCCTACGAGGTCTCCCAGGGCCTCGCGCTGCTCGGCGTGATCATCACCGCGCAGACGCTCTCGCTCACCGGCATCGTCCACGCCCAGGCGGGCATGTGGTACTTCGTCCCCCAGTTCGTCGGCTTCCTGATCTTCCTGACCGCCAGCTTCGCCGAGACCAACCGCGCGCCCTTCGACCTCACCGAGGCCGACGCCGAGCTGGTCGGCGGCTACAACACCGAGTTCGGCGGCGGGCGCTTCGCCTCCTACTACTTCGCCGAGTACCTCAACGTGCTCGTCGTCTCGGGCATCGTCACGACGGTCTTCCTCGGCGGCTGGCTGCTGCCGTTCGGCATCCACCCGCCCGGGTGGGTGGACCCCTTCGTGGTGCTCGCCAAGATGACGCTCTTCACGTTCTTCTTCATCTGGGTGCGCGCCACGCTGCCCCGCCTGCGCTACGACCAGCTGATGTCCTTCGGCTGGAAGGTGCTGCTGCCGCTGGCGACGCTCAACGCGCTGGTCACAGCGGTGCTGGTCGTGGTGACGCACTGATGGCCAGCGCCCCCGCAGCCCACTCCCGCCACCGCCAGCCTCAACGTCACGGCGTGGAGCCCGGGCGACGATGTGATCGTGGTCAAGCGGACGCCGGCTCCCGGCCCCGCGCGCAGCACCTGGCGCACGTTCGCGCGAGACGTGCGCGGGCTTATACACGCTTCGGCCGCATCCGCGAGCCGGCGTCACAGTCCAGTACCCGGAGGAGAAGACGCCCGTCTACCCGCGCTTCCGCGGGCGCCACAGGCTGCACCGCTTCGAGGACACCGGCCTTGAGAAGTGCGTCGGCTGCTCGCTGTGCGCCGCCGCCTGCCCGGCCGACTGCATCCGCGTGGTCGCCGCCGAGAACACGCCCGAGCACCGCGTCTCCGCCGGGCGAGCGCTACGCGGCGGTGTACGAGATCAACCTGTGCCGCTGCATCTTCTGCGGCTACTGCGAGATCGCCTGCCCCTTCGACGCGATCACGATGGGCCACGACTACGAGCTCTCCGACTACTACGCGCTCCGACCTGATCTTCACCAAGGAGATGCTGCTCGCCGAGCCGCTGGAGCGCACGCCGCTGCGCCGTGAGGGGGAGTAGGTGAGCACGTCTCCTTTTCTTCCTCGCGGCGGCGGGGGCGATCACCGGCGCGGTCGGCGTGGTCGCGCTGCGCGATCCCTTCTACGCGGTGCTCGCGCTGGTCGTGCACCTGCTGTCGCTGGCGCTGCTGTTCCTGCTGCTGCGCGCCGAATTCGTCGCGGCCGCCCAGGTCGTCGTGTACGCCGGCGCGGTGATGGTGCTGTACGTGTTCGTCGTCGCCTACGTCGGGGACTCCGGGCGCCCGCTCGGCCAACGCCTACGCGGCAGCTCCTCCCGCCGCTCGCTGCGGCTGCGGCGCGGTGCTCGGCGGGGCGCTGCTGGTGGAGCTGCTGATCGCGCTGCTCGGCTCCGGCCTGAAGGCGATCGAAGGTACGGCGCCGGCTACGCGCCCGGGCCGCGGGCGTTTGGCACCCCCGCCTTCATCGGCGAACTGCTCCTCACGCGCTTTCTGCTCGCGTTCGAGACGGCCTCCTTCCTGCTGCTGATCGCGGCCGTCGGCGGAGTCGTGCTGGCCCGTCGCCGCGGCGGCCTCGGCGAGGACGAGCAGGACCGCCTGGCGCCCCTGAACCTCGTCCGCCCGCAGGGCACCGGCACGATGGCCGAGGGGATCGGCAGCCGGGTGAGCATCGCCTGGTACCTGGCGGTCTCGGCGATCGTGTTCGCGCTCGGCGCCGTCGGCGTGATCATCCGCCGCAACCCGCTCGTGGTGCTGCTGTGCCTGGAGCTGATGCTCAACGGCGCCAACCTCGCGCTGATCGCGTTCGCACGCATGTGGGGCTCGGGCGACGGGCAGATCTTCGCGCTGATCGTGATGACGGTCGCCGCCTGCGAGGTGTGCATCGGCCTCGGCATGATCGTCGCGATCTACCGCCGGCGGCTGCCGATCGACGTCGATGAGCTCAGGGAGCTCCAGGGGTGAACGAGAACCGCCAATGAGCACACGTATGGACGCAGCCCTCTTTGGCTGGCTCGTTTTGCTGTTCCCGCTGCTGGGGACGCTCGTGATCGGCTTCGGCTTCCGCTCCCTGCCAGGCCGCTCTGCCGGGTGGATCGCCACGGCGGCGATCGGGCTCGCGTTCCTCGCCTCGCTCGGGGCGTTGATCGCGATGCAGGGCGAAGCGCCCGCCCACCGTGAGATCGACTCCTCGCTGTGGAGCTATGCCGTGACAGTCGGCGTCAACGCGCACCTCTCGATCCTCGTGGACCCGCTGTCGGTGTACATGATCCTCGTCGTCACCGGGATCTCCACGATGATCCACCTCTACTCGGTCTCCTACCTGACGGAGGACCGCGGCTTCGCGCGCTTCTTCTCCTACCTCAACTTCTTCGTCTTCTCGATGCTGCTGCTGGTGCTCGCCGGCAACTTCCTGATCCTGATCGTCGGCTGGGCCTTCGTCGGCGCCGCCTCGTACCTGCTGATCTCCTTCTGGTACCGGCGCACGACCGCCACGCGCGCGGGCATCAAGGCGTTCGTGATCAACGTGTTCGGCGACGCGGGCCTCGTGCTCGGCACGTACTTCATCTTCAAGCACACGGGCACGCTCGAATTCACGAAGGCGTTCGCGCTCGCCCCGCACGTCTTCACCTCAGGCGAAGGGGACGTCACCGCCGGCTGCCTGCTGCTGCTGGTGGGCGCGTGTGCGAAGAGCGCCCAGATCCCCCTGCACACGTGGCTGCCCGACGCGATGGAGGGCCCGACGCCCGTCTCCGCGCTGATCCACGCCGCGACGATGGTGACCGCCGGCGTCTACCTGATCGCGCGCATGCACGTGTTCTTTGAACTGGCGCCAGCCGCCCAGGACATCGGCGCGGCGATCGGCGCGCTGACGCTGCTGATCGCCGGCACGATCGCGCTGACGCAGACCGACATCAAGCGCGTGATCGCGTACTCCACGATGTCGCAGATCGGCTACATGATCATGGGCGTCTCCGTCGGTGCTTACGCGGCCGGCCTCTTCCACCTGATGACCCACGCCTTCTTCAAGGCGCTGCTGTTCATGGCCGCCGGCTCGATCATCGGCGCGATGGCCGGCGAGCAGTCGCTCGACCGCATGGGCGGCTTCCGCCGCGCGCTGCCGTTCACGTTCGCCTGCTTCGTGATCGGCGGCCTCGCGCTCTCCGGCATCCCGCCCTTCTCCGGCTTCTTCTCCAAGGACGAGATCCTGCTCGTCACGGCCGAGCGCGGCGGCTGGCACTGGGTGCTGTACGCGATGGGCTACCTCGGCGCCTTCATCACCGCGATCTACACGTTCCGCATGATCTTCCGCGCCTTCTACGGCGACCCCGTCCCCGAGGCGCGGGAGCTCGAAGGAGGCCACCTTCACCACGCCGCGGTGCCCACCAACCCCGCTACCGGCGAGGAGGAGGACACCGACGTCGGCTTCCCCGGCCCCCACCACGCGGTGGCCGAGCGCGCGCTGCCGATGCGCGTGGCGATGTCCGTGCTCGCCGTCGGCGCCGTCGGCGCAGGGCTCGTGCAGGTCCCGGGCGTGGACGACGTGATCGTCAACTTCCTGCGCCCGACGTTCGCCGGCTCGCCGCTGTATGAACCGCACACGCGCGACGGCCTCTTGATCTTCGGCCTGTGCCTCGGCACGCTGCTCGGCCTCGCCGGCATCGGCGTCGCGTACCGCATCTGGGTGCGCGAGCCCGAGATCGCCGTGCGCGCCCGCGAGCGCTTCAAGCCCCTCTACACGCTCTTCGTCAACAAGTGGTGGTTCGATGAGGCGATCGACATCCTCGTCGTGCGCCCGATGGCCGCCGCCGGGCGCTGGGCGCGCGGCACGTTCGAGCGCGTGTTCGTCGACGGCACGCTGATCGGCGGCACCACCGGCGTCGTGCGCGCCGGCTCGGCCGCGGTGCGCGCCGTGCAGAGCGGCTTCCTGCGCTACTACGCCGCGCTGCTGCTGGTGGGCGTCGGCGCGATCGGCCTCTACTTCCTGCTCCAGTCCTGATGCCCCTCTCCATCCTCATCTGGCTCCCCCTCGCCTGCGGCCTCCTGGGCGCGGTGCTCTCAGGGGCCGACGAGCGCACACCTGCCCGCGTCGCGCTGCTCGGCTCGCTCGCCGCGCTCGGCCTCTCGATCGGCTACATCGCCGACTACCACGCGGGCGCCGGTCTGCAGCACGTGACCAACGTCGTGTGGATCGCCGCGCTCGGCATCCACTACAAGCTCGGTGTCAGCGGCCTCAACGTGTTTCTCGTGGGGTTGACCACGCTGCTGTTCGCAGCGTCCATCCTTTCGCTGAACGTGCGCAAGGGCGCTCTGAAACCGGAGCGGCCGGCGCTCTTCTTCTTCCTCTTTACGCTCGCCGAGTCCGCCGTGCTGGGTGCGTTCCTCGCACAGGATCTCGCGCTGTTCGTCGCGTTCTTCGACCTGATGCTGATCCCCTTCTACTTCCTGGTCGGCATCGACTGGCAGCCCTCGGTGCCCACGATTGATGGGCCCGCCCACCCGCCGGACCGCGTGAAAGCAACGCTGAAGCTCGTCATCTACACGCTCGTCGGCTCCCTGCTGATGCTGGCAGCGACGATCGCCGCCGGCGTGCTCACCTCCGAACAACACGGCACGCCGCTCACGTTCGTGCTCTCCTCGATGCACGCGCTGCCGCTCAGCGCGGGCTCGCAGGAGTGGATCTTCCTCTGCTTCGCCGCCGCGTTCCTCGTGAAGATGCCGGCCTTCCCGCTGCACGGCTGGATGCCCGACGGCTACCGCGCGATGCCGATCGAGGTGCTGATGGTCTTCTCCGGGGTGCTCTCCAAGGTCGGCGCCTACGGCTTCCTGGCGATTGCGCTGCCGCTCTTCCCGCGCGCCGCCGTGCACTTCCAGACGCTGATGCTGCTGATCGCGCTCGCCTCGATCCTGTACGGCTCGGCGATGGCGTTCACGCAGACGGACGTACGCCTGATCGCGGGCTTCTCCTCGGTCGCGCAGCTCGGCTTCATCACCCTGGGGATCTTCGCGCTCAACCCCCAGGGCGCCCAGGGCGCGCTCCTGCAGATGGTCAACCACGGCCTCGTCGTCGCCCCCCTGTTCCTAATCATCGCCCTGCTCGCTCAGCGCGCCGGGGGCTCTGAGGACGTGCGCGACATGGGCGGCATCGCCTTCCGCGCCCCGGTGCTCGCCACGATCTTCCTGATCGTCGCGCTCGCCACGCTGGCGATGCCCGGCTCGTCCAACTTCGTGGGCGAGTTCCTGATCCTGCTGGGCGTCTTCAAGGCCAAGCTCGCGATCGCGGTGATCGCCTTCGCCGGCGTGGTGGCGGCGAGCGTGTACGCGCTGCGCCTGTTCATCGGCGCGATGCACAACCGCGTGGGCGCGGGCGTGGACTCCCGCGAGCTCACGCTCCGCGACGGCGCCGTGCTCGTGCCGCTCGTCGCGGTGATCCTCTTCCTCGCGCTCTACCCGCAGTTCGCGCTGCAGCGCTCCGAAGGGTCGGTGAAGGCGGCCGTGGCCTCAGCGCAGGCCGCACAACGCTCCAGCTCACCGGCCATCGCGAGCACGACGCCATGACCCTGCTCGCCACCGCCCACCTCAAAGGCCCGCCCGTCAACTTCGCCGGCCTCTCGCCGCTGATCGCGCTGCTCGGCGGCGCGTGCGTGGTGCTGCTCGTCGGCCTGCTCGGCCACCGCCGCATACGCGAGCACGTGGTGCCGGCACTCGCGCTCGTGGCGCTCGGCGCCGCCGCGGGCCTGACGGTGTGGCAATGGAACGCTGACAAGTCGATCGTCTCCGGCGCGCTGCGCATCGACGACCTCGCGCTCGCGCTCAACCTGATCCTCGCGGCCGGCGGCGCCGCCACCGTGCTGCTCGCGTGGCGCTCGCGCGCCGCGCACGAAGCGGCGCACGGCGAGTTCCACGCGCTGCTGCTCACCTCGCTGGCCGGCATGTCGCTGCTGGCGGCGGCGCAGAACACCGTGGCACTGTTCATCGGCCTGGAGCTGCTGTCGATCCCGCTGTACGTGCTGTGCGCCACCGAAATGCGCCGCGAGCGCTCCCTGGAGTCGGGCCTGAAGTATCTGATCATCGGCTCCGTCGGCTCGGCGACGCTGCTGTACGGCCTCGCGCTGCTGTACGGCGCGACGGGGGCCACCGACTTCAACGCGATCGCCGCCGCGGTCTCCGCCAAAGGCCTGGCCACCAACGTGCTGCTGCTCACCGGCGTGGCGCTGTGCGTCGCCGGCCTCGCCTTCAAGGCCTCGGTCGCCCCCTTCCACCAGTGGACGCCCGACGTCTACGAGGGCGCCCCCACGCCCGTCACGGCGTTCATGGCGGTGGCCACGAAGGTCGCCGCGCTCGGCGTCTTCCTGCGCCTCTTCGACGTCGCGCTGATCGGCGCCCAGGCCAGCTGGGGCCCGGCGGTGGCGGCGCTCGCCACCATCACGATCGTCGTCGGCAACGTCGGTGCGCTCGGGCAGTCCTCGCTGAAGCGGATGCTCGCCTACTCCTCGGTCGCACAGGCTGGGTACATGCTCGCCGGCGTGGTCGTCGCCACGCAGCTCGGCGTGCGCGCCACCGTCTTCTACCTCGCCGTGTACCTCTTCATGAACATGGCGGCCTTCGCGGTGATCGTCGCGCGCGAGCGGGAAACGGGCCTCGGCGACGACCTGCGCGCGCTGGCCGGCCTCGGCCGCGAGCGCCCCCTGCTGGCGTGGCCGATGACGCTCGCGATGCTAGGCCTCGCGGGCATCCCCGCCACGGCGGGCTTCATGGGGAAGTTCTACCTGATCGACGCCGCCGTCTCGGGCGGCTACACGTGGCTCGGCATCGTGATCGTCGTCGGCTCGATGCTCTCGCTCGGCTACTACCTCCCCGTGATCGCCGCGATGTGGATGCGCGAGGCGCCCGCGGGTGCGGGGGCCGGCGAGCCGGCCGGCGCGGCCCCTGTGCCCCTCACCCCCAACGGCCTCCCCGCGATCGCCGGCGGCTCGCCGGAGCTCGATACGGACGCAGAGCCGGAGGACCCCGCTGGGCCGGAGGACCCCGCTGGGCCAGGCGCCTCCACCGAGCCCGGCTCCCCCGCCGTGCGCACCGCCCGACCCCAGACCGAGGTGATACTCGTCGCCGTGCTCGGCGGCGCGGCGACGCTCTTCTTCGGAATCCTCCCCGAGCCGCTGTTCGACCTCGTGCGCCACGTTGGCGCGGGGTTGGGGCTGTTCTGAACTGCTACGCTGTAGAAGCATGTCCACGCAAGAGATCCCCCAGCGCCAGTTGCGCAACGACATCAGCGCGGTTCTGCGCCGCGTAGAGGCTGGCGAGACGCTGCGCGTCACGGTCCACGGGCGGCCTGTGGCCAAGCTCAGCCCACTGGGTGAGCGCGGCCGAACTGTCAGTCGCGAGCGCTTCCTCGCCGCGATCGGCGGTACCTTGAGCCGGGAGCAGGCCAACGGTCTGACACGCGAGCTGAAACGCACGCTGAGCGAGACCATCGACGAGCTCTGACCGGACTGCTGGACACCTCCGCGGTGATCGCGGCGGCCGCCGCGGAGCTTACGGATGTCCTCCCCGAGGAGATCGTCGTGTCCGCGATGACGCTCGCCGAGTTGCATGTGGGAGTCTTGATCGCCGACGACCCTGACGTTCGAGCTGCCCGCCTGAAGACGTTGACCGCCGTTGAGCACGAAGTCGAGGCGCTACCCATCGACGATCGCGTAGCGCGCAGCTTCGGGGAGATCGTCGCCTCAGCGCGCCGCAATGGGCGCAAGCCCGGCGTGGCAGATGCCCTGATCGCCGCCACCGCCGCTGCGCATGACTTGATGCTCTACACCTGTGACACAGACTTCGAGGGTCTCGAGGGAGTGAACGTCGTGCGGATCGACCTCACGGAAACCGAGGAGCACTCGCTCCGCGGGCGCCTCCACTAGCCCCGCCCGATGCGTGCTGGTGACCAGGGCGTTCAGCGAGGTGAGCACCGCCGCGGGCGAGCGCGGCTCGGCAACCGCGTAGGCGCGCAGAGCGGCGCGCAGCTCACCCATCAACGTCGCGGCGTGCACCCCGTGTCCGACGACGTCGCCGATCACCAGACCGATGCCGCCGCCCGGCAGCTCGATCGCATCGTACCAGTCGCCGCCCACCTGCGCCACGCGCTCGCAACCTGTTCGCGCTCGCGAGCCTCCTCGAAGATCGCGGCATGGAGGTGGTGTTCGGCGAGACCGGCACGCTCTCGGTGAGGCCGCGCCAGGTGCCCGACACGCCCTGCACCTCCGCCTGCCCGCCCAGCTTGCCCTCGGTGCCGACCTCGCGCGCCACGCGCGTCACCTCGTCGGCGAACGAGGAGAGCTGATCGACCATCGTGTTGACGGTGGTGCCGATCCGCAGGAACTCGCCCTTCACCGGCTGCCCCTCGATCTTGAGCGCGATCTTCTGCGAGAGGTCGCCCTCGGCGACCGCCATGATCACGCGCGCCACCTCGGTCGTGGGGCGCACGAGGTCGTCGATCAACGCGTTGACCGAATCGATGCTGGTCGCCCACTGGCCGCTGGTGCCGGCGAGCGTCGCGCGCTCGGTCATGCGGCCCTCGCGGCCGATGATGCGCCCGACGCGTACGAGCTCCTTGGCCATCCGCTGGTTGGTGGCCGCCAGCTCGTTGAACTCGGCGGCGATCTCCCCCAAGAGCCCCCTGCGGCGGGTGGAGAGGCGCGCGGAGAAGTCGCCTCCGCGCACCGCGTGCAGCGCCGCGAGCAGGTCTTCGAGCAGCGCGTCCTCGTCGAGCCCAACAGATCGGTGCGCCGACCCCTGCTCGCGACAGGGTCAGCCGATCCACCGACTGCTCGACGCAGTCCTCTTACCCGTGGCGACCCGGGGCCAAACCACCCTCGCATCCAGTTCGACGAATCGGCTCACGAGTAGTACGCCAGCCACGCGTACAGGCTGGTGGTGCCGGCCATCGTGCGGAACATGCCGGGGACCGTCTGGGAGTCCCTGATCGGCCCGCCCCACCAGCTGCCGAGCCACAGCCCGTCGCCGATCGTGGCGTGCCGGGCGGCGTGCGCGGCGTTGACCTCGGCCACTTCGAGCCAGTGGTCTTCGCCCACCGCGCGGCCGTAGGCCATCATCCACTCCATGAAGATCGAGTCGTACAGCGGCGCGAAGTTGTACTCGACCCCGTAGATCTCGGTCATCGAGCGCGCCTGCTCGGCCGAGTGGACGCAGTAGTGCTGCTCGCCCGTCGCCTGGCAGAGCAGGTACTGGGCGTAGATCAGCGGCGCCTCCACGTAGTCGATCACGGTGCTGCCCGAACCGCCGCTCAGGTACAGGCCGTGGAAGCCGATGTCGTGGGCGTTGCCCCAGTCGATGAACTTGCGCACCTCGTCGAGCTCGTGGGGGTCGCGGTTGATCCCGTACAGCAGCATCCCCAGCAGGCTCTGTGACGCCAGCGCCTCGCCCGCGTGGTAGGGGTGCTCGGTGTTCCACCACATCCCGCCCCCGTCCGCCGTGTCCCAGCCCTGCGCGGCGGCGAAGTCGAAGGCGCGCTGCGCGTCGTGGACGTAGCGGCTCTCGCCCGTCGCCCGGTAGGCCAGCACGAACGCCACCCCCAGCCAGCCGTTGTCGTCGAACCACGCCTCCGCGCCGCGGTAGCGGTCGCCGGGGTAGGGGGCGTACCCGTTCAGGTAGGCGTTCCAGTAGCGCTCCGACTCGTGCGCGAAGCGATCCACCGCCGCGCGGTGCGCGGCCGAGGGGTGCGCAAGCTCCAGCGCGTCGACCGACTCGAACATCCGCACGTCCCCCCAGATCGTCAGCAGCGGGTAGGCGCCGGTGCAGCCCAGGTACTCGCAGTACCACCCCCCTGAGCGCCAGCTCGTGCTCTGTGCGATCCCCCGTTCGGCGAGCGCCGCGTAGTCGAGGCCCTGCGCCGAGGCCGGCGCGGCGTAAACGAGCGCGAGCGCCGCCGCCATTGCGAGGGCCAGCGAGGCAAGCACCGACGAAGCTATCGGGAAAGGTCGTGCGCGAGCGACCACGCGATCCTATCGGCGACTGCTCGGCGATGCTGAAGTTCGCGATCCGCCCTCGTCTCCTCGGCCAACCGCGCCGTACCCCATGTCGAGCCCGATCAAGGAACCGTGCTGTCGCCTTCCTCGAGCGCGACTGGCGGTTCCTCCATCGAGTCGAACTCAGCAAACGCGGCCCACACGGGTGCGCGCGGCTGATCGGCGAAGATCCAAGCGGCCGCCGGGCGCGGGCGATCGGGGGCGCTCGCGGGGCCGCCGGGGACGTACAGCGCGGTGTCAGGCTTGCCTTCGCGCGCTTCGCATTCGCGCTGCGGCTGTTCGCCGTACCCGTCGAGGAAGTCGTAGTAGAAGACGTGCGCGGCTTTGGGGAGCAGGCTCCTCACCAGCCACTCCGCGTGTTCGCTCTGCTGCGCTTCGGTCCAGGTGACCGTCGAGCCGTAGTCCTCGCACACATACGCGCCCACCTCCGTCAGCCACAGCGAGGTGGCGCCGTCACCCCAGTTTTCGGTGAACTGGTCAACCGTTGCGGTGCTCTCCCGCTTGACCGCCGCATACGGGTGCATCCCCCAGTCGCGGAAGCTCCAGCCTTTGAGAGCTTCTCTGTACTGGCGCTCATACCCGCCCATCTGGCAGGTTTGGCAGTCCAGCAGGTCGCCCACCACCGTCGTGCAGCGATGTATGTTGCAGGCCATCGCCGCTTGCATCGCGTATTCAGCGGCACGCACCGGGGCGATGTAGGTGCCCGTCGCCGCTCCGTGCGATTCGCCGCCGTCGTCGGGCTCGTTCCAAGGCTCGACCACCCGGGCAGCCGTCGCATAGTCGAGAATCCGTTCGAGCGCTTCCCGGTACTGGGCGGCGTTCGGTCGCGCGTGCTCGCCTTCCACGAAGTTGCTCAGCGACAGGTCGAGCGTCAGGCTCGGCATGTGGGCCTCGACCGCCTCGTACCACGCTTCAAATCTTTCGCGGTAGTCGCCGACCGGGTTGGGACCATCGCTCGGTTGCAGCATCGCGTTCCACTGCACCACGTAGCGCACATACGCGATGTGGCCGTCGGCGACCCATGCTTTGTCGAACAGGTTGGCGAAATACCCCTCGCGGGTGCCGTCCCACGTGGCGATGTCCTGGTCGGAGATGCCATCCACATATGGGCTCGCGCTCACCGCGGGCGCCAACCAGCCAGCGCATGCCAGCGCACAAATCAGCACCCACGCCGGCGCGCGCGCCGCGCTCACCCCCGCGCCGCGCGCGCCGCCGCTTCGGCCAGCTCCAGCTGCCTCGCGACGAGGTCCAGACCGGCGTCCCAGAAGCCGGGGTCCGTTAGGTCCACGTCGACGATCCGCCCCAGCTCCTCGGGGCTTTTCGAGCCGCCCGCGGCGAGCAGCTCCAGGTACGAAGGGACGAAGTCCGCCCCGCGCTGCTCGTAGCGCTCGTACACCGACAGCGCCAGCAGCTGGCCGTAGGCGTACGCGTACACGTAGCCGGGAGTGTTGATGAAGTGGGGGATGTACGACCACCAGCTGCGGTAGCCGTCGGTGATCTGCACGGAGTCGCCGAGCAGCTCCGCCTGGCTGTCGGCCCACAGCTCGCCGAGCCGCTCCACCGAGAGCTCGCCCTGCTCGCGCCGGCCGGTGTGCACGAGCTCCTCGAAGCGGTTCATCGCCACCTGGCGGAAGACCGTGGCGATGATGTCCTCGAGGTGCTCGGCGAGCAGCGGCAGGCGCGTCGCGGGCGCGGTGTCTTCGGCGAGCAGGCGCCCGAACACGACCGTCTCGCCGAACACCGAGGCGGTCTCCGCGAGCGTCAGCGGCGTGCCCTGGTGGAAGATCCCCTGGCGCGCGGCGAGCGCGAAGTGCACGCCGTGGCCGAGCTCGTGCGCCATCGTCAGCACGTCGCGCCGGCGCGAGGTGTAGTTGAGCAGCACGTAGGGGTGGGCGGAGGGCACCGCCGAGGCACAGAACGCCCCCCCGCGCTTGGCGGGGCGGACAGGCGCGTCGATGCAGCGCTCGGCGAAGAAGCGCCCGGCGAGCGCCCCGAGCTCCGGCGAGAAGGAGGAGTAGCAGTCGAGCACGAGCTCGCGCGCCTGCGTGTAGGTGAACGTGACCTCGTCCTGCGTGACGGACGCCATGCGGTCGTAGTCGGCGAGGCGCTCCACCCCGAGCAGCCCCGCCTTCAGCCGGTACCAGCGGCGCGCAAGCTCGTAGCGGCCGCGCACCGCCTCGACCAGCGCCTGCACGGACTCGTCGCAGGCCTCGTTGGCGAGGTTGCGCGCCGCCAGCCAGTGCGGGTAGCGGCGCAGGCGGTCGTCCACCGACTTGTCCACGAGCAGCGTGTTGAGCACGTACGCGCGCGTGCGCAGCCCCGGCGCGAGCGCCGCGGTGACCGCCTCCGCCGCCGTGCGCCGCACCTCGCGGTCGGGGTGGGCCAGCCGGCTGAGCGCGACGTCGAGGGCGACGCGCCCGCCATCGAGATCCACCTCGATCGCCGAGGTCAGCTCCTCGAACAGCCGCGCCCACGCGGTGGAGCCGGTGAGCGACTTCTCGGCGAGCACCCGCTCCTCGGGCTCGCTCAGCAGGTGCTCGCGGTAGCGGCGCACGTTGCGCAGGTGGTGGCGGCAGAAGTCGAGGCCGGGGTCGGCGAGCAGCTCCTCGGCGCGCTCCTGGGGCAGCGCCGCCCACTCCAGCTCGAAGAACAGCAGCCTCGTCGCGATCGCGGTCTCGCGCTCCTGCACCTCCTGCAGCAGCGCGCCGTTCTCCGGAGCGGCCGTGTCGGTGGAGAAGCGCAGCGCCGCGTACGTGCCGGCGCGGCCGAGCAGCTCGTAGGTCTCCGCGAGCTCCCGCATCGCCCCCGCCAGGCCCGCCCCGTCCAGCTCCCCCAGCTTGCCCGCGTAGCGCTCGGCGAAGGCCTGCGCGCTCCTCAGCGCCTGCTCGAGCCTGCCCCGCACCCCGGCCTCGCCCTCGCCGTCCACGAGCGGCTCCAGGTCCCACGCGGCCTGCGCGAGCTCGGGGTCGGTCGTATCGGTCGCCGCGCTCATGCGGTGGAGCTTAACCGCCCGACACGAGAGGTAGCATCGCTCGCCCGATGCACGAGACCACACCCGCCGTTTTCCTGATCGCCCGCCCCTCGGTCGACGTGGAGGGGATGCGCGCCTACCTGCACGACGTGGGCGGCGAGTCGTGGCTGGACGGGCGACTCGCCGAGGAGGGTGGGGTCAACCCCGGCGAGCTGCTGCTGGAGTTCGGCGGGCGCACCTGCTACCGCAGCTGGGAGCCGGGCCTGAACCCCAACGTCTCGCGGATCCGCACCGACAGGCAGGAGTACTTCGCCAACATCCTGCGCTCCGGGCACGGCTCAGTGCTGGAGCACGCCTCCTACTCCTTCGCCTTTCGCAACGTCTCGCGTGTGTTCACGCACGAGCTCGTACGCCACCGCGCCGGGTCGGCCTTCAGCCAGGAGAGCCTGCGCTACGTACGCCTCACGGACATCGGCTTCCGCGTGCCGCCGGCGCTGGAGCCCGTGCGTGAGCAGGTGCTGTCGATCGTGGAGCGGCTGGAGGAGTTCCAGGTGAGCGCCGCCGCCGAGCTCGGCATCGACGGGGAGGGGGTGCCGTTCCACGTCAAGAAGGAGGTCACCTCCGCCTTGCGGCGGCTCGCGCCGATCGGCCTCTCGACCGACATCGTGTGGAGCGCCAACGCGCGTACGCTGCGCCATGTGATCGAGATGCGCACGGCGGAGGGCGCCGAGGAGGAGCTGCGACTGGTGTTCGACAAAGTCGCGCGGCTGATGCTCGCCGAGGCACCCAACCTCTTCCAGGACTTCAACCGCGGCGAGGATGGGTGCTGGGTGCCGGAGCACCGGAAGGTCTGAGCGAGCTACGCGTCCATCGTGCGCGTGCGCCATGCGCCGAGCGCGAGGAACACCACGATCCAGGCGAGCGCCACGATCACGGCCGTGCTCGTGGACATCGTCACGGTCGCGCCGCCGCGCGGCCCGTGGTGCCCGCTGAGGCCGATCGGGCTGAAGTGCGCCACCGCCTGGCTGAGGATCAGCTTGCGCGAGCTGCCGAGCGATTCGATGTTTTCGAGGATGCGGCTCGCGATCAGCTGCCAGCCGATCAGCACCGTCAGCGCCGCCGGGCGCGAGCCGGTGAGCGAGGCGAAGCCGACGGCGATCACGCACACGATGCCGGTCGAGAACAGCGTGAACAGCAGGCCGTCGATCATGAGCGCGCCGCCCGGCGTGGGCGTCCCGGAGGCGAGCGCGTAGGTGCCGAGCGCCAGCACCGCGTAGGCGACGAGCATCACCAGCCAGCAGAGGCCGAGCGCCGCGGGGACGCGCGCGGCGAACAGCGCCACGCGCGAGCGGCCGGTCACGACGAGGTCGCGGAACACCCCCGCCGCCAGATCGCCGGCGCCGCCGTCGGTGCCGATCATGATCGCGGCCAGCGGCCCGAAGAACAGCGCCACCACGGGCATCGCGTCTTCATAGCCGTGGATGCCGCCCGCGGGGCCGTGTTCAGACGGGCTCGAGGAGTGCTGAGCGGTCTTGACGATGAAGTAGATCGCGAGCGGCGCCACCGCCAGCACCAGCGCCCACACGAGCGTGCTGCGCTTCTTGCGCAGCTTCAGGAAGTCCGCCCCGACCATCCGCAGCGCGATCGTGGGGTTCATACCTTCACCTCCTCGGGCACGAGGTCCGCGTCGAGTCGCTGGGTGATCTGCAGGAAGCGCTGCTCGAGGCTGTGGCGCACGGGCTCCAGGCGCGCGACGCCCAGCCCGGCGCGCACGAGCTCCGCGTTGATCTGCGCCGCCGTCTGCGGCTCCCCGGCCAGCACCACGCGAATACCTTCGTCATCGTGGCGCGCCTCGGCCACGAGCTCGCTGGCGCCCAGCAGCGACAGCGCCCGCTCGGGGTCGTCGACGCCGACGATCAGCTCGTGGCGCGCGCCGCCGCCGGCCGCGAGCTCGGCGATCGCGCCCTGCGTGACGATCTTGCCGCGGTCGACGATCGCCGCCGCGTCGCACGTCCGTTCGACCTCGTCGAGGAGGTGCGAGGAGATGAACACCGTACGCCCCTCGTGCTCGACCATCCCGCGGATCATCTCGCGGAACTCCTGGATGCCGGCCGGGTCGAGCCCGTTGGTGGGCTCGTCGAGGATCAGCAGCAGCGGGTCGGCCAGCAGGCAACGCGCCACCCCGAGCCGCTGGCGCATGCCCATCGAGTAGCTCTTGACCTTCTCGCCCGCCCGCTCGGCCAGGCCCACGCGCGCGAGCGCCGGGTCGATCCGCGCGAACGTCTCGGGCCCGCGCACCGCCGCGACGATGCGCAGGTTCTCGCGTCCGGTGAGGTGCATGTGAAAACGCGGCTCCTCGACGATCGCGCCGACGCGCTCCAGCGCCTGCGCCCGCTCGGCGGGCACCGGATGTCCGAGCACCTGCATCGTGCCGGCGCTGGCCGGCGTGAGGCCCAGGAGCGTGCGGATGATCGTCGTCTTGCCGGCGCCGTTGGGACCGAGGAAGCCGAACGCACAGCCACGCGGCACCTGCAGGTCGATGCCGTCCAGCGCGGTGCGCTCGCCGAAGCGCTTGGTCAGCCCCCGAGTCTCGATCGCCGGCCCCGAAGGATCGCTCATGGAGCGAGCCTCGCACCCCAACATAAAGATCTGATGAGAGTACGGTGAGGCCGCGACCGTACTACCCGTCCTCCTGCGCCTGCAGCTCGTGGATGCGCTCCTCCAGCTGCGCCATCACGTCGGGGTCGCGCAGCGTGGTGACGTCCCCCAGCGCGCGGCCCTCGGCGATGTCGCGCAGCAGGCGGCGCATGATCTTGCCCGAGCGCGTCTTCGGCAGGTCCTCGGCCCAGATGATCCGCTTGGGCCGGGCGAACTTGCCGATCCGCTCGGCCACAGCTGCGCGGATGCCCTCCACCTCGCGCTCGTCGCCCTCCAGGGCGCCCTGCAGGGTGACAAACGCCACGATCGCCTGCCCGGTGTCCTCGTCGTGCTGGCCGATCACCGCTGCCTCGGCGACGTCGGGGTGGGCTACGATCGCGGACTCCACCTCGGCGGTGGAGAGGCGGTGCCCGGAGACGTTGACGACGTCGTCGATGCGCCCGATGACCCACAGGTAGCCGTCGGAGTCGCGACGGGCGGCGTCGCCAACCAGGTAGGTCTCCGACCCGAAGCGCTCGAAGTAGGTCTTGATGTAGCGCTCGTCCTCGCGGTAGAGGGTGCGCATCATCGAGGGCCACGGGCGGGTGAGCACGAGCAGCCCCTGGCCCTGCTCGATCGGGTACCCCCCGGACTCGTCGTAGACCTCGGCCTCCACGCCCGGAAAGGGGCGCGTGCAGGAGCCGGGCTTGGTGGCAGTGAGGCCCGGCAGCGGCGTGATCATGATCGCGCCCGTCTCCGTCTGCCACCACGTGTCCACGATCGGGCAGCGCCCGCCGCCGATGACGCGGTGGTACCACAGCCACGCCTTCGGGTTGATCGGCTCCCCCACCGTCCCCAGCAGCCGCAGCGTCGAGAGATCGTGCTCGTTGGGCCACTGCGCCCCCCACTTGATGCAGGCGCGGATCGCGGTGGGGGCGCAGTAGAGGATCGTGACCCCGTAGTGCTCCACGAGCTCCCACCAGATGCCCTTGTGGGGGTAGTCGGGCGCCCCCTCCCACATGACGGAGGTGGCTCCGTTGGCCAGCGGCCCGTAGACGATGTAGGAGTGCCCCGTCACCCAGCCCACGTCGGCGGCGCACCAGTACACGTCTGACTCCGGCTTGAGGTCGAACACGTAGCGGTGGGTGGCCGCCACGCCCGTCAGGTAGCCGCCCGAGGTGTGCAGGATGCCCTTCGGCTTGGCGGTCGAGCCGGAGGTGTAGAGGATGTACAGGGGGTGCTCGGCGTCCATCGGCTCCGCGGGGCACTCGGCCGCGGCGGCCGCCACGATCTCGTCGTAGTACACGTCGCGGCCCGCGCGCATCTGGCAGGGCGTCCCCTTGCTGCGCACCACCACGATCCGCTCGAGCGTCCCGAGGTCCCCCATCACCTCGTCCACGCGGTCCTTCACGGGCGCCGTGCGGCCCTTGCGCGCGGCGCCGTCCACGGTGATCAGCACGCGGGCCTCGGAGAACTCCATCCGCTCGCGCACCGCCTCCGCGGAGAAGCCCCCGAAAACCACGTTGTGCGGGGCGCCGATGCGCGCGCAGGCGAGCATCGCGACGACCACCTCGGGGATCATCGGCAGGTAGATCCCCACCACGTCGCCGCGCCTGACCCCGAGGTCACGCAGCGCGTTGGCGAAGCGCTGCACCTCCGCGAGCAGCTGCGCATAGGTGATGTCGCGCTCCTGGCCCTCCTCGCCACGCCAGTGGTAGGCCACGCGCTCGCCCCGGCCCGCCAGCACGTGGCGGTCCAGGCAGTTGTAGGAGACGTTCAGCCGGCCCCCCGTGAACCACTTGTAGAAGGGCGGGTTGGAGTCGTCGAGCACCGTGTCCCACTCCTGGAACCAGTGCAGGTGGCGGGCCTGCCCCGCCCACCACGCCTGCGGGTTGCGCGCCGCCTCCTCGTACACCGCGGGGTCGCTCAGCAGGGCGTGCTCGCGGAACTCGGGGGAGGGCTCGAACGTCTCCACCTCCAGCAGCTCGGCCAACTCGCGATCGAGCGCCTCGCCCGAGACCGACGTCGGTTCAGTCGCCATCTCCGCCCCCTTTCTCAGTCGCGTTGCTCACGGCACCAGCCACCCCAGGGTACGCTCATTCGCGTTTGCCCAAGGGCACCACCGGCACCAGAGTACGTCCGAACGTCGAGTTCGTCACGGCGGCGAACGAGGCGTACCAGGCGGCAGCCGCGGTCGCCAGGCCGACGTAGCCGCCCCAGTGGGTGACCGTGGTGTGCGCGCCCACCGCGCCGATCGCCAGCAGGACGAAGGTCGCTGTCAACAGCGCGAACACCGACAGTACCGCGAGGTTGACGCGCAGCGCCGCGACCGTCATGTAGGCGGTGAAGATCGCCCACCCCCACAGGTACAGCCCGACGGAGTGCCCCACGTTGCCGCCGATCTGCTTGGCGTAGAAGACCTCCAGCGCCCAGAAGGAGAGCCAGAAGGCCCCATACGAGCAGAACGCCACGGCGCCGAAGGTGTTGCCGGTGCGGAACTCCCACAGACCTGCGATCAGCTGCACGATCCCGCCGTAGGCGAGCGCCAGGCCCAGCACCACCGGGACGCCCTTTTCGTCGACGAGGTTCGCGTTGAACATCGAGAGCACGAACGTGGTCATCGCAAACCCCGCCAGGCCGAGCGGCCCGGGGTCGGCCGGCTTCCACGAGCTTGCGAGCACGGCCTCCCCCGCGGGCGGCTCGCGACGCGGGATCGCCTGCATCGGCTCGGGGCGATGTATGGATGCTGCCTCCATGAGATCCTCCCTTCAGCCGACCCCCCTGAGGTCGGCTCACGACGCATCGGATGTATCTGCGAGCACGGGGGAGCTTGTGACGATTCCCACGTACTGCTTTACGGTAGGTATGCCCGCTCGGGGGCGAAACCATGCGTTACTCGGGGGGCCCCTACCGGCGCGAGCCGCGCTTGCGCCTGCGCTTGGCTCCCTCGCGCGGGGCGGGGGGCACCGGCTCGGGGGCGACGCCGTTGGCGCCGGGGCGGGCGGCCTGCCGTTCGCTGCGCAGCTGCGCCTGCGAGGGCCACGGCCGCGCCTCCCCCGCCGCCCACGCGGGGGGGTCGCCGCCCGGCCAGCGGCCCCCCAACAGCAGGCCGAGGCTCACCATCCAGAAGGCGAACACGAGGCCCTTGACCGATTCGAACGCCAGGCCGAGCGGGGTGAGCGCGAGCAGCGCGGCGAAGATCCCCAGGTACAGCGTCCACCGCGCCGCGAGGCCCGTGCGCGTGGCCCCCAGCGCCACGACGATCACGCCCGCGGCGAACGCGAGCCCGCTCAGCAGCGCGAGGTACTCGGTTCCCACGAGCACCGCGCCCTGCGTCAGCGCCCGGTGGGCTGCTTCGGCGGTGCGGTCGTGGCCCGCGAGGAAGTTGTGCGCCTGTGCCACCTGCACGATGGGCTTCACGAGCGACGCGAGCGCCAGCACCACGCCACCCCCCAGCACGAGCGGCCGCGCCGCGGGGCTCGTCTCCGGCCGGCGGAAGCGGACCACGCCGAGCAGGAAGAGCAGGATCGCGATCAGCAGCGCGACCCCCACCGCCTGCAGCGCGTTGCCGGCGATGAAACCGAAGGCGTGGTGGTCGAGGAACCGCAGTTCGGCCACGCTCGGGCTCACCGCGGGGTGCGCTTCGCCCCGCAGCGCCGGCGCGAGCCCCTGGATCACCCCGACCGTCGGGAACCCGTGCAGCGAGCTGGTGACGATGACGCCGCCGAGCAGGAAGAGCACCCCGCCGGCGATCGCGGGCACCGAGAAGCGCACGCGGCGTGCGCTCTCGTACGCCACCCGCGCGCGGATCTCCGCCCTACCCGGCGGCCCGGCCGACCCGCCGCCGGGCTCCTCCTCGCTGTCCGATGCACGGGCCACGGCCGCGCAGTCTACGGGCGGGGGGCCGGGGGCGGCGCCCCGGGATGCCGTGGGCTACGATGACTCAGATGGAGTCAGGCGGTCTGGGAGACATGTTCGGAGACCCCGAGGAGCTGCAGCGGCGCCTCGCCGACTTCGCGCTGCAGATGCAGGGTCAGCAGCGCCTCGCGTGGGCGGACAACGCCATCAAGCTCGCCGTCGACATGACCGTGGCGGCGGTCAACCGCGTGAACCTGCAGGGCAACGCCGAGGCGCAGGCCGACCAGGTCCGCACCGTGATCGCGCGGGTCTTCCCCGAGGCCGTCACACTCGTGCGCGAGGCGCGCGAGGGGCTGCAGTAGGCGGCCCATCCGGGGGGACTGGGTTCAGCACCCCGGCGCGCTCCGCCCGGCGCTCGGCCTCGCGCGAGGCGCGCCCGGCGGCGAGCACCTCCCGGAAGGAGCGGAAACGGAAGATGAAGACCACTGCCCCCAGCCCCACGGCGGCGGTGAAGATCGCGATCGCGAGCTGCTGGCCGACGGAGTAGGCGGCCACCGCCGCCGTGCCGGCCGTGCTCGTGGCGAACACCTTGACGAGCAGCGCCTGCTGCACCCCGGCGCCGCCCGGGGTGAAGGGCACCGCGCCGGCGACCTGGTTGACGCCGAACACGAGCAGCACGTTCTCCACCGAGCCGCCGACGCGGAACGCGTCGAGCAGGAACCAGAACGCCGCGCCGCGGCACAGCCACCCCGCCGCCTGCCACGCCGCGACCTCACGCAGGTAGCGCCGGCGGTCGGTGAGGATCGTCAAGCCCTGGCGGATGCGCGTCCAGAAGGTCTGCATGCGCACCGACAGCAGCGCGAAGGCCACCAACCCGAGGATCGCCAGGGCGGTGAGCAGGAAGAGCGTGAAGCGGAAGTGCTCGGCCAGGTAGGAGATTTCAAAGGCGCTCAGCTGCGCGAAGTCGGGCGGCTTGGGGAAGACGCCCTGCGTAAACGCGAAGATCAACACCACGACCCCGACGGCCCCGTCGAAGAGCGCCTCCACGAAGAACGCCGAGGCGACCGTCGGGTAGGTGGAGCCCGGGATCGAGGAGCGCGTGAGGAACAGCTTGATGACCTCCCCCCCACGCGCGGGCACCACGTTGTTGAAGCCCACCGCGGCCCAGTACGCGCCCCAGATGCGCCGCCACTGGAAGCGCACCGCGGGGTAGGCAGCGCGCAGGCTGTGGAAGAACGCCCGCGAGCGCAGCGTCAGGTTGAGGCCGAAGAACGCAAGCCCCAAGACCAGCGCGCCCCAGTGCACCGCGGCGAGGTCCGCGAAGAACTGGCCCGCGGCTTCCAGGAAGACGCTGACGCTGTGGCCGATCGAGGTGGAGGCGAGTGGCACCCCTCAAGCGTACGGGCACGGCGCCACGTGAGACGGCCGCGCGCGGAGGGCTCCGGGGGCTCGGGGCCGCGCTGGGCTCGGGGCGCGCTGGCGGTCCTCCTCAGATGTCCTCGTCCTCGTCCCCGTCTTCGAGCGACTCGTCGTCCTCGTCGATCTCGAGCTCCTCCTCGTCAGTGCCGAACTCCTCGTCCTCCTCCCAGTCCTCGTCGTCGAACTCATGCTCGGGGGCCTCGAGAATGGTGCTCAGCGACATGCGGCGCTCTCCTTTCTGGACTCGCTCCTGCTCGTGGGGGCCTGTTGCGCTCCACCCGGTCTGCCGGGGAGCCGGCGCATCATAGTGTGATCGCCGTGGCCCCGACTCAGCGCCTCCTCTTGTGCGTCCTGCGCATGCCCTTGGCGTGCTTTCTGTGCTTGGAGGTCCTCTTGGCCTTCTTGGAGCACCCGGTAACTTCGATCTTCGTGCTCTGGTGGATTTCCGCGCCGTTCTGCGCGACGAATTCGGTGGGCATCGCGAGCTTCTGCTTGCAGAGGTTGCCATGCGCCGCGAGCGCGGAGTACTTGCCCTCGGGGAGCGTCAGTTCGAAGCTGCCGACGGGGGCGTCGGGGACCGTCTTGAACGTGCTGCTCGTGATCCCCGTCGTTTCGTGATGAACGTGGCGCCGACGAGGTCGATCGTGACGCCGTAGCCCTGCAGCACGACGATCAGGTTCGGGAACGCTTCGCCGCCGTTGGAGACGAAGTACGCCGGGCCTTCCAGCGCAACCGGGATCAGCGGGGTGGTCGCCTTCGCGTGGCCCGACGATCGAGGCTGCGGGGCACCCAGCGGGGTTGGTGTGGAACTGCGCGGCGGTGCACGCCTTCTGCAGCGTCGTCAGCCGCGAGGGCAGCGCCTTGGGGAGCTCGACTTTGACCTCTTCGATGTTCGCCTGCGACCCGAACGGCGCGTTCGGGTAGGTCAGTTTCACCTTCAGGCTCGCGCCCTGCGTCCGGCTCGTCTTCGCGGATGTCGATACCGAGAATTTCGGTTTGAACTTCAGCGCGGCGCAGTTCGTGACCTGGAACGGCACGCCGATCGAGCGGGTGGCGCCTTCTCCTGTGTCGATCGTCCCGGTGACTTCCAGCTTGTTGCAGTTCGTTGGGTTGAACTGGAAGTTCGGGCGTGTGGTCGTGGCGTTGATGTGCTGGATCTGCAGCGGTATCCCTTCGATGCTCGTCGGGATCGAGTCCGGGGTGCCCGGCGGGTTGCTCGTGATCGTCAGCGCCGCGGTTTCGGGGTTGACTTCGATCTTCCCGCGCACGAGCACGCAGTCGCACGCCGGATGGTTGCTTCTGGTGTTCGCCAGGTCGAGCGGCCCGGCCTTCGCGGGTACCACGAACGACACGCCGAACGGGGCGCACCCCGGCTGCCCAACCGTGCACCCGCCCGTACCGTTGTAGGGGCCGGTCAGGTAGAACTTGCCGCCCCTGACGTTGAACGGCTGCCCGCCGACGCCGACGCTGACCGTCGTTTCGCCGATCAGGCTGTTCGGGCCGCACGCTCCCTCATTGGCCTGCGGTTCGGGGCACAGTTCGACACCGGGCAGCAGACCAGCGAGGCCCGGCGGCAGCGTCACCGCGATCGACTGCATGTTCTGTTCGCCGTCAGAGCGCGAGAACGTCGCCGTGAACGGGCTGAACGCGCCTGCCTGGATATTGGTCGCGCCGCCGGTCAACGTCGGGTCGAACGGCAGGCTCGCGCCCGGGCACGGGCTGTGGTTGGGGCCGCTAGCGATGTCGAACGTCGAGGAGGAGTGGGCCGTCTCCGAAGCTTCGTCCCACGGTTCGGCGGCCCACGGCACGAACGATGCGGTCGTGGTGTACGCGCCGCACTGCGCGGGCGTCGCCAACGGCGCGCGTTCCCCGCCGAAGAAGTGCAGTTCGGCGTCTTCAAACGCCAGCTGCGGGGTGTTCGCGAACCTCGTGACGATCTGCCCCGGCGCTTCGCACACCATCCCATCAAACGCTTCGCCCGCGCTCTTGCACAACGACACTTCGCCCGGCAGCTTCACGAGCGCACCGGAGACCGGGTCTTCCGCGACGATATACATCGCGATGACCGACCCGAACGGGTTCGTTTCCTGCGCCGCGAGGTACACCGCGCCCGTCAACGGCTGATCGATGGGCAACAGCGGCGATTTGATCCTGACCGTCCCGATCTTCGCCGCGTTAGAACAGAAGTTCAATCCCGGTTCCAGCGCTTCGCCCGGCGGCGACCCGAAGCTCCCCGGCAGCCTCGGGCTGAACACGGGGACTTTGAGGCCAGGGCTCGTCGCGAATTCCCCTTCGCCCTCGAACCCGACCAGACTCTCAGAGCAGGCTTCCAGACCACCCGCGTCTGAGGGGTTCAGCGCGACACCCGGAGGCAGCGCGAGCGTGATGTCCTTCACATCGGACTGCGCGAGACTCGTACCGTCCAGGATCGATTCCTGCGGCACGTGCACATCGACCGTCAACCCCGTCGGGGTACTCCCTTCCGTCCCGTCGGGGGTGACCTTGATCTGCGGTTTCGAACGGCAGCCTGCTGCAGCCATGCATCGCGGGCATCGGCTCCGTTTCGGGGAGGACCAGCCGCCGGCCTTCGGGCTCCGGCGCATCCCACGCGTCAGCTTCGGCGCTCGTGTGCAACGGCCCCGCGCACGAGGTCGGCATCGCCAAAAGCGGGGGCGGATCAACGTCTTCGAACGGCTTGCAGCTACCCGGAGGATCGATGCCGTTCGCTTCGCCAAGACACGCCTGGCTGCGCGCGCTGTCATGGGCCGCTGCCCCGGGGACACCCCAGAAAGTCAATTTATAGGAGAGGAACGCCGCGACCTGGGGAATGTTGCTCGAACTGAATGTGACACCGTAATCGCCGCCCGAGCGAACCCGCAGGTCCACGTATACCGGGACGATGGCGGCGAAGAACCCAAACCGCGCGGCCTCCCCGCGAGCCGGCTCCATGTTCGCGATCGGCGTAGTGAACGTCCCCAGACCACCCAAAATGCCCGGTTCGTCGACTGTGAGGCTCGCGATACCGATCACGCTCGCCGGCGGGCATCCACTATCCTTGAGCTGCACGACGGTGCAGTCTGGGAACGGCGTCGGGTTGCCGATCAAACCCGCAGGCAGCAAGCTGGCGAGATCCTTCGCCAACGCGACAGGATGGCCTTCAAGCCCACCGCGCGTCGTCGCGGTCTGGTTTAGAGTGAGCGTGCCCGTCAACTGGAAGGGATGCCTGCCGGCCTGCGTGGTGAGCGCGCCGCCCTCTTCTTCGGGGGTCACTTCATACGCTTCGACGCCGAACGGCACCGGCTTTTCAGAGACCGTCACCGGACGGGAGACCGACACGGCGGGCGCCCCCCCACCGCTGACGCTCACAACGTTCTGTTCGCACGAGGGGGAGCCCTGCTGGCACTGCACCGCACCGGGGTCGACGACGACCCCGATACGGATTTCGACGGCATCGTAGGCAGCCAAGCCCGCGGAGACCGTGCACACCAACGGCCGTTCCGCGAGGGGATGCACCGAACACACGACCGGCTTGAGGCTTCTTCCTACCTGGCCTTCCAGGATTTCGCCCGCGATCGTCTGCGCGCTCAAGCCCGCCGGCAACGTGTCGGCGATCGTGACCTGCCCGCTCGTCGCCGCGTCGCCGAGGTTCGTCACCGTTGCGACGATCTGACCCCTGCCGTCCGGTTCCAGGAAGCTCGGACGAGAACCGGACTGCACATGCCACCACGCCGACTGCGCGAACGCCGCCGAAGCGGAGAACGCAAGCATTGCCAGCGCGCTCAGCAGCGCGACGCAGGCTGGGTGTCTCATCATAACTGTCCCCTCGTCGGGGCCCCGGCTCAGTGTTTCTGCTTGTGCGCCTTGCGTGCACGCTTCGCGTGTTTGCGGTGCTTGGCGCTCCGCTTGGCCTTCTTGCTCTTCGGACACCCGGTGACTTCGATCTTGGTGCTCTGGTGGAGTTCGGCGCCGTTCTGGGCGATGAATTCGGTTGGCATCGCGAGTTTCTGTTTGCAGAGGTTGCCGTGTGCCGCGAGCGCGGAGTACTGGCCCTCGGGGAGCGTCAGTTCGAAGCTGCCGACGGGCGCGTCGGGGACCGTCTTGAACGTGCTGCTCGTGATCCCCGTCGTTTCGTCGATGAACGTGTCGCCGACAAGGTCGATCGTGACGTTGTAGCCCTGCAGCACGAGGATCAGGTTCGGGAACGCTTCGCCGCCGTTTGAGACGAAGTATGCGGGGCCTTCCAACGGGACCGGGATCAGCGGGGTGGTCGCCTTGGCGTGCCCCACGATCGACGCTGCCGGGCACCCCGCCGGGTTCGCTTTGAACTGCGCAGCGGCGCACGCCTTCTGCAACGTCGTCAGCCTCGAGGGCAGCGCCTTGGGGAGTTCGACTTTGACCTCTTTGACGTTTGCCTGCGACCCGAACGGCGCGTTTGGATAGGTCAGTTTCACGTTCAGGCTCGCGCCGTTCGCCCTGCTCGTCTTCGCGGATGTCGAGACCGAGAATCCTGGTTTGAACTGCAGCGCGGCGCAGTTCGTGACCTGGAACGGCACGCCGAGCGTACGGGTCGCGCCTTCGCTCGTGTCGATCGTCCCGGTGACTTCCATTTTGTTGCAGTTCGTCGGGTTGAACTGGAAGTTCGAGCGTGTGGTAGTGGCGTTGATGTGCTGGATCTCAAGCGGGATCCCTTCGATGCTCGTCGGGACCGAGTCGGGGGTGCCGGGCGGGTCGCTGGTGATCGTGAGCGCCGCGGTTTCGGGGTTGACTTCGATCTTGCCGCGCACAATCACGCAGTCGCACGCCGGGTGATTGTTCTTCGTGTTCGCGAGGTCGAACGGGCCGGCCTTCGCGGGGACCACGAACGTCAGCCCGAATGGGGCGCACCCCGCCTGCCCGACGGTGCAGCCGCCGGTGCCGTTGTAGGGGCCGGTGAGGTAGAACTTGCCGCCCCTCACGCTGTACGGCTGCCCGCCGACGCCGACGCTGACCGTCGTTTCGCCGATCAGGCTGTTCGGGCCGCACGCTCCCTCGTTGGCCTGCGGTTCCGGGCACAATTCGATCTCAGGCAGCAAACCCAAGAGACCCGGCGGCAGCGTCACTGCGATCGACTGCATGTTCTGTTCCCCGTTGGAGCGCGAGAACGTCGCCGTGAACGGCGAGAACGCGCCCGCCTGGATATTGGTCGCGCCGCCCGTCACCGTCGGGTCGAACGGCAACTGCGCACCCGGACAGGCGGCGTGGTTCGGGCCCGAGGTGACGTCGAACGTCGAGGACGCCGTCGCGGTCTCCGCGGCTTCGTCCCACGGTTCCGCCGCCCACGGCACGAAGCTCGCGGTCGTGGTGTACGCGCCGCACCGCGCGGGGCTCGTCAGCGGCGAGCGTTCCCCACCGAAGAAGTGTAGTTCGGCGTCTTCAAACGCGAGCTGCGGGTTGTTCACGAACTTCGTGATGATCTGACCGGAGGCTTCGCAGGTTTTGCCGTCGATTTCTTCTCCTGTTGCCTGGCACAGCGACACCTGGCCCGGGAGCTTGACCAGTGTCCCGGAGATCGGGTCTTCCGCGACGATATACATCGCAATCACGCTCCCGAACGGGTTGGCTTCCTGCGTCGCGAGATACACCGCGCCGCTCACCGGCTGATCGATGGGCAACAGCGGGGAGTGGATCACGACCGTCCCGATCTTCGCCGCGTCAGGGCAGAAGTTCAAACCCGGTTCGAGCTCTTCGCCCAGCAGCGAACCGAAGCTGCCAGGCAACCTCGCCGTGAACGTCGCCAGCTTCAGACCGGGACTCGTTTCCAGTTCCCGTTCGCCCTCATAGCCGATCTGATCGCCTGGGGCGCCCAGCGCGCCGGCGGGCAGGCCGGCCGGGTCGCCGCTGCACGCTTCCAGACCACCCGCGCCCGACGGGTTCAGCGCGACACCCGCGGGCAATCTGACCGTGATGCCCCGCACGGCCGACTCCGCGATGCTCTGACCATCGAGAACCGATTCCTGCGGAACATGCACATCGGCCTTCAACCCCGTCGGGGTACTGCCTTCCGTGCCATCAGGCGTAACCCTGATCGAGGGTTCGAAACTGCAGCCTATTGCAGCCCGTCATCGCGGGCATCGGCTCGGTCTCCGGCACGATCAGCCGCTGCCCTTCGGGCTTCGGTTCGCTCCAGGAATCCGCTTCGGCGCTCGTATACAACGGTTCGGGCCGGTGCGTGAGCGGGCTCACCGGACAATACGTCGGCATCGCCAAAAGCGGCGGAGGGTTCGTCTCTCCCAGGGGCTTGCAGGAGCCGGGCGGGTCGCCCGGGTTGCCGACCCCTTCGCCAAGGCACCGCTGGCTGCGGGCGTTATCGTGCGCGGCTTCCCCGGGAACACCCCAGAACGTCAGTTTGTAGGAGAGGATCGCCGTGGTCTGGGGAATGTCGCGGGCGACCAGCGTAACACCGTAATCCCCACCCGACCGCACGTGCGCGCTCAGGTACACCGGGAGGATGGCCGCGAAGAACCCGAACCGCGCCGCTTCCCCGCGCGCCGGTTCCATGTTCACGATCGGCGCCGTGAACGTCACCAGACCGCGGAAAAGTACCGGTTCGTCGAGGGTCACGCTCGCCATACCGATCACGCTCTGCGGCGGACATTCCTCACCGTCGAAGGCGTCGAGTTGCGGAACCGAGCACTTCGCGAACGGCGTCGGGTTACCAATCAAACCTGGCGGCAACAACCCCGCGAGATCCTTCGCCATCGCGACCGGGTGCCCTTCCAAATGCCCCAAACCCAAAGACGTCGCTGTCTGATTCATCGTCAGCGTGCCCGTCACCTGGAAGGGATGCTTACCCGCCCGCGTCACGGCCGCCCCGCCTTCTTCTTCGGGGGTCACTTCATAGGATTCCACCCCAAACGGTGCCGTTTCTTCACTGACGGTCACCGGTCGCGAGACCGACAGACCGGGCACGCCACCGCCACTCACGCTCAGAAGGTTTTTTTCGCACGTTTCAGCGTTCTGCTTACAAATTTTCGCTTCCGCGCCGACAGCGACACGGATCCGGAGTTCGAGCGCCTCATACGGCGCCAAGCGCGCCACCGTACACGTGAACGCCGCGCCTCTTTTCAATTTTTTCAATTCGCTGGCGGTGGGGCACTTCACGGGCTCCAAGCCGGCCCCGCCCGTGCCTTCCAGGACTTCCCCTTCGATCGCTTCCGCGCTCAACCCTTCCGGCAGCGTGTCCGTGACCGTGACTTCCCCACTCGTGGCCGCATCGCCGAGATTCGTGACCGTGGCCACCACCATCTGACCTTTAGCTTCAGGGACCAGGTAGCTCGGGCGCGAACCCGACTGCAAATGCCACCACGGCGACTGTGCGAACACAGGGGACGCCGAAAAAGCCAACATCGACACAACCACCACAGGCAAGAAGACCAACCGAAACCTCAACGAGATACGCATAGTTACTTACCCCTCCGGTTGGCCCTCTTAGCCCTTTTTGATTTGAACCCACACTTGCTCCCCTTACCCTTCACGAACCCCTTCTTGCACTTCACCGTCTTCTTCGCCACCTTCTTCACAGGCGGTGGCGCCGGTGGATTGGGTCCCCCCCCGCTCAGGTTGCCCTTGCCGTTGAACGTCGCGCTGGACGGCGCGCCGTAGATCGACGGTTGCGGTTCGGGCGCCGCACGACAGCTTTCCGCCGTTTCGCATCCCGGCGACGCCTGCGGTTCCTGCACACACGGCGAGAGCCCCGAGCATTCATGCGCGTCATACAACGACTCGCCGCCTTCGACTTCGCCCGATACGAGGTGCGCCGCCGTCAGGAAGAAGACGTCGGAGCCGTTTTCTGAGGCTTCCATGAACGCCGATTCCTGACCCGAGGTACCGGATGAGATCAGCGCGACACAGCCAGCGCCTTCGGTGCCCTTCCGGCCTTCGGCGTCGAATTCGCTCTGCGGCTTGAAGACCTCGCTGCCGCTCGCCGCGTCCGGGCCGCACGGCGCGGATTCGGGGCCGACGCCCTGGGGCTCGTACTCATATACGTCCTCCTGGTTGTTGGTGTCCTTCGGCACCAGCCCATCGAGGGTGTTGAAGAACAACCGGCCTTCGTTGGAGAGATAACGCGACTGGTAGACAGCGTTGTGGTAGGTCTGCGGCGTCCAGCTGGGAATGTTCGCCGCGAGCCACGTGTACGATTCCCACCCTTCGTGGAAGCCGGCAACAAGCGTGTTTTCCAACCCTTGCCCGGTCGTGTTAGCGTATTCCCTGCCGTCCGGACGAGCACCCGTCGGATCACACGAGGCGCACACGAGGTGCTCGCTCACGGCGTTATACAAGTAGACCTCCTCGTCCGGTGCACCGCTGACCCCGTCCCGGTTGTCATACCCGGTCAGCGACTGCTGCGACATGAAGGCCAGCCATTCCCCGTTCGGGGACACCCGCGCCGTCGCGCCGTACGTCAAATTGCTGCCCCAGTCGGGGCTATCCGCCACCGAGAGCGCCGCGATCAGCCTCGTCACCCCTTGGTGCCACACATACAGATTGAAGTCCCCCGGCCCCGCGCCGCGCTGTGCGCCGTCCCCGAGCACCCCCGCGGCGACGAAATAAACGTAGGAGCCGTCTTCGCTCCCGCCCACCACGATGCCCCGCACGACCGCGGGTTCCGCCCCGTTGGGGGGCGTCAGGTCCGTCAGCACGCACGACGGCTTCCCGCCGGCTTCCACGATTTCGCACTCATACAGGTCCGGCTGCCCGATGTTCGCACCAGCGTCCGCCGTGAGCCGCTGGGTGTCGGTGAAGAAGACCCTTTCCCCATTGCTCGAAGCGAACTGGAATTCCGCACCGCTCGCGATCTGCAGCACTTCCCCCGTAGTCATGTCGCGCATGTACAGGGCGCCGTTCCCCGCCCAGAACACCCGCGAACCATCATCGGAGATCGCATGCCTATCATCGGTGGAACCCTGCTCACCAGCCCGCCCCGAGTCCCCCCGCGCCGACGAACGCGAGTTTCCCCGCGGACCACTCATACAACCCCGGTGTGGCGCCCGCTTCTTCGGTCAACCGCACGGAAGATGCCACCACGACATGACTGAAATCCGGGGTCGCGGCCTCAAAAGACGGGCCACAATAGTTGATCGGAGGACACGGATCCGATGAGCTCAAAGCTATGCCGAACTTCGTACCAGCAGGCACATCCGCGTGTTCAGCCACAGCCCGCGGGCACGGGTGGCCTTCCGCTTCTTCCTGCGCCGACGGGCACCCCGTGGCCAGCGGCGTGAACACCCCGCTCTGCAGATTCTGCACGAACGCCGTCTGTTCAGAGGCCTCCGGGGAAAGACACGGCCGCGGCGCGCCAAGCGTATCTTCACAGGACTCGAACACACCAGCCGGCTGCACCGCCGCCTGCGAGAAATCTTCAGAGAAATACCGGTACTCCCGCCCTTCATCGACAGACGTACCAGTCGCGATTGTTTCGGAATGAGGCACCCCCAAACCACGCGACACCCACCCCGAAGCCGTACGCGCCGACAAAACCTGCCCGAATTCCGGAAAACCCCCAATCCCGTCTTCGACCGGGATATTCGTCACATAGCTGACCGCGCCGCCATCACTCGCGGCCTTGATCTCCCCACCCGCGTCATAAGAGCTCGTCAACGGTTCGATCGACGCGCCATGCCGATCGCGCGGAGACACCAATTCCCACCCACGCCCATCCGGCAACCGGAACGCGCCCGCGCCCTGCGTCCGCAACACACGATCATCCACACCTGGAGCTTCACCAAGCGCGTTTTCAGCGACAAAACGATAGTGATACACCGTGCCCGGCGCCAAACCCTGAAGTTCGAACGGCACCCTCTCCACACCCCCACCCGCACCAACATCCACCACAGCCGTTTCCTCACCATATTCCGTGCCTGTACCATACTCCACACGCACACGCGTATCCACGTTCTCCGGATTCACTTCAGCTCGCACATTCGCCACCGACGACGCCACTTCAAAACTCCACTCCCCCCCAACCACCGGTGGACCAAACACCAGATCCTTGCCCTCACTCGCAGACGGTTCGAGAGCATCGTTTTTGTTCAACGCGACCAGACGGTAGTGGTAAGTCTTACCCTGCTGAACTTTGATTTCGGCGTGAACCGGCACTTCAGCGCTACCACCGAGTTCGGCGGCGCCGGGCTTTTCGCAGGGGGCCTTATTGCCATAGCTTTCCGTTTCGCCCCATTCGAAATAGCATTCGGTGACGGGTTCGCCCGACGGGTTGACCGTCCCCTGCAACGTAGCCGAGGTAGCACTCACGCCCGACGGCACAACCGTCCTCACGCTAGGAACCGTCACAACCGAATAAGACTGCACTTCACCCATCCTGCTACTCGTGACATACAGAGTCTTGCCTTCACCAGAATTCACCGCCAAACCATGCCCGTCCCCTATCGATTCCAGATGCGGGCTCGTAAACGTTTCCGCAGCCGTACAACGCGGCGGAAACCTCTCCAAGGGCACACAACCAGGTTCATAACGCTGCAGTTGTTCCCGGTTGTGCGAGTCATGAACATAGAGATCGTTGGTGGCTGAATCCACCGCCACACCAGACAGGCTGGCCGAGGCTTCTTCAACGATCTGACCGATTCGGCCGCCTGTGGCATCGAGCTCGAGCACCCCGCCTAGTGTCAACTCGTAGATGTCATCCTGCGAGTCGACCCCAACACCGAACGGTCCTGGTGATTGGACGGAAGGCCAGCCCCAATCGATCTTGAAGCCCGCTTCCTGGTTGAACTCAAATGCACCCTTGTCGTTGGCGACCCACAGGTTCCCGAACGGGTCGACCGCGATGCCATCCATCGCCCCGAACGGGCCTGCAATTTCCGCGGGAGGTTGTTTGACGCTGGAACCGTTCAGTTGACCGCCTTCCCCCCAACTCGAGACCAACTGGCCGGAAGAATCGAACTTCGAGACCCTGTTGCCGGGACCGCCGCGTTCCTCGAAATCCGCTACATACACGTCGCCTTTGGAAGGGTCGGCTGGAGATTCGGAGTTGTCAACGGCGACAAACATGGCATTTGAGGCTCCTGCGCCTCCCGTGCTTTCGAAGCCACCAGGGGCGGAGCTCGGCGTACCATCCTGACACACGTCCAACGATTCCGCCGTACACACGTCTTCCTTGGCTTCCCCGCCACCAGTTATCACTTCCGTCAAGTTCACATCCTTGCCGAACATCAACACGAATTCACCCTTACCGGTGAACTCCTCAACACGATGATTGAGCGCATCCGCCACATACACATCCCCGGTGGAATCGTTCACCGCGGCCGACCAGGGGTCCGGCGCGAGCGGGTACGGGTCCGGCATCGTGCAACCCGTCGCACCTGCTTCGCACCCAAACGACCCCTCGAAGATCCGCCCCTGTTCCGCCAGCGCCGGGGACGCGGACACGGCGACGATGGTCACCAGCGCGCACAGCATCGCCGCCACGCTGCTGCTGTGGCGGGGAAGCCTGCTCGTGATGCGCTCGGTGGGTTTCACCTTGTTGTCTCCTTTGTGGTGGTGATGGTGCGGTTGTGTGGTCGTGTGGTTTGGTGGTGGCTACCCGGCGGTCACCGCCCAGGTCCCGTGGGCGCTGACCGTCCCTCCGGCCGTCGCATATACCCTCAAGAATGCCCCCGCCGCCGATGCGCCCGGTTCTTCAGTTGTGGACGGATTGAGTGCTTCGAGGCTCTTGAGGTTGCTGCTGCCCGCTTCTTCTGGATTGGTTTCGGACTCGTAGATACAGAGCTGACCCAATTCCGCCGTCGGCGCCGCGACGGTGCCCAAACATGACGCGTCGGTTGCACCGAACGCGAGGACGTGAGTATTGCTGAGGCCAAGGGCCGAGGGCAACTGGACCGTGAACGAGATCGGTGACAGTACGCCGATAAAAAACGGTCCGACGGCGAACGCAGAGGTGATGCCGCCCCACGCGCCCGTCTCGGAGGCTCCTTCGGGGAGCGTTTCGCCCGAATGGATCACGCCCTTCTCGCCGTTGCAAGCGTAGGTTTTCTTGGTTTTTTCAGCGGTGAATTCAGAGCCGCCTTCCGGGCAATGAGCGGCGCTGGAGTCCACCGGCAGCGCTTTGCTCGTCACGCTTTCTCCGTTGGTGCCGTTGGTACCTTTTTCCCCCTGCGTGCCGGTGCCAGTCGCACCGGTCGTGCCAGTCGCGCCCGTGGCGCCTGTGGCTCCCGTGGGGCCCGCGGGCCCGGCCGGACCGGTTGCTCCGGTCGCGCCCTTGGGGCCGGCGGGACCGCGGGTGCTTGTGGCCTTCTTCTTCTTGGCCGCAACTGCGACCGCGCCGCCGTGTGTAACCGAGGCGGTCGCTTTGGCGGGCAGGTTGCCGCTCGTGCCGCCGGTGGCGGCGAACGCCCCGCCGGTGACCGCGAAGACCAAGGCCACAAAGGCCATGACCGTCGCGGGAGTTATTTGCTTACGTACTCGCTGGAACATCGTTATCTCCCCCTACGGAGTCTTGGAGGGGACACACGCCCCTCGGTTGGTATGTGCGCCGAGGAGCGCCGATAGACAAAGCTCCGGGCACGGCGGCCGCCCAAACGCGCTCATGCCGCCTCCCGCCGAAGATCGCCTCTGAGACTGAGATGCGCGATCAGACGTTTACCCAGCGGAGTCAGGCTCCAGGCATTCGGCTCGCCTTTGGTGTGCCCCTTGCTCGTGTTGGCGAGCAAACCCAGACGCTCCAGACGCGCCAGCAAGTCTCCGAGATCTGCCCGGGATCTTGGATCCCCGCGCGCTCCGCCACCTGGCGGTTGCTCGCCCCCGGGCGCCTGCTGACACCCTCCAGGACCCGCACGGTCCGGTACGTCAAGCGGATCGAGACGCCCTGCAGCGGATCGTCCACCGCCCGCTCGCCCTTGGACGGCGCGGCAGTGGCGCGCACGCGTCCCGCGGGCGCAGGCCGCGTCAGCTCGCGGCGCGCCGCCGCGGCCCCCCGGTAGGGCAGCACGATCATCCCCATCAACTCACCCAACAGACCGGTGAGCGGCTCACGCTCACCCCGCAGCAGCCGCGCGTACACGATCGCGAACGCCGCGCCGACGACGCCCTCCGCCGTCAACGGGGTGCACTGCTCGCCCCGCGCGCTCTCCAGGCGGCCCTCGTCCACAACGGCCGCGACGCCCGCGAGGATCTCGTCGCGACGCGCGAGCACCTCCGGGCCGCAGCGCAGCGCCTGCACTACGCACACACGCGCGAGCGCCGGCTCGCGATCGAAGAACGACAAGATCGTCCACAGACCCACACGGACCCGCTCACGCCACGCAAGGCCCCCGAGGTTGGCCGCCGCGAGCTCGCCGGCGATCAGGCCGACAGCCTCCTCCACCACTGCCCCCAGGCACTCTTCGCGGTTGCTGAACAGGTCGTAGAACGTCCGCCGCGACACCCGCGCCCGCGCCGTGATGTGCGCGACCGAGGCCCGCGCGTACCCCAGCTCGTCGAATACCGCGACGGCGGCGGCCAGCAGCCGCACGCGCTGCAGCTCCGACACCTGCTCCCGCGGCGTGCCCCTCGGCGGCATCAGCCGCTTCGGCTCGCGCTCGCGGCCCCGCTCGAGCGCCAGCACCCGCTCGGCCCCGCGCAGACGCGCCGCCGTCGCCCCGCTACTGCGTGCCGGCATCGCCGTCACCGCTCACCTCGCTGCTCATGCTCTCCCCCTCGTCGCCTTCACACATTCGCCCGCGATCCTCCGGATCGTCAGGTGTGCCGGGAGACCCATCCCGGTTGGTGCGATCACGCTAGACGGGATGGACCCGAACGCTCAAGGGGGTGTTTTTGGTTTCGGTGAGGCGGTCCGCGCGGGCCGCCTCGCTCAGGCGGCGCCGGCGCCGCTCGCGCCCGCGGTGCCCGCAGCGTCCTCGGGCAGCGCGACGGCGACGCGCGCGGCGCGCTGCGCCCCGAGGAAGGGGGTGAGCGCGAGGTAGGTCACCTGCGGCGCGAGCAGCGGCAGCCGCTCGATCGGCTCGTGGTGGATGTGGTACTGGAGCAGCTCCCACACCGCGCCGCCGATCGCGTCGGCGGCGATCGCCGGCACCGGACCGCGGGCGAGCTCGAAGCCGGGACGCAGGTAGGCGACGAAGGCGGCGACGGTCTCGTCGCGCAGCGCCAGCATCTCGGGGTCGGCGGTGAAGATGTCGACGAACCCCAGCCGCGCGTAGCCGGGCTCGACCGCGAGGAAGCGCAGGTACGCCTCCAGGCCCGCCGCGACGGCCCGCGGCCACTCGCCGGCGTGCACGGAGTACGCTTCGACGGCCGCCTGGAAGCCCCACTCCCCGCCGGTGCGCCCGGCCGCGAGGTAGGCCTCGCGCTTGCCGGGGAAGTGCTCGTAGAAAGTCTGGTGGGAGACCCCGGCGCGGCGCGCGATCTCTGTCACGGTGAGCCCCGGGTAGCCACGCTCGGCGACGATGTCCGCGAGCGCGTCGAGGATCCGCTCGCGCTGGCTGTACGCGACGAGCTCGCGCGTGAGGTCGTGCCGCCCGGAGGGCAGCCGCGCGAAGCGCCCGCGCGGGGAGTCCGCCCGCCACGGCTGCCCCGGCGGCTCGACGGCGCGGGGCGCGCGCGCGGCGAGGATCGGGGGGGCGGCGGGGGGGTAGGAGAGCGCCCACGCGGTGAGCTCGTCGGCGAGCGCGGGCAGCCCCGCGGCCTCCCCGCGGCGCAACCGGATCGCGACCACCTCGCGCACCCCGCCGAGCACGGCCCTGACCGTGAGGTCGTCGGGCGCGTCGCGGCCGGCGCCCGAGCGGCCGCGCAGCCGGCGCACGAGCGCGAGGAAGGCGCGGTTGTAGCGCTCCAGGCCGCGCGAGCCGCCGAGGCCGCCGTAGATCAGGAACGCTGCCGTGTCGGGCTCGGCGGCGGCGAACTCCAGGAACGCCCCCAGCGCGGCGCGCACGGGGCCCCGCGCGCCGCGCGCACGGCGGTGGGCGTCGAGCACCGCGCGCATGACGAGCCGCGAGGTCTCGTCGTAGGCGTCGAGGAAGCAGGCCTCCTTGTCGGGGTAGAGCGCGTAGAAGGTGGACCGCGAGACGTGGGCCAAGCGGATCACGTCGGTCCCCCGCACGGCGTGGTAGCCGCGCCGCACGACCAGCTCGATCATCGCGGCGCGCAGCCGCGCGCGCTGGTGGCCCGCGACCGCCTCGGCGTCGAGCCCGTGGATCCGCGGCGCGAGCCCGCGGTAGCGCTCGTCGCTCTTCGGTCGGCTGCTCATCCCGGCACCCGGCCCATCGCGCTCATCGCCCCCATCGCTCGGCGGCTCCTCTCCACGGGGACCCTCGTCGTGTCCGACCCCCGGCCGCCCCGACTGCCGAGCGCCGCTCCCGCCGCCCACGCGCCGGGGCGATCCAGGCTCGATCTTACCGACCAAGCCTCGACAACCGGCGAGGCTGGAGCGTGGCGACCCTTACAGACAACCGTATGCCCCATCAAGAACCTCCGTCTGACATCATAAACCATGACTTGACATCGTGTCAGATCGTGTGCTATGGTAGCGGCCAGATTGATTACAGCGCAGGCGATCCAGGGGTCGCCAGGTGACAAGAGAGGGACGATGGGGCGAAGTGGTATGTCGATGCCGGCGGCGCCAGCGGGGAGTCTGGGGGCCGACTCGTGTACGGCTCTGTATACGAAGCTCAAACCACGGCCGAACGGGCCGGGGCACGAGCGGGTGGCACGCCACCAGCGCGCGCGCTTGCATGGCGCGATGATCCAGGCGGTCGCGGCGCGCGGCTGCCAGGGCGTCACGGTCTCCGAACTGGCGGCCCTGGCGGGCGTCTCGCGGCGCACGTTCTACGAGCGCTTCGACGACCGCGAAGCGTGCTTCCTGGCAAGCTACGACGCGATCGTCAGCGGCGCGGCGCGGCGCGCGCGGAAGGCGTGGGACGGCGAGCACGGCGCCGCGGACCCCGCGCGGGAGGCCCGGGCCGGCGAACGCGGCGCCGCGGACGACGGGCTCGCACGCGCGTGCGCGGCGCTCGCGGCACAGGTCGCAAGCGAGCCCAAGGCGGCGCGCCTGGCGGTGCTCGAGATCCTCGCGGCGGGCGCGGCGGGACAGGAACGCGCGGAGAGGACCCGCGCGGCGCTCACGAGGGCGCTCGCCCGTGGCCTCGCCGCGGGGCCGGGCCGCGCCGCACCGCCCCCCGACGTGGTCCGGGGGATCGCGGGCGGCATGTGGCTGGTGGTGCGCCGGCGTCTGCTGGAGGGCCGCGAGCAAGAGCTCCCCGAGCAGGTGCCGGAGCTGCTCCGGTGGGCGCGTGCGTGCGCGGGCCCCGCGGCCACGGCGCTGCCGACGGACGCGCCGACGCTCGCCTCGATCGCGAGCGCACGCGGTGCGCGGGCCCGCGCCGGCGAGCGCGACGCGCACCGGCGGGCCCTGCGCGCTACGGCGGAGCTGGCCGCGCGCGAGGGCCTCGCGCGGGTGAGCACGGGACGGATCGCCCACGAGACGGGGCTCCCGGAGACGCTGCTGACCGAGCGGTGGGGGAGCGCCCAGGAGTGCTTCCTGGCGGCGCTGGAGCTGCTCACCGCGGAGGCGCTGGCGGCGGCGCTGCGCGACGCGCAGGGCGCAACGAGCTGGCCGGAGGGCGTGCGCCGGGCATGCGCGACGCTGATGCGCCACGTCGCGCACGACGGCGTGTTCGCGCGGGCGGCGTTCGTCGAGGTGCTCGCCGCGGGCCCCGCCGGAGTGGAGCGCGGCGAAGCGCTGCTGCGCGGCCTCGCCGAGCTGCTCCTGCGCCAGGCCCCCCCGGCGCAGCGGCCCTCCCCGGTCGTGGCGGAGGCAGCCACCGGGGCGATCTGGGAGATCGTCCGCCACCACGTGGCGCACCGCACGACCGGACAGCTTCCGAGCGTCGCGGGCTGCGCGGCATACATGGTGCTGGCGCCGGCGATCGGGGCCGAGGAGGCAGTGCGCGGTGTCCGCGCGGGGTCCTGACGCCGCGCCCGCCCAGCGGGCGAGAACCCTCGCCGCGGCGGCGATCCGCCGCCCCCCGAGCCGCGGCGCGGAGCGAGCGGCCGCGAAGACCGGCGCGCCGCGCGGCGGCGTCCGCGGCACCCAACGCACGCGCCTGCTGACGGCCGCGACGGACATCGTCGCCGAGCAGGGCTACGCGCAGCTGACCGTCACCCGCGTGGTCGCCCGCGCGGGAGTCTCCCGCGAAACCTTCTACGAGCTCTTCGCCGACCGCGAGGAGCTCCTCCTGGCGGCATTCGACGACGCCGTCGCCCGGATCGGAGCGACGCTCGAGCGGGAGTGCTCCGGGGAGACGACGTGGCAGGAGCGTGTGCGCGCGGGCCTGGAGACGGTGCTGGTCGTGCTCGACGAGCAGCCGGCGCTGACGCGCCTGTGCGTGGTGGAGGCGCCGCAGGCCGGCACGCGGGTGCTGGGGCGCCGCGCGGAGATCCTCGACGAAGCTCGCGCGGATCGTCGAGCAGGGCCGCGAGGGCGGGCGCGGCAACGGCCCCCCGCCGCTGACCGCCCACAGCCTCGTGGCGGGCGCCGCCTCGGTGGTGCAGCAGCGCCTGCTGACCCCGGCCACGGGGCCCCTTGTGGAGCTGGCGGGACCGCTGGCGAGCATGATCGTGTTCCCCTACCGCGGCCCCGCGGCGGCGACCCGCGAGCTCGAGCGCCCGGCGCGGAGCATCCAGCGGCCCGTGAAGCTCTGACGGACCGCCCTCACGACCACACCCGCCGCAGCGCCCGCGTCCTCGGCGAGCCCGCCGGTCATGGTGGTGCAACCAGGCCCTGAGACCTCAAGTCGTGAGCTGCTCCAGCGCCACCAGCACCACATCGTCGTGCGTCTTGGGCGACACCTTCGGGATCGCGTGCACGACCTTCCCATCGGCGCCCACGATGAACGTCGTCCGTTGCACGCCCCAATACGTCCGCCCATACATGGCCAGATCGAAAGGGGTAGTAAAATGCGGGCAGACGCTGCGATGGCGAAGCCACGGGTCATCATATCGGTGCGGGTGTCCAGCGAGGCTCAGCAGGAGCAGGGCTTTGGGCATGCGAACCAGTTGCGCAGGCTCCCCGAGCTCGTGGCGGAGCAGGGCTGGGAGATTGCCAAGCGTCCCGACGGCGCGCCGGGGATCTATGACGAGGGGTTCGCGTCGACGACCGCCGCCGCGGGCGAGGATCTGAGCTTGGAGAGCCGTCCGGTCATGCAGGCCCTGCTCGGCGAGCTCTCGCACGTGCAGCCGACCTATCTGGTTTGTCGCGAGCTCGATCGTATTCATCGCTCGACCTTGGAGTGGGAGCTACTCCAGCACTCCCTCGTCCGGGCGGGCGTGGAGGGGATCGTCCAGTTCCCGAGTCTCGAGGGCGCCCCGCTGATTACGCGCTTGAGCGAGTCCAAGGATCAGGCGTTCGCATCCATCCTCGCCGCGTTCGCGCAGTTGCAGAAGGCCGATATGAAGACGAAGCTCATGGCGGGACGCCACGAGCGAGCGGCCCAGGGTCTGCCGAACGGCGGCTTTGCCCCCTACGGCTACGAACGGGTGGAGAAGGGAGCGCCGTTCGCCGTCAACCAGGCCGAGGCCGATACCTACCGCCGCATGATCGATTGGACGATCGAGGGGCACGGCTCGGCATGGATCGCGCGGGAGCTGAATCGTCTCAAGGTGCCGACACGCAGCGGGAAGTCCCAATGGACCGCACCGACCGTCCGCCACATCGTGGCGAGCCAGGCGCCGTTGGGGATGATCCGCGTCCGCCGCAATCAGGTGGACAGCTGGGTGCCGGCCAAGGACCAGCCGTCGATCATCACGAGGGAACTCTGGGAGGAAGCCCAGGCCGCGCTCGCACCTCGCCGGCGCCCCGGCGGCGGCGGCCCGAACCGGCGCAAGCACGTACTCGCCGGGCTGCTCAAGTGTTCCGCTTGCGGGAAAACTCTCAGGGCACGCGTCCACCGTCCGACCCGCCTCATCCGCTCGACTGGCGAGCACAGGCGCTACGAGTACTGGTTCTACACATGCAAGCTCATCGACTCGGGCTGTCCCGAGGGCTGCGCGATCAGCGAGCGCCGAGCGCTCAAGGAACTTGCCGAGCACATCGACGACTACCTGAGCTCGACCAGATGGATACACGCCGCGGCCGTAAGGACCGGCTCGAGATCCACTGGGCCACCTCGCCGCGATCTCCGGAGGTGGTCACCGGGCTCTCGTCGTAGACCCGCTCACCGTAAGCGGCCGGGTCACGAGGGGTCCGGCAGGCACCCTTGCAGCCCTGGCTGCCTCTGGTTCAACGAGACTCAGCCTTATCGAGTCCGGTGGCTTGGCCGCCGCGGCCGGCATCGAGCCGGGGCGCCTCGCTGAACTCGAAGCCGGGCAGCTCAACCCCACATACCTACAGGTGCTCGCGCTCGCCGCCGGGCTCAATGTGCGGCCCTCGGCGCTCATGGCCCGAGTCGATCGGGAGGGGTGAGGATGCCTCCGTCCGTCGATGTGGACCAGGCCCTCGCAGTGGCGATCCGCTGCCAGCGGGAGGCGCGGGACTTCACCCAGGAAGAGACCGCCCATGCGGCGGGAGTCACCATCGGGACCTACAGCAGGGTCGAGCGCGGCGGGGTCAACCCGACGTGGACCACATTCAAGGGCATCGCCCAGGGGCAAGATTACGCCCGCGGAGCTGGCGGCACTCGCGGAACAGGTCGAGGAGCCGGCGGCGAGATGATCGCCCGCGCGGACGCCCAGGCCACAGCACCACCGGAAACAGTCCCGCCACCCACCGCCACCAGCCCCCCGGCCACCAGCACCAGCCCAGCCAGACTGGGACCCCACGCAGCTTGAGCGTGGGCTCCCCCCTCCCACGCTCAAGCTGCTCGCACCGCGCGGATCACACGCCGGGCGCGGTACGGGCGGCCCTCAAGGGAGCACCCATTCCGCCCGATGATCTGCGATAATCGCAACCAGAATAGGGACAACGAGGAGAACCGCATGAAAGACGACCTCAAGGAGATCGGCGGGCGCGTTCGAGCGCTACGCAAGGAGCGAGGTCTCAGCCAGGCCGACCTCGCGTGCGTGCTCGACGTCGACGAGACGGCGATATCGAAGATCGAGAACGGCAAGCGGGGCCTGGCGACAGCCGAGCTCGCGCAGCTCTGCGAGCACTTCCAGATGTCAAGCGACGAGCTGCTCTTCGCCGAGCAGGGCGCGCCCGCCGGCGTCCTGCTGCGCGCCGCCGACGGCGCACGGACGCAGCGGGTCCTTGAGCGCGTCGAGCGCGCCTTCGCGGACTACCGCTACGTCAAGGCCCTGATCGAGTCGTGAGCGCTGCTCCCCTGCACCCAGGGGAGAAGCTCGCAAGAGCGGCGCTGCGCCGCTACGGCCTGCCCCCCGGCCAGCCGCCCAGGGACCTCCTCGACGCGGTCGAGACGAGCGCTCGCGTCCCGGTCCTGATCGACCGCTTCGCCGACAGCGAGATCGCCGGCGTGCTGCTGCGCCACGCCGACGGGGAGAGCTTCATCGCCATCAACGCCGACCTGATCCCCGTCCGCCAGCGCTTCACGCTCGCGCACGAGTGGGGGCACATCGAAGCGAGGCACACCCCCCGGGTCGAGCTCGCCACCGAACTCTTCGGGAGCCCAGCCAGAGACCCGCAGGAGATCGAGGCCAACTACTTCGCGGCCGAGCTGCTCGCGCCACACCAGGCGCTCGAAGAGTGGCTCGCCGCGAACCAGGCCGGCGAGGAGCTCAAGGCCCCGGACGTCGCACGGATGGCGATGGCGTTCGGGATCTCGTTCCCAACCGCCTGCTACCGGCTGGAGCGCGCCAGCGTGATCGCCAGCGCACGCAAGGAGACGCTCCTCGCAGAGCTGAGAGCAACCGGCCGCGCCCACGCCCGCCACTTCGAAGCGGACCGACTCAAGGACGCCCTTGAGGAGCTCGCCGCGCAGGACGCCTACCCCCGCGCGCCCCGCGTCACCGGCGACTACGCCACCCAGGCACTCGCCGCCAACCTCCTCGACCAAGCCGAATACGAGGAGATCATCGGCACCAGCGACCGCCTCGACGCCTGGCTCACGTGAGCACGATCCGCGAGCGAGGGTGCCTGCTGGCCGACACCGGGCCGTTCTGCCGCTTCGCCGAAGCAGGCCCCCAGCAAATCCGCGCCCTCGCGGAGTACCTCGGAGCGTCGCTGTACATCGCCCAGGACGTCTCGCTTGAGCTGCACCGCCGCGCCAAAACACAGGAGCACGCCGCGCTGAAGCAGCTGCAGTGGATCGACCCGAAGTTCCCCCAGCACGAGCCAATACCCATCACAGACAAGAAAGTGCTCGCACAGGTCGAGGACATCCTCGCGGGCCGACGCCGACGCAACCCCGGCCACTTCATGCAGGACCGCGGCGAGGTCGCCACGATCCTCCTCGCCAAAGACCGAGGATGGCCGGTCCTCATGGACGACGGCTGGGGACGCAGGAGCTTCGCGCCCGCCAAGGGCGTCGAGGTCATCAGCACCGAGGAGCTCTGCATCGAGATGGCCGCCGCCAACGCCCTCAGCAACAACCACGCCTACGCCGTCTTCAAGACCGTCTACAAAACCAGCAGAGCCACGTTCGAGAAGCGAGTAGCGACCCTCACACTCTGACGCCTCGCGTACTGACCCGTCACTCCTCCTTGGCTTTACGCTCCTCCGCACGACGAAAGGCGGCTTCAGCACCTTCGAGGTCGCCGCGCTCGCGGAGCAGCACGCCGAGGTGTTACGTCGGCCCTAACGGGCCGAAGCAAGAACCCAGAAAGAAGACGCCCCTTCGGGGCTGAAAAACAGTTACGGCCCTTCGGGCTGAGACCGGTCACTGCATCCATGCAGTTCGCGGTGATGCGGGGGCTCTCCCCGCTCGACGGCGAGCCGCTGCGCCCGGCCGGCTCCAATGGCACCAGGACCGCTGGGGTCGAGCTGATGATGGCTCCCCCGAAGACGGTCTCGGCGCTGTGGGCCGCGGCCGACCCGTATCGACGCGCCCAGATCGAGGTGGCCCACAGACGGGCCGTAGAGAGCGCGCTCGCGCGAACCGAGCGCGAGGTCGCGCTCGTGCGACGCAAAAGCGACGGGGTCGTGCGCTTCGAGAAGGCGCAGCGGCTGCTCGCCGCCGAGTTCGTGCATACCTCAAGCCGCCTCGCGCAAGACCAGGACGCCGGCGGTATCCCCGACCCGCAGCTGCACTCCCATCTCATCGTGTTTGCCGCCGAGCGCCGGGACGGCAAGCTCGCCGCCGTGGAATCCAAGCAGCTCTACAAGGCCGCCCGCGAGAACGGAGCGTGGTACCGCGCGGAGCTGGCCGAGAACTTGCGGGAGCTGGGCGTGCCGATCGACCGGCGGACCGGCAAGAACGAACGCTACTTCGAGGTCCAGGGCGTCCCCGAGGAGCTGGCGAGCCGCTGGTCGAGCCGCTCCGAGGACGTCGATCGCGCCGCGCGACTCTTCCGCGGACGCTACGGGCGAGAGCCACGCGCCGGGGAGCTCGGGTCGCTGACGACAAGCACACGAGGATCAAAGAGCGCCGCCGACCCACTCGACGTCAACGACGCGTGGCGGGCCCTCAGCGCGGAGTACGGGCTCACCAAGCACGAGGTTCAGCAGCTCTTCAACGACCCGCACATCGACAACGCCCCCAAGATTGATCTCGCCAACGAGCTGCTGAGGGAGGTCACCAAAGAGCGCGCGATGATCACCGAGCGCGAACTGCGCGCCAAGGCGTACGAGCTCTCGGCGGGGGTATGCCGGCCGGCCGAGGCGGACCGCCTCGTCAACGACCTCGCGCGCTCCGGCCAACTGGTCAAATTGCAGGACAACACCTGGACAACCCAAGCACATCGAGACCTCGAGCAGACGACACTCGACATCGCCGCCCGGCGAGCCGCGGAGAACACGGCGCCCGTCGGCGAGCAGGCCCTCAAGCAGGCGCGCCGCGAGATCGGACGGGAAATCAAAGGGTCGCTCACCCGGGAGCAGCGGGAGGCGCTTGAGAGGATCACCGGACCGGGCGGCGTCGCGGTGCTCGTCGGGCGCGCAGGGACCGGGAAGGGGGTCACGATCTCCGCCGCAGCCAGGGCGTGGCAGCTGGAAGGCAACGAGGTGATCGGCACCGCAGTCGCGGGGGTGGTCGCCCAGCGGCTGCAGGCCGACGCGCAGCTCGACAGGTCGTTCACCGCCGACGGACTCATCAACGGCATCGAGAAGGGCCACGTCAGGATCGGGCCGCGCAGCGTCGTGGTCATGGACGAGGCCGGCATGACCGACAGCGACCGGCTCTCGCGCCTGGTCAAGCTGACCAGCGAGCGCGAAAGCAAGCTGGTGCTCGCCGGCGACGCGGCGCAGCTCTCCTCGATCGGAGCGGGCGGCCTGTTCAAAGAGATCGAGGGGAAGGCCCCCACCGCCGAACTGACCGAGGTGCACCGCGCGCACCACGAGTGGGAGCGCAACGCATGGGAGCAGATCCGAAACGGCGAACCGGGACCCGCGCTCGCCCAGTACCAGGCCCACGGCCGACTGCACATCCACGACACCCGCGCACAGGCCGCAGAGGCGATGGTCGCCGACTGGGACCAGACACGGAAGAGTCTGCCCGACGGCCGCCGGGCGGTAATGATCACCGACGCCTCGAACACCGAGCGCGACCAGATCAACGCGATGGCCCAGGAACGCCGAGCCCAAGCCGGTGAGCTGGGAGGACACCGCGTCGAGCTCCCGGGCAAGCCCTACGGGCTCACAACCGGCGACGAGGTGATCTTCACCGGCCAGTACCGCATCCCCGGGTCAAAGCGCGTCGAGAACGGGATCACCGGCACCATCGTCCACGCCGGCCGCGGCGAGAACGAGGGTCACGTCACGATCAACACCCGAGAGCGCGAGCCACGCGACGTGCACGTCGATACCAGCGAGTTCTCCGACATCAGCCTCGCCTACGCCGTGCACGTCCACAAGGCCCAGGGCCTCACCGCCGAGACCAGCGGCATCCTCACCGGCGCCTGGCAGACCGACAAGGAGCACGCCTACGTCGCCCTCAGCCGCGCCCGCGAGCAGACCCACATCTACGCCTCCCGCGAGGACCTCGGCGAACAGGGAATGGACACCGGCGCGATCGAGCGCCTCGCCGACCGGATGCGCCGCAGCGGAGCGCAGGAAGCGAGCATCACGAAGGACATCGCCGAACGGGGCCCACCGCGCCAGCAGACCGCAGAACGCCCACACCAGCACGCCACCGAGCGTGCTCGCCCCAGCGAGCACGGAATCGACGACTTCCTCGATCCCCGCCGCCGCCGCCCGCACGACCGCTCCGACGACGACAACTTCATCCCTGCCAGCCAGCGCGATCACGCCCAACAGGACCGGGCGCAGAGCGACACCCGCGAGCGCGTCGCGGAGCACCAGCCCCAAGCACAGAACGCCCCGGTCAATATCCAGGACGCCAGCCCGGCGGACATCCAGCTGGACGTGCGGGACGCCGGTGACATCCAGCTCGCCTACTCGACCCAGCTGTATAACCTCCAGGCTCACACCGGCGAGCCGACGTATGTGCTGTTCGGCGGATGGCAGACCGAGGAGCAACTCGGCTTCGTCGCCGCCGTCCACGCCGACGGCAAGACCGACGTCCGCATGAGCACCGAGGACCGCGAAGGAAGGGACATCCAGGCCGAGCTACAAGATCGCATCGGACAAGTCATCCAACGCAGCCAAACGCACGAAGCCAGCAACACCCGCGACGGAGTCGAGCAGACGCCACAGCGAGCAGCGCAGAACGAGCCCGCCACCCACGAGGAAGCTGCTACGCGAACGCGACAGCCAGCCCGACCATTCAACCCAACTCGAACCCCAAGCCCCGAACCACATGCCCGAGCGCGAACGAGTCGAGCGCGACCCCTACATCGAACAGGCCATCCAGGCCGAGCGAGACCGCCAGCAAACCTGGGAGCACAGCATCGAGCAAGAGCACGACCACGACCACGGGTTCGGGATCGAATGAACACCTCCACGAGCACGCATGGACGCGACGACCTCCGCCACCCCAGGAACGTGTCCAACGGCGGACCGCCCGAGACGCCTCAGCGAACGCCACCCGCAGAGGATTCGGACTCAACGGGGAGCAACCGCCGTCAGACGCTCGCGCTGAACGAGCCCCAGAAGCCCTCCGGCGCCGCTGGGAGACGCCCACCCTCTTCACGGGAAGCAGGCATCCGGCGATCGTCGGACAACACGCTCGGAGATCGTCGTGGGTGTCGCGCAAACCCTGGTCCGTCCGGGCGGGTTATGAGACTTCAGGGTATGGCTATGAACTTCTTGACGTGTGATCGTGAGCAGGCGTTCTTGATGCCCCCGGACCCGCGTGATTGGCTGCCGGAGGGCCATCTCGCGTGGTTTGTGTTGGAGTCGGTCGAGGAGATGGATCTCTCGGCGTTCTATGGCGCATATCGCGTGGATGGTTGGGGTCGGGCGGCGTTCGAGCCGTCGATGATGGTCTCGCTGTTGCTCTACGCCTACGCGAGGGGGGAGCGCTCGTCGCGGGGGATCGAGCGCAAGTGCGTGGAGGATGTCGCCTATCGGGTGATCGCGGCTCAGCAGAAGCCTGATCACGCGACGATCGCGAGGTTCCGTGCTCGCCATGAGGACGCTCTGGCGGAGCTGTTCGGCTCTGTGCTTGGGTTGTGCAGGCAGGCGGGGTTGGTGAAGGTCGGTGTGATCGCGATCGACGGCACGAAGGTGCACGCGAACGCCTCGCATCACTGCAACCTCGACTACGAGCAGCTCGCCCGGGAGATCCTCAAGGAGGCCGCCGCGCTCGACGCGGCCGAGGACGAGCTCCACGGGGATGCGCGTGGTGATGAGCTGCCTGAGCACCTGCGGACCAGTGAGAGGCGTCGTGGCGCTCTGCGGGAGGCCAAGGAAAGGCTCGAGCGCGACCGCGTCGAGAACGGGGGCGCGAAGACCGAGACGGCCGGCGAGGCCCAGGCTCCCGGGGTGAAGATCGAGCTTGACCCGGAGGTCATCGTTCCCCGGACTCAGGGCCGCGAGGGATGGCTGCGTGAGGCTCGCCGTCAGCTCGATGAGTACCGCCGCCGCGAGGCGAAGCCGATCGCCCGCTCGCGCCCGGAGCGGCTGTTGGAGGCAGAGCGACGGCTCCAGCAAGACCTCGCGGTCGAGCGCCAAGCGAACGAGGCGTATGAGCACTACCGCGCGCATGGACGCGACAGCCAAGGCCGACGGCTCAGCCGCCCACCAAAGCCATATGAGCCGCCCGAGACCCCCGCGGGGAAGATCAACACAACCGACCCGGACTCCCGCAACGTGAAGACCCCACGCAGCTACACGCAGGGTTACAACACCCAGGCCGTCGTGAACGAGGAACAGATCGTGCTCGCGGCCGAGGTGACCGCCAGCTCCCCGGATTTCGGGCACCTGCAGCCGATGGTCGAAGCCACAAAGAGAGAACTCCAAGCGGTCGGCGTCACCGAGACTCCAGGGGTCGCGGTTGCCGACAGCGGCTACTGGAACGAGCAGCAGATGGACCACGTCGTCGCCAACGAGCACGTCCAAGTGCTGATCCCGCCCGACGCCGGCAAGCGCGACACGCCTCGGCCGGGGTGGCAGGGCGGGCGCTACACCGCGATGCGGGAGGTACTCGCGACCGACTACGCCGGCGGGCTCTACAGACGACGAAAGGTGATGGTCGAGCCGGTATTCGCGCAGACCAAGCACAACCGCCGAATAGACAGCTTCCAGCGACGAGGACGATCCGCGGTGCACTCCGAATGGCGGCTCATCACCGCCACCCACAACCTCCTGAAGCTCCACAAACACCAAACAGCCGCCGCGGCGGCCCGAAAGACCGCCCCGACGGCCACCAGGCCGCCGTCGCGCCTACAGCCCGACCAGCACAACAACCACACGCCGGCCGGTCACCGCCGCCAGCCGCGCCACCACCGCGGCCACGGACCTTTGCGCGACACCCACGACGAGATCCGAGCGTCTCGCCTGCGCCCAGCTTCACGCCCGTCGCGGACGGGAAGCAGCAACGCGCCTCGCATCCGTGCCGTATGCCGACTCTCGCGTCGGTGCTCGGTTTGTTTGTCTTGTGGCCTCATAGCTGATAAGGTGGTCCCATGCGCGAGATCGGGGTCCGCGAGTTGAAGGCGACGCTGAGCCAGACGTTGCGGGCGGTCGCTCGCGGCCAGCAGGTGCGCGTGACCCTCCGCGGTCGGCCGCTGGCCGACATCGTCCCAGCCGGCGCCTCGACCAAGGACGATCGCCTGCGCCGGCTGGTGGCCCAGGGGCGGCTGGTTACGCCCGCGCGCGCACGGCCCACGCGGGCACCCCGACCCGTGAAGAGCAAGCGCAGCGCATCGGGGCTGGTGCTGGCCGAGCGGGAAGCAGAGCGCTGAACCTCTATCTCGACGCGAGCGCGCTGGTCAAGCGCTACGTCGCCGAGCCAGACAGCGACACCGTCCGCGACGCGATGGAGCGCGCCGACGGCTGGTTCATGTGCCGTGTCGGCTTCGTGGAGACCGTCCGCGCCGTTGGCCTGAGCGCAGGCCCAGCAGCCGCCAAGACCGTGCGCGAAGAGTGGCCCGCGTTCGGCGTGATCGAGGTGGACCAGCGCCTGGTCGAGGACGCCGCCAAGCTCGCGATCGACCGCGAGCTGCGCAGCCTGGACGCCCTGCATCTCGCGGCCGCCCTCATGCTCCCCGGGGACGATCTCCTCCTCGCCACCTGGGACCGCCGCCTCCACGCGGCTGCCGGCGCTGAAGGACTTGCGCTCATTCCAGAGACGCTCGACCCCCAAAGCCAGGCGCCGCAGCCGGCCCGGTGAACTCACGATGGGGGGCCGGCAGAGCGGCCCCGGGACCGCGCGTCGGCTGAACGCGCGAGCCGAGCGCACCTCCTCAGAATCGAGGGACCTGTGCTTGCGGCAAGAACCGCCGCGTGTGATCTCCGATCTCGTGTTCGGCAGGGATCATCCGCGCGGGTAAGTGCGGCATCCTGGCGTAGTGGGCGCGGGCCCTCCGTGGCCCGCGACGACGCGCAGTGCGCCGACCAGGACTTCGGCAACGGCAGACCCAAGGGCGCCGAAGACCTCACCGGCGGGCCGGCGGGCCGATCGCAAACGGCGAGTTACGCTCCCCCATAACCGGCGCGCTGCGCGCGCCTTCGCCTTCGGCGTGATCTCCAGCGCCACGCACCAGGGGATCGGCCCGCACCGGCCGGCCGCGACTCCGTCGGGGGAAACGCAGGGCAAAGGACAAGTTACACGAACCAAAAGGAGGTCCGAATTAGGCGTGACCTCCTTTTGGTTTTCGGATGGGATGGGGGAGAGACGAGCGTGGACGGCGAATACAGAGCAACAAGAGATGCGGGAGGCCGTCAACGGCATGAGCCCCCGGCGTTCGACTGCCCCTGTGAGGCCGCCGGGGACTCTATGCTCGGCTCTCCAGCGCCGCGGAACGAGGCCCCGCACACGCCGAGCATCCTCAGCGGCGCCGAGGGGCGCCTTGGGCGGCTTGTCGTCGCCGCTGAGGCTTGACCGGCCTCGACACCACACCCGGCCGAGAACCCCGATCGCGGCGCGAGGCGCCAACTGCACGACACTGTGCGCATGTAACCGGCGCGCTGCGCGCGCCTTCACCTTCGGCCCGACCGCCCGTGCCGCGCGGCGCCTCCCGTCAGACGTCAAGAGCGGAGCCTGCCCTGGAGGTCGCGGCCTGAGCTGCGCCCGGGCGGCCGAACACTGTTACACGACAGGCGGCACAGCTTCCGCAAGCGCCTTCAACACCAGCGCGTCGTGCTCGGCCGGCTTGACCTTGCGCAGAACCTCGGCGACCTTCCCGGCAGGGTCAATGATGAACGTAGTGCGCTCGTTCCCAAGAAACTCGCGCCCGTACATGCTCTTGGTGACCCACACCCCGTACGCCTCCGCCGCCGCGTGGTCCTCGTCGCCGAGCAGCGTGAAGCCGAGGTCGTACTTGTCGTGGAACTTCTTGATCTTCGCCGGCGGGTCCGGCGAGATGCCGAGCACCGTCGCGCCGGTGCTCCCGTACTCGGCCCTGCGGTCGCGCACGCCGCACGCCTGGACGGTACATCCGGGGGTGTCGGCCTTCGGGTAGAAGTAGACGACCACCGGCCGCCCGCGGAGGTCCGAGAGCCGGACGGGACGGCCGTCCTGGTCGGGCAGCTCGAAGTCGGGGGCCTCGTCGCCTTGTTCGATCATGGGCTTCCTTTCATCGAGCCTGACAGCACGCGCATCCGTCCGATCCATTTACTACCCTATGCGAAAAGGCTATGCATCGACTTCTCGACCCACACGCCGTAGCTCTCGGCCACGGCGTGGCCCTCGTCGGCGAGCAGCGTGAAGTCGAGGTGCTGCTTGTCGTGGAAGCGCTTGACCTTGGCCACCGGGTCCGGGGAGATGCCGAGCACGCGCGCACCGACGCGCTCGTAGTCGGCACGGTGGTCGCGCACGCCGCACGCCTGCGTGGTGCAGCCGGGCGTGTCGGCCTTGGGGTAGAAGTACACGACCGCCGGTTGGCCGCGCAGTCTGGAGAGCCGCACGGGGTTGCCGTCCTGGTCGGGCAACTCGAAGTCGGGGGCCTCGTCTCCTCGCTCGATCATGCGCGAATCGTAGTGTCTCGCGCGCTGAGGCAGCCCGGGACGTCTCAGGGTTACTTCAACAGCCGCGACAGCCGCCGGTCCTTGAGCACCCGGCCCTCCGTTTGACACGCGGGGCAGTAGGCGATCACGTAATCCTCGAAGTGCACCGAGCGCAGCGTCTCCCCGCAGCGGGGGCAGGGCTCGCCCTCGTGGCGGTGGACCCGCAGCGGCATCGGCAGCTTGTCGGGGATCGGCAGCGCCACGACGCGCTCGTAATGCTCGAGCGCCGCGCCGAGCACGGCGACGATCGCCTCCCGCAGCTGGGCGGCCTCCTCCTCGGTGAGGTCGGCGCCGCGCTTGTAGGGGGAGAGGCGCGCCTCCCAGAGGATCTCATCGACCCACGAGCGGCCGATGCCGGCGAGCGTACGTTGGTCGCGCAGCATCGTGTGCAGCGGGCGGGGGGCATCCAGGAGCGCTTTCAGCCGAGCCGCGTCGCCCGGGTCCGGCCACGCCTCCAGCCCGAGGGTCGCGAGGGCCTGCTCCTGCGGGAGCTCATCGGCCCGCAGCAGCTTCACCCACGCCGCCTGCTTGGAGCCGAACTCGCGCAGGCGCAACTCCGCCTCGGCCCCGCCCTCACCGGCCAGCCGCACCCGCACCAGCAGCCGCGAGGTGCGGTCGCGCGAGCCGGCGCGCTTGTCGTAGAGCTGCAGCCGGCCGGCGGACATCAGGTGGATCAGCAGCGCCAGCTCGACGGCGCCACCACCGTCACCGTCAACCCCGTCGATCTCGACGATCAGGTGCTTGCCCCGCCGCCGCACGCCCGCGACCGTGCGGGCGGCGAGCCCCGAGAGCGGCGGGTCGAACGTCTTCAGCGCGTTGATGCCGGGCGCCAGCGCCGACTCGATCCGCGCCCCGCGCAGGGCGGCGTCGAGCCGGCGTGCGGTGATCTCGACCTCGGGCAGCTCGGGCACTGCCCGTCAACTTTAGGGGCCGGGCGACACCCTCAGGGGCTCGGCGAGACCCCGATCGGCGGCCCTTCGTAGCGCACGCCCGTGGGGCTCGTCCAGCGCACCTTCCACGCGACCCCCGCGGTGGAGGAGGCGAAGCCCCAGTAGCCGAGCGCGTCGGTCGGCGCCTTCCGCAGCACGTGGAAGCGCCGAGAGCCCCGCCGGCGGACGAGCACCGTCACCGACGTCGGCCCCGTCGCCGGACGCGCGAGGCCCCACAGGGAGTAGCCACGGCCCGCGCGCGTGACCACGAGCGGCACCGGCCACGCGTAGTAGAGGGGCTTGAGGGCGCCGCCGTAGAACTCCAGGCCCGTCTGGAAGCCGACGGTGCCGCCGTGCACGCTCGACCCCGGGGGGCCACCGGTGGGGTCGTCGTGCAGCAGGTACTGCGAGAAGGCCGCCACGCGCGGGTTTTTCCAGGCGATGTCTTCGGCGAGCGCGTCCTCTTCGGCCTGCTTGGCGGGTGAGACGCCCTCGAAGCGGTTGGGCTTGCTCTGCACCCCGAACTCGGTGAGGTAGATCGGCAGGCCCGCGGGGAGCGCGCCGGCGCGCGCCGCCTCCTCGAGCGCGCCTTCCAGGTGCGAGAGCACGCCGATCGTGACGTCGTCGTACTCGGGCGGGTGCCACAGCGGACCCAGCTTCTGGGTGTAGGCGTGCGTGGAGTAGCCGTACGCCGGCAGCGCTTCGCAGCCGCCCGCTTTCTGGTAGTGGGCGTTGAGGCACAGCGCGCCGCGCATGAACGCCAGCGGCGCCACGTCGTGTAGCAGCCCTTCGTGGCGGACGATCGAGCGGCTGAGGCTGTCGTAGCCGACCGGCGCGGTTTCGCCCATCAGCACCCTGGGGTGCGCGAGGCCCCCGGCTTTCAACCCCGCGTAGCCGGCCTGGTAGAGGCTGCGGTAGATGCGCGGCGAGGCGGGCTGCCCGGAGGGGGTGAACTGGGGCTGCAGGAAGGCGATGTCGTTGGGCTCGTTCCAGATCGCGAAGAGGTCGACCTCCGAGCCGTAGTGCTTGCCCACCGCGGTCATAAATTCTTCGAAGTCCCGCGCGTTGGGGCTGCCCAGCGAGGTGTGGTTGGCGCTGGCCCACCTGGGCACCGGCGAGGTGACCGTCAGCAGCACCGACCACTTCAGTTCTTGGGCCTTGTGCAGCACCCAGTCGTACAGCGTCCAGTTGTACGCGGTGGGGTTGGTCGCTTCGAATCTGGGGCGCCTCTTGCTGCCCGGAGAGGGCGCCACCCACGACCAGTACAGCTCCACGCGCAGCGCGTGCACGCCCAGGTGCTCCATCTGCTGGAAGGCGCGTTCGCGCTTGCGCGGTTCCAGCACCACGCTGCCGGCCTCGAAGAAGTTCAGCTGGCTGTGCGAGGCGAGCGCCGGGGGGGCGCCGGCGCCGAGCAGGGCGCCGGCGAGCAGCAGCGCGATCAGGGATGTGCGGAGTTTGGGCATGGAGGCTAAGACACCGAGGGAGCTGCGAGGTTGCGGTGGGCGCGCTGGTACCGTGCGCGCCATGAGCACAGCAGTCGCGCCGGACGATGTCGTCGCCACCCACGATGAGGCGCAGGGCAACGCCCGCCCGCCGCTGCTGGTGCTGGAGCCGCTGCGCGCGTTTCTCGACGCGCACGACCTCGGCGCCGGCGCGCTGGAGGCGAGCCCGATCGGCGAAGGGCACTCCAACGTCACCTACCTGGTGCGCCGCGCCGACGGCACCGAGGTGGTCGTGCGCCGCCCGCCCCGCCCGCCGCTGCCGCCCTCCGCGCACGACGTGCTGCGCGAGGCGCGCCTGCTGGGAGCGCTGCAGGGCACCCCCGCGCGCGTGCCGCGGGTGCTCGCGGTGGGCGCAGACCCGGAGATCCTCGGCAGCCCCTTCTATGTGATGGAGCGCGTGCCGGGCGAGCCGATCGTGTTCACCCTCCCCCCCGCGCTCGACACCCCCGCCGAACGGCGGCGGGTGGCTGAGGAGCTGATCGACGCGCTCGTGGAGGTGCACGCGGTGGACTGGCGCGCCGCGGGCCTGGAGGACTTCGGCAAGCCGACCGGCTACCTGGAGCGCCAGGTGCGGCGCTTCTCGGGGTTGTGGGAGCACAACAAGACGCGCGAGATCCCCGCCGTCGAACGGGTCGCGCGGTGGCTGGGCGAGCACCTCCCCGAGTCCGGCCCGGCGACGATCGTGCACGGCGACTACCGCCTCGGCAACACGCTGTTCGCGCGCGAGGCCCCCGCGCGCCTCACCGCCGTGCTCGACTGGGAGATGGCGACGATCGGCGACCCGCTCGCGGACCTCGGCTACACGTGCATGGTGTGGGGCCAGGCCGACGACCCCCCCGGCGGCATCCGCGACTCCCTGGGCGCGGTGACGAAGGCCGAGGGCTTCCCCACCAGGGCGGAGCTGATCGAGCGCTATGAAGCGCGGACCGGCCGCTCGATGAGCGACCTGCGGTGGTACGTGACGCTCGCGGTGTGGAAGATGACCGTGTTCATGGAGGGCAACTACCGGCGCGCCCAGGCGGGCGCCACCGACGACCCCTACCTGCAGCACTTCGGCGAGGGCGTGCTGGCGCTGGCCGCGCACGCGGAGGAGGTGGCGCGCGGTGGGTGAGCCCGCCACCCGCACCGCGCTGCTGATCGACTGGGGCGGCGTGCTCACGACCAACCTGTTCGCGTCCTTCCACGCCTTCTGCGTGGCCGCGGAAATCGACCCGCAGAAGCTGATGGGCCGCTTCAAAAGCGACCCCGAGGCGCGCGAGCTGCTGGTTGCCCTGGAGAAGGGCAAGCTGGACGAGCGCGAGTTCGAGCAGAAGTTCGCCGCGCTGCTGGAGGTCGAGCCCGACGGGCTGGTGGATGGTCTGTTCGCGGGCGTGGGACCCGACGAGGCGATGGTGAACGCGGTGCGCCTGACGCATGCCGCCGGGTTGCGCACGGCGCTGGTGTCCAACTCATGGGGAGTGCACCGCTACCCCCACGACCTCTTCGAGGAACTGTTCGACGGCGTGGTGATCTCCGCCGACGAGGGCATCCGCAAGCCCTCGCGCCGGATGTACGAGCTGGGCGCAGAGCGCGCCGGCGTGGCGCCCGAGGCATGCGTGTACGTCGACGACCTGCCCTTCAACCTCGCCCCCGCCGAGGAGCTGGGGATGGCCACCGTCCACCACACGAGCGCCGACACCACGATTCCCGAGCTCGAACGGCTGCTCGGGCTGACATTGCGGGATGCGGTTGCCTGAGGCTCAGTCGCGCTTGCCGCGGCCGTAGAGGAGCTTCAGCCCTTTGCCCAGCCGTTTGGTGCCCCGACGCGAGTAGGGGAAGAAGTGCAGTTCCCGCTTCAGCGCCAGCCGCGGCGTGATGAGCAGGGCCTGCTGGTTGCAGTACTTGCGGATCCCCCCCGCGCCGTGGCGGGAGCCGAGGCCCGAGGCCTTGACGCCGCCCATCGGCAGCTCGATCGCGGCGAAGTTGATGATCGCGTCGTTGACGCACACGGCGCCCGCTTCGACGCGTCGGGCGACCTGCTCGCCCCTGTCGGTGTCGCGGCTGAACACCGACCCGGCGAGGCCGTACTCCGAGTCGTTGGCGAGACGCACCGCCTCCTCGGCGTCGCGCACCTTCATGATCGGCAGCGTCGGGCCGAAGGTCTCCTCGGTCATGATCTTCATCGAGTGATCGACGTCGACGAGCACCGTCGGCTCGAAGTAGTGGCCGCCGCCCTGCTCACCGCGGTGGCCGCCGGTCAGCACCCGCGCGCCCTTGGCGACCGCGTCGGTGACGTGGTCCTCGACGAGGTCGACCTGCGGCGGGAAGGTCATCGAGCCGACCTCGACCGTGCCCGGTCCGCCGTCGGGGCGGCCCTGGCGCAGCGCGCGCACCTTGTCGGTGACTTTGGCGACGAACTCGTCGTACACCGGCGCCTCGACGTAGGCGCGCTCGATCGAGATGCACGTCTGGCCGGAGTTCTGCATCGAGTAGTACGTCGCCACGTTGGCCGCACGCTCGAGGTCGGCGTCGGCGAGCACGATCATCGGGTCCTTGCCGCCCAGCTCAAGCGAACAGGGGATCAGCCGCTCGGCGGCCGCCTGCGCGACCTTGCGCCCGGTGCGGGTCGAGCCGGTGAACATGATCATGTCGACCTCGTCGATCAGGGCGCGGCCGGTGTCGCCGCGGCCGGTCGCCACCTGGAAGACGTCGGCGGGCACGCCGCACTCGGTGAAGCCCTCGGCGAGCAGCATCGAGGTGAGCGGCGTGACCTCGGAGGGCTTGAGGATCACCGAGTTGCCGGCGGCGAGCGCGGGGATGCAGTCCCCGAAGGAGTTGACCAGCGGGTAGTTCCACGGGCCGATCACGCCGATCAGCCCGAGCGGGCGGTAGCGCAGGATCAGCTTCTTGCCCTTCACGAGCACGGAGCTCGAGCGCACGCGCTCGTCGGCGAGGTACTCCCCGGCGTGCTTGGCCCAGAAGCCGAACGCGGCGCCGCCGTAGGAGATCTCCGCCAGCTGCGCGTCCTCGTAGGTCTTGCCGGTCTCCGAGACGATCGTGGAGATGATCCGCTCGGAGTTGTCCATCACCCACTTCTGCATCCGCCGCAGCACGCGCCCGCGCCCCTCGAAGCCGTACGCCTCCCACGTGGGCTGGGAGAGCCGTCCGCGCCGCGCGAGCTCCGCGACCGCGGCCGCATCGAGGTCGGGCACGGTCGTGATGACCTCCCCGGTGGCGGGGTTTTCGACGGGGATGTCCGCCGCCGCCGTGGGTGCGACCGCCGGGGTGGGCGGGCTCCCATCCATCGCCTCGTGGATCTCTACCGCATGCTCCTCGACCGTCGCCATGACAGACCTCCGATGCTGGTTTGCGCTCGCCTCCTAGGCTACTCCTCCAGCGGGGTCTTGTCTGGCTCGTGAGCCAAGTTGTTCCGGACGTCGCATGCGCGGGCGGCCTCCTACTCAGACAGCTCGATCGAGGCGATCCCGATCGGCTCCACGGGCCGGTCGGCGCCGTCCGTGGCGACGCCCTCCAGGCGGTCCACCACGTCCATGCCGTCCGCCACCTCGCCGAACACGGTGTGCTTGCCGTCCAGCCACGACGCCTTCTTCGCGGTCACGATGAAGAACTGCGAGCCGTTGGTGTTGGGACCCGCGTTGGCCATCGCCAGCGCGCCGCGCACCACCTTGTGGGGGTTGATCTCGTCCTCGAAGGTGTATCCCGGGCCGCCGGTGCCGGTGCCCTGCGGGCAGCCGCCCTGGATCATGAAGTCCTTGATCACGCGGTGGAAGGCGAGGCCGTCGTAGTAGCCCTCCCCTGCGAGCTTGCGGAAGTTCTCGACGGTCTTGGGGGCGTCCTCGTCGAAGAGCGTGAACGTGATTGCGCCCTCGGTGGTCTGCATTGTTGCTGTGGACATGCTGGCCCTTCCCTTGTTCGCGGTTGCGGTGCGGGCACGATAGCGGCACCTACCGCACGCCTGCTCGGCGCCCTGCGAGTCGGCAGGACGGCGGTGGCGACACCCTCGCGCGCGGCGACGGTCAGCAGGGGGCCAGGGCGGCAGCCGGCGCAAACAACGGATGTGCGTACCTCGCAGTGTTACCATGCGATACATGGCTGCCGTACCGATCAGCATCCGCCTCCCGGAACAGACGGTTGGCCGGCTCGCCGACCGCGCCGACCGCTCGAACATGCCCTCGCGCACGCTCGCGCAGCGCTACGTCGAGGAGGGTCTGCGTATGGATGAGCACCCGCTGATCCGCTTCGCCGACGGCCCCTCCGGTCGCCGTGCGCGGCTGGTCGGCGGCCCGGACGTGTGGGAGGTGGTGGCCGGCGCGCGCGACAACGACGGCGACCTCGCCGAGACGGCGGCGTACCTTGAGCTTTCGGTGGGTCTCGTGCAGGCAGCCGCCTCCTACTACGCGGCCTACCCGCAGGAGGTTGAGGAACGGATCGAGCGCAACCGCCGCGAGGCTCACGACGCCCACGGCGCCTTCCTCGCGGCCCGGGACGCTCTCAGCGGTTGAGACTGCTGCTCGACGAGATGCTGTCGCCCGCGATCGCGCGGGAGCTGCGCTCACGGGGTCACGACGTCCAGGCGATCCAAGAGCACCCCGAGTGGTGCTCCTTCGATGACCGCCGCGTCGTCGAGCTCGCACGCGCAGAGCGTCGAGTGATCGTCACCGACAACCTCGTCGACATGCGACCCCTCCACTACGAGGCGATCACGCCCGGCGGCCCGGGCGATCACGGCATGGTTTTCATTCCCGGAGGCCACCCTCGCACTCGTGCCGACACGGGAAGGATCGTCGCCGCCTTGGAGCGGAAGCTCGCGGCGCACCCCGGGGACGAGGACCTGGCAAACGGCGAGGACTGGCTGTAGGTCCCCCAGCCCGGAGGCAGGCTCTACTCCACCCGCTCCAGCCGCACGGGGTGGCCGCGCAGGCGGCGCTCGCGCAGCGCCTCCACGACGCGGTCGGCGTCGGCCGCCGGCACGGAGAGGAAGGAGAAGCGGTCGAGCACCACCACGTCGCGCACGGCCTCGCCGTCGAGGCCGGTGGCGGCCGTCACGGCGCCGACGATGTCCGCCACGCGCACTCCCCCCGAGCGCCCGCCGGCGAGCACGAGCTTGGCGTGCGGCTCGGAGCCGTCGCGGGTGATGTGGGGCTTGGAGTGGCGGCGGGGGCGCTCGCGCACCGGCGTCGGCGCGCCCTTGGCGCCCCGCTCCCACGGGGCGATCGAGGTGCCGATGTGGCGCTCGATCGCCTCCATCTCTCGCTTCTGGCGGTCCTCCACGAAGGTGATCGCTCTGCCGGAGCGGCCCACCCTCCCGGTGCGCCCGATGCGGTGCACGTACGTGTCGGGCGAGGTGGGCACGTCGTAGTTGACGATGTGCGTGACGGTGGCGATGTCGAGGCCCCGCGCCGCCACGTCGGTGGCCACGAGGATCGGCACGCGGCCGCCCTTGAAGGCAAGCATCACGCCGTCGCGGGCGCCCTGGGTCATGTCGCCGTGCAGCGCCCTGACGTTCATGCCGCGGTCGCGCAGCGTGCGGTACAGCTGGTCGCAGCGCACCTTCGTGCGCACGAACACGATCGCCTGGTCCGGCCGCTCGGCGGCCAGCACCTCCACGAGGCGCTCAGGCTTCTGGCGGGTGTCCGCCGGAAGCTGGAACTGGGCGACGGTGTCGATCGTCAGCGTCGCCGCCTCGACCTGCACCGTCACCGGGTCGTACAGGTAGTCGTCGGCGAGCTCGCGGATCGGCGGCGGCATGGTCGCGCTGAACAGCGCCGTCTGGCGACCGGAGGGGGTCATCGAGAGGATTCTCTCGACGTCCTCCAGGAAGCCGAGGTCGAGCATCTCGTCGGCCTCGTCGAGCACCACGAAGCGGCAGTCGTGCAGCACGAGCGAGTGGCGGGAGATGAGGTCGAGCACGCGCCCCACCGTCCCGACCACCACGTGCCCGCCGGCGCGCAGCTGCGCCTGCTGGGTGCGGATCGGGGCGCCGCCGAAGACCGCGACGACGTCGGCGCCGGCGTGCACGCCGTACGCGCGCAGCGCCTGCGTCACCTGGATGCACAGCTCGCGCGTGGGGGTCAGCACGAGCGCCTGCGCCTCCGGCTCCTCGGGGTCGATGTACTCCATGATCGGCAGCCCGAACGCCGCTGTCTTGCCGGTGCCCGTCTGCGCCTGGCCGATCACGTCGCGCCCTTCGAGCAGCGGCGGGATCGCCTGTTCCTGGATCGGGCTCGGCGACTCGTAGCCGACCTCGCGCAGCGCTCTGAGGGTGCGCTCGGTGAGCCCGAGCTCGGCGAAGGTTCTGGCCATGGGGCGTCAGCTTACGCGTTGGGACCGGCGGGGCGCGTGTCCGAACGGTGTCAGCGAGCGAGGCGGGCGGCCCGGAGCGCTCGCGCCGAGGCGCGCCGGGGCGCCCGGTGGCCGTGCCACGCTCACGCCGCCGGATCCAACAGCAGCTTGCCCGTCGTGCGGCGCTCGCCCATGTCCGCGTGCGCCTGCGCGGCCTCCGCCAGGGGGTAGGTGTGCCCGACCACCACCTCGAGCTCGGGGTGGGTGGGATCCGATCCGACGCGGGCGAAGAGGTCCGCGAGCGCCCGCTCGAACATCCCCGGGCGCTCCAGGCAGTGGAAGACGTAGAAGCCCACGACCGCGCGCGAGTGACGCAGCAGGGACCCGGTGCGCACCTCGTTGGGCTGCTGGGAGGCGATGCCGCACACCACCAGCCGTCCGAAGGGTGCCAGCGCCGCGTAGGAGGCGTCGAACACCGCGCCGCCGGCCATCTCGAAGACGACGTCCACGGGGCGACCGCCGTTGGCGTCGAGCAGCCGCTCCGTCAGGCCCTCGGGCGCCGGGTCGAGAGCCGCGTCGGCGCCGAGGCGCAGGGCGAGCGCGCGCTTGGCCTCGCTGGACGCGGTGGCGATCACGCGGCCGGCGCCGAGCGGGCGACCGAGCTGCACCGCGAGCGAGCCGACGCCACCCGCGGCGGCGTGCACGACCACGGTCTCGCCGCCGCACCCGGCCCCCGGCTGGCCCGCAGCCCGCGGAGAGTCGTGCGCGCCCACCCCGCTCGGGGGCGGCGCCTCACCCACACGGCCCGCCGTCCGGTACAGGTGCCACGCCGTCGTCCCCTGTACGAGCAGCGCGAGCGCCGTGTCCTCGTCGACGCCTTCGGGGATCGCCCACGCGTGCTCTGCCCGCACCGTCGCGTACTCGGCGTACCCGCCCGTGCCGGTGAGCGCCACCACGCGCTCACCGGTGTCCTCGCGCACGCCCGCGACCTCTCCGCCGGGGATCAGCGGCAGCGACGCCTTGCGCACGTAGGAGTTGGTGCGCGTGTGGGTGTCGGCGAAGTTGACGCCCGCGCGCGTCACGCGGATCAGGACCTCGCCCGGAGCGGGCTCGGGGCGAGGCAGGTCCACGAGTTGGAGCACCTCGGGGCCGCCGAACTCGGTGATCTGAATCGCGCGCACGGGCGGCAGGCTACCGCGGGCCGCCGGTGGGTGCGGTGGTCGAATCGCGCAATGGTTCGGCTGGTCCCAGGTGTAGGGTGCGTTCCATGTCCATCACCGTCGTCGGATCGATCGCCTACGACTCGGTCTCCACGCCCTTCGGCGAGCGCCAGCGGATGCTCGGCGGCGCGGCCGTGCACTTCGCGCTCGCCGCCTCCTTCTTCGAGGAGGTGCGGGTCGTGGGGCCCGTGGGCGAGGACTTCGGCGAGACCGAGCTCGACGTGCTGCGCAACCGCGGCGTGGACATCTCCGACGTGGAGCGCGTGGAGGGCGGCAAAACGTTCTTCTGGCGGGGCAAGTACGGGTGGGACCTCAACTCGCGCGAGACGCTCGACACGCAGCTGGGCGTGTTCGAGGGCTTCCAGCCGAAGCTCTCGGAGTCCTCGCGCGCCTCGGAGGTGCTGTTCCTCGCCAACATCCAGCCCGACCTGCAGCGGGACGTGCGCGCGCAGTTGCCCGACGCGCGGTTCGTGGCGCTCGACTCGATGAACCTGTGGATCGAAGCGGCGCGCGAGTCGTTGATGAAGGCGATCGCCGACGCCCACTGCCTGATCCTCAACGACTCCGAGCTGCGCCAGCTCACCGGCAAAGCCTCGCTGTACGCGGCGGCGCGGGAGATCCTCTCCTGGAGCCCTCCCCACCCCCGGGTGATCGTCGCCAAGCAGGGCGAGTACGGCGCGGCGCTCGTCACCGCCGACGGCTTCTTCTCGCTGCCGGCCTTCCCGCTGGAGTCGGTCGTGGACCCCACGGGCGCGGGCGACACGTTCGCGGGGGGGTTCGTCGGCTACGTCGCCGCGCACATCGAGGAGGAGCTCACCGACGAGCTGCTGCGCCAGGCGATGGCGCACGGCACCGCCTTGGCTTCTTTCAACGTTGAAGAGTTCGGCACGCAGCGCATCGAGACGTTGTCAGGGGCCGAGATCGTCGCGCGCGTGCGCCAGCTGCGCGAGTTCACGCAGTTCTCGGCGGCGCCTGTGCCGCTGGGGGACTGAGACGGCCGGGGACGCGGCGCGCTGCGGCGTCCTCAGTCGCTCGTGTGCAAAGCACACTTCGCTCCTTGCGTCCTAGCATCGCTTGGTCCCCGGCCGTCTCAGAGGCCTTGATCCACCACCGAGCAGCCGGCGAGCGCTGCCACATCCGTACTCCCCCACACCCGAGATCAGTAGTACGATCGGATGTGGTGGACGCCTGGACCTTCATCTGGTTGATGGTCGCCCTGAAGATCCCGATCGTGGGGCTCTTCCTCATCGTCCGCTGGGCGGTGCGCCAGGAGCCCGACGCCGCGGAGCCCCGGGAGGACGGCGGCATCGGCTACGCGCCGCGCCCGCGCCACCCGGCGCACCCGCGCCCGCGTCTGCCGCGCACGCCTCGACGGGGGCCGCACGGCACGCCCACGCCCGCGGCGCCGCCGCGCATGCGCACCGTCGTCGCCCGCGCGCGCCTCGCCCACCGCTGAGCGCGACCGCGGTCGCTACGGTGTGGTAGGAGAGATCGCGTCCACGAGGAGGAGCGAGCGATGAGCACCGAGACCGAGACACACGGCCCCGCCGCGGCGGGCGACACCCACGGCAACGGCGCCGCGCCCGCCGAGACGCTGACAGTCACCGACAACCGCACGGGGCGCACCTACGAGCTGCCCGTGACCGACGGCACGGTGCGCGCGATGGACCTGCGCCAGATCAGGGTGGACGAGCAGGACTTCGGGTTGATGGCCTACGACCCGGCGTACACCAACACCGCGTCCTGCCGCAGCTCGATCACCTACGTCGACGGCGCGGCCGGCATCCTGCAGCACCGCGGCATCCCGATCGAGCAGCTGTGCGAGCACTCGAGCTACCTGGAGGTCGCGTACCTGCTGATCAACGGCAGGCTCCCGACGCAGACGGAGCTGACGGGGTGGGTGGACGAGATCACGATCCACACGTTCGTGCACGAGAACGTCAAGGACTTCATGCAGGGCTTCCGCTACGACGCCAACCCGATGGGCATGCTCGTGGCCTCCGTGGGCGCGCTCTCGACGTTCTACCCGGACGCCAACCGGATCCACGAGGAGCGCGTCAGAGCGATGCAGATCATCCGGCTGCTGGCGAAGATGCCGACGCTGGCCGCGTTCGCGTTTCGCCACAACATGGGCCAGCCGTACGTGTACCCCGACAACGACCTCGCCTACGCGGGCAACTTCCTCGGGATGATGTACAAAATGACCGAGCTCTCCTACGAGCCCGATCCCCGCCTGGAACGGGCGCTGGACGTGCTGTTCATCCTGCACGCCGACCACGAACAGAACGCCTCCACCAGCGCCGTGCGCTCCGTGGGCTCCACCCAGGTCGACCCCTACTCCGCCGTGGCCGCCGGCGTGGCGGCGCTGTACGGGCCGCTGCACGGCGGCGCCAACGAGCAGGCGCTGCGGATGCTCGCGAGAATCGGCACGGTCGAGAACATCCCCGCGTTCCTCGAGGGCGTGAAGGCCGGCAACGAGCGGCTGATGGGCTTCGGCCACCGCGTCTACAAGAACTACGACCCCCGCGCGCGGATCATCCGCCGCCACCTGGATGCCGTCTTCGAGGTGCGCGGCAAGAGCCCGCTGCTGGACGTCGCCACCGAGCTCGAGCAGCGCGCCCTGGACGACGAGTACTTCACCTCGCGCAAGCTGTACCCCAACGTGGACTTCTACTCCGGCCTGATCTACGAGGCGCTCGGCCTGCCGGTGGCGATGTTCCCGGTGATGTTCGCGATCGGGCGCACCGCCGGGTGGATCGCCCAGTGGAAGGAGATGGTCGGGGACCCCGAGCAGAAGATCGCCCGTCCGCGCCAGATCTACACCGGGGAGCGGGACGTCGACTACGTGCCGGTTGAGCGGCGTTAGCGGCCTGCTGGCACGGCGTCAGGCGGCGTCCTCGGTCGCTCGCGTGCAGAGCACGCCACGCTCCCTGCGTCCTTGCCTGACTTGACCAGCAGGCCGCTATAACTGCTGCTCGAAGTCGCTCACGAGCTCCAGCAGGGCGTCGCACTCCCACAGCCGTCCCCACTTCCGCTCGTTCAACCGCCGCAGCACGCCGGCCTCCTCGAGCGCCCCGAGGGCGCTGCCGATCGCGACATGGGACTTCCCGGTCAACCGCCTGCCAGCCGACACGTCAATCACGGGCTGTGCGGGCAACGAGGCGATCAGCTGACGAACCGCGGAGTCGCGGCGCGGGTTGCCCAACCGTTCGATCCAGCTTTGCTGCAGCGCTTCGATGCGATGTGAGAGCTCGCTCGCCTGCGCCGCTGCGCGGCGTGTGGCTGCGGCGAACACGGTGCACCACTCGCTGAGCCTGCCCTCGCGGTAGTCGACGAGGCCACCGACGTAGGCCTTCGGCTCGCCCACAAGCACGAGGCTGATGGGCGGGATGTAGCGCGCGCTTTCGTGACGGCGGTGCAGGATCGTATGGACGAGGGCGCGCCCCACCCGTCCGTTGCCGTCCGCAAACGGGTGGATGGTCTCGAACTGGGCGTGGGCGATCGCCGCTTGGGCGACGGGCGCGATGTCCTCGCGGCCGATGAACCCACACAGATCTTCCAGGAGAGGTCTGACGTGCTCGGGTGGAGGGGGTACGAAGGCAGCCTCGAGCGGATGGTAGTCACTGCCCCCGATCCAGTTCTGACGATCGCGAACGATGCCGGCAATATCGTCGAAGGTGAAGCGAAGGAGGGTCCGATGGATGTCCTCTATGTCGCTGATGCTGATCAGATCGGCCCGGGCCCCGAGCCCGACGGCCTGTTCCATGGCGCTCACATTGGCAAGGATCTCGGCGGCACGGCGGTCGCCACTGCGCCGACCCTCGCCGGGATACGCTGCTCGCGCGAGACGCCTGTGCGATAGGACAAGTCCCTCCAGCCGCGAGGAAGCGATCGCCTCTGAGCGAAGCAGGTTGCTTGCGAGGGCGGCCAGTGACGCCAGCCGGGGCGATGAGCCGTTCAGATCGGCTAGCGCCTTGGTCGCTTCGGCAATTGCTCCCACCGCCTCGTCGCCGAGCTGAAAAGCTCGGGTGGCGATCGGAGCAGGGATGAACGCCTCGTAGAAACCGCCGCGGCGGTGCTTCTTACTTTGACCGCTCCAATTGGGCGCCCATTGGCGTCGCTCATAGCGCCCGAAGGACTCTGGGCCGGGAGATGAAACGACTGGTGAAGGCGTTTTGCGTTCCTTTCAAAGCTCGCGGACCTTTGTAAGTTTAGCGTATTATCCCTACAAATCCAGGAAGGCTTCGAAAGCTTCCTGGCTGAGGGTCAAAGCATCAAGGTCGCCCCATAGCGCCGCAGCCACTCCCGATCCTCGCGCCAGCGCGGCCAGCGGCGCTCCACGAGCGCCCAGAAGCGCGGGGAGTGGTCGAGGATCTCCAGGTGGCAGACCTCGTGCCACACCACGTATTCGAGCACGCTCTCGGGCGCCAGCAGCAGACGCCAGTTGAAGCTCATCCGCCCCTTCGCCGAGCAGGAGGCCCAGCGGGAGCGCTGCGCGCGGATCGACAGGCCGCTGTAGGGGGTTCCCGTAAGGGCCGTGGCACGATCGAGGCGCGCGGCGATCTCCACGCGGGCGGCACGGCGGTAGAAGAGCTCGACCGCCCGCCGCGGGTCGCCCTCGGGCACCAGCAGCCGCCCGTCCCGACGATGCGCGCGCGTGCGGCCGGCCTGCGGGACCAGCTCCAAGGACTCCCCGAGGAAGGGGACCGTGGCACCCCGTTCGGCCACGCGCTCCAGCGTCCGCCGCGCCTCGCGCAGCCGCCGCTCGATCCACGGGCGCAGCTCCGCGACAGCCGCCGCGGCCGCACGCTCGGGGGCCCGGTCGGGGAGCACGACCTCGACACCCTTGTGGGCGTGGACATTGACGAGCACCCTGCGCGCGCGCGTGGAGCGACGGATCGTGTAGGGGATCTCGCTCACCGGCCCACAGGGTACGCAGCCCGCCGGGTGCATAATCCGGCGCGATGCCCCGTTCGATCGTCCGCCTCCCCCGCGACGTGCGCCCGCCGTACGAGGTCTACCTCAACGGCGTGCCCCAACGGCTCGGCGACGACTACCAGGTGAGGGACGGGGCACTGGTGTTCGAGCGCGAGTTGCGCAAGGACCGCATCAGCGGCTGGCGGTGGCTGCTCGGCGCGTGGGGCGTTGGCACCTACCGTCAGAACGACTCGGTGGACGTGCGCTACGAGGCGGCGGACGGCTCGCCGCGCGTGGCGGAGGGGTTGGAGATCGAGCCGGCCTAGAGGGTGGCGCAGCCGGCCGGAGGCCGGCGAGCCGGGCCCCTCTTCATTGGTCAGGCGGTCTCCCACGGCCGCGCCAGCTTCAAGGCGCTGAGGATCGCGCGCGTGGCGGGCGAGCGGTTGAGCGTGATGAAGTGGATGCCGGGCACGCCCTCGCGCAGCAGCTCCGCGCACTGCAGCGTGGCATAGGCGACGCCGAAGTCGAGCACCGCCTCGGGGTCCTCGCCGCGCGCGTGCAGCTCGCGTCCCAGACCGTCGGGAATGGAGGCCCCGCAGAGCTTGGCCATGCGCTCGACCTGCCCCACCTGCGTGATGGGCATCACACCGGGGATGATCGGCACGTTCACACCCGCCGCGCGTGCCCGCTCGACGAAGTCGAAGTAGAGCGCGTTGTCGAAGAACAGCTGGGTGATGAGGAACCGCACACCCGCGGCCACCTTCTCCGCGAGATGTTCCATATCGTCCTCGGGGCTGACCGCGTGGATGTGGGTCTCCGGGAAACAGGCGCCACCGATCGCAAAGGGGTAGTCGGCGGCGATCAGTTCCACGAGTTCGCGTGAATACTCAAGGCCACCTTCCGTCTTGCGCCACTGCTCCTGCCCCGCCGGCGGATCGCCGCGCAGCGCGAGCACATTGTCGATGCCCGCCTCCTGCATCTCGGCGAGCGTCGCCTGCAGCTCCGGCACGGTCGCGCCCACGCACGTGAAGTGCGCCATCGCCTCCAGGCCGTACACCTCGCGAATCCGCTTGACGATCTCGATCGTCTTCTCCCTGGTGGAGCCGCCTGCGCCGTAGGTGACCGACACGAACGCGGGGTCGAGCGTCTTCAGCTCCCCGAGCGCCGCATACAGGTTGCGCTCCCCCTGCTCGGTTTTGGGGGGGAAGAACTCGAAGGAGAAAACGGGGCCGTCGTTGTGCAGCAGCGTGTCGATGCGCATCGCCGCTCAGTTTGCCACCCACTGCTCCGGCTCGCCCGCGATCCGCCGCGCGCGGCCGGTGACCTCGAGATGCGTGAGGAAGGCGAGCGTCTCGGTCAGCAGCCACGGCGCCGAGTTGGGCGAGAAGGGCACCTCGTACAGCACCTCCGGCACGATTTCGAAGGCGGTGCGCGGACGGGCGGAGATCGTCTCCAGCACGCGCTCGGTGCGCTCGCGCACGAGCGCGCGGTTGCCCTCGATGTGAGCGTGCACGTCGGCGAACGTGCGCCCGTGGCCGGGCAGGCACAGGCGCACGCCGAGCCGCTCCACGACGTCGAGCGAGCTCACGAACTCGCCCACCGGGTCGGGGGAGTAGCCGTAGTCGAAGTACAGCGAGATGCGCCCCAGCAGGTGGTCCCCGGAGATCAGCAAGCGCCGCTCGGGCTGGAAGAGGCACACGTGCGAGGGGGCGTGGCCGGGCGTCTCGTGCACCGTCCACGGACCGAGGTCGGTGGCGACGGTGACGCCCTGCACGAGCGGGCGGTCGGGCTCGATCACCGCGGCGATCCCCGAGTCGTGCTCGCGACGCTCGGCGGCGTAGCGGCGCAGCGGCTCCTCCGGCACGCCGCTCTGGCGGGCCACCTCGATACGGCGCGCGATCGCCGCGTCGGTGCCCTGCGCCCACTGGCGCATGTGGTCGAGGTTGGGACTCATCCACAGCTCGCAGCCCGCCCGCTCCACGATCGTGGCCGCCTGGCCGTAGTGGTCGGAGTGCGCGTGCGTGCACACCACCAGGCGCACGTCCTCCACCCGCAGGCCACACATCGCCAACGCCCGTTCGAGGTGGGCCAGCGAGCCCGGCTCGTGGTAGCCGGTGTCGAACAGCACCACCCCGTCGCGGGCTGCCACCGCCCACGCGTTGCCGTGCGGCACGCCCGGCCACGGTAGCGGCAGGCGCAGGCGGAAGACCCCGGGGAGCACCCGTTCGCCGCGGCCCAGCTCGCGCTTCTTGGGCGCTCTCTGATCGCCCGCCCTCTGATCGCTGGTCTCGGCCACCTGCAGGGAGCCTATTGGCTCACCGGCCAGGGGGTCTGCTACGGCGCGACGCCGGGCGTCCCGAGCGGGTAGGGGAGCGGAGTGAGCTGGCTCACCTTCCACGCCCCGCCTTCGTTGCGCATCGGCATCACGTACTTGGTGGCGTGCGGCCCGTAGAAGAGGGCGAACGCGACGTCGCCCTTGACGCGCAGCGCGGCCACGCCCGTCAGCTGCGGGGTGGCACGGGCGGCCGCGGAGCCCGAGAGCGCCGCGAGGATCCCGGCACAGCCGTGGATCGCTCTTGCCTTGCCTTTGGCGGCTCGCAGGAGCTGTTCCAGCTGCTTGCGCGTGGGGGCGGTGAGCTCCGTGCAGACGCGCGACCATTCCTCGTGCGCGCGAGCCCGCAGGAAGGTCGTGAGCGCGGCCTGCGCGCGCGCCCGGTCGGCGGCGGCCGCTTCCTGGCCGTATTCGGGGATGCTGTTGTCGCCGCCTTTGACGATGAACTTCGAGGCGGCGGCGCTCAGGTGCGTGGTGGAGGGCTGGGTCGCGGGGTGCGACGAGGCGCTCTGGGTGCTCTGGGTGCTCGTGGTGGGCTTGGGGGCGGTGGCCGCCGGCGTGCTCGCGGTGGTGGCGGTGGTGGTAGTGGTGGGGGTCGGCGCGGCCGCCGCGGCGCTCGAGGTCACGGTCGTCGTGTTCGAGCTCCCGCCGCCGCACGCCAGCAGGCCGCCCACCGCCCAGGCGGCGGCAAGCATCGGCAGCAGTCCCTTGGCGAAGCGCCTCCCCATCCCCGGGGAAGCCTACCGCGGCGCGGCGCGGCGCAGCACCACGCACCCCTGACCACCACCGCCTACACTCACGGTTTCCGTCGCAAACCGCACAAGGAGCAGACGCCATGGCCGAGGAGACCGCCGAGCAGGCCGCCACGAGGGTGCAGGAGGCGGCAGCCAACATCCACCAGAGCGGAGCGCCGCGGGAACGCATCTCGGACCGAAGCCGAGAGACACTCGCCTCCGGCGAGCATCCCCGTTTCGGCCAGCCGACCGCGGGTGACAGCGAAGCCGAGAGCGTCGCGCGCCGCTACTTCGAGGCGATCGGCGCCCACGACCTCGACGGCGCGGTGGGGATGTGGGCGTCGGGCGGGCGCGAGCACGTGCGCGGCCAGGTGGACGTGAGCGCGCCCGAGGGGGTACGAGCGTTCATCGGCGACCTGCTGGGAGCGATGCCGGACCTGCGCTTCGAGGTGCTGGCCACCACCACCGAGGGCGAGCGGTGCGCGGTGCAGTGGCGGCTGACCGGCACGTTCCTCGGGCCGGGCACGTTCAACGGCCTGCAGCCCACCGGCCACCCGCTGGTGCTCGAAGGGTGCGACGTGCTCACCGTGCGCGACGGGCTGATCCAGGCCAACGACGCCTTCCCCGACACGATCGCGGTACCGCGCCAGCTGGGGATGCTGCCGCCGGCGGGGTCCGCCGCCGAGCAGCGGATGGCGAGCGCGTTCAACGTCAAAACCCGCGTGACGGGACGGATGGTGGCCGAGCCCGAGCTGGTGGCCGAGGGCGTGTGGGTCGTGCAGGGCCAGCCGGGCCGCTGCAACGTGTACTTCGTCGAGGACGACGGGGGCGTGACGGTGTACGACGCCGGCGCGCGCACGATGGTGCGCGCGGTCGCCGGGGCCGGCGCGAAGCTCGGCGGCATCCGCCGCGTGGTGCTCGGCCACGGCCACACCGACCACCGCGGCACCGCGCCCGCGCTCGGGGTGCCGGTGTACTGCCACGCCGCGGAGGTGCAGGACGCCGAAGGCTCCGGGGGCTTCCGCTACTGGCCGGAGGGCCTCGTCGGCCTGCCGACGCCCCAGCGGCAGATCCACCGCGCGCTGCACCGCTTCGCGTGGGACGGCGGCCCCGTGCCGATCGCGGGCACGCTCGCCGAGGGCGACGAGGTCGCGGGCTTCCGCGTGATCGAGCTCCCCGGCCACGCCCCCGGCCAGATCGGGCTGTGGCGCGAGTCCGACCGCCTGGCGCTCGTCAGCGACACCTTCTACACGCTCGACATGTGGGGGCGCGACTGCGAGCCGCACGTGCCGGAGCCCACGTACAACTACGACACCGAGCAGGCGCGCGCCTCGATCCGCAAGCTGGCCGCGCTGGAGCCCGCCGCGGCGTGGGCGGGGCACGCCAAGCCTCTGGTGGGGGCGGACTTGCAGGCACAGCTGGAACGCGCCGCAGACACTGTCTGAGCGTGGCCCGGCGCAAACCCAAGCAGCGGCTGAAGGCTCCCACCAGCGACTACTCCGACCCGCACGGCAACGTGCTCACGCTGCGCGGCTCCCTGACGCCGGCCACGCGGCTGCGGTACGCCGAGACGCTCGCCGGCCACGACGCGCCGGCGGCGAGCACGCGGGAGGACCGCTGGCAGCGCGCGGTGGAGCTGCTGTTCGAGCACCTCGCGGTGCGCTGGAAGATCGTGGGGAAAGGCGAGTCCACGCTCAGCCACCCGCGCGAGCTGCTGGAGCGCTTCCGCGCCGCCACCCCACAGGAGCGCGCGTGGGTGCGCGAGGTGCTGCGCGAGCACTGCGCCACGCACTTCCCCGACGTGCGCGCTCCGTAGGGTCCGACCGCTACCGTGCGTGCCATGCGCCGTACGAAGATCGTCGCCACGATCGGCCCCGCCTCGCGGGAGCCGGAGACCCTGGTGCGGATGGTGGAGGCGGGGATGGACGTCGCGCGGCTGAATTATTCGCATGGCACCCTGGAGGAGCACGCCGAGACCATCGGGCGCGTCCGCGACGCGGCCGGGCGGGCGGGGCGGCCGGTGGCGATCCTGCAGGACCTGCCGGGGCCGAAGCTGCGCATCGGGCCGCTGCGCGAGGACATCGTCGAGCTGCGGGCAGGCGAGCACGTCACCTTCTCCTGCGGCCCCGACGGGGGCGAGGGGGACGCCGGCCACATGACGATCTCGTGGCCGGGCCTTGCGGACGCGCTGACGCCGGGGGAGGTCATGTACCTCGCCGACGGGTCGGTGCGCCTGCGCGTGGCGGCGGTGCGCGCGGGGGCACACGAGGTGGACGCGGAGATCGAAGTCGGGGGCCCCGTCGCCTCCCGCCAGGGGCTCAACATCCCCGGCCCGGTGGACCTGCTGCCGGCGGTGCCCGAGGCGGACTTCGCGCTGCTGCGCCACGGCGAGTCGATCGGGGTGGACATGGTGGCGCTCTCCTTTGTGCGCCGCCCCGAGGACATCGAGATGTTGCGCGAGCACACGCGGCTGCCGCTGATCGCCAAGATGGAGAAGCCGCAGGCGGTCGAGCGCGCCGAGGAGATCCTGCGCGCCGCCGACTGCGTGATGGTCGCCCGCGGCGACCTCGGCATCGAGCTGCCGATCGAGCGGGTGCCGCTCGTGCAGAAGGAGCTGCTGCGCCTGGCGGGGTGGCTGGCGCGGCCGTCGATCACCGCCACGCAGATGCTCGACTCGATGGTGACCTCCTCGCGCCCCACGCGCGCCGAGGTCGCGGACGTCGCCAACGCGATCCTCGACGGCACCGACGCGGTGATGCTCTCGCAGGAGACCGCGGTCGGCGCCTACCCCGTGGAGGCGGTGGCGATGATGGCGGCGATCGCGGTGCAGACCGAGACGATCGCGCCGTACGAGGAGTGGAACGCCTCGCGCGTGCGCCGCACCGAAGCGGACCCCGCGTACACCCTGGCGCACAGCCTGTGCATCGCGGTGCGCGAGCTGAGCCTCGACGCGCTGATCGTCCCCACGCTCTCCGGCCGTTCCGCGCGGCTGGTCTCCGCGCACCGCCCGACGGTGCCGATCTACGCGCTCTCCCCCGGCCGCGAGACGGTGCGCCGCTGCGGGCTGATGTGGGGGGTGCGCGCCGCCTCGATCCCCCGCCACGAGACGACCGAGGCGCTGATCGCCGACGCCGCCCGGCGGGTGGTCGAGCTGGGGTGGTGCAAGCGGGGCCAGCGCGTGGGCATCACCGCGGGGCTGCCGTCGGGGCGGCCGGGGACCACGAGCCTCGTGCAGATCCAGGTGCTGTAGGACCCACGCCAGGGTCCCACACCTGGCGCCAGGCACCTGCAACACGACGCGTCCCCACGCGCTACAGTCAGGCTATGCGAGTGCGCCGGCTTGCCGCCGTCTGCGCGCTGGGTGCCCTGGTGGGCAGCATCCCTGCGCTGGCGAGCGGCAGCGCCGGTGGCGCGGGGGCCGTGGGCACCGGCGTTGCGGGCACCGGCACGGTCGGACCCGCCTCAACGTCGACTGGGACAGGCGGCTCGCCGCCGACGTGCGCACCATCGCCCGCCTCGGCCGCCGGCCACAGCGCCAAGGCCGCCGCACACCGACGGCGACACCGGCGCCACCGTCATCACAGGCCGCTCACGCATCCAGGCGCGCCGCGCCGCGCGGGTCGGGCCGACGCTCCCCAGGGCAACGAGCCGGCACAGCCAGGTGGGTGCCCACCCTGCCAGCCACCGCCCCCCTGCCCGCCCGGCACGGCCTGCCCGGCGTACGCCGCCTGCCCCTGTCCCGAGAGCAGCACGTCCGCGACCGGCACGGCGCCGCAGCCGGTCTGTCCGCCGCCCTGCCAGCCCGGCAGCGCGACGGCGGGCGCGATGCCCACGTGTCCCCCGTGCCCGCCGCCCCCCACCACGACGACCAGCCCCATGCCCCCGTGCCCGCCACCCTGCGTTTACGTCGCCGGGGGCTCCGCCGTACCGGCGTGCCCCCCACCCTGTCCGCAGGGTGGGACCGCGAGCGGGAGCACGATCGTCTGTCCCCCGCCGTGCGTGGAGAGTGCGGCGGGCACCACTCAGGGCACCACGCAGGCCCCCACGTGTCCTCCCTGTCCACCCCCCTGTACCGCCGGCACGGCATGTCCGATGATCGCCTGCCCCGCCCCACCCCCTGAAACGCCGTGCCCGACGTGCAGTGGCAAAAGCCCCTGCTACCCCTGCCGCGTGGCGCCCGCCAGCGGCTGAGTGGTCCCTGCATCGCGGCCCCCGCGCCGCCGCAGCAACGCCCGCCCGCGGCCGGAGGCCGCCCCTCCCCTTCCCCTTCTCTCCTTCAGTGGCTCTCGAGCACGCGGTCGATCAGGCCGTACTCGCGGGCCTGCGCGGCGGTGAAGAAGCGGTCGCGCTCCATGTCTCTGCGCACCTCCTCGGAGGTGCGGCCGGTGTGCTCGGCGTAGATCTCGTCGATCCGCGCGCGCACCTTGAGGATCTCGCGGGCGTGGATCTCGATGTCGGTGGACTGGCCTTCGAAGCCCGCCGAGGGCTGGTGGATGAGGATGCGGCTGTTGGGCAGCGCCGCGCGCTTGCCTTTCGTGCCGCCGGCCAGCAGCAGCGAGCCCATCGACATCGCCACGCCCACGCACATCGTTGCGATGTCGGGCTTGACGAAGCGCATCGTGTCGTAGATGGCCAGGCCGGAGTAGATCGAGCCGCCGGGGGTGTTGATGTAGATCGAGATGTCCTTGCCGGGGTCCTCGGCCTCCAGGTGCAGCAGCTGCGCGACCACGAGGTTGGCGACCTGGTCGTCGATGGGAGTGCCGAGGAAGATGATCCGCTCGCCCAGCAGCCGCGAGAAGATGTCGAATTCCCGCTCGCCGCGGGCGGTGCGCTCGACGACGATCGGGACGAGTTGGGCGTCCATGAGGGCCACCCTATCGGTTCGGCGCGGTGGCCATAAGTTCGACGCGGCCACCATAAGATGCAGGGGCCGTGTTCCCGCTGAACCTCCCCAACTTCCTGACCGTCCTGCGCATCCTGCTCGTCCCGGTGCTGGTCGTCGCGCTGCTCGGCGACACGCCCGGAGGGGACGTGCTCGCCGCGGTCGTGTTCGTGCTGGCGTCCGTCACGGACTTCATCGACGGCTACCTGGCGCGCACACGGGACTCGATCACGACCTTCGGCAAGCTGATGGACCCGCTCGCCGACAAGCTGCTGATCGTCGCGGCGCTGCTCTCGCTGGTATCGCTGGGACGCCTCGCGGCGTGGGTGGCGATGGTCATCATCGCGCGCGAGCTCGCGGTCACGGTGCTGCGCATGGGAGCCGCGCAGGCGGGGGTGGTGATGGCCGCGAGCATGCTCGGCAAGATCAAGACGTGCCTGCAGATCGCCGCGATCCTCGCCGTGATCGCAGTGCCCGGCCACCCGCTGTGGGTCGCCGTGCTGCTGTACGCGGCGGTGCTCGTGACGGTGCTCTCGGGCCTCGACTACTTCTTCGGCCTGCGCCGCCGCCTCGCGCAGGCGCAGGCGCAGGCGCTCACGCCCCCTCGTTGAGCCATTCCTCGAGTGTCGTGTGGCGTGGAGCCGGGCACCCGGAGTCGAGCTCCCCGCGCAGCTCGGCGAGCAGCCCGTGGCGCTCGGCGACGACGTTGTGCTGGTGGATCGTCTCGAGGTTCTCCTGGCGCGCGCTGACGAAGCTCGCGCCGTCCAGCTCGGGGAAGGCGGCCACCACGCCGGCGACCATCTCGCGCACGCAGTCCTCCACGAAGCGGGGGCGGCGGTGGGCCTTCTCGACCACCGCGACCTCGTCGGAGCGCTTCATCAGCTCGTAGATCTCCGAGGACATGGAGCCCTCGACGATGCCGAGCAGCGTCTTGGCGTCGAGCTCCGCCTCGCACCCCTCCAGGCAGCCGATGTGCAGCGTGCCGAGGCCCCGCTGGTTGTGGGTGGCGACGGGCACCTCCGCGAGGATCCGCTCGATCTGCTCGGGGGCGAGCCCCTCCCGCTCGGCCAGGCGCACGCGTGCACGGGCGGCCACCAGCTCCTGCGCGCACGGGCACGCGGTGATCCCGGTGGCCGAGACGCCCACCACCTGGCGTGTGCCCCCCGGCCCTGCAACCGCGCGGCCGTGGAGCGTGTAGATCTCCTGGGTCTCCACACCCGACACCGGGGCGGGCTTGTGCTCGGGGTAGCGCGCCTCGATCGTCACCTCCGCGCGGGCCGCCCCCTGGCGGTCGCGCACGAGCTCGGCGATGGCGCGCGCCAGGCTCTCGGCCCGGAAGGGCGCGGCGTTGAGCACGACCTCGCCGATCGCCTCGTTGATGACCTCCTCGAAGCGCGACATGTGCGCGCCCTTCTGGTCGTGGCTGAGGTCCACGAAGCACTCCAGGCGGGCGTAGTACAGCTCGTCGCTGATGCGCACGACCTTCTCCACGCCGGTGACGCCCACGCGCGAGAGGCCGACCGGGACCGCCGGCCGGCGGGCCTGCACGTCCTCGGGTTCGCGCGCGCGAGTGGTCGGCACCGCGGGCCAGCGTAGTACACCCGCCGCGCGCCCTCCCCGCGGGACCCGGCCCACCGGAGCTTGATATCTGGTATCACTCCGCGCACCCGTCCGCGACGCCGCAACGCAGGGGGCCGCGGCGGGTTTCGATGGCAGGAGGACTCAGGCAGGAGAGGAGCATGCAACCAGGCGCCGCCTACGGCGCAGACGCGAGCAGCTAGGGAGGTCGCGGCGGTGGCTTCGGTCGGCCGCGACAGGGAGCCGTTCGGATCGTGGGGGGTCCACGTGAGCGAGAAGGTCGCACAGGCTGCAGGACTCGAGGGCAGGGATGGGAGCCTGCCCCCGACAGTCGCGGAGGTGGCGGTCGTCGAGATCGAGGAGCTTCAGACGCTCCTCGCCGAGGGTCACGAACGGGGGTTCGTGACCTCCGAGATGCTCGGCGCCGCGCTGGAGGAGAGCGAGATCGCCACCGAGCAGATCCACGACCTGCTCTCCTTCATGGAGGAGCACGGCATCGAGATCCTCCGGGAGCCCACCGAGGCGCCGGGCGAGTTCGCCGAAGAGCCCCACCTGATCCCCCTGCACGGCACCGCCGCGCCCGAAGAGGAGGACGAACGGGACCCGGACCTCGAGCTCGGGCAGGTGGGCGACCTGCCCGCCCTGGAGGAGCTGCCCCCCTCCGAGCTCCAGGGAGCCGACGCAGCCGTCGACTCGCTGCGCCTCTACCTGAGCTCGATCGGGCGCGTGCCGCTGCTCTCCGCGGCCGAGGAGGTCCAGCTGGCGATGCGCATCGAACGCGGTGACCTGCTCGCCAAGCAACACATGGTGGAGGCCAACCTGCGCCTCGTCGTGTCGATCGCCAAGGGCTACATGGGCCGCGGCCTGACCTTCCTCGACCTCATCCAGGAGGGCTCCCTAGGCCTCATCCGCGCGGTCGAGAAGTTTGACTACCGCCGCGGCTTCAAGTTCTCCACGTACGCCACCTGGTGGATCCGCCAGGCCGTCACGCGCGCGATCGCGGACAAGGGGCGCACGATCCGCATCCCGGTGCACATGGCCGAAAAGTTGAACAAGGTGTTGCACACCGAGCGCCAGCTGATCCAGGCGCTCGGCCGCGAGCCCACGCCCGCTGAGATCGCCGCGGAGCTCAACTACCCGATCGTGGAGGTGCGCGAAGTGCTGCGCATGGCGCAGCAGCCGGTGTCGCTGGAGAAGCCGGTTGGCGAGGAGGACGACTCCGCGCTGGCGGACTTCGTGGAGGACATCGCGGCCGAATCCCCCTTTGAGAATGCCTCGGAGTCGTTGCGGCGGGAGACGGTCGGGCGGGTTTTGGCGGTGCTTCCGCGGCGGGAGCGGGAGGTCTTGGAGATGCGCTACGGGATCACGGGGGGCGCTCCCGGACATTGGAGGAGGTTGGGCGAGCGTTCAACATCACGCGGGAGCGGGTTCGCCAGATCGAGAACCGCACTTTGAAGAAGCTCCAGACGCTGCCGGAGGCGCAGTTGTTGCGGGAGGCGTCGTGAGGTCCACCGGGCACCGGTCCGCGCCGGGGGCCCCCCGGCACTAGAATCGGGCTCGTCCGGCTGCTCGCCGGGGACGCCAGGTGGGGTGTCCGAGTGGTTAAAGGAGACGGGCTGTAAACCCGTTGGCTATGCCTACGCAGGTTCGAATCCTGCCCCCACCACTTCCTGAAGCCGCGCGCTGATGCCGCATCGCCGTAGGGCTTGAATGTAGCGCGATGTGGTGTTTACAATACGGTCATCCGGTGTTCGCGGTCCCGAGCCGCGGGCGCAGACAAAGATCTGTAGACCTGCCGTCTGGCAGACGTAAGAGTGTGGTTGTGACCATCGAGCAGATACGAACCCAGTTCGCGCAGAACCTTCGCAGCCACCGGGAACGGTCTGGCCTCTCCCAGGAGGCCCTCGCAGACGCCTGCCACCTCCACCGCACCGAGATCAGCCTGCTGGAGCGCTGCAAGCGCTCGCCGCGCCTGGAGACCCTCGTGATCCTCGCCGAGGGTCTCGGCCTCTCCTCCCCCGCGGAGCTCCTCAAGGGCATTCGCTGACGCGGCACCCCCGTCGCGCGCGAGCGCAGCGGTAGCATGGCGACCAGCCGGCCATCCCCGCCGGCGCCGCACGTGGGTGCATGATGTCGCGCGAGCCCGACACCGAGGAGCTGCGCCTGCTCGACGCCTGGTGGCGTGCGGCGAACTACCTGGCGGTCGGGCAGATCTATCTCCTCGCCAACCCGCTGCTGCGTGGCCCGCTGCGCCCCGAGCACGTCAAGCCGCGGCTGCTGGGGCATTGGGGGACGACGCCGGGGCTGAACTTCGTCTACGCGCACCTCAACCGTGTGATCCGCCGCCAGGACCTGGACGCGATCTTCATCGCCGGCCCCGGGCACGGCGGGCCGGGCGTGGTGGCGAACGTCTACCTCGAGGGCACGTACACCGAGGTGTACCCGCACGTCGGCCACGACGAGGAGGGGCTGCGCCGGCTCTGCCGGCAGTTCTCCTTCCCCGGCGGCATCCCCTCCCACGTGGCGCCGGAGACGCCCGGCTCGATCCACGAGGGGGGCGAGCTGGGGTACTCGCTGGCGCACGCGCACGGCGCGGCGTTCGACAACCCCGACCTGCTGGTGTGCTGCGTGATCGGCGACGGCGAGGCGGAAACGGGGCCGCTGGCGGCGAGCTGGCACTCCAACAAGTTCCTGCACCCGGCGCGCGATGGGGTCGTGCTGCCGGTGCTGCACCTCAACGGCTACAAGATCGCCAGCCCCACCGTGCTGGCGCGCATCCCGCACGAGGAGCTCCGGGCGCTGCTCGAGGGGTACGGGTACGCGCCGCGCTTCGTCGAGGGGGACGACCCGGCGGCGATGCACCGGTTGATGGCGGGGACGCTCGACGAGGTGGTGGAGGAGATCGCAGAGCTGAAGCGCCGCGCGGCGCAGGACGCCGATCCCGCGGCGTCCGGCTCAGGCCCCGCGGCGCCCGGCTCAGGTCCTGCCGTGCGGGAGGCCCGCCCGCGGTGGCCGATGATCGTGCTGCGCACCCCCAAGGGGTGGACCGGCCCGAAGGAGGTGGACGGGAAGCCCGCCGAGGGCACGTGGCGCTCCCACCAGGTGCCGCTCGCCGACGTGCGGGGCGACCCCACACACCTGGCGCAGCTGGAGCAGTGGCTGCGCTCCTACCGTCCGCAGGAGCTCTTCGACGAGCAGGGCGCGCTGCGCCCCGAGATCGCCGCGCTGGCGCCGCGCGGGACGCGGCGGATGAGCGCCAACCCGCACACCAACGGCGGCCTGTTGCTGCGCGAGCTGGAGCTGCCGGACTTCCGCGCCCACGCCGTGCCGGTGAGCGCGCCGACCGCGACCAGCTCGGAGCCGACGCGCGTGCTGGGCGCGTGGCTGCGCGAGGTGGTGCGCCTGAACCCCGACCGCTTCCGCATCGTCGGCCCCGACGAGACCGAGTCCAACCGCCTCGGCGCCGTGTTCGAGGCGACCGACCGCGAGTGGCAGGCGGCGCGGCTGCCCACCGACGAGCACCTCGCGCCCGGCGGGCGCGTGCTGGAGGCGCTCTCCGAGCACCTCTGCCAGGGGTGGTTGGAGGGGTACCTGCTGAGCGGCCGCCACGGTCTCTTCAACAGCTACGAGGCGTTCATCCACATCGTCGACTCGATGTTCAACCAGCACGCCAAGTGGCTGAAGGTGACACGCGGCATCTCCTGGCGCGCGCCGGTCGCCTCGCTGAACTACCTGCTCTCCTCGCACGTGTGGCGCCAGGACCACAACGGCTTCTCCCACCAGGACCCGGGCTTCATCGACCACGTGGTCAACAAGAAGGCGGAGATCGTGCGCGTGTACCTCCCCCCCGACGCCAACTGCCTGCTCTCGGTCGCCGACCACTGCCTGCGCAGCCGCCACTACGTGAACGTGATCGTCGCGGGCAAGCAGCCCTCGCTCGACTACCTGACGATGGAGGAGGCCGTGGCCCACTGCACGCGCGGGATCGGCATCTGGGAGGCCTTCTCCTCCGACGGGGAGGAGGAGCCCGACGTGGTGCTGGCGTGCGCCGGCGACGTGCCGACGCTCGAGAGCGTCGCGGCGGCGGCACTGCTGCGCGAACACCTCCCGCAGCTGCGGGTGCGGGTGGTGAACGTCGTCGACCTGATGCGCCTGCAACCCGAGAGCGAGCACCCGCACGGGCTCCCCGACGTCGAGTTCGACGCCCTCTTCACGACCACCCGCCCGGTGATCTTCGCCTACCACGGCTACCCGTGGCTGATTCACCGTTTCACCTACCGGCGCACCAACCACCACAACATCCACGTGCGCGGCTACAAGGAGGAGGGCACCACCACGACCCCCTTCGACATGGTGATGCTCAACGACCTCGACCGCTACCACCTCGTGATCGACACGATCGACCGCGTGCCCGGTCTCGCCGAGCACGCCGCGCACGTGCGCCAGCGGATGGCCGACGAACGGCTGCGCCACCGCGCGTACACCCGCGAGCATGGGGAGGACTCGCCGGACGTCACCGACTGGCGCTGGCCGTGAACGTCCTGGTGGTCAACGCCGGCTCCAGCTCGGTGAAGCTGTCGCTGCTGGACGGCGAGGACCGGGTGCTGGCGGCGCGGGAGCTGGAGCACGGCGCCGCCCTGGAACCGCTCGGCGCGACCGACGCGGTCGGCCACCGGATCGTGCACGGAGGCGAGCGCTTCCGCGAGGCTGTGCGGATCGACACCGAGGTCGAGCGGCAGCTGCGCGAGCTGGCGGACCTCGCGCCGCTGCATCAGCGCAAGTCGCTCGACGCGCTCGACGCCGTCACGAAGGCCCTGCCGGAGGTGCCGGCGGTGGCGTGCTTCGACACAGCCTTTCACGCAACGCTGCCGCCGGCCGCCGCGACGTACGCGCTGCCGCGGGAGTGGCGCGAGCGGTGGGGGCTGCGCCGCTACGGCTTCCACGGCCTCTCGCACGCCTGGATCGCGCGCCGCGCGCCCGAGCTGCTCGGCCGCCCCGCCGCGGAGCTGCGGATCGTCAGCTGCCACCTCGGCGCCGGCGCCTCGCTGTGCGCGATCGCGGGCGGGCGCTCGGTGGACACGACGATGGGCTTCACCCCGCTGGAGGGCCTCGTGATGGCCACCCGCTCGGGCTCGGTCGACCCCGGCCTGGTGCTGTGGCTGGCTGAGCGCGAGCGGCTCTCGCCCGAGGAGCTCACGGACGCCCTGGAGCACCGCTCCGGCCTGCTGGGGCTGGCCGGCAGCGCCGACATGCGCACGGTGCTCGCGCGCGCCGACGTCGGCGCGCTGGACGCGCGCCTGGCGCTCGACGTCTACCTGCACCGCCTGCGCGCCGGCGTAGCAGCGATGGCGGCGGCGATGGACGGCCTCGACGCGCTTGTGTTCACCGGCGGCGTCGGCGAGCACGCGCCGGCCGTGCGCGCCGGGGCGGCCGCGGGACTTGGGTTCCTCGGCGTGGAGCTCGACGCCGCACGCAACGGGGCGCCGGCGGCCGACAGCGAGCTCAGCTCACCGGGCGCGGCGGTGAGGACACTCGTGGTGCGGGCGCGCGAGGACCTCGAGATCGCGCGGCAGGTGCGGGCGTTGTGGAGCAGGTGACTGGTACGGTGTGCCGTCATGAGCTTCAAGCTCGCCCACCGGGACGCTTGCCAGACGGCCGGCAACTGGCAGCTCGTGCGCCGCACGCTCGAGCTGGGGGCATTCGGGATCAACGTCGTCGAGATCCCTCCCGGCGAGCAGATTCCAGAGCACGACGAGACCGACCGCGACCAAGAGGAGGTGTTCTACGTCCTCAGCGGCAGCCCGACGCTGGTGATCGACGGCGAGGAGCATCCCACGCGCGCCGGGACGTTTGCGCGCCTCGACCCCGAGCACAGGCGCACCGTGCGCAACGACGGCGACGAGCAGACGAGCGTGCTCATCGTCTCCGCGCCAACGTCGAGCGGATACGAGCCCATGGAGTGGGCATGAGTGACGCGACGGAGCTGGGCGAGACGATCGCGGCCTACAACGACGCTTGGAACGCGCACGACGTGGAACGGATCGGGTCGATGCACGCGCCTGACATGGTGTTCGAGAATCACACTGCCGGCGAGCGAGCCGAGGGCAAGGAGGCGCTCAGGCACATCGCCGGCATCTTCGAGTCGTGGCCCGACATCGAGTTCCAGACCCGCAGGCTTTACGTGCGCGAGGATCTCGTGGTGCAGGAGTGGACTGCCAGCGCGACCCACGTCAAGCCGCTGAGCCGCGGCGAGCTGGTTGCCGAGCCGTCGGGTAAGCGCATTGAATGGAAGGGCATGGACGTGATCCCCTTCGAGAATGGCAAGGTCAAGCGCAAGGACGTCTACTCAGACTCGGTGTCGATCCTGCGTCAGGTTGGGCTGCTGTAGCCCGGATTCATGGCGGTGAGGACCAGTTGTCCCGCTGGCCCACGAGAGGAGAGCCGACGTCGGGGGTCGAACCCGAGACCTCCGCCTTACCATCGCTTGGCATGGGAGGTCTCCTGTCGGTTGAGTCCCGTCGTTGCTGGGGTTTTTGGTCCCGTGGAGCCTGTGTGGGACGGGCTTGGGCAACACATTTGCCCCTATAACGCCCCAAAACGCCCCCGGAAAACGCCCCAGAAACGGCCGGGCACTTCTGGTCATTGCGAGCGCGAATCATATCGCTGTCGGCGGCGATCACACCTGGGCACAAGCGCTCGGAGCCTCAGTGGCTGAGCAGCTCTCGCCCGCCGACACCTTGTCCGTCGCGCCTGGGCGGGTGTGCGCCGCGCGGCGGGTGGTCCGCGTTCGCCGGTCTCATGCCCCGCGCTCGCCGGCACGAGATTCCGCGCTAGCCGGCCTCACTTTCCATCCTGGCCGGACGATGCTGTACGCGCTTCGCCGCGGCGGCGTCTCGCTGCGCCTGCGCGCCGGCGCTAGTGGTCTGTCATTGAAATAAGTGGTGGTTGGTGGTATGATGAATCATGCGCGCTCCAACCCCTCCTCTGAAGGTCAGCGAGCCTCAACGCGAAGTGCTCGAAACGTTGTCTCGTTCCCAGACCGCGGCGCACCGCGATGTCCAACGAGCAAAAGCGCTGCTGATGGCCGGCGACGGCTTCGCGACGACACGCGTCGCGCACGAGATCGGGGTGTCTCCGGCAACGGTCACCAGGTGGCGTGAGTGCTTTGAACGGGACGGCCTGAAGGCATCGGTGAAGGTCCAGCCTGGCCGGGGGCGCAAGCCGTCTATCTCGCCGGCAAAGGTCCAGGAGATAGTTCACGCGACGCTGCACGAGAAGCCGCTCGGTGAGACGCATTGGAGCTGCCGGTCGATGGCTCGCGCGCACGGCGTTTCACACACAACGGTCCAGAAGATATGGGCCGCTCGCGGTCTGAAGCCGCACCGGGTCGAGACGTTCAAGCTGTCGAAGGACCCGCGGTTCGAGGAGAAGCTCGCTGATGTCGTGGGCCTATACCTGAACCCGCCCGAGCGCGCGATAGTGCTGAGCATGGACGAGAAGTCCCAGATCCAAGCGCTGGATCGCACCCAGCCGTCGTTGCCGATGAAGACCGGGCGGGCCGGGACGATGACCCACGACTACAAACGCAACGGGACCACCACCCTATTCGCCGCGCTGGACGTCCTGAGCGGTTCGGTGATCGGCCAATGCCTGCCCCGCCACCGCCACAGCGAGTTCCTCACGTTCCTGCGCACGATCGACCGGACCGTCCCCAGGCGCTTGCAGATCCATCTGATCCTCGATAACTACGCGACCCACAAGCACCCCAACGTCAAAGCGTGGCTCGCCAAGCACCCCCGCTTCCACCTGCACTTCACGCCAACGTCCTCAAGCTGGCTGAACATGGTCGAGGGGTTCTTCGCGCAGCTCACCAACAAAGCGCTCCGCCGCGGCGCCTTCGCCTCAGTCCCCGACCTGATCACAGCGATCGACGCCTACCTGACAGCGAACAACACCAACCCCACACCATTCACCTGGACCAAGACCGCCGACCAGATCGTTGAGAAAGTCCAGCGCGGACGCATGACACTCAACGCAATCACCAACTAAAACGCTGACAGACCACTAGTGGTTCGTCCTTTTAGTTCGGTGATGGTTGCAGGTGTCTTGTAGTCTTTGCCGAATCCGTTGCTGGTGGTGTCCAGCGATGATGGGGGTTCGGTATGCCTGCTTTGGCGAAGCGCATCGAGATTGGCGGTGAGGATCGAGCGGAGCTCGAGCGGATCGCGCGGTCGGGTAGGGAGCAGGCGCGGATGGTCGAGCGTGCCCAGATTGTGCTCCAGGCCGCCGAGGGGCACTCTGCTGCGGTGATCGGGCGTCTGTTGGGGTGCTCGACGAACACGGCGCAGAAGTGGCGTGCGCGCTATGAGCGCGATGGGATCGCGGGGCTCGGGGACTTGCCGAGATCGGGTAAACCACTCACCTATTCCCAGGCGGACAGGGCGAGGCTGATCGCCAAGGCGTGCACGCGTCCACCCGAGACACCGGAGGGCGCACAGCAGGAGCGCTGGACCTACGAGCAACTGGGGCAGACGGTCGGTATGTCGGCCTCCCAGGCGCATGTGATCCTCTCGCGCGCGGAGGTCAAGCCGCACCTGACTGACTACTGGATCATGAGCGACTTCTCCCAGCCCGAGTTCGAGGAGCGCCTGGGCGATATCTGCGGCCTGTACGTCAACCCGCCGGAGAATGTTCTGGTCGTCTCCCTGGACGAGAAGACGGGAATCCAGGCCAAGGCGCCGACCAAGCCGGATACGCTGCCCGCTCCCGGGCGCCCGGCACGGCGCGAGCACGAATATGAGCGCAACGGTACGCAGTGCCTGTTCGCCTGCCTGAAAGTCCACGAAGGCGACGTGCTCGCGATGCCCTCAAAGACACGCAACCGCTTCGACTTGATCCGCTTCCTCAACCAGTCTCGACTCCGAGATCCCCACCGTGGAGGGACAACAGATCGTCGCGGTCAGTGACAACCTCTCCACCCGCGGCACCCAAGAGGTCACCGACTGGTTGAAAGATCACCCGCGCTGGAGCTTCCAGTTCACCCCCACCCACGCCTCGTGGCTGAACCAGATCGAGATCTTCTTCTCGATCCTCTACCGCCGGCTGCTGAAGCACGGCATCTTCTTCAGCGAGGAAGACCTCGCCGAGCAGATGCTCGCGTTCATCGAGACCTACAACCAGACCGCCAAACCCTTCAAGTGGACCTACACCGGCAAGGTCCTCGAGGCATAGGCCAACAAACTAACCGGATGAACCACTAGCTGTTGTGCCGCTGCCGCGGGCCGCATTCGCCGCCATCGGAGCTACCATCAGTTCATGGCGACTGCCGTGAAGAGGCTCGATTTGACGGTCGGCGAGGTCGCGGGGGTCGCTACGAGATAGTCCCAGATCGCGAGGGCGGCGTGACGATCGAGCCGTCGATCACCCCTGCGGCAGAGTCTGCACGCCCAAAGGGGGAGCTAACCCGCCTCTGTGAACGCACCCTGATTCACGTCGTCACCGACCGTGTTGCTGTCACGAGCTTCGTCAACCGCCGCCACCTGACGGTGACGGCCGGACACAGCTACCTGGCCAAGGCGCCGTGAGGGTCTGCGGGTGGCGCAACGCACGTGACCGGCCCCCGTTTGGTGGTCCAGGGCTTATGAGAGTGTTGGTGTTGGTTGGTCCTGTTTGTTGGTTGTGGTGGTTGTCCATACCGCCGCGTACGCGTCGGGGGTGAGCCCGCCGAGCGCGGAGTGTGGTCTGATGGTGTTGTACTCGATGCGCCACGTCTCGGTGAGGATCTGTGCCTCGGTGAGGGTGGTGAACTCCTCGGTGTTCCAGTGCTCGTCCCGCATCCGGGAGTTGAACGACTCGATGAACGGGTTCTCCCACGGGCTGCCCGGCTCGATATAGATCGTGCCCGTCGTGTTGAAGCGACACCAGTCCCGCAGCGCCTGAGCGACCAGCTCCGGCCCGTTGTCCATCCGCAGGAACCCCGGGGCGCCGTGCTCGGCCTGGAGACGGTCCAGGACCCTGGTCAGCCCGTCGGCATCACACGAGCGAGAGACCTCGGTGGCGAGCGCCTGACGGGTGTGCTCATCGACGATGTTCAGAGACTTCAGTTGCCGTCCGTCGTTGGTCGCGTCGAACTGGAAGTCGATCGCCCAGACCTCCCCCGGCCACTGTGCCCTGAGCCTGGCACCCCCGGTGCCCGTGCTCTGACCACGCCGACGCTTACGCGCCTTTTGGGGCACCCGTAGGCCCTCCTCGCGCCACAGACGCTGCACACGCTTACGGTTGACCCTCTGGCCCTCCCGGCGCAGCGCCACCGTCGCCCGGCGGTACCCCCACCGGGCGTGCTCCCTGGCGATCTCTCGCAACCGGGAGCGCAGCTGCTCATCGACCGGCCGCAGCGCCGGCGCCTCCAGACGCTGGGTGGAGCGGTTCTGCCCCACCAGGCGGCATGCCCTTCTCTCTGAATGCCCGAAACGCTCCATGCACATCACGACCGCACGGCGCCTGCGCTCCGGGCTCAGAAGTTTCCCCGGCCGATCTCCTTCAATGCCTGGATATCCAGCGCCTGCTCGGCGACGACCTGCTTGAGCCGTCCGTTCTCACGCTCCAGCTCCCGCAGCCGCTTGGCGCCCTCGGCCTTCATCCCGCCGTACTGGTTACGCCACCTGTGCAGCGTGGCCTCAGAGACCTCCAGGTGCCGCACCACCTCCGCGATGTCCTTCCCTTCCCCCAGCAGCCGATCCGCCTCGCGCAGCTTCCTGACGATCTGCTCCGGGGTATGACGACGACGCTTCATCCGAGCCTCCTCTCGCCCACGATAGGGCGGCCAGACTCTCAAAGCACCCGGACCACTCAACGGGGGTCACGCCACACGCCCTGCGGCTCTGACATATTGCGGGTGCGATGAGTGCAACCCTGCAATTCGACGATGAGGCTTCGCGGCGCATCGAGGCGATCTACAGCACGCCTGACGTGGTCGCCCAGCGCCAGGCGGTGCTTCTGGCGCTTGAGGCCAAGCCTGGTGAGCGGGTGCTCGACATCGGGGCGGGCCCGGGCTTTCTCGCGGCTGAGCTGGCCGCCGGCGTCGCGCCGGACGGCACGGTTATCGGCACCGACATCAGCGAGAGCATGCTTGCGATCGCCACTGCTCGACTCGACTCGACCGAGAGCGCAGCTGAGACACGCTTCGAGCACGCCGACGCGTGTGCGCTCCCCTTCGGAGATGAGAGCTTCGACGCGGTCGCGTGCACCCAAGTGTACGAGTACGTCCAAGACATCGCAAAGGCACTGTCAGAGCTCGCTCGCGTGCTGCGCCCCGGCGCCCGCGCGCTCGTCCTGGACACCGACTGGGACTCGATCGTCTGGCACTCCGGAGACCCACTGCGCATGCAGCGCGTGCTGGACGCGTGGGAGGAGCACCTCGTCGATCCGCACCTGCCGCGCAGGCTGATCCGCCTGCTGGATGACGCGGGCCTGACCGTGGACCTATGTCACGTCGTTCCGATCGTCAACGTGCGCAGCAACCACAACACCTACAGCGCTGGGATGACCGAGCTGATCGCCGACTTCATCCCCGGCCGGCAGGGACTCACCGAGGCCGACGCCATCGCATGGAGCGAGGATCTGCGCGCGCTCTCCCGCAGCGGCGACTACTTCCTGAGCCTCAATCGCTACCTGTTTCGAGCCGCCAAGCGCTGAGCCGTCCACGCTCATGCCGCGACGCGCAACGGCACGCGCGCCGGAGGGTGCGCTTCCCCTCCGGCAGCCAATCCCGCGGGTCCGGCCGGTACACCCGGGCCACGCAGTCCATGCCCTCAGAGCGGAACGTCATCTCCTCGACCCCCATCGCCGCGCCCATAATCACTCATCCAGCGCAGGGCGCCGGCGAGTCCTGACCAGTAGCTCCCGCCTCATGATGGCGGGACGTTCTGGTTCAGATGGAACAGGTTGGTCGGGTCGTAGCGGTCCTTGAGCGCGCGAAGGCGGGCGAACTTCTGGGTCCCGTAGGCCGCCTGCACCCGATCCTCGCCCTCGGAGGAGAGGAAGTTGATGTAGGCGCCGCCGGTCAGCGACGGCTCCATCTCGGCATAGAACCGCTGCGCCCAGTCCATGTGGGTTTCCAGACCTCCGCCCGGCTCGTGGGTGGTTGCGATCGCGTTGAGCACGAAGGGCGCCTGGCGTTCCCCGCAGGCGGTCTCGTCCTCGCCGACACGGGCGATCGCGCCGCCGAACTGCTGGATGTGGATCTCCGAGGACGGGGACGTCGCGTTCTGATGGAAGCGGGCCATCGTCTCGATCGCGTGGTCGTCGAGCTCGCGGAAGTAGCCCGCCTTCATGTAGGCCTGGGTGCCCTTCGGCCAGAGCGCGTCGAACAGGCTCTGCATCTGCACGTAGGGCATCGGGCCGACGAGGTCGGCGACGGGGTCGCCCAGTTCGCGGATCGGCTGCAGCGCCTTCATCCCCTCCTCGGGGTCGCCGGAGTAGCAGCCGGCCAGGCCGATGAGCTTCTTGCCGTGCCACTCCTCGGGCAGGAAGGGGGCGGGTGGCGCGGTGATCAGATTGACCAGGGTGCTCAGCTCATCCGGCTGGCCGCGCGCGAAATCACGGTAGAAGCGCATGACCTCCTCGGCGCGGTCGCCCGGATAGAAGACCGGGCCCGCGGCCACGGTCGGGCCGACCGGGTGCAGATCGAACTCGAATGAGGTGACGACGCCGAAATTGCCTCCTCCGCCGCGCAGGCCCCAGAAGAGGTCGGGGTTCTCCGTGGCGCTCGCGGTGAGGATCTGGCCGTCGGCGGTGACCACCTCGGCCGAGCGCAGGTTGTCGCAGGCCAGGCCGTACTTGCGCATCAGCCAGCCGATCCCGCCGCCCAGCGTCAAGCCGGCGACGCCGGTGATCGAGACCACGCCCCCGGTGGTAGCGAGGCCGTGCTCCTGGGTGGCGGCGTCGAACTCCCCCCAGGTGACGCCGCCCTCGGCGGTGGCGGTGCTGCCGCTCACATCAACCGTGATGCCCTTCATCGGCGAGAGGTCGATGACGATGCCGTCGTCGCAGGTCGAGAAGCCGGGAATGCTGTGGCTGCCGCCGCGCACGGCGACATCGAGCCCCTCGCTGCGCGCGAAGCCGATCGCGTGGCGCACGTCGGAGGCGTCGGCGCAGCGGGCGATCACCGCCGGGCGGGCGTCATGGGCGCCGTTCCAGATCGAGCGTGCCTCGTCGTAGGCGCCGTCGCCGGGCCGGATCAGCTCTCCGTGCAGCCCGTCCTCGAACTCCTTCAGCGTTGCAGCTCCAAGCACTCCTTGCGTAGCCATGCCGGCCTCCTTCTCAGTTCGGTTGTCTGACGTCGCATTTCGACGATGCTCTGCGAGGCTACCGCCCGCCTCTTAGCGCTCACTTTGCAGCGTCTTTGTCCTGCAGTTCCCGGCAGTAGGCGATGCCGGCGCGGACGCCGAGCAGCTCGAAGTGCCGGCTCGCCCGGCCCAGCCAGCGGCGCCCCGTCGTCGCTTCGCCGTCCTCCGCGCAGATTGCTGCCAGCACCGCCAGCGCCCACCCCTCCTGATGGGTCGTCTCGATCCCTGCGAAGACCGAGGCGGCGGCCTCGAGGTGAGCCCTGGCATCCGCGCGATCGCCGACGCAGAGCGCTACGCACGCCAGGCTCAGCTCGGCGGCTCCGAGACCGATCAGGTCGTCGTTTTCGGCGAACCAGGTACGGCTCTGCGCGGCCGAGATGCGGGCGCCGTCCGCGTCGCCGGAGCGGGCCAGGAGCATCGCCAGGCAGCCGAGGGTGATCCCGGCGCCGCGGCGGTCGCCGATCTCCTGCCGCAGGGCGAGGCTGCGCTCGAGCAGCTCCCGGCCCTGTTCGAAATCGCCGCTGGAGCGGGCCAGGTTGCCGAAGGCGTTGAGCGCGAAGGCCTCGCCCTGCTGGTCGCCGAGCTGCTCGAAGCGCGCAAGGCTCTCCTCGATCAGCTCGTGCGCGTGGGCGAAATCGGCCTCGGCGCGATCCACCGCGGCCAGGTTGACGAGGATGTGAGCGGCGGCCGCGGCGCCGCCGACGCGGCGGGCGAGGAGCCCGGTGTCCTCGTGCAGGAAGAGCGGGTAGCCCGTCTCGGGCTCGACCGAGATCGTCCCGTAGCTGAGCAGCCAGAGCGCCGGGCGCGGCTCGGCGCTGAGAGCGCCGGCGTGCTCCAGGGCGGCTTGCAGGTGCTCCCGTGCGGGGCCGTATTCGCGCCGCAACCAGGCGGCGATGCCGCGCGTGTGCGCCGCCCACATCGGCGGCCGGGCGGCTGGCAGATCCTCGGCGAGGAGGGTCTCGTGTTCGCGCACGAGCAGCTCGACGTCCTGCGCGGGACTGACGATCGCCCGGTAGGCGGCCGAGATCTCGACCGCATCGAACATCCCGGCCCGGTCCTCGATCTCGCGGAAGATCGCCACGCTCTCGGCCGCGAACTCGTGGACATGTACGGGGACGCCGCGGCGCAGCCCGATCACGCAGGCGGCGAGCAGGGCGCGGCCGCGCACCGCCGTCGACTCGGGCGCCGCGGCCAGGGCGGCGGTGAGCCAGCGATACCCCTCGGCGAGGTAGCCGCACATCAGCCAGAAGCGCCAGAGGGCGACGGCGAGGCGGAGGGCGACCTGGGGGTCGTCGGCGAGGGCCGAGGCGAGGGCGGCGCGGAGGTTGTCGCGCTCCAGGTCCAGCCGCCGCTGTCGGTCCATCGCCGGCAGGTCGCCGGCTGGCGTCGGGTCGCTCTCAGCGAGTTCGACGTACCAGTCGCGATGCCGGCGCTCGAGGGCGCGGCCCTCTCCAGCCTCGTCCAGTCGCTCGGCGGCGTACTGGCGCACGGTATCGAGCAGGCGGTAGCGACGGTCGCCGGGGCCGTCCTCGACGTGCACCAGCGACTTGTCGATCAGGCGGCCGAGCAGCCCGACGGCCCCGGAGCGCTTGAGCGGCTGCTCGGCGCAGACGTCCTCGGCCGCCTCGAGGCCGAAGCTTCCGGAGAAGACCGCGAGGCGCCGCAGGAGGATCTGCTCGTCGGCATCGAGCAGATCGAAGCTCCAGGCGAGCGTCGCCCGCAGCGTCTGCTGCCGGGTCATCGCCGTGCGGCTCCCCCCCGAGAGTAGGTCGAGGGAGTCGTCGAGGCGCTCGACCATCTGAGCTGGGGTCAGGGCGCCCACGCGTGCCGCGGCGAGCTCGATTGCCAGCGGCATCCCGTCGAGCCGATGGCAGAGGGCCGAGATCGCGACCGCGTTCTCGTCGTCCAGCTCGAAGCCTGGGGCGGCCTGGCCCGCGCGGACCGTGAAGAGGCGAACAGACTCCGCCTCGGGGGCTGACGGAGAGCGCTCGCCCAGCTTCGGCAGGGAGAGTGAGGGAACCCGCCAGGTCACCTCGCCGGGAATACGGAGCGGCTCGCGGCTGGTTGCCAGCACGGTCAGCCGGGGGCAGTGGCCGAGCAGCGCCTGGACGAGGTGCGCGACCGGCTCGATCAGGTGCTCGCAATTGTCGAGCAGAAGCAGCTGCTGGCGATCACCGATGTGGCCGGCGAGCGCGACCTCCGGAGCGCGGTCAGAGGCAAGCCGCGTGTCCAGGGCCTGGGCGATCGCCGGCCCAAGCAGCTCGGGCTCGCCGAGCGCGGCCAGCTCCACCGGCCAGACGCCGTCGGAGAAGTCTTCGAGTCGCTGCCCGGCCAGCTCCAGGGCGAGCCTCGTCTTGCCGCAACCGCCGGCCCCGGTCAGCGTCAGCAGCCTCGAGCCACCCAGCAACGTCGCGGCCTCGGTCAGCTCGCGCTCACGGCCAATGAAGCTGGTCAGCTGCTGCGGCAGCTCGGGGCCCTGGCTGCTCGCCCAGTCCGCCGCGGGGCGCGCCTCCAGCCCGGTCAGCTCGGCCTCCAGGCCAAGGCGAAGCTCTTCGAGGGAATCGCGCCGCTCCCGGCTCCAGTCCTCGTATCGATCGGCCGGCAGCAGCTCGGCGTCGAAGCCCTCGAGCGCCGCCCGGTAGGCGCCGGGCTCGCCCCGCTCGCGCGCGGCGGCGGCGAGCTCTTCGAAGGCGACCGCGTCGATCCGGACCGGGTCCTCGGGGCTGAGCAGGATCAGTTCTTCGCGCAGCTCCAGGTAGCGGCCGCCGTCCAGCCCGATCGAGTCGAGCGCGCGCCGAGCCGCGAATATCGCCTGATGGAGGTTGTTGCGGGCGGAGTCCGGGTCCCGCCCCGCCCACAGCAGCTCGCCGGCCTCCTCGACGTGGAGGCGGCGCTCGGGCGCGAGGGCGAGCAGCTTGATCAGCGTCTTCGCCTTGCGTAGCCGCCAGGCGTCGTCGGCGATGACGCTGTCGCCGACGCTGATGGAGAACACCCCGAGGAGACCGATGCACAACACCTCATCGCCAATCGATGTGCCTTTCGGACCGGGACTCGCCACCGCATAAGGAAACCACTCCGAAGCGATCGACCGGCTGCCAACTCCGGGCATGGGATTCGCGAGTGCCTGGGTTAGTTGAGCAATTCAGCGATCCGGTTCGCCGCACGGGTGGCGCCATCGGTCTCGACGTCGCGGTAGTTGACCTCACGGCCGATCTCCTGCGCGATCGCCGCGGCGATGAGCTCGGGTGGGGCGTTGTCGTAGTCCATGCAGCGCCCGGCGCGGTAGCGTTCCAGGCGATGGCGGACGTGAAAGTTCTGCTCGAAGTGGTGGCGCAGAGGGAAGTAGATGAAGGGCCGCTTGTTCGCGGTCAGCTCCATCGTCGTCGTGAGGCCTCCCTGCACAACGGCGAGGTCGCAGGCGGCGAGGTGGCGGTAGAGGTTGTGCACGTAGGGGACCACCTCCAGGCCGTTGATCAGCGCCCGCCCACCCAGCGAATCGGGGTCGATGCGGGGGCCCGCGACGACGATCATGCGCAGCCGTGGGATTCGCTCCTTTGCCTGTGGGAAGGCCGCGATCACCCGTCGCAGCAGATCCGCGCCAACGCCTGAGCCGCCGACGGTGACTATGCATACTTGCTCGTCGTCTGCGTAGCCCAACTCGGCGCGCAGCTTGGTGCGATCACTCAGGTCCGCAGGGTCAAAGCCTGTCACGTAGCCGATGAAGTCATAGTTGTGTTCGGCCCAGTCGCGGATCATCGGCAGCCCGGGGCCGAAGCGCCCGGGGCCGAGGTCATCGGGGTTGCCCACGAACAGCGAGAGGTCGCGGACCTCGGGGTGCTCGGCGATGTGCTCGATCCTCTGGGCGTTGAAGTCGGCGGTCAGGAAGCTTTCCCGCGCGTCTCCATCGTCCATCGGCAGGAAGCCGACGAAATCGCTCAACCACACGTACGGCGCCCGCTTCTCCCCGGGGTTCTCATGCAGGTAGTAGTCGAGCTCCCATGCCTCGTCGCCGATCCACAGGTCATAGCGGTCCTCGCGCACGATGTCGTGGAAGACCATGAAGTTGGCGGCGAGGATCTCGTCCATGCGGCGTATCGCGTGGAAGGCGTGCAGGTCGTGCTCGGCGGACTCCGACTCGATGTGTTTGGACTCGTTGGCCAGATGGGCACTCGCGGGGTGAATACTCTCACCCTCCCTCTCGAGCACCCGAGTGACGGGGTCCTGGGCGAGCCAGTCGATCTGCAGATCGGGGTGCAGGCGACGCAGTCTCCCGGGCGATCGCCACGTCGCGCTGGGAGTGGCCGAGACCGATCGGCGAGGAGATGAACAGCGCGCGGGGACGGCCGTCGGGGCGGTAGATCGTGGGATCGCGCGGCGTGCGAGGCCGCCCGAAGGCGTCCTCGGAGAACTCGCGCAGCGCCAGGTTTGCCTGGACCGGCTTGCGCGCGTGCGACATGTGCCCGGAGCCACGGACGACCTCCAGCCTGGCGTCGGTGAAGCGAGCCAAAGCGCGGCCGTCGCGGAACGGCGCGATCTTGTCGTTGTCGCCGTGGATGACCATCACCGGGCAGTCGAGCCCCAGCGCCAACTCACGCAGGGCCGAGCGGCCGCGGTGGATGTCGCCCCCAGCCGCGGCGATCAACGTCGCCGGGTCGGTTTCCAGGCCCCAGCCGACCCCGTCCTCGATCGCCTTGCTCGAGTGCGGCTCCGGAACGCAGCGCGAGATGAACCACTCGACGTACTCGGGAAAGTCCTGAAGCCAGTGGCTTGCGTTCATGTGTCCCCACCAGCGATAAAAAGGCAAGGACCATTGAGTGAAGTAGTAGCGAAAGGTCAGCCGATTGAAGAGGAGCGACTGGTGCGATGGGGTGTAGGGGAAGAGCGGTCCGATGAAGACCGCGCCGGTCACTCGCTCCGGGGCGATCCGCCCCAGTTCGAGCGTGTACTGCGCGCCCTTGGAGAGGCCCACCATCAGCGCCCGCTCGGTGCCGGTCGCGTCCATCACCGCGAGGCAATCGCGGGCGGTCTCATCGATGTCGTAGCGCCGCGGGTCGCGGGAGCGGTCGGAGCGCCCGTTGCCGAGGCCGTCCATCGCCAGCACCCGGAAGTGGCGCGAGAGGTAGGGGATCTGCATCTTCCAGTGGCGCGAGTGGAAGATCGACCAGGTCGGCAGCAGGAAGATCGTCTCCTCGCCCTCGCCGTAGACCTCGTAGAAGAGCCGTTGCCCGTCGCGATCGACGAAGCCTTCGCTGTCGGGATAGCGCGCGCGGCTCTGCTCCGGCGCACCGGCGAGTGCGTCCGTGTCGAGCGGTGGCGGTGTTGTCGTGGTATCGATTGTCATCTGACCTGCCCCTTTCCCTATGCCTTGAGTTCGTAGAGGACTGAGAATGGTTCCTCGATCGGGAGCTTGCGGAAGTGCTTGAAGCCGGCCGCGTAGGCCAGCTCGCGTGCCTTCTCCTGACCCATGCAGGCGCCGATGCCGGCGCCCCCGTGCGCGAGCGAGGTCGTCATGCAGTAGAGCGTGCTGACGTTGTAGAGGAACTTGCCGAGTGGGTTGCGGTTCTCATCCACATCGCCGGAGGCGTTCATCTCGAGCATCAGATACGTCCCGTCCTCCCGCAACGCTCTACGGATCGCGCTCAACAGCCCGACCGGGTCGACCGAGTCGTGCACGACGTCGAACGTGCTGATGAGGTCGAACTGTCTCTCCGGCAGCTCGGCACCGTCGCCGACTGTCAACGTCACCTGGTCGGCGACTCCCTCGGTCTCCGCATTCGCACACGCACGCTCGATCGAGCCGGCATGGACGTCGTAGCCATGAACCTCGGCCTCCGGGAACGCCTTGGCGATCGTGATCGGGGCGCGGCCCGACCCGCAGCCGACGTCACAGGCCGATCCACCTGCCTCTAGCTTCTCGCGGACGTCCGGCATCGCCGGGATCCAGGTCTGGACGAGGTGGTGCTTGTACCACGGCGCCGTGAGGCGCTCGATCGACTCGTACATGTCGGGCAGATACTGATCCTGCGTGACCCCCTTACCGGTCTTGAACGCCCCCGCCACCTGCGGTGCGACGGTGACGGTTGGGACGATCATCTGAAGCATTCCGCCGGTAAAGAAAGGAAAGTCCTCGTCGGCGAGCGGCAGAGCGTGCTCGGGCGGCAGGAAGTACGTGCCGCCTTCGTTGTCGTGCTCGACGTACTCGGCGGTCGCCATCGCCCCAAGCCACTCGCGCACGTAGCGCTCGTTGAGCCCCGTTTGCTGCGCGAGCTCGCTCGCCGTCACCGGCCCGGCATCCGCCAGTGCCGCGAAGATGCCGAGGCGGTCGCCGATGTACATCAGCCCCCCGCGCATAGCTGTTCCGACGTCGAGCACGATCCGCTCGACGAATGCTTCGAGCTTCTTCTGGTCAAGCTGCACCTCAGTTGCCATTTTGCGTTCCCTTTCGTGGTAGCTCTCTCGGAGTGCTCACTGTCCCATGGCTGCGTGGCGAGAACGCGAAGCGCACGCGAAACCTCCGTGAATCCGCGTAGGCTTGGCCAATGCTGCGCCTCAAGCTGCTCGGAGAGCTGACGCTCGAGGTCGACGGGGTGCGGCAGGAGCTGCCTGCGAGCCGCCGGGCGTGTTCGCTGCTCGGCGTGCTCGCCTTGGAGCGGCGCGCTCATCCTCGTGGACAGCTCGCGGCGCGCTTCTGGCCCGACGTGCTCGACGAGAGCGCGCGCACGAGCCTGCGCAGCGCCCTGTCGGCTCTGCGTCGCGCACTGGGCGCCGACGCCGATCGCTACCTGCTGGCCACCCGCGAGGCAGTCGCCCTCGCCGGCCCGGATCAGGTCTGGACAGACGTAGGCGAGTTCGAGCAGCTCCTCACGGAGGGCCAGCTCGAGGATGCGCTCGAGCTCGCGCGGGGCGAACTGCTCGCAGACCTCGACGACGACTGGGTGTATGAGCGACGCGACGAGCACCGCGCCAGCGTGGTGGCGTTGCTGGAGCGGATGGCTGCGGCCGCGGAGGCTTCGGGGGATCTCGCGGCGGCGGTCGCGTTCACTCGCCGCCAGGTCGCGCTCGACCCGCTCTCTGAGGAGGCCCATCGCGAGCTGATCCACCGCCTGGCGGCGAACGGGGACCGTTCGGCGGCGCTCACCACCTACCGCCGCCTCACTGACCGATTCGCCTCGGAGCTCGGGATTGTGCCCTCCTCGGTTACGCGGGAGCTGGTCGAGCGGATCCGCGCTGCTGAGACGATGCCGCAGCCCGTCGCTGCGCTGCCATCAGACCCCCCGCCGCCCGTCGCGTCGGCGCGATCAGACCCCCCGGCGCCTGGGCCGCCGGTCCCGGCACCGGCGGCCGAGCGGACGACGGGCACGGTGACCCTGCTGTTCACCGACCAGGTCGGCTCCACGGAGACGCTGCAGAGACTCGGTGATGAGGAGGGCGAGCGTCTGCGCCGCGCGCACTTTGGCCTGCTGCGCGAGGCCGCGGCTATGCACGGTGGCGAGGAGGTCAAGAACCTCGGCGACGGGCTGATGGTGGCGTTTGTCAGCGCGGTGGATGCCGTCGTGTGCGCGATCACGATGCAGCAGGCTGTCCACCGCGCCGCTGCGACCGGCGAGCTTGCGTTCGCGGTTCGTATCGGCCTGAATGTCGGCGAGCCGATCCGCGACGAGGGCGACTACTTCGGCACGCCGGTGGTGATCGCCAAGCGACTCTGTGACGCCGGCGCGCCAGGTCAGATCCTCGCCTCGGAGCTGGTGCGCGCGCTGATCGGCACGCGCGGCGGGTTCGCATACCGCGCGCTCGGGGCAGTCGCGCTGAAGGGCGTCGCGGACCCGGTTCCCGCTTGCGAGGTGATTTGGGAGGCATCGACCGAGGTGCGTGTCCCACTGCCGCCGTTGCTGGCGGGCGAGGACCGCGGCACGTTCGTCGGGCGCTCCGACGCGGCGGCCGCACTACAGGAGCAGTGGACGGAGGTCCGCGAGCGCGGCTTGCGCGTCGTGGTGCTCGCGGGCGAGCCCGGGATCGGCAAGACGCGCCTGGTAACCGAGTTCGCGCGCACGGCGCACGACGACGGCGCGACGGTGCTGGCGGGCAGCTGCCACGAGGAGGTCCACGTTCCCTACCAGCCGTTCGTGCAGGCGCTGCGCCACTACATCGCCTGCTGCCCTCCGGCCGAGCTGGCCGTGCAGGTCACCCCACGGCGCGCCCAGCTCGCCGCGATCCTGCCAGAGCTCGAGGACGCGCGTTCCCCGTACGGGCCGACGGGCCTTGGCGCCGAGCAGGAGCGCTTCCGCTTGTTCGAGACGATCTCCTCGCTGCTGGCCGACGCTGCGCATCTTCGCCCGCTGGTGCTGTTCCTGGACGACCTGCACTGGGCCGATCAGTCAAGTCTGCTGCTGCTTCGCCACCTTGCGCGCTCGGCTAAGGGCGCGCCGTTGATGGTGCTGGGCACCTACCGGCCGGTCGAGGTCGGCGACGAGCATCCGCTCGCCGAGGCGCTCGCGGAACTGCGCCGCGCGCGGATGCTGCAGCGGCTGGCGTTGTCGGGGCTCGGCGAGGGGGAGGTCGCAGAGCTGATCGCGGGTCGCACCGGGCTGAAGGCGCCAAGCGGGTTCGTGCGCCATGTTGCGGAGCGCAGCGAGGGCAACCCGTTCTTCATCGAGGAGCTGCTGCACGATGTCGATGCGGAGTCCGATTGGGATGTGGCGGGGGGCGGCGTGCCGGACAGCGTCAGGGACTTGTTGCTGCGCCGCCTGCGCGGTCTGGGGGATGACTGCCGCCAGGCGCTGTCAGTGGCCGCGGTCGCGGGTCGTGAGTTCGAGCTCGACGTGCTCGAGCGTGTCCTGGAGCATCCACGCGATCGCCTGATCGATCTCATCGAGGAGGCGATCGGCGCCGACGTCCTGGTCGAGCCCGCGCAGTCGGTGGGGCGGCTCAGCTTCTCCCACGCGCTGTTTCGCGAGACGATCTACGAGCAGCTTTCGGCTACCCGCAAGGCGGCGATCCACGGCCGGATCGCAGCGGCGATCGAGGAGGCGCCCACGGACCGCCCCGACGATCGCGCCGGCACGCTGGCCTACCACTACCGTGCCGCCGGCGAGCTGCGCAAGGCGTTTGACTATCACCGCCGAGCCGCGACGGCGGCGGAACGGGTCCACGCCGAAGAGACGGCGCTAGAGAACCTGGACGGCGCGATCGTCGCGGGCGAGATGCTCGATATGACCGCGGCCACCGAGGAGACGATTCGCGACCTCTACCGTGCTCGTGCCTGGACGTTTCGCCAACTCGGCGAGCCCGAGCGAGCACTGGCCGACCTCGAGCACGCCCTGGAGGGCGCAGGCGCGGCGGGCGACCAGGCGACCGAGATGCACGTGCGCAACGCTTTGGGGACCCATTGGCACGTGCTCGATCCGCCGGCGGCGCGGCGCTTTCACGAAGAGGCGCTGGGAATCGCCGAGGAGCTCGGCGATGAGTCCGGGCAGGTCAGCGCGCTGAACCGCCTTTCGCTGGTGCTCGCCAACGAGCTGGAGTTCGCCGAGGCGGTCGAGCTCGGGGAGCGGGCGCTAAAGATCGCCCGCAGCGCCGGGGACGAGCTTGCCGTCAGCCGCGCGATGGACAGCCTCAAGTTCGCCGCCTTGCAGCTCGGCGATCTCGAGCGTCTCGAGGAGCTGTGCGCGGAGCTCGAGCGATCCCAACGCCGGCGTGGCGACCTGTGGTATCTGCAATGGACGCTGTGTGAGTCCTGCTACGTGCCGCTGGAGCGCTGCGACTGGCAGGAGGCCGAGCGGCGTGTCGCGGAGGCGCTCTCGATCAGTGATCGCATGGGGGGAGAACGCAACACCGGAGTTCTGTTTCGCGACACGGCGAGCTGGATCGCGCGCTGCCGCGGCCACTATGCACGATCCTTGGCGTTCGGCCGTGAGGCGGTCGCAGTCGCGGACACGCCCGAGGCCGACTGGCTCGGCTGGGCCGCGGCCGGTCTTGCGATCCCACTTCTTGATCTGCGCGCCGCGGAGCTCGCCGTCCCTGTCCTGGAGCGCGGGCTTGCGGCCGCCGAGCGCAACCGTGCACGGGGGCAGATTTTCCGCTGCCTCGGAGCGCTCTCATCGGCCATACGGATGGCGGGTGCCGAGACCCAGGCGCGTACGCTCGCGGAACGTGCGCAGCAGATTGCCGAGCAGGTCACCACGCCACCCGGCAACGTCGACTTCTGGGGCGAGCAGGCCTACTTCGCGATCGCCGAGACCCACCTCGCGAACGGCGACATCGAGCGCGCCGAGCAGGCAATGCAAGGCCGACTGCAAGCGTGGGAGCGCAGCGGAGCGCAGAGGTCGATCGCGATGACCGCCCGTTTCCTGGCCCGCTGCGCCGAGGCTCGCGGAGACTGGGCCGCGGCAGGGCGGATGCTCGCCCGTAGCGCCGAGGCGGCCGGGGATGAGGGACTGATCTGCGAGCGCTGGCAGATCGAAGCCGGGCTCGCCCGCGTGGCGGCCGCGGCGGACAGTCTCACGGACGCCGAAGAGCACGGCCGGCGCGCACACGAGCTGATCGACACGATGGCCGCATCGGTCGAGGACGAGGAGATCGGGGCGCGGTTCCGCGAGCGCGCGCTGGCAGAGATCGGCCGCCCGGCATCGACGCTACGCGATTAGCGTCAGCCGCCAATCGACCTCGAAGCCGAACAGCTGAGGATCGTCCAGCGAGGATCCGAAGACCTCTTGCAGCGTCGCTATCTGACTGGCGTAGGTGAGCACGGCCTCAAGCTTGCCGGCGCGCTGCTCCGCTGAGAGCCGGTGCGTGGCGGCCACCATCCGCTCGACTGGGACGCCGGTGTCTTGGAGCTGGGTCGCCCATCCCTCGCCTGCCGGATCGGCCTCCGAGGAGGATCCGTCGAGCACCCACCGCGGCCATCCGAACAAGGTGGCGTGAGGCAGGTCGGCGTACAGCGCCACGTCGGCGCCCTCTGCGTGGAGCGCCAGTGCCGCGGCGCGCACGGCGGTGTGATCGGGATGGTGGTCGCCCAGACTGGCCGGCGCGTATAGCTGAGCGCCAGCGAGGACCACTTCGCGCAGCGCCTGCACGATCTCTCCTGGCGCCTGGTCGCCCTGGCGGTACTGGCTGTCGAGGAACGGCAGGTTGACGGCCGCGCGGCCAGCGAGCGCAAGTGCCTGGCGGTCCTCCTCGATACGCGCACGAACCGCTGCGGCCGAGTCGGTCGCGCCAGCGAGCTCATCCCACCAGCCGAGCGTTCCTGCGGGAGGCTCGCCCGCAAAGACATTGACGACGAGCACCTCGCCGGCGCTGGCCAGCAGATGCCAACACGACAGGATCGCGTCGTCGAAGTGGGGCGAGAGGACGATCGTGTCGGGATCCATCGCCGCTCACTATTGCGCGCGCGCGTGTAGCCACCGTGAAACCGTCGCGAAAGCTTGCGATCAGCAACCCGCTCCACGCCCCGACGCCAGAGATTTCGCCGCTCCTTGGGTGCGCTGCGTCGTGAGGTCAATCGCGCCAGTCGACCTCAAAGTGCCCGATTGGCTCGGCAAAGCCCTTCGCGGCGAGGGGCCCCGCGTCGGAGAACCGGATTCCCTTTCCGCGGCAGAGGTCGTGCACCCCGGATGAGACGACATGCAGCTGCATGGCCTCGCGATCGCCCAATTGTTGGGTGATACGAGTGGAGTCGACCATGTCGGTGAAGAGGATCGCTCGGAAGGCGCTTTCTACGTAGGGCTCGCCCGGAGGGTGAGTATTGAGCCGTCCAAAGAACCCTCGAATGCTCGCCTCGTCGACCTCGACCACGTTCAGCGGAAGCATCCCGTGCGAGGCCCTGTGGGCTGCCTCGACGGACTCTTTGTCGGGACCCTCGATGAGGCAAAAACCGCTGCCGGCCTCTTCTTCGAACCAGTAGGTGACGAAGCGTACTCCGAACCTCTCTTGCACCTCGAGATCGCGCATGTGAGCCGTTGCGATATCGGCAGCCGTCGCACCCGGAAGGTCGTGACGATCCATGTAAAGCGGCATCGGGATCAAACTGTACTCCGCCACAGCGCACGGATAGCGCAGCATCCTCATCGAGCTGGGTGTCGCCCGCAACATCGCTGCGACGGCTGAACTTCAGCCAGCAGCGCTCGTCAGCGGCTCTCCTGCAGTGAGGGCTCGCAGTTCAGCGAGTAAGGCGCCCATCAGTTCGGTCAGGTCGGGCTCGCCGCTCTGCGCAACCCAGCGCTCGAAGGAGATGCGGAAAATCGCACTGAGCGGGCAGCGTGCGCGGGAGCGCGAACCACGCCGCGGCCTCTTGGCCCGAGTCGCCCGCAGGCGACAGCGAGGTCTTCAGCCGGCTGGCGGCTCTTGAGGCTCGTTCGCCGTCGGCCGGTGCCGCGCGGTGCATCGTGAACCGGCGCGTCAGATGAGCTCTCGCGCCTTGCGCGCGAAGGCCGCCACGCCGGCGCGCTCGAGAGCGTCGAGCAGCTCCCCGACCACGTGCCCTCCGGCCCAGGTGCTCGCCTGCAGCTCCAGTACCCGAGCACCCCACCGGCGTCCGAGGCCAGCACGTCAGCGAGAAACTCATCCGGGGTGAGCACCTGCACCCCGTGGCGGCTGAGACCGTCGCGCAGGTAGCCGCGATCATGCGTGAATAGATAGTCGGCGTGCGCGGCCACGACCAGCGCGCACACGTGGGCGTCCGCCGGATCCCGGGTAAGCTCGGCTACATCAGGGGGTTGTAGATCGAGGTCGATGCACCCGGCCGGGAAGCTCAGACGCAGGTAGTCCACCCACCGTCGTGCGGAGTCAACCGGGAGTCGCTTCTTCTCGACGAGCGACCTCTGCGCCTCCGCCAGCAGCTGCTCACTCCAGAAGAGATCCAGCAGCCGCAGCTCGGCGGCGATGCGTCCCATCAGCTCGTGCAGGACACGCGAGAAGATGATGTCGCTGTCGAGGACCGCTCGTGGCCGCTGGTACTCGTTCACTCGGGCGGTGCACCCATCGCGTCGAGCTCGTGCGACCACTCCGCCGTGAGGCGCTCGTGCTCGGCCCTGCTCTCCTCGAAAGCGAGCACCGAGGAGAGCGGAATCTTCCAGTGACTGGACCCGGGGAGCCGCTGCGCCACGAGATCGCCATAGCCGATCAGCCGCATCACGTGTTGGCGTGAAAAGCCAAGCCGATCCGCCACCTGCTGAGGGGAGAGCAACTCCTGCTCCTCAGCGAGCGTCACCGCGACATGTTTACCGTCGGCGAGCATCCTCTCGATCTCCTCGGCCACGAGCGCAACCTGGTCACGAGCATCCGGGTCGAGATGCAGGGTCTTCATCAGACGATCCTAGCAGAACTGCCCTAACTGCACATTGGCCCGCTCGCTGGGTCTGCAACCTACGCTTAGCCGCTGCGCGGCGACCACTGGAACGTGCGCACTGCGATCAGCAGCGCGGCGATGCCCCAGGCCGCGACTATCAGCAGGTCAGTGGCGGCGATGCCGGTGCCGTGCGTGTGCACGACCGGCTGCAGGAGGGCTTCGTCGAGGTGGTGGATCGGGAAGAAGGTGGCGATGTTGCGCAGGAACCTGGGGATGATGCTCTCGGCGACGAACACGCCGGAGACGAAGTACAAGGGCAGCACGGTCAGGTTGGTGGCGGGGGCCGCAGCCTCGGAGCTTGCTTACCATGATGCGCATGGAGGCCCTCCCGGGCTCGTGAGGCCCCGTCCTGTCTGGGTTTTCGGCGCCTGGAGGGACACCGAGGGACTGTTTGGCGGGAGCAAAACACCCCCAGAACACCCCCAGGAAGCCCCTAAAAACACCCCCAGGAAGACGGGGAGTCTCGGGTGGTCGTCGAGAGCCCGATCCTACCCGGTCGGCCCCCGGAACGCTAGGATTGATCGTCCGCGCCGACGTAGCTCAGTTGGTAGAGCACTTGCATGGTAAGGAGGGGGGCGCAGGAAGCAGTCACCACCTGCGCCCCCGAGAAGATCCCAAGTACAAACGCACTCTCTGGGGCGGGCTGGCCCTTCGGAGAGAGACGCCGGAGGATGTCGCGGGGGCGCTTTGGGGGCGTCAGTCGCTTGGGTGCGGCCTCGGCAGGCCGAAGTCGCCGCATCGTGGCCCGGCGCAGGCGAACCCTCGGCTCTAGCCTTCTATAGACATAGACGTGCGCCCGAAGCCAATCCGTGGGGTTGAGATTCGCAAGCGTCGCCGCCGCGATGGCCAGGTCTATTACGTCTACCGAGTCCGGTTCCAGAACGCGCGGGGCGAGCGCGCCCAGCGAACATTCGACACCGCGCAGGACGCCCTGGACTTCCGTGCTCGCCTGCGGCTGCTCAAGCGCACCGGAGACCTCGCCGTGCTCGAAGCGGGCAACGAGACGCTCGAGCGGTTCATGGGCGACTTCTGGCGCTTATATGCCGAGACTCATCTGGAGAGGAGCACCCGCAGGAAGTACCGCTGCCTGTGGAACGCGCACATCGAGAGGCGGCTCGGCGCGATGGAGCTGCGCCAGATCACCCCGCTGGCGCTCAGCGAGTTCATCCTCGAACTCCAACAGGCCGGGGCGGGCGCGGCCACGATCCGGAGCTGCCTGGGCCTGCTGCAGAGCATGTTCGCGCGGGCCGTGGAATGGGACAGGGCGAGCGCCAACGTCGGCAAGCTGATCGCCAAGCCGCGTGCTCCGCGCGTGCGGGCGATCAAGCCGCTGCGCCCCGTCGTGGTCGAGGCTCTACGGCGGCAGATGCTGCGCAATCACGACCACGGGTTGCGAGACGCCACGCTCGTGAGCGTCCTCGCGTACGCCGGCCTGCGCCCCGAGGAGGCCCTCGCTTTGGAATACCAGCATGTGCGCAAGGCGACGATCCTGGTCGAGCAGAAGTGGATCGACGGAGAGATCGTGCCCGGCCAGAAGACCACCCGCCCTCCGCGGTGCCCGCCGCTGCTCGATGCGCTGCGCGGCGATCTGCGCGAGTACCGGCTGGCGTGCGGCGATCCGGATGGCCTGATCTTTGCGCGCCCGGGCGGTGCGCCCTGGCGCGATCAGGATTGGCGCGACTGGCGATCACGCGTCTGGCAGCCGGCGTGCGCGGCGATCGGCATCGCCACCATCACCGAAACCACCGTCGTGTACGCGGGCAAACGCAGAATCAGCCGGACCTACGACGGTCCCGTGCCATACGACCTGCGCCACAGCTTCGCGAGCCTGCTGATCCACGAGGGTAATCACTCGATCATGCAAATCTCCGAGTGGATGGGCCACAGCGCCGCGACCCTGCTCACCCACTACGCGCACCTCATCGCCGACCTGCCGGGCGGGCCGGGCCTGCCAGACGAGAACGCGATCAAGACGGCGCGCAGTACCGCGAAGCTCAGGACGCAAAGGAGCCAGATAGTACCCAGAGGTAATAACGTCATTACTCACTGGTACTATTCATAGCGTGACGATGGATGACCGCATAGGACGCCTGTTCCCCGCCGGTGGCCCGGTGCCCGCCGATCTGGTGATCGGGCGTACGGGTGACATCGAGGAGATCGTGCGCCGATCGCGCGAGGCGATCCACACGATGCTGACCGGGCCGCGCCGGATCGGCAAGACGACAGTCTGCGCGGCGGTGTGCGAGCAGCTTCGCCAGGACGGCACGGTGGTCGTCGACATCGAGGTCCCTGAGCGCACGGACGCGAAGGACCTGCTGCAGCTCATCGTGGACCGCTGCAACCGGATCTCGCGCTCGGCGGCCACTCGCGGGCTCCTACGAGTGGCTCTGCCCTTGATCGAGCAGACCCTCGCCGACCAGGGGATACCACTCGACCTCGGTCAACTCGCCGCTCAACCTGGCCCACTGCCGACGCGAAAGATCCTCGCCCTGCCGCTGGCGCTGGCCGAGGAGCGGGACAGACCGGTCGTCCTCTTCCTTGACGAGCTGCAACGCGCCGCCGACTACGCCGACGGTGAGCAGCTGCTCGGAGACCTTGTCGACCTCTACAGCGGCAACACGAAGGTCGTCGTGCTCGTCGACGGTAGCGACGAGCGAGCCCTCGATGGGATGCTCGATGCTCCGGCGCAGTTCGGCAAGCTCGTCGATCGCCTGACCCTCGATCCAAGAATCTCCGCTGACATCTGGCGCGCGGGCCTCGCGGAGCGCTTCGTCCAAGCGCGCCTCGAGCTACAGCCCGAGGCGCTTGAGAAGCTAATCGCCTTCGGGGAAGGACGCCCGTACCCGACGATGACGGCAGCCCGATACGCAGCCCTGGGCGCCCGCAAGCTCGGGAGCGTCACTGTCGAAGCATTCGATGTCCAGATGGCCATCGACGAGGCGCGACGGCATCTCGCGGAGGATGACCATGCCTGAGACCGCGCAGAAGGCCGGGAACGCCGAAGTGCTGACCGGCCGCATCGCCGAGTACCGGGAGCTGCTCGACGTGCTCGACCAGCGGCCCGGTCTCACGGTCGTCTCCGGCGACCCCTGGAGCGGGACGAGCGCCCTGCTGGCCGCCGCGTTCGACGAGCTCCGCGGCACGCGCGTGCTGGTGGACGCACGCAGCTGCGCGGACAGCCGAGACCTCGCCACGGCGATCGCCGACACGGCCATCGCCCAGCTCGCCCCCGACGCGGCCGCATGGTGGGCGCAGACGGCGCCACCCACGAGTGCCGCCGGCCTGCGACTCGCACGGACCCTGCATCAGAGCGGCATCGATCTGGAGGATCTTCGCTCCAAAGCAGGCACAGAGATAGACGGGCACCTTGCTGATGCCATCGAGCTTCTGCTCGCACTCGCAGACGGCGACGCGCTGCTCGCGATCGACCACCTCGGCCTGATGCTCTCATCCCTATCCGACCACGAGACCCGCGAGCTCCTTGGAGACCTCCGCGCCGCCCGCCAGCGCCACCCGCATCTGGACGTCGTTCTGGTCGAACATCCCGACGGCCCCAGCAGCAGAGCCCTGGAGGACAGCGGCCATCCCCTCTACCACGCCGGGCAGCTCATACGCATCCGCCGAGCAAAGCCCTCGCGCTTCATCGACGACCTCGTAATCACGCGCCCGTGGACCAGGGCACGCGTCGAGTTGATCGGCGCAGCGGCCGAGCTCGCGGCCGGCGTGCCGGCTCTCACCTGGCGCATCATCGACCTCGCGCCCTCCCGTGGGGAGGACGACCAGACCCGCGCGCTCGCCGGCTGGCGACGTCTGCGGGAGATCAGCGCCAGCCCGACGGCCCGCGAGTGGGATCTACTCAGGCGTGTCCATCCAAGCGCGCAGCCAGTCGTAGCCGCGATCAGTGTCGGGCTCAGGCCACACGCCGTCGCGGCCAACCCCAAGAGCGTCAACGACGCTCTCGCGCGTCTGCGCGAACTTGGCTTGGCCTGGCAGCCCCAGCCACGCACGTGGGCACTGGCGGATCCACTGCTCGCCGCGTGGGCACGCGACCACTCGCCTCCTTGGGTGCGGCGCCGGGGAGGGTAGGGAAGACACGAATACGCCGTCGTCTATCGCCAGAACCGATGGCGGAATCGTGAGCGCTGCCATCCCGGGCAAAGCGAGAGCCCGTCGAGCGTCATCGGGTACTCCCACTCATCGTCCCAAGCATGCGTCTCGTCTCGGGCAAACGACGTGCCTGCTTTCGGCGCAAAGGAAAACCCCAGACCCCTCTGTTGGAGGCGCGTCCAGACGTGAAAGTCAGACGTGAAAGTAGGTCCAGCCGGAACCACTGCTCCGCGACCTAGCGGTCGCCCGGCGCCGACGCTTCTTCGGAGTCGCCTCGTCGCCGACGCGATCGCCCAGCTCTGGCCGCGCCGGCGATCTCGGTCGTGGCAAGGCAATCGCAGGCGTGAGCCGCGCCTTCGGCGAAAAAAATTGAAGCGTCGTCCTGGGGCGGCCTCGTAAGCACTGACCCCCTGTCCGCCACGCTAGAGGGCTGCTCAGGCGCCCCACACCGAATCGCCCGGTAGTCGCACCCCGCGCGGCCGGCCACCGGACCCCCTCACGATGTCCCGTCCAGCACGGCCCTCGAGAAACCCATCCAGGCCCTCATAAGGAGCCGAGCCGGCATCCGCCGCGTACGCCGGACGCGCTGTCTGGATCGTCATGTCCTCGATGAATGGACCCGCCGTGAGCGTTAGCACGCCTTCCGCTGCGCGGTAGTCCGGCAGCAGATGGCGGCGTACGACGTGGCAGATCAAGTTCGCTGCTCGGGTCAGCTCATACGCGAGGTCCTCGACCAGGAATGCGTAGAAGTCGTACATATCGTCGAGGCGCTGAAAATCTGGCTCCTCGTCACCTGAACCCCAGTATCGCGAGTCATTGTAGAAACGCGCGATCGCGACCACTCCCTGTTCCTGGAGGTGCTTGTGCGGATGCTGGGACAGAACGCCCTGGAGATCCTGGGCGACGTGGCGGAAGTTCTCAAACGCGTCCTCGACCTCCGGGATCGCCTGCGGCCAGGTCCTCGTGAAGATCCAGTTCCGCGTCTCCGTCAACGCGTCAAAGTCGGCCTGCGTCATGTGCGGATGGCCGTCCGCCACCAGCGGCCCCACCCAATGCTCCCAGGCGTCGAGTCGTGCCCGCGACTCCCACTCCTCGGTGATCCCGAGATACCACAGCACGTCGGCCTCGCGTTGCAGGTCGCCGGGCGACTTTCGTGCGGCGACAAGCTGCCTCGTGACTCGCCTTCGCCTCGACCATCCAGGCCACCGATCTGTCCTGCGCCGGAGTGTCGACGAGCCATGAATGTGTCGGACACAGGATGACCAGGTTCTCGAACCCGTGACGGTTTTCGATCAGGTGGGCGAACTGCAGCCGTTCATCGTCGCTTAGCGACGACACTGAGCGGGCGACCGACGGATCGTCCTTGCGCGAGACGATGTGGCACTCGTTCCCGACGATTGTCTCGTCACCACCGTCCGGGGTCGGCTTGAGCAACTCGACGGGACAGCCAGGGTAGGCGCACGTCCCGCCAGACCTCAACCACAAGCGCTTGCGGGTCCGCGGAGAGATGTCCTTGTCGGGCACCACCCCCATCCTAACCCGGGTGCGTGCGGTGATGACGAGCCACGCAGTCGCTGGCCCACGGATCACAGGCTGTCGTGCATGCCCGGACTTGCAAGTCGTCCTTCCTGATTAGCGGCCCCGCATCATTCTGCGAATGGCGTGAACCACGGGAGGTCGGGCGGCTCCTCGCGGTTCATAAACGCATGAACGCGGCGGCCTGCAGGTCGCACATCTTTGTTGGTCTCGATCGCCTCTCGCAGTTGCGAGATGTAATCGGGGAGCCCGCTGAGTTCGGGCGGACAGACCCCTGAGAGCATCGCCCATGCCGAAGACAGTCCATCTCTGATCTGGTCGAGTTTCGCTATGGCCTGACCTCGGTCCACGCGTTCGAGGTGGGCTGGGACCTCAAGCTCAAGCAGTCCGGCAACCACCCAGATCGCCGCCTCTGCGGCCCGTTGGGCCATCTCGATGTAGACGGCAGCGGTATCGTCCACGATGTCGGAGCGCCCGACAGCGATCACCGGCCAGAGCGCGGATGGCGGCAGTCCAGGCTCGCCCGCCTCATGTCTGAGTCTCCGCAGTTCTGCCAGGACCGTCGCCGGCACGTGGAGAGGCGTGCGGTCCACGACCCTCAGCTCGACGCCGCTGAGCTGATAGAGATCGGTCGCTTCAGCGAACTCCGTCAGCACCAGCGCTCCCATGGCCGCGTTGAGACTGGGAACCGTGAAAGTGACTTGGTCGACGGCAATGTCGATGCGGTCGCAGACAATGCCATGTCCGGCCAAGAGGCTGGCCAAGCGCGCATGGACCAGGTGAGGTGCGGTTCGCACATCGGCGCCGAGCCCCAGCTCCTTCGCCAGTGGCTCACTCGATGCCCGGGCGATCGTCACGCCACACTCAAAGCCGTAGGCCACGGCTTCCCCGAGTTGTCTGAGACCGCGCAACTGATCGGTGCTGACATTATCCGCGCCGAGTCGCAGCACGCCGGTGACCGGGTTGTATGCCATGTCGCGGTGGTTGACGGCGTTCCGCCACGCCGCCACTATCGCGTTGCCGGCGGCCGTCGTTACGAAAGGGCCGGCGGCGAGCAGTCGGCTGCGTAGTTCGTCGAGCATCGGCATAGGGCCGTCCGCTTCGGTGTAGAGGCGCAGACACGTCCAGCCCAAACGACGGATCGGGCCCTCCATGAAGGTGGCCGTGACCTCGGCTTCGGCGAGCGCCGAATCCTCCGGGTCCGATTCTCCGGCGGCGGCGATCCGTCGCTCATGGGTGCGAATGGAGCGATGAGCGGCCCAAATCTCTGGCAGGAACTCCCGCCACGCCATCAGCACCTCGCCGACATGCTCGGGAGCCATTTGCAAGAGGTCCTGGGATAGGTGAAGAGCAACGACGTGCGCTAGGAGCGGGCGCGCCAAAGCGAGCATCGGCGCAAGCACGCTCGTCGCACTTGGCGCGTAGGTCGCGTCCTCGGTAATGAGATGCTGAAGCATGTTGCGGGAGAGCTCGTCGAGTTCTCCGTGATTGAGTGCGGTTGCGGCCCTGAGCCGGGCGCTGGCGTCGAGTCCCCCGAGCTGGTTCATCACTGCAGGGTCGAGAGCGAACGCAGCCGTGAGTGTGTCGGATGGAGGTTCGGTGCTCGGAAGCGTGATCTCGCGCGCGACCGCGTCCATGATCGCGTTTCCGGCGCTGACGTCGGCGTCCGTTGCGTCGTCCCCCGCGATCAGTCCGAATGCATCGTGGGCGATGTTCCGTGCGTGCTCGGCGATTTGAGCGATCTCGGAGATCGTGACGGTCGAGTTGGGTGCCGCAATGAACCAGCAGACTGGCTCGACCTGGAGGATGACGATCTCTGAAGCTGTGATGAGTGCTCGGAGCGCGCCCGGTGCCCGTCGGCCGGCTTGGGCGGGGGCGGGGCCTCCAGCAAGTCGGTGAGTGCGGTCCGGGCCTCGATGAGCGATCGCCAGCGATTGACGAGATTCGAGTCCGCCAGCACGGATCGCCACTGCCCCGGGGTCGTCGGGACGTGTCCGGTGGAGAGATCAGGGACTCGAACCTGCGTTGGGTTGATCTTGGCCCCGTGCAGTGCGCGCTCAACTGCTGACGGTTGACTCACGATCGCATCGTTGCGTATCAGCAGCCGCAGGGCAACCCATTTGGAGGCGCCTGTCTGACGATGATTCGCGCGTGTCGCTCAAACCGCGAGGCCTATAGGTTGCTTCAGGGGCCGCTGAGCGCTTTGCCACGCTTGCGAATCTCCGGCGCACAGGCCGCCGACCGCAAGCCCAAAAACCACTGAAGCACGTCTACGTGCCCACGGCTGGCAGTGACCCGCTCCTCGCCAATTGCAGGACCGCGGCGCCTGCTTCGCCCCGCGAAGCGGAAATCAGAGTCGGCACTGACGGCGTCGTTGCTTTGGACGAGCATCGGCGGCGTCGGCGTTCGTCTCGGCGCTCGCCAGGCGCTTGGCTCACAGGGAGGGCGGTCGTCCACCTTGCCCACGGCTGGTAGAGCAGTGGGATCGATCGGTTTCGATGGGAGGAGGATTCCCATGACTGTCTCGAGTGTTCTGGATTCTGCCGGGCGTCGTCGCTCGCCCGCGACGATGCCCGGGTACCACGCTGGGCGACCGCCGCGCAACAAGGGTCTGCGCTACCCGGCCGACCCACCCACGGTGCAGGAGATCATCGCGGTAATGCGCGAGGCTGGCACCGACCGCCACGGCGCTCGCCTGCGTGCCCTGATCATCGTGCTCTGGCGCGGCGGGCTGCGCATCCAGGAGGCGCTCACGCTGAGCGAACGCGATCTCGACCCACAACGCGGCTCTGTGCTCGTGCGGAACGGCAAGGGTGGTCGGCGCCGGGAGATCGGCATGGACACCTGGGGCTGGGAGCAGCTACGGCCGTGGCTCGCCGCGCGCGTCGAGCTGCCAATCGGGCCGATGTTCTGCGTCATCGATGGGCCGACGCGCGGCAGGCCGTGGTCGAGTGCTGCTGTGCGCAGCGAGCTTCGCCGTCTCGCCGCCCGGGCCGGGATACGGCGTCGGTTCGCGCCGCACCAGCTACGCCATGCCCATGCGGTCGAGCTCGCGCGCGAGGGAGTGCCGTTGAACATTATCCAGCGCCAGCTCGGGCACGTCAACCTCGGCACGACGTCGATCTACCTCCAGGGGATCGATACCGAGGAGATCATCGCGGCGGTCAGCTCCCGGCGAGCGCCGATGATGCCCGCCAGCGCCGGGCTCCAGTCTCTGAGACGCAGACCCTCACTGAGGCAGGAGCGCCAACGGGGGCGCTCCTGCCCTGCCTCGCAGAGCCAGCCATGCTCGGAGCGTCGCCAAGACCGCCGCGGCTCGTCCAAGGCGCGCACGTGCCGGGTGGTCGGGCAAGAGGACTCCTATCCGGCGAAGGCGGTATCTTCCAGAACGTGGCACTGGGGGGCGGAGCCGAATCTACGCAATACACTCGGGTGGGCTGGAGGAGGTACGGGGTGTGAGTCGCATTCGAAGGGCCGCATACTGCATCGGGTTCCCGGGGAGCCTTATTTGTCTCATCGCCCTCGTCGCTGGCTGCGGTAGCAATACGACGACGACCAAACAGGCGGCTGCGACACCTCCGCCGGAGCCGTCGGTCAAACTGCATCTCGATCAGGGGAGTTTCTCCCAGACTGGCTCTCAGGCGACGCTGACAGGAACCGTGACGCCAGGTGCCGCCGTGACCGTCAGCGAACACTCGGCCGCCATTCACGGGAGTGACTGGCAGGCGACGGTGCAGCACCTCCACGTCGGTGAAAACACTATCGGCGTCAGCGCGTCCCTCACGGGTCACCAATCAGCGGAAGATACGATCACGATCACCCGGCATCACACCCAAGCCGAACTAGCAGTGATAGCTCAAGCCACAAAAGAAAGGGAAGCAAGAAGAAAGGAAAGAGAAGAGCAAAGAGAACGCGAAGAACGAGCACATAAAGAAGTCGAAGAACGCAAAGAACGCGAACATAAGGAAGTCGAAAACGCCACCATGTCTCAGCAGAATGCGTTGCGGTCCGCTGAAGAATATCTCCACACGTCCGCGTTTTCAGAAGTGGGCCTGATCGAGCAGCTCTCTTCCGAAGCCGGTAGCAAATATCCGCACGCGGACGCTGTCTTCGCTGTGGAACACCTACATGTGAACTGGAATGAACAAGCCGTGAAAGCGGCCAAAGAATACCTCAAGACGTCGTCGTTTTCATGCCAGGGGCTGATCGAACAGCTCTCTTCCAAAGCCGGTAGTAAATTCACCGTGGCGCAAGCCGAATACGCCGCCAAAAATGTCGGCTTGTGCTGAGGCGTCCCTGCCAGCGTTGGCCACGAGGAGCCAAGCGACCCCTACCCTAAACCCGGCCCGGCCGTTCAGCCAGTCGTGGGTAGCTGCGGCAGGCTTCTACCAATCATCTGGCCCTCGCTGCTTTTGCTGGGCGAGCCCGCGCGCCCGGCACCACTGCTTTGCGCTGGATAGCGAGCGCGCCGATGAAGGCCGCTCACGCCGCTGGTCCGGACGACGAGGAGCTGCTCCCGCAGCCGGGCCCGAACACGCTCGCTCTCGTAGGATGCTGCGGGCGCGCGATCTTTTGGTGGCGCTGGCGACTGGTGATCGTCCGATCCGAGCTTCTCGTGTTCGATCAACAGAGCCACTTTCATATCCGGCGGCCCGATTGGAACGTGGACAGCGATTTGATCTCGGGGGTCGTCCGATCTCGCGCAGAACGGCTGGCTGATAGGCGCCCGTGTCACACACCGAGCCCGTAGAACGCGGCGAGTTGTTCCAGCTCGTCGTATGGCAGGTGACGCCTCCAGAGGTCTACGAGACGCTCAGGGTCATGCTCCAGGCGCTCGAAGATCAGAAGAGCCTCTGGGGCGCCTGCGAACGCACGTGCTCGCGGATCATCACGATACGCGGCGTAGAGGCTGGTGAGAGCCTCACGATGGGTGTCGATGAACACGGCGAGCGCCCGCTCCGGAGGTGGACCGGCCGCGTCGTACAGACGGGTTACGAGTTCAAGGCGGGCGCAGTCGACGGGTTGGGTATCCGCCGATCCGAGGAGCCCAAGTTCGCGCCGCAGGATCGATGCGAGCCGCGAGTCTGTCGGGCGAGGGTGCGGACAAACGGTCAGAGCTCTGCCCCCCAGACCGTCTCGAGCGACTCCAGCAACTCCTGTGGGATGCGATCGGCTGGCCAGGCCTCACGCAGTCGGTCTGGGTCGCGCTCGAGCAAGTCGAAGATGAGAAGGGCCTCCGGCTGAAAGAGCAACGGGTTCGCGCGATCATCGTCCCGGTAGGCGTCGAATAGGGTCCTCAGCTCGTGCTCGTGAGAGCGGACGAATGGCTTGAGGATGTCGGCGTAGAGGCGCTCCGGCTCCACGCCGTAGAGCCTCGCGAGCGGCGGAACGACGATCGCGGACAGTGCGAGGTCCGGTCGGCGCGTCGTGAAGCGCACGATCTCGTCATCGAGCGACGCAAGGAGCGCAAGCTCCCGGTGATCTGGGTCGGCATCGATCGCCGCGCGGAAGCGAGCGATCTCAGCGTCGAACAGCTCGACGAGCGCTACGAGACGCGTTACGCCGCGCTTGATCTCCGCTGAGAGCTCGTGCGGCGCCTTGTACAGCAGCTCGTGGGAGACGACGGCCCAGGCGCTCTGCGCCCTTGTATGCACCTGGATCTCCGCGGACAGTGGGAGCAGGTCGTTGCGATCAGCGGCCGCGATGGCCTCCGCGCGTGGCCGCACCTGGAGGTGCAGGCCGAGGTAGCCGAGCTCGTTGTACGCCATGGCGTCACGCTTCGCCTCGCTCGCGAAAATCGTGCAGAGATCCTGGGTGACCTCGCGCACGACCTCGATGTCTGCTTCGAAGTCGACGATGACGCGCACCCCGGCCTTGTCGCCTATCTCCGCCATCGGGTCGGCGTAGCCGTTCCGCAATGCCTTCTTGACGAACGACTGAACGGTCTTCGCGCGCCAAAGCACCACCGGCTGGAGTCCACGCGCTCGCAGATGCTCTTCCAGGGCACCGGCCAGCTGTCGGGCGAGCCTCTCGTAGCTGGGGCGCTCGGCGGCGTAGAGGTCGCTTAGCTGCTCGAAGTCAGCGGCCACCACGGACATCCTTAAGTCCGTCGCGCACCTCGATGACGGGCCCGTTCGGCCCATCGGGCTTGACTTCGACGAGCTCTTGCATCTTTTCGTGCGTGCCGGTGAGTCGGAGTCCCTGAGTCGTCGCATAGGTGAGCTGGCGGATCCGCAGTTCGATGAGGTTGTTGTCCTTCGCGATACTCGTGCTGGGCACGCCGCGCGCGCCGACGTATTCCTTGTACGGCGTGCGATCCTCCGTGTCGAGGCTCGACTCGGCGAAGTCTTTGATCGCGATCGTGCGACTCGGCGCGTTCATCTGCGCCAACAGCGCGATCTCGTAGCGCGCTTTCTTCGTCTCGTCCACGACCTCACTGTTGATCCAGTCCTGCGACGCCTCGAAGAAGGCCTTCGTGGTGACGTCGTTCGCGCGCTTAAGGCGGCAGCCGAGGAACCGGCGCAGAAAGAACTGAGCGATCTCGGAATACGGGTCGTAACCGCGTTGGTCGTCCGAGACCAGACCGTTGACGTCCTCGCCCGATGCCGTGAACAGCGACGCCTTGAACAGCTTCGTGTTCTTGCCAAGCATGAGATCCCGCAGGTGCGCGATGTTGAACGTGACGTGGCCGTCACGCTCCGTCTGGGCGACGCGGATCGCGTCCTCCCGCTCAAGCTTCAGGATGCTCACGCACGGCGCGTCTTCGAGTTTTCCGAGGATCACGACGAGCAGCCCCGCAGGGTTCACGCCTGTCTGCGAGGCCCAGAGGTGTCTCGCGATCTCGTGGGAGCGCGTGACGAGTTTCTCGGGGTCGGCTATGAGGTCGAGGACATGGCGGGGTACCGGCGAGCTCTGGTCGGGATCGCGTTGAACCTCATAGGCCTGGCGCGTCAGGCTCCTGATCGTGCGCTCGCGGAAGAAGTTCCGCAGCGATGCGTCGAGCTCCGACGGAGCGTCGGAGAACACGATGCCCCCGGCGGTCGCCTCGCTCGTGCGGCGGGGCACGTCGTGCACGATCAGCGACTCGACAAAGAACGCGGTGAGATTCACAATGTTGCTGGCTTCCCCGGTTTAGGCGAACATATGTTCGTGCAAGTATACGTCTGTTCGCGGCGGTTCCTCGTCAGCGTTCGGTCCACTGCTACGCCAGCGGTGTCCGAGCGGTCGGCCACGGCTAACTGCTCTCGAATTTGCTCTGCTCCGGTGGCTCAGCTGGGCGAGTGGGCACGGCGGGAGCCGGGAGCGCTGGTGGTGCAGCCGCGGAGGAGTCCGCTTGCGGCGCCCCCGGGGACAGCAGGAGATCGGTGGCGCGCTTGATGAGGCTGCGGAAAGTTTCCTCGCGGTACCCGACGAGGAACGCGACCACATCAAACACGGCGGCGTTCATATTCTTGGGCTGAGCAGCGGCGGAGTCGACAATCACCAGGAACATGAGCGCGCCGATCGAGCCGACGAAAGCCCCGACTAGCGGTCGGCCCCAGTGCCAAAGCTCGCGGCGTGGATCCCATGTGTCGGCGTGCTTGAAAACACCGGTGAGGCTTATAAGCGTGCCCCCCACAGCGCCGAACCAGGGAACGCCGACCGGCAGGGAGCCGAGACTGGAAGGGAGAGCCGAGCGAAAGTCGCTTGAGAGCTGGAAGACGCAAAAGAGCGCAGCAAGCGCGAGCAAGTACGCGATCTCGACAACGAAGATCGTCGTGCGGCCCGAGGAGAACCGGAACTGTAAACGATCAAGGCCTTCTGAACGCGACGCTGCCACACGCACATCATCGTCTACAGCGCGGACGCCCAACCCGTCGGGGGCGAGTCCCGGACAGACCCGGACGACGTGGCCGCTCTCTCGCGGTTGGGTTGGCGGGATAGGGTGCGGCGCGTGGGGTTTGGGTAAGCGCAGCGTCGAGGGCGGGGAGCGAGGATTTCGCGATGGCGGGTAGAGGTGTTCGTGAGCGGAGGGATCTCGGGGAGGTCGTGCGCGACCTTTCGCCCGAGGTGCTGCGTGAGATCGTGTCGTCCGCGGCTGACCGTCACGATGATGTCGAGCGGCATGTGCGGCTGGCCGCGGCGCGCGAGGAGGGCGACCTGGCGGAATTGCGGGCGGAGGTCGATCGTGGGCTGCGGACGCGGCGGTTCCTGGGGTACCGGGAGAGCTCGGAGTGGGCACGCGCGGCGCGGCCGGTCGTTGAGGAGCTTGCGCTCGGTCGCAGCGTCCTCGCCGTCGAGGGACCTCGTCGTCCTGGTCGAGCGTGCGGTTGGGCATGTCGTAAAGGTGATCATGCACGCCGATGACTCCAACGGGACGATCGGGGACCTCGCGCGCGAATTGCTGGAGGTCCACGCGCAGGCGTGTGATGCGGGGGTTGCCGACCCGGTGAAGCTCGCGGCGTGGATGGTCCGGTTCAGCTGCGAGGACCAGGATTTCTTCGAGGTCGATCCGGTTCGATACGCCGGCGCGCTCGGCGAGCGCGGACTCCCGGTCTACCGTCGCGCGATCGAGGAGCGCGGCGACGACGAGGGGGTCTTCGCGGTGCGCTGGGCACGCGAGCGGCTCGCGGTGCTCGACGGGGACGGGGAGGCGATCGTCGCGCTGCTTGGTGGAGATCTGAGCGCGCCGCATCAGTTCATCCGGGTCAGTGAGGCGATGGGGGAGCTCGGACGCGACGAGGAGGTTCTGCTGTGGGCCAAGCGCGGCATCGCCGAGACCGACGGCTGGCAGATCGCGCAGCTCTATGACCTGGCGTGCGGGGTATACGAGCGACGCTCGGCTCCGCTGGAGGTCCTGCGTCTGCGCCGCGAGGAGCACGGGCGAATGGCCTCGGCGAGCACCTACGCGCGCTTGCGTCGCGCGGCCGACGCGGTGGGCGCGTGGGATATCGAGCGTGACGCCGCGCGTCTGGCTCTGCGCGAGCGTGACCTCGGCGGACTCGTCGACGCGCTGCTCGCCGACGGTGACATCGAGGAGGCCTGGAGTGTCGCGCACGAGGACCCCGACTGGGACCCGGGGCTGCAGCAGCGCCTGTGCCTCGCCGAAGCCCGTGAGGCACAGCGGCCGGATCAGGCGCTGCCGTGGTACATGCTCGTCGTGGATGAGTTGCTGAGCGAGACCGGCCGGCGGGCGTACGCGCGGGCCATTCCGGTGCTCAAGCACGCCCGCCGCGCCGCCGAGGCGGCCGGCCAGAACGAGTGGTTCGCGACCCGCCTCGCGGATCTTCGCGAGCAGCACCGTCGCCGCCCGACGCTCATCGCGATGCTTGACAAGGCCGGCCTCGGCTGACGGGCCAACCAGGCGTGGGTTCCCCGACCTGAAACGCCTCGCAACCACCCAAAAGCCTTTGCTGGAGCGGCATTCCGGCCAAGCCGACGCCCGGTCTCGAACCGGGGACCTCTTGCTTACCATGCAAGTGCTCTACCAGCTGAGCTACGTCGGCGCGGACGATCAATCCTAGCGTTCCGGGGGCCGACCGGGTAGGATCGGGCTCTCGACGACCACCCGAGACTCCCCGTCTTCCTGGGGGTGTTTTTAGGGGCTTCCTGGGGGTGTTCTGGGGGTGTTTTGCTCCCGCCAAACAGTCCCTCGGTGTCCCTCCAGGCGCCGAAAACCCAGACAGGACGGGGCCTCACGAGCCCGGGAGGGCCTCCATGCGCATCATGGTAAGGAGGGGGTCCGGGGTTCGAGTCCCCGCGTCGGCTTGGCTCAGAACCCGCTCCAGCAAACGATTTCTGATCGTCCCAGAAGTTCTGGGGGTGTCTTAGGCGAGTTGCTGGGGGAGCGAATACACCCCCAGGAAGGTCGGCGAGCCGCTTCGGTTGGTGCATCAGCCGAGGCTGGCCTTGTCGAGCATCGCGATGAACGTCGGCCGGCGACGGTGCTGCTCGCGAAGATCCGCGACTTGGGTCGCGAACCACTCGGTCTGGCCGGCCGCCTCGGCGGCGCGGCGGGCGTGCTTGAGGACCGGGACGGCCCGGGCGTAGGACCGGCGGCCGGTCTCGAGCAGCAGCTCATCCACGACGAGCATGTACCACGGCAGCGCCTGATCCGGCCGCTGCGCCTCGCGGGCTTCGGCGAGGCGCAGGCGCTGCGATAGTCCGGGATCCCAGGCGGGGTCCTCGTGCGCGACGCTCCAGGCCTCCTCGACGTCGCCCTCATCGAGCAGCGCGTCGATGAGCCCCCCGAGGTCGCGCTCGCGCAGCGCCAGGCGGGCCGCGTCACGCTCGATATCCCATGCGCCCACCGCGTCGGCCGTGCGACACAACCGCGAGTAGGTGCTCGCCGAGGCCATCCGCTCGTGCTGCTCGCGGCGCAAACGTAGGACCTCCAGCGGAGCCGAGCGCCGCTCGTACACACCGCACGCCAGGTCATACAGTTGCGCGACCTGCCAGCCGTCGGTCTCGGCGATCCCGCGCTTGGCCCACAGCAGAACCTCATCCTCGCGCCCGAGCTCCCCCATCGCCTCGCTGACCCGGATGAACTGATGCGGCGCGCTCAGATCCCCACCAAGCAGCGCGACGATCGCCTCCCCGTCCCCGTCGAGCACCGCCAGCCGCTCGCGCGCCCAGCGCACCGCGAAGACCCGCTCCCCGTCACCACGCTCATCGATCGCGCAACGGTAGGCCGGGAGCCCGCGCTCACCGAGAGCGCCGGCGTATCGAACCGGATCGACCTCGAAAAAATCCTGGTCCTCGCAGCTGAACCGCACCATCCACGCCGCGAGCTTCACCGGGTCGGCGACCCCCGCATCACACGCCACGGCGTGGACCTCCAGCAGTTCGCGCGCGAGATCCCCGATCGTCCCGTTGGAGTCATCCGCGTGCATGATCACCTTCACGACATGCCCAACCGCGCGCTCGACTAGGACGACGAGATCCCTCGACGGCGAGGACACGGCAACCGAGCGCAACTCCTCAACGACCGGCCGCGCCGCGCGTGCCCACTCCGAGCTCTCCCTGTACCCCAGGAACCGCCGGGTGCGCAGCCCACGATCGACCTCCGTCCGCAGCTCCGTCAGATCACCCTCCTCGCGCGCCGCGGCCAGCCGCACATGCCGCTCGACATCGTCGTGGCGGTCAGCCGCGGACGCCACGATCTCCCGCAGCACCTCAGGCGAAAGATCGCGCACGACCTCCCCGAGATCCCTCCGCTCACGACCGCCTCTGCCCGCCACCCGGCAATCGTCGCACCCCGGCCCGAACGCCGCGCCCAGGCTCAATACTCCGATCGAAGGGCTGGCCACTGCGGTCAGGATCGCGCCTCCACGTGCCACGCAATGCGAAAGCGCTCGCCTCGCCGACGAGCAGACCCCCGTTTCGTCGTGGGTGTCGCGCAAAGGTCCGTGGCCGCGGTGGTGGCGCGGCTGGCGGCGGTGACCGGCCGGCGTGTGGTTGTTGTGCTGGTCGGGCTGTAGGCGCGACGGCGGCCTGGTGGCCGTCGGGGCGGTCTTTCGGGCCGCCGCGGCGGCTGTTTGGTGTTTGTGGAGCTTCAGGAGGTTGTGGGTGGCGGTGATGAGCCGCCATTCGGAGTGCACCGCGGATCGTCCTCGTCGCTGGAAGCTGTCTATTCGGCGGTTGTGCTTGGTCTGCGCGAATACCGGCTCGACCATCACCTTTCGTCGTCTGTAGAGCCCGCCGGCGTAGTCGGTCGCGAGTACCTCCCGCATCGCGGTGTAGCGCCCGCCCTGCCACCCCGGCCGAGGCGTGTCGCGCTTGCCGGCGTCGGGCGGGATCAGCACTTGGACGTGCTCGTTGGCGACGACGTGGTCCATCTGCTGCTCGTTCCAGTAGCCGCTGTCGGCAACCGCGACCCCTGGAGTCTCGGTGACGCCGACCGCTTGGAGTTCTCTCTTTGTGGCTTCGACCATCGGCTGCAGGTGCCCGAAATCCGGGGAGCTGGCGGTCACCTCGGCCGCGAGCACGATCTGTTCCTCGTTCACGACGGCCTGGGTGTTGTAACCCTGCGTGTAGCTGCGTGGGGTCTTCACGTTGCGGGAGTCCGGGTCGGTTGTGTTGATCTTCCCCGCGGGGGTCTCGGGCGGCTCATATGGCTTTGGTGGGCGGCTGAGCCGTCGGCCTTGGCTGTCGCGTCCATGCGCGCGGTAGTGCTCATACGCCTCGTTTGCTTGGCGCTCGACCGCGAGGTCTTGCTGGAGCCGTCGCTCTGCCTCCAACAGCCGCTCCGGGCGCGAGCGGGCGATCGGCTTCGCCTCGCGGCGGCGGTACTCATCGAGCTGACGGCGAGCCTCACGCAGCCATCCCTCGCGGCCCTGAGTCCGGGGAACGATGACCTCCGGGTCAAGCTCGATCTTCACCCCGGGAGCCTGGGCCTCGCCGGCCGTCTCGGTCTTCGCGCCCCCGTTCTCGACGCGGTCGCGCTCGAGCCTTTCCTTGGCCTCCCGCAGAGCGCCACGACGCCTCTCACTGGTCCGCAGGTGCTCAGGCAGCTCATCACCACGCGCATCCCCGTGGAGCTCGTCCTCGGCCGCGTCGAGCGCGGCGGCCTCCTTGAGGATCTCCCGGGCGAGCTGCTCGTAGTCGAGGTTGCAGTGATGCGAGGCGTTCGCGTGCACCTTCGTGCCGTCGATCGCGATCACACCGACCTTCACCAACCCCGCCTGCCTGCACAACCCAAGCACAGAGCCGAACAGCTCCGCCAGAGCGTCCTCATGGCGAGCACGGAACCTCGCGATCGTCGCGTGATCAGGCTTCTGCTGAGCCGCGATCACCCGATAGGCGACATCCTCCACGCACTTGCGCTCGATCCCCCGCGACGAGCGCTCCCCCCTCGCGTAGGCGTAGAGCAACAGCGAGACCATCATCGACGGCTCGAACGCCGCCCGACCCCAACCATCCACGCGATATGCGCCATAGAACGCCGAGAGATCCATCTCCTCGACCGACTCCAACACAAACCACGCGAGATGGCCCTCCGGCAGCCAATCACGCGGGTCCGGGGGCATCAAGAACGCCTGCTCACGATCACACGTCAAGAAGTTCATAGCCATACCCTGAAGTCTCATAACCCGCCCGGACGGACCAGGGTTTGCGCGACACCCACCGTCCGTTGCGCAAGCCAGACGGAGCCTGACGAATACTTCCGCTTGCCCCAGGCGAAGCGAAGGTATTCGCCAACACGCTGCGAGACCCGAGGGGCCAGGACGCGATAAAATGGTGGGCCATGGGATCTGAGGTGCAACTGAAAGAAGGCGTTGCCAGCGGGGTGGTTCGCCCACAATCAGCCGAGACCCGCGAGGTGCCTGGGGCGACGGCGATAACCCAGGCGCCGCCGAAAGAGGGGGCAGGCGTCGGTGTCGCTCGACCGCAGTCATCCCAGGACTGAGAGGTGCCGGCGATGACGCAGGGGCGTCACGCGCGACCGACGTGGCTGGGTTGGGCTCACTGACTGATTGGGGATCGCAGTGGTTATGACGCCGACGTTCACCGCCAACTTCGACACAAACTTTGGAGAGAATGCGCAAGCCGCAAAGGCCGCCTGGATGGCCGCAGCTCAGGTCTTCACCAGCCTACTCGCGGACGATATCCACATCAACATCACGGTGGACGCGGTGCCAGGAACCAAAGCTTTCGGTGAGAGCTTCCCGCGGCTTGTGTCGATCCCGTACCGGGAACTGGTAGCTAGGCTCACGGCGGACGCAAAGACCGAAAACGACCTGATCGCGATCGGCCCAGGCGGTTCTGTGGCCACAACGGACCCCACCGCTGGCGCCGTCACCTGGTGGCTGACACGTTCGCAGGCCAAGGCGCTTAGCTATATCGACGACGATATGTCCGACGACGGAGGCACCACCTTCGGTGCGGGGAACGCGTTCACTTTTTCTGGTGAGATCGCAGCCGGAACGTTTGATTTTCAGGGCGTAGCGGCCCATGAGATCTCTGAGGTCATGGGCCGCTACGGTCTCTCCGGTGGCACTGTCGGCACGACGACCTGCTCGTTCAGCCTGATCGACAGCTTCTCCTTCACCGGGCCGGGAACACGAGGGCTTCGCGGCGGACCAGGGGAGAACTTTTCCATCGATGGCGGGACCACACTGCTCAAGCTGTGGAACGACCCGACCAGCAACCACCTCGATTCCAGGGACTGGGCGCCAGGCACCAACGACGCGTTCAATCAGTTCAGCGGCGCGGGCGTGGTGAATCTCATCTCGGCCATCGACCTGCAGTTCATGGATGTGCTCGGCTGCGACCTCGTGCCAATCGCCGGCCAGTTGTTGTCCTATGGCGATGCTGGCACTCCGGGCAATGTGTCTGATCCCGTGATCGTTGGCTTCGACGACTGGGCGACCTTCAAGTTCCTGTTCGCGGGCCGCAACCTCGCCGGAGAAGACCGCATCTACGCAGTGGTCGAGTAGCAGGGGCGGCACCTTCTCCTCGTAACCGAAGTGCCAGTACCCCCGAAGGTGTGACCGGTGGTGGTGAGCTGGCGAGCACTGCGCGGCGGCCCCCTGGGAGCGGGGAAAGACGCCTGTAGCGAGTCGGCTTACGCTCACCGGCTCCGAGGGACCGCACGACAGCAAGACTCCGATCAAAGGCTTGGCCGCCCCACGCTCTGGACAAAAGCAGGCGATCGAGCGATCGTCGCCAACGCCGCGAATCGACAAGCCACTTCGGCAACGCTGCAGCGACCGGCCACCCGCTACGGCGCCCGGCACCATCGCATGGCCACAAAAGCAGGCGTCCCGCGGTGCGCGCCGACGCTAGCGCTCGGGACGAAGACCAAGCATATCCGATCAGGTCGACGGGCGCTCGCTTGCCAGGGGGCGCAGCAGCGCTCTCGCCCGCTCGGGCGACGGGTACGATGCGCATTCGCGTCCGCCCTAACCTCCCCGACGCCGTACCCATGGAGGAGCATGCCCGCCCCGGCCTGTTGGAGCTACACCACGGGGTTGATCTCGACCGCTTCTTCGTCTGTCTGGATCGCGGTGAGCGAGAGCCCGACCTGTTCGCCGATGCCGTTCGTGAGCACGTCCCGCAAGCCCCCTTCGAAGGCCTCGGGTTTCTGCAGGCCAGACGTTTGGGCGAACCTCAGCGTTCTCGTTTTCTGCATGTTGCCGGCGGCGACCGGCACGATCACGGAGCCGCTCAGCCTCGCTGGCAGGCCGCCGGCGCACGTGTATTCGAGAAAGGCTCCCGCGTTGCCGGCCGGGAAGAGGTCGAGCGCCGCGTAGAGGATTTCTTTGCCTTCTTTTTCGATCGTTCTTTCGATCCCCAACGTGCCTTCCAGGCTGGCGGTGCGCAGCTCGCCTTCGGCGAGGCCGGCGGTGGTGCATTTCGCGCCGGCCGATTCGCAGCCGGTGAACGTGAGCTGAATCCCGCCGACGGCTTTCTTGCCGGTGATCGAGCCGCTGCCGCTCTCGCCCGTGCAGATGACTTTGCTTTTGCTGGTCGCTTCGAAGACCGCTTTCGTGGTCGGCTTGATCACCGTCGTGAAGCCTCGTTTGAGGATTTCGCTGGTCCATTCGTATTTGCCGGTATGGGTAGCGGATGCTTCGGTGCAACCGGCGTTGATGTAGCCGCCGTAGTAGTAGGTGACGGTGCCTTCTTTGACGCTTGTAGCTTTGACGCAGCGGCCGAATTCGGGTGGTTTCGGCGCGAGTTCTTCTTCTCTTTTTTCGGCTTCTTCTTCGGGGGTGATGCTGTTGACTTCGATCGGCGCGCTCGACGCGCTGGTTCCTTCGAGATCGGTGTTGGTCACCGTGATGCGATAGGTCGTGCGGCCCGCCAGCGGCGCGAGCAGCGCACCGGATCCGCCCCCGCTGACGGTCGCTTCGAGCACGGGCGCCGTCGATCCGACCGGAGTCGCCACGACCTTCGAGGAGGTGATCAGACCGGCGGTTTCGGGTGCCGAGGTCCAGCCGACCTGGAACCTGGCTTCTTCCCGTTCGCCGACTTCCACGACGGACACGTACGCGCTCACGCTGGTCGGTGCGGCCGGCGGCACGACGGGCGGTTCGGTCGTTTCCAGGTACGCGCCGCCGCCTGAGTTGTAAATGTGGTCGTGGTGGGAGTCTTCGGCGGAGAACGTCGGGTTGACTTCAGCCGTCCCCTGCAGTGTTCCGTAGCTGCGGGTCTCGCCGAACCAGTCCCAGGTCACGGTCGCCCACGCGGTGTAGGTCGTGCTTGTGCCGCCGCCGTCGCGGCCACTGCCCCCGCACGACGTCGACAGGTAGGCGTCTCCCGTCGGGTAGCCGTTCGCGGCGAAGCCGGTCGCATACACCTTCTCCTGGATGCCTCCGCACGAGTGCCCGAGAACCGCGAACGCCTGCCCCTGCCCCAGGAGGAGCCGCGTTGTCGTCGCGGCGCCGGCCGCTGACCCGATGCCCAGGACACCAACCAAGACCACTGCCGAGGCAACCACGCCCAAGGCGACTTTCCGCGCCATGCTCATCCCCTCCCCTGTTGAGTGCGATGCACCAGACAACTCCCGCGCAAGGTAGCACGGGCGCCGAGTGAGAATCTACTCACGGCTCTTTGCCACGCGGCGCTCCGGCATCGCGTGGCGGGATGCTCAGGTTCACGGTGACCGTGCTCGTATTGTGGGGTGGGATGTCTGTGAGCGCAGGCGCTGCCGGAAGGGTGCTGCTGGTCGAGGACGAGCCCTCGATCGCCGACCCGTTCGCCCAGGCGCTCGCGCGCAACGGCTTCGAGACCGTGATCGCCCGCACGGCCGGTGAGGCGCTGCGGCTCGCCGCGGGAGGCCCCGCCGGACGTGGTGCTGCTCGACCTGACGCTGCCCGACGGCGACGGCCGCGACGTCTGCCGGGAGCTGCGCCGCGCACTCCGACGTGCCGATCATCATGCTGACCGCGCGCGGCACCGTCACCGACCGGGTCGTCGGGCCTCGAGCTGGGCGCCGACGACTACGTCGTCAAGCCGTTCGCGGTCGGATGAGGTGATCTCCCGGATCCGGGCGGTGCTGCGGCGCACGCGCACCGCCGCGTCGAGCGCCGGCGTCGCGAGCGACGGGGGATCTGCGGCTGGACCTCGCGGCGCGTCGGGCGTGGCTCGGGCCGGTGTCGAGCTGGAGCTGACGCGCAAGGAGTTCGACCTGCTGGCAGCGGCTGGCGCGCGACGCGGGCACGGGTCGTCACGCGCGAGACGCTGATGTCGGAGGTGTGGGACGAGAACTGGTTCGGCTCGACCAAGACGCTCGACGTGCACGTCGCCGCGCTGCGGCGCAAGCTCGGCGACGACCCGTCCACCCCGCGCTACATCGAGACCGTGCGCGGCGTCGGGTTCCGCTGCGTGGCCGACCGAGGAGGCACGGCCGTAAAGCGCGCGGTGCGCCTGAGGACGGGTCTGCTGGCGGCGCTCGCGTACGTGCTGCTGCTCGCGATCGTCGCGCTCGGCGTACCGCTCGGCGCTCAGCCTCAGCGCGCGCGTGAACGACGAGGTGCGCTCGCAGGCGCAGGGGCAGGCCGACCTCGTCGCCGCCACCGCCGCCGACCTGCTCGCGCCCGCCCGCCGCGGCGAGCTGGCAGCCCTGGCGCGCACCTCTGCCGCCGCCGTGCGCGGGCGCGTGCTCGTGGTCGACCGCGCGGGGATCGTGCTCGCCGACAGCGCCACTCCGCCCGAGCTCGGCGAAAGCTACGCCCGGCGCCCGGAGATCGCGAGCGCGCTGCACGGCCGGCGCGTGCAGCTGCAGCGTCCGAGCCGGACTCTCGGGAGAGGAAATCCTCGCCACGGCGGTGCCGGTCATCCACAACGGCAGCACGGTGGGCGCGGTGCGGGTGACCCAGAGCGTCGCCGCGGTGCATGCGCGGTCAGGCGGGTCGAGCTCGGGCTGGCGCTGATCGGCGCGGTCGTGCTCGCGGTGGGGCTCGCGGTCGGGGTCGTGATCGCGGGGCAGATCGCGCGCCCGCTGGGTCGCCTGGAGCGCGTCGCCAGACGGGTCGCAGGCGGCGACCTGAGCGCGCGCGCGACGATCGAGGGCAGCCGCGAGCAGCGCTCGCTGGGCGCCTCGTTCAACGAGATGACCGACCGGGTGCAGCGTCTGCTCGGCTCCCAGCGCGCGTTCGTCGCCGACGCCTCGCATCAGCTGCGCACGCCGCTCACCGGTCTGCGGCTGCGGATCGAGGAGGCGCGCGCGGCCGGCGTCAGCCCGGCTGCCGGGGGCGAGCTCGATGCGGGCATGGCCGAGGTCGACCGGCTCGCGCAGATCGTCGAGGAGCTGCTGGTGCTCAGCCGCGCCGGCGAGCGCGAGCAGCCCGGCGAACGCCTGGACCTGCAGGAGACCGTCGAACGGGCGCTCGGGCGCTGGCGCGCGAGCGCGGTCGAGCGGGAGATCGCGCTCGAGCGGGGGCAGCTCAACGGTGGCGCGGCGTGGTGCGCCGCGGCGGACGCCGACCGCGCGCTCGACGTGCTGCTCGAGAACGCGCTTCACTACGCCCCGCCCGGGTCGCAGGTCGTGGTCTCGAGCGCCCCGGGGTCGATCGAGGTCCGCGACCGCGGGCCCGGGCTCAGCGTCGAGGATGGCGAGTCGATCTTCGAGCGCTTCCACCGCGGCAGCGCCGGCCGCAACGGGCCGCCCGGCAGCGGCCTCGGGTCTGGCGATCGCACGCGAGCTGGCGCGCGAGTGGGGCGGCGAGGTGACGCTGCGCAACCGCGACGGCGGTGGCGCCATCGGCACCCTCACACTGCCGCCGGCTACGGTGGGAGCATGAGTCGTCAAGCTGCGCTGTGGATGCTTGCGGCGGTGGTCGGCATCGTGCTCACCGCCGGCATCACGTGGGCGACCAGCCAGCTCACCAGCCAGCACATCGGCATCTCCTCCGAACCGCTCTCGGCCGGGCACGGCCTGGCACCGCCTGTGGCCGAACGGTCCGCCCCCAAGCGCTCGCGGCCAACCCCGAAGGTGACGCCGACAGTCACAGCGCCACCAGCCGCGGCGCCCTCCCAGGGCACCGCCAACACCACCTCTCAGGTTCCCCGGGCGACGGCCTCGCCCAGCACCTCGATCGCCCCCGCAACGCCGGCCCCAGCCGCCCCCCCGGTGAGGACCTTGGAACGCGCGCCGGCGTCGCGGACCTCAGGATCCTCCGGCGATGACGGCGGCGATCATCGCCAGAACGGCCGGGAACGCGCCAGCCAGGAAGGCAGCGAAGAAGGTAGCTCCTCACGCGGGCGCGACGACTGAATCCCGCGCGCGGGATTGGCGACTGAGCCCCGCGCGCGGGGACGGCGACCGAGCCCGCGTTTCTTTGCCAAAGCTTTGCCCCGGGTTGGGTCTCCGCTTCAGCGGTGCGCGCCACAGTGAGTGCATCCCCTTCCAAGGAGCCCGCCCATGCGTCGCATCGCCAACGCCCGGATCGCCGCTCTCGTCGCCGCCGTGGTGACGGGGGCGCTCGCCGCCTACACCCTGCGGCTCAGCTCGGCGAGCACCGGGCACGTCACCCAGCAAGCCGCCGAGGTCCGCACCCAGGTGATCAGGCGCACGATCCACATCGTCCGCCACGAACGACCGCCGCACCGACATGGGGCGCCCAGCGTTGGCGTGGGTGTCCGCGCGGCCCGGACAGCCCCAGCCGTGAGTGCGGCCCGCACCGCCACCAGCGGCTCGCACACGGCGGCTGCTGGCTCGGTTTCCGGTGTTCCGGTCCCACGCACACGAACGAGCGGCGCCACGGCCGCCGCGCCGAGCACCCCGGCTGCCGGCGCTCCGGTGCGCACTCGCGCGAGCGGCGCCGCCGCCACCGGGGCTCCCTCGACCGGGACCGCCGGCGTACCGGTACGCACCCGCACCAGTGGCAGCGGGGGCGCCAAAGGTGGAGCGCTACGCACGCGCACCAGCGGCGGCGGGGACGGCGGCGGAGGCCGCGATGACTGAGCTCCGCTCGGGCGCGAGCGCCGCCGCCGCGCCGAACGCAGCGTGCGGCGGCGTGTCTGCGCATCGTGCGCGCACACCCCCGAGTCGGTGGCGTGGCCTGCTGGCTGTGCTCGCCGGCACGCTGGCGAGCTTTCTGGTGGTGCTCGTGCTGCTGACCGTGCGGGTTGTGAGCGGCGTCGACCCGGCACTGCGTGTGGCGCCGACTGCAGCGCTCGTCACGCATCGCGGTCAGACGGTGCTGCGCACCACCGCGAGCGGCCGGATCATCGGCTCCGAACAGGTTGCCGGCGGCTCAGAACCGGCCGGCTCCCAGCCCGCCACGGTGGTGACTCGCACGAGTGGCGTCCCCGGCGCCGGTGAACGCGATGAGTGATCAGCTGACCTCGATCGACGCGCCGGCGAGTGTGAGCGCTCCGGCTGCTTGCAGGCGCCCGCGCCGCACGAGCGCCGGCCCCGACCGTGCGGCCGTCGCGTTGTTCTCGCTGGCAGCGTTCCTGCTTGTGCTTGCGCTGCTCGGCACCCACCTGCGCGACACGCCCGCCGCTCATGCCCCCGGGGCGCTGGTCTCCGCCGCGTGTATCGCACCACCGTCGTCGAACGCGTGCTGCCGGCGGGGGCGGGCGGCTCCGCGGGCGGCACCTCGGTCAGCCAGTCCGTCTCCGGCGCAGGCGCCGAACCCCCACTGCCGCCGCGCCCAGTCACGCGCACGTCATGAGCGGCGAGCACGACACCACCTTTCACTCGATGGGCAGCGACGTGCGACTGCTGATCGGCCCGCCGCTGCTGCGCGACGGATGCCCCCCGACAGCGGCCGCGGCAGCGCGAGCGCGCGTACGTCGAGGACTTCGCGGCGCGGCTGTCGCGCTTTCGCGCGGACAGCGAGCTGAGCGCGCTCAACCGCGATCCCCGCGACGCGAGGTGCCGGCGTCGCCCGTTGCTGCGCGGCGCGGTGCGCGCCGGCGTCTGGGCGGCGCAGCGCAGCGACGGGCTGGTCGATCCCGACGCTCGCCGGCGCGCTGGAGCGCGATCGGCTACGCCAGCTCGCTCGACGGCCAGCGGCCGGCGCCGCTGCGCGAGGCGCTCGCCGCCGCGCCCGCCGCGCCGGCCGGCGCGCGCGCATCCGGCGCGGCGCTGGCGAGCGGATCATCGTGGACGATCGCTGCGGCGTCGTGCGTCGCCCGCCAGGCGTCGCGTTCGACACGGGCGGGACCGGCAAGGGCCTGTGCGCCGACGCCGTCGCGCACCGCCTTGCTCGGCTACACGCGCTTCGTCGTCGACTGCGGCGGCGACCTCGCGATCGGCGGCGTCGGCGCCCAGCTCGAGCCCTACGAGGTCGAGATCGAGCATCCCCTCACCGGCGAGACGATCCGCACGGTGCGCGTGTCGGCGCCGGCGGCGTGGCGACCTCGGGCTTGAACGTGCGCGTCTGGCGAGACCCGACGGGCGCTACGCGCACCACCTGCTCGACCCGGCGACCGGCCGGCCGGCGTGGACGGGCCTGATCGGCGCGACCGCGCTCGCGCCCAGCGCGCTCGAGGCAGAGACGCTTTCCAAGACGGCGCTGCTGCTCGGCCCGCTGGGCGCGCCGGCGCGTGCTCGCCGAGCACGGCGGGCTGATCGTCCACGACGGCGGCGACGTCGAGGAGATCGGCCCGCTCGACAGGCCGCGCGGAGTGCTCGCAGCTCGCCGGGAGGGCGGCCTGATGGCGCCCCACGGACCCCACGCCCTACATCTGGTGGCTGGTCAGCCGCGCCTCGGGCATCGTCGCGCTCGGCCTGTCACGCTCGCGGTGCTGATGGGGCTGACGATGTCCACGAAGCTGCTGCGCCGCCCCGGCGTGGGGCGCACGCTGGTGCGCCTGCACGAGCACGTCGCGCTCGTCGGGCTCGGCGCGATCGCCGTGCACGGCCTCGCGCTGCTGGGCGACCCCTGGCTGCGCCCCGGCGTGAGCGGGCTGACGATCCCGTTCGCGATGAGCTACCGGCCGCTGTTCACCGGCCTCGGCATCATCGCCGGCTACCTCGCGGCGCTGCTCGGCCTGAGCTTCTACGCGCGCCAGGCGGATCGGCGTGAAGCTATGGCGCAAGCTGCACCGCGCGACAGTGCTCGTGTGGGTGCTCGGCGTCGTCCACACGCTCGGCGCCGGCAGCGACGCCGCCACGCAGTGGCTGCGCGCGTTCGTGCTGCTGCCCGCGATCCCGATCGTCTACCTGACGGTGCTGCGGGTGCTCTCGACTGGCCGCAAGCCTGCGCCGGGTCCTACCCCCGTCGCGCGTGGCGCAGCGCCGGCGAGGACACCCCGCGGCGAGGCGGCGCAGAGGACCGCGCGACGCTCCCCGATCGCGGGGCCGCCACGGGCGCTGGCAGAGGAGGGCACGTCATGAGGCGCTCGGACGTCGATGTGCTGATCGCCGGCGGCGGCCTCGCCGCACAGCGCTGCTGCGAGACGCTGCGCCGCCGCGGGTACGATGGGCGGATCGCCGTGCTCTGCGAGGAGCCACGCGACCCCTACGACCGCCCACCGCTCTCCAAGACGGTCCTCACCGACACGCACGAGCCGCGGCGGCCGGCGTTCAAGCCCGGCGAGTGGTATGCGGCGCACGGCGTGGAGCTGCTGCTCGACACCTCGGCCCGGAAGCTCGACGCCGCCACGCGGACGGTCACGCTGGGGTGCCGCCGGCGCCGAGCAGCGACGCGCCACGCGGGACGCCCCGGCGGGCCGCAACACGACACGCTGCGCTACCGGCACCTCGTGATCGCAACCGGCAGCCGCCCGCGCCGGCTGCCCGGCCTGCCGCCCGGCGGGGCTGTGCACGAGCTGCGCACCTACACCGACGCGCTCGCGCTGCGCGCCGCGCTGCGTGAGCGCGACGGCCCGGTCGTCGTCCTCGGCGCCGGTCTCGTCGGAATGGAGGTCGCCTCCAGCGCACGCGCCCTCGGACGCGAGGTGACCGTGATCGAGGCCGCCGCCACACCGCTGGCACGCGCGCTGCCCCCCTCCCTCGGCCGCTGGCTCGCCGCGCTGCACCGCGAGCGTGGGATCGACGTGCGTCTCGCCACCAGCGCCGAGCGAATCTCCCTGCGCTCACGCCAGGTGTGCCTGCAGCTGAGCGATGCGAGCACCCTCACAGCCGACACGCTGCTCCTCGCCATCGGCACCGTCCCCGCGACCGAGTGGCTGACCGGCAGCGGCCTCGGGCCGGGCGCCATTCCCACCGACACCACGGGCCGCACGACACTCGCCGGTGTATACGCGGCCGGCGACGCGGCCTGCTGGCCCGACCCCTACCTGCACGCGCTCACCCCGACCCAACACTGGGAGGCCGCGGCCAGACAGGGCACGGCGGTCGCCCACGCGATCCTGCGACTCCCACCACCGCCTTCGGCGCCACCGATGTTCTGGAGCGACCAGCACGGACGACGCATCCAACTCGTCGGACACGCTCCCCCGGACGGCCATATCGAGCTCGACGGCGACCCCGCCGGCGGACCGTTCGCGGCCTGGATCACTGACCACCGGCGGCCAGCCGGCGCGCTGCTCGTAGACCGCCCCGACGCCCTTCCACGCGCTCGCCGCTGGATCGCCGAAGCACGCCCCGCTTCCGTACGCGAGGAGCGACACGCGGCGTGAGCCAACTCACCACCCCAACCCACAGCCACCAATCCCAGAACATCCCAGAGGTACCGAGATGACATGCCTACCCGTAATCGACGAGTCCGCCTGCCTCGCGCACGGCGACTGCGAAGAGCTTGCCCCCGACGTGTTCCGTGTCGAGGACACCGCCACCGTCATCGGAGCCGGCCCCCCCGAGCAACTCATCCCAATCGCCCAAGCCTGCCCGGCGTCGGCGATCGCCTTGATCGACCAGGACACCGGCGAGCAGATTTACCCCTGACACAACAAGCGTGAGGCCGGCTCATCTCCGGGCACACGGGTGCGGCAACGAGACCCCGCCCGGCCCAGCTCTGCAAACGGGTGCGCGTAGAGCGCGGGCGTGACATCAAGGCAGCCCCGCTCAGCTATTCGAGTTGGCCGCGGCTGAAGACGGCGATGAAATCGCGGTCGTCCGGTTCGAGGTAGCGGGTCGCTTCCCGGGTCATTTCGGGCAGCAGCTTCGACGGATCGCTCGCGCCCGGGGCTCCGTAGAAGTTGAACGTGACCCATTCTGAGTTGATGTCGAGCTCCATCGCCCGTACGGCCCCGGCGCGCTGGAGGATCAGCGCGAGGCTTTCCGCTGTCTGGTTGTCGGCGGCTGCATAGAGGAGGTCGCCACGCGCGTCCACGCCGACCCCCGAGCGCCAGACCCGGATCGCGTTGCCCAGCGTGGCGCCCCACTGCGATCCTTCGCCGATACTCGGGTTGAGCTGGCCGTTCTCCAAGATCAACGGCAGGTTCTGGCGTGCAAACAGCACCGACGGTCCCGGTTCTGGCCCGCCTGTCCATTCACGTACGTCGACGCTGCCGTCGCGGAAGCCGATGAGTGTGGCCTGCCCGTCGCGCAGCGGCGCATAGACGCGCCCGAGCGCCGCGAACCCCCCACCGTCGTCCTCGAGCTTGAAGCCGCTGTTGAACGTTGCGAGCAGTTGCCCGCGCGACAGTGGGGGGACCTCCATCGGTCCGCGGTAGGACCCGGCTGGGGGCTCGTAGCGGCCCGGGTAGAGCTGCAGCGAGGTGCGTGAGCGATCCAACCATGCGACGCCCGCGACCATCTGGGGGTAGTTGGGATCGGGACGGAATGTTGTTATGAGCAAGGGTGGCGCACCGCCGACGAGTGGCCCCGTGCGTCGCCACCGGCCCTCGCCCGGTAGCGGGGGATCGATCGCCGGCGTGATCGGCGGCGGTGCGTAGAGGGCTTCCGCGCCGCCATCCCGGAGACCGACCGTGGGCAGGTGTTTCAATGGCGGCCCTCCCTTTGGCGGAGCATTGACGGAGTAGTAGATCCGCTCGATGTCGTTGACGAGCCATGCGCCGCCGTTGTCTCGCAGCCACTCGACCGAGCGCACGCCGAAGCCGACGTTCGACGGAGCGAGCATCGTGCTCGTGTAGGAGACGAGCCTGCTGCCCACGAGGACGAGGACGGCGAGCGCGAGGACCCGGCGGAGGACAAACCTCCGCCGGGTCGGCCGTCGGCGTCGGCGAACGGGGTGGGTACGGCGCGGTGCGGCCCCGGGCGGGGCCGCACCTGAAGCGAGGGCTTCGCCGCGTGACTCGTAAGCGGCGATCCGGGCCTCGTAGCGGGCGAGGCTCCCGCGGGCGAGGCTCCCGCGGTCGAGGGAGTAGTCACTATGCAGTGCACGCGCCACCCCAATGTCTATTCGTTCTGCAGCGGGACGCCCCTCCGCGCCGGTATCGCCCAGGAAGTCACCATGGGCAGATTCTCACGATCACCCGGCTCGCGCGAGAGTGAGAGTGTTCTCACCACCACATTAGGCGTCCATTACGCACGCCAGCGAGATTGACCTCATCGCAAGCAGCTACCCTGCCGGAGATCGCGTGCTCCCGCAAGGTAACGCCGGTGGTGAGGGGGGTGCACAAGCTATGACCGGGCAGCCCACACAACGATGAAGCCGCCGCCGGTGGGGGTGGTCGCGATGCTGCTGGCGGCAGCGATGGTGGTGGGTGGCTGTGGAAGCCAGTCGAGCGCCGCCCAGGAGAACGGTGACGGACACGCGTCTGTCGGCGCGCATCGGGGACGAGCGTCGACGGTCGCGATGGTCAGGCGCGTGTCGAGCGCTCCGGCCGTCACCGGACCTGGCCAGCCGGGACCGACGTGGAAGGCGGTCGCGAGCGTTGGCGGACAGCCCGCCGCGTGGATCGCCCAGCGATCCGGTGTGACGCTGCTGCGCTTCGAACAGCGACTGGTGCACCTCGCTCTGCATGCGGGATCGGGCGAACCCGAAGGTCGAGGCTGGACGTATGGGGATCGCATCGGCGCGAGCGAGATTCACCGGGTGCTGGCCGCCTTCAATGGTGGCTTCAAGCTGAGCTATGGCTCCGTCGGGTTCATGGCGGACGGTCGCGTCGCGGTTCCGCTCACAGTGGGATTGGGCTCGATCGTGACCTACCAGAACGGCACGACCGAAATCGGTGCGTGGCGCGAGGGCGTCCCGACCCGCGGACTCGCGGTCGCCTCGGTGCTGCAGAACCTGCACCTGCTGGTGGATCGCGGGGTGGCCGCACCCACGGTCGAAAGCTGCCTCCAGAGCTGCTGGGGGGCAACGCTGGGAGGCGGCCCCGCCGTGGCCCGCTCGGCGCTGGGGATCACCGGCGCCGGCCAGCTCGTGTGGGCCGCCGCCGAGAGCCTCACCCCGGCCGCGATCGCCCACGCACTGGTCGATGCGGGTGTCGTGCGCGCGGTGGAGCTCGACATCAACCCGGAGTGGGTCGCCGGCTACCTCTACGTACACCATCCGGGTGGGCCGACCGCCGTCCCCGTCGTGCCGGGCCAGTTCGGGATTCCCGGTCGGCTGCTCGCGCCCTACAACCGCGACTTCTTTACGATCCTTGCCAACTGACGAGCACTGATTGAACGGGGCCTGCGGGTCCTCATGGAGCGTCAGCCGCAGGCCTGCTCCAGGCGCCGATCGGCGGAGCTGCCGGCGTTGCCGGGTGAGCCGCTCGTCACGTAGCGCCATGAGCGTCCGGCGCGACGAAAGACGAACGCCCGCGAACCCGCTTCCGGCGTGCGTACACACACCACGGCGAGAGTGGAACTCGACCGCGAGACGTACACGCCATGCACCTCGGAGGAACTGCCGTCATTGGCGGTGAAGGCGGCCACGATCGCGGCTCTCTCGGACTTGGTCGCAGGGCGCGCGGACGAGCTGGTTGCCAGCGCGACCGTAGCGGAGGTCAACACCACCGCCACAGCGAGCACCGCCGTGGGGGAACCTGAACGAAATGTCACCAATCAATCCTACACGTCAGCGGACGAGCGTGACCACGATTGGCGAAATCTCACCGAGTCGTCGTCGGTGACCACGCGTCCCGAGAAGGTCACCGCCGAGATCGACGCTTTCTCGCGTGGTCAGTGTGCGATAGTTGGCCCATGTCCAAGTTCGTGTTCCCGAGACTGCGTGCGCACGTCGCAGTCGCTGCGCGTCGGGGGTCGCTGAGATGCAGGTCAGGGACTGCGTTGCCTCCAGCTATGCGGAGCTCAGGCCGTTCAAGCCCGAAAAGACCGCGACGTTCCCGGTCTACCCCGACCTTGTCGAGACGCTCGTCTCTACCGAGAAGCACCCCGACGACTACGGTCGCGCACGTGATGGCCGTGTGCTCGGCATACGCGTACGCAGAAGTGAGACGGTCGCGATGGTGATGGCGCGCATGGGACTCGAGGAGAACCACGGCGTGATGATCGACGAGTATGTCGACGTCGCTGTTCATCACCTCGACGTCGTTTCTGATCCAGAGCAGCGATGGCCGGGTGGCGATCCTCTGTTACCGGGGAACGCCGCCGACGAGCCTGATCACGTGGCTCACCGATTGAACATCGATCCGACGCACGTCGACATCCAGTCCCCGGGCGGCTCCCGCGAAGGCTACGTGCACAGCGGCTTCTACCGCAACGTGCGCTCCACCCGCTATGCAATCCTCAACGCGCTCAAACGCGCCGTCGAGGGCCGCTCGGTTCGCCCGGGCGGCGGTAAGCTCGCCGGCAAGCTGCAGGCGCTGTACATCACCGGCCACAGCCTCGGCGGCGCGAGCGCGTCGATGCTCGCGCTGATGCTCGTGACTCGAGCCGGCCTACCAGGACCGACATCCTCAGCGGCTGAAGGCGGTCTACACCTTCGGTGGACCGATGATCGCCAGCCCCGAACTCGCCAGCGACTGCAACCAGCACGACTTCCTGCACGAGCGGGTGATCCGCTACGTGTACGCCAACGACATCGTCCCCCAGCTGCCGCCCGCGGAGTCCGACCGTTCGCCCACTTCGGTCCGGCTACCAGTACAAGCCCAAGGGAGAGGAGGACAACTGGCAGCCCAACGACGCGCCGAAGAAGCAGTCTGCGCAACCTGCTGGAGATCGCCGCCGCGCCGCTGTCGGTCCTCGCGGGAGACCTCAAATTGACGCGACGCCTGCAGTTTCACGCCTCGCTCCGAGACCACCTGCCGCAGTACTACATCGACGCGCTGACCCCACCGGGAGTCCGCAGCGAGTTCGGCGACTGAGCTTCCCCACAGCAAGGGTCAGCCCTGCGATGGGTACGCTCCCTCAGCCCATCAGCATCCAGCAGTTTTCCGTCCACAGGAAGCGGTTCGGTCCGCGCAGCAGCGGAGCGGGCAGCTCGATCGAGGCGATGTCGCCGTGAACCACCACCCTGGCTGCGGGGATCGCTCGCTGCTCGGCGCGCAGGCGCGAGCGCGCCCCTCGTTCATGCAACAGCTTCCCCAGGCGCGCGTTCAACCGCTGTTCGCAGGTGCGGTGGTGCTGGGTGGCACGCAGGGGGGCGTTCAGCACCGTGCACGCTCCCGCGCCGTTCCCGCTGAGCTCCGCCGCCACGAAGTTGCCCGCCGCGCGCCGTACCCATGCGATCTGTTCGGGGCTGCCCACCGAGTGCTCGCTGTATGCACCCACTGCGGCCGCAGGCAGCAGGAGCGCGAGAGCGCAGGTGAGCGCGGCAGTCGCCTGGCGCGTGCTCATGCTGTGTATGTCGGCAAGCGGGCTGGCATCCAAAAGCATTCTGCGGCCTGGCGTGAGCGCAGCGGACACATATTGTAGGCAGGCCCTCGGTGGCATCGGGGTGGCGGTTTTCTACGGAGCAGAGTGCGGCTTGACCCTGATGACTGCGGGTTGGGCTCGATCTAGCTTGAGGGCATGTTCTCCGGAGGTTCCACGGCCCGCGCCCGAGCAGTGAGCCTCGAACCGCAGCCTTGGCGCTGGGGCCATCCGCGGGTGCTCGTCGAGCACCCGGACGAGGCGGCGGGCCTTGCGATCGCCTCCGGCCTGCGCTTTGCCGGCTACGCGGTCGCTGTCTGTCCCGGCCCACGGGGACACGGGCAGTGTCCGTTGACCGGACCCGCAGGGTGCGCCCCCGCTCACGACGCCGATCTCGTCGTTTGCTCTCTGGGCTACGAGCACGAGGCGCCCCGCGAGGTTTTGCGTGAACTGCGAACGCGCTACCCCAGCGTGCCGCTGCTCGTCGAGGTGCCGTCCAACATGGACGCGGGCCTGCGCGAGCTCTTGGATGGCTGCCACCAGTTGCCAGCGCCCGCGACCCCGGAGCAGATCGTGGCCGCCGTGCAGGGCCTGTCCGGCCAAGCCGCCGAGGAGGGCCCTGCCGGTGCGTAGCCCCTTTCACAGCGAGCCGGAGGCCTTCCGCTTTCTCCTGGTGGTGGTACTGGCCCTGATCCCAGTCGTGCTCGCCGCCGCACTCGGCCCGACGTGGCTCGCTCTCGTGGTGCTCGCGGTCATACTCGGCGCCCTGTCGATGCGTATGGCGCAACTGCGCATGCGCAAGCTCCGCGGTCTCGAGCTGCCGGTGAAGATGGCCCCCCCGCACCTGGGCTCAGCGGCTGAGCGCCGCGTCCTCATCGTCGCCAACGACACCCTCGGCGAGGAGGCTCTCCTCGGCGAGGTCGGGCGGCTGGCCTCGGTGCCGCGCACGCAGGTGCTCCTGCTCGTGCCCGCTTTGATCTCCCCTGGAGCTCGCCTGACCGGCGCGGTCGACAGCATCCTGGACCAGGCGCGCGTACGCCTGAAGGCCACCCTCGATCGCCTCGGCCACGACCTCGCTGTCACGGGCGAGATCTCCGAGGCCGACCCACTCGAGGCCATTGAGGACACGTTCGCCACCTTCGCGCCGGATGAAGTTGTCGTCTCCACTCGCTGGGAGCAGGCCGCGGGCGGGCTCGAGCCACGGCTTGCGGGTCTCGCGCGCGAGCGGTTCGCCGTGCCCGTTCGTCACCTCGTATTCGAGCCCGGCTCCGCCGCGCAGGAGCCGGACAAGGACACCGAGGCGAGATATCGCCGCGAATTCGGGGCAGCAGCTACCAGGAAGTTCGGGCTGAAGGCGCTCGCGGGTGTGGGGATCCTGGCCGCGGTACTGCTCTCGATGGTCGCGCTGGTCCAGAGCGGCGAACGAGGCGAAGCACACGCGGCAGCTCAGCTCGCCGCCGAGGAAGCTGCTGCGCTCCCGCGGGTGGCAGGGGTGGTCGACCTGTCGGTCATCCCGGAATACAAGCGCGGTCCGGAAGGCGAAAAGCACGATGCCTTCACCATCACCGAATTCGCCGTCCGGGCGGGCCGGCCCCAGGAGCTGAGAATCGACAATACCGACTCCGTCCCTCACACCATCACGTCGCCGGCCGCGGGGGTCAACATCGTCGTGATGCCCGGCACTCACACCTACACCCTGCTCGTGAAGCAGCCGGGCACGTATCTTTGGTATTGCACCGCCGTATGCGACGAATGGGCGATGCAACACTCGGGCTACATGAGCGGCTACCTCACCGTCAGCTAGGGCGGGCTCTGACTGGACCGACCGTCTCGTGCACGCGGCGTACTCGGGCACCTGCTAGGGGTGCCCGGTGCCCCGGGGTGGGTTCCTGACCACGATACATCCCTATTCTCTTACGGGCCTCTCAGCTCAGGTTATGAGCTCCGTCAGACTTTCTCATCTTCGTCGTCAGAGGACGGGTTAAGCCGATGGCCGTTCGCGTTAATGGTGAGTTACTGCGCCCCCACCCGCTCGGTGTGCTCGGCGTCGGTGATCGCCCAGCCCAGTCGCTCGACGAGCTGTGCTGCGGAGTGGTCGTCGGCGAGATGCAGCGAGCAGACGTGCTCGTCGAGCAGGACGGGGGCGTCGCGCCGGTCGGTTGGGTCGGTCGTCACGATGATTCTGGCCATGAGGTCTCCTTGCTGATCTTGGGGCGATGTCGATCCTCCGTCGGCACATTCCCACGCCATCTTGAGGGCGGAGTAAAGCCCGAATGAGACCATCCTTACTGCCACGCGGTCGAATGCCGCCGCCAGTGGTTGACCTGCCCGGTGGCCGTCCCGAGGGTATCGTGGCGGCCACCGGGGGGATCGTCACGCCTTCACGTTCACGTACCCAGCGACCGCTGTGGTTGCGGCCGTGGCGGCCGTGGTCGGCCTCCCGGCATCGTCGGAATCGCCGTCGTGGTCCGGAGCGCCTTGCACCTCGCCGGACTCCGGCCTGCTGACATTGGGAAGCGCTACATGGCTCTGGGCGGGGCTCACGCCCCCGACTGCGTTGATGCTCATAAAACCGCTCCTTCCGTGGATGGTTGCGCACCGTTCATCGGCGCCGTCCGGTGGGCCTTGAGCGATCGACGAGACCCTGTGATGATTCTCACCCCGGCGTTAGACGCCGCTTACAAGCGCCAGGAAAATCAGCAGAGATGAAACTGCCGGCGGCGGGCATGATCGCGATGCTGCTGGCGGCCGTGGTCGGCGGCTGTGGAAGCCAGTCGAGCACCACCCAGAGAAGGAATGACCGCCAGGCATCCGTCGGCCGGGCGTCTACCGCGGCGGTCGCCAGGCGTATGTCGAGCACCCCGGTCGTCACCAGGCCGGGCACGCCGGGACCGATGTGGAAGCCGGTTGTGAGCATCGGCGGGCAGCCCGCCGCTTGGATCGCCCAGCGATCCGGTGTGACGCTGCTGCGCTTCGACCAGCGGCTGGCGCATCTCGCTCTGCACGCCGGATCGTGGGAACCTCGCGGCCACGGCTGGAAGCGTGAGGATCGCATCGGCCCGAGCGAAATTCACCGAGCCCTCGCCGCCTTCAACGGTGGCTTCAAACTCGGCTATGGCTCGGTCGGGTTCATGGCGAACGGTCGCGTTGGGGTTCCGCTCGCGGTGGGGTTGGGATCAATCGTGACCTACCGCAACGGCACTACCGAAATCGGGGCATGGCGCCAGGGCGTCCCGGCCCGCGGGCTCGCAGTCGCCTCGGTTCTGCAGAACCTGCACCTGCTGGTGGATCGCGGTGTCGTCGCCCCCACGGTCAGCAGCTGCATCGTGGCCTGCTGGGGCGAGACGCTCGGAGGCAGGCCTGAAACAGCCCGCACGGCGTTGGGGATAACCGGCGGCGGGCAGCTCGTGTGGGCCGCCGGCGAGAGCCTCACCCCAGCCATGATCGCCCACGCACTGGTCGATGCGGGCGTCCTTCGCGCGGTCGAGCTCGATCTCAACCCCGGGTGGGTCGCCGGATACCTCTACATACACCATCGCGGCGGACCGACCGCCGTGCCGGTCGTGCCTGGCCAGGTGGGGATCCCCAACCGGCTGCTCGCACCCTACACCCGAGACTTCTTTGCGATCGTCGCGAACTGACACGACCGCCCCTGGGTCTCTTCGTAGGCAGCGGCCAAAGTCGCGCCCAATCGTTGGGCTGCGGGGGAGCGTCCCGCCGGCTGCCCGCCAGAGATCATCTCGAGGCCATTGTTCCGTAACGAAATCCCAACGTTTTATGACCAATACTGTAACGGCCTCTTGGGTGTCTCTTAACCCGCTCCCGTCTAGCTTGCGTGACGAGCAGACCGACGCGAATGGGCAGTCGCGGACGGATCGTCAAGCGCCCAGATGAGGAGCCTCAGCAATATGCCAAGTTCACCCACTGGTTTCCGCGCGTCGGCGCCCCCTGCCGCAGGATCGTCGCTCGGCGCATGGCGGAACGCATTGCCCGCGGCCGACAGCGCTCACATGGGGGCGCCGGCAACCTCCAGCGCGGGAATCGGCGAGCGACCGCCGGTGGCGCCGCGAACGTTGATGGATGCGTTCGCGCAGACACTCTCCTGTTTTCGTGACCGCATCGCGGTGGATGCGCCCGACGCGGTCCTCAGCTACGGGGAGCTCTCGCGTGAGGCCGACGCGCTCGCCGCCCGACTGAGGTCGGCCGGAATCGGGCCAGGTGACCGGGTCGGCGTCAGCATCCCGAGCGGTACCGCGGAGCTGTATGTCGCGATTCTCGGGGTGCTGCAGCTCGGGCGCCGCGTATGTTCCGGTGGATGCGGATGACCCGCCGGCTCGCGCCGGTGCGATCTGGGAGGCCGCGCAGGTCTGTGCGGTGATCGAGGGCGGCTTGGTCATCGAGGAGCTCGCGCCAGGGTGTGGCGGCGGCCGGCCGCTCTCAGTTGACGACGACGCCTGGGTGATCTTCACGTCGGGCTCGACCGGCGCGCCGAAGGGTGTCGCGGTGAGCCACCGCTCGGCGGCGGCGTTCGTCGACGCCGAGACGCGGCTGTGGAGCGGTGAGCGAGCGCGACCGCGTGCTCGCGGGTCTGTCGGTCGGCTTCGACGCGAGCTGCGAGGAGATCTGGCTGGCGTGGCGCAACGGCGCCGCGCTCGTGCCCGCGCCGCGCGCGCTCGTGCGCGCCGGCGCCGATCTCGGCCCGTGGCTGGCCGCGCACGGCGTGAGCGTGGTCTCGACGGTTCCGACGCTCGCGGCGATGTGGGATGAGGATGCGCTCGCCGGCGTGCGGCTGCTGATCCTCGGCGGCGAGGCGTGTCCCGCGGAGCTCGCGCTGGCGGCTGGCCGGCGGCCGCGAGGTGTGGAACACCTACGGTCCGACCGAGGCGACGGTCGTGAGCACGGCGGCGCGCATCCGTCCGGGTGAGCCGGTCACGATCGGCCTGCCGCTGGATGGCTGGCAGGTCGCGGTCGTCGACGAGCGCGGCGAGCCGGTGCCGTTCGGCGAGCGCGGGCGAGCTCGTGATCGGCGGTGTCGGTCTCGGCCGCTACCTCGATCCGGAGCTCGACGCCGAGCGCTTCGCGCCGCTGGGGGCGCTGGGCTGGGAGCGCGCCTACCGGACGGGCGACATCGTCCGCGAGACTGATCGACGGCTTCGAGTTCGTCGGGCGCCGCGACGAGCAGGTCAAGGTCGCGCGGGCGGCGGATCGAGCTCGGCGAGATCGACGCGCAGCTGCGCGCGGTCCCGGGCGTGACCGGCGGCGGCCGCCGCGGTCCGCAGGACCGCGGCTGGCAACACGGTGCTCGTGGGCTACGTGACGGGCGAGGTCGATCCAGCGCTGGTTCGCGCTGCGCTCGGCGAGCGTCTCCCGGATGGCATCGTGCCGCTGATCGTGGTGCTCGACTCGCTCCCGACTGGCGAGCTCGGGCAAGCTGACTCGCGGAGCGCGCTGCCGTGGCCTCCGCCGCCCCGCGCGTGGCATCCGCGACGGCGCGGCGGCCGAGCGCCGATCGAGCGGGTGCGTTCACCGCAACCGCGCGCCTGGCTTGCGGAGCGCTGGGCCGATCAGCTCGGCGTCGTCGACCGCATCACGCCCGACAGCGACTTCTTCGAGCTCGGCGGGACCTCGCTCGCGGCGGCCAAGCTCGTCTCGGTCGCTCCGCGAGCGCTTCCCCGCCGCCGCAGTCGCGGACGTGTACAACCATCGTCGCCTCGGTGAGCTCGCGGCGCGCCTCGATCGGATCGGCGCAGCCGATTCGCTCGACGTCGCGCGCAGTCGCGCGCCGGCGCGCTCGCGCTGGGGCGTGGTGCAGCTCGCCGGTGTGCTCGCGCTGTTGGCGTCGGCGCGCCGCAGTGGCTCGTCGGCATCCTCGCGTACAACCGCTGGCAGGGTGCGGGCGCGGGCCCGCAGGTCGGCTGGGGCTGGCTGATCGCCGGCATGGCTCCTCTTCGCGAGCGCCCCCGGCCGCGCCGCGATCGTGCTGGTCGCACGTACGCGTCCTGCTCGGGCGGCTGCAGCCCGGTCGCTACCCACGGCGCGGCTGGCTGACGTGCCGGCTGTGGTTCGTGGAGCGCCTGGCGGAGGTCTGCCACCTGGACCGGCTCGCGGGAACGCCGTGGGCGGCGCGCTACGCGCGGATCGGCGGCGCCGAGGTCGGCGAGGGCGCGCGCCTGGGCACGCTTCCCCCCGTGACGGGGCTGCTGAGCGTCGGCGCCGGCGCGACGCTCGAGGGCGATGTCGACGCTGCACGGCTGGTGGATCGACGGCCAGGAGCTCGTGCTCGGCGAGCTCCGCGATCGGCGCGGGCGCGCGCGTCGGGACGCGGGCGACGCTGATGCCGGGCGCCGTCGTCGGCGACGGGGCCGAGATCGAGCCCGGCAGCGTCGTGACGGGGCACGTCCCGACGGGCGAGCGCTGGGCTGGATCGCCGGCGAGACTGCGTCGGCCCCGCCGGCGACGGACTGGCCCTCGCGCGCGCCCGAGCCGTCCCCGCGCCGGCGCAGCGTGGAAGGCGATGTACGGCGTCGGGCTGGCCGTGATCAACCTGCTCCCGCTGGTCGCGGCCGTCCCCGGGGTCCTGCTGTTGAGCGCGTTCGGCTCCGGCCCGGCGGAGTCTGCGTCTGCCGCTCGGCTACGATCCTGGCCGGCCGCGCCGCTGCTCGCCGCGAGCTTCCTGGTGAGCTACGCGCTGCTCGTGGCAGTCCTCGTGCGCGGCGTCGCGCGCCTGTTGCGCCCGGGGTGGCATGGCGACGACGGTGGCGCGGCGTGGGCGCTGTGGTTCACCGAGGCGCTCATGGCCGGCACGCGGGGCGTCCTCTTCCCGCTCTACGCGAGCCTCTACACCCGGCCGCTGGCTGCGCCTGCTCGGCGTGCGCGTCGGCAGGCGCACCGAGGTCTCGACCGCCGTCGGGCTGAACCGGCTCGCGACGCTCGGCGATACCAGCTTCGCTGCCGACGACGTCGTCTTCTCGATCGCGACGCGCCCGCGGCGGCTGGCTGCGCGCTCGCGGCGATCGAGGTCGGCAGCCGCACGTTCCTCGGCAACAGCGCGATCCTGCAGAGCGACACCAGGCTCGGCGACGACAGCCTGGTCGGCGTGCTCTCCTCCCCGCCGACGCGCAGCGCCAACGGAACCTCCTGGCTGGGACTGCCCGCGCTCGAGCTGCCGCGGGTGCCCGAGCGCCCCGATCCCGCGCGTACGACGACCCCGCCGCGGCGTCTCGTGCTCGCCCGCGGCGCAATCGAGCTCGCGCGGATCCTGCTGCCCGGCACCGTATCGGTGATGCTCGGCCTGCTGGTCGTATTCGCGCTCGACGCGATCGGGCGCTCGAGCGGGAGCGTGTGGGTGACGGCGGCCGCGGCGCCGGTGGTGCTGCTCGCGGCGAGCGTCACCGCGGTGCTCGTGACGATCGCCGTGAAGTGGCTGCTGATGGGGCGCTACCGCGTCGGTGAGCACCCCCTGTGGTCGCTGTTCGTCTGGCGCGATGAGATTGTCAACACCTGCCAGGAACAGCTCGCGGGCGGGTGGCTGCTGAACCTCGCGATCGGCACACCGCTGATGTCGATCTACCTGCGCGCGATGGGCGCCAAGGTCGGCAGGGACGTGTGGTTTGAGACCCTCAACGTGACCGAGTTCGACCTAGTCCATCTCGGCGACGGCGCCACCGTCAACCGCGGCGCGTGCGTGGAGACACACCTGTTCCACGATCGCCTGATGCGCACCGGCCCCGCGACCCTCGGGCCGGGATCGACGCTCGGCCCCGGCAGCGTCGTGCTCCCCGACACCACGCTCGGCGCCCACAGCAGCGTCGGTGCCCGCTCGTTTGTGATGCGCGGCGAGCAGCTGCCCGCGCACACCCACTGGCAGGGCGCCCCCGTCGTCAGCGCCGCCAACGAGCGACCTGCTCGGACGGTGCGACGTCCGGCGTTCGCGGGGTTACTACGCGACGGTGTGCGGTCGTTCCCCGATATGCCATGTGTGGTCGCTGAGTAGCATCTCGCGATCGCCTCCGGATCGATCACGGTGACCACCAGTCGGCTGACGCGGCGGACGTTCGTGAAGCGCGCTGCGGTTGCGGGCGGCGCCGTGGTAGGCGCCGGGGCGCTGGCGGAGCTCCTGGCGGGCAAGGACTCGACACCAGCGAGGGCGCCCGGGCCGGGGGGTCGCCGACGGGCGCCGAACATCCTGGTCGTGATGGTCGACCAGCTGCGCGCGCCGCAGTGGTTTCAGAGCCGGCGCGCTGGCGGCCGGGCTTGATGCCCAACCTCGCGCGCCTGCGCGGCGGCGGGGTCTCCTTCGACGAGCCATTACACGGCGGCGAACGACTGCACGCCGGCGCGCGGCACGCTGCTGACGGGCCTCTACAGCCACCAGACCGGTTGCCTGGTCACCGGCGGCAGCACGCTCGCGCCGCATGTTCCCGACCTGGGGGACGATGCTGCGCGAGCACGGCTACACGACCGCGTGGTTTGGCAAGTGGCATCTGACGCAGCCACGACAACAACTGGACCGCCGCGCGCAACGCGCACGCGCTCGAGCCGTACGGCTTCTCCGGCGGCACCTACCCCTCGCCAGACGGCGCGCCCGGGCAGGGCTGGCGCGTCGACCCGCTGATCGCCGCGCAGTTCAAGGCGTGGTACGCGCAAGGCGCCCGCGAACCGGCCGTGGTGCACGACGGTGTCGTTCGTGAACCCGCACGACATCGCGTGGTGGTATCGCTGGAGCGCCCAGGCCGCCACGGAGGCCTCGGCGCCGAGCCGCGTCCACGCGCTGCCGGCGAACTTCGAGACGCCCGTGCAGCTGATCGCCGGCGCAAGCCGCGGCTGCAGCTCTCGCTGCAGCAGACCGCCGCGAGCGGCTTCGGGCCCGTTCCGTTCACCGGCCCGAACGCGCTCAGGTCGTGGCTGCCGTTCATGGATCTCTACCTGAAGCTGCTGGGCGAGGTGGACCGCCAGATCGGAGCGGTCTGGCGGCGCTGCGCGAGCCGGCCGCAGGTCGCCGCGAACACGGTCGTGGTGTTCACCTCCGATCACGGCGAGTACGGCGCCTCGCACGGCCTGCGCGGCAAGGGCGCGCGGCGTCTACGAGGAGGCGATCAGCGTGCCGCTGATCGTCAAGGACCTCGCGCGGCAAGCTGAACGCGGCGCCGGCGATCGAGCGCACCGGGCTGACCTCGAGCGTCGACGTCGCGCCGCTGCTGCTGACGATCGCGACCGGCTCGAACGCCTGGCGCAAGGACTCCCGCTACGCCCACATCGCCGGCCGCCACGACCTCGCGCGGATGCTCACCGATCCCACCGCACCCGGCCGCGCGTTGGTGCTGCACGCCACCGACGAGATCGTCAGCGAGTTCGCGATCGAGCCCTACGCGTCCAACGCGCCGCTGCACGTGGTCGCGATCCGCACCCCGAACGCGAAGTACGCGCGTCTACTCCAACTGGAAGCCCAACGCCAACACAGTGCAAAGCGCCGGCCAGGAACGCGAGCTCTACGACTACTCCTCCCGCAACGGCGCGCTCGAGCTCGACAACGTCGCGGGAGCGAGCCAGCTCGAGCCGGCGCTGGACGCCCAGCTTGCGAGCGCGGTGCGCAACGAGCTGCGCGAGCCGCTGCCCACGCGCCTGCAGCGCCGCACAGCGCGACGGCTACGCCGACTACTACACGACCGCGAAGACGACCGCGCTCGGTCGCGGCCACACAGCGACGCAAGCTCGAGGAGGGCGAGCCATCTCGCGCGGCCGAGAAGCTCGGGTCACAGTAGGCGGAGTGTCCGGTCCTGCCGCCGGGCCGGCCGGCCTCGAGGGTCTGAGCGAGCAGGAGGCGGCGCGGCGTTTGGCCGCGCGCCCACGATCGTCCGAGCGGGGCACGAGCCGCTCCTATGTGAGCATCGTGCGGGCGAACGTGCTGACTGTTTTCAACGCGATCCTCGCGGGCTTCGGCGCGGTGACACTCATATTCGGCGATTGGCGGGACGCGCTGTTCCTCGGGGTGATCGTCGCGAACTCGGGTATCGGGATCACGCAAGAGGTGCGCGCGAAGCGCACGCTCGACCGGCTCGCGCTGCTCGTCGCGCCCCGCGGGGAGGTGCTGCGCGATGGGGCCGTGAGGAAGGTCCCGGTCGAGGAGGTCGTTCCCGGGGACCTCGTGCTGCTCTCCCCGGGCGAGCAGGTCGTCGCGGATGGGCGGGTGCTCGTCGCGAACGAGCTGCGCCTGGACGAGTCGATCCTCAGCGGCGAGTCCGAGCCGGCGCGCCGGGCGGCCGGCGAGGAGGTGCGCTCGGGAGCGTTCGTGGTGGAGGGGACGGGCGTCTGCGAGGTCACGGCCGTCGGCGCGGAGAGCTTCGCGGAGCGCCTGACGGGCCAGGCGCGCTCCTTCCGTCACCCGCGCTCGCCCTTGGAGCGCGCGATCAACCGGCTCCTGTACGCGCTGGTCGTGCTCGTGATCTTGCTCGGGGCGCTGCTCGGGTACTCCCTCTACCACCGTCACGTGCCCGTGCACACGGCGGTCGCAACCTCCGGCGGCGGGCGTCGTGAGCCTGATCCCGGAGGGTCTCGTGGTGCTCGTCAGCCTCACCTACGCGGTCGCTGCCGTGCGGATGTCGCGGCGGGGGATCCTCGCGCAGCAGCTCAACGCGATCGAGTCGCTCGCGTCCGTGGACACGATCTGCATGGACAAGACCGGGACGCTCACACGAGGCAACACTGCGCGTCGTCGAAGTCCTGCCTGCGGCCGCCGTCCCCGAGGAGCGTTTGCGCGTCGCGCTCGGCGCAGCTCGCGGCGAGCGCCTCAGCGCGCAACCTCACCCTGCGAGGCGATCGCGGACGCCATTCCCGCAGAGCCCACGACCCCGCTCGGCGAGGTCACGTTCTCGAGCCGGCGACGCTGGAGCGCGGTCGCACTCCCCGAGGGCGTCCTGTACCTCGGCGCGCCCGAGCGCATGCCGCTCGGGGAGCTCGCCGCGAGCGCGCAGGAGCGCCAGCGCGAAGGGCGACGCGTACTCGCGGCCGCCCACGGCCCGGGGCCTCTGCCGCCGAGGCGGGCGAGCTGCCGCCGCCGGACCTGGAGCCGCTCGGCCTGGTCGTTCTCGCTGAGGAGCTCCGTCCGGGCGTGGAGGAGACGATCGCGTTCCTGCGCCGCGAGGGGGTCGAGGTGAAGGTGCTCTCGGGCGACGCACCGCAAACCGTCGCGGCGATCGCGCGCGACGTGGGGATCCCGCTCGCGGGCGTGAGCGACGGCGATGCGATCCCGGACGATCCCATCGAGCTGCGGCGCTTCGCCGTGGACGCCACGGTCGTGGGGCGGATCTCCCCAGAGGGCAAGCAGGCGATCGTGCGGGCGCTCACCGAAGAGGGCCGCTATGTGGCGATGGTCGGCGACGGCGTCAACGACGTGCCGGCGCTGAAGAGCTCGCGGCTGGCGATCGCGCAGGGCGCCGGCACGCAGATGGCGCGCAGCGTCGCGGACCTCGTGCTCGTCACCGGCGACTTCGACGCCGTGCCGATCGCTCGTGGCCGAAGGCCGCCAGGCGCTGCGCAACCTCCAGCGGGTCACGCAAGCTCTACCTCACGAAGTCCGCGTTCGCAGCCTTCCTGATCCTCACGATCGGCGTGAGCTCCGACGCCTATCCGCTGCTGCCGCGCCATCTCACGCTCGCGGCGAGCCTCACGATCGGGATCCCGACGTTCTTCCTCGCGCTCGCGCCGAGCAGCGGGCGCTGGCGCCCGGAGCACTTCGTGCGTCGCGTCGCGCGCTTCGCGGCGCCGGCCGGCGTGGTGCTCGGCACCGGGGTCGTCGTCGGGCTACCTGTTCGCGCTGCACGATCTCGACCTCTCGCTCACCCAGGCGCGCACGGTGGCCGTCACAACGCTGATCGCCTGTGGCCTATACCTGGTCCTGGCGCTGGAGGCCGAAGGCTCCACACGGCGCTCGACGCTCGTCGGCGCGATGTGCGCCGCACTCGGCGGCGTGTACGTCGCGGCGCTGCTGATCCCCTCGACACGCAGCTTCTTCGAGCTCGCGCTCCCCGACGCCCGCATGATCGCGACGGCCGTGCTCGCGAGCGCGGTGTCGATCGGCGCGCTGATCCTTTGCGGGTTCAACCTACGCGCTGTACCTTCGACCGCCCGCCAGGGGCGCCACATGACGCCTGCCGGCGCTCAGCGATCTGGCGCGGGCTGCTCGCGCATCGCGCGCAGATCCTCGCCGCGATCGCGCTGCTCGCGCTCGCCGCCGGCGGCGTGCTGCACCTCGCGGGCAACGGTGCGCCGGCGACGCGGTCTGGCGGGCGGCCGTGGCGCTGCTGGCGGCCGAGCTCGCCGTCGAGGTCGCCCGGACGGTCGTCGTCGAGCGCCACCTGGGCGTCGACACGATCGCGCTCGTCGCGATGGTCGGCTCGCTCGCGCTCGGCCAAGAGCTCGCCGGGCTGATCGTCGGGCTGATGTTCTCGGGCGGCGCGGCGCTCGAGGACGTCGCCTCGACGCGCGCGCGACGCGAGCTGACGCGCTCGTGCAGCGCGCGCCGAAGGTCGCGCAGCTGCGCGTCGGCGATCGCCTCGAGGAGGTCCCGGTCGAGCAGCGTGCAGGTCGGCGACGTCGTGCTGGTGCGCACGGGCGAGGTCGTCCCGGTCGACGGGACGCTGCTCAGCGCGGAGGCGGTCGTCGACACGAGCACGCTCAGCGGCGAGCCGCTGCCGGTGACGGTCACGCGCGGGCATGCCCGTGCTGAGCGGCACCGCGAACGCGGGCGCGCCGTTCGACGTGCGCGCGGACCGGCCCGCGGCCGAGAGCGCGTACGCGGCGCTCGTGCGGCTCGTCGAGCAGGCGCAGACCCAGCGCGCGCCGTTCGTGCGCATGGCCGACCGCTACGCCGGGTTCTTCCTGCCCGCGACGCTGCTCGTCGCGGGCGTGGCGTGGGCGCTGAGCGGCGACGCGGTGCGCGCGCTCGCGGTCGTCGTCGTCGCGACGCCGTGCCCGCTGATCCTCGCGGCGCCGATCGCGCTCGTCTCGGGCCTCTCGCGCGCCGCGCGCGCCGGCGTGATCGTCAAGGGCGCCGGGGCGATCGAGACGCTCGGCGAGGCGCGCACGGTCCTGTTCGACAAGACCGGCACGCTCACGGTCGGCACGCCGGAGGTGCGCGAGATCGTCGCGCGGCGAGGCGTCGCAGGCCGGCGAGCTGCTGCGGCTCGCCGCGTCGGTCGACCGGATGTCCGCGCACGTGCTCGGCGAGGCGCTCGTGCACGCCGCGCGCGACGCCGGAGCTCGCGCTCGACGTGCCGGCCGGACGTGCGCGAGGAGCCCGGCCAGGGCATCGAGGGCAACGTCGACGGGCACCGCGTCGCGGTCGGCAGCCGCGCGTTCATGCGCGCCGCCGGCGTGCCCGCACGAGGAGATCGCCTCGGCCGTCGTGATGAGCGGCCGCGGGTCCGGCGAGGCGCACGTGCTCGTCGCCGTCGACGGCCACCTCGCCGGCGTGATCGTGATGGCCGACGAGCTGCGCCCGGACGCCGACCGCATCGTCGAGCGGCTGCGCGCAGAGGGCGTCCGCCACGTCGCGATGGTCTCCGGCGACCGCCGCTCGGTCGCCGAGCGCGTCGGGCGCGAGCTCGGCGTCGACCGCGTCTACGCCGAGCAGTCCCCCGAGGAGAAGCTCGAGGTCGTCGCGCAGCCTGCGCGCCGACCCCGAGCTGCGCCCGGTGATCATGGTCGGCGACGGCGTCAACGACGCGCCCGCGCTCGCGCTCGCCGACCTCGGCATCGCGATGGGCGCCGCCGGCGCCACCGTCTCCTCGGAGACCGCCGACGCGGTGATCACCGTCGACCGCGTCGACCGCGTCGCCGACGCCGTCCACACCGGCCGCCGCGCGCTCCACATCGCCCGCCAGAGCGTGCTCGCCGGCATGGGCCTCAGCCTCGCCGCGATGGCCGTCGCCGCCGTCGGCTACCTGCCGCCCGTCGCCGGCGCGCTCTTCCAGGAGGTGATCGACCTCGCCGTGATCCTCAACGCCCTGCGCGCGCTCCGCGGCTGACCGCCGCCGCCAGCGCATCGAGCGTGACTGCCGCTTCGGAGTCCAGCGAGCCCATCTCAGCTCAGGCGCGTACGACGACGTGGCGGGTGACAGTCACCGCCGCGCCGTGTAGCGGCGTGAGCGTGAGCTTCACCGTCAACGCCAGGCGCCGGTGGCGGCGCAAAGCGGCTCTGCCCCTGGCGCTGAGGGGCACGGAGAGAGACACGCTGCCCGCCTTCAACGACGAGCGCACCAGCCGCCCGACGCGCACCTCCGAGTGCCCCGCCTTGGCCAGCGAGGCGTGGGCGGCAAACAGGCCGACTTCCAGCCGCCCGCCGGCGCCAGCCTGGGACACCTCGAGCGACCCGTGCACCGTCGGTCCGCGCTGGCTGCCGGCGAGCTTGAGCGCCCTGGATCCCCCTTCCAAAGGCGAGCCGTGGCTGGGTTCGCTCGGCGTTGTGGGGGTGGTCGGCATGGTCGTCGGCGTGGTGTTTGTGGTCGTCGTGCCGGTGGTTGTGCCGGTGCCGGCGCTTTCCACCACGATTTCGTATTTGGTGTAGTCCTCGTATGCGTCTTTGAAGAGGGTCGAGCTTTCGGAACCTGTAGGTCCCGGGTTGTTCGAATTTCCAGGTGCCTTCCCAGCCGGTCTTCGCCGGCATCGGGCTCACGGGCACTTCCGAGGAACAGGTGGGCTGCCCGCTCGGCGTGCTCGTCCACTTGATGTTCGCTTCCTTGCCGTGGTCGATGAACTTGACTTCGCCGCCGACGGCGATCGTGACCTTGCTCGCGGGTTCCGGGTTCGCCCCCGAGCCGGGAGCCGCCCAGCACGGCCAGGCAGGCCGGACGCAGTTTTCGCTGACTTCGAGCGTCGCTTCGGATGGGGCGGCAGCCAGAGCAGGCAGCACGGCCACCGCCGCTCCGAGCATGGCCGCTACGGGTAGGTAACGCTTACGCAGCTTCACGACCTCAACCCCACCTTTCCATCGAGTGCCTGGTCGCTCAAGACGGCGCGTCGGCCGTGACGATCCACGTCGACGCCGGGGGCGATCAGCCCGTCGGGCCCGTCCAACTCGGCAAGCCCTCGCGCAGCGCATCGCGCGACCGGCTCGTGGAGGTGCGCCGCTCGCTCGCCCGCGAGACGCAGGATCTCTCCCGCGGGCCCAATGCTCATGACGAGCTCCACGGCCTCCTCGAGGTCGGAGCCGATCGTGATCGGCATGTCACAGCGTCGCAGCGCGATGTTCTGGAAGCCGGCGCTCAACAGGATCCCGCTCGTCGTGTCGGCGTTGGCCATCGAGAATGGCCCCGGGCCGCAGGTCGGCTCGTCGTACTCCTCGGGCTTGGTGACGAACCGCTCGGTGATCGTCTGGGCGCGATAGAGCCAGTCGTTCTCGACCTTTGCACGCCACACCACCATGACGAGCCTGCCACCGGGCGCAGCGCCTTGCGCACGTTGCGCAGCGCCGCGACCGGATTGGCGAAGAACATCGTCCCCATGCGCGAGAACGCCATCTCGAAGCGCTCGTCGAAAGCCGTCGCCTCGATGTCGGCCACCTCGAAGCGCACGTTGCCGACGCCCCGCCTTGCACGCCTCGCGCCGCGCGGTCTCGACGAACCGCGGCGCGGCGTCGACGCCGAGCACCTCCCCCGTCGGCCCGACGAGGCCCGCGATCCGCTGGGTGGTGTCGCCGAAGCCGCAGCCGATGTCCAGCACGTGCTCGCCGGGACGTGGCGGCGCGAGGCGCAGGGCCTCCTCCCCGTGGGCCCCCAGGCCCGTCGTCATGAGATGGCGAAAACGGACGAACGCGTCGAACAGCGGCCCGTCCCAAGCCCGGATCGCCTCCTCGTTGGCGGACGTGAGCTGCTCCACGTGTGACATGGTAAAGGACTCTATGTGTCCAGTTCGGCCGCCAGTGCCGTGACTCGCCGCGCGATGTCGTCGCGGATCGCGCGAACCTCGTCGAGCGGACGGCCCTTGGGGTCTGGGAGGTCCCAGTCGATGTAGCGCTTGCCGGGGATGTAGGGGCACTCGTCGCCGCAGCCCATCGTCACGACCAGATCGGCCTGTTCGGCGAGCTCGCGCGTGAGCAGTTGGGGGTGGCGGTCGGACAGGTCGATGCCGAGCTCGCGCATGACCTCGACGACCTCGGGGTGCACACGCTCGGCGGGCGTCGTGCCGGCGGACAGCGCGCTGTGTCGTCCCGCGGCGGCGCGCTCGAACAGCGCCTGGCTCATCTGCGAGCGACCGGCGTTGTGCAGGCAGACGAACAGGACGGTCGCCATCAGCCCGGCAGCGCGCTGCCTCGGTGGTGCGGCAGGACGGATCGCTTCTGCCTCGGCCGGTGTCACGTCGGGGTAGAGGACTCGCAGCAGCGCGAGTGCGCGCGAGGCCGCCGACGAGCTGCGCGAGGACGTAGCCGGGCACGGACGCCGGGGCGATCCCGGCGAAGGTGTTGGAGAACATGCGGCCGACGGTGATCGCGGGGTTCGCGAAGCTGGCGGAGCTCGTGAAGAAGTAGGCGGCGCCGATGTAGGCGCCGACGGCGGCGGGAGTGGTGTTTGCGCGCTGGGTGCGCGCGAGCGAGAAGATCACGAGCAGCAGGCCGGCGGTGGCGATCACCTCGGAGAACAGGTGCGCGGGCGAGGCGCGGTGGTGAGTCGAGATGCTGATGGCGGCGAGCGCGAACATGCCGTTCGCGACGACGGCGCCGAGTACGCAGCCGGCCACCTGCGCGGGGATGTAGGCGAGCGCGTCGCGCCAGCTGATGCCGCCGAAGCGTCGCGTCGGCCAGCGATACGACGGGGTTGAAGTGCCCGCCGGAGACCGGGCCGAACATGAGGATGATCGTGAACAGCCCCGCCGCCGTCGCGGCGGCGTTCTCGAAGCAGCTCCAGGCCCACGTCGCCGGGGGACAGCGTCTGCGCCGCGATGCCCGAGCCGATCACGACCGCGGCGAGGAACGCCGAGCCGAGCAACTCGGCGAGCAGGCGGCGGGCGAGCGGCTGCGTGTCCACGACGCGGCGATCCTATTACATTGACATCGATCACTTCAATTGGTATATGTATATAGATGACTGTCGATCTGGAGCTGGCCCCGAAGAAGAAGCGGGCGGCCGGGGTGCGCTGTTGCGAGCCGGTCGTCTACCCCGACGTTCAGCGCGAGGAGGCGATGCGGATGGCGGAGGTCGCCAAGGCGCTCGGCGACCCGATCCGGCTGCAGCTCGTGGACGTGCTGCGCAAGCACGCCGGCAAGGTCTGCGTGTGCGAGCTCGTGCCGCTGTTCGACATCTCCCAGCCCACGCTCTCGCATCATCTGAAGAAGCTCCGCGACGCCGGCATCGTCGACTCCGAGCGCACAGGGCTGTGGGCCTACTACTACGTCATCCCCGACGCGCTCAAGGAGCTATCCGCATGGCTGAGCTGAGCGTGAGAACGCGCGCAGGGCGGGTGTCGAGAACGTCGAGAGCGGCGCTTCTCAACCGTGCTCGGCGGTCTGCGCGATCGGTGTGCGTGTGTGCAGGTATGGGCTGAGGTAGCGTCCGAAGACCTTCTCCGGCGGCACGCCGGGCTCGGAGCCGTTGAAGTGACCGTAGACGGTGCTCGCCACGGTGGCCTGGCCAAACTCGTCGAGCTCGACCCGCAAGAAGACTGGGTTTGCGCCGCCGACCAGACACGCACGCAGCACGCGACGGGCTCGGGGTTGCATGACTGTGGCCCCTTGATCGCGGGCGAGCAGCTGCGCGACCACGTCCGCCTGCTGGGCGGCCAGCCCGCCCTGCTTGATCGGGAAGCTCGTCATGTCGCCGACGGCGTAGAGGTCCGGCAGGCCGACGACCCTGCCGAGCGCGTCGGTTGTGGTGAAGCCCCATCTGTCGGCCGGCAGGCCAGTGATCCCGGGCCCTCTGAGTTCGGGGGGCGGCGACGACACGATCGGCGTCCAGCGTCTCCCCCGAGGCCAGTGTGAGCGCGCCGCTGCGATCGACTCTCTCGGGCTCGGACTCTCCGACGAAGCGCACGCCCCGTTCGGCCAGCAGCTCCGCGACGAGCGGCGAGGCTTCGGGACCGAACACGCACAGGGGCGCGGGCTCGGGGCTCACCAGCGTGACCTCGCCCGAGACGCCCAGCTCTCCAAGGCGAGTGGCCGTGAGCAACGCCAGCTCATACAGGGGCAGCGGCCACGAGCAGCCGCGGGGCACAGCGAAGATGATCCGGCGGAGCGTCCCGGAGCGCAGCTCGTCATCAGGCGACGGATGTGGTGGACCTCGCGCTGGTCGCGGAACGTCAGCGCACCAGGTATCGCGCTGGCCGCACGGGCACCAACCGCGAGCACGAGCGCGTCGTAGTGCAGCTGAGCAAAGGAGGCCAGTCGCGCTCGATGCGCCTCGGGAGCAACCGCCTCCACGCGATCCCGGCGAAAGGACGCGCCGACATCCGTGGCGATCGCCTGCAGGTCATAGGCGAGCGGGGAACCTCGTAGAACGACTCGATCGTCGCGGCCGGCTTGTAATCAAACGATGCGGAGGCCGAGACGAGCGTGACGCGCACGCGCTCACCCGCCAGCGCGCGCAGCGCGAGCATGGCCTCCACCCCGCCAAACCCGCCGCCTGCTATCAGGACATGGGCGCGATCGGACGATGGGGACATAAGCGTCACCCACGAACTTTGCACCGCCGCGCCCACGCACATCCGTGAAATCCCACGATCAATTCCGAAGCTGTGCTCACAGGGCAAGCGCCTCTGACAGCGCACAGGGATGGAGCTCAGCCCCGTCTTCCTGCAGAGGACGAGCGCGCCGTCGTCCCGGCGTAGACCCGCTGTCGAGAGGCGGTCCGTCGATTTGGGACCGTTGTCCCATGCGCGCGGGGCCGCGACGCGCGAGCATGGCAACCATGACACATGGCTACGAGCGTACGGTCGAGCGCAGGATCCGCCTGTGGGTCGTGCAGCAGGAGCGCAACCGGCGCAGGGCGCAGGCTGGCCGCGACAAGGCGGCCGCTACGACCGGCGGACAGGCGCAGAGCGCGGCGCACCCACGGCGTGTCGGCGGCGACACGGTAGGAACCTGAGCACCCTCCATTGAGGAGCCCGGCCGGCGGCGCACGCCGCCGGCCGGGTCATCATGGGGCCCATGCCACGGGCCGGCCACGACCTCCCCGACGGCGGCCGGACGGCGCGCATGCGCCGCGTCGTGCTGCGCACGCTCCGGGCGCTGCCGGGTGCCAACCCGGCGGGGTCGGTGTACGGGACGATCACGGTCGGCGCCCTGCTCGCGGCCGAGAGCAGCCTGCCGCACGACACCTACCCCGAGTCGGTGGCCTCCATCGTGGTGGCGCTGGCGATCTACTGGCTGGCGCACTCCTACGCCGAACTGCTCGGCCACCGCCTCGCCGCCCACACGCGCCTCACCGCGGGCGAGCTGTGGGGGGCGCTCGTGCGCGACTGGGCGATCGTGCGCGGCGCGGGTGCGCCGCTGCTCGCGTTGGTGGCGGCGTGGGCGCTCGGCGCGAGCCTGCAGACGGCGCTCACCGTGGCGCTCGTGGTGTGCGTGGTGAGCCTGGTCGCACTCGAGCTGCTTGCGGGCCTGCGCGCGCGGGCACGGCCGGCCGAGCTCGCGCTCGAGTTGAGCGTGGGGATGGCGATGGGCGTGGGCGTGGTCGCCCTGCGGGTGATCCTCCACTGAACGTCCCGAGAGCCCGGCGGGCCGCCCGCTCGGGAGGTGACGCCCGCGCGGTCGAGGAAGTGGTAGACATCCGGTTGCTCGCATTGCGAGCCCGCTTAGCGCGAATCGCGCCCAGCGGGGCGCGCGCGGCGAGCATCGCCGGGCGTGGGGTGGATCTTTGCAAAATACGCTGTCCCACTGAGGAAACACGGTTTTCCAAGAGCCGCGCCGCGGCCAGCAAGGAGCGCATCGAGTAGACCGTAGACAAAAAATCGCTGACATGGAATAATGCTGTTTACCAGACACCATGACAGTCTGGGAGGCGAGAGGATGCGGGGAGGTCGAATGTCTGGGTCGAAGCGAGAACACCCGGGGGCGAGCGAGGGCGCCGAGGCGAAGCGCAGGGCCAAACCGGCGATCGTGCCGCTGTACGCGCGCCTGCCGAAGGGACCGCACCGTCTCGGCGCGACGGGCGTGGCCCGTAACCAACGTCTGCGCATGCACGGCGGGATGATCGAGGCGGTCACGACCAGGGGCTACCGGCAGACGAGCGTGCGACACGTGATCGGACTGGCCGGGGTCTCACGGCGGGCGTTCTACGAGCAGTTCGGGGGCAAGGACGACTGCTTCGTGGCGACCTTCGACCTGGTCGCCAAGCGGGCGATCCAGCGGGTCACGCAAGCCTGCCGCGCCGCGGAGGACACCCCCACAGCGCGCATCTGTGCGGCCCTGAAGGCGTTCGGCGAGGAAATCGCACACCACCCCAAGGCGCTGCGCCTGGTGCTGATCGACTCGCAGGCCGTGGGCCCGCGGGGGGTGGCGCGGCTGCACCGGGCGATGACCCTCTGTGAAGGGCAGTTGGCCCACGTGCTCTGCGACCGCGAGGACCCGCGCGCGGTCCCACTGACGGTGGTGCGGGCGATCGCCGGCGGGCTGCGCCAGGCGACGTGCGCGCACCTGCGCGCCGGCCAAGCTGTGGAGCTGCCGGAGCTCGTGCGGGAGCTGGAGCGGTGGGCGCTGCTGTTCTCCTCGCCCGCGGCGGCGCAGCTGCGACTCCAGCCGTGCGCCAACGCCCCCCTCCCCCCCATCCCCGCGCCGGCGCGGCTCGAGCCGGAGGCCTGCGGGGGTCAGACCGTCCGTGCACGGCTGCTGCGCAGCGCGATCGAGCTGCGGGTGCAGGCCGAGCGGGTGGACGAACTCAACTCGCTGCGGATCGCCGACGACGCGCACCTGCCGATCGAGGCCTTCATGGAGCTGTTCTCCAGCCCGCAGGAGTGCTACCAGGAGGCGCTGGACGTGCTGGGCGACGAACTGCTGCAGCGGGTCGCCGACCCCGGCCTGGTCTCCTCCGAATGGCCAACCGCGGTGTGCCGCACGGTCGCGCGCGTACTCGCCTACCTCGCCGCCAGCCCGGTGCGGCTGCGCACGCTCGCGGTGACGGCGCTGGAGGTGGGTCCCCACACGATCGAGAGCGTCGAGGGTCTGCTGTACGAGACCGCGACGCTGCTCAGCGAGGGCGCCCCCCGACGCGCGTGCACGGGGATCGCGGTGGACGCGATCACAGGGGCGCTGTGGCAGGTGCTCAACCGCGAGACGCTCGCCGGCCGCGGGCACCGGCTGCCGGCGCTCGGCGAGTACGTGGCCTACGTGGTGCTGACCCCCTACCTCGGCCCCGAGGCGGCGGTGGCGGCGATTGTGAGCTCACGGGCGGCCGGGGCCGAGAAGATCCCGCTGGTCGCCGTGGCGACTCCGTTGCACAGGGGCGCAGCCACGACGAACGGCAGCGCAGCGGCAACGAACGGCGCCGCGGCGGCGACCAACGGGAGAGCGGTGCACAACGGCACCGTCGCCGCGCCTCACAGCGCCGTGGTGGCCAACGGCAACGGCACCATGCAGCGCCGCGCCGCGGCTACCGCCGCCGGGCCAAGCGCCGCTCGACGAGGTGCGTGAAGACCACCCCGACGAGCACGGAGAGCACGATCACGACGATCAGCGGCGCGTGACTCTTGCCGAAGAAGATCCAGTGGACCTCGACCTTTTCGAGGTTGAGCACCGCGAACAGCGTGACCACCACCGCGAGCGCGACCAGCCCTCCCGTGCGGGCCAGCTCACGGCTGGAGCGCCGGGGCTTGGACTCGGACGCCGGAGTGGGGCTGGAGGCGGACATGGCCCGTCCCCATGGAAGGGCACGCGCGCCGAGCGCCTCGCGCCGGGCCTTACCCTCCCGTCAGCCTTCCGTCAGCTCCGAGCGCACCCATGCACAGCCGGAGGAGAGATCCTCGACGCCGAGCGCGGCGGCGACGTTGAGCGCCATGCCGTGGCGGAAGAAGTCGTCGATCCGCTCGTCCTCGGCGCCGGAGAGCCGCTGCGCGAGCCCGACGAGCTCGGCGTAGCGGTGGCGCACGCGGGCGCGCACGACCTCGTCGTCGCAGGCGGCGTAGGACTGGTGCTGGAGCATCAGGTAGTCGCGGTCGGCGGTGAGCATCTCCTTGTAGGCACGCCCCATCGCCTCCAGCACGTCGGCGCAGTCGGCGGGCGCCCGCCCCTCGCGGTACTCCGCGGCGGCGCGCTCGAAGAGCGCGGCGATCCGCTCGAAGGAGCGCTCCAGCGCGGCGAGGAAGAGCTCGCGCTTGGAGCCGAAGAGCGCGAACACGTACGGCTGCGCCACCCCCACGCGCCGGGCGATGCGCTCCACCGGCGTGCCGTGCAGGCCACCGCGCGCGAACTCGTGCACGGCGGCCGCCACCAGCTCCTCGCGGCGCTCGGCCGCGGGCACACGCGCGCGGGCCGGCTGGGCGCTCACGTGGCACCTCCGAGCGCGGTGGGCCGGGCGGCGCCGTCGATTACCCTCTAAGGAGATAGGGGGTCGTTCTCACGCAGCACCTCCAAGTGCCGGCGCCCCGCCGAACTCGCTCGCGGGGGGCGCCACACGCTCCCCGCGCTCGGGTGTGGACCCCGCAGCCGCGTCGCGGGCGCGGGCGGCCGCGGGCGCCGGCACCGTGGAGAACGGCAGCGCGAGCACCGTGAGCGCGCCGGCGCCGAGCACCGCCACGCCCACCCACAGCGCCGGGACGAGGCCATCCACGAACGCCTGCGGGGAGCCGTACCCGCCGGCGTGAGTGAAGATCGAGGCGAGCACCGCCACGCCGAGCACCCCGCCACTCTCGCGGATCGCGTTGGTGGCGCCGGAGGCCTGCCCGGCCTGCTCGGGCCGCACGGAGGAGAGCACCGCGGCGGCGGAGGGGGCGAACACGAGCGCCATCCCCGCGCCGGCCGCCACGAAGGGCGCGAGCATCGCCACGTACGGCGTGTGGGTCGAGAGCACGGCCGCCAGCCACGCGAGCGCGCCGGCCTGCAGCGTGAGGCCGGCGAGCATCAGGGGACGGGAGCCCACGCGCTGCGAGTACACGCCCGCGAGCGGCGCGACGATCATCGTCGCGCCCGTCCACACGAGCACCTTCAGGCCCGCCTGCAGCGGCGAGGCGCCCAGCACGTCCTGCAGGAACTGCGAGAGAAAGAAGATGGACCCGAACATCCCGAAGTACATTGTGAGCGACGCCACGTTGGTCACGGCGAACGCACGCCGCGAGAAGAATGACATTGGCAGCATCGGCTCGCGCGCGCGGCGCTCCCACACGACGAACGCCGCGAGCAGCGCCCCACCCGCGCCGAGCGACGCGAGGATCGCGGGCGAGGTCCACCCCAGCGACTGCGCGCGCACCAAGCCGAACACGATGCCGAACGCACCGGCGGACGCGAGCGCCAGGCCGCGCAGGTCGAGCGAGCCGTTGGGCCCGCGGCTCTCGCGCAGGTGCACCGCGGCGAGCGGCACGAGCACGAGGCCGAGGGGCACGTTGATCCAGAAGATCCAGTGCCAGGAGATGCCCTGCACGACGGCGCCGCCGACGAGTGGGCCGAGCGCCACGGCGGAGCCGGAGACCCCCGACCACACGCCGAGCGCCATGCCGCGCCGTGCGGCCGGGAACGCCTCCGCGAGCATCGTGAGCGTCAGCGGCGTGACGGCCGCGGCGCCCGCCCCCTGCACCGCGCGGGCCGCCACCAGCAGGCCCGTGGTGGGCGCGAGCGCAGCGGCAGCGGAGGCGGCGGTGAAGAGCGAGAGGCCCGCGAGGAACATGCGCCGGCGCCCGAAGCGGTCGCCGAGCGCGGCCCCCGTCAGCAGCAACACGGCGTACGCGAGCACGTACGCGTTGACGGTCCACTCCAGGGACTGGATCGACGCGCCGAGGTCGCGGTGGATCGAGGGGATCGCGATCGACACGACGAGGTTGTCGAGCACGACCATGAACAGCGCCGTGGAGACGATGCCGAGTGTCCAGTTCCTGCGCGCGTTGCTCACGCCGCCCCCCTTTACTTAGTGATTGCTAACTACACGGAGATTAGCGGTTACTAAGAACCCTGTCAAGGGGGAGGGGAAAGGGAGTTGCTCGCGCGGTCCCCGACCCGTGGCGTGCGCGACGGGGCCGGCGGCGCCCGGCGCAGGCGTTTCAGCGCGGCGCGGGCGGCGGCGGCAGCGCCGGGGCCTCGCGGGCCAGGGACGAAGGCCGTGGACGCAGCATCGAGCCAGGACGCGGGGCACGACGCCCCGCGCTCCGTACGCCCGGTGGGCACACGAGGCTGCGCGGATGCGACCCCAAGCAGCCCCCTCCCCACCGCCGGCTCGGCCACCCCGCGGAAGAGGCAGGGGTGGAGCCCGTGGTGCTGAATACTGTGGCGATGCGTGCACGAGCTGCAGCGGCGGCGGGCGCCCTGGTCCTGGGCGCCGCGGGCGGGGGCCTGCTCGGCGGGTGCGGTGGCGGGACGCAGACTGTGTCCGTCTCCTCGGCCCCGCCGGCGAGCCCGCCCACGGGCACCCACGCCTCCGCCGCAGGCCACACGACCCCCACGCCGGCCCGCACGCACACCGGCACAGCCACGCAGGGCACCCCCCGGGGGCCGAGCACCACCCGCACCGCCCCCGCGCCCGCGTTCGTGGGCACCGGCGGGCAGGCCCCGCAAGCGCGCGCGGGCGCCGAAGCCACCGCGGCCGCCGCCGTGGTCACCGCGCACGGGTACACGCCGCTGGACATCTCCGGCTACCACGCCGCCCAGACCCTGCGGGTGCTGATCGGCACGCGCACGGGCGCCGCCGCCGGCACCGAGCGGGCGTTCTTCTTCATCGGCGGCCGGTACCTCGGCACCGACGCCGCCGAGCCCTCCGGCTCGCTCGCCGTCGTGTCCCAGAGCGACACCGAAGTGGCGCTCGCGTACGCCCTCTACCGCCCGCACGACCCCGTGTGCTGCCCCTCCGGCGGGCAGGCGGTCGTGCACTTCCAGCTCGACAACGGCGCGCTCACGCCGCTGGGGACGATCCCGCCCGCGACCTCGGCGAGCGGCCTCTCACGGCAGTAGAGGGCTCCCGCGCCGGGCGCCGCGGGCACCCGCCGGGGCAGCCTGCCGAGAGGCGCGCGAAGCCCTATCTTGAAGGGTGCACCCCACGGACGGGGCACCCACCCCACGAGAGGAGGACCCATGAGCGTCAAGGTCGAGGGCCACGCCGCCGAGCTGCTGCGCGGCAAGAACTTCTGCACCGTCGCCACGCTGCGCCCCGACGGCTCGGTGCACGCCGCACCGGTGTGGGTCGACGTGCAGGACGGCCTGCCCGTGCTCAACACCGCCGAGGGCCGCGCGTGGCCGCGCAACCTCGAACGGGACCCCCGTGTCACGCTGACCGTGCAGAACCTGGAGAACCCCTACGAGTACGTCACGATCCGCGGGCGCGTCGCCGAGCGCACGCACGAGGGGGCCGACGCGCACATCGACGCGCTGGCGGGCAAGTACCTCGGCCAGGACACCTACCCCTACCGGCAGCCGGGCGAACAGCGGGTGCTTATCCGCGTCGCGCCGGAGTATGTGCACACCTACGGAGCCTGAGGGCGTGGGCCGCCGGCCGGCTCAGCCCGCGCGGCCGCCCCGCAGCAGCCGCCGCCACCACGGCGCCGGCCGCGGCTGGGTGCGCAGCCACTCGTCGCGCAGCACGAGCCGCCCCTGCGCGCGGGCGCGCGCCACGCACGCGGTGTGGGCGTGCCGGCGGCGGGCGTGGTCGTCTTCGGGGAAGAGCAGCATGTGCTCGGAGAGCGCGGGCAGGTGATGGCCGCACAGTGGACACCGGTACGTCGCCGGCTTGCGGTTGGCCGCGCGGCGCACCGTCCACCAGCGGGCCGGCGGAAGACGCGGGGGCCGCGGGGGCACCCCCCCATTGTGCCGCCCCTCGCCACCGCGCTGGCGGTCGCCGGCGTGGGGGTCGTCATCGCCCTCGCCCGCGTGCAGCTGGAGCGCCGTTCCGAGCGCGCGCGGGCCGCCCCTGAGCGACCCCTGCGCAGCCGGCCCGCACTGCTGCCCGGCGAGCCGCTCGCCGAGGGCGTGCGGCAGGTGATCCTCGGCCAGCTGGACCTCGCCGTCGCGCTGCTGGAGGGCGACCCCGCCGTGGTGGACGGGCTCGCGGCGCAGGCCACCACCGTCCACGAGACGCGCAAGGCGCTCAAGCGCCTGCGCGCGCTGGTGGCGCTGCTGCGCCAGGAGCTCGGCCGCAAGCGCTGCGCGCGCGAGGGGGCCGTGCTGCGCGACTGCGCGCGCCGCCTGGCGGGCTCCCGCGACGCGGAGGTGGCGGTGGCCACACTTGAGGGGCTGCTCGCGCGCCGCCCCGCGCTCGCGGACAGCCCCGCGGTGGACGCGCTGCGCGCGGAGCTGCTGGCCGAGCGGGAGCTCGCCGCCGCGCGCGGCGTGGGCGACCCCCTGCTGCGCGCCGCCGTCGCCGGCGAGCTGCGCGCCGCGCGCGCGCGCGTGGAGCGGTGGGAGCTGCGCGAGCGGCGCTTCCGCGCCGTCGCCCCCGGCCTGGAGCGCACCTACCGCCGCGGCCGCCGCGGCCTGCGCACCGCGCGGCGCCGGCGCGACGACGAGGCGCTGCACGTATGGCGCAAACGCGTCAAGGACCTGCGCTACGCCGCCGAGACGCTCGACCGCGTGGGGCCTGCGGAGGACGTGCGCGGGGGCGGGAGCGCGCTGGGCGCACGGGGGGCGAGCGCCGGGGGGCGAGCGCCGGGGCCGGGGGCCGGTGGCAAGCGCCCGCGCAAGGCCGCCCGCCGCCGCACGCGGGAGGCCCGGTGGGTGCGGCGCGTCGCGCGGCGCGCCGACCGGCTCGGCGAAGTGCTCGGCGAGGAGCACGACCTCGCGCTGCTCGCCCGCGGGGTGCGCAAGCGCTCGGCGCTGTTCGCGGCCGACCGCCGGGCACGCCGGCGGCTGCTGAAGGGGATCGCCCGCCGCCGCCGGACGCTGCGCAAGCGCGCGCTGCGCGAGGGCGAGCGCCTCTACCGCCACCCGCCGCGGCGTTTCGTGCGGCGCGTGCGGGCCGCGCAGTAGGGGCACCGACCGCCCCAGACGCTGCCCCGTGTCAGCGCGGGAGGGGCCCTCGGGTCGTACCGCCCCAGCTCGGCATCTCGTTCGAATCGAGCAATCAGGCCTTCAGCGCCGGCCGCTCGCGGCCGATGTCAGGGGTGATGCAGGCAGCAGCGGTGCGTACCCGTCCGGCCCCGGTCAACCTCGCCCTCGCCCTGCTCGTGGGGGGCGTGGGGGTGCTGGCGCTGCACAACCTCGCGGGCCTCGACGGCTCCGCGCCGCAGAGCGTCTTCGACCACGCCGTCTACGGCGTGCTGATGGCCGGCGCCACGCTCGCCGTGCTGGCGCGCGGCGCGCTCGTGCCGGCGCAGCGCGCCGCGTGGCTGACGCTGGGCGCAGGCCTCGCGTGGTGGTGCGCGGGCGACCTCTACTACGCCCTCTTCGCGGCCGGCCCCGGCGCGGCCGGCGGCGGCGTCACGCCCGCCGACGTGGGCTACCTTGTGTTCTACCCCTGCTGCTACGTCGCGCTCGTGCTGCTCGTCGGCGCCCACCTGCAGGAGCGGCGCGTCGGGATGTGGCTGGACGGGCTGATCGGGGGGCTGGCGGCCGCGGCCGTCGCGGCCGCCGCGGTGCTGCCCCCGATCCTGCACGACGCCCACGGCGACACGGCCTCGCTGGGGGTCGCGCTCGCGTATCCGATCGGCGACCTGCTGCTGCTGGTGTTCGCGCTCGGCGCGCTCTCCATGACCGGCTGGCGGCCCGGGCGGGTGTGGCTGCTGATCGCCGCCGCGATGCTCGTGAGCGCCGTGGCGGACTGCGCGTACCTGTACCTCACCGCCACCGACTCCTACCACGTCGGCGGCGCCACCCAGTTCCTGTGGCCGGCCTCGGCAGTGCTGCTGGCGCTCGCCGCGTGGACCCCGTGGCCGCGGGTGCCGCGCCGCCGGGTGGAGGAGTGGCGCATGGTGTCGGTGCCCTCGCTCTCGCTGCTCGCCGCGCTGGGGGTGCTGATCTACGGCGACCTCCCCCACGTCGTGCTGCCCTCCGCCGCCCTGGTGCTCGCGGCCGCGACGGTGCTTGCGGTGTGCGCGCACGTGGCGCTGACCGTCCGCGAGAACGTCGCGATGCTCGCCACCTCGCGGCGCCTGGCGCTGACCGACCCGCTCACCGACCTCGGCAACCGCCGCCAGCTGGTCGAGGACCTCCGCATCGCCTGCCGCCGCGCCAGCGCGGGCGAGGCGTGGGACCTCGTGCTGTACGACCTCAACGGCTTCAAGCGCTACAACGACACCTTCGGCCACCCGGCGGGCGACGCCCTGCTCGCGCGCCTCTCCGCTCGGCTGAAGGCGGTCGTCGCCGCCCACGGCACGGCGTACCGCGTGGGCGGCGACGAGTTCTGCGTGCTGCTGTGCGGCGCGCGCCAGCTCGACGCGCTCGTGCAGGCCTCCGTGGCCGCGCTCTCCGAGCAGGGGGCGGGCTTCGCGATCACCGCCGCGCACGGGGTGGTGCACATCTCCGCGCAGCTCGACGACCCCGCCGCGGTGATGCAGCTCGCCGACCAGCGGCTGTACGAGCGCAAGGACCGCACGCGCGAGGCGAGCGCCGTGCAGCAGCTGCGCGACGTGCTGCTGCAGGCCTTCCAGGAGCGCCACCCCGACCTGCAGGAACACCAGCGCGGGGTCGGCGCGCTCGTGCTCGACGTCGGGCGACGGCTGGGGATGGAGGGCGAGGAGCTCGACGTGCTCGCGCGCGCCGCGGAGCTGCACGACGTCGGCAAGATCGCGATCCCGGACGCGATCCTCAACAAGCCGGGGCCGCTCGACGACGAGGAGTGGCTGTTCATGCGCCGCCACACGATCCTCGGCGAGCGCATCCTCAAAGCCGCGTCCGCCCTGCGCCCGGTCGCCGAGCTCGTGCGCTCCTCGCACGAGCGCTACGACGGCGCCGGCTACCCCGACGGGCTGCGCGGCGATGCGATCCCGCTGGGCGCGCGCATCATCTTCGTGTGCGACGCCTTCGACGCGATGCTCGCCGAGCGCACCTACTCCGGCGCCGTCCTCCCCGCCGAGGCGATCGCCGAGCTGCGCGCCTGCGCGGGCACCCAGTTCGACCCCGTCGTCGTCGACGCGTTCGTGGCGACGCTCGTGGAGCCGGGCGACGGGACGCGCGGTGAGGCCACGGCGCCCGACGGGGTCCTCACGACCGCGGAACGCCACCCGCCCAGGGAGGGGGCCTTGGGGGAGGGCCTGCCCTCCCCCAACTAAGGGCCTGCCCTCCCCCAACTAAAAGAACGTCCGCGGCGGCGTGGCCAGCAGCGCGTAGATCTGCACGAGCGCGGCCTGGCCGAGCAGTTCGGCGGTCGGCGGCGAGCCGTAGGCGAAGAGGTCGTCGGTGAGACGGTGGCGCTGCCAGGCCCAGTACGCGTATTCGCGCGCGGGGTACGTGCCGGGGGTTTCGTGGGTGAGGGAGTCCAGGTAGATCTGGTTGCGGAAGTACACGGCGGCGAAGAAGGGGTTTTCGGAGGCGAGGCGTCCGTAGTCGAAGTAGGCGCGCGCGGCCTGCGCGGTCTGGCGCGCCTCGGCGAGGTACGAGGCCGCGCCGGTGGCCTGGTACAGCAGCGCGCCGGCGCCCATCATCACGCCCTGGGTGTAGCTCCACTCCGTCCGGTCCACCACGCCGTTGTCGTCGACGTGGTCGGCGTACAGCCCGCTCGGTTCCAGCAGGCACCCCCGCACCCACCCGTAGGCCTCCTCGGCGAATTGCAGGTACCGGGCTTCGCGGGTGAGGCGGTACAGCTGCACCCCCAGCTCCGCGGCGGGGCCGTCGGTGATCGTGTTGCGCTGGACGTTGGCCCGGGCGTTGGAGAACGGCACCCCCCCGGGACAGGGCAGCGGCTGGCCTTCGGGGCCCGCCGTCTGCCACCCGGCCATCACGAACTGCATGATCTGCTCGGCGCCCGTGAGCGCCGCGGGGTCGTGGTCGAGCTCGTACAGGCGCGCCAGCTCGATCCCGACCCACTCGTTGTCGTCGTAGTAGCTGGCCCCGCCGGGGCCGACGGGCGGCGCCGTGACGTCCTCGAAGGAGCGCTGCGTGGCGGCGGCGCCGGTGGCGGTCGCTTCGCCTGCGGGCGCGGGCGCGCTCCCATACACCTGCAGGCCGCTCCCCAGCGCACCCAGGCTCCCCTCCAGGCGCGCCTGCTGGCCGGGGATGTGCGCGACGGAGACGCTCGCCGCGAGCGCCTGCGAGAAGGGCCACAGGAAGGAGTACTCCGGTTCGCCCTTGTACAACCCCGCGGAGGGCACGTAGAAGTTCTGCTGCATCGCCGCGTACGCCGCCAGCGCGCGCTGCGCGTAGAGGTTCAGCGCGGGCGGAGCGGGCGGGGCCGTGTGCCGCGGCGCGTGCCGCCGCTGCGCAGCGGCGGCGGACGCACAGAGCACCAGGGCCAGCGCCGCCACGAGGCTCGCGCTCGCAAGTCGCAGGTGGGCGGGTCGGGGTGGCGTCATCGAGCCTTCGGGACGGGGTCGGCGGGGGCGGCCGTGTCTCAGCGAGCCGTCAGAGCATCAACAGGCTAGCGCGGCGGACGATGCGGACAGCCAACCCGTGCCCCGCTCGGGTACGGTTCCCACCATGCGGACGGTGCGCGAGGCGACGCTCGACCTGCTGCGGGCGCGCGGCATGACGACGCTGTTCGGCAACCCCGGCTCCACGGAGCTGCCGATGCTGGGCGAACTCCCCGAGGACTTCCGCTACGTGCTCGGCCTGCACGAGGCGGTCGCTGTCGGCATGGCCGACGGGTACGCCCAGGCGACAGGGCGCCCGGCGCTCGTCAACCTCCACACCGCCCCCGGCCTCGGCAACGGCATGGGCGCGATCTGCAACGCGCAGGCCAACCACTCCCCGGTGGTGGTGACGGCCGGCCAACAGTACCGCTCGCTGATGACGCTGCAGGCCAACCTCACCAACCGCGACGCCACGCGCATGCCCCACCCGCTCGTCAAGTGGAGCTGGGAGCCGCCCTGCGCCCAGGACGTGCCGCACGCGCTGGCCCGCGCCGTGCACACCGCAGCGCTGGCGCCGCGCGGGCCCGTGTTCGTGTCGATCCCGATGGACGACTGGTACGCGGAGGTGCGCACCGATGAGGAGGTGCGCCACCAGACGACGCGGACGGTGAGCGGCGCGGCCGTCGCCGACCCCGTGACCGTGCGGGAGCTGGCGCGGCGCCTGGTGGAGGCCGAGCGCCCCGCGCTCGTCGCCGGCCCCGACGTCGACGCCGCCGGCGGGTGGGAGGCAGCGGTGCGCCTGGCCGAGCACGCGCGCCTGCCGGTGTACGCGACGCCCGCGACCGGCGGCGGGCGACTCGGCTTCCCCGAGGACCACCCGCTCTTCCAGGCGATCCTCCCCCCCGCGGTGGCGCCGCTCGCCGAAGCGCTCGCCGGGCACGACTTCGTACTGGCCGTGGGCACCGCGGTGTTCCCCTACTACCCCAACATCCCCGGCCCGCTGCTGGCGCCGGGCACCACCCTGACGGCGCTCACGTCCGACCCCGAGGAGGCCGCGCGCGCGCCGATGGGCGACGCGGTCGTGGCCGACGTGGGCCTGACGCTGGCGGCGCTGGCCGAGGCGGTGCAGGCTGTGCTGGAGGGGGCCGCAGCGTCCACACGGGAGGCGGAGCAGCCCGGGGGGCCTGAGGGGGAAGGAGAAAGGGGCGGGCGTTCTCTGCGCGACCCCCCGCCCGTCCGTGCAGCTCCCGAGGCGGTGCCGCTGACCGACCCGATGAGCCCCTCCACGGCCGTGCGCACGCTCGCGCAGGTGTTCCCCCCCGACGGGATCGTGGTGCTCGAGTCCCCCTCGGCCACGCCCGCGCTGCGCAACCAGCTGCGGCTGGGCCGGCCGGGCAGCTACTACTTCTCCGCCGGCGGCGGCCTCGGCTTCGGGATGCCCGCGGCGATCGGCGTGCAGCTCGCGTGCCCCGAGCGGCCCGTCGTGTGCGTGGTCGGCGAGGGCTCCGCGCAGTACGCCGTGCAGAGCTTCTGGACGGCGGCCGCCTACCGGGTGCCGGTGACGTACCTGGTGCTGCGCAACGAGGAGTACGCGATCCTCAAGCTCTTCTCGCTGATGGAGGAGGTACCCGGCGCGCCCGGCCTCGACCTGCCGGCGTTGGAGACCGCGGCGGTGGCGGCGGGGTATGGCGTGCACACGTGCCGCGCCGATGACCCCGAGCAGCTGGGTGTGGAGCTGCGCCGCGCGCTCGCCTCCCCGGAGCCCGAGCTGATCGAAACGCGTGTCGCGCCCGGCATGGCGCTGGCCTGAGCGCCCGCGTACCCTTCGCGCATGTCCGACGACGACCACGGCGCACGCCCCCCGCGGGAGCCCGACGTGCTCGTCGTCGGCGCCGGCCTCGCGGGGCTCGTGTGCACGCTGGAGCTGCTGCGCTCCGGGCACACCGTGCTGCTCGTGGACCGCTGCCGCCCCCACGAGGTGGGGGGGCTCGCGCGCGAGGCGTTCGGGGGGATGTTCATGGTCGACTCTCCCGAGCAGCGCCGCTCGCGGATCCGCGACTCCGAGCGGCTGGCGCTCGAAGATTGGCTGCGAATCGCCGAGCTCGGCCCCGAGGAGCGGTGGCCGCGCGCGTGGGCCGAGCAGTACGTGGTGCGCGCCCGCGACGACGTGGGCGGCTGGCTGCGCGAGCTGGGGGTGCGCTTCTTCCCGGTCGTCAACTGGGCCGAGCGGGGCAACTTCGGCGACGGCAACTCCGTCCCGCGCTTTCACCTCACGTGGGGCACGGGCCTGGCGCTCGTGCAGGCGGTGTGGGGCGCGCTGGAGCGCCACCCGCGCCGCGGAGCGCTGGAGATCCGCTTCGGCGCGCGCGTCACCGAGCTGCTCCGCGACGGCGAGGCCGTCACGGGGTGCCGGCTGGAGAGCGGCGAGGAGTTGCGCGCCGGCCGCGCGGTGGTGATCGCCGCGGGCGGGATCGGCGGCAACCTCGACCTCGTGCGGCGCGTGTGGCCGGTCGCGCAGCTCGGCGCGGCCCCGCGGCGCCTGCTGGCGGGCTCCCACCCCTACGCCGACGGGGCGCTGCACGAGCAGGTGGAACGGGCGGGCGGCGCCGTCACGCACCTGGAGCGGATGTGGAACTACGCCGACGCTGTGCGCCACCCCGCCCCGCAGCGCCCCGACCACGGCCTGAAGCTGATCCCGCCGCGCTCGGGGGTGATGCTCGACCCCGACGGCCGCCGCTACGGCCCCGTGCCGGTGATGCCGACCTACGACGCGTACGCCGCGCTGGAGCGGATGTGCGAGGACGAGCGGGCGTACTCGTGGCTGGTGTGCAACGCGCGGATCGCGCGACGCGAGCTCGACGTGTCGGGGGCACAGCACAACCCCCACCTGCGCGAGCGCCGCTGGGTGCGCTTCCTGCTGGGCGTGGTGCTCGGCAAACCGCGCGTCGTCTCCCACCTGCTGGCGGGCTCGCCCGACTTCGTCAGCGCCGAGACCCTGCCGGAGCTGGCGCGGCGGATGAACGAGGCGACGGAAGAGGTGACGGGCGAGGGGGCGATCGACCCAGAGGTGCTCGCCGCCGAGCTCGGCCGCTACGACGAGGGCATCGGGCGCGGGCGCGCCCTCTTCAACGACGACCAGCTGCGGCGCCTGACGCAGCTGCGGGCGTGGCGCGGCGACCGCCTGCGCACGTGCGCGTTCCAGCGCATCCTCGACCCCGAGGCGGGGCCGCTGATCGCAATCCGTCTGCAGGTGATGGCTCGCAAGAGCCTCGGCGGCATCCAGACCGACCTCGCCTGCCGCGTGCTGGGCGTCGCTGACGGCGAGCCGCTGCCCGGCCTCTACGCGGTCGGCGAGGCGGCCGGGTTCGGGGGCGGCGGGATGCACGGCCGGCGCTCGCTGGAGGGCACGTTCCTCGGGGGGTGCGTCTTCACCGGCCGTCTTGCCGCAGCCGCGATCGCGGGGTCGGAGCTGCCGCTGCGGACTCCGCCGCGCGTGGCGGGCGCCACACCCTGAGGCGGTGCCCGGCTACGACTACACGACAGTCGGACACGTCACCTGCGACGTCCTCCCCGACGGCACGCGCCGTCCGGGCGGCACCGCGCTTTACAGCGCACTCCAGGCGGCCCGACTCGAACTGCGAACGCACATCCTGACCTCCGGCGATCCCGTGGAGATCGAGCGGCTGCTCGGGCCCCTGCGCGCGGAGGTCGACCTCACGGTGCTGCCGGCCGCGCACACCACCACGCTGCTGACCCGCGGCGAGGGCGCCGCGCGCCACCAGCGCCTGCTCGCCCGGGCCGGGCCGCTCACGCCGCCTGCGGTGGACACCGCGATCCTGCACCTCGCCCCCGTCGCGCGCGAGACGCCCCCCACGTGGTCGGGCCGCGCGGACTTCGTCGGGCTCACCCCGCAGGGGCTCGTGCGGGAGTGGGACACCGCCGGGGAGGTCGCGCTCGCACCGCTGCGGGGCGAGCTCGTGCCCGCGCGCTGCGACGCATGGGCGCTGAGCGAGCGGGAGCGCGAGCGGTGCGCACAGGAGCTTGCCCGCGCGGCCGCGGCGGGCACGGTGGTGGCCGTCACCGACGGCGCCCGGCCCACGACGCTGTACCTGCCGGGCGGCGCCGTGCAGCACGTCCCCGTGCCCCCCGTGGCAGCCCCGCGCGAGGACCTCGGCGCCGGCGACGTGTGGGCCGCCGCCTTTTTCGTCGCGCTGCACGAGGGGCGGCGGCCTGCGCAGGCCGCCGCGTTCGCCACCGCGGCCGCCGCCGTGCGCCTCGCCGGGGTGGGGCCGGGCGCGATCGGCGACCGCGCCGCCGTGGAGGCACGGCTCAAGGGTCCGCGACCCTGATTCGCGGCCGGGCCAACACGCCGAGGACGTCGGTGGTGGTTGCCGCCTCCCGACTGGGTCCGGCCCGTGCGGACTGGGATCGTCGGCAGACCTGGACACCGTCGGCAGGGGCGTGCCCGATGCTGGCGAAAGACCCAGCGACAGGCTGTGCGATAGTTCCGTGCGCGCTTTGATCGGTCGTCTCCTTGCCTTATGAGTTCACCCCTACGAATCCCGCCTCGCTATGTGCCCGGACTGCTGGCGCTCGCCAACATGACGGGCGAGACGCTCGCAGAGCTACGGGCAGCGCTTCAGCGGGTGCCGCAACTTCTTACGACGGAGCGACTCGCGGAACATGTCCGTAGCGAGGTGCCGGCGCTTGCTGACGAGGCCAGCGACGCCCTTGAAGCCCTGTTGTCGCTCATATCGCTGTTGCCAGAGGATGGCGAGGGAGCGGCAGATCTCGCGCGCGACGTGGGGCAGTCCAGAGATCTCGATCTCACCGACCCGGCCAGGGAAGCCCTGGCCGACCGCTTGCCGCCTCTGTTGGTGTTGGAATCGCTATCGCTGGCCGCGCGCGCTTCTGACCTCATTACTGAGTACGACCGGGTCTTTCACGACGCGCGAATCCTCAATGATCTGCGCCCGGTGTTCGGACCGAATCCAAGCGACGGCCCCAAGGCTGCTCTGTTGGTTGCCACGCTCAAGATCGACTACCACGTTGCGGGCGGTCCGCTCGATTCCACATACTTCGCGCTCGATTACCGCGACTTGCTGCGCTTGCGGGACGTAGTCGATCGCGCTCTCGCCAAGCACACAAGCCTAAGAGGGTCAATAGAGACAATGAACCTACCGTATTGGGAATACCAGGAACCGCCTGATGCCACACGTGATTGAGGCCCCGGCTCGGGAACACGGGAAGGCGGTCTGGCGGACTAATGACTGTCTCGTCGAGCGTCGTCGGCCCTCAGAGTGGCACGGCCACACCGCCATGCGGAGACATGGAGGCTCTCGTTACGGATTGTGGCGCGAAGTCAACGCTCTGTCCACGCTACCAACGGTCTCCTACCAGGGCAGACGAACGGTACTCGAAGATCTGTTTGAGGATCTCGCGGATCGTTGGGAGACTGAGACTGCCCTTGAGTCGGTCGTGACACGGAAGGCGACCCACCCCGCGTACCAGCGAATCATCGGCATGGGGGAACCAGCCATACCGTTGATTCTGCGACGGCTGGAGCGTGAGCCTCGACAGTGGTTCTGGGCGCTTACCGCCATTACCGGCGAGGACCCGGCACATGGCGAGACAACAGTCGAGGGAGCGAGCAGGGCGTGGCTTCGGTGGGGACGCGAGCGTGGGTTCGTAGTTGACTGATCGGGCAACCATTGAGTCCTGGATCCCGAGGCTGACCGACGCCGACTACCGCATCACAAGTCCTCAGGATCCCCGTTACAACTGCTTCGCATGGGCGGCGCGCGACGATACTCGTGTGTGGTCCCCAACGATGCTCGGCAGCGGCGTCTACTGGCCGCCTGGGATACCTGCGCTGCCAAGCATGTCCGGAGTGATCGACGCCTACGTTCAGACCGGGTACGAGGTCTGCGACTCTCCTGCAGTCGAGGAGGGCTTCGAGAAGATCGCCATATTTGCTGATCCCGCCGGAGAACCACGTCATGCCGTCAGGCAACTCCCGTCCGGAGGGTGGACAAGCAAGCTCGGGGATCATGTCGATATTGAGCACGCCGAGATCGGTGTCGTCGGAGGAGAACTTGTACGGCGAGCCGATCGTCTACATGCGGCGCCCAGCCGTCGCAGAGAAATGAGCGTCGGCAGCATAGACCTTCCAGCCCGCACCAGCAACGGCCTCAAGTCCGTTACAGGCGTACGTCCAGGCTGAGGCAGTCGATGCCCACCGCTGGTCCTGCCATCAACACATGGCTTGCGGACAGCCAAGTTTCGCCCACCTACTTTGCCGCGAACCCTACCCCTCCGCGTCCAGCGCCAGGTCGATGAGCCGGGCCAGGTCGATCCCGGCGAGCGCCGCCTCCGCGCCGCACGCGCGTGCGGCGAGCAGCAGCGCGCCGCCGACGGGGGCCATCTCGACTACCGCGACCTGCGCCTCGGGGGCCACCGCGTGGATCGCGGCGGTGAGGGGGTCCACGTACACCGGCCCCGCCTTGAAGGCGCCGCCGATCAACCCCACGGGGAAGGGGCCCTGCAGGCCTGTCTCGTGGATCACCGCGGCGATCTGGCCCGCCAGCTCCCGCGCGGCACGCTCGTACAGCTCGCGCGCCACGGCGTCCCCCGCGAGGGCCGCCTGGGCGACCCTGATGGCGAACCCGGCGACCCTGCCCTTGGTCATCGTCCGCGCGTCGTAGAACCGCGGTGCCAGCTCCTCCAGGGTGGCGGCCCCGAAGAACTCGAGCGCCGCCTCGCTCAGCGCCGTCGCGGGACCCGAGCGCTCGCGGTCGCGCAGCGCGGCCCTGACCGCCTGCACCGCCAGCCAGTACGCCGAGCCCTCGTCGCCGAGCACGTGGCCCCAGCCGCCCGCACGCCAGGCGTGCGTGTGGCCGCCCGCGCTGCCCACGCCGAACACGTTCGAGCCCGTGCCGGCGATCGCGCCCACGCCCGGGCGCGCGCCGGTCGCGGTCGCCCACGCCCCCACCACGTCGTTGACGACGATCCACTCCTGCGGGCGCGCCTGGTGCACGTGCGCCGCGACGGCGCCGGTGTCCGTGCCCGCCACGGCGAGCACCGCCGCGTCCAGCTGCTCGTCGCCGATCCCGGCGCCCGCGAGCGCCGCGTCGGCTGCACCGAAGAGGCGCGACGGCCGCCGAGAGCACGCCGTCCGCGTCCTGGTTGCTCGGACCCCCGTGGCCGAGGTGGACCTTGCGGTCTCAGGTCGAGCACGGCGGCCAGCGTCTTGGTCGCGCCGCCGTCGATCCCCAGCAGGTAGCGGGCGGACCCTGCCCGGCCGGCGGGCGGCGCGTCGAAGTGGGCGAGCGCCGCGGGCAGCTCGACAAGCGGGGTGCGCTGCACACCGGGGATACTTCGCACCGCGCGCAGGTCATCGCGACGATCGACGCGCGGTCTTCCCGCGACGCCGCGCTCCGCGCGGGGATGTACGAGTCCTTCTACCTGCGCGCCGTCGCGCCCGAGCGGCCGCTCGGGGGCGTGGATCCGCTACACGGTCCACAAGCCGCCCGGGCGCCGCCCGCGCGGCTCGGTGTGGTGCACCGTGTTCGACGCCGCCCGCGGCGCGCCCGTACATGCACAAGCTCACGGACGCGCTCGCGGTGCCCTCCGGGCGGGTGGATCGCTATCGGCGAGTCCGCGGCTGGGGCCCGGCCGCGGCGCGGGGCGCCTGCGGCGCGGCGCGGTGGTCGCTGCAGCTTCGACGCCGCCGAGCCGGAGCTGCGCCACCTGCCGCGCGACTGCGCTGTACCGCGCGCCGCTGCCGCGCACGAAGCTGACGAGCCCCGCGCCCGCCGCGCGCTTCGACGGCGACGCTCGAGCTCGGCCGAGCGCGACGCTCGCCCTCGACGGCTGGCGCGGGATGGTCGGCCACAACTGGGGTACCGAGCACGCCGAGCGGTGGATCTGGCTGCACGGCGTCGGCTTCGCGGAGCAGCCCGAGGCGTGGCTGGACGTGGCGCTCGGGCGGGTGCGCGTCGGCGGGCGCACTGACGCCGTGGGTGGCCAACGGCGCGCTCTGCCTCGACGGGCGACGCGCATCGGCTCGGGGGCCTGGCCGCGCGGGGGCTGCTCGTCGCCGAGACCCCGCGCGGCTGCCCGCTCGCGCTGCCGGGAGCCGGCGGGCTCACGGTCGAGGCGCACGTGCAGTCGCCGGCCGCGGCGCGCGCCGGGTGGCGCTACGCCGACCCCGACGGGGGCGACACGACGTCATCAACTGCTCGATCGCCGCGCTCGCGCTCGCGTGCGCCGGCCCGGGCGCCGCAGCGCGCACGCTGCGCACCGCGCACGGCGGCGCCTACGAGCTGGGCATGCGCGAGCACGACCACGGCGTCCCGCTCGCGCCCTTCCCCGACGGCTGAGCCGGACGGTCAGTCTGTCGTGTGGGCGACGACGCCTCTGTCGTGTGGGCGACGACGCCTCTGTCGTGTGGGCGACAGACGCCTACGTCGGTGGGCCGAGTCGTTCGCAGGGACGGCGGGTTGGGGCCGCCAAGGGACGGCCTGTCCATATCGAGGAACCTGCCGCATCCTCTGCGACGTTCCGTCCAACCCGACCGCGCCAGCCAACCGAGAACAGAAACATTTCGGACCGCCAGGTGGAGTGTTGCGCAGCTTTGGCGCGCGTTGCGGAGATCCCGCAGAGGAGAATCTGCAGCGCAAGTTTGCTCGCAAATTGGTAACAAATCCTCTACACTTGCCCTGCGGCAACAAGGACGGGAGTACTGAGCAAGGACAGCCGAGGTTCAGACGGTAGCCAGGTGGAGCATGCGCACGGGTTTACTTGCGCGCATGCCCTCCGACGCCGCGAACCTCACGACCCGCCCCCGGGACGGGGGCCATCGGGAGAGCGAGGAACAGGGATGATCATCGCAACCAAGCGCCGGGGCACACGCCACGCCGGGCCGGCGACGCTCGGATCGGCGGCGCGCGGCGCCTCGACGGTGGCCACGGCAACGCTGCTCGCGCGCGCTCGGCGCGCGCGGCCCTTCGGCGCGCGGCGGGCCACTGCCCGCGCGCTCGCGCACGAACGGCGACGGATCGCGGCGGGCGTCCACGACCTGATCATGCAGGACCTCTCGCTCGCGCTGGCCACCGCGCGCGGGCTCGCCGAGGAGCCCGGGGACGCCGCGCAGGCCGAGGCGATCGTGAGCGCCGGCGAGCGCGCGCTGGCGGGCGCCCGCCAGGTGCTCAGCGAGCTCGCCACGCGCGACACGCGGCCGATCGACCAGGCCGTCGAGGCGAGCGTGCGTGCCGCCGCGCGCCACACGCAGCTGGCCTTCCACGCCTCCCTGCCCGCCCCCCCCGCCGACGTCGACGAGCCGACGCGCGACGCGCTCGTGCACATCGCCCGCGAGGCCGTCACCAACGCCGTCAAGCACGCCCGCGCCAGCACGGTCGAGGTGGTGCTCGAGCACGCGGGCCACTGGCGGCTGACGGTGCGCGACGACGGCCGCGGCTTCGACGAAGCGCCCGCCGAGGAGGGCTTCGGGCTGCACAGCATGCACCAGAGCGCGCGCTCGCTCGGCGGCGTCGTGCGCGTCGGATCCGCCAGCGGCGGGGGCACGACCGTGGAGGCCGAGCTCCCGTGACGGCGCCGCGGAGCACCCGCGCGGCGCACCTCGCGTCCCCGACGGCCGGGGCGGTCGCGTCGTGAGCGGCGCGCCCACCGTCGTCATCGCCGACGACCACCCGCCGATCCGCCTGGGCGTGCGGATGGCGCTGATGCGCTCCGGCTGGCGGGTGCTCGCCGAGGCCGGCGACAGCGAGAGCGCGGTCCAGGCGGTGCTGCGCGAGCGGCCCGACGTGTGCCTGCTCGACATCCGCATGCCGGGCGGCGGGCTCGAGGCCGCCGCTCGCCTGGCGTACCAAGCCCCGGCCACGGCCGTCGTGATGCTCACCGTGTCGGGGTCCGCCGAGGACCTGCTCTGCGCCCTGCGCGCCGGTGCGCGCGGCTACCTGCCCAAGGACATGGCCCCCGACCGCCTCTCCGCCGCGCTACGCGGGGTGCTCAACGGCGAGGCTGCGCTGCCCCGCACGTTCGTCGGGCGGATGCTCCACCAGATGCGCACGCTGCCGGCGCCCGACGCCGCCCCGGTGCGGGCGGGCGAGGTCGAGCTCACCGGGCGCGAGTCGGAGATCCTGCGGATGCTGCGCCGCGGGCTCTCCACCTTGGAGATCGCCGAGCGCCTCTCGCTCTCCCCCGTCACCGTCCGCCGCCACATCTCCGGCGGGGTCGCCAAGCTGGGGGCCGACGGGCGGGACGAGGCGCTGCGGGCGATCGCGTAGGGCGGCCTCTGAGGCCGCCCTGGTGGAGGTCGCTCAGACGAGGCCCGCGCGCACCGCGTAGACGGCGGCCTGCACGCGGCTACGTACCCCCAGCTTCTCGAAGATGTTGGTCACGTACTGCTTGACGGTGTGGGGGCTGATCGACAGCGCCTGACCGATCGCCACGTTGTCGGCTCCCTGTGCGATCAGGCGCAGGACGTCCTCCTCGCGCGCGGTGAGCGGGGGGCGGTCGATGGCGTCCGCGGCGGCCTGTTCGCGCTCGGCGTCCATCGCGTCGTTGGCGCGCACGCGCTCCAGCAGTGCCTCCGTCACCCCGCCGGAGAGCACCATGTGCCCCTCCGCGGCCTGTCGAATGCCCTCGGCGAGGCGGTCCACGCGCATGTCCTTCAGCAGGTACCCGGACGCCCCCGAGGCGAGCGCCTCGATCACGTCCCCGTCCTCGGCCGAGACGGTCAGCACGACCGCCTGGACGGCGTGCGGGCTGTGGGCCAGCAGCCGCAGCGCCTCCAGGCCCGAGACCCCGGGCATCTGCAGGTCGAGCACGACCACGTCCGGGGCGAGCTCGCGCGTGAGCGCCACCGCCTCGGCGCCCTCCGAAGCCTCGCCGACGACTTCGATCCCAGCCTCCTCCAGCGCGCCGCGCAGGCCGTCGCGGAAGATGCGATGGTCGTCGGCGATCACCACGCGCAGGGCGTCGCTCCGTGTGGTCACAAGACCAAAATAGAGGAATCGGCGAGCCTCCCTGGATCGGCGCGCGTGCGGACCGTCGTTCCGCGCAGCCGACGGAGGCGTCGTCCTGCCGGTCGGACACCTTCGTCATCCGGATCTACTGAATTACGCAGAACCCGTGGCTCAAGTGTCCAGGACGTCCACGGGGGGTAAAGGTGGGCATGTGGCCCGGTCGAGCCATCGGCGCACCCCTACGCCCGCCAGGAGGGTCTCGATGCTCATGCCTCTGCCGTTTCGCCGTCTCTTCGCAGCGACCGTCCTGCTGTTCGCCTTCGCCACCTCCTCGGCGCTGGGCGCCTCCCACTTGCGCGGTGGGATGAAACATGCAGGCCGCCACGCGAGCGGCCGCCGGCATGGGCGCCACGCCTCCCACCGCACCGCACAGGCGTCCTCGACGAGCGGCGGTGCGAGCGCGGCCGTCGCAACCGCCGACGGGGCGAGCGCAGCCGTCGCAACCGCCGACGGGGCGAGCGCGGCCGTCGCAACCGCCGACGCGGCGAGCACCACCGCGGCCGCGACGTTGATCGGCGATGAAGCGGTGGAAACTCAGCGCGACTACCTGGAAGCGGGCGAAGCGGAAGCGTTCTCGCTGGCGGCGCGCGCCTCAGGCACGACGGGCGCAGCGCACGTCTACGTGAGCGCCCGCGGCGCCGGCGAACTGCACGTCGGTCTCTATACCAACGCGAGCGGCCACCCGGGGACGCTGCTGGCCACAGGCGCGCTCGCCTCACCGGCGGCGCAGACGTGGGACACCGTGCCACTCGGCGCCACGCAGCTCACCTCCGGCACGACCTACTGGCTGGCGATCCTCGGCACGGGCGGGACGCTCCACTACCGCGACCGTGGGCAGGGCCCCTGCCCCAGCCAGACCAGCGCCCAGGTCGGCCTCAAGGCGCTGCCCGTCTCCTGGCGCCCGGGCGCCGTCTACCACGACTGCCCGGCCTCGGCCTACATCACCGCCGGGGCGCCGAGCTTCCCGGTGGAAGAACCCAAACCCCCACTGGAACCGCCGCCGCCCACCGAACCGCCCGCCACCGAACCTCCCACCACCGAACCGCCCCCGGTCGAACCGCCCCCACCGCCCCCGGTCGAACCGCCCCCGCCGCCCCCGGTCGAACCGCCGCCGCCGGCCGAAGGAGGGTTGTTCATCTCCCCCACCGGCAGCGACTCCAACCCCTGCACCGAAGCCAAGCCCTGCCTGACGATGGGCCACGCCTACGAAAGGGCCGCGCCGGGCGAAACGGTGCAGATGCTGGCCGGCTCCTACCCCGGGCAGACGTTGAACGGCCAGTCCCCCAAGACGTCGAGCTCGCACGTGGTCTTCATGCCCGCGGCCGGGGCGAGCGTCAAGGTCACCGGCACGATCTTCGTGTTCGCCTCGCACCTCACGATCGAGGGCATCGCCGTGCAGGACGTCACGATCGGCAACTACGACCAGACGCCCGGCCGACCCAACCCGTCCGACGTGACGCTGCTCGATCTCACCGGGCGCAACTTCGAGATCGACTCCGCCACCCACGTCACCGTCGAAGGGGGCTCGTGGGGTCCCGCCAGCGCCTGCGGCGGGCCGTACGGCGGCGGCAACAACAGCATCCGCCAGCCGATCGCAAGCCAAGCCCCCGAAGACATCGCGATCAACGACACGATCATCCACGAAGTGCAGTCCTACAGCCTCGTGGGCTGCCACATCGAGGGGCTGGCGATCTTCGCCGGCAACCACGTCACCGTCAGCAACTCGAAGTTCTACGGCAACTCCGTCTACGACGTCTTCATGCAGGCCAACTCCGGCGGCAGCCCCGGCAACATCACACTCGCCCACGACTGGTTCGCCGAGGCGGTTGACACCTCCGGCGCCAACGGCCGGCCGGTCGGCTCGAGCAACGGCATCGCGGTCGGCAACGAGTTCGCCGCGAACGTCACGCTCGAAGACAACCACTTCAACGACGTGCTCAACATGAACGACGCCGAAGACATCGGGCACTTCAGCAACGTGCACGTGGTCGGCAACGTAGGGATCCAGCCCTACAGCGGCTACAACTGCGGTGGCCTGAGCGGGATCGAATGGAGCAAGAACCTCTGGCAGAACGACAAATGCTCCACCAGCGACGTCAACCTCGGCGGGGCCGCGCTGCCGTACCTCAACGCGAGCAACGGCTCGGCCATGAACTACACGCTGACCGGCACGTACGCCGGCTGGCCGGAAGGAGCGACCAAAGAAGAACCGAAAAAAGAAGAAGCCCCCCAAGAAGAACCCAAGAAAGAAGAACCGGGCTCAGCGGGGACGCTCTACCTTTCCCCGAGCGGCTCGGACTCCGCCGCCTGTACGCAGAGCGCGCCCTGCAAGACGCTCGCGCACGCCTACACGCTCGCCAAAGCCGGCGCAAAGGTGCTGCTCGCCGCCGGCACCTACACCGACACTTCCCTGCCGCTCACCAGCGGCAAAGCGAGCTTCCCCGCAGGTCGTCTTCGAACCCGTTGCCGGGGCGAGCGTGAAGTTCTCGAAGATGCTCACCGTGCAGGCGCACGGCGTCGAACTGAAGGGCTTCAAGCTCGAACGGGAACTCTACTTCGGCGAAAACGCCGAAGGCGACACCGCCCGCGGCAACGCGCTGCACAACTTCGAGATCGTCTCCAGCGGCACGCACGCACCCAAGAACATCGCGATCATCGGCGGCACCGCCGGCCCCGTCGCCGACGGCAGCGACAACGAAAACAACCTGATCGCCACCAACGGCCCCGAAACGACCGCCGTCCCCACCAAAATCACGATCGAAGGCGTCCTCATCCACGAATACACCAAAGTCGGGGAAGCCCACGCCGACTGCCTGCAGATCTGGGGCGGCAACGAACTCACGATCCAGGACAACACCTTCAAGCGCTGCTCCGTCTTCGACATCTTCCTGCAGGCCCTGCCCAACGGCAAGGCCGGCACCCCGAAGAACGTCACGATCCAGAACAACTTCCTGGAAAAGACGATCGAAGGGTACTTCTCGATCTTCCTGCCTCACCACAACGAAGGCAACTCCGAGCACTACGAAAACGTCGACATCCGCAACAACTCCGCCACCCAGACGATCTGCGCCGACCCCCGCGCCACCTACACCAACGTCAAGCTCGACGGCAACATCGCGCCCTCGCTCCTCTTCTGGAACGAAGCCACCGAAGTGGACCAGGCCGAGCCCGCGGGCGTCGAAACCGACTACAACGTCTGGTACGGCCCTGGCGCCACGAAGTTCGGCGCTCACGATCAGCTCGCCCCGGCGGGGTTCGCCGACGAAGCGACGCTCAACCTCCACCTCACCGCCGGCGCCGCCGCGATCAAGCGCGGCGACCCCGCCAACTACCCCGCCACCGACATCGAAGGCAACCCTCGACCCGATCCGCCCGACGCCGGCGCCGCCCAGTACACGGGCTGAGCCGTGCAGGCCGCCTGGCAGCGCTCACGTCGAGGGTCCAACCAGCCGATCCATGACAAAACTCGGCGAATCGACGGGTAGATGGGCGCCGGCCGCGCGTTCTTTGAGCGGGCTGGAGCCGGCCTGCCGCCGGATTATGTATCGTAGATCGAGGTGGTCGTGAACGCATCAACGTCCGCGACAGGGAGGTCCACCAACGCCAGCAGGCCCCTGACGCGGGGTCTGCTGCCGGCGCTTGCCCTGCTGGCGGCGCTCGCGGCGTTCGCGCCCGGAGCGCGCGCTTCGGCTCCCGGAGGGCCTGGCGGGCGCACCCCGACCGCCGCCGCGAGCCGGCGGGCACATCGGTCGCAGGCCACCGTCTGCCGACGGGAGCGCCGCCGCCATTCCGCGAGGCATGCGGCGTTCGGGGGCCGGCGGCGACAGCTGTCGTGCTGCTGCGGGAGCCACGTTCGCAAGCGGAAGGCGCCCGGCGGGGTCGATCCGTCGCCCGCGATCGCCTTCCCCCCGAGCCCGAGCTCGCCGCTGGCCCCGAGCTCGCCGGTGAGCGCTGCGCCGGTCGGCTCGCCGGAAGAAGCACCTGGGGCAGGGGGCCGGGGAGAAGAACACAAAGAAGAACCAAAGAAAGAAAGACACGAAAAAGAACAGCCCAAAGAAGAACCGAAAGAAGAACACAAGGAAGAAGAAAAGCCCAAGGAAGAACCGCCCCCGCCGCCGCCCGCGCCGGTGAGCAAGACCCTGCCCGCCATCAGCGGCACCACCACCGAAGGCGACACGCTCACCACCACCGAAGGCGCCTGGAAAAACAGCCCCACCGGCTACAAATACCAGTGGCAGGACTGCAACGCCTCAGGCGGCAGCTGCGCGAACATCGCGGGGGCAACCACCAACGCACACAAGCTCACGGCAGGCGACGTCGGCCACACGCTGCGCGTCGTCGTCACCGCCACCAACGAAGGCGGCTCGACCCCTGCCACCTCCAACGCCACCGCGACGGTGGAACAGGCCAAGGAAGAACCGCCCCCGCCACCGCCCCAGCCCAAGAACAAGACGCTGCCCACGATCAGCGGCACCACCACCGAAGGCGACACGCTCACGGCCAGCAAAGGCACGTGGGAAAACAGCCCCACCGGCTACGAATACCAGTGGCAGGACTGCAGCAGTTCGGGCGGCGCCTGCACGGATATCTCCGGCGCGACCAGCAACACGCACAGGCTCACCGCGTCCGACGTCGGCCACACACTGCGCGCCGTCGTCACCGCCACCAACGAAGGCGGCTCCACCCCCGCGACCTCGAACGCAACCGCCGAAGTCGAAAAACCCGAAGAAGAACCGAGCGGGGAAGAACTGTTCATCTCGCCGTCGGGCAGCGACGCCAACGCCTGTACCGAAGCGAAGCCCTGCAAGACGATGAGCCACGCCTACGCCGTGGCGAAGGCGGGCGAGGCCGTGCGGATGCTGGCGGGCACCTACGCGGCGCCGACAATCGAAGCCGACGGCTCCAAAACGTCGAGCGCGCACGTGGTGTTCGAACCGGCCTCCGGGGCGAGCGTCAAAGTCACGGGGCAAATCACCATCTACGCCTCCCACCTCACGCTCGAGAACCTCACGATCCAGGACGTGACGATCGGCAACTACGAGCAGATCAACGGGGTGCCCAACCCGACCGACGTGACGCTGAAGAACCTCGTCGGGCGCAACTTCGAAATCGCCTCCGCCACCCACGTAACCGTCGAAGGGGGCTCGTGGGGTCCGGCGAACGCCTGCGCCAGCCCGTATGAAGGCGACAACAACGCGATCCGCCAGCCGATCTCAAGCCAGGCGCCCGAATACATCCTGATCACCGGCACCACGATCCACGACGTCCAGTCCGACAACCTCGTCGAATGCCACATCGAGGGGCTGGCGATCTTCGCCGGCAACCACGTCACCGTCAGCAACTCGAAGTTGTACGGCAACTCCGTCTACGACATCTTCATGCAGGCCAACTCCGGCGGCAACCCCACCAACATCACGCTCTCCGGCAACTGGCTCGCCGCAGCCGTCGGCAAGAACGGGGCCGGCAACGGCATCGCCATCGGCAACGAGCTCTCCGCCAACGTCACGCTCGAAGGCAACCACCTCAACGACGTGCTCAACATGAACGACGCCGGAGAAATCGGGCACTTCACCAACGTCCACGTGGTGGACAACGTCGGGATCCAGCCCTACAACGGCTACGACTGCGGGGGGCTGAGCGGGATCGAATGGAGCAAGAACATCTGGCAGAACGACAAATGCACATCCAGTGACGTCAATCTCAATGAAGGCGCGCTGCCGTACGTGAATGCGAGCAACAACTCCTCCATGAACTACACGCTCACCGGCAAGTACGCCAACTGGCCGGAAGAAGCGAAAGAAGAAGGCAAAAAAGAAGAAAAGAAAGAAGAAGAAAAAGGCTCAGCGGGGACGCTCTACCTCTCCCCGAGCGGCTCTGACTCCGCCGCCTGCACGCAGAGCGCGCCCTGCAAGACGCTCGCGCACGCCTACACGCTCGCCAAAGCCGGCGCAAAGGTGCTGCTCGCCGCCGGCACCTACACCGACACCTCCCTGCCGCTCACCAGCGGCAAAGCGAGCTCCCCACAGGTCGTCTTCGAACCCGAGTCGGGAGCCACGGTAAAGTTCTCGAAAATGCTCACCGTGCAGGCGCATGGCGTCGAACTGAAGGGCTTCAAGTTCGAACGGGAACTCTACTTCGGCGAAAACGCCGAAGGCGACACCACCCGCAACAATGCGCTGCACAACTTCGAGATCGTCTCCAACGGCACCAAGGCCCCGAAGGATATCTCGATCATCGGCGGCACCGCTGGCCCCGTCGCCGACGGCAGCGACAACGAAAACAACCTGATCGCCACCAACGGCCCCGAAACGACCGCCGTCCCCACCAAAATCACGATCGAAGGCGTCCTCATCCACGAATACACCAAAGTCGGGGAAGCCCACGTCGACTGCCTGCAGATCTGGGGCGGCAACGAACTCACGATCCAGGACAACACCTTCAAGAAGTGCTCGGTATTCGACATCTTCCTGCAGGCGCTCCCCAACGGCGAGGCCGGCACCCCTAAAAACGTCACGATCCAGAACAACGACCTGGAAAAGACGATCGAAGGGTACTTCGCGATCTTCCTGCCTCACCACAACGAAGGCAACTCCGAGCACTACGAAAACATCGACATCCGCAACAACTCCGCCACCCAGACGATCTGCGCCGACCCCCGCGCCACCTTCACCAACGTCAAGTTCGACGGCAACATCGCCCCCACGCTGCTCTTCTGGAACGAAGCCACCGAAGTCGACCAGAGCCTACCCAGCGGCGCCGAAGCCGAATACAACTTGTCGTACGGCAGCGGCGCCAAAAAATACGGCACGCACGACCAGCTCGCCGCGGCCGGGTTCGTCGACGAAGCGACGCTCGATCTCGAACTGACCGAAGGCTCCGCCGCGATCAAACACGGCGACCCCGCCAACTACCCCGCCACCGACATCAACGGCAACACCCGGCCCAATCCGCCCGACGCGGGGGCCGCGCAGTACACCGGGTGAGTCGCGCCCCCTACCCCGCCAGGCGGTAGACCGTGAAGCCCCGCGAGGGGTTGGTGCCACCCACCGGGTCGGCGAGCGTGCCGAGTGTGGCGGTGTGCGCGGCCGTGCCGCGCAGGTAGGCGCCGAGCAGCGGGTCGTAGCTCACGCCGAACGTGGGGGTGCCCCAGCTGGCGAATTCGCGGGCGCCGACGACCGCCAGCGCGACGTGCTCGCCGCGCACGCGCGCGATCGCGGCCCGTTCTTCGGCGGGCGAGGCGATCAGACCCGGCAGCAGCGAGAGCTCGCGCAACGCCGGGCGACGGTCGGCCATGAAGTAGAGGCCGCCGTCCACCGGCGCCGCCAGCACGGGCTGGCCGGGGCGCGAGAGCGCGTCGATCTGCTGCACCGCCGCCTGCAGCGCCAGTGCCGCCGCGGCGGTTGTTACGAACGTGCCGCGCGGGGTGTGCACGGGGGTGGTGTAGTGGGAGTACTGGCCGCCGAGTGCATACGCGGCCATGCCGACCGCCACCAGCCCGAGCACGCCCAGCGTGGCCACACGCGCCTGCGGGCGCCGTTCGGCGACGCGAGCGTGGAGGATGCCGAGCAGCAGCACCAGCGGGGCGGCGAAGTAGGGGGCGTAAGAGCCGTAGGTGGTGAAGGCGTTGTAGGCCCGAAGTCCCAAGCCGGCGGCCACCACGATCAGCGCGAGGTCGGCTGGCCAGCCCGGGCCGGGCATCTCCTCGCCGCCGCCCCCGGGGACCGAATCCTGGGGGACGGTGAGCGATGCGTTGCTGTGGCGCCCGCCCTCGCCGGACTGCCCAAGGGTCGTGTCGCCCAAGCGCTCCAACGGCGAGCTCCCGCGGCGCCAGAGGCGCACCGCCGCCACCGCCGCCAGCGCGAGCGCGAGCGCCGGCAGCCAGCTCATGCCGAGCATCAGGTGGCGCGACTCTTCTTCGATCGCCTCGCGCTGCCCGGCCAGCAGCCCGCTCGCGCGCAGCGCGCCGTCCAGCAACGCGCACACTGCGAGCGCCACCGCGAGCGGCCAGCAGGCGAGCAGGCGCGCCGCGCCGCGCCGCCGCCGCCGCCAGGACTCGACTGTCGCCACCAGCGCCGCCAGCAGGCCGAGGTAGATCGCCGCGCGCGCCGCCAGGCCCACGACGCTGGCCGCGGTGAGGGGCATCCAGCTCTGCTCGGTTTTGGCGCCCACCTTCACGAACTTCGTCGGCCACAGGTTTTCGCCGACCAGGTCGTGCAGCCCCACGCGCAGCGCAAACCAGCCGTACACGAGCGCCGGGATCGCGAGCGCGGGGAGCGCCATCCGCCAAGCGGCGGCCAGCGCCGCGGCCCGGCCGTCGAAACGCCAGCAAGCGATCGCGAACGCCGCCAGCGCCGCCAGCGCCACGGCCGCGAATTCCGGGCGCGTGAGGCACACGAGGCCCGCGGCCGTCCCGGCGAGCGTCAGCCGCTCGCGGGCGAGCGCGAGCAGCATCGCCAACAGGCACAGCAGCCCGATCGTGCCGGAGTTGGTGTGCGGCAGCACGAAGTTGAACGCGGTGCCCGAGAAGCCGATCGCCATCACCACGGCGCTCGCCAGCCCGGCGGCCAGCGGCGCGAGCCACTGGCGCGCGAGCGCGTAGAAGAGGGCGCAGATCGCCGCTGCCTGCGCGAGGCCGAACGCGTACGCGGTGGTGAAGCTGGTGCCGAACACCTTGAAGCTCAGCGCCAGCGCGTACAGCCCGAGCGGGCCGTAGTAGTAGCGCACGTCCTGGTAGAGCACGGCGCCGTGCTTGACGAGGTCGGCGGTCGTGAGCTCGGCGCCCGCGTCGATCTCCGGCACCCCCCACTTGCGCCACGTGAGCGCCGTGAGCGCCGCGAAGCAGAGCCCCAGCGCGGCCACCACCGGGCGCTCGCCCGGCCCGGTCGCCCACCCTCGCGGGCGGGCACGGGGCGCAGTGGCTGTGCCGCCCCCGGACCTGCGCCGCTCGGAGCCGGCCGTCCCCGACCCGGGTGGGGTGGGCGCGGCGCCGGAGGATCGTGAGCCGCCACCGGGACGGGTCGGGGCGTGTAGGCGTAGCAGCGAGACGTTCACGCCGGCGCGGGTCGCGTGACGAGTACGCCGAGCAGCACCTGCAGCTGCGGGCGCGCGAGGATCCACAGACCAGCCAGGTAGGCGGCGCAGCCGACCACGCCGGCCACGGCGGCCTGCGCGAGCGGTGCTGCCGGCAACGCGGCGCCGAGCGCCCACCCCCCGCCGAAGGCGAGGGCCGCGATGCCCACGAAGCGCAGCGCGTCGCGCGCGAGCTCGTGCGCCGTGGCGCTCGCGCCGGCGCGCCCGGCGGCGGCCACCAGCAGCACGGCCGCCAGGCAGCTGGGCGCGACCCAGAAGACGCCGACCGCGCCGTTGACGCCGCCCAACGCGCTGCCGAGCGCCGTCACCGCCAGCTGCACGAGCACCAGCGGCAGCGCCACTGCGCCCAGCAGGCGTGCGCGGCCGAGTGCCAGCAGCACGGGCAGCAGGAAGTTCACGAGCAGCGCGGCGACCGTCCACGGCACGAGCAGCGCGGCGAAGAGCCGCAGGGTGTGCGCCTCGGGCGCCGAGAGGCTGTGCGGGAGCACGCCGTGCACGAGCGCCGCGCCGGCCGCGATCAGCGCCGCGAGCGCGGGGGCCGCGATCAGCATCGCGTAGCGGAAGCCGCGCGGCACGGTGTCCGCGACCAGCGAGCGGCGGCTGTGGCGCGCCGCGCGCGTCATGTCGGGGATGCTCGACATCCCGAGCGCCATCCCCGTGCCCGCCACGAGGTAGCTGGCGAACAGGTAGGCGTAGGAGAGCACGGTCGTGCCGCCGGCCACCGAGCGGCTTGCGAACGCGAGCGTGATCACGAACAGCACGTTGAAGGCCAGGTAGATCGCGGTGCGCCCCATCACCACGGCGCAGTCGCGCGCCACCACCGCCACCGCGGTGCGCGCGCCGCGCCCCCCGGCGGCGCGCGCTCCGGGTCCGGCGGCGCTGGGCTCGGCGGTGCGCGACCCCTGCGCACGCGCACGACCGAGTCCCCCTGAGCGCCGCACGCCGAGGAGCATCCAAGCGCTCGTCACGATCGACATGCTCAGCATCGACCACCCGAGCGTCTGCACGCCCGTGTGGCTCATGAGCGCCACGAACGCGACCAGCCCGGCGAGCGCGCCGCACATGTAGGCGCCGGCGATCGTCGTGAAGCGGTCGCGGATCGCGAGCACCGTGGCGCCGCCCGCGGCCCACAGCTGCAGCACCATCGCGCAGCCCAGCACCGGCAGCGCCGCCGCGGTGATCGCGCGGCCGTGAGCGCTCAGCCCGGGGGCGATCAACCGCGCGAGCTCGCCGGCGAGCGGGACGGTGAGGAGCACCACAGGCAGCGCGACGAGGCCGAGCGTCGCAACGAAGCGGCGCACGCTCATGCGCGCGCCGGGCTCCACCAGCAGCGGCACCGACGTCAGCCGCAGGCTCTGGCTGAAGACGCCGAACGTCGAGTACAGCGCGAACGCGACGAAGAAGCCGTCGGTGCGCGCGTTGGTGCCGAAGCGCCCCAGGTACAGCACCGCCTGGATCGCCGAGGCGGCAGCCATCGTGAAGGTCGCGGCCGACATCGCCATGCCGGCGCGCGCGTTGCCGGCCGTGGCCGCGGGCTGCTCCACGACGCCCGTCGCGGCCGGGTGCTCAGCGGCGCGTGGGGGCGCGGGCGTCTGGGGGCCGAGCGTCAGCGTCTGCGTGCTCATACCCGAAAAACGCGCCGGCGCGCGCCTTTCTCTCGCGCCGGCAGCCCGCGGCGGCCGGGCCCCGCCCGCACTCCTGCCGCCGGCGCCCAGCCCGCCGCGGGCGGCCCCGCACCGCCATCGCATGGTGGCAGCGGTGCCCAGCCCGCGTGGTCTAGAAGAGCTTGACGCTCCCGGTGGCGAACGCGCCGGTGCTCGCGGTGTTGCCGAACACGTCCTTGAGCGCGGCGTTGAGCGTGCCCTTCACCTGGCCGGGGCCGCCTGCCGTGAGGTTGTGGCTGGGATCGGTCACCTTGGTGACGGTGAGCTTCACCGACACGCCGGTGACCGTGGTGCTCGCGGTCACGACCGGCGCGGTGCCGCCGCTCTTGGTGTAGTGCCCCGCGAAGCCCGTGTCGCCTGCGGTCCAGTTGCCGTTGCCGAGGCCGCTGAGCGCGACTTCGGTCGGCCCGAACGACGAGCGTATGGTGTAGGTGAGGGTGACGCTGCTCGGCACGCTCGACGCAGCGATCGGATCGCTGAACACGAGCGTGATCGCGTCGCCCACCTGCGGCAGGCCGGCGATGCTGCCCGGCGTCGTGTCGGCGATCGTCGCCAGCGTCGGTTTGGCGGTGTTCACCCTGACGGTGCTCGGCGCCGAGGTCGCGCTGTTGCCGGCGACGTCGGCCACGGCGTACTCGTACTCGTAGCAGTGGCCGGTGGCGACCGTGCTGTCGGTGTACGGGGAGCTGGGGCCGGCCGCGCCGATGTTGGCGAACGCCCCGAACGCGCCGCAGGTGTTGCTCGCGGGCGTGTAGGTGGCGACGGCGCGCTTCAACTGGCCGCTGGCCGCGTTCACGCCCGAGCCGGCGTCGCTCGCGCCGAACGTCACGGCCACCGCGCCGTTGGCGTCGGCGGGCACGGCGACAGTCGCGGCCGGCGGGGTCTTGTCCACCTTCACCGTGGTCGAGACGCTCGCGGCGTTGCCGACGTTGTCGGCGCCGGTGAGCGTGTACAGGTAGCACCCTTCGGCCAGCCCGCTCTGGGCGGGGGTGCCCGCGAGCGTTTCCGGTGTGCCGTATTTGCTGCAGCTCCCTGCCGCGAGCGTGCCGGTGGCCCGCGTCAGCACCGAGGAGGCGAGGCCCGACTGTGTCGCGGACTGCGTCTCGCCGTAGTCGGTGCGCGCGCCGATCGTGAGGCTGCCGGTGGTGTTGTAGCTGGAGCTGCCCGCGGCGCCGGCCGCTACGCCGTTCACGGTGAGCGCGCCGCCCGTCGGCGCGGTCGTGTCGGCAACGAGGCTGTAGCTGGCGCTCGACGAGCTCTCGCCCGCGTTGTTGGTGGCGGTGACGGTCGGCGCGACGGGCGGCTGGGTCGCGGATTCGCCGAACGCGTATGCGTCCTGCCCCCCGCTCTGCGTGCCGGTGAAGCCGTAGGCGCTCAGCGAGCTGAACGCGTATTCCAACGCGCTCGCGCCCGGGTCGCTGGAGGCGGCGGTCACGGTGAACGCGCCGCCGCTGGCCGGGCGGAAGTAGAGCGTGTCGGTGGAGGCGTTGTAGTAGGTGTTGGCCGACAGGCCGCTGAAGGCGAGCGCCGGGGTGCTCGGCGGCGGTGGTGGCGGCGGCGGCGGCGTTTCTTCCGGCGGCGGGTCGGGCGCTTCTTCGCCGCCGTAGGAGTAGTAGTGCTGGAAGACCGTCGCCGCGCTCAGCGCCTTGTTGTAGATCGCCAGGTACTGCAGGTTGCCCGCACCGAACAGCGCGCTGCCGTCGCGCGACATCAGGTACAACGTCGAGTTCGCGAACGCGCCCTGGCCCGCTTCGGCGCCTTCCTGTTTGAAGCTCACCGGCTGGCCGTCGACGTAGGGGACGATCTCGCCGGCCGCCGGCGCCGCCGTGTTGAGCACGAACGCGTAGTGGTGCCACACGCCGGCGGAGGGACGCTGGAAATAGATGCTGTTGCGGTCCCCGCTCGGGCCGATCGCCACCGCGAACGTGCCGCCGTACTGGGAGGCGTTCGGGTCGACCAGGAAGCCGCCGTTGTTGGCGTTGAAGTTCGGGGTGAGCTCCATCGCCAGCGAGTCGTTGTTGGCGTAGGAGCTCCACTTCAGCCAGAACTCCACCGTCACCTGGCTGGTGCTCGACAGGTTCAGCGGGACTTCGCCGGAGTCGCTGGAGCCGTTGAAGCCGAGCGCGGTGCCCGCATCTTCGCGGACGGCCCCCGGCAGGCCGAACGTGCCGCCGTGGATCGTGCCGTTAGCGGAGCCCACGCTGTCGTGGATCGTCGGCCCGGCGGACTCGCCGAGCTTGTAGAAGTCCCTCACGCCCTGGGTGTGTTCGACCGTCGAGGGGTAGCTCGTGGGCGCGTGTTCGAGCACCGGGAGAGTGAGCGTCGTGCGCGTGGAAAGGCCGTGGTCGTCGATCGCTTCGACGCCGACCGTGTGCGCACCGACGCCGGCGAAGGAGGTGGTGACCGTCGGCGTCGTGCCGGTGTCGGTCGTGTATTCGCCCTTACCTTCCAGATCCCACCTGTAGTCGGTGATCGTGCCCTGGTCGGTCGATTCCGCCGCACTGAGCGTCACGTTTTTGCCGGCGATCGCCGGGTTGGAGCTTGCGGTCAGCTTCGCCACCGGCGGGAAGTTGCCGACTTCGATCTTGTGCGTGACGCTTTCCGAGGCCCCGTTGGAATCGACGGTGCGCAGCGTGACTTCGTAGGTGCCCGGCGTGGCGAAGCTGGTCGTCACCGTCGGCGTGGAGCCCGTGTCGGTTTCGTAGTTGCCGTTGCCGCTCAGCGCCCACTGGTAGTCGACGATTTTCGCGTCGGAGTCAGTCGAGCCGCTCGCGTTGAGCGTCACGGCTTCGCCGGCACGCACGGGGTTGGGCGAGACCGTGAAGGCGGGGTGCGGCGGTTCGGCAGCGCCTTCGGAGCTGAAGTGCTGGTAGGCGGTGCCTCCGCTCAGGGGCGCGTTGTAGATGGCAAGGTCCTGCAGGTCGCCCGCGCCGAACAGGGCGCTGCCGGCGCGCGACATCAGGTAGAGCGTCGAGTTGGCGAACGCGCCCGCGCCGCTGCCGTTGCTGCCGATCTGGTAGGTGACGGGTTCGCCGTCGACGTACGGGGCGATCTCGCTCCCCGCCGGCGCCCCGCCGTTGAGCACGAGCACGTAGTGGTGCCACACGCCGGCGCTGGGGCGCGCGAAGAAGACGCTGTAGCGGTTTTCGCTGGGGCCGAGCGCCACGCCGAAGGTGCCGCCGAACTGCGGCGCGTCCGGGTCGACCAGGAAGCCGCCGCTGTTGGCGTTGAAGTTCGGGGTGAACTCCATCGCCAGCGAGTCGTTGTTGGCGTACGCGTTCCACTTCAGCCAGAACTCCACCGTCACCTGGCTCGTGCTCGAGAGGTTCAGCGGGATCGCGCCGGAGTCGCTCGTGCCGTTGAACCCGAGCGCGGTGCTCGGGTCGCCCTTGACCGCGCCCGTCACCCCGAACGTGCCGCCGCTGACCGTGCCGTTGGCGGCGCCGACGCTGTCGTGGACCGTCGGTCCCGCCGACTCGCCGAGCTTGTAGTAGTGGAGCAGCCCGGGCGTGTTCAGCACCGCCGGCGTGTAGCCGCTCGGGCCCTGTTCGAGCACCTTGATCGGGATCGTCGTCTTCGAGACGAGGCCTTCGTTGTCGGTCAGCTGCAGGCCCACGTTGTGGATGCCGGCGGTGTGGAAGTAGGTCGAGACCGTGGGCGTGGTGCCGGTGTCGGTCGTGTATTCGCCCCTGCCTTCGAGATCCCACCTGTAGTCGGTGATCGTGCCCTGGTCGGTCGAACCGGAGGCGTTCAGCGTCACCTTCTGGCCGGTGAGCGGCGCGCTCGGCGCAACCGCCACGTGCGCGACCGGCGGGAAGTTGCCGACCTTGACTTCCCGGGTGGTGTAGCTCCAGCCGCCGTTCGAGTCGGTGACGCGCAGGCCGACCTTGACCGTCCCTTCGCTCGCGTAGGACGCCGTGACTGTGGGCGTGGTGGTCGTCGTTTCGTAGTTGCCCGTGCCCTTCAGGTCCCATTCGTACTTGACGATCGAGCCTTTGCCGTAGCTTGATTCGTTGGCGTTGAAGGTAACGGTCTGCCCCGGCCGCGCGGGGCTGGGCGAGGCGGTGAAGGCGGCCTTCGGACGGGGGTCGGTGCCGTTGGCGTCGTGGTGTTCTTCGACCGTCGCCGCGCTGAGGTCGCCGCCGTAGATCGCCAGGTCCTGCAGGTAGCCGCTGCCGAACAGCGTGGAGGCGTCACGCGACATCAGATACAGGGTGGAGTTGGCGAAGGGCCCGCCGCCGGTGCCGGCGCCTTCCTGTTTGAAGCTCACCTTCTGGCCGTCCACGTACGGCGTGATCTCGCTCGCCGCCGGCGCGGTCGTGTCGAGCACGAAGACATAGTGGTGCCACACGCCGGCGGAGGGGCGTTCCAGGAAGATGCTGTTGCGGGTGGTGCCCATGCCGACGCCGACGCCGAACGTGCCTCCGTACTGGGGCGCGTTGGGGTCGACGATGAAGCCGCCCACGTTGGTGTTGTAGTTGGGCGTGAGCTCCATCGCGAGCGCGTCGTTGTTGCCGTACGCGGCCCACTTCATCCAGAACTCCACGGTGACCGCGCTCTGGCTCGAAAGGTTGAGCGGGATTTGACCGGAGCTGCCCGGCTGGCCCTCGGCGGGGTCGCCCGCGCCGGGGAAGTCGAGCGAGGTCGCAGGGTCGCCGTTGACCGCGCCGGGCGAGCCGTAGACGACTTCGTCCACGGTGCCGTTGGCGGCGCCCTTGACGTCTTTGATCGTCGGGCCGCTCGCTTCGCCGAGCGGGTAGAAGTGCAGCAGGCTGGGCGTACCGAGGACCGCTTCCTCGTAGTTGCTGACGCCGATCGTGACGACCCTCTGCGTGAGCGTCGCGGTGGCGGTGTTGGCGGAGGCGTCGCTCTCCCTGACGCTGACGGTGTGTTCGCCGGCGGCGGCGAAGCTGGTCGTGACGGTGGGCGTCGAGCCGCTGTCGGTTTCGAATTTGCCGCTGCCGTTCAGGTCCCACCTGTAGTCGGTGATCGGGCCGTGCACGTCGCTGGAGCCGGCCGCGCTGAACGTCACCTGCTGGCCGATCGACGCCGGGTTGGGCGAGGCCGCGAGCGCCGCGGTGATCGAGCTTTTGACGACCACGGTGCGCGCGGTCGTTTCTTCCTGGCCGGCGCTGTCGATCACCTTCAGCACCACTTCGTAGGTGCCCGGTTCGGCGAACGTGTGCGTGGCGCTCGGCGTCGTGCCGGTTTCGACGGTGAAGCCCTTGCCTTCAAAGTCCCAGTAGTAGTGCGTGATGCTCGCGTCCGGGTCGGTCGTCGCGGAGGCGTTGAATTCGACCGGTTCGCCCACGAGCGCCTTCTTTGGCGTGGCCGTGAACTGCGGCCACGGCGGCTTGGGCGCGTTCGGGGATTCGAGTTTCAGCCCCGCTTCGGGCGTCAGCGGCTGCACGCCCATTTCCGCGAGGACGTTGTACGTCGCCTGGTCGATCGAGGAGTCGACGTCCAGGCCGTAGGACCACTGCATCGTGCCCGAGGCGAACACGTACGCGCCGCTCTTGGCGCGATACTCGGTGGCGCTCACCGCGGCGGGCTGCCCGGGCGGCGGCGTGGCGGCGCGTTCGCGCCCGTAGTCCTGCAGGAACGTCGTTTCAGGGCTCGAGGTGTTGGTCAGCGACAGCCGCTTGACGCCTTCGGGCTCGAGTTCGGCCGCGTGCGCGTACACCGGGCTTTCGGGGCTGGGGATCTGATCCCACTCCCAGCCGACGAGGTCTTTGTCGATGATCGTCGCGGAGTTGGTGGGGATGCCGGCGTTGCGCCAGATGCGCCCGCCCTCGTATTCCCCGTTGACGTTGCCCGCCGGCACCGTCAGGCCCCAGGCCTGCGCCTCGTTGTCGCCGACGTACAGCGAGCCGAACAGCTCGTTCTCCGGTTCGTTGACGCCCACGCGGCCTTCCGGCGGGGCGTTCGGCGAGCCGGCGGGGGCGCCGGGGTCGCGGCGGGTGGTGGTGGCCAGCTGTGGCAGAAATTCCCCTTTGGGCCCGATCGCAGCCGGGTCGTTGGGGGTCACGCCGCCGGAGTTGGAGCCCTGCACCGTCTTGTAGCAGACGAGCGTGCGGTAGTTGTTTTCAAAGCGCGTCTGCCAGTAGGCGGTGTTGGCGCTGAAGGAAGCGATGTTGACGCCGTGTTCGCGCGCGGCGAGCATGTTGTGGAAGGCCGCGTAGGACCAGTACTCGCTGTGGCCGGAGATCACGTCGACCCGGTGGTCGAGCAGCGATTCGGGGTTGGTGGCCAGCTGGACGTCGTCGGTGTAGGTGACGTCGTACCCCTGCTGCTCCACCCACTGCAGCAAGCGGTAGTCGGGCCCGAAGAACTTGTTGCGTTCTTCTTCGCCTTCGGCGAGCGGCCGGTCGAAGGAGACCTTCACCGCCCGTTCGTCGCCGGCCACCGTATTGCCCAAACCGCACACGTCGAAGTACAGCGACTTGCACCCCCACGTGTTGTACGCCTCGTAGGAGGACGCCGGCAGCACGAACAGCACTTCCGAGGCGCGTTCTTCGCGCACCGTGAAGATCACCTCGTTCTGGATGCCGCCGTCGGCGAGATCCGTGAACGTCGCCTCGTAGATGCCGGACACCGGCAACGCCGAGCCCGGGATCGTGTAGGTGACGTTCCAGTTGGAGCAGCTCAGTTCCCCCGTTTCTTTGTTCATCGGGTTGCACGTGAGGCTGTTGTTGACTTTGACGTTCGTGGCCCCCGCCGCGGGTATCAGCCGCGCGCCCTTGCCGCCGTACCAGCCCATCCGATACACCGAGACGTTGACGCTGGTGGACGGGAACGAGGAGGCGCTCGTGCCGATCTTCAACTGCACGTTTTCGCCGTGGTTGTAGCTCGTCTGCGTCGTGAAGCCGCCGATCGATTCGCTGTAGTTGGAGAGGCGGTTGGCTTCGGTGCCTTCGCCCATGCAGTTGTTCTCGTTGACGATCGGGTTCGCGTTCGGACACGTCACTTCCGCGGCCTGCGCGGACGCGGCGCCCGCGACCATCGCCAGGAGCCAGACGGCGGCCAGCGCGAGCAGCGCCGGCACGGCCCGCCGCGCGCGCGACCCCAGCGCACCCCGTCCCGCCCACGGCACACGCGGCCGCAACCGCGGCAGCGTGGGGACGGGCGAGGGGGTCAGCGGGGGAACGGGCATAGTCAACGTCCTCGGTCGAGGCTGTGCATTGGCATTCAAGAGAGAAACGCGACGGTTGCAGGTCATCTTTCGCGCCTCACGCGAGCGCCAGGTCGAGCAGCGCGTCGTGGCGCGAACGCCACGAGCTGCGCTCGAGGAAAGCCAGCCGCTCGGCCTCCCCGGCGCGACCGCGGGCAAGTGCGGCGCGCACCGCGCCCGGATAGTCGCCGCCCGGCGCGACCAGCTCGACGCTCGGATGCACGCCACGCACCGGCGGCAGGTCGGTGGCCACGACCGGCAGCCCTGCGGCGAGGTACTCGTACAGCTTCAGCGGGCTCATCGCGCGCGTCAGCGGCAGCTGGCGGTGCGCGAGCAGGCCAAGGTCGGCGGCGCGCACCAGCGCCAGCAGCTCGGGGCGGGCGAGCGGCGGACGGATCGTGACGTTGGTGGCCGCACGCAGCGGCGCGAGGTGCTCGGGCGCGAGCAGCGGGCCGACGAGCACCACGCTCGCCTGCGGGAGCGCCCGCGCGATCCGCAGCAGCGCGGGGACGTCTAGGCGCTCGTCGAGGGTGCCGGTGTAGAGCAGCAGCGGCCGGCGCGCCCGCGCCCACGCCGGCGTGCCCGGGGCGCCCGGGGCGCTGCGCCACTCCGCCGGTGGGATGTCCGGCGCGCCACGCCACTCGGCCGACGGGATGCCCGGCGCGCCACGCCACTCGGCCGACGGCGTACCCGGCGCGCCACACCACTCGGCCGGGTCGATGCCGTTCGGCACCACCGCGCGCGGGCCGGTGGGGGCGAGCCGCTGGAGGGCCGCGGCGGACACGGCGGCGACGCGCCGCGAGCGGGCGCGCAGCAGCGAGAAGCTCTCCTCGTACACCGGCCACCAGCGGCGGTGCGGCTCGTAGGCCAGCCAGTCGTCGGTCGCGTAGAACGTGACCGGGCCGGCCCACGCGAAGTCGGCGAGGCCGGCGAGCAGCGGGTGGGCGACGATCACCGCCGGCTCGTGCAGGCCCATGTCCCGCACCGTCCGCTCGAGCGCGCGGTCGAGCGCCGCGCACGCCCGTCGCGCGCCCCCCAGCGAGGTCGGGTACTCGCGCCGCAGGCGCGTGGGACGCAGCAGCCGCGCCCGCTCGCCGGCGGGGAACGTCGCCTCGCGGCCCGTCACCCCCACCTGCACGTCGCGCAGCAGGCGCGCGGGCCACGAGCGCGCCAGGTCGCACACCACGAGGCGATCCACGCGCTCGTGCGTGAGCAACCCCCGCGCGAGGCGGTCCTCGGTGCCGAACCACCCGCGGTCGGCGGCGGCCTGCCAACTCAGGTAGGAGAAGCAGAAGACCACGTCGCGCGCGGCGGGGCGCTGCGCCCCGGAGGCGGCGGGACCCGAGTGCAGGTCGAGGACGGCGGGTGCGACGGCGGTGGACACCACCAAAGGTACGTCTCCGCGGTGCCTGCGCTTGCGCCCGCCCCCCCGCCCTCGCCACCGGCGCGTCGACCTCACCCGGCGACCCCGCCCCTCCTCCTCCCCCCTCCCCCGCCCCCGGCTCGCCGCTGCAAGGAGCATCCGCGGGGGCGCGTTCCTTGGAAAGACCCGCATGTCGCGCGACTCCTTCAACGAGGCCACGATCAGCGGCGTGCGCTGGGTGATGCTCAGCCGCGTCGTGAGCGAAGCGGTGGCGTTCGGGTGCATCGTGCTGCTCGCGCGGCTGGTGTCCCCCACCGCCTTCGGCCACGCGGCGGTGGCGTTGATCTTCGTGCCGCTGGCCGCGATCCTGACCTTCGAGGGGTTCGCCTCGGCGCTCGTGCAGCGCGAGGAGATCGACGAGACCCACCGCCAGGTCGCGACGCTGCTGAGCCTGGTGGGCGGCACGCTCCTCACGCTGTTGGTGCTGGGGCTCACGCCGGTCGCGTGGCGGCCCCTCTTCGGCGCGCAGACCGCCAGCCTGATCGCGCTCATTTCGCCCGTGTTCCTGCTCGCCGCGGTGGGCACGGTCTCGCGCGCGACGCTGTGGCGGCGGCTGGACTTCCGGCGCATGAGCCTGATCGAAGTGACGGCCACCGTGGTCGGCAACGTGATCCCGGTGGGACTCGCGCTCGCCGGGCTGGGGGCGACGGCGATCGTCGCCGGCGCGCTCGCGCAGACGGCGCTGCTCTCGCTGCTGCTGTTCGCGGCGGCGCCCGCGCCGCTGCCGCGCTGGCACTGGGGCGCGCAGCGGGAGATCGGCGGCTTCGGGATCGCGGCGGCGGGGGCGGGGCTGGTGGACGTGCTGTTCCGCAACGCCGGCTACGGGATCCTCGCGGTGCAGATGCCGGCCGCGCAGGTGGGGATCTACTACCGCGCGTTCAACCTCGGCGTCGTCTACCAGGAAAAGCTCTCCTCGGTGATGATGCAGCTCGCGTTCCCCGTGTACTCGCGCACCGAGAGCCGGGAGGAGATGCGGGCGCTGCACGAGCGCGCGAGCCGCGTGCACGCCGCCGTGATCTTCCCGCTGCTGGCCTCGCTGATCGTGCTGGGACCGGTGCTGATCCCGTTCGTGCTCGGCGGGGCGTGGACGCCGGCGGTGCGCCCGGCGCAGATCCTCGCGGTCGCGGGGATGGTCGCCGCGGTGCTGACCGGCTACCCGCAGGTGATGCTCGCCCTGGGACGCCCGCGCGCGCTGCTGCGCTTCAACGTGGGGATGCTCGCGGTGTACGGGGTGGCGGTCGCGCTCGCGGCGCCGCACGGTCTGATCGCCGTCTCGGCCACGGTGGCGCTCGTCTACATGGGGATCCTCGCGGGCGTGTACCGCCTGCTGCTACAGCGCCACCTTGGCCTCTCGGTCGCGCGGCTGCTCCCCGAGCTCGGCCCGGCCCTCGTCGGCTGCCTGGCGCTCGCCGCCGTCGGCTGGCCGCTGCGCCATCTGCTCGAACCGCAGCTGGGCGGCGTCAACAGGTTCCTGCTGCTGGCCATCGTCGGCTCCGCGGGGCTGCTCGCGTACTGCGCGGCGCTGCGGCTCGTGTCGCCCGCCACCTGGTCCGACCTGCGCGTGCTGACCGCGCGCGTGCTCGCGCCGTTGCCGCTGCCGCGCCCGCTCAGGCGGCGGGCAGCCGACGTCACGCCGCGGGTGGGCGAGGATCTCGCGGCGACGCGCTGACGGCTACGCGGCGGGCAGACGACGCACGACCCGCCCCGGCGATCCCGCCGCAACGGACCGTGGCGGCACGTCCTCGCGGATGACCGAGTTCGCGCCGACCACGGCGCCCTTGCCGATCGTCACGCCGGGCAGCAGCACGACGTTCTGGCCGAGCCACGCGCCGTCTTCGACGACCACGGGGCGGAGGTCCTCGATGGGTTGGTCGAGCACCGCGACGTCGGGCTGCCCGAACCCGTGGCGGTGGTCGGCGATGTACACGTTGCGGGCGAACAACACCGCCTTGCCGATGCTCACGCGGACCGCGGCTGACAGCACGCAGTAGCCGGCGATCGAGGTGCGGTCGCCGATCTCGATGCGCCCGCCCGCGCCGTCGAGCTCGTGCGTGAGCAGCCAGCAGCCGGGGCCGAGGTACACGTGGTTGCCCACCGCGACGCGCTCCGTCCCGTGCAGCTGCACGGGCAGTGAGATGCGACTGCGCGGGCCGAAGCTCGCGAACGACGAGCGCACCGCCAGCGAGAAGGCGCGGTCGCGCGCGTCGCGGTAGAGGGTGTGCATCTTTGCGGCGTTCATGCGCCTACCGGAAGGGGGGCGAGGCCATGCCGGTCACGACCGCCAGCGCGTGCCGCTCGGCCACTAGACGCTGCCCAGGCGCGCGCCGGCGACCGCTCGCGGCGGCGAGGCGGCCACGTGCGGCGCCCGCGGCGAGCGCGAGCACCCGTACCCCGTGGCGCAGCGCGAGCGCCGCGCGGATCGCGGCGGCGCGCCCCCACCGGTAGTGCTTGCGCGCGAACAGCACCTTGGCGTAGCTCAGCTGCGCCACGAGATCGGGGCGGGCGACGGGGGTGAGGTGGTGCGTGACGGTCATCTGCGGCAGGTGGCGCACGTCCCAGCCGGCGGCGCGTGCCCGGTAGCACCAGTCGGTCTCCTCGGAGTACAGGAAGAAACGCTCGTCGAGACCGCCGACCTCCGCCACGACCTCCGCGCGCGCGATCAGGAAGGCGCCCACCAGCCACTCGGCGGACCGCTCTTCGCAGTAGCGCGCGGGCGTGCGCTCCTCCTCGCCGATGCGTCCCCACGGGAGGGCCAGCGCCTCACCGAACGCGCGCAGCGGCGAGGGGTAGCGGCGGATCGAGTACTGCAGCTCGCCGCCGGCGCCCTGCTGGATCACGCTCGCGATCCCCACCCGCGGCCGCGCGTCGAGCGCCGCCAGGAGTTGCGCGAACGTGCCCTCGGCGACCTCCACGTCGGGGTTGAGCAGCAGCACGTACCGCCCGCGCGCGAGCGGCAGGGCGACGTTGTTGGCGGCGGCGAAGCCGACGTTGGCGCGGCGCAGCACGAGCAGGTCGGGGAAGCGCCGCTCCACCGCCTCGGGCGTGCCGTCGGTGGAGCCGCAGTCCACCACCAGCCACTGCGTGGCCACGCCCGCCGCGGCCGCGCGCGCTGCCGCGAGCGTGGCGAGCGCGAGCTCGGTGCGGCCGTGGGTGACGACGATCACCGTGAGGTCGGGGGGCGCGTCGGGCTCGCGCTGTGCCGGCGGGCGCACGTCGCGGGTGCTCACGAGGCCTGCCCCATCCGGGCGGGCACGACCGCGCGCCACACCCGCGCGCGCAGCTCGCGGCGCACGAAGCGGCGCAGCGCGGGGTCCTCGACGCGCGGCGTGCCGCTGAGCGCCGCGCGCACGTAGCCGTACAGGAACGCGCCGCCGCCGAGGCCGACGGGCCGCGCACGGCCGACCTTCACCGCGCGCGCCGCCACCCACGGGAAGCTCTGGTGGGCGATGTACGCGCACGCGCCGTGGCGGGCGCGGCCACGCAGCACGCCGTCGCGGGTGGCGAAGGGGCGGTGGTGCACGGCGACGGGGTCGGGGAAGGAGCAGGTCGAGAAGCCGTGCATCCGCGCATACGCTTCATCGATCGTGTCCCACCCCAGCCGCGGCTGCAGGCCGCCGATCGCCGCGAAGCAGGCGTGGGAGTAGAGCTTCACCGCGCCGTGCACGTGGTGGGCGGGGATCGGGATGACGCCGCGCGCGCCCGCGGGTCCCTCCTCCAGCTGGCCACACGCGATCCCCAGCCGCGGGTCGGCTGCGAAGCGCTCCAACAACACCGCGTACCACTCCAGCGGCAGCTCCACGTCCCCGTCGAGCTTGGCGACGTGGGTGTAGGCGTCGGCACCGGCACCGTCGATGCCCACGCCGACGCTTTCGAGGCCGTGGTTGAACGCGCGTACCTCGTTGGCGAGCGCGAGCGTGTCCGGGCCGGCGGGCGCCGCGGGGGCACGCAGCAGGGTGAGGAACGGCAGCTCCCCCCGCAGCGCGTCGAGGCGCGCGACGGTGTCGTCGGTGGAGGCGTCGTCGACGACCACCCACGCGTCCGGCGGGCGCCGCTGCGCGGCGAGCGCGCGGGCGACGCGCTCGATGTGTGGCGCCTCGTTGTGCACCGGCGAGACGACCAGCAGCTTCTGCGCGCTCACTACTGAAAAACGGGCACCGCCGAGGCGAACTTGTGTTGGGGCCGGGCCACCCGCGAGACCGACGCGCGCCCGGGCGACCGTGCACAAGACCGCCCGCGACCGAGGCGTTCTTCAGACATGTGCGGCATCTGCGGTATCGCCATGCGACGCGACTCCGCGCCCACGATCGAGGAGGAGCGGCTGCGCGCGATGACCGACGCGTTGGTGCACCGCGGCCCCGACGAGCGCGGCACGCACCGCGAGCACGGCGTGGCGCTGGGGATGCGGCGCTTGAGCATCATCGACGTCGGCGGCAGCCACCAGCCGATCGCCTCCGAGGACGGCGCCGTGCGCGCCGTGTACAACGGCGAGATCTACAACTACCGCGAGCTGCGCGAGCGCCTGCGCCGCGACGGCCACCGCCTGGCCACCGAGGGCGACGGGGAGGTGGTGGTGCACCTCTACGAGCAGTACGGCCTCGACTTCGCCCGCCACCTGGAGGGGATCTTCGCCGTCGCGCTGTGGGACGCGCCCCGCCGGCGCCTGGTGCTGGCGCGCGACCAGGCGGGGTCAAGCCGCTGTACTACGCGCTCACGCCCGAGGGTCTCGCGTTCGGCTCCGAGGTGAAGGCGCTGCTCGCCGGCGGGCTGGTGCGCCCGGAGCTCGACCCCGAGGCGGCGGAGCTGTTCCTCGCGTTCGGCTACGTCCCCGGCCCGCGCTCGCTGTTCGCGGGGGTGCGCAAGCTCGAACCGGCCTCGGTGGCGGTATGGGAGGGGGAGGGGGACGTCGCGGTGCGGGCGTACTGGTCGGCGTACGGGGAGGACGGCGGCCCGCCGCGGCGCCCGGGGGCGAGCTGGGAGGAGGACCGCGAGCGCCTGCTGGAGCTGCTGAGCGCCGCCACCCGCCGGCAGATGGTGAGCGACGTGCCGCTCGGCTCGATGCTCAGCGGCGGGCTGGACTCCTCGCTGATCACCGCGCTGATGGCCGAGCACAGCGACCGGCCCGTCAAGACCTTCTCGATCGGCTTCCTCGAGGACGCCGAGGCCAACGAGCTCGGCGACGCACGCCGCGTGGCCGAGCGCCTGGGCACCGACCACCACGAGCTACTCACGAGCGCGACCGAGCACCCCGGAGCTGCTGGACGAAGCGCTGTGGCACCTGGAGGAACCAATCGCCGACGTGTCCTGCCTCGGCTTCCTGCTGCTGAGCCGCCTGGCGCGCGAGAGCGTGACCGTCGCGCTCTCCGGGCAGGGGGCGGACGAGCTGCTGGGCGGCTACCGCAAGCACCAGATCGCCGCCGCCGCCGGCGCGGTCGCGTACGCACCCGGCCTCGCGCCCGTGCTCGCCGCCGCCGCCCGCCGCGCGCAGCCCGGCTCGACGCTCGCCCGCGGCCTCACCGCCGTGAGCACCTCGGACCCGGCCGCGCGGCTGCTGGCGATGAGCCGCGTGTGGGAGCCCGCCGACCGCGCGGCGCTGCTGAGCGCCGGCTTCCGCGCACCTGCGGCCGCCGTCGAGGCCGACCTGGCCCGCACGATCCGCGCCCAACTGCCCGCCGCCGCGCGCGGCCCGCTGAGCGAGACGCTCGCGCTCGACACGCGCGGGGCGCTCGTGGACAACATGTTGCTGTACTTCGACAAGGCGTCGATGGCCGCCTCGCTGGAGGTGCGTGTTCCCTTCCTCGACCCCGCCGTGGTGCGCTTCTGCACCGCGCTGCCCGACAGCCGCAAGGTGTGGTGGGGCCGGCGCAAGGAGCTGCTCAAACGCGCCAGCCACGGGCTCGTGGACGAGGCGATCATCCGCAAGCCCAAGCGCGGCTTCTTCCACTCCGCGCTCGGCGCGTGGCTGCGCGTGCACGGCGACGGCCTGCTGCGCGAGACGCTGCTCGACCCCCGCGCGCTCGCGCGCGGCCAGTACGACGAGGCGGCGGTGCGCACGCTGCTCGCGCAGGCGGGGGCCGCCGGTAAGAAGGCCGATCAGCGTCTCTTCTCGCTGTTGCTTTTGGAGCGTTGGCAGCAGCTGTTCGTGGACGGGGCGCGGTCGGTGGAGTCGGCGCCGGGCCTCGCCGCGGCGGCGTAGGGAGGCTCCCCTACCAGCTGTCCACGTACCGCCGGCCGTCCCGCTCCGCCGCGCGCTCGCCCCCGGCGGCCGCTGCCGCCAACGTCGCGGCGATCACCGCGCGCGTCTCCGCCGGGTCGATCACGTCGTCGAGCTCGAACAGCGTCGCCGCGTTGAGCGCCTTGGCGTTCTCCTGCGGCTGCGGCGGTGAGCTCGCGCACGCGCCGCTCGCGCTCGTCCTCGTCGGCGATCGCCTCCAGCTCCTTGCGCAGCGCCAGGCGCACCGCGCCCTCCAGGCCCATCGGCCCGAGGTGGGCGCTCGGCCACGCGACGGTGAGCAGCGGCTCGTGCAGGCTGCCCGCCGTCATCGCCTGCGCGCCGAGGCCGTAGCCGCGGCGCAGGATCACGGCGAGAAGCGGGACGCGCAGCGCGGCGCCCGCGACGCAGCAGGCGCGAGGCGTGGCGCACGAGCGCGGTCGCCTCGGCCTGCGGCCCGACCATGCATGCCGGGCGTGTCGACGAGCGAGATGAGCGGCAGGCCGAAGGCGTCGCACAGCTGCAGGAAGCGCGCCGCCTTGTCGGCCGCCGTCGCTCGTGATCGCGCCCGCCATGTGCCATCGTGTTGTTGGCGATCACCCCCACCGGCGCGGCCCTCGATGCGCGCGAGCGCCGTGACCATCTCCGGCGCGAACCGCTCGCGCAGGAAGGTGACCGAGCCCTCGTCGGCGAGCGTCTCGACGATCGGCGCGACCGTGTAGGCGCGCCGCTCGCGCTCGGGCACCAGCTCGCGCAGGCGCGTCTGGTCGGCCGCGGGGCCGGGCGGCGTCGGCGCCCTGGAAGTAGGCGAGCAGCCGCTTGGTCATGCGCGACGGCCTCGCGCCTCGTCGGCGACCACGACGTCGACGACGCCGTTGGGCGCCTGCACGGAGATCGGCCCGACCTCGTCGGGCGCGACCTCGCCGAGGCCGCCGCCGGCGATCATCGCCGGGCCGCCCATCCCGATCGAGGCGTCCTCGGTGGCGACGATCAGGTCCGAGCAGCCGGCGATCACGGCGTTGCCGGCGAAGCAGCGGCCCGCGACGACGGCGATCCGCGGCACGAGGCCCGACAGCCGCGCCCACAGCGCGAACGCGCGCGTGTCGAGCGCGGAGACGACCGGGTAGTCGGTGTCGCCGGGGCGCCCGCCGCCGCCCTCGGCGAAGAACACGGTGGGCAGGCGCATGCGCTCGATCAGCTCGAACAGCCGATCCTTCTTGCGGTGCCCGAGCGCCCCCTGCGTGCCGGCGAGCACCGTGTAGTCGTAGGAGAGCACCGCACACGCCGCTCGCTCGGGGCCGACCAGCGCGCCGTTGATGCGCGCGGTGCCCGCCACCAGCCCGTCGGCGGGCGTGCGCTCGAGCAGCTCGCGCAGCTCGCGGCGCTGGCGCTGCGCGGCGATCGCCAAGCGCCCGTACTCCACGAACGAGCCGGGATCGACGAGGTCGGCGAGGTTCTCGCGTGCGGTGCGCCCGCCCGCGGCGTGGCGGCGCTCAACCGCCTCGGGGCGCGCCGCGTCCTCGGTGAGGCGTCGGCGCTCGCGCAGCTCGCGGAGGTCCGCGCGCGCGTGAGCAGCTGACGACTGCTGGTTAGAGGCGCACACGGATGAGCTGCACCTGGCTTCGTTCGGATTGTGTCGCGACGATGACGAGCTCGGTCGGACTCGCTTCGTTGATCGAGACTGTGGTCGAGAGTGTTGCGCTGGATCCATGCCAGGGCGTGCGGATCCGTACGCGGCCGTGGCTGCCGAACCGAGGGTCCGTCGAGCCGTCGGGATGGAGCGCCGTGAGTGTTATGTCGGTTGGGTCGGCGTATGGCGTCGCGGCGAGGATGGTGTCGCGGCCGTCGGGAAGCACCTGCACGGACCCATACATTCGAGAGGGGAATCGAACCGTGGGACCGGCGGGCGTGCCGTCCGTCCGGAAGTGGGCTATGAGGCCCGTGGCCCGCGCGGTGGAGCCCGGAGGTTCGTCGTAGCACGGTTTCTGCCCGGTGCCGACCAGGGTGAAGCCTTCGCCGTCGACGTGGACGTCGCCGACGAAGGCGCCGAAGCGGTGTGAGTCCCAAAACTGCTGCAGTCGTTCCGCAAACATCGGCTCGGGCGCTCCGGACGGCGTGAGCATGGCGAGCGCTGTCCCCCAGCAGCCCATGTTTCCGTAGCCGACCTCGGCCAAGATGTCACCGTTCGGCTCGAGCGCCAGCGAGCGGACCCCCGAATCCTCGCCCGTCGGCAGCACCGCTCGCCCCTGTGCCCCGAATTCATTTTCGGGCTGGCCGTGTTCCGACAGGGCCGCCGCCCAGTTCACGGTGCAACAGCCGGCACCACCGTTGTCTCCGGCGATGACGATCCGCCCCGAGGGCTCTTGAAGGATCGCCGTGACCTGTCCGGGCAGCGGCAGCAGAACCCAGCCTTGGCTCCCGAACGTCTGATCCACGGTTCCGCGCGCGGTCACCTCACCCACCACCCAGTCGCCACCGTAGACGCCGGCCACGATCGCACCGCCGCCCCTCCTCGGCGCGATCGCGTTTACCCACATGCCTTCGGCAGGGAAGCCGTCTGTTGCCGGACCGGTGGGTCGCAGAGTGGACGGGATCGCGATCGTCGCAGCACCGTCATCGCCGAACTCGCGGTTGGACGCGCACCTGCGCGTGACGGAGCGCAGAACGGCAGACCTCTTCCCCGGATAGACCTCGGTGAGTGCGATCAACGTGGAGCCGTCCGCCATCGTCGCGCTCGCGAGGACCGAGTCCCCGCCCGACGCTCCGGGCAGACGAGACTCCGCGCCCGCCATTGCACGACGAGTCCGCGATCTCGGGCTGGACTACGAACCCACTCGGAGCCAACGAAGCCGCCTTCGATACGGTCCTCACGCCTTCAGCGGTCGGCGCCGTCCCGCCGAACCCGGCCAGCAGGGCCGCAACGGTCAGGGCCGCAAGAGCAGGAGCGCGACGCATCGGAGGGGATGATCGCATTCGACCGAGCCGAGGCTCGCAAATCGCGCGCCACGGCCACGACGAACGGCGGGCGGTAAGGTGCGGGCATGGATCAGCGCACCCTCGCAGGCACCGGCGTGCACGTCAGTCCGCTCTGCCTCGGGGCGATGATGTTCGGCGCCTGGGGAGAGACCGACCACGATGCGTCGGCGCGCATCGTCCACCGGGCGCTGGACGCGGGAATCAACTTCATCGACACCGCCGACGTCTACTCGCGGGGGGAGTCCGAGGAGATCCTCGGCAAGGCCCTCGGTGGCGGGCGGCGCGAGCGGGTCGTGCTGGCGACGAAGTTCCACGGCACGATGGGCGAGGACTCCAACGAGGCGGGCAACTCGCGACGGTGGATCATGCGCGAGGTCGAGGCATCGCTGAAGCGCCTGCAGACCGACTGGATCGACCTCTACCAGGTGCACCGCTGGGACCCCTGGACCGACCACGAGGAGACCCTCGGAGCGCTCTCCGACCTCGTTGCCCAGGGCAAGATCCGCTACGTCGGCTCCTCGACCTACCCGGCCGCGGAGATCGTCAAGGCCCAGTTCATCGCCCGCGAGCGGCACCTTCAGCGCTACGTCTGCGAGCAGCCCCCCTACTCGATCCTCGCCCGCGGGATCGAGGCCGACGTGCTCCCGGTCTGCCGGGACTTCGGGATGGGCGCGATCGCGTGGAGCCCCCTGGCGGGCGGCTGGCTCTCGGGACGCTGGCGCAAGGGAGCCCGGGACCTGACCTCCCGGCGCGCGGTGATGATCCCGCAGCGCTACGACCTCTCGATCCCCGCCAACCAGGCCAAGCTCGAGGCCGCCGAGGCGCTCGCGCTACTCGCCGAGGAGGCAGGCATCTCCCTGATCCACCTCGCCCTCGCGTTCGTCCTCCGCCACCCGGCCGTGACCGCCGCGATCATCGGCCCCCGCACGATCGAGCAGCTCGAGTCTCAGCTCGGCGCAGCCGACGTCCAGCTCGACACGGCGCTCCTCGACCGCATCGATGAGATCGTCGCGCCAGGCACGAACCTGAACCCCACCGACGCCGGCTGGACCAACCCCGCGCTGGCCCCAGGGGCGCGGCGCAGGTAGCGAGACTCCACCGCGCAAGGCACCGCGCCTGGCCGCCAATCATGCCTACAGCGCTGAGAGCGGGGCGCCGATGAGATGATCGATGCCCGGTCGTCGTGCACGTCGGTACGGTGGGATGTTCACGATCCTCATTCTCGGGGGGGCGAGCGGATGCAGCGCGAGCGTATCGGTCGGGACGCCTCCGACGGCCAGCAGCCCGCAGGCGCACGATCGAGCCGTCGCCGCGACCTCGCAACCGCAGAGGCCCGGCACCTGCCAGATCGCCCCACCACAGGTCACCCTCCCGACGGGCGAATGGACCGCGAGGGAGACGATCCTCACCACCGGCGCCATAGATGTCTGCGCGGGGGAACACCGGGTGCGTCCTTGGGACTTTCGTCGTGTCTGCGATGCCGGCACCTGCAAGACCTACCTCTACACCGCCAGCTACTACGGGACAGAGGTAGCGCAAATCGTGCCCGACGGCCGGCGACGGTACCTGGCGACATTTCAGCCGTCGCTCGTGCCGTGCCCGCACCGGCCCGGAGAAGACGCCGGAACCAACCGCCACTACGCGACGATGACCCTACGGTGGTCCTCACACGGACAGATCCTCGAAGGGCTGAGTCAGGCCCACCAGGTCGGCCCCTGCGGCGGCGGCCCAGACGAAACCTCCCGCTACGTGGCGACACGTACAAATCCGGCTGCGCGCCCGCCCGCGGAAGGCCCCTAAAGCTCAGCGTAAACGAGGCGCTGACGGGGTCTTGCGCAGCGCCATCTCGCGGCCCAGCACGTCGGTCAGCTCGACGATCAGCGCCGGGGACACGAGCAGCTCGAGGTTCCCGTCGAGGATCGCATCCACGAGGAAGTGCCGGCGCGGCTTTCTTCGGGGAGATGAACGCGGAAACCAGGACGCCCGGGTCGATGACGACTCGGGTCACGCGGCGCTGCGACGCTCGCGGCGCATCGCGTGCAAGCTCCCTCGTTGGCGATCCGCATGGCGTCCTCTTCGGAGAGCCCGCTCATCGCCTGGGAGGCGTCGAGCGCCCGGCGTCCCAGGTAGGAGCGCAGTGCGCGCTCTACGACCTCGGCGTCGGCCGCCTCAGCGGAGGGCTTCATCGCGCTGCGGGCATCCTCCAGCAGGGCAGCATCGATATCCACCGTCCTGATCGCTCGGGTTGCTGACGGCTGGCGCCGCCGCCGCTTGTCGTCCCGAGCATGAGCGAGCGGCTCGCCGAGCCAAGCGCTCGCTCGCATAGCGGGAAGCGGAAGCCAGCCAGCGCTCGCTGAGGGCCGGGTGACTGGAAAGGGCCTCTTTGGGGTTCATGCATTAGCATGGGTGCCCATTTGCGGTTGGGCGATGGAGCATTGAGGCTGGGAAGTCGGGCAGTTGGCTGGCGGCGCACATTGTCGGAGGGGGCGTGGCTCTGACGGGCACAATGTTGACCCAGCGATAAGGAGATGGATCTGATGTTCCAGCGACTCGGAATCCTGGTAGGACTGAGCACGTTGTTCCTGCTGTGTACCTTTTCGTGGTTCGCCGACGTGACCCAAGCATATGAAGGCTCGGTGACTATATTCCATAAGGGGATCACCGGCCAACCACACGCCATCACAGCGGGTCCTGACGGCAACCTCTGGTTCACTGTGGCTATTGACGGCGACACGACCGTGATCGATCGGATGACCCCAGCCGGAGTAGTAACCCAGTTCCCAGGGGGGAACGGATCCCCCGGAGCTATCACGGCGGGGCCGGACGGCAATATTTGGTTCACCGGGTTCGATCTCGGAGCCGGCGTGGGCTCGATTAATCGGATCACCCCTGCGGGGGTGGCAGTCACGGTCGCAGGGTTCGAGGCTGAACCCCTCGATATCACTGTGGGTCCGGACGGAAATCTTTGGTTCCCCCTTGCTTACGCACAAGGCACTCGCATCAGCATCGGCCGGATGACGCCAGCCGCAGTCAACCCCGCCGTCTCCGAATTCTCAAAGGGAATTACCGGGGGAGGCGCAATCACAACGGCGCCAGACGGCAACGTCTGGTTCATCGAGTCCGCCGCGAACAAGATTGGACGCATCACACCGTCCGGGGTTGTAACTGAGTTCCCAGCTGAACTCGGTGAACAGATAACCGATATCACGGCGGGTCCAGACGGTAACGTTTGGTTCACCTACTACATCCATGGGGCTGGGAACATCGGACGGATCACGCCGGCTGGCGTCGTGGCCGATTTCTCAACCGGGAGCGACAGTATTCCCATAGCCATCACGAAGGGTCCGGACGGCAACCTTTGGTTCACCGAGCAACCGCTAGGGATTCACCCAGGCAACAAGATCGGCCGGATCACGCCAGCCGGCGTCGTGACCGAGTTCCCGCTTGGGGCCGGCGACGGTGCGGAAGGCGATATCACCGCAGGTCCCGACAACGCAGTATGGTTCATCACTCGGAGCGGAGGAGAAGGTATCGGCCGAATGGAAACGACCGGTTCCAAACCCACGCCTCATGGTCATCACCAAAGCGCGGCGACTATCTGCCGCCACCGCTATAAGAGCAACCACAAAAAGCTGATCGCCTGTCTCCTTCAAGCAAGCCACCATCACAAGCACCACAAGTGACGGACGCTTCAAGTGACCAGCCATCGCGTTGGTGACCGTAACAGAACGCGCTACCCATCAGGGTTTTCTTTTCTGAAAGGGAGAATCCAGGGTGGCGGGCAATATAATTGAGCGCAAATCCGGCAGCAGCTCGGCCTTGGGGGTCCGGTGTCGGTCGTCGCCAATCAGGAGGATTACGTAAGGCTCGTGCGCACAAACGGCTTTCACGCCCCACCGCTCTACGCGATCGAGTCATCGACGAACACGATCATCGGCATGGGCGCGGCGCGCAACCTCGGGCTCTACACAGTCCGCGACAACGGCGGCGCGAAGGTCCACTTCCACATTGCACAGAAGGCGAGGGCCTTATGACCGCGCCCGGCGCTCTCGCTCGGGACGACGAGCGGGAGCCAGCCGGACCGCTGATCCGGTGCCCGCCAAGGACGAGCTTCAGCCGTACGAGCGCAGACTCGCGATACAGCCTTGAGCAGATTCAGCGCACGTGCTCATCAAAGAAGCTGAGCATGCGCTGCCAGCCGTCGCGGGCGGCTGCCTCGTCGTAGCCGACGGCCATCGGGGTCGGCACGCGCGCGAGCCAGCCCTGCCAGCCGTCGAGGAGCGAGAAGAAGGAGTGTCCGGCCTGGTCATAGGTCTTCACGTCGTGGGGCACGCCGAGGGCGGTGAGGTGGCGCTCCAGGCGTGCGGCCGTCCTGTGCCCGAGCAGGCGATCCTTGCCCCCGAAGCTTGCGATGACCGGACATACTCCGTCCAGGCGCGAGCTGTCTGCGGGGACGTCGCCGTAGTTGACGGCGGCCGCGGAGAAGCCCGGCTGCGTGCCGGCGATGAGGGCAAAGCCGCCGCCCTGACAGAACCCGGCCACGGCGATCCGCTCGGAGTCGACCTCGGGCCGGGCGGCGAGCGCGTCGCGGGCTGCGCGGATGTCGGCGATCTCGCGCGCAACGCTGCCGCGCAGCATGTCGACCATTACGCGACTGAGGCACACGATCCGCGACCCGTGCGAGTACAGGTCGGGGGCCAGTGCGGCGTATCCGGCGTCGGCGAAGCGACGGGCGATGCGGCGTATGTCGTCGTTGAGGCCGAATGACTCGTGCAGTACGACGACCCCCGGGTGGGGCCCCTCGCCGGCGGGGGCAAAGAGCTCCGCGCGGAGCGTCGCACCATCAGCCGCCGGGACCTGCAGGCGCAATCCGCCGCTCGGCATCGCCGCGGACGATACCCGAGCCAACGTCATGGGATCCTCCTCGCACCTCAACGCCTCCTGGCGATGACGCGCGCGCCACGTCCCGGGACCTGCGTGACGTGGTGGACGCGCGGCTTCTCGGAGCGGTCGTGGGGCGCGCGCAGCTCCACGCGCGTCAGCACCGTGCTCAGCACGGTCTTCATCTCCATCACCGCGAAGGCCGCGCCGATGCAGCGCCGGGTCCCGCCGCCAAAGGGGATGAACGTGTAGGGCGCAGGCGAGCCATCGAGGAACCGCTCGGGGCGGAACTCCTCGGGGTCGGGGAAGGCGGCCTCGGAGGTCTGGACGAGTGCGATCGCCGGCAACACCAGCGTGCCGGTCGGCAGGCGGTGACCTGCGACGATGGCAGGGGCGGTGAGCTTACGCCAGACGCCGTCGATCACGGGGCGCACGCGCAGCGTCTCGTTCACGACCGCGTCGAGATACTCCTCCCGGCCCGCCTCGAGCTCATCCTGGAGTCGCTGCAGCGCGTCCGGATGGCGGACCAGTCGCTCGAACGCCCATGCCAGCCCGGTCGTCGTCGTCTCGTGGCCGGCCAGCAGCAGCGTGATGATCTGGTCGAGCAGGTTCTCATCCGGCAGCGGCACGCCGTCGGCGCCGCGCGCTGAAACCAGCAGCGCGAGGATGTCGTCATGGGCTTCGGGGTCGGCGCGATGTGCGGCGATCTCTTCATAGAGCAGGCGGTCGACCTCGGGACGTACGCGCATCGACGCGTGGCGGCGGCCCATCGGCGTGTCGAGCAGCTTGGGGAACAGCCATACCGACCACATGTCGAACACGCTGAAGTCGAGCAACTTGGGCAACAGTTCGCGCAGGCGCGCGAGGCGCTCCGGGTCGCTGACACCGATTACGGCTCGGAGAATGATCTCGAAGGTGATGTCCTGCATGCGGGCCCGGATCGGGAAGGCCTTGCCGATTGGCCAAGTGGCTACCTCGGCGTCCGTGATCTCCTCGATCCGCTCGCGGTAGCGGGCGATCGCGTCGCCGTGGAAGGGCGGGAGCATCAGCTTTCGCTGTGCCAGGTGGCGCTCGCCGTCGAGGGTCAGCAGCGAATGGCTGCCCAGCACGGGGCTCATCGCGGCGTTGGCCTTCCCGGCAGCGAACACGTCGCGGTCGCCGGTGAAGACATCCTTGATGTGCGCAGGATCCGCGAGCACGACGACGTTTCCAAACGCGTAGGGGCGGATCGTGAAGACATCGCCATAGCGGCGCCGGGCTCGCTGCATGAAGGAGACCGGGCGCGTCGCCCACAGAACCGTCTGCACCGCCCGTGGGAGTCGCGGGCCCGCCGGTACGCCCTCGACAACGGAGGGCTGCGGAGCTGCGGGCTCGGTCCGGTCGGTCTCTACGTGGATCCGGTCGGTCTCTACGTGGATCCGGTCGGTCTCTACGTCAGTGGTCATCGTCATCTGCCTGTGCCTCCTCGGTTGCCGTTGGGCTCGTATCAATCTGTACGTACGTACAATACACACGTTAGTCATGATAAGCAAGCTATGATCGTCCCATGGCCCAGCCCAGTCACCGCGAGCAGCTCTTGGAGGGCGCGATCGAGTGTCTGCGCACCAAGGGCTACTCGCGCACGACCGCCCGCGACATCGCGACCGCGGCCAACGCCAGCCTCGCGTCAATCGGCTACCACTTCGGCTCCAAGGAAGCACTGCTCAACGAGGCCATCACCCGCACCTGCACGGAGTGGACGACCCGCCTGGGTCAGGCGGCGGTCGAGGACCCTGACGCCTCGCCGCTCGAGCGGATGGCCAGGTCATGGGTGGCAATGCTCGCGTCGTTCGAGGAGCTACGACCGGTGCTGACGGGCTTCATCGAGGCCGTCGGGCAATCTGCCTGGTCGGAGGAGCTGCGTGAACAGATGGCAGCCCACTACCGGGAGGTACGCAAGGCAGTCACCGACATGGTCAGCGCGAGCCTCGGCGCGTCGGCGCCGGAGCACGGCGCCGACCCAAAGGTCGTCGCGTCGTTCCTGATCGCCGTATGCGATGGGCTGGTGTTGCAGTGGCTGCTCGACCCGCGCGAGACGCCGAATGGAGAGGATCTTGTTGCCTCGTTGGGCGCGGCCTTGAGCCTGGCCCTCGAGGAGCGGCCGGATCGCGCCGACCAGGCCGCTACGCCGGCACGAGCTCGCGCTCGCGTGACGGCACCTGCGGCGGGTCGGACGGGAGGCTGAGGTCGAGGCCGCCGCCGACCCCTCCCGGCCCGGCGTCCTCGCGTGGCCGCGCCGCCCGCAGGCGCGCCGGCTCGGTCGCCGGCGAGGGCTCCCGCAGGGCGAGGATCATCGCGCCGATGAACAGCAGCAGGTAGGGCACGTGCGGGAAGGAGAGCACGTCGAACAGAGCGCTCGCGATCCCGATCGCGCCGACCGTGGCGAACCCCGCGAGCGCCAGTGAGGCGCGCCGCTGGTCGGGGCCGCGGATCGTGCGGCGGGCGGCGAGCAGCATCGCGAGGAAGATCGCCGCGTAGCACGCCGTGCCCAGCAGCCCCACGGTGATCAGCAGGCCGAGGTACTCGTTGTCGAGGATGCGGTACTTCTGTGGGTCGTAGCTTTCGTACCCGCGGCCCAGCAGCGGGTGGCGCAGGATGTCCGGGGCGACCGCGTCGTAGCGCGCCGTGCGGTCGGTGGTGGTGAGCGCCGTGTTGACGTGCCCCGGTTCCAGCTGGCTGATGACCGACCCGAGCGCAGCGGGCGAGGCGAAGTGGACGAGCACGAGCAGCACGACCCCCATCTTCAGCGCCGGCCCCAGCACCGCGCGCGGACGGTGGGCGGCGAGGATCACGACCACCGCGAGCGGCACCACGAGGCTCGTCTTGCGCGCGGTCGCCACGCCGCCGGCGAGCAGCAGCGCGACCGCGATCGTGTACAGCACACGCCGCCGCCGGGTGGGCGCGTCGATCGCGCCGAGGATCGCGAACGGCAGCATCATCGCCAGCATCGCCGCCAGCTCCAGCGGCTGTAGCGTCGGCCCGTACACCTCCAGGCGACCGATCGAGTCGATCGAGTCGAAGCCCGTCGGCTTGGTGACCGGCAGCACGTGACCCCACAGTTCGTAGAAGGGGTTGTAGTGGAAGCGGTACTCGACGATCGTGCCCACCGCCACGACGGCCGCGAGCGACACCATCAGCGCCGCGAAGCGGGGCACCTCGCGGGGGCGCAGCACGGAGGCGACGATGAAGAAGAAGAGCACGTAGGACGCCAGCAACCCGAGCTTCTTGACGACCAGCGACGTCTCGTTCAGGGTCGCCAGCGAGTGGACGTTGCCCACCGCGCTGAGCAGCGCCACGGCGAGGAACGCCAACAGCGCGCCGTGCACGGGCGTGAGCCGCACCCGCGGGCGCGCGGCGCCGCTGAGCAGCGCGAGGCTCGACAGCCACAGCAGCGCGAGCGCCACCACCACGGGGCGGTCGAGCGTGCCGTTGATCGGCAGGTGCACGGGCAGCGAGATCGCGTCGATGGGGACGAGGAACAGCATCGTCACGAACCCCGCGAGCGCCCACGGCAGCACGCGCCGCGTGTGCGGCCACTCGTCGGCGCCGGGGGCCGCCGGGTCGTCGAGGCGATCCAGGTGGCCGGTGGCGAGGCCGGCCAGGTGCGCGCGCGCGAGCCCCCACCGCCGCGCCCACACGAGGCTGGCGCCGATGACCAGCACGAGCAGGAAGGCGGCCACCATCAGCTGCCACCGCGCCTGCGGGTCGACCACGCCCGCCACGGGCGGCCCCAGCGGGCGCAGCACCACGGCGGCCGAGCCCGGCAGCGGGTGGGCGCCCTCCCGGGTCGCCACGTACTGCGCCAGCAGCGCCCGCGCGTCGTCCACCAGCGCGACCGCCGAGCGCACCGTGGGGGTCTGCGCGTACAGGTCGATCATCGGCCGTGCGCCGTCCACGTCGAGCAGCAGTCTGTAGGCGTGGTCCACCGTCCGCGGCTGGGGGGGCGAGGGCACCGAGGGCGCGTAGTTGGTGCGGCCCAGCAGCAGCGTGTACGGGCCGGACGCGGCCACGCGGCGAGACCCCAGGCCGAGCTCGCGCCCGAGCGTCGCGGTGGCGTGGTCGCTCTGCAGGTACAGCGTGTAGTTGAGCGCCAGCTTGGGCGGCGAGGATCGCGCGGAATTCCGTGATCTGGCGGTAGTCGGCGATCACCGAGTCCGAGGAGTCGACCAGCACCTGCGCGTGCGCGGACGCGAGCGTCACGCCGCGCGGATGCAGCCCGGGCGGGCTCACCGTGGGCCGGTAGCCGACGAGCAGGGCGGCCACCGCCGCGAGGACCGCGACGGCGGCGAGCGGCCGCAGCGACCGCCACGAGGGGTGTCTCAGCGCGCGCACGGCGGCGACGGCGCGAGCGCCCTCACGGGCGCCGCCCCCGCGCCGCGGCCACGGGGCTCCGGTGAGCAGAGTCGTGGGCGGGGTGGGCGGGGTGGGCGGGCCCAATCATGGGCGCCGCTCCCGCGCCGCGGCCACCGGGCGCCGGTGACGGGGGTCGTAGGCGGGCCCGCCGTCGTAGGCGACCACCTCGAGGTGGGACTCGAGGTCCCCCTGCACCACGGCCAGCTCGCGCTCACGGCGGCGCAGCCCCTCGAAGCCGACGATCGCCCCCAGGCCGAGCAGCAGCACGCCCAGCAGGGCGGCCACCTCCATCGCCGTGCGCGAGGAGTGGCTGACGGTGCCCGCTTCGGCGGGGCCGAGCTGGCGGAGCGTCACCCGGTGTTCGACGGGTGTGCGCCCTTCCGACTGTGCGGCGGCCACGTACGTTCTCGTGCCGGCGTACACCGCGTTCGCCACGAGCGCCGCGCCGAGCTCGGTCGGCGCCTGCACCGTGGCGGTGATCACCGGCTCGTTCTGCTGGGCCACGAACGTCAGCCGGTACTGCGCCTTTTCGGCCACCAGCTGGCTGGAGCGCGCCTCGGCGGGCGTGATCGTGTTCAACACTTCGCCCGAGCCGCTGTAGGGGCCGGAGGCGGTCAGCTGGTCGGCCGGCAGACCGGCCGCGCGGGCGATGTCCTGCAGGACGGTGTTGGAGGTCATCACCTGCGCGAACACCGAGGCGCGGGAGATCAACGGCGTCGGGTCCTGGTTGAGGTTGGCCAGCTCGGAGCTCGGCGAGTCCACCAGGATCTGGGTGGTCGCCACGCCGGTCGGGACGGCGTGCGAGCTCACCCGCGCGGCCACGGCGGCGGCCACGGCAAGCACCACCACGACGCTCGTGGCGAGCCACCGTCTGCGCAGGGTCTTGAGGATCTCGCTGACTTCCATCGCTCGTAGCCTTCCTTGCCGTCGAGGGCTTCGTCCTTCACAAGCAACGAGGTGGGCGCCCGCGATCTTTTCCGAGGCGCCGGCGCGATTGCGCGTCACCCGAGTGGCAATCTTGCGCGTCACCCGAGTGGATGGGACGGCGCGCGAGAGGAGCGCGCGGCCTCGGGCGTTCCTTGGACGTGGACCTCAAGGGGGTGATCACGCCAACGCCCGCTGTGGCGCGCGCGGACGCTGACGCGGGTGGGGCGCTGCTGCGGGTCGGCAACCGGCCGATCCTCTGCCACGCGCTGGAGGCCCTGCGCCGCGCCGGCGTCCGCGAGGTGGCGGTGTGCGTCTCCGCGCGGGAGCTGACGGCGGTGCGCGCGTGCCTCGCCGCCGAGGCGCCCGGCGGACTCAAGCTCGAGTACGTACCCCACGTGCGCCGGCCCGACGGGCTGGAGGGAGCGCTGCACCGGGCAGCTGTGTGGGTCGGCGAGGCGCCCTGCATCCTGCACGCCGCCAACGGCCTGCTCGCCCAGCCGCTGGAGCCGCTCGCGGCGCAGCTGCGCGCGGACGCCCCCGATCTGGTGGTGCCAGTCCACCGGCGCACGGGGAGCGGCGGGTCGATCGGCTTCGCCGCGCGCAGACTGTTGCGCCTGGCAGGTGAGGCGTCCGGCGAGTGCGAGCTGGAGCCCGCGGGCGTCTGTGCGTTCGGGCCCGGCGCGCTGCGCCACGCCGCCGGCACGCGATGGTGGCAGGGAGGCGAGCTCGACCTCGCCGGCGTGGCCGAGCGGCTCGCGCCGGCGGGCGGGCGGGTGCGGGTGCAACGGGTGCGCGGCTGGCGCCGCTACGACGGCGCCGCGGCGGACCTGCTGGAGCTCAACCGGATGGTGCTCGAAGAGCTTGCCGCCAGCGCGGGCGAGCGAGCGGGCACCTTCGATTCGGGCTCGCGGCCGACCGGGGCGGGCGGAGCGGACAGCCGGATCGAGGGGTGCGTCGCCCTCGACCCGAGCGCCTCCGTGCACGCGAGCGTGATCGTCGGCCCCGCGATCGTGGGGCCGGGCGCCGTCGTGGAGGACTCTTACATCGGCCCCTACACCTCGATCGGGGCGGGCGCCCTGATCGAAGGGGCCGAGGTGGAGCGCTCGATCATCCTCCCCCGCGCGCGCATCCAGCACATCGGCGGGCGCCTCGTGGGCTCCGTGGTCGGCCAGGACACGCGTGTGTTCCGCGACTTCTCGCTGCCGCGCGCGCTGCGCCTGCACGTCGGCGACGGGGGGGAGGTGGCGCTGTGCTGAGAGCCAACCTGCGCGTGGCGATGGTGCACATCTCCGACTTCCGCCTGGACTCCCGCATCCAGCGCCAGGCGCGGGCGCTGGCCGCGCGGGGCGACGAGGTCGACCTGGTGTGCGTCGGCGAGCCCGAGGAAGCTGCGCGTCGGCGCCGGCACGATCCGCGTGCACCCGGTGGCGGCCGAGAAGGCGAGCGGCGGCGCGGGCGCGTACGTGCGCGACTACGGGCGGTTCCTCGCGCGGGCCGCATGGCGCCTGACGCTGCTGGACGCGCGCCGCCGCTACGACCTCGTGGAGGTGCACAACATGCCCGACGCGCTGACCGTCGCGGCGCTCGGCCCCCGCCTGCGCGGGACGCCCGTGATCCTCAACATGCACGACACCTTCCCCGAGCTGTTCGCCACCAAGTACGGCCGGCCCGAGGGCGACCGCCTGGAACGGCTGCTCGTGCGCGAGGAGCGCCTCTCGGCGATGTTGGCGAGCCGCGTGGTGACGGTCACCGACCAGGCCCGCCGCCGCGTGGAAGGCCGCGGCGTCGGCGTGGGGCGCACGACGGTCGTGATGAACTCCCCCGACGAGCGCGTGTTCGGCCCCGCCCGCGCGCCGCTGAGCCTGCCCGCCGACGGGCCCCTGCGCGTGCTTTACCACGGCGGCCTCGCGCCCCGCTTCGGGGTGCAGACGTTGATCGAGGCGTGGGCCCATCTACGCGACAGCTCCCGCCTGCACCTGCGTGTGTGCGGCTCGGGCGAAGACCGCGACCGGTTGGCGGCGCTGGCAGCGCAGATCGACCCCGAGCGCATCGAGGTCTCACCCCAGCCGATCCCGTTCGAGCAGATCCCGGCGGAGCTGGAGCGCGCGCACCTCGGCGTCGTCCCGACCCTGCACGACCGTTTCACCGAGCTGCTGCTGCCGGTGAAGCTGCTCGAGTACGTGCACATGGGACTGCCCGTGGTCACCTCGCGGCTGCCGGGCATCTCCGGCTACTTCTCCGCGCGGGAGCTGTGCGAGTTCGCGCCGGGCGACCCCGCGGATCTGGCGCGGGCGCTCGAAGCGGTGTGCGCCGACCCGGCCGCCGCGCGCGAACGCGCATCACGGGCGACTGAGCGGCTCGCTGAGATTGCGTGGGAGCAGCAGCGGGAGCGCTATCTGGCGCTCGTGGACGAGCTCACGGGGCGGGCGCCGGGGAGGCCGAGCGCGCGGCCTCAGCTCGCGGCGGCAGCCGCGTGATTCACGCGGCGATCGTGTCCACCGTGTGATGCGGCGGAGGGAGCGACCGTCCCTGTAGGCGCAAATCGTCCGTGTACGCGGCGAGCGCCTCTCGGATGCGCTCCGCGACCTCCACACGAGTGATGCCCAATGCCACGACACCCGGCAGATCTGGCATGTACGCACCCCATGCCCCGTCATCAGCCTGCTCGTAGATCACGACGTACTCACTCATCGCAGGTGCTCCAGTCCGCTTGCACGTCGAATGCTACCGAGCGTCCCCATCGGCACCGTGTCGCTGTCCTTGCCGGCAACCACGATGCGAACCCCCTCGCAACTCGAATGTGCGAACCCCCTCGCAACTCGAATGCGCCCAGACCTCGTGAGAGCCTCGTTGGCGGAGCACTCGCCAGCCCGCCTCAGCCAGCGCGCGCCTCACGTCACTGTACTTCTTCGCCATGCGGGCGAAGATACTCACGCGCGGGGATGGCACACCACTGCCGACGTCTCAAGCCGCGTGCGCTACGAACTCGTGCTCGGTGGGAGCCGCGACCATGCCGCTGCGCACGCGCTCCAACGCCTCTGCGGCGACTCGCTCGGCGAGCCCGAGTACTGACTCGCCGTTAAGCAGGCGAGGGTAGATCTGGCTGGCGGAGGCCAGCGCGAGGCCGGGCACTCCGGGCCAGACGGGCGCGGTGCGCGGCTCGTGGCCGAGCGCATGCACGGGCTCCACAAGGGGTGCGCGCTGCACGGTCCAGTCGACCACGTCCTCGTGGCGAAAGTCGGGCACGAGCTTGGCGAGCATCTCGGTATAGCGCCGGTAGACGGTCCCGTCGTCCTCGGCGAACTCGGGGCTGCCGGGGTCGCAGTACTTGGGCAGGTACGCTAGGCGCAGCCCGTCGGTGTGCTCGGTGCCGACCACGTGCGAGGTCTCGACCACCGTGGTGATCGGCGTGGGGTCGCAGATGTTGATCGAGTAGTAGGGCGTCAGCGAGCGGCGCAGCTTGAGGATCAGGCACACCACGCCGAGGTGGCGCTCGGGGTAGGCGGCGAGCAGCGGCTGCAGGTCCTCGGGCAGCAGCCGGCGCAGCGCGGGCGGCTGCAGTGTCGGGATCGTCAGGTCGAAGCGCTCATCCTCTCCATCGACGCGCACCCCGGTGACGGCTCCGCCGGCAGCCCGCACAAGCCCTTCCACGCCGGCCCCGAGGCGCACGTCGACGCCGAGCTCGCGGGCGCGCTCGGCGGCGGCGAGCACGAGCCGTTCGTGGCCGCCGCGCAGGCAGCCCATCGTCTCGCCTGAGGAGCGGCGCTCGCGGGCGGAGCGCATGCGGTTGGTGCGCGCCCACAGGTACGTGGCGGGCAGCTCGGCGTGCCGCGAGTTGAAGCGCGAGTCGAGCAGCGGGCGCCAGATGCGCTCCACCACGCGCCGGCCGCAGTGGCGCATGAGCCACTCTTCGAGCGGGAGCGACTCCAGGGCGGCGTAGTCGCGACGCAGCTGGCACTGCAGCACGAACCACGCCAGCCGCGCGCGGCCGAGGAGCGAGAGCGGCGGGAAGCGCAGGAAGTCGCCGAGGCCGTTGAAGGGGTGCATGCGGCCGTCGACGTAGAAGCCGACGCCCACCGGCGTGAAGCTCAACTCGTCGGCGAGACCGAGCTCGCCGACGAGCGCTAGCATGCGCTCGTCGGAGGGCACGATCACGTGGTAGAAGCGATCCACACGGTGCCCGCCGAAGTCGAAGGCTCCCGCCAGGCCGCCGGGCGTCGGCGCGCGCTCCAGCAGCGTCACGCGCGCCCCGCCTTCGGCGAGACGGAGCGCGAGCACGGTGCCGAGGATGCCGGCGCCGACGACGCCGATGCGCGGGCCCTCGGCCTGCAGCGTCATCGCTCGCCGGCGATCGCGTACAGCTGGGCCGACGGCCGTTCTTCGGCGCGGGCCGCCAGCTCTTCGCTGCCGAGCGGGGAGATCGGCGGCGGCTGGATGCGCCCCACGAGGTGCGCGGCCATCAGCCGCCCGTAGGCGAGCACCGTGGGGCGCAGGCTCATCTTCGAGGCGCCCAGCCGGCGCGACCAGTCGTTGACGGTCGGCACCTCCGCAACGCGCGCGCCGGCGTTGTAGAGCTTCAGCAGCAGCTCGACGTTGGCGGCGAAGCCGGGCTCGCGCACGAGCAGGTACCCGTACGTCTCGACCGCGCGGCGCAGGGTGCCGGCGCGGTACACGCGGTACAGCGAGGAGAGCGTGTGGATCTCGTGCAGGCCGCCGGCGTACCGGAACGCGTTCGAGACCGCCTTGGAGGCGGCCAGCCGCCACGGCGCGACGCCGAGGATGCGCCCGCCCGGCGCGTACACCGAGGCGAGCACCACGTCGGCGCCCTCGTGGAAGCGCGCGAGCATCGCCGGCAGGTCGGAGAGGTCGGAGGTGTTGTCGGCCTCCAGCGTGACGATCGCGTCGTCGTCGGCGGACTCGCCGAGGGCGGCGCGCAGGCCCGAGTTGATGGCGGTGCCGAGGCCGCGGTTGACCGAGTGCGTGACGACCGCCAGGTGGAGCGCGTCGGCGTGCGCGGCGATCGCCTCGGCGGTGCCGTCCGAGGAGCCGTCGTCGACGAAGATCACGCGCGCGCCCAGCTCGCGCGCGACCGGCGCGAGGTCGGCGAGCAGCCGGGGGATGTTCTCGCGCTCGTTGTAGGCGGGGATGACGAAGCGGATCATGGTGGCCTCCTCAGGCGGCGATGCGGACGGGCCGGGGGGCCGGCGTGTCCAGCAGGGTGACGGGACGGGAGTGGGCGGCGGAGTCGCGTACGGCGAGCGCGGCGGCGAGCGCACGGCAGCCGTCGGCGGCGCCGACGGGCTCGGGGGCGTCCTCCAGCACGCACCGCGCGAACGCTTCCAGCTCGGCCTGCAGCGGCTCGACGCGCGGCAGCGCGAAGCGCACCGCGGCGCCCTCGGCGTCGCCGCGGATGCGGGCGAGCTCGCTCCACCCGGTGGGCGCGCCGCAGGACTCGGTGAACCACACGTCCTGGGTGAGGTAGGAGGCGCTCAGCATCCCCCCCTCCCCGATCACGGTCATCTCGCGCCGCTTCTCGGGGGTGAGCCAGTTCACGTCCAGCAGCCCCAGCGGCCCGTCCTCGCCGAAGCGCAGCAGGCACGCGATCAGGTCCTCCTGGGAGGGGTGCACGCAGCGCGAGCCTTCGGCGTAGATCGAGGTGATGGGGCGGTCGAGCACGAACTGCATGAGGTCGAGGTCGTGGGTGGCCAGGTCGATCGCCACGCCGGTGTCCTGGATGCGCGTGGGCAGCGGGCCGACGCGCGTGGCGTGGGCGCGGAACACGCGCCCGATGCGCCCCTCGCGGACGAGCTCGGCGAGCTTGCCGACGGCGGGGTTGAAGCGCTCGACGTGGCCGACCATCAACTTCACGCGGGCCAGCCGCGCGGCGGCGGCCATCCGCAGCCCGTCCTCCAGGGCGGTGGCGATCGGCTTCTCCACGAACACGTGCTTGCCGGCGGCGATCGCGTCGAGCGCGACGCGGGCGTGGTGCTCGGAGGGGGTGCAGATACAGACGGCGCCGATGTCGGCGCGCTCCAGCAGCCACCGGTAGTCGGCGACCCACTCGATCGGCCGCCGTGCGATCCGCGCGCGAGCGACCGCCTCGTCAGGGTCGGCGACCGCCACCATACGCCCCGCGGCGATCCGCTCCCAGGTCTCCACATGGTAGGCACCCATGCGCCCCACGCCGATCAGTCCGATGCCGAGCTCATCCATGCGCGCCTGCTCCTTTGGTCTCACTCACGTACTCCACGACCACCCGCGCGATGCGCTCGGCGGCGTGGCCGTCGCCGAAGATCGGCGGACGCTCGGCCGGCAGCGGCCGGCGCAGCGCGGCGGCGAACGCGTCCGGGTCGCACCCCACGAGCGTGTTCCAGCCCGTCTCCACGGTGTCGACCCACTCGGTCTCCTCGCGCAGCGTCACGCACCGCACGCCCCACAGGTACGCCTCGCGCTGCACGCCGCCGGAGTCGGTGGCGATCGCGCGGGCGCCGCGCTCCAACTCCAGCATGCGCGTGTACGGGACGGGCTCCAGCAGTTGCACGTTCTCGGGCTCGGCCAGGCCCCACGCGTCGAGCGCCGCGCGCGTGCGGGGGTGCAGCGGCAGCAGCACCGGCAGCGGCGAGCGCGCCAGGCACGCGAGCACCGCGGCGAGCCGCTCGGGGGAGTCGGTGTTGTAGTTGCGGTGCACGGTGGCGAGCACGTAGTCGCCGGCGCCCGCCGGGCGCACGCGCGCGCGCCAGCTCTCCAGCGTGTCGCACAGGGGGTCGCCGGTGACGTGGATGGCTCCCGCGACGCCCTCCGCTTCGAGGTTGCGCCGCGCCCCGGGCGTCGGCGCGCACAGCACCTGGGCGAGGCGGTCGGTCTCGATGCGGTTGTGCTCCTCGGGCATGTCCGCGCGGTGGGAGCGCAACCCTGCCTCGACGTGCACGAGCGGCACGCCGCACGCCACCGCGGCGAGGGCGCCGGAGAGCGTGGCGTTGGTGTCGCCGCGCACGATCACGGCGTCGGGGCGTTCCGCCCGGATCAGGTCCTCCAGCCGCTCGCGCGCGAGGTCGAGCTGCGCTTCGCGCGCGCGCGAGCCGACCCCGAGGTTGTGGTGCGGGCGGGGCAGGCGCGTGGCGAGGATCTGCCGCTCGGACATCGCGTCGTCGTAGTGCTGGCCGGTGTGCACGAGGATCTCCTCGGCGAGCGGCGCGAGCGCCTCGCACACGGGCGCGGCCTGGATGATCTCCGGGCGCGCGCCGATCACCGAGAGCACCCGCGGGCGTGTCGTGCGCGCGGCCGGCGAGGGCCGCGCGGCGAGCGCGGCGCCGGGAGACTCTGCGGCAAGCGCGGCCCCCGCGGGGCGGTGCGGGGAGGCGAGCGGGGAGGCGAGCGGGGAGGCGAGTGGGGGGGCGAGCTCGGGCATCGGCGCCTCAGGCGGCCGCCCGGTCGGCGAGCACGGGCAGCGCGAGCGGCCGGCCGCCGGCGCGCATCGACGCCTGGGCGAGCTCGACGGTCGCCACGATGTCCAGTCCCAGCGCGAGGTTGGAGCGCGGTTCCTCGCCGGTGCGGATCGCGTGGGCGAAGTCTTCGAGCTCCAGCCGCAGCGGCTCGCGCGGCTCCACCCGCGGGATCACCACGTCGCCGGTGCGGTAGATCAGCTGGTGCTCGCCAAAGTTGGCGGGCGTCGGCGGCGCCACGTCCAGACCGCGGTCGTACACGCGCACCGGTTCGTCGGAGGCGGTGTCGTCGTACTGAACCATCCGCTGGCTGCCGACGACGATCATCTGGCGCACCTTGCGCGGGGCCAGCCACGAGATCTGCACGTTGGCGGTCGGGCCCCCGGCGAACGTGAGCGTCAGGAAGGCCGTCTCGGGCACCCCCTGGCGCAGCACGCTCGAGCCGGAGGCCGCGACCCCAACGACGGGCTGGTCCAGCCAGTACAGGAGGATCGAGAGGTCGTGTGGCGCGAGGTCGCAGACGACGCCGTCGCCGTTGTACTTGCCGAGGTTCATGCGCGAGGAGGTGACGAAGTGCACGTCCCCGACCACCCCGTCGCGGATCAGCTCGCGCACCGTGTTGACGGCCGGGGAGTAGATGAACGTGTGGCCGGGCATCAGCACGCGCTCGTGCGCCGCTGCGAGCGCCGCGAGGTCGCGGGCGTCCTCCGAGGTGGTGGCGAGCGGCTTCTCGACCAGCACGTGCTTGCCGGCCCGCAGCGCGCGCGCGGCCAGCGCGTGGTGGGTCTGCGGGGGCGTGGCGATCACGATGGCCTGCACCGCGGGATCGACCAGCACCGCGTCCAGCTCCCGCACCGTGCGCACACCGGCGTGCCGGCGGCGGAAGAGGCTCAGCTGCGCGGGGTCGAGCTCGCACAGCGCCTCCAGGCGCAGGCCCGTGCACTCGGCGACGTTGCGCGCGAGGTTGGGGCCCCAATAGCCATAACCCACCACGGCTGTCCCGAGCGGCTGCTCACGGGGCACGATGCGCCCGGTGGAGCGCGGCGGAGCGTCGTCCAGCGCGTCGGGATGGGAGCCCACCCGCCCGCCGTCGAACATCACGCCACCCCCCGGCGGCCGAGCACGACCGGCACGGTGCGCGCGAGGATCCGCAGGTCGAGCAGCAGCGAGTCGGCGGCCGCGTACTCGACGTCGAAGCGCACCATCTCGTCGTACGTGCGCTCGTTGCGGCCGCTCACCTGCCACAGGCCGGTGAGCCCGGGCTTGACGGCGAAGCGCGCGAGGTACTCGTCGGGGTAGCACGCGACCTCGTAGGGGATCACGGGCCGGGGCCCGACGAGCGCCATCTCGCCGCGCAGCACGTTGAAGAGCTGCGGCAGCTCGTCGAGGCTCCAGGCGCGCAGCCGGCGCCCGACGCGGGTGACGCGGTCGTCGACCGAGAGCTTGTAGAGGCGCCCGCGCTCGGAGGCGCGGGCGTCGCCGATCAGCGTCTGCACGTACTCGCGGTGCGGAGCGGCGTCGGCGTCGGCGTCCATCGTGCGGAACTTGCAGAGCGTGAACTCGCGCTGGCCGCGCCCCACGCGGCGCTGGCGGAAGAGCGCCGGCCCCGGCGAGTCCAGCCGGATCGCCAGCGCGAGCGCCGCCAGCAGCGGCGCGAGCACCACCAGCAGCACGCCCGCCACGAGCACGTCGCGCGTGCGGCGCACGCCGGCCACCACGAGGCGCTTGATCGGGGCCCGCCCACCCCGCTCGCCGCCGCGCACCGGGCTGAGCACGGCGCGGGCCGGCTTCTGCGCAAGTTGTGTAGGAGCAAGGTTCACTGTGAGATCAACGAGTAGGTACGATTGCAACTTTTGTGACCCCACGCGTCCTCCGCGGACGTTTCTGACACCGCCCGCGCGACCCCGCCGCCGGCCGCGCCGAAGCTCGCCACCGCCTCCACCACGCGATCGAGCTCCGTGGCGCTCATCCCGGGGAAGAGCGGCAGCGAGAGGATCCGCTCGGCCAGCGCCTCGCTCACCGGGAGACTCCCGGGGCCGAGGCCGAGCGAGGCGTACGCCTTGGTGCGGTGGATCGGCACGGGGTAGTGGATGCCGGTGGCCACCCCCTGCTCGGCCAGGTGCGCGCGCAGCGCGTCGCGCTGCGTGCAGCGCACCACGAACAGGTGGTACACGTGGTCGGCGCCGGCGAAGGGCAGGCGGACGGGGTCAGGAGCCCCCTCGACCCCGTCCATCGCACCCTGTCTCCCCCCGGGGCTCTGAGTGCCCAACTCGGCCGCGAGCCGCTCGCTCAGAGCCCCGCCGAGGCGGCGACGCTCTTCACACCACCCGTCCAGCCGCAGGAGCTTGCGCCGCAGCACCGCCGCCTGCAGCGCGTCCAGGCGGCCCGTGGTGCCGACCACGCGGTGGTGGTAGCGCGGGCGCTCGCCGTGGGCGCGCAGCAGCGCCACGCGGTCGGCGAGCTCCGGCACGGAGGTGACCACCGCCCCCCCGTCGCCCCACGCGCCGAGGTTCTTGGCCGGGTAGAAGGAGAAGCAGCCGAGCGTCCCGAGCGTCCCCACGCGCCGGCCGCGGTAGCGCGCACCGTGCGCCTGGCAGGCGTCCTCGACCACGTGCACCCCCGCGTCGCGGGCGAGCGCGAGGATCGGGTCGAGGTCCACCGTGGCGCCGAACAGGTGCACCGGGATCACGCACCGCGTGCGCCGGGTGAGCGCGGCCTGGAGCAGCTCGGCGGTGAGCAGGTGCGAGTCGGGGTCGACGTCCACGCACACGGGCGTGGCGCCTACCGCGGAGACCGCCTCGGCGGTGGCGATGAAGGAGTTGGCCGGCACGAGCACCTCGTCGCCCGGGCCAAGCTCGAGCGCCCGCAGCGCGAGCGCGAGCGCCTCGGTGCCGGAGGAGACGCCCACCGCGAAGTCGCACTCGCAGTAGGCGGCCCACTCCCGCTCGAAGGCCTCGACGTGGTGGCCGAGCGTGAACGCGCCGTGCGCGGCGACTTCGCGGACCACCCCCAGCAGCTCCTCGAGCAGCGCGGGGTCGGCGCAGTCCATCCGCGTGAAGGGGACCTCGGCTGGGGAGAGGTTGGGCGCGGCGAGGGAGGCGGGCACGCCTCAGCCCGCCGCGGCGAAGGTCGCAGGGGCGGCTCCGAGCCGCGCGAGCTCCTGCTGCAGCGCGCGGCGGCCGCGGTGGTGCAGGCCGTGCACCGAGCTTTCCGAGCGGCCCATGTGCGCGGCGATCTCCGGTGGGGTGAGCCCCACCACGTGGCGCATGACGACCACCTCGCGCTGCTCCTCGGGCAGCGCGGCGAGCGCCGCGCGCAGCGAGTGGGCGCCCTCCAGCGCGGCGTCGTCGGCGGGGTGGTCGACTCCGTAGACCTCCTCGACGGGCGTCGCGCGGCGCCGGCGGAGGTGATCGAGCGCGACGTTGCGCGCGAGCCGCAGCAGCCACCCGGAGAAGGGCACGCCGCGGTCGTCGTACTTGCAGATCGCGGTGATGAGCTTCAGGAAGACGTGCTGGGTGAGGTCTTCGGCCTCCTTCTCGTCGCGCACGATCGAGCGCACGTAGCCGTAGACGTTGCCCGAGTAGCGCACGTACAGCAGCCGCACCGCGTCGCGGTCGCCCTCCTTGGCGCGCTCGATCGCCAGGCGCACTTGGCGCAGCGCCTCGGGCGACTCGTCGAGGGTTGCACGGGCGCGCAGCCCGATGCGGTGGCGCTCAGGGAGCGGTTTGGCGTCGGCGAGCATCCAGCACCTCCATCCGTGGTTCGGCTTACGTGATCCATCCAGCTCCCTTGCTTCCCTCCCGAGGCGCACCCACCGGGGGCGCGTGGGGACAAGGGGGCTCGGCAACGATGATGGGCGGCCGCGCGGGCGCCCACAACCGCCCGTACGTCTCGACTTGCGTTCACCGCCCTGAACGCGGCGATCCGCCATCCTTCTGAGCTACGCCCCGGTCCTCACAGGCCGGGAGCAGGCGCGTACCGGACGCCCAACCCCCCAGCCAAAGGAGCGCAGCCATGAGCGAGCACCCCCACACCCACGTCGAGGAGGAGGACCCCTACGAGTCCCTGATGGCCCGCCGCGGCGCCCCCAAGCGCCGCTTCCCCGCGCGCGAGGCCGACCCGCGGCTCGCGTACGCGCTCGTACACGACGAGCTGCTGCTCGACGGCGTGGCGCGTATGAACCTGGCGACGTTCTGCACCACGTGGGCGGAGCCGGAGGTGCTGGCGCTGCTCGCCGAGAGCTTCGACAAGAACATCGTCGACAAGGACGAGTACCCGCAGACGGCCGAGCTCGAGGCCCGGTGCGTGCGCATGCTCGCCGACCTGTGGCACTCCCCCCACCCCGGCACGACGCTCGGCACCTCCACCACCGGCTCCTCCGAGGCGGCGATGCTGGCGGGCCTGGCGGCGAAGTTCCGCTGGCGGGAGCGCCGCGGTGATGAGAACCCCACCCGCCCGCCGGCCGCGCAGCCCAACTTCGTGTGCGGGCCGGTGCAGGTGTGCTGGGAGAAGTTCGCGCGGTACTTCGACGTGGAGATCCGTGAGGTGCCGATGGACCCCGGCCGCTACCTGATGGAGCCCGAGCAGTGCCTCGCGCGCTGCGACGAGAACACGATCATGGTGGTCGCCACGCTCGGCCAGACGTTCACCGGCCTGTTCGAGGACGTCGTGGCGATCGCCGCGGCGCTCGACAAGTACGAGCGCGAGCGGGGCATCGACATCCCGATGCACGTGGACGGCGCCTCCGGCGCGCTGCTGGCCCCGTTCACCGCCCCCGACCTGGAGTGGGACTTCCGCGTGGAGCGGGTGCGATCCATCAACGCCTCCGGCCACAAGACCGGCCTCGCGCCGCTGGGCTGCGGGTGGGCGGTGTGGCGCGAAAAGCACGACCTGCCCGAGCGGATGATCTTCAACGTCAACTACCTCGGCGGGGAGATGCCCACCTTCAACCTCAACTTCTCCCGCCCCGGCGGCCAGGTCGTCACCCAGTACTACGACTTCATCCGCCTCGGCCGCGAAGGGTACGCCCGCGTGCACGGCGCCGCCTACGAGACGTGCGCGTACCTCGCGCACGAGCTCGCCAAGCTCGGCCCCTTCGAGATCGTCCACGGCGGCGACCCCCAGCGCGGCATCGCCGCCGTGTCGTGGCGCCTGCGCGACGGCACGGACCCGGGCTACAACCTCTTCGACCTGGCCGACCGCCTGCGCGCCCACGGGTGGCTCGTCCCCGCGTACACCCTCCCCGCCAACCTCGAGCAGCAGGCGATCCAGCGGATCCTCGTGCGCCACGGCTTCAGCCGCGACATGGCCGACCTGCTGCTGGCCGACGTCCGCCGCAGCCTCGAGACCCTGAAGGCCCACCCCCCGAGCACATCGCTCTCAGAGCGCGAGGTGGGGTCCTTCAACCACAACGCCACGCCCGCGGTGTCCTGACTACACCGCCTCCGACGGGAACGCCAACGGCAGCTCGCCGCTCCAGGTGCCGAAGAAGGCCTCGGCGGTAGCGGCGTCGAGGGGGTGGGCGAAGAGGAAGCCCTGGCCGGAGTCGCACAGCTCGTCCTTGAGCATCGAGAGCTCGCCGTGGCGTTCGATGCCCTCGGCGAGCGTCTCGATCGACATCGCCTTGCCGAGCTGCACGAGCGTGCGGATCAGCGTCTCGCCATCGGGGCTCTGGGTGAGGCGGGCGATGAAGGAGCGGTCGATCTTCAGGGCGTCCACGGGGAACTGCTGCAGGTGCGAGAGCGAGGAGTAGCCGGTGCCGAAGTCGTCGATCGCGATGCGCACGCCGAGCTCCTTGATGGCGGCCAGGCGGCGGACGGTCTGCGCGGTGTCGCGCATGATCGTCGTCTCGGTGATCTCGAGCGTCAGCGCGGCCGCGTCCAGGCCGCTGTCGGCGAGCGCCTCGCGCACGTCCTCGACGAAGGCCTCGGTCTCCAGCTGGCGGGCGGAGACGTTGACCGACATGCCGATCGGGTGCCCGGCCGCGCGCCACGCCGCCCCCTGACGGCAGGCCTCGCCCAGCACCCAGCGGCCGACCTCGACGATCATGCCGGTCTCCTCCAGCAGCGGCACGAAGTCGTCGGGTTGGACCAGCCCGCGGCGCGGGCACTGCCAGCGCAGCAGCGCCTCGACGCCGGTCGGGCTCATGCTCTGCAGGTCGAAGGTCGGTTGGTAGACGAGGCGGAACTGCTCGTGCTCGCACGCTTCGCGCAGGTCCATCTCGAGCTCCAGGCGGCTCTGCACGGCGTCCTGCATCGCGGACTCGAACACCACGTAACGGTTGCGGCCCTCCCACTTCGCTCGGTACATCGCGATGTCGGCGTCGCGCAGCATCTCCTCGGCGGTCTCGCGGTCGCCCATCGCGATCCCCACCGAGGCGGTGACGGTCAGGCGCGTGGCGTCGGAGAGCTTGAAGGGCTGGGCGAGCGCGGCCAGCAGGCGCTCGGCGATCAGCTCGGGGCCGGCCGCCAGCGACATGCCCTCGGCGATCACCACGAACTCGTCGCCGCCGAGGCGCCCGAGCGCGTCGGTCTCGCGGATCGCGGCCTCCAGGCGGGCGGCGACCCCCTTCAGCAGCTGGTCGCCGGCGCCGTGGCCGAGCGAGTCGTTGATGCCCTTGAAGTTGTCGAGGTCCACGAACAGCGCCGCCACGGGCGTGCGGCTGCGGCGGGAGCGCACGAGCATCTGTGTGACCCGGTCGAGGATCAGCGTGCGGTTGGGCAGGCCCGTGAGGGGATCGTGGGTGGCGAGGAAGGCGAGCTCCTCCTGGCGGCGGGAGAGCTCCTCGTGCGCCTTGCGGCGCTCCTCCTCGAAGGCCTCGCACATCCGCACGAGCGTCACGTCGAGGCTGCGCTGCAGCATCGCGGTCGCCGTCCGCGCCACCGGCTCGCCGAGCCCCAGCGCCGCAGCGCGCTCGCGCATGACCTCCGCGGCCGCGTCGCGCCAGCGCAGGCAGCGCTTGGTGACCTCGTTCAGCGGCGCGGCGCGCTGCGCGGCCAGCTGCCCGAAGATGCGCCACGACTCGCGGCCGACCTCGCGGGCGACCTCCTCGCCCTCGCCGGCCATCCACCGCGCGACCGCGGTCGTCGAGACCGCACCCACGCGCGCGAAGGAGTCTTCCACGAGCGCGTCGAGCGCCGTGCCGGAGCCCGCCGAGCGGCGCAGCATCTCGGCGACGACCTCCTCGGTCCCGGCTTTGAGCGCCTCCCCCAGGCGACGCAGCTGCTCGCGCTCCCCATCCACGAGGGTCGCCGACGCCGGCGCGCTCTGCACCGGCGCCCGGGCGCCCGTGGGGTCTAGGCCGTCGAGGGACACGCCCCTGTCTATCGGCACCTACACGCTACGCTTGAGAGCCGTCATGCCGGTCCAGCAACTTGCGGGGTCGGCGGGGGTTTGGATGAGAGGCGTTATAAACAGCGCCTGAACCTAAAGCCCACTGAGCCCGCCCACTGGGCCAGCTACTTGATAGGCTCAGACCGGGTCTACTACAACAGCCTGAGGAGGAGAGGATCATGGTTCGCAGCACTCATATTCATCGTCGGCTTGCGGTCGTCGGCGCACTGGCCGCAGCGGCCGGCGCGCTTGCCTTCGCCGGTGCCGCCGGCGCATCGGGGTCGTCCGCCACAGCGGCGCGCACGGTCACACTGAACGACACCGGGCATCTCAGCGAGACGTCCCACAAGAACTTCTACCTCAACTACTCCGGCCATGCCACCGGCACGGTCGGCGGGACGCTCTACCTGCACCTGCACGTCATCTCCACCAACCGCTTCACCGCCGAACTGAGCGTCTACCCGCACGGCAGCTCGATCACCGGGACCGCGTCGGGCAGCTACCGCAACGAGGGCGCGACCGCGAGCTTCACGGGCACCCTGTCGGTCACTCACGGGACGGGCAGCTACGCGGGCGCCCACGGGTCGGGCATCAGCTTCCACGGCGCGACCCAGCGTGTCAACGGCGCAACCACGGTCAGCGTCAGCGGCCACTTCTCGTCCTGAGACCCGGCAAAGGGGGGACAGTCATGATCAAGCTCAGGCTCAGAACTGTGACGATCGCGGCCGCGCTGCTCGGCGGGTGCCTGTGGGCGCCCGCCGCGGGGGCGGTGACGGAGGTCGCCACGCTGCAGGCGTCGTTCTCGCCCGACGTGCTCGGCGCGAGCACGACGATCGGGTTCGGCTTCCACATCGCCACCACGGAAGGGCTCGCGCCCCCGCCGCTGACGAGCCTCAACCTGCACATGCCGCACGGCATGGACTACACGGCGACCACGCTCGGGCTGGCGATCTGCCAGCCCGAAGCGCTCATCAAAGAAGGGCTGACGGGCTGCTCGCCGAACTCGCGCCTGGGGTCGGGCAGCGCGATCGTCGAAGTGCCGTTCGGCGACGGCGTGGGACACGAGCTCCCCGAAATTCAGGCGCTGATGGGGCCGCCGACCGCCAACAGCAACATAGACGTGCTGTTCTACGCCAACGGCCAGACGCCGGTGTACGCGCAGTTGGTCTTCAAAGGTGAACTGGTGCCCTCCAACGGGCGCTTTGGCTCGGAACTGAACACGACGATCCCGCCAATCCCCTCGGTCCCCAACGGCCCCGACGTGTCGATCATCGCCGTACAGTCCACGATCGGCCCCAGCCGCCTGACCTACTACAAGCACGTGCACGGCCGGCGCGTGGCCTTCCATCCCATCGGCATCGCGGTCCCGGTGTCGTGCCCGGCCGGCGGCTTCCCGTTCTCGGCGAACTTCACGTTCCAGGACGGATCGACCGCCGCCGCGACGACCACCGTCCCCTGCCCGCCGCCGGTGCATCACCACCACCACAAGTAGCGGGAAGGCCCAAGGCAGGGGGAGGCCCCGGGGGCCTCCCCCTGCTGAGCCCGCAGGGTGATTTCACCGACCACGGGTCTAAGGGCCTATCCCTGTAGGGTCGCACGCCTGGATACGGCCGATGGTCTTCGCGAGGCTTCGTCCTCGGGCTCGACGTGGGCCCACCACGCCTTCGCCCTTGCGTCCGCGCCTCGCTCGACCCTCGACCGCCCCAGACGCACGCCCCTATCGGGATAGGCCCTAAGCTGGGCTGTCTCCGGGTGCTCCCGACAGTTGGGGGCTCGATAGGTCTTTGAGGGTTGGACGGGTTCCCCGGCCGGGGAACCCGTCCGTGCCTCGGCTCAGGCTGCCTCCTTCACCGCCAAGTGAAGAGGGAGGTTGAGCCTGATGACCAAGGATGACGTGCTGTTCGGCTACCGCCAGCAGCTTTTCGCGGAGGCAGCGCGCACGAACGTCTCGGCGGCGTGCCGGACGTTCGGGGTGCACCGCTCCACCTACTACGCCTGGAAGCGCCAGGTCGACCGGCACGGCCTGGAGATGCTCAGACCACGGGAGCGCCGGCGGCCGCAGATGCCCAACGCGCTGCCGAAGATGATCGAGGAGCGGATCGTGTCCTTCTCGATCGCCCATCCCGGCCTGGGCCCCAGGCGCGTCGCCTCGGAGCTCGCCAGGGAGAAGTGGGCGGGATCATCGTCTCCCCGAACGGGGTGTGGAAGGTGCTCTGCCGTCACGGGCTGAACACCCGCGCCAAGCGCCTCGGGCTGATCGCGGGCTACGCCGCACCGTATGAGCCACCGAGAACCCCAGAGCCAGAGCGCCACATCGACGTCGAGCGGCCCGGTGAGCTGGTCGGGATCGACTGCTTCTACCTCGGCAGACTCAGAGGCACTGAGGGCGCGATCTGGCAGCTCACCGCGATCGACATCGCTTCCTCCTACGCCTGGGCGGAGCTCGTGATCTGCAAGCAAGGCAACCCCACCGCCCGACAAACCAGCGTCCTCGCCAGACGTGTCGCACGGGAGCTGAAGGCCGCCGGCTGGCAGCTGGAGCGGATGCTCAGCGACAACGGCAACGAGTTCAAGGGCGACTTCACGAAGACCGTCGACGCGTTGAAGGCCCGCCACACCCGCATCCACGCCGGCAGGCCGCAGACCAACGGGAACGTCGAGGCACTACACAAGACGATCCTCGACGAGTGCTGGAGGCCAGCGTTCGCTCGCTACCTCTATCCCCGCTACACCGGCCTGAAACGCGAGCTCGATACCTACCTACGCTTCTACAACACCGACCGCGCACACCACGGCAGACTCACCCAAGGACGCATCCCCGCAGACATCGTCTACCGTGCCCGAAAGATGGAGGCCAGATGAGCCGCACCTGTCGGCACATCCCGGAGGCTGCCCACCCTAAGGGCCCACGACAAAATAACTGACGGTGCGGTCGCTCCGCGGCGATCTGCGCCACCCCTGATGCTCGCCGTGCCACCAGCACGGCTGCGCTCACGTGCGTCGCATCTCATCCACAGATCGACCACCCCGATCCCGCCATTTATTTTGTCGTGAACCCTAATCCTGCAGCGCTACCGCCGGCGGGACGCCGGCGGCGAGGTACCCGGGGATCGCGACGATCGCCACCGCGGTGGCGGTGACCAGGGCGAGGCTCGTGAGCGCGACGAGCGCCCCGAAGGAGTACACCACCGGGAAGTTGACGACGTTGACCAGCGCGCGGTCGAGCAACTGCTGGCCGTAGAGGCCCAACACCGCCCCGGAGACGCAGCCGACGCCGAGCAGCAGCAAGCTCTCCAGCAGGATCGTGCGCCACAGTTCCATGCGCGGGAAGCCCTCCAGCTTCAGCTTCGCCAGGCGCGGGCGGCGCTGCCACACCATGTTGCCCATTGCGGCCGCCATCGCCAGCACCGCGGCGATCAGGATCAGCGTGGCGATCTGCGTGAGCCGTTCGAGACCCTGGCGGCTCAGTGCGCGCTGCTGGTTGGCGTGGGCTTCGGCGGTCTGCACCGCCAGGCCCGAGCCCGGCCCGAGCGCCGCTACGATCTCCCGCCGGCCCCGGGCCTGGGAGACCCCGGGGGCGAGCAGCACGTTGTAGGCGGCCACGTTCGTCGAGCCCCACGCGCGCGCGTAGTCGTCGGCGTTCATGATGATCGCCCCCGGCGCCCACCCGATGTTGGTGCCGATCGCGGCCACACGGAAGGTGGTCGGGATCGGCGTGGGCAGCGCGAAGGACGAGCCGACGTGCAGGTGGTGTTCGCTGGCGATCGCCTTCGAGACGACCGCCCATCCACCAGCACGAACCTCAGCTTCGGCGCGCGCCACGCTCCCTTCGTTGATCTGGCTGGCCGGCAGCAGCGGCGTCGATTCGCGCGGCGGCGCGATCACCCACACGCGCCGTTCGCCGATGTCGAGCAGCCCGCCGCGGTACAGCCGCACCGCGCGCACCCCCGACAGCTTGGCGAGCGCCGCCTGCTGGGTGGGCGTGAAGGGCGCGGTCTTCAGCAGGTTGTAGGCGCCGGCCGGCGAGACCCACTCGTCGGTGAACGCGTTCATGTCGTGGGCGGCGTTTTCCAGTCCGTGCAGCAGGTCGCCGTGGGCGGCCTCGATGGCGACGCTGCCGAACACCGCCACGGCGCCGGTCGCGGCGATCGCCACGGCGCGCGCGCGGCCGGCGCGCAACTCCATCACCGCCACGTGCGGCACCGCGCTCGTGATCCCCGGCGCGATGCGCCGGACGACCGCCAGCGTGGCGTTCAGGGGGATCGGCAGCAGCAGCAGCAGGGCGCCGACCAGGAACACCATGCCGAGCACCGCCGAGGAGGGCGCCGCCAGCAGGATCGCGGTGGCCGCGGCCAGGCACACCACCCCTCCGAGCGCCAGCCACCCCTGGGCGCGCAGCGCGCCGCCGCCCTCGCGCGTGGTGATCGCCGCCAGCGGCTGGCGCGAGACGATGTCTTTGAAGGGGCTCAGCACGGCGACGGACGCGGCGAGCATCCCGCCGAGCACGGCGACCGTGACGCTGCGCGCGCTCACGACCCGTTGCGAGCCGACCGCGAACGCCGAGGAGAGGTAGCCGGGGTTGGAGTGGAAGAGGTGGATCGAGAGCTGGTCCCCGAGCACGAGCCCGACCACGCACGCGAGCACCCCCAGCACCGCGGCGTCGAACATCAGCACCCAGATCACGGTTACCGGCGGGTAGCCGTCGCGGCGCAGGTCGGCGATCAGCCGCCGCCGCTGGGGGATCGTCAGCAGCATCGCGTTGAACGCGAACAGGAAGCCCACGAGCGCGCTGATCACCGCGAACAGGGAGGTGGACTGGTTGGTCGCTGCCGCGGCGCGCGCGAACAGCCGTTCGTCGTAGCTGGCCGTCTCGACGTTGATCCGCCCCGCCGCCAGGCGCTCCAGGCCCGCCCGCACCGACGCTTCCTGACCCGGCTTCGGCTCCACCAGGATGCGGCTGAGGCGCCCCGGCAGGCCGGCGAGTTCCTGCGCGAAGAACAGCGGCACGGCCGCGATCGGGCTCGACACCAGGGGACCGATCTCGCCCTGCGTAAGCAGCTCGTAGAGCGGCGCTTCGCCGGTGCGCCCGGCGACCTGCACGGTCACGTCCTGTTCGTAGCGGGTCACCCCGATCTTACGCGCCAGCGGCGCCGGCAGCACGATCGCGCCGACGCCCGCGACCGGGGCGAGGCTGGTGCGGCGCACGAGCGCGCCGCCCAGCTCGGAGAGGCTCGTGTCGGCGCCGACGAGCTCGACCGAGGCGCTGCCCCGCGGTCCCCCCAGGTTGGCGTTGGCTTCCAGCAGCGGCGCGGCGGTGCGCACGCCCGCCATGGCGCGCACCTGCCGCAGGAGGCCTTCTTCGAAGCCGCCCGCGTCACGCGCGATCAGCTGCAGCGAGGCGTTGCCGACGATCCCGTGCGAGAGCTGCGAGACGGAACTCGACAGGCTTTGGCTGGCGACCTGCGAGGCGAACAGCAGCGCCACGCCGGCGGCGATGCCCACGACCGCGAACAGCTCCTGCAACACCCGCGCGCGCAGCCGCACGCGGTAGAGGTGCAGCACGTTGCCGAACTTCACCGGGAGACCTGCGCCGCCCACTGCTCGGGTTCGTACTCCCCGAGCTTGCCGTCGCGCAGCGCGTAAACCCGATCGGCATAGGCGGCCGCCTGCGGGTCGTGGCTGACGAGCACGATCGCCACCTGCTGCTCGCGGCACAGCTCGGTGAGCAGTTCGAGCACTTCTCGCCCGCGCTGGGAGTCGAGGCTGCCGGTGGGCTCGTCGGCGAGCAGCAGGCGTGGTTCGGTGGAGAGCGCGCGGGCGATCATCACCCGCTGGCGCTCGCCCATCGAGAGCGTCTCCGCGGTGTGGTTCAGCCGCCCGCCGATGCCGAGCCGCTCCAGCAGCGGCGCGACCTTGCGGTGCGCGTCGCGCCAGCGCATCTCCTTGAGCAGCTTCAGCACCGCGTTGTCGATCGCGCTCACGCCCGGCAGCAGGTCGAAGTTCTGGCGGATGAACCCCAGTTCGGAGAGCCGGAAGCGCGAGGCCTCGCGCTCGGAGAGCGAGGAGACGTCGCGGCCGCCGATCAGGACCTGGCCGCTCGTGGGTTCGAGCAGCGTGGCGACCATCAGCAGCAGCGTGGTCTTGCCGGAGCCGGAGGGGCCGTACAGCGCGACCATCTCGCCGGGCTCGACGGTCATCGAGACGCCGTCGACGGCGCGGATCGGTTCCCCACCGGCCTCGGGGTAGTGCTTGACGAGGTCACGCAACTCGAGCATGGCCGTCCTCCCTCATGGCGTCCCGCGCGCAACGACTGCGCCGCGCCGGCGGCGCCTGGTGGACCCGACGAAACACCACTTTACTTCACCCCGTACGGCTCATGGCCCGGGGCGGGCGGAGCAACGAGTGCGATCGCGCCCGCGGGCGCGGGCTCCGGCCCACCTGAGGGCATCACCACCTCCGCGCCCCCGCCGCGGCGCGGCGGCGCGCCCAGCACACGCGGCGCGATCCGCCGCAGGCGCAGGCGCGAGCGGAAGACCGCCATCGACAGCGCCGCCGGCTCACCGAGCGCACGCAGGACCGCGGCCGCCACCGGCGCCGCCTCGGGCGCCCGCGCCTCGGGCGTGGAGAGGTAGAAGCTCGCCATCGCGGCGAGCACCAGCGTGTGGCTGCGCTCGCCCAGCCCCCGGGCGGCCGCCAGCGAGTGCTCGGCCAGGAAACCCATACGCGTGGCGGCGTCCAGCGGCGAGGCGTAGCAGCCCACCAGGCTGCGCTGCCCGGTGGCGTAGTCCTCCTCGGTGTCGATCAGGTTGTCCAGCAGCGAGTGCAGCGCCCCGATCCAGGGGAAGTACCCCGCCTCGAGCGCCACGATCCGCTCCGGCGCCACGCGCGGCTGCGCCGCCGCGGCGATCAGCGCGTACACCCCCAGCGAGGAGCCGGCCGACGCCGCTGTCTCCCACCAGCGCAGGCCCGCGCCGGGCGGGGTGTGGCCGCGCGCCCACCGTTCGAGGGCCGCGTAGTCGCCCTGCACCCCGCCGGTGTTGCAGCTCTGGAAGGCCACGATCCGCTCCGCGGCCCGCCGCGCGGCGGGCGCCACGGCGGCGTAGGAGGGCAGCTGGGCGAGCGCCTCGCGGCAGGCGTCCACGGTCTCCACCAGATACCCCCCGTCCTCCTGGAGGTGGTGGTGGGCGTAGTAGTCCAGGTGGTCGGCCTCGGGGTCGAGCGCGACCAGCAGCGCGGAGTGCAGCAGCCGCCCGTTGACCGTGGGGTCGGTGTTGGGCAGCTCGGTGAGCATGTCGAGGTAGTTGTAGGCGGCCTGGAAGCACGCCATCGCGCGCACCGCCGCGGTGCGCCGGCGGGCGGGCACGAACGCCGCGAAGGCGGTCGCCCCCTCGATGTTGCCCCACTTGCGCAGCGCGTCGACGACCACCCGCCGCAGCAGCGGGTCGGGGATCTCCTGCGCGCGCGCCTCGCGGCGGCGGCGCTCGGCGCAGACGCGCGGGAAGACGCCCAGCCAGTAGCGCGCAGCGGCGCTCGCGAACGTCCCCCCAAGCACGGTACGACGGCTGACATTTGAACCCATCGGCACGACCCCCAGACCCTAGCTTCTCTCTCGCCAGACCTTACCTCTCACCCACGCCGACCTGCGCGATTGACAGCAGTATAGACGTCGAAGCAAGCCCATGTCCAGCGCTTCGGTATTTGTTCGTACCTCTATGCGTCCCCGCGTGGCAACGGCGGGGGCGGCGCCGCGCGGTGGTGGCCTCGCTGGACCCCGCGAGCGGGCCGGGCGACGCCGCCTCACACCGCCGAGCGGCCCGGACCACCGCCGCACACCGCCGAGCGGCCCGGACCACCGCCGCTCGACACCGCGAGCGGCCTGGAGCGCCGGGCACGGAGGCCCGGCGACCGGCAGGCCCGCTCGGTAGCCTTCCGCCGCGCGGACGCCCCCCCGACCCACCCTGCGTGCAGCTCCGGCCTCGGGCTCCCCGAGCGCGGCCCCGGTGCCCCTTGCCATCATGGCGTGCGTGAGCGCCGCCGCCCCCGACCGCGCCCCTGCCTCCTCCGCCCCCGCCTCCGGGCGGACCCCGCGCGTGCGGGCCGTGCTGCGCCAGGGCGAGCGCGTCACACCGCTGGAGCTGTTCTTCGACCTCGTGTTCGTGCTGGCGCTCACGCAGTGCACGGCGCTGATCGCACGCCGGCCCGACTGGGTGGCGGTCGCCCAGGGGCTGCTCGTGCTGGCCGTGCTGTGGTGGTCGTGGGTCGGGTACGCGTGGCTGACGTCCGTCGTGGACCCCGAGGAGGGGGCGGTGCGACTGGTGATCTTTGCCGCGATGGCCGCCCTGCTCGTCGCCGCGCTGTGCGTGCCCGGCGCCTTCGGAGCGGACGCGCTGCTGTTTGCGGGCGCGTACGGGGTCGTGCGCTGCGCGCACATCCTCCTCTTCAGGCTGGCCTCGCGCGGGGACCCCGCGCTGCGCCGCTCGGTCTCCGGGCTCGCGGTCTCCACCGCGCTGGGGGTGGGACTGCTGGTCGGAGCCGCGCTCGCCGGCGGGGCCGCGCGGGGGGCCCTGTGGGTGCTCGCCGTCGCCCTGGACATGGCCGGGCCGTACTTCTTCGGCTCCGACGGCTGGCGCCTGGTGCCCGGGCACTTCGCCGAGCGCCACGGCGCGGTCGTGATCATCGCGCTCGGCGAGTCGGTGGTCGCGCTCGGCGTCGGCGCGCGCGCGATCCTCGACGCCGGCGAGGTGCTCGCCGCGGTGCTCGGCGTCGCCGTCGCCGCGGCGCTGTGGTGGGTGTACTTCGACGTCTCGGCGCTGGCTGCCGAGCGGCGCCTCGCGCGCGCCGCGGCCGGGCGCGAACGCAACGAGCTGGCGCGGGACACCTACTCCTACCTGCACCTGCCGATGGTCGCCGGCATCGCGCTGCTGGCCGTCGGCCTACGGCTCACCCTCGCGCACGTGCAGCGGCCACTCGCGCTCGTGCCGGTTGCCTCGCTGCTCGGCGGCGCCGCGCTCTACCTGCTCGCGCACGTCGCGTTTCGGTGGCGCGCCATGCACACCCTCTCCGTACGGCGGTTGGTGTGCGCGGCCCTGTTGCTCGCGCTCGTGCCCGCCGCGCTCGCGCTGCGGCCGGCTTCGCTCGTCACCCTGGGGGTGCTCGCCGCCGTGCTGGTGGGCCTGATCTCCTACGAGGCCCTGCGCTACGCCGAGGCCCGGGAGCGTATCCGCCATCTCGCCCCGGAGGCCGGGGCGCCGGGAGGCTAGCGATCAGCTCTGGCTCGAATTGCTTGCTCCAGCTCGCGCCCGCGCTCGGTGAGCTCCCACGCCTTCGCCTCGCCGCGGACGCTGTCCGCGGTGTTGACCAGCAGGCCGACGCTCTCCAAGCGCGCGAGCAGCTTGGAGATCTGACCCTGGTCGGCGACGCCCGCTTCGCGGCCCACGCGGCGGTTGTTGAGACCCGGCCGCTCGGCGACCGCGCTGAGCACGCGCATCGTGCGGTACGTGAGGCGGATGTCGAGGCCTTTGAGAGGGTCCGACCGCGCGCGCGGGCCGCCGGGCGGACGCGGGGGGCGCAGCGCCAGCTCTTCGGCGGCCACCTTGGGGCCGAGGTAGGGCAGCACGATCATGCTCATCAGCTGCCCCCGCAGCGGCAGCAGCGGCTTGGGCTCCGGTTCGCGCAGGCGCGTGTGCAGGACGCCCAGCACCCCCCCGACCACGCCCTCGGCGGTCACGCGGTTGAGCCCCTTCGGAGTGGTCGCCTCGCGGCGGCCGCGGTCGACCGCGTTGACCACCGTGTCGAGCACGCTCGCGCGGCGCTCCAGCGCCTCGGGGCCCGCGCCGAGCGCGTCGACCACGCACATCGCCGCCACGCCCGGGTTCTCGTCGTAGAAGACCAGCATCGCCGTGAGGCCGGCGCGGATCCGCCGCAGCCACCCCCGTTCGCTCTGGTAGGCCGGCACGACCGCATCCGCGAGCTGGTCGCCCGCGTCGTCGAGCGCCGCCAGCAGGCACGCCTCGCGGTCGTTGAAGAGCTCGTAGAAGGTGCGCCTGGAGACGCCCGCGCGGGCGACCACGTGCGCGACCGTCACGCGCTCGGCGCCGAGCTCGCGGGTCAGATCGACCATCGCGCCGAGCATCCGTGCCCGCTGAATCTCGACCACGCGGTCGCGGCCCACCAGGAGGGGGGTACGGGGCAGGGCGCCGCCGTACCTGCGGCGCCCGTCGCGCGCGGCGGCGGGGGCGGCGCCACGTCCGTTCTCCGCGCCCTCTTGCGCTCCCTGCCTATTGGTCCTTGCCACCATCCCTCCGTTCTTCACTGCGGTCCCCTGCTGCTGCTTGCTGCATGTCTAATGTAGGCGGGATGCTCTGATGTTGTCAAGCGCTGTTTCTATCTATTGCGTTCCTCCGGGCTGACAGGCGCGCGGGCGGGCGTCCGAGGAGCGCTCAGAGCGTCGAGGGCCGCGGGCGCGCGCGGGCGGCCACACGCGGGCTCACGTACGTCCCGCCCTCCGCCACACGCCGGATCGCGTGTGGCAGGTCGGGGTCGGCCAGGTCCTTGAGCACGTAGCCGGCCGCCCCCGTCTCCATGAGCGCGTGCGCGAGGGCTGGGCTGTCGTTGACGCTCACCACGACGATCTGCGTGTCCGGCGCGGCGCCCGCCAGGTCGCCCACAGTTGCGCGCGCGGCCCCGTCGGGGGCCACCAGGTCGAGCACGAGCACATGCGGGCGGTGGGCCCGCAGCGCTCGGGCGGCCTCCTCGACATCGCTTGCCTCGGCCACCACCTCGAGGTCCCGCTCTCCGTCGAGCAGCGCGCGCAGGCTGCGGCGCACACCCGCGTGGTCGTCGGCCAGCACGACGGTGATCGCCTCCTCGGGGGAGCGCGCCGCGTCGCGCTTGTCCACCAGGCGCAGGTGGGAGGGCATACCTCGACGCTAGGCCCCGCGCGACCCGCCGTCTTCCGGGTTAAGCCGCTCTCCGGGCCGCGGCAAAGTGCGGAGCCGGGGGCGTGGCGGGGCGGCGTGGGGGCGGGGCGGGGCGGGGCGGCGCACTTGTCCGTGGCGGCGCTTACTCGCGCGGGGCGGCGCGCTCCCCGTGGCGGCGCTCACTCGCGCAGCGCGCCGAGCTGCCGCGGCGCAGGTGCCCGCGCGAGGCGCACGCGCGCGTCCACGATCACGGCCCCCGTGTCTCCGACCACCACCGGGTTGGCGTCCAGCTCCACGACCTCGGGGTGATCCTCGACGAGCGCGCTCAGCCGCAGCAGCGTGTCCTCGACGGCCGCCACGTCGCACCGCGGCGCGCCGCGGTAGCCCTCCAGCAGCGGGTACGTGCGCAGCGAGCGCACCATCTCCGCCGCGTCCACGTCGGTCAGCGGCGTGATGCGCACGGCGACGTCGCGCAGCAGCTCCGCGTTCACGCCCCCCGCCCCGCACGCGATCACCGGCCCGAAGCTCTCGTCGTGGACGACGCCCGCCAGCAGCTCCACGCCCGCCGGCACCATCGGCTGCACCACGAGCCCCTCCAGACGGTGGCCAGCGGCCGCCACCGCGCGGCGGATCCGTTGGGCACCCGCGCGGACCGCGTCCGCGCCTTCGAGGCCGAGCAGCACCCCGCCCGCGTCGCTCTTGTGCAGCAGCCCCTCCGCCTGCGCCTTGAGCGCCACCGGTCCGCCGATCCGTGCGGCCGCCGTGACCGCCCCGCGGGTGCTCGCCACCACGCTGCTCTGCACGAGCGGCAGGCCGTAGCAACGCAGCAGCGCCGTCGCTGTCGCCGGCGGCAGCCACCCCTCCTCGGCGGCGAGCGCGGCCGCCACGATCGCCGCCGCCGCCTCCGGGCGGCAGCCCTCCAGCCGCGGCACCGTCCCGCGCGGGCGCTCCCGCCACCGGGCGTAGTGGCCGGCGTGCGCGAGCGCGCGGGCGGCGTCCTCGGGGAAGGAGAACGCGGGCACGCGCGGCGTGTGCGCGGCCAGCTCGCCCGGGGCGCCCTCCGCCGTCATGAACACCGCGCACACCGTTACTCCCTCAGCGTGGCGCGCCGCCGCGCACAGCTCGCGCGCCACGTTACGCGCCTCCGTCACCAGCGGGGGCACGAAGATCGCCACGCACGCGTCGCACGCGTCCTCGGCCACCAGCACCTCGATCGTGCGCCGGTACTGCTCGGGGGTGGCCGTGGCGATCATGTCGACGGGGTTCCCCGTGGAGGCCTCGGGCGCGAGCACGCCCTCCAGCAGCCGCGCACCCGCGGTGTGAGCGGCGGCACCTCCAGGCCGCCCGCCTGGCAGGCGTCCGCACAGAGGATGCCCGGTCCGCCCGCGTTGGTGACGATCGCCACTCGGCGCCCCGCGGCGCCGGTTGGGCGGCGAGCAGCGAGGCGACGTCGAACAGCTCGTGCATCGTGTCAGTGCGCACCACCCCCGCCTGGCGGAACAGCGCGTCGACGGTCACGTCCGAGGCGGCCACCAGCGCGCCGGTGTGCGAGGCGCTCGCGCGGGCGCCGGCGGGGGAGCGGCCGCTCTTGACGACGGCGATGGGCTTCACCGCGCCCACGCGGCGCGCGATGCGCGCGAAGCGGCGGGGGTTGCCGAAGGACTCCAGGTACATCAACACGACCTCCGTACGCGGGTCGTGCTCCCAGTATTGGAGTAGGTCATTGCCGGAGATGTCGAGCTTGTTGCCGACCGACACGAAGGACGACAGCCCGAGTCCCAGCCGGGCGGCGGCTTCGATGATCGCGATCCCGAGGCCGCCGCTCTGGGAGAGGAAGCCGACGCCCCCGGGCGGGGGCACGCCCGCCGCGAAGGTCGCGTTCAGGCGCACCTCCGGCGCGGTGTTGACCACCCCCAGGCAGTTGGGGCCGACCACGCGCATGCCGGCCGCACGACAGATCTCCGCGAGCTCGCGCTGGCGCGCGGCGCCCTCCGCGCCGACCTCGGCGAAGCCGGCCGAGATCACGAGCAGCGCACGCACCCCCGCCTCCCCGCACTCCCGCGCCACGGCGGCCACCTGTGCCGCCGGCACGGCGAGCACCGCGAGGTCCACTCGCTCGGGCACCTCCCGCACCGAGGCGTACGCGCGCCGGCCCTGCACGGTGTGCGCGGCGCGGTTCACGGGGTACACCGCGCCGGTGTAGCCGCCCGCCACCATGTTGTGCAGGAGCTCGGCGCCGACCGTGTGCCGCCGCCGCGAGGCGCCGACGACGGCGACCGCGCGCGGGCACAGGAAGCTCTGCACGGCCGCCACCGTGGCCGTCTGCTCGCGCCGCTCGAAGCGCTCCAGCGCGGCGGGCGAGAGCGAGGTGGGCAGTTCGATCTCGATCGCGTCGCCGCCGGAGCGCGTCTCCACCGGAAACCCGCTGTCGCGGAAGACGGCGATCATGCGGTGGTTGTGGGGCAGCACCTGCGCGGTGAACGTCTCGATCCCGTGCTCCTGTGCCGCCGCCGCGAGGTGGGCCAGCATCCATCGTGGCGATCCCGTGCCCCTGCCAGGCGTCGGCCACCAGGAACGCGACTTCCGCACGCTCGCTCGCCTCCGCGCGCTCGCTCGCCCCGGCGCGCACGTACGCCGCGTGCGCGACGATGCGCTGACCCGGACCCGCCCACCCGCCACCCCCACGAGCGCGTAGCGGTCGGCGTAATCGACGTCCACCGACCACGCGCCCACCCACTCGAGGCTCACGCCCCCGAAGAAGCGAAACCCGATCGACTCCCGCGAGAGCCCCTGCAGAAAGGCGTCGATCGCTGGACGGTCCGCGGCGGCGACCGGGCGGATGTGCAGAGTCGAGCCGTCGCGCAGCGCGACGTCCGCCTCACTCGCGGTCGGGTATGCGGCCGGCTGGCTCACACGCTGCTTCGTTGTAGCATTCCTCCTGATGCGACATACGCCCCTCTGGGCGATTTCATTCGACCACGGGTGCCCGCCGACGGCGGGCAGGCGCGCCTGATGGACAAAGCGGCGCGCGGCGTGCTGGACCTAGCCCGCGGAGTGCTCACGGAGCTCGACCTCGACGGGGTGCTCGACCGCGTGCTCGACTCCGCGCAGGAGCTGACCGGCGCACAGTACGCGGCGCTGGGCGTGCTCGACGAGTCCCGCGCGGAGCTCTCGCGCTTCCTCACACGTGGGATCGACGAGGCGACCCACGCCGCGATCGGCGCGCTGCCCCGCGGCCGCGGCGTGCTCGGCGAGCTGATCGAGCACCCGGCGCCGCTGCGCCTGCCCGAGGTCGGCCGCCACCCGCGCTCCTACGGGTTCCCCGCCGGGCACCCGCCGATGCACACGTTCCTGGGGGTGCCGATCCTCGTACGGGGCCAGCCCTACGGCAACCTCTACCTGACCGAGAAGGCCGGCGGCGAGCCCTTCTCCGCGGAGGACGAGGAGGCGCTCACGATCCTCGCGGAGCTCGCCGGCTACGCAATCGACCACGCCCGCCGCTACACCGGCGCCAGCCGCCGGCGCGATGAGCTGGAGCGGACCGTGGCCACGCTCGACGCGACCACCCAGATCGCGCTCGCGGTCGGCGCCGAGACCGACCTCGACACGATCCTCGAGCTGGTCGCCAAGCGCGGCCGCGCGCTGGTGTGCGCGCGGGCGCTGCTGATCGAGCTGCGCGACCGCGAGGAGCTCGTCGTGGCCGCCGGCGCCGGCGAGCTGCCGGCGGGCGTGGTGGGTACGCGCATGGCGCTGCAGAACTCGCTCGCCGGGCAGGCGCTGCGCGCGCGCCGCACGCTGCGCCTCGACGATGAGCTCAACCGCGCCCGCTTCGAAGAACACGGCGGCGGGCGGCTCGGGATGCAGGTCACGAGCGGGCTCGTGGTGCCGCTGCTCTTCCAGGGCCGCCCCTACGGCGCGCTGCTCGCACTCGACCGCCTTGAGGACGGGCCGGCCTTCACCCCCGAGGACGAGCGGCTGCTGGTGGCGTTCGCCGCGAGCGCCGCGACCGCCGTGGCCACGGCGCAGACGGTCGCCTCCGAACGCCAGCGCCAGCGCCTGGCCGCGGCCGAGGGGGAGCGCCAGCGGTGGGCGCGCGAGCTGCACGACGAGACCCTCCAGAGCCTCTCCGCGCTGCGCATCGGGCTCTCCACCGCCGCGCGCTCGGAGCGCCCGGAGGCGCTGCGCGCGGCCTTCCGCCAGGGGATCGAGCAGCTCGAAGAGGGGATCACCAACCTGCGCGCGCTGATCACGGACCTGCGCCCGGCGGCGCTGGACGAGCTCGGCGCCCAGGCGGCCGTCGAAGCGCTCGCCGAACGGGCCGCGCGCCACGGCATCGAGATCGACGTCTCGATCGACCTCGCCCACGAGGGCGGGCGCGCGAGAGCGCGTCACTCGCCGGAGCTCGAGACCGCGATCTACCGGATCGTGCAGGAGGCGCTCACCAACGCCACCAAGCACGGCGGCGCGGGGCGGGCGGTCGTGGAGATCCACGAGGCCGACGACACCGTCCACCTTCAGGTGCGCGACGACGGCGCCGGCTTCGACCCGACCGCGGAGACCGACGGCTTCGGCCTGCTCGGCATGCGCGAGCGCGTGGAGCTGCTCGACGGGTCGTTGCACGTCGACTCCGCCCCTGGCGCCGGCACCACGGTGCGCGCCACCTTCCCCGCCCACCGCCGCGCCGAGGCGCTGCCCGCGGCGGGGGCGGGGGCACCGGCGGGCGGGTAGGGCGCAGGGCGCCGGCTGGCGAGAGAGGCGGGCGCCACCAGGGGGTACCGGCGCCGCCGCGGACGAGACGCGCAGGCGCTGCTGCGGAACGCCGCGATCCTCGACGGGGGCTACGACTTCGTCGTCATCCACGACCCCCAGCCCGCGGCGCTGCTGGAACTCCACGGCCGGGGGACGGCGCGGTGGGTGTGGCGCTGCCACATCGACACCTCCGAGCCCCACCCCGAGACGTGGGCGTTCCTGCGGCCCTACCTCGCCGGCTACGACGCGGCCGGACCGGCCGCGAGCGGGTGCGGGAGCACTTTCTGCTGCCGCGGCTGTTGGCGGAGGAACTGGAGCTGCTCGGCTCGCTCGCCGCGGGGGCGCCTGCGGCGACGGCGGGCTCGGCGGCCCCTTAAACCGACATCAGCCCGCGGTCGAGCGCATACCGCACGAGCTCGGCGCGGGAGGAGAGGCGCAGCTTCTGCTGGATGTGCGCGCGGTGGGTCTCGACCGTGCGCACCGACAGGAACAACTGCTCCGCGATCTCGGCGTTCGTATGGCCGAGCGCGATCAGGCGTAGCACGTCGACCTCGCGTTCGGAGAGGTCGTCCGGGGGGCCGGGGGGCGGCTCGGAGGCCAGGCGCGCCCCGAGCCGAGGGTTCATGTAGGTCTCGCCAGCGGCGGCGCGGCGGACGGCCTGCACGAGCTCGTCGTCGGCGGCCTCCTTGAGCACGTACCCGAGCGCGCCCGAGCCGAGCGCGTGCCGGGCGAAGGCCGGCTCCTCCTGCATCGTGAGCACCACGATCTGGGTGTCGGGGGACTCCTCGCGGACCACCGGGATCGCCTCGAGGCTCGAGCCGCCGGGCATGTTGAGGTCGAGCACCAGCACGTCGGGGTGGTGCCCGCGCACGTAGCGCCGGGCGGCGTCCGTGTCCCCAGCCTCGGCCACGACCTCGAAGCCCGGCTCGCTGTCGAGCAGCAACCGCAGGCCCGCGCGCACCACCGCGTGGTCGTCCGCGAGCACGATCCGAACCGTCTCGGCGGCCGCGTCCTCGCCGGCCGTTCTGTCGTGTGGAGTTTCCGCCTCCGACATCGCGTCCAAGGTACATCCCCCGTGCGCCGCGGGAGTCGGTAGTTTCCCGCAGCCCCGCCGCGGTGCAACGCGGCTGGCGCGCCGCCCACCGGGCAGTCATACTGGCGCCGTGCCCCCCGCCGACCCGTCCACCGCCCCCTTCAGAGTCGTGATCGTCGGCGGCAGCGTCGCCGGCCTGGAGGCGGTGCTCGCGCTGCGCGAGCACGCCGGCGAGCGGGTCGCGCTCACGCTGCTGGCGCCCGGGCCGGAGTTCGTGTACCGCCCGATGACGGTGCGCGAGCCCTTCGCGTACGCAGCCGCCGCCCGTTACCCGCTGGGGCAGTTCGCTCGGGATGCAGGTGCTGAGTGGGTGGAGGACTCCTTCGCGTGGGTGGACGCCGAGGAGCGCGTCGCGCACACCGAGGGGGGCGCCCGCCTCCCCTACGACGCGCTCGTGCTCGCGCTCGGCGCGCACGCCCGCCCCCGCTACGAGCACGCGCTGACGATCGACGACCACCGCATGGACGACGTCCTGCACGGGCTGGTGCAGGACGTCGAGGGCGGGTACGTGAGCAACCTCGCGTTCGTCGTCCCGGGGCGCATGGCGTGGCCGCTGCCGATCTACGAGCTCGCGCTGATGACCGCGGCGCGCGCCTACGACGCGAACGTCGAGGTGGCCGTGACGCTCGTCACCCCCGAGGAGTCCCCGCTGGCGATCTTCGGGCTCGGGGCCTCGGGCGCCGTCGCGGAGCTGCTCGCGCAGGCGGGCATCACGGTGCTCACCTCCGCGTACGCCGAGGTCCCGCGCGTCGGCGAGGTCGTCGTGAACCCAGGCGACCGGCGCCTGGCCGTCGACCGCGTCGTCGCCCTCCCCGAGCTGTACGGCCCCGCCGTGCGCGGCCTGCCCGCCGCCGCCCACGGGTTCATCCCGGTCGACGTCCACGGGCAGGTGCACGGCGTGGAGCGCGTGTACGCGGCCGGGGACGCCGTCGACTTCGCCGTCAAGCAGGGCGGCGTCTCCGCCCAGCAGGCCGACGCCGCCGCCGAAGCGATCGCCGCGCTCGCCGGCGCGCCCGTCGAGCCGCGGCCCTTCAACCCGCTGATCCACGGGCTGCTGCTCACCGGCGGCGCGCCGCGCTATCTCACCGCCCACATCGCGGGCGGGCACGGCTTCAGCTCCGAGCTCACCGACGTGCCGACGTGGTCGCCGGCGGTGAAGATCTCCGCGCGCTACCTCGCGCCGTACCTGGAGCGGCTCGACGCGCTCCACGCGGGGCGGGGGTAGGGCTCGGAAGAGAAGATCGCCCACCCCGAGGTGGTGTCCGCGAGCGGGTACACTGGTCTCATGGCGAGTAGGCATCCCCGCGTCCAGGTCCCCCGCGACGGGGAGCTCGATCGCGCGATCGCGCGCGGCCGCGGCGTCCTCGGACCAGGCGTGTCGTCCTCCCAGGTCGTCCACGCGCTCGCGGTTCGAGGCGCGGAGGCGCTTGAGCGGGATCGCCAAGCGGAGAACCGCGCGCGCGACTTCCTGATCAGCGTCGCCGAGGGGAGCTCAGGGCTGGACCTGGCGCGTCTGCGCGACGTCCGAGATCGCGCGTGGCGCTGACGTGGCGCGACGGCCCGTGGGTCGCCGACACCTCCGCGTGGGCGCGAGCGTCAAGCCCCGCCGTCTCGCCGCAGTGGAAGGCGGCGGCCCAAACGGGAGACCTCATCGGGTGTCCGGTCGTCACGTTGGAGCTGCTCTACGACGCACCCGACCGCGGGCGCGTCGAGGCTGTGGCGGCGGCGTTGGCCGGCTTGCGACAAGCCCCGGTCAACCGCTCGGTGACGGACGCCGCCATCGCGGCCGTCCGCGAGCTCGCCGCGCGCGGCTCCGCCGGTGCCCATCGCGTACGCGTACCCGACGCGCTCGTGGCGGCCGCCGCCGCGGAGCGCGGCTTCGCGGTGCTCCACTACGACCAGCACTTCGACCAGCTTGCCTCGGTGCTCGGCTTCAGGAGCCAGTGGGTCGCCGACGCGGGCAGCATTCCATAGGACCCGGTAGCCGCGACGTGCTCCACATCGTGATCGTCTTCGTCTGGCGCTTGCGCCTCACAGGAGCCCGCCGGACCGCAGCAGAAACATGTCCGGGGCGAACCCGCCCAGCACCGGTCGCCGCGCCCGCGCGACGGTGACGCTGACCCTCCCCAGGACGGCTAGCTGGCGTTCCAGTCCTCCGCCTTGGAGCTCCAGCCACACGCGGCCGACGCGGCGCACGGCGCTGCGGCCACCGCCCGCTTCGGCGGGGATCGTGAACACGCCGGGGTGGCCGGGGACGGGCTGCGTGTGGCGCAGCAGCGGCGGGACGCCCGGCCTGCCGATGGGGAACAGCACCGTGACGGCGAGCGGCCACTTCCGAAGGTAGAACCCGGCCTGTGCGCACGGGGTGAGTTCGGCCGCACCGCCGCCCAGCACGGGGTGACCGGCGCGACCGTGGACCAGGTAGTTCTCCTGCGAGACCTCCTGCAACCCGGCCTGCGGGCGCACGGTGATCGCGCACTCGGCGTCCACGGGAGCGCGCGGGGCGCCGCGCGGGGGGCGCAGGTCGAGCGGGGCGCCGGTCAGCGCGCGCAGGGCGCGCAGGCCCTGCCGGGCGCTCGCGGCGCCGGCGACCACGAGCCACGCGGCGCCCGCCCGCCGCGCGAAGATGTTGCTCGGTCGCCCGAGCCCGAGCGAGTTTGCGCGCGTGACGACCCCTGGCGCTCCCGGCACCGGCTGCATGTCGGGCAGCGCCGCCGGCGGCGAGCCGGGGTGCTGGGCGTCGAGTAGCACGGCCGCCGCCAGGGAGGCGCCGCCAACCGAGACTTCGACCTCCGCACAGGCGAGGTACGCGCGGCCGAGGACCCCCGCGTCGGGTACGACCGCCGTGACCACGCCCCCCTGCGTCACGCGCACACCCGCGCCCGGGTGCGCGGCGAGCGCACAGGCTCCCCGCGGCGGCCGGTGCGGGGCGACCCAGTAGGCGACGGGCTCGGGTGGCGGCGGCGGTTCGTAGGCGCCGCCGGGGATCGCGCGCCCGTCGGCGGCGAGCGCCGTGACCCGCGGCGCGCCATCCGCGAAGACCGCGGGGGACACGCTGGCGACGGCGGCGCGGAACCCGAACGGCAGCTGCGCTGCGCCGCGGGTCAGCACCGTCGGCCCGCCCGCGATGCGCACCGCCGCGACCTGCGGCGCGGTGAGCACGTACTACACCCCCCACCCCGCCCGCCGTCGGGCGCGAACAGCGGCGAGCCGACGCCCGCCGTGCCGGCTCCGCACGAGCCCCCGCCGAACCCACCGGTCCGGCCACCGTGCAGCTCGTGCACGCCGCGGTACACGATGAAGTTGCACCAGCCGATCGTGCCCGCCTGCAGCGACGGCGCGATGGCGATGGTGTAGTGCGAGCCGGCGACCGACAGGTTGCCCCGCGCGTTGTACGGCGGCACCACGCCGGACAGCGACCGCGACGGCTCGCCCGCGAGCAGCACCGACCCGGCCGCCGAGCCGCTCAGCACCAGCACCCCGACGAGCGCGAGCAGCCCCGGCCGGGCGCCGAGCCACACGCGCACCGCGCTCAGCCGCTCACGCACGGCGCCCGCCGGACGAGCGCGCCGGGCCGCCCGTCGCTCCACGGCGTCCAGCAGGTCCGCCTCGACGCGATCGAAGTAGCTCATCCCGCCTCCTGTTCGATCCTGGTGCGCAGCCACCCGAGCGCGCGACTCACGCGCTGGCGCACCACCGCCTCCGACACCCCGGCCTCGCCGGCGATGTCCGTGTACTCGCGTTCCTCGATCACGCGCGCCCGCAGCGCTGCGCGTTGCACAGAGGGGAGCTGCTCGGTGAGCGCGAGGGCGCCGGCGCCCTCGCGGGCGAGCTCCTCGACGCGCACCAGGTCCTCGTCCTCGAGCGCCTCGGCCGGGATGCCCAGCCGCAGGCGCGCCCGGCGCTCCGCCCGCCCGCGCCGGCGTGCCTCGCTTGCCTTGTGACGCGCGATCCCCACCAGCCACGGCAGCGCGCTCGCACGCTCCGGCCGGTACCGACCGGCCGCCAGCAGCGCCGCCGCGAACACCTCGGCGGCGAGGTCGGCGGCCAGCTCGCGCTCGCCCGTCTCGCGCAGCAGGCACGCGACGACCGCGGGCAGGTGGCGCCGGTAGAACACCCCGAAGGCGCGGCGGTCGCCCCGCGCGCTCGCTGCCAGCAACGCGGCGTCCTCCTCGGGGCCCAAGTTTTGCGGCATCTACTCCAACATGGCACGAGACCGCGGCGGTGTGACAACGCGCGTACGCACGCTCGCGCTCACGAGACCCTGGGTGCACAGCGCGAGCGCGGTGGCGAGCGCGAACGCCGCCGCCGTGTCCAGCCGTGGCAGCGCCACCGCCAGCGCGCAGCAGAACAGCGCGAACGCGCCGAAGCCGCTGAGCAGCCCGTACAGCAGGCGACGCAGCTCGTCGGTCCCGCGCTGCACGTGGGTGAACGTGGCCAACACGGTGGCAATGACCGGGAACGGCGCCAGCAGCCCGCTGAGCCGCGGGCCGAGCCAGCCCGCGATGGCGGTCAGGCTCAACACCAGCGCCGCGGCGCACACCGCGCGCAGCGGCAGATCCCACGCGGGCGGCGCGGCGTGCTCGCGCGTGCCGTCTCCCACCGGGCGCGGAAGCACGGCAAGCCCCAGCGCAAGCGCCAGCGCGACGAGGCCCAGCGCGGCGAGCAGAGGCAGCGCGAGCGCGCTGAACACGGCAGTAGCCCCGGCAAACGCCAGCCAGCCGCCGAGCATGCTGGCACCCCAGAACACCCGCCCGGCCAAGCGTGCATACACGACCACGAACGCGATCAACGACACCAGCCCGAGCAGCGTGCCGGTCGCTGCACCGGCGGCGAACGTGCGGCCGTGCTCGAGCGCGTACGCGAGCAGGACCGGGCCGGCGACCACCGGCAGCCCGCCGATCAGCCCGCCGACGCGTGGGCCGAAACGCCGCGCCGCGAGCGACGCGCCCACGACGAAGCTGGGGGCGAGCAGCAGCTTGACGGCAATCAGGGTCACGCGCACATGATCTCGCAAGCCTGGTCTCGCCGGCGGCGCCTCAGCTTCCGGGCTCACTCACCCGGGCGGCTGTAAGGTGGCACGGTGCAGATCATGCCGCCTGTGCGGCCGGCTCCTTGGTGGCCCACTGCTCGACCCACTCACCGGTGACCTGCCCGTATCGCTATCCACGCCCGCTATCGCTCGCGTTCACGCCCTTGTATTCCCGGCGCTGGGCCTGTGTGAGCCGTTCGAGCTCCAACATCGGCTCCTCGTACCGCTCGACCTGCTCCAGCCAGCGAGATCCAGAGTTGCGCAATGGACGACGGGTAGAGCCAAGTTGACCGTCCCGACGCCGCGCTGCTCTCCACGCGAAGAGTAGCCTGACGGCGATCGTTCCTCTTCTTGATTCACGTTATTGGAGCTAAGCCGGGATACCCGCCGGCCCGCTTGACGTCCCGTGTGCGGCGAGGACCGGGCGAGAATGTGGCGGCTCCTCAGCGTCCCGTAGAGACGAGTCGTCACGGCACGAGGAGCGGGCAATCGCGGAGTCAATCGCATGGCAGACTTGGGGACCGCCGAGGGGATGCGCCCGAAGACCAAGTCACCGTTGAACCCACTTCACGTTCCCTGTGGCCTGCAAACGAGCGCTCAGGCCAGTGCCCCGGCTGGCAGCACGAAGCGCAGCGGGGTCCGCGGCTCGGTGCCGCCTGAGAGGCTGACGCGCTGGCCGTGAAGGCCTCGTCTGGGAGCTGCGGGGGCCACCGCCTCGGCCACTCCGGCATGATCAGCGATCCACGCCATCACGGCCGGGAAGTCACTTCCCGACGCGAGCAGGGCCGCGCGCTCGACGACATCCCCGCCGGAGGAGTGGGGGCGCGCCAGCCGCTTCACAAGGGCGCGGATCTCGGCGTCGCCCTCTGCACTCACGAGAACTCCGTCACCGAGTAGACAGGGTGACCGACGCGCGCGGGCACGCTCTCGCCGCGAACGTCGGTATGCACACAGAAGTCCTCCAAGCGCCCGTGATCGAGGATCGCGACCACGACATTGCTGCCCTTGGACAACGGCCTGCCGACCTCGATCTCCCGGTCCTGTCCATCGAAGCGACAGCTCAACTTGAAGATCCGCCGAGATCGCGCAGGGCAACCCGCGGCGAGCAGCGAACGCTCGCGCAACTCGCTGTAGACCTTCTCGGCGCGCGCTCCGTCCGACTCGATGCCACCGACGAAGAAGCTCGTCACTTGCGCCGAGCCTTGGCCAGCACGGCGGGATAACGCCAGCGCCCCTCGGCCGTCATCTTGCGGAGCCTTAGTGAGCCGTCCAGGACCGGGCGCTGGAACTCCCCCAACTTCACGCGTCGGCGCTCGGCCGCGCGGTCTGCCTGAGTAAGCATTACTCCAGGCTAGCGCAGCCGCGAGCCGTTGCGGGAGAATCGGCGGCCGGGGTACGATCACAAGGGCGGCGATCCGCCGTCCGTTGGTCGTTCCCCGAGAGCTCGCAAGCGCGTGACTGCCGACGCCAGCCTCGATTCGTCCCGTCGAGGTGCACGATTAGGCTTTTGCGATCTCCGAGAGGCTCTACACCAAAGGAGACCTGGGCCGTGAATAGCGGCATCCCGCAGCAGCAAAGCCAAGCCCAGCTCGGCAACTCGGATGGTCGCGCGGACGAGGTGGTGCTGGCTTGCTTCCCGTGGCTAACCAACCGCCGGATCGTGTTCTTTGTGCTGGGGTGGATGCTCCTGTTCGGGGTGATCAGCGCGTTCATCTCCAATCCGTTCCAGAGCGAGCCGAGCGCCACCGCTAGCCCGAACTACTGGCACGTGATGTTCCTGCACGGCTTCTTCGCGCTCGACGAGATCCTCCCGCCACCACGGCCTGATCGGGCGAGCCGTGATCACCGGGACGTCGATCGGGTTCATCGGCTCAGTCGTGTACGTGTTCGTGGACACCGCACGGCATGGACCCGGCTACGTGATCACCTCGATTGGACTCGCGATCGTTGGTGGCACGCTGCTGGCAACGATCTGGTGGGGAACGATCCGCACTGGCCCGCCGCGACCGCTGGGAGCACCAGGTGGTTCAGCCCCGGCACATCCTGTGCCCGAGACAAGCGCCTGATCAGAGACAACAAGTCCGGATCGCCGTTGCCGTTCCAGAAACCCAATCCACTGGGTATCCCGCGGTCGAAAGGAACCTGAAGATGAACGAGCGCGCCGACATCACACCTCGGGTCGTCAGCGAGACGCAGCCGCGTCGGTCCCACAAGGCCGAGCCCCACTGAACCGCCCCGGGAATCTTGGAGGCCCGACTCCTTGAGAGGACGGGCAGATGCACGAAAGCGGGGGCACTCCACCCTCGCCACGTCCGCTACCGCGATCATGTCAACGATACCCGTCACGGCTACATGAGCATCTAGATCCCGATCGACGCGGGCGTCCTCGTGTCCAGGCGACAGAGCCGCAAATAGCCCCAATTCCCTTGGCATTAGGCCAGGATTCTGCTCTGCGGGCGTTTACGTGCCTCGCCCGAGAAGATGTATCGTGCCTGGATGCTCGGTGAGTGGACCGACCCAGGACGTGTAGCCGAGTATCTCTCGCGCGAGATACCGCATAGGAATATCGCGGAGGGACTTCTGCTGGATGCGCTTCCGCAACGGGTCGAGCGAGTGCTCGACCTCGGCACGGGGGACGGACGGTTGCTCGCGCTTGTGCGATCCCGCCACCCGGATGCTCGGGGCGTAGGGATCGACTCCTCGCCGCCAATGCTCGCACGCGCCGCAGAGCGCTTTGGAGCTGATACGACGGTCGAGCTTGCGGTCCACGACCTCTGCCAGCCGCTTGCCGTGTCTGGTGCATTCGATGCGATGGTCTCAGGATTGGCGATTCACCATCTTGACGACCAGCGAAAGCAGGCATTGTTTCGTGAGGTATATGCACTGCTGCGACCAGGGGGTGTCTTTGCCAATCTCGATCTTGTCGCCTCGGCGACAACAGAGCAGCACGAACGCTTCCGTCGCGCGATCGGGAGCGAAGAAGACGACCCAGCGGATCGCCTCGCCGATCTGTGCGCGCAACTTGCCTGGCTGCGCGACGCCGGCTTTCAGGAAGTGGACTGCGGCTTCAAGTGGATGGAGCTGACGCTCATCGTCGCCGTCAGGCCCGAAAGCTCTGGGCGTCGGTCCAGCCAATCCACCATTTAGGGCTCAGGTCTCGCCGTCGAAGTAAATCCGCGGACCCTTGGTCGCCGCGCACGAACGCAACGGACTCATCGCATTGTCTCAACGTACTCCAACACTGCGGGCAGCTCCGCAGTAGCCGCCGCGACGTTCGCTCACGAGCTTACGCTCGAGGTCCTCCACCTCCAGCGACACCGGCAGGCCCTGGTGCGGGTCGAGATTCTCGAACGGGATCGAGGTCAGGTGCGCCCTATGCACCTGCGCGATGCTCGGGCGCCCGCTCAAGCCGATCCGCTCCAGGTAGGCGTCCAAGTCGAGCATCGCGGCGAGTGTAGTGGGCGTGGCAGCAGTCGCCAAGTCGCATGATCGCCGCTCCTTAATGCGACACCCGATCGACCGCACCAACTCGGTGTCCAGGCGTTGTAGCGTCGGCGATGTAGCCGTCAGGGGGAGCGCCGATTCGCGCCGATCGTAGGTAATGTCCGTGACGAGATGTGGGATGGTTTGGCAACGCGCCTGGAGGGCGAGATCGTCGTGCTCGAGACCCCTCACGGCTGCTCACCAGGAGGGGCTGTGGACGGCCGCCCAGCACCCGGAGATATGGGCGTGGACAACCCCGGTCGGCGAGAGCCGCGAGTTCTTCGACGCATGGTTCGCCGCAAGCCTCGCGTCCACCAAGGGAGGGACGGAATGCGTACTCGCCACGATTGCCCGCGAAAGCGGCGAGGTGATCGGCAGCACGCGCTTTCACACGTTGCGCCCAGAGCATCGTGGTCTTGAGATCGGCGCAACCTGGCTTGTGCCCTCGATGTGGCGGACTGGCGCCAACATCGAGGCAAAGCTGATGCTTGGACACTCCTTTGGGCAGCTCGGGTGCATCCGCGTCGAGTTCAAGACCGACGCTCGCAACAAGCGCTCACGCGCGGCGCTTGAGACGTTGCCCACACAGTTCGAGGGTATCTTCCGCAGGCACATGGTGACCGCGAACGTCGGCGTGCGCGCACTCCGCGTACTACAGCATCACCGACGAGGAGTGGCCTGAAGTGCGCGCCAACCTCACACGCCGGCTTGCCGCGGCGCGCGCACGACCCCGCAGCGAGCGGCTGATGCCCGAAACCATCAAGCATCACGCCGGAGGTCGTGAGGCATGACTGACGAGCTGGCGGGGTTGCTCGCCGAGCAGGCCCGGTACTACCGTGAGCGGGCTGGCGAGTACGACGACTGGTGGTTTCGCCGCGGGCGCTACGACCGCGGCGCCGACGCGAACGCGCAGTGGTACGCCGACGCAGCGGAGGTCGAGGACGCCTTGGAGCGCTTCCAGCCGGCGGGGCAGGTGCTGGAGCTGGCGTGCGGGACGGGCCTGTGGACTCGCCGACTGGTTCGGTACGCCGACACCGTGACCGCCGTGGACGCCTCGCCAGAGGTGATCGAGCTGGCACGCGCCGGGCTGGACGATCCGAAGGTGAGCTTCGTGCGTGCAGACCTGTTCGCCTGGGAGCCCTCCGCGGGCTATGACGTGTGCTTCTTCAGCTTCTGGCTCTCGCACGTACCGGAGGCGCAGTTCGAGAACTTTTGGGCGAAAGTTCGGCGTGCGCTTCGCCCCGGGGGAGGGTTTTCTTCGTGGACAGCCTACCGAGCGACCTGTCCACCGCTGCGGATCATCGGCTGCCCGATCATGGGGAGGAGACGATGACCCGGCGGCTTGCCGACGGCCGCGAGTTTCGCATCGTCAAGCGCTTCTACGAGCCCCACGCGCTACACCCGCGGCTTGCCGACCTCGGATGGGACGCGCAGGTACAGGCAACGCCGGAGTTCTTTATCTACGGTGAAGCCACGGCCTCCGAGCGCGTGGAAGCTGATCGCCGATGAGTCGGCGCGTTGCGGTAGGCGTAGTCGGCCTGGATCACGTGCAGGTGGCCGCTCCACGAGGGTGCGAGGCCGAAGCACGGCGCTTCTACGGGACTCTCCTGGGCTTGGAGGAGATCGACAAGCCAGAGGAACTGCGCGCGAGAGGCGGCTGCGCCCAGGGAGACCGCACGCAGGTCGTCGCACATGAAGACGTGCTCGTTTTCCGAAAGCCTCACGCTCACCAATCGGGCGCTACGGCACGCAGGAGGGCGGCATGATCGACAGAGGGCATTCAGCAAAGCCCATTCGCTGGGGCTTGCGGTTGCTCTGACACGAACTCCTCGCACGCGCCCGCGTATGCTGAGGTCGAACGTGTCCGGTGCGACGGTGAGAGACGCAAGCGAGGACGACGCGCCGGCGTGCGCGGCGATCTACGCACCGTACGTGCGCGAGACGGCCGTCAGCTTCGAGGGCGAGTCGCCGACGCCCGCGCAGATGGCCGAACGCATCGCGGCGGCAACGCGCACGCACGCATGGGTCGTGCTCGAAGACGACCACCGCGTCGTCGGCTACGCCTACGGCGGGCCGCACCAGACGCGAGCGGCCTACCGCTTCTCGTGCGAGGTCAGCGTCTACGTCGAGCAGGATCGGCGACGCGCCGGCTCGGGTCGCGCGCTGTACGAGGCGCTGTTCGAGCGGCTCGCGGCGCGCGGCTACCTGATGGCGGTCGCGGGCATGACGCTGCCGAACGAGGCGAGCGTGGGCCTGCACCGAGCGATGGGCTTCGAGCCGGTCGGCGTCTATCGGCGGATCGGCTGGAAGCTCGGCGCGTGGCACGACGTCGCCTGGATGCAGCGGGCGCTCGGCGTCGAGCACGACCCTCTCGCCGAGCCGCGCTGACGCGACCGGGCGCGTCTTCGAGCGCAGGGGACGGCTGCTCCTTTTCCCGAGGCTCGACCCGCTGCCGCTCGATGAGCGCGTTCTCCGCACCAGCACGCCAGAAACGCGCCCCGGGCCTGTCCACACGATGCGCGAGACCTTATCTCTGCCAGGACCTTGAGATCACGGCTCGGGCCTGCTCTGATCGCAGGCAGCGATGCACCACGCTCGCGCACCTAGAAACGATGCCGCGTCGAGGAAAGACGATCGACCGCACCAAGGGCGAGATTGTGTTCCCGGCGACCCGCGGCGGCTACATGCTGCGCAGCACTTGGTGCAACCTCTGGCACTCGGTACGCGCATCGGCAGGGATGCCACGCCAGGAGTTCTACGAGTTGAAGCACCGCGCGATTCAATGGATGGTCGATCCCGTGGAGGACGGCGGCCTCGGCCTCGACCCCGCGACGGTCGCAGAAATAGTCGGCCACGACGACGGCGGCTACCTCATCGCCACCGTCTACACCAAGCTCGGCCGGCGCCGCGCGCTCGCCCGTGTGCAGCGCGCGATGGACGACTACCAGCAGCGGCGAACAGTTGCCGACAGACCCCGCCTCCTGCACGTCGTTGGCGCGGAGTAAATCCGTCGCCCCAAAGGATCAAAGGCCGGGTTTGAGCGGCCTGGTTGCTCGCATAGCGGCGAGCAGGTACAGCACGAGTCCAATGCCGGCAAACGGAGCGCCGCAGGAGAGGCCCCCGCGTATGGTCGCATCCGCCAGCCCTGCTCCTGTCAGGCGATGGACGGCTGTCGGCCCAAAGCTGGCAACCGACACCGCATATGCAGCAGCGAGCATGACGGCCATCAGGAACGACGCGGCGACGCGCGAGAGGCTGAGCGCAGCGAGCCTCGGTTCTCTGCCGGTTTCCAGTTGGGCGACACGGGCGTCGAGCAGCTCGTGACCACCGAGAGAGGCGGCCATGTGCAGCTCGTTCCACTCGGGGCCGCGCACGACCTTCAGCAGTGCCCCGACGAGAGGGCGGCGCCCACAGGTCAGGACGGCGCGTCGATCGGCTGCCAGCTCGCAGCCTGTTACAGCCCCGACCGCACCGCAGAGCACAATCGCACCAGACAGCAGCGCGATCCCAATAAACGCCAGGAAGCTGCGGTTGGCTCGGTCCAGCTTCATCCGTCCTCCGCAAGCAGAGCCCGTAGCCGCCTCAGCACTCCAGGGTCGGCACGCGCCTCGTCCACGAAGCGCGCTACGGCTGCATCTCCATAGGTGCGAATCACGTCCGCCACCGCAAGCCCGGCGGGATCGGGAGCGGTCGCCTCATACACGTAGCTTCGCCGCTCACCGTGCCGAGCAAGGACGTTCTTTGCGACCAGTCGGTTCATCACGGTCATCACTGTCGTGTAGGCCAGCGGCTCCGACCGTCGCGTGTTGAGCGCATCGAGCACCTGCCGCACAGACACCGCGGCGCCTGCCTGCCAGACCACGGCCATGATCTCCGACTCAAGCGGAGCGAGCCCGCCGCTCGCCTTTTTCGGGCGTCCAGCCACAAGCGCACATTACTACATTTTTGTCGTGTATGCTCGGCACATGACCACCACCGAGCACGACTACACGACGCGAGCAAGGCAGGCCATCGAGATCGTCTGCGCGGGCGACCTCTCCCGCATGGAGGAGTTCTACCGCCCCGACTTCGTAGACCACATCAACGAGATGACCTTCCAGGGTTACGACGGAGGCCGCGAATCGGTCGCCTTCTACATGACCATCTTCAAGAACCTGAGCATGGGCACCGAGGAGCAGATCACCGAGGGCAACCGCGTCGCCTCCAGATGGGTCCTGCACGGCACCTACCACGGACGATCGGTAACGCTACGCGGCATCACGATCAGCCGCTTCGCCGAGGACGGCAGAATCCTCGAAGACCGTGGTCACTCCGACTCGATTAGCCTTGTCCGCCAACTCGGCATGATCCGCACGCTGATCCTCGGCCTTGAAATCCTCACCCGCCGCGTCAAGCTGCCCAAGGGCGCACTCAGCGCGAACAGCACGACGGGATAGGCCGCTCTGCGCAGCGAGTGACGCGGCGTGCAGCGGCCACTTGGCGAAGATGCCGTCCTCACGAGTGACGGACGACCCCAAACACGGCGCCGTGGGGCCAGGCTCGGCTACAGTGTCCGCTTGAGCGAGCAGAAGTACACCGTTCGCGCCGCCCAGCCCGCCGAGGCGCCGGCGATTCTCGACCTGTGGCAGGGGGCGCGCAGTACGCACGCAACGACTCCCGACCGGATCGAAGACGTCCACAGGCTGCTCGCCGAGACACCCGGGAGCCTGCTCGTCGCCGATGCCGACGGCGCGCTCGTGGGCGCGCTGATCGCGGCGTGGGATGGATGGCGGGGGAACATGTACCGGCTCGTTGTGCTCGGGGAGCACCGTCGTCGCGGCGTCGGCCTGGCGCTCGTGCGTGCTGGCGAGGAGCACCTGCGCCGGCAGGGCGCCTACCGCATCACAGCCTTGGTCGCACACGAGGACGAGATCGCGTCGGCGTTCTGGGAGTCCGCGGGCTACCCGCGGGACCGCCAGATCGGTCGCCGCGTGCGCAACCTGTAGTGGGTGGTGGGAGGAACGAGGACGGTCTTGCATCCCGTTTGCATCCCGTTTCCGCAGCCTTGCATCCCATTTGCGGCCCTCCAGACCACCGAACAGCCGCGAACACGAGCAAATGGCGTCCCGCTAGGGCCAGTGTTTCCGGGGGTTTTCGCCCGTGTTCGCTGGCCTTCGCGGTTCTCTAACCAATCGGGGCGAACGGTTAGGGTTGGCTTGCATACAGGGGATTCGGGCTTCTGCGGGGGGATTTGCGGGGGTCCAGACCGCACCCATACCGGGCCTCGCGTCCACCAAGACCCGGCGTATGCCATAGCAAACGCCCGTACAATGCTGCTGACTAGCCCAGCCGGTCGGCGAACTGCCGCGGCGTGATGACCTCGACGGCGAGCTGGACGGGATCAATGGCAAGCAGGTCGAGGTCCCCGCTGATGATCGCCTCGGCTCCACTGGCCTCGGCAAGCGCGACGAGATAGTCGTCGCGGGGATCACGGCACACGGCCGGGTGAGGGCCAGGCGGATCGACAAGCAGGACCGTCTGTGCCGCAAGGTCCGCAACGAACCGAACCGCCTCATCAGACGAGACATACTTCCGCAAGCGCGGTCGCGCGAGCACCACCGTGACCTCCCTCAGCAGCAGCGGCGAGGTGACCAGCTCGACGCGACCGTCGAGCGCTGCGTCGAGAGTCAGCACCGAAGGCGCCTGCGGAGAGCGGGCCAGGGCCGCGGAGACGAGCACGTTCGCGTCCGCGACGACGCGCGGCATCAAGCAGCGTCGCGTTCGGCGCGAGCGGCGTGCAGCTCCTCGCGCACTAGCGCCATCGCGGCATCTTCGTCCAGATCGCTGCGCGAGCGGATGCGGGCAACCAGCGAGCGCAGGTCATACGCGCGGATCGCACGATCAACGATCTCGCCCTCGCTGACGTGTGCCTCCGCAGCGTGCGAGCGCAAGATCGACGCGACCTCCGCGTCAAGATCGACGTTCATCTTCCGGCGAGAAGCAGCCATAGAAGAAGCCTACCGCAGACCTCGCACCGCTCTCAACGACAGGAGCACGGGCTAGAGCAGTCGGGCTTGCGCAGGGCTCCGGTGCAGCCAATTGTCTCTTGCGGGTCGGCGCGGGCTCTGCTCTGCTCTCCCGCCCCAAGACATCGTGTGGCCGGGCGAGCGTTGACGCCGCCCGCCCGGCCTGTGGACAACCGAAGATGACGCTTCGGATGCCACGTGAGCCGCCCTGGGTTCCACGGAGACCGTTTTTGTAGGTTCCCTATGTTCTTTTTGTGGGTGTGGTTGCCCGGTTTTTCGCAGCGTATAGTTCCTCGACTTCTCGTGGTGGGCGGTCGTCGAGGGCTTCGTGTAGGCGCTCGTTGTTGAACCAGGCGACGTACTCCAGGACGGCGAGCTCGAGCTGCGAGCGCGTCGTCCAGCTGCGGTCTGCGATGAGCTCGGTCTTGAAGCTGTCGACGAAGCTCTCGGCGGCCGCGTTGTCGTAGGCGTCGCCCACGGATCCGATAGAGGCGAGGACGTCGTGGTCGTCGAGGAGCTGGGTGTAGTCGAACGACGTATATTGGCTGCCGGCGTCCGAATGAGCCACGAGCGAAACGTCGGCTCCCGGGGCCCGCTGATGCAGGGCCATCCCGAGCGCGTCGAGCACGAGATCGGTGCGCATGTGGCTGGCGAACTGCCAGCCGACGATCATCCGGCTGTAGGCGTCGATCACGAAGCTGAAGAACACCAGCCCCTCCCAGCATCTGAGATACGTGAAGTCCGCGAACCACTTCTCGTCCGGCCGGGACGCCGTGAAATCACGCTGCACCCGGTCTGGGCTGCGAAGCGCCGACGGATCGGGCTTAGTGGTACGCCAAGGCTTCCCGCGCCGCTTTGCGCCCTGAATGCCGTTCTGGCGCATGACGCGCTCCACGCGGCTGCGGCCGACCTGCTCACCGCAGCGCAGCAGAGCCTTCCACATCCGCCGCGACCCGTAGGCGCAGTAGTTCGCGGCGTGCAGCTCTTCGATCACGCCGAGCAGCCGCTCATCCTCGACGGCCCGCGCTGAGCGCTCTCCGGTCCCCCGCTGGTAGTAGGCGGACGCCGACACGCCCAGGGTCTCGCAGATCGGCTCGACCCCGAAGCGCTCACGATGCCCGTCGATGAACGCGCTCACTTCGGACGGTATGGATCGAGCTCGCCCGCGAAAAACACGCTGGCGGCCTTCAGGATCTCGTTCGCTCGGCGCAGCTGCGCAACCTCACGACGCAACGCTTTGATCTCCTCGCGCTCCTGGCTGCTCAGGACGTCTTTGCGCCGGCCCTCATCAGCTTCGGTCTGCCGGACGTGTTTACGAAGCGTCTCGCCCTCGATCCCGAGGTCCCTCGCGACATGCGCGATAGGACGCCCAGACTCGAACACCAGACGCGCTCCGCGGTCCAGCAACTCCCTTGAATACTTCCTCGCATGTGCCATGAGCCGAGACTTCTCCCTCCGCCAAGCAAACCCTGGCCTCGAAGTCTCCGTCAAACACAGGATGGCTCAATGACGTGGCCGGATGGCGAGTCGTGCCAGAAGGCAACGGGGCGCCGCGATTCGTCCGTGCGACGGTTGCGCGACGGGCTGCGACCGTTCATCCGTGAGTTTCACGACCGACCGATCGACAGCTTCTCTCGTGACGAGGCGGTGACTTGGACGCGGCCGAAGGGCGCAAACATTCAGCAGGCAGTCCGGCAGTTTTTCAACCACACGCTCGACCGAGGCTTGATCGAGCGCAACCAGTTCACCCGCCTTGGCGCGAGCAAGCGCAAGCGTCGAGTAGACCGACCGGACTTCGAGATCATCACCGACGAGCAGTACGAGCGACTGCGCCGCGCTGCCCGCGAAAGCCGAGCCGACGATTACGGGCTCATCCTTGAGGGCGCGACCCTTGGCGTGGGCGACGCAGCGATGCGTCCGGGTGAGGTATTCGCGTTGCATCGCTCCGATATTCACTTCTCGGAGAACCTGATCCATGTGCGCTGGCAGCTCGACCTCGACACCGGCAAGCTCACATGGCCCAAGGATGACGACGGCCGATGGATCGTGATGAGTCCCCGCTTTCGCGCGCACCTAGAAGCGATGCCGCGTCGAGGAAAAACGATCGACCGTGCCAAGGGCGAGATTGTGTTCCCGGCGACGCGCGGCGGCTACATGCTGCGCAGCACTTGGTCAAACCTTTGGCACTCGGTACGCGCATCGGCAGGGATGCCGGGCCAGGAGTTCTACGAGTTGAAGCACCGCGCGATTCAATGGATGGTCGATCCCGTTGAGGACGGCGGCCTCGGCCTCGACCCCGCGACGGTCGCAGAAATGGTCGGCCACGATGACGGCGGCTACCTGATCGCCACCGTCTACACCAAGCTCGGCCGCCGCCGCGCGCTCGCCCGTGCGCAGCGGGCGATGGACGACTACGAGCAGCGAAGCGCCGCCACCCAGACATCCAGGCGCCTGCACGTCGTCAAGTCCGCCTAGTAATTCGCGGTGCCATGCTTGGCCCGATGTAAGGCTCGCGGAACTGCCGAACGCCGTCGAAGCTGGGCGGCGATAGAGCGCGCGGGCGTAGACTCGCCCCCATGAGCGACAAGACACTCACCCACGAGCAGGCGCGTCTACGCCTCCATGACCACCTAGACGAGAACGTGTACGCCGGGCTTCAGGTCCGTGGTGAGAGCGGAATGTCTGAGGTCTTTAGCCTGCACGGGAGGCTCGGGCACCCACTCGGGGAGCGGCCAGCGACTCCGATCCCAGCCGACACACGCGACATCTTCGGTTCGACCTACACGATCGGGGATCGGTCCCTCCTGCTGCCTGAGCTACCCGGGACGATCACAGAGACCAGCGACGGGATCGAGTTCCAACTCACTGACGGGCTCGTGCTGAGGATCGCGTGGGCCGCGAACCCGGAGGACGCGCACGGGTACAGACACGATGACGCCCTTGTCGATCTCACCGGCCACATCGGCAAAGAGGTGTCGGTCTGGCTCACCATGACGGACGCGGAGGGGCGCTTCTGGACCGTCCTACCGCCCCTTATTGGTGTTCTCGGCAAGCAGACGCTAGGCACGGTCGAGCCGGAGGTCGGCCACGAGGCTGTCGTCAGCGTCAAAGGTACGCTCGACTATGCGTACACCGTGGGAGGGAAGGTCTTGAACCTACCGCCCTTCCCCGGCACGGTCAGCCGCTACGAGAAGGGCATCCAGTGGCTATTCGTCAACGGGCTGACGCTACGCATCAACCTCCCGGATGACACCGAGGAATAGGAGAATGGCGGTTAATCAAGTCACTTACGCGACTTCGGGATCGCCACTCGCCAGAATGTCATGTCTTGCTTAACGGCCTCAAGGTAGTCGTCTTGCGGCGTGCGCAGCTCTTTGTAGTCGATCCCGGCGATGTTCATACCCGCATCATTGTCGAGCGGCACGGCGTCCCATGCCTTGTGCATGTATGTGCCTGCGATTTGGCGGGTCTTGCTGACAAGCAGGTCGTACTTCGTGGATACGGCCTTCGATTCGGTGCTGATCTGCGCGCTGTAGTTATTCAGTTCCTCTTGGACGGTATGCAGCGCCCCGGCGATCCGCAGTCGTTCTTCGCCGCCAATCTCCGGGTTCTCTGCCGTGGGCGCCCGCCTCCGGCGGACCACATACGGGAACTCCTGGTACGAGACAACCGCCGCGTAGGCATCGGCGTAGAGCTTCTGCAAGCGCGTCCGCTCGGCTCGAACGCTGTTTATGAACCATGTGAAGACGCCTGCGACAGCGGTGCCGATACTCACCACTGCCGCGACGACGATCGGCAATATCGTCCAGAAGCTGGCCGATGCGATCATGCTGCCTGCTTCACGTCGTCGGATTCGTGCGGCGCCTCGGGTCCAGGCCATTCGCCATAGCGTCGCCAGTAGGCCTCCTTGAACAGGTGGACTTGGGCGCAGCGTATGAGGCGAAGCAGCCCGTCGTCTGCAACCCATCTTTGGTCCGGCCCGTCCTTTGGATACCACATGCACAGCGTTCCGTCGCTGTATCGGTGAGGAGACTTGGTAGGACCGTCAGCCGTGACCGATTGGACCGTGGCGCGCCTGTCGTTCCAGAGCGCGATCCTGACGAGGCGGCGTTCGTTGAACTCCGGCACCGGCACATGCAGGAGGTAGACGACGCTCCCGGTCTTCCTGCCCTTCCCGGTCCTCGACACCGACATAGAGGGGAACGCTGTACGAGCCGCCCTCTCAAAGCGGAGTCGGTAGCGGAAGTCGTCGTACCAGCCGCCCGGCTTAGCGCGTCTCATCGCCGTAAGCCCTCGCCGGCTTGAGATCAGCCGCCCCGATACCGAAGGCGGTGCCCAACTGGGCGCGCTTCTGCCGACGCAGCGCATCGCCGAGACTGCGCACCCCAGAACCGGACTCCACGTAGTCGGGGAAGACCTCAGACAAGGCCGCTTCGGCGTCCTCAAGCGTCTCGGCATCAACGGCACAGGAGACACCCTCACCGAGTTCGCGGAGTCGTGCGACAGCAGGAGCGCGCGACACGCCATCTGGGAGCTTGATCGGGTCCGAGACGCCAGCCGGGTCCGGCGTGGGGCCGTCGGCCAGCGAGTCCGCACCATCAAGCAAGAGGTCACGCAGGCTCTCGGCGACCGTGTAGTCCTCCTCCACGTGGTCCAGCGCCAACGCCTCCAGATTGAAGGAACTGACTACCGGCGGCTCGTCCTGCTTGACGGCGGCCTTCGCCAGCCGGATCACCCTCGCACGGTGTACGCGAAGCGAGATATCCACGTCGTTCAGGAGGCGGGTGTGCTCCTCGGGGTCCGAGGCGTCCCAACATTCGGCCTCGGTGTTGGGTATCCAGCGACCGTCGCCCTCGACTCTGGTCAGAGCGACGATGAGGTCCACGCTCGGGTCCTGCTCGTCCCCGAGCGGTTCGTGAAACTCGACCAGGATCGCCCGCTTGCAGACTTCGTAGGTGGCGTCGGGGTACTCCTCGCGCACTCCCTCGATCACATGCTCGGCCATCTCGGCCACGATGTTGTTCGGCGGCACGTCGTCGCCATCAGGGCCAAGCTCCTGATACTTGCGCCTGTCGAGCACCACGCCGCAATCGGCGTCGCTCACTGGCTTGTTTACGTTGCCGTGCGCGACGCTGCCCGAGTCGAACGTCTTGAGCGCACCCGGGAAGCTCCTGGCGTGCTTCTTGACGAGGTTGCGCCTCGCCTTCGTCTCTGAGAGAACGTCATCGTCCACGGCGATCTGCCTGCGGACATCGGTCAGGACCTGCCCCGCGTAATCAACTGTCGTAGTAGCCATACCAAACCTCCTTTAGAGCCATGAACGTGAGAGGAAAGCCTCACTGCATCGGGCATCACCCCGATAGAGGAACCTCATCAGGGATGGTTCCACGCGCCCCGGTCGGAATCTGGCGGGCCAGGGTCGAAACGGCACCCGCCGGACCGAGGTGATGAATCCCGGTCCGGCGGGGCAAGGCATGTTCATGGTCCGGTACGGCACCGGGTTTTCTATCCGATGAGCACGACGGACGCCTTCCAGAGGTCAACCCGAGCCTGTTCAGGCAGGCATCCAACGGACTAGATCGGCTGTGCGCGTCCCGCAAACACAGGCAAAACGGCCGACGCCGATCCCCAACGCTCGGACGGGAGCGATGGCGCTTGGCGAACGCGCGGCCCGTACTCCACGCCGCGCAGGTGCGATCGTCGGACGTGATTGGTGCCGTTCGGTCTCGCGGCCTGATCGAACAGGACTAGCAGCGGGCGGGATGTCCGCCGGCTGCTGCTCCCACCCGCCTCGGCGAGCACGCGGAAGGCATACAGGTCGGCGCCGGCGGATGGACTGCGGGGGATTTGCGGGGGGATTGCGGTCCCGTTGCGGGGGGTTTGCGGGGGCCGCGACCACCGAAAGCCCGCGAACACAGGCGAAACGACTTACGTCGATCCCCCATGTTTCGGGGGTTTTCGCCCGTGTTTGCTGGCTTTCGCCAAACACTAACCAATCGGGGCGCCGAGATTCGAACTCGGGACCTCACCGACCCGAATTGTGGCTTGCGCACCCGCTGCTACGATAAATCCCCTGCAAATCAGCAGCTTTGCATGAAGGATGGGGTGCTGGCTGAGGGTGGATATAGGCGCGAATCAGGGGGGTTTGGGCATACAAATGGCCCGTATGACCAAACGACTGGGCCACGGTCGCGTTGGCGATTTGCAGTTGGCTCCAGCCGATCGTATTGCGCGCGACGCCGCCCGAACGCGCCGGGGTCAAAGCACGCCGACCGATCCCGGATCCCTCGCTCGCAGTACGCTCGCTTGCCGTCATGCTCGAAGTCATCGTAGAGAGGTTGGGCAGCGAGGCCAGATCGCCTGCTCGCAAAGCAGGCCAGACGGTCACCTGCTCTCACGCGGCCAGCCGCTCGGCCTCGACTCGCAGCTCGCTGCGCAGCCAAGCGACCTCCGATCCGGGGCAGCGATCGGCACGCTCTCGGGCGCTGCTGAACTCGATACTGCGCAGCTGGCGCTCAAGCTCCTCGCGGCACTCGGGCCGAGTGGCCGCCTCACGCGGGCTGAGCCCGCCGAGATGCTGGTTGGGATCGTCGACCCAGCGCCGGTAGGTCAACTCCCGAAGCCGCGTATCCGGTGGGACAAAGGTCGCTTCCGATCCCACGGCGCTGGGCTCAACGCCCGGCGTGCGCGAACGAGCAGGCCGCGACTCCACGCCTGCCGCCGCTCGTTCGGCACGCCTCTCGCTCAGGGCATCCTCCACCGACTGCACGCTTCGGCTCGGAGGACCCGCGATGTTCTGGAGGTGGCGCTCGACCAGTGCGACAGCGCCCTCCAAGCGCTCCTCCGAGAGCGCGAAGAACGCGAGGCGGTCGGCGCGCAGCGTGAAGGTGCCCAGGGAAGTGACGTCGTCCAGCTCGACGAGCTCGCCGGCCGGGCTCACCATCACGGGGCCGCCTTCCATGCAGATCGCTCCCACCGGCAGCGGTGGGCGGCGGGCGAGCAGCTCACGGCGCGAGGCCAGCCAGTCAAAGCTCACACCCTCACCATCCTCGGTCTCGCCATCGAACGCGAGCTCGGGCACGTCGCGCAGCGCCCTGAACACGAGGTCGGGCTCGCGCACCTTCCAGGTCGCCTGCGCCACCGCCACGCGGTCGCCCTCCAGCGTGTACGGCACACGCTCGGCACGGCGGCTCGGCGGGACGAAGCACACAAGCTCGCCCGCTCCGACACGCAACGCAGCGTCCAATCCCGCCGCGCCGGCGCCGAGGCCGTGCTCGTCGGCGAGGCGCCGCAACTCGGCCAGCAACTCGCTCTCCTCGGCAGGCTCGTAGAACGCCGCCGCACCCCACAACGAGAATGTCGGGTCACCCTCCATCACACGGCAGAGCAGGACATGCCACAGGATGGCCTCGCGCGAGACACGCGGGCTCGAAACGCGGACGTCCGTGCCGGCAATCACGCTCTCGAGCTCGAGCCAAGCACCCGGCTCGACACTCGTGACCCGGTACACGCCGAGGCGGCTCGCCGCGATACGTGCCGCCACCTCACGCTCACCCGCCGAGAGCCCCGGCAGCCGCGAGTACAGCCACGCCGGCGTGCCACCGGCCGCGACCTCGCGATCGATCAACAGCCAACAGAGCGCCAGCGACAGATCCTCATCGTTCGCCGGACGCTCCTCGCCGCCCACACCCCGCACATTCATGTGCTCCTTCAGCGGGCCGTGGAGCTCACCCCCGAACCGGTCAAGCGCCCAGCTCTGCATCCGCCCCCAAACCCGCTCGGCCTCCAACGCGTCAAGAGCGACGTCATCCCCCCGGCGAAGACAGCAACGCTTGAACTTCAACCCACTCCCACACGGGCACAACGCATTACGTCCGACCTCTGTCATGGCGTATCTCCAGGCTCGAGGACCGTCTGCGGCGCCCGACGCGACAGCCCACGCATCGGACACGTCTGAAGGTACGAGCCCGGGCGGACGGACCGCTACCCGGATGCCTCCCGCGCGTCGCCGGCCAACACACGTCAGCGAGGATGGCCGCTCAAGCGCCGTCAGGTCCATTCGCGGGCTGCCGGGTCCCACGTCGCCGGCGGATCCGCGTCGTCCTGGATGAGCGGGTCGACGAACGCAACGACATCGGCGATGAGATCAGCCCACCGAACGGGTGGAGCCAGCGAGAAGGAGGCCCGCCGGCGCAGCGCGTCGTAGCTGCGCTGCCAGTCGGGCAACCCGGCGAGCGCCTCGGCGAGCGGGAGAATCGGATGCCGGCGGTGCTCGGCGACGGCCTGCAGGGTCGTGCGTAGAGCGGCAGCGTCGCCCTCGATCGCGTAGAGCACCTGCAACGCCTGCGTGTCGCGACCATGACGTTCGCCGGCGATGCGCTGCAGCTGGCGATTGACCCGATCACCGTCGATCGCGATCAACTCATCACCGCCTCCAACGCGTCGGTCAAGCGCCGCTCGCCCCCCAGCTCTCGGGCGATAGCGACAGCCGGCGAGGCTGGGCATCCGAACGCCGCAGATAGCGGTTCAGCGCGTGCAGAGCCGTATCCCGCCCGACATGATGAGCAAGCCGCATGGCATCGACAACAGCCCGCTCGGGCGAGTAGATCGACAGGCGCTCCCCGGTCTCGGTCGTCTCCTCACGACGCTCCAAGTCAAACGTGGCCGCAGCGAAGACGTGCACCTCGGTCGCGGGGAAGTCGATGCGAGGACGGTGCGCGCCGCGCGCGACCGCGACATGGACGACGGCTGGCAGCTCGTCGGTCAGATCCCAGTAAGCCAACGCAGAGTTCGAGCAAATGATGCCCCCGGGCACCCGAGCGCAGACCGTCGCTCGGTCGAGGCGCATGCAACTCGTCCGGAGGGGGAGTCCGGGGTCCATTGATCGAGATGCTCGCTTGCACTGATGTAAGCGGAAGCCTGCCTGATGCGTGAGGAGTTCGAGTCGGATCAGCCAGGCTGAGGGGGGCCGGCCGGCGGGGCTGCTGGCTCCTCGAAGACTTGGGTGGCGCGACGTACGAACCAGGATCGGGGCCGCACCTAACCCCGCGGTTCGTGGCAGAACGGTACGTGCTCGACGCGGAGTGTCCTATCCTCTTGCTTCATGGAAGAGTCGCAGCCGGCGGGGGACAGGAATTCTCACGAAGAGGATCGGGGCGGCACACCAACGTCGCCAAATAGACTGGAGCGTCAGATCCGGTTTGGGCTCGCCGATCTCAGCCCGAGCAACGCTGCTCACGATTTTGAGGAACTCTGCCGGCATTTTGCACAGGCCCGTTTGGTGAGTAACATCCTCCCCGCCACTGGTCCTGTGGTAGGGCATGGCGATCAGGGTCGTGACTTCGAGACCTTCCGGACCTTCTTGCGAGACGAGTTCGGTCCGCACGGCGCATTCCTGGGTTTGGTCAGCGACGGCCCAGTGGTTTTTGCCTGCACGCTTCAGCATGACAACCTCACTGGGAAGATTCGCTCTGACGTCAAGAAAATTCTTGCCAGGGGCACCAGGGTAGTCATGATTTACGTCTTCCTCGCCGCCCCAATGCCAGTGGGGGTGCGGCACGGTCTACAGGAGGAAATCAAAGAGAACTACGGCGTTGAGATCGAGATCATTGACCAGTATATGCTGGCTGCTCAGCTCGCCTGCCGAGATGCCTTCTGGATAGCTAACGAGTACCTTTCGATCCCCGCGGAGATGGCCCCGGCGCGTGAGGATCGCGATGGGGACTCCCAGCCGACATGGTACCTGGAGACTCGCGAGCGGTGGCGGGAACGCCGTGCTGCGCGGCCTTTGCTTACTGATGTTCTCGATGTAAAGAATGGCCTGAGTCACGCCGTCTTCGATCGCGGGGCACGCGGTGACCTGCCTTTCTGGCTCGGACTCATGCGCTCGGCGCTCGTCGAGGGCGCGGACCTCGAGGTGCGTAAGCGCGTTCGCTACGAGGTGGCCCTCGCGACGATCCGGGGCATCCGCGACCTTCGAGCCGCCGACGCGGAAGTCCGAAGCTATATGGCGGAGGTCGTGCCCGCTGGGGACAACTTGGCCAGGGAGAACCCAGCCGAGGACGACCCAGCTGGAAATGACCCTGTGCGTCTCCAGGATGCCACCGCGCTCCTCTCCTACGTCACGACGGCTGCGATGTTCGGCAGAACCTCGATCACGCCCCGGGAGCTGGTCGATTGGCTCGTCAGCTTGCGAAAACGCGTGCATGACCTACTGAATGTGCATCCGCCACCGACGCGACGCGCACGGCTGCTTCAGGTGCGTGGTCAACTGGGTCTGCTACGCAATCCGGGCAGCATCACAGTGCCCGCCCATCCCATAGAACTGCCTGACCCAGCAGATCTACTTGACGAGTCCGTCGTCGACCGGGCGCCAGACTCCTCAGGGCCCGTCGCAGCGCCTCGGGATCTGGTCGATATTGACGACGCCATGGATAAGTGGAAGGAGCTCGCGCACCAACTGCCCGACACGCCCCTGTTTCCCGTTGACGACATGTCCGAGATTCTTCGTGTCCTCGCTCCCGTGCTTGTCGATCACGCGTATTGGTCGGAGATCGTCGAAGCATTCGACGCTGCGGTTGCGCGCACCCAGGGTGGCGCAGCAGCAGCTGCATGTGCCCGCGATCGCGCCTCCGCCCTGCTCGACGTCGGCCGCGTGCGCGACGCGCTGCGCGAGCTGCACCGTGCGAAGATCGGCTTATGGTCGGGCGACAAGCTGCGGGTCGCCCTGCTCACCATGCTCACGATTTCGCACTGCTATGCGCAGCTCAACCTACCGCTCGCGGCGAAGCAGTACGCCCTTGCCGTGGCCGGCGTGGCGAGCGGCGCAGGTTCCGATTTCCGTGATCTTGTGCCGGTCGGCATACTCGACGCGGCGGACGTCGAGTACCGCGCTGGGGCGTGGTGCTCAGCACTCGAGCTGATCGACATCGGCATGATGGCACACCACCTCCTGGCAGATGAGAACGTGAACGAGGTGGCGCGAGAAACGGCCGGCCGCGCAATCGTCAAGCTGGGATGGCTGCTGCGTGGGGCGCGGACACTCGTGCCGACCCTGGTTCCGCACGTCGAAGATGTAGCTCGCCGACACGCCGTTCTTGAGCTGTTGCAGCGCGTTCTCAAAGAAATCCCCGACGGGACGCCGATACCCTAATGCGACTCGCCGACGAGCAGCTACAGAGCCGACCATTCAGCGACCTCGGCGCAGAACGGGTCATTCGGTTCAAGGCGCTCGGGTTGGACTGGCGGATACATTGCCAGAATGCCTACCGGCATGTGCTTGCAGCAGAGCGACTAGCCGCGACCGCACAGATCATTTCGGTCGAGTTCGCCGACGATGACCTCTGCCTGATTCCAGCAACCATCGACATTCGGATCGAACTCTTGGAGGGAACGTCCGACAACAAAGACAACGCGAACCTGCAGCCCACAGACAATGGCCGCGAGTGGGTTGTGCGACTCACCCCGTTCGTATCCCGCGAGACGTTTGACTTCGAGGCAAGCATCTACGAGCTCGTAACTCTCCTCAGCAGGGTCTTCTACGATGTCTCTCTGCTACCCAAGGAGCGCTTTACCGAGACCTTCGAGCAAGCATTAGAGAGGGACTTCTGGCCCAAGGTCGTGTCCGGCCGCCCCTATGACGAACGTGCGGCCGTTGTGTCGGAACAACAATTTGATGCCCCCCGGCGACACGAACTGCAATCTCAGGCCGGGCCGCTTGCGCGTGAGGTTCCAGAGCACGCAGAACTGGCCTGGCAGGCCGGGCCGGGACCGACGTACTCAGAAGCCACTGCGCACAAATTGCTCGCGCGTCACTACGAGCATCTGCCGACAATCATGCCCCGCACACTACTGCGCCTGCAGCGCGATCCTTCCTTCCTCGCCACCGTGGCCGAGTTGCGCACGTCCGGCTGGCGCGACTGGCATCTACTCAACAGTATTTACAATATACTCGTGCGGTTCCGCGTTGCTAATGCGGGACTGAACACGCGCGAGACGCCCGAAGTGCCAGGCGCGGCCGAGGCCATGAAGAAGTTGTTGCTCTCACCGGAGGCAGATGACGAGCCGGAGGTGCCACTCCAGGCCTTCTCTGCATCGGCGCTCCGGTGGGGGCTCAACCAGTCCATTTTCAGCATGCTCAGCAATTGGAACCTACGGCTGCACTCACCCCACGCGGGCTCTGCTATTGGGCGACTGTTGGAGGCACGCTACGCCTTTTGGACGGACGACATCGAGCACAACGACCCGTTCGAGTCGCGTGAGACACAGACTGTGTGAGGTATGTCGCAGATGATTTTGGAGTCAGCGCGCCGTTAGGGAGGTCAGTGCTGTATGGATTAGAAGTAAAGGAGTCTGTCCAGAATCTTGCGTTGGATGTCAAGCGCAACACTGTCGTCAACCAGCCTTGCTCGCCGCAAGTGGCGAAGCTGGTCAAGCTTCTCGACGATGTCCTTGCTGGGACCGACGCTCACACCTGGTGGCCACCGACCCGGCACGGTTCCTGTGATCCCACAGACCAGCAGACGGAAAGCGTGCTCCTGGTCAGCCTGCTGCCGGAAGTCGACCCACGTATTAAGGTCGAGGAATGTCTCCCGAAGGGTTTTAGAGAGTTCAGCGTCAGCACTCGGCAGTAGCACCGGAATTACGCGAAACCCCTCGTCCTTTGCCTGTCGGTTAAGCGCCTTTTCGATCTCCTTCTCAAACCAACCTCGAGGAGTGTGCTCACCGAGACAAATCGCACAGCTTGCCGCCCGCTCAAGCCCGCGCGCCATCTCTCTCTGCCCCACTTTGCCGGGAATCAACACCCACCGATCAAGCCATGGGCGTATCCGATATTGATCTTCAAGCCGCGTTGCGAGCCTCTCGACCCACTCGGCATCTAAATGAGAGTGGCTCAAGAAGACGTGGTAGCTATCATCTGCCTCAAAAGGCGCCATCGTGCGCATATGGCGTTAGATCATCATGGGTACTGTCGGTGGAGAGCCGATCCTCCCTGTGGAAGGCGGAGCGGGGGAAGGCGTGGTGGTTGTGGTGCCAGGCCTCCCCGAGCGAAGGGTGGGCGAGCCAGAAGACGTTGGTCGAGTGGTGTCGATCGCGAAGCGGCGGCTGCCGAAGAAGTGGCAGATCGAGTTGATGCTTCAGGTGATGTGGTGCACGAGGAAGATTCACACGAGCCCGGCCCAACAGCAGCGCGGTCAGGGCGGCCCCCAGTGCTCCGCCGCTCAACGCGAGCCCCAGGGCGACGGGGACCGCCAGGCTGGCGAGCGCGATCAGCGGGAAGGCGCGGATGATGCGCCGCATCCCGGGGTCCTCGACCAGGTCGCGCGCGAAGCGCCGCGAGGAGGTGCCCGTGGGTCTCGAACAGCCAGCCCACGTGCGCGTGCCACAGCCCGCGGGCCATCCCGCGCAGGCCGGCGCCGTGGCCGGCGTGGGGGCTGTGAGGGTCACTCTCCTCGTCGGTGAAGGCGTGGTGCTTGCGGTGGTCGGCGACCCAGTCGATCACGGGCCCTTGCAGGGAGGTGGAGCCCATCATCGCGAGCGCGTAGCGCAGCCCTCTGTGGGTCTGGAAGGCCCGGTGGGTCGGCAGCTGGTAAAAGCCCACGGTGACGCCGACGGCGCTCAGCAGGTGCATGGCCGCGAAGATCGCCAGGTCGCGGGGGCCGAGCAGGTGGTTCCACAGCAGCGCAGCGGCGATCACCCCGAGGAACGGGACCACCATGGCGGCGATGTTGACGTTGCGCTCCACGCGGGACACGGTCACCCAGATTACCCGGGCCGGGTGACCGCGGTTACAAAGCCCCACGGGCGCGAAAGACCCAAGGGAGCGTGGGCCCCCGCCGGATGACCCCGCTGCGGACGTCGACAGCCCTTCGGCTCAAGCGCCACTGCCGCACTCGCCGGTGGAACAGGAGTCTTGGAACGATCTCCCCAGCGCTCCAAATCGTCGTGGGTGTCGCGCAAACCCTGGTCCGTCCGGGCGGGTTATGAGACTTCAGGGTATGGCTATGAACTTCTTGACGTGTGATCGTGAGCAGGCGTTCTTGATGCCCCCGGACCCGCGTGATTGGCTGCCGGAGGGCCATCTCGCGTGGTTTGTGTTGGAGTCGGTCGAGGAGATGGATCTCTCGGCGTTCTATGGCGCATATCGCGTGGATGGTTGGGGTCGGGCGGCGTTCGAGCCGTCGATGATGGTCTCGCTGTTGCTCTACGCCTACGCGAGGGGGGAGCGCTCGTCGCGGGGGATCGAGCGCAAGTGCGTGGAGGATGTCGCCTATCGGGTGATCGCGGCTCAGCAGAAGCCTGATCACGCGACGATCGCGAGGTTCCGTGCTCGCCATGAGGACGCTCTGGCGGAGCTGTTCGGCTCTGTGCTTGGGTTGTGCAGGCAGGCGGGGTTGGTGAAGGTCGGTGTGATCGCGATCGACGGCACGAAGGTGCACGCGAACGCCTCGCATCACTGCAACCTCGACTACGAGCAGGCTCGCCCGGGAGATCCTCAAGGAGGCCGCCGCGCTCGACGCGGCCGAGGACGAGCTCCACGGGGATGCGCGTGGTGATGAGCTGCCTGAGCACCTGCGGACCAGTGAGAGGCGTCGTGGCGCTCTGCGGGAGGCCAAGGAAAGGCTCGAGCGCGACCGCGTCGAGAACGGGGGCGCGAAGACCGAGACGGCCGGCGAGGCCCAGGCTCCCGGGGTGAAGATCGAGCTTGACCCGGAGGTCATCGTTCCCCGGACTCAGGGCCGCGAGGGATGGCTGCGTGAGGCTCGCCGTCAGCTCGATGAGTACCGCCGCCGCGAGGCGAAGCCGATCGCCCGCTCGCGCCCGGAGCGGCTGTTGGAGGCAGAGCGACGGCTCCAGCAAGACCTCGCGGTCGAGCGCCAAGCGAACGAGGCGTATGAGCACTACCGCGCGCATGGACGCGACAGCCAAGGCCGACGGCTCAGCCGCCCACCAAAGCCATATGAGCCGCCCGAGACCCCCGCGGGGAAGATCAACACAACCGACCCGGACTCCCGCAACGTGAAGACCCCACGCAGCTACACGCAGGGTTACAACACCCAGGCCGTCGTGAACGAGGAACAGATCGTGCTCGCGGCCGAGGTGACCGCCAGCTCCCCGGATTTCGGGCACCTGCAGCCGATGGTCGAAGCCACAAAGAGAGAACTCCAAGCGGTCGGCGTCACCGAGACTCCAGGGGTCGCGGTTGCCGACAGCGGCTACTGGAACGAGCAGCAGATGGACCACGTCGTCGCCAACGAGCACGTCCAAGTGCTGATCCCGCCCGACGCCGGCAAGCGCGACACGCCTCGGCCGGGGTGGCAGGGCGGGCGCTACACCGCGATGCGGGAGGTACTCGCGACCGACTACGCCGGCGGGCTCTACAGACGACGAAAGGTGATGGTCGAGCCGGTATTCGCGCAGACCAAGCACAACCGCCGAATAGACAGCTTCCAGCGACGAGGACGATCCGCGGTGCACTCCGAATGGCGGCTCATCACCGCCACCCACAACCTCCTGAAGCTCCACAAACACCAAACAGCCGCCGCGGCGGCCCGAAAGACCGCCCCGACGGCCACCAGGCCGCCGTCGCGCCTACAGCCCGACCAGCACAACAACCACACGCCGGCCGGTCACCGCCGCCAGCCGCGCCACCACCGCGGCCACGGACCTTTGCGCGACACCCACCGTCCATTGCGAACGTGACACGCGTCGTCCTGATGCGCTCGCTTGGCCCGCAGAGCACAAGCGGTGGGAGGTGGCGTCCTGCCCGGACACCAATACCGATGCTGCGGCGACTCCGCCAGCACCCCAACCTCGCCCGCCCGCAGCTCACGCGCACGCCGTCGCTTTCCGCTGCTCGTCAGCCCCCACACGACGACCCCGTGGCGGCGCGACCGCAGAAGCAATCGTCCTGCCCTGAGCCAGTTCAGTTGTGGACGTAGCCGCTGGTGCAGCGTATGCGCACGAAATAGGTCAGCTGACATGTTGGGCGGTGCGCTCTCCGAAGCGTACAAAGCCCTGCAGGCTTCCGTCAGGGTTCGGGCCTAGGAGGTGCCCGTAGAACTCATCGGTCATGGACTCCCATTCGAGCAACGCGCGGGCGTCGTAATGGCTCTGCAAGGCGCTCCAATCAGTTTCGGTACCAAGCCAGAGCGTGACGATCAGCGCGAGGGTGATATTGCCGACCGCGAGGGCGCTCGCGCCTACCCGCACCGCAATGAAGAGATGTCGGGTGATACCGCGCTCAAGCCGCTCGGAGAGCTGGGACCACGCGCGCTCGCCGTCGCGCTCGTCCACCAATGCCGCATATTGGACGACCCGGCCAACCACCTCGAGCACCTGTTCCTGAGCTTCTGGTTCCGAGGCGAGGCTCCGAGCCGTTATCCCACCACAGGCGGGCGATCACGAGATTTGAGAGGTCAATAACTCGCCGCCCGCAATCCCAAAGCAAACCCCGAGCGACGTCGGGGTCGCCGCGGGTGGCGGGGCCAAACTCACCGAGTTGGATGATGAGCGTGGGAAGGAACGGGTCGCCCTTGCTGCAGTGCGACAGAGCACGGCGCACGAGGCCGGTCAGAGCCTCGCGGGTGGCCGGACGCTCCGCACGAGCAAGGGCTCCTGCGAGCGCGAAGGCGGCCGCGCGGGACGCGACGACCGGTGCCCCAGTCTCGCCCTCGGGTAGCGGCCCGCGCGCCTCGGCCCGCGCGCGGAGATGTGCACTCAGTACGCCGACGGTTTCGCGGGCGACGCGAGAGTCGGCGGCCTCGTTGCCGGCGTTCGCGAGTTCTACCGTCATCTCGATAAGAGAACAGAGAGCCTCCGCAGTACGCTCGGAATCACGTTGGCGGCGCACATCAAATAGCCGCCCGACCTCCTTGCGGGTGTTTGCGGCGATCGTCTCGTCGGGAGGCGCGACCAAGCTCGCGACGGCGTCCGCGGGATGCACGAGGGCGCCAGGGGTTCCAAACAGCCACACCCTGGCGCCTGTGTGCCACCAGGCGTCGCGGTCGAGCTTCGTCAGCGTCCGAGTACGCAAAATGAGGTAGCCGTCGTCATGCACGGTGACCGGAAGGCTGCGCATGCTCAGCGGCGCGCTCGACGTCGGGCGGACCCAGGCCATTGAGGAGAGCATCGCGCGTGCCTGCACGACCGATGCGTGCATGCGACCAACCTGGGCGCCGCTACGGGTAGCTCGGCGCGTTTCGACACCAGCGAACAGGCGGGCTGCGACGGCGCTATCAGTGCGTGAAAGCAGCTGGCGCAGCGCCACGATCAGGCTGACAACGAGAGAGACGATCACCCCCGCGGCAAGCCTGTCGCGGGTCTGCGCCTCATGGCCACGCGGGTGCCACACGGCGAGGATGTACAACGCGGCGATGCTGCCGTAGCCGGCCCACAGGGGGAGCGGCATGCTGGTGGCACGTGCGACGAGTCCTGGTAGCCGCTCGGCAGCGAGCTCTGCGGCGAAGACGTGGATCGCGACGAGAATTCCCGCGACGGCGACGATCAGCCCGGTATCGAGTGGCAGATGGTGGGGCGTCCGCCATAGCGCCGTAACCGCGAGTGCGCAGGCTGCGCCGAGAGCAGGCGCGATCAGAAGGGCGAGCACGCCTCTAACCGCGGGCAGTCCTGGCAGGCGCAAGAGCCACCTTGCGGTGCTCCACCGGTTCGTCGTATCCGGTGATTCGAGCGGGTCGGCGGCGGAGAAGTCTCGGTCGCAGTCACGGGCAAACATAAGTGCCTGCGCCTGGGTCGGGTTCAACGTGGCAAGCGTCTCGGAAAACACGTCGCCGATGTCGCTACACGTTGCTTGCAGGGCCGCGGCATACACGAGCTGTAGCTGACGACCGTAGGCGGGCGACGCAAGGTCTGGCAGAGCGGTGAGCCGAAGCTGTGGGTGCTCGGCGAGCAAGGCGGCGGCGGCGCTCCTGGCGGCGTGGTGGAGCGCGTTCGGCTGGTACGGATCGATCGGCTGGCGCGCGAGCATCCACGCGCGTGCAAAGATCGCGTTGCGCTGCGGCTGGAGCATCCGTGTGGGAGCGCGCCTGACGGCCGTGAGGGCTGCCTGCGTACGGCTGGCGTCGCCCGCGAGTTCGAGCGTTATGGCCTGCCCCACAGCGCTTGAAAGCTCGCCTGGAGCGAGGTCGAGTTCTGTGAGCAGGATCGCGGCGGGGCCGATCAGCGCCGGCGAGTCGACGGCCTGCAGCACGTCTTGCGGACGAAGAGGAGCGGGTGTCCAGCGCAGCAGCAGCGCGCGGCCGACCGCGCCACCGCTGACGAGCATCTGGCGCATGCGCCGCACGCCCAGCGGACTTGCGGCAGGGTTATGTTCGATGATTCGCTGACGTGCCCACGGTCTCAGTGGCGCGAGCAGCGCCCGCGTCGTGAGGATGCGCGTGGCGAGCCCGACGGCGCGCGGTGGGCGCGTCACCGCATCAGCTCCTGTCCGGGGAAGTACAGATCCTCAGAGGCGTCTGGGAGGATCGTCGAGAACGTTGCCAGCAATTGGTTGAGGCGTTGCTCGGTTTCGGCCTCGATGGCGGAAGCCACGTGCAGTAGTTCGCGCGTAGCGAGCTTCACCTGCTCAGGTGCGCCCACCGGTAGCTGGTCCCACATAGCTCTTGTGTGTTGCGCAATGCGCCGTCGAGCACGGACGTAGAGGAACGGCTCAAGAATCGAGATGCCGTAAGGGGATGCGATCTGTTCGATGCCTCGGAGGTGAAGTATCTCCTCCGCGGGGAATATGAGCGGCCCTTCGGAAGTACTCTCGATCACAGCGCCGTCGGTTCGAGGCTCAACGGATTCAGGGCGTAGGCAGCGCGGCTGCGCGTCCAGCCCACTGAGGCCGTGATGTAGGTATCCGTTGCCGCAAACCTCGGCGTCGCGGACGACCTGATTGAAGAACTGGCGCATGCCGGCCAGCGTGTACTGCTGGCGCAAGAAGCTTCGAACGTCCTCGCGTCCGCCGCGCATGGAGCCGTCGCGCGCCCCGACCAGCGAGACAGTGCGATCAACGGCATCTCGGACATGGCTCTCCTCGTTGTACAGCGTGCGGAGTGCCGGCATGCGCGTTGCAAGTTGATCGTGTGAGGGGAACGGGTCAGGCGTGAAGCGGACGTGCAGCGCGATGCCGGCCTCTGCGGCACGTTCGCCAACCGCTGCAAGTGCCTGGGTGCTTTCAGGCGGAAGATCCCACGACAGGTCAGTGACCGCTGCGTGACTGCTCTCGATCATGCGTGGCAACTCCGCAAGAGGCTGTCGGTCCTGTCTGACTTGACGGATCGGACCAGTGCGGGTGATCACGTCGAGTAGGAACCGGATCGCGACGTCTCGAAGAAGTGCGACGGGCTGGTTAACGATCAGCGCGTAGAGGATCTCAACCTCGGGGAGCAGCTCGTCGATGACCTCGCCGTCCTTGACACCGACGAGGTGGAAGCCGAATAGGTTGAGCGGTAGCCCGAGCGGAAGCCTCGCGAGCGTTAGACATACCCGCAGTGGTTCGCCGTCGGGAGCGCCCCCGCCATCGGCGGCGGCAGCGAGGGACCGCAGCATCTGCGCCGCCGCCTCGATGTGGCCCGTGTCGGGCTGGGCGGTGAAGCCGATCTGACGGATATCGCCTGGATAGCGGTTTTCGCGCGGGATTTCCACTGCTCTGTTGTCCGCCATTGACGAATCCTCTCAGAAGCCCGGGGGCGCCATCAGCACAGGGGCGATGTGGCGCTCAGTGGTGCTTGACGGCTAAGACCCGAGCTTCGCGCAGTCCAAACGCCTCCGACACAACGAGGGACGATAGAGCAGCCGACAATGGCAAAGGCGCCGCCCGCAGGACGACCACCTACCCGAGGCACTCACTGTCGGCTCAGTCGACCCCGACCGCAGGCGCTTCCATCAGCGTGGTTTGCGCGCTGAAGAGTTTCGCCCCCTTCCAGCCGGGCTCGAACAGCTTGTCTCGGGAGCGAAGCGGGCGTCTTGAGCGATCCTCCGAAGAGTGCTGCTCCGGACGACATACGTGCGCACCGGCTGAGGGTCGGGGTACGCTCGCTTGCGCTGGTCGAAGCGGCAGCGACCATGTTCCCGGCTCTCGTCCCGAGCGAGCGTTCGGACAAGCTTCACGGCTGACACCGATTGCCTCGGCGAGTCCCCGCGCATCGGCGAGTATCAAGCGCGAGGACCGGCCCGATCAGACGCGGGTGTCCGTCACGAGACCCCCGGGACTGACATCACGGGTCTGTTCGATCGCCGACGATCACTCGCCGGGCTCGCTCTTGCGAGCGATGAGGCGGCGCAGACGCTCAAGCTGCCGATCGAGTGCCTTGCGATCAGCCGCCTGTGGCCCGCTGTCCGTGGGTGGTGTGCCGAGCAGTGGACCGTCCTCGGGCAGGCTCCAGCGCTCGCGATACTCGGCGATCAGCTGTGCGCCGTGGTCCCACAGGCCGCGTGCACGGCGTCGCCCGGGTCGAGGACCGAGTAGCTGCTGGGCGCGCGGGTCAGGTGTCACCTCGACGGGCAGCGACGCGACCGGTCCACGTACGTCGCTCGCGTGCAGGGCGCCGCTCGCGAGCAGCTCGGCGCGGATCAGTGGGAGTGCGTCAGCGTCCTTCTCGCGGCCGGCGTCCTCCTTGGCGAGCAGCAGATCCGATGACCTGAACTTGGAGACCGGGCTCGACCGCGATCGTGGTCGCCTTGCGCGCCCAGGCGTCGTAGTCACCGACGCCGTCGGTCCAGCGCATCACCTTGAGCTGGCCCAGGCGTGTGCGGTACGCGACACCGCGCTCGCCGGCGAGGTACGGCTCCGCCTGCAGCGCCTGAAGCGCTCCGTCCAGCCGGTGCACGTTGAGCTCATCGGCCGCGATCGTTACGTCGACGTCGCGGGTGGCGCCCGAGAAGCCGCGCAGCTGCAGCGCCACGCCACCCACGAGCACGAACTGCACCTCGGCGCCGGCCAGGGTCCGCAGCAGCTCGCGGTGGCGACCGTCGATCTCGATCACACCGACGCCAGATGTTCCGTACGCGCCTTGCGCGAGGAGTAGCGCCCGGACGCCAGCACAGCACGCAGCCCGGCGCGATATGAGGCGTCCTCCAGCCAGGGCGAGTGCTCGGCTAGGTCGAACAGATCCTCCACCAACGCGACCCGCACCCAACCGGCATCCTCCCGAGTGAGCCCAACACGGCAGGCGCGTTCGCGCAGCGCAGCGATGTCTTCGACCCCCGCCGCCCGGGAGCGGACCGTGAGCCGTCCCCGTCCGGCTCGCCAGCGCTCGCGGCGCTCGCCGCTGTGCGGTGCTTGTTCGACGCCATCGGGCCAGGCGTCGGCGCGCAACAACCACTCGGTCAGCTCCTCCCGCTGCTCTGCAGGCACGAGCAGATCGACTCGTCCCAACCCCGGACGCTCGGGAGCACCGCCGAGAGCCGCCGCGACCGGTCCGACGACGACAGCCAGATCACCTGTCTCGTGGGTTGCGCGCAGCGCGTCACGACAACTAGGCCAACGGCTGCCAAGCAGCACCTTCAACCGCTCCGTAGGCAATGCGATATCGAGCTGTTCATGCACCAACTCGATCAGCTTCGGCTCGGGCAGGACCACCCGGACATCCAACCTGGCGCCGGCCGCTGTGACCACCTTCTCCAGATCCTCCAAGCTCGGACGCTGAGCGCCCGTCTCCCACCGCGACAACGTCTCGCGCGCCATGCCTGCCCGCTGGGCAAGCTCACCGTGGGACAAACCCCGGGCGCGCAACATCGCGATGATCTCCGCTGCACGCACCAGCCCATTATGCCACATAGCCTGTGATGTATCCATCACATACCACCGTTCCCAGGCTGAATCATGCCCCACGGCGCAGTATTGGGGTCGTGCTCAGCACCCGGGACCTCACCGAGCTCGCCTGTCACCTGACCTCAAGAAAATCCTGGACACACAAAGGGCTTCCTGCCACTCCAGACGGGACAGAATCCCCGTTTATGACCATTGTGTGACCATTCAGAGAGACCCACAAGGACCACCAACCCAACAAAAAACCCCGCATTTGCGGGGCTCTTTGCAATCGGGGCGCCGAGATTCGAACTCGGGACCTCACCGACCCGAATCGCTAGGTCAGGTAGCCGGGCTTCCGCAAAAGGCCTGCAAAGGCGCGGGTTCTGGCTACGCATGTCGACTCCAGTGGTTCGATATTGCCTTCGATATGAATGGATTTGGGCAGTGGGAGGGCCGTCACTGCCAAAACTCCTCGGACTGAGTCCCGGCGGCCGTCGGACCTCGCAGCCTCTCCTTATAGCAGCGGGCTCGGCGCCGCGTTCGGCGACCTCCGGGTGGCGGCCGATGATCGTAGCGCCGGCCGGTGCCGAGGCGGCGTCTGAGCCCGCAAGCGGCGCGACGCAAGGCACCGGCCGGGCGGATATGGTCCCGGCGTGCTTCGGGTCTACCACCGCGAATACGCAGGACGTCCGATCCGGGCGCTGTGGACACTCGAGGAGATCGGGGCACCCTACGAGCTGACGCTTATGAGCTGGGAGGAAGGCAGCGGGAAGGAGCACCGCGCGCGTCATCCACTCGGCCGCGTGCCCGTACTCGAGGACGACGAGGGCTACGTGTTCGAGTCGACGGCCATCTGCCTGCACCTCGCCGACTTGCATCCGCAGGCCGAGCTGTTGCCCCCGCCAGGCACGCACGAGCGAGCACTCGCCTACCAGTGGTCGTGCTTCACGCCCGCCGAGCTCGAGCCGCCGCTCATCGAGGCGGCGATCTTCCGCGAAAGCGATCCCGATCGCGCCGCGAAGGCGCGGGAGCGCTTCGTCGCGGCCGCAGGCGCCGTGGCGGACGCGCTCGCGGACAGCGAGTACCTCGTTGGCGGGCGGTTCGGCGTAGCGGACATCCTCGCCGCCACCGCCCTGTCCATCCCGGAGAGGGCGGGCTTCCCCGAGGATGTCTCGCAGGATCTCAAAGCATATGTCGCGCGGCTCAAGGAGCGTCCGGCATACCAGCGCGCCAGAGAGCGCGAAGCTGGAGCGACGACAGCGCGCTGAGGGCTGCCCCGACCCCGGATGGGAGTCGTGGACCATCAAGATCGAGGGCCTGGCGAGGGAGTCCGTGAGATCCCGCCGCACCCGGCGCGGGCCCCGACCGAGGAGGAACTCCGCGGCCAGCTCGATCGGATCGAGGCGATCATCCGGGCGACCGGCGGTCCGCGGCGGGAGCTCAGCGGTTACGCCGGCCAGCGCGAAACGATAAAGAGAGAGCTCGCCCCCTACGAATCATCGTGGAGGAACCTGAGCATCGAGGTCGCCACCGTGGGCACCTTCCAGGGCCGCGAAGCCGACATCGCCATCTACTCGGTCACACGCTCGAACCCGGAGGGGAGCATCGGGTTCCTGGCCGAGAGCCGCCGGCTGAACGTCGCTCTCTCCCGGGGCCGGGATGCGCCCGGTGATCTTCGACCTCGGAACCGCGCTCGGATCTTCCGGCGCGCCTGCAGCGAGCAGTCTGCACGGCGTTGCTGGCCTGCCTGCGGGACATCTCGCAGGCTCGGCCGGACGCCCAATGAACTACGGCCGCTCGAAACGAGTAACCGATCCTCAGCAGCGCAACCGCTACCTCGCCGCGATCCGCGCTCGGGCTGATGAGGCGGACGGGGAGGAGCCCCGTCCCGCTGTCCCTTGCGCCCGGGCGCCTCCCTACCCGCCCGGCCTCCATGCCAGGCAGGTAGGGCTCGGCGGTCAGCGCCGCCTCGGGTAGTCGCGCAGCGTGTCGCGCCAGAAGCGGCGGATGCGCCAGTGGTAGGCCGTGTTGGCCGTGAAGACCGCGAGTGAGAAGCCGAGCGCCACCGCGTTGAGGCGCCTTGTCATAGTGCCCTGGCCGTAGCGATGCGAGTAGTACAGGGCGAGCGTCCCTTGAATGGGGATGATGGCCATGAAGATGTTGCGCGTCTGATGGCTCTCGATGTAGTAGCCCGTGGCGCACCAGTTGGCGATGTGCTCGCAGTTGTGCCCTATGAGGTTGTAGGGCTGCGGGGCGCGCTCGACAAGCCACAGCGCTCGGCGCACTATCTCCTCGCGCGAGGAGTCGGCCTGCGGCAGCGGGAGGCCGAAGGCGTTGGCCTTGCCATGCCGCACCAGCTCGACGCGCCCTTTGTCCTCGAAATCGCCGAACGGCACCTTGCGCACGACGGAGCCGGACTTGTCGAAGGCCCCGCCACCGCCGAACTCGACGACCTCTCCACCACCGATGTAGGTGCCGTGGTGGAAGTAGCCCAAGCGCCGGCGGACGCGGAGGTGGTCTCCGGGCTGGAAGTCCGACCGATGCGATGGCGCGACGTGCCCCGTGTCGTCCCGCGCGCCGACGCCCATGCTCGGCGGCCTCTGCCGGCGGGCCTCTGTGCTCACGCCTGCGCCTCGGCGGGCTCAGGCTCCTCGCTGCTCGCTGCCCCTGGCACGTGGAAGTCGATGTCGCCTTCCCGATGGCCGAACGTGTTGCTGGCCGTCACCCGCCAACGCACTGGGACGGTCGCGCCCGCTACGCGCGGGGGCAGGGCGAGCAGCAGCGGCTCCAGCTTGTGCGGGGTGTGAGGGCGTATCCGCAGCTCCGGGTAGCGGACGAGCACCTGGCCCTTGCTCGGTTCTTCCACCTCGGGCGTGGGCCGGGCGAGCGCTGCGATGGGGACCGTCGGGTACCTGTGAGCAACGATGCCGCGCATGAACGATGGGCTGCCCCACTCCTCCGGCTCTTCTGGCACCGCCAGCAGCTCGGCGGCGTCGCCCTCGGCGGCAAAGACGTTGCCTCTGGTCATACCCTTGAGGGTCAGCTCAATGACCGCGTTCTCGTAATTCTGGTCGGTGTTGTTGCACACGCTCACGCCGAGCACGGACCTTCTCTCCTCCACCCACTCCACCGCGACGGCCCGCAACCAGGCTTCAGGAGCCCTCATGGCCTGAACGTGCCTCTCGACCTCGGCCATGTATTCCTCCTCGCTGCGCTTCTCACCAAGGGGCTTGCTCGGCACGTGAATGGTGGCGTAGTCGAAAGCGGAGAAATCCATGAGGCCGAGGGGTCCATTCACCCGCTTGGGCTTCCTGCGCGGGAGCTTGCCGAGCATCTTCGCCTCCCAGGCATGAAGGTTCTGGTCGCGGTACTCGTCGCTGGCGACGGTCGCGTTGATTGTCCTCGCCTTGCTCGGGTCCAGGAGCATTTCCACATCAAGCGCGGGGCGCTCGGCCACCGCAGCGCGCGCCGTGAGCCGTGTCAAGTCCTCGGGCGTGTGCTGCTCGGTCTTCCCTCCGTGTCTGACGTAGATGGCGCCCTTGGGGAGCGTCTTCTTGACCTTCCTCTCCGCCTCGCCCGCGCCGCCCGTGACGACCTCCTCAATGTCGCACTCACGTTGGAGGCAGTAGATGGGGTCGCCTTGACGCGGTGCATCCACAGTGAAGAACAGGACCTCCTTGCCATCTATCTCGACGTGCTGCACGTCGTAGCGCAACTCCGTCGGCACATAGCGGGTGAGCTTGTTCTCGATGTCCGCCGCGTCCCAGTGGGGGACGCCATGCACCTTCCCTGGCTCAACGCCGATGAGCACGTAGGCGCTGCCCTCGGCGTGGCGCTCGGCCTGGGCGAAGTCGCGGTTGGCCATGCCGATGAGCGCCTTGGAGGTCTTGGCGGCATCCGACTTGGTGCTGAGGTCGTAAGCCGACTTCCACTCCAGGAAGTCGGTCTCCTCCAGCGTCAGGGTGTCCCGCACGTGCGCGACGATTGCCAGGCGCTCGCTCGGCCTTCTCGCCAAGGTGGTGAAGTCGGGGGCGTCGGTGCCCGTCATGGCACCCCATGATACGAATGCCTCCCGCCGCCTCCCGATAGCCGAAACAACCCGGTAGTCATCCACGCCCGGCACATGCCCGACGACCTCCGCCACCCGGCGCAGCGAGCGCAGATGTCGGGCCAGCTCCGTCTCCTCCTCGCCCCGGTCGGCAGCGCGCCGTGCGCTGATGCGCTCGTAGGCAGCGTCCCGTTCCTCGGGAAGGTAGCGCCTCGTAGAGGATGAGGAGGGCGTCGGCGCTGGTCGCTGCGGACACACCGTGTGCTTTCGCGTGAAGGCAGTCGTCACATCAGGGACGGCCTTAGCCCTCCGGCACGTGGATGAAGAAGACGTTGAGCTGCGCGTGGCGCTGCCCGTCGCCGGGCCAGCTCATCGTCGCGCGTAGCTCCGTCTCGCTTGCCGCCTCCTTCAACTCCACGAGCAGCACGTGCTGCCCCAGCGCCTCGAGCCCCTTCTCGATGATGCTGGTCAGGTCCTTCTCGAGCACGAAGATGATGAGAGCGAGCTTGGTGTCGCGCCAGGCCGCGTAGCTGAAGAGCTGATCCATGGCCTCGCCGAACGCTTTGGACCCTTCCCAGAACTTGCACTCGGCGACGAAGATGTTGCGGCCTTCGTAGCGGATGAGGATGTCCGTCTTGCCGCTCACGTTGAACGCCTCGGCAGTCGCCGCGCCGTGGTAGTGGGTGTTCAGCGTCGCGAGCAGGAACTGGCGGCGGTCTTCCTCGCCCTTGTCGGCGTAGGTCTTCGGACTCTGTTCCATGCCGAGTCCGACAGAGCGGATGACGCCCAGGATGTGCTCAAAGACGGCATCCCCAAGCGCGGGCTCCAGCTTGATGGGCTCCGATGTGGGCGTCGTCGGGAGCACCGGCGCCGGCAATCGCACAATGGCGTCAGCGATGTAGGTCTTTGGGGAGCCCGCTTTCGGGCGCGTCGGCAAGCCTGTGGCCGCCAGGTGCTCGCGGTGGCGCACGACGCGCTCGCGGCGGTTCTGGATGGCGGCGCGGGCGCGCTGCTCCAGCTTGGGCGTTGTACTGCTCGATGTCGTCGTTCGCCCAGCCCAAGCTGCTGCTCGACTTCGCTCACGAGCCTGTCGGTACCCCCCTTAATGTCGGCCTGCTGGTCGTGCGGGTATTCGATGACGTGAAGCAGCTCCCGGTTGCCGACCTCCGCAATGGGAGCGGTCGTGGTGAAGGTGCTCGGGGCGAGGATGAAGACAGAGCCATCGCCATCGAAAGGGATATGCACGACGACGCGGTAGCCAGGAACGCTGGGAGCTGCGCTGGGGAGGAAAGGCGGTCGGCTAAAGACGCCGCTGGCCGAGCGCGAGAGGTCGATGCGAATCTCCTGGGACTCCACCCACGGCTCGCCCAGCGTCGGGGTCTTCATGCCCCTCAGCGCCACAATCGCCTTGACCCACTCCTCGACATCGACGTGCAGCAGGTGGTCCTCGGGAGCCGCATCGACTTCTTCCTCGACCCTCGGCAGCGTCGCCTCCAGCACTGCGCGGAGGCTCCCGCGCGAGAAGAGGGCGTCAGGATGGGACATGGGTTAACCGTAGGCGGCGTGCCGGCAGGCAATCATGACCAGTACGGCCTCACGCCCTAGAGCTGGCGAGAGGGTGATGTTCGCGGCTAAAATCATGGATGACTCGTTAGCTCATCGCGGTTGGGTGGTCCGTCTGAGTGTGCTCCTTGGGGATACTTCCCTCCGCGGTCGCGAAGCACATTCTCGGGCGAGCCTGCTCGCTTGCCCGAGCGGATGAGACGAGGGTTCATGCGCTGAGCTGCTTGGGCAGGCGATGCTGAACGTCCCGAACAGCGCCGCCAAGCCCCTTCAGCGCGTTGAGGATCTCCTCCTTCACGCTAGCCAGCTCCCTCTCGTGTGACGCTGGAATCCTCTAGGTGTTCTAGGCGTTCCACGATGCTGCTGAGCTGGTGCAGCTGGCTCGCCATCGTCTCGAAGGCTCGGGCGACGGCGACTGCCACCTCATCCGCCCGTTCGGTCTTGAGCACACCAGCGGCCGTCAGCGCCCCCTTGGAGGTGTAGGCCCAAGGCAAGGTTCGGCGACCTCCGTGCCCCGGTCTTGGTATTCGATTTCGAACAGCAAGACGTCGTGCTCCACCTGGGTGAGCTGGAAGCGGAAGTCTTCGGGGAAGCGAGCCTCGTTGTCTTTCGCCTGCTTGTTGAGCCTTCCTGTGGGTACGCCGTAGAACTCAGCAAGGTCGCTGTCGAGGATGACCTGGCAGCCACGGATAATGACGATGCGCTCCTCAGCCTCCTTCTGGAGGGCATCAACACGAGCGACGTTACTCATATTCGGCCAGCTCCCTCGACTCGTTCTTGGGGAAGTTCAGGGTCCTTCCTACTGCCACGACCGCGCGCGTCTCCTATCCAACCTGCGTTCTCTAGGCGAGCCACGCTTTCATCAAAACGCCTCATCGCCGCCGTGAACTCTGGACTCTCGGAAGGGCTCTCGCGGGCCGCCTTGAGTGCCGCCCCACCCTCTGCGATCTCGGTGGCGGCGTCCTTGAGACGCCTCTCCAGGCTGAAGGGGCCTAGCCCAAGCCTCTGCAACGGCTCGCCGTCGAGGATGCTTGCCACGATGGCCCAGACGACGGCGATGCCCACCGGGCAGGCTACGAACACGAGACCCCGGAAGACCCATTCGGAGCCCAGGACCACGGAGGGGAGTTTCGAGGGGATGGGGATGAGCGCCGCCGCAAGGACACTGAACGCCACAAGCACCCCCGCTGCGCAACGCGCGAACTTGATGCGCCTCAGCTCTGCGGCTGTTGGGACTCGAGGGACCATGCTCGACGCATCGTCAGCGGTGCTCAGCCCTTGAGCGCTGCGAGTGCGCCCGCGCCGGCGCTGGCAACGGACCGCATACGCCGGTCGGGCCTTGGGCGCAGCCGCCCCTTGACTTGCTATTCGATTTCCGAATCGCAAGCGTGCTCATCCCTCGAAGTCGATCGGCACCCACACGGCAGAGTCCCCCTTCCTCCTCGCTCTCAGGTCAGCCGCGTGGCCGGGCTCGACAGCCGGGGGCAACCGGGCGGGTTGGCGTCGAAATCGCGTCTCAAGAAGGAGAACCCCGGCCCTTGGGGTGCCAGCCACGGCCCTTCTTGGTCGCCTTTCCTTCTCGTTCGAGCGCGGGGAGGATGCGGTACAGGTAGTTCTGCTTGATCCCCATCTTTGTGGCGATCTCGGGGATGGTGATGCCAGGCTGCCCCTGGATGACCTCGAGCGCCTGGGCGCTCCGTGCACCCGATCCTTTGCGGCGACCTGCGCGACGCCGTGTACCGGCACCGTCTGGTTTGGCCGCGGCGGGGGATGTCGGTCGCGTAGTCGCGGCACGTCGAGATGGTGACCCAGGCGGGCGACCCCGCCGCCGCTCTGCCGCGAGTGTCGGGGTCGCGCTGCCGATCCCGTCGAGGGCCGCCGCGGCGGCCTCCAGGCGACTGTACTCAGCGATAAGCGGTCTGAGCTCGCTGAGCCGCGTATTGATCTGCTGACGCTGCTCGTCAAGAAAGTCGGCCATGTCACACGATCCTTGGTCGGGAGAACTTGCTGGCCGGCAACATACAGCACGCCGGCGACGAGTCCGGCGTGCCCTCAGCTACAAGCTCGTGACAGGCTGGCAGGCGGAGCGATCCCGAGGATCGCCCGCTAGAGGTGAATCGCAGCTCCCAGATGTTCGAGCAGTTCGATCGGCACAGCTAGGCCGCTTGGGGTTTCTCGTGACCGCCAGCCACGCACCGGGGATGCGTCGCGCCACCATGCTGCCTTCCGAGCTCTGAGCTTCGAAGATCCCCGGATGCCCGGCGAGCGGCTTCATGCCGGGAAGAGGCGGCGGCGGCGTGCCTGGGTGCGACGCGTCGAGCAGGGCCGCTGAGGACACGTAGTGTCCCTCGGAGTGGACATATACGGTGTGGGCGCACGAGAGCAACGCTCGACCGGGCAGCCGGGGGACAGTTGTGATCCTGGTTGCCACGGCGCCTTCCCACGCCACGGTTCCCAGCCGGAGACTGGGTCGCGGTGAGTTCGCAGACGCCCCGTGGCGGATGCTCAGGATGTGCCCATGTCCTGCGGGGTAGTCGGGCCGCTAGCGGGATGCCGCGCTTTCCTTGCTTGGTGATCGCCTTACCGCTGGCATCAAACGCCATCACTGTTGGACACTGCCTGAAGAAGACGAGGGGCTTGGGCTCGTATTCGGGGGCCTGCAGTGAGGCGGCGCGAAGACCCTCTGGGAGCGTGGAGTTGGTGGTAGTCGGTATGCGCCTGCCACCAGCGATCGAGACGGATGCCACCTCACTTTGCGTGAGCACGAAGACGATCGCGCCCTCCCCGCCGCCGCCTTCGCAGGACTCCGCGAAGATCGGGCCGGTCGAGGTCGACGGCTCAGGGCACGTCCGACTGCTCGTGGTGACGTTCCCGGTCACGATCCGAGTGACCGTTTGCATGCACCAGCCGGCCTGCCCAGCGTCAAGCACCGGCACCAGCGATACTTGAGCTCCGGGGGTAGCATCCCAGTGGTACGTACCTCGCGGCTTGGAGTTGGCCGCGGCGTTGAGGCCTCGGCTGATGGCCGGCGCGCGGATGGCCGAGTGGGACGGCCCTCCTCCTTGGCGGGGGCTGCCGGCCAATCCGGCGCCGGGCAAACCGCTCGTCCGGGATCCTCACACAGGCCGATCAGACCGAGAGCCAGCCGGGCTGGGTAAGGGGCAGATAGGTCCGCTACCGCGCGCATCCAGCCGCCGAGTACCCCGGCGGCGAATGGGAGCAAGCGGCCAGGAACGCGCACGGGGCGCGCCGGGTGCCACTCAGGCAGGACCAGCACAACCTGCCCCTGCTCGCATACGTGCTGCACCGTGCAGGCCCATGTCTGGTAGCGCCTGGGAGTCCAGCCGATGAAGCTGTAGTGCCTGCCGTTGCCGTGCTCGTCAACGGCCAGAAGTCGGGCGCTGGTGAGGACCAGCGGCTCGCGGGCACCGTCCGTGCGCCGCCCGTGGACCGTCCCATCGGCCAGCGCCCGCGTGACCCGGAACTGGCGACGCCGCTTCTCGGCCTTGCGCGGCCAGTAAACCTGGCCGGCTCGCACCACCCGCGGATGGGGCGGCCGCCCGTACCCGCCGTCCTTGACCTGCAGAGGAGGGCTCGCCGTTTTCGTACGCTGCCCGTGCCCTCGGAGCTTCTTTCCGGACGCCCCCATCGCTTCTCCTTCCGCTCTCGCCGCCGCTGCATGGACCGTCGTTAGTGACGTTGGTTCTGGCGCTCCGGGTCGATGCCTTCCTGGTGTGGCACGGGCTCGCCAGCCTGTGAGGTTGAGCCCTCCCAGCTGCCGCTCGCCGCAGCAGTGGCGAGGATTGAGAGCACGGAGCGGGGGGCGGCCTTGCTCCACACGGCGACCGTGATCGGGGCCTCGGTGTTAGCGGTAGCGTCAATGGCGGCTCGCGCGCGCGCCGGAGTGGGCACGGCGATGATGATGAGCGGGGTGGTTTGGCCAAAGATGCTTCGAGGTATCGCGCGGGCGTAACGGGTCGCCTTGTCGTGCAGGCGCTTGGCGGGCTCGGTCGCGCGGTCGAGCTCTAGCAGGATGTGCAGCGGTGCTCGTCTGGGAAGGCTCAGGACGCCGTATCCGTCGGGTGTGATTGTGCCGTTGAAGAGTTGGTGGGTCGTGCGTTCGCCGTACCACTCGGTGAGCGCGCCGCCCGCTGCGGCGGCCTCCTGGGCTAGGCGCGCGAAGAACTCGTTGATCTCGATGTGATGGCTCAGCTTCGTCGAGTCGGCGAGAGCTAGCGCCGTTGAGTAGCGCCATTTCAGTTCTCGGCGCTCGATGCCGTACAACGCGGACACGATGTGCGCGCCGGCCTCGTCCAGTATCCAGTGGTGTGGGGTGCTGCCCTCGCCGCGTCGCCAGGGCGGACGGAAGCGGTCGAGTACCCGCAGCGTGTAGAGGATATCCAGTCGACCGCGTGCGGTCCTCATGCCGGAGAAGTGCAGCCGTTGGAGTTGCTCGGTGGTGAGGACGTGGTGTTCGTAGCAGTCCAGCGCGATTTGACGGTCGCGCTCGGTCAGGCGCGATCCGAGGTTGACGACATGCGCCAATGTGACCTTTCCTGGCCGGGAGCTTGGAAAGGCACTTTTATTCATGGGACAACGTGCCGTTGTCGGCTGCACAAAAAGTCCGATTTGCAGCGATTTTCATGGCTGTAGGTCCTCCCCTCCTAATCGGAGGGTAGATCGGGGGGTAGATCGGAGGACAGATCGGAGGACACGTCGGGAGGCGTATGGGAATCGAGATCCACTCCCGCGGGCCTCGGTTGCTGGTATCGGAGACGACGATGGAAGGGCCTTGCTGGGAACCGCTGTGGGTCCACAGCAGGCTGCGCTTGGTCTTCGTCGCCCTGGGCGCTCGCTCGGCGGCTTTCCTTGATCGCCTCTGCGCGTCCTGGCGCGGGAGCGGGCAGCTCGTCTGTGGTGAGCGTAAAAGGGCGACCGGTCTGCCCACGATGGCAGACGCGGACGGCCGCCGTGTATAGCGGCAGGTGGGCGAGGTCGTACTCGTTGAGCTCGGGGGCGACATCGGGCTCCAGGTGGTGGGCATCGTCCTGGCTGAGCTGGAAATAGATTTTGGTGCGTGCGTTGGCTGCTATGGCCTCGCGCAGCTCCTGGGTGAGCTGCGCGAGGTGCTGGTGGGCCATGCAGAACGAGAGGCGGTAGCCGCGAGCCTCTGCGAGCACGTCGGGGATCGGGGTGGGGAGGTTGAGGTAGTTCTGTGCCTCGTCGATATACAGAGAGCAGTCGCGGCGCTGCTCGGGCTTCAGGGCAGCACGGGCGAGCGCCGCCTGCCATGTTCGCGCGACGACCATCGACCCGAGGAGCCGGCTTGTGTCCTCGCCCAGGGTCCCCTTCGGGAGCCGGGCGAGCAGTAGCCGCCCGGTATCGATGCAGCGGGCTATATCAAGGGTCGTCTTTGTTCCACTGACGATCGCGCGGACCGGCTTGCGCAGCAGGAAGACCCGGAGCTTGTTGAGCAACGGCCCCGTGCTGTTTGAGCGCTGTGCCTCTGAGAGCCCTTGATACCAAGCCCAGAACGGTCCCAGGCCGACCGGGTCATCTATTTGCGCAAGGAGCTGCGCCTGCCAGGCGGGGTCACTCAGCAGCTGGGGAACATCGGCGAGCGTCGCGGGCCTCCCGTTGGCAGTGAGGGTTAGAAGCGTAGCTCTGAAGATGTCATCGGTTCTCGGCCCCCAGTCGCGCTCAAATACTCGCCTAAAGATCGCGACAAGCTGGTCGACGCCAAGGTCACGGTCGGGGTTATCCAGCATGTTCATCGTGAGCGGCGCCGCGTCCAAGGGGTCGAGAAGGTCAATGTCGTCCTCCCGGCCTTCGGGTATCCGCGCTAGGATGTCCTCGACTAGATCGCCCTTCGGATCAATCACCACCGTACCCCTGCGCTCGCGGAAGTCCGCGAGGATGAGCTGCGCGATTAGAGTCGACTTGCCGACACCGGTAGGTCCGAGAATGTGAAGGTGCCGCCGCGCGTCAGGTACCGCTAGGTAAACTTGCCGGCCGCCCGAACTCCCCAACGGCTTACCGGTTGCGCTCAGCCCGGGCGGCGGCGAGACTTCGCGCGCACTGGCGCGAACGAGTCCTGGGATACCGGTCTCGCTAGGTAGATGCGCGAGTGCCGCGAGCTCTCCAGTGCTTACCAGGAACGCTCGGCGCCCCAGCCACCGCTCGCGCAACTTGACGTGCGAGCGAAGCACCCTCCGGCGGCGTAGCCCAACCCTGCCGTCATACGGCGCAAATCCTCCGATTACCGCGTCGATACGTCCGCGGGCCTCCGCACGAGACCGGCCACAAACAGCCACACGCACTAAACAGCGAAAGAGTGGCTGCGCGCTCTTATCCAGCACATCGCGCACGTCGGGGCTGATCCTCGGGTCGAGTGTCGTACGGGCAGGAGGCCGATGGATGAGGAGGTCAAACAGTCGTGCTAGGCGCCCCGTTGGGATGCCTGCCCGGAGGTACCTCGCGGCTGCTCGCAGCCGACGCTGCTCGCGTCTGGTCGCGGGTCGTGCCAGGACCTGCACGAGCGCACGCTGCTCGGTGCCGAGGCCGGAGAGCTGACCAAGGATGAGCGGCACTGGGTCAGGATTCATGTCGCGGTCAATCGAGAACCAATCCGGGCCGCCAAGAACAAGCTCCGATGCGACTTCCACCATACCCGCACGATCAGGACATGCCGGACACACCGCCTCAATGGTGGTGCTCGCACCGGGCCAAGCCGACGCGACAGCGCGCTCGATAAGACCGGGCGGGATCGTCTCAGGCACCCAGAGCCTAAAAATCGTGCCGCTCTCACTCGCGGATATCTCCCACGCAAGATGCGGCTGCCCAATCAGGAGCCTTGCCAATTGCCCGAGCAGGAGATCGTGCAGAGCAGACCACAGCAGAAGGGCTCCCTGCGATTGCACGTTGGGCGGAACGCCGATCTGCACAAGACGCGCACCCCTCGCAAGTCGCCGTCGCCGCGCACGACCGACCATCAATCCCACCACCCCGATAGCTGCCAACGTCACCGCGAGGATCAGCCCTACATGCTCAGCGGCTAGCAGCATATGACCGAGTCTCGGCAGACCCTGCAGCAATCGAGCAGGATCTAGCCAATCAAAATGGGGCGCTAGGTAACGACCGTCGTATCTCATCGCCCGACACTCCAGTCGTTATGCCCGGCAGGCTGAGGCAATTAGGTACACCGACTTAGGGGTCGAAGAGGGGGGATTCGATCTCATATCCAGGTACTGCGACAACTACACGCGCCATAACCTTTGCCCGCCGGGCGTCTATGCCTTCCGAGCTCACACAGACGCCGGATGGCGTTCGCGAACGGCGGCGTAGACCCGGTTTTGGGCAAAAAAAGGGTGGGTGGCGCAACCCCTTTTGCTCCCCGTGCTCGCCCAAGACGCCTCGCGCCACCCAGTGGAGCACGGCCCGCGACTGACTGGGCAAAAGAACCCAGCCGGCAAACAACCCGGATCTGGGCAAAAAAAGGGTGGGGTGGATGGCAGGCTAGCAGCCGCGATCATTTGAGGACCGTGACGCCGGGTCTCGTAGATCACGAGACCCGGCAATCCCGGTACACGCGGGCCGCCCGTTGCGATCGCAGTCTGGCTTGACTCCTTTCGTATTATGTGCAGTGGCGCCTCGGTGCAAGCGGATTGCGAGCGACGCCCTGGTCCTCACTGCGCGTGACGATGGGCGTCGAGACGTGTAGCTCGATCAGCTCGCCGGTGTCGAGGTCGTATATGCCAGTGGGCAGGTACCCTTCTAGCACGCCGTTGCCCAGTTCCGAGCAGGCGTCCTCGAAAGTCGGGAAGGTCTGTAGATAGCCCCTCGCATTCGGGTCGGCTGTCTGCGTGGCTGTTGCCGCATACCGATCGAGCAGCGTGGGTAGATCCTCTGCGTCGATGTTCAACTCGCGCGCGAGCATCTCGGTGTGAAAGCGTCTGCGCTCAGTCAATTGGCTCTCCTTCGGGGATGATTGGTTCGTGCAGCCATCGCGCTCAGTGGCGACGCCCGTGGTGGGTGTCGGGTCCCTCGCCCCTGCGGGACACCGGAGTAGGGACTTTTCGTTTGGGCTTGGCTGCCGCGCCCCGGCTCCTTTTCGGTTTGGTTGCCTCCTCGCCAGCGCGCTTGCGTACGTCTTCAAGGCTGACTTGGAGCGCGCTCATCAGATCCGGCGCCTCTCGCGGCTCCTCGTGATGCGGTGGCTGCACGACGATCTCTTCGCCGTTGGCCTTGCGATCGATCAGCTCGAGCACGGCTTCACGGTAGGTATCGCGGTACCTGGAGATGTCGAACGGCTGCGCCAACGCGCTCACCAGCTGCCGCGCTACCTCCAGCTCGCGCTCACCCACCTCAACCCCGTCGCGCTCACCGAGCTCGCTTGTGGGGTGTACTTCGTCGCCGAAGATCATCGTCGTCATAAGCAGCGTGTCGCCATAGGGGCGTATGGCGACCAGCCGCTCGCGCGAGCGGAGCACGACGCGCGCGATCGCGACTTTGCCGGTTTCGTGCATCACTTGCAGCAGCAGCTCGTAGGACTTCCCGCCGCCGCGGTTGGGGACCAGATAGTAGGGCTGGTCGTAGTAGATGCAGTCGATTTCCTCAAGGTCGACGAAGTCCTCGATCTCTATCATGCGGTTAGCCTCCGGGGCGAGCGCATCGAGCTCCTCGTCCTTGACAACTACGTAGTGCTCGGGGGCGATCTCGTAGCCGCGCACGATTTCCTCGAAAGGCACCTCTTTTTCATCGGCTGGACAGAAGCGCCTGGTGTTGATGCGCACGTTGTCGGCGGCGTGAAGCTGGTGAAATCGAACGGTCTTGCTGCTGCTCGCGGTATAGAGCTTTACGGGCATGCTGATCAGACCGAAGTTCAGCGTTCCCTGCCATAGCGAACGGGTGGTACCCACTGATGCTGCCTCCTTCGGGTTATGAATTGGATAGGTCTCACGATCTCTCGTGGCATAATCGAATTGGGCGTGGAGCTCGCCGTACCTCTTGTTCTGGTCGTGCTTGAGCGTGAACGGGCACACCGACGACGGCGGTTGTGATGCTCGCGGCAGATAGAGCTGCCCACCCGCCAGGCGCGGGCTGTTGAGCTTCAACGCCCGGGGGACTCCCGATGCTGCTGAGAGTCAGGTTTGCGCGTGTCGTAGAGGTCGGAAAACCGCGGCACGACGAGGCTTGGGTCGTTTCGAAGAGCCGCCTCAAGCGTTTTCTCAATCAGTCGACGTGTGACTTTGCCCGGTGTGCTTGTGCCGCCGGTTTTGAGGATTTTGCTGAGGGTGGCGGAGTCGAGTCCTACGGTCGGGAGCGTCGCGCGCTGGCTTCCGTAGGTGCTTACGCGGCCCCGTAGCCACGCGACGAACGGCGCGGAGTCGACGAGCTCTTGCTGGGCAGCGCGCCGGCCGGCCTGTAGCGCCGCCTGCCGTGCGGCCTGTGTTCGCCTGGAGTGCGCCCAGCACTTGGTGTCGCCGTGCATGGCGAAGCTGCCGCACGGCCTGCCTGTAACTTTGCCGACCCCGTCGCAGTGTGGCCGAATGCCACCGTTCTGCTTGCGCTTGCGATGACGGTTGTAGGCTGCCTTGTCGCGGTGAATCGACATGCCGTGGCGATAGTTCGCTGCTGCCGTTGCTTCACGCTGTGCGCGCGTCGGCCAGCCGTTAACGCGGAAGACGTAGTGCAGCCTGGAACAGAACGACCGGTCGCTTGACTCGGTGAGCCACGGCCAGCGAGCCATGAGCAGCCGCGTAATCCGCAGGAACCCGTAGCCGTCGATGTAGTAGCGCCAGGCCGCCTCCCAGACGGCCTCGGGCGGGATCAGACCGCGGTAGGCGTACCCGGGATCTGGGGTATCCAGGTACGCCTCGATTAGCGCCCGCTCACGAGCGAGCAGGTCTGGGCGGTGGCGGATGGTACGTCGATCACCGTCGACGAGCACGCCGCGAGCCTTGAAGCAGTACATCAGGCCGCAGCGCATCGACTCAGGCCGCGACCAGTGGCCGGGGTACCGCTCGAACAGCACGCGTGCTGCGTCGAGGACGGAGAGGCTCTCCTGGAGGTACACGCGCATTGCCTCCCGCACGAATGGCTCCGTCATCCCGCGCTGGCGATCCGCCATACCAGCCGGCTCTGCCGGCTCGCTCTGCAGCATGGCGATTGGGTCTGGCCGCGGCGCGGGCTGAAGACCAGCCAGTGAAGTGCGCTTGTGACGCCTAGACTCGGTATGCCGGCGCGGACGGCCCCTGCGTGGCCTCGGAGGCCCCCCCTGCGCGATGCTGTGCGGGCGCTGCACGAGTGGCGTTCCGCACCACGGACAGGCACCGTCCAGACTTCTCACCTCGTCGGAGCAGACCGGGCAGAACGCGTCTTCGCCCGTGCCTTCCTCTTCCTCGTCGGGATAGAGTTCCCAGACTGCGACGTCTGCGTGCTCAAGCGCGGCCTCGACCTCCTCGGCTGGCACCATGAGCGCGCCGGTGCTCTCATCGAGGTAGGCGCCAGCGCCCGGCTTATGGCTGCGCCAACGCCACATTCGCTTCCGCTCGCCCTCACCGAGCCATCCGATGTCACTCAGGAGCCGCTCGAGGCCACCGGGCTCCGGACGAGTAGCAAGACCACGTTCGCGTGCTTGACGTTCCTCGTTTTCGTTATGGAACGCGATTCGCTTCTCGACCCACACGATAAAAGGGGCCGCGTCCCTTGTGTGTTCAGCGCGGCGCGAGCACCCCTTTCGGGTAAGCTGCGACGGCGCCGGCCCGTTGTCAGTGAGCAGTTGTAGCTCTGCTCTCATCTGTCGATTCCTCCTTTCGAGTCTCAGCACGAGCGCGGGCGACGCGGACGCTCGAACCCGGCAACGGCACGGCCACTCGGGTTTGAGGGCACGGCCGGAATGCCACGCGGTGCTGCCCGTCCTCCGTGCCGCCGGACAGTGGATGTCCGGCGAGTCTCGATTCAGCTAGACGCTCAGCCCACGCTTGCTTGCCGCGGCCAGCGCTGCGGTGAGGTCGCCAGCCGGGTCACCGGAGCCGCCCTCAACGCAGCGGTCATACGCGTCACCTTCGCCGGCCCTCAGCTCGCGGATACAACACTCCAGCTTCGCGTTGCCCATTGCCTCGTAGTTGCGGCGCTTACGAGCGCCGCCAGCGATCGCGGTGGCCAGCGCCTTCCCGCGGGGTGCCTGCCGCGGCGCCTGGGTGCGCCTGCGTGGGGCTGCCTTGTCGCGCGGGTCGCGCACGCCCCGGTAGACCGGGCTGCGAAGCGCGCCGCTCTCTTCCACACCGTGGTGAGCGAGCTCGATCATCAGCCCGAGGTACCGCTCGGGGTGGTCGGTCATGTCGCGCCACTCAAGCGCGCTGATCCCGCTGCTGGCGTGCCCTTCGAAACCGGAGGCCAGCCGGAACGTGATCGCCCCGATCGCGTCGGGCCCGGTGTTCGCCCCGCTTGCCGGTGCGAGCCCGGTGCATTCGGCGTCCTCAGTCGCCTGGGGCTTGAACTTCAACCAGCCAGCGTTGCGGGCGCCGTGGCGGTACAGCGAGTCGCGGTGCTTGACGACCACGCCCTCCTCGCCGGCGTCGACCAGCTCCTGCGCGTACGCGGAGCTCGATGGACGATGCTCAACTAGCCGCAGCGCCGACTCGGCGCGCCCGGTGAGCAGCGGAGCTGTATGCCGACGGCCAGCGTCGGTGTCGAACAGCTCCCCGAGCACTCCCAGCCGCTCATGCAACGGCATGTCGCGCAGATCCTCGCCGGCGTCGAACAGGATGTCGAACACGGCATAGGTGATCGGCGGGCTGGCGACCGACGGCCTGTGCGGACGGTCAGAACGCAGGATCGAGCCAGTGCGCTTGAGCTGCCGCGGCCCGGCGAGATCAACGAGCTCCCCGTCGAGGACCGTTCCGGGCCACGTGATCGCCAACAGCGCGTCCTCGATGTATCCGACCGAGCTGATCGCGTGTCCTTCGCGCGACGTCAACCGGACACCACCGTCGGCGAACCTGGCCAGCGCTCGCCAACCATCGAGCTTCAATGACGACAGGTACTGCTCGTCATCGGGCACCACGTCAATCGCCTTACAGAGCATCGGGGGACCGAGCCGACGCGAGCGGCCAGATGGAATTGAAGACATCTGTCTTGCTCCTTGGTATTGGAAGGTGGATCAGCGACCCGAAAGGGCCGCCGTGGGCCGACGGCGCCCGTCGGGGATCTGCAGGGCGCGTCGATGAGGCGGCCGACCGCTCACCGCTGGTCTCGGGATGTGGGCGCCTAGCACCCACCCCAAGCTGCTCAACGATCGCGTCGGCCAGCGACGCAGCAGGCGATGTAGTCGAGGGTTCTTTACGTGCGCGCGCCGTCGGTCTCGGCACGTGCCGACGCGCTCGACAACAGGTCGCTACCGATTGTCGTGACCGAGGTGAATCTCCGACGACGGGCCGCTGGTGTCACTATTGCTGCTCGACGTCGATGCGACCGGTCACCTCGCGGCTACAGTCACCGCAGACGACTTGGCTGACCTGGAAGTCGCGGGTGTCCATCGTCCCGTCATCCTCGAGGTCGTCGTAGTCGTACCAGAGCATGGCGTCTTCGTAGTCCTCGTTGTTTTGCCCGCTGACCATCGCAGTCAGCGCGATTTGACGCCACTCGCGAGCATGGATCACGAAGCTGCTGCTACCGCAGTGCGGGCACATCGGTCGGTGGTCGGGGTCCTCGTCCTCGTCTTCGGCCGAGGCGTTCTGGGATGCCGATGGCTGCGTATAGAGCCCGTCACTGCCACGGTGCCACGGGTTGGGCAGGTTATGGCAACAGCGACCGTAGCCGTCTTCGTCGATCGCGTTAACGGGGTCGCTGCAGTTCTCGCAGTAGAGCTGCTCGGATTCGACGGTTGCGGTCATATCTGCCAACCTCCCTTGAAGATTTCAAGCGTTTGCTGGTTCAGGTAGACCGTCGGGGTCGCCGGCTCGTGGGCGTAGTACCGGCGCACGGCGCGCGTGATCAACGAGGCCACCGCGAAGCCGACGTCGATGATCGACCGGGCCGTGCAAGGCAGATCCTCCCCGTCGGCATCGCTATGCAGCGTGGCCTCATAGCCGGTGACGTCGGTGGGGTTGCTCGGGTCAACCGAATAGAGCACGACATGCTCGCCGCCGAGCCGGCCATCAAGGAACAACTTCACGTCCAGCCTGTAGCGCACCTGCTTCCACAGCTCGGCCCGCGCCGACATGCTGTCCAGCGCCGAGACCACGATCGGCAGCCGTGGGATGCCATCCTGCAGCGGCGCGTTGATACCGATGGGATGGACGCCCGTCGCAGATCTGATGTTGGCGACCAGCGCGCTGACCTTGAACTCTCCCACCTGGTCCGGCTCGAACAGCTGGTTTGGGACGTTGTGCCCGTCGACCGTGTCGAAGTCCACGAGCTTAAGTGTTTGAACGCCGAGCTTCGCCAGCGCAAACGCGGCGAAGCTCCCGATGCCGCCGCAACCCACGATGGTCGCGGCGGCGTTGGTCGTGCTCGGGTCAAACCAAGCACGCTGTCGGGTGTAGTTCATTATTCGCCTCCTAGCGGGAGCATCTCGTGAGGGCCGAAGAGATCCCCGCTCTCGATGAGATCGTCAACGCCTTCGACGCCAATCTCATCAATCGTCAAAACCGCGCCGTTGTAGGTGAAGCCATGATCCATGAGATCCCTAACCGCGAACGCCTCGTTGACGTCGAGTATCAGCTCACCGTCGGTCCGCCGCGCCAGTTGCTTCAAGCCCGCCGGCTCCGTCGAGGTCTGGCAGATGTCGCCCAACGCCTTGATCTCTCTGACGTTGGTAGCGATCTCACAGCCGATCGACGCAGTGAACTCGGCGTCACTGATGAGCCTGAGTTTGTGGCGCGACACTTGACCGAGGCTGATGCCGTGAGCCTGCACGTCGAACACGTCCAGGCGCAGCCTGTAGTCGCCGTCATGGCAGCCCACGAACGACAGCAGCCGAGTGACCCCCGTCTTCGCCATCGCGGCGATACGAGCATTGTCGGTCTCTGACCAGAACGGCTTCATCGAATGATGCGAGTGCCAGCTGACCCACACAAACGCGGGATCGTCGAGCACGCCATCGCTGATGGCCCGCTCGATGGCCGTGACGTCACCGCCCGTGGCCTCGAAGTCGACCTCGCTGTGAGAGACCTCCTGCGGGACGAGGAACACTCGGTCCCAGATGAGATCACCACCGTCCAGCCGGGCGTAGCCCCAGCCGCCGATCTCCGTGTTCACAGCACGGATCAGCGCCCAAAGGCGCCGCTCCGTGTCCTGCTCGATCAGGACGTCCATGCGGCCACCACCTCGGCCTCGGTGAGATCGCTCTCGCCGTTCGTTCCCTGTGCCGGCTGCTCGTCCTCAACCTCGAACCAGAAGGCTCCGTAGCGACCGTATTCGTCTTCCAGGTTGAGTGTCTCGATGTACTGGATGAGCAACTCGTAGAGAACGAACAGATCGCCCTTGCTCATGAGCTGAGCAAAGGCGTCGTAGTGATCGCCGAAGCACGGCCGCTGGTCAACGACGTGCGGGTGATCCCGGCCGCCGCGCCTCGTGTTGAGATTGCGCATCTTGATCGCGCCCGTCGCAATCGTGAGCTCGACCTCGAACGCACCGAGCCAGCGTGACTCGCCGGTGTCGTTGCGATGAAGCCGAAGATCGTCAGTAGTCAACAGGAACAGCGACTGCAACTCGGGATTGTTTGTCGACGCCCGAACCTCGGCACCGGCCAGGCGCGGATGCGACCGCAGACGCTCCCACTCCTCGATCAGATGCTCGACGTAGCTGGTGTCACTCTGTGCCTGCAGCGCGATGTCGAGCATCTGCTGCTGGTCGCGCACCGTCGACAGTCGGCGTGCGATTTCGCAGCGCCACGACTCGATCTGCGACAGGTCTCGGTCGATTTCCCGCCGCCAACGTGCAATTTCGTTCTCAAGCGTGACCGACCGTTGAGAGCCCAGCATCTCGACAACCGAGATCGATGCCCCATCGGATACCGTCATCATTCCTCCTTACAAGATCGGTGGATACTGCCTCCAAAAAGCGGAAAGCCCGCGGCGTCGTGAGACGCCGCGGGCCGACCGCCGGGTACGCCTCGCGTTTGCGCTAGGCGATCACACCGTGCTTCGCAGCAGGTGGCGCCGTGACGAGCTGCTGACCGTTGGACAGCCCCTCGCCATCGCCGACCGGGTGACCGGCGCAGCGCACCTGGAGCCCGTCGCTGATTCCAGCGGCCTCGCGGGCGTCGGCGACGGTGGATCCGTCAGGCAGCTCCACCGAAACACGACCGCCCAAGCCTGAAACATTGACCGTGATATTGCCCATGAAACAACCTCCTGTGATTGGGTTTGAGTAGGCACTACATGTGACAGCGGTTCACTGCCACACCGGGCCGCGCTCTTTGCCGTCAAAAGCGCGGCCCGGTCTAGCTGTGAACACTTCAGACCATCGGGTACCGAAAGACCATGTCGCGTCGCATCGGGGCCCACCGCCTCACGGCGCCCTGGTGCAGATCACCCATTGGGCGCACCTTGTATTGAGCGAGCTTGTGGTGTTCATCAGACGACCAGCCGCGTAACGCGGTATTTATCCCCGTTCGGCAGCCTATGGCGGGGTCCCGACCAGGACTCGCCAGGCTTCAAATCCTCCAGGGTGCCCATCGGGATCGACTCGAGGTAGATCCACTGACCAAGCGTGACCAGTGCGTCCGCCACGCTACTCGGCCAGGAGACTCCCTCAATCCTGCCGCTGAGCTTCAGCCGCTCGATCTGGAAGACGGCAGCCGGAGTACCAGCCGTGGTCTTGCTCCTTGGTGGGTTCATGCGATGTGTCCCTTTCTGCAATTCGGTGTGGTGTTCCCGATAACGGGTTAAAGGTCGCGCCAAGAGGGGGCGAATCGAGCTTCCGCCGCGGTCCGCCACCGAGCCTCGACAGAGCCTCGGTCAGCTCCCTGCTCACGTGCGCAGGGAGTGGCGATCATGGACGCCCTGATTGCCGCTGTGGTCAGACGACGCGGCGAGTCTTGGGAACGAACGGCTTGCCCTCGCCGGCGCTGACAACGTGTCCCGGCACCCACTCGCGCCGGCACAGTCCGCCGGAGGCGCGGTGCGCCGCGTCGTCCCGGGGGCAGGGCTTCATATGCTCTGGCTTGGCGTGCGGCCCGCGGGTGACGTGGCGATATACCCCGCGTCGCTCGAACGAGTGCGAGAACTCGCGCTTTCGCTCGCCGGCCTTTCGCGGCTTGCTCGCGTGCTGACGGGCTCGCACCTGAACGCTCATCGCGATCTGGCGGTGACCTTGTGAGCGTTCTACCGCGCGGCGAACCTGGCGGCTGACCGGTGCTGCGACGATCTCCACGTTCGACGAGTCGAGAAGAAACAGCGCTCGCAGTGCGCTCAGCGCGAGCTCCTGCACCAAAAGTCCCTCGCCGATCAGTGCCTCGGCATCGTCCGGGTACCGTGCTGCGATCTCCTTGAGTCCCAGCGAGGTGTGCTTGTGGTCAGCGAAGGCGCCGAGCAGGCGGCTGATGCCGCCTGTCCCGACGTACACACGCGCGCGCGTCTGGATGCTCAGCGGAGGTTCGCCGATCGACGCGAGCCCTGCAGGAAGGACCCCCATCAGCGCGCGCATCCATTCGTCAATGCCGCGGGCGCCGAAGAATCCCAAAGCCACTTCGCCGCCTGGACGCACCGGGTCCTCGCCGACGATCAGCGCACCAATTGGGGCCTGCATCGGTGTGAGGGTGTGTTCAGGGACCGCCCACGGGCGGCGGACCTCGGCGCCGTCTCGGTTGGCCGCGCCGAACGGGATCAACGCCAGCGAATTGTGCTGCACCAGCGCTCCAGGTATATGCGACTCACCAGTGAACAGCAGTGCCCCGTAGAGCGCATACTCCTCGCTCGTGCCGACCCAGCACGGCGACCCGTCCGGGTCTGTGAAGTCCAGGAACAACGGATCGAACGGCAATCGCAGCTGCGCTGCGTATCGTAGTCCCGTTGCCGTGGCGTCCCGGGCGCCACCCTCGCTCCAGTCAGGCAGCGCCCGTAGCTGCTCCGCCCCGATGTAAACCGGACGAGCGGCCATCATGGCCTCCAGTGCTTGGAATGCGATCACGTCACCAGTGCCGATGACCTCGGTCCCGCTGGCGGTGCGCGCCAATGGCGGCAGCTTGAGAATCGTGTTCAGGGCGATGGCGACCGGGTGAAACCCTGGCGAGCCCTCCCAACTTGGCATCACATCGACCAGTGACGCGGTTGGGGTGTCTGCTGGCGCGATTCCCTGCCTCCTTGGCGCGTGGCGTGCAGACCTGATCTTCTTGCGAGATCGCTTCATCGAACTGCTCCTTTCGTGTGGCGCGCTCAGCGCGCGGTCAGGGGAGGACCGCGCGTGCTCACTTCGGCTGACCGGGTCATCTCGTCGCTTGGCTGGACGGGTCGCCGGAGGGGTGCGCTGGGGTACGGTCTGCCCTCAGTCGCGCTGTGCGAGCTGGGTGAGCCGCTTACCCAGTGCGGTCCACTCGACCTCACTCAGGCCGCGTGGGCCGACATCGCGCAGTAGCTGCATGCCGACCCACGCCTCGGCCTTGCGGTGGCTGTTGATGCCCGGGCGTCTCGGTGTCGGCTCCCGGCCCTCGTAGCCGGCGAGCATCGCGCACGCCATCGCGTGGCGCACGTGCCTACGCAAAGATCGCCCGGCTTGCTCGTCGGTGTCCAAGGTGCGTAGCAGGAACGCCAGCAGCGTCCAGTGCCCCTCGTGCGCCGTCAACGCCTCTTCGATCACTCCCTCGAACGGGGCCGCGCGCAAGACAATCCCCATTGGGGGTGCTGGTGGTCATGTTGCACTCCCGGACGCATCTTTATCCTCGCGCGGGTCGTGACGCGCGAGCCGCCACAGCGGCACAGTGACGAGCAGGAACACCCCCGTGATGATCAGCGGCCCCACACCTAGCTTCGCGAGAAACCCGACGCCGAGCGCGAACATGGCGACCGCGAGCAACTCGGCGAGCTGGCCCGGGGGAATCTTTGCGACCCTACTCCACGCATAACTCGCGTAGTGAAACATCACCACAATCACCAGAAGCGAAGTGAGTTTTGGCGCCCAATCCGCACTGATGCCCAGCAAGACCAAGGCCCCTAGCGCCTTGACTGTGTTCTTTACCAACCCTTCGTGCCCTACGTTCATTTCCTGTCTCCTTGGCGTAGTAGTTTGGGTTCGATGCGCGGCGCGTACCCAACTCATTGCGGAGCGGGCCCGCCGTCGGTAGGTCTGCGCTCCGCGGACCGGGCGGTGGCGCGGGGCGTCACGGCCCGGACCGCGGAGCGCTCGGGTATCAGCCGTGTCAGAGCAGGCCGGCTGCAGCCAGATCGAGGTGCATCTCGGTTGTGTCACTGAGCACGAGTCGCTCGATCTCGCGTGGCACCCGTCCGCTCATCCAGTCCGCCCGCTCGCTGGCTCCCCGGCGGCGGCTTGAGCGGCTCGTACCGTTTTTCTTGGCTGATGCGGGCACCTTCGCCACATCTTCGGATGGCAGCATCGAGACTGGCGTGATCGTGGGTATCACGCCGCCGACACGGGAAGTGAGTTGCTGTATCCGGTGGGTCATCTGTTCTGCCTTTCTGGTTTGGGTTGCCGTGCCGCCGGTCGGCGCACGGGTGCGGCGCTGGCCCACCCGTGGCGGGCCAGGTCAGCAACAGTCGTCGGCCGTCGCAGCAAGACCCGGATCGCAGCCACCACGCCGCCTAGGCCGTGGTGGCTGCGCTGGCTGGGCCTGAACGACAAGCGGCCCGGCTCCGCGTTGGGCGCGAGACCGGGCCGGGTGACTTCATGTGGCGGCGGACGCAGAGCGCCCCGCGCTAAAGGTGTTGCTGGGCGAGTGGATCAGACTGGGCCAAGAGGAGCGCCGCCTGTCAGCATGGCGTGGGCGGCGGGTCGCCGGCGCCGCCGCTCAGCACCCGCGCGATGCTCCGCATGTGGTCGGCCACCACGACGTCGAGGCCGTCCACCAGCGCCGCTTCGCGCGCCCGACCGGATGCCAGAACGAGCGTCTTCACTCCGCTCGCGCGCGCCGCCTCAGCTACCAGGCGCGCGCCGCTACCGGACACCACCTCGCCCGAGAGCAAGAAGCTCGCCGAACAGCGCATGGCTGTCGAGTCGCTCACCCGGGAGCTGCCCGGTTGCGACCAGCAGACCGCAGGCGATCGCAAGATCGACCTCGGGTCCCACGCGCCGCACCTGTCCCGGCGCGATATTGACGGTGACGCGGTTGACGGGAAACTCAAGGCCGCTGCTGAACAGCGCACAGCGCACCCGCTCGAGGCGCTCGCGCACGGCGTGGTCGGCCAGGCCGACGATGTTGTAGGACGGCAGCCCGGCGCGTACGTCTACTTCGACGGACACCGCCGCGACGCTCGGTGGGCACCGGTCCTGGAGTGCAAATGTCTTAACGGTCGTTCTCATGCCTTCTCCTTGGATATGGTTGACGCAGTCACTCACTCACGGGGGCGTCGTCTGTGTCGCCTTCCGGCTCCCTTTCACTCTTGAGCCGCTGCAACGAGAAAGGGCCGCGTAGCTTCGACGGCATCTGCTCGTGGGAGTCGATGCCCTCCACCCACTCCTCCTCGTGGTACTTCCAGTAGAAGAAGGCGATCTCGTCGGTCCTGCGGTCGCGCTCCTCGCGCGTGGCGAACTTTTCAATGTCGATGTCGCCTTCGACATCGACCGCAATCTCTAGCTCACCGCGGTGATAGACAACGACTAGCGGCCAACTGCCGAGGTCCCAACCGTCGCGTCCCCAATTCGGAATCGCCCTCCACCCGAGCTGGCGTGCGTATGCCATCCGGTCGAAGCCTTCGTCTCCCGCCCAGCGGGTCCGTGTGTGGTTCGCTGTGCTATCGCTCATAGTTTCTCCTGTGAATTGGGCTCTCTCCCGAGCCATTCCCGGTTCGTGGGTGCGCGCTCGTCGGGCCGCGCTCTCGGCGACCCCGTCGACGTTGGCGCTGTTGCCGGGGCGTAGTGCCGCCGCCTCGGCGACCCGGCGCGCTCGGGTCCTCAGCCCGCTCGCCCGGTGTCTCGGTCGTCCGCGAGCGCCTCGATCTCCAACAGGCGCGCCCAGACTCGTTTTCCGCCGTCGGCAGTCGCGTACTCGTGTTCGACGGTCACACCTTCCAGCGCGGGCACTTCGTCGTGTTCGTCGACACCGTCGACGCGGAACACCCGGACCTCAGGCGGCTCGCCGTTGATCACCCGCCTGACGAGGCGCCCGACCAGACCTTCGGCGCGCTGGAGCATCATGCTCCGCGCGTCGCGAGCGAGCCCATCGAGCGTGGCGTTGTCGAGCTGCTCAATGTCGGGGACCGGCTCGCACCCGGTCGCCGTGTAGAGAACCCGCGCGCCGTGCGCCTGCTCGTCGTCGCCTTCGCAGACCGCCTTGATCGCAGCGTCGACATCGTCGCCCTTCACTGTGTCGGGGACCTCGACGATCCGACTACCGGCGAGGGGTGAGTGGGTGCTACCGTCACTGAGCATGATCGCTCTCATTTGCTGCTCCTTTCGTTGGTTCGCCGGCTAGACAAGACGCCAGCGGCACAGCAGCCGCGCCTCGGCGTCGCGTGCGTACGGGCTGATCCCAAGGCAGCCGGCGCTGCGGGGCAGGACGTCGTCGGCTTCGAGCGGGAACTGGCGGCTGCTGGCCGGGCGCTTGGAGCGCGGCTCCGCCGTGGCGGACGTGGTGGTCTGGGTCTGCTTGCGTTGTGCCATCTCCTTCTGCTCCTTGTCTTTGACGCTGCGCGTGTCCGACGCGCCTCGGCATCCCGGAACGACAAAAGGCCCGACACCCCTGGGACGAGGGGGGTGCCGGGCTGGCGGGTCAAGTTGCTCGTCGCGGCGCTCCAAGAGGTGGCCTCGGGCCAACGGCCACGACAACAGGTGGGTAGGCGTACAAGGGCCGGCCCCGGTGCGAACCGGGCGATGTCTCCCCGTGACGGGAGCCGCCAGCCTCCTCTCTTTCCGCCGCCAGCGCTCGTGAGACCCCGGGTCGGGGGGCCACCAGGCCCACGGTGGACGACCGCCCGGCTCAAGAGAGCGACACCGGGCCGGGTACTGGACAGCCCCCCGCTTCTTCGCGGGGGACCGCCGGAGGTTTGACTGCGCGTCGCTAGCGCGCAGGCACAGTCACCGCGCAGCGCTACCCGCACGAACAGGACCGCCCCGGGTGCCATCCTCCAGGGCGCGAGACGCGATCACCGGGGTCCTCTCACGACCGCCGGCCGTCCGGGAGCCACCCCGGACGGGGGAGGTGCAGCACCAGCCGCGTTGGCGGCTAGTGGACCCAGTGAGGCTCCATCTCTACCGCCGCACAGCCCGCCCCCCTTGGCAGGGGGTGAGCTGTGTGCGATCAGTTGACGGCGCGTCGAGCTACACGCGCACCGCTGGATCCCACGGGGTCGGGTCGGCGGCGGCTCCAGCCCCAGCCATCCAGCGAACTGGAAGCGAGGCCCCCGGGCCACCAGCCGGAAAACCCATGCGGGCTCCCGGAACCGATCCTGCGCCTTGTCTTCGCTGGTCGCCGTCACGGCGACCATTGCGCCCAGCGTCCGCATCTCTGCAAACCCGCGCGCATCCCGGACACGATCCCAACGTATCCGGCTGCCACATCTTCCCTGTTGTTGCTTGAGTTGCAGCGGCGGTGATCTCCACGACGAGTCGCCCAAGGAGCGCTCAACGATGTCACCCAAGGCTGGTTAGCGGAGGGAGCTCGAAGAGGCTACTGATCCAACGCGCCCTAGCAGAAATCCACGAGCGACTCGAAAGCCACGATGAAGCGGATCTAGTGCCAGAGGAGATATGACCCAGACGGTGGGCGGCCGTACTGCGAAACAAACGAGCAAACAAGAGAAGGAGTCCAGGGTAGACCCACGACCGGCTCCTCGTCAAGGGCCTAACGACACGCGGCCCGTCCCCCCTCCCCAGGGTCGCCGTCGCTAACGACACCGTACGAGCCTGACGTTTGGCTTATCAGAGCCATCTTCCGCCGCCCGACACGGCCCACAACGGTACTCCCTGACCGATCCCAAACGACAACAGCCAGCCCGTGTTCTGGTCCCTAACGACATTGGCGGCGCCCATAACGACGCGGTGCACGGGGCAAGCGCCAGAACGGCAAAGGGGCCGGGACACATGAGCGATAACGCTGCGAACACGGAGCACCACGCCCGCCAAAGACCTCGACAGTGACGCGTGGCAGAGCGCAACGCCGAGATGCTCCACCGTCCCTACCCCACGCGCAGGACAGGGCGCCGGGAGCGGTCGGCGGCGTTCTTCCGCCGGGGGGCCGTAGACTTCCACGAGCGCGGCCGCGAAGAGCACGGGGTGAGCATCCTGAGGGGCGGAGTGCGGGCGGCGCCGGTTGTAGTCCTCGCGCCAGTCGCCGATCACGACCTGCGCCTCGGCCAGGCTGCAGAACTCCTCGACGTCGAGCAGCTCGTCACGGACGCGCGAATGGAACGACTCGACGAGCGGGTTCTGCCACGGTGAGCCCAGCTCGATGAACACGGTCCCGGTCTTCGATAGCTGACACCAGTCCCTGAGCGTGTGCGCCGTCATCTCCGGGCCGTTATCGCAGCGCAGGAGCTCCGGGGCGCCGCACTCGCCGCACAGCCGCCCCAGCGCCTGCACGACCGTGTCAGCGTCGATCGAGCGCTCGACCAGCATCACCAGCGACTCGCGCGTGAACTCATCGACGACGTTGAGCAGCTTCAGCGCCCGCCAATCGGCGGTCTGGTCGAACTGAAAATCGAACGCCCACACGTGGTTGGGTCGCTCGGCACGCAGCCGCTCAGCCGGGACCGTCGAATCCCCCAGCCGCTGGTGCTTGCGCTTGCGCACAGGGACCCCCAGCCCCTCCTCGCGCCACAGGCGCGCCACCCGCTGCGGTTGATCTTCCAGCCCTCTTCGCGCAGCCGATGATGCGCTCGCCGGTACCCCCACCGCGGGCGCTCCACCGAGAACTTCCGCAGCTCGGCGCGCAACACCCCATCATCCTCGGCCCACTTGGGCTCATGGCGCTGCGTGGAGCGGTGCTGCCCCACTACCCGGCACGCCCATCGCTCGCTGACACCGAGACGGTCGCGGAGCATCGCGACCGCCCGACGCCTGTGACGTGGTCCCCGTGAAGTGATCCAGGTGATCTGGACCCCTACAGGGGGCTCCCCTTTTACGTTCTCTGCCCGCGCGCCGGCCCGCCTATTCACTATTTTTTTGCCCAGGTCGGCGTCCTTGAGCGCCCACGCGCCGCGGATCCGCTCGCTGGAGGGCTCAAGCCAGCGGGCGCGCTCGCCGAGGCCGCCGGTGGAACAGCGCTGGCGATGATGGATGCGCCGGACACGAGCACGTCGCCCTGGCCGGCCGAGTCGTACTGCGCCCTGACGGCGAGTCCCGCCGTGTGGCGCCCGGCCGCGACGTCGGCCACCGCCTGGATCGGGACCTGGACGATCTGGCCCCCTCTGATGAGCACCTGGTTCGCGGCGGCACGCCGCCGGTCGACCGTCAGTTCAAGCACCACGTGCGCGGATGTCCGTGGGTCGCCCGTGGTGCCGTTGTTCGTGAGGCCGACGACGGCGGACGCCAGCAGGCGCCCGGAGGACGGGAAGAACAGGTGGACCGTCCGGCGCGGTGTGGGACCGCTGGGAGAGGGGCAGGCTGGAGGTCCCGGCCACGGAGAGCCCACGATGTCCAGTCCGCTGTTGCAGCTGGTCCTGTAGCTTCGACGTGGTCGTCCGTAGCCGCGGCGGTCCCCAGCGGGAAGCTCAGGGCTCCAAGGCCCACAGCTCCTGCCCGTAGCTGCGCCGCGCCCACGCTATGTTCGGGCAGGGCGATCATGGCGTACGACACCCCGCCAAAGGAGACGAACAGCGCCAGGGTGGCCACCACATTCGCATAGCTCAGGCGATCAGCGAGACGCCTCAACCTGGTCGGCAGAGTGGCCATTCCCAAAGACGAGAGGGTCTGGTGCTTTGCCTGCATCCGCGCCTATCCCCGACTTGCCCCGCCCGACCATGTGGAAGGCGCTTCTGACTCGCTGGCTCGCGCGGGCCGCGCGTCGCCTGGCCGACGTCCGGCGCTCCTTCCACGCCTTCTCCACGAAAGTCGGCGATCTCCTCCGTGAGCCGCTCGGGGCAGAGGCGCATCTCGACGAGCGAGTCGCTGTGCACCAAGAGCTCGTCCAGCAGTCGTCGTCGGCGAAGCACCGGGGCGCCGTACGCGGCCTGTACCGCTTCGACCATCGCGGGAGCTACGCCACAGTTGATGCAGAACCCGTGCTGCGCCCAGCCGATCCCGCGCGCGATCACTTCGTCGGCGTAGGTGATCCCGGCGGCGTCGTGGCCGTAGTAGTCATACGCCGCGCCCCATGCCGCGCGGCCAAGCGCATACCCGGCGCCGTCGACCGAGAGTAGATGCGCGGCGGCCATGATCGCGTCGAAGTCGTCGTAGATCGACGGGTGCGTAGCCGTCATGTGGTCGTAGTGGGAAGGGCGCTTGCCGTAGAGGTAGGAGTCGCTGACAAGGTCCCAGGTGCTGACCGGACCGTTGGTGACGTTGAATTGCATCGGCCCCCCACAGCAGCCGGCGAAGTTCAGCCCGTGATAGGTAGTGGGCGCGGTCGAGAAGGCCGACTCCTGGCGGTGGATCGAGGCGATCAGCAGCCAGTTGACGCCGAACACGCGCTGGGCTTCCGCGTAGATCGGGTAAAAGCCTTCCAACCAGCGCGTAGAAATCGACGTTTCGGTCTGATCGACGACGCTCAATGCCTCCGCGCGCTGCTGCGCGCTCGACGACTGCGCCGCGATGGCGACGCGCGCGCGTCGCCCACGCCTCCGTCCCGCCGCGGCGCTCGAGGAGCTCACGCGGGACTCAGCCGAGGCCTCGTGGCCATTCATCACGCCAGCAGGCACGCTTGCGGATGCCGACGCGCTGGGGACCGGGGTCGCTGCCACAACCAGCACCGCCGGCGGGGCAGCCTGGGGCACGGCGGGCCTAATATTGCCTACCACGCCGGTGAGCACTGCCGCCAGCACACCCACGCCGAGCACGCCGAGCGCAAGCGCCAACAACCACTGTCCCTGTTCCGAGGGCGGGCTCGGCATCTGGGCGCCGTAAGCGATTGATGTAGACGAACTGGTCATCGAGATCGTCCTGCTCTACACCTACCCGACAAGACGCCGGGCTCTGGAGCGCGCCTAGTGTGTAGCGTCCGGACTGACGATCATGAAACTGAGCCACTTGGGGCTCGAGTGGTGCCCGGCGGCGTTTGTCGCCGTGACGATGAGCGTGTAGCGGCCCGGCCTGAGTTTCTTCGATTGCGGGATGCGGCCGTCGAAGACGATCCTGTTCGTGCCGCGCTGGCCCGCGAAGGAGAACACGCCGGCGACTGCGCCGCGCTTGCATGCCTCGCGGCTGGCGTTCCTCGCGGTCTTTGCGACGCACTTGCCGCCGACCATGCGGCCGATCGAGTGCTGGACGAAGCTGAAGCTCACCGTGGCCTGCTCGTTGAGCGCGACAGAGAATGTGATCGCGAACGGACGCTTTCCGTAGCGCAAGATCGAGGCCGACTGATCGGCCGCAGCGATCGTAGGCGCCGCCAGCGTGGGCGTCGGTTCCGCCGGCGTGGGGGTCGGCGGGGCAGACGCAGGTGCGATCGTGATCTTGTCGACGGTGCTCGTTACGTTGCCGAGCGTGTCGGCGCTGCGCAGCGTGACTTCATAGGTTCCCGGTGCGGTGTACGTGTGGGTGACGCTCGCGCCGCTCGCCGATGTCCCATCGCCGAAACTCCAGATCGTTTCCCCACCGATCGACCACACGTCAAACGGGGAGACCGAGAACGTGAGCGGTTGACCGACGGTGCCTTCGGTCGGGATCGAGACATTGTTCAGACTTGGACCAGTGGCCGCATAGCCAGCGGCTTCGACGCCGTGTTCGCCGACCCAAGCCGCGACCGCGTCACCTTGTTCGTCGAAGGCGACCTGCGGCCCGCCGCCGTGGCCGATATCGACGGGCGCCTGCCAGTCCTCGCCAGCGGGCTTGAACGAGGCTTCGATGCCGTTCGTGCCGCTCCACGCCGCGATCGCGTCGCCCTGATCATCGAAAGCGACGTCTGGGCTCCCCCCGGACTTTTCCCCCTGCGTGAGATCGACCGGTTGCTGCCAAGAGCCGCCGGCCGGCTTGAACGCCGACCCGACACCGCTATATCCTCCTTCGAGAGACCATACGACCACCGCGTCGCCCTGTTCATCGATCGCGACCCGCGGTTCATGCGGTTCCAGCCCCCACCGCCATTCCTCCCAGTGGAGCTCTTCAGAAAGATCGACCGGCGCCCGCCATTCACCGCCGGGCGGCCTAAACGAGGCCTGCACAACGCGATGCGACAGAAACCCTTCGGTCCAACTGGCCCACACAGCCACCGCGTCGCCCCGACCATTCATGACGAAATCCGAACCCGCCACAAATTCAGAGCCAACGGTCGCATATGGCTGCCACACGCCACCCGCCGGCATGAACGCCGACTGCAAGCCCCCGCCACCCAGCCATGTAACCAGCGCGTCGCCCTGCTTGTCGAACGCGACCTGCGAAAAATTTCCCTCCTCCTTGCCCTGAGTCAGTTCGACCGGAGCTTGCCACGCACCACCCGCGGGCCTGAACGCCTCCTGCACGGGACCCGCCCCTCGGTCCCAGCTCACCATCGCGTCGCCCTGCACATCTACAGCGAGCGATGGATGTTCCCCTCCCGGAGACTTCGACCGGCGAGAGATCCACCGGAGCCTGCCACGCGCCGCCGACCGGCCTGAACGCGGCCTGCACGCTGAAATGAGCATCGCCCCGGGGAACGTTGGCGTTGTAGGCGTCCCATACCGCGAACATGTCTCCGCGTCCATCGAACGCGACGCTCGCTTCATCTGCGCTTCCGCCTTCGCCGGGCGCCGACAGTGTTTCCGGAGCCTGCCACGAGCCGCCTGCGGGCCTGTACGCGACCTGGACCTCGTATTTGTCGCTGGTTTCCAGGGTCCCGTCTTCGCGCTGCCACGCCGCGAGCGCGTCACCCCGCGCGTCAAACGCGACATGCGCCTCCCCGGGAACACCACCCCATACGCCACCGCTGCTTTCCGCGGTCGGACCCCCCGACACACCGATCGGCGCAATCCACCCGGGCGCAGCGACCGCGGAGGGAACCGCCAGCAAGCTGAGCAGAAACGCTCCACACAGGACCCGAGTTAGCCTCAGAGACACGCTCGTAATCATACAAGTTGATCGCTCTGCTTGGGCTGTATGTGTGGTGTTGGGTGAGCTCACGATTCGTCTCCTATCGGGAAGCAGTGGCCAGAGACTCGCTCCGGCGCCTTGTTGTCCAGCACCAGCGAAATCGCGACCGGGGGCGCACCATTAAAGGCCCCGCCAGATAAGTGCGCGACAGGTTCTTCCTACCCTTTTCACGTCACACACATCCCGACCCCCCATCAGGCACAACCCCCGTGACCAACGGCGGTGGAGGAACCACCGCTGCGCAGGAGCCACCTCCGTGATCGCTTTGCGCGAGACCGTTTCTGCATGTGCTGCCGACCTCGGCAGTAGCGCGCGCCACTTCCCGACAGTTATTCCACCGAACACAATCGCGCAACCGAGGCTGAGGGCCACGGTCAAGCCTGTAGCGTCGGCGAGCCCGGCCGTGAGCAGAAGGCCACCAAGGGTAAGATACACCACGCCGACGACCGCAAACTCAACGGCCACCGATCCAAGCTGTCGTTGCCTCATGTCGTCGATGGAATGGGTCATGCTACGAAGCTCCTGTCTCTATCATCAAATATCGTCGCCAGGCAGGGGGATTTCCATCACGTACGGAATCGTGCCGGAGCTCGCCGACAGGAATGCATGGGTCCAGGGGTCCTCGTCACGTTCGGCGGCCGCTTCCATAGCGAGACGCAACTGCTCGGCAACATCCGGCCCCAGCTGACCGACGCGTTCGGCACCGATGTACACGTTCAGGTGCGACTCCGTTCCCGATGACTCGATCCCCCATGTCAGCCATACCTCCACAACAACCACTCGCAGACCCTGCTGAGAGACGCGTTGCGCGACACGATCAAGCCATGCTCGCGCCGCTGGGTCGAGCTCAACGACCACCCGACGGTTGAGATCCCTCACAATCGGGTAAGCTGCTCGCTCAGGCAACTCAAGTCGTATGTCGTCAGACGCGGGCACTGCTTCGGTGTCAGCCGCCCGTGAGGCACGCTTGGCCATCGGCTCGACGGGCTCCCGTCGCAAGCCCGCAAACTCTCCGAGCACCTTGAGACCGCGCATTGCGATTCGCGCCTTGCCGAACGGCTTTCGTTCGGTCGCGAGCAAGTCAACCTGTGTCTCAACCGCGCTCGGATCTAGCTTCGCACCGCGTTCGTCCAGCTCTTTTTCGAGCAGAGTCCGCAACTCACCGCGGGTCTTGCCGTGGCTGATGGCGCGCATAGCCTCGACGGCGTCCTGTTGCGCCCGAGCTTCGGGCAGCTTCTCGAGAACGACCTGCGAAAAGGTCGGCGTAGGCTCGAGTGCTAGTGGGCCTGGTGGCCAGCGCGGCGGCGTGGTGGGAAGCGGAAGCTCTCCGTCGAGAAAGCGAGTCAGCTGGCGCACAAAACGGCGGTGCTCGCGCGACACCTCATCTTCGGGGACCAGTTGCGTGTCCTCGACAAGCACCCGGCGGGCCTCGTCGTAGCGACCCGCACCGGCAAGCAACGCAGCCATGAGCTCGACCGCATCGCTGTCAGACTCGGCTTCCGGGATCTCGAAGGCATCAGGCTCCGGATCTGTGCCATGGATGTCATTGAAGTCCGCCATGTGAGCTTCAAACGGCACGGCGTGCTCTTGGTGGAGCAACTTTATGAGTTGGTCGACGTCGGCGAGCCTCTCCAGCTCAGGTGTCTGCTGGGTGACGAAGCGAGCGAGCTCCTCGGCCGCATTGGATACCTCTGCAGCGTCCCGGATTCTGACTATAGCGGTGGGCTGAACGAGCATCACCCCCAGGATCTCTGAGCCCGTGAGGGAAGCCAAGAGCTCGCGAGCTGGTGCGTATTCGACGCCAAGACCTCCCGCTACATTGATCTGCTCCGACTCCTTCTCGCGCGTCCACGCGAAGATCGCCGTGGCGGTAAAGCCATCCCTCAGCTCCCGCGCGAACGTGCCGAGCTCGTCCGAGTTGAAGGGCTGAGATCCTTCGGGCGTGTCGCGCTCGCGGGCCGTCCAGTGCTGTGCCTCCAAGCACACGCCGAGCTCACGACGTAGTCGATCGATCAACTCGCACATCGTTTTTCAGCGAAGATCGAGTCGATGTTCTCATCGACCGCAGTTCTTGCTCCGGGCGCACGCACGATCAGACGATCCGGGGCTCGCCCGAGGATGCCGTAGACCAACACGCTGTGCCGCCGCATGGAAGCGGGGATGCCGACACGACGCAGAGGCTGCAGATCGGCGCCCAAACGGACGAGCACTTCGTCGCGCGGCGCGGTGAGCACGCCATAGATGATCCCATAAGGATGTGGCGTACAGATGCGGCTGACTTCCCATTCCAGCGGGGTCGCCACGCCCCATTCCAGCGGAAGCGCCAGGCGCAGGGCGGCGGCGCCAGCCACGATCCCACCTACTCCCGCAAAGGCTACCCGCAGGCCGAAGTATGTCCTGCCGAGAGTCCGGGTCCGCTCGCTGGAGATCGTAAATATCTTACCCCCGGGCGCCCGGGCTTTTACAAGCACGCGCGCCCCGGGCAGCGTTCGCGTTATATCCTTGGTGCATTCATGTACACGGTAAGCCGTTATGGTGCCGAGTACCTGACCACCCGCCCCCAGCTCCGTTGCTGACACAGGGATAGGGGTAGGTCCACGCACGGCCTGGTAGTAGAGCGCCATCGGACCACCAAGGCCCCGAGGCAACAACATCACCGGAGAGACCACATGCTGCCCGTTGCTCAAGCTCAGGCGAACACTGCGCGTGGTAGGCGGAGCCGCAAGATGGACCAGCAGCAGTCCCGCTACGCATTCGACGCCGACCTGCTCGGAGACTTCCGAGCGCGGGTAGCACACTTCGTTCTGCCATGCATGCTGGCCTTCCCTGATGAAGACGCGCAACGGGCAGCCACGGCGCGGTTCCAGTTCTTGCCTGCCGCGGAGCGGCGACGTCCTGTATTGGCCCAGCGTCGCGACGAACGGTTGGCCTGTGGCTGTGCGACCACTGCCGATGACCGCCAGACTGTGCCCATGACTGGAAGGATCCGAAACTACACCACCACACCCAACCAGCAAGAGGATGGCAACGGTTACAAGAACGGCTCGAAAGTGCGTCTTTGCGGGCATGGATGGCCTAGGACTATCGATCCCGCCACAGCGGGCCATTTACTTTACGGTGTCCTTCGCAGTTCCAGTAATTTCCAGTCTTCTTTCTCCTCCCTGGTTCAAGCAAGCAGACCGAGGCTTTGGCATATAGAGGCAGCGACACACCCAACACGCTGGGGGTGCGCGTTTCGTTAATAAAGCACATACCGTATTCTCCTCCACGGCCAGGGGTTCCTCGTCCGAGAGCTACGCATGTTTCCAATGCCAGGGCCGAACCTTCGAGCGTCGCGGCCCACACCTTCGCGCCAGCCCCGCAAAACTCGTCAAACCCAGGGGGTGCGAGAGCACAGAACAGCCCAAACAGTTCGGTATTGCCAGCATCGTTTCGCAACTGTTTCGCTCGTTCCAATGTTTCGTTGTAGGACGCTAGTCCTTCTGGATCATAGATGCCCGTTGCGGTTGATTCTTCGCAAGCTCCGGGAGTTGCTCTGCACGCCGCTTCAAATGCGGCGCGTTCTCTTGCCGCTTCCTTCCCGGGAGCTTCGGAGCCCACCCGTTCGGCGCCTTGTAGGTTCCAGGGTGATGCTGTGAAGGTGGCAGCTTGACCACCCGACCCATCCGGCAGGCCGGGGGGCGCCACCTCTTCGCTCTGAAGCGTCATGCCGGTCTGCGGGACGTAGGAGGTGGCGCCCTCGGTGATCACGCCGGAGGCGAGTGACTTCCCGACACCTTCGGCCCCCAGCCACGCGAACTTGGGGGGTTCTTTGCCCCCGTTCGGGACACCGAACTCGGTGGAGTTGTACGTGGATTCGAGTTTGGTTTCACCCGTTTTGTCCTTGATCGTCGCGACGACATCACCCTGCAGGTCGTGGAGCTCTAGGATCGGCGTTTCGTAGGTCGCGCCTTTACCGTTCTCGACGGCGATTAGCGTTCCATCGATGCCAGGAATGTTGCGCGTCCATTTCCCTCCGCTTTCGCAGGCTTCGGCTTTTTCGGTGCCTTCGCAGGTCCATGCGACGGTTTCGCCGGAGCTGTCGTAGTGGGTGATGATTTTTTTGGTGCCACTGATCGTTTCCCGCACCCGCCCATCGGGGTCCATGTAGTAGTTGTTGGTCACGCCGTTCTGGGTCTGCGTCGCGACCGCGTTATCGACGTAGAACGCACTTTCCAGAGCGTGGCCTTCCGCGTCCGCCGCAGGCAGCTTTGTGACGTTGCCCAGCGGGTCATACGTGATTTCGCTGTCGGTGAGGCGACTTGCTTCGTCATATTTATGTTCCTGAACCGTACCGCCTTCGGTCGCGCATTCTTTTTTGCTGTTCGGTTCGCGGGTGGTCAGTTTCGTGCGGTTGGATTCTTCGTCATAGACGTAGAGTCGCGTTTTGCAGTATTCGCCCGTCGGTGTTTCCTGCGCTTCGATCAGCCGCCCGAGCGTGTCGTACTTGTAGGTCTCGCTCGCAAGCGTGTTCGTGCGGCTCATCGTTTCACCGCGCACCGACGGGACCTTGGTTTCGCTGAACCACACGCCAGCGCTTTTTTCCGAACAGGTCGTGCTCTTGACATATTCGATGCCTATGGCTTCGCCCACTGAGTTGTCGGTGTAGTTCGCGCACATCCCGTTCGGGTAGACGACGCTTGCCAGCTGGCCTTCGGTGTCGTAGGACGCTGTGAACGTGCCGGTGGCGGAATCCACCAGCTTTTCCAGCTGCTCAGTGGTTGTACTATAGGTGTACTTTTGATTGCTTTCCGCGCCGTCGCTGCTGTCGCTCATTTCTTCGAGCAGGCCATCCCTTTCAGGCCCTGAGTACCTAAATTTCGCGACGTTGCCGTCCGTGTCGGTGTAGCTTTCGATCTGCCCCAGTGTGTTATACTTGTTCGTGATCGTCTTCGTTTTTTCTTTGACGATCGTGCTTTGCTTTTCGAGTAGTCCCGTTTTTTCGTTGTATTCCTCGGTGACCTTCGGCAGCGCCTTGTCGGTGGTTTCGGTGGTAGCGGTAGATGTCTCTTCGCTAGTTTTCATCCGCCCAGCTGCATCATATTCGTCTTTTGCCGTACGCGTATGTTCTGCAAAGCTGCCTGATTTTGGGAAGGTTTCGACGATCGTTTCCGGCTCGTCCCAGATGTTGTAAGTGGTCGTCGTTTCCGGTAGGTTCGGCACGCCGGTAGTTTCCGGTCGCTTGGCCGAAAGCGTCTTGCACACCAGGCCGGCCCATTCCGGGTGTTTACCGCACACCGTATTCCCTTCTTCTTTGTTTTCTTCTTGGCTGTAGTAGACGATTTGCGAATCGTGCGCCGATTTCCCGGCAGAGCCCTCGGGTCCTCGCGTTTCGATGACTTGGCCGCTTTCGTTGTAGAGCACTGTATGCTTGACTTTTGCGCCTCCGGACTCGGTTGCGTTAGTCACAAGCGTCGGCTCACGTAGTTTCCATCCGATGTTTTTTTCCTGGCCGCCCTGCCCTTCGTATGACGTCGTCGACCTGCGAGATTCGACTTCTCCTTCGGATTTACCTTCACTACTAAACCATTGTGCAAGGTCTTGTGTTTCGGTCACCAGGTCATACGCCTGCTTTTTGCCTTCGATTTCTTCTGGTGCGCCGTTTTTGACGTCTTCGTAATAATACTTCGTATGGTTCCTTGCCAACACTTCTGACGGTGTAGTTTCCACGTCCTTTATCTTGTGCTCAGGACCCCATGTTTCGCACAGCCGTGTGCCCGGTTCTGCCGTTTCTTTTTCCGGTTCGTCCGTTTCTTTCCTGCATCCAGCAGGTTCGTCGTACACGTTGGGTTCGTTGTACACGTTCACCGTATCAAGCAGGTCGGAGACTTCTGCCGACTTACATTTTTCTGTGGATTCGCAGCCTTCTTTGAGCGCAGTCGCGCGATTGTCTGGGCTGAGCGTACGTACCACATCGTTGAACTCGTTGTATTCCGTGGTCGAGATGGAGCCTTCTTCTGCGATGCTCGGTTGAGCGACGTTGACATCGCGCCCCAGATGATCGAGGTAGTAGACGATCGCGCGTTTGTAACTCGACGCCGGCCAGCCTTGGGGAGAGTCGGGTGGGGTGATGGCGGTCGCTTCGACCGGATCATCTTTTTGACCCCAGGTCGAGACTTCTTTTGCCCCCATTTTATGCGGAGCGCCGGTGCCCGAGACCGGGACGTTGTAGTCGATCGTCCACCCGGGCTGCGGCGCGTACGTGCCTACACCTCCTGGTGGGCTGAGGTTGATCTGTGCAAGCGCGCCCACGCCTTTGCGGGTCTGCGCGGCCCATAGCGCGTGTTCCCCTTCTCGACCCGCGGTTATTCCCCGCACCACCGCTTCAGTGGTGTCCGACGCTCCATCAGAAACTGTACCCGACGTCGTGATCTCACCGATCCAGCTGGTGCCATTGCACAGCGCGGTGAACCAAAGGTTCCCTTCAGGCCCCACGGAGATTTCCTTCGGCTCAGGCACTTGACTACACGTCGAACTGGAAATTTTAGCCAGCGAAAATTCGGTGATGTTGCCTTCGGGTGTGATCCTGCCGATCGCGGGCGTGCTGCCTTCGATCGCGAACCACAGATTGCCATCCGGACCAGCAACAATCCCATCGGGTGTGCTACCCGTGGGCAGTTCGTATTCGCTGATCGTCCTGGGTTCCTTCGTCGCGATTTTCCCAATCTTGTGCGCCTTATCTGTAAACCACATCGCAGCTTCGTTGCGCGGACCAGCAGTAACGTCCGCCAGTTCGCCGCCCGCATTATGCGCGTACCTGCTGAACACGCCCGTAGACATGCTGCTGATCTCGCCCTTGCCACTGCCATCTCCGTAGTCAGTGAACCACACACTGTCATTGCCATCCCAAACCCCTACCGCGGCGATCCCCCACGGCTGGCTTCCCGCAGGAAGAGCGTATTCATTCACTTCGCCAGAGGTGGTGATGCTGCCAATCTTGTTGGTCGCCCACTCCGTGAACCACATCTTGCCGTCTTGCCCAGCGACAATCGTGAGCGGCCAGCTTCCATACGGTAGTTCGTATTCTGTCAGTCCTTCACCTGACGGTTTGATCTTCCCTACCTTGTCGGTCCCGATATCCAGGAACCACAGGTTACCATCAGGGCCTACCGCAATCGAATCCGGAATACTTTCGCTCGGGAGCGAGTATTCTTTGCTTTCCGCACCCAGCGGGCCAATCCACCCGATCTTGTTGGTGTACGAGTTCGTGAACCAGAGTTTGCCTTCGGGACCCAGGGCAATAGCAGTTGGACCGCTTTCTGCAGGTAGGGCGTGTTCGAATTCGATTATCATGGTACGGGCCCAGATCCTGCCGATCTTGCTCGTCCGGACATCAGTGAAGTACAGCACGTCATTTTCGCTGCGTTCTTCGCTGGGTCCAGCTACAAGCCCGTACGGTCCGCCATTTCCGGAAACCGAGACTTCTTCGATTTTCCCGCTTTCAATCCCGATCCTCCCGATCTTGTTGCTCCCGGGTCTCGGTAAACCACATCCTAGTCGCGCTTGCGGGCGGCCCTTCCGGGCCGGCGACGATCGCGTGCGGTTCGCTGCCCGCGGGAAGCGAGTATTCGGTGACTTCGCCGGAGAGCGTCATCTTCCCGATCGTGTTCTTTTCCGCATCGGTGAACCAAAGGTCATGTTCCGGGCCTTCAGCCACCTCTTCGGAATGATCGCCCGACGGTAGGGCGTGTTCAGTGATCCCACCGGACAGCGGGACTTCCGAAAGAGCATCATTATACTGTCCGCCGACGAGCCACGCGGTGTCTTCCGGCCCCACAGCGATCTTCGGACCGCCGCCGTCGCCATTTTCCCCCTCTTCAGTAATCGAATTGGTGATCGTCCCCGTGGTGATGCTTTCAATATTGTCGGTGCCGTAGTCAGCGAACCACACCTCGTCTTCGGGGCCTGCTGTGATCCCATAGGGATGACTTCCCGCAGCCGCGCTGTATTCGGTTATCTTTCCCGAGCTGGTCGAGATACTCCCTATCTTGCTGGTCCCATCCTCCGTGAACCATAGGCGGTGGTCTTGGCCCACCGTGATGGTAACCGGGCTACTGCCCGAGGGTAGTTCGTATTCTCTCAATCCCTGGCCTGAGGTGTAGATCTTTCCGATCTTGTTGCTTTCCTCCTCGGTGAACCACAGGTTCCCGTCTGGCCCAGCAATGATGGACGACGGCCGGCTTTTCGCGGGCAGACTGTATTCTTTGATTTCACCGGACGGCGTTATTGACCCGACCTTGCTCGTGTTCTCGGCCGCAAACCACAGGTCGCCATCAGGGCCAACGGCGATGCTGATAGGTGCGCTTTCGCCGGTGAGGAGTTTGTATTCTTTGATAACACCGGCTGTGGTTATCCTGCCGACCTTATCGGAACCGAACTCCGTGAACCACAACGCATTTTCCGTCCCTGGGCCGGCGACAATCCCATACGGCTCACTGCCGCTCGGTAGTTCATATTCTTTTGTAATTTCACCGCTTGTCGTCATCCTGCCGATCTTATGACTGCCATAGGCCGTAAACCAAAGGGCATTTTCTTTCTGCGGACCCGGCGTGATCCCATCCGGAGCGCTTCCTTTAGGCAGCGTATATTCGGTAACTTCACCCGAAGGCGTCATCTTCCCGATCACGCTCTTTTCCGAATCGGTGAACCAGAGGTCGCTTTCCGGACCTTCAGTCACCTCTTCAGAGTGATCGCCCGACGGCCGGGTATGTCCGGTGATAGTGCCCGCTGGCCCCGAGAGCGTAACCTTTCCATAGCCATACCGTTCCTGGCCAGGTTCCTTGGGACCATGAACGGCTAGAAGCATAGCGTCTTCTTTTTCTGGAGATGGCGTGATCCCATAGGCCGCATAGTGGGAGGACCCTTGGTTCAGGCTGAATTCGGCAGTGTTACCAGCCGCCGTCATATACCCGATCTTGTTAGTGGGTGGGTTGGTGAACCATAGGCGGCTGTCTGGACCCAGAGCGATTCCTTCCGGTTCGCTACCACTCGGCAAGCTGTGTTCGGTGATATCGAGCTTCACTTCGCCACTATGGGCGCTCGCGGCCGTCACGGAGCCACTCCCGTTGGTGCCAGTCACCACCGCAACCAGCGTATGACCCGCATCGCTCATCACGGGAGTGTAGTTCTCACTGTTGGCGCCGAGAATTGGTTTGCATTCCGTTCCCGAGATGCTGCAGTCTTCCCACTGATAGCTGTAGGAGACGAAGCCGCTGCTCCAGGTGCCGTTGGACACACCCATCTGCGAGCCGACATAGGGCGTACCGGTGATTCCGGGTGGTGCACTGTTTTTGACCGTTTCACCATTCCAGAGTCCTTCTGAGGCCGCTGCCCGCCTGACCTTCAAGAGTCGACCCGTCCCAGCGTCGCCCGCAGTCGCGCCGTAGGTAAATGCCCACGGCTCCTGCCCGGGCGGATTGAGCGCTGTTACGTGACCTTCCGCGTCGTAACCGTATGTGGTCTTTAGCGCCGGCGATATGCGCGGATCCCACTCTGCGCGCAACCTGCCCTGTTTGTCGTAAGCGTATTCCGCGACCGGGATCGGCGTTTCCGTCATTTTTTTGGTCGCAGGGTTGTAACCTTCGAAGGAAACTTTGACGAGACGGCCTACGTATTCTCCCCATTCGGTCGGGCCTTCGCCGATTCCGCTCTTTGTTTTGGTGGCGTACGTGAATATAAACGCACGACAGCCCAGTTCCATTTTCCCGACAGGACACGAGACTTTCGCGGGGGTCGCTCCGCGCTCTACTTCGGGCCTGGTGACTTTTTTGCCTCCCACTTCAACTGTTTCGTAGGAATAGCTGACAGTGTCCATTGACACCGGGCCCGTCTGTTCAGCCGGCAACCAGACTTTTGTGGTGCTGTTAAACGTGAACTTCGTGGAGGTGCCCGCCGCCGGATCCTTCAGATAGTACGCGACCTTTTCTTTTTTTTCGTTTTCTTCGAGCGTCATCGTCAAGTTCGAGTCGCCGGGCGGCGCTTCGAACTTTCCCGTCGTTTCGCCTTTGCTGTTGAACACTGCGGCGAAGACCGTCTGACCGCCGTTGGAGCTGGTCACAAGTATGCTCTTGTCGGACAGTTCGATAAGCGACTCCTCACTGCCTACGCCGAGGCTCCACTGCGGACCCAACAGCGACCCTGCTTCCACCCCCGCCGTAAGATCACGCGAGACTGTAGACCCGAGCCACCGACAGCCCCGAGCCCAGCGACACATCGGTGGGACCCAGCGTGAAATCCCCGGACTCCAGATCCACCGAGCCCGGCCCCATCGGCACGGGCGTGGAGTGACGGATCGAGATGGTTTCCTCTTCGCGTTCTTCGTTGCCAGCGTTGTCCTTGGCCACAATGATGATCGAATCATGACCAGCGCCTAGTTCTGCACCATTGATGTCAAACTTGGCGCTAGTAGTACATTCACCTCTCGGAACCGTACATTTACCTTCGCCTTCGTGAAGCTCTTTGAGTGACGTAGCTTTGCCATTGACTTCTACATAGAGTTCAATCGACTTGACGCCCGAGCTTGCGATCATCGAACCTTCCCCATCCGTCGCGTGCGCCGTGAGTTCATACGTTTTTCCCGCGAGTTCATTGCCATAGGGCAGGCCGCTGACGAAGAGATTCCCCGGCTTGGAGGTATCGACTTTGACCGTTCCGACGCCTTCGTATTCAAGCGACTCAGTTTGATGCGTTTCCTGACCAATCGCCTCTTCGGCCCGGTAGCGGATCTTGTCTTCGCCGTTGGGCAAATGCGGGTTCAGCGTCCAGTATTCTTTTTGTTCATTTTCGCACTGCACACCCTTGCACAGGTCTTCGTTGGTCAGATAGTTGTGTTCGGACCCGGACACCACTTCCCATTTACTCGAGGTTTCGTATTCCAACCACGACTTGGAGACCCCGATGCCAGTGTCTTTAGCAAAAAACTGGACCGCCCCATCGTATTCGCTCAGCCAATTGCTGGACCCATCAAGGGCGTTCTTGCGATGCAGTGTTTCTTCTTCACCTTTACTGTTTTTGACTTTGAATTCAAATTCTGGCGTACTGGTGTTATAACTGGTAGTCGAATGTGTGCCTTCTGGCTCAGATATGTAGACCATACCCTTGTCGAGCTCGTCAGAAAAAGAGTATTTGCTGGTTGGGCTACCAACCACGGACTGCTGGAAATGAACCGCGTTTTCACTATGTCCAGCCGATGAGGGACACGACCCGGTGCCCGACGGGCACAACACTTTAGGAAGAGCTTTCCGTTTGTATTCGCTTGTGCCTTCGGCTTCTGCCGACAGAACCTCTTTTGCTTCCGTGATACCGCTTTCGGTCTTTACTTCACCGTACTGCAGTTCCGCGATGCTTTCGATGTGATCTTCCTTGTTGCTCGCTTCCGTTTCGCCTTCGAACTCGTAGATTTTGGAGACCCCCCGAGTCTGATACACCCAGAACGCCTCTTCTTTTTCTTTGTATTCATGAACCCCATACGTCTTTAGAATGCCGCCTTCTTCCGAGGACGCAAAGTTCGTGCTGGCTTCTTTTTTCCCATTTCCCTTTCCCGTGTAGAATTCCCAGTTCGACCGCTTGCTGCCTTCCTTGGTCAGCTGCACATCTTTGCCTGTGACTTCCGGGTCTACCTCGATCGGATACAGATATTCCGGAGAGTCGTCAGCGACACTCAATGCCAGTAGGTCCCCTGAGACAGACGTCGACACTGGCACCGCCATCCCCGTGGCGTCGTGAGCGCCCGGGTCTCGGGATCGTCGCGATAGCCACCCCTTCCTTGACAACCTTCGCCGCACCCGTGCTTTCTTCCTGTATGAGGCGTGCGCCCGCCGGCAACCCAACTCGGAAGTACAACTCACGCGGGCTTTCGATCGAACGCAGCGTCGTGTCCGCCTCAAACCCCGCAATCGTCGGCTTGACGACCGTATCCGCGTCGGTCTGCGTGTTCGCATACAGCACACTCGCCCCGTCAACCACGCCTTCCGAGCCGCCCAGCGACGAACCCTGCGCACCCACAGGCGTCAGCGACACGCCCGTGCTCCCCAGCATCACCCCTTCGCCGAGGCGTTTGGCGATCTGCACCGGTACGAACGGCGTCTTCGGCTCGAACGCCCCACCGACTTCGTTCAGGCCCAGATCGACCGGCGTGCGCCTGCCAGGCGAGGTTTCAAGCGCCATCGGCACCACCGATTCGACGACGCCGGCCTGACCGTTCCCCAGGGAGATCGCGGCTGCCGTGTCAGACAAGAAGCCAGTAATGCTCTGCCCGGCCGGCAACTTCGGTGGCCCGCCCGCCGGTTCGTCGATCAGCTTCGGGAATGCCGTCGCGTCCTCTTCCCGCGCCTGCGCTTCGCCCAGATTCTCGAACTTCGTCGTACTGGCCTCACGTTCCGCCACCGCTTCCGGACTGCTCCGCTCGGCTTCTTCCGCCGCATGCGCCTGTTCGCCTTCAGTCGGCGACCCCGGGATCACCAACGGGCTTGCCAGCGACGAGGACGCACCAGCCCCTTCGCCAGGGGACACGCCTTCCCCGAACGCTGCGGGGGAGCCCGCCGCGAGTCCTGCCAGACAGGACACGATACACACAGCCAGCGATCTTAGCGCTGCCTTTATCGCCCTCCGTACAACGCTCATGACCGCTCCTTTGGCCTAGATGTGCCCGTCGTTGACATGTCTCTCACCACTCACCCCAGCTCCTCGGTGATGCGCTGCGCGGTGAGCGTCACCTTCGGGCCGAGCTCCTCAAGCAGCCGCTCACCGGCGTAGGCGCTCGCGGGAACCGCCAGCTTCCACGGCCGCAACCGCGCCGCCCTCCCTATCCACGACCACCGAGGCAATCGCTCGCCGGCCGACGAGCAGCTCTTCGTCCTCTACCGCCACCCCACCCTCCGCGACGATCCGCTCAAGCTCCTCGCGCAGCGCGGCCTTGGTCGTGATCGTCCTGGGGCCGTGCTTGGTCGGGTGCAGCTTGGCGATCAGCTTCCGCTGGTCCGCCGCGGGCAGGCGCGCCAGGAGCGCCTTGCCCGCGGCAGAGCAATGGGCGGGCAGGCGTACGCCCAGCCCGACCCCGGCATCGACCGCGTACTGCCCCTGGCGAGACCCCTGCCAACGGTCGATGAAAGCAACGTCAGTCCTCTCAAGGACGGCCAGGCTCGCGGTCCGCCCGGTCTGAGCCCTCAGCTCCTGCAGAGGCTCGTGGGCGACCCGACGGACCACCATCGAGTCCAGCAGCGAGAGCCCGAAGTCCGAGACACGCGAGGCTAGCCGGTACTTGCGCGAGGGCCCCTGCTCGAGATAGCCGAGCGTGACCAACGTCATCGCGTACCGGTGGGTGGTCGAGCGCCCCAGGTCAAGCGCGTCGGCCATGTCGGCGATCCCACGCACCGGGTGCTCGGCGGTGAAGCACGTCAGGATCCCGAGGCCAGCGCATAGCGAGGAGGAAAACCTGCCGGGGCGCGCAGGATCTAGGGGCTTGGACATCCCTCAAAGCCGATCCGTAATGTCAGACACTGTGCCAGCGGGGCTGTCGGTCAAGGCGTCGCACCGGTCTGCCATCGATCGCGCGGATAGCGCGCTGGTGGCGCGCAAGGGTGCAGCGGTCGCGTGGGCGGCCCGCCGCCTCTCCTGCGGCGGGCGCCCGTGCGGACCTGAGCCTCGATGCGCGCCAGGGCGGTGCCCAGAGGGTGAGACGGTCTCGTGCTGGATGCGCGGTCATCGGAGCTGCGGCCAGGGGGATGGTCTGCTCAGGAGCGCAAGCCGCGGGTCTTGTGTTGGTGTCTTTGGCTCTGCGTCGGTTCCAAGGAGTTGCCATGGGCTAATCATCCGATGGGCTCGCGGTGGCCACAAGGCAAGGCATGTAGTGTTCTTGGCCCAGAGGACTACAAGCCTTGGAGATAGTCAGAGACACTGATTGAGTGGTGCTTGTGTTTCGATTACTCTCCGTAGTTCGATGGCGGGTATGGCTGAGAGCAGGCCCAACGAGCGTGCCGAGGGTTCCTCGATCCGGCCGATGACCTCGGAGGTCAACTGGGTGCTGTTGGCGTTGGTGGTCGAGCAGCCGGGTTATGGGTCTCAGTTGAAGCAGCGTTTCGACCGGGACTTTGCGGACGTTCTGCAGATCGGCAGCGAATCGCATGTCTACACGGGGCTCAACGAGCTCCAGCGCCGTGGCTTCATTGAGGAGCTCCCTGGCGAGCACGCGGCCCGCTTGGGCACTAGGCGCCAGCCGAAGGTCTGTTACAGCGCCACCGAGGAGGGCATCTCCGCCCTCCTGGAGCGGTTGCGCGAGCGGATGACCGAGGATCGCCGCCAGGCGCGGATGTTCGCGCGGATACTCGCCGTGTTCGCCGGCAGACCGCAGGCGGCGCTGAGCGTCCTCACACAGCTGGAGAACACGTACCTGGAGGAGAGCGCAAGCGGGTCGGGTGAGGCCCCGCCGAGGCTCGCCGATCGCTTGGTGGGCGAGGATGGTCGACTGACCACCGAAGCCAGACTGCCGTGGGTTCATTACGCGCGCCAGCAGTTCGAGGAGTGCCTGCCCGGAGCGAACCGGTGACGGCGCTGCTGGAGCTCGAGCGGGTCAGCAGGCGCCGCGGTCGCGACAGGCAAGAGCTCGCGCTGCGGGATGTGTCGCTCGCTATCGAGGCCGGCGAACTGGTCACCGTGTGGGGCCAGCGCCGTTCCGGGCGCTCGACGCTGATGCGCGTCGCGGCGGGCCTCGAGGCTCCCGACGAGGGCATCGTGCGCTTCCGGGGACGCGATCTGAGTAAGCATGGCACCGGCGGGTTCGGCGAGGGCATCCGCTTCTGCCGCAAGACGTTCCGGCCCGCCCACGGACGTGATGTCCTCGAGCAGCTGATCACCGCCCAACTGCATGGCGTCGGGCCCCGGCTTGCCCGCGTGCGCGCCCTGGACGCGCTGGCATGCACCGGAGCCCTTGCGTGCACGACCTGCGCTCCGGGAGCATTGAGCAGCGCCGAGCTGACGCGCGTGGCGATCGCCAGAGCGCTTACGCACCGCCCGAGGATGCTCGTGATAGACGAGCCCACGCTCGGCGTTGAACTGCGGGAGCGCGACCAGATCCTCTCCCTGCTGCGCTCGCTCGCCGGCGGCGACATGGCGGTGCTGATGAGCGCTGGCGAGACGACCTGCCTCTCGGGCTCTGACCGGGCGCTCGCGATCGATCGAGGAGCGCTGCGTGGGAGGCTGGCGCCCGCCGAGCTCGCCCCGGTGATCCCTCTACGTGACCGGCCGGCGGCGGTTGCCTGAGAAGCCCCGGCCGAGATGGCCGTTCAGTAGTAGCTTGCGGGAATGCTCGAACTAGAGCGAGTCTTCAAGCATTACCGCGGCGCCGAGGAGGAGGTTCACGCCGTGGACGGGGTGGACCTGCGCATCGCACCGGGCGAGATGGTCGCGCTGCAAGGGCCGAGCGGATCGGGCAAGACGACGCTGCTGCTGCTGATCGCCGCGCTGCTGAAGCCCGACTCCGGCATGATCCGCTTCGACGGGGTCGAGCTGACCTCACTCTCGGAGGATCAGGCGTGCGAATACCAGCTGCGGGACCTCGGGTTCATCTACCAGCGCTTCCGGCTCCAGCCGCGCGTCTCGGCGCTGGAGAACGCCTCGCGCAAGCTGCTGCTAGGCGGAGTCGGGATGCGCGAGGCCAAGGCGCGCGCCGCCCCGTGGCTTGAGCGTGTCGGCCTGGGGGACCGCCTTGGGCATCCGCCGGAGCGGCTCTCCGGCGGGGAGTGCCAGCGCGTCGCGATCGCCCGCGCGCTCGCGGCCGAGCCCCGCCTGATCCTCGCCGACGAGCCGACCGGGAACCTCGACACGCAGCGCAGCCGCGAGATCGTCGCGCTGCTGCGCTCGATCGCGCACGAACGGCAAGCCGCCGTGCTGCTCGTCACCCACGACCCCGAGGCGGCCGCCGCCGCTGACCGCTGCTGCGCGCTACGCGACGGCAAGCTGATCGACAGCCACCAGCTGGCCAGCGACCCACAGGTCAGCGCCTCGCCGCTCGCCGGAGGGGGGTGAGTAGCCCTGGCGCGCGCCGAGACCCTGACCCTCAGAGCGCAAGCGGTGATGCGGCCGGTCTTCTTCATCCACCTCTACCGCAACCGGCTGCGGGTGCACGCAGCGCAGGAGCTCCTCGCGGGCTTCGGGGTAGCGGTCGCCGTGGCACTCGTGTTCGCGACGCTGGTCGCGAACGAGAGCATCGCCGGCTCGGCTGAAGAAGTGGTCCACACCGTCATCGGACCCGCGAACCTTCAGATCCGCACAAGCGCCCCCGGCGGCTTCGAGGAACACCTGCTTGCACAGGTCGAACACCTGGCAGGTGTCAAGCAGGCAGCGCCGCTCTTGGAGCAGACCGCGACGATAGACACTACCCACGGCCGGCGGCTCACCGTCGATCTCGCTGGCGCCGACACCGCCCTCGCGACCCTTGACGGCCTCGCCCACACGCTACCGGCTCGCGTCCTCTCAAGCGAAGGGATCGGTCTCACCACGGCGACGGCAAACGCGCTGGGCATCTCCTCCGCCTATGACGCGAGCAGATCGTCTACCTCAATATCGCTGCGGCTAGGAGGCAGGGCATATACGTTGAAAGTGAGCGCCGTGCTGGGACGCGAGGCAGCCGGCGCGCTCTCCGGTGCGCAGGTGGCAGTCATGCCCCTCGGACGTCTGCAGCAACTCGCGGGTCTTCAGGAACGCATCTCACGCGTCCTGATCCAGACCGGACCCGGGCGCGAAGCGGCCGTGCGCAGCGGACTGCAAGCACTCTCCGGCGGGCGACTCGCGGTCACCCCCGCCGACCAGGACGTGACGCTGCTGCGCCAAGCGCTCGGCCCGAGTGGCCAGGCGAGTGGGTTGTTCGCCGCGATCAGCGCGTTGCTCGGCTTCCTGTTCGCGTTCAACGCGATGCTGCTGACCGTCCCAGAGCGACGTCAAGCAATCGCCGACCTACGCGTCGAAGGCGCCAGGCGCTCCGCGATCGTGCAAATGGTCATCTTCCAAGGTCTCTGCCTGGGGATCGTCGCCTCGTTGGTTGGCCTGCTCGCCGGCTACGAGCTATCGGTGAAAGTCTTCCACCAATCGCCGGGGTATCTCGCGCAGGCATTCACACTCGGTGGAAAAACGATCATCGGAGCGCAACCTCTGCTGCTAGCCCTCGCCGGCGGTGTCCTGGCGACAGTTCTTGCATCGATGGTCCCGCTGCTCGACCTCCGCGGCGGGCGCGCTATGGACGCCGTGTACCTCGACGACGACACCCCGGGCAACGAGCTTAGCTTCGCAACAAAGGGAAGGCTCCCCATCACAGCACTCGTCCTACTGCTGTTGGCCAGCGCGCTGTTTGTGCTCGTATCCTCCGCTGCGCTGGTCGTGTGCGTCATGCTCGCATTCGTGACCGTGCTCGCTGTACCAACTGCCCTCCAAGGCATTTTGCGCACCGTCACCGCCATCGCTGATCGCTACCAGCGACTGATGCTGCTGCCGGTCGCGATCACTTCGCTACGAGCGACGACGATGCGCTCGCTCGCGCTTGCCGCGACGGGCGCGGTCGCGCTCTTCGGCAGTATCGCACTCGGCGGCGCACGCGGGGACCTGCTGCGTGGGCTGAACAACTTCGCCACGACATACGTCGCAAACGCAGACATCTGGGTCCTGAACCCGTATGACACCGCTGGCACGAACAGCTTCCGGGCTGATAGCTACACATCGCGTATCGCCGGTATCCAAGGAGTGAAGAGCGTCCGCGCATTCCAGAGCGAGTTCATGAACATCAGTAATCGTCGGGTATGGATCATCGCGAGACCACCAGGCGCCAGCACAGCGCTACTGAAGAGCCAGATCGTCGCAGGCAACGCCGCAACCGCGACTGCCCGGCTTGACAAAGGAGGCTGGGTCGCTGTCTCCCGACAAATCGCCGAAGCACAGCACGTCAAGCTCGGCGCGCCGTTGATCCTACCAACCCCGTCAGGGAACGTCGAGCTCAAGCTCGCGGCGATGACCACAAACTTCGGCTGGACCGCTGGCGCGGTACTGATGAGCACCGCCGACTACAGCCACCTATGGAAAACGAGAGAGCCGACAGCACTCGGCGTAGAACTCAACCCAGGCGCAAGTGTTGCGCACGTCCAGCGCGCCATCGATACGGTGCTGGGATCAGCGGGCGGCCTGGAAGCAGTGACAGCCAGCAAGCGCGCCGAACGCTTCGAGTCCATCGCCAGCGAAGGATTGAGCCAGCTAGGAGCCATCGCAACCCTGCTTGTGTTCGCTGCGATCCTCGCGATGATCGCAGCGCTTGGCTCGAGTATCTGGCAGCAGCGAGAGTCACTTGCAGGACTGCGCGTTGAAGGCGCAAAGCGCTCACAGCTACGCGGAGTCTTGCTGATCGAAGCGCTCCTGATGCTCAGCGCGGGATGCGTAACCGGGGCACTCGCGGGCATATGCGGTCAAATCGTGATCGACGGCTACCTCAAACACGTCACAGGCTTCCCGGTCGCAAGCCTTACGACCGGCTGGCGACCACTCGAGATCTTCGCATTCGTAATCGTAGTCGTCCTTGCAGTCGCGGCCATACCAGGCTGGTTCGCCTCACGCGTCCCTCCAACGTTCGCGCTCGATGAATAAGCCAAACCACCTCGCGCCGCGGTCAACTCGCACGCGAAATCAGCCCCGGTGAAGTGCAGCACCCAAAGCTAGGGTCCGCACTCGCCGACCGCCAACTCAGTAGGGCAGGCGGAGCCCTTCTACTCGCCAACGCCCGCTACTGGACCACAGTGGCACCCACCGTCCGCGCCCAACTGCGCCGCTGGGAGCAACGAGCCCACACGATCCCCAACCCCCTCCTCCAGACACTCGCGCTCGACACCCTACACAAGGAGAGCTTCAACGCCGAGGTGGCAGCAACACTCGCCACGCTCGCCCCACGCACGCATCGCCAGCACACAATAGAAGCAATCGTCGCGCTAGAGGTCCTATACGACTACCTCGACAGGCTGGTCGAGCAAACCACAGACGACCCCCTAAAAAACGGCCACCAGCTATTCCAAGCACTCAATGCCGCGATGAGCAACGGAGCCGAACTCGACCACGACTACTACCGGTTCAACCCCGCTGCGGAAGACGACGGCTATCTCGAGGAACTGGTAAGCGTGGTGAGGACCACGTTAGAGAAGCTGCCAGCCGCACATGCGATCCGCGAATCGGCCCGATCGACTGCGGCACTTTGCGCGGAGGCGCAAGTTCGGGTTCACGCGGTCCCTCGGCTGGGGGTTTCCCAGCTGAGCAGTTGGGCGACGCGCGAGGCGGCGGGCACGGCATGCGAGTGGCGAGAGTTCGTGGCCGGCGCGGTGGCGTCCGTGCTCGCAATCCACGCGCTGATCGCCGCCGCCGCCAATCGACACACGACCCCTGAGCAAGCGGTGGCGATCGTCGCTGCATACCTGCCGATCAGCGCCCTTAGCACGATTCTCGACAGCCTCGTCGACTACACCAGCGATACGAGCGCCGAGAAAGCGTGGTTCATCGGACTCTACGAACACGGCGACCATGACCTCATAGAGCAAGCGCTCACCAACGTCGCTCGGCTCGCCGCAACACGAGTCAGAAACCTACCCAGCCGAGGACACCACCTCATGACCCTCGCCGGCGTCGCCGCCTACTACACCTCGGCACCCACCGCCAACAGCCAATTCGCGCGTCCACTCATAGCCACCATCCACCACGAGCTCCAACCCATGATCACCCCCACCCTCACGGTCATGCGAGCCTGGCGCCTCGCCAAGCACCTACACAAACGACGGGACGAACACTAGCGACCGCCCCCAATGAGCACCACAGCCCCTTCACAGCCTTGCACCGCCCGCTACCTCGCGATCATCACCGACGGCAACCGCCGGTGGGCGCACGCCCGCCGCCTGCCCGTCACGGCCGGGCATGAGGCCGGCGCGAACACCCTCAAGGACCGGCTGCGCGACGCCGTGGAGCTCGGCATCCAAGAGCTCTCCGTCTATGCGTTCTCGACCGAGAACTGGTCACGGCCCAAAGAGGAGGTGCAGGGCCTCATCTCCATGCTCGCGCAACGCATCACAAGCGAAACCCCGGATCTCCACCAGCAAGGCGTGCGGATGCGCTTCATCGGCCGCCACGAGAACGTGCCCGAGCAGCTCGCAGAGCAGATGCGCTGGGCAGAAGCCCTCACCGACGGCAACCGCGCGATGACGCTGTTCGTCGCCATCAACTACGGCGGACGCGCGGAGATTCTCGACGCCGCCGTGCGCCTCGTGCGCGAGCGCCTCCTGCGCTCGGGGTCGGGCGAGGCGGGCATCGCCGATCTCATGCCCTCCGAGGAGCAGTTCCGCCGCGACCTCTACGCGCCCGAGATGCACGACCCCGACCTGATCATCCGCACCGGCGGCGAGCAACGCCTCTCCAACTACCTCCTCTGGCAAGCCGCCTACTCCGAGCTCATCTTCCGCCAAGAGCTATGGCCCGACTTCACGCGCGAAGCCCTCCAGGAGTCCCTGGCCCAGTACAGCGCACGGCAACGACGCTTCGGCGGCCGCTGAACACCGGGCTCGCCGCCAGCACCCCGATGTATACTGCCTCACTGAACAATTCCAGCAGGCGACAGAAACAGACACGCGCAGGAATCGATGCTCAAACGACCCGACACGACCACGCAGCGACGCACAGCCAGCAGGCTCACGAGCCCCCGCAGGGTGCTCCTCGCGACCCTGATCTTCGTGGCGCTCGCGGGGCCTGCCTCCTCCGCTGCCCTGCACCCCGCCAGCCACCGTTGGCCGGCTCGCGCCGCGCACACGCTGAGCGTGGCCGACACGACGCACCTGCACTACATCCACGCGGCCGGGTCACTGCTCTACGAGGAAGGCACAGCCATCGGGACGCTCCCCGGCACGATGCGCGCCCACGTCTACATCGGCCCGACGACCACCGGCACCTTCACGATCTACGTCCACGGCGGCGGGACCATCAACGGCCACGGGACAGCCACCATGCACGGCTCCGGCGTCTACGAAAGCTTCAACGGAACGCTCACAGCGACCGGAGGCACCGGCCGCTACACGCACGCCCACGGACACGCAGGGCTCTACGGCACCTTCGACCGCAAGAACTACGCCCTGCTCGTGCAAACGACAGGCCGACTCGCCTACTGACGATGGACCTCCGACGAGCACGGCGCCGCGCCCGTGCCATCCTCGCCACCACCCTCTCGTGCGCCGCGCTGCCCGCCGCGGCACACGCGGCGCCGTCCGTGCGGCTCTACGCGACGCTTACCCCGGAGCATCTCGGCCAGGGCACCACGATCGGCTTCGGCTTCCAGATCACCGCCCCCGCCGGCTACGTACCCCCGCCCCTCACCAAGGTCGAAGTGCGCTACCCGGAAGACCTCGGGATCGGCCTCAGCGGCCTCGGCTTCGCTACCTGCACCGCGCGCACACTCCAAGCGCTCGGACCAGAAGGCTGCCCCGCCGACTCGCACATGGGCTACGGCAGCGCACTCGCAGAGATCCCAATCGGCACACAGATCATCCACGAGACAGCGCCCGTCGCCCTCCTACGTGGCCCCTCACACGACGGGCACTACACGCTCCTCACGTTCGTCAACGCCGAAGTCCCCGTCTTCGCACCGACCACGCTCCCCAGCCTCCTGCTGCCCGCCCCGGCGCCATTCGGCGGCGCGCTCGACATCAACGTACCCCTCATCCCCACCTTCCCCGACGCCCCCGACGTCGCCCTCACCCAACTACACACCACCATCGGACCCCAGCACCTCACCTACTACGAACACCTCCACGGCCACCGCAAGGCATACCACCCCAAGGGCATCCTCCTCCCCCCCACCTGCCCCCGCGGAGGCTTCCCCTTCGCCGTCTCGCTCACCTTCGCCGGCGGCACGCGCGCCTCGGCAACGACCACCGTGCCCTGCCCAGCAAAGAGCAAGAGCACCCTTCAGCCCAAGGCGAAGATGGCACCAGCTATGACCCCCGGAAGCGCTTGATCGCATCGGCGAGCGCTATGAGCTTGAGCCCCCAATCAGGGATCTTCCAGAGCACTCGCAACCCAATCAGCACCAGAATCTCCGCAGATGTTGGTCGCAAGAACATCGCCTACCGATGGCAGCAGCCTTTTGTCTGCAACATGGGTCGCATCGCGGGCAGGACGCACAACGAACCCCAGGCGCGTGGCTGCCCCAGCCCGCCTACACATCCGGCTCCCGACGTCACTCGAGTGCGAGGCTGCCCGGAGGCTAGCTGCACGGTGGCGTAGCACGCCTCCGGCTACGGGAGGTCGAGGACGAAATCCTCGCGCACGGTGTAGCCCGCCGCGATCGTGACTGCGAGTTCGCGACGAACTCGGAGCGTATCGCCCGGTGCTCGCATGATGCTTCGGCGGAAGCCGCCCGGCGCAGGGCTGTCGATCACGCCGGACAGTCGTGCAATCTCACCCGCCGATCGGCGCCCGTCGTCCTCGAGTTAGGGCAGGGCACTGCTTGGTGTGCCCGAACGGGTCGAGGCCCTCGTATTCGGCCGCCTGGGCCCAGCCGATCACCTGGTCTGCAGGCGGCGCAGCGATTGAAACTGGAGAGTTGACGGACAGCACATCGACCTGTTCGCCGGTCAGGTAAGTGCGCGCGAACCTGGCCGAGGTGATAACCCGTACGGGGAGCCCGGAGGCGGATAGGAAGAGGTGTAGCTGCGTCGGCAGCGTGCGGAGGTGTTGCTGGAGGATGAGCGTATCCTCATTGTGAGATTGCAGGGCTGGCAGTTCGGGTTCGGAGACGCCGGCTAGCAGCGATGCCGGGGCGACGCGGGCCGTGAACTCGGCGGTTCTCTGGCCGTTGATGGTCGCAACGCCCACCGATCGCACCGGCCCGGTAGCGGTTTCTAGGAGGTTGATGAGTCCCGCAAAGGGCCCCGATCCACCATGCGTGCGTTCGCCTAGGACTGCCTGGAAGGGAAGCGATGCGCGAACGGGAGGCGCCACTGGACGGACCTCGTCATGGCCGCCCACGACCAGCACCGATCCGCTTCGTGGCCCCTGGAATACCCAGGGACGACCTCCATCGCGGACTCGGTGGCGCGCTGGCGTCAGCGCTTCGTGAGCGTGCCGAGCAGGCCGGGTTTGAGAAGGTTATCGGCAAATTGTTCGCTGATAACGAGGCGTCGCGGCGTCTCGTTGCGCGGTATGGGTTCCGGGAGGTCGGCCTGCATCTCCGCCACGGCCGGGTGCGGGGCGAGTGGCGTGACGTGCTCGTGGTGGAGCTTCCTGCTGAACGGCGCTGCTGGTTGAACCTGCTACGCGCCTACCTGCCCCGAGTTTACGCGGCGCTGCGCTGCGGGCCTAGCTCAGCTCGACGTATCGGGTTGGAGCGAAGACGCTCGGCGGCTACGAGTTCCTTGATGACGGGACGTAGCTTTTCGGGGTGCCCGAGGGCTTTGCGCGCTGTCGGCGGGAGATCGGGTAGGCGCCAGGCGCGCAGTGAGCCTTGGTGGACGTCGCGCTCGCAGACGAACCAGGTGCGCTGGCGTCCGACGTAGACGCGGTCCTCGAGCTTGCCTACAAGTCCGGCGACCCATCCGGTCATTTCGTGGTCGGCGGCGACTAGGTGTGTGAGTACGCTGCGCTCCTCCAGGCACACGAAGATCGACGATCGGCAGGCTCTGTTGGTAGCCGCTGAGCATTTGTCCCCAGCCGTTGAACATTGCGTCGTAGGCTGCGAACTTGCGGCTGTTTTTGCTCGGCCGCCCGGTGCGGTCGCACTCGATGTACCAGTGGGTCATGTGGTGTCCGCGGACGTGTACGTCCAGACGGGCGTCGGCCCAGATCGCTTTGAAGCGTTCGAGTTGCAGATCGCCGACGGAGCGATTGCCCTGCATCGCGACGTCCTCGCGGGTCCCGGTTCCTCGTGGGGGCGCATCGCGCAACTCGACTCGCGTCCGCCGTGTACCCGCTTGGCGGCGTCGCGAGCAGGGCGCCGGCGGCGAGCGCCCAGCCTGCGGCGTGCAGGTTGTGCAGTATGTAGAGCCCGTTCGGAACTCGCTCTCGCGCCATTTGGTGTCGGCTGGTTTTGGGTCGGGGATCTCGCCGTTGGGAGCCGAGAACTTGATGGTGGGGTCCAGGTACTGACGCCCGTCCTCGTTCGGGCCGTCCTTGGCTACGCTTGAAGCCTTCCTCGGTGAGCGTGTAGATGTACGGGTGCCTGATGTTTGTCGCCATGTGGAGGCGGTTCACGAGCCCGTGCTTGTGCAGTGCCTCCATGCGGCGTTGCACCGTGCGCTCGGTGCGATCGGGCCAGATCACTCGTCCGATTTGTGTGGTCATCAGCGGGCCGAAGCGATGGAGCATCGTGAGCGCGCGTACCTCGTCGGGCTTCCATTTTGGCTGCTGACCGGGCGGCGGCACGGGCACCTGCGGACGGTCCCAGACGATCTGGCGCACGTCGCCGAGCTCCCAGCTCCATGTAGCTGGCTGAGAGCGCCAGGGGTTGGGGCTCGCCGTCCTGTGCGCCGCGTGCCTGCAGCTGGCGCCGGACGGGCGCGGGCGGGCGACGCGCTGGAGACGCCGGCGCACTGAGGGGCTGCGGCTGTGAGGGGCTGCTCGGCTCGGCGGCGGGCACGGACGCCCTCGGGGCGGGGAGTGCGCGCTGGGTCACCGTGTCGCAGTCGGATGTTCCCTCGGCCTGTGGGGTGTTCTGTCGCGTGCTCGGCTCGGTGGCGCCCGTGCGCTCCTTGTAGGTTCCGGTCAGGGGCTCCGCGACCGTTTTGCGGCCGGGCTGTGGGGTTGACGTGGTGGCGGGTACTGCCCCGTCGTCGCTGGTGGTTTTGGTGTTCGGGAGCGGGTCGGGCATCTCCTCCGGATAGAAGAAGCCGCGTTCGCGTTGGCGGCGTAGATGGTGCTCGATGCGCGCGGTGTCTTTGCGCATGGGCTGGGTTCTGATGATCGCTGGCTTGACCTTCTCGCCGTCGACGACGGCTTGCATCAGCCCGAAGTGGTGGTCGAGCTTGAGCATCAGGTCGGGTGTGTAGCGGGCGGTGTCGCGGTCTCGCTGCTCGCCGGAGAGGCGGGTGGTGTAGGCCACCATCGCGCGGCGAGCGATCATCTCTGCCTCCTCGGAGTCCCCGCAGCGGAAGTTGATGACGGTCTGCAGGTCGGCGAGTACGCCCTTGGCCATGCGCTGCTCTTCGATTTGCCCAGAGTGCTGCCACGCCATCGTTGGCTCAAGGCGCGCGGCGCGACCGGTCGAGAGCATCGTCTCGAGTACGGGGCTCCATAGGTAGTGCACCTCGTCGGGGTAGAGGCAGAGCCGCACGCGCTCATGTGGGGGCTTTTGCTGCTGGCGCTGGAGCACGGTGTGGATCATGCGCAGGAGCAGCTTGAGCACAATCACCGTGTTTTCCTCGCCGATTTCCCCCATCGAGCCCTGCACGATGAGGACGGCGCGCTCATCGACTATCTGGTCGATGCTGACCTGCTTTGGGTGGTGAAGCATCCGTGTCAGGGTGGGCTGACCCAGCAGACGCGCGAGCTTGTTACCCGGGGCGTCCATCCGGACCACCACCTGGCCGCGGGACTCCTTGAGCATGTTGGGCAGGATCGTTCCCCACAGGGCGCGCAGACCGGCCAGGTCTGCGTCGTTCTGGCATAGCGTCGCATACCTGGCGGCGCAGCTCCGCGCCGGTGTCCTCCGACCACAGTTGCATGTAGAGGTCAAACCATGAGGGCATCTTTTGCTGGTTTCGGGCCAGCAGAAGCGCGCCGTAGGTAGCGGAGCGTAGGTAGCGATCGGAGGCTGCCATGATCGCGCCTTCCTCGTTGATGTCGCGCAGCGACTCGACTACGGTGTCGCCTATTACCTCCATGCTCGCGCGCATCATCAGCGGGTTCATCCCGAATTCCGGGCGGGCGAGGTCGAGCCAGTAGACGGTGCGATCGGGGGGAACCTGGGCCAGCATCTCCTCGGCCGCCTCGGTCTTGGGGTCCAGTCCGATCAATACGGCGTCGCGGTCGCGTGCATCACACTTCCATAGGCCGACCATCGCGCTCGTCTTACCGACGCCGGGAACACCGGTCAGGGCGACCCCGAACTTGCGGTCGGCTGGCCGTATCCCGATCGGCCCGTGCTCGTCCTCGGCGAAGGCGTCCTCGGGATTCTTGGGGCGCCAGATCGCTGGGCTGGCGGGCTCACGCAACTGGTTGGAGCGCTTGATCATCACGCTCTTGACGCGGTTGGTTGGGAGCTGCCAGAGGGCGGCGAGCTCACCGCTTGAGAGGACACCGTGACGGATCGGTGGGATGAGGCGCGGGACCGCCTTCTCCATTCGCTTCGCGTACAAAGCACGCAGCAGGAACGGCTCCTTCAGTGTGAGCTTGTTCTCCCCCACGCCTTGGCTGAGCGAGTTGGCGGCCAGGAGCGCGGTCTCGGGATCGCTCGATGCGCAGCGGATGTCGAAGTAGAAGAGTAGGTGGTACTGGACGGTCAGTCCGCCGCGCAGGTCCGCGGTGGCCCGCGGCGAGCGCTCTCCGAGCTCGCCGGAGATGCTGGCCCGCAGCGAGCCGGCGCTCTTCCTCCCGGTATGCGTACTGTGCGAGGCGATCGACCCAGCGTGGCGCCGGCGTGAGCGATAGCTGCACGGTAACTGGCGCGGTGATGTGCGCGAGATTCGCGAGCAGCCCGTCGATCATCTGATGGTCAAACGGCTGATTGCCGACCCCCTCGAGGTCGGCCGCGGTGACGCGCGTGATGAACGCCCGACGCTTCTTGAGCCGCTTGACGTGATCGGTCCAGGTCGGTGCGTCCGCCGCCCGCTCGATGTGCAGTGAGAACTCGTAGCCGACCCGCACGTCTGGGTAGGCGGCCTGCAGGCAGCCGTCGACGCGCAGCACGTCCTCGGGGGCGCAAACGACGGTCAGGACGACTCGGGCCGGGCGGTCACGTTGGGGCAGAATGTGAACCTCGAAGGCGAGCGAGGGAACGCCGTCATGAGACGGCGAAACCAGCGACGGTTGAAGGTCGCCGCGAGCGCCTGGAAGACCTGGACCATCCGCTCTGGTGTGGCCACATCATTGCGGTAGGGGATGATTTCGTAGCGCTCGCGCTGCGCCGTGCGTCGGCGCCGCGCGCGTGTCCGTGATGGCAAGAAGGCGAGCGCCCCGAGGAGTAGTCCCCCGACCCCTACGCCGATCATCACGAGGGCGAGCTTGATCTCATTCAGGAGAGTGCCCAGGAGCCCCCGGTGGGTGCCCTGTGTTCCCTGCCGGGGAGATGAGGTGCCCGCTCGCCCCGCGGCTGGTCGCTGCCTAGCGGTCGCCGTCGCTGTAGAGACGTGCATGTTCGCCGCACGTCGCTGGTTGGGGGCATGGATACGCTCGGCTGCAGCAGCAGCGGGCACGATCGAGTTCCCGGTGACGGCGCTGATCTCGCTGCGTACCTCGTGAGCTACCACACCGGCCAGCATGTAGATGGCGATTCCCATCACGACGCCGCCGAGGAGCGCCAGGCTGAGCGCGAACTTGATGAAGGTGCGGATCATCGCGTCAGAGTCCGGCGGGGTGGCGTTGCACGAAGCTGCCGTAGGGGTCGTCTGCGTACTGTGGGGCGATGATTGATGCGGGTTGCCAGCGCGGGCCGCTACTCGGTGTCGTTGGCTGTAGCGGCGCGTACCAGGCCGTGTCGAGGACTATTCCGGCGACGGCGATGAACGTGTGCCCGGAGTTGGCGTAGACCGTGATCCACTTGCCTGGACCAGGAGTGCCGTATCCCTCAAGCTCGCTGGAGTCCTCGGGCCAAGAGCTGAACACCCCCGCGCCGTGGAGCACGAAGCTGGTGGAGCTCGAGCAGTCATACGCTGATGCGATCGTGCTCAGCGGCTGGCCATGCCCGCCGCCGTAGCGGTACGGCTTGTCGATCAGCTCGTTGCCGGCGGCGATGGCGAGCTTGACGGCCGCTGGCGCGTCCTGTGGTGCGGCCGCGGCGCCCCCGGGGAGGATCTGCGCGGTCGGCCCCGGTGTGAGCTCGGATGGCACGCCCTCCGCTGCCGCGCACTGCTCGGCGACTTCGATCGAGTCGGCGGGCATCGGGGCCTGGCTGCCGCTGGTGCTCGACGCCGGCGCGGCGCCCGCCTCGCCGGCCTGGAACATGGCGGCCGCGTCGTAGAGGACCTCGTCGACGTACCAGCCGGCATGGTTGTAGGCGAAGATCGCCGCCTGCCAGTCGCCGGGCGCACCGTTCGCGTGCAGCAGGTTGGCGGCGCTCCAGACCGCGTCTGTCTCGTCATAGGGGCTGGCGGGGCTGGCGCCGCCAGGCGCGAGCAGTCCGTAGCGGGCCCAAGTGGCGGGCTCGAACTGCATCGGCCCCTCCGCGCCGGCGTAGTTGGCGCCCGCATGGACGCCGGGTAGATCCGAGGTGCCGAAAGTCGTCTCGACCTCGTTGATCCCCGCGAGGATCGACGGTCCTTGCAGACCCAGCCCGAACTGCACCGCGGCGGCCTTGAACAGCGGCCGGTCGGCGGCGGGGGCCGGCGCGCCGACCGGGCCCGCACCCGAGGTGTCTAGCGAAACGGCCGGCTGGGCGCCGCCGCACGCCTGTGCGGCGGCCGACCCGACCTTCGCGAGCGCGCCGACGATTACCACGACGATGATCAGCAAGGTCGCGCACAGCGCGAGCAGCGGCAGGCCGATCTTGACCAGCAGCGCGGTTTTCGCGAGCTCGAACGCGGCGCCAGCGAGGTCGCCGTCCTTCACCTGACGCGCGAAGCGCGCTAGACGTTGAACGCGGCCACCAGCCATCCGTGCGTGCCTCGTCGTGTCAGGGTCAGTTGAAAGCCGACGCGCTCCAGGCCGTAGGCGACCTCAATGTACGCCCGGGCTTGGCGTCCTCCCGCCGCGATGGTCGTAAGCAGGTCAAGAAACCTTCCTTCAGGTGGTCTGTGCTGCTGGGTGGGCGGGATCAGCGGCGGGTGCGCGAGCAGCGAGCGCGCCAGCGCGCCAGTGCTGGTCGCGACCAGGTCGCGGCGGCCAGCCACGCCGAGCTGGTCAACCTCGTAGGGCAGGTAGCCAAACAGCCAGCGCTTGAGCACCCGGCTGGCGCTCTCGATCGCCGGAACCTCGGACGGGGGCGGCGCCTCGTCAGGGTCGGGCACTTCGTGGTGCTCGACCTGCCACTCCCGCGCGATCGACTGCTCGCGCTGCGCGGCGATGCCCGCTTGAATCTGTGCCGCCAGCCCACCGAGGCTCGTCACCGCACCAGGGTTGGTTACCCGCGGTTGCGCGTGAGGCTGCCGGTCGGCGAGCAGGAAGGCGAACGACACGGCGAGTGGCAGCACAGCGGCGGCCGCGACCGCGATTCGTGTGCGCTGGTGGCCAGGACGGCGACCCTGCTGGCGGCTGCTCATGGTCGCCCCCGACCGCGGCGGCGCGTGGCGTCAAGGCGTTCGTCCGCGCGCGCGGCGGCACGCGCGTCCAGCTCGGCCCACCCCTGCTGGCGGGTTTCGTTACGCGCCAGCTGCTTCGCGCGTTTGCGTCTACCCGCGCGGCGTCTCATCACGCCTGCGGTCAGGCCGCGATCGCGCTCGCGGTCACGCAAGCGCTCCTCCATCTGCCCCGCGGCGAGCTGACGGTGCTCGGCGACGCTCTCCTGGGAGAGCGCCTCGCGGGCGGCCGCCTCGTGCGGCCCAGTGGGCGCATGCTCGATGCCGCCGCGCTCGGGTGAAGGCACCGCCCCGAGCAACGCGTCCTCGCGCGCCATCTGGGTGGAGATAGAGCGTTGCAGCTCGGCCTGCTCGGCCGGCGAGCTGCGGTCGTACTGGGCGCGGGTGATCCCGGCGTAAGAGCGCAGGTTCTGCTCGCTTGTCGGGTTACGCTCGCCGTGCCGGCGCCGCTCGATGCGACGGTCGAGCTCACCGCGATCGACCGGTGGCTCCCCGAGCGCCTGGCGCTCCTCAGGCCTAAGCGCCTGCTCGGCACGCGCATAGCGCGCGCCGTTCTCAGCCAAGTGCGCTTCGATGCCTCGCTGCTTAGCGACCAGCTCCCTGCGCTTCTGGCGCTCCTTGGCCGTGTAGAGCTCACCCTCGGGCTGGCCTGAGAGCCGGCGCTGCTCCTGGCGTGCACGAGCGCCGCTTTCGAGCTCGGTGAGCGCCTTCTGGTTGTCCTTGGCGCTGCGCTGAAGCCCGTCGCGCTCAGCCAGGTCGCGCTTGGCTGGAGCGAGCTCGTTGAGCGCCTTGCCCTGCTCGAGGGCCGAGAGCTCCTCGTAGGCGGCTTCGCGTACCCCTTGACGCTCGGCTCGCTGGGAGAGCTCGTCCTGCTGGCGGCGACTGCTGCGCCCCTCGGCGTGCTGACGGATGCCATAGCGCGCTACCTGCATCGCCCCGTAGCCCGCGAGCGCCCGGGCAGCCACGTGCCCGCGCTCGGGGTCAGCGAGCGCGTTACGCGGCCCGGCCTGCACGAGCGCGAGGACCTCGTTGCGCTTCAAGAAGATCGCCCACCAGAACGCCGCCAGCAGCAAGAAGGACGTCCCGAAACTGGCGCCCCGGCCAGCCAACAACGCGATCGCCGAAGAGCCAGTGACCGCCGCGGCCAACATCGCGGCATAGAACGCCTTGCCGATCATCGCGCCCAGGAGCGACTTTGCCCACTTGCCGAACATCGAGCGGCCGGTCTCTCCAAACGCGGGGAACACGAGCACTATCGGGGTGAGCATCAGCAACAGCACGCCCATGCAGGTCTGCAGCAGCAGCCGCACAGCGATCCACGTCAGCGTCAGCAGTGCACCGACAAGCCCTAGCCCGAGCAGCAGAAGGAGCCCTATACGGGTGATCCAGCCTTCGGTGCCTTGGATCGCGACGGCGGCAGGGTTCTTGCCGGCGTGCCCGCCGCCGACATCAAAGAGCAGGATGTGGCTGTCTTCGGTTCCGTGGTAGTAGGTCCACAGGTCGCTGCGGGGCTGGCTTCCCGGGCTGTAGCGCAGATAGAGGTCAGCCCGCGTCGCCGGCGGACCGTAGGGCTGGTGCGTTTCGACATAGCGCTGGATGCACCGCCTCTCGCTGCTGGGAACGGCGGCGCAGTTGCCGCCCGAGGACGAGAGCGCGACAGCGAGATCCGCCAGCAGAATACTGTTGTCTCGATAGGCGTCCTTGGCTGCCTCCTGGACAGCCTGCTGTTCAGGAGCGCCTTCGCAGAAGCTCATTGAGGTGAAGTTCAGGGCGCACCACGGTCCACGCACCATCTGGCTCCACAGCGAGCTCATCGCAGTAGCAAAGGAGCCCTGCGGATCGGCGACTGTGCCTTGCGAGGGTGCGGCGATGAGATCCAGCGAGGCTTCGTTGGCGACTTGATAGACAGCGCCGACCGTGTCAGCTGGCTTGGCGATTATCCACATCGCCAGCACGATCATCAGCACCGATCCAAGCGTCGCACCGATCGTGTAGCTGTGCTTGCGCTGAACCAACCCAGTCCAGATACCCCACACGCCGATCGCCAGCCAGAATCGCCCCGAACCACGGGACGTCAAACTTGTCGTAGAAGTTGCTGAGCGCCCCAGAGATACCGGTGAGAGCCTGGTTATTGCTAAAGAGATTCAGGCCAAACGCCAGCTCGATCAGCGTGATAACCGCCTTGAGCACATAGAGCCCGAACATCCACAGGCCGTTAGCGACCTCCTGCAGCAGCCCAGTGACAAACCCAGTGACGTTGATCGAGAGAATCCCACCACCGCCGCCAGTGTTGATATCAAGCCCGTAGTTACCCACCGGATAAGGGCTCCACGGCGACCCGGTGTGCGAACAGTTACTGCACCTGAGTCGCACTCAGGCCGCCCCCGCCACAGAACGGGCTTGTCAGCCCAAGGCCACTCAGATAGTCGGGGCTCCCCGACGAAGCGATATAGGAGCCTGCGGCGGGTGCCATCGCTGACCCAGCCCCCATACCGGGCGTGACCGGGGTGGGAGTGGGAGCCGTCGTGGCCGGCCCGATGCTCGGCAAGCCACCCCTGGCTGCGCGCCCAGTGGCGAAGGAGTGCTCTGCGGGAGGGATCTGGCCGTCCTTGTAAGAGACGTTCTGGGCGGCCGAAACTTCACTAGCTCCCACCAGCGCGAGCGCGATTACCACCAACGACAGCAGCAGCGTCGGGATTGGTGAACTGTACGATATGGTTAAGCTCGTGGGCGCACTGGCCGCGTTCACCTCGTTGGTCGGATGGGTCTGCGGGGCACCGTTGTCGCTGTCGCCCTGACGTGATGGCGTCGTGTCCAGCTGCAGCCAGCAGCACTGGATCGGCTAGGTCGATCTGCATGCACACGACGCGCCCCTCGTTGTCGCGAAAGAGGCAGCGGCCCTTGCGGAAGTTCAGGAGCCGCTGGACCATCTGCTCGTCGCGGTCGTCCAGGCGCAGCAGACGCAGCGCCTTGCGGGCCTCTTCCTCGGACTCAAAGCCGTACACGAAGCGCGAGCCGATCAGGTTGTCGATCTCGGCTGCGTCGGCGATCAGGTGGGTGACGCAGGATCGGGGTCGCGTTCTCCGCCCGCCCCCAGCGGCTGAGCTGCTCGATCAGAGTGCGCCCTACGCTGTTTTTTTGCAGTAGGAACCACGCCTCGTCGAAGCCGAGGACCTTGTGCACCTTGCGCTCGCCGCCCGCGAGCGTCATCGCGTACATCGCGACAAGGCGCAGAATCGCCACCCCCAGCTTCTCCTGAGTCGAGTACTCGGCTCGGGTGACGCCTGGCTCGGGGCGCGGCAGGTTCCTGATCCGCAGGGTCGTTACCTGGGCGCGACCGATCGGCGGCAGCGGGTTGCTCGGATGGGCGAAGCCGAGCTGCGCCAGACCGGAGTCGGCATGAACCGTGAGCGCTCGGGCGGCGCCCTGGGCGTGCTCGTCGCCCGCCCGCAGTGTCTCCAAGACCTCCGAGCAGGTTCCGCGCGGCCCGCCGGCGATCATGCGGTCGGCGATTTGCTTGGTTGCCTCCTGGATTGCGATGATCCACTCGTCGCGGGGGCTTGGCAGCAGGTCGACCAGGAAGCTGACCGCCAAGTCAAAGATGATCTCCGGTGCTCCGATGCGCAGCGGATCGAGCAGCCCTCGCCAGCGGTCAGAGGCTGAGAGTTCGATCTGCTCGAGATGGCCCTCGATACCTGGTAGGCGGTCGAGATGGTGATCGCCCTTGGGGTCGATGTCGACGATCCGGCTGCCCGCCATGAACGCCTGGTAGTAGAAGTTCTCGAGCCCGATGGTCTTGCCTGAGCCAAGGGTGCCCGCCTTGAGGATCGTCGGAGGCCGCGACTGCTGTGAGGCTTCAGCGAGATCGAAGAGGATCGGCTGCATCGAGCCGGTGAGCGTGTGGCCGATGTAGGGCCCGACCTCAGAGCCCGCCCAGTTGCAGGCGGTGGGCACCATCGCCCCGAACTGCTCGATCAACAGGTGCTCGCGGTAGTCCGCGATCGGGGCCGGCTGGGCCGGGAACATCGAGAGGAACAGCCGATGCTGCTCCCCGAGCGGCCGGTGGAGCTCGATGCGCCCGAACTCCGAGCGCACGCGCTCGATGCGCGCCTCAAGCTCCCGCACCGAGACGGCCCCGATAGCGAGGGAGATCGTGGACTGCAGGAGCGGCGGCCGGTCGGTGCCGGTCAGGCGCGCCTCGAGTTCGCGGGCCGCCGCCGGACGCTCGGAGGCATCCGCGGAGGGGCCGTGGTTACCAAGCGCCTCCTCGTCATAGATGTTGTCGGCGTCAACCTTGCGCTTGCGGGCCAGCGCGATAGCGGCAGGGTTGGTGAGGAACTCGGCGTGGAAGTTGACGTCGACTGGAAAGTCGAGCGCTCTCAAACGGCGAGAACAGGAGCTCCGACTCGTGGCCGGGGAAAACGCTTTGCTCGGGCAGCGCGCCGACGACGAGCACCGCCTGGTGGGAGCGGCCGAGCTCCGAGTCGATGACCAGCGAGCGCGAATTGATATGCACGCGACAGTCGTGCAGCCGCATGAGGTCGCCCTCGAGCGGCCGGTAGCGCTGAATGCCCCCCTGGTCGTGGAAGCTGATCGCGCTCGGACGCCACTGCGGATCAAGGCGCGGCTCTCCGAGACCCGCGGCTGTAGCCGCGGCGAATCAACCATTGCAGCTCCGACGTCCTCGCCCGATCACAGTCCAGATAGCTCAGCGTCGCGCTCATACGCCTTACGCTCGCGGGCCGACGATCTTCTCCAGGTCAGCGCCGGCTCATTCCACGTGGATCGCTGAACCCGAGCTGGTCGCGTAGCGAGCCAATGATCTCTTTGAGCCCTCCAGTTCGCGAGAGGCTGTGATTGACCATCGCCATGGGTCGCGCGCGGCGTCGCGCAACCGGACAGCGAGAAAAATCTCCGGTCGCGTGAGGTTGCGCCCAGCCAACACACGCCGATGGCGCTGCAGGTAGGGCTCGAACAGCTCGGGGTGCCCCAGCCGTGCGGCTCATCGTGCTGAGCGCGCCCTCCATGTAATCCCCAAGCGACCACGAGCGGCTCACCCGCATGACCTGAAAGTCCGCCTCAATGCGGTAAGCAAACGCCTCGAGTGCACTCCTTGACCTGATGCTTGCCCGACGACCGGAAGCCCCGGATAGGACTCGGGCCGTGAGCTTGTAGAGCGCCCACGGATCGCGCGCCCCCGCGAACAGGATGTTCTCGTGGGCATAGATGATCGGCGGGGCCGGCGCCTTCACCGGAATCACCACCTCTCCGCCCACCGGAATGCGGATCGTCTTGCCGACGAACATCGGCGTCCCGCTGTCCGCGCTGATCAATCAGCCGCCGGGCGGCGACCGCCTGGGGATCGTCTGCTCGTGCATGGCGACGCAGGCGCTGGCGCAGAGCGCTTCTTACCTCGACCGTCGCCGGGTAGCGAAGTGTGACCTTCGCTGGCCCGGTGATGACGGCCTTGCGGTAGCGCTCCGCTCGCCAGTCCGGGCACATCCACAAGTTGCGCATCGGAGTGAAGGTGAAGCCGACCGCTGGGCAAGGACGCAGCCCAGCCAGCTGCTTGGGCGGCAGCCCACCGGATCGCCGAGGCGAGTACGCGGTGCGGCGGCCGACCATCGATCCTCAGCTTGACCATTGCGAAGACGACACCGAGCGGGGCCAGTCCCCAGTGAACGGGTGCCGGGAAGAGTCCCAGAAGCGTGCCGGTCACCGGGAGGCCGCTTGCCACGAACACCGCGGCATAGACCGCGAGGGCGTACAGCAGTGCCCTGACCTCGACGCCGTAGGGGAACGGCAGCCGGAAGCGGTCGACCTGAAAGATCCGCCGCTCCAGGCGAAACACGACCCGGTAGGAGCGGATCGGTACACGGCCGTGATCGTCTGAGGACATCAGAGCCACCTCGGGATGATCCTCCACCGCGCGCTTACTCAACCGCCGATTGCGCCCCACACGTTACGGATGACAGCCTCCGTGTCGGCCTGGTCGTAGAGGAACGCACCCAAAATCAGCACGATGATCAGGATCGTGACCCCCTCGCCCACGCTGCGCTTGACCAGCGCGCCGATCCCCATGATGGCCGCGACCGCGAACAGCAATGCCTTGCCCCAAGCGAGGAGCGCGTTACCTACATTGGTACCGCCTTCCTGCAATGCCTGGGTTCCCACGGCGGCCTGCGCCGGCTCGCTGACGGCCAAGACCAAGAACACGCTCAGAACCAGCACAAGGAGGCCAGCATGAGCGAGACCACCGCGGCGGGACCACGGATTCTGAGTGATAGCGAAATGTTTCGACATAAGGATGTCCTCTTTCTAGGTGGACGCTGGATTGACCTCGATCGACGTCGCATACCAGCGCTCCCGCTGGGTGACGCCAATCAAGTAAGCAAGGGAGAAAATGCTGTGTGCCGGATCCTCCGCGGTGAGCTGGACCTCCACCGCGTCGTCCGGTTGCGCCCACGTCACACTGGTGACACGTTGCACGGTAAGAGCCACTGTCGGAAGAGTGACTTGGGCATCGGGAGTGAGGTCGGCCTGCAGGTTCTGGCTGTTGTCACTGAGGTAGTTGGTGACGACCCGGGTCACCATCGCTGTCAGGCCGGCAGCGCTCACCGCTGCCTGGTCGGGAGTGCTGTATTCCTGGTCGATTGCTGGTGGCCCGACGAAAGAGGGGTAGTTGGCGATGGCCAACGCGCCGCTCGGGCTCCGTTCGACTGCAACAGCGATGTACTGGGGCGCCGAGGCGGTACTCGTCTGCGCGGCTACCGTTACGATCTCCCCCCCGCTTGGCGGACGCTGCTCCTGGACGGGTTCGGCCCAGAGCACCGTTTGGGAGCCCTGGGGGCTCATGCCAGCTTCGCCGGTGATCGTGTTGTTGCTGAAGCGACTGAGTGCCTGGGTGTGAGCTTCGGGGATCTGAGCGTTGTAGGTCAGATACGCGCGGACGAACTCGGTCGCGTACTCCGCGACCGCGAGGTCGATCGTGCTCCCGGTCGATATGAACCTCTCGTTGATCGTCCTGTGGCCACGCGCGATCGAACCCAACCCGGCCAGCGAGAGCATGCCGACAAGCACGTACAGGGCCAGCCGCGGAGCCCCACCAGCGAGACGGGCGCGGTACAGAGGGTGTTGGGTGACGTCCACGCGCACGCTCATCGTTCGAAGCTGAACTCGGCGTAGCCCTGTGACGAGGACTGGGTAGACGTGGGCACGCTTGGAGGTGCCTCCCGAGCCGGTTCGGGGGGGTTGGGGGTGGGGGTGGGCGCGTCGGACACCGCTGTTATTTGCGGCACTGGCTGCCCTACGACGATCGATGGGTTGCTCGGTCTGACTGGGGTAGGCATCTTGCGACGGGCAACCCGGGCTGTAGGGAGCCTGCGCTCTCGATGCCGGGCACCCGGACGCACGAGATTCGGGGCGCCCGGGGGGCCAGCGACTCGATTGCTGCGCGCGAGCGCCGCACCCTGGGCGCTTGTTGGCACCCGCCACGAAACGCTCGAGGCGGAGCGATTGGGATGTACGAAGATCACGACCATGAGCACCACAAGCGCACCAAGAGCACCGAGCGCGAGGACCCGCCGGGAGCGGCGAAGCTCGCCAGAACGACGGCCACGACCGCGCATACCCAGGTAGGCGACCGAGGCTCTCCCCTGCGACCGTCCTGGCCTTGCGCCTTCGAGGTCACCAAACGGCGCCTCAGACCGCTCATCGAACGCCACCACAGGATCCGGCTCAGCCTCGAGGTGATGGCACCCTTCAGAGAGATCCACGGCGTCGACGCTCGAAGCTGACGGGTCCGGCAGTGCCCCGGTGTCGCTCTCCGAGGAGCCTCCGGGCAGATCGGCGTCGAGCAGAGCGACGGCGCCGTCGAGGCCCTCATCCTCATCGGACAGGCGAAAGATCATTCTTGTGCCGCTCATAGAGTTAGATCCCTGGTTGGACTTGGCGGCGACGTTGGCCGCCACATTCCCTACTCGCAGCTTTGGGGAGTTGGGGTCCCCCGCGATTCACTTGTCAGTGAGTGCGCCGACGCGTCAAGGCGTCGCGGTCAACTCTTCTGATGGCGCTGGTGTGCCATCCAGATCCGGGCCGCGGAAGCCGACGTCGGCGCGGACCTCGGCGACCAGACGTGCCCACGGTCCAATCAAACGGTTGACGACCGTCAGTGTTGGCCAACGTCGCGAGTGAAAGCGCAGAAGGGCTGTCCCGCCACGACGACTGGCGTGGGTGTGATTCCAGTCAGTGCTGCTCGGCTCCACTCCGAAGCGTGCCCACCAGTCCAGGTAGGCCTCGATCACCCCCTCACGACGCCAGTCAGCTCGCCCCTGGGACACGCATCGCGGACACCAGGTGAAGCGGCGATCGCCGCGGTTAGGGCCAGTCGCACACCCGCACCCCTGGCAGCGTCCACGTGGGCGTCGCTGCCGGCGTGCTCGGGCACGCTGTCCGGTGGGGTCGACCATGTAGTCGCGGACCGTCCCGGGTGCGACTTCGAGGCGGCGTGCGATTTCTCTCGTGCTGATCGAGCCGCGCAACTGACGGGCAAGTGTCACCCGCTGCTCGCGGCTCCAGCGGCGCGGCGAATCGGTGCAGTCGAGCGTGGAGACCTCAACGCGTGTTGGCGGCGGCTCGAACTCGGCCATACTTGGGTACAAGACTGGATCAATTGATGCGCGACGCTCGTGCGCCTTGCCTGTGCTTGCCTTGCCGGCTATGAGGTTGCCAGGCCGACCCGCAACTTACGGCGTGCACGCTGCAGCGCGTTGTTGATGCTCTTTGGGTTGGATGCGAGTTTACGTGAGATTTCTCGTTGGCTTTGTCCGTTGAGAGTCATGGCCAACGCCCCGCGCTCGTGCCTGGAGAGAGCAGGCAGACCGCTCACGATCAGGCTAAGCCGCTCACGACCAAGGGCAATCTCCACCGGGTCGTTGGCGTCGCGCACAGGGGCGGCAAGCACATCAGCCAAGGACAGCTGACGCTCGTTGTGTTGATGCGAGGTTGTTCCTTCAAGGGAGACGGCGGTGTTGACAAAGGTCTGGTTGTGCGTACGGCTGGCGCTGACGAGCATCATGATCTCGCGGCGTATTACCATCTTGGCGAAGTGGCGGAACTGAACGCCCCGGGCGGGATCCCAGCAGTGGATCGCATCATGGAGGCCGATCCGCGCGGCCTGGGCGACGTCGCTTGCCTCGCCGTTGGGAAGGAAGAAGGCGCTCGCGACTTGACGTACAAGCCACTCATAACGTTCGATCATCAAACTCTCGGCCACACGGTCGCCACGCTGGGCGCGCGCGAGCAGAAAGCGCTCACTGACCGTCGAACGCTGGCCGCCCGCAACCGTGCCAGCATCACAGTCGTACGGGGTTTGCGGTCGCTGGACCCGTTGATCTCGCAGCCCGGCGGCTATTCGAGCTGGTACGGGGGAGGATTCAGCCGAATCCCGAAGGCGGCGGGTGGTTGCAGGCGAAGTGCTCATACCACCTACTCGCCAGATCAACGAGTTCGGGTCCCCCCCTATATCGGCAACTCTCCATGCCCGCTCGAAGGCCGCCGGCGCAGCGTCGACGCGCCTGGAAGTCCCGCTAGGGACCGAATTCGTCACTTTGCCCGCTCTGGATGGTGCCCCCACCCTGGCTGTGGTGACGTGGTGGCTGAGCCTGAGGCTCGGCCGAAAGACTCGAAACAGTGGATGCAACTCGGGCCGTGGCTGTCGTCGAACCGTGGGGGACGCTCGATTCATTGATCGGCGTGCCCGATCCGGCGCCGGGGGCATCGGGGTTGAACTCCTGCTGGGTCTCGATCGCCGCGTGGGTAGCGGTCGACTGCTGATGGCGCTCAATGAGGGCGTGGTTGTGCGTGGAGGTCGAGGATGCCGGCGCAAGCGTGGTGATCGTCGGCGGCGGGATGGCCACCGCGGTCATGGCCTGCGTGTCCGTTGTTGCATTCGGGTGGGTCTTTGCATGCACGTGGCGTGGATGGTCCGATGCGACGGCGTTGATGATCGGCGTCGGCACACCCAAGGTCTTCAGGCACACGCTCGCAGCGCCGCCGGCGACCATCGCGCCTGCCAGGCACAACGCCCCGACCTTCAAGACACCCGCCCCAGCGACTCCTGCGGCGCTGCCGCCGCCCACGATCCCGCCTGCCGCCTCACTCGCTGGAGCTGCGTGGCGCCCGAACAGGGCCATCAGCTGCTGGCGTGTGTTGACGTAGACCGTTCGCGCCTGATGCCATACGCGGGTCAGTGCACCGACATGCTCGGCGACCGGTATCAGCGGCAACGGAAGGATCGCCGCTTGGCGACGTAGATGAGCGACCCCGAGTCGGCACATCACACAGTGATCGGCGTGAGCGAGGAACTCTGGGGTCGCTGCAGAGCCGCTCGCCACAAGCTCGATCGACTCGGCCCAGCGATCACACCATTCCCCCGCCTCGATGCGCTCGATCGCGAGACGGATGCGCCTATTGGCCTCAAGCGAGAGCTTCTTGGCGCGCGACTCGCTCACACCCAGTTGCTGGGCGGCGAGCTTGTAGCCCGCGAGCGGTGAGCCCTTCTTCTTGGTGTCGCGCGAGAACACCGCCTTGAAGACGATCTGCAAGCGAACCGGGAGGCTCTGAATGACCTCGTTGACCAGCCACATCTCCTCTTCAAGCACGAGCTGCTCGACCGGCGAGACGTCCTCCGAGGCAACCGTGGCGAGGATCTCCTCGCTTTCGCCTTGGACGAGCTCGGGCGAGCGCACGCTGCGACCGCGGCGGCTGAGGTCGCGCATCTTGTTGAGCATGGCCCCCGCGATGTAGGGCACCGGCAGGCCGTCGAAGTCCTCCTTGGGGTGCTCAAGCCAGTCAGCCCAGAATTGAGCGTAGAAGTCCTGGGCCAGCTCATCGAGATCGTGGAAGGAGTGCTGGCCCTTCGCCCGTGCCATCGCGATGAAGCGCTTGGACGCCGGCCCGCGATATCGCTCAAAGTCGGTTGTAGGATTCAGGGACATACGCGGCTAGCTGTCCGCTGAGATGGCGCTGAGATGGCGCTCGGAAGCCTCGAGCGTGAGCTCCCCGAGCAGATCGTCCAACGCGGGAAGCACCGCGTCGCGGCTGTGCGGGTTGCTCGCCAAGCGGCGAGCGAAGTGCCGCACCAGCCGGCGGCGGTTACGTACCGGCAGCTCCTCAAGAAGATCCCGCAAATCTGCGGCAACCTCGGGCTCCGCCGCGATCGTGCCCAGCAGGCGACGCCTGTCGACCTCGTCGAGGTCAGCCGACCAGATCCGCGAGCGCGCGAGATCGGCCCCGGCGGATCGGCGGGGCTGGATCGGGTGCTCGGCACTCATCACCCCCTACTCGCCCGAAAGCCGGGTTGGGGTCCCCCCCTCGTGCGCGATCCTGCTCGGCGCGGATACCGAGCCCGCCGACTCGCCGGCCCGATGACGCGGACGGCCTGGGCTCCCCACGACTTGGACGTGACGCGCAACATGATTCGCAACCACCGACATGGTCGGTCCCTTTACGCTACGTGAACCCGCACGGTGTTACTGCCTCTTGGTGCGTAGGAGTATCCGGCGGAGCCGCTGGCGGGTAGGGCGACTCTAAAGGTGTAGGTGATGGGATGGTTGGTGCGCCGGAACGTGTAGCGGTAGGCGAAGCGCCCGGTCGATGTCGTGATCTGGTCGAAGGTCTGCCAGCGGTCGCCCTCGAACACCTGGATGAGCAGCGTCACGCCGTTGGCGGGATAGGGTCCGCCGCTGATCCTTCCGCGCCAGGTGATGGTGCCGTCGTTGTGGGTGAGTTGCGGCCCGACGGCTAGCTTTATGATGGGGTAGATGGGGATCGTCGCGCGGCCGGTCGCAGCAGGGGTGCTGTCGTCGCTATAGGCGGTGTAGGTGAAGGTGAGTACGCGGCCAGGGCCGGGAGGGACGCTGTAGATGAATGTCCCTTGTGCGCTGGTCTGAACGCTCCCGCTGAGCCCGCTGCCCGAGAAGAGCACCTTGGCGTTGGGCACCGGTGTCGAGACCGCAGTGCAGCAGTCCCTTGACCGTCGCGTCGCGCCCGAAGCGGATGGGGGAGGGTTTGGTTTTGCCGTTGACTGTCAGCGAGAACTGCGCGCCCGAGCACGGCGTGCCGTTAGCGATATGCGCAACCGGCGTGCCCGATCCGACGCTGAGGTTGACGACCACGCCGCTCCCGCCGTTGCCCGGTTGCGCGCCGGTGATGCCTCCACCGGCGGGCGAGGAGCCCGTCGAGGAGGGGGAGGCTTCGATGTCGGGGGTGACTCCGGCCTGGACTTCGCGGCTGCCTGTGTTACTCCTCGCGTCGACGATCCCGATCAGGACGTGGCCGGCATCGGCGGATTGGATGGTATACTCCGCTGCGCTCTGGCCGGGGAGGCTGTGGCAATTCGACCCGTCTCCTTGACAGGACTGCCAGATATAGGACAAGGTGGTGTTCGACGGGCTCCATGTCCCTGGGTTGATCTGCAGGACGTCCCCGGGCTCGGGGGCACCCGACGCGCGGCTCGTGTCGTGCAGCGCTGGCGCGCTCGTCTCGGCCGGTGGGTTGTTCGTTGTGATGGTCCCGTCCCAGGCCGTCGTCGCGTTCCCCGAGGCGTCATCGACGGTGATGATGACGTTGTGGGTGCCGGCCGAGAGCCCGGTGGTATTGAGGTTCATGGTCGCGGTCAGCGCAGGCTTACACGGCTGGGGGTGGTTGAAGGAGCGCAGGCCATCGCTCGTGACGTTGAGCGATTGGCAGGCGCCGCCGTTGGTATCGAGGATCCCCTGCGATGCGGTGGAGCCATCGACCGTAATGGTGGCGCTGTAGATCCCAGGCCCGGAGTCGGACGCGTTGAAAGAGACCGATTGGGTGCCCGAGAGGGTCCCGCCCGCTACGAGTGGGCCAGTGACGTTTGAGACCGTCGGAACGCTCGTGTCGTTGAGAACGATGTCGGCGGCGTAGACGTCGACCTCAGCGCTGTTTCCGTTCTCGGCGTTGGAGGTCGGGCACACATAGGGAGTACCAGCCCCGCCACCGCAGACCGCGCTCGTCTGAATCTGGGTAACGCCGGTCAGACCGCCGGCGCCGACATAGTTTTCCCCAGCCAGCCGGCCGAGGTAGGTGCCGCGGGTCGCGCAGCCCAGCGACTGTGCGCAGAGGCCCCCAAGGGAGACGTTGCCGGGGTTATAGGCGATGTTCGTGACCGGGGCGGCGAAGGGCTCGTAGGGCCCGACTGCTTCGTAGCGCCACAGGCCGAAGGAGTTGATCGTCATGCCCCCGGGCGCGTTGAACGTGGCATAGGCGCCTTCGCTGAGTCCGTGAGTCACACCGCCGTCGAGCCAGGCGCTGATCGCCCCGCCACCGCCCCCGCAGCTCGAGCCGGCGCCGTCCCCATAGCCGTTGGTCCCCTGGTTATAGGTCCAGTCGTCGGTCGGGGCGCCTTGGCCGGTGTAGGGGTCCTCGCAGGAGAAGACATGGAACTCGTCGGCCGACGCAATCGTAGTGAGGGCTGCCAGTGAGCAGAGCGCAACTGCAGCGGCAATCAAGAGCGTCTGAAGGGTCCTGGCTCGGCGGAGGATAAACATGATGTGGTTCTCCTTAGCGCACGGGTAGCGTGCCTTCTATGGCCTTCCCGCCTCTCACGCGGGCCTAGCGCTCCAACAATCAACGTTGGGCGTTATCTGGAATTTGCAGACCGACGGCCTTTGCCTTCAGGTAATTTCTCCGCCGAATCGCCTCAGGGGCACTTGACCGATCGCCACACCGGAACGACATTAGTCGTGATGGTCACGTTTGGATAGGAACGCGTCGCCTTGGGTCCTCGGGCGAGGATGACGGCTGAGCAGCGCTCGCCAGCCGTTCCTGGCGCTCTATATCGCGCGGGGTCGCACGGTGGCAGCCTTCTTTTTGTGGCGTGCGCGGCGCGGCGTGTGACGCGTCACGGACTGACGGCGCCACCGGCCCCGGATGGGATGAACCACGACCGTCGTGCTCTGGGGTTGAGCGTCAATGGGCAGCACAAGCACAATCGTCCAGCGGCCAGCGGCGATCTTCGCGGTCTTGCGCACGGTCTGCCTGCGTCCGTGGTCGATATAGGTCTCGATTACCACGACGTAGCCGTGTAGCTTGCGCGCGACGGTGCCGCGGATCAGCACCCGGCGTCCCTGTTCGGCGACGCCTGTGATGTGCAGCTGGGGGCTTGACTGCCCTGGAGAGGTACCCGAGGACCCGGAAGTGCCCGAGCTCGACGACGTGTCTGTTCCCGTGTCGCTGAACGAGCCGCTGGTGGTCGTCGCGTTAGATGAGGCCGAGGCCGGAGCGGTCGTCACGGTGGTAGTGGCGAAAGAGCCGGGGTTGCTATTGCCTGCCGCGTCGACCAGCCAGACGCGGATCGTGTAGGTGCCATCTGGCTCCCCTTGAAACGCGCTGGTGTGCGCTGGATCGAACGCGAACGTCAGGCCCGGGCTGCTCTGGGTGGGCAAGCAGGAGCCAGAGCTATCACAAGCCGTCCATTCCACGCCGGTGATCGGAGCGACATCGGGTGAAGGACCCACGGTGATTTCGAATGGCCCGGGGCCGACTGTGGGCGAGGTAGTGATCGACTCCGGGGGTCCTGGGGCAGTGTCGTCGTAGCCGAAGTGGATCGCCAACGCGTTGGCGACACTTGAGTTGCCAGCCGCGTCGCCGAGCCACACGAACGCGGTGTACGCGGAGATCGGTTGGGCTTCAAACGCCGGGTCCTGGGTTGGGTCGAAGGTCAACGAGTCTCAGCGGACTGACCTGGGTATGGGTGCCATCGCATCCTGCGGCCGGGACGCCTCCCAGGTCGGTTCCGCGGCAAACCGTCCAGTAGACGGTGTTGACCGGGGGGCCCTGTCCGACGTCTGGGTTCGTCCAGATCAGGGTGGCCGGCTGGGAGGTCCAGCCGCTTGGATGTTCCTGGACCTGGCCGGCCGTCGGAGGCGGTGGAGGGTTGTTCGCGACCATCAGCGTCTGGGGGCTGCTCATCGTCTCGTTTCCGGCCGCGTCGACGAGTGAGACCTGTGCCTCGTGCGGGCCATCGGTGAGCTTGCTGGTGTCGACTTCGAGTTCGGCGGTGGCGCTCGACGCGCAGGGAACGGTATAGGCGAAGTCGCATGCGAAGCTCTGCTGAGCGACCTGCTGTCCGTCGATGTAGACCCTGGCGTATTGCACCCCAATAGAGTCGCTGCCTGAGACGGTTGCGCTCAAGGTGCCGTGCTGGTAGCCGGCGGCGAACAGCGTACCGCCGGTAGCGGTGATGCTAGGGGGGTTATTGTCGGTGATGGTGATGCTCGCGGAGTTCAGCTCGACGCGTGCCTCGTGCTCGCTGAAACCGTTGCCACAGGTCTGAGAGTCATCTACTTCTGGGGTGCAGACCACCTCGATCGTCAGGGCGTCCGTGTCCAGGCTGGTGTGGGTGGCGGTGCCGTCTACCTCGCAGCCTCCGTTTTCGGCTACGAACTGGCATGTCTCTCCGGGGAGTACGTCTCCGGCGCCGTCGAGCACCTCGGGGGTCCAGCCGTCAGACTGCTCGAAGAGATCGCGGTCCCACGTCGCCGCGGTGATCGTTGTCCCAGATGGAGCTTGAAAGGTCCAGCCTGCCCTGGCTCCCGACGGCACATTGGTGCTGAGCCCGAGGATGTCGTCTGCAGCTAGGCCCGAGGTCGCGCCGCTGCCGTCTCCGCCCCCCGTGACATCCGGCACGCCGCAATCGCTTGACGTTTCTAGATAGCTGGGGTTCGTGTTGAGTTCGCTCCACGAGTGGTTGACGTTGCCAGGAGTACCTGCGCAAGCACCGACCTGATAGCTGCCGGCGTGAGCCACGTCCGGCAGCAAACCGGCCCCGCAAATGAGCACGACGAACACGGTGAGCATGCAGACGCGGACGTTCATGGCCGGGTCGCTCCTGCGAGCACCCCGAATGGTGGCAGGCCAAGGACGATCTTGTGGGGATGTGGGGTCGGGAGCCGTGAGCGGTAGGCGATCGCCGAATGCCCCGCAGGTGTCAGAAAGAACGCTCTCACGCGGTCCCAGCGCGACGCGCGCAAGATGACCGTTCGCTTGCTGGTGCTCGTGGCCTGCCCGATCGTCGCAAATCGACCGTTGCGGCCCTTGATTTGGGCCTCGACGCGCAGCTTGAGGCCGCTCAGAATACTGGCGACGGTCACAGTGAGCTCGGGCTTGACGAAGTGGACGCGTAGGATCCTGGGCGCCGCGGTCGGGGTCTTTCTGGCCGGGGGAACGATCGCGAGCGAGGACGGCGATGGACTCTGCGCCGGGGTGGGCGGGGGGTTGGCAGCCTCATAGGCAGCCATGCCCTCGTTGACGATTTGGCCGAGTCCGCAGGCCCTAAATGCGCCGGCCGCGTCGAGGTTCCCGCCGTTGACCTCGCTCGAGGTCAGGCATCCTTCGGCTTCAGCGGCGGTGAGGGTGGGGGCGTAGGCGCGGATGCTCGCCATGACCGCCGAGACGATGGCCGACGCCTCGCTCGTACCCTGCGCCCAGGCTGGTTCGCCGGTGTCGGAGAACGCGATTTCGATCCCGCTACCGCCTTCGGGCTCGCTCTGGCTGTCACAGCCTGGGGCGAGGATGCTGAGCGGCGGTCCGCGGTTAGAGAACGAGCAGATCACGTCAAGGTTGGCCGGGTTGACATCCGCGGCGCCGACCGCGAGCACCCCCCGCGTGGCGGCGGGGTACTCGACCGCTTCACCGTTGTTACCGGCAGCGGCAACAACGCTCATGCCGTGCTGGCGAGCTGCTCCACCTGGTTTTCGAGGTTGCTCAGGTCGCTTGGCCCCGGCTGGGTGCCTGACCCGAGGCTCAGGTTGATGACGGTGACCGGGAGCATCGCGGCTTGCTGCTCGCAGTACTGGATGGCGCTCGTGTACTCCGCGAAGGGGAAAGTGCTCTGGCCGGCGCCGAGCGCCTTGACGTTGAGTACCCGGACGCTCGTGGGCGCGATCCCCACCATGCCCCAGCCGTTGCGAGGCGCGGCCATGATCATGTCCATGTAGGTGCCGTGCCCGTCCGGGTGACCACCCGGCAACGGTGGGTTGACGCGCGCGAGTTCGTCCTGGGTGTCGGTGCCCGAGGAGAGCGCGAAGCTCCCGACCAGCGTCGGGGTCGTATCGGGATTGAGATCGACCCCCGAGTCGACTAGGCAGACCACGCCGGGGGCGGCGGGCGGCGGCGTGTAGTCGAGGAACTGCGCGTCAGCGCCGTCCTGCTGCACCGTCCCAGCGGGCGCGCCAACCTCGGCCGCGGCAGGCACGGCGAAGGTGGCGCCAGCCGCGAAGGTGGCGATCCCGATGATCGTCACAGCCGCCGGCCATCGTCGTGCGTGGTACATGAGGCTGCTGAGACTCATCCTCACCCGTAGTGTCGCTCATCGAGCTCGCTGGCGAGCATGAACAGCACCAGCAGACGACCGATCGCTTCGCTCAGGTGCTGGGGCACCGCCATCTGGTCACTCTCGCACGCGGTAATCGCCCGCGAGATATCGCGGGTCGCCAAGCGAACCTCGCCGAGCGGCGTTGGACGCATTGAGCCATCCTGTGTTTGACGGAGACTTCGAGGCCAGGGTTTTGCCTGGCGGAGGGAGAAGTCTCGGCTCATGGCACATGCGAGGAAGTATTCAAAGGAGTTGTTGGACCGCGGAGCGCGTCTGGTGTTCGAGTCTGGGCGTCCTATCGCGCACGTCGCGAGGGACCTCGGCATCGAGAGCGAGACGCTTCGTAAACACGTCCGGCAGACCGAAGCAGATGAGGGCCGGCGCAAAGACGTCCTGAGCAGCCAGGAGCGCGAGGAGATCAAATCCTTGCGTCGTGAGGTTGCGCAGCTGCGCCGCGCGAACGAGATCCTGAAGGCCGCCAGCGTGTTTTTCGCGGGCGAGCTCGATCCACACCGTCCGAAGTGAGCGCGTTCATCGACGAGTATCGCGAGCGCTTCGGGGTCGAGCCGATCTGCGGGACCCTGGGCGTGTCGGCGTCCGCCTACTACCAGCGGGCGACCGGAGAGCGCTCAGCGCGGGCCGTCGAGGATGAGCGGCTGCTCGGCGTGATCGAAGAGTTGCACGCCGCGAACTACTGCGCCTACGGGTCCAGGCGGATGTGGAAGGCGCTGCGGCGTGAGGGCGAGCAGGTCGGCCGCAGCCGCGTGGAACGCCTGATGCGCCAGAACGGCATCCAGGGCGCCAAGCGCAGGGGCAAGCCGTGGCGGACCACCAGGCCCGACCCGGCGGCGCTGCGCAGCCCTGACAGGGTGCAGCGCGACTTCACCGCGTCCCGGCCGGATGAGAAGTGGTTCGCGGACTTCACGTATCTGCGCTGCTGGGAGGGGCTGGTGTTCTTCAGCTTCGTGATCGACGCCTACAGCCGGATGATCGTCGGCTGGCAGTTCGCCAGCCACATGCGCACCGATCTCGTCTTGGACGCTCTCAGGATGGCTTTGCATCAGCGAGCCCCCGGAGCAGACGTCTCGCTCGTGGCACACTCGGACGCCGGCAGCCAATACACGTCGTTCGACTACACCCAGCTCCTGGACGACCACGACGTGCTCGCCTCGATCGGGACGGTCGGCGACGCCTACGACAACGCGGCCGCCGAGAGCTTCGTCGACAGCTTCAAGACCGAGCTCATCACAGACCGCACCTGGACCAGCAGAAGCCAGCTCGAGATGGCGATCGTCAGATACGTCGCCTGGTTCAACAACGCTCGACTGCACGAATCCCTCGGCGACCGGCCACCCCAAGAGACCGAGGAACTATACGCTGCGAAAAACCGGGCAACCACACCCACGCAATGAACGCAGGGAACCTACAAAAACGGTCTCCGTGGAACCCAGGGCGGCTCACATCTTCTCAGGGCTCGCTACAGGCCGATGGGCCAAGTGCAACAGCGCCGAGGTGGTCTCCAAGATGGACTTGCTCCACTCCCCCAGCTCATAGCCGACGTTGCGTCCATGAACCTCCAGGGCGCGTTGACAGAGCCTGATCGTGCCCGCAGCATGGACCATCATCTGAGTGATGATCTCGCCGAGGAGCGGGTCGCTGCGACCTTGGCCCAATGCCATATGCGACTGCACAACGTAGGTGCAGAACGACACCTCGGGCAACCGCTGGACAGCGAGACTGAGCAGCCTGACAGGAGAGACCTGCGCCTCAGCCTCGGCCGGGGCCATGATGTCATCGTCCCCATAGAAGACGGCGTAGCGGTGGACGCCCGTCAGCTCAAGGGCGGGCACAGGGGGGAGCAGCGTGAGCGAAGTGTCGGGTCTCATGGCGGTACGTTCTGTCCTTCTTCTGGCGTCACGGGCACTTGCCTACCCAACGGATGTCGTAGGGAGATTGCTCGCGGGGTTGGTGGCGCTCGCGTCCAAGAGCATCGACAGAACCCGGCAGGGGTGATCGCGCGTGCCCGCTTCGGCGCTGACCAGGACCCGTCTCGCCGCAGCCGGTTGGCCAGGAAGGCATCGCCACCCGACATCCGAACCTTGCACCGCATGAGAGCCAAACCTGCTCACCCGCCGGGCGCGCTCGGCATCCGTGCTGGCCACGCGATCCTGACACGCGGCGGGTCAACCACCACCCTCCCTCGGTGCAAGGCGGTCCAGTGACGGAGGCCATCGAGCGCTCGCTATACGAGCTGCTCGAGGTGCACGAGGCCGCCACCGCCGAGCAGCTGACCACCGCCTTCCGTCGCCTGGCCAAGCAGTGGCATCCCGACGTCAATCAGGATCGCCTCGAGCAGGCCACCGAGCAAATGAAGAAAATCTCCGCTGCCTACCAGACCCTCAAGGACCCAGCTCGTCGCGCCGCCTACGACCTCATCCTGAAGGCAGAGCACCACCGCTGGATGTGCGCCGCCGGCTATCCCGCGACCGCGCCCGGGGTGTCCGATGATTCATCGCCAGGGGCTTGGTGGGCACCGCCTGTGGGATCACCGGCGGCGATTGTGGTCAACGGCCCGGCGCCACCGAGCGTATTTCCCACATCGCCTCGCAGCCGGCGCCTCCGCTCGGTACGCGTCGTCTTCTGGTGGCGTCGGCGCCGCCAAGCGGCGACCACAGGCCGGGCCTGAGACGCCTAGTGATGCGTTCCCGTCAGCAGCCCACCGACCGTATCTCGGCTGCTATCGACTCCCTCGCCGAGAGTGCGACTGATGCTCTGGTCAGCTACGCACGTCGCGGACTGGCGCGCAGGAGAGAGCGCAACCCCCTTGCGCGCTTGGGGCTGGACATCATCACCAGCGCTCGGTCGGAGATCATCGAGAACGATACCTGCGATGCACTTGAGCGACTCACCGACACCGTCGCCCCCGACTGGTGGGGGGCCCGCGCGGTGAGAGCGAGATACACGACCGGCCCCGCCGGGCATGTGGTCGCCGCCGGTGGGCGCCTCGTGTGGATCGAGACTCACAATGGCTGGCACAACACGATAGATGCCGCGGACCTCGCCGGGCAGTCGATGCTCGACCTCGCGGGCGCGGACGCCCTACAGGTGACATCAATCGTGTGTGTCGCCGACGAGCCGCTACAGCCGGGCTGGCGAACAGCCTCCTCAGGACGCCGGGTAGGAGTCACCCCAACCGATCGGTTGGCCGACATGGTCCATCACGAGCTCGAGGGACACGGCCCCTATGACCCAGACCTCCACCCACAGCTATCCCGCGCCCTCTATAACGCCCAGCAAGTCGCGGCGCAGCGCGACACTGCCATGCTGGAACTAGCCACAGGGCTCGATCCACGCCACTGGGTGATCGCTCACGACGTGCGCCCACACGGCCTCAAAAGACAGATTGGCATTCTCGTAGCAGGAGCCACCGGAATCTACGTGTGCGAGTCGCAGGGCATCGACAGCTACCGCGCCGCCTCCACCGCGCTTGAGGGCGCCGCGCATCTGGCCCGGATGAGCGCTGGTCTTACGGCCGACGTCATTCCCGTTGTCCTATGCGACGAAGACCAGCACCCCCACCAGTTGCAGATCGCCGGGGGGCAACGTGCCTTGGCACTTCCTGTTGGGCACACAGTCGCGCTGATCGCGCAGGCGCAGTACCGGGGACTGAGCCCAGCGCAGATCAAGCGTACCCGCCGCCCAGCCCCAGGATGGGAATACACCACCGAAAGCGACGGAGATAGCTGGACCTACCGTGTCCGCTACGACTACGCGCGCCACGATCGGGCCGTATAGCCAACACAGAGCCAGTCGCAGTAGCCGCCGCGAGCTGACGCCCCAGAGTCACCGTCTCATCGATCGATGCTGTCGCGTCGATCGACCCGCGCCGAGACCGCGGCGGTGAGGCCGCTGGAGCCGCGGTGGCGAAGGCGGGCCAGCGGTAGCCGTGCAGCGCCTAGAACGCTTTCTTAAGACGGACACAGACGACGCAGGTGAAACAAAATCGCGCCTGGAAGTGTGGCGAGTCCCTTGTTCGTTGGCACTACCAAAGCTCGCTACCCGTCAAAGCAGTTAGCCGCTCAAGCGGAGGTCGTGAAAAAGTCACGTCCCGTCGGCTTCCCCCGACGCGAAGCCCGCTTCGCGTCGAGCGTCAGCGCGACGGGCGCCCCCTCCGCGAGCTGCTCCCCTGGCCGGGGGGCTTGGGCGGTGATGTAGAGTGTGCCGTGGTGGTGGCGTGGCTGGGTGATCTTGCCGAGGCGGCAGTGGGCGTGGGTGAGGGCGTGGCGGGCGGTGGTGAGGGTGTCGCCCTTCAGGGCGGGGACGGTGCAGGCGGAGTGTTCGGCTTCTTCTTGTTGCTGTGCGGCTGTGGCGGCCTGGGCTGCTTCCGCGGCGTGTTTGCGGGCTTCGGCTTCGGCGGCCTGGTGGGCGGCAGCTTCCTTGGCCTGTTGTTCTGCTTGTTCTTTGGCGTGCTGTTCGCGAACGGTGCGTTCGGCGGCTTCGTTTCCGCTCTGGTTGGCCCAAGAGAGTTCGGGCGGTTTGTAGGGCTGTTGCGGTGGGCATCCGCCGAAGGGACAGGCGCCGGGTGGAATATTGGGGGGATTCGAAGGGAGTTCGACTTCGCTGCGCTTGGATGCTTCGCCGTCCGCGTTGTGCGCGGTGACCGTGAACCAGTAGGTGGAGCCGTACTGTGGATAGCTCAACGCCAGAATCACGGTGAGTCCTCCATCGACGGCCGGGAGCGTACCTTCAGTGCGCTGGCACGGTATGTGGTCGGGGCATTCGACTTGGATTTCGTAGCTCGTGGCTAGGCCCCCTGGGTCGATTTTGGCCTCCAGAAGCACTTCGCTGGTGGTGGGTGCCCATGCGGTACTGATGATCGTGGGGAGCGAAGCGGCGGCAGGAGCGGGCGCTGCTAGCAGCACCCCTGCCAGGATGGCTCCCACGGCGAACACGCCAGCGAGGACACGCAGCTGTCTATGCTCTGGCGGCGGGAGGCGCACAGCCGCTGCGTTCATCGCGCGCCTCTCCGGCGCGAAGCCTGCTTCGTGTCGAGCGTGAGCGCTATGGGCGCCCCGTGCGCGAGTCGCTCCCCTGGCCGGGGGGCTTGGGCGCTGACGACGAGCGGCCCGCGATGGCGGCGCGACTGGGTGACCCGGCCGAGGCGGCAGTGGCCGCGGGTGAGGGCGAGGCGCGCGGCGGCGAGGGTGTCGCCCTGGAGGGCGGGGACGGTGCAGGCGGGGTGTTCGGCTTCTTCGCGTGCGGCGGCTTCGGTGGCTTCCCGTTCTTGGCGGTGTTTGAGCTCGGTTGCTTCTGTGGCCTGGTCGGCGGCGTTCTGTTCGGCGATTCTTCGTTCTTCCTCTTCTTTGACGCGGCGGCGTTCGGCCGCAGCGTCTGCGGCGGCGCGGTCCCCCTCTTCTTGCTCGGATGCGTTCCAGTGTTCGGTTGTGCCTTTGTACGGTTCGGTGTTGGAGCACCCTTCCGGGCAAGGACTAGAGGGGCTGGTCGCGGGGCTGATGGCGGCGTTTGTGTGCCAGCCGCCTTCGTATTCCTGGCCGGCTTGGTCGGTCACGACGACCGTGATCGGAAAGTTGCCGGGCTGGTTGTAGGTGTGCTGGCCCGTGACTGTCACACTGGCGAAGCCGGCTCCGGGGCTGGGGGAGCGGACCGAGGTAATCGTGCCGGGACTCGTCGTGCCGTCTGCCCAGTGGATCACCGGGTTGGACCATGTCTCTCCGTCGGGCAGGCAGCTGACTTCTTCGGTGAACGCGAATGGCTGGCCGATGGTGCCCAGCTCGTCCCGCAGGTACTGTGGTTCCGCGCACCCTTCGACTCCTCGCAGAACGGCGGGTGCCGGGGCGGCGAGCAGCGCGCCGGCGGCGAGGGTCGCGCAGGCGGCGAGCGCGGCGGTGAGCGCGCGGCGGCCGCGGGCCGCCCGCGGGTGTTGTGTGGGGTGTCGGCCTGTCGCGCGCCTCATACTGAGCTTCGGAATACTAGCCGGTATAGCGGCGCGAAGCGGGCTTCGCGCCGGGGGTGTGTCGCGGTCCTCTGTTTGGTACCCACGAGTGGTACCCATGTGCCGCTAGTCACGACACTGTCTTTCGGGAGGATGCCGGTTTCCTCGGCACGCGCTTCGATGGGGCGGGTGAGACGGGATGTCATGGTCATCAGCGAAAGCGGCGTACGCACACCAACATTGTCGGGCGGACCCATTTTGCAGAACACAACGTTCAACCACGGCTCAGACCGACCGAACTGCCGAGTTCTCAGGCGCGACCTACTCGCTGCGTCTGACTACTGTCTCCGGCACCGACTGTGATGCCGGCAAGGGCGCGCTGCCAGTCGTGGACATCAACCGAGCGTGATTGCTGACGATCCTCGCTCGTCTCTCTGCCCGTTCGCGTTATAGGAGGCGCGTCCGGTCGTCGCTACCGGTCCGGACGAGCCGCGAGAGCGCCAACGGTCGCTCGGTGGGGCGCGACCAACACCTGCGAGCCGTACCACGCATTGAGAAGCAACTCAGCATCATCATTCGTTTTGAGACCAGTCATGCGTTTACTATCGGGGCTCGACTTTCGTGGCCCTGTAGATCATTGCGGTCCCCTTTCATCAGGACTATCGCCGACTGCCCGTCCGGCCGAGAGTCGAGGATCTGGTGCGCGCTCAAGCTCCCACGGCTCGCCTGCGACGAGCGCTCGCAGTTCCTGGCGCTCGGCGTCGCTGCGGCGCATCATGTGCGTGTAGACGCGCAGCGTGAACGCCGGGTCGGTGTGGCCGAGCTGCTCCATCACGTAGTTGGGGTCCTTGCCGATCGCCACCAGGATCGAGGCGAACGTGTGCCGCAGCTTGTGCGGCGTGATCCCGAGCGGAAGTGGCTGCCCGCCCCGCTCGGCTTGTAGCTCTTCGGCGCGGTGCACGACGGCCGCGACCACGTCGGCGAGGTTGTAGCGGTCGCGCGCGCGGCCGGTCGCGGTGAGCAGCACAGGATCGTTCGGGGCGGTTGGCGCGCCTTCTCTGAGCTTCTGCGCTCGGTGCTCGACAAGGATGTCGCGCAGCAGCGCCAGCATGTCGATCTCGCGCATGCCCGCCTCGGTCTTGTCGCGCCCGACTTCGATGCGGCCGTTGGCGAGATCGAGGTCGCGTTCGAGCAGCGCTCCGCCGGCGGCGGCGCGCGGGCCGGCGAGCATCAGCACAGCGATCGCCGCCTTGCGCCCGCTTGTCTGGTTGTGCCTGCGCTGTGTGTAGCGGCGCCCGCGCGGGTCGTTGACCGTGATCACCTGATCGCGCTGATCGAGATCGGCGGCCGCTTCGAGCATCACCGCGATGTGCTTGGCGCTGTCGAGGTAGACCGGCCGTGGCTTGGTGGTCTTCAGCCGCCGGCGTTTGCCGACGGCCGGGTTGGGCGGCGGCAGGTGCCCGTACTCGATGGCGAGCTCGAGGATCTGCTGCAGCAGATCGATCTGCATGTTGATCGAGCGCGCCGACAGCGGCTTGCGGACGCGCTGGTAGCGGCGCCCGCGCTTGTCGACGATCTCGACCATCAGCGGGCGGCCGGCGTCGATCGCGGCCTGGCAGACGGCGGCTTCGGCGACCGTGTGCTGGCGGTAGCGGTCGATCTCCTTGACGTCGATCGCCGCGACCAGGTGATCCTTGAAGAACGGGACCAGGTGGTTGCGCAGGTCGTTGCGGTAGCTGCTGGCGGTGTTCTCCTCGATTTCGAGGACCTTGGCATCGAGCCAGTCAGCGGAGAACGGCAGAAAGTACACGTCCTCCTGACGCGGCTGTGCAGGCTGGTCTGGCTGTGGCGGCTGCCAGGTGCCAAGCTCGACTTCGCGCAGCACGATCGCCAGCTCGCGTTCTGCCATCACTTCGGTCCAGCCGTCCTGCGGGCGGCCGAGCGTGATGTACCTCCGCTTGCCGTAGGCGCTGAAGCGCAGCGCAAAGCACGGCTGCTTGGGCGTCGGTTTGACGACGCTGCCTGTGATTGGACGGCCCATCAGCGCTGCCCTCCTACTCTGGCGCGCGCGCCGATCACCGGCCGCGGACCGTCGAGCAGTTCGGCGACGGTGCGGCTGACGGCGCCGCTGCCGCGCCGCCGCCGCGGCTTTACGCGCAGCGGCAGCGGCGGCGTGCTCGCGGCCGGCCGTGGGGCTGCCTTCAGCTGCGCGATCACGTCGGGTGGGAACCCGAGCCGCGGTCGTGGTCCGGTACCGAGCGGCACCGCCCCAAGCTCGCGGGCGTGGTCATAGACCCACCGGCGCGTCTTGCCGGTCAGCTGCGCGACCTCGCGCGCATCGACGAGCGCTGGCGACTCGACCGCGCTCAGCCGCGCCGCGAGGCGATCGGCGAGGCGATCGGCGAGCGTGTCGAGCAGCCACTCATCGTCGACGAACTCTGAGGCGAGCCCGCGCCAACGGCCCTGCTCAGGCGCGCCCTCGGCGCCCAGTTGTTGACGCCCGCGCTCGGGTCCAGAAGGAGATGCGTCTGGCGCGTCTGGCATATCCCAAGAACTTGGGGCAAAGAGCGCGCTTGCCTTCCGTCCGGGGTGGCGGCGAGCACGTCCACCGCGCCGGTCGCAGTGCTGCGCGCCAAGCCGCAGGTCCGCGAGAGTCGCGTGCGCGAGCACCTGGAAGCGCTCGCCGGCGGCCTGCAGGCCCGCCGAAGCGGCTGGTTTTGGCAGTGAATTGGCAGTAAGGCGGCGGCGCCTGTGCGGCGAGGCGACTGCTGCGCCTCGCCGCACAGGCCGAAAAGCCCCTGTCCTAGCGGCTCTTCGGGTTATCGGGGCGCCCAGATTCGAACTGGGGACCTCACCGACCCGAACGGTGCGCGCTACCAGGCTGCGCCACGCCCCGACAAGTCCTCAGTATCCCACAAGGTCGCGGCAGCCCACCCAAACGCCTGCTCCCCGGGAGCCCCTGGCGTACGAGTCTGCCCACCGACCGTCCCACCCCGTCGTCTGCCCACGCCGCACCTGCGCCCGTCCACATCACCATCCTCCCCCAGCCCTCCACTATCCTCCGGGCCCCGTGCCCGCCCCCCTCACCGACCTCGTTGCAGAGCTCGACCGCCTGCTCGAGCCGGAGCTCTTCACGGACTACGGCCCCAACGGCCTGCAGGTCCCCGGCGCCGAGGAGGTGAGCACCGTCGCCACCGGCGTGAGCGCGCACCTGGAGCTGTTCGAGCGCGCTCGCGCGGAGGGTGCGCAGGCGGTGGTGACGCACCACGGCCTCTTCTGGGGCAGTGGGCCGGGGCCGATCGATGCCTCCATGGCACGGCGGCTACGAGCGCTGTTCGCGGCGGACATGTCGCTGCTGGCTTACCACTTGCCGCTAGACGCCCACCCCGAGGTCGGCAACAACGCGCTGCTCGCCCGGGCGCTGGGGGCGCAGGAGCCCGTGCCCTTCGCTCCCCACCGCGGCCAGCCGATCGGGTGCCTGGCACGGTTTCCCGGGGAGGGTCTGCCGGCGCCGGAGTTGTTCGCCCGCGTGCGGGAGCTGACCGCGCGGGAGCCGCTCTGCTTTGCGTGCGGCCCCGCGGCGGTGCGGCGCGTGGGCATCGTCTCCGGCGGCGGCGCCTCCCACCTCGCGGACGCCGTCGCCGCCGGTGCGGACGCCTTCCTCACGGGGGAGCCGTCCGAGCCCGCGATGGCGCAGGCGCGCGAGGCGGGCGTGCACTTCATCGCCGCCGGCCACTACGCCACCGAGACGTTCGGGGTGCGAGCCATCGGCGAGCACCTGCACGAGCGCTTCGGCGTGCGCCACGTCTTCCTGGACGTGCCCAACCCGGTGTAGGCCCGCCGTCGGGCGCCGCGCCGGCGGAGGAGCCCGCACGTTGCGGGAGCCGACGGTTGCCAACGTCCGCCGTGAGCGGTATACGTACAGACAGCCCCTACCCTGAGGAGACCCCTATGGCCAACCACCTCACGCCCACCGAGCTAGCCCGCGAGGCCGGGCTGGGACGCAGCGAGGTGCTCTCGAAGTGTTTGGAGCTGGGCGTGCCGATCTTCAAGGGCCGCATCGACAAGAGCCTCTTCCTTGCGAGCCTCCGCCAGGGGCCGCAGTCGGTGCAACGCCCCGCCCACGCCCAGGGCTGACGCTCGCCGCAAGTCGAGGGTCGACACTCCAGGCGGGACACCCCCTCACTCCCCCATGAGCGTCGCGTACCCCGCCGCGGCAAACCGGCCCAGCGCCTGGCCGAGCTGCTCGGGCGTCCACCGGCCGGGCGAGGCAAGCGCCATCCGCACACCCGCGTCCCCCACGCCCGCCAGCGTCTGCGCCGCGAACTGGGCGGTCCTGTCCACGTGCCGCGCCGGCACGCGCTCCTCCAGCCAGCGGCGCGTCATCTCGACCAGCTGCCCGACCAGCCGCTCCCGGCCACGCCGGATGCGGGCGTCGATCAGCGAGTCGGCGTCGCCCCCGCCGAGCAGCGCGACCCGGTAGCGCTCGGGCGTGTCGCCCACCGCCCTGAGCATCGCGGTGAACCCGGCGACCAGCATGTCCTCCAGGCTTGCAGGCTGCGCGCCGGTCGCAAACGCCGCCGCGAACTGCGCGAACATGCGCTGCTCCTCGCGGTCCACCAGCGCGCCGAAGAGCTCCGCCTTGCTGGGGAAGCACGCGTAGACCACCGGCTTGGTCACGCCCGCGGCGCGCGCGATCGCATCCATCGAGGTGCCCCGGTAGCCGCTCTCCAGGAAGAGCTTGAACGCCACGTCCAGGATCTGGGGCCGGCGGCGCTCGGGTCCGAGGTGCGCGGCACGCGTGCGCGTCGCTGAGACAGGTGGGGTTGCAGGCATCTTCCTACTCTGGTAGGTTTCTTTTCCTACCGGAGTAGATTCTAGCGGGGAGCGCCACGACGAGGCATCGCGATATGGGCTGCGACAGGACATCCAGGCATGGGCGCCACAGGGGCGGGTGGGCATGATCGGCCTCGAGCCGCTCCTCGGCGGCACCCGCGGACGCGCCGACGGGCCGCCCATCGTGCCTGGGCTGCCCACCGCCCCCAGGCCGGCCCGACCGCCCGGGGGCGCAGCGAAGACCTCGCTGCCACCGGGCCCCCGCGAACCGTTCCTGCTCGGAGCGTGGCGGGTGCTGCGCGAGGGCGAGAGCCGCCTCGACGACCTGCGCGAGCGCTACGGAGACGCCTTCACCCTGCGCGTGCCCACGCTCGGCCCGGTCGTGGCTCTCACCGACCCGGAGCTCGTCAAGCAGGTCCTCACCGCCGATCCCGCGGTGCTCGAGGCCGGCGCGGGCAACCGACCCCTGGGGATCGTCGTCGGGCGGCGCTCGGTGATGCTGCTCGACGGCGCCGAGCACCTCGACATGCGTAAGCTGCTGCTCCCGCAGTTGCACGGCACGCGACTCGAGCGCTACAGCGAGACGATCGAGGAGCTGGCCGAGGAAATGGTCGACCGCTGGCCGCTGCAGCGGCAGTTCCCCGTGCTGCCCCACATGCAGGCGCTCACGCTCGAGGTGATCATGCGCGTGGTGTTCGGCGTCGAGGACGAGCGCCGGCTCCAGGAGCTGCGCCCCACGCTGCGGCGCCTGCTGGCGCTGGTCGGCTCGCGCGGGATCTACCTGCGCTACCCGCTGCGCCGGCTCGGCGGGATCAGCACGTGGCGCAGTTTCCAGCGCGTGATGGCGGACACCGACCGTCTGCTGGGCGAGGAGATCGCCGCCCGCCGCGCCGACCCCGACCTTGAGCAACGCGACGACGTCCTCGCCCTGCTGCTGGGAGCGCGCACCGAGGGCGGCGAGCCGTTGAGCGACGCGGCGCTGCGCGACCAGCTCGTGACCCTGCTCGTCGCCGGGCACGAGACCACCGCCACCGGGCTGGCGTGGGCGCTCGAGCGGCTCACCCGCCACCCCGAGGCGCTGCGCCGCCTCACCGAGGAGGCCACAGACGCTACGGGCGAGCAGTACGCCATCGCGGTGGCACACGAGACGCTGCGCACGCGCCCGCCGGTGCCGATCGTCGCGCGCAGGCTCAGCCGCCCCTTCGAGCTCGCCGGCTACCGCCTGCCCAAGGGTACGCGCGTGGTGCCCCTGATCGTCACGATCCACCGCCGCCCCGACCTCTACCCCGACCCGCGCGCCTTCCGGCCAGAGCGCTTCCTGGAGGCACGCCCCGCCACCTACAGCTGGCTGGCGTTCGGCGGCGGCATCCGCCGCTGCATCGGGGCGAGCTTTGCGACGCTTGAGATGCGGATCGTGCTCCACACGGTGGCGCGCCGGCTGCAGCTCGCGGCCGCCGAGCGGCGGAGCGAGCCACCCGACGTGCGCGCGATCTTCTACACCCCCCGCTATGGGGCGCAGATCTCGATCGAGCGTCGCCTGCCCCCGGGGCGCTCCCCGCAACGGCTCACCCCGCCAAAGCAATATCCTCTGCTGACGGAGAGGTCATCGAGCTTGCAGGAGGAGGAGAGCGCCATGGAGGCAGGCACCGCAGAGCACGCCACGGGACCGACGGTCGAGGACACGCCGGTGGCGGCCTCCGGGCAGGCGCCGGCCGCGCGCACGATCGCCGACGTGATCCCCCACGCCGTCGCGACGTACGGCACGTGCGTGGCGGTGCGCTACAAGCGCGACGGCGCCTGGCAGGACGTGACCTACGCCGAGATGGCGGAGCATCGTGCAGGAGATCGGGCTCGGGCTGATCGACCTCGGCATCGAGCCCGGCGAGCGCGTGTGCATCCTCGCCAACACCCGACCGGAGTGGTCCTACGCGGACATGGCGGCGACCGCCGCCGGCGCGGTCGTGGTGCCGATCTACCAGACCAACTCGCCCGAGGAGTGCCAGTGGGTGATCTCCGACTCCGAGGCGTGCGCGATCGTGTGCGAGAACGACGAGCAGCTCGCCAAGATCGCCGCCATCCGCGACCAGCTGCCGCGCCTGCGCACGGTGATCGTGATCGACCCGCCGGCCGGCCGACTCCGGAGGGCACGGCCGTCGGGACGGATGCTCCGGCGTCCACCGCAGCGGGCGGACCCTCGCCCGACGGAGCGGGCGGCCCGGCCACGGCCATCCCGCTGGAAACCCTGCGCGCACGCGGCCGCGCGCTGGCGGCCGGCGACGCGCGCAGGAGCTCGAGCGCCGCCGCGCCGCGCTCCGCCCGGAGGACCCGTTCACCTTCATCTACACCTCCGGCACCACCGGCCCGCCGAAGGGCTGCGTGCTCACGCACGGCAACTACCGCGCGATCGATCGACATGGTCCGCGACGGCCGGCGCAGATCCAGCGACGACGAGGTCATCTACCTGTACCTGCCGCTCGCCCACTCCTACGCGCTGCTGATCCAGCTGGCGCGTTCGACCTCGGCGGCACGCTCGCCTACTTCGGCGGCGACACCAAGCAGATCGTCCCCGAGCTGCTGGAGGTCAAACCGACCTACCTGCCGTCGGTGCCGCGCGTGTTCGAGAAGATCTACACGCTCGCCCACGGCGCGATCGAGGCGCAGCCGCCGCGAGGAGCGCGAGCAGGCCGAGGAGGCGATCGCGCTCGGCGTGAAGGTGCGCGACATGATCGCCCGCGGCGAAGCCGTCCCCGAGGAGCTGCGCGAGCCCTTCGAGGAGGCCGACGAGGAGCTGTTCAAGAACGTGCGCGCGATCTTCGGCGGCGACGTGCGCCAGGCCGACCAGCGGCGCCGCGCCGATCGCGCCGCGAGATCCTCGAATTCTTCTTCGCCTGCGGGGTGCCGGTGCTCGAGGGCTACGGCATGACCGAGACGGCCACCGCCGCGACCTTCTCCACGCTCGAGAACCACCGCTTCGGCACCGTCGGGCGCGCGCTGCCGGGCGTCGAGCTGCAGGATCGCCGAGGACGGCGAGATCCTGATCAAAGGCCCGAACATCTTCCACGGCTACCACAACCACGCGCCGCCAGCTTCGGCGCGGTCGAGGACGGCTGGCTGCACACCGGCGACCTCGGCTCGCTCGACGAGGACGGCTACCTGTCGATCACCGGGCGCAAGAAGGACATCATCATCACCGCCGGCGGCAAGAACCTCACGCCCGCGAACATCGAGAACGACCTCAAGCAGTGCCGCTGGATCTCCCAGGCGGTGATGCACGGCGACCAGCGCCCCTACCCGGTCGTGCTGATCACGCTCGACGAGGAGGAGATCGCCGATCTTCGCCCGCGAGCACGGCCTGCCCGAGGACATCGCCTCGCTCGCGCGCGACCCCGCGGTCCACGAGCTGATCCAGCGCGAGATCGACCGCGCCAACGCCAAATACGCGCAGGTCGAGCAGGTCAAGAAGTTCGCGATCCTCGACCACGACCTCTCGCAGGCGACGCGGCGAGCTGACGCCGACGCTGAAGGTCAAGCGCAACGTCGTCAACGAGAAATACGCGGACATCTTCGACGCGCTCTACGCCGGCTGACCGGCGACGCGGCCCGCAGCTGCGAACATAGGAAGCGATGCGCAGCGACCCATCCGATAACGGCGGGCTGTTCGTCGGGCGCCGCCCCGGCACCGCGCCGGTTCGCTTCCGCACGCTGCCCGAGCGCGGCAGCGAGCCGCGCCAGCGCGTCGACGGCTCGCTCGCGCAGCGCTGCTGCTCGCGGCGCATGATCGCTCCTCAGCCTGCTCTGCTGGGGGCCGATCCCGCTCGCCTGCCTGTGGCTCGGCTCGCAGGCCGACTACCTCTCCGGCAGCGTCAGCCTCGGCATCCTGGTCGCGTTCGTCGCGCTGTTCGCGCTGCTGTTCGGCGCGCTGCGAGCTCCTGCGCCGCCTCGACAAGGCGTGGATCCTCGTGCGCCGCGCCGCCGGCCACGACCAGCGCACGGGCGCGCTCGGGCGGATCTTCGCGGTCACCGCCGTCGTCTGCGCGGCCGCTTCGCGTCTGGTTCCTGCGTCATCCACGGCCCCGGCTCGAGCATCGTCTCGGGCAATCGGGGCCTGACGCGAGCATCGGGGCCTCCGCGCAGCGCCGCGCCCGACGCGCTGCTAGAACAGGCCGTAGTGGGCCTGCTCGACTACTACCGCCAGTTCGAAGGGATGTCCGAGGAGGAGGTCAACGCGGGCCTGCGCGAGGAGGCCGCGGAGCGCAAGCGCAAAGCGCTCACCCGCGTGCGAGACGCTCGACCTGTCGCACACCACCTGGCCCGAGCTGCCCCACCCGCGGATCGTCAACGCGATCACCTTCGTCGCGCGCCGCGGCCTGCACCGCTACCCGCATCTGCGCGGCTCGGACCTGCGCAGCGAGCTCGCCGAGCGCCACGGCGTCGACCCCGCCCGCCTGATCCTCGGCAACGGCGCCGCCGAGCTGCTCAGCGCCGCCACCCGCGCGCTGATCGAGCCCGGCCAGCGGCTGCTCACGCCGTGGCCCTCCTACCCGCTGTACCCGATCATGGCGCGCCGCGCGCACGGCCGCGCGGTCGCGCGTCGCGCGGCGGAGTCGACGCGCTGCTGGAGGCGGCGCCGCCCACGACGACGTGCGCGTGATCGCGCTCGCGAGCCCCAACGACCCCACCGGCGAGCTGCTGGCGGCCGCCGAGCTGCGAGCGGCTGCTCGAGGGCCTGCCCGAGGGCGTCGCGGTGCTGCTCGACGAGTCGCTCGTGGAGTTCGCCGACGCCCAGCCCGCGAGCTCCTCGCTCGCGCTGCTCGAGCGACCACCCGCGCCTGCTCGTGTTCCGCAGCTTCTCCAAGGCCTGGGGCCTGGCGGGCCTGCGCATCGGCTACGCGATCGGCGGCCCCGGCTCGGAGGAGCTGCTGGCCGAGCTCGAGCCCGACCTCGGCGTCTCGGAGCTCTCCCAGGCGGGCGCGCTGGAGGCGCTGCGCAGCTGCTCGGAGCTGGTCGACCGACGCACGTGCGCACGATCTGCGACGGAGCGCCCGCGGCTGACCGCCGCGCTGCGCGAGCGCGGCTTCGAGGTCGCCGACAGCCAGGCCAACTTCCTGTGGGCCGCCCACCCGTCGCTGAACGGCGGCGAGCTCGCCGCGCGGCTGGCGCGCGCGGGCGTGCTCGTCGCCGCCGGCGACGCGCTCGGCGAGCCCCGCCACGTGCGCATCGCGTCTGCGCTCGCGCGCGGCCTCCGACCGCCTGCTCGAACGCGCATCGAGAAGAGCGCTCTAGCGCCGCACGGCGCGCGCCGAGGCTCAGCCGGCCGAGCCGGCCTGGCGCAGCAGCGCGCCGGTGGTGCCCTCGAGGATCTTGCGCCAGGCGCTGACGTCCTGCTCGGGCTCGCCGTCGAAGTGCTCCACCACCTTGCGCACGCGCTTGCCGGAGATCTCGAGCCCGTGGCGCTCGGCGACCTCGCGGTAGCGCTCGTACTCGCCGGCGAGCTGCTTGGTCGACCGACTCGAAGCCGTGGCGGGCGATCTCCACGCGCGAGGTGAAGCTCATCATCGAGGTCTGGAACATCAGTTCGTCGGTCGGCTCCGGCTCGATCAGCACGATGTCCACGCCCGGGTAGCGCTCCTCCCAGCCCTTGGCGAGTTCGTGCAGGCGCTGGTGGGCGACGAGCTTGAACGCCTGGTAGCCGATCTGCGCGAAGCCCATGTCGGAGACCCGCCGCGGGCGGCGTGCCGCGCAGCGTGCTGACGCGTGCGTGGAGAAGTCGTTGACGAACGGCACGATCGGGTTGATCACGACCACGAGCTTCGCGCCCGCCTGGATCGCGATGTCGAGGTTGGTGGTGGAGACGATGCCGCCGTCGATCAGCTCGCGGTCGTTGACCCGCACCGGCGCGTAGACCATCGGCAGCGCGCCCGACGCGCGCACGGCGGTGGAGATCGGCACGTCGTCGGACGCCGTCGACGCCGAACACGACCCGCTCGCAGGTGTCGAGGTCGGTGGCCGTCAGGTACAGCTCGCAGTCGAGCTCGCCGAAGTCGTCGGTGCGGCCGGGCTCGCTGAGCACCTCGTGCAGGTAGTTCTCGATGCCCGCGCCCGTGTACAGGCCCGAGGGCAGGCCGTCGGCGAGGCCCAGCATCACGTCCATCAACGACACGCCGCCGCGGCTGGGAGATCAGCTGGCGGGCCAGCGACGGCGGCGCGCAGCGGCATCAGCGCGCCCTTGCGCGCGAACTCGAGCAGGTTGGGGCGCAGCAGGTCGCCGATGTCGATGTCTTTGAACGGCAGCTTGCCCTGGCCGGTGACGACCCGCATCATCTCCTCGGGCGTCACGCCGTTGGCGCACAGCGCGGCGATGAACGAGCCCGCGGAGGTGCCGACGTAGACGTCGAAGTTGTTGACCGTGCTGTTGACCGCCAGCAGGTCGAGCGCGCGCAGCGCGCCGATCTCGTACACGCCGCCGGTGAAGCCGCCGCCGCCGAGCACCAGGGCGGTCTTGTCGCGGCCGGGGCCGGCGCGGCGGTCGAGCTCGACGGCCGGCTCGCCCAACCGCCGCGGGCTGCGAGCCCGGCACGTGCCGCTCGTGCTCTGCGCGCTCGCCTCGCCTTGCCCTGCCGGTTCCAGCTTGACAACCTTGCCCATGACAGCACATTCTACGGGCGCGTGCCCTCGAAGCCGGCCCCCGAGGCTCGTCATTCCGCTGCTGCGCGCTTCTGCCGGCTGCTGGCCGCGGCTGCCGCCGGCGAGCGCGCCCGCCGGCGCCGCCGCAGCGCTGGCCGCGCTCCAGGCCGACCTCGGCCACCAGCTGGCGCTCGCCGGGCCCGCACGACGGCGCCTACGTCTACGACCTGACCGCCGAGCAGGCGCTGTTCTCCGAGCGCGCCACGAGCGTGCGCCCGCCCGCGTCGGTGGAGAAGCTCTACACGGCCACCACCGCGCTCGAGCGCATGGGCCCCGCCGGCGCGCCTGGACACGACCGTGCTCGGCGTCGGGCACCTCGCGCCCGGCGGCGTGTGGGAAGGCAACCTCTACCTGCGCGGCGGCGGCGACCCGACGTTCGGCAGCAGCCGCGTTCATCCGCGCCCACTACGGCGGCGTCGGCGCGAGCGTCTCGCGCGCTCGTCGCCCAGCTCGTGCGCGGCGCGGCATCCACCGCGTCACCGGCTCCGATCGAGGGCGACGAGTCCTACCTTCGACTCGCTGCGCGGCGAGCCCTCCAGCGGCTACGCGCCCGACCCCTTCCTCGAAGGCACGCTCAGCGCGCTCGCGTTCAACCGCGGCGAAAGCGGCCGCGAACGCGGCCCGCACGCCCCGGCCGCCTACGCCGCGCGCCAGCTGCGGGCGGCGCTGCGCGCGGCGGACGGCGTCGAGCATCCAGCGGCCCACGCGGAGGCGGAGCGGCCACCGCCCGCCGGGGCGCGGTCCGCTCGCGGGCGTGCCCTCGCCGACGGTCGCCCAGCTGCTCGGCCTGATGCTGCCGCCGTCGGACAACTTCTTCGCCGAGACGCTCGTCAAGGACCTCGGCGCGCGCTTCGGCGGCGCCGGCACCACCGCCGCGCGGGGCGCGCGCGTGGTGCGCGCAGACGATCGCCGCGCTGCTCGGCATGCACCCGCAGGTCGTCGACGGCTCGGGGCTCTCCCGGACGACCGGACCTCGCCCTCGCAGGTCGTCGACGCTGCTCGATCGAGCTCGCCGCGCACGCCCGCTGGGCGCGGTCCTGCGCGACCACCTGGCGGTCGCCGGGCGCACCGGCACGCTCGCGCAGCGCATGCGCGACACCGGCGCCGCAGGGCGCTGCCAGGGCAAGACGGGCACGCTCACGGGCGTCTCGAACCTCGCCGGCTACTGCCAGGCCGCCGACGGCGCACAGCTCGCGTTCGCGATCTTCACCGACGGCATCTCCATCGAAGCGGCGCACACGCTTCCAGGACCACATGGCGATCACGCTCGCCGACTACTGACGCCGCCGCCGTCGCCGCCAGCAGCTGCCGCAGCGCCCGCCTCGTCGAGCACCGGCACGCCGAGGCGCTCGGCCTTCTCGAGCTTCGAGCCGGCGGCTCTCGCCGGCGACGAGGTAGTCGGTCTTCTTGGACACCGAGCCCGTGACGCGCCCGCCGGCCGCCAGGATCGCGCTCGGTCGCCTGCTCGCGCGACCAGCTCGGGCAGCGTGCCGGTGAGCACGAGCGTCTTGCCGGCCAGCGGGCCCTCCGAGGGCGGCGGGCCCGTCTTCGTGCGAAGCGCAGCCCGAGCTCGCGCAGGTCGTCGATCAGCGCGCGCATGCGCTCGTCGTGCGAGCTGCGCGCGGATCGAGGCGGCCATCTTCTCGCCGACGCCCGGGCGTCTCGGCGATCTCCTCCGGCGGAGGCCGCCGAGCAGCGCGTCGATCGTCGCGAAAGCGCTGCGCGAGGTTGCGCGCCGGTGACCTCCCCCACCTCCTCGATCCCGAGCGCGAACAGCACGCGCGCGAACGGCCGCTCCTTGGAGCGCTCGATCGCCGCGAGCAGGTTGCGCGCCGACAGCTCGCCGAAGCCCTCGAGCTCGAGCAGCTGCTCCTCGCCAGGCGGTAGAAGTCGCCGGCGGTGCGCACGAGGCCCGCGCTCCTGCAGCAGCGCCACCTGCTTCTCGCCGAGGCCGTCGATGTCCATCGCGCCGCGCGAGACGAAGTGCTTGAGCAGCTGCCACGCGCGCGCCGGGGCAGTCGCGGTTGGGGCACTTCGGTGAACACCGCCCTCGGGCGGCTTGATCGTCGGGGTGTCGCAGAACGGGCAGCGCGCCGGCGGGCGCGGCGCGGCGCGGGCGGTCGCTGGCGCTCGACCACGTGCGGCGCCGGCGAGACGACCTGCGGGATCACGTCGCCGGCGCGCACCACGATCACCTCCTCGCCCGCGCGGATGTCCTTGCGCAGCGATGTCCTCCTCGTTGTGCAGCGTCGCCAGCTTGATCGTCACGCCGCCGACCGCCACCGGCTCGAGCACCGCGTAGGGGCGCAGGTCGCCGAACTTGCCGACGTTCCACATCACCTCCTCCAGCGCGTCACCGCGGTCGTGGGCGGGAACTTCCACGCGACCGCCCAGCGCGGGTCGCGCCCGACCGAGCCGAGCCGGCGCTGCAGCGCGAGGTCGTCGACCTTCACCACCGCGCCGTCGATCTCGAAGTCGAGCTCGCCGCGGCGGCGCTGCCACTCGAGGCACTGCGCGATCACCTCCTCCTCGTCGCCGAGCAGCTGGATGTCGCGGTTGACCCGGAAGCCGTGCTCGCGCAGCCACTCGAGGGCCTCCCAGTGGGTGGTCGAACGACAGCCCCTCGGTGACGCCCACCTGGTAGCACCAGATCGACAGCGGCCGCTTGGCGGCGAGCGCGGGGTCGAGCTGGCGGATCGTGCCGGCGGCGGAGTTGCGGGGGTTCATGAACGTCGACTCGCCCGCTTCGGCGCGGCGCTCGTTGAGCGCGGTGAAGTCCCGCAGCGACATGTAGACCTCGCCCCGCACCTCCAGCAGCGGCGGCGCGTCCTCGACGCGCAGCGGGATCGCGCCGATCGTGCGCAGGTTGTGGGTGACGTCCTCGCCGACCTCGCCGTTGCCGCGCGTGGCGCCGCGCTCGAGCACGCCGTCGCGGTAGACCAGGCTGATCGCCAGGCCGTCGATCTTCGGCTCGACCACGTACTCGAAGCGCGGCTCGGAGATCCCCTCGCGCGCGAGGTGGTTGCGCATCCGCTCCACCCACGCGCGCAGCTCCTCCTCCGAGCGCACGTTGGCGAGCGAGAGCATCGGCTCCAGGTGCTCGACCTTCTCCAGGCGGCCGACCGGCTCGCCCCCCACACGCTGGGTGGGCGAGTCGGGCGCGACCAGCTCGGGGTGCTCGGCCTCCAGCGCCCGCAGCTCGTCGAAGAGCGCGTCGTACTCGTCGTCGCCGATCTCCGGGTCGTCGAGCACGTAGTAGCGGTGGGCGTGGTGCTCGAGATGCGGCGCAGCTCTGTTACCCGGGTGGCCGGGTCCTTCTCTGCCCCGCTCTTGCTCACCCGGCCTCCACGGCGGGGAGGTCGAGCAGGCTCTCCAGGTCGAAATTCGCAAGCGCCTCGATGCCGGGCGGTCGGTGAGGTCGAAGTGGATCGGCGTGACCGCGATCCGCCCGGCCGCCACGGCGGCGAGGTCGGTGCCGGCCTCGTCATGGAAGCCGGGGTCGGCGCCGTAGATCCAGTACTCGCCGCGTCGGCGGCCCGGCCTCCTCGCGCTCGAGCTTCAGCTCGTCGCGGTAGATGCGCTTGCCCAGCCTCGCAACCTCTACGCCCCGCGGCCGCCCGCCGGCACGTTGACGTTGAGCAGCGTGCCTGGCGGCAGCGGCACGTCCTCGAGGCGCTCGACCAGCCGCGCGACGAAGCGGGCGGCGACCGTGAAGCCGAAGCCGCCGTGGAAGCGGTAGTCGAGCGCCCGCGCGCCGGACTGCTGGGAGACCGCGATCGCGGGAAGCCCCAGCACGACCCCCTCCAGCGCCGCGGCGACGGTGCCCGAGTAGGTGATGTCGTCGCCAAGGTTGGCGCCGTGGTTGATGCCCGAGACCACGAGGTCGGCTTCGAAGCCCTCCACCGCGCCGAGGCTCGAAAGCCGCACGCAGTCCACGGGCGTCCCGTCGGTCGCGTACCCGACCGTCCCGTCGGGGAAGGGCACCTCTTCGACCCACAACGGCCGGCGCGTGGTGATCGAGCGCGCCATCGCCGAGCGGTTGCCGTCCGGCGCGATCACGGCGAGGCGCACGTCGGGCAGCGCCGCGAGCGCCGCGCGCATCGCCAGCAGCCCCTCGGCCCCGATCCCGTCGTCGTTGGTGAGCAGCACGTTGAGCGCCATGCCCCCAGCATAGGTGCCGCGCGAGACGGCGGACCGGGGCGCACGGCCTCACAGGAACGTCACGCCGAGCGAGGGCGCACGCCGCAGGGGAGCATCGGCCGTCAGGAGCGGGCAGTCCAACATCCGTGCGAGCGCGACGTAGCAGGCGTCATAGGCCGACAGATTGAAGCGCAGCGACCACGCCTCGGCGAGTAGGCCGGTGGTGGGCACCCGTACGATGGGGCTGTGGGCCAGCCGCGCGACTGCCGCCGCGGCCCGCTCGCCAGACAGCTTGCCGGCACGCTCGAGACCCCGCAGGGTCTGCAGAACCTCTGGATTGATGACGTCCGGCGCGATCAGGCGCGCCCCAGCGATCAGGCGCGCGGTCCCACGCCCGGCAGGCGTCTGCAACAGGAGCTCGACGAACGCCGAGGCGTCAATCGCGATCTGCGGCGGCGCGGCGGACCTGCGCATCGCGTTCCTCACGACCCGCATGGAGCGCCTCGACGACCTCCCCGGAGGCGATCCCCGGCACGGGCCCATCGCGCGCGACGCGATCGAGCCATTCGCGCGTGCTCGGCACCATCAGGTCGCGCTCGAGCGCGTCGAGCACGTACTCGCTCAGATTCCTACCCTCCGCGCGAGCGCGAGCGCGCAGCCGCTCGTGCAGCCCGGACGGAACGTTCTTGACCTGGATCGCGCTCATGGCTCGAGCATAGCATGCCTCTAGCATGCTCCCCTTTGTGGCGGGGTAGGAGACTCGTAGGCCACCGACGCCAGCGCCAGCCCGTGCGCCGGCGCGGTGGGCCCGGCCTCTGGGCGGGACCGGCCCTCCAGCAGACGCGCGAAGTCCTCCACGGTGCGCCGTCCGCTGGCGACCTCCAGCATCGTGCCGACGAGCACGCGGTTCATGTGGCGCATGAACGTGTCGGCCTCGATCCACAACTCCAAGAGATCGCCGTCGAGGACCCACTCCGCCCGCAGCACGTCGCGCTCGAAGCGTACGTGCTCGGTCTCGGTGGGGGTGAACGCGGTGAAGTCGTGCGTGCCCACGAGCGCGTGCGCACACGCGGCGAGCGCGGCGGGGTCGCAGGGCTGCGGCCACCACAGCGCCGTGTCGCGCGTGCGCACGCTCCGCACGCGGCGGGCGAGCACGCGGTAGCAGTAGGTGCGGCTGCGCGCGTCGCGGCGCGCGTCGAAGCCGGCGGGGGCGGGCTCGGCGGCGAGCACGGCGACGTCGGCTGGCAGCAGCGCGTTGAGCCGCAGGGGATCGACGGCCTCGTGGGCGTAGCTGGCGACCTGGCCCCATGCGTGCACGCCGCGGTCGGTGCGCCCGGCGACGGTGAGCGTCAGCGGCTGGTCGTCGGCGCCGCGCTCGCCGAGGATCGTGCGCAGCGCGCGCTCCACCTCCTCCTGCACGGTGCGCAAGCCGGGCTGGCGCGCCCAGCCGGCGAAGTCGGCGCCGTCGTATTCGAGCGTGAGCCTCGTGACCACACCCGGATGCTACGCGCAGCGCCGGAGCGGCCTCCCCTCCGTGAGACCCCGCACGCGCCCCGGTCGCTGGAAAGGAGGTCCAGCGCTCGCGAGCCGCGGACCCCGCGCCCGGCCGCGCGGATGATCCCTACCTACCACCGCCCCGCCACCCGGCCGGGGGGTCACACCAGCTCGAGGTACACCATCTCGGTCGCGTCGGAGCGGCGCGGGCCGAGCTTGAGGATGCGGGTGTAGCCGCCGGGGCGCTCGGCGTAGCGGGGGGCGACGTCCACGAACAGGCGGTGCACGGCGAACTTGTCCTGCGCCAGCGCCGAGAGCGCCTGGCGGCGGCGGTGCAGGTCATCGCGCTTGGCGAGCGTGATCAGCTTCTCGACCTCCGGCTTGACCGCCTTGGCCTTCGCCTCGGTCGTCTTGATGCGCTCGTGCTCGATCACCTCCTTGGTGAGGTTCATCAGCAGCGCCTTGCGGTGCGCCGAGTCGCGGCTCAGCTTGTTGCGGGTCTTCTGGTGTCGCATGGCCTCGGGAAGTGTGACAGATGGGGGCAGCCCGCCGACTACGAGGGCGCCGGCTCGTCGAGGCGCAGATGCAGGCCTCTGCCCTCCAACGTCTCGATCACCTCGTCGATCGACTTCTTGCCGAAGTTGGGGATCGCGTTGAGCTCCCCCTCGGACTTCGAGATGAGGTCTCCGACGGTCTGGATGCCGGCGCGCTTGAGGCAGTTGTAGGAGCGCACGCCCAGCTCGAGCTCCTCGATCAGGATGCTCCACTCCTCGCCCTGCAGCGCCTGCTGGCCGCCCGCGCCGCCGCCGACCGCGAGGCCGTGGCCGTCGAGCTGGCCACCCGGCGAGGCGCGCAGCTCCTGGATGCGGTCGGCGTCGGTGAAGATCGCCAGCTGGCTGATGAGCAGCTCGGCGGCCTCGCGCAGCGCCGCCTGCGGCTCGATCGAGCCGTCGGTCTCGATGTCGAGCGTGAGCTTGTCGAAGTCGGTCTTCTGGCCGACGCGGGCCTGCTCGACGGCGTACGCCACGCGGCGCACGGGCGAGAAGATCGAGTCGATCGGGATCACGCCGATCGGCTGGTCGGGCGACTTGTTCTCCTCCGCGGGGCGGTACCCGCGGCCGCGGCCGATCGTCATGTACAGCTCGAGCTTGGTCTTCTTCTCGAGCGTGGCGACGTGCACGTCGGGGTTGAGGATCTCCACGCCGGCGGGGAGGTCGATGTCCTTGGCGGTGATGTCGCCGGGCCCGCTCACGACGAGCGGCGCCTCGACCTCGGTCGCGTCGGAGTGCATGCGACACACGATGCCCTTGAGGTTGAGCACGATGTCGGTCACGTCCTCCTTGACGCCCGGGATAGTCGAGAACTCGTGGGCCACCCCCTCGATGCGCACGCTCGTGACGGCCGCGCCCGCGAGGGAGGAGAGCAGCACGCGGCGCAGCGAGTTGCCGAAGGTGTATCCGAACCCGCGGTCGAGCGGCTCGATCGTGAACGTGCCGCGGTTGCGCTCCACGGACTCGCTGGTGATCCGGGGGATTTGGAAGTCGAGCATCGGGGTCGTCCTAACGTCGTCGTGTTCTGGGTCGGGGCCGCTCGCCGGCCGCCGGCCGGTCGCGCCGCCCCCGAGGGGCCAGGCGCACCGCCGCCACGCAGGCGAGGGGCACCGTGATCAGCTCTTCGCGCCCGTGCGTCACGGGCCTCTACTTCGAGTACAGCTCGACGATGAGCTGCTCCTGCACCGGCGCCGCCACCTCACGCCGCTCCGGCCGGCGCAGCACCTTCGCGGTCAGCGACTCGTGGTCGGCCTGCAGCCACGCGGGGATCTGCCCGGTGAGCTCGGTCGCGTCCCTGACCACCTGGGTGGCCGGGGTGCCGGCCTTGATGGCGATCACCTCGCCCGGTCTCACCTGGTAAGAGGGGATGTTCACGCGCCGCCCGTTGACGGTCCAGTGGCCGTGGCGGACCAGCTGGCGCGCCTGGCGGCGCGAGGCGGCGAAGCCAAGCCTGACCAGTACGTTGTCCAGGCGGCACTCCAGCAGCGCGAGCAGGTTCTCGCCGGTGATCCCCGGCTGGCGGGAGGCCTTCTCGTAGTAGCTGTGGAACTGGCGCTCCAACACGCCGTAGTAGCGGCGTGCCTTCTGCTTCTCGCGCAGCTGCAGGCGGTACTCGCTCTGTTTCTGACGGCCGCGGCCGTGCTCGCCGGGCGGGTAGGCGCGGCGCTCGACGCCGCACTTGTCCGTCAGGCACCGCTCGCCCTTGAGGAACAGCTTCTGCCCCTCGCGGCGGCACTGCTTGCACTGGGGACTGGTGTCACGGGCCATGCCTACACCCTGCGCCGCTTGCGCGGGCGACACCCGTTGTGGGCCTGCGGGGTCACGTCCTTGACGCCCGTTACTTCCAGGCCCGCGGCGGACAGCGAGCGGATCGCTGTCTCGCGGCCCGAACCGGGGCCCTTGACGTACACCTCGACCTTTTGCAGCCCCTGTTCCAGGCCCTTGCGTGCGGCCGCGTCGGCGGTCACCTGGGCGGCGAACGGCGTCGACTTGCGCGAGCCCTTGAAGCCGGCGCCGCCGGCGGACTCCCACGCGATCACGTTGCCCTGCACGTCGGTGAGGGAGACGATCGTGTTGTTGAACGACGTCTTGATGTGGGCCTGGCCCACGGGGATGTTCTTCTTGGGCTTGCGTTTGCCCCTGGCGCGCTTCGGAGGAGGCATTACTTCTTGCCGGCTTTCTTCTTGCCGGCGACCTGCATCCGCTTGGGGCCCTTGCGGGTGCGCGCGTTGGTCTTCGTCTTCTGCCCCCGTACGGGCAGGCCGCGGCGGTGGCGCAGGCCGCGGTAGCAGGCGATCTCCTGCAGCCGCTTGATGTCCTGGGAGCGCTCACGGCGCAGGTCGCCCTCGACCGTGAGGCCGGCGTCGATCGCGTCGCGCAGGCGCGACACCTCGTCCTCGGTGAGGTCGCGCACGTACGTGTCGGGGCTCACGCCGACCTCGGCGAGCAGCTTGTTCGCCGTCGCGCGGCCGATGCCGAAGATGTACGTGAGGCCGATCTCCGTGCGCTTGTTGAGGGGAAGGTTGATGCCGGCGATGCGCGCCACTGCCTAGCCCTGCCTCTGCTTGTGTCGCTTGTTCTGGCAGATCACCAGGACCGCCCCGTGGCGGCGGATGATCTTGCATTTTTCGCACATCGGCTTGACCGACGGTCGTACCTTCATGATGCCTTTCGTGATCCGCGTGGTCCGGTTTTGAAGAGCGAGGGGCCCGGCTCGCCGGTCTTCGACCGGCTGCGCCACCCTCTTATAGCCCGCCGACCGGGCTCTGGCTGCCGGGACGGCTGCCGCTACCTGGTCGAGGTCACGCTCGCAGCACGACGCGACATCGCCTGCGGGCGGGCGCCCGATGGTAGCACTTCCTCGGCATCCTCCGCGTGGTCGGGGGCGTCCCGCTCGTGCAGGTGCCACGGCGTGAGGATCCGCGGCCCCTCCGCGGCGACGGCGACCGTGAACTCGAAGTGGGCCGCGGGGGAGTCGTCCTGGGCGAAGACCGCCCACCCGTCGCCCCCCACCCGCACCGCGGGGCGCCCGGCGGTGGTCATCGGCTCGATCGCCAGCACCATCCCCTCCTCCAGCAGCGGGCCCCGGCCGGGGCGGCCGTAGTTGGGGACCTGGGGGTCCTCGTGCATCGAGCGCCCCACCCCGTGTCCCACCAGCGAGCGCACGACCGACAGCCCCGCCGCCTCCACGACCAGCTCGATCGCGTGCGAGACGTCTCCCACGCGGTTGCCCGCCCGGCACTGCTCGACGCCGGCGAACAGCGCCGCGCGGGTGGCGCGCAGGAGGTTCTGCTCGCGGGGGCCGATCTCCCCGACGGGAAACGTACGCGCGGCGTCCGCCACCCACCCGTCGAGCGTGACGCCCACGTCGATCGAGATGACGTCCCCGCCCTGCAGGCGGTAGCGGCCGGGGATGCCGTGCACGACCATCGCGTTGGGGGACGCGCAGATGGAGCCCGGGAAGCCGCGGAAGCCCTTGAAGGTCGGCGTCGCGCCGTGGGCGCGGATGAAGCGCTCGGCGGCGGCGTCGAGCTCCTTGGTACGCACGCCGGGGCGGATCCTTCCCTCCAGCAACTGCAGCGTCTGCACGAGGATCGCGCCGGCCGCCTCCATCTTGGCGATCTCCGCGGGGGTCTTCTTGATGATCACAGAAGCAGGGTACCTACAGCTGGTCCTCCAGCCGCAGCGTCGCCAGCGTCGCACGGATGTGGTCGTGGACCTCGTTGGGGGTGCGGGTGCCGTCGAAGCGGCGCAGCAGGCCAGCGCGGTCGTAGTGGCCGATCAGAGGGGCCGTTTGGGCGTGGTAGACCTCCAGCCGGTGGCGGATCGTCTCCTCGCGGTCGTCGTCTCGTTGGATCAGCCGCGAGCCGTCCTGGTCACAGATGCCCTCATGCTTGGGGGGGTCGAACTCGAGATGGTAGATGTGGGTCGGGTTCTTCACGCACACCCGGCGCCCCGCGAGGCGGCGCACCAGCTCCCCGTCGGGCACCTCGATCAGCAGCGCCGCCGACAACCGCCGCTCCAGGCCCGCCATCGCCCGCTCCAGCGCCTCCGCCTGCACCTCAGTGCGCGGGAAGCCGTCCAGAAGAAATCCGTCGCGCGCGTCGTCGACGCCGATCCGCTCGGTGATCATGCCCACGATCACCCCGTCGGGCACGAGCTCCCCGGCCTGCATGTACCGCTGCGCTTCGGTCCCCAGCTTCGTGCCCTCCGCCACCTGCGCGCGCAGCATGTCCCCTGTCGAGATGTGCGCCAGGGCGAAGTCCGCTTGCAGCCGGTCCGCCTGGGTGCCCTTGCCCGCACCCGGCGGGCCAAGGAGGATCAGGTTCAACTCCGCCACCTCGCCCAGCCTATCCGCTCGGGCGGTTCGAAGCTACTGCAAGCTAGCGCAAGAACCCCTCGTAGCTGCGCCAATGAACGGGAGGGGGGCAGGCCCCCCTCCCGACCACCCCCCGGACAGAACTACCTCAGGAACCCCTCGTAGGAGCGCATCATCAGCTGCGCCTCCAGCTGCTTCATTGTTTCCAGGGCCACGCCGATCACGATCAGGAGCGAGGTGCCGCCGAGCTGGAGGCTGACGTGCGTGCGGGCGAAGAGGATCGCCGGCAGCGCGGCCACGGCGGCAAGGAAGAGCGCGCCGGGGAACGTGAGGCGCGCGAGGATGCGGTCGAGGAACTCCGCCGTCGGCCGGCCAGGGCGCACGCCGGGGATGAAGCCGCCGTACTTGCGGAGGTTGTCCGCCTGGTCCACGGGGTTGAAGGTCACCGCGGTGTAGAAGTACGTGAAGACGATGATGAAGATCGACTCGCCGACGATGTAGTGCCAGCCGTTGGGGGTGAAGAAGTCCGATACCTGTCTGCCCCACGGCGTTTTGACGAGCTGTCCGAGCGTCGGCGGCAGCGCCATGATCGAGGCGGCGAAGATCACCGGGATCACGCCCGCCATGTTCACGCGCAGCGGCAGGTACGTCTGGCCGCCCTCGCTGATGCGCCGGCCGATGACGCGCCGGGCGTACTGCACGGGGATGCGCCGCTGGCCTTCCATCACGAACACGACCGCCGCCACCACGACCAGCACGAGGAACGGCATCATCACCTTGAAGACCTGGTTCTGGCTGGTCCACCACGTCTGGATGCCCGAGGGTAGGCGCGAGACGATCGAGGCGAAGATCAGCAGCGAGATGCCGTTGCTGATGCCTTTCTGGGTGATCAGCTCGCCGATCCACATCAGCAGCACGCAGCCGGCCGTCAGGCAGACGACGATCAGGAAGATGTGTGGGAAGTCGAACTTGGTGATCACCGATTCCCCGGCGCTCGCCTGCAGCGAGTGGAACAGGAAGACGTAGCCGACCGACTGCGCGAACGCGAGGCCGACCGTCAGGTAGCGCGTGTACTGGGTGATCCGCGCCTGCCCCACTTCCCCTTCCTTGGAGAGCTTCTCCAGCGAGGGCACCACGACCTGCAGCAGCTGCAGGATGATCGAGGCCGTGATGTAGGGCATGATCCCGAGCGCGAAGATCGCGATGCGCGAGAGGCTGCCGCCGGAGAAGAGGTTGAGCAGACCGAGGATGTTCGACCCGCCGAGCTGGTGCTGGATCGAATCGACCGCTTTCAGGTTGACGCCCGGCACAGGGATGTGGGAGCCCAGGCGGTAGATCAGCAGCATCGCGGCCGTGAAGCCGATCTTGCGCCGGATGTCCGGGACCTGGAAGGCGTTGAGGATCGTGGCGAGCATCGCCCCGCGAGTTTAGAGACCCGCGGCGCTCGGCGTGCGGGTCTTCTCAGGAAGGTCTCAGGAGGCGGCGGTCTGGCCCAGCACGACGCACGTGCCGCCGGCCGCCTCGATGCGCTCGCGCGCGCTCGCGGAGAAGGCGTGCGCGTGCACCGTCAGCGCCTTGCCGAGCTCGCCCTTCGCCAGCACCTTGACGGGCACGTCCTTGCGGGTGGCGAGGCCCCGGGCGCGCATCGTCTCCAGCGTCACCTCCGCGCCGGCGTCGAAGCGGGCCTCGAGGTCGCCGAGGTTGACGGGCTGCGTGTGCGTGCGGAAGGGCTCGAAGGGCATCGACTTCTTCATGTGCGGGCCCCTGAGCTTGCGCATCCGCATGTGGATCGGCATCTGCCCGCCCTCGAAGCGCGGCTTGCTCTTGGCGCCCGAGCGCGAGCCGTAGCCCTTCTGCCCGCGTCCGGCGGTCTTGCCGGTGCCCGAGCCTTCGCCGCGCCCCACCCGCTTGCGCGGGCGACGGCTGCCGGGGGCGGGCGCGAGCGTGTGCAGGCCGATGCGTACCGGCCCCTCCTGCTCCTCCTCGCTCACCGCTGCTCCTCCCGCACCTCGACCAGGTGGCGCACCGCGTGCAGCATCCCCCGCGTCGGCGGGCAGTCCTCGACCTGCACGGCGTGGCCGATGCGGCGCAGGCCGAGCGAGCGCAGCGTGTCGCGCTGGCGCTGGTTGGCGCCGTTGCTCGAGCGCCGTTGGACCACGGTCAAAGCGCTCACGCCGGGGTCTCCCCACCCGCATCCGCCGGCGGTGTCTCCGTCTCGGCGGTCGCGCTCTCGGCCGACGCCTCGGCGGCAGCGGGCGCGGCATCGGCGGGAGCGGGCGCGGCATCGGCGGGAGCGGCTCCGTCCGGCGCCGCTCCGTCGGGCGCGGGCGCTGGGGGCGCCTCGCCCGCGACGGCCTCCGCGGCCCCGTCGGCCACCGGCTCGGCGAGCCCCAGCACGCGGTTGATCGACAGGCCCCGCAGCCGCGCGACCTCCTCGGGGGTGCGCAGCTCGCGCAGGCCCGTGACGGTCGCCTTCACGAGGTTGATCGGGTTCTGGGTGCCGAGGCTCTTGGAGAGGATGTCGTGGATCCCGGCGAGCTCCAGCACGGCGCGCACCCCGCCCCCCGCGATCACCCCGGTTCCGGGGGCCGCCGGCTTGAGCAGCACCCGGCCGGCGCCGAACACCCCGGTGGTCTTGTGGGTGATCGTGCTGCCGTGGCGGGGGACGCGGAAGAGGTCCTTCTTGGCGCGCTCCACCCCCTTCTGGATGGCGAGCGGCACCTCGTTGGCCTTGCCGTAGCCGATGCCCACGATTTCCCGTTCGTCGCCCACCACCACGAGGGCCGTGAACGAGAAGCGCCGGCCGCCCTTGACGACCTTCGCGACGCGGTTGATCTCGACAACGCGCTCCTGGAGGTCCAGGCCGGCGGCGCTGACGGAGCGGTCTGTGGCGAGGGGGGACATGGCGAGGGAGGGTAGCGGAGGGGTGGTGAAGAGCGAGTGAGGGGGGAGGAGGAAGGGGAGGGGGAGGGGTCAGCCTCAGACGACGACCCCCGCCTCGCGCAGCGCCTCGGCGAAGGCGCGCACGTGGCCGTGGTAGAGGTAGCCGCCGCGGTCGTACACGACCGTGGAGACACCCGCGGCCTGCAGGCGCTCGGCGAGCAGCGCGCCGGCGCGCGGGGTGCGCTCGCCCTTGCCGAGCGCGCGCAGCTCCGGCTCGTACCAGTTGACCGCCGCAAGCGTGCGGCCGGACGTGTCGTCGATCGCCTGCGCCGAGAGGCCCTTGTTCGAGCGGAACACGGAGACCCGCGGCCGCAAGGCGGTCCCGGAGACCTTCGCGCGCACCCGCCGGCGGCGCTTGAGGCGGCGCTGCTCCTTGGTGAGGACGGTCATGCGCGCTTGCCGACCTTGCGGGCCACGTGCTCGCCCTCGTAGCGGATGCCCTTGCCCTTGTAGGGCTCGGGCGGGCGCTGCTTGCGGATGATCGCGGCGGTCTCCCCCACGAGCTGCTTGGAGATGCCCCGCACCACGATGCGCGTGGGCTGGGGCACCTCGAACTCGATGCCCTCCGGCGCGGGGATCGGCACGGGGTGGGAGTAGCCGACCGCCAGCTCGAGGTTCCGGCCCTTCAGCTGCGCGCGGTAGCCGACGCCCTGGATCTCCAGGCGCTTCTCGTAGCCGGCCGTCACGCCCTGCACCATGTTGGCCACCAGCGTGCGCGTGAGGCCGTGCAGCGCACGGTGTTCGCCCCGGTCGGTGGGTCGCGTGACGAGCAGTTGCCCGTCCTCCTGGATGACGGTCATGTCGCGGTGCACGCGCTCGTGCAGCTCCCCCTTGGGGCCGCTGACGCGCACCGACTCCGGCTCGATCGCCACGGTCACGCCGGTGGGCACGGGGATTGGCTGTCGTCCGATCCGCGACATCACCACACCTGCGCCAGTACCTCGCCGCCGACGCCCGCCGCACGCGCGTCGTGGCCGGTCATCACGCCCCGGGAGGTGGACACGATCGACGTGCCCATCCCGCCCTGCACCTTGGGGATGCCGCCGGCCGGCACGTACGTGCGCCGGCCGGGACGCGAGACGCGTCTAAGGCCCGAGATCGCCGAGCGGCGCTCGGCGGTGTACTTGAGGCGGATCTCGATCACCTGCCCCGCGCCGTCCTCCGGCGCGGCGTGCAGCGACCAGCTCTCGATGTAGCCCTGCTCGACGAGGATCCGCGCGAGCTCCGCCTTGAGCTTGGAGGCGGGGATCTGCACGGTCTCGTGCGCAGCGTGGATCGCGTTGCGGATGCGCGTGAGAAAGTCGGCTATCGGATCGGTCATCGACATGGCTACCAGGAGGACTTCGTCATCCCCGGGATCTGGCCGTTGTGAGCGAGCTCGCGCAGGCAGATGCGGCAGAGCCCGAACTTGCGGTACACCGCCTTGGGGCGCCCGCAGCGGTTGCAGCGAGTATAAGCGCGTGTTTTGAACTTCGGCGGGCGTGCCTGCTTGACGCGCAGGGAGGTCTTGGCCATCAGTGGGTCTCCTGGTGCATCGGCTTGTCCTTTGTCTTGCTCATCAGCTTGCCTGTGCCTCGGCGGCGGTGTCGGCACCCTCGCCGATCGCCTCCGCGAAGGCCCCGGGCCGCGCGTACGTCGAGAAGGGCATCCCCAGCGCGTGCAGCAGCGCGAACGCCTCCACGTCGGTGGACGCGGTCGTGGTGATCGTGATGTCGAGCCCGCGCACGCGGTCGATCGCGTCGTAGTCGATCTCGGGGAAGATGATCTGTTCGCGCACCCCCATCGAGTAGTTGCCGCGGCCGTCGAAGGAGCGGGGGTACAGCCCGCGGAAGTCGCGGATGCGAGGGATCGCGATCGAGACCAGCCGGTCGAGGAACTCGTAGGAGCGCTCGCCGCGCAGCGTCACGGCCACCCCCACCGGCATGCCCTCGCGCAGTTTGAACGCGGCGATCGACTTGCGCGCGCGGCGCACGCTCGGCTGCTGGCCGGCGATCGTGGCGAGCTGGTCCTGGGCTGCCTTCAACGCCTTGGAGTCCTGCTTGGCATCGCCGACGCCCATGTTGAGCGTGATCTTCTCGAGCTGCGGCGCCTGCATCGCCGAGGCGTAGCCGAAGCGCTCGATCAGCCGCGGCCGGATCTCCTCGACGTAGCGGGCTTTCAAGCGAGCCGGCGCCCGCCCGCCCGGCGTCCCGCCGGAGTGCGACCCGTTGGTGGCTGCGCGCTCATCAGTCGATCCTCGCGCCGGTGCGCCGCGCGATGCGGTAGGGCTTGCCGTTCTCCCGCTCGACCCCGACGCGCGTGGGCTTGCCGCCTTTGGGGTCCAGCAGCATCACGTTGGAGATGTGGATCGGGCCCTCCAGCGAGATCACACCGCCCCCCACGGTGCCGCCCCGGCCGCCGAAGCCGCCGCCGGGCACCGCTGTGGGCGGGTGTGCTTCTTGACCATGTTGAGCCCCTCCACGTACACGCGTTCCCGCGTGGGCTCCACGCGCAGCACGCGGCCGCTCTTGCCACGGTCCTTGCCCGAGATCACCACCACGCGGTCGTCAGTCCGGATACGCAGGGTGCGGCGGGCCCGCGCCTGCCCACCCTGCGCTTGGCGGCGGCTGCCGAGGCGCGCGCCACTCAGATCACCTCCGGGGCGAGCGACACGATCTTCATGAAGTTGCGCTCGCGCAGTTCGCGCGCGACCGGGCCGAACACGCGGGTGCCGCGCGGGTTGTTCTGCTCGTCGATGATCACTGCGGCGTTCTCGTCGAAGGAGATGTAGGTGCCGTCCTCGCGGCCGAAGGGCTTCTTGGTGCGCACGACGACCGCTGTCACCACGTCGCCCTTTTTGACGGTCCCGTGCGGGGTGGCCTGCTTGACGGTGGCCGTGATGATGTCGCCCACGTGGGCGTAGCGCCGCCGCGAGCCGCCCTTGACTCGGATGCACAGGATCTCGCGCGCCCCGGTGTTGTCGGCCACGCGCAGCCGCGTCTCGTTCTGGATCATCGCGCCCGCTCCAGCACGTCCACCAGCCGCCACCGCTTGGTGCGCGACAGCGGCCGGCTCTCGACCACGCGCACGACGTCGCCTTCGTGCGCCTCGTTGTTCTCGTCGTGCGCGTGCAGGGTGGGGAGCTGCGCACGATCTTCTCGTACCGGCGGTGGCGACGGGCCACGTCGATGCGCACCGTGATGGTTTTGTCGGCCTTGTCGGACACCACGATCCCCTGGCGCACGCGGCGGGCGCCCTCGCGCGCGGGGTGCACGGGGGCCAGCGGCTGGGGCGCCGGGGCCGTCGCGCGCCGCGCGGCGCGTTTGACTCGTTCCCGGGCGCGTCTGGTCCGGCGCGCGAGCGCCTTGGCGCGGCGCACCTGCTGGCGCTCGGCGTGGCGCTCCTCGGGCGTGCGCGACGGCCGGGCGGTGCCGGTGTGCGTCGAGCGGGCCTTGCGCCGGCGCTCCTTGGGCGGGAGCTGCTCGGCGGGCTCAGCGGGCGCGGAGCGCGTGTGGGGCGCGGGCGCCGGGGCAGCCTCCGCAGCGGGTGCAGCGGCCTCCGCGGTCGGCTCCGCGGCCGCCTCAGCCGCGGCCTCCGGTGCCGCGGCCTGCTCGGCCTGCGCCTCCTCGGGCTGCTCCTCAGTCGTCTCGGGCTCGTCAGCCATCAGATCCTCAGTTCCCGCGCGCGCAGGACGGTCAGCGAACGGGCGAGGTCGCGCCGCGCGCGGCCCACCCCGGCGGTGTTCTCCAGCTCTCCCGTGGCGTTGGCGAAGCGCAGCCCGAAGAGGTCCTTGCGTACCGTCGCGATGTGCTCGGCGAGCTCGTCGTCGGGCATGTCGCGCATCTCCTTGGCCTTCATGCCTCCTCCCGCATCACGAACTTGGACTTGACCGGCAGCTTGTGCGCGGCGAGACGGATCGCGTCGCGGGCGAGCGGCTCGGGGACGCCGGCCAGCTCGAACATCACACGGCCGGGCTTGACCACGGCGACCCACCCCTCAGGGGAGCCCTTGCCGGAGCCCATGCGGGTCTCGGCGGGCTTCTTGGTGACGGGCTTGTCGGGGAAGACGTTGATCCACACCTTGCCGCCACGCTTGATCTTGCGCGTCATGGCGATACGGGCGGCCTCGATCTGGCGGTTGGTGAGCCACCCCGCCTCGAGCGACTTCAGGCCGTACTCGCCGTACTGAACCTTCACCTGGCCGCGGGAGACCCCGCCGCGGCGGCCACGGTGCTGCTTGCGGTGCTTGACGCGCTTGGGGGAGAGCATCAGCGGGTCACCTCGGGACTGCCGCCGCCACGGCCACCGCCGCCCGGCCCACGACCGCCACCTCCAAACCCGCCGCGGCCACCCCCGGGGCCACCAGGCCCACGGCCACCGCCACCGCCACCGCCCGGCCCACCGGGCCCACGACCGCCACCCGGCCCACCGGGCCCACGACCGCCACCCGGACCGCCGGGCCCACGACCGCCACCGCCACCGAAGCCTCCACGTCCGCCGCCCGGGCCACCGGGCCCACGGCCACCGCCGGAACCACCCGGCCCACGACCGCCACCGGGACCGCCGGGCCCGCGTCCGCCGCCACGGCCACCGCCACCCGAGCCACCCGGGCCGCCGCGACCGCCGCCGCGCCCTTCGCGGCCATCGCGGCCGCCGCCGCGACCGTCGCGGCCATCGCTCGGCGGCGGGGGCGCGGACATGTCGGTGAGGTCCGCGCCGGTGTACCCCTCGGGCATGATCTCGCCCTTGTTGACCCAGCACTTCACTCCGATCCGCCCGAACGTGGTGGCGGCCTCGTGGAAGCCGTAGTCGATGTCGGCGCGCATCGTGTGCAGCGGCACGCGCCCGTCGGAGTAGCTCTCGGTGCGCGCCATCTCAGCGCCGCCGAGGCGTCCGGCGACCTGCACCTTGACGCCCTTGGCGCCGGAGCGCATCGCGGAGGTGAGCGCGCGCTTCATCGCGCGGCGGAACGCGACGCGGTTCTGCAGCTGCTCGGCGATCGACTGCGCGACGAGCTTCGCGTCGAGCTCGGGGCGCTTGATCTCGAGGATGTTGACCTTGATCTGCCGCTGGGTCATGCGGTGCAGGTCGCGGCGCAGAGCGTCCACTTCGGTGCCCGACTTGCCGATCACGATGCCTGGCCGGGCGGTGTGGATGTTGACCTCCAGTTCGCCCGAGTCCTTGCGGATCGTGATGTCGGAGAGGCCCGCGTGGGCGAGGCGGTCGGTGATGTGCCGGCGGATGCGGATGTCCTCCGCGAGATACTCGGCGAAGTGGCGCTCGTTGAACCAGTTGGACTTCCAGTCGTGGATGTAGCCCACGCGCATGGCCTCGGGGTGAACCTTCTGTCCCATCTTCTCTCTTCTTCCTCTTCTGACTCGCCTACGACCGCGGGGTGAGCGTGATCGTGAGATGACTGGTGCGCTTGCGGATCGGCGTCGCCCTACCCATGGCGCGCGGCCGAAAGCGCTTGATCGTGGGCCCCTCGTCCGCGTAGGCCGCGAGGACGACGAGATCGTCCTCGAGCAGTTCGTGGTTGTTCTCCGCGTTGGCCACCGCCGACTCGAGCAGCTTGCTCCAGTCGCGCGCCGCGTCGCGGGGCGTGAAGGCGAGGATAGCGCGCGCCTCCTGCACGGACTTCCCTCGCAGGTGCCCGCACACCATCCTTGCCTTACGGGCGGAGGTGCGCACGTAGCGGGCCCGTGCCGACACGGCGGCGCGCCGCGCGGCGTCGCTGCGCCGTACGGACGGGGCGGCGAACTCGGCCTCCTCGACCGGCGTCTGCACCCCCTCCTCGATCTCCGGCGTCTGCACCCCCTCCTCGATCTCCTGCTCCTCCTCGGCCATCAGCGCACCTTCCCCGACCCGGCATGCCCGCGGAAGTGGCGCGTGGGGGCGAACTCCCCCAGCTTGTGTCCGACCATCGACTCGGAGACATAGACAGGTACATGCTTCTTGCCGTCGTGCACGGCGATCGTGTGGCCGACCATCTCCGGGAAGATCGTGGAGGTGCGCGACCACGTGCGCACCATCTGTTTGCGGTTCTCGGCATTGAGCGCTTCGATGCGCTTCAGCAGCCGCTCTTCGACCCACGGTCCCTTCTTGCTCGACCTGCTCATCGCTGCTTGCCCTTCCCGCGTCGGCGCCCGCGCACGATGTAGCGGTCGGAGGGCTTGTTCTTCTTGCGCGTGCGGTACCCCAACGTCGGTACGCCCCACGGCGTGACCGGGTGGCGCCCCGCGGTGGTGGAGCCCTCGCCGCCGCCGTGCGGGTGGTCGACGGGGTTCATCGCGACGCCGCGCGTCTGCGGGCGCACGCCCATGTGCCGCTTGCGCCCCGCCTTGCCGACCTTCACGTTCTGGTGGTCGGCGTTGCCGATCGTCCCGACGGTCGCGCGGCACTCGGCGCGCACGAGGCGCATCTCCCCGGAGGGCAGGCGCAGCGTCGCCATCTCGCCGTCCTTGGCCATCAGCTGCACCGAGGCGCCCGCGGAGCGCGCGAGCTGCCCGCCGCGGCCGGGGTGCAGCTCTACGTTGTGGATCACGGTGCCGACGGGCATGCGCGCGAGCGGCAGGGAGTTGCCCACGGCGATGTCGGCGTCCGCGCCGGAGGAGACGGTCATGCCGACCGTCAGCCGCTGGGGGGCAAGGATGTAGCGCTTCTCGCCGTCCACGTAGTGCAGGAGCGCGATGTAGGAGGAGCGGTTGGGGTCGTACTCGATCGCGGCGACCTTCGCCGGGACCCCGTCCTTGCGGCGCTTGAAGTCGATCCGTCGGTACAGCCGCTTGGCCCCGCCGCCGCGGTGGCGGGCCGTCTTGCGCCCGTGCGCGTTGCGCCCGCCGCTCTTGGTGAGCCCTTCGACGAGCGTCTTCTCCGGCTTGGACTTGGTGAGCTCGGCGAAGTCGGCGTAGGAGGTGAAGCGCCGGCCAGGGCTCGTGGGCTTGGGTTTGCGGATCGGCATGGTGGCTGCTCCCGGCTCAGACGCCCTCAAGGCTCCGGAAGATCGCGATGCTCTCCCCCTCGCGGATCTGCACGATCGCCTTCTTCCAGGTGCGCGTGCGCCCCGCGATGTTGGCGCGGCGCTTGGGCTTGGACTTGACGCTCTGCGTGCGCACCGCCACGACGTGCACGTCGAAGAGTCCTTCGACGGCCTGGCGGATGAGGGTCTTGTGCGCGGCGGGGTGCACGCGGAAGGTGTAGCGGTTGGCCGCGGAGAGGGCGTAGCTCTTCTCCGAGACGACCGGGCGGATGATGACCTGGGAGAAGTCCATCACTCCTCGGCCTTCTTGGACGGAGAGCCTGCACGCACCGTGAGCGCGTCCAGCGCCGCCCGGGAGAGCACCACCGAAGCCGCCCCCAAGAGGTCGACGACGCCCACGTTCTCATGCACGAGCACGCGCACCCGCGCGAGGTTGCGGAAGGAGAGCGCCGCGTCGGACTCCTCGGCGGCGAGCGCGACGAGCGTCGGGCGGGGCGAGCCCCACTCCTCCAACAGCTCGGCCGCCTGACTGGTCCTGGGCTCCGTGAAGGCAGCGGGGTCCACGACCGCCAGCGAGCCCCGGCCGGCGTGCAGCGAGAGCGCGCTGCGCAGCGCGGCGCGCTGCTCCTTGCGGTTGACCTTGAAGGTGTAGGAGCGGGGCTGGGGCCCGAACACGACGCCGCCCCCGGTCCAGATCGGCGAGCGGCTCGAGCCCGCGCGGGCGCGACCGGTGCCCTTCTGGCGCCACGGCTTGGCCGAGCCCCCGGAGACCATCCCTCTGGTCTTGCTGGCCGCGGTGCCGCGCCGCCGGGCGGCCTGCTCGGCGCGCACGCTCTGGTGCACGAGCGGCCCGTGGAAGTCGGCGGCGAACGCGCCGCCGTCGAGCTGCACCTTCGTGGCCGCCCCCAGCACGGGCGCGCTCGGCGCCGCCTCAGCCATCGCTGCGCACCTCCACGATCCCTCCGCGCGGGCCGGGCACCGAGCCGCGCACCATCAGGAGGTTCCGGGCGGTGTCCACGGCGACGACCTCGAGCCCCCGCTGGGTGATGCGGCGGCTGCCCATCTGGCCGGGCCCACGGATCCCTTTGACCACGCGCGACGGCGTGGCCGAGGCGCCGATCGAGCCGGGGGCGCGGACGTTGTGGGAGCCGTGCGCGGCGGGGCCGCGCTTGAAGCCGTGGCGGCGGATCGTGCCCTGGAAGCCCTTGCCCTTGGAGACGCCGGAGATCTTCACGCGAGCGCCGACCTCGAAGCGCTCCACGGTGACGCTCTCGCCGAGCTGCACCTCGCCGAGCTGGTCGCGGAACTCCACGAGCCGGCGCAACGGGCGGCGCGTCGGCCTTCTTGAGGTGGCCGAGCTCGGCTTTGGTCAGGTGCTTCTCGCGGGCGGCCCCGTAGGCGAGCTGCACCGCCGCGTACCCGTCGCGCTCGGGGTCGCGGATCGCGGTCACCGGACACGGCCCGGCCTCCAGCACGGTGACGCGCGCGACCGCGCCATCCTCCCCGAAGATCTGGGTCATGCCGAGCTTGGTGGCGAGGATCGCGGACATCACGTGGCGAGGCGGATCTCGATGTCGACGCCCGCCGGCAGGTGGTCGAGGCGCTGTAGCGAGTCGACCGTCTTGGGCGTCGGCTGGTGGATGTCGATCAGCCGCTTGTGCGTGCGGATCTCGAAGTGCTCGCGCGAGTCCTTGTCCTTGAACGGCGAGCGGATCACGCAGTAGACGTTCTTCTCGGTCGGCAGCGGCACGGGACCCGACACCGTCGCGCCGGTGCGCGTGGCGGTCTCGACGATCTCCTTCGCGGCCGACTCGATCGCACGGGTGTCGTACGCCTTGAGGCGGATCCTGATCTTGTTTTGGCTGGCTGGTGGCATTGTGGGAATGAAAGAAGAGGGGCCCGGCTCGCCGGCCCACGGCCGGCTGCGCCACCCTCTAGGGGATCTTGTTCTGGGCGGCTGGGGGCATGTGAAATCGTTGGACCTGCGGAGGCTCGTATCGGACAGAAAAGAAGAGCCCCCCGGCGGTGGCCGGGGGACTCCCAAAAAAGTGGCTACTCGACGATCTTGCTGACGACGCCCGAGCCGACCGTGCGGCCACCCTCACGGATCGCGAAGCGCAGGCCCTGGTCCATGGCGATCGGCTGGATCAGCTCGATCTCCATCTGGACGTTGTCGCCGGGCATGACCATCTCGACGCCCTCGGGCAGCTTGGCCACGCCGGTGACGTCGGTCGTGCGGAAATAGAACTGCGGCCGGTACCCGGAGAAGAAGGGCGTGTGGCGGCCGCCCTCCTCCTTCTTGAGCACGTAGACCTCGGACTTGAACTTGGTGTGCGGGGTGATCGAGCCGGGCTTGCAGAGCACCTGGCCGCGCTCGATCTCCTCGCGCTTGGTGCCGCGCAGCAGGCAGCCGACGTTGTCGCCGGCGCGGCCCTCGTCGAGGATCTTGCGGAACATCTCGACGCCCGTCACGACCGTCGTGGTGGTGTCGTGGACGCCCACGATTTCGACCGTGTCGCCGGTTTTGACGATCCCCTGCTCGATGCGCCCGGTCGCGACGGTGCCGCGGCCGGTGATCGAGAAGACGTCCTCGACCGGCATCAGGAAGGGCTTGTCGAGCTCGCGCACCGGCTCGGGGATGTAGGTGTCGAGCGCCTCGGCGAGCTCGAGGATCTTCTCCTTGTACTCCTCGTCGCCTTCGAGCGCCTTCAGCGCCGAGCCGATGATGAACGGGATGTCGTCGCCGGGGAACTCGTACTCGGAGAGCAGCTCGCGCACCTCGACCTCGACCAGCTCGAGCAGCTCCTCGTCGTCGACCATGTCGGCCTTGTTGAGGAACACCACGATGTAGGGGACGCCGACCTGGCGGGCGAGCAGGATGTGCTCGCGCGTCTGGGGCATCGGGCCGTCGGCGGCGGAGACCACGAGGATCGCGCCGTCCATCTGGGCGGCGCCGGTGATCATGTTCTTGACGTAGTCGGCGTGACCGGGGCAGTCCACGTGCGCGTAGTGGCGCTTGTCGGTCTGGTACTCCACGTGGGAGGTGGCGATCGTGATGCCGCGTTCCTTCTCCTCGGGAGCGTTGTCGATCTCCTCGAAGCTGCGGGCCTCGCCGCCCCTCTTCTCGGCCAGCACCGTGGTGATGGCAGCGGTCAGCGTCGTCTTGCCGTGGTCGATGTGACCGATCGTGCCGACGTTGACGTGCGGCTTGTCGCGCTCGAACTTCTCCTTCGCCACTTTGCTCTGCTCCTCTGAAATCGACTGGTTGCGTCCGCCTCGGTGGGCGAACCTGGGAAATCTATCTAATTAGGCCGCGACAGGCTCCCCCGTGCGCTGTTCGACGATCTTCTCGGCGATGTTGGGGGGGACCTCCTCGTAGCCCTCGAACTGCATCGTGTACGTGGCGCGCCCCTGGGTGGTGGAGCGCAGGTCGGTGGCATAGCCAAACATCTCGCTGAGCGGCACGAGCGCGTTTATCACCAGCGCGTTGCCGCGCTGCTCTGGCCCTGCAGGTGCCCACGGCGGCGCGAGAGGTCGCCGATCACGTCGCCCATGAACTCCTCGGGGGTCACCACCTCGACGGAGAACATCGGCTCCAGCAGCACCGGCTTGGCGCGCCGCGCGGCCTCCTTGAGCGCGAGCGAGCCGGCGACCTTGTAGGCGATCTCCGAGGAGTCCACCTCGTGGTACTTGCCGTCAACGAGCGTGACGCGCACGTCCACCATCGGGTAGCCGGCCTTCACGCCGTTCTGCAGCGCCTCCTCGACGCCCTTCTCCACCGCGGGGATGAACTCGGTGGGGATCGAGCCGCCCTTGATCTTGTTGACGAAGTCGAAGCCCTCGCCCGGCGCCGGCTCGAGGTTGATGTACACCACGCCGTACTGGCCCGAGCCGCCGGTCTGGCGCACGAACTTGCCTTCCACCTTCTCGGCGGTGCCGCGCACGGTCTCGCGGTAGGAGACCTGCGGCCGGCCGACGTTGGCCTCGACGCCGAACTCCCGCTTCATGCGGTCCACGAGCACTTCGAGGTGCAGCTCGCCCATGCCGGAGATCTCCGTCTGGCCGGTCTCTTCGTTGGTGCGCACCTGGAAGGTGGGGTCCTCCTCGGCGAGGCGCCCCAGCGCGATCGACATCTTCTCCTGATCGACCTTGGTCTTGGGCTCCACGGCGACCTTGATGACCGGCTCGGGGAACACGATCGTCTCCAGGCGCACGGGCGCATCGGGTGCGGCGAGCGTATCGCCGGTAATCACCTGCTTGATGCCGACCGCGGCGGCGATGTCGCCGGCGTAGACCTCCGGCACCTCCTCGCGCTCGTTGGCGTGCATCATCAGGATGCGCCCGACTCTCTCGGTGCGGCCGCTGTTGACGTTGAGCACGCGCGATCCGGACTCCAGGCGCCCGGAGTAGACGCGGAAGTAGGTGAGCTTGCCGACGTAGGGGTCGGCCATGATCTTGAACGCCAGGGCGGAGAACGGCTCGGAGTCGTCGGCGTGGCGCGTGACCTCGCGCTCGCCCTCCTCGCCCCTGACCAGTTCGGTGCCGGTCACCGCCGGCACGTCCAGCGGCGAGGGCAGGTAGGCGATGACCGCGTCCAGCAGCGGCTGCACGCCCTTGTTCTTGAAGGAGGAGCCACACAGCACGGGGGTCAGCTTGGTGGAGAGCGTCGCCTTGCGGATCGCCTGCTTGAGGGTCTCCTCGGGCACCTCGGCCTCCTCGAGGATCAGCTCCAGCAGCGCGTCGTCGTAGTGGGAGACCTCCTCCAGCAGGTGCTCCCGCGCGGCCGCGGCGGCGTCGGCCAACTCGGCGGGGATCTCGGTTTCGTCCTGCTCCTTGCCGAGCTCGTCTTTGTAGACGATCGCTTTCATCGCCACGAGGTCGATCACGCCGGCGAAGTCGCCCTCGGCGCCGATCGGCAGCTGGATCGGCACGGGGTGGGCGGCGAGACGGTCGATCATCGTCTGCACGCCGCGCTCGAAGTCGGCGCCGACGCGGTCCATCTTGTTGATGTAGGCGATGCGGGGCACGTGGTACTTGTCAGCCTGGCGCCACACCGTCTCCGACTGGGGCTCGACGCCGGCGACCGAGTCGAACAGCGCGATCGCGCCGTCGAGCACGCGCAGCGAGCGCTCGACCTCGACGGTGAAGTCGACGTGGCCGGGCGTGTCGATGATGTTGATGCGGTGGTCCTTCCACTCCGCCGTGGTGGCCGCGGAGGTGATCGTGATGCCGCGCTCCTGCTCCTGTTCCATCCAATCCATCGTGGCGGCGCCCTCGTGCACCTCGCCCATCTTGTAGGTGCGCCCGGTGTAGTAGAGGATGCGCTCGGTCGTGGTCGTCTTACCCGCGTCGATGTGGGCCATGATCCCGATGTTGCGGGTGCGCTCGAGTGTGAACTTGCGTGGCATGTGCGTGGTGGCTGAAGTCGTGGGGGCGGCGTGGCTGTGTGTACGGGCAGGCGGTCGAGGCGTCGGTAGAGAGATGGGTCAGGGCAAAAAAATCGGGCCCCTGGGCCCGCGCGCGCTGCTCGGAGAGGCCGGTTCGCGTCGCTATGTACTCAGGGTCGTCATGCTTGCTGATGCGCTGGCGGCCGGCTGCTCGCACAGCTAGGCCTTCCACCGAGCGGGAACCGACTATAGCAGATGCCCTGCGGCCCGGGGCATGCGGATGGCCGACTATCGCACGACGATCGCGGCCACGGCGGTGGCGCGACTGCGAGTGCAGTTGATGTACACGCTCGCAGACACGACGTACCTGCCCGGCGCGCGGTAGCTGTGCCCAGTCCGCCACACCCGATGCGCCGGCGGAGTCGGTCCGGCGAGACAGAATTGGGGCACCGCGCCCGACCCGCTCGTGGCACCATCGCCGTAGCGCAGCAGATATCCGATCGCCCCCGGCGCGTGGGCAGTGCCCGCGGCGAGCTCGATCTCTACGGCCGCGCCAACTCTCCCGACCGCCGGCCTGACCGTCAGCGTGACGACCAGGCCATCGGAGCGGACCGTGCCCACCGCGCCTCCGGCGGCGCTCCGGCGGGAGTCCTCGGGCGGCGTCCCCGCGATCCCGGCGCCACAGCCGCCCGGCACGCCCCCAGTCGAACGGGCAGCCACGCACGTACTCCCCGCGCCCGCGCCGCACCCGAGGAGCGCCACCAGCGCGCTGAGCACGAGCACGGAGACGAGCGCCCCGGCGGACAGCAAGGATGCACGGGGGGATCCGGGCGATCCTGCCGCCGGGGCGCTCATCCCTGGCGCGCGTGGCTTGGCTAGCTCAACCGTGTTCCTCGACCAGCGCCGTTTCCGCCGCGGCCGCAGTGGTTGCATGACCAGCCGCGATGCACGTCGTGGCCGTCTTGCACGACACCCCGGCCAGGCTGTTCTTTTCCTCTTCCGCGTTCGGCGTTTCCTGGATGGCCCATTTTTTCGCGGTACTCGTAAACACCTCGGCGAGCGTCTCTTCAACACCGCCGCTCGTCACATAGTGCCCCACCGCCGTACACGCTTCCGCGGCCGTGCACGACACGCCCGCAAGGCTGCTCGCTTTGGCTCCGGCCGGATTGGGCGATTCCTGGATCGCCCATTTTTTCGACGTGCTCGTATAGACCTCCGCCAACGTCTCTTCGACACCGCCGCTCGTCACGTAATACCCCACCGCCGTACACGCTTCCGCCGCCGTGCACGACACGCCCGCAAGGCTGCTCGCTTTGGCTCCGGCCGGATTGGGCGATTCCTGGATCGCCCATTTTTTCGACGTGCTCGTATAGACCTCCGCCAACGTCTCTTCGACGCCGCCGCTCGTCACGTAATACCCCACCGCCGTACACGCTTCGGCCGCCGTGCACGACACGCCGGACAAAGCTGCGCTTTTGGCGCCCGTGGGGTTGGGCGATTCCTGGATCGCCCATTTTTTCGACGTGCTCGTATAGACCTCCGCCAACGTCTCTTCGACGCCACCGCTCGTCACGTAATACCCCACCGCCGTACACGCTTCGGCCGCCGTGCACGACACGCCGGACAAAGCTGCGCTTTTGGCGCCCGTGGGGTTGGGCGATTCCTGGATACTCCATTTTTTGGAGTTCCACACCTCGGCGAGCGTCACTTCGACGCCGGAGCTGTTGGTGTAGTGACCGACCGCCGAACACGCTTCGGCGGTCGCGCACGACACGCCTGACAGAACCGAGCCTTTGGTGCCCGTCGGGTTCGGAGTTTCCTGCAACGACCATTCTTTGCCGTTCCACCGCTCGGCCAGCGTGGCGTCGACGCCCGCGCTGTTGAGCAGGTGCCCCGCGGCGGTGCACGCTTCAGTCGACGTACACGAGACGCCCGCGAGACTGCCGGTGGCTTCCGTCGGTCCATAGGCTTCCACGAGAGTCCATTTTTTGGACGTGCTCGTGAATTCCTCCGCCAGCGGCAATTCCAAGCCCGCGCTTTCGACGTAGTGGCCGACCTCGTCGCACGTTTCGGTACCGATGCACGACACGCTCGAGGAGGCGGCGCTTTTCGCTCCCGCTGGATTAGCCGATTCTTGAACCGCCCATTTTTTGGAAGCGCCGGTATAAAGCTCGGCCAGCGTCAGTTCCGTGCCGCCGCTGTTGACGTACTGTCCCACCGCCGTGCACCGTTCGGCCCCGTTGCAGGAGACGCTCGCCAGGGATGCTCCTTTTGCTTCGGTGGGACTGGGCGCTTCAAGGAGCGTCCAGGTTTCTTTTTCGATCGTGAAGCTCTCGATCAGCGGGACTTCTTTGCCCGCCGCGTTGACATATCTCCCAACCCCATCGCACTGACCGGAACATGTCATCCCGCTCAGGCTGCTGCTTTTTGCACCTTCCGGAGTGACGGTTGCGCTGATCTTCCATTTGCTGAGCAGCCACTCCTCGGCGAGCACCGATTCCACGCCTCCGTTGCTGACCGAGTGGCCCACTGCCATGCAGCCTTCGAGGCCCGAGAGCGATATGCACGAGATGCCCGATAGGCTGCTGCTTTTGACTTCTTTGGGAGTGACGATTTCCGAGATCGCCCAGGGACCGCCGTTGGGCAGGCGCTCGGCCAGCAGCACTTCTGCGCCAGCGCTGTTGACGTAATGACCGACCGCCATACAGACCACCCCCACACACGACACTCCGAGCAGGCTGGTGCTTTTTGCTTCTTTGGGGACCGCGATCGACTGGACTTCCCAGCGCGGCACGACGCTCCCCGCGTTCCACTGCTCCGAGAAACCCTGTTCGGCACCCGAACTGTCGATGTAGTGGCCGACGGCCTCACACGCTTCCGCCGTCGGGAAACCTTCAGTTATCCGGCATGAGACGCTCGTCAGGACACTGCTTTTCGCACCCGTCGGACTCGGGATTTCCTGCCCTTCCCACGGGCCTCCGACCGAGCGCTCGAGGAGCGGCGCTTCGGCCGTACCACTGAGGTAGCGGCCCACAGCCGTGCACACCCCGGTCGTCGTCACGCATGAGACGCTCGCAAGGCCGATGTGCTGCGAGGCATATCGCCCATCCGCAAGGTTGGGGATCGTGCGCGTGAACCAACCGCTGAGGTGGGGGACCGCGTCTGGCGTGCCCCACCCGGTGGGCCCGTCGTAGCCCGCTCTTGCAGCGCACAGGTAGGCATCTTCGGCCGGCGGAGTGCATGTGCCGTTCCGTCCCGCCGTCACGTCGAACAGCATGCCGGGGTGCTTGTAGAAGGCTTCGGCGCCCGCGCTTTTGACGGTGCTTTCGGCGTGCGCCTCGATCCCCGCGACCAGCGGCGCCGACGCGCTCGTGCCGCCCACGTTGGTCCAACCGCCGGCGTAAGGCGTGTTGTAGACCGACACCGGCGTTTCCGGCGACGCGACCGCCGAGACGTCGTTGTCGGTGCGTTTCGAGCAGGCCGTATCAAACTGCCACGACGGCTTGGCCTCATACAGGCTGCAGCCGCTGCCGCTGTCGTCCCAGACAGTCTCTTTCCAGCCGCGTGAGTTGCTCGCTTTGGTGAGATTGGTGCCGCCCACGGCAATCACGTTGGGCGAGGTCGCTGGCCAGTTGGGCGCCGCATAGCCCCCCAGAGCGTCGTTGTACCCCGAATCCCCCGCGGACACGGTGACCGGGATGCCGGCGTGATCGTAGTCTGAGAGGTATTCTTTGCAACCTTTTTTTGCGGGGCAGTACGTTTCGTTGTCCTCTGGGTAGCCGTAGCTGTTGCTGATCTCCTTGGCGCCGAGTTTGGCCGCCTCTTCGGCGGAGGCTGCGGTGTCTTTCGGTTCCTGTGTGGTCGCCTCCACCAGCATGATGTGGCAGTTGGAACAGGCGGCCGAAACCATGTCCATGTCCAGCGAGCTCTCCAGCGACCAGATCTTTTCCACTTCGCCGCCTTCGGCCGGGTAGTTGGCTTCTTCGCCTTTCTCGTTCACCTTTTTGAAGCAGCCGTTGGCTTTGGTGCACGCCGTCAATCCATATTTTTCGCGGTATTTGGCGAGATCGGATTCGGCTTCTTTGTAGCCATACGCGTCAATCAGGGCGACCGTTTCGCCGCTGCCGCCGGAGGTTGGGATGTCGTAGGCCGATTGCAGGTTGGCCGGGTCGTAGCCGCCGAGTTCGCCGCCACCTTCAAGCAGCGGCCCGCCGGCGGGGGGACCGGTAGCCGGCAGCCGTCTTGATCGCGGGCGGATCGACCACGATGTTGCACTCGATCACGCGCCCCCCCGTAGGACAGGGGGTGTAGGGCAGCGTGCTGGAAGGAGTGAGCGAATAGCCGCGTCCTTCGGTGGCGGCTGCAAGCGCGCGCGCGGCAGCGGCGCGGCCATTCAACGCCGCACCGGCGCCAGCCGGTTGCGCAAGCAGCGCACAGAGCAGCGCACCCATCATCATCATCGAGCCGGCGATATGCCGGCGCAGCCCACGACCCTCCCACTTATCGCCCATGTCTGCCTCCCTCGTGTCCACTGGCTTGGCTCGAGGACGACCGCGACCCGCTCCCAGGCCGCTCGCGACCGCCCACAACTCCGTGGCCCAATCATAAACATACACCGGCGAGAAAGTCAATCCCCTTTTTGACTTCTCGACTTATTCTCGATGATCCGGAGTGTGGTTAATAAGACGCATTCGGAGATCTACCGCGCTGCTCGGTAGACCGCCCACATGCAAGCAATACGGGGCTTCGCGTCGTGACCGCTCAGGTGATTTGCGTGCGCGGCGCAGCGGCCGGCCTGGCTCGACACGCGTTCTACCGCGAAGCGTCGGGGGCCGGCGCCAGGCGAGCACCGGGCACTGCCTCGCCGGTTCCCCCGGCGGCCGGGGTGGCGGCGTCATCGTCGCCCGGGGAGCCGGCGTCGTCGTTGCCCGCAAGGCGGCCGTACTCGCTGTCGGCGGCGAGCAGGCCGTCGTCGAAGACTGCCTGCAGACGCGTCAAAACCCGCGTGGCGACGCGTAGCTCCTCGACGTCCACCTCGGCCAGCGCCTGCTCCCAGCGGCCCTGCCACTTCGCGCGCTTGGCCTCGATCGCCTGCCGACCGCGGGGAGTCAGGCGGGAGACGACCACGCGCCGGTCGCGCTCCAGACGCGCGCGCTCGACGTGGCCGCCCTCAGCGAGGTGGTCGAGCATCTGCGTGACGGTCGCCGGCGTCAGCCGCGCCGCGCAGGCGAGCTCCCCGGCGGAGAGCTCGCCGCGCTCCTTCGAGCTCGAACAGCAGCTCGCACTGCGCGTGAGTGAGCTCGCCGGCCCCCAGGTGCGTGTCGCGCCCACGCAGGCGCATGAGGCTGCGCACGGTGCGGCGGAACGCCTTGCCGAGCTCCGCCAGGGCGGCCGCCCGCTTGTCATCGGAGGTCTGCCCACCTACGACCCCCCCACCCGCGACCCGTCCCCGAGCACCCGGTGAGCCAGCGGCCCGAGGGGGCTTGTCGCCAGCGCGGGGGACTGGAGCTTTCGTGGAGATCCCCATGCGCCACGCCTGCTCAGACGCCGACCGGCTCCACGGCTCGCTCGGCAGGGGAGGCCGCGGCGCTCTCCTGATGGGGGTGAGCGGGGATCGAGTCGCCGGCCCGCGGTCGCTCGGCGCGCAGCAGCATCGTGCAGGGGATCAGCGTCAGCGCCGCGATCCCCAGCGCCCACCAGTAGGCGGTGTCGAACGCACCGGCTCGCGCCTGCGCCGTGAGGGCATCCACGCCGGCGCGCTGCAGCACCACCGCGAGCACCGCCGTGCCGATCGCCCCGCCGGTGCGCTGCAGCACTGTGAGTTGGGGCGTCGCGTCGGATACCTGCTCGGGACGCATCGACGCGAAGGCGGCGGTCATCGCCGGCATGAAGCACATCCCGATGCTGAGGCCGCGCACGACCAGCACCGCCGAGATCGCCACGATCGACGTGTGCGCCCCCACGAATGTGAGGGGGATCGTGCTGAGGCACAGCACCGAAACGCCCGTGAGCGCCACGCGCCCACCGCCGAAGCGTTCGGTCAGGCGGCTCGCCAGCGGCATCGCCACCAGCGCCCCGATCCCCTGCGGCCCGGTGAGCAGCCCTGTGCTGATCACGTCCTGCCCGCGCACCGACTGGTAGTAGTAGGGCACCAGGATCATCGCGCCGAACAGTGCCGCCCCGAGGCCGAAGTTCACGAACGCCGCCCCCGCGAACACGCGGTTGGAGTACATGCGGATGTCGAGCAGCGGACGCTCCACCCGCAGTGCGTGGACACAGAAGAGCACGACCATCGCCAGCCCGATGAGGGATCGGCGCGATCACTTCGCCGGAGCCCAGCGCCGCGCCCGAACCAAGTTGGCTGATGCCGTAGATGAACGCCGCGAACCCCACCGGCAGCAGCGCCAAGCCCACCACGTCCAGTCGTTCAGCTTCCCCGGGCTCCGTGTGAGGCAGCATCCGCCAGCCGAGCGTGAACGCAATCGCCCCGATCGGGACGTTCACGAAGAAGATCCACGACCAGTGCAGATGCTGCAGGATCAGGCCACCCACCACCGGCCCCAGGATCGGCGCGATCATCGCCGGCATCGAGACGATCCCCATCACCTTGCCCATCTGCTGGGGACCGGCAACCTGAGCCATGATCATCATGGCGACCGGCATGATCATGCCGCCGCCCGCGCCCTGCAGCACGCGGAACACCACCAGCGAGGTGAGCGAGCCGGCCAGGCCGCACAGCGCCGAGCCGGCGGTGAACAGCACCAGCGACACCATGTACACCTGCTTGGCCCCGAAGCGCCGCGCCGCCCAGCCCGTCACCGGGATCACCGCCGCCAGCGAGAGCAGGTAGCCGGTGATCACCCACTGCACCTGTGCGAGCGGGCTGTGCAGATCCTTCGAGAGCGTGTCCAGCGCCACGTTGACGATCGTGGTGTCGAGGATCGACATGATCATCCCCAGGATCACCACGCCACACACCACCCACACGTGGCGCGGGATGTGGCCAGCCTCATAGCTCATGCGACCGTCGGCCGTCTGTGTCGATCCTGGTGAAGACATTCGGTACCGAAATATTAGGTACCGAAGCTTCCCCCTTCAAGGGCTCTGTGCGCTATCCCACAGAGCTCGTGCCGGTCAGCGGCCCGCTACCAGCGATAGTGGGCGAAGGCCTTGTTGGCCTGCGCCATGCGGTAGATGTCGTCCTTGCGCTTGTAGGCGCCGCCCTGCTGGGACTGGGCGTCCATCAGCTCGTTGGCGAGACGCTGGGCCATCGTCTTCTCGCGGCGCTGGCGCGCGAACTCGACCAGCCAGCGGACGGCCAAGCGTGCGCGCGCGGCGGGGGGCGACCTCGACGGGCACCTGGTAGGTGGCGCCGCCGACGCGGCGCGATTTGACCTCGAGCGTCGGGCGTGAGCGCCTTGATCGAGGCCTCGAGCGTCTCGACCGGGTCTTTGTCGCTGCGCTCGCCGAGCATCGCCAGCGCGTCGTAGACGATCCGCTCGGCGGTCGACTTCTTGCCGTCGAGCATCACCTTGTTGATGACCTGCTGGACCAGCTTGGAGCGGTGGATGCGGGTCCGCCTCGACGGGGCGGATCTGGGCGGCTGCGCGGCGGGGCATCTACTTTTTCTTCACGCCGTACTGCGAGCGCGCCTTCTTGCGGTCGCTCACGCCGGCGGCGTCGAGCGTGCCGCGCACGACCTTGTAGCGCACGCCGGGAAGATCCTTGACGCGGCCGCCGCGCACGAGCACGACGGAGTGCTCCTGCAGGTTGTGGCCCTCGCCGGGGATGTAGGCGGTCACCTCGATCGAGCCGGAGATGCGCACGCGCGCGACCTTGCGCAGCGCGGAGTTGGGCTTCTTCGGGGTGGTCGTGTACACGCGCGTGCACACGCCCCGCCGCTGCGGGGCGGCGACCTTCTTCTTGCGGCCCTTGCCCGACTTCAGTCCGGGGGTGGCGAGCTTCTTCTTGGGGGCTCACGCGCCCCTTGCGCACGAGTTGCGAGGTGGTCGGCATCCGGCCGCGAGATGCTAGCAGTGCCGCGAGCCCTAGGCGCCGTAGCGCGAGCCGGACCGGCCGGCGCGCACGCGGCGCCGGCATCAGCGCCGAGGCCACCACCACCAGCACGAACGCCAGCGCCTGCAGCACGATGCCGAGCGGTGCTGCCGGCCATCGGGTCGCCGAAGACGACGATCCCGCCGGCGATGCCGGCGATGTTCGCGGCCGTTCCCGTCACGGCGATCACCGGGACGGCGCTCGCCGTCCTGCAGGCCGCGCGCGGAGGCGTAGAAGGCGACGATCGACGCCGACCACCGCCACCGCCAGCCAGGGGCTCAGCAGCAGGCCGAGCACCCCGTGCGCGCCGGTGATGCCCGGTCAGCGCCTTGATCGAGGTGTCGGAGACGCCGAACAGGATCGCCGGAGGCGGCGCCGAGCATCACGCCGTGGTGCTCGACCGGGCCGCCCATGCGCGGGCCCATGATCAGCAGGCCGCCGAGGCCGAACAGGCCGGCCTCGAAGGAGATCATCGCGGCGTGGGAGAAGTGCGAGTGCGCGCCGTGCATCGCCGGCAGCGTCACGCCCAGCAGCACGAGGCCCGCCGGCGGTCAGCGACAGGCCGATCCACTGGCGGCGGCCGACCTCGAAGCCGAACAGCCGCTCGGCCATCACCGCGATGAACACCACGCCGCGCCGCGAGCGAGACCTGGACGACCGACATCGGCGCGAGCGCGAGCGCGGCCACGTGCAGGCCCCAGCTGGCGGTCGCCGTGAGCATGCCCAGCGTGAACCACTTCGAGGAGTACAGCGCCCGGGCCGAGCGCAGCGGGTGGCGCACCTGCACCTTCGGCACCGCGTTGGCGCCCCGGTACTTGTAGAAGAAGCCGAGGTTCGCCACGAAGGCGCAGGCGAGGGCGAGGAGTATGCCGAGATCGAGGGTCATGGTCGGGAGGGGAGTCGGGGTGATCCATCGGCGCGAGCCGCCGTTGCTTTACTGCGCCGGAGGAGCTCTACGGCGGATCGACCGTCCCGGGCAGATTACCCGTGGCGAACCTGTGCGGAAGCTAAAGAGCAGCCGTCGTGACCGCGTGCGCACGAGCACCTCGAGCGGCCGGCCGCTGCTGATGGTCGACATCGACGGCGTCGTCTCGCTGTTGGCGGCTTTCCGCCGCCCACGCGGCCGCCCGAGGGCTCCGTTCCACTTCGATCGACGGCATACCCCACTTCCTTTCGGCCACCGCCGCCGCACACCTGCTCGCGCTTGCGCCGAGCTTCGACGCTCGTGTGGGCGAGCGGCTGGGAGGAGCGGGCCGACGAACACCTCCCCCACCTGCTGGGCCTGCCTCGGCGGGCTGCCGTTCCTGCGCTTCGAGCGCGCCGCGGGCGCGGGCCGCTCGCGCACGCGCACTGGAAGCTCGACGCGATCGACGCGTACGCGCGGCGAGCGCCCGCTGGCGTGGATCGACGACGCGCTCAACGACGCCTGCCACGCGTGGGCCGACAGCGCGGCGCCGACGCTGCTCGTGCGAGACCGAGCCCAGCGTCAGGGGCTCACTCGAGCGGGAGGCCAAGGCGCCAGCTGGCGTCGCGTTCGACGGCTGGAGGCGCCTGAGCCGTCGCCCTACACGGCGATCTCGCCGGCTCGGCGGCGCGACCCTCCCGGCGCCCGGCGCCTGGCCTGGTCAGCGCGCCGGTCAAGCCCGGCCCTCGACGCCTGCCGGAGAGCTCCTCCTCGCCCAGGCTCCTCGGGGATCTCGAGCTCGGCGAGCTCCTCGGCGAAGCCGGGGTCGGTGCCGCCGGCGCCGATCTTCTCCAGCGAGGCGAGGTCGGCGTCGAACTCCTGCCCGTAGCCGCCGTTGAAGCCGTCGCCGCCGGACAGGCCGAGCTCGGCGGCGATCTCGTCCTGGTCGAGCAGGCCGACGTCGTCGATCGCGCGGGGCAGCGGCTCGGACGGGCTCGATCTCGATCCGCCGGTAGCGCTTCAGGCCCGGTGGCGGCCGGGATCAGCTTGCCGATGATCACGTTCTCCTTGAGCCCGTTGAGGCGGTCGATCTTGCCCTCGAGCGCGGCGTCGGTGAGCACCTTGGTGGTCTCCTGGAAGGAGGCCGCCGAGAGGAAGGAGTCGGTGTTCAGCGACGCCTTGGTGATGCCGAGGATGATGTCCTCGAACTGCGCCGCCTCGCCGCCCTTGGCCTGCGACCGCGTCGTTGACCTTGGCGAACTCGAAGCGGTCGACGAACTGGCCGGGCAGGTAGTCGGTGTCGCCCTTCTGGTCGACCCGCACCTTCTTGAGCATCTGGCGGACGATCAGCTCGATGTGCTTGTCGTTGATGTCCACGCCCTGGGACTTGTAGACCTCCTGCACCTCCTTGACGAGGTACTGCTCGGTCTCGGTGCGCCCGCGGATCGCGAGCAGCTCGTGCGGGTAGACGCGAGCCCTCGTTGAGCTGCCTGCCCGCCTTGATCTTCTCGCCGGCGCGCGACGAACAGGCGCGTGCGCCGCGGGAAGGCGTGGCGGTGCTCCTCGCCGGCGTCGTCGGTGATGACGACGGTGAGCGCCTTGTCGGTCTCCTCGATCGAGACCACGCCGTCCTGCTCGGCGATCTTCGCGAGGCCCTTCGGGCTTGCGCGCCTCGAACAGCTCGACCACGCGCGGCAGGCCGTGCGTGATGTCCGCGCCGGCGACGCCGCCGGTGTGGAACGTGCGCATCGTCAGCTGCGTGCCGGGCTCGCCGATCGACTGGGCGGCGACGATGCCGACCGCGTCGCCGATCTGCGCGAGCGCGCCGGTGGCCATCGCGCGGCCGTAGCAGGCCTGGCAGACGCCGCTGGGCGCCTCGCACTTGAGCACCGAGCGCACCGGCACGCGTGACCTCGCGCGCCCTTCTCGTGGTCCTCGCGCGAACGCCTCGACGATCTCGGCGAGCTCGGCGCGGCCGATTTCGACGCCCTGCTCGGCGAGCATGCGGCCGCGCTTGGTCGTGATCGGCTGCGCCGCGATCGCGCCCGACGAGGCCGTCGTTGGGCTCGCCGCCGTCCTTGAACACCGGCCATCTCGATGTACTCCTCGGTGCCGCAGTCGGCCTCGCGGATGATCACGTCCTGGGCGACGTCGACCAGACGGCGCGTCAGGTAGCCCGAGTCGGCGGTGCGCAGCGCGGTGTCGGCGAGACCCTTTCGCGCGCCGTGGGTGGAGATGAAGTACTCGAGCACCGACAGGCCCTCCATGAAGTTGGCCTTGATCGGGCGCTCGATGATTTCACCCTTCGGGTTGGCCATCAGGCCGCGCATGCCCGCCAGCTGGCGGATCTGCTTGAACGAGCCACGGGCGCCCGAGTTGGCCATCATGAAGATGGGGTTGAGCGTCGTCGAGGTTCTCGACCATCGCCTCGGCGACCTCGTCGGTGGCCGCGTTCCACTGCTCGACGACCGCCTCGTGGCGCTCCTCCTGGGTGATCAGGCCCATCGTCGTACTGGCCGGTGATGTCGCCGACGAGCTTGTCGTACTTGTCGAGGATCGCCTGCTTCTCCGGCGGCACGACGACGTCGTTCTTGGAGATCGTGATCCCGGCCTGCGTGGCGTACTTGAAGCCGAGGTCCTTGAACGCGTCGAGCACCAGCGAGATCGTGGTCGCGCCGTAGGTCTGCACGAGCATGTCGATCAGCCGCGTGGTGTCGCGCTTCTTCATCGACTGGTTGACGAACGCGTACTTGGACGGCGTCGAACTCGTCGCCGAGCGCCTCGGCCAGCGCGCGCTCGATGCGGTCGTTGTAGATGATCCGCCCGATCGTCGTGAGCACGTGGCCGCCCTCGCGCCCGTAGGGGCGGAACTCGGCGATGTCGTGCAGCTTGACGACGCCGGCCTCGTAGGAGAGCTCGGCCTCCTGCGCGGTGCGGAACACGTGCGGGCGCGGCTCGTCGCGGCCTTGCCGTCGCGAGTCGATCTTCTGCGAGCTCCTCGGCCTCGGGCCCGTAGGTCAGGTAGTAGGCGCCGAGGATCATGTCCTGGGTGGGCGTCGCCAGCGGCGCCCCGTGCGCGGGGGAGAGGATGTTGTTGGAGGAGAGCATCAGGATGCGCGCCTCCGCCTGCGCCTCGGCCGACAGCGGCAGGTGCACCGCCATCTGGTCGCCGTCGAAGTCGGCGTTGAAGGCGTGGCAGACGAGCGGGTGGACCTGGATCGCCTTGCCCTCGACGAGCAGCGGCTCGAACGCCTGGATGCCCAGGCGGTGGAGCGTGGGCGCGCGGTTGAGCAGCACGGGGTGCTCGTGGATGACCTCCTCGAGCACGTCCCAGACCTCGCCGATCATCGAGTCGACCATCTTCTTGGCCGCCTTGATGTTCTGCGCGGACTTGCGCTCGACCAGGCGGGCCATGATGAACGGCTTGAACAGCTCGAGCGCCATGATCTTCGGCAGCCCGCACTGGTGCAGCTTCAGGTAGGGGCCGGCGACGATCACCGAGCGCCCGGAGTAGTCCACGCGCTTGCCGAGCAGGTTCTGGCGGAAGCGCCCCTGCTTGCCCTTGAGCATGTCCGAGAGCGACTTCAGCGGGCGGTTGCCGGGCCCGGTGACCGGCCGCCCGCGGCGGCCGTTGTCGAACAGCGCGTCGACGGCCTCCTGCAGCATGCGCTTCTCGTTGTTGACGATGATCTCCGGCGCGCCGAGGTCGAGCAGCCGCTTGAGGCGGTTGTTGCGGTTGATCACGCGGCGGTAGAGGTCGTTGAGGTCGGAGGTCGCGAAGCGGCCGCCGTCGAGCTGCACCATCGGGCGCAGCTCCGGCGGGATCACCGGCACCGCGTCGAGCACCATCATCTCGGGCTTGTTGCCCGACTGGATGAACGCGGAGACGACCTTCAGGCGCTTGACCGCGCGCGCCTGCTTCTGGCCTTTGCCGGTCTTGACCTGGTCCTCGAGCTCGACCCGTTCGGCCTCGAGGTCGACCTGCTGGAGCAGGTCGCGGATCGCTTCCGCGCCCATGCCGCCGCGGAAGTACTCGCCGAAGCCGTAGGGGGAGCCGAAGCGCTCCTTGAGCTCGCGGAAGGTCGTCTCGTCGTGCTCGATCTGCTTGGGCTCCATCGTCTTGAAGAGCTCCCACACGCTGCGCATGCGCTCGGCGGCGTCCTCGATGTAGGCCTCGGTGTCGGCGATGTCGGCGTCGAAGGCCTTGCGCAGCTCCTTGAGCTGCTTCTCGCGCTCCTCGTCGGAGATCTTCGGCAGGTTGATGTCGAGCGAGTCCGCCCACAGGTGGTCTTCGTCGTTGAAGTTCGTCTGTTTGCCGCTCTGCAGGTACTTCTCGCGGCGCTCGAGCGACTCGCGCAGTTCGAGCACGCGCTCCTCGCGCTCGGCCGCGTAGGCGTCGAGGACCTTGTTGACCTCCTTCTCGAGCGTGTCCAGGTCCTTCGCGCGCGCCTCGTCGTCGACCCAGGTGACGATCGAGGCGGCGAAGTAGAGGACCTTCTCGAGTTCCTTGGGCGCCATGTCGAGCAGGTAGCCGATGCGGCTGGGCACGCCCTTGAAGAACCAGATGTGGCTGACCGGGCGCGGCCAGGTCGACGTGGCCCATGCGCTCGCGGCGGACCTTCGAGCGCGTGACCTCCACGCCGCAGCGCTCGCACACGATGCCCTTGTAGCGGACGCGCTTGTACTTGCCGCAGTAGCACTCCCAGTCCTTGGTGGGACCGAAGATGCGCTCGCAGAAGAGGCCGTCCTTCTCGGGCTTCAGCGTGCGGTAGTTGATCGTCTCGGGCTTGGTGACCTCGCCGGAGCTCCAGCTGCGGATCTGCTTGGAGGAGGCGAGGCTGATCTCGATGGCGTCGAAGTTGTTGATGTCGATCATGCTGTTAGCGCTTTCGCTCGCGGGTGAATCTGAAATGGCTCTCGCCTCTCGGACTGCTCAGCTGCTCGGTCTCCTCGACCAGGTGCCGGTCGAGCGCCTCGGCCGCCGAGCGCCGCTACGTCGCCGAGCGCCGCTCCGTCGAGTCCGCCCTCCTCGAGCGCCACCTCGTCGAGGCCCCCGTCCTCGAGCGCCTCGAGGTCGAGGTCCTCGGCCCCTCGCCGAGCAGCTCCTCGACGCCGAGCTCGTCCTCGGCGGCGGCGAGCTCCTCGGCTCGCCCGCCTCATCGGAGGCCTCGCCCGGCTCGGCGAGCGCCCGCCCTCGGAGTCGGCAGCGCCCTCCTCGCCCTCGGCGGCGCCTCCTCGGCGGCGCCGGGCAGCGGGGCGCGCACGCCCGAGAGGTCGATGCCGAGCTCCTCGGCGGCGCGCAGCAGGTCGTCGTCCTCGTCGCGCATCTCCGCGCGCTGGCCCTCCTCGGAGACGACGTTGACGTCGAGCGCCAGCGACTGCATCTCCTTGAGCAGGACCTTGAAGGACTCGGGGATCGACGGCTCGGCGATGTTCTCGCCCTTGACGATCGCCTCGTAGGCCTTCACGCGCCCGACGGTGTCGTCGGACTTGATCGTGAGCATCTCCTGCAGCGTGTAGGCGGCGCCGAACGCCTCCAGCGCCCACACCTCCATCTCGCCGAAGCGCTGGCCGCCGAACTGCGCCTTGCCGCCCAGCGGCTGCTGGGTGACCAGCGAGTAGGGGCCGGTCGAGCGAGCGTGGATCTTGTCGTCGACGAGGTGCAGGAGCTTCAGGATGTACATGTAGCCGACCGTCACCTGCTCGTCGAACGGCTCGCCGGTGCGGCCGTTGAAGAGCGTCATCTTGCCGGAGGCCTGCTCGCCCGGGCGGCGGGACTTGTCGACGTCCATGCGGATGCGCCCGGTGTGTTCGTCCTGCCACTTACGAGCGCCTGGTCGACGTCTTCGACCGTGGCGCCGTCGAACACGGGCGTGGACACGTACACCCGCGGCGGAGCCGCCGTTGCTCTCCGTGCGCGCCTGCGTGTAGGCCTCGGTGCCGTCGTCGTACCAGCCCTGCGCGGCGGCCCACCCGAGGTGGGTCTCGAGGATCTGCCCGACGTTCATGCGCGAGGGCACGCCGAGCGGGTTGAGGATCACGTCGACCGGCGTGCCGTCCTCGAGGAACGGCATGTCCTGCTCGTCGACGATCTTCGAGATCACACCCTTGTTGCCGTGGCGGCCCGCGAGCTTGTCGCCCTCGGAGATCTTGCGCTTCTTGGCGACGAACACGCGCACGAGGTCGTTGACGCCGGGCGGCAGGTCGTCGCCGGCGTCGCGGCGGAACGTCTTCACGTCGATCACCACGCCGCCCTCGCCGTGGGGGACCTTCAGCGAGGTGTCGCGGACCTCGCGCGCCTTCTCCTTGAAGATCGCGCGGATCAGCTTCTCCTCGGCGGTCAGCTCGGTCTCGCCCTTGGGCGTGACCTTGCCGACGAGCAGGTCGCCGGAGTGCACCTCGGCGCCGACGCGCACGATGCCGCGGTCGTCGAGGTTGCGCAGCGACTCCTCGGAGCGGTTGGGGATGTCGCGGGTGATCTCCTCCTCGCCGAGCTTCGTCGTGCGCGCGTCGATCTCGTACTCCTCGATGTGGATCGAGGTGAGCTCGTCGTCCTGCACGAGGCGCTTGGAGAGGATGATCGCGTCCTCGAAGTTGTAGCCCTCCCAGGACATGAAGGCGACCATCAGGTTCTTGCCGAGCGCCATCTCGCCGCGGTCGGTCGAGGAGCCGTCGGCGAGCACGTCGCCGGCCTTCACCTTCTGGCCGGTGTCGACGAGCGGCTTCTGGTGGATCAGCGTGCCCTGGTTGGAGCGCATGAACTTCTGCAGCTCGTACTCGTCGTTCTTGCCGTCGGCGGCGCTCACCACGATCTGGGTCGGCGTCGACGTACTCGACGGTCCCGGGCTGGCGCGCGAGCAGCACGTCGCCGGTGTCGAGCGCCGCGCGGCGCTCCATGCCGGTGCCGACCAGCGGCGCGTCGGCCTTCAGCAGCGGCACCGCCTGGCGCTGCATGTTCGAGCCCATCAGCGCGCGGTTGGCGTCGTCGTGCTCGAGGAACGGGATCATCGCCGTGGCGACCGACCAGATCTGCTCGGGCGAGACGTCGACCAGGTCGACGTCCTTGGGGCCGACCGTCACGTACTGGCCGGCCTGCGTGCGGCAGAGGATTTCGCTGCCCTTCAGCTTGCCCGTCTTGGCGTCCACGGGCGTGTTCGCCTGGGCGATCAGCTGCTCCTCTTCCTGGGTGGCGTCGAGGCGCACGATCTCCTCGGTTACGACGCCGTCCTTGACGACCCGGTAGGGCGTCGTCACGAAGCCGTACTCGGAGACCTCGGCGAAGGAGGAGAGCGAGCCGATCAGGCCGATGTTCGGCCCCTCGGGCGTCTCGATCGGGCACATGCGCCCGTAGTGGGTGGGGTGCACGTCGCGCACCTCGATCGGCGCGCGCTCGCGCGTGAGGCCGCCGGCGCCGAGCGCCGAGAGGCGGCGGCGGTGGGTGAGGCCGGCCAGCGAGTTGGTCTGGTCCATGAACTGCGAGAGCTGGGAGGAGCCGAAGAACTCCTTCAGCGCGGCGACCACGGGGCGGATGTTGATGATCGTCTGCGGCGTGATCGTGTCGGCGTCCTCGGTCGTCAGGCGCTCGCGCACGACGCGCTCCATGCGGTAGAGACCGATGCGGAACGCCTCCTGGATCAGCTCGCCGACGGTGCGCAGGCGGCGGTTGCCGAAGTGCTCGTACTCGTCGAGGTGCTCGGCGACCGGCTCGCGCGGCATCGAGGCCGCCTCGGCGGCGTAGTCCTTGATCTCGACCTCGGGATCCTCGGGCAGGCCCAGGCGCTTGGGCAGCGAGACGAGCTCCCGGACCAGCGCGAGGATGTCGTCGTGGGTGAGCGTGCGCGTGTCGATGTCGATGTCGAGGCCGAGGCGCGAGTTGAGCTTGTAGCGGCCGACGCGCGTGAGGTCGTAGCGCTTGGGGTCGAAGAACAGCTGGTTGAGCAGCGCGCTGGCGTTTCGACCCACGGCGGCTCGCCGGGCCGCTGCTTCTTGAACAGCTCGATCAGCGCGCCCTCTTCGGTGCGCGTGGGCTCGGTGTCGGACTCGAGCGTGTTGCGGATGTACAGGGAGTTCTCGAACAGCCGCAGGATCTCCTCGTCGGTGGCGTAGCCCATCGCGCGCAGCAGCACGGTGACGGGGAGCTTGCGCTTGCGGTCGATGCGGACGTAGACCTTGCCCTTCTTGTCGATCTCGAGCTCCAGCCACGAGCCGCGGGCGGGCATCAGGTTGGCGATGAACACCTGCTTCTCGCGGTCCTTGGGCTCCATCAGGTAGGCGCCGGGGGAGCGCACGAGCTGCGTGACGACGACCCGCTCGGTGCCGTTGATGACGAACGTGCCGCGCTCGGTCATCCACGGGAAGTCGCCCATGAACACCGACTGCTCGCGGATCTCGCCCGTCTCGCGGTTGATGAACGCGACAGTGACCGTCAGCGGCCGGGCGAACGTGAGGTCCTTCTCGCGGCACTGCTCGAGCGAGGCCACGGGCTCGTCGAAGTGAGATCTCGCCGAACTGCACGGCGAGGTTGCCGGTGTAGTCCTCGATCGGCGAGATGTCGTCGATCGTCTCCCGCAGGCCACCCCGCTGCGGGTCGGTCAGCCACTCGAAAGAGCGGCGCTGGATGTCGATCAGGTTGGGAACGTCGCAGGACTTGTGCAGACGCGCGAACGTACGGCGCGTCCGGAGAGCATCAGCAGCAGCCAAGGAAGACTCCTTCGAGGGAGGGACGACACGAACCGGTGCGGAACGGCAGGGCGCAAGCGCGACCCGCAAAGATAGCACACGGCGACGCCGCCCTAAGGGCAGCCGGCGCTCACGGACCCCGCCCCTGGGAGCCGCGTATGTGGCGCGGCCCCATGCTGGGCGGCTACGGCTATCGGCCAGCGCGCAGATTGTACAGGAAAGTGGGGCCCATGTCAGCCTTTGCACAAAGTCCGCCGCGGCGAGCGACGCGCGGCGGACGGGTGCCGACGCCGACCGCGGCGCCGTCCACGGCACCCTCCGCGCTTCCCCCTGCCGCGCCTACGCCTTTGCACAACGTGCCGCCGCGCATGCGCCCTCCTCACGACCGTCGTGGCGGGCCGGGGCGGAGGGGCCGGTGCCGAGGCGGGCAACTGCGGCCCCAGGGGTTCCCCGGGTGGGCTCGCGCCCGGCAGCGACGGGGAGGGTCCCGAGGGCGAGGTGCTCGGCGGGGAGTGTTCGGTCGGGGGGAGGGTTTCGTCGGGGGCGCCGTGGCGCTCGCCGTCAACGACACGACCGTGCGGCCGGCCTGCGTGGTGAGCGCCAACGACCCCCGGAAGGGGTTCCCCGCCTTGGAGGAGTTCGAAGCTCACCATCACGGTCACCGAGTGGCCCGGTTCGAGCGTTGCGCGTTCCGCAGGCAGCCCGCTCGCCGAGAAGGGCGCGGCCGGCGGCTGCACGGCGCTCACGGTGAGCGGCACTTCGCCGGTGTTCGTGAGCAGCAGTTCCGCGTCCAGCGGGTGGCCGATTTCCGCGGTCCCGAGCGCGAGCGTGGCGTGCGAGGGCGTGAGGCGCGCGAGCACGCCGGTGCCGGAGAGACCGAAGCCGAGGCTGCCGCCCGCGGTCTCGACCGTCAGCGTGGCGTGCGCCGACCCGCTGGCGTCAGGGTCGTAGGTGACGGGCACCGTCAACTGCTGCCCGGGTTGCAGCGCGGCCGGCAGCGGCAGCGAGGTCTGCCCGGGGGAGAACTCGGGGTCGGTGGAGGAGAGGTTCGTGACTTCCACCGTGCGCGTGGCGGTGAGCGTCACTTCCCGCTCGGAACTCTGGTCGACGAACGTTTCCGGGAAGGCGAGTGCGGCGCCCGTGAGCGGCGGGGAGGCCGTCGGCGCGAAGCCCAGCACCTGTTCGCCGCGCGTGCCGACGTAGATCCGCCCGCCGGCGGCGTCGGGGCGCGCGAACTTGGGGCCGAACCCGATGGGGGCGCTCCACAGCAGGACCGGCACGCCGCCGGAGGGCACCGCTTCGTAGGCGCGCAGTTCCGCGGCGGTGCACTGCAGTTCCGCTTCCGGGCAGCGGTCGATCCAGAGGATCCCCGAGCCTTCGGCGGTGCCGTCGGAGGTGACGATCGGCGCGCCCGTGCCGTACGCGAAGAGCTCCGGTGAGGTGGCCGCCAGGGAGAGCTCGGGTTGGCCGGTGGGGGTGACGCCGTAGGAGAAGAACCGCAGGTGGTCGGAGTTGCTGTTGCCGTTGTTGGAGGGCGGCCCCACCGCGGGCACGTACACGTACCCCCCCGCGCCGGGCCACGCGGCCAGGCCGTCCCACACGCCGCCGTAGGGGCCGAGTTCCTGCACGACGTCGTTGCCCCCGCCCGGCCCCTGCCCCATGCCGCCGAGGTCTTCCCCGTTGAGCATGTAGAGCACGCCGGTCTTGCTCGTCTGCAGGACCAGGTGGGGCACGGACGGGGTGCCGAACTGCGGCGGCAGCGCCATCGGCCCCCCCGAGCCGAAGTCGAGGTCGTGTTCGTCGAGCAGCACGTTGTCGGCGGGCGAGAAGAAGTCGGTCGCCCGCAGTTCTCCGTCGGTCTGCACCGTGAGCTGGCCGAGCGACTCCGCCAAGCCCGCGGGCGGCGCGTCCCCCAGCCCGGCCAGGGGCGAGGGCGTGCCCTCCGCGTTGCCGGTTGCGAACAGGATCTGCCTCGGGCCATCGGAGACCAGGCCACCGCCGGACTGCCAGATCGACGCGCCCTCGGCGGCGGTCGCCCACAGCGCCTGCAGGTGGCCCGCCGTTGTGACCCCGGCGACCCACCCCTGGTAGGGGGTCTGGTCGCAGTGGTCGCCCCCGAACGCGGCGTACACCACGCCTTCCAGCAGCAGCAGCGCGGGGCGCTGCAGCTCCCGTTCGGCTTCGAAGGTCACGCCCGGGAGGTTCTGGGCTTCGCCGGCGATCTCCACCGGGAAGCCGGACTTTTCTGCGCCCGTCGCCAGCGCGAGCGCGTGCAGGTACCACGCCACCCCGCCCCCTTCCACGTGAGAGATCGCGGCGAAGTACGCCACGCCGGTGGCGGCGTCGATCACCGGCGCGCCGGTGACGCCGACGTAGGGCTGGATCGGCCAGCAGTTGAGGGTGCTCGCTTCCAGCGGGGTGCCCACCTGATGCGACCACTCCACCGCGCCCGTGACCGGGTCGAGGCCGTACACCCAGTCCTCCTCGGTGGCCGCCAGCAGCACGCCGTCGGCGACGAGCGGCTGCGCGTACAGCTGTCCCTGCACGGGCGTCGCGAAGCTCCGTTCGAAGCGGCCTTCGCGCAGCAGCTGCGGCGTCAGCGAGGTTTCGCCCGGGTACCAGCCGGTGCGCAGGTTTTCGGAGGCGGCCGTGACGGGGGGCACTTCGGCGGCGCTCGCCGGCGGCGCGGGCAGCCCGGCCACCGCGGCGGCGCAGAGCGCCGCGAGGCAGAGCCCAGCCCACAGCCGCACCTCTCCACCCCTGGTCAGCGTCCTGGCCCCTTTCCACACAGACGGCGCGTATCCCGACAATCACGATACAGCGAGCGAATCGCCGGAGCACGCGTCACCGCGGCGCAGGGGTGCGGCGCGGGGCCGGGGCGCAGGAGTGCGGTGCGGGGCCGGGGCGCTACTTCAGCTCGACCGTGGCGCCGGCCTCCTCCAGTTCCTGCTTGAGCTTGTCGCCCTCCTCCTTCTCGATGCCCTCCTTGACCGGCTTGGGGGCCTCGTCGACGAGCGCCTTGGCCTCCTTGAGGCCAAGGCCGGTGGCGGCGCGCACCACCTTGATGACCTGGATCTTCTTGTCTCCAGCCGCTGTGAGCACGACGTCCACGGTGGAGGGGCCTTCCTCCTCGGCCGCGGCCTCGCCGCCGCCGCCGGCGGCGACCGCGACAGGCGCGGCCACGGCCGCCGCGGAGACGCCGAACTCCTCCTCCAATGCTTTGATGCGCTCGGAGAGTTCGAGCACGGAGATGCCCTTGAGCTCCTCGATCCAATCCTGGGTGCTGGTTGCCATCGTTCAGTCTCCTTCGGTTGCAGTTGAGGATTCCATTTGCTCGCGTACTTGGCCAAGCGCCACCGCCAGCCCGCCGAGCAGCGCGCCGAGCGTGCGCACAAGACCTGAAACGGGTGAGGCGACGACCCCGACGAGCTGTCCGTAGAGCACTTCGCGGGAGGGCAGGCGCGAGATCGCGCGCAGTTGCTCGGAGTCCAGGGCGGCGCCGTCCATCACCCCGCCCTTGAAGGGCAAGAGCTGGGTGAGGCGCCCGTAGTCGGCGAGCGCTTTCGCTGCCAGCGCGGCGTCGCCGCGCACGAACGTGAGCGCCGTGGGGCCCTGCAGCAACGGCGTCAGCTCCGGCGTGCCGACCTCGGCGGCGGCGCGCTCGGTGAGCGAGTTCTTGACGACGCGGAAGACCGCGTCGGCCTCGCGCAGCCGCCCGCGCAGCTCGGCCGCCTGGGCGACGGAGAGGCCGCGGTAGTCCACGGCAAAGACTGCCTGTGAGTTCTGGATGTCGGCGGCGATCTCAGCGATCGCCGCGGCCTTTTGGTCTCGGTTCATGGGGCTCCTGTCCCGGTCTTACGCCGTCGCGGCGGCCGGGGGTCTCGGGACCCGTCGTGGGGAGCGCTCAGGCGGCGGCCGCGGCCGCCGGGATGGGCGCCTCCTCGACGATGTCGCGGGTACGGGACGGGTCGACTTTTACTCCGGGCCCCATCGTGGAGGCGAGGGTGACGGTGTGCAGGTAGCGGCCTTTGGCCACCGACGGCTTGGCGCGGATCAGCTCTTCGATCACGGCGGCGTAGTTCTCCAGCAGCGGCCGCTCCTCGAAGGAGGCGCGGCCGATCACGAGGTGCACGATCGCGGTGCGGTCGGTGCGGTACTCGACCTTGCCGGCCTTCGACTCGGTGACGGCCCGGGCGACGTCCATCGTGACCGTGCCGACTTTCGGGTTGGGCATCTTGCCCGCCGGCCCGAGGATCCGCCCCAGCCGCCCGACGACGGACATCAGGTCGGGCGTGGCGATCGCCACGTCGAAGTCGTCGAAGCCCTCCTGGATGCGCTGCGCGAGGTCCTCGGCGCCGACCACGTCAGCCCCGGCCTCCTGCGCCTCCGTGGCCTTCGGCCCTTGAGCGAACACGGCCACCTTGACGTCGCGGCCGAGGCCGTGCGGCAGCGCGATCGTGCCGCGCAGCTGCTCGTCGGCGTGGCGCACGTTCAGCCCGGTGCGGACGTGCACCTCGACCGCCTCGTCGAACTTGGCGGCGGCGAGCCGCTTGACGAGCGCGACCGCCTCGGCGGGCGAGTACTCCCGCTCGCGGTCCACCTGCGCCCGCGCGGCCGCGTGGCGGCGTCCGTGGTGCGCGGTCATGCCTCCACCTCCACACCCATCGAGCGGGCCGTGCCCGCGATGATGAGCGAGGCGTGCTCGACGTCGTGTGCGTTGAGGTCGGGCAGCTTGCGCTCGGCGATCGCCTCCAGCTGCGCGCGCGTGAGCTTGCCGACCTTGCGCCGGTGGGGCTCGCCGGAGCCCTTCTCGATCCGCAGCGCTTCGCGGATCAGCACCGCAGCGGGCGGCGTCTTGGTCACGAACGTGAAGGAGCGGTCCTCGTACACGGTGATGACGACCGGCACGATCGTCCCCGTTTCCGACTGCGTCTGCGCGTTGAACGACTTGCAGAACTCCATGATGTTGATGCCGTGCTGCCCCAGCGCAGGGCCGACCGGCGGCGCGGGCGACGCCTGCCCGGCACGGGCCTGGAGCTTGATGGTTGTCAGGACCTTCTTAGCCATGCCTACACCTTTTTCACTTGGTCGAAGCCGACCTCTACCGGAGTCTCGCGGCCAAAGATTGATACCAGGACCTTGAGCTTGGCGGCGTCCTCGTTGATCTCCGAGATCTCCCCGGAGAAGTCCGACAGCGGCCCGGACACGACCTTGACGGTCTCCCCGATGGCGAATTGCGCACGTGTGCGCGGCGCGACGGCGACCTCCTTGTGCAGCAGGCGGTCCACCTCGACCTGCGTCAGTGCCACGGGCTCCTGCGCCGCGCCCACGAAGCCGGTGACGCCGGGCGTGCCCTTGACGACCCCCCACGAGTCCTCGTTGAGCTCCATGTTGACGAGCACGTAGCCGGGCATCGTGCGCTTCTCGACCGTGATCTTCTGGTTGTCCTTCATCTCCGATACGGACTCGGTCGGCACGACGACCTGGCGCACGGCACGCTGCTGGCCGAGCGAGACGACGCGGTGCTCGAGGTTCTGTTGAACCTTTTTCTCGTGACCGGAGTAGGTGTTCAGGACGTACCAGCGGAACATTTCTCAGAAAGCCTCGTGGGATCGGGGACGGGACATTACTAGCCCCTCTGACGTTCTAGGACCAAGCAGATCAAGGACGCAGCGAGCGAAGTGTGCTTCGCACACGAGCGAGCGAGGACGCCGATATGCGCAGGTCATAGGACGTCAGAGGATGAAGTTGACGATCTTCTGGGCCACCCAGTCGGCTGCACCCAGGTAGATCCCAGCGACCGCGACGAAGCCGAGCACGACGGCCGTCGCCTGCGAGACCTGCGGACGGTCGGGCCACTGTACGCGCTGCAGCTCGGCCCACGAGGCGCGCAGGAAGGCGATCGCGCGGGCAGCCAGCGAGCGGCGTGGCTCGCGGCGCTCGACGGGGCGCTCGGGGGCCTCCTCCTCGGGTGCCGCCACGCCGCCGGCGCCGTTGCCGCCGCGCCGGCCGGGTGGCACAACGCCGGTGGCCACGCCCGCGCTCTCCCGCTCGAGCTCGGCCTCCGCCGCCTCGGCGGCCTCTGCGGGCGCGGGCACCCCGCCGGCCCCGCGCACGAGCGCGGCGTCGAACTCGTCCACCTCGGCCGAGGCGTGCTCGAGCGCCGCGGGCAGGCCGGCGCGGTGCAGGCCGCCCTCGGCCGGCGCGGCGGCGCCAGGGGCAGGCTGACCGGTCTTCGGCCGGTCGCGACGGGGGCGTGCGCGTTTGCGATCACGGGCCATGGCGCGTCCTCCGCGCTCAGCGGGTCTCCCGGTGCCCGGTGTGCCGCCGGCACCACCGGCAGTACTTGCGCAGGGAGATGCGGTCTGGGTTGTTGCGCTTGCTCTTGTTGGTCTGGTAGTTGCGCCGTTTGCACTCCTCGCAGGCGAGGGTGACGGCGATACGTACGTCTCCGCGGGCCATGTCGTCTTCCCAGCGTCGTCGTGTGCGGGGTGCCCCAGGCGAAGAAAAACCCCGCCTGGCGCGAGGTCGCCCAAGTCTAGCGCGGATCGGCGGGCGTTGTGGCGCCGGGCGGCCCCCGTCCGCCCACGTCGAGGCGGCAGGCGCCGGCGGCTGTCTCCGACGGGTCACCCCGCCCGCGCCACACCCGCCGGGCTCTGCGCAATCCTTGTCGCGCCCCGCGCACCCCCACCAGCCCACCCGAGGAGGTCCCCATGCAGCTGCCCGAACCGATTCCCACCGCCATCCGCGACGAGAGCTTCGCCGGCGTCACCTACCACGTCCGCGGGGAGCTCGTCCCCGAGCTGCAGGTCGAGGTTGGAGCGGCCGCCGTGATGTTCGAGCACCACACGCTGTTGTGGAAGGAGACGCGGGTCAACGTCGAGCTCAAGAAGCTCCCCGGGGGGATCAAGCGCAAGATCGCAGGCCTGGAGTACTTCGTCACGCGGACCTCCGGCGCCGGGCACATCGCGTTCTCGCGCGACTCGCCCGGCCAGTGCATCCCCATGCACCTGCGCGCCGGCGAAGGGCTCGACGTGCGCGAGCACCAGTTCCTCGCCGCGACCGACAACCTCGACTACTCCTTCGAACGGATCAAGGGCGTCCAGAACATGCTGCTCGGCGGCTCGGGCTTCTTCATGGACAAGTTCCGCGCCAGCACCGGCGACGCGCTCGTGTGGCTGCACGGCCACGGCAACGTCTTCCTCGTGGAGCTCGGCGCCGGCGAGCAGCTCGACGTCGAGGCCGGCGCCTGGCTCTACAAGGACCCCACGGTCTCCCTGGAGGCGGTCACGATGGGCCTCAAGACGGGACTGATGGGCGGCGGCGGCAAGCTCACCTGGAACCGCTTCACCGGCCCCGGGCGCCTGGCGATCCAGACGATGTTCATCTCCCCCGCGGAGGGCGAGGCAGTGAGCGGCAACGCCCAGGCCGCCACCGCCGGCGGGCTCGCCGGTGCGCTGATCGGCGGGCTCACGCGGGGGTAGGGGTTGGGGTTGGAGATCATCCGCGCGTCGTAGCGCGGGGTCCACGCCGGGTGAGGCAGGGCCTCCGTGCCCTGCCACCGCGCGTGCTACCGGTATGCCGCTACTGGTACGCCGCCACCACCGCCACGATCGCGTAGATCGCCGCCAACGCCCACCCCTCAAAGGCCGCTGCCTCGCCGTCGCCGGTAACCTGCCACACGGCCAGGGTCATCAGGCCGAGCGCGCCGATGTACACCGGAGCCAGCGCGAACGTCAGCTGCGTGGGCAGCGCCAGGGAGATCAGCACGAGCGCCGGGTACAGGAACGCGGCGGTCTGCGCCACCGAACTCTTGACGACCGCGATCGCGAGGTCGGCCCGGCCGCGTGCCGCCAGGCCGATGCTCGCAACGTGCTCCACCGCGTTGCCGGCGATCGCCACGATCACGAGGCCCGCGAAGGCGGTGGAGATGTGCAGCACCTCGATCGCCGGGCGCAGCGCGGACACGAACCACTCCGAGACGAAGCCCGCGCCGAGCGCCGCCACGACGAGCAGCGCCACGGACGCGCGCAGGGAGAGCCGGGGGGCCCTCGACCCGAGCGCTGCGGTGGAGGGGTCGGGGGCGCGCAGGTACGGGACCAGCCACGCCCCGTACACCCCCAGCAGGCAGCACGCCCCCACGACCGAGATCGTGTCCACGTGCGCGCCCGCCGCGCTGCCCGAGCTCAGCGCCAGGCCGATCAGCACGATCAGGAAGACCGTCACCAGCAGCAGCGTCGTGGCGTCGTTGGGCAGGCGGCTGGAGAAGCGCATCACGCCATCCGGCGCGCGCCGCGCCCCCGCCACGATCGCCAGCCCCAGCACGAGCAGGGCGTTGGCCAGCAGCGAGCCGACCAGCGCCGTCTGCGCCACCACGAGCTCCCCCGCTTGCAGCGCGAACACCACCACCAGCAGCTCCGGCAGGTTGCCGAGCGTCGCCTGCAGCACCCCGGTCGCCGCCGCGCCCACGTGCTCGCCCAGCTGCTCGGTCGCCGCCGCGACCACCCACGCGAGGCCCGCCAGCGCCACCGTCGCGAGCGCGAAGCGGGGGACGGGCGCCCACGCGCCGTAGTTGGCCGCGCCCGCCAGCGCCGTCAGCACAGCCACCGCCGGCAGCAGGACGCGCTCCAGTTTGGTCAGGCCTGCCATGGGGCCGCGCGAGCATAGTCCGCGGGTGGGCGGACCGCGCGAATCCTCGGGGGGCGCAGCCCCTGCTCGCGCCCGCGCTCAGGAGGCCGCGCCGACGCCGCCGGAGGCATAGAAGGCGGCCTCCGCGCGCCCGAGCTCGGTCACCGGCTCCTCGCCGTAGATCCACTCGCGCGCGATGCGGTACCAGTTGGCGCGCACGCGCAGCTGCGCGAGGACGGCGAGCGTGAGCATCTCCATGCGCCGGCCGAGGAGGTGCTCGGCGCGAATGTCCTGGTGGCGCATGTGGCGGAAGTACCGGGAGCGCGGGTCGGAGCTTTCGATCAGCACCTCCGTCGCCATCTCCGGCGTGAGCGCGACCACGTCGTCGGTGGTGTACCAGCCGATCGCGCTGGCGAGGAAGTCGAGCAGCTCCGCGGGGTCCAAGCGCTCGGGGTCCGGCAGGAACCCGGCGCGCGCCATCAGCGCGTGCAGCGCGCCCGCGTCGCGCTCGACCACGGCCCGCTGCGCGGCGAGCTCGACCTCCACGGGCGCCGCGTCGAGGCGCTTGAAGAGGCCGAAGTCGAGGAACGCCACGCGCCCGTCCGCCAGCAACATGAAGTTGCCGGGGTGCGGGTCGCCTGAAAACTGGCGGTGACGGTAGAGGCAGCCCAGGAAGAAGCGGAAGACGATCTCGCCGATCCGGTCGCGCTCGGCCTGCGGGTAGCCCTTCAGCTCCTCGAAGCCGACGCCCCGCACGAGCTCGGTCACGAGCACGCGCTCGCGCGAGAGCTCGCCGACCACGTCGGGGACCACGATGAAGGGGTGGCCGCGGAAGATCCGCGCGAGCGAGCGCTGGTTGGAGGCCTCCAGCTCGTAGTCGAGCTCCTCGACGACACGTTCCCTGACCTCGGCCGTCAGCTCGCGCACGTCGAGCTGGGGGGTCATCAGCTTCAGCAGGCGCATGATCATCCCCAGGTTCTGCAGGTCCGCACGCACCGCGGCGGCCACGCCCGGGTACTGGACCTTCACCGCCACCTCGCGGCCGTCCTCAAGCAGCCGCGCGCGGTACACCTGCCCGATCGAGGCCGCCGCGATCGGCTCCTGCTCGAACTCCTCGAACACGGCGGGGATCTTCTCTTCGAGGTCGTCCTCGATCACGCGGCGCATCTGCTTGAAGGAGACGGTCGGCGCGGCGTCGCGCAGCTTCGCGAGCTCCTGCTGGAACTCCTCGCGGTACTCCTCGGGCACCAGGCCGACGTCCAGGAAGGAGAGCACCTGGCCGAGCTTCATGGCGGCGCCCTTCATCGTGCCGAGCACCGCGACGATCTGCTTGGCCGTCTCCATCTGGCGGCGCGCCAGCGCCGCCTGCGCCGCCACATCGCCGCGCGTGACGTTGGCCGCGCGTGTGCCGAGCTGCTTCACGGTCTCGCCGGCCGCGAGCTTCCCCATCGTCGCCGTGCGGCGGACCCTGGATGTCGGGACGTCCTTCTCGCGCGCCACGCCCTCATGTTAGGGGCACGCGGCTCACCCCCATCCCCATCAACCTTCCCGGGGTGATCACCCCAGAGGCTTGACCTGTGAGCCCGGGACTATGTCGTCCGAGCCGTCGGGCCAGCGCACCCACGCCTTGTGCCCACCGTCGTAGTCGTCGCACATCAGCACCAGCGTGGCCGCCTCCCCCAGCGCCGTGCAGCGCTCTGCGCTCTCCCCGTCCAGGCCGCGCCACACGCGGATAAAGGGGTTGTGCTCCCACTCCCGCGCGACGGTGCTCGGCTCCGCGTGGCCCGGCTCGATCACGGTCTCCGGCGGCAGCTCCATCAGCGTGCCCATGATCGAGTCCCTCAGGTCGGTGTACGTCGTGTGGCCAGGCGCCCGCACCCCGCCGACCGAGCCCCGGAAGAGCGTGTCGCCGGTGAACACCACGCCTTCGCGGCCCGTGAACCCTCCCGGCGCGGTGGTGGTCCCGGCTCCCCTGCTCTGCTCGCCGGGCGCGCACACGGCGAACGACAGCATCCCCGCCGTGTGCCCCGGTGTCAGCAGCGGCCGCACCTCGAGCGCCCCGAAGCACAACGTCTGCCCCGGCTCCACGGTCCCGGTCGCCACCCCCTCCCCCAGCTGCTCCCGCTCCAGCGGGTGGATCAGCACCTCGAGCTGCGGCCACCGCTCCCTCAGCTTCCCCGTCTCGCTGACGTGGTCGAAGTGGTGGTGGGTCAGCAGCACGTGTGTGGGCGTCGCCTCCAGCTGCTCAGCCACCTCGATCAGCGGCCCGACCGGCCCGCCCGCGTCCACGAAGAAAGCAGGCCCGCCCCTCCCGTCGCACACCAGATACGTGTTCGAGAGGAACTGCGGGTGCGTCGCGCGCTCGACGATCACCGCGCCCCACCCCCCGCGCGCCTACCCCGCTGCGCCATCCCGTTGGGCCCCATCGCGTCATCGTTGCACGAAGGCCACGCCGGTGCGCGCCGCGCCGCGTAGACTCCGGCCATGCCCCTCATCCACACCTGCTATCGCATCACCGACATCGACCGCTCGATCGCCTTCTACAACGCTCTCGGCTTCGAGGAGGTCGGCCGCATCCCGATCCGCGACGAGGCCGTCAACGTCTTCATGAACCAGCCCGGCGACGGCGACATGCCGCGGCTGGAGCTGACCTACAACTTCGGCGTGGACTCCTACGACCTCGGCACCGGCTACGGCCACATCGCGATCGCGAGCCCCGACCTCGACGCGACGCTCGCACGGCTGGCCGAGCAGGGCATCGAGCCCGAGAAGCCGCCCTACTCCGTGCGCGAGGGCGGCTCTCGCATCGTGTTCGTTCGCGATCCCGATGGCTACCGCATCGAGATCATCGAATCGTAGCGGCACGCCCAGAGCCATGTGCTACCTTATGACGCACAATGGCTGTTGCTCGTCCCAAGCCTGCCACTCAGACAGTGGGCGTTCGTGAGCTGCGCCAGAATCTGAGTCGATATCTGGAGCGCGTCAAGGACGGGGAGACGCTGACCGTCACCGAGCGGGGGCGCGAGGTGGCGCGGCTCGTGCCCTCGCGTCCCGACGTCGATCCCTACTACCTGCGGCTGGCGGAGAAGTATGGAGCGACCATCCCCAAGGGAGACCTGCTCGAGGCGATCAGGAGCCTACCGCCGCACAAGCGACCTGCGCCGGCGGGAACGACGGATGCCTTCTTGGAGGAGAGTCGCCGGGGAGAGTTTGGGCCTCGGTGAGCGAGGTCTACGTCGATACGAGCGTCCTCGGGCGATCGTTGCTTGATGAGCCCGAGAAGCTGGCCATCGAACGCGAGCTCGAAGCCTTCGCGGTGCGCGTTTCGAGCACCCTGCTGCGTGTCGAGTTGCGCCGCCTCGGGTATCGCCGGGACATGCTCGACAGCGTCGACGTGCTCCTGGCCAGGATCTCGCTTGTCCCACTCGACGAGCAGATCCTGACCGCGGCGGAGACACTTGCACCAGCCACCGTCGCAACGCTCGATGCGATCCACCTCGCCACGGCGGTACGCCTCGCCGAGGCCGGCGAGCTGGACGCCTTGATGACCTACGACAAGCGCTTGGCCGACGGAGCCAGGGAGCACGGCCTCGCGGTCGTCTCGCCGAGCTGACGTCCTGTGGAACTGGGCCTCGCCACCTTCGCCGACCTCCCGCTCGGAGCGGATGCGCCCCATGCAGCGCAGCGGCTGAAGGAGCTGCTGAAGGAGATCGAGCTCGCCGACCAGCTGGGGCTGGAGGTGTTCGGGCTCGGCGAGCACCACCGGGCCGACTACGCGGTGTCAGCGCCCACGGTCGCGCTGGCCGCGGCCGCCGCGCGCACCGAGCGAATCCGGCTGAGCAGTGCCGTCACGGTGCTGAGCTCAGCCGATCCCGTGCGGGTCTTCGAGGAGTTCGCCACGCTCGACCTGCTCTCCGGCGGGCGGGCGGAGATCATGGCCGGCCGCGGGTCCTTCACCGAGTCCTTCCCACTGTTCGGCTTCGACCTCGAGGACTACGACGAGCTGTTCGCCGAGAAGCTGGAGCTGCTGCTCGCGCTGCGCGAGTCCGAGCGCGTCACCTGGTCAGGGCGCCACCGGCCGGCGCTGCGCGACGCGGCGGTGTACCCCCGCCCGTTGCAGAGCCCGCTGCCGGTGTGGATCGCGGTGGGCGGGACGCCGACGTCCGTCGCGCGGGCCGGGATGCTCGGGCTGCCGTTGATGATCGCGATCATCGGCGGCCCCCCTGCCCGCTTCACCCCGCTGGTCGACCTCTACCGACAGGCCGTCGCCCAGCGGGAGGGCGGAGCGGCGGGGGCCGACTCCGCGGCCGGGCCGGCCGTCGGGATCAACTCCCACACCTACCTCGCCTCCACCTCCCAGCGGGCGGGCGACGAGTTCTTCCCCGCATACTCACAGGTGATGAACCGCATCGGGCGCGAGCGGGGGTGGTCGCCGATGTCGCGCGCCGACTTCGATGCCGCCTGCGGGCCGGAGGGCCACCTGCTGGTGGGCAGCCCCCAACAGGTCGTGGAGAAGATCCTCGTCGAGCACGAGCTCTTCAGCCACGACCGCTTCCTCGCGCACATCAGCATCGGCGACCTGCCCCACGGGCGCGCGATGCACGCGATCGAGCTGTTCGGCACCGAGGTCGCGCCGGCGGTGCGCGCCGCGCTCGGGGCCACCGCCACGCGCTGAGACGCGACCGCCGCGGAGCCGCCGGCACGCGCTGAGACGCCATCGCCCGGGCCGCCGCTGCGCGCTGAGACGTGACTGCCGCGGTCCGCCGGCGCGGTACGCTTCCGGCGAGCGATGGCTGACACCGGCAAGATCGCCAAGAACCTCGAGCGCTTCGCTCAGGCGGTCGCGGCCCACGATCGCGAGAACCCCACGCACACCGCGCACGGCATCGGGCTCGCCCACTTCGACCTGGAGCGGCTCGGCTTCGAGGAGGGCGAGGAGATCCTGCCCGGCATCACGATCCACGCCGACGCAGGCGTGACCGGCAACTTCCGCGTGCTCTGCGACGGACAGCACGACGAGGGCCGCGAGGAGTCCGAGCGGGAGGTCGTCGAGGCGGTCGCCACCAGGAGCGTGCCCGCCGTCGCGCCCACCGGGCCGGGCGAGCGTCGCTTCCGGCCGTTCGGCGAGTAAGAGCGCCTAACAAAATATGGGTGCGGCTGGGGTGGTCGAAGGTCGAGCGAGGCAAGGACGCAAGGGCGAAGGCTTGGTGGGCCCAAGTCGAGCCCGAGGACGCAACCTCGCGAAGGCCATCGGCCGCATCCAGACGTGCACAGATTTTGTTAGGCGCTCCAAGGCCGGCCGCGACCAGGCCGACCGGCGACGATCACGCGCGGTGGCCGGCCCCCGCGCAGGTCACCGAGGGTCAGCGCACCGGGATCGGCGCCGGTACCCCAGCGCGCGCCGCGATCATCCCCACGAGCCGCTCGATCGTCGGGCACGGCACACCGTGGCGGGCGGCCGCGCGCAGCACCGCGCCGGGGATCGCGTCGAGCTCCGGGGGGCGGCCCGCGGCGATGTCGCGCTGCATCGAGCTGCCCAGCGTCGAGTGGGCGTCGCTCGAGCTCGCCCAGCGGGTCGGCCGCGTCGATGCGCGCGCCCTCGGCCGCCGCGACCGCGCACCCCTCCTCGATCGCGCCGACCAGGTCCGCGCGCAGCGCGGGGGCGGCGAGGATCTCGCCGAGCAGCTTGTCGTACGCGCTGCGTCGTGCACGCGAGCGCGTTGAGGCGCACGAGCTTGCCCCACATCACGAGCGCCTCGGAGTCCCCGACGCGCGCGGGATCCCCGCGGCCCCCAGCGTCGCCGCGAGCGCCTGCATGGGCGCTCGCACCGCGGGGTACGCGGAGGCCATGTCGATGCGCAGGAAGGGGCTCGCCTGCACGACGACACCCGGCTCGGGGCGGTCGGCCTCCACGCGGATCGTGCCGGCGACCACGGGCTCGGCGCGCGAAGCGTTCGCGCAGCGTTGCCACATGGTCGAGGCCGTTGAGGAGCGGCAGCACGAACGGCGGGTCGGTCTCGATGCGCGCGAGCGCCTCCGCCAGGCCCGTCGCCTTGGTCGCCACCACGAGGGCGTCCACGGGCTCGCGCAGGGCGGCGACGGCGCGCGGGCGGGCGGTGAAGTCGCCCGAGCAGCACGCAGCTCACGCGCAGGCCGCGCTCCGCGAGCGTCTGCGCGGTGGACTCCCGCGCGACCACGACCGTCGCGGTGCCCGCACGGTCGAGCGCGCCGGCCACGAGGCCGCCCACGCCGCCGGGGCCGAGGACGGCGACGATCATCGGCGCGCCGGGTCCGACCAGCACGCCCGGGTTCATGATCCCCCGCGGGTCCACCGCCGCCTTCGCGCCGCGCAGCGCCGCCGCGAAGGGCTCCGGGCGCTGGCGGTCGTACCACGGCCGGTGGTCGCGGCCCGACCGCGTGGTGGTGGGTGATCGTGCCGCCGTCCGCGAGGAGCGCGTCGGAGACCGCCCGCTTGATCGGCCGCCCACTGCTCCACCTCCGCGCCCCGGCGCGCAGGCGCGAGCACCGTGTAGTAGGGAGCCGGGCCGTCGGGATACACGTGCGTGAAGCGGCACGTGACGGCGCCGCCCTGCGCGCCGCAGCCTCGCGCACGCGCCTCGCTCGGCGGCCGCTGTCACGCGCTCGTGGAAGGCCGGGAAGCGCTCCCACGTGATCGCCGTCTCGAACGTCTCGCTGAGCGCGCCCATGGCGACGAGCACGTCGCGTAGGTAGGGGGCGCCAGGAACGCCTCGCGCCAGGTGCCGACCGCGTCGCCGCGCCGGCCGCGCCCGGCGCTCGACCGCCGCCGGATCCCGGCCGCGCTCCGCCACGGCGCGTCCCCGGGCCGCTGCCGGCATCCCCGCGCGCCGCCGGGCGGCGGCCGCACCTGCCCGCCGTGCTCGGCGCAGATCGCGAGCGCCCGCTCCATCGGCGCGTCCACCGGATGGTCGGCCGACTCGAAGCCGAGCACGAGCAGCGCGTGCCGGCCGTCGCCGGCCAGCGTCACGCGCGCCTCGCGCGCGTCGATCAGGCGGCAGTTCGCGGGGTTCAGCCCCGACTGCGCGACGGCCCGCACGCACTCCGCGCCGCGCGCGAAGCTCGGCGAAGCGCACGGCCGCCGCGCGGCGGTGGACGGGTCGCGGCTGCACGCGCACCCACGCCTCGGTGACGACTCCCAGCACGCCCTCCGAGCCGGCGAGCATCCGGTCGGGGCTGGTCCCGGCGCCCGAGCCGGGCAGGCGGCGCGACTCCCACGCGCCCGCCGGTGTGACCGCGCGGATCGACTCGACGAAGTCCTCGATGTGCGTCCACACGGTCGCGAAGTGCCCGGCCGCGCGCGTCGCGATCCACCCGCCGAGGGTGGAGAGCTCGAAGGACTGCGGGAAGTGGCGCAGCGTCAGGCCGTGCTCGGCGAGCTGGCGCTCCAGCGTCGGGCCGGTGGCGCCCGCCTGGATGCGCGCGGCGCGGGAGACGGCGTCCACCTCCACCACCCGGTCCAGCGCGCCCACGTCGAGCGAGATGGCGCCGTTGTAGGAGGGGGCGACCTCGGGCCGCACTCCCCCCACCACGCTCGTGCCGCCGCCGTAGGGGATCGCGGCCACGCGCTGCGCCGCGCACCACTCCAGCACCTGCTCCACCTCGCGCTCCGCGCGGGGGCGGGCGACGAAGTCGGGGGCGTGCGCGAAGTCCCCCCGGAAGCCGCGCACGACGTCGGCGTACGAGCTGCCCCACGCGTGCACCGCGCGCGCGTGGGCGTCGGTGGCGCAGATCTCCGCGAGCGCCGGCGGCGGCACAACGCGCGGCGCCGGCAGGCGCGCCTGCTCCAACGGCACCGGCTCCTCCACCTCGAGCGCCCCCTCCCACCCGAGGTGCGCCGCGAGGCCGCCGGCCGCGGCGCGCACCTGCTCGGCGGGCATCTGCTCGTCCTCGTACCCCCACCCCCAGTGGCTGCGTCGGCGCTCCGCCATGGCGGCGAGTCTAGGGGGCACGGGGCGCGGCCGTGTAGGAACCGGAGGCACGGCCGCTGGGCACGGAGGCCCAGCGCGCACCCGGCCTGGACGGAGCGCGTGGCCGCGCGGACGATCACACCCCCCGGCCACACCTCCGTTACGCCGCCGGCGAGGCGCGCCCACTAGCCTTGTCGTGTGCCCGCCCCACCCGAGCCCGTCGCGCAGCGCCCGGAGATCCTCGCCCGCGGCCCCTGGCCGCTGGAGCGGATAACGGTGCGCTGGCGCGAGGAGCTCTTCGAGCCCCCGCCCGCCCACGCCGCGGAGGCCGACGCGGCGATCGCCGCGCTGCAGCAGCGGGGCTCGCCCAGCCACGACGGGATGGCCGGCCGGCTCGTGGGCTTCCGCGAGCGCGACGGGGGGTTGGAGTCGAGCTGCAGCCCGTGCGTTGGGCGCTGCGGCTGGTGAGCGGCGACGCCTCCTGCTCGATGGCCGCGCTGTGCGTGACGCGCGCGGCGGACGGGCGGTGGCTGGCGGGGCGGCGCGCGGCGTGGCTGGCCTCGTGGGCGGGGCGCTGGGCGCTCGGCGCCGGCGGCTCGGTGGACCTTGGCGAGAACCCCGCCGAGACGCTCGTGCGGGAGCTGCGCGAGGAGTGGTCGGTCGCGCCCGAGCGCGTGCGCGCGAGGCGCTGGTGGCGCTGCCCCACCGGATGGTGATGTTCGTCGGGCAGGCGTGGCTGCCGGCGGGCGCCGAGGTGACGCCGGACGCCGAGCACGACGACGTACGCGTGGTGGCCGGCGGAGGTCGCGCAGTGGCCGGCCGACGCCGGCGAGGCGCTGCCGCTGATGGCGCGCTGGCTCGCGTCGTGAGCAGCGCCGCGCCGCGTGGGACGGGATGCCCACCCACCCCGGGGATGGAACGCCCGCCCACCCGGCACCCGCCGGCGGCTCACCGCGAGTGGGTGTTCACTCGCCTCAAGTGGGTGTCGTTCACACATTCGTGCGTGTATTCCGCGCTGCTGGTGTGCGCCTTCGCGATCGGCAAGCCCCAGCCGGAGACGTTCGTGCTGGGGCTCACCCACGGGCTCCTGTGGATCGGGATGTCGCTCGCCTGCATCGTGTGCGTGCGTCTGCGGATCGTCCCGCTGCGTCTGGCCACGGCGGTCGCCGTGCTCGGCGGCATCGGGCCCTTCTTCGGCTCGGCGGAGTTCGTGCGCGAGTCGCGCCGGCGGGCGGCGCCGGCCGGCGCGGGGGGCGGCCGAGCCCTGTGAGGGCCAGGTGAAACGGCCCACCCCGCGAGTCACTTCACCCGCCGACCCACGCAGCGAATACTCTGGCCAATAGAGGGGAGGGGGCACGGGGGGAGGGCCTGCCCTCCCCCCGCCAAAACGGCCCACCCACGCCCCGCTCCCGCCACCGGCCGCGCTAGAGTAAACGTAGATGGCGGCACACACGGCGACCGGGCAGACTGTTGACGTCGTGACCCCGGCCGCGGGCGAGTCGGTCACGGAGGGGACGATCGCTCGAATGGCGCGTCGCGGTGGGCGACCGCATCGCGCGCGACGAGCACGATCGTCGACATCTCCACCGACAAGGTCGACGTCGAGCTGCCCTCCCCCGCGAGCGGCACCGTCACCGAGATTCTCGTCGCCGAGGGTGACACGGTGACCGTCGGCCAGGTGATCGCGCGCATCGTCGTGGGCGGCGAGGACGGCCCCACGGCCGCGCCGGCGGAGGGCGACGGGACTCCCGCGGCGGACGGGGGCACCCGCCGCGGCGGCTGGCACCGACGGCCTGCGCGTCTCCCCCGTGGCCGCGCGCGCGGCGGCCGCCGAGGGCGTCGACCTCGCACGCGTCTCCGGCTCCGGCCCGGCGGGGCGCATCGTCAAGGCCGACGTGCTCTCCGCCGCGACGGCAACGGCGGGCCGGCGGCACCCGCGCCGAGCGCCCCCGCCGGGGAGCCGGCAGAGGAGGGGACGCCCGCCGGCGCCGAGCTGCTGCGGGGCGGCGCGGCGGCGCTCGCCCGCTACATGGAGCTCTCCCGCTCGGTGCCCACGGCCACGAGCTTCCGCACGCTCACGGTCACCGCGCTCGACGCCCGCCGGCGCGAGCTCAAGGCGGCGGGTCTGAGGGTCTCCTTCACTCACCTGATCGCCTACGCGCTCGCACTCGCCGCGGCCGACATGCCGGTGATGGCCGACCACTTCGCGGAGCTCGACGGCCGCCCCCACCGGGTGCGCGACGGGCAGGTCAACCTCGGCCTGGCCGTGGACGTGGAGAAGCGCGACGGCTCCCGCACGCTGATGGTGCCCGTGATCCGCGACGCTGCGCGCCTGCCCTTCGACCGCTTCGTGGCGGCGTACGACGCGCTCGTGGAGCGGGCGCGCACGGGCGCGCTGACGGCCGACGACCTGGCCGGCGCCAACGTCACGCTCACCAACCCCGGCGGCCTTGGCACGGCGGCGTCGGTGCCGCGGCTGATGAGCGGCCAGGGCACGATCCTCGCCATCGGCGCGATCGGCTACCCGCCCGGCCTCGCCGCGATCGGCGCGAGCCTCGGGGCGGAGAAGGTCATGACGATGACCTCGACCTACGACCACCGCGTGATCCAGGGGGCGGAGTCGGGCCGCTTCCTGGGGCTGATCGAGGAGCGCCTGCACGGCGAGCACGGCTTCTACGAGCAGGCCTTCGCCGCGCTCGGCGTCGAGCCGACTCGCCCCGGCCGCCGGCGCCGCGCCACCAGCGCCGGCCCTCGCGCCCGCCGGCGGGCGCGCGCCGGCCAGGTCCCCGCGCCTGGCGCCGAGGAGGCCGCCCGCGCCGCCGCTCCGCGCGCCGCTCCCGACGAGAGCTGCTGCAGGCGGTGCAGTCCGCGACCGCGCTGCTGAAGGCGTACCGCACCCACGGGCACCTCGCGGCGCGCTTGGATCCGCTGGGCGTCGAGCCCGAGGGCGACCCGGCGCTCGACCCCGAGCCGCTCGGGCTGACGCCGGAGCTGATGGCGCAGATCCCCGCCAAGATCCTGCGCATGTGGGTGCCGGGCGCGACGCTCGCCGAGGCGCTGCCGCACCTGCGCGAGACCTACTGCGGCACGCTCGCCTACGAGACCGAGCACATCGCCTCCCACCGCCAGCGCGTGTGGCTGCGCGAGCACATCGAGTCGGGCGCCTTCCGCCAGCCGCTCCCCGCCGAGGAGCAGCGCACGCTGCTCAAGCGCCTCGTCGAGGTGGACGCGCTCGAGCGCTTCATGCACAAGGCGTACCTCGGCCAGCACCAGTTCTCGATCGAGGGGCTCGACATGACGGTGCCGATGCTCGACGCCCTGATCCAGCTGGCCGCCGCGCAGGGGGGGCGGGAGGTCGTGATCGGCATGGCCCACCGCGGGCGGCTGAACGTGCTCGCGCACAACCTCGGCCGCCCCTACGACACGATCTTCGCCGAGTTCGAGGGCGCCTCGACGCTGGAGGCCGTCACCACGATCCCCCAGGGGGGCACCGGCGACGTCAAGTACCACCACGGCACGCAGGGCACCTACGCGCTGCCCGACGGCGGCGGGATCATGGTCAACCTCGAGTCCAACCCCTCCCACCTGGAGTACGTCTCCGCCGTCGTGGAGGGCGCCACGCGCGCCGCCCAGACCACGCGCACGGGCCCCCACGCCCACCAGGACACCGACGCGGCTGTGCCGATCGCGATTCACGGCGACGCCTCCTTCCCCGCCCAGGGCGTGGTCGCCGAGACGCTCAACCTGCAGGCGCTCGACGGCTACCAGGTGGGGGGCACCGTGCACCTGATCATGAACAACCAGATCGGCTTCACCACCGACCCCGACGACGCCCGCTCCACGCGCTGGGCCTCCGACCTGGCGAAGGGCTTCGACGTGCCGATCATCCACGTCAACGCCGACGACGTCCCCGCGTGCATGAGCGCGGTGCGCCTCGCGTTCGCGTTCCGCCGGGAATTCGGCCACGACGTGCTGATCGACCTGATCGGCTACCGCCGCTTCGGCCACAACGAGTCCGACGAGCCCGCCTACACCCAGCCGGAGATGTACACGAAGATCAAAGACCACAAGCGCGTGGCGGAGCTGTGGGGCGAGCGGCTCCTCGCCGAGGGCGTCGTCTCCAGAGAGCAGCTGCAGCGGCTCGGGCAGGAGGTGTGGGACAACCTCACGCTCCTGCACCAACGTCTCAAGGCCAAGATCGCGGCGGCCGCCGAGCACGGCTCGGCCACGAGCGGCACCGGCGAATACCAGCTCGACCGCTCCCCCTCCCCCGAGGTGCGGACGGCTGTCCCCGCCGAGCGCCTGCGCGAGCTCGGCCTGCAGCTGCTGCGCACGCCCGAGGGCTTCGCGGTGCACCCCAAGCTCGTGCGCCAGCTGGAGCGCCGCCGCGCCGCGCTGGCGGAGACTCCTGCCCCCGGCGAGGAGCCGGGGCGCCTGGACTGGGCGCACGCCGAGGCGCTGGCGTACGCCTCGCTGCTCACCGAAGGCACGCCCATCCGCCTCACCGGCCAGGACACCGAGCGGGGCACCTTCTCCCAGCGCCACATGGTGCTCCACGACGCCAAGACTGGCCAGACGGTCTGCCCGATCCAGAGCCTCCCCGAGGCGCTCGCCCCCTTCGAGCTGCACAACTCCCCGCTCTCGGAGCTCGCGTGCATGGGCTTCGAGTACGGCTACTCCCAGGAGGCGCCGGAGACGCTCGTGCTGTGGGAGGCGCAGTTCGGCGACTTCGTCAACTCCGCGCAGGTGATCGTCGACCAGTTCATCGTCTCCGGCCTGGCCAAGTGGGGCCAGACCTCGCGCCTGACGCTGCTGCTGCCCCACGGCTACGAGGGCTCCGGCCCCGAGCACTCCTCCGGGCGCCTGGAGCGCTTCCTCGCGCTCGCCGCCGAGGGCAACATCCGCGTCGCCAACCTCACGACGCCCGCCCAGTACTTCCACCTGCTGCGCCGCCAGGCGCTGATCGCCAAGCAGCGCCCGCTCGTGATCATGACGCCCAAGTCGCTGCTGCGCCTGCCGCAGGCCTCCAGCGCGATCGCCGAGCTGGCCGAGGAGAGCCGCTTCCAGCCGGTGCTCGCCGAGCCGGGCGTCGAGGACGAGCGCGTCACGCGCCTGGTGCTGTGCACCGGCAAGATCTACTACGACCTCGTCGGCCACCCCGACCGCCAGGTCACCGAGGGCATCGCGGTGGGCCGCGTGGAGCTGCTCTACCCCTTCCCCGAAGCGCAGATCCTCGAGCTCATCAACCGCTACCCCCATCTACAGGAAGTCGTTTGGACGCAGGAAGAGCCCCGCAACATGGGCGCCCGCGCGCACATGTTCCCGCGTCTGCGCCAGATCCTCGCCAACGATCTGCACCTCGGCTACATCGGCCGGCCCGAGCGGGCTTCGCCGGGGGAGGGCTACCCGGCCGCCCACGCCGCCGAACAGAGCCGCATCGTGCGCACCGCCCTGGACCTCTCATTGGATACTTCCCAGTACCCCCGCAAGACGCCGGGCGAGCGCTAGGGTCACTCGGATGCTTTGGCGACGCTTCAAGAACGTCTTTCGCCAGTGGCGGCGCAAACGCCGCGCGCGGCGGGGGTGAGGCGCACTCGCCGCTACAGTGCCACCAGCTCGCAGTTGGGCTCCTCATCGGTGCCGAACTCGAAGCCGAGCACCGCGTGACCGTCGAGCGCCTCGGCGAGGCGTCGCAGCGTCTCGGTGCCGGTGCGGTGCTGGCCGCTCTCGATCCGGGAGATGACCGAAGTGGTCGTACCCATGCGCTCGGCGACCTGCTGCTGGGAGAGGCCGAGCTGGGCACGGCGCATGATCGCGATCCTCGCGATCCGCTCGAACGGCGCCAGACGCTCGTGGGTTTCGCGGTAGCTCTTGCTGCGCGCGAGCTTGCGCTCGACATGCTCGCTGACACTTGTTCCGACTGGGCTGTGGTGCTTGCTCATTGTTGTTCTCGCATCGGCGGTCTCAGCATCAGAGATTAGCAGAAGTGCGAAACGTCGGCACGTCTATGGCGCGTCGTGACCGGCGGCACGGGGCGGGACACGCGGCTGCGCGTCCATGCGTGCTCTGAAGTCTTCCCACCGCTCCTGCGCGAGGCGGATGTCGCGCTGATCAATCTTCGCGGAGCGCTTGGCGAAGATGTGCAAAAGGATCAGGAGCCGCTCTGAGCGACAGTAGAGGATTCGATACAGCTCCCGGCCATAGTGGCAGCGGAGCTCCCGCAACTCCCCACCGACCTGCGAGGAGTGAGGGAAGGGGAGATGAGGCGTGGCGTCGCTCAACAGATTGAGACGCCCGATCTGATGCTCGATCGCAGCCTGCGAGTCGTCGTCCAGGGAGTCGAGGAACTCCCGCACCGGCTCGCGACCGGGCGCATCACGATAGAAGACAGCTTGAAAGTCGGCCACGATCTCCTCCCAGGCTTGCCGGCGCTCTTGAGGGCTGCGGCTCAGCCGAGCTGCACAGACTTCGTGACAGTGCCCCCGCCCGCCACTGAGAGGAGCACTTCTGCGTCGAGTCGCCCGCGCTTTGTGAGCTGCCGGCGGCCGACGGTCGTCAGACGCAGCGTGATTGTCTCGCGCCGGTGAGCGTGCAGCCGCCGGTTTCCGGCTTGCTCCCGAACGCGCACACGATCCCGCCCTTGATCCCGGCGCCGGTCGAGGCGTCCGTCACCGTGCCTGCGATCCGGCCCCCTTCCGCGAGCTTCGCGTCGACTTCTGGGGTGGTGGCGCCGGCGGTGACCGTCACCGGCTGCGCTTCGCTGAACGCGGACTTGCCGTTGTAGAACTGGGTGACGTAGTCGAGGCCGCTCATGAAGGGCGCGCCGAAGCCGACGACGTATTCCCCGGCCGGCAGGCTCGGGATCGTGTATTCCCCGCTCGCGTTGGTGGTGGGGCATTTGACGTTTTCTTCTTCTTCGCCCCCTTCTTCGCCGCCTTCGCCGCCCCCGCCGGGGGGTGGGGCGTTCACCTTCGAGAACGCGCACACTTCGATCCCGGCGATCGGCGCTTCACCCGTCGCGGCGACTACCTTGCCGGCGATCTGCCCGACGCCGGCGGCGAGCGCGTGTGGCGCGAGGCACAGCGCCACCGCGCACGCCAGCAGCAGCGCAGCCGCTACGCGCGTGCGGCGCGGCATCCCCTGCCCGCGCACCCCCTCCGCCGGTTGCGCGAGCACCGCGCTATCTCCCCCGCCACACCGGCTCGCGCTTCTCCTTGAAGGCGCTCGCGCCCTCCTTGGCGTCCTCGGATGCGAACACCGGGGCGACGATCGCGCGCTGACGCTCCCACATCTCCGCCGTCGCCCAATCGAACTGCTCCTCCAGGATCCGCTTGGAGGCGGTGAGCGCGAGCGGCCCATTCTTGGCGAGCGCCTCCGCGAGCGCGAGCGCCGCCTCGACGGCGCCCCCCGGCTCGCTCAGGCGATTGACGACGCCTAGCTCGTGGAAGCGGTCGGCCGGCATCGTGTCGCCCGTGAGCGCCAGCTCCATCACCACGTGGTAGGGCATCCGCCGCGGCAGGCGCAGCAGCGCACCGCCGGCCGCCACGAGCGAGCGCTTGGACTCGGGGATCCCCAGCTTCGCCCCCTTCGCGGCCACGATCAGATCGCAGGCGAGCGCCACCTCCAGGCCGCCCGCCACCGCGAAGCCCTCGATCGCCGCGATCAGCGGCTTGCGCGCCGCGCGCTGTGCGATCCCCGCGAAGCCGCGGTCCCCGTACCACGGCGACTCGCCCTTCACGAACGCGCCGAGGTCCATGCCGGCACAGAAGAAGCCCCCGGCGCCCGTGAGGATTCCCACCGCCAGCGTCTCGTCGCCGTCGAGCTCCTCCAGCGCGTGTGCCACCCCCTCGGCGACGGCGGCGTTGACGGCGTTTCGCACCTTTGGCCTGTTGAGCGTGACGATCAACACGCTCCCGCGGCGTTCGGTCAGGACGGCGGGCGGCTCCTTGCTCTGGGCGTCGGACGTCGCCTCGGTGGTTGTTGCGGCGTCGCTGGTCATGGGGGGAGCGTACCGTGCGGGGGCCGTCACGCCGCGAACAGCGTCAGCTCCGGCTCGCGCTCGCCGCGCAGGACCTCGATGTCGAGCTCGACGCAGGCGATTCCCCGCGCCTCGGCGAGCACCCGCGCCTGGGGCTTGATGCGCTGGGCGGCGAGCACGCCGCGGCAGGCGCCGAGTGCGGGGTCCAGGCGGATGCGCTCCAGGTAGCGGCTGAGCTGCTCGACGGCGTCGATCGTGGCGATCCGCTTGATCTCGACGGCCACCCACTCGTCCTCGGCGTCGCGGCACATGAGATCCACCGGGCCGATGTCGGTGGGCCACTCGCGGCGGATCAGGCGGAAGCCCTCGCCGCACCGCTGGGGAGCGTCGGCGAGCAGCTCCTGCAGCTCGCGCTCGACGCCCTCCTTCTCCAGCGAGGCCAGCGTGTCGAGCTCGTGCTCGATGTCGGCGAGCACCTCGGCGAGGGTTATCTCCACGCGATCCTCCTGGCGCTGGCGGCGCACCGTCAGGCGGGTGAGCGCGCCCTCGGCGTCGGTCTCCTCTTCGAGCACCGTCGGCGGGGTCATCCAGTTCAGCGGCTTGACGTTCGGGCCGCCGCCGTCGGCCCACACCATGAACGTGCCGTCGGCCTTGAGCATCAGCAGGCGCACCGCCTCGGGGAGCACAGTCGTCAGGCGGCCGATGTAGGAGACCTCACAGCGGGCGACTATCAGGCGCATCCGGGGACGGTACCCGGTTGGCCGGATCCTCCTCCTCGACGACACCGCCGTTGAGCGCCTCGCGGAACTCGCGGATGCTTCTGCCGGCCGCGCGCGTCAGCTCGGGCAGCCGTTTGGGGCCGAGCACGACCAGCGCGATCGCGGCGACGAACAGTATGTGGACGGGGTTCTCGAAGCCCACGCTTTGAGACTAGCGTGGCGGCCGATCGGGACCGTACCCTGCACCCGTGGACGAGACGCCTCCGCTCCCCGGCCGCCCCTACCCCCCGCCGGCCGCCGCCGAGCCCTTCTGGCCGGCGCAGGCGACGATCCTGGCCGCGATTGCGCTGCAACTGGCGCTGCCCGAGCGGCTTACCGTCGGCCCGCGCTGGCTGATCCCCTCGCTGGAGGGGGTGCTGCTGCTGGGGATGTTCATGGCCACGCCCCGCCAGCTCGAGCACGAGCACCCCCGCCGGCGGCACGTGGCGCTGGGGCTGACCGCGTTCGTGACTGCTGCCAACATCTACTCGCTGGGGGCGCTCACGCACTTCCTACTGCACCACAACGTGCAGAACGGCCGCGGGCTGATCACCTCCGGGGTGCTGATCTGGCTCACCAACTTCCTGATCTTTGCGCTCTGGTACTGGGAGACCGACCGCGGCGGGCCCGGCCGGCGCGCCGCCGGGCACGACGGGCCGCCCGACTTCCTCTTCCCGCAGATGGCTGACGATCACATCCACCCGCCGCACTGGCGGCCGAAGTTCGTCGACTACCTGTACGTGTCGCTCACCAACGCCACGGCCTTTTCCCCCACCGACACAATGCCGCTCACGGCGACGGCGAAGAGCATCATGGGGGTGCAGGCGCTCGTCTCGGTTGTGACGATCGGGCTGATCGTCTCGCGCGCGGTGAACATCCTCGCGTAGCGCCTACGCGGCCGAGGCGGCGGCCTCCCGCATCTGCGGCTCGATCGCCAGCGCCTTCACCACAAGGTCTTTGACCTCGCCGTTCGCCCCGAGGCTGAGCGCGCGCTCCAGGGCTTCCAGGGCGCCCTCGCGGTCCATCATGCGCAGGCGCAGGCGGCCGAGGCGCTCCCACGCGCCGGCGTCCGTGGGGCCGCGCTCGGCCGCGCGTTGCGCCGCTTCCGCGGCGAGGTCCACGGCGCCGACGTCTTCGTAGATGCGCGCCGCGAAACGGTGGGGCGCCGGGTGCCCGCCGTCCACGCGCGCCCAGTCGCGCACCGCGCGGGCTGCCGCATCCAGGTCGCCCGCCTGCCAGAAGGCGAGCGTCATCAGCCGCAGCACGCCCACGTTGGTCGGTTCGGCTTCGCGCGCGTACACGAGCCGCTTGGCGGCCAGCGCATATTCCCCTTCGGCCATCGCGCGCTGGGCGGCGACCATGAAGCGCTCCATGCGCTCGCCCGCGGGGTCGGGCTTGGAGAAGTCCACGAAGCGCATGCTGCCCGCCGGCACCGTGCGGATGCCGTGGCTGAAGCGCACGCGCGCCCACTGCTGTACCTCTTCGCTCGCGGCGCTGTCGCCGGTGAAGTAGATCCCGGCGACGGTGCCGACGCCCCACTCGGGGTATGACATGCAGCGCGCGTAGCGGTGCACCACCGAGTGGTCGGGTACGCGGCTGCCGAAGGGATCGTGCTTGGCGTTCTCCGCCGCGCTCTCGCGCGCGCGCTGCTCGGCTTCGTAGGCACGCCGGCCGGCCTCCTCGCGCGCTCTGCGTGCCGCCGCGGCGCTCACGCGCACGGCGTTGCGTGAGACGCGCCCGCCGCGCAGGCTCTCCGCCATCCGCTCCAGCTGGTCGGCCGCCTCGTTGATCGCCTTCAGGTGGCGCTCGTGCTCGTGCTGACGGCCGGGGGGCGCGAGGTCGGGGTGCCACCGCTTGGCCATCCGCCGGCGCGCGAGCTGCACCGCCCGCTTGTCGAAGGGCGGCTCCAGCTCCAGCAGCATCATCTGCTGCTCGATGTCCAGCACGGTTGGCATAAGTTCTATATGGGAGGGGGGGGGGGGGCCGGAGAAGCACAAAGGAGGCCCCAGTCCAGAGGCGCGGGCTGTTCCGCCCGCCGCGGCACCTGCCCGACCGGCCGCCGCGCCGCGCTGAGAACGCCGCCCGGCCGAGGCCGTGCTCCCCCTCCGGCCCTCTATCCTCGCGCCGGTGTCCGCTCAGTACGTCTTCACGATGCACCGCCTCTCGAAGGTGCACCCCCCCGACAAGACCGTCCTCAGCGAGCTGACGCTCGCGTTCCTTCCCGGCGCGAAGATCGGCGTGCTCGGCTACAACGGCTCCGGCAAGTCCTCCCTCCTGCGGATCATGGCGGGCCTGGACGAGGAGTACCGCGGGCAGGCCGCCCTCGCGCCCGGCGCCACGGTGGGAATGCTGGAGCAGGAGCCCCAGCTGGACGAGTCCAAGGACGTGCTCGGCGTCGTGCAGGAGGGCGTCGCCGAGACCAAGGCGCTGCTCGACCGCTTCAACGAGCTCGCCGCCGCCTACTCCGAGGAGCACGCCGCAGAGTTCGAAGCGGTGCAGGCCAAGATCGAAGCGGCCGACGCGTGGAACCTCGACACGCAGCTGGAGTACGCGATGGACGCCCTGCGCCTGCCGCCCGCCGACGCCGCCATCGCGCAGCTCTCCGGCGGCGAGCGCCGCCGCGTCGCGCTCTGCCGCCTGCTGCTGCGCGCCCCCGACCTGCTGCTGCTCGATGAGCCCACCAACCACCTCGACGCCGAGTCGGTCGCGTGGCTGGAGCGCCACCTCGCCGAGTACGCCGGCACGATCGTCGCGGTCACCCACGACCGCTACTTCCTCGACAACGTCGCCGGCTGGATCCTCGAGCTCGACCGCGGCCGCGGCATCCCCTACGAGGGCAACTACTCCTCGTGGCTGGAGCAGAAGCAGGCGCGGCTGGCGGCGGAAGAGCGCACCGAGAAGGGCCGCCAGCGCACGATCGCCGCGGAGCTTGAGTGGGTGCGCACGAACCCCAAGGGCCGGCGCACGAAGTCGAAGGCGCGCCTGGCCCGCTACGAGCAGCTCGTGGCCGAGGAGCGCACCGTCAAGCTCGACGACGTCCAGATCCACATCCCCGCCGGGCCGCGTTTGGGCGAGCAGGTGCTCACGGCCTCCGCGCTGCGCAAGGGCTTTGGCGAGCGACTTTTGATCGAGGACCTGACGTTTGACCTGCCACGCGCAGGGATCGTCGGCGTGATCGGCCCCAACGGCGCCGGCAAGACCACGCTCTTCCGCATGATCGTGGGCGAAGAGGCGCCCGACGGGGGCACTTTGGAGCTTGGCGAGAGTGTCCAACTCGCCTACGTCGACCAGTCGCGCGACGCGCTCGACCCGAAGAAGACCGTTTGGGAGGAGATCTCCGACGGGCTCGACCACCTCCAGTTGGGCGAGCGCGTCGTCAACTCGCGCCAGTACGTCGCCGGCTTCAACTTCAAGGGCTCCGACCAGCAGAAGCGCATCGCGCGGCTCTCCGGCGGGGAGCGCAACCGTGTGCACCTGGCGCGGCTCCTGCGCTCGGGGGGCAACCTCCTCCTACTGGATGAGCCTACGAACGACCTCGACGTCGACACGCTCCGCGCTTTGGAGGAGGCGCTGCTTGGCTTTCCCGGCTGCGCCGTCGTGATCTCGCACGACCGCTGGTTCCTCGACCGCATCGCCACGCACGTGCTGGCGTTCGAGGGGGATTCAACAGTGACTTGGTTTGAGGGCAACTTCGAAGCGTATGAGGCGCACCGCCACGAGCGCCTTGGCGCCGCCGCCGACCGTCCGCACCGCATCACGTACAAGCGGCTGGTGCGGGGGTAGGAGGTGGCGGAGGCCGGCGCGACGCCCGGGGATTTCGACCGCGACACCGCAGTGCGCCGCCGCGATACCGAGGAGGCGGGCACAGCGGTGTTCGACGCCGAGGTCTCGGGCGAGTGGCGCGCCGGCCGCGGACCCCACGGCGGCTACCTGGCGGCGATGGTGCTGCGCGCCTTAGCCGAGACGGTGGCGGACCCACACCGAGCGCCGCGCTCGCTCACCATCCACTACGCGCGTGCGCCCCAGCCCGGGCCGGCGCAGATCGCGGTAGTGGTGGAGCGCCGGGGACGCTCGCTGAGCACACTCTCGGCGCGCATGGAGCAGGACGGCCGCCTGATGGCGCTGGCGCTGGCGGCGTTCTCGGTGCCGTGGAGCGCCCCCGAGATCGCCGATCTGCCGCTCCCCGATGTCGCCACACCCGACCCCGACCGCACGCCGGTGGCGCCGCTGCACCCGGCGATGCCGCCCTTCCTACGCAACCTCATCGTCCAACGGCGGATCGGCGGGCTGCCGTTTTCCGGCTCGCCCGCGCCGATGGAGGTAGGCGCCTGGCTGGGGCTGCCGGGGCCGCGCCCGCTCGACGCGCCCGGGCTGGCCCTGTTCAGTGACGCGCTCTTCTCGCCGCCCTTCGTGCGGCTATCCGAGCCGGCCGTCACCCCGACGATCGACCTCACGATCCACTTCCGCCGGAGCCTTACGGACGCGCCCCTCCTCATCCGGGAGCCCAGCCTGCGGGATTTGTGCTTCGCCCGCTTTCGCTCGACGGTCGTTCACGACGGCTTCTTCGAGGAGGACGGCGTGATCTGGGCGGCGGACGGCACCGTGCTCGCACAGTCGCGCCAGCTGGCGATCGTGCTGCCGTTCGACCCGGGAGCCTGAGGTTCCGTGAAGCATCGTCCGGTCGTGCTGTATACTGCGCTGTATGCCAGCAGCCACCCGCACACAGGTCTATCTGACGGACGAGCAGCGTCGCCAGATCGAGGAATTGCGCTCGCGCGACGGGCGCACGCTGGCGGAGGTCATCCGCACAGCGCTGGACGAGTACCTCGCCACCCACGGCCCGCAGGCGGAGGAGGCACGTCGCGCAGAACGCCAGCGCGCCCTGGACGAAACGTTTGGCATTGCGCCTGACTTCCCCTATCCCAACCGCGACGAGTCTGATCGCTTTGATAGGGACTGGAACCGGATCGAGCGGGATTAGGGATCGCGCCGCCGGGCCACCGGCACCCAGATGAGCAAGATCCTCCTGGACACAGATGTGCTGATCGACCACATGCGCGGCCGCCGTCATCTGACGACGGCCGCGACCGCGGTCTCGGTCGTCACGCGGTCCGAGCTGTTCGCCGGAGACGAGCGTCATGAAGCCGCCGTTGAGGAGTTGCTCAGGGATTGTGAGGAGATCGACGTCGACCCAGTGATCGCACGGCGTGCCGGTCGTATCAAACGTCAGACCGACCTGCGGATCGCCGACGCGCTGATCGCCGCCACCGCGCTCGAGCACGGCCTGCCGCTGATGACCCGCAACCGCCGCCACTTCGACCGCGTCGCGGGCCTGCGACTGCAGGCACCTCCGGACGACCCCGCTTGTTAGCGCCCGCTAAGATCCTCCTCTGGACCCTTTCGGCAACCACAAGGGGAGCAAAAATGGCTGACTACAGCGCGAAGCAGATCGACGAGATGGAGGCCGCGTTCGGCGGCGGGATGAAGAAGGCGCGGGCCGAGCTCGGCGTGAGCTCGTTCGGGATGCAGGTGATCGACCTGCCTCCGAACTACTCCGACTACCCCGAGCACGACCACGCGGAGGATGGCCAGGAGGAGGTCTACTCCGCGATGCGCGGGTCCGGCACGATCGACATCGAAGGGGAGCGCCTGGAGCTGACGCCCGACGTCCTCATTCGCGTCGGACCGGGCATCAAGCGCAAGCTCTTCGCCGGGCCCGAGGGTCTGCGCGTGCTCGCGCTGGGCGGCAAGCCGGGCTCGGCTTACGAGGTCCGCGAGTTCACCGAACTGACTGGGACGAGCGCCTAGCGCAGGGCCCGCAGCACGTACTGGAGGATGCCGCCGTGGCGGTAGTAGTCGCCCTCGCGCGGGGTGTCGATGCGCACCGTCACGGCGAACTCCAGTTGGTCGGCGCGTACCCGCACCTCGCGCGGCAGCTCCGCGACGCCCTCGATCGAGAACGTCTCGTGGCCGGTGAGCCCCAGTGAGGCGGCCGACTCGCCGTCCTTGAACTGCAGCGGCAGCACCCCCATCCCGATGAGGTTCGAGCGGTGGATGCGCTCGAAGCTCTGCGCGATCACCGCGCGCACGCCCAGCAGCCGCGTGCCCTTCGCGGCCCAGTCGCGCGAGGAGCCGGTGCCGTACTCTCTGCCGGCGAGCACCACCAGCGGCGTCGCTTCCTCGGTGTAACGCATCGCGGCGTCGTAGATCGGCAGCTGCTCGCCGCTCGGCAGGTGCACCGTGACGCCCCCTTCCGGCAGCGGGCCGCCCTGCGCGTCGCGCAGCAGGTTGCGGATGCGGATGTTGGCGAACGTGCCGCGCATCATCACCTCGTGGTTGCCGCGGCGCGCGCCGTAGGAGTTGAAGTCGCGCGGCGCCACCCCCTGCTCCTGCAGGTAGAGCCCGGCGGGGCCGTCGCGCTTGATCGCGCCCGCGGGGGAGATGTGGTCGGTGGTGACGGAGTCGCCCAGCAGCGCCAGCACGCGCGCGTCCTGAACGTCCTGCACCGGCGCGGGCTCTGGGGGCATGCCCTCGAAGTAGGGGGGCAGGCGCACGTAGGTGGAGTGCTCCTCCCAGGCAAAGCGATCGCCGCCGGGGACCTCCAGCCCATTCCAGTGCTCGTCGCCGGCGAACACCTCTGAGTAGCTCTTGCGGAACATGTCCGACCGCACGGCCGCCTCGATCGTCTGCGCAATCTCTCGCCCGGTGGGCCAGATGTCGCGCAGGTAGACGTCCCTGCCCTCGGCATCGCGGCCGAGCGGGGCGGCGGCGATGTCGATGTCCATCGTGCCCGCCAGCGCGTACGCCACGCACAGCGGCGGCGAGGCGAGGTAGTTCATCTTCACGTCGGGGTTGATGCGCCCCTCGAAGTTGCGGTTGCCGGAGAGGACGGAGGCGACCGCCAGATCCCCCTCCCCCACCGCCTGCGAGATCTCCTCCGGCAGCGGCCCGGAGTTGCCGATGCACGTGGTGCAGCCGTAGCCGACGAGGTTGAACCCGAGCTGCTCCAGCGGCTCGGTGAGCCCGGCGCGGTCGAGGTATTCCGTGACCACCTTCGATCCCGGGGCGAGCGAGGTCTTCACCCACGGCTTGCTCTGCAGGCCCCGCGCGAGCGCGTTGCGCGCGAGGATCCCCGCCCCGATCATCACGGAGGGGTTGGAGGTGTTCGTGCAGGAGGTGATGGCCGCGATCACGACGTCGCCGTGGCGCAGCGTGTGGGGCGGGGATTTGTGCGCGGCGGGCGGGTCGGAGGCGGGGAAGGACTCCGCCACCGCCTCGTCGTAGGCGTCGGCCTGTCGGGCGTTCGTGGGCACGTAGTCGCGCAGCGCGGCCCGGAAGGCGCTCTGCGCATCGCTCAGCGAGATCCGATCCTGCGGGCGCTTGGGGCCGGCGAGGCTCGGCACCACCTGGCCGAGGTCGAGCTCGATCTGCTCGGAGAAGCGCGGCTCGGGGGAGCCCTCGTCGTGCCAGAGGCCCTGCTCGCGCGCGTAGGCCTCGACCAGCTCCACCTGCTCGGCGGGCCGACCCGAGAAACGCAGGTAGCGCAACGTCTCCGCGTCGATCGGGAAGATCGCGCACGTGGAGCCGAACTCGGGCGACATGTTGCCGATCGTCGCGCGGTCGGCGAGCGGCAGGCCGGCGAGGCCGGCGCCGTGGAACTCGACGAACTTGCCCACCACCCCGCGCTCGCGCAGCATCTCGGTGACCGTCAGCACGAGGTCGGTCGCCGTCGCCCCCTCGCGCAGGGCGCCGTGCAGGCGGAAGCCGACGACCCGGGGGATCAGCATCGACAGCGGCTGGCCCAGCATCGCCGCCTCCGCCTCGATCCCGCCGACGCCCCAGCCGAGCACGCCGAGCCCGTTGACCATCGTCGTGTGCGAGTCGGTGCCGACCAGCGTGTCGGGGTACGCGGCGGGCGGGCCGGCGCCGTCGCGGGCATCGGCGACGAACACCACGCGCGCGAGGTACTCGAGGTTGACCTGGTGCACGATCCCGGTGTCGGGGGGGACGACCTTGAAGTGCTCGAACGCCTGCTGGCCCCACCGCAGGAAGAGGTAGCGCTCCTGGTTGCGCTCGAACTCGCGCGCGGCGTTGATCGCGAAGGCGTCGCGCGTGCCGAACGCGTCGACCTGCACGGAGTGGTCGATCACGAGCTCGGCGGGCGCGAGCGGGTTGATCTTGGCGGGGTCGCCGCCCATCTGCGCCATCGCGTCGCGCATCGCCGCGAGGTCCACGACGGCCGGGACTCCCGTGAGGTCCTGCATCAGCACGCGCGCGGGCGTGAAGGCGATCTCCTGGGAGGGCTCCGCCGCGGGGTCCCACGCGGCGAGCGCCTCGACGTCGGCGGCGTGAACCGCGCCAGAGCCCTCGGTACGCAGCAGGTTCTCCAGCAGCACCTTCAGCGAGAAGGGCAACCGCGCCACCTCGAAGCGCTCCGCGAGCGCGGCAAGGCGGAAGATCTCGTACTCGCGCGAGCCGACCTGGAGGGTCCCACGCGCACCGAAGCTGTCGGCAGCCATACCTCCAGTCAATCAAAGTCCGCCGACGCTTCGCGGGCAGGCGGGCCGTCCGTGGTCCCCGCCCACGCTGGCCCAGACGGGCGCGGGGTCGTCAGCCACCGGCGCGGGACACGCGTCCCTTGCCGGCCCCCTTGGAGCGCAGCAGCGCCTCGTCGCAGGCGGCGAGCAGCTCCTCGGTGGTCATGCCGGTGCGCCACTCCGCGACGCCCACCGAGGCGCGGACGCCCGGCTCACGCTCAACGGAGGGGATCGCCGCGAGGCGCGCCAGCGCGCGCTCGGCGGCCTGCGCGGCGCTCTCCAGCGCGGCGTCGGGGAGGATCACGACGAACTCGTCCCCGCCGTAGCGGGCGACGCGGTCGAAGGCGCGGAACTCGCCCTGCAGCGTGTGCGCGACCGCGCGCAGCAGCGCATCGCCCGCAGGGTGGCCGAGGCGGTCGTTGACGAGCTTGAAGTCGTCGAGGTCGAGCAGCATGCAGGAGAGGCGCCCGCCGCCGCGGGAGGCGCGACCGATCTCTTCCGCGAGGCGGCGGCGCATCGCGCGGTGGTTCATGCAGCCGGTGACGGCGTCGGTGCCGGCCTCGGCGCGCGCGCGCAACAGGGCGAGCGCCGCGGCGGCCTGGTCGACGAGCGCCGTCGCCCACGGCAGCGCGCGGGTGTCGAAGAGGGCCGGGGGACGGCGCGCGAGGATCACGACCGCCTCGACGTCGCCGCGCACCGCGAGCGGCAGCAGCAGCGCGCAGCCGGCGCCGGCGGCGGCCGCCAGCCGCGGCACCGAGGCCGCCAGTTCGCGCGCACCGACCGTGAGCACGGGCTGCCCGGTGGACGCCACCCACGCGACCCCGGGAGGGCGCTCGGCGCGGGGGACGAGATAGCGCAGGCGGCTCTCCCCGCCATACAGGTGGACGGCGACCGGCTCGCCCTCCTCCCCGTCCCGCGCGCGACCATCGGGGCGCAGGTGGTGGACGTGCACCTCGTCGGCGCTCAGCAGCGCGAAGAGCTCGTGGGCGAGGGCGGTGTGGATCTCCTCTGGCTCGGTGGCCACGTCGCCCAGCCGCATCAGGCGGCGCAGCGCCCCGAGCAGCGGCCCGTCGGGCGCTCCGCCGGTCTCCGCGGTTACGGAGGCCGGCGCCTCGATGCTCGCGGTGGACACCGAGCTGACTTTATGCGTCTCAGGCCCTGAACGTCACCGTCGCAAACGCCGTGGAGGGCGAGCCGGCGCCCTTCTTCGGCGTGAAGCCGAGGCGCACCTTGATCCGCAGCTGGCGGAATTTGCCGAGCACCTCGCGGCCGAGGCCCGTGAGCGGCACCTTGATCGTCGTCTGCTCGGCTTTGCCGATCGAGCGCTTGACGAACTTCAGGTCAGTGCCGCTGCCGCTGAGGCGCCCCGCGGAGGGCGTTTTCACGGTGATCAGAGCAGTCACACCCCTGGTGCGGTGTTTGACGACCAGCACGGGGCAGTTGCTCACGGAGATCTTCGTCTTCTGCGTGGTCGTCACCCCGTTCTGACCCACGAGCGTGGTGGGCATCACGAGGGGCGAGCGGCAGAGGCCGCCGTTGGCCGCCAGCGCCGAGTTCGGCCCCATCGGCAGGCTCAGCGCGAAGCTCGAGACCGGCACGTCCGGGAGCGCTTCGAACGTCGTCGTGGTGATCCCGTTGGTGATGTTGGTGTGGCCGACGAGGATCACCGTGACACCGCTGCCGCGGAGGATCACGTCAAGGTCGGGGAACGCCTCGGAGCCGTGCGAGACGAAGTACGCCTGACCGGTCATCGTCCCCGGCAGCACCGGGGTGGTGGCCGTGGCGGTGCCGACCATCGCACTGGCCGGGCAGGCCCCCGGCGGGTTGACTTCGAAGGTCGCCGCCGGGCACGCCCCGTGGAGCGTGGTCAGGCGCGAGACCAGCTGCTTGGGCAGCGTGGTGATCACCTTCTGGATGTTGGCCTGACCGGCGCCCTGGCTCATCTTCACTTCGAGGCTCGCCCCTTTCGCCCGCGAGGTCTTCGCGCTCGTGGAGGCGGTGAGGCTCGGCTTGAACGCCAGCGTGTTGCACGCTTCGGTCGAGAACGGTGTCGCGACGCTCTGTGTCGTGAAGGTGCTCGACCCGAGCACCGCCATGCCCGTGAGCGTCGATTCTGTCTGCAGCGTCGCGCACGTGGTGGGGTTGAGCATGAAGCCCTGGCGGTTGACTTCGACTGTGAGGCTCTGCATCCGCAGCGGGATGCCCTTGTAGATCGTGGGCACGGACCCCGCCACGACCACACGCGCGGTGTACGGTTCGATGGAGATCGTCTCCTGCGTCACCACGTTGCCGAGGCTGAACGGCCCGGCCTTCGCAGGCACCACGATCGCCAGGCCGTACGGCGCGCCGTTGTAGGGGCCGGTGATGTACGCCGAGCCGCTGAACTGATACGGCGCAGGGCCCGCTCCCGCGAGCACCGTGACCGAGCCGATCCGGCTGGATGCCGGGCAGCCGCCCGTGCCGGCTTTCGCTTCGGCGAGGGACTGTTCATTGCACAGCGTGACCGCGGGGATCCGCCCCACGAGCCCCGCGGGCAGCACCGTGCGGATCTGCGCGAGATACTGCTGGCCGGCGGGCCGCGTGAGCGCGAAGGCGAAGGAGGTCGAGCTTCCCGCGGTCGCCGGCTGGTTGGCAGTGGCCTGCGTGAGCGCGAACGGCAGCGGCGTGGCGCAGGCGCCGCCGGAGCCGTTGCTGTCGACGGTGAAGGCGTTTTCGGTCTTCTTGGTGGCGAACGCGCCGATGTACGGCACGAGCGTTGCTTCCGTCTTGGCCGTCCCGCACGTGAGCGGGTTGGCCAGTGGTGCGAGGTTGCCCCCGTTGAAGTGCAGGATCGCGTTGCTGAAGGGCTGTTCGGGGTTCTTTTCGAAGGTCGCGGTCAGTCGCCCCGTCGTTTCGCTGGGCACGACCGTGCCTTTGAGGCGCACCGAGACGCCGTACCGCGCGGACTCCGCGTCGAGGTACATCACGTACGGCGGCCCCGCGATCGGGCCGGATTCAGGCCCGCCGAGGTAGAGATTGCCCTGTAGCGCACCCGACGGCAGGTCGGGGATTTCGAGCGTGACCGTGCCGATCTTGGAGCCGGCGGGGCAGTGGACCGGGTTGCGCGTGCCGATGCCGATCTGCTTCGGCGTGCACGCTTCCAGGCCGTACGCGGCGGCGGGATTGAGCGTCATCCCTTCGGGCAGCGTGACCGTCGCTGTCTTCAACTGCGAGGAGTCGATGCCCGCGGGGCTGGGGTTGTGCGGCACCTGCAGTTCAGTCGTGACGCCGTCGGGCTGGTCGGACTGGGTGGTTTCGGGCGCCACCGTGAAGGTCGGTTCGAAGGGCGGTTCGGTGAACGAGAGTTCGCCTTCGCAGCCTTCGGTGCCGATCGGGGTGGTGTACGTCTTCGAGGCCACCTGGCCTCCGACTGATTCGAGCGTCACCGTATTCGTGGTGGCGGGCCCCGGACCGGCGCAGTTGCTCGGATTCGTGATGAACCCGCCGTGTTCGGTGTTGCCGATGTTTCCTTTGAGTTCCAGCCGCGAGGAGATCAACGGCAGCTTGGGAGAGACGTTGATTTCATAGTAGTCGTGGTAGTCGGTGGCCCATTCGATGTGGCCTTCGATCAGGGTGTGGGCGTAGTACTGCTGGGCCTCGAGGAATTTCTGTTCCAGGAGCGTCGGGAAATGTTCAACTCCGGGTTTTGCGCCTTTTTCTTCCGCTTCTTTGAAACCTTTTTCAAGCGAGGCTTTGGTCAGTGCTTCCGGCAGTTCGAGAGCGACGCCAAAATCCGCCGAGAGCCCTTTGGGCTGCACGAGGTTGTAGGCCTTGCCTTCAACAGGTAGATCGAACCCGGGGTAGACGACGACCTTGTTGACCCCGATTTCAGATGTTTTTTCACATTCGGGTTCATCGTAGAAGCCGGTGCCAGGTATCGCTTCCGCTTCCTTTTCGTTGGCGTCGAATTCCTTCATCGTGCACTTCGCCACCGCCTCCGGGTTGGTGCTCACGCCCGGCCCGACGTCGGTCCGGACATGCGTCACGACGGCCAACGGTTTTTCTTCAAAGGTGTTGATCTTGAATTCGGTCACCCCAAGGGCTGGGTGGCCGGCCGCCTGCGTATAGCCTTCCGCTACGGCTTTGGCCTTTTCTTCTTCGGGAGTGGCGTGCGGCGGCGCAGGGGTGCACGGATGCCCTTCTTTGCAGTTCCCCGCGAAGAAGCTTTCGACGCCAAGCAGTTCGGCGCCCAGCGCCGCGGGCGCCGCCACGGCAAGCCCGGCGCCAGCGAGCAGCGCGATGATCCAGATCCGCATGGAGCGGGTCCTTATGGTAGCGGGGAACCTCATAGTACCATCCTCCCGTCGAAGCCCAGGGTCATCCATATATCCCTAGAGAACACTTTGGCTATACCCGAGTTGCGCCCTTCCTATGCGCCCGTCGTCTACAGATTACGACGACAGTCGGCCATATCCCTGCATGCGGATTAACCACACCCGGCCGCAATTGGGGCTGGTTCGATCAGACGGTATCCGGCTGCGGCGTCGTCAGCGGCGCGTGCTCCTCGCGGGCCAACGCCAATGCCTCCTCCAGGCCACGCCGTCCACCGAGGTCAACCAACGGCTGCAGCGCCATCCGCAGCGGCAGCGCCAGCGGCACCCACCCGGGCGCGGTGACCCACCGCGAGCGCCGCCGCACCCCCCGCTCGATCGCGTCGAGCGCCCGCTCCAAAGGCACGGGCCGCACGATCGTCCGGCGACCCGGCAGCAGCGCTGAGGCGCGCGTGTCGGTGCCGCGCCTGACCATGTCGGTGTCGATAAAGCCGAAGTACGCCACCCCCACGCGCGCGCCCGACGGCCGCAGCTCGACGCGCAGCGTGTCCCCGAGCGCCTCGACCCCCGCCTTGGAGGCGTTGTAAGCGCCCATCATCGGCGCGTGCAGGGCGGCAGCCACGGAGGCGATCGGGAGCGCGTACCCGCGGGGGTGCGCGAGGTGCGGTCCGGCGGCGCGCAGCGTGTAGTAGACCCCCGTCAGGTTGACGGCGATCGTACGCGCGAAGAGCTCGGGGTCGCCGCCGAGCAGCGGCAGCTGCGAGGCCACACCCGCGTTGGCGACCACCACGTCCAGCCCCCCCAGGCGCTCCACCGCGCCCGCGACGGCCGCCTCCACCTGCGCGCGGTCGGCCACGTCGCACGCGAACCACGGCGCGTCCCCGCACTCGCCGGCCACTCGCTCCAGCAGCTCGGGCTCCAGGCCCGCGAGCGCCACCCGCGCCCCGCGCTCGTGCAGGCGCCGGGCCGTCCCCGCGCCGATCCCGCGCGCCGCGCCGGTGATCAGCACGCGCCGGCCCTCCAGCGGGATCGCGGCGGCGCGGCTCATGCACACGAGGCGGTCGTCATCGGCTCGCAGCCTACCTCCTCGGACACGTCAACCCGGCAGGTGGAACGGCACCGTCGTCACGACGATCCCCGGCAGCGGGCGCAGCGCCCGCCGCAGGCGGGGCGCGACGCCGTTGTGCAGCGCACGGTGCCAGAAGCGGCGCACGACCAGTTCGGGGAGCACGACGGTGATCGTGAAGTGGGGGGCCTGGTCGTGCAGGAGGCGCAGGTAGCCCCCGAGCGGAGCGACCAGCGCGCGGTAGGGGGAGAGCACGATCTCCAGAGGCACGTGGTCGCCCCACACCTGCCAGTAGGAGCGGAAGCGCCGCGCCTCCTCGGCGTCGGCGGAGACGTGCACCGCCAGCACCGGCTGCCCCAGCGAGGCGGCGTAGGCGAGCGCGCGCAGCGAGGCGAGGTCCATCGAGATCAGCGGCACGACCGTGAGGTTGTGCACCTGGTCGGGGGCCTCCTCGCGCTCGAAGAGGCCGCCGTCCGACTCGCCGCGGGCGTCCGTGCGCAACACCGCGCCGGCCGGGGGCGTGATCGCCCGCGCGCGCACCCGCGCCGGCAGCGGCTGCAGCGCCACCGCGCGGCCCACGGCGAGGTAGTGAGCGCGGATGCGCAGGAACAGCACGACCAGCAGCGGGATCAGGATCACCACCAGCCAGGCGCCCTCCAGGAACTTCGTGAAGGAGGTGATCAGCAGCACGATCAGCGAGAGGAACGCGCCGAGCGCGTTGAAGCAGATCGACCCCCGCCACCCCTCCTCGCGCGTGCGCAGCCAGCGCACGACCATGCCGGACTGCGAGAGCGTGAAGGCGAGGAACACCCCCACCGCGAAGAGCGGGATCAGGCTCGTCACCGAGCCGCCGAACGCGGCGAGGATCGCCGCCGCCGCCGCACCGAGCACGACGATCCCGTTGGAGAACGCGAGGCGGTCGCCCATGCGCAGGAAGAGGCGCGGCGCGGAGTAGTCGCGCGCGAGGAAGAACAGCAGGCGCGGGAAGTCGCTGAAGGCAGTGTTGGCGGCGAGCAGCAGCACGAGCGCCGTGGCCGCCTGCACGTACCCGTACACCACCCCCGAGCCGACGTTGCGGTGCGCGAGCTGTGAGAGCACGGTCTGCGAGGAGACGGGCACGATCCCGTCGAGCTCGATCAGGGCGATCGTGCCGACGAACATCACGACGAGCAGGCTCACCATCCAGGTGAGGGTCGTGCGCGCGTTGCGCCACTCCACCGGCCGGAACGCGGGGATCCCATCGGAGATCGCCTCGATCCCGGTCATCGCTGTGGCGCCCGAGCCGAACGCGCGCAGGATCAGCAGCAGCCCCACCCCCTCGGCCGCGTGCACCGGTGGGCGCGGCGTGGCGTGGAAGCCGTGCCCGCCGGCGTCGACGAGGCCGACCGCGACCAACAGCAGGATCGCGACGATGAACATGTACGTGGGCGCCGCGAACAGCAGCCCCGCCTGGCGCACGCCGCGCAGGTTGCCGGCCACGAGGATCGCGATCACCGCCAGTCCGATCGGCACGACGTCGGGGGCGAGCGAGGGGATCGCCGAGGTGATCGCCGCGACGCCCGAGGCGACCGACACGGCGACGGTGAGGATGTAGTCGAGCATCAGCCCTGCCGCGGCCACGAGGCCGGGGACCAGACCGAGGTTGTCGGAGGCGACGATGTACGACCCGCCGCCGCGTGGGTAGGCGCGGATCGTCTGGCGGTAGGAGAGGCCGACCGCCACCATCAGCACGACGATCGCCACGGAGATCGGCACCGAGAAACCGAACGCCGTGGCGCCCCCGAGCGCGAGCACGACGAGCATCGCTTCGGGTCCGTACGCCACCGAGGAGAGCGCATCGGAGGAGAGCACCGGCAGGGCGATGAGCTTGCGCATCCGCTCCTCGAGCACCGCCGCGCTGTGCAGCGCGGGGCCCAGCAGCGCCCGGCGCAGCCGCGCCGAGGTCCAGCCGCCCACCGTGGGGGCGTGCCCCGCCTCGCGCGTGGCCTGCAGCTCCTCGCCGGGCGCGCCGTCGGCCTCGACCGGCACGAAGCGCGTGCGCCCCAGGCGCACGGTGCCCGGGCGGCCGATCCTTGTACCACCCGCGCCGGGGCCGGCCGGGGCGCTCGACTGACCGAGGTTGGGGTCGCACGGCAGCGCTTTGATCCACTCCGCGCGGTCGCCCAGCGCCGCACCCCAGCGCCGCCCGATCCCGCGCAGGACCTCCAGGTCCCCCTCCTCGAGCGTCGGGTAGCCGGTCGCGGGGCTCAGGACGACGGGCTCGTGCTCGCCGGGGGGGGCCGCCGGGGCGGGCGGGGAGTCGGTGCGCGGAGGGGAGCCAGGCACCGCGCCATCATCACAGGCCGGCTCCCGGGCACGGCGCGCGACCGCTGGAGCCCGCCCCACGCGCCGCCGCAGGAACGCCGCCCGCGGCCGGAGGCCGCTTATCCCAACCCCTCCCGCGCGGCGCTCAGTGCACCACCAGCGTCGCGTGCATCCCTTTGGCCTCGTGGCCGGGCAGCGAGCAGAAGAGCGTGTAGGAGCCGGGGCGCAGCGTCACGTGCAGGTCGCGCACCGCGCCCGGTTCGGTGTTGGGGGCGGCTCCCGCTTCGGCCCCGGCGGCCCCTTCGGCGACGTGCAGGTTGTGGGCGTCTTCGCCGCGGTTGACGAGCTCGAGCACCACTTCCCCCGCGGGCACTTCCGGCCGCGAGAGCGTGAAGGAGTACTCCCTGGCGATCACCTGCACGCGCGCGGGCCCGGAGGCGGGGGCGCCCGTCGGCGCTTCCCCCGCCGGCCGGGTCGGTTCGGACGTGCCACCCGAGCTCGGCGCGGGGGACGGCTGCGCAGCGGTCGCGGCGGGCGCGGAGGGGTTGGGATGGGCCGGCCCGGCGGAGCCGGCCGGGGGGGCGGGCGTTCTTGGCGCGGCGCGGTGGCCGCGTGGCTGCCGACCGAAGCCGGGAGACACGCGCCTGCGGCGCTGGTCGATTCGGGGATGCGAGCGGAGCGAGTGTCTCCCTGATCGGTCCCCGTTTCGGCCAGCGCAGCGATGGTGGTGGCCCGGACGGCAGCGATGCCCCGCCGGCGCGGCGAGCGCGATCCCGGCGGGCAGGCAGAGCACGCACGCCGCCACCGCCCAGGCGCGCGCGCGGGCGCTCATGGCTTCAGCAGCACGGGCCGCGCGAAGCTCGACGCTTCGGGGATCGCCACCGCTGCTTCGGTGGCGAACCACTGCTCCAGCAGCGAGCAGTACAGCGCGCGGTAGTCGCACGTGGGGAGCACGTTTTCGTTTTCGTCGAGGGTGGTGAGGCCGGGGAACTCGCCCACCATCACCCCGGACGCGCGGGTGCCGATCAGGAACGCGGCGCCGCCCGCGCCGTGGTCGGTGCCGGAGCCGTTTTCTGCCGGGCGGCGGCCGAACTCCGACCACAGCTGGACGAGCACGCGGTCGGCCAGGCCCCGCGCTTCCAGGTCGCGCTGGAAGGCGAGCACCGATTCGAGCGTCTGGCCGAGGTTCGTCTTCAGCGTCGCGACCTCGTCGGAGTGCGTGTCGTAGCCGCCGACCGCGTTGAGCGAGACGCAGCGGATCGGCAGGCCGGCCGCGAGCAGCGCCGCGAGCGCGGCGAGCCGTTCGGGGAATTCGCCGCCCGTGGTGGGGTACGTGACGGGCGAGGTGTACGTCGGCTTGCCTTCGGGACCAACGAAGGGCGCCATCTCCCGCAGCACGATCGCGGTGTCGAGCGCGGCCCCGCGGGCCTGGGCGTACGCGGGCGAGGGCGCGCCCAGTTCCCCGAGCGCGCCGTACGTCGCCATCGCGGGCGCGGTGAGCGGTTCGTCGAGGCCGTACGCCCACATGTTGAAGCCGGCGGGCGAGGAGACCGCCGCCACCGGCACCTTCGCGGTGGCGAGCGCGGGCGCGAGCGAGTTGTCCAGGGAGAGGCCCTGCAGCGGGTTGCCCGGTTCCCCGGTGGCATCGAGGAAGCGCCCCATCCACCCGGTGCGCGTCTCGGTGTCGAGCTGCCCGACCTCCCAGTAGTGGCGGCTCGTGAAGTGGCTCTCGTCGGGCGGGGCGTAGCCGATCGCGGGGACGGTCGTGACCTTGCCCTCGCCGTGCAGCTGCGCGAGCGGCCCCGCGGCGGGGTGCCACATCAACGTCGGGTCCTCGGTGAAGGGCTGTCCTTCCCCTTCCTTCAGGCGCAGCGTGGGGCGCAGTTCGTTGTAGCGGGCTTCCCCCACGGGCGCGAGCACCGAGAGCGCGTCCCACCCGCCTTCCATGAAGATCGACACGAGCACCGGCTGGTTGGTGCTCGCCGCGGCGGCCCGGGCGATCCCCTCTTCGAAGTGGCGGGGCGAGAGCATCGAGGCGCCGTACACGGAGAACGCCGCGCCCACGGAGCGCAGCAGAAAGGCGCGCCGGTCCAGCCCGGTGCCGGCCGGCAGCGGCTGCCCCGGCTCGATCGCGGGCAGCCCGCGGCCGGCGACCGCGGCGCCGCGGCGCAGCAGCTGCGCGCGGGAGAAGTCGTTGCAGGAGCAGCCGGGCACGTGTCAACTCACCTGCATGTCGGGGGAGGTGGCGATCAACATGCGCAGCGCGTTCTGGCGCAGCGCGCGGTAGGGGCTCTGCTCCCATTCCGCGGTGAGCCGGCCGTCCAGGCACGATTCGGCGAACGCGGCGATGCACTGGCGCGATTCGCTCGACAGCGGCGGGTCGCCCCAGTAGGCGAACGCGCTCTGCAGCGCCGCCGCCGGGTCCTCGGTCGCGCTGTACGCCGGTTCCCCTTCGCCCGGCCACGGGTTGGGGTACGTCTTCGCTGTGACGTACGTGGCGATTTCCCAGCGCGCCTTGGCTGTGCACGTGTCCAGCCACCGCGAGAAGTCCCACCCGGAGACGTTGGGCGGGTAGAAGAGCTGCTGCCCCGCGGCGGCGTCCAGCCACGTCCACGCGGTCGTGTCGATGCCCCGCCCGATCGCGCGCAGCAGGCCCGCCGTGTACACGACCGGCGGCGTCACGAGCTCGGGCCCTTCGTAGAAGTCGGGGTGCTGGAGGATCGCCTCGACCACCGCGCGGATCGAGTAGCCGCTGGAGACGTACAGCCCCTGCAGGGCGGCGAGCGTCGCTTCGTCGGGTGGCGAGGGGATGAAGTACCCCCACAGCTTGGTGACGAAGAAGGAGGGGTGCAGCGGGTGTTCCACACACAGGCGCACCGCGTCTTCCCAGCTCCAGTTGCCCGTCTGCCCGAAGACCGTCTTGTTTTCGGTGTCGTGCCGCGCGGGGTCGTAGTGGAAGTCGTGCAGCCCCGCTTCGGAGGACCATTCCGCCGTCCACCCGGTGAGCGAGCGCGCCATCTGGCGCACGTCCTCCTCGGTGTACGCGCCGCGGTCGGCGCCGAGCGAGAAGAGCTCCATCATCTCGCGTCCGTAGTTCTCGTTGGGGTTTTCCTTTTCGTTGTAGATGCCGTCGAGGAACACGAGCATCGCGGGGTTGGACGTGACCGCGAGGAAGAGGTCGTGGAAGGAGCCCAGGCACCGTTCGCGCAGGAGCGCATTCTGGTCGAGCATCAGCTGCTGGGAGTCCACCTTTTCGTTGGAGTTGGCGAACCAGTCGTGCCAGATGAAGGTCATGCGCTCCACGAGCTGCTGGTCGGAGCGCACCATGCGGTCCAGCCACCAGCAGTGGTCCTGCCCCCACGCGTTGACGGGGTCCAGCGGGTGCCCTTCGTCTTCGACGGGTTCGGGGCCACTCAGCACCGCCGGCGCGGAGGGCCGCGTGAGCCCGTACACCACCTGCTGCAGCGGCTGCCCGGCGAGCGCCGCGGCCTGCCCCGGCGTCGGCCCGAAGCCGGCGCGCCACAGCAGCCGCTGCGCGCCGGCCTGCGTGAGGATCGCCGGCGCGGTCGGCACCGGCCCGTTCGACGGCGCCGGCGGGCGCGCAGGCGCCGTCGGCAACGCGGCTCCGGCGGTGCCGAGGTGGCGGCGGTGGTGCTTGCCGTGGGCGTGCTTGCCGTGGGGCTTGCCGTGGTGGGCATGCGCATCGTGCCCGTGGCCGTGCTCGCCGTGGCGTTTCCCCACCGCGCGGCGCTCACCCACGACGCCCTGGCCGACCATCCTGGGCCTTCTTCGGCCGAGCGGGGCGGGGGGTTGAGATCTGGGCCGTTCGTAGACGGATGTCCAATTTCAATCGGGCCCCGCGTGACCTACCGTGCCGGCACAGTCATTGCAAAGCGACAGGAGGTCTCACAATGCATGTCGGATCGGGACGATCGGGTCGTGCGGTCAAGCGCATCCTCGCAACGGGAGCGGTGACGGCGTCGACTGCGTTGATGTTCGCGGCCTCCGCCGCTGCGGAAGGCAGCTTCGTAATCGGGGACGGCAACGCCACCGTGGGCGAAAGCGTCACGTTCTGGGGGGCACAGTGGTGGCAGCTGAACTCGCTCAGCGGGGGGACGGCGCCGGCTTCGTTCAAGGGCTTTGCCGAGAACGCCGGCGCGCCACCGGCCTGCGGTGAAACGTGGTCGACCGCTCCCGGCAACAGCTCCGCCCCGCCGGAAGGCCCGCTGCCGGAACTCATCGACGTGATTGTCGCGAGCCACATCGCGAAGTCCGGCCCCACGATCTCCGGCGACACCAAGAAGGTCGTGCTCGTGCTGAGCGAACCGGGGTACGCAGCCGACCCAGGCCACGCCGGCACCGGCACCGTCGTCGGGGTGGTGTGCGGCGGCGGCCGGGGCGGCGGGCCCGCCTCCTAGCCACGAGCCGCACCGCGTACGAGCTCCACGACCACCTGTTCGGCCTCTCCACGCTCGAGCTCCGTGTCCAGGCGCAGGAGCTTCCACACGAGCAGGTCGGTCGCGGCCGTGATCGCGACCGCGCGCCGCTCGCGATCACGGCCCCGCAGGCCGTGTAGGAGCGGCGCGAAGGTCGCGCGCACCCAGTGGCGGTGGTAGTCCCGCCCGGCGTCGGTCATCCTGCGCACCGCCGGGATGCGCTCCTCCTGGGAGAGCATGCGTAGGACCGCCCGCCCGTGCTGCTCGTAGCGCTCGGCGATGCGCGCGCGCGGCTTCGGCGCCGCCCCCATCGACCCCGCGATCGAAGCGATCGAGCTCGACGACTGGCGCGCGCGCAACCGGCTGGCGTCGGTGCGCATCAACGGGCGGGTGTTCAGCGCCCGGGCCGGGCACGACGCGCCCGACCTGACTCGCGCGATCGCGCAGGAGCGACCCGACGGGCTGCTCGTGGCCATCAACAGCTGGGGCAGCCTGATGGCCGCCGAGGCGTGGGGCGGGCCGTGGGCGACGTTCTGCCCCTACCCCTGGCGCTGCCCTCCACGGAGGCGCCGCCGTTCGGCCTCGGCCTACCGCCCGCCCGAGGGCGGCTCGGTCGCACCCGGGATCGGATCGGGTGGCCGCTGGTGATGGGCACCGTCGAACGGCGTGAGCGCCCGGCGCTGAACGCGATCCGCGCACGGCTGGGACTTCAGCCCGTCGCCTCCATCGCGCAGTGGTTCGCAAGCGCCCCGCTGCTGCTGTACATGACCGCCGAGCCCTTCGAGTACCCGCGGCGCGAATGGCCCGCGAACCTCGTGATGGTCGGCCCGTGCGCGTGGGACCCGCCGAGCGAGCCCTCGCCGTGGCTGGCCCACACGACCCGGCCGCTCGTGGTGGTCGGCACCTCCACCGAATACCAGGACGACGGGCGGCTCGTCCAGACCGCCCTGCAGGCGCTCGCCGCCGAGCCCGTCACGCTCGTCGCAACCGTGCCGACGGGCGACCCGGCGGGTGGAGGTCGCCGGCGCGGGTACGTGGCTGCCCGCCAGGCGCCTGCGTCCCGACCGCCTACGCGCCAAGGTCCGGGCGGCGATGGCGTGCACCGCGGGGGCGCGCCGGATCGCCGACGCCTTCGTGGCGACGGGCGGGCCGCACACCGCCGCCGACGCCTACGAGACGCGCCTGCTGGGTCACACCGCCCCGCTGGCCGCACGGTGAAGCCCGCCGGCCTACCCCGCGACCGGCCACCGCGCCCCTCCTGCCTCAGCGAACCGGCGGCGGCTCGCCCTCGGCGCTCGCCGAGAGCGCCGGGTCCCACTCGCACACCAGGCACGCGTGGCGGAAGGCGGAGTGCATGAACTCGAGCGCCGCCGCGTGCGGGTCGGGGCTCGCGCACACGTCCTCCCAGTCGAGCACGTACTCCCCCAGCCCCGCCTCCCACCGCGCCGCCGCCGGCGCGAGCGTCGCCGCCGCGAAGCCCTCGGGCGCCGGGTGCGCGTACGCGTAGAAGGCCGCCCGCTCGTACCGCGCGTCGCCCGGCCACCACCCCACGGCGACCTCCTGCGCGTCCATCGCGTTGCGCATGATGAAGTCCGGCGACGGCGGCTCGGCGGGCTCCCCCGAGAAGAGGTTGACCGCGAGGTCGAACGAGCCCCACCACGCGTTCACCGGCGTCGAGCGCCCGCGGAAGGGCGCCCGGAACGCCGCGAGAGCGAGCGCGGCGTGGGTCGCCGCGGCGAAGTAGGCGGCCACCTGCGCGGGGTCGTAGCGGGCATGCTCGCGGTCCTCGTCGAGCGGCGCGCTCCACGGCACCTCCTGCGGCGTGGGGTCGATCGCGACGACCCCGCCGAGCTCGCCCACGGCCGCGAGCACCGCGCGCGTCACGTCGCCCACCGGCCGGTCGGGCGCGAGTGGCACGCGCCGCGTCTGGCCGCCGGAGTGCTCGGCCACCGCCTCGTGCGTGCGCAGGTCGAGCGCCACGACGAGCGCCCCCGAGCCGTCGGGCGCGGGCAGCGGGGCGGTCTCCCAGCCGCGCGCGGTCAGCCGCAGCGCGGCGTGCTGCAGCTGCGGCTCGGGCGGGGCGAGCCGCGCGGCGAGCTTGCCGAGGACCTGGGTGTGCGCGTGCAGCGTGTCGCAGGTCTCGCGCCACTGCGCGTAGGGCAGCGCGGGCCACGGCGGGGACATGGACACACGCTACCGCGGACGGCCGTGGCGCGTGACCGTCAGCGCCTCGGTCCGCGCCCGGGCGCCGCTAACCTGCGCTCCCATGAACGCGCAGGAGTGGACCGCCGACGTCGCGGTGATCGGCCTCGGCCGCGTGGGGCTGCCGCTCGCACTCTCCTTCGCCGACCGCGGCCTGCGCGTGCTCGGCATCGACAACGACCCCGCACGGCTGGACGCGGTGCGCGGGGGGACGATGCCCTTCCAGGAGCCCGGCGCGCAGGCGCTGCTGGAGCGGGTGCACGGGGACTCGAGCCCACCCGCCCGCCAGCCCGCCCGGCTGGAGCTCTCCGAGCGCGTGGCGGACGCCGCGCGCGCGCGGCACATCGTGATCACGCTGGGGACGCCGTCCTTCTCGCACATCGAGATCGACATGCGCGACATCCGCGCGGCGCTCGATGACCTGCTCGGCGTGCTGGCGCCGGGGCACTCGCTCGTGCTGCGCTCGACCGTGGCGCCGGGCACAACGGAGTTCGTCGCGGGGTACCTGGCCAAGCACCGCGGCTTCGCCGTCGGCGAGGAGGTGTTCGTCGCGCACGTCCCCGAGCGGATCGCCGCCGGGCGCTTCCTGGAGGAGATCGACGCGCTGCCGTGCATCGTGGGCGGCGTCGGCGCGCGCTCCGGCGAGGTCGCCGCCGAGCTCTTCGGGGTGTTCGCCGCGCCGCTCGTGCAGACCACCCCCGTGCAGGCCGAGCTGGCGAAGATCTGGACGAACATCCTGCGCTACGCCCACTTCGCGTTGCCCAACCTGCTGATGATGGACTGCGAGCGCTACGGCGCCAACGTCTTCGAGGTCATCGAGCTCATCAACCGCGACTACCCCCGCGGCGGCATCGCCCAGCCGGGCCTCACCGCGGGGACGTGCCTGCGCAAGGACTTCGCCTTCTCCGAGGAGCGCTCCGCCGCGCCCGGGATGCTGCTCGCGGTCTCGCGCGTGCACGAGTCGGTGCCGCTCTTCCTGGTCGAGGGCCTGAAGCGGCGCCTCGGCTCGCTCGCCGACCGCAAGGTCGCCGTGCTCGGCCTCGCCTTCAAGGCCGACACCGACGACGAGCGCGACTCGCTCGCGCACAAGCTCATCCGGCTGTTGGAGCGCGAGCTGGCCGACGTCGCCGTGCACGACCCGCTCGTCGCCACGCCCACTGCGCCGCTGGAGGAGGCGCTGCGGGGGGCGGACGCGGTCGTCGTCGCGGCCAACCACACGGTGTTCCGCGAGCCCGCCACGCTCGCGGCGATCGCCGCGCTCGCCGGGGAGGAGTGCCTGGTCGCCGACCCCTGGAACTGCTGGGGGGCGGGGCAGGTGTTCGCGTACGCGGCGGAGCTGGCGGCGCTGGGGGCGCCCGCCGGGCCATCCGTGTAAATCCCAACTTAGGGTTTACAATTGCACGGATGATCGCGAGGCGGGTGGCACCCGAAGTCGCTGCGCTGCTGCACCACGTGCCAGCCGTCACCCTCGTGGGCCCACGGCAGGCCGGCAAGACCACGCTGGCTCTGGCGATCGCCGAGAGCCGGCCCTCCACCTACCTGGACCTCGAGTCCCCCGCCGACCGGGCCCGCCTGGCCGAGCCGGCGCTGTACCTCGCCGACCACGCCGACGAGCTCGTAATCCTCGACGAGATCCACCGTGCCCCCGGCCTCTTCGAAGCGCTGCGCGGTGTGATCGACCAGGGCCGGCGCGAGGGGCGAGGGACCGGCCGCTTCCTACTGCTCGGCTCCGCCGCGATCGCGCTGCTCGCCCAGTCGGGCGAGAGCCTCGCGGGTCGGATCGCCTACGTGGAGCTGGCGCCGTTCGACCTCACCGAGGTCGGCGCGCAGCGGCTAGAGCAGCTGTGGGTCCGCGGCGGCTTCCCGGATAGCTTCCTCGCGCCCGAGGAGGCGGTCAGCCTGCGCTGGCGCCAGGACTTCCTGCGCACCTACCTGGAGCGCGACGTCCCGCAGCTGGGCCCGCGCGTGCCGGCCGAGACGCTGCGACGGCTGTGGACGATGCTCGCCCACCGCCAGGGCGGCCTCCTGAACACCGCGCAGCTCTCCCGCAGCCTGGGGGTCAGCGGGACGACCGTGACCCACTACCTCGACCTACTGGTCGACCTGCTGCTCGTCAGGCGCCTGCCGCCGCACCTGCCAAACGCCGGCAAGCGGCTGGTCCGCTCGCCGAAGGTGTACGTGCGCGATAGCGGCCTGGTGCACGCGCTGCTCGGCCTCGCAGACCGGGAGGCGCTGCTCGGGCACCCGGTGCTCGGCACCAGCTGGGAGGGCATGGCGATCGAGAACCTGCTCGCCGCGGCCGCCCCCCACGCGCAGGGGAGCTTCTACCGCACCAGCCACGGGGCGGAGATCGACCTCGTCCTGCGCTGGCCCGACGGGCACGAGTGGGCCGTCGAGATCAAGCGCACCCTCGCGCCCGCCGCCGAGCGCGGCCTGCGCTCAGCGCTCGCCGACCTGGCGCCCGAGCGCGCCTTCGTCGTCTACCCCGGGACAGAGCGCTACCCGCTCGCACCCGCGATCGAGGCGATCGGCCTGGCCGAGCTGTGCGCGCAGGCGCGGGGGCGGGGGGCAGACGCGTGAGCTGCACCGCACCCGGATACATAGCGGGTAGCGTCGCCCCGACGAGTCCCAGCTAGAGCCCTCGCTGGCGGGACGATTCCACGATCTGACCTCGGGTGGATCGCCCTGGGCCGAGCGCGCCAGAGAGGGCGCGGAGGTTCTACGTCCGCGCCGTGTCCCAGATAGCGATCCCCGCACCGAACGATATGGCGATCGGGTGGAGAGCTTCAATGAGGACGCCAACAAGATTGTCGCGGCCATGTTGGGGCTCGTTCCTCGACGGGCTCCGGCGTTTGCGTTCAACCGCGTGCGTCTGCGCGTTGAGGAGGAGCTTGGACAGACAACGCTCTTTGACATGGAGAGCGGCCCACGCGAGCGGCGGCTAAACGGAGGCGATAGCTAGCTCGCGGTGCCGCGCACGATCGGACGGCGACGGCATAGCGTCGTACGTTCGGTCATCGAGCAGTCGGCCTCCCGCCTTCGAGGTGCGGCCTCCCCACTGCTTGAAAAAGAACGCCACATTCTCCTCTGCGCAGCGGACGCGCAGGTCCCGTATCCAGGCGGCGTCGCAGCGTCGGTGCTTCGCCCCAGACTCGCCACCCGCGATCAACCAGTCGATACCCCTGAGGTCGAGTCTTTCGAGCGGACCCAATAGCGGCTCAGCGGAGATGAATCGCACCGCTGCATCGACTTCGCGTAGATAGTCCGCTCGGTGCACAAAGCGCCGATTCTCGATAGTTACTCCCATCCAAATATTCGGAGCCCAGGGCAAGGTCGGTGCCATCTCGGCCAGTCGCTCATGGCGCTTAGTCAGAATCTGGAAGGTGTGCTGGCTTGCTCGCCCCATGACCTCGAACACCTGCCGTATGAACGACTCGGGGATGCGCTCGTGGAAAAGATCGCTCATCGAGTTCACGAAGATCGTCCGTGGACGCTTCCAGCGCAGCGGTTGGTCGAGCCGGTTTGGCCACAAGCGCAGATCGAAGCCCTGCTGGTAGGGGTGGCCGGGGATACCCCGCCAGCGCTCAGCGAATGTCTCCGCGTAGCAGTGGGCACAGCCCGGCGAAACCTTGTCACATCCCGTGACGGGGTTCCAAGTCGCGTTCGTCCACTCGATTGCGCTGTTGTCGGCCAAGGCGATGACTCCTTCGTGCTCGCAAGCCTACCTCCTGCGCCCGACCGAACATATGTTCGCTCACCCGCTCGTCCCGGGACGAATCCGGGACTGCCCCGCCCGGTGGGAGGGGCAGGGCAGTCAAGACGACTTTCCCTCTTGCTGGTGCTGCTCCGCGGAGTGCACTTCTGACATCCTCCCCGACATGAGCCGAGTCTTGGTGACCGGGGGCGCCGGCACGATCGGCTCGGCGGTCGTGCGCCGGCTGCTTGCCGATCCGGCGTACGAGGTGCGGGTCTCCGACCAGCGCCCCGCGCCGCAGTGGATGCGCGAGGGGTGCGAGGTGCACACCGGGGACCTGCGCGAGCTCGAGCAGGCGCGCCGCGCGACAGAGGGTTGTGCGCAGGTCATCCACCTCGCGGCGATCGTCGGCGGGATCGCGAACTTCCACCGGCTGCCGCACACGCTCACCGAGGTCAACAACGCGCTGTACAACGCGGTCGTGCGCGCGGCGATCGAGGCCGAGGTCGAGCGCTTCGTGTACGTCTCCTCCTCGATGGTGTTCGAGCGCGCCACCAGTTCCCCACGACCGAGGCGCACCTGCCCGACTGCCCCGTGCCGCTCTCGGCGTACGGCTTCTCCAAGCTCACGGGCGAGGTGTACTGCCGGGCGGCGCACGAGGAGCACGGGCTCCCGTACACGATCTGCCGCCCCTTCAACGCGTACGGCCCCGGCGAGGTGCCCGACGCCGAGCCCGGCATCGCCCACGCCGTGCCCGACCTGATCCGCAAGGTGCTCTCCGGGCAGCGGCCCCTGCAGATCTTCGGCTCGGGCGAGCAGACGCGCACGCTCACGCACGTCGACGACATCGCCGACGGGATCGTCACCGCGATGGGCTCGCCGGCGGGGCTGAACGAGGACTTCAACATCTCCGCCGCCCGCGAGCTCACGGTCGCGGAGATCGCGCGGATCGTGTGGGAGGCGTGCGGCGAGGACCCGACGCGTTTGCGCTGGAGCACCTGCCGTCGTTCACGGTGGACGTGCCCCGCCGGTGGCCCTCGGTCGAGAAGGCCCGCCGGCTGCTCGGGTGGGAGGCCCGGATCGGGGTCGAGGAGGGGATCGCCGCGACCGTGCGGTGGCTGCGGGAGCGGGAGGCCGCATGAGCCCTTGCCGCACCGGCTCCGCCGACCGTGCCCGCCGATAGGGTGCGCGCCGTGGGCGTTCCTCTGTTCGACACGACCTCGCCGCGCTGGAGCCGCTGCGCGCACAGTTGCGAGAGGCGGTCGGCACGGGTGCTCGACTCCGGCAGCTACATCCTCGGCCCCGAGGTCGCGCGCGTTCGAGGAGGAGTTCGCCGCGTACTGCGGCGCCGCGCACGCGGTCGGCGTCGCCAACGGGACCGAGGCGCTCACGATCGCGCTGCGGGCGCATGGGCGTCGGCCCGGGCGACGAGGTCGTCGTGCCCTCGTTCACGTTCTATGCCTCAGCCGAGGCCATCCCGCCGACGGGCGCGACGCCGGTGTTCTGCGACATCGACCCCGACACGCTACTGCGCCACCGCCGAGACGGTGCGCGCCGCGCTCACGCCGCACACGAAGGCCGTGATCGCGGTGCACCTGTTCGGCAACGTCGCGCCCGTCGCGGAGATCGAGGCGCTCGGCGTCCCGGTGCTCGAGGACGCCGCCCAGGCGGCGGGCTCGCGCTCGGCGGCTGGGCGCCCGGGCGCGCTCGGCACGTCCGCGACGTTCTCCTTCTTCCCCTCCAAGAACCTCGGCTGCTTCGGCGACGGCGGCGCGATCATCACCTCCGACGCCGCGCGTGGCCGAACGCGCGCGGATGCTGCGCTTCCACGGCTCCCACGACAAGGTGACCTACGAGGAGGTCGGCTACAACTCGCGCCTGGACGAGCTGCAGGCGGCGATCCTGCGCGTGCAGCTCCCCCACCTCGACGCGCTGGGCGGACGGCCGCCGTGCGGCGGGCGCCCACTACGAAGAGGCCGGCCTCGGCGAGCTCGTCAGCGCTGCCCCCGTCGCCGGCGCGAGAGCTCGCCGCGTGGCACCTGTACGTGATCGCCCACCCCGACGCGCGAGCGCCTGGAAGCCGCGCTGCCGCGGCCGGGATCGGCCACAAGCCCTACTACCGCACTCCCGTCCACCGCCAGCCGCCGATGCGCGCGCTGGGCGCCGGGCGTCGAGCTGCCCGGCGACCGACGAGGCCGCGCGCACGCACCTGGCGATCCCGATGAGCCCGGTGCTGACGCGCGAGCAGGTCGACGAGGTCGTCGCGGCGCTGCGGGCGCCGACGCCGGCTAGCGCCAGCGCTCGAGCAGGTCCTCGTCGCCGACCTCGCGCACCACCCGCGCCGGCACGCCCATCACCACGCCCGCGGCGGGGACGTCGCGCGTGACGACCGCGCCCGCGGCGACGAACGCCTCCTCCCCGACCTCGACGCCCGGGGTGAGCACCGCGCCGCCGCCGACGCGGCAGGCGCGGCGCAGCGTCGGCGCCGCGCAGCGCGGTGCCGGCGTCGTGGCGGGCCATCGTGTCGTCGTTGGTGGTGATCGCGCAGGGGCCGACGAACACGTCGTCCTCGACGACGCGTGAACGCCGTCAGGTAGACGCCGGTCTGGATGCGCACGCGCGCGCCGACCGGCACGTCGTTGTCGACCACGCTGCCACGCCCGATCGACGGAGCCCGCCCCGACGCGCGAGCGCTCGCGCACGAAGGCCTGGTCGCCGAGGATCGCCTCGTCGCCGACGCGCGCGCCCGGCGAACACGATCGCGCCCGCGCACGACCGTCACGCCGCTCGCCGAGCTCGAGCGCCGGCCGACCTCGCCCGCGCGCGGAGCGAGTGAGCGCGCCAGGCGCGGGCGCTTGCCGAGCACCGCGTGGTCCTCGATCGACGCAGCCGTCGCCGATGCGCGTGCCGTCGTGGACCACGACGTAGGCGCCGAACGCCACGCCCTCGCCGATCTGACGCCTCGCCGGCACAGCCCGGCCCGCGCGGGCTCGCGGCTCACCGGACGGCGCCCGGGCCCGGCCTGCAGCGACCCGCTCACAGGCGCACGACGTTGCGCGGCATGCGCTGGCCGCCGCGCGTGACGCCGCGCAGGTCGACGACCAGGCGCGCGCGGCGCGGCGATCAGCGTCGTGGTCCACGCCGGGGTGGGCGGTCACGATCAGCGCGAGGTCGGCGCCCTGCGAGCGCCTCCTCGAGCGGGAGGCTGTGCAGGCCGAGCTCCGCGCAGCTCGGGCACGTGCGGGTCGTGGTAGCCGACCTCGGCGCCCAGCTCGCGCAGCAGCTCGATGATCTTCAGCGCCGGGCGACTCGCGCACGTCGCCGACGCCCGGCTTGTAGCTGACGCCGAGCACGGCGATGCGCGCGCCGTTGCACCGGCAGGCCGGCGCTCGTTGAGCGCGCGCTGCGCCTTGCGCGACGCAGTGGTAGGGCATCTGCTGGTTGACCTTGCCCGCCAGCTCGATGAACTCGGTCGTCATGTCGAACTCGCGCGCGCGCCAGCTCAGGTAGAAGGGGTCGACCGGCAGGCAGTGGCCGCCCATGCCGGGACCGGGCTCGAAGCGCATGAACCCGTACGGCTTGGTCGCCGCCGCGTCGACGACCTCCCAGATGTCGATGCCCATGCGGTCGGTGAGCATCGCCAGCTCGTTCACCAGCGCGATGTTCACCGAGCGGAAGATGTTCTCCAGCAGCTTCGTCAGCTCCGCCGCCTCGGGGCTCGAGACGCCGCACGACCCGTTCGCAGACCAGCCCGTACAGCGCCTCCGCGCGCTCGGCGCACGCCTCGGTCAGGCCGCCGACGACCTTCGGGGTGGTGCGCAGCGTGAAGTCGGTGCGGCCCGGGTCCACGCGCTCGGGCGAGAAGGCGAGGTGGAAGTCGCGCCCGGCCGCCAGGCCCGACTCCTCGAGCAGCGGCAGCAGCCGCTCGCGCGTGGTGCCGGGGTAGGTGGTGGACTCGAGCACCACGAGCTGCCCGGCGCCCAGCACCTTGGCCAGCGCGCGCGTCGGCCTCGAGCAGCGGGCCGAGGTCGGGCTCGCGGTTGCGGCGTCAGCGGCGTCGGGCACGCAGATCAGCACCGCGTCGGCCTCGGCCAGCGACGCGTAGCGGGTGCTCGCGTGCAGCCGCTCGCGCGACCTGCGCGAGCTGCCCGGAGGGCACGTCCTCGACGTAGGACTCGCCCGCGCCGACGGCGGCGACCTGCGCGCGTCGACGTCGCAGCCGACCACCTCGCACCCCTCCTGCGCGAACGCGACCGCCAGCGGCAGCCCGACGTAGCCCAGCCCGATGACGCCCACACTCGTCATGGGGGCGAAGTGTAGGCGGTGGCCTGGCGGGCCGGCGACGCAGATGCCCGTCTGCTGCAAACGCGGGCGCGATCCTAATGGAAGGGACGCCGGCGGCCGATGAGCGGGCCTGAGATGGCAGCCGCACGCACCGACGCCGAGGGAGACGGACTGCGCGTCCCGCTCCCGCCGAGCCTCCCCGCCGTCGAGCAGGGGGAGGACCTGCGCCGCCTCGGGGAGGCGCTGAAGGAGCGAGCCGGCGAGGTGCTGAGCCGCACGGTCGCGCGCAGCACAGGGCCGGGCCACGAAGTCGACGCGCTCGTGCAGGGCAGCTTCGAGCGGATCAGCCGCAGCTCGACGACGGCCGTCGCGCGCTGGATCGCCGGCGAGGGTCTGGAGGTCGCCCGCGAGGCCGGCGAGGAAACGTGGTTGATCTTCGGCGAGCTGGCCGCGCACCGCGCGGCCTCGCTGCAGGAGGTGATCCGCCGCTGCCTGCACTGGCGCGACTCGATGGCCGAGGTGCTGCGCGAGAGCGCCGCGCAGCTGCAGACCCCGCGCGAGGCCGCTGGCCGAAGCGCTGCACATCCTGCAGCTGAGCCTCGAGTTCAGCCTCGTGCGGATGGCGGAGTGCTTCGACGCCGAGCGCCAACGCACGCGACGAGGAGCTCGCCCAGCGCGAGGAGGAGCTCGCGTTCATGGCCACGCACGACGCGCTCACGGGACTGCCGAACCGCACGCTGATCCTGGACCGCGTCGAGCAGATGCTCGCCCGCGCGCGCCGCAACAGTACGCCGGTCGCGGCGCTGTTCGTCGACCTCGACAACTTCAAGGGCATCAACGACACGCTCGGGCACGCGGTCGGCGACGAGCTGCTGCAGGCGGTGGCCGCGCGCCTGGATGGCGTGGTGCGCGCCGCCGACGCGCTGGGCCGCCTCGGCGGCGACGAGTTCGTCGTGCTCTCCGAGGACCTCACGATGGCGGCCAGCCCCGAGCTGATCGCCGAACGCCTGCTGGAGGCGCTCAAGCCCCCCTTCAAGCTCGGCGAGGACGGGCAGACGCGCGTGACGGTGACCGCGAGCGTCGGCATCGCGCTGAGCGACCGCTCCTCCTCGGCGGAGGAGCTGCTGCGCGAAGCCGACATCGCGATGTACAGCGCGAAGTGGGACGGCAAGAACCGCTACGCCGTATTCCAGACCGAAATGCAGGACGTGATCCAGGAACCGCATGGAGCTCGAGATGGACCTGCGCGAGGCGCTCGGCAACGAAGAGTTCTTCCTCGACTACCAACCGACGTTCGACCTCAGCGACATGAGCCCCACCGGCGTCGAGGCGCTGATCCGCTGGCGCCACCCGCGGCGCGGCATCGTGCAGCCCGACGACTTCATCCCGCTGCTGGAGGAGACGGGCCTGATCACGGAGATCGGCGGGTGGGTGCTCGACCGGGCGTGCACCCAGGGCGCGGCGTGGCGCGCGGCCGGCCACCCGATCGGCATCGCCGTGAACGTCTCCGCCCGCCAGCTCGACACCGACCAGCTGATCGAGGACGTGCAGGGCGCGCTCGGCCGCAGCGGCCTGCCCCCCGAGGCGCTGACGATCGAGATCACCGAGACGACGCTGATGCGCAACGTCCAGGAGACCATCCGGCGCCTCACCGCCGTCAAGGAGCTCGGCGTGCGCATCGCGATCGACGACTTCGGCACGGGCTACTCCTCGCTGGCCCACCTCCAGCAGTTCCCCGTCGACGCGCTTAAGATCGACCGCTCGTTCATCACCGGCCTGCGCCACAACAAAGAGGGCGAGACGCTCATCCACACGCTCGTGCAGCTCGGCAAGGCGCTCTCGATCGAGACATTCGCGGAGGGCATCGAGGAGCAGCACGAACTCACCCTGCTGCGCGGCGAGGAGTGCGACAGCGGCCAGGGCTTCCTCTTCGCGCGCCCGCTCGACGTCTCCGCGATCGAGCGCTTCCTGCAGCGGTGGGACGCCGCCGCGGCGGCGGCGGGCCCGGCGCAGCAGAGCGCCTGAGCGGCGTCCCGGCCGGGACGAGCGTCAGCGCTCGTGACCGGCGGGCGCGGAAACCGCCCGCGCCCCGTACACCTCCGCCAGCCTCCCCGCCACGCCCTCCGGGGCGCAGAGAGCGCGGACCCGCGCACGCGCCCGCTCGCCCGCCCACGGGTCGGCGCGCAGGCGCGCGATGACCGCGGCCAGGGCGGCCGCGTCGCCCGGCGGCGCGAGCGACTCCTCGTCCAGCAGCTCGGGGAGCGCGCCGATGCGACTGGCGGCGACCGGCAGGCCGGCGGCCATCGCCTCCGCGGCGGCGAGGCCGAACGTCTCGGCCGAGCGCGAGGGCACGAGCGCCACCGCAGCGCCCGCGCGCAGCTCGGCCAGGCGGGCGTCGTCGACGCGGCCGAGGAAGCGGACCGCGGCTCCGTCGGAGGGCAGGCCCCCCGCGCTCCCGGCGAGGCCCGCGCCCGCGACGACCAGCGGAATGCCGACCCGCCGGCACGCCTCGATCGCCACGTCGATCCCCTTCTCCGGGGCCAGACGCGCGGTGAGCAGCGCGTAACCGTCGGGGAGACGGTCCACGGAAGAGCCCGTTGCGGGAGAGCTCACGGTCGTCGGCGGGCCCACGACGAAAGAGCCCTCGATGGAGGGAGGAGAGCCCATGGGGGCGGAGTCCGCGGCGGACACCCCCGCGGCGGCGAGCGCCCGTATCGGCGGGGACACCACGTGCACGCGCTCCCACGGCAGCGGCGCGCCGAGCTCGCGCAGCCGCTCGCGCGCAAACTCGCTGGGGACGATCACCGCGTCGGCGCACGCCACGAGGCGGCGCTGCCACAGCGCGAGGCCCGCGCCGTAGGCGAGCGCCTCCGCGCGGCTGCCGCGGCAGTTGCGCAGCACCCCCGGCAGCGTGTTGGGACCGTGGCAGCGCACGCACTCCTCGCCCCGGGTGAAGCACACCCCGACCGCGCACACCAGGCGGTACTGGTGCAGGTGCACGACCACCCGCGCCCCCGCGCCCCGCGCGGCGGCCAGCGCGCGCCAGCCGAGCGTCGGGTGGAGGTTGTGCGCGTGCACGACACGCGCGCCGGTACGGCGCACGGCGGCGGCCACCTCGCCGGGGTCGAGACCGCCGCGCACGAGGCCGGCGGCCGCGCGGGCCCGGCCCGTGGCCCCCCCGCTCCCGCGCTCGAGCAGCTCCGCCGGCTCGCCCAGGTACTCGCGCACCAGCCACCGCAGGTCGTCGACCACGCGCTCCTCGCCTCCGGGCGCGCGGTAGCGGTTGTGCAGGAAGAGGATCATGTTCGCGGGCGAATACTCTCACTGCGACCATCCGCATCCGCAACGCCCGCATCTTGAACCTCACCGATCCCACCGCCTCGATCGTCATCCCCACCCGCGCGCGCCCCGGCTACCTCGAGGTCGCGCTCGCCTCGATCGCCCCGCAGGCCGCGGCGTCCGGAGCCGACGTGCTGGTCGTCGAGGACGACCGGCCCTCCGCCGCGACCCGCGCGCTCGCCGCGCGCTTCGGCGCCGCCTACCGCTCGCTCGGGGAGCCCGCGGGGCTGAACGCCGCCCGCAACGCCGGTGTCGCGCACACCCGCGGCGAGCTCGTCGTGTTCGTCGACGACGACGTCGAGGTTCGCCCCGGATGGCTGGCGGCGCTGCTGCGCGCCGCCCGCGAGCACCCCGACGTGGAGGTCTTCGCCGGCGCCATCCACGCCGCGCCTGGAGGGCGGCGGGCGGAGCCGGCGCGCCTGCGGGCGCGAGGACCCGCCGATCACCGCGCTCGACCTCGGGCCGCGCGACACCGACCGCGTGCGCTACGCGTGGGGCGCCAACATGGCCCTGCGCCGGGCGGCGCTGGAGCGCGTGGGGCCCTTCGACGTGGCGCTGGCGGGCTGGCGGCGACGAGCAGGAGTGGCAGGACCGGCTGCTGGCCGAAGCGGGGACCGATGGCGCGTGTCAACCGGCTTCGGTCGAGACGGGGACGCTGGCCCGCCGCAACGGCGGGGGCGCCGACACGCACCCCCGGCCGATCGTGTACGTCGCGGCCGCCGCGCTCGACCACCGCCGCACGCCCGCCGACGCCCGCCTGCGCCCGCTCGCCCGGGCCGCCCGCGCCCGCGGGCGCGCCAGCCGCCGCTACGACGCGTGGCGCGGCGAGGCCCCGCCACTGCGCCGCGAGCTGCGGACGCTCGCCGGGTGCGCGGGCCACGCTGTCCGCCGCCGCTGCGCCGCCGGCGTGACGATGGCCGCTCACAGCCTCGGGCGGCTGGAACAAGGCCTCCGCGAACGGCGCCACCCGCCGGCGCGCAGCGAGGCGGAGGACTTCCTCTCCGGCGAAAGCGGCACCGTCGGCGGCCTCGACGCGGCGCGGCGGGAGCTCGTGGACCGGCTCGCCGATGCCCGCGAGATGGGGAGCGGCCGGCGCCTGCGCCTCGCGTGCGCCGCGCGGCGCACGCCCCGCGCCGGCGCGTGCTCGTGCTCGGCGTCGAGCGCCCGGAGCGGCACGGCCTGGCCGCCGCGGCCCGCGCGGAGCTGGCGCGCTCCCGCCACGACGTCGAGATGCACCTCTGCCCGCCGGGCGAGCGCGGGAAGTTCCAGAACCTCAACCGCCTGCTCGCCGCGCACCCCGCCGACGGCTGCGACTGGCTGCTGCTGCTCGACGACGACGTCGTGCTCCCGCGCGGCTTCCTCGACCGCCTGGTGTTCCTCGCGCGAGCGCTTCTGGCTTCGCAGCTGGCGCAGCCGGCGCACCGCGCTGCGCTCCCACGCCGCGTGGCGCGTGACGCGTCGCCGCGCGGGCGTCGTGGCGCGCGAGACGCCGCTTCGTGGAGATCGGCCCCGTCACGGCCTTCGCCCGCGCCACGCTCCCCGTGCTGCTGCCCTTCCCCGACGTGCGCATGGGCTGGGGCCTCGACGCTGCACTGGGCCGCGCTCGCGCGCGAGCACGGCTGGCGCTGCGGCGTGCTCGACGCCGTCGCGATCCGCCACTCGCGCCGCGCCCGCCGGCGCCGCCTACGCACGCGCGGACGCCGTCGCCGAGGCGCGCGCGCTGCTCGCGGAGCGCCCCTACCTGAGCGCCGCGGAAGCGCAGCGCACGCTCGCCACCGCACCGGCGCTGGTGAGGGTCGCCGTCGTCGCGGAGTTCTACCCCCAGCCGCGGCGACCCGGTGCTGGGGGTCTGGGCGCACCGCCAGGCGCTCGCGGCGCGCGCGGCGGGCGCAGAGGTGCGCGTGCTCGTGCTCCACCGGCTCGTGCCGCCGCAGGCGGCCCTGCGGGCCGGGCCGGGCGGCGGTCGCGCGGGCGCTCGGGGAGCGCGCTGCGCGACGCCGCCGGCGGAGCGAGGTGCGCGACGGGGTACCCGTCACGTACGTGCCCTACGTCTCGCCGCCGCGGTGGCGCGCCTACGCCGCGCTGGGGCGCGTGGGCCGCGCCGGCGCTGGGCGTGGCGCTGCGACGCCTGCGCCGCCGCGGTCGGCTTCGACCTCGTGCACGCCCACAACGCGGTGCCCGCCGGCGACGCCGTGCGCCGCGGTCGGCGCCGGCGGCACCCGCTCGTCGTCTCCGTGCACGGCGGCGACGTGCTCTACACCGCGCCCCGCTCCGCCGCCGGCGCGCGAGGCCGTCGCGCGCGGGCTCGGCGCCGCCCGCCTGGTGCTCGCCAACAGCGCGCGGCATCGCCGAGCTCGCCCGCGAGCACGGCGCGCGGCGAGACGCGCGTCGTGCACCTCGGCACCGACCTGCCGCGCTCCGCGGCGCCGCGCGCGGCGCGCGAGCGCGGGCACCCCGCCCTGGTCACCGTCGGGCACCTCGTCGCCCGCAAGCGCCACGCCGACGTGCTGCGCGCGCTCGCCGTGCTCGCCGCGCGCCACCCCACGCTGCGCTACGTGATCGTCGGCGACGGGCCCGAGCGCGTCGCGCTGGAAGGGCTCGCCGCCGCGCCTCGGGGTCGCGCGAGCGCGTCGAGTTCCCCGGCCAGCTGCCGCCCGCCGCGGCGCTCGAGCGCGCGCGCACGTGCCAGCGTGTTCGTGATGCCCTCGACCGAGGAGGCGTTCGGCGTCGCCTACGTCGAGGCGATGGCCGCCGGCCTGCCCGCGATCGGCTGCCGCGGCGAGCCGGGGCCGGAGGAGATCGCGGCCGCCGGCGACGGCTTCGTGCTGGTGCCTCCCGGCGACGTCGAGCGGCTCACACAGCGCCTCGACGAGCTGCTCGCCGACCCCGCGCGGCTGCGCGAGGCCGGCCAGCCGCGCGCGCGCCACCGTGGCCGCGCACTTCACGTGGGAGCGCTGCGGCGAGCAGACGCTCGCCGCCTACGAGCAGGCGCTGCGCGTGAAGCCGGTGCTGTTCGTCACCGGCCACGTCCCCGCCGACCGGGTCGGCGCGTTCGCGCGCCTGCACGAGCGGCGAGAACGTCGAGTTCGCGCTCTTCGGCGGACGCGCCCACGCACGGCGGGCCACGACGGCGGCGCGGACGCGAGCTGCCGTTCCCGCACCGGTACCTGCGCCAGCGCGAGGTCGGCGCGCTCGCCGCCGCGGCGGCGCCACCGCGCCGTGGTGGTCTCCACCGGCGGGCGCGTGGCGCTGCCGGCCGCCTGGGCGGGCGCGCGCCGCGCGGGGGTGCCGGTGATCCTGTGGGCCTCGCTGTGGGCGCACCCGCGCACGCCGGCCCACGCGCTCAGCTACCTCGCGCTGCGGCGGCTCTACCGCTCGGCGGACGCGGTCGTCACCTACGGGCCGCACGTCAGCGCGTACGTGCGCGCGCGGGGCGCGCGCAACGTGCACGTCGCGCCGCAGGCGGTGGACAACGACTTCTGGTGCCGCCCGCCCGCGACCGGCCCCGGCGTGAGCCCCCCGGGGAGGGCGGCCGGCGCAGACGGGCGTGAAGTTCCTGTTTACGGGGCGCCCGGTGCGGGAAAAGGGACTGGGGGTGCTGGTTGACGCCTGGCGTGCACTCGGGCCTCGTCGCGCCCTCCGCCGCGCTCGTCCTCGCCGGTGTGGGATCCGTCCCCCCGGGCCTCCGCCGGCGGCGCGGCGAGACCGCGGTGTCGTCTGGGCCTCCTGCCCCCCGCGCAACTGCGCGACGTCTACGCAGCCGCGGATGTGCTCGTGGTGCCGTCGATCGCCACGCGCACCTTCCGCGAGCCGTGGGGGTTGGTGGTCAACGAGGCGATGAACCGCAGACTGCCAGTCATCGCAAGCGACGCCGTGGGCGCCGCCGCCGGCGGCCTGGTGCGCGACGGGCGCAACGGCCTGGTCGTACCCGCCGGCGACCGCCGGGCGCTGGCGGGCGCCCTGCGGCGGCTCGCCGCCGACGCGCCGCTGCGCGCCCGCCTCGGCGCGGCGGGCGCGGCCGACGTGCGCGCCTACACCTACGAGGCCTGGGCGGCGGGGTTCTCGGACGCGCTGGCCACGCTCGGGCTCTCCAGCGGGGGCGCTGGTAGCGTGCACCACCTGCCCACCATGACCGTCAGACCGCGAACCCACACCCGGCCACCCCGAACCTGCACCCGGCTGCCCCGACGCCGGGGGCATGTCCGCGCGGCGCCGGCCGTCGCGGTCGCCCTGGCGCTCGCGCTCGTCGCGGCCGCCCCCGCGGCGGCCGCGAGCGAGACGACGAAGATCCTCGAAGAGTGCGCCGCCGGCACGCTGCTCACCGGCTACTCCCAGCAGGCGTACAACCAGGCCCTCAAAGAGCTGCCGCCCGAACTGGCCGAGAGTACACCGACTGCCCCGACCTGATCCACAAAGCGCAGTTCGCCGGGGCCGCCGGCTCCCGCGGGGCGGGCGGGCCCGGGTCAGGCGCGGGCGCCGCTGCGGCGTCGGTGGCGGCACCGACGCCAACCGAGCAGCGCACGCTGGAAAGCGTCCCGCGCGCCGCCGCGCCGCCCGTCCCGGTGGGCGGCGAGTGCTCCACCCCGGCGTCGTGCACGTCAACCTCGCCTCCGCGCTCAACTCGCTGCCCACCCCGCTGCTCGCGCTGCTCGCGTTCCTGCTCGTGTGCGCGCTGGTGCTCGGCGGGCGGGCCCTGCGCAACCGTACCCTTCGCACGGGCGACCGGCGAACGCCAGAGGACTGACGTGTCCGCCGCGGCCGCACCCGCGCCCGGAGCGGCGCGCCGGGCCGGCGCGCGCCACACGCGCGCCCGGAGCGGTCGCCGCGCCGCGCACGGCCGCGCGGCTCCTCGGCGATGCCCTGCCGACGCTGCTGGTCGCAGGCGTCGCTGTGCTTGGTCACGTTCTTCGCCGGTGGCGGCCTCAACCTCGAAACGATGACGCCGGTCGAGATGGCGCTCACGCTCGGCTGCGGCGTGGCGATCGCGCGGCGCTGCTGTTCGCGCCCGCCGGCGCGGCCGCGCGTACGGGGCGTGGCCGGTGGGGCTGCTGCTCGCGTTCGCGGCGCTGACCGCGCTCTCGGTCGTGTGGTCGGTGCAGCCCGACGGCAGCTGGCAGGACGCCGGGCGCCTGTTCGCCTACGGCGGCGTGTTCGCGCTCGCCGCGCGCTCGCGCGCGTGGCGCCCGGCGCGCTGGCCGGCGGTGCTCGGCGGCGTGGCGCTCGCCGCGGTGGTCGTGTGCGGCTACGCGCTGCTGACGAAGGTCTTCCCCGCGCAGGCTCGGCGCCACGGGCACGTTACGCGCGGCTGCGGGAACCGTACGGCTACTGGAACGCGATCGGCCTGACGGCCGCGATGGGCGCGATCGGCTGCCTGTGGCTGGGCGCGCGCCGCACCGGGCACGCGCTGCTGAGCGCGCTCGCCTACCCGGCGATGGGCCTGATGCTGGTCACGCTGATGCTCGCCTACTCGCGCGGCGCGCTCGCCGCGCTCGCGGTCGGGCTGGCGCTGTGGTTCTGCATCGTGCCGCTGCGCCTGCGCGGCGCCGCCGTGCTGATCGCCGGCGCGCTCGGCGCGCCGTGGTGGTCGCGTGGGACTTCTCCACCACGCGCTCAGCGCCGAAAACGTGCCGCTCGCCGACGCGCGTCACGGCCGGCCACCAGCTCGGCGCGCTGCTCGTCGCGATGCTCCTGGTGCTCACGCTCGTCGGCGTCGCGATCGGCTTCCTCACGAGCCGAGCGCCCCCTCGCCGCCGGCGTGCGCCGCCGCGCCGGCGCGGCGCTGCTCGCGCTGATCGCGCTCGCGATGCTCGCGTTCGCCGGCGCGCTCGCGCACAGCCACCGCGGCCTCACCGGGAGCGTCTCGCACGCGGTCAACACGCTCACCAACCCCAACGCGAAGCCGCCCGCCGAACACGCCCGGCCGCCTGACCGCGGTCGGCGAGCGTGCGCGCGCGCTACTGGAAGGAGGCGCTGCAGATCTTCGACGCCCACCCGCTGCTCGGCGTCGGCGCGGACGGGTACGAGACGGCGCGCCTGCGCTACCGCACGGAGACGCTCGACGTCCGCCACGCGCACGGCTTCGTCGTGCAGACGCTCGCCGACCTCGGCCTCGTCGGGCTCGCTCGTGGCGCTCGCGCTGCTCGTCGCCTGGCTGGCGGCCGCGGGGCGCGGCCACGCACCCCGTTCAACCGACGCTGGACGGCTGGCGCGAGCTGGCGCGCGGTCGCGCATCGGCGCGCCGGCCCGGCTGGCGCGCGCGCGACGACCGGCCCGCCACTACACGCCGAGCGCATCGGCCTGCTGAGCATGCTGTGCGTCGTGTCGTGTTCGGCGCGCACTCGCTTCGTGGACTGGACCTGGTACGTCCCCGGCGACGCCTGCGTCGCGCTGCTGTGCGCCGGCTGGCTGGCCGGCCGCGGGCCGCTGACGGCCACCGCGGAGCCAGCCCCCACGCGGTGGCGCTCGCTCACGCTGCGCGACGCCGACCGCCCGTGCGCGGCGCGCTCGCGGCGGCCGTGGTGCTCGCCGCGCTGCTCGCCGCCTGGGCACAGTGGCAGCCGCTAGCGCTCCGCGGACGCCCGCCAGGCGAAGCGCTCGCGCTGCTCGCGCGCGACCCCGCGGCCGCGCTCGCCGCGGCGCACGCCGCGGCGAGCGCGACCCGCTCTCGGCCGAAGCGCTGTTCGCGCTCGCGGCACGTCCAGCAGGCGCCGGCGAGCCGGCGGCCGCGAGCGCGACGCTACGAGCGCGCCGTGCACCTGCAGCCCGTCGAACCCCAAGACCTGGCAGGCGCTCGGCGAATACGACCTGCACGCGGGCAACCCCAGGCGGCGCTGCAGGAGCTGCGCGCCGCCATCTACCTCAACCCGGAGTCGGTCGCCCCGCGGCGGAAATCGCCACGCAACGGCGAACTGCTCTCGATCCAGAACGACTACCTGCAGGCGCTGCGCAGCGAGCCGATCGCCGTCGGCCGGCGGCGCTAGGCCGCCCTCGCCAGCAAGCTAGCTGCAGGGGCGAGCGAGCGCGCGGGACGGCCGCAGCGCGCGCGTGCTCAGAAGCGCGCGCGCCGCGCCGCGCCAGCAGCGGACGCGCGCCCCGGGCACGCCGCCCAGGCCGCGCAGGGCGAGCTGCTCGAAGCCGAAGTCCGCGAGCAGCGCGCCAGCGTGCCGCGGTGTAGAAGCGCAGGTGGTCCGAGCGGGGTCGAAGTGCGCCGCGAAGGCCCGCCCCGAGAGCGCCAGCCAAGGCGCGTGAGCGGTCCGTGCGCGGGGGTGCTCAGCAGGAGCGCGCCGCCGGGGCGCAGCACGCGGCGCACCTCCGAGAGCCACGCCGCGGTGTCGGCGACGTGCTCGATCACCTCGCCCGCCCACACCGACGTCGAAGCGAGGCGTCCTCCAGCGGCCACGGCCCCGCGACGGGCACGAGGCGCAGGTCGAGCTCCGGGTGCGCGCGTGCGCGCGCGGCGCAGCGGCTCCCGCGCCACGTCCACCCCGACGGCGCGTGCGACCCGCCCGGCCGAGCTCGGCGGCGAACCAGCCCTCGCCGCAGCCGACGTCGAGCACGCGCGCCCGCCACGGGCGCATGCTCGCAGCAGGAAGGCCAGCCGGGCAGTCGCGTACGGTGGGCGACGAGGCCCTCGGGCACGTCCGCCCACAGACTCTCGTGGTAGCTCGCGCGTGGACACGGAGGTGCAAGGCTACGGGGCTGCGCAGAAGAAGCCGCAGCGAGCGGAAATTATGCTGTCATCTCTACCACTGCGCCACAAAACCGACTAAGGTCGCCGCCGGTGCACGTCGGGGGAGACGTGAAGGACCGAAGGACACGCGCCGTGAGGGTCGCGTTCGACAGCCGCCCGGCCGCCGACCCGCGGCGGGTCGGCGCTACGCGCGCTGCCTGCTGCAGGCGCTGCGCGACACCGCGGGCGCAGAGGACGAGATCGTCGAGACCCACCGCCCGCGCACGCGCGGACGTCTTCCACGCGCCGTGGATGCAGGGAGCGATGCTGCACAGCCCCTGCCCGATGGTCGTCACGCTGCACGACCTCGCGGCGCTGGAGCGTACCTCCGAGCGGCTGCGCTGCGGGGCATGCACCTGCGCCTGCGCCACCTCGCGGTGCAGCGGGCCGTGCACGTGATCGTCTCCACCGACGCCGCCGCCCACCGGGCCACCCTCACGCTGGGGCTCGACCGCGAGCGGGTGACCGTGGTCCCCGCGGCGGAGGAGCAGGACGCCGCCTCGCCCGCGGCGTGGACCTGGGAGCAGGCCGCGCGCGAGACGTGGCGGGTGTATCGGCGCGCGCTCGCTCAGCCCCACCGGCCGTGCGTCACCGTGTGGCGCCGGCCCCCGAGCCTCGGGGTGCGAGGCGTCAGTAAGCCCCTCGCCGTAGCGGGAGGGGGGCAGGCCCCCTCCCGACCACCCCCCAGTGATCAGTAGGCGCCGCGCCGCGAGAGGACGGCGGGGATCGTCTTCAGGAGGATCGTCAGGTCGAGCGCCAGCGACCAGCGCTCGAGGTAGATGAAGTCGAGGCGCACGAGGTCGTCGAAGTCGAGCTCGGCGCGGCCCGAGACCTGCCACAGGCCGGTCATGCCCGGGCAGCACGAGGTAGCGCTTGCGGTGCCACTCCTCGAGCACTCGTAGTCGCGCTCGGGCAGCGGGCGCGGGCCGACGAGCGACATCTCGCCGCGCAGCACGTTGACCAGCTGCGGCAGCTCGTCGAGCGAGAAGCGCCGCAGCAGCGCGCCCGACCGGCGTCAGGCGCGGATCGTCGCGGATCTTGAAGAGCGCGCCCGAGGCCTCGTTGAGCTCTTCGAGGTCGGCCTGGCGCTCCTCGGCGTCGGCGTGCATCGTGCGGAACTTCAGGCACGCGAACGGCCGCTGGCCGATGCCGCGGCCGGCTCGAGCGGTACACCGACCGGCCCGCGCGAGGTCAGCCGCACGGCGAGCGCGATCGCCAGCAGCAGCGGGCTCAGCAGCACCAGCAGCAGCGTCGCGCCGACGATGTCGAAGGTGCGCTTGAGCGCGAAGTCGATGCCCTCGAAGACGGGCGGCGCCAGCTCGAACAGCGGCACCGACTCGCCCGGCACGAACTCGGCGCGGTGGATCAGGATCTCCATCGTCGACGGCGCGATCCGCACGCGCACGCCGCGCCGGTGGCAGCGGTCGACGAGCTCGACGGCGTCGTCCTGGGGGAAGTCGGGGTCGGCGATGATGACCTCGTCGACGCGCTCGGCGTCGAGCACCCGCTCGAGGTCGCGCGAGCGTGCCGAGCGAGCGCAGGCCGTTGGCGGGCAGCGCCCGCGGGGCGAGGAAGCCGACGACCTCGATCGGCGAGTGCGGGCGCGTCGCGCGAGCGCGTGCGCGACGTCGCGCGATGTGCTTGCCGCGTGCCGACGAGCACCGCGCGGCGGCGGTAGCCGGCGGCGCGCAGCAGCCGCGCCGGTGAGCGCGCTCGTAGCACGTAGCGCAGCGCCGACACGTAGAGCAGCGCGAACGCGAGCGAGCCGTAGAAGAGGTAGTAGCTCGAGAAGTGTTCGCCGCTGACCAGCGCGAACATCAGCGCGACGACGTGCACCTGGAAGAGCGACCGCGAGGATCCGCGAGAGGCCCGGCCGCTGCGCCGCGCTCGGCGTACAGGCCCGAGCGGGCGAACAGCAGCGCCGTCACGAGGTAGGCGAACGCGAGGATCGTTCGCGTCTCGTGCAGGCGCCGTGTCACGTTGCACGTTCGCCGTGCACCGCCGCCTTGAGCACCAGCGCCGTGAAGATCGCCAGCGACCACGCCCGCGAAGTCGAGCGCCAGCAGCGACAGCACGCGCGCGGCGCGCCGCGCCGTCGCACGCGCAGCAGGAACGACAGCGCCGGCGGCCGCTTGCGGCGCGATGTCGCGCTCGGAGGACTCCCCGCGCACGGTCGCCGCCGAGAGCGCCGACGGCATGCGTCCGGCGGCCCGCGAGAGCCGCTCGCGTCGGCTGGGGTCAGCGCGCCGGCGGCCGGGGTCGGGTCTGTACGCTGAGCGGTGGGCGCCAGCGGGGAGGCGTGGTCCCATCTCGCTGCTCACAACGCCTCAGCCTCGCAGATGTAGCGGTCAGGCGGCCGCGCCGCCGCGGCGCGCGGCGCCAGCGCGAGCCGCTCAGCCGAGCGAGGACCTCGACGCCGGACTCGCTCGATCGTGCGCTGCAGGCCCGTCGCGCAGCGACACCTCGGGCGCCCAGCCGAGCAGCTCGCGCGCGAGCGTGATGTCGGGCCGGCGCTGCTTGGGGTCGTCCACGGGCAGCGCCTCGAAGACGATCTCCGAGCTCGAGCCGGTGAGCTCGCTTGCACCGTCTCGGCGAGCTCCAGCAGCGTGAACTCGTCGGGGTTGCCGATGTTGACGGGGTCGTGGTAGCCGGACTCCGCCAGCGCGATCAGCCCGCGGATGAGGTCGGACTGACGTAGCAGAACGAGCGCGTCTGGCTGCCGTCGCCGAAGACCGTGAGCGGCCGGTTGGCGAGCGCCTGGCGCAGGAACGTCGGGATCGCGCGGCCGTCGTGCGGGCGCATGCGCGCGCCGTAGGTGTTGAAGATCCGCACGATCGCCGTGTCGACGCCCTGCTGGCGGTGGTAGGCCATCGTCAGCGCCTCGGCGTAGCGCTTGGCCTCGTCGTAGACGCCGCGCGGGCCGATCGGGTTGACGTGGCCCCAGTAGGTCTCCGGCTGCGGGTGCTCCTGCGGGTCGCCGTAGACCTCGCTGCGTCGACGCCAGCAGGAAGCGCGCGCGCTTGGCCTTCGCCAGGCCCGAGCGTGTGGTGGGTGCCGTAGGAGCCGACCTTCAGCGTGTGCAGCGGCAGGCGCAGGTAGTCGATCGGCGACGCCGGCGAGGCGAGGTGGTAGACGAAGTCGACCGGCTCCGTCGACGAAGTAGGGGTCGATGATGTCGACGTTGAGGTGCACGAAGCGCTCCGGGTCGCGGATGTGCTCGATGTTCGCGAGCGAGCCGGTCTCGAGGTTGTCGACGCAGATCACCCGGTGGCCGCGCGCGCAGCAGCTCGTCGCAGAGGTGCGAGCCGAGGAAGCCGGCGCCGCCGGTGACCAGGCAGGTCGCCATCGCGGCCGAGCATAACCATCTCGGCCGCGGGCGGTCCTTATGATCTCAACATGGCCACAATCGAGCGACACTCGCCGCCGGGGGCGCCGACGACGAGGACGCGACCTGACGGTCGCGCCGATCGTCGGGCCCGAGGACCCCCGCCGCTTCACCGACTCGGGGATCGAGGTCGAGCGAGCTCTACACAGAGGCCGACGTGCCCGCCGACCTGCGACCTCGGCGAGCCGGGCGACTTTCCCCTACACGCGCGGCGTGCACCGCGAGATGTACCGCAAGCAGACGTGGACCATGCGCCAGTACGCCGGGCTACGCCTCGGCGAAGGAGTCAAACGCGCGCTACCGCTACCTGCTCTCAAAGGGCTCGACCGGCCTGTCGATGGCCTTCGACCTGCCCACGCAGCTCGGCCTGGACTCCGACAACCCGCGCTGTCTCGGCGAGGTGGGGCGCACGGGCGTCGCGATCGACACGATCGAGGACATGCGCACCGCGTTCGAGGGCATCCCCCTCGACGAGGTCTCCACGTCGATGACGATCAACGCGCCGGCGGCGTGCCTGCTGCTGCTGTACGAGCTGGTCGGCGAGGAGCAGGGCGTGCCCTCCGAGCGGCTGCGCGGCACCACACAGAACGACGTGCTCAAGGAGTACATCGCGCGCGGCAACTACATCTACCCGCCCGCGCCCACGATGCGCCTGACGACCGACCTCTTCCAGTACTGCCACGAGCGGGTGCCGCGGTGGAACACGATCTCGATCTCCGGCTACCACTTCCGCGAGAAGGGGTGCTCGGCCGTGCAGGAGGTCGCGTTCACGCTCAGCTCGGGGATCGCGTACGTGCAGGCCGCGATCGACAAGGGCCTGTCGGTCGACGACTTCGCCCCCCGGCTGGCCTTCTTCTTCAACGGCCACAACAACGTCTTCCAGGAGGTGGCAAAGTTCCGCGCCGCGCGGCGGATGTGGGCGCACATCATGCGCGAGCGCTTCGGCGCGACCGACCCGCGCGCGATGACGCTGCGCTTCCACACCCAGACCGGCGGCGTCACGCTGACGGCACAGCAGCCGGAGAACAACATCGTGCGCGTCGCGCTGCAGGGCTTCGCCGCGGTGTGCGGCGGCACGCAGTCGCTGCACACCAACGGCTTCGACGAGGCGCTCGCGCTGCCCACCGAGCACGCGGCGAAGATCGCCCTGCGCACCCAGCAGATCATCGCGCACGAGTCCGGCGCCGCCGACACCGTCGACCCGTTCGCCGGCTCCTACTTCGTGGAGGCGCTCACCGAGGAGATCGAGCGCCGCGCCCAGACCCTGATCGACAAGGTCGACGCGCTCGGCGGGTCGGTGCAGGCGCTCGAGTTCATCATCGGCGAGATCGACGAGTCCGCGTGGGGCTACCAGGAGCGCTACCGCATCGGCCAGGACGTGGTCGTCGGCGTCAACCGCTACGAGGAGGACGACGTCGAGGTGCCCGACCTGCTGCGCGTCGATCCAGCCTCAGAGCACGAACAGGTCGCCCGCCTCACGGCCTTCAAGGCCGACCGCGACCACGCCGTGGTGGAGCGCCGCCTGGAGGAGCTCCGGGCGGCGGCGCGGGGGAGCGAGAACCTGCTGCCCGCGATCCGCGTGGCGCTGAAGGACCGCTGCTCGCTCGGCGAGGTGTGCGGCGCGATGCAGGACGTCTTCGGGCGTTACGCGCCGACGTTCTGACCGGCATCAAGTTGATGTTGTGGGCCATGCCGCATACGCCGACCTGAGCAATAGGATCCCCTTCGTGCTCCTCGCCGTCGCCTTCTGGGAAGTCGTCCTCGCGCTGCACATCGTCGCCGTCGTGTTCGCCTTCGGCGCGACCTTCGCCTACCCCGTGCTGCTCGGCGCCGTCACGAAGGCAGACCCGCGCGCGCTGCCCGCGCTGTACCGCGCGCTGCACGCGATCAGCCAGCGGGTGATCATGCCCGGCGTGGCCGCGATCCTCGTGCTCGGCATCTACCTCGCCTCCTACCTGCACGTGTGGCACGCCTTCTACGTGCAGTGGGGCCTGGCCATCGTGATCGTGATCGGCGCCGTCGAGGGCGCCTACCTGCGGCCGCGGGAGCGGCGCCTGATCGAGGTCGCGGACCAGGACGTGGCGGCAGCGGGCGCCGGCGGCGCGGTGACCTTCGGCGCCGAGCACGACGGGCTCGTGCGCCGCATCGGCGCGGTGGGAGCGCTGATGGACCTGCTGGTGGTCCTCACGATCTACTTCATGGCCACCCGCACGTAGACACCTCGCCCGCCCGCGAGGGGAGCGGTACGCTGGATCGATGAGCAGGGACTACCGAGTCGCAGTCGTCGGCGCCACCGGCCAGGTGGGCTCGCTGATGCTGGCGCTGCTGCGCGAGCGCGCCTTCCCCGCCCGGGAGGTCGCGGCGTTCGCCTCCGAGCGCTCCGCCGGGCGGGTGCTCGCGGGCGCCGCGCCCGACGGCCGCGACCTGGTCGTGCAGGCCCTCGGCGAGGAGGCCATCCAGGGCTTCGACCTCGCGCTCTTCTCCGCCGGCGGCGCCACCTCGGGGGAGTGGGCGCCGCGCTTCGCCGACGCGGGCGCCGTGGTGGTGGACAACTCCTCGCGGTGGCGCCTGCACGACGACGTGCCGCTGGTCGTAGCCGAGGTCAACCCCGACGCGCTCGCCGAGCACCGGGGGATCGTGGCCAACCCCAACTGCTCCACGATGCAGATGGTCGTCGCGCTCAAGCCGCTGTACGACGCGGCCGGCATCGAGCGCCTGGTGATCTCCACCTACCAGGCGGTCTCCGGCACGGGACGGGCGGCCGTGGAAGAGCTGCTGGACCAGTCGCACGCGCTGCTGCACGAGCGGGAGCCCGGTCCGCCCGCGGCGTACGCGCACCAGATCGCCTTCAACGCGCTCCCGCACGCCGGCTCCTTCGCGCCCGGCGAGGACCACACCGACGAGGAGCGCAAGCTGATCGACGAGACCCGCAAGATCCTCGGCGACCCCGCGATCGGCGTGAGCGCCACGTGCGTGCGCGTCCCTGTCCTCACCGGTCACTCCGAGGCCGTCAACGTGCAGACGCGCCGCCCGCTCTCCCCCGAGCGCGCGCGCGAGCTGCTCGCGGCGGCGCCCGGTGTGACCGTGCTCGACGACCCCGGCGCCGCGCTGTACCCGCTCGCGATCGACGCCGCCGGCCGCGACGAGGTGTTCGTCGGGCGCATCCGCCGCGACCCCGGCCACGAGCGCGCGCTCGACCTGTGGATCGTTGCGGACAACCTCCGCAAGGGTGCGGCCCTCAACGCGGTGCAGCTGGCGGAGCTGCTGCACGAGCGGGGGCTGATCAGGCCGTCGCGGGAGCGCGTCGCGGCCTGAGAACGGCTGCGAGTCAGTAGGGAGCCCGCAGGCCCTCGAGCATCGGGAAGTGGCGCACGTTGGTTGTGAGCAGCCCGGCGTCGAACACGACCGTCGTCGCCGCGATCAGATAGTCGACATCGTCGATTCCGCTGTGTGACCCACGAAACTTGCGTGCCATCGCACCCGCGATGCGGGTGACGTCTCGATCGACGGGCAGCCATACCAGGGCCAAGCAGAACTCCTCCAGCGCCTCCATCTCGTCCGGACGCACCCCAGCCAGCAGCTCGAAGCGGACCAACTCGCTCGCTGCGAGCAACTCATCTTCGTCGCTCAACCGCGTCAGCAGCTCCACGGCAGGCTCGGCACCACGCAGGTGGTCGACCGCGACGGCCGTGTCGAGGAGCTTCACTGCAAGCCGAGTCGCCGTAGGCGGTCGTTGAGGTCGCCTCGCATAGCGTCCACGTACTCCGCGCCTGTGAACCCTCGACTCTTCCATGAGCCCGCGCTGGCGGCGAGCGCCCTGCGTCTGTCTGTCTTGTCGCCCGCTCCGAACGCCTCCCTGATCGCCCGCCGAACAAGCTCCGAGCGGGACGCGCCCACGGCGCGCGCAGCGCGATCGAGGAGCTCCAGCTCCTCCGTCCCGAGGTACACCTGGGTGCGGCCCACAACACCACTATACACCACCTGGTGCCGCCAGCCTGCGCGGCCCGCCGATGAGTCGCGTTGGTTGCCTCAAGAAAAGTACAGTCGAAAAAACTATACGTGAGCATACTTTCCTCACTGAGCGTCTGGACGCGCACCGCGCGCTGAAGGACTCCCACCGCCGTCCTCGAAACACGGGGCGATGGCCTCCGTTGAAGCGCAGCGCACACTCGTGAAGTCACCGCCGGAGCTGTGGGCCGAGCTCAGCGACCCCGTGTCGCTGGCGCGCCACCTCGGCGACTTCGGGGAGATCCGCATCGCCCGCGTGGAGGACGAGCAGCGCGTCGAGTGGGAGGCCGAGGCGACGAGCGGCACGGTGGAGCTCCAGCCTTCTGGGTGGGGCACCCGGGTCACGCTCACGGTCGTGCGCGAGGGGCCCGAGCCGGTGCTCCCCGAGCCGGAGCCGGAGCCTGCCCCTGAGTGCGAGCCCGAACCCGAGACGGAACCTCGCCGCGGGTGGATGGCGAGGCTCTTCCGACGGCGCCGTACGCGGCAACCGGTCCTTGCACCAGACCCCGAGCCGGAGCCCGAGGAGTCACACGACCTTGCGGCGGAACTCGCCGACGAGCTGGCGCGCCTGGAGGAGGCCATGGCCGCCCAGGACGCCGAGCTGCTGAGCGCCGTGCTGGATCGCCTCGGCGCCGCGCACCACCGGCCGTTCTCGCGCGGGTAGCCGCCCCGCCGCCGCGCCTGCTTCGGGCCACCGCCCCGCCACACGTGAAAAAACCGGCCCCCCACAAAACCGGCCCCCCACCAGTGCGCCGAGGAGCCTACGTGGCTGCGGCGCGGATAACATCGGGCGGCCGATGATGCGCGCCAAGGCACCGGAAACCTACGAGGAGAAGCTCGCCCAACTGCAGGAGTTGCGCGCCGCGGCGCTGCACTCCGCGCCGGAGGCGGAGGCCAAGCAGCACGCGCGCGGCAAGTACACGGCGCGCGAGCGCGTTGAAAAGCTGCTCGACCCCGGCTCCTTCCAGGAGCTCGACACGTTCGTGCGCCACCGCACCTACGAGTTCGACATGCAGAAGAACCGGCCGTGGGGCGACGCGGTCGTCACCGGCCACGGCACGATCGACGGGCGCCAGGTGTGCGTGTTCAGCCAGGACTTCACGGTCTTCGGCGGCTCGCTCGGGGAGGTGATGGGGGAGAAGATGTGCAAGATCATGGACCTCGCGGCCCGCATCGGCTGCCCCGTGGTCGGCATCAACGACTCCGGCGGGGCGCGCATCCAGGAGGGCGTCGTCTCGCTCGGCTCCTACGGCGACGTGTTCCTGCGCAACGTGCGCAGCTCGGGCGTGATCCCGCAGATCTCGCTCGTGATGGGGCCGTGCGCCGGCGGGGCGGTGTACTCGCCGGCGATCACCGACTTCATCTTCATGGTCGCCGAGACCTCGCACATGTTCATCACCGGCCCCGACGTGATCAAGACCGTGACCGGCGAGGAGGTCGGCTTCGAGGAGCTGGGCGGGGCGATGTCGCACAACACCAAGTCGGGCGTCGCCCACTTCGCCTCCGTCGACGAGGACGCGTGCCTGGAGGACTGCCGCTACCTGCTGTCGTTCCTGCCCTCCAACAACCTCTCCACCCCGCCGCGCGTGCAGCCCACCGACGACCCGCTGCGCATGGACGAGGAGCTCGACCACGTCGTCCCCGACAACCCCAACAAGCCCTACGACATGCGCGACGTGGTGCGGCTGATCGTCGACGACGGGGAGTTCCTGGAGGTGCACGAACACCACGCCAAGAACATCGTCTGCGGCTTCGCCCGCATGGACGGGTGGACAGTGGGGGTCGTCGGCAACCAGCCCGCGCAGCTGGCGGGCGTGCTCGACATCGACGCCTCCGCGAAGGCCGCCCGCTTCGTGCGCACCTGCGACGCCTTCAACATCCCGCTGCTCACCTTCTGCGACGTCCCCGGCTTCCTGCCCGGCACCGCGCAGGAGTGGGGCGGCATCATCCGCCACGGCGCCAAGCTGCTGTACGCGTTCGCCGAGGCGACGGTGCCGAAGGTGACGATCATCACCCGCAAGGCCTACGGCGGCGCGTACGACGTGATGTCCTCCAAGCACCTCGGCGCGGACTTCAACTTCGCGTGGCCGACCGCGGAGGTCGCGGTGATGGGACCCGAGGGCGCGGTCAACATCATCTACCGCCGCGACCTGGCCGGCTCCCCCACGCCCGTGGAGCGGCGCAAGACGTTGATGGACGACTACAAGGCGCGCTTCGCCAACCCCTACACGGCAGCCGAGCGGGGCTACATCGACGACGTGATCGTCCCCCACGAGACGCGCCCGCGCCTCATTACCGCGCTGCGCACGCTGGCCACCAAGCGCGAGCCCGGCCCCAAGCGCAAGCACGGCAACATCCCGCTGTAGGCGTGGCCGGCGAGCGGCCCCGGCCACGCCGACGTCCCGCTGTAGGCTCCGCGGGGTGAGCCCCGACCCGCCCTTCGCCGACGAGCACGAGGAGCTGCGCGACTCGATCCGGCGATTCGTCGAGCGCGAACTCGCGCCGCACGCGCAGGAGTGGGAGCGCGCGGAATGGTTTCCCGACGAGGTCTTCGCCAAGCTCGCCGCGCACGGCTTCCTCGGGCTGAAGTACCCCGAGGAGTACGGCGGCCAGGGGGGCGGCTACCTGCACGACGCGGTGCTGATCGAGGAGCTCACGCGCACCGGGTCCGGCGGCACCGCGGCGGGGATCGGCGCGCACGTCAACATCGCCACGCCGCCGATCTGGAAGTTCGGCACTGCGGAGCAGAAGCGCCGCTACCTCGAGCCAGCGATCGCCGGTGAACGGATCGGCGCCCTGGCGATCACTGAGCCCGGCGCGGGCTCGGACGTGGCGGCGCTGCGCACGCTCGCGACCCCCGTGGACGGCGGCTGGGTCGTGAACGGCGAGAAGACGTACATCACCAACGGCGTGCGCGCGCACTTCATGGTCACGGCGGTGAAGACCACCGCCGAGGGCGGCCACCACGGGATCTCGTTCCTGATCGTGGACCGCGGCGAGGGCGTCACTTCGTCCAAGCTGAAGAAGCTCGGTTGGGCGGCGTCCGACACGGCGACGATCGCCTTCGAGGACGTATTCGTGCCCGCCGAGAACCTGCTCGGCCCCGAGCATGAAGGTTTCAAGCTGATCATGGCCAACTTCCAGTGGGAGCGCTTGGCGATGGCGCTCGGCGCGTGCGCCGCGATGCGCCTGGCGTGGGAGCGCACGGCGGCCTTCGCCCGCGAGCGCACCGCCTTCGGCCGCCCCCTCTCGGCGCACCAGGTCACCCGCCACCGCCTCGCCGACCTCGCCACTTCGGTGTACACCTGCCGCTGCGTCACTTACGACGCGCTGCGCCGCTTCGTTGCTGGCGAGGAGCCGCTACGGGAGGTGACGATGGCGAAGCTGCTGACCCAGCGCGCCTCCTACGAGCTGATGGACGCCTGCCTGCAGATCCACGGCGGGGCGGGCTACATGCGCGAGGGCTGGGTCGAGCGCGCCGCCCGGGACGCTCGCCTCGGGCCGATCGGCGGCGGGTCGGATGAGATCATGCGCGAGATCCTCGGGCGGGTGCTCGGGTTGTAGTCACCCCGAGCCCGCACGACCCCCCCCGGAACGGATCCTCGACCCGCACCCCGCCGTAGTCCTGGCCGTCGCTGAGATCCTCCGAGAGCACGACCTCGCAGCCAAGAGTACGGGCGGCCTCAAGCACGGCGGCGTCCGAGTAGGAGATGCGGAAACGCTCGCGGGTGGCCGTCGCGGCGAGCATCACCTCGGCGGTGAGCTCCTGCACCGTGAAGCGCCTGAAGGACTCGACGAGCGCGAGCGCCTGCTCGTGGCTCAGGCGATCGGGCCGGCTCTCGCGGGTCGCCTGCACGTAGAACTCCTGCAGGACCTGGACCGAGAGCGCGAGGTCCCGGGCCGCGAGCAGCTCGTTGGCCCGCGCGGCGCGCTCGCGCTCGTCGGGATCGCGGGAGACGGCGTAGAGCAGGACGTTGGTGTCAACGAACCGCACGCCCGTGGAGCTCCTCGCGCGGGAGGCGGTCGCGGGCGCTGAAGCGCTCGATCTGGTGTTGCACGCGCAGCTGTTGAGCCTCGAGCCTGACGATCTCCGCCTCGCGCGCGGAGATCGAGCGCAGGTAGTCGGCGACGAGGGCGCTCACGGAGCTACCGCGTTCGGCCGCCCGTACGCGCGCGGCGCGGTACACGTCGTCGGGGACAGTGACGGTGATGTTGGCCACCCTTTCACCCTACCACAGTTCCACAGATTCTGTGAAACACATCCTTGTCCCTCTCCGTCGGCAGCTGTGGCGCCGTGCTGGGGCTCTAACCGACGCCCCGCAAGGGGGGTGGTCGGGAGGGGGGCCCGCCCCCCTCCCGTCTCGGCCCGCCCCCCTCCCGTCTCGGCCCGCCCCCCTCCCGTTAGTCCAAACCTCCGCCCAATGCTCAGGCCAGGGCACGCGTGAGCCGATGCGGGGGCCGTGGCACGCCTCTCGCTCACCTCGCTGCTCGCGCTGGCGGCCTGCTGGTGCGTGACCGCGACGGCTGAGGCGGCCTGCCCCAACGCCTCCACGACCCCTACGCCCGCGAACGTCGAACAGGTCCGCGCGGCGGTGGTGTGCCTGATCGATCGGGAACGCGCGAGCCACGGCGAGGCGGCGCTGGCGCCCAGCCCGCAGCTGGCGAGCGCCGCACAAAGGCATAGCGAGGAAATGGCCGACGAAGACTACTTCGCGCACGTCGCCCCCGACGGGCTGACGCCGCTCGAAAGGATCCGCGCGAGCGGCTACCTCACCGGATCGGACGGGGGGTACGCGGTGGGCGAGAACATCGCGTGGGGCACCCTGTGGCTGGCCACGCCGCAGGCGATCGTGAGCGCGTGGATGGCCTCCCCCGAGCACCGCGCGAACATCCTCGACCCGGCGTACCGCGAAACGGGCGTCGGGGTCGAACCGCGCGCGCCCTCGGCGCTCGCCGGGGGGCAGGCCGGCGCACTCTACACCCAGGACTTCGGCGCGGTGCTCGCCGCCGGACACACCGCGCGCCACGTCGCCGCGCACGCCGACCGCAGACGCCACCGACACCGCGCCGCCCACCACCGGCGCAGGCACAGACGGCACACCCACCGACGGCGGCGCGTGCATCGCCATCACCGGCGGCGGCGGCCGCCGCGCCGCTAGGGCAGCTCCACCGCCCACCCGAGACGGATAACCTCCCGGCCTCGAACAAGCGAAAGGAGCTATAGACATGGGAGTACTCGACGGCAAAGCCGCCATCGTCACAGGGTCCGCGCGCGGCATCGGGCGCGCGACCGCAGAGCTGCTCGCCGCGAACGGCGCGCGCGTGCTGATCAACGATCTCGACGGCGACGTCGCGCAGCAGGCCGCCGCTGAGATCGCTGGCGAGCACGCGGTGTTCGCCGGCGACCTGACCAAGCCCGGCGTGCCCGAGGCGCTCGTGCAGGCCGCGGTGGACGCGTTCGGCGGCATCGACATCCTCGTCAACAACGCCGGGTACACGCTCGACGCGCCGATCCACAAGATGTCCGACGAGCACTTCCAGGCGATGCTCGACATCCACACCGTGGTGCCCTTCCGGGTGATCCGCGCCGCCGCGCCGCACCTGCGCGAGCCGGCCAAGAAGGAGCGCGAGGAGGGCCGCGAGGTGTTCCGCAAGATCGTCAACGTGTCCTCCACCTCGGGGACCTTCGGCAACGCCGGGCAGGCCAACTACTCCTCGGCGAAGGCCGCCGTGGTGGGGCTCACGAAAACGCTCGCCAAGGAGTGGGGCCAGTTCAAAGTCAACGTCAACGCGGTCGCGTTCGGCTTCATCGACACGCGCCTCACGCAGGCGAAGGTCGAGGACAACACGATGGAGATCGGCGGCGAGACGGTGCAGCTCGGCATCCCCGAGCAGATGCGCCAGATGGCCTCGATGCTGATCCCCCTCGGTCGGCCCGGCACCACCGAGGAGGCCGCCGGCGGGATCTTCTTCCTGTGCTCGCCGTGGTCCAACTACGTCCACGGCCAGACGCTGCACATCACCGGCGGGTTGTTCGGGGGGATGTCGGGGTAGGGGCGCTCCGCGCGCGATCGGCGAGAGCTCAGGCGAACTCGCGGAAGAGCCCCAACCGCTCCTCGCCGATCCGCGCGCGCATCTCGGGGTCTTCGACGCCGAGGCCCTCGCGCTCGGCGAGGCACAGCACGCCGATCTTGCCGACGTGGTCGTTGAGCTGCACCTGCCGTGTGGCCTCCGCCGTCTGCTCGAGCGGGTACACCCGCGAGAGCGGCGGCACGATCCGGCCCTGGGCGATGATGCGCGTGGCATCCCACGCCTCTGACCAGGTCGCCCCGTGGCTGCCGATGATCCGCTTCTGCTTCATCCACAGGTGGCGGTTGTCGTATTCGTGCCAGAAGCCGGTGCTCGACCCGCACGTCACCACGCAGCCGCCTGCGCGCGCGATGTACACCGAAGAGGGGAACGTCGCCCGCCCCAGGTAGTCGAACACGATGTGCGGATCCTCGCCGAGGTGGCGGCGGATCTCGCCACCCACGCGTTTGCCCATCGCGTGCCAGTCGAGGCCGTCGAGCTGCAGCTCGTCGCGGCGCAGCACGAGGTCGCAGCCAAGCCGTTCGATCAGCTGCGCCTTGCGCTCGGAGCCGACCACGCCCACCGCGAGCGCGCCGCCGTTGCGCGCGTACTGCACGGCGTAGCTGCCGAGCCCACCGGAGGCGCCCCACACGAGCACGATGTCCCCCTGCGTGAGGCGCGCGCCCGCGGGGCTCACCAACATCCGGTAGGCGGTCATCGCGCACAGCGTGTTGCACGCCGCCTCCTCCCACGTCAGGTGACGAGGCTTGGGCATCAGCTGGGTGGCTTTCGCCACCGCGTAGTGGGCGAGACCGCCGAAGTTGGTCTCGTACCCCCATGCCCGCTGCGAGCGGATCGTGCTGAGCGCGAGCTGGGCGTGGGGATCCTGATCGTCGATGTAGCCGGCCGACACCACCACCCGGTCGCCGACCGCCCACCTGCGCACCCCCGCGCCGGTCTTCACGACGACGCCGGCGGCATCCGAGCCGAGCACGTGGTACGGCTGGTCGTGGCGCGTGGCCCAACCACCCTCCGCGCCGATGCGCTCGAGGAAACTGAACGTGGATGCCGGCAGGAACACCGCCGACCAGATCGTGTTGAAGTTGATCGCGCTCGCCATCACCGCCAGCAGCACCTCGTCGGGCGCCAGCTCCGGCATCGGCACCTCCCCGACTTTGATCGACCTGCGCACGTCCCGGTCGAAGCCGTCGCCGAAGATGCCCTCGTCCTCACGCGCGAGGTACGCGGCGAGATAGCTGGAAGGCGGCTCGCGGTTGAGCAGCCGCTCGATGCTCTCCTCCGTGCCAAGCTCCCCCGTGTCGACCATCTCGACTGAACCCCTCTCCATCCCGTTCGAGTCTAAGCCAGACGGGCTCCGCCGGACGTTCACCAGTGAAGAAAGAAGACCTCACGGGAGCCGGTGCCTGCGAAGCTCAGAGCCTCGCAGCCGCGGCCGGCGGGCTCAGAGCGTCGCCGGCGGCGTCCCCACCGGCGGGGACGCCGTCCCAGGCTCCACAGGAGGCTCCGCGCCGGCGTGCGCGCGGCGCAGATCGAAGTACAGCACCGCCGCGGCGAGCGCGGAGAGCGGGGCGGTGAGGATGCCGACGACGACCCGCACGACGAGTCCCACCCCGGCGCCGGCGGCGTCGGCGGCCAGCTCGATCCCCGAGCCGACGACGCCGACGACGATCACGAGCAGCAGGATCACCGCGAACACGTTCCACCCGTTGCCGCGCACGAGCTCGCGGCTGCGCCCCAGGGCGCGCAGGCCGCCCGGCCGCTCGAGCACGACCACGGGCGCGGCGACCGCCCACAACGTGGCGAGGATCAGCCCGGGGATGACGATCAGGATGAAGCCGATCAGGATGCCGATGCCGGCGACGAGCGCGACCAGGATCAGCTGGCCGAGCACCGGCGTGACCGCGCGCAGCAGCTGCCCGGCGCTCGCGTCGCGGCGGCCGTCCTGGACGTCGGCGACCAGCTCGACGACCATCCCGGTGAAGAGCGTCGTGGCCACGATGCTGACGATCACCGCGAGCAGCCCGAGCGCGGGCGAGACCGCGATCAGCACGAGGGAGAGGATTCCGCTGAGGGCGAACACGACGGCAGCCGCGGGCATCAGCACGGACGCCTGGTCGACGTAGATCTGAAACGTCCGGCGGATCACCGCACCGACGTCGATCGCTTGGCTCATGCACTCCCCCGTTCGCGGCGGCTCCGGCCCGCGGCGCGCGGACCCTAGGACCTAGGCCCTCAGCTGACTTGGCTGACAGTACGGGACGAGCCGGACGCCTTCGAGGCGCGCCGCTGCGCGCGCACGCGCCGCAGCACACCCCGGCGCCCGTGCTCCTCCAGGCCCGCGTAGAGGCGCTTGATCTCGGCGAGCACCGCTTCGGCGACCGCCTGCTGCTGCTCGCGCGTGGGGTGCTCGACGCGCTCCCACCGCAGCGCCGGCCCGTACTGGATGGTCACGCTCGGCAGCCGCAGCCGCCGCCAGTTGCGGATCCGCGAGGAGCCGTGGATCGCGATCGGCACGACGGGCGCCCCACTCTCCAGCGCCAGGCGGCCGATCCCGGGCTTGGCGTGCTCGGCGAGGCGGCCGGTGCGCGAGCGGCCCCCCTCGCAGTACATCGTGATCGCCCCGCCACGCGCGAGGATCGCCTGCGCGGTGATGAACACCTCCTCGTCGCGTGCGCCGCGGCGCACGGGGAACACACCGCCGGGACTGTAGATCCACTGCATCGGCCGTTTGAAGAGCTGCGACTTGGCCATGAAGCGCACCTTGCGGCGGATGTAGCAGCCCATCAGGAAGTGGTCCATGAAGGAGAAGTGGTTGGGCGCGAGGATCACCGCGCCGGAGCCGGGCACGTGGTCGGTCGCGATCGCCCGTGCGCGCAAGCCCGTGTACGCGTACAGCGAGGTCACCAGCCGCGTCGCCTCGTACGCCCAGTTCGGTTCGCGCGTGCGCGCGCGCTCGTGGAAGCGGTCGAAGTGCTCCGCGGGGCGCGGGTCGGTGTACACCTGCTCGCGCATCGGCGCCAGCTCGCTCATCGGCTCACTCCCCCGAGGGATCGGTTGTGGGCTTGCTCACCTCTACCACGGCCTCTGACTGCTCTACCTCGCACGAGCGGCAAGGTTACGCACGCCCCCCGGGAGCCTCTGCGATCGACCTCCATGAGCGTCCAGCCCTACGCGAACGGGTCGCGCACGCGGATGCCCTCGAAGCGGCGGAAGTCGCGGTCGTGGGTGAGGATCGTGCGCACGCCGTGACGGTGCATGAGCGCCACGATGTGGGTATCGCTCACGAGATCGCCCCGCACTCGCTGCTCTTCGGCGATCTCGCGGAAGGCGCTCCAGAACAGATCGTCCTCGCCGGGCGCGTAGACGTGATCGCGGCTCAACAGGGAGCCCACCATCGCCAACGCCTCCGCCGGCGAGAGCGGGTGGGAAAAGACGCTCTCCCGCGTGGAGATCCGCAGAAAAGCCATCACGACCGGCCAGAACAGGTAGACAACCTCGGGCCCCGCGGCGAGTTCGCGGAGCACCTCCTGAGCACGCTCGTTGCGAGCGTCGGCGGCGTTCGACGCGTAGAGCAGGACGTTCGCGTCGAGCGCCAGGCTCACCGCTCGAGCCTATGCAGGTACTCCTCATCGAGCATGCGGCCCACCGCCTCCTTGTCGTCAAGGTCGATCTTGGGCTTGCCCATGTGCCTGCTCGGCCAGTACAGGGGGGCTGCCTCCCGAGGCGCCGGCTCTCGCAGGCCCGCGGCGAGCACCTCAGAGGCCACCCGCCCCATGCTCTTACGCTCGCGCGCGCCCCGCTGGCGCAGCTGACGCAGGACCGAGGCATCGAGATCTAGGGTTGTGCGCGGCATGATGCCCTGATGCTAGCAGGCTTCGCATCAGATGCGCTCATCTTGGGCGCCTCCGTCCTCCTTCCTTCCATGCCCAGCATCCGGAGTCAGCCGTCCGGCACGCCCCGCGCCCGCCCCACCGCCCCGTGCCACCCCGCGAGCAGGCACGCCCGCTCGCCGTCCCCCATCCGCGGCTCGAAGCGCGCGCGCTCGCGCCAGCCGGCGCGCACGTCGTGGACGGTCCACAACCCGGCGCCCACGCCCGCCAGGTAGGCCGCGCCGAGCGCAGTCGTCTCGGTCACCTCGGGCAGCAGCACCGGCACGCCGAGCACGTCGGCCTGGAACTGCATCAGCCAGCGGTTGACGGTCGCGCCGCCGTCGGCGCGTAGCTCGTCCAGCGCCACCCCCGCGCCGGCCTCCATCGCGCGAACGGCGTCCACGGTCTGGTAGGCGATCGCCTCCAGCGTCGCGCGCGCGAGGTGCGCGCGGGTGGAGCCGCGCGTGAGGCCCACGATCGTCCCGCGCGCCCGGGGGTCCCAGTGGGGGGAGCCGAGGCCGGTGAGGGCGGGCACGAAGTAGACCTCGTCGTTGGAGGCAAGCGAGGCCGCGAGCGCCTCCGTCTCGGCGGCGTCGGCGATCAGGCCGAGGCCGTCGCGCAGCCACTGCACCGCCGCGCCCGTCACGAAGATCGAGGCCTCGAGCGCGTAGGCGCACGGCGCGGGCGCGCCGGGGGCGGGCGGCGAGCCGATCCCCCACGCGACCGTGCCCAGGAGCCCCGGCGCGGGGGCCGGCGCGGTGAAGCCCGCGTGCAGCAGCACGAACGAGCCGGTGCCGTAGGTGTTCTTGCCCATCCCGGGGTCCACGCACGCCTGGCCGAAGAGGGCGGCCTGCTGGTCGCCTGCGACACCCGCGACGGGCACGGCGTGACCGTGCAGCGCCGCGGGCCGGGTGACGCCCAGCTCGCCCGCGCTCGCGCGCACCTCGGGCAGCGCGCGGGCGGGCACCCCGAAGAGCTCCAGCAGCTCCGGGTCCCAGCGCCCCTCCGCGAGGTCGTACAGCATCGTGCGCGACGCGTTCGAGGGGTCCGTGACGTACTCGCCGGTGAGCTTGAACACCAACCACGCGTCCACGGTCCCGAACACCGCGCGGCCCTCGTGCGCGCGCTCGCGCAAGCCCTCCACGTGCTCGAGCAGCCACTCGATCTTGGTCGCCGAGAAGTAGGGGTCGAGCACCAGGCCCGTGCGCGCTCGGATCAGCTCCTCGTACCCCTCCGCACGCAGCTGCGCGCAGCGCTCTGCCGTGCGCCGGTCCTGCCACACGAGCGCCCGGTGCAACGGCTCCCCCGTCGCCGGGTCCCACACACACACCGTCTCGCGCTGGTTGGTGAGCCCCACCGCGACGAGCTCCCCCGGGCGCAGCCCCGCACCGGCGAGCGCCTCGCCCGCGACAGCGCGCGTCACCTCCCACAGCTCCCCGGCATCGTGCTCCACCCACCCGGGGTGCGGGAAGTGCTGGGTGAACTCGCGGTACGCGCGCCCGACCGGCTCGGCGCGCTCGTCGAACACGATGCACGTGGAGCCCGTCGTGCCCTGGTCGATCGCGAGGATCACTCGCGTGAGCGTACCCGTGGTGGGTGTGGGGGATCGTCCGCGCGGGCCGCGGCTACCGACGAGGCCAGGTGAGCGCCGGCCCTCCGTGGCCGGCGCTGCCGCGGCCGCATCTCCGTCGGCGGCCCGGTCCCCTCGATCCGCCTCAGCGCGCGGGCAGACGCGGCGCCGGGCCGCCCGGTGCCCAGCGAACCGGCGTGGTCATATGGACTGCGGCCCCCGCGCCGCCGCGAGAACGCCCGCCCGCGGCCGGAGGCCGCCCCTCCCCTCCCCCCACCGGGACCGCGACGGCCACGGCGTCGGCGCGCGCCGGTATCGTCCCGTCCCATGGCAACCCGTTCCCAAGGAGGTCCCCGTGGCTGAGGTCGAGGCCCACATCACCGGCACCGTGTGGAAGATCGAGTGCGCCGTGGGCGACGAGATCGCGGAGGGCGACACGGTCGCGATCCTCGAGTCGATGAAGATGGAGATGCCGGTCGAGGCCGAGGACGCCGGCCGGGTCGTGGAGATCCTCTGCCAGGAGGGGCAGGCGGTCAACGAGGGCGACACGCTGGTCGTGCTGGAGTAGCCGCGCGTGAGCGCCCCCCCGCGCGAGCTCGCAGACGGCAAGCTCCTGCTCGACCGGCCGGCCGCGCACGTCGCGCGGCTGACGATCTCGAATCCCGCGAAGCGCAACGCTCTCGACCATCCGATCCTCGACGGGATCGCTGCGGCGCTCGCCGAGCTCGCCGACGAGGGGCGCGCGAGGTGCGTGATCGTGACCGGCGCCCACGGGCTGTTCTCGGCTGGGTACGAGATCGGGCAGATCCCCGACCAGAGCGTCCAGGCCGCCGCCGAGCGCCTGATCGCGCACCCCTTCACCGAGGCGATCGAAGCGCTCGAGGGCTACCCCTACCCGACGCTCGCGGCGCTCCCCGGGCACACGATCGGTGGCGGCCTGGAGCTGGCGCTCGCCTGCGACCTGCGCATCGCCGCGGAGGGGATCCGGCTCGGCATGCCACCCGCCAAGCTCGGGCTGGTGTACTCCCACACCGGCCTGCGCCGCTTCCTCGACGCGCTCGGCGCTGCGCGCACGCGCGAGCTGTTCCTGCTCGGCTCCTACATCGACGCCGCCACCGCGCTGGGATGGGGCCTGGTCAACCGCGTCGTCCCCGCCGCCGAACTGCCGGACGCCGCGCTCGCGCTGGCCGGCGAGCTCGCCGGCCTCGCGCCGCTCTCCCAGCGCGGCAACAAGCACGTGATCGCCACCCTGCTGCGGGCGCGGGGCGCGCTCTCCGAGGAGGAGGAGGCCGAGCTGCTCGAGCTGCGCCGCGCGTCCTTCACCTCGCACGACCTGCGCGAGGGGATGGCTGCGTTCGCCGAGCGGCGCGCGCCGCGGTGGCGGGGGGAGTAGGGCAGGCGGCCGGGGGAGGACACGGGGCGGCTACGCCCGCAGCGCGATGGCGCTGAGCACGAGGCCCTCGCGCGCCAGCCACCGCCCCTGCAAAGTTGGGGGTCCCACCCACCCCGCCCGCGGCGCGGGCGCGGCGCTCCCTTGCGGCCAGGGCTTGCGCAGGCGCGCGGCGAAGGTACCCGCGCGCGGGTCGATCGCCACCACCGCGTCCTCGAAGCCCAGCCAGCACTCGGCGAGCGGGAACCACACCTTGTACACCGCCTCCTTGGCGCTGAACAGCAGCCGGTCCCACCGCACGGCCGGCGCGGCCCGCGTCAGCTCCGCCAGGTGCGCGCGCTCCTGCGCCAGGGCGACCCTGGGCAGCACCCCCTCCGGCAGGGGCTCGTTGGGCTCGGCGTCGATGCCAACCCCGACGAGCTCGTGCGCCCGCGCCACGACACACGCGCGGTAGCCCGCACAGTGCGTGATGCTGCCGACCACCCCCGGCGGCCACAGCGGCTGACCCCGCTCGCCGTTGAGGATCGGCGTGGGCGGCAGGCCGAGCGCCGCGAGCGCGGCGCGGGCGCACGCGCGCGCGGCGACGTACTCCCGCCGGCGCTTCTCGACCGCGTGCGCCACCGCCGCGCGCTCCTCGGGGAAGAGCTCGACGGCGAGCGCCTCCTCGCGAGTGTCCACGGCGACCGCCTCGGGGGGGAGCAGCTCGGCGATCACGAGGGTTGCGCCGCACACTGCCAGGGGGGATGCGCGCGCGCCGCGCGCGGCCCCTCGCCGGAGGGGAGCACGCGGTGCAGCGTGGTGCTGGCACCCCAGCGGCGCCACTCCCGGGGATAGCCGAGCGAGACCTCGCAGAAGCGCACCCCGTCGTGGTGGGTGACCCGGGGGATGTGCAGGTGCCCGTACACCACCGCGCACGCCCCGTAGCGCACGTGCCAGTCGGCGGTGCGCACCGTCCCGCACCACTGCGCGAACTCGGGGTGGCGCAACACGGCTGTCGGGTGGCGAGTGAGGGGGAAGTGGTTGACCAGCACCGTCGGCAGCTCGGGGTCGCGCGCAGCGAGCCGCGCTTCGCTCTCGCGCAGGCGAGCCGCGCACCACGCCCCTCTGCTCGGGTAGGGATCGGGGTGCAGCACGAGCTCGTCGCTGCACACGACTCCCGCCTCGTAGGCACGCGCCAGCGCCTGCTCCTTGGTGGGGGCGACGTTGGTGCCGAAGGAGTAGTCGTAGAGCAAGAAGAGGGGCACGACCGTCGCCGGCCCCCCGGCGCCCTCCCAGATCGGGTAAGGATCCTCCGGGGTGAGCACGCCCAGGCCGCGGCAGACCTCCACCAGGTGCGCGTAGCGGGCCTGGCCCCGCAGCCGCACGGGGTCCTCCGGGACGCTCCACAGGTCATGGTTGCCGGGTACCCAGATCACTGTGGCGAACCGCTCGCGCAGCAGGCCGAGCGCCCACTCCACGTCGGCGCTCAGCTCGCTGACGTCCCCGCACACGATCAACCAGTCCCCCGGGGTGCCCGCTCGCAGGCCCTCGAGCACGCGGCGGTTCTCGGAGTGAGTGACGTGCAGGTCGCTGATCGCGAGCAGGCTTGCGTCCCGCTCCCCCCGTGGGCTCATGTGACGATCATATGAGAACGACCTGCTGCTCCAGCTTTTTGGTTTTCACCACCGCGCAGTACGATCGGCCCGGTGTTTCGCCTCGCGACCGTCCTCACCCCCAGGCGTGCGTGGATGGTCCTGGGGGCAGCGGTCGTGGTCGCGGCGCTCGCGGCGCTGTTCGGCGCCGGGCTCACCAGGCATCTCACCCCCGTCGGCCTGATTGACGACAGCTCTGAAAGCGGGCGGGCCAACGCGCTGATCGAGCACGCGACCGGCCACGAGTCCCCGCCGGGCGTGATCGCGCTCCTCTCACTGGGCCCTTCCGGTCACCCCCGCAAGGGATCGGTCGCCGCGACGATGGAAGAGCTTTCCAAGGGGTTCAAAGTACATCAACTGGAGGAAGCCATCGAATCCGATCGCGCGGTGGGTGAGGTGAGGAGCGCCCTCGACGTCGGCGATGACTTCCTCTCACGCAACCGCTCGCTCGCCTACCTGACGGTGTGGTTCCGCGCGGGCTCCGAACAGGCCCACCTGGCGGCGGCGCGCCACCTGGCGCACGTCCTGCGCCACTGGCCCAACCTGAAGCTCGGCGGCCCGGACCTCGGAGCGGTGCAGGCGCTCGACATCGCCGAACAGGAAGTGCGGGAGGTGGAGCTGATCTCCTTCCCGATCTTCCTGCTGCTGTTGATCTGGTTCTTCCGTGGCCTGACCGCCGCGCTGCTGCCGATGGTCCTTGGTGGGTCAGCGATCATCCTGGCGCGTGCCGGCCTGCGCCTGGCCACCGGCATCCTGCCGATCTCGGCGCTGTCCTTCGGCTTCATCACGGCGCTCGGGCTCGGGCTGGCGATCGACTACAGCCTGCTGATCGTCTCGCGCTTTCGCGAGGAGGTGGAGCTCACCCCAGACGTGCCGCGTGCGCTCGAGCGCACGATGGCCACCGCCGGCCGCACCGTGCTCTTCAGCGCGTCGACCGTCGTCGTGGCGCTGGGCTCGCTGCTCGTGCTGCCGCAGCCTTACTTCTACTCGATGGGGCTCGGTGGCGCACTCGTGGCGGCGCTCGTGTGTCTCGCCGCGCTGACCGTGCTGCCCGCCCTCCTGGCGCTGCTCGGCCCGCGTGTCAACGGCCTCTCGCCGGCGTGGCTGCAGCGCTCGGCCCGCGCCACGGCGCAGCCGGTGCTGGGCGGCCGCTGGTACCGGCTCGCCTCGGCGGTCATGCGCCGGCCCGTCATCGTCGCGGTATGTGCCTGTGGGCTGATGCTGGCGCTCGGCGCCCCGGCGCTGGGCATCAAATTCAGCGCGCCGGGCGCTTCGATCCTGCCGACCTCGACAAGCGTCCGCCAGGTCGGCGACACCCTGGCCTCCGACTTCAAGCTCAATCCCGAACACATCGTCGAGATCGTCACCATCCACGCCACCAACGGCCAACTCACCCGCTACCGCCGTGCGCTCGAGCACCTTCCCGGCGCGATCTCGACCTCCCCGGCCCAACACCTCGGGGCACACACGGCAGTGATCTACCTGACCTCGGCGGGGGGCGTCGCGAGCGCACAGGCGCAGCGGCTCGTCCAGCGCATTCGCGATCTGCAGGTCCCCTTCGAGCGAAAGGTCGGCGGGGCCACGGCGATCTTCATGGATCTCGAGGCGACGCTGACCAGCCACCTCCCGCTCGTCGCGCTCCTGGTCGCGCTCACCACCTGCGTCGCGATCTTCCTGCTCACCGGCTCGGTGGTGCTGCCACCCAAGACCCTGCTCATGAACGCCCTCGTGGTGGGCGCCGCGCTCGGTGCCATGGTCCTCGTCTTCCAGCACAGCTTCCTCCACGAGCTGCTCGGGTACCCGGACCCGGGCGCGATCGAAGTCGCACAGCCGGCGCTGCTCCTCGCGGTCGTGTTCGGCCTCTCGACGGACTACGGCGTGTTCCTGATCGCGCGCATCCGGGAGATCCACGATGCCGGCGCCAGCAACGAGCAGGCCATTGCGCTCGGCTTGGAGCGGACCGGTCGCATCACCACCACCGCCGCGCTGTTGCTCTGCGCCGCCATCGCAGCGCTGCTGAACTCACAGCTCGTCGACGGCCGCGAGCTGGGGGTCGGCATCATCGCCGCGCTGCTGCTCGATGCGACCGTGGTGCGGGCGCTGCTCGTCCCGGCGCTGATGCGCCTGCTGGGCGAGGCGAACTGGTGGTCGCCCGCTCCCCTGCGCCACCTCCACCGCGCGGTGAGCCGTCGGACGGCGCACGTGACGCTGCCCCTGCATGACTCGGCTGAGTAGGTGAAGGCAGGCCCAGCGCTACCGGCGCTACCCGGCCGCGCACGACTCAGCCGGGTAGCCATGTACGACTCGGCCGAGCGTCAGGTCCGCTCGCGGGCGCCCCAACGCTACCGAATGAATTTGCCCTTGAGCGTCGCCGAGATCCTGTATGTCCTGCGGTTCAACGTCCCGACGATGCTGGCGACCAGGAGCTTGGCGTGGGCAAACTTGCCAGTTCCGTTAATGGTCAACTTTGACCCGCTGAAGTACGTGGTCGTGCCCGAGGCATAGTACTTGCCAATGCCTACGCCGTGCACCGAGCCGTCGCCACCGTCATCGTTGTCGACGATGGTGAAAACCGCTCGTGCTTTCGCCCCGTTTTCGAGCGTGATCGCAAACGACGCGACGCCTTTGATCTGCCCGTGGAGAGGCTGACCCTGGGAGAAGATCCGGTCTCCTTCGATCTTGGTGACACGCAGTGACAGAACCTCGTTGACATTTTCGACCTTGGCCGCGCTCGTTGACGCGGGACCGATGGCGGAGCGGTGCGCCGCCCCCTCGGCAGGCGCAGAGCTGACGCCGACCAGCGCAGCGGCCAGAGCCCCGCTGCATGCGAGCAGCCCGATGCTGCCGGTGCAAAGGCGACGCGCGCCTCGATGAGATGTCCCCTTGTGGGCCACAGCTATCCTCTCCTTTTGCGCATGAGTGAATGGGACCTTAACCTTCTACACAGCCGCGGGCAACTACACACCGGCGAGCTGCCTCCCCAGCATCAGCTTGGTCGCGTCCTCGCTCGGAGCCATCACCTGCGAGGTCAGCGCATCACGCATGTGACGCTCGAGCGCGAGCGGTCCCTGCGCCCGCAAACCGGTCACCCCGCACAGTCGCAGGCCCTGGCGCGTCACGTCGATGGCCGCCTCGCCACAGGCGATGCGCGCGGACCACAGCAGGTCCTGCACCTCCTCGGCCGCGCCGCCCCGCAAGATCTTCTCCCGGCGGGCGTCGATCAGGCGCGCGGCGGCGCGCAGCAGCTTCGCGCGCGGCCAGCACCCGCACGCGCATCTCCGCCAGCTGCCGCTGCGCGCTCTCCGATCCGGCCACCACGCGCCGTTCCGTGCGCGTGCCATCGCCGCCCTCGTCGCGACGGATGAAGTCGTGGTGCTTGCGCTGCACGTGCGCGAGCGCCCCCGCGAAGGCAGCGGTGGCAATACCCTGCCACACCGCTGCGAAGCCGGCGCGCGCGACCACGGTCATCGAGCTCGCCCGCACGTGGGCGGAGTCCTCGGGGCCGATCTGGTGCCAGCGGGGCACCTCGCACTCCTTGAAGCGCAGACCGGTGCTCGCTGTCGCCCGCATGCCGACACAGTCCCACACCCCAAAGGGCTCGACGCGGTCGCTGCGCCCCGGACCCGGCATGATCACCATGCTGAGCTCGTCGCCGGCGGCGGCGGGCGAGGCGCGGGTGGTGCAGTACACCCAGTCGGCGTGGTTGGCGCTGGTCACCACCGGCTTGGTCGCCGTCAGCCGGATCGCCTCCCCGTCGCTTTCCTTCGCGCTGACGCAGAACGCCGCGTTGCCGCCGGTCTCGGGCTCGGTCGTGGCAGACGCCACGAGCTGCTCGCCCCGGGCGATGGGCGGCAGGAAGGTCTCCTTCTGCTGGTCGGTGCCGTGGTCGACCACCATCGCGTACTGGCAGTGGTGCATCACGTAGACCATCGCCGTGGAGGCGCACGCGCGCGCGAGGGTCTCGACGACCTCGACGAACGTCTCGTACGACGCCTCTGCGCCCCCATACTCGCGCGGCACCAGCAGTCCCAGCAGGCCCGCCTCGCCGAGCGCCTGCAGCGCCTGCGCGGGAAACTCGCCCGTCGCGTCGTGGTGGGCGGCACGCGGCGCCAACACCTCGGCGGCAACCTCCCGCGCGCAAGCCACCGGCTCGACCCTCAGCCCGATATCAGACATCCCACCCTCCTCGCTGTCGATGCGTCTGCTCCCGTCCCCGCGGCCGCCTCCATCGCGAGGAAGTTGGCGATGATCCGCGCCCCCGCCGGCGTGCCGATCGACTCGGGGTGAAACTGCACCCCGTGAATCGGGTGGACGGTGTGCCGCAAGCCCATCACGACACCGTCGGGGGTCATCGCTGTGACCGCCAGTTCCGACGGGAGCCGCTCCCGGCAGACCGCCAGGGAGTGGTAGCGCATCCCCTCGAGCGGCGAGGCAATCCCCTCGAACACGCCCCGGCCGTCGTGGACGATCAGGCTCGTCTTGCCATGGGCCGGCGCGGGGCTGCGGACGATCTCGCCGCCGAACGCCGCCGCGATCCCCTGATGGCCGAGACACACCCCGAGCAGCGGCACCCGCGCCCCAAGCTGCGCGATGACCTCGCGGCACACGCCGAAGTACTCCGGGCGCCGCGGATCGCCGGGGCCCGGCGAGACGATCACGTGCGTGGGCCCGAGCGCGGCCACCTCGGAGGCGGGGATCGCGTCGTTGCGCAGCACGATCGGCGCGGAGCCCGTGATCTCGCCCACCGCCTGGTAGAGGTTGAACGCGAACGAGTCGTAGTTGTCGAGGATGACCACCGTGTCGCTCACAGCGCTGCCACCCCCGTCCTCGCGGAAGCTCTCGCCATCTCGATCGCCCACACCAGCGCGCTGGCCTTGTCGAGCGTCTCCTGATACTCCTCGGCTGGCGTGGAGTCGGAGGTGACGGCCCCGCCGGTGTGAAAGGTGAGCGCCTCGCCGCGCTTGACGATCGTGCGGATGACGATGCTGAGGTCGAGCTCGCCCGTGTAGTTGAGGTAGCCGATCGCGCCCGAAAAGACGCCGCGCCGCGAGTCCTCCATCGCACTGATCAGCCGCATCGCCTCGACCTTCGGCGCCCCCGTCATCGAGCCGCCCGGAAAGGCGGCCCGCAGCAGCGCCACCGGCGTCGCATCCTGGCGCAGACGCCCCCGCACCACGGACACCAGCTGGAAGACCGAGGGGTAGCGCTCGACCACCCGCAGCGCGGGCACCGTGACGGTGCCGAAGTCGCACACCCGCCCCAGGTCGTTGCGGGCGAGGTCGACGATCATCACGTTCTCCGCGCCGTCCTTGAGCGCACTCCCGAGGTCCACCGCCAGCGCCTCGTCCTCGAGGACGTCCCGTCCCCGCGGGCGGGTGCCCTTGATCGGCCGCGTCTCCACCCACCGCTCGGCGTCGACGCGCAGGAAGCGCTCGGGCGAGCAGGAGAGCACCTCCAGCTCGGGGTAGCGCAGGTAGGCCCCCATCGGCGCCGGGTTGATGGTCCGCATCGCCTCGTAGAGCTCGACGCCGGACCCGTCGAACTCGGCGTCGAAGCGCTGCGTCAGGCACAGCTCGAACACGTCGCCGGCGAGGATGTGCTCGCGGGCGCGCTGCACCAGCTCGAGGTAGCGCGCGGGCGCGGTCACCGCCCTGACACCGTGCCGCTCGAGGTCGTCGCCCCGCAGGCGGCTCCCTGGAGCCGGGCGGGCGTGCTCCCCGCAGCCCTCCCGTTCCTCGGCGTTCGCGCAGGCGGCCCGGGCGTCCTGCAGCAGTGCGAGGCACTCCGCGCGGCCCTCCGCGTCAGTGGCCCCCCAGCCGTTGCTGAGGATCCAGCTGCGACCGGCGACCTCATCGGTGACCAACGCCAGGTCGCAGAAGAGCAGGTGGCAGTCCGGGATGTCGAGGCTGGGAGCGGCGCTGGGCGTGACAGCCTCGATCTCGTGCAGGAGCTCGTAGGCGAAGAAGCCGACGGCGCCGCCGCTGAAGACGGGCGGCGCCGGCGACTGCCCGCTCACGCCGGCGGCGGCCGAGGCGAAGGCCGCGAGTGTGCGCTCGAGCTCGTCGAGCGCCGGGCCCTCGAGCGGCTCCGCGGCCCCGGGCGGCCCCGCCCACGCCACGTCGTCGCGCACGCGGAACTCCCACCGAGGACGCCAGGCGAGGATCGAGTAGCGCCCCAGCTCGGGATTCTCGCCAGCGCTGTCGAGCAGGAAGAGGAAGCGCTCGTCCGCGAGGCTCCTGGCCACCCCCCAGCAGTCGAGGCGAGCAGGCTGCTCCTCGCAGAGCGTGTGCCGATGCGCGCGTGCTCCCATCAGCCAGCTTCCCCCGGAAGCCCACCGGGGACGAGCTGGGTGTGACAGCTGCGGGGGCGGACGGCGACCCCTCCCGTAGCGCCCACGCGGTCCAGCTCGTAGAGGCGGTGCAGAGTGTCGAAGACGCCTCCGGGACCCTGTCGGCCGATCGCGCTCCCCGCCACCTCCGCAACCGCACGCAGGCCCTGTACGGCGTTGGTCACGAAGGCCTCGTCCGCCCGCATGAGCGCGTCGAGCTCGACCGGCGCTTCGAGCACCGGCAGGCCATGCTCGCGGGCCAGCTCGAGCACCCTCGCTCGCGTGACGCCCGGCAGACACTCATCGACGGGCGGCGTCAGCAGGCGGTCGTCCTCCACGACGAACACGTTCGAGGCGACCCCCTTGAGCACGTGACCGCTCGCCGAGACGTAGAGGCCCTCGTCGGCTCCGCAGCTTTCGACACGCCGCCGGGCCAGAACCGCCGGCTGCCAGCTCGTGCTCTTGGCCGCTGGCCGCAACGGGGATGCGAGCCAAAGGCGAGTGTCTCCCGGCTTCGGTCGCCGATCCCGCTGCTGCCACAGCAGGGTGGCGGCGATGCCGTGCTCGGCGCCGGTGAGCGGCCGAGCGGGCAAGACGGCGATCACGACGGTGGGCGGGCCGCTCGGCGGGGCGAGGCCCACCCCTCCGCTGCCGCGAGTGATGGTGACCCGCACGTACGCGTCGTGCAGCGCAGCGCGCTCGAGCGTGACGAACACCTGCTCCCGCACCGCCTCCGTGGAGGGCATGTTCGCGAACTCGAGCTCGGCCGCCGCCGAGCACAAACGCAGCAGGTGTCTGTCGAGCAGGTGGGGCACGCCGTCGGTGGCGCGCAGGGACTCGAACAGCCCGTCCCCCAGGAGAAACCCGGCGTCGAGCACCGAGACGGCGGCCTCCTGCGGCGCACACAGGCGCCCGTTGACGCAGACGCACCCAGCCTGGACGGGTGACATTACGTCGCCTTCCCGCGGGCCGCGGCCGGCGACGCGACCGCCTCCGGAGTGACCTGGCCGAGCTGTTGCAGCATTTGCGCGATCGGGCCGTCGGCCGCCCACAGCGGCGCGCGCTCGACCCAGTGGTGGCGGCGCTCGAACGCGTACGCCGGCAGGCGCACCCTGTGGGCATCGGATCCGGCGAACGCCGCCTCCCAGTCGACCGCCTCCCCAGCGAGCCACGCCTGCCCCAGCGCCGCAAGGACGTCGCCGCCTCTCTTGAGGTCCCCGGCGGCCGGCGGTGTCCAGCGACCGTCGGCCACGCTCTGCAAGGCCTCGAGCAGTTGCGCGCGGTCGGTGCCGACGACGTAGGCGCGGTGGCTGAGGCTCGGCCGTGCCACGGCGAGCGAGCGGCCGACGTCGGCGACGGAGAGCTCGGGCCGCTCCGCGAGGAAGTGGACCAGGCGCTGCGCCTGCCGCCGTAGTCCCGCCTCCCCCCGCCCCGAGATCGGCCACAGCGCCGGCGCGCCAGCGCCCGCCGCGCTCCGCTCCGGCTGCTCTCCCGTCGGGACGGGTGCGGCGGCAGGCTCGGGAGCCGGCGCCTCCTCGAGGACGATGTGCACGTTGGTGCCGCTCATGCCGTAAGAGTTGACGGCCGCGCGGCGCGGCTCGCCCTCAGTGGCCCACGGCGCAGGCTCGTGCAGCAGCGCCACACCCCCGCCGGACCAATCCACGAGCCGCGAGGGCGCGTCGACGTGCAGCGTCCTCGGCAGCAGCCCGTGGCGCATCGCCATGACGAGCTTGATCACCCCGCCCACGCCCCCCGCCGCCTGGGTGTGACCCGTGTTCGACTTCAGCGACCCCAACCGCAGCGGCCGATCGGCGGCGCGACCCTGGCCGTAGGCGGCGATCAGCGCATGCGCCTCGATCGAGTCACCGAGCGGCGTGCCGGTGCCGTGGGCGTCAACCGCGTCGACCTGGCTTGCAGAGAGCCCCGCGGTGTGCAACGCCCGACCGATGACCCGCTCCAAAGCGAGGCCGTTGGGCGCCGCTATGCCGTTGCTCAGACCGTCCTGATTGAACGCGCTGCCGCGCACCACAGCCAGCACCTCGTGTCCCAGGCGCCGCGCGTCCACGAGACGCTTGAGCAGCACCATGCCGACGCCCTCGGAGAGCCCCGTCCCGTCCGCGGACGCGGCGAACGATCGGCAGCGGCCGTCCAGCGAGAGCCCGGTGCTGCGTTTGTCGAACCCCATGTACAGCCAGGGGCCCCCCATGACCGACGAGCCCCCCGCGAGGGCCATCTGGCAGTCGCCCTGACGCAGGGACTGGCAGGCCAGGTGCAGCGCGACAGAGGACGAGGAGCAGGCCGTGTCGACGGTGACCGCGGGCCCCTCCAGCCTCAGCACGTGGGCCAGCCGGCCGGAGACCATCGACCCCGTGTTGCCCATCAGGAAGTGATCGGTGGCGCTGTCCGACGGGGCGCCCACGAGCCAGAGCAGATAACCCTGTTCCCCGATGCCCATGAACACCCCCGTCTCGCTCCCCCTGAGCGCGACCGGGTCGATCCCGGCGTATTCGCAAGCCTCCCACGCGGTCTCCAGCAGCAGCCGCTGCTGGGGATCCATCACGCGGGCCTCGTCCTCGCCGATGCCGAAGAACTCGGCGTCGAACTCGCCCGCGTCGATGAAGCCGCCCTTGAAGCTGGCGGCCGGATTCGCTGGGTCGGGGGAGGGCAGCGTCTGCAGGTCCCAGCCGCGGTCGCTCGGCAGGTCCGAGATCGCGTCCCTGCCCGCCGCCACCAGCTCCCACAGATCCTCGGGCGAGCGAACGCCCCCGGGATAGCGACAGCTCATGCCGACGATCGCGATCGGTTCGGCGAGACGGCGTTCTGCCTCGTGCAGCCGCCCGCGGGTCTCCTCGAGCTCGAGGAGGGCTCGCCGCAGGTAGGCGACCGCCCGTTGCTCCTCGGAGGGGGACGTCCGCTCAGACACGATCCACCCCGCCGCTCTCGACCAGCTCGAACAGCTCGGCGGCGGTGGCGGATTCGATCCGCTCGACGGCCGCGCCGCCGTCCTCACGCTCCCCGCCCTCCAGCTCCGCCGCCACGGCGCGCAGCCGCGCGGCGAGCCGCGCGCGCTCCTCGGGGTCCGTCCGCCTGGAGAGCAGCGCCTCGCGGAGCTGCCCGACGGCGTCGTCGGCCAACCCGCCGGCGGCGGTGTCCAGTTGCTCGTGCAGGTGGACGGCCAGCGCGACCGGCGTGGGGTAGTTGAACACGAGCGTGGCGGGGAGGTTGAGCCCAGTGGCGTGGTTGAGCCGGTTGCGCAGCTGCACCACGCCGAGCGAGTCGAACCCAAGTTCCTTGAACGTCAGCTCGACGTCGACGTCCTCGGGCGAGGCGTGCCCGAGCAGCGCCGCGATCTGCTCGCGCAGGAAGGCGAGCACGAGCCCCTCGCGCTCCTGCTCGGGCGCCCCGGCGAGCTGCGCCACCAGCGCCCCGCCGGCGCCGCCCGGCGCGCGGCGCGCGGCGGTCTGGATCAGATCCCGCATGAGCGGCAGCACTATGCCTTCGCGGGCGTGCTCGCGCAGCACCCCGAAGTCCACACGCAGCGCGATCGCGAACGGGTCCGGGGCCTCGCACGCAAAATCGAGCAGCCGCAGCCCTTCCTCGGAGGTCAGCGCCCTGACGCCCATCAGCCGTATCCTGGCCGCCTGCGCGGCGCTGGTCGTGACGTGCAGGTGGGTCGGCTCCTCCCACAACCCCCACGCGATCGAGGTGCCGCTCAGCCCAGCGGCGCGGCGCTGCGCGGCCAGCGCGTCGAGGAACGCGTTCGCGGCCCCGTAGTTGGCGGCCCCGGGGCTGCCCAGGACACCAGCGACGGAGGAGTACAGCACGAACGCGGAGAGATCGAGAGCGGCGGTCAACTCGTGCAGGTGCCACGCGCCGTCCACCTTCGGTCCCAGCACCGTGTCGAAGCTCGCCGGCGTCAGCGACTCGAGCACCCCGTCGTCGGTCACCACCGCGGTGTGGATCACCGCGCCGAGCGGGAGCTCCGGCGGCACGGCATCCAACGCCAGACGCGCCCCCGCGCGCTCGGACACGTCGCACGCAACGATCTCCACACGCGCACCCAGCCCCTCCAGCTCTGCCCGCAGCTCCGCCACGCCGTCGGCCGCGGGGCCGCGGCGACTGGCCAGCACCACGCTGCGCACCCCGTGCGCGGCAACCACGTGGCGCGCCGCCAGCGCCCCCAGCCCGCCGGTCCCACCGGCGATCAGCGTCGTGCGATCGGGGTCGAACGCCACACCCGGCCGCTCGGCGGGGGCGCCGCCGCGCGCATGCGCGGCACCAGCACCGCGCCCCCGCGCAGCGCGAGCTGCGACTCATCGCCGGCCAGGGCCGCCGGCAGGCCTCGGCGCGAGGCGTCGGAGTCGTCGAGGTCGATCAGCACGAGCCGGCCGGGGCTCTCCAGCTGCACCGAGCGCACCAGACCCCACGCGACCGCGGCAGCGAGATCCTCGACGCCCTCGTCGGCGCGCGTCGCGACCGCCCGGTGGGTGACGATCGCCAGGCGGTCGGCGGCGAAGCGCTCGTCCGCCAGCCACGCCTGCACCGCGGCGAGGACCGCGCGCGCCACCTCGTGGGCGTCCGCGGCGACGTCGGCCGAGCGGCCAGCGGGCCGCAGCTCGAGCAGCACCGCCTCGCCCGTGGCGGCCGGGGCGGGGTCCTCGCCGTCGGCCGCGAGAGCGCGCGCCGCGGCCAGCGCCGAGAGGTCGCGGTGCGCCACCGCCCGTGCGCCAGCCTCACACAGCTCGCCGACCAGCGGATCGCCGTCGGCGCCGAGTACCGCCACGCGCGGGGCCGCCCCGCCAGCCGGAGTCTCGAGCGCACGCCCGCTCGAGCACGAAGAGCGACCGGTGCGCGTTTCCGGCGCGTGCGGCCGCGATGCGCTCGGGCGGAACCTCCTGCAGCGTCAGCCTCCCGGCGAAGACCGGCGTGTCGCGCTCGTCGCGCGCCTCCAGCGACACCGTGTCGGCGTCCACCGTGGAGAGCGAGACGCGCAGCGACGTCGCGCCGGTGGCGTGCAGGGCCACCTCGCTCCAAGCGAACGGCATTCGCGGCGGGCCGCCGTCAGATTCGACGACGTCCGCCATCACGAGCAGCGCGGGTTCGAGCAGCGCCGGGTGCAGGCAGTAGCGGCCGGCCTCCGCCGCCCGCTCCTCGGGCAGGCAGACCTCGGCGAACACCTCCTCGCCGCGCGTCCACGCCGCGCGCAGCCCCGCGAAGGGCGAGCTCTCGGGGAGGCCCCCGTCGAGCAGCCGCTCGTGCAGCCGCTCGAGGTCGAGGGGCTCGGCGCCGGGCGGCGGCCAGCTCGCGTCGAAGGGGTGCGCTGCTCGATCGCCCGAGGGGGCGGCGGGCGCCAACACGCCGGTGGCGTGGCAGGTCCACTCCCCCGTGAAGGGGCCCTCCTCCTCGGCGCGGGCGTACACCCCGATCGTCCGCCGCCCTTCCCCGCCGGGCTCCTCGACGACCACCTGCAGCTGCACCCCGCCCGTTGGCGGTATCAGCAGAGGCTCCAGGAGCGCCAGCTCCTCGACCGCCGCGCACCCCGCGTGGGTCCCGGCGTGCAGCGCCAGCTCGACGAACCCCACGGCCGACAGCAGCGCCGTGCCCGAGCAGAGCGTGGCCGGCGAGCCACGGGTGCGTGCGCAGCGACAGGCGGCCGGTCAGGAGCAGCCGGCCGTCGCTGGCCAGCGGCACGAGCGAGGCCAGCAGCGCGTGCCCGGCCGCCACCTGGCCGGCGGCGGACAGGTCGCCGCCGGCGGGCGGCAGGTCGCCGAGCCAGTAGCGCTCGCGCTGAAAGGCGTACGTCGGCAGCCGCACCGCGGGGGCGCCCGACTCGCCGAGCACGGCGCGCCACGCGACCGGGACGCCGGCGACCCACAGTTCGGCCAGCGAGGAGCAGAAGCTCCGCGGCCCGCCCTCGCCCCGGCGCAGTGATCCCACCACGAGCGCCGTGCCGCCCCGGTCCCGCGCGTCCTCGACGGTCTCCTGCAGCGACGCCGCCAGCACCGGGTGCGGGCTGACCTCAACGAACGCGCCCACGCCGGCGTCCAGCATCGCGCGCGCGGTCTGCTCGAAGAGCACCGGCTGGCGCGTGTTGCGGTACCAGTACTCCCCGTCGAGGCCGGCCGTGTCGAGGAGGCCGCCCGTCTCCGTCGAGTAGAACGGCACCTCCCCCGAGCGCGGGGTGAGGCCCGCGAGGTTCTCCAGCAATTCCTCCCGCAACGACTCCACCTGTGGCGAGTGCGAGGGGGCGGCCGCCTCGTGGATCGGGCGTGCCCGCACACCCGCGGTCGTGCACTGCTCCAGCAGCGCGGCCAGCGCCTCCGCCTCACCGGACACCACCACGGAGCTCGGACCGTTCACCGCCGCCACCGACAGGCGGCCGTCCCACCGCTCGAGCCACTCCTCGACCTGCCCGGCTCGCGCCGCGATCGACACCATCCCACCCTGCCCTGCCAGCCTGCGCAACGCGCGGATGCGCACCACCGCCACCCGCAACGCGTCCCGCAGCGACAGGCCGCCCGCCACACACGCCGCGGCGATCTCCCCGGTGGAGTGACCTACGACCGCACTCGGACGCACTCCGCACGCCTTCCACATCTCCGCCAGCGACACCATGACCGCGACCAGCACCGGCGGCACTCTTTCCAGCCGGTCCAGCTCGTCCTCGTCCTCCCCGCCGTCCTCGCCCCGCAACACACCCTCCAACGACCAATCCACCAGGTCAGCCAGCGCCTCGCCGCACCTGGCGATCTGCTCGGCGAACACGGGGGAGACATCCAGCAGTTCCGCCGCCATGCCCGCCCACTGCGAGCCGTGGCCGGGAAACACGAACGCCACGCCGCCTCGGGCGGACGCGACGCCGCTGAGTACGCCCGCCGCCGGCCGCGCCTGCGCGAGCGCCTCCAACCCCCCGAGCAGCTGTGCGCGGCTCTCGCCCAGCACCACCGCCCGGTGGCTCAGCTCCACGCGCTCGCTCAGCGCGACCCCCACGCCGACCGGGTCGAGCTCCGGGCTCCCCGCCGCGAACTCGCGCAGCCGCCCGGCCTGGCCGCGCAGGCCCCGCTCCCCCCTGCCCGAGAGCACCCACGGCACCAAACCGCCGGCCGCGAAGCAGCTACCGCCCGCCGCGGGCGCGGGCGCGCCGGTCGCCACCGGGGAGCCATCCGCCGGCGCGTCGGCCCCTGCTGGAGCAGGCGCGGGCGCGCCGGAGGCCCCGGGGCTCTTCCCGGGCACGCTCCCGGCCGGCGCCTGCCCCACGTCGAGCGGCGGGGCTTCCTCGAGGATCACGTGCGCGTTGGTGCCGCTCACCCCGAACGATGACACCCCCGCGCGGCGCGGCTCGCCGTTGCGCGACCACGCGCTCGCCTCGGTCAGCAGCGCCACCTGGCCGCTCGACCAATCCACCTTGCGCGTAGGCTCGTCCACGTGCAGCGTGGGCGGCAGCACGCCATGCTCGAGCGCCTTGACGATCTTGATCACACCGGCCACGCCGGCCGCCGCCTGCGCGTGGCCCAGGTTCGACTTGATCGAGCCCAGCCGCAGCGGCCGTCCCTCGGGGCGGCCCTGCCCGTAGGTCGCCAGCAGCGCCTGCGCCTCGAGCGGATCGCCGAGCACGGTCCCGGTCCCGTGGCCCTCCACGGCGTCGACCTGGCTTGCGGAGAGCCCGGCGGCGGCGAGCGCCTGCTTGATCACGCGTTGCTGAGCGGGGCCGTTCGGCGCCATCAGCCCGTTGCTCGCGCCATCCTGGTTGATGGCGCTGCCACGCACGAGCGCCAGCACCCGGTGGCCGTTGCGCCGCGCGTCGGAGAGCCGCTCCACCAGCACCATGCCCGCCCCCTCGGAGAAGCCGGCCCCGTCGGCGGCGTCGGCGTATGACTTGCACCTGCCATCGGCGGCCATACCCGGCTGACCGGCAGTGCCGACGAACAGCGTGGGCCAGGCCAGCACCGTCACGCCGCCCGCCAGCGCCAGGGAGCAATCGCCCGCACGTACCGCCCCGCAGGCCAGATGCAGGGTCACCAGCGAGGATGAGCAGGTCGTGTCCACCGTCACCGCCGGACCCTCCAGGCCGAACACATACGCCACTCGACCGGAGGCAACGCCCCCGGCCAGACCCGTGCCGTTGCCCTGCAGACCCTCGAGCGCCGACCCCGGATTCACTCTCTGACCTTGGGCCATCGACCCCACGAGGTGCATTCCATAATCGTGGTGCATCAAGCCCGCGAACACACCGGTCCGGCTGCCGCGCAGAGTACCTGGATCGAGGCCCGCGTCTTCGAAGGTCTCCCATGCGACTTCCAACAACAGGCGCTGTTGAGGATCCATCGTCAACGCCTCGCGTGGGCCGATCTCGAAGAAGCCGGCGTCGAACTCGGCGGCGTCGTGGAGAAAACCGCCCCCGCGCGTGGACGAAGCCATGAGATTGCCGGGGTTGGTGTCATGGAGACTCTCCAGATCCCACCCGCGATCGTCCGGAAACTCGCTGATCGCATCGCGCCCGCCCGCCACCAGCTCCCACAGCTCCTGCGGAGAGTTCACACCACCGGGATAGCGACAGGCCATCCCCACAATCGCCACCGGCTCGCGTGAGCTGCTCTCGATCTCGCGCAGGCGCAGACGCGCATCGTGCAGGTCAACGGTGACCCGCTTCAGATAATCCAGGAGCTTCTCGTCCTCAGCCATTACCACCCTCTCTCATTTCGTGAGCTTACTTCGGTCCGCGCGCCACACAAAATCAGTAAGCCTCCAGCTCGCGGTCGATGAAGTCGAGCACCTCCTCCGCGGAGGCCGACTGGATCCTCTCGGCGACAGCGACACCGTCCTGCGAGGCCAGCTCTCGGCGCAGCTCGTCTACCAGCGCCTGCAGGCGCGATGCGATTCTCGCGCGCTCCTGCGCCTGGGGAGTGACAGCCGTGAGCCGGGCCCGGAGCTGGTCGATGTCGACGTCGACGTGGACCCGCGAGCTCGATTGAGCGCGAATCCGCTCCAGGATGTGACCCACCACCTGCAGCGGACGTGGATAGTCGAATATGAGCGTGGCATCCAGGCGCAGCCCCGTGATCGCATTCAGGTGATTGCGCAGCTCGACGGCGGTCAGTGAATCGAAGCCGAGATCCTGGAAGGTGCGTTGCGGGTCGATCGTCCCCGCGTCGGCGTGCCCGAGCACGGTGGCCGTCTCGGCGCGCACCACCTCCATGACGATGCTCTCGTGCTCGGTCTCGGGCGCCTCAGCCAGGCGGCGCGCCAGAGAGCCGCCGCCCGCCGGTCGCGACAGAGAGGACCGGACTAGACCGCGCAGCAGCGGGGGGAGCAGTCCCGCCCTGGCCCACCGGCGGAGCATCGGCGGGTCGAGGTTCACCGGCAGCAGCAGCGCCTCGTCCAGCGCGCAGGCGGCGTCGTAGAGCTCCAGGCCCTGCCGGGTGGAGAGCGCCCGCATCCCGAAGCTCTTCAGGCGCGACAGGTGGGCCTCGTCCACCGCGCCGGTGAGTCCGGTGAGCTGCTCCCACAATCCCCACGCCATCGAGATGCCCGGCAGCCCCAGCGCTCGGCGCTGGGCCGCCAGCGCGTCGAGGAACGAGTTGGCCGCGGCGTAGTTGCCCTGCCCAGGGGAGCCGAACACGCCCGCGCCCGAGGAGAACAGCACGAACGCCCGCAGCTCCAGGTGACGCGTCAGCTCGTGCAGATGCCACGCCCCGTCGAGCTTCGGCGCCATCACCCGCTGTACGCGCTCGGCCGTCAGCGACTCGATCACACCGTCGTCCAGAGCCCCCGCCGTGTGGATGACCGCATCCAGCGGAAACTCCGCGGGCACCTGCTCCAGCAGCTCCCGCACGGCGTCGCGGTCGCCGACGTCGCAGGCCACGACCGACACCCGTGCACCCAGCGCTTCGAGGTCGCTGCGCAGCTCCGGGGCACCGGGCGCCCGCGGTCCCTGCCGGCTTGCCAGCAGCACGCTGCGCACGCCGTGCTCAGCCACCAGATGCCGTGCGAGCAGCCCGCCCAGGACACCGGTGCCGCCGGTGATCAACGTCGTACGCTCGGCGTGTAAGGGCGCCGGCGCTCCGCCTACGCCGGGCTCGGCGTCCGCGCGGGAGGCTCCCGGGACGCCGGCGGCGGGCACGGTAGCTCGCACGAGCCGCGCCGCCAGCGCCTCGCCCGCGCGCACCGCGACCCGCGGCTCCTCACCCACGAGCACGCGGCCGAGCGCGCCCCACGACTCCTCGCGGCCGTCTACGTCCACCAGCAGGATCGTCCCCGGGTGCTCCATCTGCGCGGAACGCAGCAAGCCCCACACACCGGCGCCCACCAGGTCGCTCACGCCCTCGCCGGGACGCACCTCGATCGCGCCGCGGGTGATCGCCACCAGCCGCGATCCGCTGAGCCGCTCGTCGGAGAGCCACTCCTGCACCACGCCCAGGGCGCCGCATACCCCGTCGCGCACGCGCCCCGGCAGCGCCACGTCCCCCTCCTCGCTGGCGGGCTCGGCGCGGACCGGGACGCTGCCGTCCGCTGCGCCGGCTTCCGCCGCGCCACCGTCCGCCGCGCCACCGTCCGCCGTGCCGCCGCGACACAGATCGAGGAGCACCGTCCCCGGCGGCTGCGCGCCGGCGTCCAGCGCGCGACGCAGAGCGCCCAGGTCCGCGTACGCTTCCAGCGGGTACCCGGCCTCCGCGCTCACACGCGCGAACTCGGAGCCCTCGCTGCTCAGCAGCACCCACGCCCCGGTGTCAGGCTGCGGGCGTGTATCGGCATGGACGGGCAGCCACTCCACCCGGAACAGCGACTTCTGCTGAGCACGCCCGGCGGCGGCAAGCTGCGCCGTGGAGAGCTCGCGCGCCGCCAGCGAGTCGACCGACACCACGAGCGCTCCCGCGTCGTCCACGGCGAGGATCGCAAGGGCCCCGTCGGCCGACGATCCGTTCCCGCCCGCGGCCCCGACGAGACGGACCCTCAGGCGTGAGGCGCCCACGCTGCCCAACCGCACCCCACCCCAGGCGAACGGCAGTTTGATGGCGAGATCACCCTCCGCGTCGCCGCCGACGCCGTCCAACAGCGCGAGCGCCGACGCCTGCAGCGCGCTGTCGAGCAGCGCCGGGTGCACGCCATAAGACCCCGCCTGCACCGCCTGCTCATCGTCGAGCGCAACCTCCGCAAAGACCTCCTCTCCACGGCGCCACACCGCCCTCACGCCCCGGAAGGCCGGACCGTATTCCAAGCCGATGTCCGCCAGACGCTCGTAGGAGTCATCGGCGTCGACCGCCACCGCGCCAGGCGGTGGCCACTGGCCCGCCAAGTCAGCCGCCCGCGCATCGCCCACGGGCTCCTCGCCGCCGCTGAGCACGCCGCTTGCGTGTCGTGTCCACCCATCCTCGCCAACACCCTCCAAGGCATCATCCGGGGCGCCCGCGTGCCCCGCACGCGAGTACACCTCCACCGAGCACTCGCCATCCTCCCCGGGCACTCCCACGACCACCTGGATCTGCACCGTGGACCCCGCCGCCAACACCAACGGGGCCTGCAACGTCAACTCCCGCACCCCCGGGCACCCGACCCGCCCGCCGGCATGCAGCGCAAGCTCCAAGAAGGCGGTGCCCGGCAGCAACACCGTACCCGTCACCGCGTGATCCGCGAGCCACGGATGGCTCTCGAGCGACAACCGGCCCGTGCACACACACCCCCCGCCGGCCAACCCGACCATCGCGCCCAGCAACGGATGATCGGCCCGCGCCAGCCCAGCTGCCGACACGTCCCCCACGCCACCGCGCTCGCCAAGCCAGAATCGCTCCCGCTGAAACGCGTACGCGGGCAGCTCCACGCGCTCACCGTCAGACCCCGCGAACACACCGCCCCAATCGACCCGTCCACCAGCGACCCACAACTCGCTCGCCGATCGCATAAACCGCGCCAAACCACCCTCGCCGCGGCGCAGCGAACCAACGACCACCACGCTCTCCGAGCCCTCGCTCACACCACCTCCAGCCGAGCCACCGGCAGCCACACCACCACCGGCCCGGGCAAACGCCTCGACCGTCTCCTGCACCCCCACCACCAACACCGGATGTGGGCCAACCTCCACGAACCCGCCCACACCCGACGCCAACATTCCCCGCACCACCTGCTCGAACTGCACCGGCTCGCGTACGTTCCGATACCAGTACTCCTCATCCAACTCAGCCATATCCAACAAACCACCCGTCACCGTCGAATAAAACGGCACCCTCCCCGAGCGCGCTCCGATCCCTCCACACACCTCCAACAACTCCTCGCGCAACGGCTCCACGCACGCAGAGTGCGATGCCACCGTCCCCGGCACCATCCGCGCTCGCACGCCCTCCGCCGCGCACTCCTCCAACACCGCTGCCAACGTTTCGAGCTCACCGGACACGGTCACCGAAGACGGCCCGTTCACCGCCGCCAACGACACACCCCAGCCCTCCAGCCGCCCCCTCACCTCATCCACCGACAGCCCCAGCGACACGATCCCACCCCGCCCCGCCAACCCAGCCAACACCCGGCTGCGACCCACCACCAGCCGCGCCCCGTCCTCCAACGACAACCCACCCGCCACACACGCCGCCGCGATCTCCCCCTGCGAATGCCCCACCACCCCCGCCGGCTCCACACCACACGCACCCCACAACCCCGCCAACGACACCATCACACCCCACAACACCGGCTGCACCACGTCCAACCGATCCAGCCCGGGAGCGCCGGGCGCGCCACGCAACACACCCTAGAGCGACCAACTCACCAGGCCGCCCAACGCCGCCTCGCACCGACTCGCCCACTCCGCGAACGCCGGCGAAGCATCCAGCAGCTCGACGGCCATCCCCACCCATTGGCCGCCCTGACCGGGAAAGACGAAGATCACACTCCGCTCGCCACCCCCGGCCACGCCCCGCACCACGCCCGGCCCCGACCCGCCCTCGGCCAACGCGCTCAGCTCCCCCAACAGCTCCTCACGCCCCGCGCCCAACACCACGGCCCGCTCCTCCAACGCCGGACGACCCGCCAACGAGAGCCCGACGTCAACCGCGCTCAACCCGGATCTCGCCCGCATCCACTCGCCGAGCCGCCCGGCCTGGCCCTGCAAACCACGCCCACCCCGACCCGACACCACCCACGGCACCACCACGCCCACGCCCACAGCGGGCGCCGCGGCGGCGGCAGCGCCCTGCACCACGGACACACCCTCACCGGCCGCCGCGCCGTCCGCGGCCCGCGACGGCACCTCCGGCGCCCGGCGATCACCATGCGACTGCGGCGGCGCCTCCTCGAGGATCAGATGCGCGTTCGTGCCACTGACCCCGAACGAGGAGACCGCCGCGCGCCGCGGCCTCTCACCCCGCTCCCACGGCACCTCCTCGACGAGCAACGCCACCCGGCCGCTCTCCCAATCGACATGCTTCGACGGGCGTCCACATGCAGTGTGCGCGGCAGCATCCCGTGCGCCAACGCCTGCACCATCTTGATCACCCCGGCGACGCCCGCCGCCGCCTGCGTGTGGCCCATGTTCGACTTGATCGACCCCAGCCACAGCGGCCGGCCCTCCGGGCGCCCCTGCCCGTAAGTCGCCAGCAGCGCCTGCGCCTCGATTGGATCGCCCAGCACGGTCCCCGTCCCGTGACCCTCCACGGCGTCGATCTGGTCCGCGGACAGCCCCGCGCTCGCGAGCGCCTGATTGATCACCCGCTGCTGCGAGGGACCGTTGGGCGCCGTCAAACCGTTGCTGGCACCGTCCTGGTTCACGGCGCTGCCACGCACCACCGCCAGCACCCGGTGACCGTGGCGCTGCGCGTCTGAGAGGCGCTCCAAGACGAGCATGCCGACGCCCTCGCCCCACGCGGTGCCGTCGGCCGCGTCCGCGTAGGACTTGCACCGGCCATCGCGCGCCAACCCACGCTGCCGCGAGAACTCCATGAGCATGCCCGGCGTCGCCAGCACGGTGACACCCCCCGCCAGCGCCAGCGAGCACTCGCCCGCGCGCAACGACCCGCACGCCAGGTGCAAGGCCACGAGCGAAGACGAGCACGCGGTGTCCACCGTCATCGCCGGTCCCTCCAGCCCAAACGTGTATGCGACCCGACCCGACACGACCGCGCCCGAGAGGCCGGTGCCGAAGTACCCTTCCAGGTCGGCCGGAATCCCACTCAGTCCCATCCCGTAGTCGTGGTTCATCCACCCCGCGAACACGCCTGTGCGACTGCCACGCAACGAGGCGGGATCGATGCCGGCGTGCTCGAACGCCTCCCAGCACGCTTCCAACAACAGCCGCTGCTGCGGATCCATCGCCAACGCCTCGCGTGGGCTGATCCCGAAGAACCCCGCGTCGAAGGTCGTGGCGTCGGGCAGGAAGCCGCCCTCGCGGGCGTAGCTGGTCCCCGGACGATCGGGGTCGGGGTCGTAGAGCGCCTCGAGATCCCACCCGCGATCAGCCGGCAAACCCCCGATCGCGTCGCCGGCGGCGGCGAGGAGCTCCCACATCTCCTCGGGTGAGCTCACGCCGCCCGGCAGGCGGCAGCTCATGCCCACGATCGCGATCGGCTCGTCCACCTTCGCCGGCGCAGCGGCCAGGTACCGGCGCTGAGCGCCCCGCACCTCGTCCACCAAGAAGCCGGCAAGCGCGGTCGCGCTCGGGTAGTCGAACACCATGGTCGCCGGCAGACGCAACCCCGTGACCGTGTCCAAGCGGTTGCGCAGCTCCACCGCCGTCAACGAGTCGAACCCGAGATCCTTGAAAGCCTGCCCCGGATCCACGGCTCGCGGAGAGGCATGCCCCAGCACGGCCGCGACCTCGGCCCGCACCAGCTCCAACACGACGCTCTCCCGCTCCTCCTCGGCCACGCCGGCCAGCCGCCGCGCCAGCGAGCCGCCGCCACCCGTTCGACGAGCAGGAGCTCGCGCTAGGCCGCTGAGCATCGGCAGCCCGTTCACACCCGTCAGCGAACGCAACGCCGCGTTATCCAGCCGCGCGGCCACGAGCTGAGCCTCCCCCGCGCACATGCGCGATCGAATAGCTCGAGGCCTTCCTCGTTGGAGAGCGCAAGTAGACCCGAGCGCTGCATCCGCGCCCGATCGACCGCGCCCAGCCCACTCGTCAGCCCACTCTCCTGCTCCCACAGCCCCCACGCGATCGAGATGCCCGCGAGCCCCAGCGCCCGGCGATGGGCGGCCAGCGAGTCCAGAAACGCGTTCGCCGCCGCGTAGCTGCCCTGCCCCGGAGCACCCAACACCCCCGCGCCCGAGGAGAACAGCACGAACGCCTCCAACCCCATCTCCCGGGTGAGCTCGTGCAGGTGCCACGCCGCATCGGCCTTCGCGGCCAACACCCCATCCAGACGCTGGGGTGAGAGCGAGCCGATCACACCGTCGTCCAGCACAGCCGCGGTGTGTATGACCGCGCTCAGCGGGAGCTCCTCCGGCACCTGCTCGAGCAGCTTCGCCACCTGCGCGCGGTCGCTCACATCGCACTCCACCACGACCACCCGGGCACCAAGCCCCGCGAGCTCGTCCCGCAGCTGTACCGCCCCGGGCGCTCTCAACCCCCGCCGGCTCGCCAGCAGCAGGCTGCGCACACCGTGCTCGACCACCAGGTGTCGTGCCAGCACTCCGCCCAACACACCTGTGCCGCCCGTGATCAACACCGAGCGTTGCCGCTCGAAGGCTCCCGCGACCCCTTGCGCGGCGGGCGCCGCCTCCACCTGCGCCAGCGCCAAGCGTGGCGCGAGCAGCTCGCCGCCGCGGATCGCCAGCTGCGGCTCCTCCGCGCACGCCGACGCGCTGCCAAGCGCCTCCTGTGAGGCCTCCTCGCCATCGACGTCGATGAGCCACACTCGCCCAGGGCTCTCTGACTGCGCCGAGCGCACCAACCCCCACACCCCCGCCCCGGCCAGGCCATCCACGCCGTCCTCGGCCATCACGGCCACAGCGCCCCTCGTCAGGACGACCAGTCGCGAATCCACCAGCCGCTCATCGGCCAACCACCCCTGCAACACGCTCAACACCCCGTTGAGCACATCTCGCGTCGCCGCGAGCAGGTGCTCGTCCTGAGGAGCCGCCCCCTCCCGGGTCAGGTCCAGGACCACCAGGCTCGGCAGCTCCCTCGCTTCCACCAACGCTGCACGCAACGACCCGAGGTCCATGAACGCTCCCGCCATGTCCACAACCCCCTCGCGGGTGACCGGCACAGGCACCCACTCCACACTGAGCAGCGACTCCCGTGCGCCGCGTGCCCCCGCGAGTTGACCCGGTGCGACCTCGCGCGCCAGCAGCGACTCGACCGACACCACCAGCCCACCGGCGTCGTTCACCGCCACCAGTGAGCACGTGCGCTCAGCCCCGGATCTCCCATCCCCGGCCCAGTCGATACCGACCCGCAAACGGGAGGCGCCCACCTCACCCAGCCGCACCCCGGCCCACCCAAACGGCAGGCGAACCGCACCCCCATCCGGTCCATCCGCCGGGCCAGGCGGGTCATCCATGAGCGCCACCATCGACGCGTGCAGAGCGCTGTCGAGCAACGCCGGATGCACGCCGAACGACTCGACCGCCTCCTCGCCCACCTCGACCTCCGCGAAGACCTCCTCCCCGCGCCGCCACACACCCCGCAACCCCTGGAACGCCGGGCCATACTCCACGCCCACCTCAGCCAAGCGCTCATACGCATCATCGACTGCGACCGCCGCCGCGCCGGGCGGCGGCCACTCGCCGGCCAGCTCGACCGCCCGCGCATCCACCGCGCTCCACTCCCCTGCGCCGGCCGACCCATTCAGCGCCGCGCGCTCTCCGGACGCCAGCACGCCGCGCGCGTGCCGCGTCCACCCTCCCCCACCATCCGCCAACCCACCATCCAACTCGACACCCGCGCCCTCCACACGCGCATACACCTCCACCGAACGCTCACCGCCATCCCCAAGCTCCCCCACCACGACCTGAACCTGCACCCCCACCCCCCCCTGCAACACCAACGGCGCTTCCAACGTCAACTCCCGAACCACCGGACACCCCACCCGACCGCCCACGTGCAACACCAGCTCCAAAAACGCCGCACCCGGCAACAACACCACGCCCCACACCACATGATCCGACAACCACCGTTGATCCTCGAGCGAAAGACGACCCGTGAACACACACCCCCCACCACCAGCCAACCCGACCACCGCACCCAGCATCGGGTGGCCCGCCGCCACCAATCCAGCCGCCCCAACATTCCCCGCGCCCCCACCACCCTCGAGCCAAAACCGCTCCCGCTGAAACGCGTACGACGGCAACCCCACACGCCCGACCCCCGGACTCCCCAACATCCCCTCCCAGCCAACATCCACACCACGCACCCACAACTCACCCACCGCCGCCAACAACGTCTCCGGCTCCGAACGTTCAGCCCGCAACGCCGGCACAAACACCACGCCACCCCCAACACCCCCACCACCCACCGAACCCTCCCACCCGTCAACGCACTCCCTGCCCATCGCGCTCAACACACCACCAGGACCCAGCTCCAAGAAACTCGAAACACCACGAGCCGCCAACCACCGCACACCATCCATGAACCGCACAGGCTCACGCACATGACGCACCCAATACTCCACCGAACACACATCCTCCTCCGACACCGGTTCACCCGTGAGATTCGACACCACCGGAATCACAGGCGCCGCGAACGACAACCCACCGACCACCTCAGCAAACTCAGCCAACACGCCATCCATCCGTGGAGAATGAAACGCATCACTCACCTGCAGCCGCTTCGTCTTGAACCCACGCTCCCCCCAACGCCCCGCCAACTCAAGCACCGCATCCTCGTCACCGGACACCACCACCGACGCAGGCCCATTCACCCCCGCCACAGACACCCGCCCCTCGAGCCCCTCCAACCACCCCGACACCTCCTCCTCCGACAACCCCACCGACACCATCGCCCCCGCGCCGGGTACACCACCCATCAACCGCCCCCTGGCCGCCACCAACGCACACGCATCCTCGAGCGAAAACACCCCGGCCACATGAGCCGCCACAACCTCACCGATCGAATGACCCAGTACATGCTCAGGCCGCACACCCCAACTCTCCACCAACCTGAACAACGCAACCTCGAGCGCGAACAAGCCCGGCTGCGCAAACACCGTGTCATCCAACGAGCCCACACCTGAACCGCAACCAAACACCACCTCGCGCAACGAACACCCCAAATACCGATCCAACTCACCACACACCCCATCAAACGCATCCCGAAACACCCCAAACACCTCATACAACCCCACACCCATCCCCACCCGCTGCGCGCCCTGCCCACCAAACATGAACGCCGAACCCCCACTCACCACCGACCCACGCACCACATTCCCCACCAACTCTCCAGCCGCCAACGTCCTCAACCCCCCCGACAAGCTCCTCACGAGCCCCACCCAACACAACCGCGCGATCCTCGAATACCGAGCGCTCCGTCAACGAAAACCCAACGTCAACCACATCCAACTCAGACCTATCATTCACCCACTCCAACAACCGCCCCGCTTGACCCCGCAAACCACCCACACCCCGACCCGACACCACCCACGGCACCACACCGCCAACACCCATCACACCATCACATGCATCGCCACCAGAAGCGTCGCCCTCAGCGCCACTCTCCCCCACCGGCGACACCTCCTCGATCACCGTCGGATCCCCCTCCCCCGGGGCCTCCTCGAGGATCATGTGCGCATTGGTGCCACTGAACCCGAACGAGGACACTGCCGCGCGTCGTGGCTTCTCACCGCGCTCCCAAGCCACCTCCTCGGTCAACAACGACACGCGGCCGCTCTCCCAATCCACCCTGCTCGAAGGCGCATCGACATGCAACGTCCGCGGCAACACCCCATGCTCCAACGCCTTCACCATCTTGATCACGCCCGCCACACCAGCCGCCGCCGACGTATGGCCAATGTTCGACTTGATCGACCCCAGCCACAATGGGCGGCCCTCGGGGCGACCCTGCCCATACGTCGCCAGCAACGCCTGCGCCTCGATCGGATCACCCAACACCGTGCCTGTTCCATGACCCTCCACCGCATCCACGTCAACACCCGACAGCCTGGCGCTTGCCAGCGCCTGATCGATCACACGCTGCTGCGAAGGACCATTCGGCGCCGTCAACCCGTTGCTTGCACCATCCTGGTTCACAGCGCTCCCGCGCACCACCGCCAACACCCGCCGACCATTGCGCACCGCATCCGACAAACGCTCCAACACCACCACACCCACACCCTCGCTGAACCCAGTCCCATCGGCCGTGTCCGCATAGGACTTACACCGACCGTCACGTGCCAACCCACGCTGCCGCGCCATCCCGACCAACAGCGCGGGGGAAGCCATCGCCATCACGCCGCCCGCCAGCGCCAACGAGCACTCACCTCCACGGAGCGCCCCGCATGCCAGGTGCAACGCCACCAGTGACGAGGAGCACGCCGTGTCCACCGAAACCGCCGGACCCTCCAGGCCCAGCGCGTACGCCACCCGACCCGATGCGACGCTCCCCGACATACCCGTCATGCCGAACCCCTCCAAATGCCCATCGCCAAATCCGGTGTTCAGACGGCCAATCGCGTAATCGGTCGAGATGACGCCCGCGAACACCCCCGTCTGGCTTCCGCGGAGCGTCGCCGGGTCGATCCGCGCGTCTTCGAACGCCTCCCAACATGCTTCCAACAACAACCGCTGCTGCGGAGCCATCGCCAACGCCTCACGCGGGCTGATCCCAAAAAACCCGGCATCAAACTCCGCCACATCCGACAAAAACCCACCCTCACACGCATAGCACGTCCCCGGACGGTCAGGATCAGGATCATACAACGCCCCCAAATCCCATCCCCGATCCACCGGAAATTCCGAAATCGCATCCACACCCCGGGCCACCAACTCCCACAACTCCTCCGCGGAGCTCACCCCACCCGGATACCGACAGCTCATCCCCACAATCGCCACCGGCTCGTCCACCGGCCGCCTCGCCACCACCCCCACACGCTCGCGTCGAGAGCCCACCACTTCCGCCAACACCAAATCGGCAACCGCCGTCGGCGTCGGATGATCAAACACAAGCGAATCAGGCAACCGCAACCCCGTCGCAACACTCAAACGATTGCGCAACTCAACCGCAGTCAACGAATCAAACCCAAGATCCCTGAAAGCACGCTCCGGCGCCACCGATGCCCCACCGGTATGCCCCAACACAACCGCTGCCTCCTCACACACCAATTCCAACACAACCCTCCGACGCTCAACCTCACCCACACCAGCCAACCGACGAGCCAACAAACCCCCACTCGCCCCACGCCGCACAGGCGAACGCACCAAACCGCGCAACAACCCCGGCAACAAACCAGCTCTCGCCTGCGCACCCACCGCAGCCATATCCAGCCGCGCCGCCACAACCTGAGCCTCCCCCAACACGCACGCCTGATCGAGCAACGCCAGACCTTCACCACTGGAGAGCGCAAGCAAACCGGAGCGTGCCAGGCGCCCCGCCCCGCTCTCCCCCATGGTCGCCGTCAGCTCGCTCTCCTGCTCCCACAACCCCCACGCAATCGAGACCCCCGCCAACCCCTGGGCACGGCGGTGCGCCGCCAACGCATCCAGGAACGCATTCGCCGCCGCATAGTTCCCCTGCCCCGGCGAGCCCATCGTCCCCGCCCCCGAAGAGAACAACACAAACGCATCCAGATCCAAGTCGCTGGTCAACTCGTGCAAATGCCACGCCGCGTCCAACTTCGGAGCGAGCACCCGATCCAGACGCTCCAGCGAAAGCGAGCCGATCACACCATCATCGAGCACACCCGCCGCGTGCACGACCGCGCCCAACGGAAACTCCCCCGGCACCCCCGCCAACAACCCCTCCACCTGCCCCCGGTCACTCACATCACACGCCACCACACTCACCCGCGCACCCGCCGCCTCCAACTCCTCCCGCAACTCCACAGCACCCGGCGCCTCCAACCCCCGCCGGCTCGCCAACACCACACTCCGCACCCCATGCACGGACACCAGATGCCGCGCCACCAACCCACCCAACACACCCGTACCACCCGTCACCAACACCGACCGGCCACGATCAAACCCACACGGCACCGTCAACACGATCTTCCCCACATGCCGCGCCTGGCTCATAAACCGACACGCCTCACGCGCACGACGCACATCCCACACCCGCACCGGCAACAACTCCAACGCACCACCCTCAAACAACCCCACCAACTCATCCAACATCTCACCAACACGCTCCGGCTCCACGTCGAGCAGGCTCAAAGGCCGATACTCAACCCCCCGGTGCGCCCCAGCAACCTCATCCGCGTCGCGGATGTCCGTCTTGCCCATCTCCACGAACCGCCCACCTTCAGCCAACAACCCCAGCGACGCGTCCACGAACTCCCCCGTCAACGAGTTCAACACAACATCCACACCACGCCCACCCGTCCCCTCCAAGAACCGCCCCCCGAACTCCAGCGAACGCGACGACGCCACATGCGCCTCATCCAACCCCAACCCCCGCAACACGCCCCACTTCCCCTCACTCGCCGTCCCGAACACCTCCGCCCCCAACGCCCCCGCCAACTGCACCGCGGCCATCCCCACCCCACCCGCGGCGGCATGCACCAACACCCGCTCCCCACCCCGCAACCCAGCGAGATCGACCAACCCGTAGTACGCCGTCAAAAACGCGGCCGGGACCGACGCCGCCTCCACGAACGACCAGCCCTCCGGCACCCGCACCACCAGACGACGATCGGCCACCGCCACCGGCCCAAGCGCACCCGGCATCACCCCCATCACCCGGTCCCCCACACACAACCCCTCGACACCCGGGCCGACCTCCAACACCACACCCGCGCCCTCGCTGCCCACGCTCCCCGTGCCCGGGTACATCCCCAACGCGATCAGCACATCACGGAAGTTCAACCCCGCCGCACGCACCCCCACCCGAACCTCACCCGCCCCGAGCGGCGCCATCGCCTCAGGCGCAGCGACCACCGCCAAATCCTCCAACGAACCCCCACCCCCAGCCGTCAAACGCCACGCCGGAACGCCCTCCGGGACAGCCAACACGCCACCGGGGCCACCGTCAGCCCTCTTACGCGCCGGCACCAGCCGGGGCGCCAGCACCTCCCCTCCGCGGATCGCCAGTTGCGGCTCCCACTCGCACATCACAGCACCACCCAACGACCCCCACGAAGACTCCTCGCCATCCACATCGACCAGCCACACCCTTCCCGGGCTCTCCGCCTGTGCCGAGCGCACCAAACCCCACACGCCCGCGCCTGCCAGGCAATCCGCGCCATCCTCAGCCCTGGCTGCCACCGCGCCCCTCGTCAAGACCACCAACCGCGAACCCGCCAGCCGCTCCTCTGCCAGCCACCTCTGCAGCACACCCAACAACCCACCAAGGACACCCCGCGCCACCACGGGCAGATCGTCGCCCGTCATGTCCCCCCCCTCACCACACACGTCTACCACCACCACCCCCGGAAGCTCCCTACGCTCCGCCAATGCGTCACCCAGCGACTCGAAGTCCATGCGCACGCCCACCGCATCGACGGCCACCTCGTTCTCGGTCTCGATCGGCATCCAGTCGACCACGAACAACGAATCGCCCTCCCCGCCGGCCTCGCGAAGACGCTCCGGCGAGACCTCACGCATTACCAACGACTCTGCCGACACCACCAGCCCGCCGTCCTCTCCCACCGCCACCAACGACAGGGCGTCGTCAGCCGGTGAACCATTCCCATCGGACCGCGCCACAATATGCACCCTCAAACGCGACGCGCCCACCGCGCCCAGCCGCACCCAGCCCCACACAAGCGGCAACCTGACACCGCCACCCGCCTCTCCGCCAAACCCAACCTTGTCCCGCAAGGCCAGCGAGTGCAATGTGCTGTCAAACAGCACCGGGTGCAGTCCGTAATACCGGGCCTCCTCGGCCTGCCCCTCCCTCAAGACGACCTCCGCAAAGATCTCCTCCCCACGCCGCCACACGCCCTGCAAACCCTGAAACATAGGGCCGTATTCCAACCCAACCCCAGCCAGACCCTCGTACACGTCGTCGATCTCGGCCGCCACCGCACCCGGCGGCGGCCACTCTCCCGCCAACTCCAGCGCCCGCACATCCGTCGTGCTCCACTCGTCCGCGCGACCAGAGCCCACACCGTCAGGCTCCTCCTGGACCAAGGCACCGCTGGCGTGCCGTGTCCACTCCCCTTCGCCCTCCAACGCACCCCCCACACGTGAGTACACCTCAACCGAGCGCTCGCCGCCCTCGAGCTCGCCAACGACGATCTGCACGACAGCTCCACCCTTCTCGCCCAAGACCAGTGGGGCCACCAACGTCAGCTCCCGCACCACCGGGCACCCCACCTGCGTACCGGCGTGCAGCACAAGCTCCAGGAACGCGGTGCCCGGCAGCAACACCACACCCAACACCGCGTACTCCGACAGCCAGGGAACGCTCTCGGACGAGAGACGACCTGTGAATACACAGCCGCCCTCGGCCAAGCTCACCGCCGCGCCCAACAGCGGGTGCTCAGCCGACAACAGCCCCGCCGCCGCGACATCCCCCACACCCCCAGCCGACCCAAGCCAGAACCGCTCGCGTTGAAACGCATACGACGGCAACCCCACACGCACACCGCCCGACCCCGCGAACACCCGCTGCCAATCCACCACCCCACCAGCGACCCACAACTCCGCCACCGACCGCAGAAACCGCCCCAGACCACCGTCGTCGCGGCGCAGCGAGCCGACCACCGCCACACCCGACCCTCCACCAGCAACACCAACATCACCAGACGACCCCTCAGCACCAGCAACGACCGCCTCACGCTCAGCAGCCTCGACCGTCTCCTGCACCCCAACCGTCAACACCGGATGCGGACTGACCTCCACAAACGCCCCCACACCACCAGCCCCCAACACCGCACGCGTCGCCTCATCAAACCGCACCGGCTCACGCAAATTCCGATACCAATACTCCCCACCCAACCCCCCCATATCCACCAACCCACCCGTCACCGACGAATAAAACGCCACCCCCCCCGAACACGGCTCCAACCCCTCCAACCCCCCCAACAACTCCTCCCGCACCTCCTCCACACCCACAGAATGCGCCGCATAATCCACCGCGATCAACCGCGCCCGCACACCACCCCCCACCAGCTCCCCCAACAACCCCTCCAACGCCTCCACATCACCCGACACCACAACCGACGAAGGACCATTCACCGCCGCCACACCCACCCGGCCACCCCAACCCCCAAGCCAACCCCCAACCTCCCCCACACCCAACCCCACCGACATCATCCCACCCCGCCCACACAACCCCACCAACGCCCGACTCCGCGCCACCACCACCCGCGCCCCATCCACCAACGACAACCCACCCGCCACACACGCCGCCGCGATCTCCCCCTGCGAATGCCCAACCACCCCCACCGGCACAACCCCACACGCACCCCACAACCCCGCCAACGACACCCCCACCGCCCACAACACCGGCTGCACCACATCCACCCGCCCCAACCCCGGCTCACCCTCCACACCCCGCAACACACCCTCCAACGACCACCCCACCAACCCCCCCAACGCCTCCCCACACCTACCCATCCACTCCCCAAACACAGGCGAAGCATCCAACAACCCAACCGCCATCCCCACCCACTGCGCACCCTGCCCAGGAAACACAAACACCACCCCACCACCACCAGCCCCAACACCAGCCACCCCCCGCACCACACCCAGCCCCGACCCACCCTCAGCCAACACACTCAACTCCCCCAACAACCCCTCCCGACCATCCCCCAACACCACCGCCCGATCCCCCAACACCGCACGCCCCGCCAACGACACCCCCACATCCACCACACCCAACCCACCATCCCCCTCCACAAACTCCCGCAACCGCACCGCCTGACCCACCAAACCCGCCCCCCCACGACCCGACAACACCCACGGCACCACACCACCCACACCACCCACACCCACAGAGACGTCAGCGCCATCAACGACGTCCCCCGCCGCGTCGTCCCGCGCGCGCTCCTCGCCCGCGCCGACGTCCACCCGCGGAGCACCGACAGCCACCAACGCACCCCCCACCACCGGCGCCTCCTCCAAAATCACATGCGCGTTTGTACCGCTCATCCCGAACGACGGAGACCGCGGCACGACGCGGGCGCCCGTCGCGCTCCCACGGCAGCTCCTCCGGCAGCAGCGACACCCGGCCGCTCTCCCAGTCCACCTTGCTGGAAGGCTCGTCCACGTGCAGCGTCCGCGGCAGCACGCCGTGCCGCATCGCCTGCACCATCTTGATCACCCCGGCCACCCCGGCCGCGGCCTGGGTGTGGCCGATGTTCGACTTGATCGACCCCAGCCACAGCGGCCGGCCCTCCGGGCGCTCCTGGCCGTAGGTCGCGAGCAGCGCCTGCGCCTCGATCGGATCGCCCAGCGTCGTGCCCGTGCCGTGCGCCTCCACCGCATCCACCTCGGCCGGCCGAGAGCCCCGCGTTCGCCAGCGCCTGCCGGATCACCCGCTGCTGCGACGGACCGTTCGGCGCCGTCAACCCGTTGCTCGCGCCGTCCTGGTTCACCGCGCTGCCCCGCACCACCGCCAGCACCCGGTGGCCGTTGCGCTGCGCGTCCGAGAGCCGCTCCAGCACCACCACGCCCACGCCCTCGGCCCAGCCGCCGCCGTCGGCCGCCGTCCGCGAACGACTTGCACCGCCCGTCCGCGCGCAAGCCCGCGCTGGCGCGAGAACCCCACGAACAGTCCGGGCGTCGCCAGCACCGTCACGCCGCCCGCCAGCGCCAGCGAGCACTCGCCCGCGCGCAGCGCCTGGCACGCCAGGTGCATCGCCACCAGCGAGGACGAGCACGCCGTGTCCACCGACACCGCCGGACCCTCCAGACCCAGCACGTACGCCACGCGGCCCGACACGACGCTGCCGCCGCACCCGTCCCGCAAGTACCCCTCGAGTCTCGCGGGCACCGACCGGGCAGCAGTCTCGTAGTCGCTGCGGCATCACTCCGGCGAACACCCCCGTCTGGCTGCCGCGCAACGCCAGCGGGTCGATGCCCGCGTCCTCGAGCGCCTCCCACGCACCCTTCCAGCAGCAGCCGCTGCTGGGGATCCATCGCCAACGCCTCGCGCGGGCTGATCCCGAAGAACCCGGCGTCGAACTCGGCCGCGTCGTGCACGAACCCGCCTTCGCGGGTGTAGCTGGTGCCGGGGCGGTCGGGATCGGGGTCGTACAGCGCTCCAGATCCCAGCCACGGTCGGCGGGGAACTCGCCGATCGCGTCCCCACCTCGCGCGACCAGCTCCCACAGCTCCTGCGGCGAGCGAGCGCCGCCCGGATAGCGGCAGCTCATCCCCACGATCGCGATCGGCTCGTCGACCGGTCTCCCGGCCGGCGCCACCGCCACGAGCTCCCGCCGCGCACCGGCCACCTCCGACAGCAGGAGGTCGGCGACCGCCGCCGGGGTGGGGTGGTCGAACACCAGGGTCGCCGGCAGCTGCAGCCCGGTCGCGGCGTTCAGGCGATTGCGCAGCTCGACCGCTGTCAGCGATTCGACCCCGAGATCCTTGAACGCTCGCTCCGGCTCGATCGAGCGGCCACTCGTGTGCCCCAGCACAACAGCCGCTTCCGCGCGCACGAGCTCGAGCACCACGCGTGCACGCTCGGGCTCGCTCACACCGGCCAAGCGGCGTGCGAGCAGACCGCTCCCCAGGCGCCGCGCGGGAGTCCGGACCAGGCCGCGTAGCAACGTCGAGGACAGACCGGCCCGCGCCTGCCGACGAGCCGTCGCCGTGTCGAGCCGCATCCCGACGAGCTGCGCCTCACCCCGCGCACACGCCCGGTCCAACAGCGCCAGACCCTCTGCGCTGGAGAGCGTCAGCAGACCGGAGCGCCTCATCCGCGCCCGACCCGCCTCGTCCTGTCCGGCGGTCGGCTCGCTCTCCGGCTGCCACGGCCCCCACGCGATCGAGGTGCCCGCCAACCCCCGCGCCCGGCGGTGGACGGCCAGCGCATCCAGGAACGCGTTCGCCGCAGCACCGCCTCCCTGCCCCGGCAGGCCGAGCAGCCCGGCGGCCGAGGAGCACAGCACGAACGCCCCAAGCTCCATGTCCGCGGTCAGCTCGTGCAGATGCCACGCCGCGTCGGTCTTCGGCCCCAACACCCCCTCCAGACGCGCAGGCGAGAGCGAGCCGATCGCGCCATCGTCCAGCACGGCCGCGGCGTGCACAACCATGCCCAGCGGGAGCGCCTGCGGCACCTCGGCCAGCAGCTTCACCACCTGCTCCCGGTCGCGCACGTCGCACTCGACCACGGCCACCCGGGCGCCGAGCCCCTCGAGCTCCTCCTGCAACTCCACCGCGCCCGGGGCACTCAGCCCCCGTCGGCTCGCCAGCACCAGACTGCGCACGCCGTGCTCGACCACCAGATGCCGCGCGACCAGACCGCCCACCATGCCCGTGCCACCTGTCACCACCACCGATCGCCCAGGGTCGAAGACCTCGGCTCCGCCCTCGGCGCTCTGCGCCTCCTCCACGGGCGCGCGTGTCAGACGTGGGGCCAAGACCTCGCCCTCACGGATCGCCAACTGTGGCTCCCCCTCACACGCCAACGCCGCTCCCAGCGCCCCGCCCGAAGTCTCCTCGCCGTCGACGTCCACAAGCCACACCCGCCCCGGGAGCTCCGACTGCGCCGCGCGCACCAGCCCCCACACACCCGCACCAGCCAGTCCATCCGCCCCATCTCGTGGCTCCAGGGCGCCGCGGGTGAGAACGACCAGTCGCGCGCCCACGGGGCGCTCACTGGCCAGCCACCTCTGCAGGACGCCCAACACCCCGCCGAGCACGCCCCGCGCCAGCACCGGCGGACTCTCCTGCAGCGCCAGCTCGTGCCCGCCGGCGACGTCCAGCACCACGGTGCTCGGCAACTCCCCGCCCGCGGTCAGCGCCGCATCCAACGAGCGTACATCGAAGAACTCGCCCGTAGCGACGGGGATGCCGCCGTCGACCTCGACCGGCACCCAGTCCACCACGAACAACGAATCCCGCTGCTCGCCGACACCCCGCAGCTGATTCGGCGAGACCTCGCGCGCCGCGAGCGAGCCCACCGACAGCACCAGCTCACCGTCACTGTTCACCGCCACCAGCGAGAGAGCGCTCTCGCTTGGGGCGCCGCCCCCGTCGATCGCGGTGAGATTAACCCTCAAGCGGGACGAGCCCCCCACGCCCAACTGCACTCCCGACCACGCAAACGCCACTCTGGCCCGTCCATCGCCGGCCCCCTCGGGGCCGCTCTCGCCCAGCGAGGCCAGCGCCAGCGCTTGCAATGCGCTATCGAGCAGCGCCGGGTGCACGCCATAGGAGCGGGCCTCGCCAGCCTGCTCGTCTCCCAGGGCGACCTCCGCGAAGAACTCCTCCCCACGCCGCCACACCCCCCGCAAACCCTGGAACGCCGGACCATATTCCAATCCCGCGTCGATCAGACGCTCATACGCGTCATCTATGTCGACCGCCACCGCACCCGGTGGCGGCCATGTGCCACCCAGCTCCACCGCGCGTGCATCGACCACCGGATCCTCGTCACACGCGAGCACGCCGCTGGCGTGCCGCGTCCAATCCCCCTCATCGGCCGCGCCTTCCGACGCATCTTCCGCCCCGCTCGCGCGCTCGGCGCGTGAGTACACCTCGACCGTGCGCGCGCCGTGCTCCCCCGACTCACCGACGCAGACCTGGACCTGCACCCCCGTGTCCTCACCCAACACCAACGGCGCCTCCAACACCAACTCCCGCACCACCGGACACCCAAGCTCCCGACCCGCGTAGGACGCCAGCTCCAGGAGCGCGGTGCCCGGGAGCAGCACCGTACCCAACATCACGTGGTCTGCGAGCCACGGGTGGCTCTCCAACGAGAGGCGGCCCGTGAACACACACCCACCCCCGGCCAGCCCGACGACCGCGCCCAGCAACGGGTGCCCCGCCGACGCCTGGCCGATCGCCGCGACGTCACCCACACCCCCAGCCGAGGAAAGCCAGAACCGCTCCCGCTGAAACGCATACGACGGCAACCCCACACGCACACCACCCGACCCCGCGAACACCCGCCCCCAATCCACCACCCCACCAGCGACCCACAACTCCGCCACCGACCGCAAAAACCGCCCCAGACCACCCTCGTCGCGGCGCAACGAACCCACCACCACCGCCTCACGCTCAGCAGCCTCGACCGTCTCCTGCACCCCAACCGTCAACACCGGATGCGGACTGACCTCCACAAACGCCCCCACACCACCAGCCCCCAACACCGCACGCGTCGCCTCATCAAACCGCACCGGCTCACGCAAATTCCGATACCAATACTCCCCACCCAACCCCCCCATATCCACCAACCCACCCGTCACCGACGAATAAAACGCCACCCCCCCCGAACACGGCTCCAACCCCTCCAACCCCCCCAACAACTCCTCCCGCACCTCCTCCACACCCACAGAATGCGCCGCATAATCCACCGCGATCAACCGCGCCCGCACACCACCCCCCACCAGTTCCCCCCAACAACCCCTCCAACGCCTCCACATCACCCGACACCACAACCGACGAAGGACCATTCACCGCCGCCACACCCACCCGGCCACCCCAACCCCCAAGCCAACCCCCAACCTCCCCCACACCCAACCCCACCGACATCATCCCACCCCGCCCACACAACCCCACCAACGCCCGACTCCGCGCCACCACCACCCGCGCCCCATCCACCAACGACAACCCACCCGCCACACACGCCGCCGCGATCTCCCCCTGCGAATGCCCAACCACCCCCACCGGCACAACCCCACACGCACCCCACAACCCCGCCAACGACACCCCCACCGCCCACAACACCGGCTGCACCACATCCACCCGCCCCAACCCCGGCTCACCCTCCACACCCCGCAACACACCCTCCAACGACCACCCCACCAACCCCCCCAACGCCTCCCCACACCTACCCATCCACTCCCCAAACACAGGCGAAGCATCCAACAACCCAACCGCCATCCCCACCCACTGCGCACCCTGCCCAGGAAACACAAACACCACCCCACCACCACCAGCCCCAACACCAGCCACCCCCCGCACCACACCCAGCCCCGACCCACCCTCAGCCAACACACTCAACTCCCCCAACAACCCCTCCCGACCATCCCCCAACACCACCGCCCGATCCCCCAACACCGCACGCCCCGCCAACGACACCCCCACATCCACCACACCCAACCCACCATCCCCCTCCACAAACTCCCGCAACCGCACCGCCTGACCCACCAAACCCGCCCCCCCACGACCCGACAACACCCACGGCACCACACCACCCACACCACCCACACCCACAGAGACGTCAGCGCCATCAACGACGTCCCCCGCCGCGTCGTCCCGCGCGCGCTCCTCGCCCGCGCCGACGTCCACCCGCGGAGCACCGACAGCCACCAACGCACCCCCCACCACCGGCGCCTCCTCCAAAATCACATGCGCATTCGTACCACTGATCCCAAACGACGACACCGCCGCACGACGCGGCTCCCCACCCCGCTCCCACACCACCTCCTCCCGCAACAACGACACCCGGCCACTCTCCCAATCCACCTTGCCCGAAGGCTCATCCACGTGCAACGTCCGCGGCAACACACCATGCTCCAACGCCTTCACCATCTTGATCACACCCGCCACCCCAGCAGCCGCCGAGGCATGACCAATATTCGACTTCACCGACCCCAACCACAACGGCCGGCCCCCCGAACGCCCCTGCCCATACGTCGCCAACAACGCCTGCGCCTCAATCGGATCACCCAACACCGTCCCCGTCCCATGCCCCTCCACCACATCCACCTCAGCCCCCGAGAGCCCCGCATTCGCCAACGCCTGACGAATCACCCGCTGCTGCGAAGGACCATTCGGCGCCGTCAACCCATTACTCGCACCATCCTGATTCACCGCACTACCACGCACCACCGCCAACACCCGATGACCGTTACGCACCGCATCCACCAAACGCTCCAACACCACCACACCCACACCCTCACTGAACCCCGCCCCATCCGCCGCATCCGCAAACGACTTACACCGCCCATCAACCGACACGCCACGCTGCCGCGACATCGCCACGAAGATTCCCGGGGAGACCATCACAGTCACACCACCCGCCAGCGCCAGCGAGCACTCGCCGGCGCGCAGCGCCCCGCACGCCAGATGCAACGCCACCAACGAGGATGAGCACGCCGTGTCCACCGACACCGCCGGACCCTCCAGACCCAGCACATACGCCACACGACCCGATACCACGCTCCCCGACAGGGCCGTCCCGAGGTAGCCCTCCATATCTCCCGGCACCGGCCCCGACATCAGCTCGTAGTCGCCGCGCATCACGCCTGCGAACACCCCCGTGCGGCTGCCGCCGAGCGTCGTCGGGTCGGTACCGGCGTCCTCGCAAGCCTCCCAGCACACTTCCAACCACAGCCGCTGCTGCGGGTCCATCGCCAGCGCCTCCCGTGGGCTGATCCCGAAGAAAGTGGCGTCGAACCCCGCCACATCGGGCAGAAAGCCGCCCTCACGCGTGTAGGTGGTCCCGGGGCGATCGGGATCGGGGTCATACAACGCCTCCAGATCCCATCCCCGGTCGGACGGGAACTGCGAGATCGCGTCACCATTTCGAGCGACCAGCTCCCACAGCTCCTCCGGAGAGCTCACCGCACCCGGATATCTGCACCCCATACCCACGATCGCGATCGGTTCGTGCTGCCGTCGCTCTGCTTCGCGCAGGCGCCGACGCACACGGCGCAGGTCCGCCGTTACACGCTTCAAATAATCGCGGAGCTTCTCGTCGTTTGTCATGGCTTGAGTAACCTACCCTTCGGATGCAGCCAGCTCTTCATCGATGAGGGCGAACATCTCACTGTCACTTGCTGACTGAAGATCGCCCACGTCATCGGGCAGAGTCTCCCCACGGGCAGCAGGCTCGTCAAGTTCAGCCAAGAGCGCGCGCAGGCGCGCGCCGATGAGCTCCCGCTCGGCGCGATCTCCACCATGTGCGGACAGTGCCCGTCGCAGCCTGTCGAGCTCCGTGTCGAGGAACGTCGCCGACGCCGTTGCCTGCCGTGCGTCCACCATCTCCAGGAGGTGACGGGCAACCCGCAGTGGGGTGGGATGATCGAACACCAGCGTGGCCGGCAGGTGCAACCCGGTGATCGCGTTCAGACGGTTGCGCAGCTCGACCGCAAGCAGCGAATCGAACCCAAGGTCCTTGAACGCGCTCCCGGCGTCCACCGCCTGTGCGGAGGCGTGCCCCAGCACCACTGCGACCTCGGCCCGCACCAACTCCAGCACGACGCCTTCGCGCTCGATCTCCGGCACTCCCGCCAGGCGCCGCGCGAGCGATCTTCCGCCGGCCCGGCGCACCGGAATCCGCACAAGACCTGCGAACAGAGGCGACAGTTCCCCGGCTCTGGCCAGGGGGCGCAGAGCGGCGACATCCAGTCGGACGGGAACGAGCTGCGCCCGGTCCATACCCAGCGCGCGGTCCAGCAGCGCGAGGCCTTCGTCGTTCGCCAGCCCTGTCACACCCTGGCGCCTCAACCTCGACGCGTCGACCTCGCCCAGCCCGCTCGTCAGCTCGCTCTCCTGCTCCCACAACCCCCATGCGATCGACGTGCCCGCCAACCCCCGTGCGCGCCGGTGCGCCGCCAGCGCGTCCAGGAACGTGTTCGCCGCCGCGTAATTACCCTGACCCGCCGCCCCCAACACTCCGGCCGCCGACGAAAACAACACAAACGCCTCCAGCTCCATGTCGCGCGTCAGCTCGTGCAGATGCCACGCCGCGTCGGCCTTCGCGCCCAGCACCCGCCCCAGGCGCTCCGGCGAGAGCGAGCCGATCAAGCCGTCGTCCAAGACCGCAGCGGTGTGTATCACGGCTCCCAACGGGGCCCCATCTGGCAGCCCCTCCAGCAACTCCACCAGCTGCGCACGATCACTCACGTCACACGCCACCACATTCACTCGCGCACCCAACTCCTCGAGCTCGCGCTGCAACTCCACGGCACCCGGCGCCTCAGGCCCCCGGCGGCTCGCCAACACCACGCTGCGCAGCCCATGCTCGGCCACCAGATGCCGCGCCACCAACCCACCCAGCACACCGGTGCCGCCGGTGATCAACGCCGAGCGGCCGGGATCGAGCACCCCAACCCCACCCGCGGACATCCCGTCCGCGGATCCCTCGACCTCTCCCACGGCCTGCGCCAGCCGTGGCGCGAAGGCCCTCCCGTCGCGCACCGCCAACTGCGGCTCGGGCTCACACGCCAACGCCCCGCCCAAGACCCCCCACGACGACTCCTGTCCATCCACATCCACAAGCCACACTCTCCCCGGGTTCTCCGACTGCGCCGAGCGCACCAGCCCCCACACACCCGCCCCAGGCAGACCGTCCACGCAATCCCCCTCCCCCGCGGCCACCGCGTCGCGAGTCAGGACCACCAGCCGCGAGCCCGCCAGCCGCTCATCGGCCAGCCACCTCTGCAGCGCCTCCAACACCCCCTCCAGCACACTGCGTGCCACCGCGGGCAGACTCCCGCCCCCCACATGCCCCTCCCCGCCACTCACATCCAGAACCACGACGCTCGGCAGCTCTTCGCCCGCCGTCAACGCCCCACCCAACGACCCGAGGTCCATGAATACGTCCGTGGCATCTCCTGCCCCCTCGCCACCCACGCCCACCGGCCTCCACTCCAGGGTGAACAGCGAGTCCCGCCGCCCCCGGCGCTCGCCAGCTGCTCCGGCGCAATCTCGCGCACCATCAGCGACTCGACCGACACCACGAGCCCGCCACTCTCGTCCACCGCCATCAGTGCAAGGGAGTCCTCGCCCGCCGGGCTCACACAGACCCGCAACGACGGTGTGCCCGCAGCCTCCAACCGCACACCGCCCCACACGAACGGCAGCCGCACTCCCCCTGCAGCACCATCCCCAGAGCCGCCAGGCCCGCCATTCGCCGACAGCCCCATTCCCGATGCGTGGAGGGCGCTGTCGAGGAGCGCTGGGTGGATGCCGTAGGACGCGGCGTACCGGGTCTGCTCGTCGTTCAAGGCGACTTCTGCGTAGACGTCGTCACCGTGGCGCCATGCCGCCTGTAGGCCTTGGAAGGCTGGGCCGTATTCCAGGCCGATGGCGGCCAGGCGCTCGTAGGCGTCCTCGACCGCGACCGCGCTCGCGCCGGGCGGCGGCCACGCGCCCGCGAGCTCCGCTGCGCGTGCGTGTACCGCGTCGTGTGCGTCCTCGCCGGGGGCTGCACTGGTGCTCTCGGCGAGCACGCCGCTGGCGTGCCGTGTCCACCCGCCGTCCTCGGCCTGCAGGGGGTCGCCGGGGCGCCCCCCACGGGAGTGAACCTCCACAGAGCGCTCGCCGTGCTCCCCGGGCTCCCCGACGGCGACCTGGACCTGCACCGCCTGCCCCTCGCTGAACACCAACGGCGCCGCCAGTGCCAGCTCCTGCACGACCGGGCACCCCACCCGGCCACCGGCGTGCAACACCAGCTCCAGGAACGCCGTGCCCGGCAGCAGCACGACACCCAGCGCCGCGTGATCGGCAAGCCACGGGTGGCTCTCCAGCGACAGGCGGCCCGTGAACACACACCCCCCACCGGCCAACCCCACCGCCGCACCCAACAACGGGTGCTCAGCCGAGGCCAACCCCGCCGCCGCGACGTCACCCACACCCCCAGCCGAGGAAAGCCAGAACCGCTCCCGTTGAAACGCGTACGTGGGCAGCTCCACACGCACACCACCGGACCCCGCGAACACCCGCCCCCAATCCACCACCCCACCAGCAACCCACAACTCCCCCACCGACCGCAAAAACCGCTCCAAGCCTCCCTCGCCGCGACGCAACGAGCCGACCACGACCGCCTCGCGCTCGACAGCCTCGACCGTCTCCTGCACCCCGACCGTCAACACCGGATGCGGACTGACCTCCACAAACCCCCCCACACCCGACGCCAACAACCCCCGCACAACCCCCTCGAACTGCACCGGCTCACGCACATTCCGATACCAGTACTCCCCATCCAACCCCGCCATATCCACCAACCCACCCGTCACCGTCGAATAAAACGCCACCCCCCCCGAACACGGCTCGATCCCCGCACACACCTCCAACAACTCCTCACGCAACCCCTCCACACACGCAGAGTGCGACGCCACCGTCTCCGGCACCATCCGCGCTCGCACACCCTCCCCCTCACACTCCGCCAACACCCCCTCCAACGCCACCAGCCCACCAGACACCGTCACCGAAGACGGACCATTCACCGCCGCCAACGACACACCCCACCCCTCCAACCTCCCCACCACCTCATCCACACCCAACCCCACCGACACGATCCCACCCCGCCCAACCAACCCAGCCAACACCCGGCTACGACCCACCACCAGCCGCGCCCCATCCTCCAACGACAACCCACCCGCCACACACGCCGCCGCGATCTCCCCCTGCGAATGCCCCACCACCCCCACCGGCACCACACCACACGCACCCCACAACCCCGCCAACGACACCATCACACCCCACAACACCGGCTGCACCACCTCAATCCGATCCAACCCCGGCGCACCCCCCACACCACGCAACACATCCACAAGCGACCACCCCACCAACCCCCCCAACGCCTCCCCACACCTACCCACCCACTCCCCAAACACAGGCGAAGCATCCAACAACCCCACCGCCATCCCCACCCACTGCGAACCCTGCCCCGGAAACACAAACACCACACCACCCCCAGCCACACCACCCCCCACCACACCCCGCACCACACCAGCCACCGACTCCCCCCCAGCCAACCCAGCCAACCCCCCCAACAACCCCTCACGACCATCCCCCACCACCACCGCCCGATCCCCAAACACCCCACGCCCCACCAACGAACACCCCACATCCACCACACCCAACCCACCATCCCCCTCCACAAACTCCCGCAACCGCCCAGCCTGACCACACAAACCCGCCCCCCCACGACCCGACAACACCCACGGCACAACACCACCCACACCCACACCCACAACGTCGCTCGGCGTGGGCGGAGCCTCGACCACCACTGAACCCGGCGCCGCCGGCGCCTCCTCCAAAATCACATGCGCGTTCGTACCACTGATCCCAAACGACGAGACCGCCGCACGACGCGGGTTCCCCACCCCGCTCCCACACCACCTCCTCCCGCAACAACGACACCCGGCCACTCTCCCAATCCACCTTGCCCGAAGGCTCATCCACGTGCAACGTCCGCGGCAACACACCATGCTCCAACGCCTTCACCATCTTGATCACACCCGCCACCCCAGCAGCCGCCGAGGCATGACCAATATTCGACTTCACCGACCCCAACCACAACGGCCGGCCCCCCGAACGCCCCTGCCCATACGTCGCCAACAACGCCTGCGCCTCAATCGGATCACCCAACACCGTCCCCGTCCCATGCCCCTCCACCACATCCACCTCAGCCGCCGAGAGCCCCGCATTCGCCAACGCCTGACGAATCACCCGCTGCTGCGAAGGACCATTCGGCGCCGTCAACCCATTACTCGCACCATCCTGATTCACCGCACTACCACGCACCACCGCCAACACCCGATGACCGTTACGCACCGCATCCACCAAACGCTCCAACACCACCACACCCACACCCTCACTGAACCCCGCCCCATCCGCCGCATCCGCAAACGACTTACACCGCCCATCAACCGCCAACCCACGCTGCCGCGCCATCGCCACGAACGCCTTGGGGGTCGCCATCACCATCACGCCGCCCGCAAGCGCCAGCGAACACTCGCCCCCGCGCAGCGCCCCGCACGCCAGATGCAACGCCATCAACGACGACGAGCACGCCGTGTCCACCGACACCGCCGGACCCTCCAACCCCAACACATACGCCACCCGACCCGACGCCACGCTTCCCTCCGTGCCCGGTCCCAGGTATCCCTCCAGATCGCCGGACATCGACCACACCGTCGCCGGCCCATAGTCGCCGCGCATCACGCCTGCGAATACGCCTGTTTGACTGCCGGCGAGTGTGGCGGGGTCGATCCATGCGTCTTCGAGGGCCTCCCAGCACGCTTCCAGCAACAGCCGCTGCTGCGGATCCATCGCCAACGCCTCACGCGGACTGATCCCGAAGAAACCCGCGTCGAACTCCGCGACGTCCGCCAGGAAACCACCCTCACGCACATAGCTGCACCCGGCACGGTCGGGGTCGGGGTCATACAAACCCTCCAAATCCCACCCCCGGTCAGCCGGGAACAACGAGATCGCATCCCCACCCCCAGCGACCAGCTCCCACAACTCCTCCGCCGAACCCACCCCACCCGGATACCGGCAACTCATCCCCACGATCGCCACCGGCTCATCCACAGGCCTCGCCACCAGCGCCACCCCCGTGAGCTTGCGTCGAACGCCCATCATCTCCGCCAGCACCAGCTCCGCGACCGACGTGGGCGTGGGGTGATCGAACACCAGCGTCGCCGGCAGCCGCAGCCCCGTCGCGGCGTCCAGCCGGTTGCGCAATTCGACGGCCGTCAACGAGTCGAACCCGAGATCCTTGAACGCACGCCCAGGCTCCACCAGCCGGCCGCTCGCATGTCCCAACACCGCCGCCGCCTCCCCACGCACCAGCTCCAATACGACCTCCGCGCGCTCAGCCTCACCGACGCCAGCCAACCGCCGCGCCAGCAGGCCACCCCCCGCGTGCCGCGCCACGGGGGCGCGTACCAGACCACGCCACAACCTCGGCAGCAGCCCAGCCCGCGCCTGCCCACGCAACACCCCCACATCGAGCCGCATCCCCACGAGCAAGGGCTCACCCGACGCACACGCCCGGTCGAACAACGCCAGCCCCTCCCCGCTGGAGAGCCCAAGCACGCCAGCGCGTCTCAGCCGCGCGCGATCCACCTCGCCCAAGCCACCCGTCAGTCCGCTCTCCGGCTCCCACAACCCCCACGCGATCGAGACCCCCGCCAGGCCCCGCGCACGACGGTGCGCCGCCAACGCATCCAGCAATGCGTTGGCGGCCGCGTAGTTGCCCTGCCCCGGTGCGCCCACCACTCCCGCACCCGAGGAGAACAGCACGAACGCGTCCAGCTCCATGTCCCGCGTCAACTCGTGCAGATGCCACGCCGCGTCGGCCTTCGCGGCCAGCACCCCCTCCAGACGCGCGGGGGAGAGCGAGCCGATCACGCCGTCGTCCAACACCGCCGCGGTGTGTACGACCGCACCCAGCGGGAGCTCCTCCGGCACCTCCGCCAACAACCTCACCACCTGCTCGCGGTCGCTCACGTCACAGGCGACCACGACCACCCTGGCGCCGAGCTGCTCGAGCTCATCCCGCAGCTCCGCGGCACCTGGGGCGTCCAGCCCCCGTCGGCTCGCCAACACCACGCTGCGGACCCCGTGCTCGGCCACCAGATGCCGCGCCACCAAGCCACCCAGGACACCGGTGCCCCCCGTCACCAGCACCGACCGCCCGGGATCGAGGACCCCCGCCCCCTCCGCGCCACGCGCCTCCTCACCGGGCGCCCGCGCCAGCCGCGGCGCCAGGACCTCGCCCCCGCGGATCGCCAAGCTGCTGCTCGCCCTCACACGCCAGAGCACCACCCAACACCCTCCGCGACGACTCCTCCCCATCCAGATCCACAAGCCACACTCTCTCTGGGCTCTCCGCCTGCGCCGAACGCACCAGACCCCACACACCCGCACCGGCCAGGCCGCCCACACCATCCCCGGGCCCCGCCGCCACAGCACCGCTGGTCAGAACGACCAGCCGCGAGCCCACCAGCCGCCCATCGACCAACCACCCCTGCAACACGCCCAACGTCCCACCGGTCACACCGCGCGCCGCGCCAGGCAGATCGCCCTCCCATGGACCAGCGCACTCGCCGGTCAGATCCAGGACCACCACCTCCGGCAGCTCCACGCCCTCCGCCAACGCCCCACTCAACGAGGCCACGCCGAAGAACGCACCCTCGTCCACAACCGCCCGGCCGTCGACCTCGACAGGCACCCACTCCACCGCGAACAGCGAATCCCTGTCCCGGCCACCGCCGCGAAGCTGCTCCGGCGAGACCTCGCGCACAGCCAACGACCCCACCGACACCGCCAACTCGCCACCCTCACCCACCGCCACCAACGACAGGGAGCCGTTGCTCTGGGATCCGCTCTCCCCGTCCTGTGCCAGGAGATGAACACGCAAACGGGACGCGCCGCCGACGCCCAGCCGCACCCCACCCCACACGAACGGCAACCTGACGCCCTGCCCATCCCCACCCGCCGCCTCCTCATCCAACATCGTCAGCCCCCAGGCATGCACGGCGCTGTCGAGCAGTGCGGGGTGCACGCCGAACGTCCCTCCCCGACTGACCCCTGCCAGCTCCTCGCCCAGCCCGACCTCTGCGAAGACCTCCTGGCCGCGCCGCCACGCTCCCCGCAACCCCTGGAACGCCGGGCCATATTCGAGGCCCATGTCGGCCAGGCGCTCGTATGCGCCATCGATCGCGACCGGGGTCGCGCCCGGCGGTGGCCACTCCCCGGCGAGCTCGACCGCGCACGCGTCCGCCACACCCCACCCCCCGCCGGCATCCCCCTCCAACGCCAGTGTGCCCTCGGCGTGGCGCGTCCACTCGCCGTCCGAGTCCTCTTCGTAGTCCAGCGCGCCGCTGCGGCTGGAGCTCTCGGGACGCGAGTAGACAGCGACCGGGCGCTCCCCGCTCTCGCCGGGCCGCCCGATGACGAGCTGGACCTGCACCCCCGCGCCCCCATCCAGCACCAGCGGAGCGTGCAGCGCAAGCTCCCGCACGAGGGGGCACCCCACCCGCCGGCCGGCGTGCAGCGCAAGCTCCAAGAACGCGGTGCCCGGCAGCAACACCACACCCCTCACCGCGTGATCCGCGAGCCACGGGTGGCTCTCCAACGACAGGCGACCCGTGCACACGCACCCCCCGCCGGCCAACCCGACGACCGCGCCCAGCAGCGGATGATTGGCTCGCGCCAGCCCAGCCGCCGACACATCTCCGACGCCGCCGCCCATCTTAAGCCAGAACCGCTCGCGTTGAAACGCATACGACGGCAACCCCACACGCACACCGCCCGACCCCGCGAACACCCGCTGCCAATCCACCACCCCACCAGCGACCCACAACTCCGCCACCGACCGCAGAAACCGCCCCAGACCACCGTCGTCGCGGCGCAGCGAGCCGACCACCGCCACACCCGACCCTCCACCAGCAACACCAACATCACCAGACGACCCCTCAGCACCAGCAACGACCGCCTCACGCTCAGCAGCCTCGACCGTCTCCTGCACCCCAACCGTCAACACCGGATGCGGACTGACCTCCACAAACGCCCCCACACCACCAGCCCCCAACACCGCACGCGTCGCCTCATCAAACCGCACCGGCTCACGCAAATTCCGATACCAATACTCCCCACCCAACCCCCCCATATCCACCAACCCACCCGTCACCGACGAATAAAACGCCACCCCCCCCGAACACGGCTCCAACCCCTCCAACCCCCCCAACAACTCCTCCCGCACCTCCTCCACACCCACAGAATGCGCCGCATAATCCACCGCGATCAACCGCGCCCGCACACCACCCCCCACCATTCCCCCAACAACCCCTCCAACGCCTCCACATCACCCGACACCACAACCGACGAAGGACCATTCACCGCCGCCACACCCACCCGGCCACCCCAACCCCCAAGCCAACCCCCAACCTCCCCCACACCCAACCCCACCGACATCATCCCACCCCGCCCACACAACCCCACCAACGCCCGACTCCGCGCCACCACCACCCGCGCCCCATCCACCAACGACAACCCACCCGCCACACACGCCGCCGCGATCTCCCCCTGCGAATGCCCAACCACCCCCACCGGCACAACCCCACACGCACCCCACAACCCCGCCAACGACACCCCCACCGCCCACAACACCGGCTGCACCACATCCACCCGCCCCAACCCCGGCTCACCCTCCACACCCCGCAACACACCCTCCAACGACCACCCCACCAACCCCCCCAACGCCTCCCCACACCTACCCATCCACTCCCCAAACACAGGCGAAGCATCCAACAACCCAACCGCCATCCCCACCCACTGCGCACCCTGCCCAGGAAACACAAACACCACCCCACCACCACCAGCCCCAACACCAGCCACCCCCCGCACCACACCCAGCCCCGACCCACCCTCAGCCAACACACTCAACTCCCCCAACAACCCCTCCCGACCATCCCCCAACACCACCGCCCGATCCCCCAACACCGCACGCCCCGCCAACGACACCCCCACATCCACCACACCCAACCCACCATCCCCCTCCACAAACTCCCGCAACCGCACCGCCTGACCCACCAAACCCGCCCCCCCACGACCCGACAACACCCACGGCACCACACCACCCACACCACCCACACCCACAGAGACGTCAGCGCCATCAACGACGTCCCCCGCCGCGTCGTCCCGCGCGCGCTCCTCGCCCGCGCCGACGTCCACCCGCGGAGCACCGACAGCCACCAACGCACCCCCCACCACCGGCGCCTCCTCCAAAATCACATGCGCATTCGTACCACTGATCCCAAACGACGACACCGCCGCACGACGCGGCTCCCCACCCCGCTCCCACACCATCTCCTCCCGCAACAACGACACCCGGCCACTCTCCCAATCCACCTTGCTGGAAGGCTCGTCCACGTGCAACGTCCGCGGCAGCACGCCGTGCTCGAGCGCCTTCACCATCTTGATCACGCCCGCCACACCGGCAGCCGCCTGCCCATGGCCGATATTCGACTTGATCGACCCCAGCCACAGCGGCCGGCCCTCCGGACGCTCCTGCCCATAGGTCGCCAGCACCGCCTGCGCCTCGATCGGGTCGCCCAACACCGTGCCCGTCCCATGCGCCTCGACCACGTCCACCTCAGCCCCCGAGAGCCCCGCATTCGCCAACGCCTGACGGATCACCCGCTGCTGCGAAGGACCGTTCGGCGCCGTCAACCCGTTGCTCGCACCATCCTGGTTCACCGCGCTGCCCCGCACCACCGCCAGCACCCGATGGCCGTAGCGCTGGGCATCCGCTAGACGCTCCAACACCACCACACCCACACCCTCGCTGCACCCGGTCCCATCCGCCGCCTCCGCGAAGGACTTGCACCGTCCATCCACCGCCAGGCCACGCTGGCGCGAGAGTTCCACGAACACCTTGGGCGACGCGATCACCGTTACCCCGCTGGCCAGTGCCAGCGAGCACTCGCCCGCGCGCAGCGCTCCGCACGCCAGGTGCAGCGCCACCAGCGACGCGGAGCACGCCGTGTCCACCGACACCGCCGGACCCTCCAGGCCAAGCTCATACGCCACACGACCGGACACCACGCTCCCCGACACGCCCGTCCCGATGTACCCCTCCAAATCACCGGGCACCGACCCCAACATCACTTCATAGGCGCTGCCCATCACACCCGCGAACACCCCCGTCTGACTGCCGGCGAGCGTCGCCGGGTCGATCCACGCGTCTTCGAGCGCCTCCCAGCACGCTTCCAACAACAACCGCTGCTGGGGATCCATCGCCAGCGCCTCCCGCGGGCTGATCCCGAAGAAACCGGCGTCGAACTCGGCGGCACCCGGCAGGAAACCACCCTCGCGGACGTAGCAGGTACCGAGGCGATCGGGGTCGGGGTCGTACAGACCCTCCAGATCCCACCCCCGGTCAGCCGGAAACGGCGAGATCGCATCCCGGCCCCCGGCGATCAGCTCCCACAGCTCCTCTGCGGAGCCCACCCCGCCGGGATAACGGCAACTCATCCCCACGATCGCCACCGGCTCCCGCGTCGCAGCCAGCAGCAGTCGATTTTCCTGACGCAGCCGCCTGCTCTCCTTGACCGACGCCCGCAGCGCCTCGATCAACTGGGTGTCGGACGTGCTCATGGCGCGCTCTCGACCTCGCGGCCCAGCACGCTGTGGATGAGGGTCTCGGCGTCCATCGCGTCGATCGCATCAGGCTCGCCTGCCGTAGAGGTCGGTGGGAGAACCGCGCCGTCGGAGTCGGCAAGTTGCAGCAAGATGCCCAGCAGGCCGGTCTCGCGCAGACGCGCGAGAGGAATGGCGCTCAGCGCCGCTCTGACCTCCGCCTCACCGGACTCGCGCTCGAGGGACGGGTCGGCGCCGCCGAGCCGGTCCTGTATGTAGTTGGCGATGTGGGCGGGTGTGGGGTGGTCGAAGACCAGGGTCGCGGGCAGTCGCAGACCGGTCGCCGCGTTCAAGTGGTTTCGCAGCTCGACCGCGGTCAACGAGTCGAACCCGAGATCCTTGAACGCGCGTTCCGGCTCCACCAGCCGGCTGCTCGCGTGCCCCAACACCGCCGCCGCCTCACTACGCACCAACTCCAACACGATCTCCGCGCGCTCGACCTCACCCATACCAGCCAACCGCCGCGCCAGACCACCCCCCACACGCCGCGCCACCGGAGCGCGCACCAACCCACGCAACAACACCGGCAACAACCCCGCCCGCGCCTGCCCACCAAGCACCCCCACATCAAGGCGCATCCCCACCAGCAAGGACTCCGCCGAGGCGCACGCCCGATCAAACAACGCCAGCCCCTCCTCGCTGGAGAGCGCAAGCATGCCAGCGCGTTTCATCCGCACCCGATCAACCTCGCTCAACCCGCTGAACAGCTCGCTCTCCTGCTCCCACGACCCCCACGCAATCGAGACCCCCGCCAACCCCCGCGCACGACGATACGCCGCCAACCCATCCAGAAACGCATTCGCCGCCGCGTAGTTGCCCTGCCCCGGCGAGCCCATCGTCCCCGCCCCGGAAGAGAACAACACAAACGCATCCAGATCCAAGTCGCTGGTCAACTCGTGCAGATGCCACGCCGCGTCCGCCTTTGCGCCCAACACCCCATCCAAACGCTCCTGCGCAAGCGAGCCGATCACACCATCATCCAACACCGCCGCCGCGTGCACGACCGCACCCAACGGAAACTCCACCGGCACCCCCGCCAACAACTCCTCCAACTGCCCCCGGTCACTCACATCACACGCCACCACACTCACCCGCGCACCCTGCGCCTCCAACTCCTCCCGCAGCTGCACCGCACCCGGTGCCCGCGGCCCCCGTCGGCTCGCCAACACCACACTGCGCACCCCATGCTCACACACCAAATGCCGCGCCACCAACCCACCCAACACACCCGTACCACCCGTCACCAACACCGACCGGCCACGATCGAAGACATCTCCCACACCCTCTCTACCCTCCACACCCTGCGCCCCCCTCACCGGTAGCCGCGCCAGCCGCGGCACCAGCATCCGACCACCCCGAACGGCCAACTGCGGCTCCTCCTCGCACCCCAACACACCACCCAACACATCCCACGACGCCTCCTCCTCATCCACATCGACCAGCCACATCCTCCCCGGGCTCTCCGACTGCGCCGAGCGCACCAATCCCCACACCCCGGCCCCCGCCAGACCATCCACACCATCTCCAGCCCCCACCGTCACCGCACCGCGAGTCAGGACGACCAGCCGCGAACCCAGCAGCCGCTCATCGGCAAGCCACCCCTGCAACACACTCAACACCCCGCCAAGCAAACCCCGCAAACAACCAGGAAGCCCATCCCCGGTGCCCCGATCTTTGCGAGTCACATCCAAGACCACCGTGTTCGGCAACGCCCCACCCTCTTCCAACAGCCCAGCCAACCCATCCACATCGAAGAATGCGCCCTCCTCCACAACACCCCCACCAACCTCCACCGGAGCCCAATCCACCACAAACAACGAATCGCCCCGCCTGGCAGCACCACGAAGCTGCTCCGGTGCAATCCCACGCATAGCCAACGACCCCACCGACACCACCAGCTCGCCAGCCTCGTCCACCGCCACCAACGACAATGAAGAATCCTCAGCCCCTTGCGACAAACAAACCCGCAACGACGAGGCGCTCACCTCGCCCAGCCGCACGCCGCTCCACGCGAACGGCAGCTCGACGCCCTGTCCATATCCACCGGGCGCCTCCTCATCCAACATCGCCAACGCCCACGGGTGCAGGGCGCTGTCGAGGAGCGCAGGATGCACGCCAAACGACCCTTCCTGACCGATCCCCACCACTCCCTCGCTCAACCCCACTTCTGCGTAGACGTCGTCACCGTGGCGCCATGCCGCCTGTAGGCCTTGGAAGGCTGGGCCGTATTCCAGGCCGATGGCGGCCAGGCGCTCGTAGGCGTCCTCGACCGCGACCGCGCTCGCGCCGGGCGGCGGCCACGCGCCCGCGAGCTCCGCTGCGCGTGCGTGTACCGCGTCGTGTGCGTCCTCGCCGGGGGCTGCACTGGTGCTCTCGGCGAGCACGCCGCTGGCGTGCCGTGTCCACCCGCCGTCCTCGGCCTGCAGGGGGTCGCCGGGGCGCCCCCCACGGGAGTGAACCTCCACAGAGCGCTCGCCGTGCTCCCCGGGCTCCCCGACGGCGACCTGGACCTGCACCGCCTGCCCCTCGCTGAACACCAACGGCGCCGCCAGTGCCAGCTCCTGCACGACCGGGCACCCCACCCGGCCACCGGCGTGCAACACCAGCTCCAGGAACGCCGTGCCCGGCAGCAGCACGACACCCAGCGCCGCGTGATCGGCAAGCCACGGGTGGCTCTCCAGCGACAGGCGGCCCGTGAACACACACCCCCCACCGGCCAACCCCACCGCCGCACCCAACAACGGGTGCTCAGCCGAGGCCAACCCCGCCGCCGCGACGTCACCCACACCCCCAGCCGAGGAAAGCCAGAACCGCTCCCGTTGAAACGCGTACGTGGGCAGCTCCACACGCACACCACCGGACCCCGCGAACACCCGCCCCCAATCCACCACCCCACCAGCAACCCACAACTCCCCCACCGACCGCAAAAACCGCTCCAAGCCTCCCTCGCCGCGACGCAACGAGCCGACCACGACCGCCTCGCGCTCGACAGCCTCGACCGTCTCCTGCACCCCGACCGTCAACACCGGATGCGGACTGACCTCCACAAACCCCCCCACACCCGACGCCAACAACCCCCGCACAACCCCCTCGAACTGCACCGGCTCACGCACATTCCGATACCAGTACTCCCCATCCAACCCCGCCATATCCACCAACCCACCCGTCACCGTCGAATAAAACGCCACCCCCCCCGAACACGGCTCGATCCCCGCACACACCTCCAACAACTCCTCACGCAACCCCTCCACACACGCAGAGTGCGACGCCACCGTCTCCGGCACCATCCGCGCTCGCACACCCTCCCCCTCACACTCCGCCAACACCCCCTCCAACGCCACCAGCCCACCAGACACCGTCACCGAAGACGGACCATTCACCGCCGCCAACGACACACCCCACCCCTCCAACCTCCCCACCACCTCATCCACACCCAACCCCACCGACACGATCCCACCCCGCCCAACCAACCCAGCCAACACCCGGCTACGACCCACCACCAGCCGCGCCCCATCCTCCAACGACAACCCACCCGCCACACACGCCGCCGCGATCTCCCCCTGCGAATGCCCCACCACCCCCACCGGCACCACCCCACACGCACCCCACAACCCCGCCAACGACACCATCACACCCCACAACACCGGCTGCACCACCTCAATCCGATCCAACCCCGGCGCACCCCCCACACCACGCAACACATCCACAAGCGACCACCCCACCAACCCCCCCAACGCCTCCCCACACCTACCCACCCACTCCCCAAACACAGGCGAAGCATCCAACAACCCCACCGCCATCCCCACCCACTGCGAACCCTGCCCCGGAAACACAAACACCACACCACCCCCAGCCACACCACCCCCCACCACACCCCGCACCACACCAGCCACCGACTCCCCCCCAGCCAACCCAGCCAACCCCCCCAACAACCCCTCACGACCATCCCCCACCACCACCGCCCGATCCCCAAACACCCCACGCCCCACCAACGAACACCCCACATCCACCACACCCAACCCACCATCCCCCTCCACAAACTCCCGCAACCGCCCAGCCTGACCACACAAACCCGCCCCCCCACGACCCGACAACACCCACGGCACAACACCACCCACACCCACACCCACAACGTCGCTCGGCGTGGGCGGAGCCTCGACCACCACTGAACCCGGCGCCGCCGGCGCCTCCTCCAAAATCACATGCGCGTTCGTACCACTGATCCCAAACGACGAGACCGCCGCACGACGCGGCTCCCCACCCCGCTCCCACACCACCTCCTCCCGCAACAACGACACCCGGCCACTCTCCCAATCCACCTTGCCCGAAGGCTCATCCACGTGCAACGTCCGCGGCAACACACCATGCTCCAACGCCTTCACCATCTTGATCACACCCGCCACCCCAGCAGCCGCCGAGGCATGACCAATATTCGACTTCACCGACCCCAACCACAACGGCCGGCCCCCCGAACGCCCCTGCCCATACGTCGCCAACAACGCCTGCGCCTCAATCGGATCACCCAACACCGTCCCCGTCCCATGCCCCTCCACCACATCCACCTCAGCCGCCGAGAGCCCCGCATTCGCCAACGCCTGACGAATCACCCGCTGCTGCGAAGGACCATTCGGCGCCGTCAACCCATTACTCGCACCATCCTGATTCACCGCACTACCACGCACCACCGCCAACACCCGATGACCGTTACGCACCGCATCCACCAAACGCTCCAACACCACCACACCCACACCCTCACTGAACCCCGCCCCATCCGCCGCATCCGCAAACGACTTACACCGCCCATCAACCGCCAACCCACGCTGCCGCGCTAGTCCCACGAACACCTTGGGGGTCGCCATCACCATCACGCCGCCCGCAAGCGCCAGCGAACACTCGCCCCCGCGCAGCGCCCCGCACGCCAGATGCAACGCCATCAACGACGACGAGCACGCCGTGTCCACCGACACCGCCGGACCCTCCAACCCCAACACATACGCCACCCGACCCGACGCCACGCTCGCGGAGAGACCCGTCACGCCGAAGCCTTCCAGGCCGCCGCCGTTCGACGTCCCATCGACGGCGCCGAACCCGTACTCGTTCGCGACGACTCCTGCGAATACACCTGTTTGACTGCCGGCGAGTGTGGCGGGGTCGATCCGCGCGTCTTCGAGGGCCTCCCAGCACGCTTCCAGCAACAGCCGCTGCTGCGGATCCATCGCCAACGCCTCACGCGGACTGATCCCGAAGAAACCCGCGTCGAACTCCGCGACGTCCGCCAGGAAACCACCCTCACGCACATAGCTGCACCCGGCACGGTCGGGGTCGGGGTCATACAAACCCTCCAAATCCCACCCCCGGTCAGCCGGGAACAACGAGATCGCATCCCCACCCCCAGCGACCAGCTCCCACAACTCCTCCGCCGAACCCACCCCACCCGGATACCGGCAACTCATCCCCACGATCGCCACCGGCTCATCCACAGGCCTCCCAGCCACCGCCACCGCCGCGAGCTCACGCGCGCCCACCATCTCCGCCAACACCACATCCGCGACCGCCGCCGCGGTCGGATGATCAAACGCCAAAGTCGCCGGCAGCCGCAACCCCGTCGCAGCATTCAGACGATTACGCAACTCGACCGCGGTCAACGAGTCGAACCCGAGATCCTTGAACGCACGCCCAGGCTCCACCAGCCGGCCACTCGCGTGCCCCAACACAACCGCCGCCTCCCCACGCACCAACTCCAACACGACCTCCGCACGCTCAACCTCACCCATGCCGGCCAGACGCCGCGCCAGCAGACCACCCCCCACACGGCGCGCCCCCGGAGCGCGCACCAACCCGCGCAGTAGGGCCGGCAACGAGCCAGCTCGCGCCTGCCCGCCAAGCACTCCCGCGTCCAGCCGTATGCCCGCAAGCAGAGCCTCGGCCGCCGCGTCCGCGCGATCGAACAACGCCAACCCCTCCTCGCTGGAGAGCCCCAGCACGCCGCCACGCGCCAAACGCGCGACTCCGCTCTCCCCCATGGTCGCCGTCAGCTCGCTCTCCTGCTCCCACAACCCCCACGCGATCGAGACCCCCGCCAACCCCCGGGCACGACGATACGCCGCCAACGCATCCAGGAACGCGTTCGCCGCCGCATAGTTCCCCTGCCCCGGCGAGCCCATCGTCCCCGCCACCGAAGAGAACAACACAAACGCATCCAGATCCAGGTCGCTGGTCAACTCGTGCAAATGCCACGCCGCGTCCAACTTCGGAGCGAGCACCCCATCCAAGCGCTCCGGCGTGAGCGAACCGATCACACCATCATCCAACGCGGCCGCCGCGTGCACGACCGCGCCCAACGGAAACTCCCCCGGCACCCCCGCCAACAACCCCTCCACCTGCCCCCGATCCCCCACATCGCACGCCACCACACTCACCCGCGCACCCGCCGCCTCCAACTCCTCCCGCAACTCCACAGCACCCGGCGCCTCCAACCCCCGCCGGCTCGCCAACACCACACTCCGCACCCCACGCACGGACACCAAATGCCGCGCCACCAACCCACCCAACACACCCGTACCACCCGTCACCAACACCGACCGGCCAGCATCCAACCCACACGGCACCGTCAACACGATCTTCCCCACATGCCGCGCCTGGCTCATGAACCGAAACGCCTCACGCGCACGACGCACATCCCACACCCGCACCGGCGACAACTCCAACGCACCACCCTCAAACAACCCCACCAACTCACCCAACATCTCACCAACACGAGCCGGCTCCACGTCGAGCAGGTTCAAAGGCCGATACGCAACCCCCAGGTGCGCCCCGGCGACCTCACCCGGATCGCGGAGATCGGTCTTGCCCATCTCCACAAACCGCCCACCACTCACCAACAACCCCAGCGAGACATCCACGAACTGGCCCGCGAGCGAGTTCAACACGACATCCACACCACGCCCACCCGTCTCTTCCAAAAACCGCTCCCCGAACTCCAGCGAACGCGACGACGCCACATGCCACTCATCCAACCCCAACCCCCGCAGCACACCCCACTTCCCCTCACTCGCCGTCCCGAACACCTCTGCCCCCAGTGCCCTCGCCAGCTGCACAGCGGCCATGCCCACCCCGCCCGCAGCAGCATGCACCAACACCCGCTCCCCGCCCCGCAACCCAGCGAGATCGACCAACCCGTAGTACGCCGTCAAAAACGCGGCCGGGACCGACGCCGCCTCCACGAACGACCAGCCCTCCGGCACCCGCACCACCAGACGGCGATCGGTCACCGCCACCGGCCCAAACCCGGGCATCATCCCCATCACCCGGTCCCCCACACACAACCCCTCGACCCCCGGGCCAACCTCCAACACCACACCCGCGCCCTCGCTACCCAGGCTCGCCGTGCCCGGGTACATCCCCAACGCGATCAGCACATCGCGGAAGTTCAACCCCGCCGCACGCACCCCCACACGGACCTCACCCACCCCCAGCGGCGCCGTCGCCTCAGGCGCAGCCACCACCGCCAGGTCCTCAAACGAACCCCCTCCCCCAGCCGTCACACGCCACGTCGGAACGCCCTCCGGGACGGCCAACACACCAGACCCACTCCCGGCGGGCGCCAGCCGGGGCGCCAGAACCTCGCCGTTGCGGATCGCCAGTCTGCGGCTCCTCGTCACATGCCAGCGCGGCGCGCAGCGCGTCCCCGGAGGCGTCCCGCTCGTCGACGTCGATGAGCCACACCCTTCCCGGGCTCTCCGACTGGGCTGAGCGCACCAGGCCCCACACCCCTGCGCCCGCCAGACCGTCCACGCTGTCGCCAGCCTCGACGGCCACCGCGTCGCGAGTGAGAACAACCAGCCGTGAGCTCGCCAGCCGCTCATCTGCCAGCCACCTCTGCAGCACGCCCAGCACCCCGCTGAGCGAGCTCCGTGCCTGGGCGGGAAGACCCTGCGGGGTGTCCCGCTCCTCGCCGGTGGCGTCCAGCACCACGGTGCCAGGCAGTTCCCCACCCTCGGTCAGCGCCTCGTTCAGTGAGCTGGCGTTGAAGAGCGCACGATCGTCCGCGGCCCAGCTGGCGTGGGTCTCCAGGGGTATCCAGTCGATGTGGAAGAGCGCGCCTAGCTGCGGGCCCGCGGCGCGAAGCTGCTCAGGTGAGACCTCGCGCACCGTCAGAGACCCAACCGACACGGCCAGGGCGCCGTTCTCGTGCACCGCGACCAACGAGGGGCCATCCCCGCCCCCGGCACCCGCCGAGAGGTGCACCCGCAGGCGGCTGGCGCCGCCAACGCCCAGCCGCACCTCGCTCCACGCGAACGCCAGCCTGGCAGGCCCTGTGTCCCGCTCCAGCGTCGCGAGCGCGGATGCGTGCAGGGCGCTGTCGAGCAGCGCGGGGTGCATGCCGTAGGAGCGGGCCTGGCCGGCCTGGTCCTCGCCCAGGGCGACCTCCGCGAAGAGCTCCTCCCCGCGCCGCCACACGGCTCGCAGACCCTGGAAAGCCGGGCCATACTCGAGGCCCATCGCGGCCAGACGCTCGTACGCGTCATCGACCGCGACCGCGACCGCGCCCCGCGGCGGCCACTCCCCCGCCAGCTCCACTGCCCGCGCATCCACCACACCCCACTCACCCGCGGCGGCGGTCGCCGCGTCAGCGGGCCCCTCGGCGGCGAGCATCCCGCCGGCGTGGAGCGTCCACCCGCTGCCCTGACCGTCGTGGGGCGTGCTGCCGGCGCTTCTGCCTGAGTCCTGTGTGCGTGAGTAGATGGTGACCGTGCGCGCGCCGTGCTCCCCCGACTCACCGACGCAGACCTGGACCTGCACCCCCGTGTCCTCACCCAACACCAACGGCGCCTCCAACACCAACTCCCGCACCACCGGACACCCAAGCTCCCGACCCGCGTAGGACGCCAGCTCCAGGAGCGCGGTGCCCGGGAGCAGCACCGTACCCAACATCACGTGGTCTGCGAGCCACGGGTGGCTCTCCAACGAGAGGCGGCCCGTGAACACACACCCACCCCCGGCCAGCCCGACGACCGCGCCCAGCAACGGGTGCCCCGCCGACGCCTGGCCGATCGCCGCGACGTCACCCACACCCCCAGCCGAGGAAAGCCAGAACCGCTCCCGCTGAAACGCATACGACGGCAACCCCACACGCACACCACCCGACCCCGCGAACACCCGCCCCCAATCCACCACCCCACCAGCGACCCACAACTCCGCCACCGACCGCAAAAACCGCCCCAGACCACCCTCGTCGCGGCGCAACGAACCCACCACCACCGCCTCACGCTCAGCAGCCTCGACCGTCTCCTGCACCCCAACCGTCAACACCGGATGCGGACTGACCTCCACAAACGCCCCCACACCACCAGCCCCCAACACCGCACGCGTCGCCTCATCAAACCGCACCGGCTCACGCAAATTCCGATACCAATACTCCCCACCCAACCCCCCCATATCCACCAACCCACCCGTCACCGACGAATAAAACGCCACCCCCCCCGAACACGGCTCCAACCCCTCCAACCCCCCCAACAACTCCTCCCGCACCTCCTCCACACCCACAGAATGCGCCGCATAATCCACCGCGATCAACCGCGCCCGCACACCACCCCCCACCAGCTCCCCCAACAACCCCTCCAACGCCTCCACATCACCCGACACCACAACCGACGAAGGACCATTCACCGCCGCCACACCCACCCGGCCACCCCAACCCCCAAGCCAACCCCCAACCTCCCCCACACCCAACCCCACCGACATCATCCCACCCCGCCCACACAACCCCACCAACGCCCGACTCCGCGCCACCACCACCCGCGCCCCATCCACCAACGACAACCCACCCGCCACACACGCCGCCGCGATCTCCCCCTGCGAATGCCCAACCACCCCCACCGGCACAACCCCACACGCACCCCACAACCCCGCCAACGACACCCCCACCGCCCACAACACCGGCTGCACCACATCCACCCGCCCCAACCCCGGCTCACCCTCCACACCCCGCAACACACCCTCCAACGACCACCCCACCAACCCCCCCAACGCCTCCCCACACCTACCCATCCACTCCCCAAACACAGGCGAAGCATCCAACAACCCAACCGCCATCCCCACCCACTGCGCACCCTGCCCAGGAAACACAAACACCACCCCACCACCACCAGCCCCAACACCAGCCACCCCCCGCACCACACCCAGCCCCGACCCACCCTCAGCCAACACACTCAACTCCCCCAACAACCCCTCCCGACCATCCCCCAACACCACCGCCCGATCCCCCAACACCGCACGCCCCGCCAACGACACCCCCACATCCACCACACCCAACCCACCATCCCCCTCCACAAACTCCCGCAACCGCACCGCCTGACCCACCAAACCCGCCCCCCCACGACCCGACAACACCCACGGCACCACACCACCCACACCACCCACACCCACAGAGACGTCAGCGCCATCAACGACGTCCCCCGCCGCGTCGTCCCGCGCGCGCTCCTCGCCCGCGCCGACGTCCACCCGCGGAGCACCGACAGCCACCAACGCACCCCCCACCACCGGCGCCTCCTCCAAAATCACATGCGCATTCGTACCACTGATCCCAAACGACGACACCGCCGCACGACGCGGCTCCCCACCCCGCTCCCACACCACCTCCTCCCGCAACAACGACACCCGGCCACTCTCCCAATCCACCTTGCCCGAAGGCTCATCCACGTGCAACGTCCGCGGCAACACACCATGCTCCAACGCCTTCACCATCTTGATCACACCCGCCACCCCAGCAGCCGCCGAGGCATGACCAATATTCGACTTCACCGACCCCAACCACAACGGCCGGCCCCCCGAACGCCCCTGCCCATACGTCGCCAACAACGCCTGCGCCTCAATCGGATCACCCAACACCGTCCCCGTCCCATGCCCCTCCACCACATCCACCTCAGCCCCCGAGAGCCCCGCATTCGCCAACGCCTGACGAATCACCCGCTGCTGCGAAGGACCATTCGGCGCCGTCAACCCATTACTCGCACCATCCTGATTCACCGCACTACCACGCACCACCGCCAACACCCGATGACCGTTACGCACCGCATCCACCAAACGCTCCAACACCACCACACCCACACCCTCACTGAACCCCGCCCCATCCGCCGCATCCGCAAACGACTTACACCGCCCATCAACCGCCAACCCACGCTGCCGCGCCATCGCCACGAACACCTTGGGGGTCGCCATCACCATCACGCCGCCCGCAAGCGCCAGCGAACACTCGCCCCCGCGCAGCGCCCCGCACGCCAGATGCAACGCCATCAACGACGACGAGCACGCCGTGTCCACCGACACCGCCGGACCCTCCAACCCCAACACATACGCCACCCGACCCGACGCCACGCTCTCGGAGAGACTGGTCAGGTCAAATCCCTCCAAGTCTCCGGGCGACCTCGACGTCCCCCCATAATCGCCGCGCGTCACCCCCGCGAACACACCTGTCTGGCTTGCGCCGAGCATCGCTGGGTCGATCCGCGCGTCTTCGAGGGCCTCCCAGCACGCTTCCAGCAACAGCCGCTGCTGCGGATCCATCGCCAACGCCTCACGCGGACTGATCCCGAAGAAACCCGCGTCGAACTCCGCGACGTCCGGCAGGAAACCACCCTCACGCGCATAGCAGGTGCCCGGACGGTCGGGGTCGGGGTCATACAAACCCTCCAAATCCCACCCCCGGTCAGCCGGGAACAACGAGATCGCATCCCCACCCCCAGCGACCAGCTCCCACAACTCCTCCGCCGAACCCACCCCACCCGGATACCGGCAACTCATCCCCACGATCGCCACCGGCTCATCCACAGGCCTCCCAGCCACCGCCACCGCCGTGAGCTCACGCGCGCCCACCATCTCCGCCAACACCACATCCGCGACCGCCGCCGCGGTCGGATGATCAAACGCCAAAGTCGCCGGCAGCCGCAACCCCGTCGCAGCATTCAGACGATTACGCAACTCGACCGCGGTCAACGAGTCGAACCCGAGATCCTTGAACGCACGCCCAGGCTCCACCAGCCGGCCACTCGCGTGCCCCAACACAACCGCCGCCTCCCCACGCACCAACTCCAACACGACCTCCGCACGCTCAACCTCACCCATGCCGGCCAGACGCCGCGCCAGCAGACCACCCCCCACACGGCGCGCCGGAGATGCGCGAACGAGGCCTCGCAGCAACGGCGACACCGGGTCGCCACCCGCCTGCTCGCGGCTCGCCGCCGTATTCAGCCGCGCGCCGATCAGCAGCGGCTCGCCAACCGCACACGCCCGGTCGAACAACGCCACGCCCTCCTCGCTGGAGAGCGCAAGCACGCCAGCGCGTTTCATCCGCGCCCGATCCACCTCGCCCAAGCCGCTGGACAGCTCGCTCTCCTGCTCCCACAACCCCCACGCGATCGAGACCCCCGCCAACCCCCGCGCACGACGATACGCCGCCAACGCATCCAGGAACGCGTTCGCCGCCGCATAGTTCCCCTGCCCCGGCGAGCCCATCGTCCCCGCCACCGAAGAGAACAACACAAACGCATCCAGATCCAGGTCGCTGGTCAACTCGTGCAAATGCCACGCCGCGTCCAACTTCGGAGCGAGCACCCCATCCAAGCGCTCCGGCGTGAGCGAACCGATCACACCATCATCCAACGCGGCCGCCGCGTGCACGACCGCGCCCAACGGAAACTCCCCCGGCACCCCCGCCAACAACCCCGCCACCTGCCCCCGATCACTCACATCGCACGCCACCACACTCACCCGCGCACCCGCCGCCTCCAACTCCTCCCGCAACTCCACAGCACCCGGCGCCTCCAACCCCCGCCGGCTCGCCAACACCACACTCCGCACCCCACGCACGGACACCAAATGCCGCGCCACCAACCCACCCAACACACCCGTACCACCCGTCACCAACACCGACCGGCCAGCATCCAACCCACACGGCACCGTCAACACGATCTTCCCCACATGCCGCGCCTGGCTCATGAACCGAAACGCCTCACGCGCACGACGCACATCCCACACCCGCACCGGCGACAACTCCAACGCACCACCCTCAAACAACCCCACCAACTCACCCAACATCTCACCAACACGAACGGGACCGGCGTCACCCAACTCAAATGCGCGATAGGCAGTCCCGGGGCGCTCCGTCGCGACCTCGTCGGCGTCGCGGATATCCGTCTTGCCCATCTCCACGAACCGCCCACCTTCAGCCAACAACCCCAGCGACGCGTCCACGAACTCCCCCGTCAACGAGTTCAACACGACATCCACACCACGCCCACCCGTCTCTTCCAAAAACCGCTCCCCGAACTCCAGCGAACGCGACGACGCCACATGCCACTCATCCAACCCCAACCCCCGCAGCACACCCCACTTCCCCTCACTCGCCGTCCCGAACACCTCTGCCCCCAGTGCCCTCGCCAGCTGCACAGCGGCCATGCCCACCCCGCCCGCCGCGGCATGCACCAACACCCGCTCCCCGCCCCGCAACCCAGCGAGATCGACCAACCCGTAGTACGCCGTCAAAAACGCGATCGGGACCGACGCCGCCTCCACGAACGACCAGCCCTCCGGCACCCGCACCACCAGACGGCGATCGGTCACCGCCACCGGCCCAAACCCGGGCATCATCCCCATCACCCGGTCCCCCACACACAACCCCTCGACCCCCGGGCCAACCTCCAACACCACACCCGCGCCCTCGCTACCCACATTCGCCGTACCCGGGTACATCCCCAACGCGATCAGCACATCGCGGAAGTTCAACCCCGCCGCACGCACCCCCACACGGACCTCACCCACCCCCAGCGGCGCCATCGCCTCAGGCGCAGCCACCACCGCCAGATCCTCGACCGTGCCACCGCTGGCCGCCAGGCGCCACGCCCCGGTCCCCACCGGAGCAGCCAACGCGCCATCCGGCCCGCCTCCGTGCTGCTCGCCCACCCGCGCCAACCGCGGGGCGAGCACCTCGCCGCTCCGGATCGCGAGTTGCGGCTCCTCCGCGCACGCCAACGCATCACCCAGCGCTTGGCGCGAAGCCTCCTCCCCGTCGACGTCGAGGAGCCACACCCGCCCCGGGCTCTCCGACTGCGCCGAGCGCACCAGGCCCCACACTCCCGCCTCAGCCAGACCATCCACGCCATCGCCAGATCCCACTGCCACCGCACCGCGGGTGAGGACGATCAGCCGCGAACCGGCCGGCCGCTCATCGACCAGCCACCCCTGCAGCACGCCCAACACCCGATCCAACACACTCCGCGCCATCGCGGGCAAGCCATCGCCTCCAGCTCCCTCGCCCTCGTCGGAGAGATCCAGCACCACCACCTCCGGCAGCTCCCTGCGCTCCGCCAACGCCGCACCCAAAGACTCGACGCCCACAAGCGCACCCGCCGTGTCCACGGCCTGCCCCTCGGCCACCTCGATCGGCGCCCACTCCACGGCGAACAACGAGCTCCCCCATCCTCCGGCGCCCTGGAGCTGTCCCGGCGGCGCCTCGCGCATCGCCAGCGACCCGGCCGACGCCACCAGCCCGCCGCGCTCGTCCACCACCACCAACGAGAAGGCACGATCCTCCGCGGCTCCGCTCACATCGCTCTCCCGCGAGAGATGCACCCTCAAACGGGACGCGCCTGCGGCGGCCAGCCGCACGCCACTCCACGCGAACGGCAGCCTGATGGACTCGCTCCCGCCGGGTGCCCGCTCACCCTGCGTCGCCAGCGCCCACGCGTGGAGGGCGCTGTCGAGGAGCGCTGGGTGGATGCCGTAGGACGCGGCGTACCGGGTCTGCTCGTCGTTCAAGGCGACTTCTGCGTAGACGTCGTCACCGTGGCGCCATGCCGCCTGTAGGCCTTGGAAGGCTGGGCCGTATTCCAGGCCGATGGCGGCCAGGCGCTCGTAGGCGTCCTCGACCGCGACCGCGCTCGCGCCGGGCGGCGGCCACGCGCCCGCGAGCTCCGCTGCGCGTGCGTGTACCGCGTCGTGTGCGTCCTCGCCGGGGGCTGCACTGGTGCTCTCGGCGAGCACGCCGCTGGCGTGCCGTGTCCACCCGCCGTCCTCGGCCTGCAGGGGGTCGCCGGGGCGCCCCCCACGGGAGTGAACCTCCACAGAGCGCTCGCCGTGCTCCCCGGGCTCCCCGACGGCGACCTGGACCTGCACCGCCTGCCCCTCGCTGAACACCAACGGCGCCGCCAGTGCCAGCTCCTGCACGACCGGGCACCCCACCCGGCCACCGGCGTGCAACACCAGCTCCAGGAACGCCGTGCCCGGCAGCAGCACGACACCCAGCGCCGCGTGATCGGCAAGCCACGGGTGGCTCTCCAGCGACAGGCGGCCCGTGAACACACACCCCCCACCGGCCAACCCCACCGCCGCACCCAACAACGGGTGCTCAGCCGAGGCCAACCCCGCCGCCGCGACGTCACCCACACCCCCAGCCGAGGAAAGCCAGAACCGCTCCCGTTGAAACGCGTACGTGGGCAGCTCCACACGCACACCACCGGACCCCGCGAACACCCGCCCCCAATCCACCACCCCACCAGCAACCCACAACTCCCCCACCGACCGCAAAAACCGCTCCAAGCCTCCCTCGCCGCGACGCAACGAGCCGACCACGACCGCCTCGCGCTCGACAGCCTCGACCGTCTCCTGCACCCCGACCGTCAACACCGGATGCGGACTGACCTCCACAAACCCCCCCACACCCGACGCCAACAACCCCCGCACAACCCCCTCGAACTGCACCGGCTCACGCACATTCCGATACCAGTACTCCCCATCCAACCCCGCCATATCCACCAACCCACCCGTCACCGTCGAATAAAACGCCACCCCCCCCGAACACGGCTCGATCCCCGCACACACCTCCAACAACTCCTCACGCAACCCCTCCACACACGCAGAGTGCGACGCCACCGTCTCCGGCACCATCCGCGCTCGCACACCCTCCCCCTCACACTCCGCCAACACCCCCTCCAACGCCACCAGCCCACCAGACACCGTCACCGAAGACGGACCATTCACCGCCGCCAACGACACACCCCACCCCTCCAACCTCCCCACCACCTCATCCACACCCAACCCCACCGACACGATCCCACCCCGCCCAACCAACCCAGCCAACACCCGGCTACGACCCACCACCAGCCGCGCCCCATCCTCCAACGACAACCCACCCGCCACACACGCCGCCGCGATCTCCCCCTGCGAATGCCCCACCACCCCCACCGGCACCACCCCACACGCACCCCACAACCCCGCCAACGACACCATCACACCCCACAACACCGGCTGCACCACCTCAATCCGATCCAACCCCGGCGCACCCCCCACACCACGCAACACATCCACAAGCGACCACCCCACCAACCCCCCCAACGCCTCCCCACACCTACCCACCCACTCCCCAAACACAGGCGAAGCATCCAACAACCCCACCGCCATCCCCACCCACTGCGAACCCTGCCCCGGAAACACAAACACCACACCACCCCCAGCCACACCACCCCCCACCACACCCCGCACCACACCAGCCACCGACTCCCCCCCAGCCAACCCAGCCAACCCCCCCAACAACCCCTCACGACCATCCCCCACCACCACCGCCCGATCCCCAAACACCCCACGCCCCACCAACGAACACCCCACATCCACCACACCCAACCCACCATCCCCCTCCACAAACTCCCGCAACCGCCCAGCCTGACCACACAAACCCGCCCCCCCACGACCCGACAACACCCACGGCACAACACCACCCACACCCACACCCACAACGTCGCTCGGCGTGGGCGGAGCCTCGACCACCACTGAACCCGGCGCCGCCGGCGCCTCCTCCAAAATCACATGAGCGTTCGTACCACTGATCCCAAACGACGAGACCGCCGCTCGCCGCGGCCGCTCACCCACCGGCCACGACACCGACTCCTCCAACAACCTCACCGACCCAGCCGACCAATCGACATGACGCGAAGGCGCATCCACATGCAACGTCCGCGGCAACACCCCATACTCCAACGCCTTCACCATCTTGATCACACCCGCCACACCCGCCGCTGCAGCCGTATGACCGATATTCGACTTCACCGACCCCAGCCACAACGGCGTATCCTCCCCCCGCCCCTGCCCATATGTCGTCAACAGCGCCTGCGCCTCAATCGGATCACCCAATGCCGTGCCCGTCCCATGCGCCTCAACCACATCCACATCCGAACCCACCAACCCCGCATTGGCCAACGCCTGCCGAATCACACGCTGCTGCGAAGGACCATTCGGCGCCGTCAACCCATTACTCGCACCATCCTGATTCAACGCACCACCACACACCACCGCCAACACACGATGACCGAGCCGTTGGGCCGCTGAGAGGCGCTCGACCAGCAGCACTCCCGCGCCCTCTCCCCAGCCCACGCCGTCGGCGCCCGCCGCAAACGCCTTGCACCGCCCGTCCGGCGACAGCGCGCGCTGACGGCTGAACTCGATGAACACACCCGGCGTGGCCATCGCCGTCACACCGCCCACCAGCGCCATGGAGCACTCCCCCGCGCGCAGCGCCCCGCACGCCAGGTGCAGCGCCACCAGCGAGGAGGAGCACGCCGTGTCGACCGACACAGCCGGGCCCTTCAGTCCCAGCACGTATGCCACGCGACCGGACGCCACGCTGCCGGAGGAGCCGACCAGCGCGTAACCCTCCACCGCCGCCCCCTGCGCTCCGGCGCTAGCGGCGTAGCCGTAGTCCTGGTACATCACACCCACGAACACGCCGGTGTCGGTCCCGCGCAGCGACTCCGGGGCGATCCCCGCGTCCTCACACGCCTCCCACGCCGTTTCCAGCAACAGCCGCTGCTGCGGGTCGATCGCCAGCGCCTCGCGCGGGCTGATCCCGAAGAAGTCGGCGTCGAACTCGGCCAGATCGTGCAGGAAGCCACCGGCGCGCGTGTAGGAGGTGCCGAGGTGGTCGGGATCGGGGTCGTACAGCCGCTCCAGATCCCAGCCGCGATCGGTCGGGAACTCGCCGATCGCGTCGCGGCCCGCATACACCAACTCCCACAACTCCTCCGGGGAGCGAGCGCCCGGATAGCGGCAGCCCATTCCCACGATCGCGATCGGGTCGTCGTCGCGAGCGCGCGCGGGCAGCGCCTCGCCGAGGTCGTACTCGAGGCCTTCAGCACACAGGCGCAGATACCCTGCCACCGCCAGAGGTGTGGGGTGGTCGAAAACCAGCCCCGAGGAGAGCCGCAACCCCGTGGCGAGACTCAGCCGATTGCGCAGCTCGACGGCCGCCACCGAATCGAACCCGAGCTCCTTGAAGGTGCGCCGCTGGTCGATCGCCTTCCCCGACGCATACCCCAACACCTGTGCCGCCTCCGTGCGTACCAGCTCCAGCATCGCACCGTCGCGCTCCAGCCCCGCCCGCGCCCCGCCCGTGCGGCCCAGCTCCCGCGCCACCAGCTCGCGCAGCTCGAGGCGTTGCAGCTTGCCGGTGACCGTGCGCGGCAGGGAGTCGACGAATCGGATGATGTGGGGGTACTCGTACTCGCGCATCCTCTCCCTGCACCACTCGCGCAGTGTGTGCGCCAGGTCGTCGTCACCGCTGACAGGCGGCGCGCACACCACCGTCGCCGCGATCCGCACGTGCTCGTCGACCCGCACGCCCACCACGCCCACGTCAGCCACCGCCGGGTGTTCCCTCAGGGTCCGCTCGATATCCAACGGCGACACCCACAGGCCGGCGACCTTCACCATCTCGTCGTCGCGTCCCACGTACGCGTAGGTGCCGTCGGCGTCGCGTGCGAAGCGATCGCCGCTCGCCAACCAGGCGCTCCCCCCGCGCGGCCGTGCGCGCCGGCGCCCGCGGTAGACGCCGCGTGAGTCGCCGCGCACTTCGAGCGAACCCACGGCGGGGCCCTCCAGCACCCTTCCTCCCTCGTCGACCAGGCGCAGCTCGTACCCCGGCACCGGTCGGCCCGCCGTGTCGGGGACGATCTCGCCTGGCCGGTTGGAGCAGTAGGTGGTCAACATCTCGGTCGACCCGATCCCGTCCACGATCTCCAAGCCGAAGCGCTCGCGCCACGCATGGAGCGTCTGCGCCGGCAGTGGGGCGGAGGCGGAGACACACAGCCGCACCGACGCCAGCGCCTGCCCCGCGTCGCCGTCGGCCACCAGCAGCGAGTAGAGCGCCGGCACCGAGAACAGCACGGTCGGCCGTCGCTCGCGCAGCGTGCCCAGCAGTCGCTCCGGAGTGGGGGGACCGTCAAGCAGGATCGCCGTAGCACCGAGGTACAGCGGATAGGAAAGACTGTTGCCGAGCCCGTACGCGTGGTGCAGCTTCGAGGTCGAGAAGATCGTGTCGTGCTCCCCGATGCCCAGCACACCCCGCGCGAACGCCTCGCACGCGAACGCGATGCTGCTGTGCAGGTGCATCACCGCCTTGGGATCGCCCGTCGAGCCCGAGCTGTACAGCCAGAAAGCCACGTCGTCGGGACGGGTGGCGCGCACCGCCAGCTCCCCCTCCTGTGCCGTCAGCGCGTCGGCGAGCTCCACGCCGTCCTCGCCCACGCCCCCGCGCACCAGCCAGCGCACGTCGCGGCCGGCCGCTGCGCTCTGCACGATCGACAGACAGCCCGACTCGCACACCACCGCTGCGGCATCGGTGTCATCCAGGTAGTGCCGAAAGCGCTCGCGTTTCTCGGCCATGCTGACGGGCACCGGCAGGGCGCCGATGCGCATGGCGCCCAGAAACGCGACCGGGAACGTCGTGGTGTCGTCGAGCGCGATCAGCACACGCTGCTTGCGCTCGACGCCGAGGCCTCGCAGCAGGTTGCCCATGCGGTTGACCTGCACACGCAGCCCCTCGTAGCTCAGCGCAGCGTCCGACGCCACGTACGCGAGCTCCTCGCCACGACCCGCTTCGACATGGCGGTCCACCATCAGGCTCGCGTTTTGGTTCTCGCGCGCGCTCACCGAGCGTCCTTTGCGTGTCGTGGCCGCGCAAATGTCACGACGTCGTGACGCGCCCGCGCGGCGTCCCGGCCCCGCCTCACACCAACCGCCGCACGCGCCACGTCCCTCATCGCCCGCCCCGCCTCACGCCGGCCATCGCCCGCCGGCGGCTGCAGCCGCTGCGCACCGCCAGCCTCACGGAGTGCTTGACCCGGGCGCCGTTGTAACCGGTCAGCAGGTAGCCAAGGGTGGGCTGGTGCACGCAGATGTTCGTGCGCGAGCCCAGCGCCGAGTGGGGCCCGCGCGGCAGAGCGATCTCGAGCGACGACAGCGGCACGTCGGGCATGCCGTCGAACACCGCGCTCGTCACGCCCGTCTTGGCGATATGAAGCGACCCCTCCAACTCCACCGTCACGCCATCGCCCTGCAAGGCCATCGCCAAGCGCGGTAGCAGCCCGGGACCCGTGACCAGATAGATCGACCCCGTCAACGGCGCAGGCAGGATCGTGCTGCGCACGGCGGCGCTCCCCACACGCGCACCCTGCGGACACAGCGTCGGGCTGATCGCAAACTCATTAGCGCGGCAGGTGTGCTGGATGGTCGTCAGGCGGGCTCCCAACTGTGCCGGCAGTTCCACCGCGATCGAGCGCGTGTTGGCCTGTACGCCCCGGGGATAGGTGAGCGTCAGGCCGATGCCCACTCCATCTGTACGCGACGCCGGCGCTTCAGCCGCAGCGGCGATCGTCGGAGCAAACCTCAAACGAGCGCAGCCCACCACCCGGAAGGGCGCCGCAACGGTGACGGTGGCGCCTTCGGCGGAGCCCACCACCGCTTCGATCGCCTGCGGCGTGCACTGAGTCGGGTTGATCACCAGGCCAGGACGAACGGTGAGACTGACGTCTTTGATGCGCAGCGCGATGCCCCCCAACGTGGTGGGGAAGGGACCGGCTACGATCGTGAGGCGCGCGGTGAGGAAGTTCAACGTGACCTCGCCCCGCACGACGACGGTGCCCAGGTCGAACGGGCCGGCCGACGCCGGAATCACTATCGACACGCCGTACGGAGCCCCGTTGTAGGGACCGGTGAGATAAGCCCGTCCGTTCAGGTAGTAGGGGTCCGGGCCGGCGCCCGCGCCAACCGCCAAGGTGCCCAGTTCGCTGGCAGCCGGACAGGTGCCGGCTTGCGCTGCGGCATCGCCGCACTGGGAGATTGCGTTGAGGTTGGCCAACTCACCGGGTGGCAGGGTCGCGGCAAAGCTCTGGATGTACTGCTGGCCGTCGCTCCGTGCCAGTCGCAGCGTGAAAGCCGTGCTCTGGCCGGCCACCGCGTTGCTCGCTCCCCCCGTCAGCGACGGAGCGAACCCGCCGCCACACCCTTCGTCGATGGCGAAGCTGCTCGCCTGCGTATCCGGCAAGCCGGATTCCGGAGCGGAGTAGCGCGTCAGCTCCGCGGTGGTGCTGAAGGTTCCGCACTCCGGCGGCGTGGCGAGCGGCGCGCGCGGGCCCCCGAAGAGGTCGAACCGCATCTCGCTGAGTGGCAGCTCGGGCACGTTGTCCACCGTGAAGCTGAGCTGGTCGCCGCCGGGTTGGCCGCCGAGCTGAGCGGGCAACTTGAAGACCACGCCATCGCCCACACCCGCGACGTACACCGACGTCGTGCCGGCGAATAGCCCGGGGGGCGGTTCGGCGATGTAGATGGAGCCGTGCAGCGGCGTGTGCAGCACCGGCGATTCCACTTCCATGACGCCGACCTTGGACGCCGCCGGACAGCTGGGTTCGGAATCCGTGCCGAGTCCGATCTGCGCCGGGGAGCAGCTGGCCAGGCCGGCGGCGGTGGCCGGGTTGATCGAGAGGCCAGGCGGCAGCACAACCGAGAGCGCCTTCAGGCCGGCCTCGGCCAACCCCCCCGGTTCGTCCAGATAGGGAATGCTCACGCCCACCGACAACCCTGTGGGAGAGTCAGCCGCGGAGGATTCCGGCTGGACCGCGACGGTGGGTTCGAAGCGCAGCCGGTCGCATCCGGAGAGTCCGGTGGAAACGGTCCCGTTCACCGTGGTGGTCGACCTTTCAACCTGCGTCCCCGGGTTCTCCCAGGAGTCAGCGACAAGCGTCGCCGCGAGCGGTTCGCCACAGGACGTCGGCATCGTCAGCAGCGGCTCTACCGGGGCACCGCTCGGACACTCCCCTTCGGTGGTGCCGTTCGACTTCAGGCACTTCCCCCGGAACGGGTTGTGGCCAGCTTCGGCGGGAACCCCCCACAGCGTCATCGAGGCGGCGGCGAGCGGCAGCGCCTGCGAGACGTCGTGCAGGTCCACCGCAAAGCCGTAACCGTGGGCGGCATCGACCGCAAGATCCATGACAATTGGGGCAAGCGCGTTGACCCCGAATTGGGCCGCCGCGTCGGCGGAGGGCACGAGATTGAAGATGGGAAGGGTCACATCGAGCGTCACCCCGTCGAGCGTGATCGTGCCCACCTGGGTGTCGGCGGGACAACCGCCGCTGCCCAGGAGCCCGCCACTGGCGAATTCCACCATCGAGCATTGCGGCGTCGCCGTCGGGTTGCCGGCCATCCCTTGGGGAAGCTCGATTTGCATGTCCTTGACGGATTCTTCAACAGTCACTTGGCCGTGTGGGTTCGTGATCGTGTTGAACGCGAAGCTGGCCGTGAACTGGTAGGGATGCGAGCCGGCCTGCAAGTCCGGAGGACCAAGCGTGCCGGGTTCGCTCCCGGCTGGGGGCGCTCCGTTGAACGACATCGTGAACGACTTGAGACCGATCGATCCGTACGCCGACGACGTCGCCGCCGCACATGCGACGAGCGCGACGCACACACCCAACAGCCACCTCGATCGACATCGGGGAGTCATGCGGCGTGCCTCGCGCGACCTCGCCGGCCGGCCTCGTCCTTACGGCCCGATCGCTTGGCCCTGGCCCTGCGGCGCGAGCGCTTGGTCTTACTCTTGCCCGCGCGCCGCCCGGACCGGGACGGGGAGTCGGGCTTCGCTGGGGCGTCTTCCGGCGCGACGACGTCCGTTTCGGTGGAGACACCGACCGCAGTCGGCGGGGCGCCCAACGGGCCTCGGCAACCTTCGCCTTCACACGACGCCGGCGGTGACGGCGCGGCGGGGAAACCCCCGTTCACCCGAGCGTCGTACATGTTCGAGCTTTCGTTCTGGGCTTCAGGCACAAGTGGCGCGCGCGAGGTGAAGAACACGTTGCCGCCGTTCGCGTCGGCATCGGCCAACGCGGAGTCGTCCCCACCGGTCCCAGAGGAGATCGGGTACACAGCGCCGTGCTCGTACTCGTAGACGTTCTGCTTGCCGTTGGTGGCCCACGGCACCAGCACGTCGCTGCTGTCGAAGAAGACGCGCTGCCCGTCGTTGGAGACGTAACGCGGTATGTAACTGGGGCTCACGCCCGTGGGCACCTCCGCAGAGCCAACCGGCTGTGCGCCGCTGGGGTTGCAGGAGGCACAGCTCAGGCTCCCGTTGCCAGCGTCATACTCGAAGACCTCCGTGTCAGCCACGCCGGTGTTGGCGTCGACGTTGTCATAGCTCGTGAGGGGTTCGTGCGACATGAACACGAGATATTCGCCGTCGGGGGTCACCCGGGCCGTGCGCTTTTCGAGGCTCTGCGCCCAGTCACCGCTGTCCGCGTCACCCAGAACAGCGATGAACGTGATGGTGCCGCCGCGCGATAGGTACAGGTTGTTGGCACCCGGACGGGCCCCGGACGCAAGAGCGCCGCTCGCCACGAAGTACACGCTCAGCCCTTCTTCGCCGACGCCGACGACGCCCTCGACGCCCGGCGAGCCACTGGCATCCGGACTCAGATCAGCCAGCGTGCCGCTGCTGAGGTTGTATTCGTAGAGACCGCCGTTGTCCTCGGCGCCACTCGTGAGCGGCGTTTCATCGGTGAAGAACGCCCGCGAGCCGTCGGACGCGGCGGCCCTGAACATCGCGCTGCCGTCCCCCAGCGAAGGGACGCGCTGGGAGGCGTTGAGTTGCACCGTCGTCGTACCGTTTTCGCGTACGTAGAGCTGTTCGCCGCCCGTCCAGAAGATCCGCGTGCCGTCGGCGGAGACGTCGTCGGCGAACATGTCGTCCTGTCCGTCGCCGGCCCCGGCGCTCGCCGCGGCGACGTCGCCGGGACCGGGCAGCACGCTGACCAGCTGCACGGCGCCGTCCGTCCATTCATAGACGCTCCGCGCATCCGCCGGCGCGCCCGGCCGCAGGGCGTCGTTCGCCTCGAACATCACGTGGCTGAGATCGGGCGAGGCGCCGGCGAATTTCACTTCATAGGCTTCTGGTGTCCGGTTGGGTGGCGTGATGGTTGTCACCAGCTGGTACGTGGTGGCCGCCATTTCGTGCACGTACAGGTTGTCGAATCCCGGCGGCGCCCCGGCCGCCAGCTCCGGGACCGTCCAATCCAGGACTCCCGCAGTCAGTTCCGGGGTAAAGAAGCGATACGGCGCCAGCACCGCGAGAACAGCGCTCGTCGCCGGCGCCGCGGGCGGGGAGATGGCCTGCGTCGACCAGCCGGAGGGCCCCCGTGAGGAGAGGTACTGCGTGACGAGCTCGGCGCTCTGCGCGTCGCCGAAGCTGGCGAACGAGAGGTAAGTGATCGCGGATCCGCCCACGGAGCTCTCGCCCTCTGCAGAGGCCAGCCTGCCGTTGTCTGCATCCCCACCGACGTCACCGCCGTTCTTGTCGACTGGGGACACGAGCTCATACACGCGGTTGTCGGGCAGCGCGAAGGAGCCGGTCGCGGCAGCGCGAGCCGTCCCGCTACCCAGAGCCAGCAGCCCCAAGACCAGCAGCGCTGCGTACGTCGCACCCCAACCCACCAGCGCGCGCCGACGCCTTCCACGCCGGCTGACCGGCGTGCCCCGGACGCCAACCGCGGACTCCGTCATCAGCCCCGCCGGAGCCCGTGCTCAGAGGATGCCCGCCTAGGCGGGCAGGCCACCGTGGTGGTGGCCGTCACGGAGGTGCCGTCTTCGAAGTGGAGATCCGCGGCGAACGGGAAGCCACCGACGGGACACACGGCCGGCACGGCCATGCCCTTGGGGTGGTAATGCGCTGTCCTCCCACGGACGTGCTCGGGATACAACAGCTGTCGCGGATCGACGGTGAGACGCATGCTGACCAGCGAAGCCGCAGGATCCCCAGGCACAGTGGGCACCGGAGGGAGGGAGAGGGCGATCCGCGAGCCGAACGGTCCAGAGTCGCCCAGCAGGAGGCCCGGGAAGGCCAGTTCGGCAATGATGCCCGACTGGCCTTCCGCGTAGAACAGCAGCGCCGTGTGTTCACCCTGCGCCGGCGCCATGAAGGCGGTGATGTCGGTGTGAACTTCGAGACTTTCCGCGCCCTTGGCGACCCTCAGCGTCGCGCTGCCGAGCCCCATCACGGCTTCCCGCGGACAGCCCGAGACGCCCAGCAGCCGCAAGGCTTTGCGGTCGCAGACGGCCAGGCCGAGTTGGCTCATGGTCAGCCCCATGCCGGCCGGTATCCGCAGGCTGACACCGGTCACCGGCGAGGGTTCCGAGCCTGCAGTGGAGCCGACGTGGATCGCGAACGTGAGCGCCGTGTTGGCCTTGAGCCGATCGGGCGAGAAGACCACTCTGAGCGTCGCCGTCTGCGCCGCCTGCGCCCCGCTGGAGGACACCACGGACACTGACAGCACAAGGCAGAGCGCAGCCAGCACAAGGCAGAGCGCAGCCAGAACCTTGCCGCGCCAGCATGACGTGCGTGTCGCCGACGAGCCCACGGGCAGCGACAGCGCTCCCCGTGGGAGCCTCGCTGTCGCTTCCCGTCGGAGCCTCACTGCGATACTCCGTCCGGAGTGCGCGCAGCGCCCTCCAGCGGCACCTCGCCACCACAGTGGGGGCAGATGATCCGTGCTTCAGAGTTGTGCTCCGCCTCGTCCGCCGGGGCGACGGGTCGATCTTCGTGAGTGCGCGCCGCGCGCAGCGCCAGCCGCAGATCTGCAACCGTCAGGCGCTCGTCTGACACCAGATCGAGCCACCGGTCCTGCTCGGCCGGAGCGAGACCGGCGACCGCCGCGTGGTGGCACCACGTCAGCGTGGCACGGCGACGGGGCGCCGGGAACTGCGCCGCCAGCCACGCCATGTTGCGCAGACTGCCGGTGTCGTAGCCGGTGATACGCGCAGCCTCGGTGTACTTCTGGCCCCAACGGAACGTTCCATAGACCAGCCAGTCACCCACCCACCACTGTCCTCCGCGACCAAGGGCGCCCAGCTTGCGCCCTGCGGCCACCCATGCGCGATGATCGAGCTCACCCCGTGGAGCCCAGAAGATCTTGAGCGGGCCGCCGTCCGCTCCCTCGGAGTGCTCGGGGGTGTCGGGCGCGCTTCGCGCCGGCAGGGGTGCGGAGGTGACGGACATGGCCGGACTGCGTCTTGCGGTGACGCCAGAGGCCATCCTTGGGATGACTCTCTCGATACATCGACGTTTTGAAGATCTACCACCCGCGGGCTGCGGTGGTGGGCCAATGTGGTGCAGGGCTCCGGCGGAGATGCACCATGTGGGATCACCGGACTCCGGTCATCCCGGGGCGTTCGCCACCCCCAGCTCCTCCAGGCGGAGGACGACTTCGAGCTCGGCGTAACAGGAGCTCAGTTGACGGCCCAACCTGGTCTCGATCGTCCGCAGCCTGCGCTGGACGGTGTGTCGGTCGATCTCGAGCTTCGCCGCCGCCGTGGCCGCGTTGCAGCCGACGGAGAAGTAGGCGCGCAGGGTTTCGCGGGCCACCGGGTTGCCAAGCGACGGCAGGTAGATGCCCATCAGCGACCTCGTGAGCGGCTCGTTCTGCAGCACCAGCGCCAGCAACGCGTGATCCGCAAAGCGCACCAGGGGCTCGGGGCGACGCAGAGCGACAAGCAGCGCCGCCTGGGCTTCCTGGTGGGTCAGGCGCCAGCCGGCCACTCCTTTGCGCGGCTCGCCCACCACCAGCGAGACGCCGTCGGTTCTCTCGGTGGCGAGGACCGACTCCACGCGCCCCATCTCGAGCTCTCGACGCCCACCGAGCCAGGCCCACAGCGAGCCCTCTCCAGCCGGCACGCACAGCAGTTGGCGGCCCAGTCCGTCGGCCAGACCGCACACGACCCGCTTTGCCTGCGGCCCGTTGACGATCGTGCCGAGGTGCCACGCCTCGTCCAGGTCGTAGCCCAGGTCGGAGGTGTCGGGACGCTCGCCGGCGAGGAGCTTCTGGACGAGCTCCGCGTGGCGCTCCTCACGCGAGCGCTCGATCCATTCCCGCTCCTGCCTGTGCTCGTCGGCGATCGTGGTCATCAGACGCTCGAGCACCGCCTCCTGTGTCGTGCGCAGATGGCGCAGGACCGGCTCGTTGGACGCGAGGCCGCTGCGATGCGCCTCGTCCATCACGAACGCCCCGAGCACGCGGTGACCAGCCAGGTAGCGCAGCAGCATCGTGTCCACGCTGATGTTCCGGCGCGCCGCGCGATGGGCCTGCGCGATCGCCGCCGAGGGGATCGGCACCGGCTCTGTGGTGCCTTCCATCTCGGTCAGGGCATGGTGCACCACCGCGGCGACGGTGCTGCGGAGTCCGGCTTCGTAGTCGGCATCCTCCCCTCGCGCAGCCATGAACATGCTGCCGACACGAGCGAAGATCGCATCGTGGATCTCCCCTTCGCGGACGCGTACGCGTCTGATCAGGTCGGCGCGTGCGCGCCCGACCACCGCCGCCCCGTCACGCTCCCTGCCGCTCCTTCCGGGCCGCAGTGCGACTGCTTCCTGGACCCCACTGCTCACCGGCCGCCTCCCCGTTTCGCCCGCTGGATAGTCCAGATGACGCCGTCTCTCATTGTGGCCCGTCCCCTGCGCACTGTCAACTCACAGATAAAAAATCCTGGAGGTCCGCCTTGTGTTCTCGCCACTCGAACGCCCGCAGACAAGGCAGTGCGGCAGCGCGTGGGCCGCGCCAACCCGAGTCGCGTGAGGCAACAGCACGTGGACCAAAGATCGACGCCAGCACGGGTCGCGTAAGGATGCCGTCCGCGGTGCTCCCTACTATTGGTGGCCCGTCACGAGGAGGTTGCGCCGCGGTGCCACCGCTCATTACCCGCGAGGAAGCCCTGCGCCTGGGCGAGATCGAGGACCACGCTGAGATCGAGGCGCTCGTGCAGCGCGCTTGGGAGGCGCGCGTGGAGCGCTTCGGCGACTCGACAGACCTCTGCTCGTTGGTCAACGCCAAGTCGGGAGGGTGCGCGGAGGACTGCGGCTTCTGCGCGCAGTCGCGCTTCGCCGAGGCCGACACCCCGATGCACCCGATGATGGAGCCGGAGCAGATCCTCGCGCACGCCCGGGCCGCTGAGGCCGCCGGGGCGCATCGCTTCTGCATGGTCACCCAGGGTCAGGGGCTCTCCAAGCGCGACTTCGAGAAGATCCTGCAGGGCGCGCGGCTGGTGGCAGAGCAAACCAACCTCAAGCGCTGCGCCTCCGTCGGGCACATGTCGGCCGAGCGCGCCCACGCGCTGCGTGACGCGGGCATCCAGCGCGTGCACCACAACGTCGAGACCGCCTCCTCCTACTACGACGAGGTCTCCACCACCGTGCGCTACGAGGGCCGCCTGCGCACGATCCGCGCCGTGCGCGAGGCGGGGCTGGAGACGTGCGTCGGCGGGATCCTCAACCTCGGCGAGAGCCGCGCCCAGCGCGTGGAGATGGCGTTCGAGCTGGCGGCCCTCGAGCCGACGAGTGTCCCCATCAACCTGCTCAACCCCCGCCCCGGCACCAGGTTCGGCGAGCGCGAACTGATGGACCCGTGGGAGGCCGTGAAGTGGATCGCGATCTTCCGCCTGATCATCCCCGGGGCGCTCTTCCGCGTGTGCGGGGGCCGCGTGGAGAACCTCGGCGAGCTGCAGCCGCTCGCCGTCAAGGCGGGGCTCAACGGGGTGATGATGGGCAACTTCCTCACCACCCTCGGCACCGAGCCCGAGCAGGACCGCGAGATGTTCGCCGAGCTCGGCCTCAACGTCGCGCGCCACTCCGACAACGGCTCCAACCCTCGACCCGACAACCGCTCGGGGTGGCTGGAGGGGGAGACGCCGAACGTGGTGGAGGAGCACCTCGGGGCGGCGGACGCGCCGGTGGACCTGGATGTGCGGCTGTGGGACCCCTCGACCCAACTGCGCTACCACGCCAAGCGCCGGGTGGGCCCTGGAGGGTGGCGCAGCCGCCCGGAGGGCGGCGAGCCGGGCCCCTCCTCCTCGATCAAGGGGTGGCGCAGCCGCCCGGAGGGCGGCGAGCCGGGCCCCTCCTCCTCGATCAAGGGGTGGCGCAGCCGCCCGGAGGGCGGCGAGCCGGGCCCCTCCTCCTCGATCAAGGGGTGGCGCAGCCGCCCGGAGGGCGGCGAGCCGGGCCCCTCCTCCTTGGTAAACACGTGAGCGGCGAGATCGAGGAGCGGCTGGCGGAGATCGAGCGGCTCGGTCTCGCTCGCCGCCTGCGCCTGATCTCAGGGCCCCAGGGACCGCGCGTGCTGCTCGACGGGCGCCCGGTGCTGCTGCTGTGCTCCAACAACTACCTCGGCCTCGCCGACCACCCCCGCGTGCGCGAGGCCGCCGCGGAGGCGGCGATGCGGTGGGGCGTCGGCGCCGGCGCCTCGCGTCTGGTGTCCGGGACGATGACGATCCACCGCCGCCTGGAGGAGCGCCTCGCCGCCTTCGAGGGCACCGAGGCGTGCGTGCTGTTCGGCTCGGGCTACCTCGCCAACCTCGGCGCGATCGGCGCGCTTGCAGGCCCCGGCGACGCGGTCTTCTCCGACGAGCTCAACCACGCCTCGATCGTCGACGGCTGCCGCGCCTCGCGCGCGCGCGTGCACGTGTACCGCCACCTCGACGTGGAGCACCTGCACTGGAGCCTGCGCCGCCACGGCGGCGACGGGCGGCGGCTGATCGCGACCGACTCCGTCTTCTCGATGGACGGCGACGTGGCGCCCCTGGAGGAGATCGTCGAGCTCGCCCGCCGCCACGGCGCGCGCGTGCTGGTCGACGAGGCCCACGCCACCGGCGCGCTCGGCCCCGGCGGACGCGGCGCCGTCGCGCAGGCCGGCCTGGAGGGTGAGGTGGACGTGCTCGTCGGCACGCTCTCCAAGGCGCTCGGCTCCTACGGCGCGTACGTGTGCGCCGCCGCGGAGACGGTGCGCTACCTGGTCAACACGGCGCGGCCGCTGATCTTCTCCACCGCCCCCTCCCCCCGGCGGTGGCAGGCGCGCTCGCGGCCCTGGAGCTCATCGAGCAGCGCCCCCACCGCGTGGAGCGCCTGCGCGCCCACGCCCGCGCCCTGCGCGGGGCACTCGCCACCGAGGGCTTCGCCGTGCCCGACAGCGCCATGCACATCGTCCCGCTGGTCGTCGGCGAGGAGCGCGACACCGTGACGCTCTGCCAGAGCGCGCTGGAGCGCGGCGTCTTCGCCCAGGCGATCCGCCCCCCCTCGGTGCCCGCCGGCACCGCCCGCCTGCGCCTCACGGCGATGGCCTCCCACACGCCCGCCGAGCTGCGCCGCGCCGCCCGTGCGCTCGCGGCGGCCGCGCGCGGGCTGGGGTTGGAGCCCACCTCGATCGGGGCACCCGCGGCGCAGGGCGGGACGGGAGTGGAAGCGGAGGACGAAGGGCTCCACGAGCTGCACCGGGCGCACGCGCGCGCCGAGGAGCACGCTCCCGCTCACGCGCCCTTCGACGTCGAGCAGCCCCCCGGGTCGGTTGCCCTCGATCCCGAGCGCGCCGGCGCCCCGCGCGCGCCCTTCGACGTCGAGCAGCCCCCCGGGTCGGTTGCCCTCGATCCCGAGCGCGCCGGCGCCCCGCGCGCGCCCTTCGACGTCGAGCGCGAAGGCCTGCGGGCCGCGTAGCGCGGTCCGCATGCGCGGGCTGTTCGTCACCGGCACCGGCACCGGGGTCGGCAAGACGGTTCTCTCGGCCGCCCTGCTCGCCGCGCTGGCCGCCGCCGGCGAGCGGGTGGTGGCGCACAAGCCTGTGCTCACGGGCCTCGACGAGCCCCCCGGGGAGTGGCCGCGCGACCACGAGCTGCTCGCGCGCCTCGCCGGCGTAACCCCCGAAGAGGTGGCGCCCGTGCGCTACGACCCGGCCGTTTCGCCCCACCTCGCCGCGGAGCTCGCGGGCGCGCGCCTGGACCCCGCCGTGATCGCGGCGCGTGCAGTCGCAGCGCTGCACGAGGCGGAGGCGCGCGGCGCCGTGGCGATCGTCGAGGGCGTCGGCGGCCTGCTCGTACCCCTCGCCGAGGGCTACCTAGTGCGCGACCTGGCCGCGCAGCTCGGGCTGCCGCTACTGATCGCCGCCCCGGCCGGCCTCGGCACGATCAACCACACGCTGCTCACCCTGGAGGCGGCACGCGCCGCGGGGCTCGACGTGCGCGCCGTCGTGCTCACGCCGTGGCCGGCGCAGCCCACGGCGCTGGAGGACTCCAACCGCGAGACGCTCGCGCGGCTCGGCGAGGTCGAGATCGCGGTGCTGCCCAGGGTGCCCGGGCCCGAGGTGACGGCGCTGGCCGACGCCGGGGCGCAGCTGCCGTGGTGGCGGTGGCTGGCAGCCTAGCGCCTACCCCACGGCTTCGATCGTCCCGTTCATCGTCGCGGGGTAGGACGTGCACTCATAGTGGATCACCCCGGGCCGGTCGAGCTTCAGCTCGAACGTGGCCCCTTCGCCGAGGGTCCCGGAGGCGAACCGGTACGGGCCGCCCTCGCTCGTCACGTTGCACGACTCGGGGTCTTCGTTGACCCACCGGATCGTGCTGCCCACCTTGGCCCGCACGGTGTCGGGGTCGATCGCGATGTCGCGGTAGGTGATCTGCACCGTGCCGCTCTGCACCGGTTCGGAGGGTGACGGCGAGGCAAACCGCGGCGTCGTGTCCGGTTTTAGCCCACCGCTCGTCGCGGTCCGCGCCGTGGTGGCGTTCGTCGTGGACGAGCCGCCCGAGCCGCAGCCGGCGAGGGCCACGAGCACCACACACGCCGCCGCCGCGAGTGCGCCTCCTCTCACCAAGAGCCCTCCCTCAACATACGGCCCGCAGCCTAGCCTACACTGGCGCTCCCATGGCGAGCCACCCCACCACCGCGCCCCCCGACGGGGCGCCCTCCACCGACGGCGCGGCACGCGCGCCGCGCCACTACCTCACCGGCGCCGAGCTGAGCGCCGCCGAGCTGCTGCAGCTGCTCGACCGCGCGGCCGCGCTGAAGGCCGCGCCCCACTCCTCGCGGGCGCTCGCGGGGCGCAGCGTGGCGCTGATCTTCCAGAAGCCCTCGACGCGGACGCGCGTGACCTTCGAGGTCGGCATCGACGAGCTCGGCGGCCACCCCGTCGTGCTGCGCTCCGACGAGCTGCAGCTCTCGCGCGGCGAGTCCCTGCGCGACACCGCGCTGGTGCTCTCCCGCCACGTCGCGGCTGTCGGGCTGCGCACGGGGCCCGACGCAGCGCTCGAGGAGCTTGCCGCCCACTCGGCCGGTGCCGGTCTTCAACATGCTGAGCGCCCGCCACCACCCCTGCCAGGCGCTCGCCGACCTGCTCACGCTGCGCGAGGCGTACGGCGCACTGGCGGGCCTGCGCGTGGCCTACGTCGGCGACGGCAACAACGTCGCCCGCTCGCTCGCGCTGCTCGGCACGCTCGCCGGCCTACACGTCGCGGTCGCCTCGCCCCCCGGGTACGCGCTGGAGGACGACCTCCCCCTGCCCGCCGGCGCGACGGGGCGGCTGACGCTGCACACCGACCCCTACGAGGCCGCGGCGGGCGCGTGCGCGGTCTACACGGACGTGTGGGTCTGCATGGGCGACGAGGCCACCGCGCGCGAGCGGCGCGCGGCGCTCGCCGCCTACCGCGTCGACGACGCGCTGCTGGACGCGGCGGCGCCGGGCGCGTTCGCGATGCACGACCTGCCCGCGCACCCCGGCGAGGAGATCACCGCCGAGGTGCTCTACGGCGAGCGCCAGCGCATCTGGGAGCAGGCCGAGAACCGCCGCCACGCGCAGAAGGCGCTGCTCGAGCTGCTGACCGACGCCGGCGGCCGGCACGGATGCGGCGGACGGCGCATCCGCATGAGTGAGCGGCCGCAGCGCGGCCAGGAGCTGGAGCTGACGGTCGACTCGCTCGCCTACGGCGGCGAGGGCGTCGCGCGGCTGGGCGACGCACGGCTACGTCGTGTTCGTCGCCGGCGCCATCCCCGGCGACCGCGTGCGCGCCGTCGTCCACAAGCGCAAGCGCTCCTACGCGCACGCGCGCACGCTGGAGGTGCTCGAGCCCAGCCCCGAGCGGATCCCGCCCGCGCGCTGCGCACCCCGGGGTGCCGTGGCAGGTGCTCCCCTACGAGCGCCAGCTCGAGGTCAAGCAGGAGCAGGTCCAGGAGGCGCTGCGTCGCATCGGCGGCTTCGACGGCTTCGAGCTGCGAGCCGATCGTGCCGGCGCTCGAGCAGTGGCGCTACCGCAACAAGCTCGAGTACTCCTTCGGCGACGCGCTTCGACGGCCGCGCACCGAGCTGGTGTGCGGCTTCCACGCCCCCGCCGGGTGGAACCGCGTGGCGCCGATCGAGGACTGCCTGCTGGCCTCCGAGCGCGGCAACCGCGCCCGCCGCGTGGCGCCGCGTGGTGCCGCGCAGCAGGGCCTGCGCGCGTGGAGCGCGGCGGGGAGCGGGCGGCGGCTGCCGAGCCGGCGCGGCCCCCGCCCCCGCGACCCCGACCCCCACCGCGAGGAGCGCACCGGGCCGGCGCCGGACGGCCGCGCGCGGCTGCGCAACCTCGTCGTGCGCGAGGGCCGGCGCACCGGCACGGCTGCAGGTCCGCATCGTCACCACCGACGGGCGAGCTCGAGGCGGGCGCGCTGGCGGCCGCGCTGCACGCGGCGCTCGGCGAGCAGCCTCGAGCGGCGTGCTCTGGACGCGCTCGCGCCAGCCTCGCCGAGACGACCGCCGGCGGGGAGACCGAGCTCGTGTGGGGCGACGCGGAGCTGCCCGAGCGCGCTCGGCGAGCTGACCTGCGGATCTCCGCCGAGGCGTTCTTCCAGACCAACACCGAGATGGCCGAGCTGCTCTATGGGGTCGTCGTCGAGTACGCCGCGCTCGAGGGCTGGGAGCGCGTCTACGACCTCTACTCGGGCATCGGCACGATCGCGCTCACGCTCGCGCCCGCGCGCGGGCGAGCTGTGGGGGATCGAGCTGCTCGAGCAGGCGGTCGCCGACGCGATCGCCGGCGCGCGGCGCAACGAGATCACGAACGCGCACTTCTTCGCCGGCGACACGCGCCTGGCGCTGCCCGAGCTGCTCGAGCGCGCGGGCCGCCCCGACGTGCTCGTCGTCGATCCGCCGCGCGCCGGGCTCTCGAAGAAGGTCGTGCGCCGCGGATCATCGAGGCCTCGCCGCGGCGGATCGTCTACGTCTCGTGCAACCCGACGACGCTCGCGCCGAACGCCGCCGAACTGGTCGAGGCCGGCTGGGCGCTGCGCCGCGTGCAGCCCGTCGACATGTTCCCGCAGACGCACCACGTCGAGTGCGTGGCGCTGCTCGAGCGGGCTGCTTGAAGTCGACTCGACGTCAAGCGCTCAGGGCACGTCGGTGGACCCGGTTGCGGAGCGAGTCCTTTCCTGAGTCGTGGACTGTCAACAGCTTGACGCGTGAGCACCAGCTCTGAGGGATAGCCGTTTCGCCGGGTGTGGGTGCGAAGCGTCGCGCTCGACGGGCTGGGACATCGATCCCGACGGTGCTCCGTTCTGCGCCGGCTCCGGAGCAGGCGGTCGTGGCATCGGCCTTGACGGGTCTGCGACGTCGTCGGCAGACGGTTTGCTCGGCGCGTTCCGCGAGCATCTGGCGGCAGCGAGCTGCAGCGGTCGCTGCGTGCCGACGAGGTCCAGCCGGCTCACTCGACGACACGATCTACAGCCTGCCGCCGTGCTCCGGCAGCCCGCGAGCGAGCTCGCGCGGAGAGATCATGCGCCGTCGAGGAGCAGCGTGCACGGCAAGGACGCCTGTCTGGAGGCGGCGCCAGCGCTTCCGGCTCGACGTACGGCCGCCGGCGCCGAGCGCGCTCCGCGCAGGCGCTCGACGCTGCGCTCCTGGTAGTCGAGGCGTAGTTGGACGCGGCCATGGCACGCCTCGTCGCTGCTCGACTCGGAGCTCCAGGTGACCGCGGCGCGCCGTCCTCGACGGAGATCCTGCTCGTTGCTCAGCCTGGATGGTGGCGATGACATCGCGCCACGTCCAGCCGCGTGCCGATCAGCGCGGGCCTGCGCCGCAGCCGCGCCTTCGCGGAAGTAGATCGAGCGGGTGCTGATCGTCGCGGGCGCAAACCCTCCTCGATGTAGGGCTCGGTTTTCCAGCGCGGTCTGCGGGGCGTGGGTGTCGAGTGCGCGCTGCCGTAGGGGTGCCACCGTGGCGCGGTCGAACCGGAACGCGAAGCTCTCACTTGGTCGGTGAGGAACTCGATGGGATCCTGACGTATAGACCGATGTACGATCGCTGTATTGCGACGTAAGGCGACGGCGCCTCTAGCAGCCAGCCCGACGCAACCCGTCCGCCGACCGGCGGAGGCACCGGCTACGGACAAGCGCGGGAACGCCGGGTAGCTCTGTCCCCCCCGATGCGCGCCGTCACGATCCGCGACCAGGAGATCGTGGTCGAGGAGCACCCCGACCCAGTGCCGGGCACGGGCGAGGTGCTCGTGCGCGTGCGCGCGGCGGGGCTGAACGGCGCCGACATGATGCAGCGGCGCGGCCTCTACCCGGCGCCGCCCGGCTCGCCGGCGGACATCCCCGGGCTGGAGCTCGCGGGCGAGGTCGCAGCGCTCGGTGCCGGGCGCGGAGCGCTTCGCGCGCGGGGAGCGCGTGATGGCGATCGTCGGCGGCGGCGCGCAGGCCGAGCTCGCCGTCGTGCACGAGCGCCAGCTGATGCCGGTCCCCGCCACGCTCGACTGGCCGGCGGCCGGGCGGCCTGCCGGAGGTGTTCACGACCGCGCACGACGCGCTCTTCACGCAGGCCGGCCTGCGGCCCGGCGAGCGCCTGCTCGTGCACGGCGGCGCCGGCGGCGTCGGCACCGCCGCGATCCAGCTCGCCGCGGCGGCCGGGCGCGAGCGTGACGGCGACGGTGCGCCACGAGCAGCTGCGCGCGCGCAGGTCGCCGCGCTCGGCGCGCGGGCGATCGCGCCGCGAGGGCTTCGCCGAGCACGGGCCCTTCGACGTGATCCTCGAGCTCGTCGGCGCGCCCGAACATGCCCGACAACCTGCAGGCGCTGGCGACCGGCGGGCGCATCGCCGTGATCGGCGTGTCCGCCGGCGCGAAGAGCGAGCTGAACCTGCTCGCGCTGATGGGCAAGCGCGCGCGCATCCACGGCTCGACGCTGCGCGCGCGCCCGCTGGAGGAGAAGGCGCTGCCGCCCGCGCCTGGAGCGCGAGGTGCTGCCGCTGTCGCCGAGGGCGCGCGACGGTGACGTCGCCGAGACCTTCCCGCTGAGCAGGCTCCCGGGCGTACGAGCGCTTCGCGGCCGGGGCAAGCTCGGAAGATCGTGCCGCAGACGGTGTGAGCCCGGCGTCGCGCAGCGGCCGCTGCGGCCGCCTACGACGCGCTTCGCCGCCGGCGCGCAAGCTCGGCAAGCGCCATGTGCGGCTCCGGACGATGCATGACCGTCCGCCACCCGGCGCTGCGCCGTGGATCCTAGTAGGGCGGCTGCGCCGCTACCAGTCGCCGAGCACCCGGAACGCCGCCCAGAACGCGCGCTTGGCGTCCTGCTCGTCGAGCGACTCGTCGATGTTCGGGCACGTACAGCGCGTCGATCGTCGGCGTCAGCTGCTGGATCTCGCCGAGGCGCGGGCTCGAGCGGGCGGGCGAGCGGGATGTCCATCTCGCTCGAGCGCGGCGAGCGCCTCGGCGCCCATCACGACGATGATCTTCGGCTGCACGATCGCGATCTCCTCGACGACGCGCGCCACGCAGGCGGGGTCGGCGAGCGAGGAGTCGCTGAGCGGGCACTTCACGCACAGCGTGCCGTAGACGGCGAGCGGGTCGATCGACAGGCGCTTCAGCGACTTCATCAGCGCGCTGCCGGCGCGGCCGTAGAAGGCGACGCCCTCCTCGATCTCCGACGGGCACGGCGGAGTGCTTGAGCAGCATGATGTCGGCCTGCGGATGGCCCGGAGCCGAGCACCGGCATCAGGTTGCCGCGCGGGCAGTGCGGGCACGCCTGCAGCTCGCGCGTGAGCGTGTTCAGCTCGCGGATCGCGCGCTCGAGGTACTTCTCGCGGATCTCGTCATCGGTCACGGGCATCGGCCGCCGAGGGATTTGACGGCGCGTCGGCTTGTCCTTGACGGTGCATCAGTACGTTGCGTGCCGCTCGGCGCGCCACCGCCCTGGAGCCCGCGCCGGCTGCGCGCCGCGCAGCCGGCGCGCCTTGCTCGCCCGCCGCGCGGCGGCGGCGTGGCGCGCGTCTGCAGGAACTTCAGCGCCTGCACGTACAGCAGCGACGACGGCCGGGTGAGGATCTCGGCGTCGCGCAGCGACTGCAGGAACTCGCGCGGCCCGTCGAAGTCGCGCATCCGGATGCGCACCGAGCCGAGCCCCTGGGCGACGTGCGAGTCCGAGCCGGCGCCGGCGGGGATGCGGTACTTGGCGGCGAAGCGCGCGGCCTCGTCGTTGAACGCGCCGATCGCCACGCGCGGGTTGAAGATCTCGATCGCGTCGACGTCGTCGAGGATCGTCAGCAGGTGCTCGTAGTCGGGCACCGAGTGCATGCGGTCGAACGGGTGCGGCACGTAGACGAGGCCGCCCTGGCGGCGGATCTCGGCGACGTCTCCTCGAGGCTCAGCCCGCGCGGGATCTTCTCCTCGATGAACAGCCCGATCACCTCGCCCTGGCCGGCGGTCTTGACCTCCTCGCCGACGATCACCTTGACGCCGGACTCGTGCGGCGCCGTCTCGCCTGCGCCTCCAGCGCGCCGGAGATCTCGTTGTGGTCGGTCACCGCGATCGCGCCGAGGCCCTGCTCGCGCGCGGTCGCGAGCAGCACCTCGACGGGCGTCGCGCAGTCGTGCGAGTGGTCGGTGTGCATGTGCAGGTCGACGTCGATCAGCGGGCCGCTCCGCGAGCGCGCGCGCGCAGCTGCCGGCATCGCCGGCGGCGGCGTGGCGGCGCGCGGCCAGCTCGCGGTAGATCCGCTCGAGCGCGCTCGGCGCGTCCGTGCTCGTCGTCGCGGCACGAGCGCGGTAGTCGGCGGGGAAGTGGCGGCGCCATCAGCTCGGCCGTCGCGGGCAGGCTCGCGGTGCGCGCGTCGAGGCGCCCGAAGAAGCTCTCGACGAAGCGCCGCGCCACGAGCGTCGAGAGCAGCCGCTCGCTGGAGGAGTGGAACGAGCCGACGTTCAGCGCGCGCGAGTGGCGCAGCGCGGCGTTCGACGGTGCTCGGCGCGAACGGCTCGTGGACGTGGACGAAGTCCAGCTCGACCGTCGCCGAGCAGTTCCTCGACCGTGCGCGCGACGTCGATCGGCAGCGCCGCGGGCGCGCCGGCGCGCGCCGCGGGGCGACGTCGAGCACCTCGCCGACCGCGATCACGCGCGGGCTCGCCCGCGTCGGTGCCCTCGAGCAGGCGCCGCGGCGCGCCGCGCGCCGCGCGCAGCGCCCTGCGCGAGGCGCGCACGCGCTCCTGCGAGCGCGAGGGCGCGAGCACGAGCACGCGGTGCCCGCGCGCGCGAGAGCTCGCCGCCGACGCGCGCGACGTGCGCGTTGACCTCGTTCTCCTGCGCCTCCCACGGATACGGCGTCACGTGGGCGATCGCGAAGCGCGCGAGCCATCGGCTCCTCGATTATCGCGTCCGCTCGCCGGCGAGGCGCAGTCGGCGCCGGCGTCAGCTGCGCGCGCGCGGGCCGCGCGCCTGCTCGCGGCGCGGCGGCGGGCTTCTTGGCGCGGCCTCGGCGCGCTTGGCGGCCCTTGCGGCCTCGCGTGCCCGGGCCTGCCGGCGTAGCGCGGCGATGAACTTCTCGGTGTCCGCGCGCGCCTGCTCGTCGGGGCGCTGGTTGTGGGGCGACTTCATCAGGTAGGAGGACGGGCCGTCGAGCTGGCCGCCGACGCCGTGGTTGAGCGCGAGCTTGCAGCAGCGCACGGCGTCGATCACGATGCCGGCCGAGTTGGGCGAGTCCCACACCTCGAGCTTCAGCTCGACGTTCAGCGGCACGTCGCCGAACGCCTGGCCCTCGACGCGGATGTGCGCCCACTTGCGGTCGGTCAGCCACGGCACGTAGTCGGAGGGGCCGACGTGGACGTCGCTCGCGCGGGCAGCTCGTGGTCCATGATCGAGGTGACCGCGTTGGTCTTGGAGATCTTCTTGGACTCCAGCCGCTCGCGCTCGAGCATGTTGTAGAAGTCCATGTTGCCGCCGACGTTCAGCTGCGAGGTGCGCTCGATCTCGCACGCCGCGCTCGGCGAACAGGCGGGCGAGCGTGCGGTGCACGATCGTCGCGCCGACCTGCGACTTGATGTCGTCGCCGACGATCGGCAGGCGCGCCTGCTTTGAAGCGCCTGTCCCAGTAGTCCTCGCGGGCGATGAACACGGGGATGCAGTTGACGAAGCCGCAGCCGGCCTCGAGCACCTGCTCGACGTACCACTTGGTCGCCTGCTCGGAGCCGACCGGCAGGTAGGAGACGACCACGTCGGTGTGGGTGTCCCTGAGGATCTTGACGATGTCGGCGGTCTCGCCGGGGGCCTTTGTGATCTTCTCCTTGAGGTACTTGCCGAGGCCGTCGTGGGTCATGCCGCGGTGCACCGGCACGCCGAGCTTCTTCGGCACCTTGGCGAACTTGCATCGTGTTGTTCTGCCCGGCCCAGATCGCCTCGCCGAGGTCCTTGCCGACCTTCGTCGAGTCGATGTCGAAGGCGGCCGTGAACTCGATGTCGCGGACGTGGTAGCCGCCGAGGTCGACGTGCATCAGGCCGGGGACCCGCTCGGCGGGGTCGGCGTCGCGGTAGTAGTGGACGCCCTGGACGAAGGCGCGAGGCGCAGTTGCCGACGCCGATGATCGCGACGCGCACCTTCTCGGACTGGTAGCGCGCCGCGCCGTTGGTGGAGGCCGCGCCGTTGCGCGTGGCGCTGCCGTTTGTGTGCTCCTTGATCACGAGTGCGATGTCCTTTGTGGGGCCGCGAGGGCACGGTCGAGGGAGCCTCGGGGCTGCCCTGCGTCGGATGGGCGGCCGGCAGCGCCGGACCGCCGAGAGACTACTCCGCGGCGCGCGAAGGTCACACCGACAGCTCGCGGCGCACGTGCCAGATGCGCTGCACGACGGTGACCACGCTGAGCGCCGCGAGCACGTAGACGGCCGGCTCGAGCAGCTCGAAGTTCCCCAGCGAGGCGCCCTGCGCGAACACCAGGCCGATCGAGAGGATCACGACGCGCACCGGCCGCGTGGCGATGCCCGACCTTGCACTCGACGCCGAGCGCCTCGGCGCGGGCGCGGGTGTAGCTGACCATCAGCGAGGCGAGCACCGCGACGACGACGGCGGCGGCGGCGACGCGGTTGCCCTGCAGCGCGAAGTAGCCGGCGACGGCGGTCAGCACGATCCCCTCCTCGATGCGGTCGAGCGTCGAGTCCAGGAACGCGCCGAACGGCGTGCCCTTGCCCGACATCCGCGAGTAGCGCCCGTCGAGCGTGTCCATGATCGAGCCGACGATGAACGCGACGCCGCCGAGGAAGAACAGCTCTTCCCAGACGAGCACGGCGGCGAGCAGGTTCAGCGCGAGGCCGGTCAGCGAGATCGCGTTCGGCGTCAGGCGCGACTCGATCAGGCGGTTGCGCACCAGCTCGCGCCGCTGCGCCCGGCGCCGATCGGCGCGCGCGTCGCGCGCGCCCGGCCGCGCGCGCGCGCCGCGCGGCGCCGCGGCGGGCGGCGCGTGGCGCGGGGGTGCCATCGCAGCGGCGTCGGCGGGCCAGCCCTAGCCCGCTCGCGCGCCGAGGCGGGCGCCGAGGCGGACGCGCCGGAGAAGCGCCAGACGGCCGGGCGCGCCCGCGCCAGCCAGCGCGCGCCGTAGGCCGAGACGCCCGCGGTCAGCGCGCCGAGCAGCGCGTCGACGATGAAGTGGTTGGCGGTGACGACGATCACGAACGCCATCAGCGAACGGGTACAGCACCCACAGCACGCGCAGCGACCCGCCGGCGCACCAGGCGCGCGAGCGGCCAGCCGATCATCAGCGCGAAGGCGACGTGCATCGAGGGCACCGCCGCGTACGGGTTGATCAGCGCCGTGGTCATCGAGGCGCTGCCGTGGGCGAGACTTCACGCATGCCGGTGACGTCCGCGACGGTGTCGATGAAGCCCCACTCGGGCAGGAAGCGCGGCGGCGCGGTCGGGAAGACGGCGTAGCCGACAGCGCGATCGCCATCGCGATCATGAACATGTTGCGCACGAAGTAGAAGTTGCGGTTGTGGCGCAGGTAGAGGTACACGCAGCGCCGCCGACCGTCACGGTCGTCTGCGCGTTGACGTACACCCAGCTCGAGGCGTCCATCAGCACGTGGCTGCCCGACGCCCACGCCTGGATCGAGGGCTCGACGAAGACGTGCAGCGTTCGCTCGAGCGAGATCAGGTCGCGCGCGTGCGCGAAGGCCGCGTTGGCGTCGCCCTCGACGAGCCCGCGCACGAGCCGGTAGGCGACGTAGGCGGCGGCGAACAGCAGCAGCCTGCCGCAGCGCGTCGAGCCACCCGTGGGCAGGACGCGCGCCTGCAGGAGACGAGCGCGGGCGACCATCGCGGGTAAGCCTATGCGATGCTCAGGCGCAGCGGGGACCGTGGTCGAACACGCGTGCCAGCGAGAAGCCGATGCCGACCTGCAGGCGCCCCGCCGCGCGCGCGTCGCACCGTCGGTCCAGCCCCCGGGCGCGCGCGCACGCAGCCGTGCCCGCTGCGAGCGCCCAGTAGGGCGTGAAGCGCACCCGCACCTCGTAGCGCCGGCGCGCGGGGACGGCGAGCGTGAAGGAGTCGACGCCTACGCCGTGAGGCGTGCGCGGGGCCGCCGAGCGGGCGGGCGCCGCGACGGCGAACAGCCGCCAGTGCGGCGAGCGCCAGACTTCGCGCAGGTACGGCGAGCCGCCCGCGCGACGCAGCCGCGCCTCGGCCGCGCCGGAGTAGTCGAGCGGCGCGTCCGGCAGCGCCACGTAGGAGACGCCTGTTCGCTGCAGCCAGGCGCGCAGTAGCGCGCGGCGTCGGCGGCGCTGCGCCGATCGTAGAAGAGCGCGCGTTGCGCAGCTGGTCGAGCTGGCGCTCCCAGCCGCGCGCGAGCATCACGTGCGGGCGCGACGAGCGCGCCTCCCAGTGGTCGCCCGTCGGCACGACCTCGATCGCGCGCCGGCGCGCGCCGTAGCCGACGCCGAGCGCGCGCAGCTCGCCGAGCAGCGGCGCGTAGTAGGAGGCGTGGACCGACGGGGTCGCCGGCGACCGAGGCGTAGTCGGCGAGCGGCGCGTTGACCTGCCAGTAGAGCAGGAACGGGGCGAGCACGAGCAGCAGCACGCGTCCGCGTGCGCCACAGCGCGCGCCGCGCAGCGACGCAGCGCCGCGATCGGCCCGCCGGCAGCGCGCCGAGGCGGTCGGCGTTGCCGCCCACCGCGCGTCGGAGCACGTAGGAGGCGATCAGCGCCACCGCGTACAGCAACGCGCCGATCCGCAGCGCGCGCCTGCGCGGCCGGCTCGCTCCGCAGCCGCGGCAGCAGCAGCGCGATCGCCACCACGCCGGCGAGCGCCGGCTAGAAGGCCGAGGGGACGAACGGCTGCGTGCCGCCTTCGGGGAAGGCCACGGCGAGCAGCGCGATCGGGGCCAGCGCCGCCAGCGGCGAGCGCGCGCAGGCCGCGGCGCCCGCCGGCCGGCGAGGCGCCCAGCGACCACCGCCAGCGCCAGGAACGCGCCGGCGACGGGGCTCGCGAGCGAGCGATGAGCGGCGCGAGCGCGAGCGCCGCGCCGGTCCGCCCGCGCCGCGCCAGCAGCGCGAGCCGAGCCCGATCGCGAGGCCGAGGTCGAACGGCGACGCGGCTCGGAGAGCAGCGTCGACGCCGGCGCCGAGCGCGAACCAGAGCGCCGCGACGCGCGCCGCCGCGCGCGGCGAACAGCGCCGCGCGAGCGAGCACCGCGAACAGCGCCGCCGCGGCGACCATCGACGAGCGCCGCCAGCAGCCGCGGCCCGAGCAGCGCGCCGAGCGCCGGCGCGAGCACGCGAGTAGGCGGGCAGGTGGTGGCCGCCGTACCAGGAGTTGTCCCACAGCGTGAAGCCGACGCGGGAGAACAGGTCGCTGCGGTAGCTGGCGGCGGCGAGGTCGGGGCTCGGCGGGCGCGAGCGATCAGGTAGACGACGGCCAGCGGCGCCGTGAGCGTCCACGCGGGCGGCCCAGGCGTGCGCAGCAACCTGGCGGCTCGCGAGGCGCCGCTCGGACGTCTCCCGGCGTTCGGTCGGCGCTCACTCGCTTGCCGCGCTCAGGAAGTCCGACCACCCGCTCGACCACGTCCGGCCGGTCGAGCCACGGCCAGTGCCCGGCGTCGGGCAGCTCGAGCAGCTCGGCGTGCGGCAGCGCCTCCGCGTACCGCGCCGCGAAGCGGGCGGGGATGTAGGGGTCGCGCATGCCCCAGACGACCAGCGCGGGCACCGTCCAGGTCGCCCAGCTCGCGCGCCGGCCGCCGCGAGCACCTCGGGAGGCGAGCTGCGGTACAGGCGCAGGATCGCGCGCTGGGTGCCCTGGTCGAAGTGCGTCGATGCACGCTGTCGAGCCACTCCTCGGGCAGCGGCCCGGGGTGGCGTTGGACTCGCGCGATGGCGCGGCGCAGCACCGCGCGCGTGGTGAGCGCCCATCGCCAGCTCGCCGAGCAGCGGCGTGCGCCAGATGCGCGCCGTGCGGTGCCAGCGGTAGCCGGGCAGGAACGGCACCGCGTTGATCATCACGAGGCGCTCGACGCGCTCGGGCTGGCGCTGGGCGAAGGCGAGGCCGACGGCGCCCCAGTCGTGCACGACGCAGCTGCACCCGCTCGACGCTCGACCAGGTCGAGGAAGCGCTCGATGAAGCGCGTCGTACTCGGCGATCGTGTAGTCGAAGCGCGCCGGGCTTGCCGGAGCGCCCGAAGCCGGGCAGGTCGGGCGCGATGCCGCCGGTGCGCTCGCAGGAACGCGAGCCAGTCGTCGGAGTTGGTGGGCACGCCGTGCAGGTACAGCGCCGGCGCCGCTCCGTCGCCGGCGGGCGCGGCGCCTGCGCCAGAAGACCGGCAGCCCGTCGATCTCGCCGGTGTGCTCGCTCGACGCTCGGGCACCGGGCGAGGATATCGGCGCGGCCGCGCGCGACGCGGATACCGTGCGGCGTGCGCCAGCCGTCGCGCACGCCCGCCCGAGCCGCCGGCCGCCGGCGTGCGCGCCGTGTCCGCGACCGCCTGCGCGAGGTCTACGGCATCCCGCGTGATGCGCCCCGCACGGGCACCCGATCGCCGAGCTGGTGCTGACGGTGCTCTCGCAGTCGCACCAACGACCGCAACCGCGACGTCGCCTACCTGCGCCTGCGCGAGCGCCTGCCGACGTGGGAGCAGGTGCGCGACGCGCCGGTGGCGACGGTCGAGGAGGCGATCCGCCCGGGCGGCATCTCGAAGGTCAAGTCGCGCGCGCATCCAGGCGATCCTGCGGGCGATCACCGACGACCCGCGCGATCCCGGCGCACGAGCTGTCGCTCGACTGGCTGCGCGCACGCGCCGCTCGCGAGACGCGCGCGACTACCTCACCGCGCTGCCCGGCGTCGGGCGCAAGACGGCCGCCTGCGTGCTGCTGTTCGCGCTACGGCCTGCGCGACGTCCCGGTCGACACGCACGTCTCCCGCGTCGGCACGCGCCTCGGCGCTGCTGCGCGCGGGGGCGCCGTTCGAGGAGCTGCACGACCAGATGCTCGCGCTCACGCCCGCCCGGGCGAGGAGCTCGAGCTGCACGTCAACCTGCTGCGCCACGGCCGGCGCACCTGCCACGCGCGCGGCCCCGCGTGCGGCGAGTGCGCGCTGGCGCGGATGTGCCCGAGCCGGGGTTTGCAGTGATGAGCAGAGGGGTACGTCGGGGGTGTGTTGAATGGGCCTCGTAGGTATGAGCCGAGTGGCCTCGGATGTTTTTCCGGTCGGAGCGCGTTTTGTGATTGAGAACATCCGAACATCGAAGTATGATTGGTGTTCAATCGCGCTTGGTCCCGCAGGGGGTCCAGGTCACAAGGACTAAGGACAGGGGTCCATTCCAAATGCCAAGAACCAGCACACAGATCGACAGACTCAACGCCGAGGGGGAATGGGTCCGCTCCATACCCTCTCTGCGGGAACCGCGCTACTCCCAGTCGTTGGAGCGCGGCCTCGCCATCCTCGGGTGCTTCACGCCCGAGAAGCCCGTGCTCGGGATCGCCGACATCGCCGACGAGCTCGGCATGAGCCGCAGCACCACCCACCGGTACGTGATCACGCTCGTCGCGCTCGGCTACCTCGAGCAGGGAGCGTCGCGCAAGTACCGGCTGGGGTTGCGGGTCACCGACCTCGGGATGTCCGCGCTCAACTCCACCGGCCTGCGCGAGCACTCGCGGCCCTACCTGGAGGAACTGCGCCAGCGCACCTCCTACACCGTGAACCTCGCGGTGCTTGACGGGCCGGAGATCCTGTACGTCGATCGCGCGCGGTCCTTCCGCCGCGGGCAGAGCAAGATCGACCTCGGGCTCGCGCTCGGCTCGCGGCTGCCGGCGTACTGCACCTCGATGGGCAAGCTGCTGCTGGCGTACCTGCCAGACCACGAGCAGCGCGAGCCTGCTTGGCGACATGAAGCTCGCCAAGCGCGGCCCGAACACGATCACGAGCAAGAAAAACCTGCGCTCGGAGCTCGAGCACGTGCGCGAGGAGAGCTTCGCCGTCAACGACGAGGAGCTCGCCTCGGGCCTGCACTCGATCTCCGCGCCGGTGCGCTCGGAGTCCCGTGAGGTGGTCGCCGCGGTCAACATGGCCGCGCACTCCTCGATGATCTCCCTCGAGGAGCTCGTCGAGCACCTCGGGCCGCACCTCGTCTCGACGGCCGACCGCATCTCGGCGCGTTTGGGGTACCGCCGCGACGACGAGCGGGAGTAGCTCAGGCCTTTAGCTAACGGCCGCGCGTTCCTCAGCTGAGCGCGCGCCCGTACTGGCGCTCGTAGTAGCTCGCGGTAGTCGCCGGAGCGGATCGGCTCCCACCACCACGCGTTCTCGCGGTACCACGCGACCGTGCGCTCGAGGCCCTCGGCGAAGCGCACCCGCGGCTCCCAGCCGAGCGCGCGGACCTTCTCCGAGGAGAGCGAGTAGCGGCGGTCGTGGCCGGGGCGGTCGCGCACGTACTCGATCAGCGACTCGTCGCGCCGGCGAGCTCGAGGATCGCGCCGCACGACGTCGATGTTCGCGCAGCTCGTCGGGCCCGCCGACGTTGTAGACCTCGCCCGGGGCGCCCCGCTCGAGCACGCAGCCGATCGCGCGCGCGAAGTCCTCGACGTGGAGCCAGTTGCGCACGCTGCAGCCCGTCGCCGTAGACCGGCAGCGCGTCGCCGTGCGAGCGCGTTGAGGACCATCAGCGGGATCAGCTTCTCCGGGTACTGGTAGGGGCCGTAGTTGTTGGAGCCGCGGCAGATGCGTCGCCGCCAGGCCGTAGGTGTGGTGGTAGCTCGCGACCAGCAGGTCCGCGCCGGCCTTGGTGGCCGAGTAGGGCGAGGAGGGCGCAGCGGCGAGGTCTCCGTGAACGTGCCCTCCTCGATCGAGCCGTAGACCTCGTCGGTGGAGACCTGCACGTAGCGCAGCTCCGCGCTCGCGCGCGGCCTCCAGCAGCACGTAGGTGCCGAGCGCGTGGGTGCGCACGAACGCGTCGGGCTCGGCGATCGAGCGGTCGACGTGCGTCTCGGCGGCGAAGTTGACGATCGCCTCCGGCGCCACGCCGGCGTCGGAGGGCGCGAGCGCCTCGGCGACCGCGCGCGGGTCCTCGATCGCGCCGTGCACGAAGCGGAAGCCGGGGTCCTCGGCGAACTCCGCGAGGTTCTCCTCGCGCCCGGCGTAGGTGAGCTTGTCGAGCACGGTCGACCGCGTCGCCGTGCTCGCGCACGCGCACGCGCACGAAGTTCGAGCCGATGAAGCCGGCGCCGCCGCAGACGAGCAGCCTCATGGGTGAGCGCCCTCGGACGACGTGGCCAGACGTGAGGACTCATGGCGGATCATGCCATCCCGCGCGGCGAGGTAGCCCGCCAGCCCCTCGCGCCAGTCGGGCAGCGGCAGCACGTCCGCGCGCTCGGAGGCGAGCGCCGACCACGCCGGCCGCGGGGCGCGGGCGGGCCATGCTGCGGCGCTCGTGACGGCCTCCACGCGGCACGCGACGCTCGGCCTGGCCGGAAGATCTCCCGCGCGAAGCCGTTCCACGAGACCTGCCCGCCGCCGGCGAGGTGCACGAGCCCGCCACGCCGCGCTCCAGCAGGCCGAGCAGCGCGGGCGCGAGGTGGCCCGTCCACGTCGGGCAGCCGACCTGGTCGTCGACGACCTGCACCGCCTCGCGCTCCGTCGGCGAGGCGCAGCATCGTGGCCACGAAGTTGCGCCCGTCCACGCCGAACAGCCACGCGGTGCGCACCACCGTGTGGCGCGGGGAGGCGGCGAGCACCTCGCGCTCGCCGGTCGAGCTTGGTCCGCCCGTAGACGGTGCGCGGCCCGGTCGGGTCGGACTCGACGTAGGGCCGGGGCCGGCCCTGCGCGTCGCGCGGGGCCTCGCCGTCGAAGACGTAGTCGGTGGAGACGTGCACGAGCGGCGCGCCGGCCTGCGCCGCCGCGCGGGCGAGGTTGCCGGCCCCGTCGCGCGTTGACCGCGAGCGCCTGCGCGCTGGTGCGTCTCGGCGCCGTCGACGTCGGTCCAGGCGGCGCAGTTGACGATCGCCTCGCGGCTCCTCGGCGGCACGCAGCGCGCCCACGGCGGCGCGCGTCGGTGATGTCGAGCTCCGGGCGCGTCCACGCGCGAGGCATCTCGTGGCCGGCGCGCTCGCCGGCGCGGCACGACGTCGCGGCCGAGCATCCCGCCGGCGCCGGTGACGAGCAGCCTCACAGGGATCGAGATGTCGGAGTTGTCGCCGACCATGAAGCGGTAGGCGCGCGGCTGGCGCTCTCCGCGGCGCACGCGCACGTTGCGCCCGAGCAGCGAGGACTCCATGCGCCCGTCGAGGTCGCACACCGAGGCAGCCCGCGAGCAGGATCGAGTGCTCGACCTCGGCGTCCTCGATCACGCAGCCGCTCGCCGACCGCGGTGTAGGGGCCGACGTAGCCGTCGCGCAGCTGCGCGCCGGCGCCGATGATCGCCGGCCCGCGCACGCGTCGAGCGCTCCAGGCGCGCGCCCGCGCTCGACGACGACGCGCCCGTCGACTGGGAGTCGACCAGCTCGCCGTCGACGGCGCGCACGAGCGTTGTCGAGGATCAGCCGGTTGGCCTCGAGCATGTCCTCCAGCCGGCCGGTGTCCTTCCACCAGCCCCGGACGATGTGCGGCTCGACGCGCAGGCCGCTGTCGACCAGGTGCTGGATCGCGTCGGTGATCTCGAGCTCGCCGCGGGCGCGAGGGCGCGATCGCCCGCGCGGCGTCGTGGATGCGCGCCGTGAACATGTACACGCCCACGAGCGCGAGGTCGCTCGCCGGCTCCGCCGGCTTCTCGACCAGGCGCACCACGCGTCCGCTGCCCCGGCCCGGCCGGGGCAGCTCGGCGACGCCGTAGTTCTGCGGGTCGGCGACCGGCGTCAGCAGGATCAGCGCGTCGGGCCCGCTGCTCGCGGAAGGCCGCCACGAGCTCGGCGATCCCGCCCTGCAGCAGGTTGTCGCCGAGGTACATCACGAACGGGCTGCCGCCGAGGAACGGCTCGGCCGTGAGCACCGCGTGGGCGAGGCCGAGCGGCTCGTCCTGGACGATGTAGGTGATGCGCACCCCGAAGCGCGAGCCGTCGCCGGCCGCCGCGTCGATCTCCTCGCCGGTCTCGGGCGCGATGATGATCCCGACCTCCTCGATGCCCGCCGCGGCCATCGCCTCGATCCCGTAGAAGAGCACCGGCTTGTTGGCCACCGGCACGAGCTGCTTGGCGCTGGTGTGCGTGATCGGCCGCAGGCGCGTGCCCTTGCCGCCGGAGAGGATCAGGCCCTTCAGGTCGTCCATCGAGTCGAAGAGACTAGTAACCCAGACCCCAGCCTGGTTGGGAGGGCAGGGAGTCTGAAGGCCCGCCCACCCGGGCCTGCCCTCCCCCAACCTTAATACACACCGCCGAGCTTGCGGTGGTCCCACCTCGCCCGGGCCGCTCGACGAAGCGGATGGCGACCCGCTTGGGCGCCTGCGCATCGACCATCGCCGCAACCTCCGCGGGCAGCTCCGCGCCGGCGGCTCCCCACGCGGCGCGGCGTAGCGGGCGAAGATCTCGTGCCCCAGCAGTTCGCGACGCCCTCGAGGTCGCGCTCGATCACGACCTCGCACTCGAGCATCACCCCGCGCAGCTCCTCGTAGCCCTCGCCCGCCTCGACCTGCAGCGTCGCGCGCGGGTCGCGCTCGAGGTTGCGCACCTTCTGCGAGGCCGCGTAGGTCCAGACCACAGCTGCGGCCCCGGCCTGCCCCCCGCGCGCTCGCGCAGCACGTACCACAGCGGCATCAGGTGCGGCCAGCCGCGCGGCCCGATCGTCGCGCAGATGACGGTGCGCTGTGCCCGAGGAACGCGGCGACCTCCTCCTCGCTCCATCCTGATCTGCTCGCGGCGGCTCACTCGACGGTCAGACTAGCGGAACCGCTGAGTCGAAGCGTGCGGGTGACCTCGGCCGCCCGGCCTCACCCCACCGCCGCGGGGGCCCGCAGGCGCGCGGTCGCGGCCAGCACCGCCTCGCGGGCGTCCTCGGGCTCGAGCACGGCCGCGTCGCCCGCCTCCTTGAGCACCTCGCGCACGAGCCAGTCGACGCCGGCGAAGCTGAGCTCGACGGCGACCGAGCCGTCGTCCCGCTCCTCGACGACGCGGCGCTCTCGCGCGCCCAGCGGGCGCGCTCGGGGGAGACCCAGACGCGCGCGGTGCGCGAGGCGCTGACCTCGCCGGTGCGCAGCCAGCCGTCGACGTCGGCCGAGGGGTCGACCTCGGGGCGCGGCTCGAAGTGCTCGTCGCTGACGCTCGGCGCGCCTGATCGCGGTCGAGGCGGAAGTGGCGCACGTCCTCGCGCGCGGGGTCGAAGGAGGCCACGTACCAGCCCTCGCGGCCGTTGATCAGCGCGTAGGGCTCGACCCCGCGGTGGGAGAACTCGTCCTCGTTCTCCTTGTAGTAGTCGAGCTCGAGCAGCCGGTGCTCGACGATCGCCTTGGAGATCACGCGCGCGACGTCGGAGTCGTCGCCGCCGGCGTGGGCGACCTGCAGGCCCTGCTCCATCGGGTCCTCGCCGAGCGCGGCGACGATCTTCTCGCGCGCGCGAGGCCAGCGAGCCCTGCGGGACGTGCTCGCCGATCAGGTCGATCGCCGCGACCAGCGCCTTCGCCTCGACCGGCAGCAGCCGCGCCGGGCGGTCGAAGTTGTCGCTGTAGGGCTCGGGGTCGACCTCGATCGTCGCCCTCGGCCTCCTCGTCGATCTCGGCGTAGAGCACGTAGGAGCCGCCGCCGAAGTTGACGACGTTGAGCACGCCGATGTCCTCGCGCAGCTCCTCGTCGGAGATCTGCAGGCGCTCGCAGACCTCGGCGATCGGCAGCCGCTCGCCCGGCGCGGCCGGCCTGGATCAGGATGCTCGCGAGCGTGACCAGGCGGGCGAAGCGCTCGGGGCGGATCGCCGCCTCGGCGCGGCGGCCGTCCTCGCCGTCCTCGCCGTCTTGCAAGCCCGCCCGCCCCGCACCCCGCCGGCGGCGGGGCTCGGCGGCCCGCGCCGGCGCGCGGGGCGGGGGCCTCGTCCTCGGCGAGCGCCTCGCCCTCGACGAGCGGGCTCTCGAGGTGGCGGCGCTCCAGCAGCTCCACGCGCCGCGCGAGCTCCGCGGCCAGCTCCGGGGGGCTCGACAGCCGGGCGTTCTCGCCGAGGCCGAGCACCCACGAGACGAGCTGCGCGGGTTCGCGTAGCCGGTCAGGAAGAGGCGGCTGCCCGGCGCGTCCTCCTCCGCCTCCGTGCGCGCCCAGCGGCGCCGGGTGCGGGGCGTCGAGCTCCCGCGCCTCCTCCTCGCTCGCGCGCGGATCTCGCCGTAGCGGCCGAAGTGGCGCTCGAGCAGCCAGGCGATCCGCTCGGACAGCGGATCTCGGCGACTCCGCGCTCTCGCCGAACTGCCAGTCGGCCAGGTTGGCGTAGGCGCGCGGGTCGAAGTCCGCGGGGCGGCGGAAGTCGTGCTCGGCCTTGGTCGCGTAGGCGACCTTGCCGCGGATCCGCGAGAGGCGGAAGACGCGCATCGCCTCGCGCTCGTGGGCGTAGCCGAGCAGGTAGAACTGGCCGCCCTGGAAGAGCAGGTGGTAGGGGTCGACGCGCGCGGGCGCCGACCTCGTCGCGCTCCATCGTGTAGTAGTCGAAGGTGATCGTCTTGTGGCGGAAGATCGCCGTCTCGATCTTCGCCAGGCGCGCGGAGAGCTCGTGGCCGCCGGCCGACGCGGTGATGCCGAGCGCGACCGAGCGCTGCTCGGGCGCGCGCAGCGGGCTCGGCCGTCCCCAGGTGATCTGCTGCAGCGCCAGCCGCAGCGGCTCGGCGTAGGCGAACTCGCCGTCGAGCAGCTGCAGCGCGGTCTGCAGCGCCGCGAGCTCCTTGTCGGTGAACTCGATCGCGGGGCAGGTGGAAGTTCTCCGGCCGCAGCGAGTAGTTCTCCTGCTCGGCGGCCCCGTCGGCGGGCCTCTCGACGGTCAGCGGGATGCGCAGCGACTCGAGCTCGGCGCGGTCGGCGTAGAAGCGCCGCGCGAACGCGTCCTCGTTCATGCCGCTGTAGCCCTCGACGTCGCGCTTGATGTCGAGCGCCGTGACCGGCCGGCGCTCGGCCATCAGGTAGGAGATCAGCGAGAGCTGGCGGATCAGCTTCTCGGTGTCCTTCGCCATCGGCTCCCAACCATAGAAGCCGAGGGTGAGGCGGAGCGGCGCCGCGGACGGAGCGCTCCGCTATTTGCGAGCTTTCAGGCCGCCTCGCGCGCAGGCTGCGCGTGCCGGCACGGCCGCCTGTGGCTCCGGCGCTCCGGCGCCGCGCGCGCGGCGAAGATAGGCCCCGGCGCCGATGCGCGCGGTCGAAGCTCCGACCAGCGCGCGGCCGGGCGCAAGCTCCTTCTCCAGGCGGTCGAAGCTGCCGAGCCGCCCGCCGAGGTTGTCGACCATGTGCACGAGCGTCGCCTCGCGCGTGCACGGCACCACCGGGCTGCCGTGCTCGAGCGATGCCGTGGTGGGAGAGGATGATGTGCAGCAGCGCCTGCGGCAGCTCCGCCGGGAAGCCCTCGATCTCCTCGATCACGCGACGCACGCGGTAGTAGCCGAGCGCGATCTCGCCCTGCAGGCGACCCGCGTCGGTGAGGTCGATCGCGCTGGCCGGCTCGCTCGCGTGTAGGCTTCGAGCTTGCCGATGTCGTGCAGCAGCGCGCCGGTGACGGCGACGTCGCGGTCGATCCCGGAAGGTCGCCGAGATCGCGCTGACCGCCTGGGCGACCCCGAGGCAGTGCTCGAGCAGCCCGTGGCGGTAGGCCTGGTGGTAGTACTTGGCCGCGGGAGCCGTCGCGGTAGCGCGGCCCACAGCTCGGCGAGTCCTCGCCGAGCACGCGCTCCAGCAGCGCGCGCAGGTGGGGCTCGCTGGACCGTCGCGACGCAGCTCGCGCAGGTCGCGCTCCATCTGTTCGGCCTCGCGCGCCGGGCCGTCGAGCAGATCGGCCGGCACGTAGCTCCCGGGCTGGGCCGGCGCGAGGTCGCGCAGGTTGATCTGCGGCCCGAAGCGGGGGTGCACCGCGTAGCGGCCGCGCACGTGCACCGGCTCGCCCGCGCGGGCCACCGCCTCGGCGTCCGCCAGGTCCTCCCAGACCATCGCCGGCGCCGCGCCGGTGCGGTCGCCGAGCACCAGACGCAGGTACTCGCCGCCGTCGCGGCGGGCGCGACGCTCGGCCTCGCGCACCACCAGCACCTGGTCGATCTCCATGCCGTCGGTCAGCTCGTTGAAGAGCACACTGTGACGGTAGACCGCGGTGCGGACGGCACGTGGGCTGGAGCCCCTTACTTGAGGCTCAGACCCGCGATACGCCACCCGCCGGACTGCTTGACGAGCTGCAGCGTGACGGTGCGGGTCTTACCCGACCACGTGCTGCGCACGTGCGCCGTGGCGGTGGCGCCGGCGATGGCGATGCCGTTCTTGACGACGGTCGCTTCGTAGTCGTCCACCGACACCAGCTGGCGTTTGAGCACCTGCGCGCAGCTCCCGCCCGTGGCGCCCAGCCGCGCGCGCAGGGCGGCGGAGAGGTCGTCCTGGCACACCTTCTGCGCGTCGCCCGCGGCGACGTGGGACTGGTAGTCGGAGACCCGCTGGGCGACGGTGCGGGCTGCGCCCGCGAAGCTGCCGGTGGACACCGTGCTGGCGCAGGACGCGAGTCCCACGGCGAGCAGGGGAGCGAGGAGCGGGGCGGCGCGCCGCATCGTGCCTCCTACGGCTCCAGGCGGTTCGGGCCGCGGTAGAGGAAGGTGACCTCGCGTACGTTGTCCTGTCCGGTCATCTGCATCAACAGCCGCGTGAGCCCGAAGCCGAAGCCGCCGTGAGGCGGGGCGCCGTAGCGGAAGAAGTCCAGGTAGTACTGGATCGGCTCCGTCTCCACACGCTTGTCGCGGGCCTGTGCGAGCAGCACGCGTAGCGGTGCTCGCGCTGCGCGCCCGTGGTGATCTCGATGCCGCGCCACAGCAGGTCGAAGCTCCTGGTGAGCCCAGGCTGCTCTGGGTGGCGCATGTGGTAGAAGGGCCGCACCGCGGTGGGGTAGTCGGTGAGGAACGCGAACTCGTGGCCGTGCTCCTCGCGCGACGATCGCCGAGAGCGCCCGCTCGCTCGGGCGGGTCGAGGTCGTCGTCGGGCCCGGGGACGTGCTCATGTCCGTGGGTCGCGCAGCAGCTCCTTGGCCTGGGCGAGCGGGATCCGCGGGAACGGCAGCGAGGGCACCACGACCTCGACGCCGAAGGTCTCTTCGATCGCCTCGCCGTGCTCGTCCTCGACGACGCTGAAGACGTGCGCCAGCCAGCGCCTCCTCGAAGGCCATCACGTCCTCGTGGGAGTCGATCCAGGAGATCTCCACGTCCACGCTCGTGAACTCGGTGTCGTGGCGGGAGGTGAAGGAGGGGTTGGCGCGGAACACGGGGCCGACCTCGAAGACCTTGCCGAAGCCGGCCGCCATCGCCATCTGCTTGTAGAACTGGGGCGACTGCGCGAGGTAGGCGGTGCGCTCGAAGTACTCGACCTTGAAGAGCTCGGCGCCCGACTCGCTGGCCGAGCCCATGAACTTCGGCGTGTGCAGCTCGAGGAACCCCTGCGCCCGCCAGTGCTCGCGCATCGCGTGCTCGATGGTGGTCTGGATCTCGAAGATCAGCCGCCGGTCGGGCCGGCGCAGGTCCAGGTAGCGCCAGTCGATCCGCTTGTCCAGCGCCGACTCCGGGGCGACCGGCAGCTCGGGCTCGGCGGGGGCGTCGAGCTCCAGGCCCTCCACGCGCAGCTCGAGTCCCCCGAGCTTCACGCGCTCGTCGGCGGCGATCGTGCCGGTGAGCGTGACCGCGGACTCCGCGGTCAGCGCCGACACGCGCTCGTTGAGCTCGCTCGGCGGGTCGGCCTTCTCCAGCACCGCCTGCGCGAGCCCCGTTTCGTCGCGCACGACCACGAACTGCATGCGCTTCTGGTCGCGCACCGCCTGCACCCACCCGCGGACGCGCACGCGCTCGTCCACCTTCGCGGGCAGGTCGGCTATCAGGGTGCGCTCCACGCGGCGGGATCGTAGCGGAGGGGCGGGGGGTGCCGGCTCTGGGTCTTGCACGACATCCTCGGCAGCTTCGCCGCGCCGCACCAGCCGTCTCGCGCGGCGCGAGGTCCGCGCGACGTAGACGCCATCAGAGCCCGAGTTTGCGAACGCCTTCCTCGTCGAAGCCGAAGTGATGACCCACCTCGTGACGCACCGTTTTGATGACGTGTCTGCGGAGGCGCTCGGGATCGTCCCCGAAATCGCGCACGAGTGTGTCGCGAAAAATCAGGATCTCGTCTGGCAAGCCGCCGCCCCCGAAGAAAGGGGAGCCCCCCAGCCTGGAGCCGACGTACATGCCGTACGCGTGGTTCTCGGCACCGCGGTCGGAAACGACGACCGCTACGTGCTCCAGCGCTCGTTGGAACTCGCTCGGGAGTTCATCGAGCGCTGAGCCAACGAGCTCCTCGAACTCCTTCTCGCTGTAGTGCCGGGGTTCGCTCATGGATTCGTGATCGCGCCGAGCGTAGCTCAGCAAGCTCAGCGGGGGGGCGAGGCGCCACCATGCTGACGCCGTGATGCGCCGAGCGGACACTGCGGCTCGGGTATCGTCCGCGGCGATGCCAAGCAGCGGCTTGCGCCTGCAGGTCCCGGCGGCTGATGGTGCGACGCTCCGCGCGGAGCTCTTTGCGCCCGCCGGCGAGGGGCCCCACCCGGGGGTCGTCGTACTGCACGAGTCATTCGGCCTCAACGACGACATGCGCCGCATCGCCCGTCGCGTCGCCGACGCCGGATACGCCGCACTGGCCCCCGACCTGTATTCGCACGGGTCGCGGATCGTGTGCCTCAGTCGCGTAATGGTCGACATGCTGCGCGGCAGCGTTGCGCGCGAGATCGCCGACATCCGCGCGGCCCGAGACGCGCTCGCCGCCCGGCCCGAGGTCGACTCCGAGCGGATCGCCGTGGCCGGGTTCTGTCAGGGCGGCGGCTTTGCCCTCATCGCCGGCACGCAGCCGGGCTTCTCCGCGGCCGCCGTCAACTACGGCGACGTCCCCGCAGACAGCTCGCGCCTGGACGGAGTATGTCCGGTCATCGCAAGCTACGGGGGCAAGGATCGCCTGCTCGGGCACAGGACGGCCGCACGCCTGGAGCGCCACCTCACCGCCCTCGGCGTGCCCCACGACGTAAAGACCTACGACCACGCCGGACACTCCTTCTTCTCGCTCCTCGACGGCTGGCAGGGCTGGCTCGCGCGCGTGCCGACCCCGATGGCCGTGGGCTACGACGAGGCAGCTGCGCGCGACGGCTGGAAGCGCATGCTCAACTTCTTCGATGAGCACGTGCGCTGAGGTTGATCTGCATGCGGGCGTTGGTAGGTGCTGTCCGGTCGGCGTTGGACCATTGACGTATGTCTGACGCGGCTGCGGACGACTTCGTGGCACTGGCGATTGGGCTGGGCGTATCTTCGGGTATTCCTACCTCTCCTGCTCGGCACCGTCGCGTTCTTCGTAACCCAGGAAGCCCCAATCGGCCGTGTGCAGGCCGGTTTCTACGGCGTAACGGCGCAGATCATTGTCATCGTGCTCATTGCCGTGGCGTTCCAGGCGCGGCTCGCCACCTTGAACACAGAGATACCCTCTGTTACGAAGGCGGGCCCGCTGATACGAGTCGCAGCACCTCGGCTGGGTCGGTTGCCGCAGTCAGGGCCGCTGCCGCGTCGCTGAACTGACGGTCGTCGCACGATCTGCAAACACCAGCGGCCTCATACCCCTCTTCGCGAATTGCCCACGGGCCGACTGATCGACCCGTGTGCCGATCGTAATGTCGCAGGACCATATGCATCGAGCACTTCGGCTTGCCGCAGACGCTGCACGTGCCGATCGATGCCTGGTCGCACTCTGTGGCTATCCGTGTATATACTAGCGTGTATGAAGGTCGTGAAGGTGCGTCGTGTCGGCAACAGCAACGTGATCTCGATCCCGCGGGAGTTCGAGGCCCAGGGCTACGCCCCGGGCTCCTCGGTGCTCGTGGAAGAGCTCCCTGGAGGCGAGCTACGGATCATGTCCACCGAGAAGGTCCGCGAGCGCATCCGCGAGGTTGGAGAGCGTGTTGTCGCCGAACACGGCGAGGCACTGCAGATTCTCGCCGATCACGACCCCGACGCTCCCCAGCAGTAGCGGCATGGCAGACGAGCAGCCCGGCGAGATCGAGCCATCTATCTCACGCTCGAGGACGTCTTGGAGCTGTATGGGCTGATCATCGACATTCGCTTGATGCCCGGTGCCTCATTGGCGATCCGCAGCGCGTCCTTTTCAGCGAGCTCCGCCCAGCGCCTCGACGCTCATCTCGCTCTCGATGGCCGCGCCGATCGCGGCGAGCGACGGCGACCGTACGCGCTGCTTGGTTGCGGTGTGCGCCACGCGGTTCAGGCCGGCGAGTCGCTCCGCCTCGCGTCGTGCGGCCTCGCCAAGCTCGGCCGCTGGCACGACCTCGTCGAGGTAGCCGACCTGCACAGCCTCCCGGGGCGTGTACATCGCAGCGTCGATCACCGCACGCGCCAGGTGACCGGGGTGCAGCCGCTGACGCGCCAGTTCGATCACGAACTGGGGCACCGTCAGCCCAATCTGCACCTCGTTGAGGCCAACTCGAAAGTCGCCGTCGACCCCGATCCTCACGTCCGCCGCCATCAACATGAATGCTCCGGCCGCCACCGCGTGACCGTCGCTGGCGATCAACACCGGCGCCGGAAAGCCCATGATCCGCTGCGCCAGGGTCGCTCCCAGCCGGAGCATCTCGACGATCCGCTCCGCGTCCCCGCCGGCGAAGACCTTCAGGTCGAAGCCTGCCGAGAAGCAGCCGTCGCGACCGCGTAGGACGACGACCGCACCGTCGCGCTCGGCTCGGTCGAACGCCTCGTGCAATGCGCCCAGCATGTCCACCGAGAACGCGTTGACCTTGCCGTCGTCCATCGCGATGGTCGCAACGGCGTTCTCGAGGTGATAGTTGACAAGTCCGCTCACCGGTCTCCCCTCTCGTGGTCGTGATCGTCCGTTTCAGCCCACCTGGTACTTGACGTGTGTGACGCCGGGCGCGTCGACGGCCCGGATCTGCGTCAGCTCGAGAGCCCCGCGCCGGAGCCCCTCGAACAGGCGCTCGCCGCCGCCCATGATCACCGGCACGATCGAGACGTCAACCTCGTCGACGAGGCCGGCAGCCAGGTACTGGTTCACCACCGACGCGCCCCCGGCAAGCCAGATGTCCTGCCCCCGGGCGATGTCCTTGGCCTGCGCGAGCGCCGACTCGATCCCATCGGTCACGAAGTGGAAGGTGGTGCCACCCATCATCTCAAGCGGCTCGCGCGCGTGGTGGGTGAGCACGAACACCGGATGGTGGTAGGGCGGGTCCTCGCCCCACCAGCCTCGCCACGGATCCTCACCCCAGGGTCCGGTGCCGCCGCCGAACATGTTGCGTCCCATGATCGTGGCGCCGATGTTTGCGCGGCGCTCCTCCACCACCGCGGAGCTGACGTTGGTCTCACCGCCCTGCTCGCCGTGCATCTCCCGGAACTCCTTGAGCGGGAAGAACCACTGGTGCAACTCCATCCCGCCTACTCCGAGAGGGTTCTCCTCGCTCTGCTCAGGACCTGCGACATAGCCGTCCAGCGACATCGTGATGCTGAGTCTCAGCTTGCTCATGTCAACCTCCTCTGGTGCGCTCCACGCGGCGGGATCGTAGCGGAGGGGCGGGCGTGGGCGCCGCCGGCCGCCGAGCCGATCCCGGCGGCCGGCGCCGTCGCTATTCGACCTTGTCGAGCACCAGATCGCTCTGGAGCGTGGTGCCGGTGATTTTGTAGTAGGCGGTGACGGTGCTGGTCTGGTCGTAGACGAACATCTCCGAGGCTGTGTTGTCCGCGCCCCACACGACGAACGCGTACAACGAGACCCCGGCGCCGTTGGGCACGCCCGAGTCGCCCGGCTTGCGGCATTCCGTCTGGAGCACCGGGTAGGCCCCGGTGCCGTCGACGTGGTGGCGGTGGCCGTTCTCGTCGTAGTACACGAACTGGAGCTTGACGTCGAAACCACCGTCGTTGTACAGGCAGAAACGACCTACTTTTTTCATGATCGACCTTTCTCTCGTTTTTTAAGGCCCCGGATGGGGCATGCGTCCGACGGGACTCGAACCCGTATCTGCGGCTCCAAAGGCCGCTGCTCTTAGGCTCGGGGTTCTCCGAACGGCTGCAGGCGCCGCGACCGCGAACCGCGGCACGGAGCCGCCGGCTTGGCGACCAGGCCGCCTCCGGTTGGATGACTCCCACGACACCCTCCTCCTCCGGGTACTGGCTTCGCCATGACCCGTTGAGCTACGGACGCGCGTTCACCTACTGTGCATCGCCCCCCTCCCCCGCCGGCCACGGCTCCAGGCTCACAAGCGTGGAGTAGCCCGCCAGCGACCACAGCTCCTCGGCGAGGTGCGGCGCGAGCGGGGCGAGCAGCTGCGCGAGCAGCTCCAGCGCCGCGAGGACCGCCTCGCGGTCGGCCGGCTGCAGCGCATCGTCCCGGCGCTCGCGGGCGCGGCGCTCGAAGTCCTGGATGCGGGTGAAGAGCAGCATCGCGTTGTGGACGGCGCGCTGGGTCTCCACGTGCTCGAGGCTCTCGGTGACCTTGGCGCGCGCCACCGCGCACCAGTTGGCCAGGCGGCGGCGGAGCTTCTCCGAGGGGTCGATCCGCGGCCGCCGGCCACTGCTTCTGTCTACCAGGGGGCTCCACTCCCGCAGGCGGCCCTCGGCGTAGCCGTACAGCCGCTTGAGGAAGATCTCGCAGTGTCGCACGGGCTGGTCGTTCCAGTTGAAGGCCCGCCCGGGCGACGCGGCGTGGAGGACCGCGAGGCGCAGCGTGTCGGCGCCGACACGTTCGAGCAGGGCGGCGGGGTCGACCACGTTGCCGAGGTGCTTGCTCATCTTGCGCCCCTCCATGCGGATCATCTGGTGCATCAGCGCCCGCCGGAAGGGCTCGCCCTCCGGCAGCGGCGGAAGCTGGCTCAGGTCCTGGAGAATCCTGGCTACGAGGCGCTGGTCGAAGATGTAGCCGCCGGCGTCGGCGCCCCACACGATCTGCTCAGCCGGCAGCCACCGGGCGTAGTCGGGGTGGCTGAACATCTCCCCCGCTCGCCCCTCGGGGGGCACGCAGATCGGCATCCACATCCACGCCCCGTCGACGTGGCAGTCGATCGTTTCCGTCTCCCTCTCAGCCGCTGCGCCGCACCGCGGGCAGGCGGTCTGCAAGAAGTCGGGGCGGGCGGCGAGCGGGTTGCCACCCTCCCCCGTCGCCCGCAGGTCCTCGGGGAGGCGCACGGGCAGCTGCTCGTAGGGCACCGGCACGGTGCCGCAGGCGCCGCAGTGCACGAGCGGGATCGGCGCGCCCCACGCGCGCTGGCGGGAGATCGCGAAGTCGCGCGCGCGGTGGCGCACCGCGGGCCGCGGCGTGGTCGTGACGCGGCCGGCCCGCCACGCGATCGCTGCCGGCGCGGGCAGCCGCTGCGCGATCGCCGCGTCGGTGTCGTCCCGCGCGGGGATGCCGAGCACGGCGGTCGGCCCGTAGCGGGCGTCGACTAGCGGGGAGATGACAATCGGCAGCGCCCCCGCGACGCCCGGCACGGTGGCAAGCGCCCCGGTCTGCACTACCGGCAGCAGCGCGGCCTCGCGGTCCTCGCGCCGCAGCCCGGCCTCGCGGACGCCCGCCAGCTGCTCGGCCACGGCCGGGTCCGAGAGCCAGCGGTCCACCTCGGGGTGCGCCGGGGAGAGCGCCACGAAGGCGGCCTGCGCGAGCGCGTCGGGGTGGGGGGTGAAGACCGTGAGCGCGGCCCCGTCGAAGGTGCCGGCGTCGAGCTCCACGCCCTCCACACGGCCGAGCACGGCGCGCTGGGAGCCGAGCGCCGCCCGGTCCCACCCCGGCAGCGCCTGCAGGCCGCGCTCGAGTGCGGGCACGTACGCGCTGACGCGCAGGAACCACTGGGGCAGGCGCACGAGGCGCACCTCGGTGTGGCAGCGCCAGCATCGCCCATCCTCAGCCTGCAGCGTCGCCAGCACCGTGCGGCAGGAGTCGCACCAGCTGACCTGTGCCGCACGCCGGTACACGAGGTCGCGCTCGAGCAGCGCGAGGAACAGCCACTGCGTCCAGCGGTAGTGCGCGGGCTCGGAGGAGACGAACGTGCGCTCCCAGTCGCAGGAGTACCCGAGCGCCTCGAAGGTGCCGCGCATCCGCTCGCAGCAGCGCGCGACCCACTCCCGCGGGGGCAGGCCGCGGCGCTCGGCCTCCAGCTCGGCGGGCAGCCCGAAGGAGTCGAAGCCGAGCGAGAACAGCACCGCCCGCCCGCGGGCGCGCAGGAAGCGGGCGTACGCGTCGGCGATCGTGTAGGAGCGAACGTGTCCCATGTGCGCGTCTCCGGAGGTGAAGGGGCACCCCGCGAACACGTACGCCGGTACGCGCGCGTCCTGCGGCCCCGGCGTGGCGAAGGCGTCCTGCGCGCGCCACGCCGCCTGCCAGCGGGCCTCGAGCGGCCCGGGCTCGTAGGCGGCTCCGCGAGTTGGGAACGAATCGCTGCTACTGGGGGGCGCCGGGACGGCCGTCGCGGGCGCGCAACGCGCCTTGCCGTCTGTAGCGGAAACCCCCGTTGACGGTGGGGCGGACGCCGGGCTTGCATCCGGGCGCGAAGTGTTCATGATGCTCGACGCTACCGGATAGCCGGCCGTAAGTCCATAAGGACCAAACACATCAGATATCTTGATGTCCGCCGGATGTCCTGCCAGACCCCGGACGGCCGGCCGCCCCAGCCTCGCTCCCACGAGCCGGCGCGGGGCGGCCACGTCTGGACGAGAGGGGGGAGGAGCCTGGTGGCTCGTTGCGCAGTCCTCACCAACGACCTGCAGTACGACCTGATCGACAAGAACGCCGAGCGCCGCGCCGCGGTGGCAGCGTTCACGCCGCTGATGCAGCGCTTCCTGGCGCAGATGCGGGCGCTGGGGCAGCCGGTGGTGCACCTGCAGCTGATCAACCTCGAGGACGACCCCCACGCCGAGCGCTACGACGGGTGGCTGCCCGCCACGGAGGGCTCGCAGGGAGCCCGCATCGCCGCGGAGTTCCTCGCCGCGGGCGACGTGGTGGTCGTCAAGCACAAGGACTCCGGCTTCTACGAGACCGAGCTGCACGAGCGCCTCCAGGAGCTGGGCGTGGATACGGTCGTGATCGCGGGGATGCAGACGCAGATCTGCGTGCAGACGACCGCCGCGGACGCGTACTTCCGCGGCTACCACGTGATCGTGCCCCCCGACGCCGTCGTCTCCGCGCGGCCGGAGGACCGCGAGCGGGCGCTGCAGTGGCTGGGCGCCTACTGCGCCACGCTGCTGCCGACCGCCGAGCTCGTGGCGGCCGTCGCCGCGGACGCCCTGCCCGCGTTCGAGGTGGTGCCGATCCCATGAGCGCCACGGCACCCCACCCCGTGAGCGGTCCAGCGACCAGCCCCGTGAGCGGTCCGGCGACCCACCCCGCGGGCGGCGCGGCGATTCAGCTCGACCACGGCGCCGGCGGGGGGCTGAGCCGGGAGCTGCTCGAGGGGGTGATCGCCCCGCGCCTGGGCGCCGTGCACACGGGGCGCGGGGAGGACAGCGCGGTGCTGGAGGTCCCCGGCGGCCGCATCGCGCTCACCACCGACTCCTTCGTCGTCGACCCCCCCTTCTTCGGCAACGGCGACATCGGCCGGCTCGCCGTGTGCGGCACCGTCAACGACCTCGCGGTGAGCGGCGCCACCCCGCGCTACCTGACGCTCTCGCTCGTGCTGGAGGAGGGTCTCCCGCTGGCGGACCTGGAGCGGGTGCTCGACTCCGTACGCGAGGCCGCGACGGCGGCGGGCGTGGAGGTGGTGGCCGGCGACACGAAGGTCGTGCGCGCCGGGGAGGTGGACGGGCTCTTCCTCAACACCGCCGGCGTCGGGGTGTTCGAGCGCGACCTCGACCTCGGCGCCGGACGCGCGCTCCCCGGGGACGCGGTGCTCGTCACCGGGTGGCTCGGCAACCACGCCATCCACCTCCTCTCGCTGCGCGAGGGCCTCGGCTTCGAGCAGCGCGTGCTCTCCGACTGCGCACCGCTCGGCGGTCTGGTGGGCAGCGTGCTGGACGCGCACGGAGAGCACGTGCGCTGCATGCGCGACGTCACCCGCGGCGGCCTCGGGACGGTGCTCCACGAGCTTGCCGACGCCGGCGGGGTGTCGATTCAGATCGAGGAGCGCCGGCTGCCGATCCAGCCGGAGACGGCGATGGCAGCGGACATGCTGGGGGTCGACCCGCTGTACCTCGCCAACGAGGGCGTCGTGTGCATGCTGCTCGCGCCGGGCGCCGCGGCGCAGGCGCTCGAGCTCGTACGCCGCCATCCCCACGGCCGCGCCGCGCAGCTCGTCGGGAGGGTGGGCGAGCGTACGGGAGTGACGATCGTGCGCCCCGACGGCACGGAGGCGGCCGTCGAGCTGCTCTACGGCGCCGAGCTGCCCAGGTTGTGCTGATGACCCTCCGACCCCGGCGACCCTTACCCTGATGGCCCCCGCCGCGCTCGAGACCCGCCGCTACCAGATCCGCGGAGTCGTCCAGGGCGTGGGCTTCAGGCCGTTCGTGCACCGCACCGCCGAGCAGCACGCGCTGAGCGGGTGGGTGCGCAACGACTGCGACGGAGTCGTGCTCGAGGTCCAGGGCCGGCCGGGGGCACTCGAAGCGTTCATCGCCGAGGTGCGCACCCGCGCCCCCACGCTCGCACGCGTGGAGTCGGTGACGCTCGTGCACCGTCACCGCGGCGAGCGCCCCGGGCGGGGGTTCGAGATCCAGGCGAGCGAGCGCCGCGCCGGCCCGGCGCGCACGGCCATCTCACCGGACACGTGTGTGTGCGACGCGTGCCTGGCGGAGCTGCTGGACCCGGCCGACCGCCGCCACCGCTACCCGTACGTCAACTGCACCGACTGCGGCCCCCGGTACTCGATCGTCCGCGGCGTCCCCTACGACCGCGCGCGCACGACGATGGCGGCGTACCCGATGTGCGAGCGGTGCGCGCGGGAGTACCACGACGTGCGCGACCGGCGCTTCCACGCCCAGGCGACCGCGTGCTGGGAGTGCGGCCCGCGGATGGCGCTGGTGCGCGCGGGCGAGGGCCTGCCCCGGCCGGGGGGCCGCCGGGTGGGGCCCCCCGAACCGGGCGCCCCCGACGCGGTCGCGCAGGCGGCGCAGCTGCTGCGTGCGGGCGCGGTGGTCGCGGTCAAGGGGCTCGGCGGGTACCACCTGATGGTCGACGCCCGCGACGAGCAGGCGGTCGCCCGCCTACGCCGGCGCAAGCGCCGCGAGGAGAAGCCGCTCGCGGTGATGTCCCCGACGGTGGCCGCGGTGCGCGCGTACGCCCACGTGGACGCGCACGAGGCGCGGCTGCTGAGCGGCCCGCGCCGGCCGATCGTGCTCGTGCGCCGGCGCGAGGACGCCGCCGCGGCGCTCGCCGCCGGGGTCGCGCCCGGCAACCGCTCCTACGGGGCGATGCTCGCCTACACCCCCGTGCACCACCTGCTCTTCCGCGACGGCTGCGACACGCTGGTGGCGACCAGCGGCAACGTCTCCGAGGAGCCGATCGCGTTCCGCGACGAGGACGCGCTCGAGCGCCTGGCGGGGATCGCGGACGCGTGGCTCGTGGGCGAGCGCGAGATCCACACCCGGGTGGACGACTCGGTGGTGCGCTCGGCGAGCTTCGCGGGCGCCCGCGGTCAGATGGTGATCCGCCGCGCGCGTGGCCACGCGCCGGAGTCCGTCGCGGTGCCCTTCGAGCTGCCCCCGCTGCTGGCCGTGGGCGCGGAGCTGAAGAGCACGGTGTGCCTCGCGCGCGGACGCGAGGCGGTGCTCAGCCACCACGTCGGCGACCTCGGCAACGGGGCGACCCGCCGCGCCTTCGAGCACGCCGTCGCGCACGTGTCGCAGCTCCTGGACGTAGCCCCCCAGACGATCGCCCACGACGCCCACCCCGGCTACGCGAGCACCCTCTACGCGCGCGCCCGGGGCGTGCCGACAGTGGCCGTGCAGCACCACCACGCGCACATGGCGGCGTGCATGTGCGAGCACGGCCTCCTCGGGCCGGTCGTGGGCGTGGTGTGCGACGGCACCGGGTACGGCGCCGACGGCCACGTGTGGGGGGGCGAGTTCCTGGTCGGGGACTACGCCGGCTGCGAGCGCGCCGCCCACCTGCGGTACTTCCGGCTGCCCGGCGGCGACCGCGCCGTGCGCGAGCCCTACCGCGTGGCGCTCGCGCTGCTGTGGGAGGCGTACGGCGAGGAGCTGCACGACCTCGACGTGCCGGTCGTACGGGCACGCGACCCCGAGGAGCTGCAGGTACTCACGCGCATGGCGCAGACGGGCTTGCGCTCCCCGTGGTGCTCGAGCCTGGGCCGGCTGTTCGACGGGGTCGCAGCGCTGGCCGGCGTGCGCGAGCGCTGCGCCTACGAGGCGCAGGCGGCCATCGAGCTCGAGCAGCTGGTGCCCGCGCGTGCCGCGGGGGCCATGCGCACCGGCGGCCGCCGCACGCCGGCCGGCGCGGGCGCGGCGCACAGCGCAACCGCCGCGGAGGGGCCGCTGCCGTGGGAGTGCGACACCACCGCACCGTGGCCGTGGCAGATCGACACGCGGCCGGCGGTGCGCGAGCTCGTGCGGACGCTGGGGCGCCCGGGCGCGACCGCGGCGCGGGCGAGCGTGCGCCTGCACCGCACGCTCGTCGAGGTCGTGGCGCGCACGTGCGTGGCGATCCGCGCGCGCACCGGCATCGAGCGGGTCGTGCTGAGCGGCGGCGTCTTCCAGAACGAGGTGCTCGCGGGCGGCTGCCACGCGGCCCTGCGGGACGCGGGCTTCGCGGTGTACACGCACCGCCGCGTGCCGGCCAACGACGGCGGCGTGGCGCTCGGGCAGGCCGCCGTGGCGGGGTGGAGGGCGCGGTGAGCGCGGTCCCGCCGGCGCCCGCCCCGCGGCCGCGCGCCGCGCCCGCCGAGGAGCGCTACGCGCGCCTGCACTTCGGGCCCGCCCCCCTGCTCACCGGCCCCGTGCCCGGGCCGCGCTCGCGGCGCATGCTCGCCGAGCAGGCGGCCGTGGAGAGCCGCGCGCGCTCCTATCCGCGCAGCGTGCCCGTCGCCCTGCGGGAGGGGCGGGGCGCGACCGTGCGCGACGTGGACGGCAACACGTACGTGGACTTCTTCGCGGGCGCCGGCGCGCTCAACCTCGGCCACGGCCACCCGGCGGTGCTGCGCGCGGCGAGCGCCCAGCAGCGGCGGCTCGTGCACGCGCTGGACTTCCCCACCGCGCCGCGGCTCGCGGTGATGCGCCGGCTGCGGGAGATCCTGCCCGGCGCGTTGCGGCGCGCGGCGCGCATCCACTTCGGCGGGCCGACCGGCTCGGACGCGGTGGAGGCGTCGCTGAAGCTCGTGCGCGCCCACACCGGCCGCCAGGCGGTCGTGGCCTTCCAGGGCGCCTACCACGGGATGACCGACGGCGCGCTGGCGGTCACGAGCGACGTGAGGAGCGGCGGACCGCAGCAGACCGCGGTGCACTTCGCGCCCTACCCCTACTGCTACCGCTGCCCGCTCGGCCTGCGCCCGCGGACGTGCGGGATGGCGTGCGCCGCGCTGCTGGAAAACGCGCTGGAGGACCCCTGCAGCGGCGTGCCGCCGCCGGCGGCGGTGATCGTCGAGCCGATCCAGGGCGAGGGCGGCACGGTCGTCCCCCCGGACGGGTGGCTGGCGCGGGTGCGCGCGGCCACCCGCCGCCACGGGGTGCCGCTGATCGCCGACGAGATCCAGACGGGGTTCGGGCGCACCGGGACGATGTTCGCGTGCGAACACGACGGCGTCACCCCCGACGTGCTCGTGCTCTCCAAGGCGCTCGGGGGGATCGGGTACCCGCTCTCGGGGATCGCCTACGACGAGGCGCTGGACACGTGGGAGCCGGGCGCGCACATCGGCACCTTCCGCGGCCACCAGGTCGCGATGGCGGCGGGCGCCGCGGCGATCGACGTGCTGTGCGCGGAGGCCCTCCCCGCCCGTGCGCGCGAGCTGGGCGAGCTGGCGCTGGGGGTGTTGCGCGACGCGGCGGCGACGGAGGAACTGGCCGCGGTGGGGGAGGTGCGCGGGCGCGGGCTGATGCTCGGAGTGGAGCTCGTGCGCGACCGCGAGACCCGCGCGCCGTGGCCCGAGCTCGCCGAGGCCGTGCGGCGCGCGTGCTGCGAGCGGGGCCTGCTGATCGAGGTCGGCGGGCGCCACGGCAACGTGGCGCGCCTGCTGCCGCCGCTGGTGATCACGCGCGCGCTGCTGGCGCGCGGGATCGAGATCTTCGTGCAGGCGCTGGCCGACAGCGAACGGGCTCAGTCAGAACGCTCCGGCGCCAGCGCCAGCTGGTCGTCGGCGTAGGCCACCCCCAGGGGCTCCAGGATCACGCGGCGCGGCCCCTCCTCGACGGCGCCGGCCACGAGCGCCCCCAGGCCGAGCGCGCGGGCGTGCTCGACGACGCGGGCGCCGCCGCCGGGGCGGCAGTAGACGGCGAAGCCGGCGCCCATGTTGAGCGTGGAGTGCGCGGCGGCCGCGTCCAGCCCGGCCCGCTCGGCGAGGAACGCGAGCACGGGCGGCACGGGCGGCAGCGCGGCGAGCCGGTAGGTGAGCTCGCGCTGGGGGCGCATCACCTTCAGCAGGCCGTGGCCGGTGATGTGGGAGAGGTAGGTGAGCCGCACGCCGGCGTCCTGGAGCAGCCGGCGCACGAGCTCGACGTAGAGGACCGAGGGGACGAGCAGCGCCTCGCCGAGGGTGCCCCCGCCCGGCAGCTCCGTGAGCAGCCCGCGCGGCAGCTCCGCGGCGACGCGCCGGGCGAGCGAGGCGCCGTTGGCGTGCAGGCCGGAGGAGGCCACGAGCACGAGCTCGTCCCCCGGCGCGAGGTCCGCGCCGAGCAGCGGCTCGCCGGGGGGCGGCACGTAGCCGAGCGCGGAGCCGGCGAGCTCCAGCTCCGCGGGCGCCACCAGGTCCACGAGCGAGGGCGACTCCCCCCCGCCCCACGCACACCGCGCGTCGTCGCACGCGCGGCGCCAGCCCGCGAGCAGCGCGTCGGCGCGCTCGCCGTCGTCGTACCACTCGCTGGAGCCGGTCGCGAAGTAGGCGTTGACGACGAGCGGCAGCGCGCCCACGCACACGAGGTCGTTGAGGATCGCCGCGACGGTGTCGTAGGCGACCGCGTCGAAGCGGTTGACGCCGGCGAGCTCGTGATACTCGCGGGCGAGCACCGACTTGGTGCCGAGCGTCTCGAGCACGAGCGCGAGCGTGGAGCCGGCGAAGCGCAGCACGAACGCCGGCTCCCCGCGGGACTCCTCGACCGCCTGCGCACCGGCGGCGCCGAGCCAGTGCGAGGTGGCGAGCGCCTCGGTGAGGGCGCGGCGCTTGCCCGCGTCGAGCACGGCGTAGTCGACGCCGGCGCGGCGGTAGGCGTCGTGGAGGTCGGGGTCGGTGCTCAGCGCAGCTCCCTGACGATCGGGAAGGGGATGACCTCGCGCAGCGTGTCGCGTTCGGTGAGGATCATCACCAGGCGGTCGACGCCCATGCCGCCGCCGGCGGTGGGCGAGTAGCCGTACTCGATCGCGCGCGCGTACTCCTCGTCGTTGGGGTGCGGCACGTCGGCGTCGTCGATCCGGCGCCGCTTGCGCTGGTCCACGAAGCGCTGCCACTGGTCGACCGGGTCGTTGAGCTCGGTGTCGCCGCTGACGAGCTCGACGCCGCCGATCACCGCGTCGAAGTGCTCGCCCAGCTCGGGGTGCACCGCGTGGCGCTTGGTGATCGGGAACGGCTCGAGCGGGAAGTCGAACACGTGCGTCGGCTGGTTGAGCGTGTGCTCGATCCGCTCTGTGTAGATGTCGGCGACGACGTCGGCCCAGCTGGAGGCGGGGTCGAGCGGCCCGTCGAGAGCCTCCGCGAGCTGCTCGCGCGTGGACTCCATGAAGTCGAGGCCGGTGCGCTCGAGGATCAGCTCGCGCATCGTGATCCGCCGCCACGGCTTGGCGAGGTCGATCTCCTCGCCGCCGCGTTTGATCGTCGTGCGCCCGAGCACGGCGAGGGCGACGTCGCGGAACAGCTCTTCGGTGACGGTCGCCACGTCGTGGTAGTCGGAGTACGCGCACATGAACTCGATGATCGTGAACTCGGGGGAGTGCTTGGGGGAGATGCCCTCGTTGCGGAAGACCTTGCCCATGTCGTACACGTTCTCCATGCCGCCGACGATGCAGCGGTTGAGGAACAGCTCGACGGAGATGCGCAGGTACAGGTCGCGGTCGAGCGCGTTGTGGTGGGTCGTGAACGGGCGCGAGCCCGCCCCGCCGGCGAGTGACTGCAGGGCCGGGGTTTCGACCTCGATGAAGTTGCGCTCGTTCAGCCACCGGCGGATCTCGAACACGATCCGGTGGCGTTTGACGAACAGGTCGCGCGTGTCCTCGTTGGCGAGCAGGTCGAGCTCGCGGTGGCGGTAGCGCGTGCCGGTGTCGCCGAGACCGTGGTGCTTGTCCGGCGGCGGGCGCAGCGCCTTGGTCAGGAGCGTGCACTCGCGCACCTCGAGCGCGAGCTGGCCGCGCTGAGTGACGTACACGCAGCCGTCGATCGCGACGATGTCGCCGACGTCGAGCGCCAGGATGCGCTCGTAGGTCTCGGGCCCGAGCGCGTCGGCGCGCACGACCGCCTGGATCTGGCCGGAGAGGTCGCGCACGTCCAGGAACGAGTTCCGCGGGTGCGTGCGCCTGGAGATCAGCCGCCCGGCGATCTGGTGGCGCAGCTCGGGGTGCGCGCCCGCCTCGAGCTCCGCGGGGTCGTGCGCGGCGAGCACGTCGGCGATGCGCGTGCGCGTGTCCCACAGCGTCACCGGCGGATACGGGTCGACGCCTTCCGCGCGCAGGCGCTCCAGCTTCGCGCGGCGTTCGTCCGCGCCGGCGGACTCCTCCGCCGCCTGCGTCTCCTCGGAGGGGGTGGAGCCGGGGGCGCTCACGCCGCCGGCACCAGGTGGGGGGCGGGGTCGCGCACGTCGAGCACGGGCACCTCGGGGATCGCCTCCTCGAGCAGCGCGCGCAGGTGCGCCGAGTCGAAGGAGTGCGAGTGGGGCGCGACCGGGTTGACGGTGAGCGCGCGCAGGTCGATCGGCGCGAGCACCGCCACCGAGAGGCCCTGGCGGGCGTACCACTCGACGCCGTGGTCGGTGAGGAAGACCCGCGTGGCGTCGCCCACGACCACCTGCAGCTCGCGCGGGGGCCCGGGGTGGGCGGACGGGGCTGAAGCAAGGGCGCGCAGCAGCTCCGCGAGGAACGGCTCGCACAGCGCCCCCTGCACGAGCAGGTGGCTCGCGCCGGGGCGCGCGCGCAGCAGTTGCGCGAGATCGGCCGCGGTGGAGGTGAGCGCGAAGCGGGGGTGCAGCGTGAGCGGCTCCTCGCCGGGGGGGCCGACGAGCAGCGAGTCGCCGGCGGCCGCGAGCTCGCGCACGTGGAGCGCGTCGACCGCCGGTAGGCGCACGAGCTCCACCGCCTCGCGGGTGCGCGCCACGACCTGCTCGATGTCCTCGTGCAGCGCGGCGCCCGTGGAGAGCACGAGGCCGTCGGAGACCGCCGGCGAGGAGGCCGCGCGGCGGTCGATCGCGCCGTCGATCAGCACCTGCTCGGCCCCGTGGGCGAGCATCGCGTCGGCCACCGCGCGCACGTCGGCGGCGGCGGAGGGGCCGGCCACCTCGATCGTGCCACCCGCCGCCAGGCGGGCGATCACGACGCGGCCGAGGGGGGTGCGCACGCCCGTCTCGAGCACGACCTCGTGCGCCAGCGCCGCCGCGCGCAACAGCGCGTCGGTGGTCGCCACAAGACTGCCGGCGCACAGCTCCACGCGCGGCTTCTCGATGCGGATGTCGATCACGTCGCGCTCCTCGCCGTCGCGCCCGACGGAGGTCACGCCGACGGGGCGGCCGCGCTCGCGCAGCTCGCGCAGCAGCGCGGTGAGGGATTCCGTCTTGCCCGTGTTCTTGGCGAGGCCGACGAGCGCCAGGCGCCGCGCAGAGGCGGTCAGGTCGGAGAGCGTGGGCATGGCTCCAGCCTAACCGTCCGACCCCGCGGGGACGGTGGCGACCCCGCCGGCGTGCAGGCCGTCGCCCACCCCAGGCCGCCCGGTGCCCTCGCCCCCCGCCGCCGGCTCCCCCCGCCCCAGCCGCGCGGCCACCTCGCGCACCAGGAAGGTGGCGAGGTGGTGGGGGTAGGTGCCCTTCGAGAAGCCGGCGTCGTAGCCGAGCTCCTTGGCCAGCTCGGCGGACACGCGCGGCCCGCCGCAGGCGAGGATCGTCTCGCGCCTCCGGCCCTCGGCCTCGACGATCTCCACGAGCTCCGTGAGGTTGTGGATGTGGAGGTTCTGCTGGGTGACGGTCTGCGAGACGAGGATCGCGTCGGCGCCCAGCTCGATCGCCGAGGCCACGAGCGTGGCGTTGGGCACCTGGCTGCCGAGGTTGTGCGTCTCGAACGCGCGGTAGCCCTCCAGGCCCTTGTGGCCGTGGAAGCCCTTGAGGTTGAGCATTGCGTCGATGCCGACGGAGTGGGTGTCGGTGCCGGTGGACGCACCGACGACGACCACCGGGCGGCCCACGTGCTCCTGCGCAAAGACCTCGACCTCCGCCTCGGTCATGAACTGCGCCACCTCGCCCCCCTCGGCGGCGAGCGCGGCGTAGTCCACCGTGTGCGTGCAGTGGCCGTACATCACAAAGTATGTGTGTACGTCGGTGAGCCGCTCGTGGTGGACGACCTCGGGGTGCTCGAAACCCATCGCGCGCGCCAGCTCCAGCGCCGCGCGCCGCGCGGCCGCGCCGTCGGGCACCGGCAGCGTGAAGCTCAGCTGCACGATGCCGTCGCCGTGGTGGTCGGCGTACGGCTTGAGGTGGGTGAGGTCGCCCTCAGGCAACGCCGACGGTCCCCCGCATGAGCTCGACCACGGGGTTGAAGTAGCCCTCGCCGACCGTGACGATGCCCTCCATCCCGCGGCCCCCGTCCTCACGGCGGTGGACGTCGCCGAAGACGCCCGCCGCGATCGCCGCGAACAGGCCCTCCTCCGCCGTGCGCTCGAGGATCGCGTGCGCGCCGCGCAGCACCTCCTGCGCGCGGGTCTGGACGATGCCGCCCCGCCGGAACTCGATCTCCTCGCCGAGGTCGCGAGCGGCGGAGAAGACGTAGTTGACGCTCTGCAGCCCCAGCACGCGGTCGTGGATGTGGGGCGTGAAGATCCCCTCCGTCGGCACGCCGATCGTCTGGATGCCCTGGCCCGTGGCGACCGTGACGAGGTTGAAGAGCGTGTCGGCGGCGTGTGTGCGGAAGAGGTTGCCGTCCATGTGGCGGGTGGGCGGCATGTACTTGACGGGGCACTCGGGGAACAGCTCGCGCGTGAGCAGCGCCTGCGCCCACTCGTACAGCAGACCGTTGGGGACCGGCACGTCGATCTCGAACGCGTCGCCGAGCGCGATGAGCTCGTCGGGCACGCCGGAGTCGCGGGCCAGGTGCAGGTTGATGAACTGCGAGGCGGTCACCGACGGCGCCGCCTCCAGCGCGTCCGCCGTGCGCAGGTAGTTGTCCTCGCCGGTGTTGATGACGACCCCGAAGTGGCCGTTGACCATCCGCGAGACGCGCTGGTCGAGCAGCCCGCGCACGGGGTTGATGTCGCGGTAGAGGATGCCATAGAGGGCGTCGTTGACCATGTTGTCGAGGCCCTCGCACGCGCCCATCACGGCGATCTCCGACATGCACAACCCGGAGCAGAAGCTCGACAGGCGCACGTAGCGCCCATGAGCCTCCGACCACTCGTCCAGCGCGGCGCGCATGATCGCGAAGTTGGCCTGCGTGGCGAACGTCCCGCCGTACCCCTCGGTGGTGGGCCCGTAGGGGACGTAGTCGAGCAGGGACTGCGCCGTCGAGCGGATCACCGCGACGATGTCCCCGCCGGCCTCCGCGACCGCCAGCCCGTGGGCGACGTCCTCGTACACGTTGCCGGTCGCAGTCAGCACGTAGCGCAGCGGCGGCGGCGACTCGCCGAGCTGCTCGCGCAGCGCGCGGCGGGCGTCCATGCGCCCGGAGATCTCCCCCAGCCGCCGCCCGAGCTCCGCGCGGGCGCGCTCGCGCACGGCAACCTCGGGCGCGGCCGGGAGCGCGCAGAGGTCGAAGCCGCCGGCGACGTCCTCGGCGAGTTGCTGCGGAGAGCGCTCGGTGTGCAGCAGGCCCAGCGCCAGCCAGTACGCGACGCCCCGCTCCAGCCCCCCGCGGGCGCGCACGTGGTCGACGAGCACGTTGGGCAGCGGCACGTCGAGGTCGGTGGCGCCGTCGACACCGAACAGCCGCGCGACGGTGCGCTCGACCGACACCGTGGTCAGGCCGGCGATGCGCTCGGCGACGCCGGCGGCGATCCGCTCGGCGGCGGCGCGACAGGACTCGACGAGCCCAGGATCGAGGTCGAGCTTGGATGTCCCCATTGCCCGAGGGTACTGGAAATACGGGCAGTTTCAGGGCCGTGGCGACGACTCTTCACAGACGCGCGCTAGCCTCGCTGAGCAGTGTCTCCGTCGCCTACCTCGATCTTCACCCCGCGGGTGCGCGCGTGGTTCGAGGCGGCCTTCGCGGAGCCGACAGAGGCACAGGCAAAGGCGTGGCCGGCGATCGCCAGCGGCGAGCACGTGCTGATCTCCGCGCCGACGGGGTCCGGCAAGACGCTGGCCGCGTTCCTGTGGGCGCTCGACCGGCTGGCCGCCGAGGCCCCGGCGGACGCCGCCGCCGGCCCCCGCGCCACGCGCGTGGTGTACGTGTCGCCGCTGAAGGCGCTGTCCTACGACATCGAGCGCAACCTGCGCGCGCCCCTGAAAGGCACCGGCGCCGACACGCGCGTGGCGATCCGCACGGGCGACACGCCGCAACGCGAGCGCCAGGCGATGCTGCGCGAGCCGCCCGACATCCTGATCACGACACCTGAGTCCTTGTATCTGATGCTCACCTCGCGCGCGCGGGAGATCCTGGGCGGCGCGCAGTGGGTGATCGTCGACGAGATCCACGCGGTCGCCGCGACCAAGCGCGGCGCGCACCTGGCGCTGACGCTGGAGCGCCTCGACGCACTCGTGCGCGCGCAGGGGCGGCCCGAGCCGCAGCGGATCGGGCTGTCGGCGACGCAAACGCCGCTGGAGGAGGTGGGGCGCTTCCTCGTGGGGCCGCGGCGCACGTGTCGGATCGTGGACGCGAGCGCGCGCAAACCGCTGGACGTGCAGGTGCAGGTGCCGGTCGAGTCGATGACGGAACTGCAGGGCGTGGTCCACGGGGACTCCGACCAGCCCCTGCACCACTCGATCTGGCCGGCGATCTACCCCGAGCTGCTGCGGCTGATCCGCGCCCACCGCTCGACGATCGTGTTCGTCAACAACCGCCGCTCGGCGGAGCGGCTCGCGCTGCGACTGAACGAGCTCGCGGCACGGGAGGAGACCGAAGGGGAGGGGGAGGGGAAGGGCGTAGCTGCGGCAAACCCGGGCCAGGTGGCCAATCGGGAGATCGCCCGCGCCCACCACGGCTCGCTCGCCCGCGAGGAGCGGCAGGTCGTCGAGGAGCTGCTGAAGGCGGGGGAGATCCCGTGCATCGTGGCCACGTCGAGCCTCGAGCTGGGGATCGACATGGGGGCGGTGGACCTCGTGGTGCAGGTGGAGTCGCCGAAGTCCGTCGCCGCCGGCCTGCAGCGGATCGGGCGCGCGGGGCACGGCGTGGGTGAGGTCTCGCGGGGGCGGATCTTCCCGAAGTTCCGCGCCGACCTCCTGGAGTGCGCCGTCGTCGCCCGGCGCATGCGCGAGGGGGCGATCGAGTCGACCGTGGTGCCGCGCAACCCGCTGGACGTGCTCGCGCAGCAGATCGTGGCGCAGGCGGCCGCCGAGGAGGAGGTGAGCGTCGAGGAGGTGTACGAGCGGGCGCTGCGCACGCACACCTACGCGGAGCTGCCGCGCCGCCAGTTCGAGGGCGTGCTCGACATGCTCGACGGGCGCTACCCCTCCTCCGAGTTCGGCGAGCTGCGGCCGCGGATCGTGTGGGACCGCGTGGGCGGCACGATCCGCCCGCGCAAGGGCGCGCGCGCCCTGGCGGTCGCGAACGCGGGCACGATCCCCGACCGGGGGCTGTACCTGGTGACGCTGCCGGACGGCCGGCGCGTGGGCGAGCTCGACGAGGAGATGGTGTACGAGGCGCGGCCGGGGCAGGTCTTCCTGCTCGGCGCCTCGGCGTGGCGGATCGAGGAGATCGGCCGCGACCGGGTGATCGTCACGCCGGCGCCGGGGGCACCGGGGGCGGTCCCCTTCTGGAAGGGGGACGGCGTGGGGCGCCCCCGGGAGCTGGGGGAAGCGATCGGCGCGTTCGCGCGGTGGGCCGTCCAGCAGGAGCCCGCGACGCTGGAGCGCGAGTACGACCTCGACGCGCGCGCGGCGCGCAACCTCGTGGAGTACCTGCGCGAACAGCAGGACGCGACCGGCGTGCTGCCGAGCGACCGCACGGTCGTGGTGGAGCGCTTCCGCGACGAGATCGGGGATTGGCGGCTGTGCGTGCTGACCCCCTACGGCGGGCGCGTGCACGCGGCGTGGGGCCTCGCGCTCTCCGCCCGCATCCGCGCGCGGCTGGGGCTGGAGGCGGACGTGATCTACTCGGACGACGGGATCGTCGTGCACCTCCCCGAGACGGACGAGCTGCACGGCTCGCAGGCGCTGGAGCTCGTGCTCCTCGAGCCCGACGAGGTCGAGGACCTGGTGGTCGCGGAGCTCGGCGGCTCGGCGCTGTTCGGCGCGCGCTTCCGCGAGGCCGCCGGGCGGGCGCTGCTGATCCCCCGCGCCTACCCGGGCCGGCGCACGCCCCTGTGGCAGCAGCGGCTGAAGGCGCAGACGCTGCTGGAGGTGGCGCGCCGCTACGGAGACTTTCCGATCGTGCTGGAGACCTACCGCGAGTGCCTGCGCGACGTGCTCGACCTGCCGGGGCTCGCGGCGGTGCTGGAGCGGCTGCAGCGGGGCGAGGTGTCCGTCGTGGAGACCGAGACGGCGACCGCCTCGCCGTACGCCTCCTCGCTGCTGTTCGACTACGTGGCGACGTACATGTACGAAGGGGACGCCCCCAACGCCGAGCGCCGCGCGGCCGCGCTCTCGCTGGACCGCGACCTGTTGCGCGAGCTGCTGGGGCAGGAGGAGCTGCGCGAACTGCTCGACGTGGGGGCACTGGATCGCCTCGAAGAGGAGCTGCAGCGCCGCGGCCCGCTGCGCCGCGCGGCCAACCGCGACGAGCTGCACGACACGCTGCGCACCGTCGGCGACCTGAGCGTCGCGGAGGCGGCCGAGCGCGTGCTGGAGGGCCTCGACGCGCCGGCGCTGCTCGCGGCGCTCCAGGCCGAGCGCCGCGCCGTGCGGGTACGCGTCGGCGGCGAGGAGCGCTACATCGCCGCGGCCGACGCGGGGCTCTACCGCGACGCGCTCGGCACCGTCCCGCCCGGGGGGCTGCCCGAGGTCTTCCTGGCGGACGTCCCCGACGCGCTGGAACGCCTGCTGCGCCGCTACGCCGCCACGCGCGGACCCTTCACGACCGAGCAGCCCCGGGCGCGGTACGGCCTCGGCGCCGCGGTCGTGGAGACGGCGCTCGGCGAGCTGGAACGGGCGGGGGCGGTGGTGCGTGGGGAGTTGCACCCGGACCCCGCGTCGCTGAGGAACGCCCTGCCGGTGGCGCCGGGGGATCTGGGCCGGGCCCCCGCGCCGCGCGAGAACGCCCGCCCCTCTGACACGGTGGCGGGGGAGCTGGACGAGGCCCCCGCGCCGCCGCGAGAACGCCCCTCCCCCTCCCCCTCCCCTCCCCTCTCCACGCCCACGGCCGCCGCCCGCGACGACGGGCGCGAGTGGTGCGACGTGGAGGTGCTGCGGCGCCTGCGGCGCGCCTCGCTGGCGGCGCTGCGGCGGGAGATCGAGCCAGCCTCACCGCGCGCGTACGCCGCCTTCCTGCCGGCGTGGCACGGAATCGACCGCCACGCTCCCGCGGGCGCGGGGGTCGAGCGGCTGCGCGAGCGGCTCGTGCCGCTGCAGGGCCTCGCGCTGACGGCGGGCACGTGGGAGCGGGAGGTGCTGCCGCGGCGCGTGGGGGCGTACTCGCCGGCGTGGCTGGACGAGCTGTGCGCGAGCGGCGAGGTGGTGTGGGTCGGAGCGCGCGCGCCGAGCGCGCCCGGGCGCGAGGACGGGCGCGTGGCGCTGTACTTCCGCGAGGACGCGGCAATATTGGGGCCCCCACCCACCCGCCCCCCATCCACCCCGCCGCCGCGCCGCGGGGAGCCGGCGACGCCCGCCGGCGAGGAGCACGCGCACATCTGCGCGCGGTTGGAGGGGGGCGGGTGCTTCTTCACCGACCTGCTCGTGGACGTGCCCCTGCCCGCGGCGGCGCTCGCCCGGGCGCTGTGGGAGCTCGTGTGGGCGGGGGAGGTCACCAACGACGCGTGGGCCCCCCTGCGCGCGCCCCGGCTGCGCGCGCTGCCCGCGAGCCCGCCACGCCGCGGCCGGCGCTTCGCGGGCCGCTCCTCAGCGCACCTGCCGGGGCGGTGGTCGCTGACGGCGGCGCTATTCGCGGCGGGCGAGTGGGCGGGCGGGCGGGCGGGCGGGCGGGCCCAATCAACGGAGCGGCTGCGCGCGCAGGCGGAGCTGCTGCTGGAGCGCCACGGGATCCTCACGCGCGAGCTGGTGCTCGCCGAGGGGGTGCCGGGCGGGTTCGCGGCGCTGTACCCGGAGCTGTGTCGACTGGAGACGCTGGGGACGGCGCGGCGCGGCTACTTCGTCGAGGGGCTCGGTGGGGCGCAGTTCGCGCTGCCCGGCGCGGTCGAGCGCCTGCGCTCCCAGCGCGAGGCGGGGCCGGCCGATGCTCCCCGCGCGGTCGTGCTCGCCGCGACCGACCCGGCACAGCCGTACGGCGCCGCGCTGCCGTGGGGGGCCGCGCCGGGGAGTGGAAGGCCGGGGAGTGGGAGACAGCCCGGGGCGTCTGTCGTGCTGCTCGGCGGCGAGCCGGTGCTGTACCTGGAGCGGGGCGGCCGGACGCTGCGCGTGCTGGCCGAAACGGGGACTCCCGCCGAAGGCGCGTGTCACCCGGCTGCGGCCGCCCGGGGGGACGCCGGCGGCGTGGATTCCCGCGTTGAGCAGGCACTTCGTGCGCTGGCCGAGCACGCGCGCGCGGGGCGGCTGCCGGCGCGGATCGCGCTCGAGCGGGTGGACGGCGAGCCGGTGCTCGGCTCCCGCTGGGAGGCGGTGCTGGAGCGGGCCGGCTTCACTGTGGGGCCGCGGCGGGCCGAGCTCGCGGCGCGCTGACTCGGGTCGGAGACACGCGTTCGGAAGGATTGACAAAGACCGCCGTTGGAGGATAGTGTTTGAAGCCTCGGGCGTGTGGGTAGTTCGGACGAGTTGGCAGACGGACGCCCGTGCCAGGAGTTTAGGTTGGTCGGAAACATCGTATAGGTCCCACGATTTTAACTTGCATTTGGTAGGTGGTCCTGTATGGTCGGAAGTGTGGGGATGAGCGGAACTGAGCGGGAGCTGAGTGCGATGTATCGCCGGCTCCCTCACGGCCCTCATGGCATGGGGCGCGACGCGGTCGCCCGCCATCAGCGGACGCGGCTGTTCGGGGCGATGGTCGAGGCCGTCCACCGCCAGGGCTACAAAGACACGACCGTGGCGCACGTGATCGCGCTGGCCGGCGTCTCCCGGCGCGCGTTCTACGAGCAGTTCGACAACAAGGAGGACTGCTTCCTCGGCACCTACGACATCGCCGTGGCGCGCGCCAAACGGCGCATGATCGACGGCTGGATGAGCGAGCGCGGGTGGTCCAACCGCGTCCACAGAGCGTGCCAGGCGTTCGTCGAAGATGCTCAGCGCAACGCCAAGGCCACGCGCCTGGTGCTGATCGAGGGGCTCGGCCTCGGGTACCAGAGCCGCGAACGGATGCTGCGCTCCGCGCTCGCCTTCGAGCGCGTGCTCGCCGGCGGCTTCAGAGTCGCGCCCGACGGCGTGCAGCTGCCGCCGCTCGGGCCGCGGGCGATCGTGGGCGGCGGCCGGCACCTGATCTTCGAGCGGCTGCGCACCGACCGCGAGGCCGAGCTGCCCGTGCTGACCGACGAACTGCTCGACTGGATCAGCGCCTACCGCTCTCCCGCGGCCCGCATCGGCGTCTCGCGGGCCGGCTCCCCACACAGACCGGCCGAGCCGGCGCGCTTCCTGGAAAGCGAGGAGAAACGCGCCCGCGTGCTCGGCGCGGTGGTGCACCTCACGCTCGACGAAGGGTACCCCGAGTTGACCGACCCGCAGATCGCGCAGTTCGCGGGGATGTCCACGGAATCGTTCCACAAACAGTTCCCCTCCAAGCGGGAGTGCCTGGTGGCCGTGGTCGACGAGTTCGTCGAGGAAACCCTCGGCACGATCGCCGCCGCCGCGGCGCGCGGGAGCAGCTGGCCGGAGGCCGCGTACCTCAGCGTGAAGGCCGCCGTCGAGCACCTCGCCGCCCACCCGGGGCTCACCAAAATGGCGTTCGTGGACCTCTTCGACGCCGGGCCGGTCGTGGTCGACTGCCTCGGGCGCATGCTGGGCCGCTACGCAACCCTGCTGCAGGAGTCCTCGCCCGAGCCGCGCCGCGCGCCGCTGATCGCGCACGAAGCGGTGGTGGGGGCGCTGTGGGGCATCATCTCCTGCTACGCGACACCCAAGCGCGTGCGGTACCTGCCATCGCTGGTGGACCACCTCGCGTTCCTGGTGCTCGCCCCCTACCTCGGCCCCAAGGCGGCGGGCCACGCGATCGACGCCACCCGCCGCAGCCTCGGGAACGAGGACGAGGGCTACTAGTGGTCTGTCAGCGTTTTAGTTGGTGATTGCGTTGAGTGTCATGCGTCCGCGCTGGACTTTCTCAACGATCTGGTCGGCGGTCTTGGTCCAGGTGAATGGTGTGGGGTTGGTGTTGTTCGCTGTCAGGTAGGCGTCGATCGCTGTGATCAGGTCGGGGACTGAGGCGAAGGCGCCGCGGCGGAGCGCTTTGTTGGTGAGCTGCGCGAAGAACCCCTCGACCATGTTCAGCCAGCTTGAGGACGTTGGCGTGAAGTGCAGGTGGAAGCGGGGGTGCTTGGCGAGCCACGCTTTGACGTTGGGGTGCTTGTGGGTCGCGTAGTTATCGAGGATCAGATGGATCTGCAAGCGCCTGGGGACGGTCCGGTCGATCGTGCGCAGGAACGTGAGGAACTCGCTGTGGCGGTGGCGGGGCAGGCATTGGCCGATCACCGAACCGCTCAGGACGTCCAGCGCGGCGAATAGGGTGGTGGTCCCGTTGCGTTTGTAGTCGTGGGTCATCGTCCCGGCCCGCCCGGTCTTCATCGGCAACGACGGCTGGGTGCGATCCAGCGCTTGGATCTGGGACTTCTCGTCCATGCTCAGCACTATCGCGCGCTCGGGCGGGTTCAGGTATAGGCCCACGACATCAGCGAGCTTCTCCTCGAACCGCGGGTCCTTCGACAGCTTGAACGTCTCGACCCGGTGCGGCTTCAGACCGCGAGCGGCCCATATCTTCTGGACCGTTGTGTGTGAAACGCCGTGCGCGCGAGCCATCGACCGGCAGCTCCAATGCGTCTCACCGAGCGGCTTCTCGTGCAGCGTCGCGTGAACTATCTCCTGGACCTTTGCCGGCGAGATAGACGGCTTGCGCCCCCGGCCAGGCTGGACCTTCACCGATGCCTTCAGGCCGTCCCGTTCAAAGCACTCACGCCACCTGGTGACCGTTGCCGGAGACACCCCGATCTCGTGCGCGACGCGTGTCGTCGCGAAGCCGTCGCCGGCCATCAGCAGCGCTTTTGCTCGTTGGACATCGCGGTGCGCCGCGGTCTGGGAACGAGACAACGTTTCGAGCACTTCGCGTTGAGGCTCGCTGACCTTCAGAGGAGGGGTTGGAGCGCGCATGATTCATCATACCACCAACCACCACTTATTTCAATGACAGACCACTAGAGAGATCGGGGGAGGGCAGGCCCTCCCCCGAGGCCTCCTCCCGGGAGAGCCGCCGCGGACTGGCAGCAAGGTCGCCCGCGCGCCCTATGCTGGGCGGCGATGGCCTCGAGCACCGCACCGCGCAGGGTGGGGCACAAGGGAGCCGCGCACCTGGCGCCGGGCAACACGCTGCCGAGCTTCGAGGCCGCGGTGCGCGCCGGGGTGGACATGATCGAGTTCGACGTACTGCCCGAGCGCCCGGACGGCAGCGGGCGGCTGCTGCTCGCCCACGACTACGGGGCGCTCGCGCGCATGGAGGCGCCGCTGACGCTGCGCGAGGGCCTCGAGCACCTCGCCGGGGAGGCGTACGCCGGCATCGAGCTCGACGTCGACGTGAAGCTGCCCGGCTACGGCGAGCGCGTGGTCGCCGAGCTGCGCGCCACGGGCCTGCTCGAGCGGGCGCTGGTGAGCAGCACCTACCCGGCCGACCTCGACGCGATGCGCGCCGTGGAGCCGGCGCTGCGCGTCGGCTGGTCGGTGCCGCGCGCGCGGCGCGACTACACCGAGGACCGGCTGTGGGTGCTACCGGCGCTCGCGCTGCTCGCGGCCTTCCGCGCGTGGCTGCCGCGGCGCGCGCGCGGCGCGCTGCGCGCGGGGCGCTTCGACGCGATCATGGCGCACTGGCGCGTGGTCACGCCGGCGCTCGTGCGGGCGGTCGCGGAGGGGGGCGGGGAGCTGTATGCGTGGACGGTGGACGACGCCGCGCAGGTGACGCGCCTCACGGCGATGGGCGTGGACGGGATCATCACCAACGACCCCCGTTTGTTCGTTACTTCAGTTCGCACGTAGCCGCGCTGTAGCCCCGCGGTTCGGCCCCCGCGCGGCTCGCGTGCCCGGCGGTCGTGGTGCGGCTGGCGAGGTGCACGACGTGGCCGGAGCGGCGCCACTGGTATTCGACCAGCCCGCGCACCGTGTAGGGGGCGGGGGCGGGCTGGAAGCCGAAGCTGTGGCCTCCCTGGCGGGACACGGTGCCCGTGCCGATCGGCACGAAGCCGGAGTCGGCGCTCTTGCCGACGTCGGTCCACTGCTTGGTGGCCGCGTTGTAGAGCTGCACCTCGAAGCGCATGTACATCACGTCGTGGGGGTGCCCGTCGGAGGGCATCGAGCCGCGGACGCCGATCGTGCGGGGCTGGTGGGGCGTTTCGCACACGTCCACCGTGGCCCACAGCTCGGGGCTCCGCAGCAGGGGCGTGAAGGCGGCGCTCGCGGGCGCCGCGACCACGGCGCAGAGCGCGCCGGCGGCGAGCAGCACGGCGATCGCGCGGGGGGCCATCCCCTGAAGATAGCGGCGCGCGCAGGCGCGTCGAGCACCCTCCCCGGTGTGCTATCCCCAGCGACGATGCGCGCACCGAGCCACCCCGAAGTCGTGGAGCTGCTGGCGCGCGCGCCGGAGTTCTCGACGCTGGAGCGCGACGACCTCGAGCGCGTCGCACAGCTGGCGGTGCCGCGCAGCTTCGCGGCCGGCCAGGCGGTGTTCCGCGAGGGCGACCGCTCCGACACGTGCTACGTGGTGCGCGCGGGGCGTGCGCGCGCCGTGCGCCAGCACGGCGACGGGCGCACGATCACACTGGCGACGTTCGGCCCGGGCGACATCTTCGGGGAGCTCGCGCTGTTCGAGCGGGAGCGCCGCTCGGCCACCGTCGAGGCGCTGGAGGAGATGAGCGCGGTGGCGGTGCTCGGGCCGGACATGAGACGGTTGATGGCCGACCACCCCCAGATCGCGATGCGCCTGCTGATCGCCCTCAGCCGGCGCCTGCGGGAATCCAACGAGCGCCTCGCGCGCCGCTCCTTCCAGACGGTGCAGGGCCGCGTGGCCTCCGCGCTCACCGAGATGGTCGCACAGACGCACGACAGCGCCACCCGGGACGTCGCGATCGTCACCACGCAGGCCGACCTGGCCAAGCTGGCGGGCAGCTCGCGCGAGTCGGCGAGCCGCTTCCTGGCGGTGTTGGAGCGCGCCGGGGTGATCTCCCAGGGCAGAGGCCGGCTGGTGGTGCACGACCCCGACGCGTTGCGCGCGTATGTCTTCTGAGCGCCCCGGGCCCGCGCGCCCGCGGGAGCGCTCCGCCGGCGGCGTGGTGGTGCGGGGAGAGCAGGCGCTCGTGATCGTGCCCCGCCGCCGCGCGGCGGACGGCGCGTCGGTGGTGGGCCTGCCGAAGGGTCACATCGACCCCGGCGAGACTCCGCTGCAGGCGGCGGTGCGCGAGGTGCGCGAGGAGACCGGCGTGGAGGCCGAGCTCGTGCAGGAGCTGGGCGAGGTCCGCTACTGGTACCGGCGCGACGGCCGCACGGTGCCGAAGTCGGTGGTGTTCTACCTACTGCGCTACTGCGCGGGCGACACCGCCGACCACGACGACGAGGTCGAGGAGGCTCGTTGGATGCCGCTCGCGGAGGCGTGCACGGCGCTCACGTACGAGGGCGAACGGGACATCGCCCGGCGTGCGTTGACGGCGCTGGAACGATAGCCTGCCTGACGTGCAGGTGTTGAACTTCTACTCCACGATCTTCGCCGACGAGCTCAAGCGCGGCCGTAAGACGGCGACGATCCGTCTCGGAAACAAGTCGGAGAAGTACCGCAAGAACCAGCTCGTGCTGGTCACGATCGGCTTCCAGTACTCCCCCCGCGAACGGATCTTCGAGGCGGTGATCGACCAGGTCGAAGTCACGCGCCTGGGCGACCTCTCCCCGCGCGACATCAAGCACGACAACCCCGAGTTCCGCCGCCACGAGGAGCTGATCCACTTCCTCGAGCAGATCTACGGCCGGCCGGTCTCGCCCGAGGACACCGTCACGGTGGTGCGGTTCTCGCGCATCCTTGACAACCCGTCCGGGATGACCGAGGCGATGAAGGGCTTCGGCGGCGCCCAAAACTGACCTTTCTGGCACTCCGAGCAAGAAAGTGCCAGCAGGCGCTTGCATTGCCGCTGCGGTCGTATATAGTGGCGAGCAGTTGGCACTCTGCCAAGGCGAGTGCCAAACCTGGGGCGAACCGCAGTTGGTGGCCCCGGTGATCGAACTCTCTAGATAGTGGAGGTCTCACAAGATGAAACTCAAGCCCCTGGGCGATCGCCTGATCGTGCGGGCGATCGAGGCGGAGGAAAAGACCGCCAGCGGCATCGTCCTGCCTGATACGGCCAAAGAGAAGCCAGAAAAAGGCGAGGTACTCGCGGTCGGCGATGGCAAATCGACGAGGCCGGCAAGCGCATCCCGCTGGACGTCAAGAAGGGCGACGAGGTCTTCTACAGCAAGTACGGCGGAAGCGAGATCAAAGACCCAGACACCGGAGAGGATCTGCTCGTGCTGCGCGAGTCCGACGTCCTCGCCAAGGTCGCATAAGGAGACTGAAAAGACATGGCACACAAGGAGATCAAGTACGAGGCCGACGCGCGCAAGTCGCTGGAGGCCGGCGTGGACGCGGTGGCCAACGCCGTCAAGGTCACGCTCGGCCCGAAGGGCCGCTACGTGGTGCTGGACAAGAAATTCGGCGCCCCCACCATCACCAACGACGGCGTCACGATCGCCCGTGAGATCGAAGTCGAGGACGTCTTCGAGAACCAGGGCGCCCAGCTGGTGCGCGAGGTGGCCACGGCCACCAACGACGTGGCCGGCGACGGGACCACCACCGCGACCGTGCTGGCCCAGGCGATCGTCCGCCAGGGCCTCAAGAACGTCGCGGCCGGCGCCAACCCGCTGGCCCTCAAGCGCGGCATCGAGCGCGCCGTCGAGGAGGTGGTCGCGAGCATCAAATCGCAGTCCAAGGAGGTCTCCGGCAAGGAGCAGATCGCCCGCGTGGCGACCATCTCCGCCGGCGACGAGGAGATCGGCGACGTGATCGCCGACGCGATCGAGAAGGTCGGCAAGGACGGCGTGGTCAACGTCGAGGAGGGCCAGACGCTCGGCATGGACCTCGAGTTCACCGAGGGCATGCAGTTCGACAAGGGCTACATCTCCCCGTACATGGTCACCGACCAGGACCGCATGGAGGCCGTCCTGGAGGACCCGTACATCCTCATCGCCAACCAGAAGATCGGCTCGGTGCGCGACGTGCTGCCGGTGCTGGAGGCCGTGATCCAGTCGGGCAAGCCGCTGCTGATCATCGCCGAGGACGTCGAGGGCGAGTCGCTCGCGACGCTCGTGGTCAACAAGCTGCGCGGCACGTTCACCGGCGTGGCCGTCAAGGCGCCCGGCTTCGGCGACCGCCGCAAGCGGATGCTGGAGGACATCGCGATCCTCACAAACGCCGAGGTGATCACCGAGGAGATGGGCCTCAAGCTGGAGAACACCCAGGTCTCCCAGCTCGGGCGCGCACGGCGCGTGGTCATCGCCAAGGACACCACCACGATCGTCGACGGCGCCGGCGACGGGGCGGCGATCAAGGGGCGCATCAACCAGATCAAAAACGAGATCGAGAACACCGACTCGGACTTCGATCGGGAGAAGCTCCAGGAGCGCCTGGCCAAGCTCTCCGGCGGGGTCGCCGTGGTGAAGGTCGGCGCGGCCACCGAGACGGAGATGAAGGAGAAGAAGCACCGCGTCGAGGACGCCCTGCAGGCCACACGGGCGGCACTGGAGGAGGGCATCGTGCCCGGCGGCGGCGTCGCGCTGCTGCAGGCCTCCGCCGCGGTCTCCGTCAACGGCGAGCTCGCCGACGACGAGAAGACCGGCGCGCGCATCGTGCTGAGAGCGCTGGAGGAGCCGCTCCGTCAGATCGCCGAGAACGCCGGCTTGGAGGGCTCGGTGGTCGTCAACGACGTGCGCAAGGCGAAGAAAGGCCAGGGCCTCAACGCGGCCTCCAACGAGATCGTCGACCTCGTGGCGGCGGGGATCATCGATCCCGCGATGGTGACGCGCTCGGCGCTGCAGAACGCGGCGTCGATCGCCAAGAACATCCTCACCACCGAGGCGATCGTCGCCGAGGTGCCCGACAAGGAAGCCGGCGGCGGCGGTGGCGGCGGCGGCATGCCGGACATGAGCGGGATGATGTAGCTGGAAGCTACTCCCTGAACCGGAGGGGGGTCGCAAGTCCTACACGGGGGGTGGTCGGGAGGGGGGCCTGCCCCCCTCCCGTTAGGCCTGCCCCCCTCCCGTTAGGCCTGCCCCCCTCCCGTTAGGCCTGCCCCCCTCCCGTTAGAAAGGCGAGGGCCCGGCATCGTGCCGGGCCCTCGTCGCGTGGTACGTGCCCTGGGGGGGCGGGGTCCGCCATCCTCGCTGGCGCGGGCGCCGCCGAAACGACGCCGCGCAAGGGCATCCTGGCAGGCCAGGGGCCGCCTGTGGCCCGGTGTTTCTGACTCGCTACGCCACCCCGGAGAGCGGCCGCGAGGGCTCCCCCACGTACTTGGCGGTCGGCCGGATCAGCTTCGCTTCGCGCTTCTGCTCGAGGATGTGCGCCGACCACCCCGCCACGCGCGCGCACGTGAACATCGGCGTGAACAGCTCCGCCGGCACCTCCGCGAGGTCGAGCACCACCGCCGACCAGAACTCGACGTTGGTGGCGAGCACGCGGTCGGGCTTGCGCGCCTGCAGCTCCGCCAGCGCCGCCTGCTCGAGCGCCTCCGCGGCCTGAAAGCGGGGGGAGCCCAGCTCCCGGCAGGTGCGCCGCAGCACGCGCGCGCGGGGGTCTTCGGCGCGGTAGATGCGGTGGCCGAAGCCCATCAGCCGCTCGCCGCGGTCGAGCGCTTCCCGGACCCACCGCTCGGCGTCCCCGGCGCGTTCCACTTCATCCAGCATCTTCAGCACGCGCGAGGGTGCCCCGCCGTGCAGCGGGCCCGAGAGCGCCCCGATCGCGGCTGACAGCGCGGCGGCGACGTCGGCGCCCGTCGAGGCGGTGATGCGCGCCATGAACGTCGAGGCGTTGACCCCGTGCTCGGCGGCGGAGACCCAGTAGGCGTCGATCGCCCGCACATGGCGCGGGTCGGCCTCCCCCCGCCAGCGGAGCAGGAAGCGCTCGGGGATCGAGGAGGCGCGGTCGATCTCCTCCTGGGGCACCGGCGGCTGCCCCGCCTCGCGCGCGGACTGGGCAACGAACGAGAGCGCCATCACCGACGCGCGCGCGAGGTTGTCGCGAGCCTGCTCGTCGGAGATGTCGATCAACTGCCCGAACCCCCACTCGGGCGCCAGCATCGCCAGCCCCGCCTGCACGTCCACACGGGGGTCGCCGGAGCGCACCGTCAGCGGGTACGGTTCGGCGGGGGGCAGCCCCGGTCGGAGACGGCCGTCCACGAGCAGGCCCCACACCTGCTCGTAGGGGACCGCCCCCACCAGGTCCTCGATGTCGACGCCGCGGTAGCGCAGCGCGCCCCCCGCTTTGTCGGGCTCTGCGATCTCGGTTGCGAAGGCGACCACGCCTTCGAGGCCCGAGTGGACCTCCGGCTCTGTCTGGACCACGCTCATGGCACTCGCTTTCTGGGCTCGTTACTGACGGGGTGGGGCCGGACCGCTCCGGGTTCCGGGGCGGCCGGCCGAGGTGCCTTGTGGGCAGACCCATATGATGACGACCCACAGACGGAGAGGAGGCACGGGTGTCCGACAACGACCTGATGTACCGCTCGGCGAGCGAGCTCGCCGCGATGGTGCGCGCCGGGGAGATGTCCGCGCGCGAGCTCGTGGAGTGCTCGCTACGGCGCATCGAGGAGCTCAACCCCACGCTCAACGCGTTCGTCGAGGTGGACGCCGAGCGGGCGTTGGCCGCCGCCGACGAGGTGTCGCCCGGCGACGAGCGCCCCTTCGCGGGGGTGCCGACCGCGATCAAGAACAACCGCCCGGTGAGCGGCCTGCGGCTCACGTACGGCTGCGAGCTGATGCGCGACTTCCGCGTGCGGCACGACCACAACGTCACCCGCCGCCTGCGGCAGGCCGGCTTCATCGTGGTCGGCTCCACCACGCTGCCCGAGTACGGCATCCTGCCGACGACCGAGGCGCGCCTCTTCGGTCCCACGCGCAACCCGTGGGACCTGCAGCGCACCCCCGGCGGCTCCTCCGGCGGGGCGGCCGCCGCCGTGGCCGCGGGCATCGTGCCGGTCGCGCACGGCAACGACGGCGGCGGCTCGATCCGCATCCCCGCCGCGTGCTGCGGCCTGGTGGGCCTCAAGCCCGCGCGCGGGCGCATCTCCGTGGCCCCCGAACTGGGCGACTCGCTGCTCGGCATCGACGGCGTGCTGACCCGCACCGTCGCCGACACCGCTGCGATCCTCGACGTGCTCGCCGGCTACGAGCTCGGCGACGCCACCTGGGCGCCGCCCCCGGAGCGACCCTTCGCGGCCGCCGCGGCGGCCGGGCGGGCGGGCGGGCGGGCGGGCTCCATCCGCGCTGCGGATCGCCCTCACCACCGTGCCGCCGATCCCCGAGGCGCGTGGTCGACCCGCTCGCGGCGCAGGCGCGTGGAGGACGCCGCCGAGCTGCTGCGCGTGCTCGGCCACGAGGTGGAGGAGGTCGAGCCGCCGTGGCGGGTGGAGGGCGCGCAGGAGCTGTTCGGGGCGGTGTTCTCGACCCACATCGGCCTCTCGATCGCCTTCTCGGGCATGGTCGCCGGCCGCGAGCCGACCGCGGAGGACATGGAGCCGATGAGCTGGGCGATCTACTCGATGGTGCGCAAGCTGTCCGCCGTCGAGGGTCTCGGCGCGACCGCGCGGCTGCAGGCGTTCACGCGCCAGCTGGTCGAGTTCCTGCACCCCTACGACGCGCTGCTCACCCCGGCGCTGGCCGAGCGCCCGCTGCCGCTGGGCACGCTCGACACCGCCGCCCCCGACCCGATGTCCACGTTCACGCGCTCCGGGCTGTTCACCCCCTTCACGCCCGTCTTCAACGCCTCCGGTCAGCCCGGCATCTCGCTGCCGCTGTTCCACGGCGAGGACGGCCTGCCGCTCGCGGTGCAGCTCGTCGGCCGCCCCGCGGCCGAGGAGACGCTGCTGGCGCTCGCCGCGCAGCTGGAAGCCGCGCGGCCGTGGGCGCAGCGGCGGCCGGAGCGTCGGCAGGTCTCGCTGAGCCCCGAGCACCGCCCGCCATCGCCTGCGGCGACGACCCCCAGCCGCTCGGCGTCCGCGGTGCCAGCGCGCGGAGACCATCGGCACCTCCATCAGCTCCGCCTCGTCCCACGTGGCGAACGCGCGCGTGCCGGCGCGCCGCCTCCAGCAGGCGCAGGGCGCGCGCGAGACAGCGGCGCGGGCACGTGCACGAGCGGCCGGCGGCGGCGCAGCGAGCGCAGCACCGTGCCGCACGATCGGCTCCTGGCTGAGCGTCTGCGGGCCCGGCCAGCTCGTAGCGCTCGTGGCGCGGGCCGGCCGACGCACGCAGGGCGGCCATCGCGCACGTCGGCGACGTCATCCGCCCAGATCGGCTGGAACGCGCGCCCGGCCGCGGCCCGAGAGCGGCATCCGCGGGCAGCAGGGCGAGCCGCTCCAGCAGCGTCAGCCAGCGGTCCCCGGGCGCGTAGACGATCGAGGGCGCGAACACCGTGGAGCGCAGGCCCGCCTCGCGCACCGCCTGCTCGGCGAGCGCCTTGGCGCGCAGGAAGCGCGCGCGGCTGTGGGTGGAGGCGCCGAGCGCCGAGAAGAACACGAAGCGCTCGGCGCCGGTGCGCTCGGCCGCCTCGACCATGCGCCAGGTGGCGATGCCCATCGAGCTCCTCGATCGAGCCGCGCGGCTGGTCGCGCATCGAGGCGGCCAGATGCACGACCGTGTCCACGCCGCGCATCGCGTTGCGGAAGGAGGGCGGGTCGGCGAGGTCGCCGAGGGCGATCTGCACCCGCACGCGGTCGGGCGCCCAGCCGGCGCGGATCGCGCACCAGGCAGCGGACCGGCACGTCCTCGGCGAGCAGGCGGCCGCAGGAGCGCGGAGCCCACCAGGCCGGTGGCGCCGGTCAGCAGGAGCATCGATCCGTACAATATGCGCTCCTCTCTAGACTCCCGCAACCCAACGCAGGAAAGAGCGAATGGCCTACGTAATCGCCGAGCCGTGCATCGGCACCAAGGACAACTCCTGTGTCGAGGTGTGCCCCGTGGACTGCATCCACCCGACGCCCGACGAGCCCGGGTACGACGCCGCGGAGATGCTCTACATCGACCCCGACGAGTGCATCGACTGCGACGCCTGTGTCGAGGCGTGCCCGGTGGACGCGTGCTTCGCCGAGGACCAGCTGCCCGGAGGAGTGGCAGAAGTTCGCGCAGATCAACGCGGAGTACTTCGCGAACGCCAAGTAGTTCGGCGGGAGCCCCGATGCCGGGTACCTGACGGGAGGGGGCTCGGGGGGAGGATGGGAGGGGGCCCTGGGGGAGGGCCTGCCCTCCCCCAGCCCAGCGCCTGCCCTCCCCCCCCGTTGACCCAAGTAGCGCTCAGCCGTAGTACCGCGCGACCGTCAGCAGCTGGCTGAAGACGTCGTGCCCGAGGACGAGCACGACGAGCCCCGCGCCGACCGCCGGCCCCCACCGGCGGCCGGCGCCGCGGGCGGCGAGGGCGCACAGGGCGCCGAAGAGGGCCGTCAGCGGTAGCAGGTAGCGCGGCTCGGTGTAGCCGCCGGCGCGGCCGGGGTACTCCAGGTAGGAGTCCACGCCGATGAGCGTCACCAGGCCGAGCGCCATCGCGGCGTAGGCGAGCAGCTCCGGGGCGCGGCGGCGCAGCTCGGCGCGGGCGGAGAAGAGCGCGGCGGCGCACAGCGCGAGAAGCGCCGCGGCGGGGAGCGTCGCGGCGTTGTAGACCCACTGGGGGAAGGGCGTGTCCAGCCACCCGTACAGCCCGACCGAGCGGTCGAACCACAGCCGGGTGCTCAGCAGGCCCGGGAAGTCGTGGGCCATGCCGGGCAGCCAGGGCAGGTAGAACTGCCAGATGTAGCTGAGCTCGCCGAGCAGCCCGTGGCGGCTCACCGCGGTGGCCGCGCTCGAGGTCAGCCCCAGCGTGGGGTGGTTGGAGAGGAGGTTGACCACCGCGTACACGCACACCGGGCTCGCGCCGATCGCCGCGGCCACCGCCGGCGAGCGGAGCGCCGCGCGGCCGCGGCTGCGCTCCCGCCACGCGAGCAGGGCGAGCGCCACCGCCAGGCCGGGCACGAGCCCGATGAAGTTGAGCTTGGTCACGAGGCCCGTGGCGGTCACAACGCCGATCGCCACCGCCAGGCGCAACGTCAGCCCGCGCCGGAACGCCCGCGCCACGCAGTAGAAGAGCGCGGCCGCCACGGCGCTGAGAGCGGCGTCGGGGTTGACGGCGCCCGACATGAACCCGACCAGCGGGAAGAGCGCCACCGCGAGCCCGCCGACGGTCCACGCCCACGGCGCTCCCGGGAGCGCCTCGCGCAGGAAGAGGTATGCGAAGATCGCGGTCAGGCTCGCCAGCAGCGCGCTCACCAGCCGCATCAACGCCAGGCGTGCGAGCAGGTTGCCGCCCAGCGCCCGGCCAGGCTGTAGGGGATCGTCTGCAGCGCGTAGTACAGCGGCGGCTGCGACCACGCCACCCCGCGCCTTCCCCGGCCCCGGCGGGGGGTCGGCGAGATCGCGTTCCAGGCGCTGCTGCTGCGCCGGGGTGGAGATCGTGCCGTGCAGCGCGTTGTAGCGGACTTCGTTGTGGTCGAGGTCGCGCAGCGCGACCATCTCCTCCGGGGCGTACTCCACCGAGCTGAGCGGGCAGCGTGCCCTGGTCTGGCGAGACCCTGGACGTAGGCGAAGTGGGAGGGCTCGTCGGGCACCTGCAGCGGGGCCGACACGACCGACCAGCTCGCAGCGCTCAGCCATGCAACCGCGCCGCACACCCACGCGGCGCGCGGCACGCGGCCGGCGCCGCCCAGCTGGCGCAGGAGCAGCCCCGTGGCGAGCGCGGCGGCCACGACCATCAACACCAGCGGCACGTACGCGACCACGTGCCGCTCGGCGAGCGCCCCAGCCCCATGTGCCGCGCCACCGGCGCCAGCAGCGACCACCACGAGCGCGGGCCGGGGTGCGCGTATTCGATCCGCACCCGGCCGAGCGTTTCACCGCGCCCCGGCGGTCGGCCGATCAGCCCGATCGGTTCGAGCGTCGGGCCGAGCGCCACGCAGACGTCCACGCCCGGCACCGTGGCGGGCTGCGGCGCGACCGGGATCGTGACCTGTTCCCCGGTCCACCCGGCGGCCTGGCTGCCCTGCGCGATCACGCGGGCGCCGGAGAGCACCGTGACGGCCACGCGGGGGCCGACGTTCACCGAGACCCCGATGCGCAGCGCGGTGGTGCCCGCCGGCAGCGTTTCGCCTTCCTCGCAGAAGCGCTGGTTGCTGGTGGCGACCCCCGCCGCCGCTTCCGGGCCGGGGACGTTCGTGGCGATCACGGCGAGCGGCGGGCGTGCCAGCCGGACAGCGACGGCGAGCGCCAGCAGCGCGAGCCCGGCGGCGAGCACTACGCGCACGCTCAGGGGTGTGCGGATCGATCGAATACGCCCAGGTTCCAGAGCTTCCCGCGCGCCGTCAAGCGCCGCCGCCGGGGGGGCGCGGCGGGAGCGTCCGCTTGCCTCCGGTCAGGGGGAATCCCCAGAGTGGGGGCCGGGCTGCTCGCCGACGCCCCTATCCACCGGCATGGCTCAGTTTGGCGCGTATGGCTCGGACTACGCGGGTGCCCACCCGTCCCACAGCCGGATGCGCCGCCTGCGGGATCGGGGGGCGGTGCTCGTCCGCGACGTCAGTCCATCGGCAGCCAGGCCCGCCCGCGACGTCAGGCCATCGGCAGCGACATCCCCGCCGGCGCGGAGCTCGGCGGCGGGGACGCGGGCGCGCCGTTGCCCGAGGGAGGGACCGCCGCGCTCAGTACGGGCAGCTCCAGCGGGGCCAGCGCGATCAGCCCCCGCGCCGCGTGGCGGATCGCCTGCGAGGCGGGGTCGTCGGGGTCCTCGAGCACGAGCGGCACGCCGGCGTCGGCGTGCTCGCGCAGCGGCATCGTCAGCGGCACCCTGCCGAGCAGCGGCACGTCGAGCTCCTCCGCCAGCGCCTGGCCGCCGCCCTCGCCGAAGATCGCGTAGCGCTCGCCCGTCGGGCGTCGACGAAGCCCGACATGTTCTCGATCACGCCCGCGATCTCCAGCGAGACCTTGTGCGCCATCTCGGCCGCGCGGCGCGCGACGCGCTGGGCCGCCGGCTGCGGCGTCGTGACGATCACGAAGCGTCGCCTGCGGCAGCAGCTGGGCGAGCGTCATCGAGACGTCGCCGGTGCCGGGCGGCAGGTCGATCAGCAGGAAGTCGAGCGCGCCCCACTCGACGTCCTCGAGGAACTGCTTGAGCGCCTTGTGCAGCATCGGCCCGCGCCAGACGACGGCGGCGTCCTCCTCGCACGAAGAAGCCGATCGACATCACGCTGCACGCCGTGCGCCTCCAGCGGGATGATCTTGCGCTGCGGCGAGACCGGCGGCCGCTGCGGCGCCCAGCCCGTACATGCGCGGGATCGAGTAGCCCCACACGTCCGCGTCGAGCACGCCGACGCGGCGGCCTTCGGCGAGCGAGCGCCGCCGCGAGGTTCGCGGTCAGCGTCGACTTGCCGACGCCGCCCTTGCCCGAGCCGACGCAGACCACGTTCCCCACCTGGGCGAGCGCCCCCTCGGGCAGGCTCGCGCGCCCCAGCCGCTCGCGCAGGGCCGCCTTCTGCTGCGTCCGTCGAGCACGTCGAAGTCGACGCTGACCGGCGCACGCCCGCAAGCGCCCACGACCGCCTCGGCACGGCGCTCTGGAAGTGGCCGCGGATCGGGCAGCCCGCGGTCGTCAGCGAGACCGTGACGCGACCACGCCGTCGGCCCCGATCTCCACCGGCGCACCATGTCGAGCTCCACGATCGAGCGGCGCAGCTCGGGGTCGATCACGACCTCCAGGGCCTTGACGATCTGCTCGCGCGTGGGCATGGGCCCATCTTCGCAGAAGACCCTTAGGCCCCGCGAATCAATATCTGACGGTCCGGTGCACTCGTCTGGCGGCGCCAGCCGCCACCCACGATGCTCGACGTACTACCGGTACGCCTGCGCTCGCGTCCGGCGTCTGGCATCCACCAGCCGAGCACCCCGATCCCGCCATCTATTGATTCGCGGGCCCCTACCGCTCCGCCGCCGGGCACACGATGCGGTAGTCGCACAGTCCGCACGCCGACGGCGAGGGCGTCGGCGCGAAGTCCTGCGCGAGGATGCCCTCGCCGGCCCGCAGCACCTCCTCGCGCACCCACTCGGCGTCGGCCGCGCTGCGCGACACCGGGACGCGGCGGTCGTCGAGCACGTAGTAGTACGCCTGGCGCGTCTCCCCGAGGTCCCACGCCTCGCGCGCGGCGATCGCGTACAGCGAGAGCTGGATGTCCTCGCGCAGCTGCTCCTCGGAGGGGGGCGGCCGGTCTTGTAGTCGATCAGCTCGAACACCCCGTCCGGCCGGCGGTCCACGCGATCGACCCGTCCGCGCACGTGGTGGGGACCGAGGTCGAACGCGAAGGGGCGCTCGAACCACACCGGCTGGGCGGGCTCCTCGAGCAGGCGCTCGTGGTAGCGCGTCAACGCCGCGCGCGCCTTGACGAGCAGCTCGGCCTCCCCGACCCCCGCGCCCAAGCCCGCGCGCCGCCACGCCGCGTCCAGCAGCCCGAGCAGCTCCTCGAGCGTCCCCCGCCCCCCGTCCGCCTCGCCGGCGGCGGCGGCGTGGAAGCGTTCCAGCACCTGGTGCACCACAATCCCAAAGCGCTGGTGGACGGTCTGGGCGCTGGGGATCTTGAGGACCCGCGCGAACTTGTATCTGAGCGGGCATCTGCGGTACGTCTCCACGTCGGAGGCCGACAGCGCCACGCCCTCGCCGCGGCGCGGCAGGAACGCCGCGAGCGTCGGCTCCTCGGGCGCCGCCACCGCCTGGGCGCGGGCGCGCTCCCCGTGCCCGGGCGCCGTGCGGTCGGCGAGCAGCAGCTCGTCCAGCGGCGAGCTCTCGTAGATCTCCCGCTGCAGCGGGGTCATCGCGGCCCGCAGGCGCGCGTTCACGTCGGCCACCGCCGCGGCGCTCACGTCCTCGCCGGAGTGCTCCCTGAGCGCCGCTAGCTTGAGCAGCTCCAGGTAGCGGACCACGCCGTGGGAAACATCCAGCTCGGTGTCGAGCCGCAGCTCCCCGAGGCGGCCCGCGATCCGCGCGACGTCCTCCAGCACCTGCGCGCGCACCAGCTGCAGCGTGCTCTGCAGTGCGCCCTCAGGATCCTCCGGGGGCGCCGCGGGCGTCTGCGGCGAGGCGACGGCAGGGCGCTCCTCGGCGGCGGCCGTCAGGTCAAGCGCCAGCGCCCGCGCCGTCGGGCGCGGCGAGCTGCGCACAAACTCCTCCGCCAGCTCGCACAGGCCGGCGAGTCCGGCGAGCCGCTGCGCGTCCTCGCCGTCGGCCGCGAGCAGCTGCCGGCGGCGCAGGTCGAGCCGCTCGATCAGGCGCCCCACGAAAAGGTCCGCCCGCATCGTGTCCAGGCTCGCGGACGCCCACCGGTGCAGCTCCAGGAAGCGCCCGACCCGCTCCCGCGCCTGCGGCGGCAGCTGCGGGGACTCCATCGCCTCCGCGAGCGCCGCCACCACGTCCAGGCGCCGGCGGCGCACCAGTTGGATCACCCGCGCCAGGTCCACCTGGCGCAGCTCGATCGGGGGGCGCGCCAGCGCGCGCACCGCGGCGGCCGTGTCCCGCGGGTCGACCAGCAGGCGCAGCCACGCGAGCACGTCCCGGACCTCCGCGCGTGCGAGCAGCTCCGCGCGCCGCGCCGCGCGCTCCCCGCGTTCCCGCTCGCCCTCCCGCGGCAGCGGCGCCAGCGGGAGGGTCGCGGTGCGGCTCGCCCGGGGAGCGGCGTCGAGCCAGGGCGCGTCCTGGTGGGCGTCGAGCGAGGAGGGCACCAACCCCAAAGCATATGACCACGCTCCCCCGTCTCGGGCCGGCCCTACTCTCCAAGGAGTGGATGCCATCGACTGGAGCACAGCGCAGCGCGTGGGCGAGCTGGTCGCAGGGTCGCCCAGGTTGGGAAACCCTCCCACCCGCCCACCCGCCGGCCCGCCGATCCAAAGGCCGCCCGCCGAGGCGATCGGCGAGCACGTGCAGCCGCTCGCGCTCGAGTTCGCCCGGCGCGTGAGCGAGTACTCCGGCCTCGCCTTCGACGAGCTGCCCCCGCTGGAGGCCGTCGACCGTCCGGGGTGGATCGCCGCCAACCTGCGCACGATGCGCCCGATCCTCGAGTCCGTGGCCACCACGAACGCTGTCCGCCCGGGGCGGCGCATGCGCTTCAGCCACCGCCGTCCCGGGCAGGACCTCGGGCCGCTGTACGACGCACTCGGCGCCGCGGGCGGGCTGCTGCTGGGGGCGCAGGTGGGGGCGATGGCGGGGCTGCTCTCCCAGCGGGTGCTGGGCCAGTACGACCTTGCGCTGCTCGACCCCGCGGTCGCCCCCCGGCTGCTGCTCGTCGCCCCCAACCTCGCACAGGCCGCGCACACCATGCAGGTGGATCGCGAGCAGCTGCTCGCGTGGGTGACGATCCACGAGATCACCCACGCCCTGCAGTTCTCCGGGGCCCCGTGGCTGCGCGAGCACCTTGGAGGGATTCTGCGCGAGCTGCTCACGGGTCTGCAGGTGTCGATCTCGGTCGGCGCTCTCCTGCGGCTCCCGGGGTCCGTCGAGGTCCGCGCGCTCGCCGGGCGGCTGCGCCGCGGCGAAGTGGTGCGGCTGACGCTCGGCGAGGAGCGGTGGCAGCTGATGGAGCGGCTGCAGGCGACGATGTCGCTCGTCGAGGGGCACGCCGAGCACGTGATGGACGCCGTCGGCGCCGACCTGCTGCCCGCTCTGCCGCGCCTGCGCACGGCGATGACCCGCCGCCGCGTCACCCGTGGGCTGCCCTGGCGCGTGCTCGAGCGGCTGCTCGGCCTCGAGCTGAAGATGCGCCAGTACGAGGAGGGCCGGCGCTTCTGCGACGCGGTCGTCCGGGCGGGCGGCGCGGGGGGGCCGGCGCTGCTCGCGCGGGCGTGGCGGTCAGCCGAGGATCTCCCCACGGCCGCCGAGCTGCGCGCGCCGGAGCTGTGGCTGGCCCGCGTCGGCTGAGCCCGGGGCAGGGATCCCTTCAAGCACCTCTGGCCACATATCGCAGACGCCCTCGGCGTCGGCCTCAGCGCGCTCGTGCGGGACCCGCTGCTTGCCCCCGGCGAGCGCAGGCTGACCCCGGAGGGTTCGAGGAGCACTTCGGGCACCTCCTCGCGCTTCTTAGCCTGGATCCAGGCTTTAGGCTTCGCCAAGTCCGGCCGACCACCAGGGGTGGCAAAGCTTGTGCGCAACTGCTACAATGTCTGTCCGTGTGAGGTTGGGCGTGAAGCCGTCGCAAGCCACCCGCCGATCACTACGGATGCAGATTACGACTCATCGGTCGAGGATAGTGGAGTCGTGACGACTAGCAACCCAACGGCATCGGAGGCAGACCATGAGCACATTGATTGCCCAGGCACCCCTCCCGGAGGGCGCTCTGGAGGAGTTCGCGGACAAGTGGATCGCCGTTCGAGACGGCAAGGTGATTGCCGCGGCGGACACCTACGACGAACTGCTGGGCGACGAGAACACCACAGAGAACGACGCTACCTACCACGTTCCGCCGGCATCGGCACTGTTCTATTAGCCCACGGCTGAACACCCGTACCCCGCGGGCGGGGTGCCGATCCTCCAGATCGTCTTGACAGCGGGCCAGCGCACCGTTCCGGTCTTGGCGGTGGTCGATAGCGGCGCGGCGCGCAGCATGTTTCCGCTCCAGGTCGCGCACAGCCTCGGCGTCACGCTGCAGCAGGACGCCGTTGGGGCACAGGGTGTAGAGGGGGTCGGATTCCCAACCTGGTCTGCACAGGAGGTGGTCACGGGGCGGGTAGTCCGCATCGATCCCGCAAACCAGCAGGCGTCGCTCTGGGACAGCCCGTTCCCCATGACTCCCGCATTCTGCGGTGGGTGTCGCGCAAACCCTGGTCCGTCCGGGCGGGTTATGAGACTTCAGGGTATGGCTATGAACTTCTTGACGTGTGATCGTGAGCAGGCGTTCTTGATGCCCCCGGACCCGCGTGATTGGCTGCCGGAGGGCCATCTCGCGTGGTTTGTGTTGGAGTCGGTCGAGGAGATGGATCTCTCGGCGTTCTATGGCGCATATCGCGTGGATGGTTGGGGTCGGGCGGCGTTCGAGCCGTCGATGATGGTCTCGCTGTTGCTCTACGCCTACGCGAGGGGGGAGCGCTCGTCGCGGGGGATCGAGCGCAAGTGCGTGGAGGATGTCGCCTATCGGGTGATCGCGGCTCAGCAGAAGCCTGATCACGCGACGATCGCGAGGTTCCGTGCTCGCCATGAGGACGCTCTGGCGGAGCTGTTCGGCTCTGTGCTTGGGTTGTGCAGGCAGGCGGGGTTGGTGAAGGTCGGTGTGATCGCGATCGACGGCACGAAGGTGCACGCGAACGCCTCGCATCACTGCAACCTCGACTACGAGCAGCTCGCCCGGGAGATCCTCAAGGAGGCCGCCGCGCTCGACGCGGCCGAGGACGAGCTCCACGGGGATGCGCGTGGTGATGAGCTGCCTGAGCACCTGCGGACCAGTGAGAGGCGTCGTGGCGCTCTGCGGGAGGCCAAGGAAAGGCTCGAGCGCGACCGCGTCGAGAACGGGGGCGCGAAGACCGAGACGGCCGGCGAGGCCCAGGCTCCCGGGGTGAAGATCGAGCTTGACCCGGAGGTCATCGTTCCCCGGACTCAGGGCCGCGAGGGATGGCTGCGTGAGGCTCGCCGTCAGCTCGATGAGTACCGCCGCCGCGAGGCGAAGCCGATCGCCCGCTCGCGCCCGGAGCGGCTGTTGGAGGCAGAGCGACGGCTCCAGCAAGACCTCGCGGTCGAGCGCCAAGCAAACGAGGCGTATGAGCACTACCGCGCGCATGGACGCGACAGCCAAGGCCGACGGCTCAGCCGCCCACCAAAGCCATATGAGCCGCCCGAGACCCCCGCGGGGAAGATCAACACAACCGACCCGGACTCCCGCAACGTGAAGACCCCACGCAGCTACACGCAGGGTTACAACACCCAGGCCGTCGTGAACGAGGAACAGATCGTGCTCGCGGCCGAGGTGACCGCCAGCTCCCCGGATTTCGGGCACCTGCAGCCGATGGTCGAAGCCACAAAGAGAGAACTCCAAGCGGTCGGCGTCACCGAGACTCCAGGGGTCGCGGTTGCCGACAGCGGCTACTGGAACGAGCAGCAGATGGACCACGTCGTCGCCAACGAGCACGTCCAAGTGCTGATCCCGCCCGACGCCGGCAAGCGCGACACGCCTCGGCCGGGGTGGCAGGGCGGGCGCTACACCGCGATGCGGGAGGTACTCGCGACCGACTACGCCGGCGGGCTCTACAGACGACGAAAGGTGATGGTCGAGCCGGTATTCGCGCAGACCAAGCACAACCGCCGAATAGACAGCTTCCAGCGACGAGGACGATCCGCGGTGCACTCCGAATGGCGGCTCATCACCGCCACCCACAACCTCCTGAAGCTCCACAAACACCAAACAGCCGCCGCGGCGGCCCGAAAGACCGCCCCGACGGCCACCAGGCCGCCGTCGCGCCTACAGCCCGACCAGCACAACAACCACACGCCGGCCGGTCACCGCCGCCAGCCGCGCCACCACCGCGGCCACGGACCTTTGCGCGACACCCACTGCGAAAAGGAGCCATTCCTGCTCGGCCGCCAGGACTTCTTCGCGGCATTCCCAGTGCAGTTCGTGCCCGGGAACCCGCATCCCGCCTTCATCCTCGGCTAGCAACACGGACGAGGCCCGAAGACACGCGGGGGCGCAGCAGGACGCGAACACATGTTCCTCGTGTTACAATCTCTCTCGGCACAAAGTCCGTGTTCACGCCGATTTCACACCGTGCTACGGTGAGTGTGTAACGATCGTCGTCGGACAGGGTACAAACAGATGTTCGGCGAGACCGTCGCCCGGCACAGAACACACGTACTCACCCGCTCCTCGCACCGAGGACTGAGCAGCAGGAGACCCCCCTTCATGGCCGACACCACCCTCTCCCCCCGCCCCGCCAAAGCCACGCGGACCGCGCCGCGGCGCGCCGCCGGCACCACCAAAGCCGCCAAAGCCACCGGCGGCGCCGCCGGGCGCTCGCGCGCCAAGCCTCGCACGGCCGCGACCCGCACGAGCGCCGCACGCCGGGCCACCGCGACCGGTGCCTCCCGCGGCGCCACCGACCGCGTCGGCGACTACGCCGAACGCGCCGTCCTGATCCCCGTCGGTGCGGCCCTCCTCGCGCGCGAAAGGGTCGCCACGAACGTCGGCGACGTGATCGCCACCTGCTCGAGTCCCACCAAGGCGCAGGCGCAGCTGCGCAGCTTCGAACGGCGCGGCGGCACCGCCCGTACCCGGCTGGAGCGCGAGGTCCGCAAGACTCGCACGCGCGTCGAGCGCGAGCTGCGCGAGCGCCGCCGCGAGCTCGAGCGCCGCCGCGGGCGCCTCGCCAAGAGCCTCTCCGACCAGGTGGAGCAGACCCAGGAGCGGATCGAGCGCGCCGGCTCGCAGATCGAGGACACGCTGCGCGCGCGGCTGGACGACGGCGCCGACCTCGCGAGCCGCCTGCAGGAGCGCGTGCTGCGCCTCGTATAGCCAAGCTTCCCCCGCCTCGGGTGCAGGAGAGCCACGAGCGCGGGTGAGTCTGCCGGCCTCATATCCCGCCGGCAGGTAGGACCCTCTCCTCCCTCAGCCGGCGGGGCGGCCCCACCGCCCCGCCGGCTTTGTTTTGCCGTAACGGAGCGCTGTAGCTTGGGGTCCAGGCCCTACGAGCTCTCGCCGCGCTGGCGCAGGAAGCGTTGGAACTCGCTCGCCAGGAGCTCCCCGGAGGGCAGGTCCGCGGGGGAGATCACGCCCCACTCCTCGTCCTCCCCCTCCCCCTCGCTCTCCTCCTCCTCGAGCTCCTGCTCGAGGCGTTCCACGAACGCCTGCACGTCCGGGTTGCTCGACACCGCGAGGCCGACCTGGCGCTCGTAGCTCTCGGTCGCCTCCTCCAACTCCTGGGCGTCGACGGAGACACCCACCAGGCCCTCCAGGCTGCGCACGAGCGCCAGCGCCGCCTTCGGGCTGGGGGCCGCCGCGACGTAGTGGGGCACGCTCGCCCACAGGCTCATCGAGGGCAGGCCGGCGGCCGCGGTCGCGGAGTGCAGCACGCCCACGATGCCGGTCGGCCCCTCGTAGCGACTCGTGCGGGCGGTGACGCCCGCGCGGTCCATCAGCGCGGGGTCCGAGGAGAAGCCGGTCATCGTCACCGGGAGGGTGTGGGGCACGTCGGCCAGCAGCGCCCCCACGGTGACCACGAGCCGCACCCCGAGCGCCTCGGCGAGCTCCACGATCGCCGCGCTGAACGTGCGCCACCGCAGCGAGGGCTCCACGCCCTGCACCAGCACCAGGTCGCGCTCCCCGCCGGGGAGGATCGCTTCGGACATCTCCACCGCGGGCCACTCGATCTCGCGCGCGCCCTCGCGCTCCCCCGTGAGGCGGATGCGCGGGCGGTTGGCCTGGAAGTCGTAGAACTCCTCGGTGTCGACGTGTGCGAAGCGTCGCGCCCCGAAGGCGGAGCCGATGAACGACACCGCGGTTGATGCAGCGTCACCGGCGTCGTTCCAACCCTGGAAGGCGCACACCATCGCCGGGGCCCGCAGACCCGTCGGGCGGTGGTCCCAGATCAACGGCTGCATCCGTTCCACCGTACATCATGCGAGCATGGTTGCCCCCGAGGAGGTCACCACGGTCGACACCGAGGACGCGCCGACGGTCGCCACGCTGCGCGAGGGCCAGGAGGTCCGCGGCGTGTTCGCCTGCGCCCGCAAGGAGCGCCAGCTCTCGCGCGCGGGCACCCCCTACCTGACGGTCGAGCTGCGCGACCGCACCGGCTCGATCCTCGCGCGCGCCTTCCGCGACGCCGACCTGCTCGCCGGGCGCTTCGAGCGGGGAGAGCTGGTGCGCGTGGAGGGCCGCGTGGAGCGCTTCCGCGACCAGCTACAGCTGGCGCTGCACGGGATCGTCCGCGTGGAGGACGCCGCGGCCGACCCGGCCGGCTTCCTGCCGAGCGCCTACCGCGACCTCGACGAGCTCGAAGGCTTCTACGAGCACCTCGCGCGCGAGCTCTACGAACCGGGGCTGCGGGCGCTCCTCGAGCGGGTGCTCGGCGAGCAGGCGCTGCGCGCCGAGCTGCGCCGTGCGCCCTGCGCGATGCCCGTCCCCACGCGCCCCGGCGGCGCGCCCCGCGCCGGTGTCGGCGGCCACCACGCCTACCTCGGCGGGCTGCTCGAGCACACGGTCGCGGTCGCCACGCTCGCGCTCGAGCTGTGCACCCTGCACCCGCGCCTGGACCGCGACCTGCTGCTCGCCGCCGCCCTGCTGCACGACCTCGGCAAGACTCGCGAGTACACCTACGGGGCGGAGATCGCGCGCAGCGAGGAGGGGCGGCTGCTCGGGCACGTCGAGCTCGGCTTGCGGCTGCTCGCGCCGCGCTACCCCGCCTCGCTCGGCGAGCCCCGGCGCCTGGCGCTGGAGCACTGCATCCTCGCCCACCACGGCCCCGACGCCCTCCCCGGCCAGCGCTTTGGCTCCGTTGAGGCTATCGCGCTGTACCGCTGCAACGCGCTCGACGCCCACCTCAAGAGCGCCTTCGAGCACGGGCCGTAGCCGGCCGGCACCATCAAGCGGGATCGCGCCGGTGCCGATGAGAACACGATGAGTTGGTTTCGACGCCGACGTGACAAGTCGGACGGCGATGCTTCGCCGATCCCGCCAGAGGCGGACGCTCCGAGCGCCGCGCCGGAGGCCCCTGCGCCTGCACCGCCCGCCTCGCCAGGGCCCGCGGCGGACGCCGCGCCGCCCCCGCCTGCGCCGCTCGTCTCCGAGCTTTCGGCGCTCGAGTCGGCGGCTCCCGCGCTCGCCCCCTCCGCGTCCGCCGCAACCGCCGTCCTGGAGCGGCCGGCGGCCATCGCGCTGCTGGAGCCCGAGCCGTCGAGTGCGGAGGAGCCCCCCGCGTCCACACTCGTGCGCGAACCGCCCCTGCCGCTCACCGCCACCTCCACGCTGGAGCGCCCCCCCAACGGGCTGAGCTCCCCCACGCGGCCGCTGCGCTCCGCGCGGCGGATCGGCGAGGTGGTCGTCGACCTCGGCTTCGCCGACAGCCACGCCGTCGAGCAGGCGGTCGCCACCGCCCGCTCCCAGCGCAAGCCCACGGGCCAGGTGCTGGTGGAGCAGGGCGTGCTGCGCCAGGACCAGCTCGCGCGGGTGGTCGCCGAACGGTTTGGCCTGGAGTACATCGACCTCTCCTCCTACGAGCCCGACATGGGCGCGGTCAACCTGCTGAGCGCGGAGGCCATCAAGCGCTACCAAGCGGTGCCCGTGCGCTTCATGGATGACGGGGCGCTGCTGCTGGCGATGGCCGACCCCACGAACATCCTCTCGATCGACGACATCGCGATGATCACCAACCGTCGCGTGCGGGTCGCCGCCGCCTCCGCGGAGGACGTCCAGATGCTCGCCGGGCGCCTCGGACGGTTGGAGGGCGCGATCGAAGACATCGTCGAGGGGGGCGAGGAGGGCGCGGGCGAGTCGATCTCCGCCTCGCTCGCCGAGGAGGCCGACCAGGACGCGCCGGTCATCAAGCTCGTGCACTCGATCATCGCGCAGGCCGTCCAGCAGGGCGCCTCCGACATCCACGTCAACCCCGAAGAGGGGGACACGCGCGTGCTGTTCCGCGTCGACGGGGTGCTCTACCCGGCGGCCACCGTGCGCCGCCGGATGGCTGCGGGCATGGTCTCGCGCATCAAGATCATGGCCGACATCGACATCTCCGAGCGGCGCGTCCCTCAGGACGGCCGCCTCGCGCTGAACGTCGAGGGCCGGCGCATCGACATCCGCGTCGTCACCCTCCCGCTCGTCTACGGCGAGGGCGCGGTGCTACGCATCCTCGACAAGGGCGTCGTCGTGCAGGACCTCGAGTCGCTGGGCCTGCAGCCCGCCGAGCAGGAGCGCCTCGCCCAAGCGATCGCGCGGCCCCACGGGGCCGTGCTCGTCACCGGGCCCACCGGCTCGGGCAAGTCCACCACCCTCTACGCCGCGCTCGCCGTGCTCAACGACGGCGCCCGCTCGATCCTCACGATCGAGGACCCCGTCGAGTCGCGGATCGCGGGGATCAAGCAGATGCAGATCGCCCCCAAGGCCGGCGTCACCTTCGACGTCGGCCTGCGCTCGATGCTGCGCGCCGACCCCGACGTGATCATGGTGGGTGAGATTCGCGACCGCGAGACGGCCCACATCGCGGTCGAGGCCGCCCTCACCGGCCACATGGTGCTCTCCACGCTGCACACCCGCGACGCCCCGTCCGCGCTCGGGCGACTGATCGACATGGGCATCGAGCCCTTCCTGATCTCCTCCGCGGTCGACTGCGTGGTCGCCCAGCGGCTCGTGCGCAAGCTGTGCCCGCACTGCAAGCGCCCCGCCTCGCTGCCCGAATCGGTGCTGGTGGAGCTCGGCCTGCACGACATCCAGCCCTACGAGGCGGTCGGCTGCGCGCGTTGCTCGGCCTCCGGCTACCGCGGACGCGTCGGCATCTACGAGGTGATGGTCGTCAGCGAGGAGATCCGCACGCTAATCCTGCAGCGCGGCTCGGTCGACGAGATCTCCGCGATCGCCGCGGGCCAGGGCATGCGCCGCCTGCGCGACGACGGCCTGGAGAAGGTCCGCGCGGGGCTCACCTCCGTCGAGGAGGTCGAGCGGATGGCGACGAGCCTGGTGTAGAGGCGTTCAGAGCCCCGCCGTGCCGGTCGCCGAACTGCGCCGCGAGGCACAGCGTGACGACCAGCAACAGGGCGAGCAGCCACCCCGCCAGGGTGGCCAGCAGGAGCGTCATCGGCGCCCCCCGGCGTGCTCGATGTCCTCGGCGTCGTTGATCGCCCAGCCGAGCCGCTCGATGAACTGCGTGGCGGCGTGGTCGCTGCTGAGGTGCACTGCGTGGACCTGCTCGTCGAGCAGCACCTCGGAGTCGGGTCGCTCGACGCGATCGGTTGTCACCAACACTCGGGGCATGGGGTCTCCTTCCTGAAGACGGTGGTGGACATTGTTCAGCTATCTTATCAGGAATATGAGCTATACCAGCCAGCTACCCACCGCGCCGGCCCGCCCGCCGGCTCACCCCCGCCGGCTCACCCCGCCGGGTACAGCAGCGAGATCCGCAGCGCCCCCGACGGGAAGGCTTCGGCCTGGAAGGTGTAGACCTGGTAGGGCACGCCCCGGTAGACCACCCGGCCGCGGGGCGGCACCCCGGCCGGGCCGGGGTTCAGCGTGCCCATCACCTGCTGCGCCCCCTCGCGCATCAGCACCTGCGCGCCGGTGAACGCGCGGGCGAGGATCTGAAAGCCGAGGTCGTCCTGGATGGCGAACTCCACGTGAGCCGCCACGTGGCCGTGCGCGTCGCGGATCACCCACCGAATCGGAGCCAGCACGTGGGGTCCGCCCACGTCCGCCAGCAGCCGGCCGCCGCGGACCACGCGCACGCGCACGATGTGCAGGTGGCTGCGGAAGAAGCCGATGATCGCGGCGCGGGTCGCGGCCGCGTCGCCTGCCAGCACCGCCGCGCGGAAGGGGCGCGAGCTCTCGACGTAGTGCAGCAGCAGTTCCGCTTTGGAGCCGAGGTGCTCCGCGTAGTACACCCGTTCGGCCACCTCGCCGAGCGCCTGCGCCGCCGCCGCACCCGTGGCGCCGGCGCCCGGCCGCCGGCAGAGCGCCGCGATCATGGCGGTGGGCGCGAGCAGCGCGATGCTCAGGGGGCGATCGGGGAAGGCCGCGCCGGCGAGCTCGTCCACCCGGTAGCCGACCCCCGCGTGCTGCACCTCGCGCTGCCCGCGCGCGAGCGTGGGCGCCGGGCGCAGCGTGGCCGCCAGCAGCCGCCTCCCGCTGCGCATCACCACGCGCGCCGCCAGCAGGCCCGTGAGCGTCTGCGCGTACCCGTTGGCACCCTGCACCGTGACGGTGAACGTGCCCACCGCCTGCCCCCGGGCGTTCACCAGGCGTCCACTGGCGGGAGCGATCCCCGCGGCCCGTTCAATCGCCGCGAGCGTGCGCCCGCCGCGCGTGACGCTCACGCTGACGATCTGGTTGAGCAGCAGGCCCTCCAGGACATGGCGGGCGGCCGTCGCGTTACCCGCTTGCACCGCCTGGGCGAGGGCGGCGGAGGTGCGCACGCGCTGGACGGCCTGGGCGATGATGCGGCCGCTCGCGGACTCCTGGTAGACGCGGTGGGCGACTTCGTCGATCGCCGCCAGCACCGCGTCCGGGCAGTTGCGCGCGAGCGGCGCCACCGCAGCGGTGTCGGTGATGCTCGCCGACGCCCCCGGGTTGCTCGATCCGCACCCCGCGAGCGCCGCCGCGAGGGCGAGCAGGGCTACGAGAGCCCATGCTCGCCCCGTTGACGCTGCAGCGGTCCCCATGAACCGCCCAGCCTACTTCTTCGTCTTGTGCTTCCCCTTGCCGTGCTTGCCGTGCTTCTTGTGCGCCTTCGGTTCCGGGCCCTGGAAGGCTTCGAGCCGATCCTTGACCGGCCGGCGCGTCGCCGGGCAGCCCTGCGGGCGGCCGAGGTCGAAGGGGCCGGAGATCGCCTGCGTGATCACGGTCTTTTCCAGATACGCGTACGTGACCGTGAGCAGCGGATCCACCCGCGGTTCGGCGCACAGCTTCCAGCCGATCGTGAACTGGCCCGTGATCTGCTCGTTGGGTCCAGCCGTCGTGGCCCCCACGCAGCTGTCCGCGTAGCCGGGGAACGCCCCGCCGCAGGAGAACGCTTCTTTGAGCGGCTGACCGGCGGGGTTGCTGACCAGCGGCGAGCCTTCGATGCCCGTCATCGGCAGCTGCGTCTGCAGTTGGTAGCCGGTGATCGGCCCGTTGCAGGTGAACTCGTACTGCACCGGCGAGCCTTCGCCGCCTTCTTCGACCTTGCCGGCGGAGATGTGGCCGACGCATTCGTAGGCGTTCGGGTTCGCGGCCGGGCTGGCCGACCCCGCCGCCGGGAGTTCCGCCGCCACGGCCAGGGCCGGGGCGACCAGCGAGAGGGTGAGCGCGCCCAGCAGCGCCGGGAGCCACCACGTGGCCCCCCGGCGCCTGGAGTGCGGGGCGCTGTGATGGATCGACTTCGGTGAGTGCACTTGGCCTCCGTTCATTGGTGGGTTTTGGGTGGAGCAACGAGCCCTTCGAGGCTCGTACGGGGTGATGCGGGGTCGAAGGTGCTCGCGCTACGCGCACCGGCGTGGCGCAGGAAGGGGGAGAGCAGCAGCGCGCCGGCTGGGACGCCGGCCGCGGTCACGGTGCCGGCGAGCGCGCCGGCCGGGTAGCTCGTGGCGGGCTGCGTGGGGGACGTGGCGGAGGCGAAGGCGATCGCGATCAAGCCGTGTTCGGCGTACGCGGGGCTCGCCACGATCGCCGGCACCACCGCCTGCAGGAAGGCGTTGGCCGCCTGCACGCCCGCCGGTTCCCCCGACGGGCAGGGCGCCTCTCCCGGCTGCCCGGCTTCGGTGCTCGCGCCGGTCGCGGCACACGGCGGCGGGACGAGCGTGGTCACGCTCGCGCCCACCTGCCCGGAGAGCAGCGTCGCAGCGCCCGCGAGCTGGTCGGCGGCGAGCGAGGTGTAGCCGCCCAGCACCGTCCCCTGGGCCCGCAGCTGCGCCAGGTAGGGCGCCACCGTGGGCGTCGCCAGAGCGCTGTCGACGGAGCCGCCGTAGGGCAGCACGATCACCCACGCGCTCGCGATCGGCGGCAGCGGCGTGTGCCGTTCTTCTTCTTCGCCGCCCGCGGCCGGCTTCGTGGAGGATGTCGGAGACGCCGAGCGCGAATGGGAGGACGGCGAGGAGGAGGAGGAGGAAGAAGAAGAAGAAGAAGAAGAGACCTTCGACGCCCTGCTCGCGGTACCGCTCCCGCCGCTCCCCGCCGTCGTTTCGCTGGACACAGCCGGCGCCGGCGTCGCCGCGGGCACGTGGGTCACACCCGTGGAGAGCAGCGGCCCGCTGCCTGCGCCGCTGGCGCTGCCCAGCGCGAGCAGCGCCAGCGCACGGCCGATGGCGACCGCGCGCGAGCTCGTCAGGGAGGCCGCCGGCCCGGGTCCAATCAGGGCGCCCGCGGCGATCCCCGCGGCGAGCATCGCCGCCGCGAGGATCGCGCTGACCCCGGGAGAGGGCAGCTTGGGAGCGTGGGGTGGGAGGGGGGGGGTCATCGGGGTGGGAGAGGGGAAGTCATCGGCGGTCGCGCAACTCGGACATTTGCGGTGTGTTCGACAAAATAGCTAAACCTGATCTTGTTTATGAAGATTATGGTAGGCTGTCCACCGTCGACTTGTCAAACCAAGGGTCCGTTGGCCGCCACGCGCGGAGCCCGACGAGCCCACCAACCACTGACCGGAGGCCCCCCACGATGAACCGAATCCGCCGCAAAGAGGGTGGCGCAGCCAGCCGTAGGCTGGCGAGCCGGGCCCCTCTTTCTCTATTGGTCGCCTCGTTCGCGGCTGTTTCCCTCCTCGGGAGCGCGGTGCCCGCGATCGCCTCGGCTACGAGCGTGATCACGATCAGCGGAGCCACCGCCTCCTTCCCGCTCGTCCAGCTGCTCGCCCACAAGTACTCGAAGCTCCAGCACAACAAGGTCGTCTTCCGCATCTCCCAGGGCGGCACCACGGTCGGCATCGACGACGTCGCCGCCTCGCGCGTGACGATCGGCGACGCCTCCCGCGAACCCCTCCCGACCGGCGAACCCGCCGGCCTGGTCTACTACCCGATCGCCGAATACGGGATCTGCATCGTCACCAACAAGTCCAACCCCGTCGCGAGCCTCGCCGAAGCGCAGGTGCAGGCGATCTTCGAGGCCAAAGACAAGGAATGGAGCCAGGTCTCAGGCGCCGCGGTCTCGGGGCCGATCGACCTGATCAGCCGCACCTCCACGGCGGGCGTGCTGACCAACTTCAAGGCGCTGTTCCTCGCCAACAAGTCGATCGCCGCGACCGCCGCGGAAGAGCCCTCCGAGGGCCTGCTCGAGCAGGCCGTCGCCAACGACCCCCACTCGGTCGGCTTCCTCTCCAACTACCGCGCCGACCAGGGCACGGTCAACCCGGTCGCCTACAACGGCGTCGCCTGCACGCGCGCCAACGTGGCCTCCGGCCAGTACACCGCGACCGCGCGCTTCTACGAGGTGACCCGCGGCCCCGCCGGCGGCGTGGCCGGCCAGTTCATCTCGTGGATCACGCACTCCAAGGCCGCGCGCAAGATCATCTCCACGCAGTGGGTGCCGGTGAAAGGCACGTAGGGACGGGGCAGCCGCCCGGAGGTCGCATCCTTGTGGCCTCCAGGCGGCGATCCGGCTCCAAGCCGCGACCATGCTGAACCGCCTGCGCAACCCCTGGTCCGACCGCCGCGCCGAGCGTACGCTCGGCGCGGCGGCGTTGTTCGCGTGCCTGTGCGTGGTCGCGATGATCGCGCTCGTGGCCCAGCGCGCGTGGCCGATCTTCGCGCACAACGGCCTCGCGTGGCTGGGGCCCGGCGGCAGCCTGAAGGTGCAGACCGAAACGATGCTGAACACCTCCGGGCACCCGCCGGCCGCGGCCTACCACCTGCGCGCGTGGCCGATCATCTACGGCACGCTGCTGATCACCGCGCTCGCCGTGGCGCTCGCGCTGCCGCTGTCGGTGCTCTCCGCGGTCTTCATCGTCGAGCTCGCGCCGCTGCCCGTGCGGCGGGTGATGGTCCGCGTGGTGCGGCTGCTCGCCGCGGTGCCCTCGGTCGTGTGGGGCCTGCTCGGGATCCTCGTGCTCGTGCCGTACGTGGGCAACCACGTTGTCACCACCTCCCAGCGCGTGTCGCTGGAGGGCACCGTGCAGCTCACCGGCGCCTCCCTGATCGTCGCCGTGGCGATCCTCGCCCTGATGATCACGCCGATCATGGTCGCCCTCACCTGCGACGCGCTCGCCGCGGTGCCGGCCACCTGGCGCGAGGGCGCCGCGGCGCTCGGCGTCAACCGTCTGCGCGCGATCCGCGCCGTCATGCTGCGGGCGGTGCGGCCGGCGATCGTCGCCGCCGCGGTGCTCGCCACCGCCCGCGCGCTGGGCGAGGCGATCATGATCTCGATGGTCTCCGGCTCCGTCTTCTTCTCCCCCCGGCCGAGCGACGGGCTCGTCTTCTTGCTCGAGCCGCTGCGCTCGCTCGCCTCCACGATCGTCGACTACCACGAAGGGCTCGGCGCCCCGGCGCTCTCCTCCGCGCTGTACGCGTTTGCCCTGCTGCTGCTGTTCTCGGCGTGCGCGCTGTCGGTGGCCGGCTACCTCATCCGTTTGCCCCTGCGCCGCTACCAGGTCAGGGCATGAGGCACAACCCCTCCACACCGAAGCGCACCGCGTACCCCGAGGCCCCCCGGTGAGCACGGCCGTCCCCTACGCCCCTGCCTCCCAGGCGCCGGCCGGCGGGCAACGCGGACGGGGCTCCTCGATCCGCACGTGGCGGTGGAGCGACCGCCTGGTGCTGTTCGCCGCGTGGGCCGCGGGCCTCACGCTGTGCGCGGTCCTCGCCGCGGTGCTCCTGTACATGGGCTACCGCGGCATCCAGTACCTGCGCCCCGCGCTGATCTTCAGCCACCCCGCCGTGGGCACGACGCAGAGCCAGACGGGCGGCTTCCTCGACCCCCTGCTCGGGACCCTGATGCTGACGGCGATCGGCATCGCGCTCGCGGCCCCCCTGGCGATCTGCTCGGCGCTGTGGATCGTCGAGTATGGGCGGACGGGGCGAGGCCGTCGCGGGATGACGCGCGTGGTGGAAGCGGCCATCGAGGTCGTCGCCGGCACCCCCGACATCGTGATCGCGTTCTTCGGCCTGGCGATCTTCCAACTGCACCTCTTCGCGTTCGCCTCCGAAACGGCCAGCGGCGCGGGCGTGGCCTCCGGCCAGTCCTTCCTCGCCGCCGGCGCGATGATGTCGCTGATCGCGCTGCCCCCCCTGTTCGTCGCCGTCCGCGACGGGCTGCTCGGCGTGCCCGCCCACATGCGCGAGGCAGCCTTCGCGCTCGGCAAGACCCGCGCCGCGACGATCCGCCGGGTGCTGCTGCCTGCCGTGCGCCCCTCGATCGCCACCGGCGTCACGCTCGGCGTCAGCCGCATCATCGCCGACACCGCGATCGTGGTCGTGCTGCTCGGCGACCGGCTGCGCATCGAACAGCAGGCCCGGGGCGGGCTGCCGGTGCTGGGCCTGCTGAAAGGGACCGGCTCCTCGCTGACCTCCTACGTCTACGACAACTCCCCCGCAGGCGAAGGCGCCGCCCCGCAGAAGGCGTACGCCGCAGCCGTCGTGCTGCTGCTGTTCGCGCTGGCGCTCAACCTCGTCGTGGAACGCATCAGCCGCGCCCAGGCCCGCTCGAGCGGCTTCGTCGCCGCCGTCGAGGGAATCGTGTGAAAACAGATTGCATTTATCGGCTTTGTGAGGCATAATGCCGACCATGAACGCACTCCGCACCGTCACGCCCCCCGGGCTCGACCGCGTCCCCCCGCGCCGCACGATCGTGCTCGACCGCACGCCCGAGCCGGTGCGCCCGCCGGAGCAGCGCGAGGCGCTGCGGCCCACCACGAGCACCGCCGGCCCCGAGCGGCTGCGCCTGGAGGACGTCACCGTCTCCTATGGCGGCGTCAGCTCCCTTGGCCAGCGTGGCGCCAACGCCGTGCGCTCAGTCTCCCTCTCGATCCACCAGGGCGAGGTGCTGGCCCTGATCGGACCCTCCGGGTGCGGCAAGACGACCCTGCTGCGCACCCTGAACCGGCTCACCGAGCTGACCCCGGGCGCCCGTCGCGGCGGGCAGATCCTGCTCGACGGCCACGACATCCACGAGCTCGAAGACACGGCCCTGCGCGCGCGTGTGGCGATGGTCTTCCAGCAGCCCAACCCCTTCCCGATGTCGATCTTCGACAACGTCGCGTTCGCGCTGCGCGAGCAGTCCCGCCGCCGGCCCCGGCGGCCCGAGCTGCAGCCGCTGGTCGTCGACGCGCTGCGGCGGGCAGGTCTCTACGAGGAGGTCAAGGACGATCTGCACCGCCCGGCGCTGCGCCTCTCCGGCGGCCAGCAGCAGCGGCTGTGCATCGCCCGCGCGATCGCGCCGCGGCCCGAGGTGCTGCTGATGGACGAGCCGTGCTCGGCGCTGGACCCGATCTCGAGCGGGGTGATCGAGGAGCTGATCGGCGAGCTGCGCCGCGAGCTGGCCGTGGTGATCGTCACCCACAACCTCGCGCAGGCGCGGCGCGTCGCCGACAAAGTCGCGTTCATGTACCTCGGCGACCTCGTCGAGTACGGCACGACCGCCCAGGTCTTCGAGGAACCCCGCGCGCCCCGCACCCGCGACTACGTGCACGGCACGTTCGGGTGAGGCCATGCCGGACGAAGGATCCGCAATGGACGTGCTGCCCTCACCCCCCGCCGCGCTCCCCGCCGCCGCCGCGACGTGCGCCGGCTGCGGCGCGCCGCTGGAGGCGGACCAGCGGTACTGCCTGGCGTGCGGGCGCCCCTGCTCCCCCGTGCGCCTGGCGTTCCTCGACGTGCTGCAGAGCGAGCACGCCGCGCCCACCGCAGTGCTGAGCGCGCCGGTGGGAGCCGGCTACGCGCCCCCCGCCGAGCCCGCCGGCACGCTCGCGGCGCTGCGGCGCTACTCCGGCCTCTTCGGGCTGCTGGGGGTGCTGCTCGTCTCGCTGCTGATCGGCCTGCTCGTCGGCCACTGGCTCACTGGCGGCACCCCTGGCAAGCAGGTGCTCGAAGTGAAAGGCTTCGGGCCGCTCGCCGCCGTGCCCGCCGTGGCCACCGGCGGCGCAGGGTCCGGCGGCACGTCGACCGGGTCGGGCTCTGGCGGCACGTCCACCGGGTCGAGCCCGGGCTCCTCCTCCGGCCACCACGGCTCCTCCGGCTCCTCCCACCCGGGCTCCTCGCACGCCAGCGCCGCCCACAGCGAAGGGGGCGCGGAAGAAAGCGCCTCCGAAGAAGCGGAAGCGGCCAAGGAAGTGCAGAGCACCAAGGCGCTCCCGCCCGCCCACCCGGTCTCCTCGAAAACCGCACACACGACCGGCAAGCAGCACGCGAAAGAAATCAAAGAACAGGGCGCCACGCCGCTCGAAACCCACTGAAGTCCCGTGGAGGCCCTCAGCTCAAACGGACAGCCCCACCCCGCCGAGGGCCCCTCGCCAGCGGAGCGCGTCGTCGCGGCCGCCGACTCGCAGGCCGGCGGCGCGTCCGCCGGAGGCGGGGCGAGCGCACCGGGCGGGGCGGGTGGGGCTCCCATCTCAGGCTCGCTCGCCGAGCTGCGCCGCGAACGCGTGGCGCTGGCCGAGCGCGTCGCCGCGCTCACGTGGGACCTCGGGGGGCTGGCGTACGAGATGGCCGTCCGCGACCACTACCGCCTCGACGTGCTCGCCCGCCGCGCGGCCGAGCTGCAGCAGGCCGACGCGCAGCTCGGCGAGGTCGAGCGGCTGCTCGCGGCGACCGAGAGCGGCGTCGGCGGCGCGTGCCGCGCGTGCGGGGCCGTGCACTCCCGCGGCGCCGCCTACTGCTGGCGGTGCGGCGCTCCGCTGCTCTCCGAGGGGCGGCCGTCGGTGCTGCCCTCCACCTCGGAGTAGCCCGCGGCAGGGACTCGGTCAGCTCGAACCCGCGCAACGCTCCCGCCGTGGCGCTCAAGATCAGCCTCGGTGCACACGCAGCGCCGGCAACAGCTCAGCGAGCACGTCGAAGTCCTCATCTTGAGTCCACACGGAGAGATCGTGGGCGACCGCGGTCGCAGCGATGATCGCGTCCATCGCCCCCGCACGCCGCCCGGCAGCCCGCGCCCTCGCGAGCAACCCGCCAAGCCGCTCCGCTACGTTCTCGTCATAGGGCAGGGCTACAAACGTGCGCGCACGGGCAAGCGTGGCTTCGCGTAGCGTCCTCAACGGCCCAGCCGCTGCACGATGGGTCCCCACGATCAACTCGGTCAGCGTGGCGACCGAGATCCGTGCGTCCCCGCCAGGCGGATCTCCGAGTGGGCGCTGCTGCTCAGCGGCGACGAAGACGCTCGTGTCGGCGAGGTAGCCGCTCACGCAACCATGTCGTCGGTGGTCAGCCCAACGTCGAAGTCGGTGGCGTCGGAGGCCACATCCAACTCGCAAGCCAGGTGGCTGATCGCGGTGAGGTCCGCCACCAGCAACTCGCTCGGACGTCGTTCACTGCGCGCCCGGCGGGGAACGATGTCTGCCACGGGCCTGCCGTGCACGGTGAGCACAACAGGCTCACCGCCCTCAACGGCAGCGATCACCCGCGCGGTGTGGTTCCGGAGCTCACGGACCGATACATCCACTGTGGCACACCGTAGCACGTCGCTCGCGTGGGCTGGCGCCGACCTCAGGCTTCGTAGACCGTGACGTGCACCCACACCGCGCCATCAGCGATCCGTTCCGCGACCTCTCCCGCCACCAGCACCAGTTGCCCCGGGGCACCGCCTCTGGCACGGCGCGCGTCCGTCACCAGCGCCTCGCAGTGCAGCGCCAGCGCAAGCGACGCTTGCGCTGCGCGCCATAGTTGGGGGCATCCTACAACATCGAACTCGGCGCCCGGCTACCGGCCGAAGGTGCTTTCGTCCACCGGCTCCGCCGGGGCCGAGGCGGCGACGGGCGGGGGGACGCCGCGGCCGGCGGCGGCGCGGGCTGGGCGACCGGCTGCGCCGGCGGGGCCACGGGTTCGGCGGGCTGCTGCGCCGCGGCGTTCAGCGTCGGTTTGGCCTCGCCCGTGAGCGAGTCCTTGAACTCCCGCATCCCGCTCCCCAACGAGCGGCCGATCTCCGGGAGCCGGCGAGCGCCGAACACCAACAGCAGGATCACCACGATGAAGGCTATGTGGACTGGGTTGTCAAGTCCCATGAGACCAGTCTAGACCCCTTTTGGCTCCACCGGGAGGGGGGATGGGAGCCCGCCCACCCGGGCCTGCCCTCCCCCCGCTCCCAGACCCCTAGCGGCCCGTCCCCAGACTACGGCGCACCAGCTGCACCGCCACCACCACCATGAAGAGCGCGAACCCGACCTGCAGCGCCCGCCCCGAGAGCGCGTTGGCGAGCGCCACCCCGCCCGCGGCGCCTGCGACCGAGAAGAGGCCGAGCAGCACCGCGTCGCGGCGGCGCACGTTGCCGTAGCGGTCCTGGGCGAGCGCCCCCACCAGGGCGACAGGGATGATGGCCAGCAGCGACGTAGCCTCCGCCTGGTGCTGGGTGAGGGAGAGGAAGAACACGAGGCCGGGCACGAACAGCACGCCCCCGCCGACTCCCAGCAGGCCGGCGATCGTCCCGGCCGCGAAGCCGATCGCGAGCGCGCCGATCACCGCGGCAGCTCCACGAGCGCGCCGCACAGCAAGAGCTCCACCGCGCCGATCACCGCACCAAAAGCTCCACCGCGCTCGCCACCAGCACCGCCGCGAACAACAGGGAGATCGCGCTCCCGCGCAACCGCTGCTGCAGCCGCGCCCCCAGCAGCACGCCACCCACCGCGGGCAGCCCCACGAGCAGCCCGTCCATGACGCGCACGTTGCCGTACCCCGCCTGCGCCGCGGCGGCGAACGCGGCGATGAACACGATCGCCGCCAGCGAGGTGCCGGTCGCCTCACGCTCGCCGTACCCCAGCCACAGGACCAGGAGCGGGACGATCACCGTGCCGCCGCCGACCCCGAAGATCCCCGAGAAGAGGCCCGCAGCCGTGCCGATCGCGGCGAGCCGCGCCAGCGCCCCGTTGGGCCTCGCCGCCGTCCCGCCGGAGCTCGCCGCCATGGCGGCATACTAAGGACCGTGTCCCCCGCCGCCTCGCTCGCGGAGGCGCTGGCACCCCTGCGCTCCGACCCCTCCCACTCGGCCGTGCTGCTCGACATCGACGGCACGCTCGCCCCGATCGTCCGCCACGCCGATGACGCCAACGTCCCCGAGTCCACGCGCACGCTGCTGATCGAGCTCGCCAAGCGCTACCGCCTGGTGGGCTGCGTCTCCGGCCGGCAGGCGACCACCGCGCGGCAGATCGTGGCGATCGGCACGCTCGCGTACGTCGGCACCCACGGCGGCGAGCTGCTGCGCCCGGGCGCCACACGCCCCGAGCTCGACCCCGCGCTCGCGGAGTGGAGCGAGCGCGTACGCGCGTTCGCCGCCCGCGCGTACACCTCCGAGCTGCAGCGCCTGCGCGTGCGCGCCGAGGACAAGGGGGCGATCGCCGCCTTCCACTGGCGCGGCGTCCCCGACGAGCAGGCCGCCGCGGCCGCCGTCGGCGAGCTCGCCGCGCGCGCGCAGGCCGAGGGCCTCGCCGTGCACAGGGGCCGCAAGGTGCTCGAGGTGCGCCCCCCGGTCCCCCTCGACAAGGGCCAGGGCATCGCCGCCCTCCTGGACGGCCACGCCGCGGGGGAGGAGCCGCTCGCCGGCGCGGTGTACGTCGGCGACGACGTCACCGACCTCGACGCCTTCCGCGCGCTGCGCGCGCTGCAGCGCGCCGGCACGCTCACCCACGCCGTGTGCGTCGGCTGTCGGCTCCGACGAGGCTCCCCCCGAGCTGCTGGGCGAGGCCGACCTCGACACTGGACGGCCCCGACGGCGTGCGCGAGCTCCTGGAGGCCTTGCTCTGAGACCCGTGCGCTTCACCGACTTCCTCAAGACGACCGTCCTGCTCTCCGCCGGCACCGCCACGGCGCTCGCGCTCGTCACCGTGCTCTCCGCCGCCGCCCACTCGCAACCGACGGTCGCGCTGCTGTCGCTGGTGCTGGTGGGCGGCGGCCGCGTTGCTCGGCGTGGCGCTCGGCCGCGGCCACGCCGCGAGCCCGCCGATCGCGCAGCTGCTCGCCGCCGCGCGCGCCACCAACGCGCTACCCGAGCACCGCCCCACGGCAATACTCCTCAACCGGCTCTGGCCCCTCCTCGCCTTCACAGTGCTCGCCGGCGGACTCGCCTTCCTGGCGCCGCAGATCCCCGGCATCGGCGCCGGCTTCGCGATCATCTGGGCGCTCGCGTGGCGCCGCCAGCACGCCGCCGTGGCGGCCATCGAGGAGCGGGACGGGGTGCGCTTCTACGTGATCGCCACCTCGCCCGTGCAGCGCATCGCCCTGCAGCGTACCCCCGGCTTCAAAGCGATGCGGCCCGAGAACGTCGCCTAGCGCCGTGGCGTGGATGTCGCTGGAGGACCTGGACGTGCTGCTCGTGCGGCTCGGCTCGACCGCGGGCCTGGAGGCCGCCGAGCGGCAGCTGGAGCTCGCCCTGCGGCGCGCCGGCGCGCGCGTGTACGCCGTGCGGGCCGAGCGTCCGCGGGCGGTGCGCACGCTGGCGCTCACCGACCTCGCGTGGGCGTACGCCGCCCGCCGCGCCGCCCACGAGCTGCTCACCGCGCGGCGCCCGCCCCGCGCGGTGATCTACTCGACCCTCACCGCCGCCCTGCTGTGGGAGCGCCCGGGGGCGATCGTGTTCGACGCCCCCGCCGCCGCCAACCGCCCCGGCCGCCACGGCGTGTGGCAGCGCCCGGTGGAGCGCCGCCGGCTGCGCGAAGCCCCCCTGCTGCTGCCGTCGAGCGCCGGCGCGCTCGCGGAGGCGAGCGCCGCGCTCGGGGGCGCCCTGGACGCCGCGCGCGCCCTCGTCCTGCCGGTGCCGATCGCTCCCGCGGAGCCCGCAGAGCACAGCGCCCCGCCGCCGCTCGACCCGGAGACCAACGGACACCCCGCCACGGCCCGCCCCGAACGGGACCTCGACGCGCTCACCTACGCGGCCAACCCCAGCAAGAAGGGCCTCGACCGCGTGCTCGACGCGTGGCGGCGGGCACGCCGGCCCGGCGAGCGCCTGGTGGTGGCCGGCGTCGAGGGCGAGCGTCTGCGCGAGCTGGGGTACGCGGTGCCCGACGAGGACGTCCACGTCGTCGGGATGCTCCCCCCCGAGGAGTACCGCACGGTGCTGCGCCGCGCCCGCGTGTTCGTGTGCGCCCCACGCCGCGAGGAGTACGGCCTCGCCCAGTTGGAGGCGCTCGCCGAGGGGTGCCAGCTCGTCACCACCCCCGCCCCGGGCGGGTACGTGGCGCTGCCGCTGGCGCGCACGCTCGACCACCGCCTGGTCGGCGAAGACCTGGCCACGGCCCTGCGCGCCGCCCTCGACACGCCGACGGCCGACTACGCGGGCCGCGCCGCGGAGCTCGTGGAGCCCTACACGACCGCCGCCGTGGACCGGCTGGTGGCCGAGGAGCTGCTCCCGCGCCTGCTGGGGACGCGGGAGGCCTGAGGGAAGGGGAGGAGGCTCCGGGGCCAAGGCCCCTCCGCCGGGGCGGCGTTCTCAGCGCGGCGCGGAGGCCGTCGGCAGGCGCCGGGCCGGGACGACACGCGGTCGGAGACACCGCGCCCCGCACATACCCGCTGGCCGCCTGAAGGTAGGGCGTGGCGCCGGCGCGCGGCCAGTGGGCCGCTTACCGTGGCGCCATGTCGAGCCGCCACGGCGTGCGCCCCTCCGCACGCGGCGCCGCCGCGGGCGGTACCGCGTCGCGGCGCGGGCGCGTGGCTCCCCGGCGCCGCCCCGCACGCGCGCCGAGCGCGGGGGCGTGGCGCCTGGAGTGGCGCGAGTGGAGCGGCTGGGCGTGGGGGACGATCGCCGCGACGGTGGCGTTCATCGCGCTCACGTGCTGGTGGCTCACCCAGGATCGCAGCATCCCGATCTACGACGCCGGCGACCATCTGGAAACGGCGTTCATCTTCCACCAGATGCTCGCCTCCGGCGAAGTGCTGGGGCCGATGAACCACGAATCCCCCTACCCACCCCTGGGGCCCCTCGTCGGCGCGTTCGCGGTGTTCATCGGCGGCGTCGACGTGGCGCCGCCGATCATCGGCGAGAACCTCGTGTGGGTGCCGCTGCTGACGCTCGGCTGCTACCAGACGGGGCGCCTGTTGTTCGGGGCCAAGGCGGGAATGCTGGCGGCGATCCTGATCCTCGGCTCGTCGCTGCTGATCGCCCAGCTGCACGTGTTCATGCTCGACGCCCCCGAGGCGGCGCTCGTCGCGGTGTCGGTGTGGCTGCTGCTCGCGTGTGAGGACTTCAGCCGCGTCGGCTTCTCCGCCGCCGCCGGCCTCGCGGTCGGGCTGGGGCTGTTCGAGAAGGTGCAGTACCCGGGGTTCGTGGCGGGGATCGTGGCGTTCGCGCTGCTGCGTGCGCTGCTGCGCAGCGGCTGGCGCAACCAGCGCGGCCTGGTGGCGTTTGCGGCCATCGCCGCGGTCGTGGGCGTCCCGTGGTACATCGACCACCTCGCGGAATTCTCCACGTTCGTCAAGGTCTCCTCGGAAAACCCGATCGTCATCCCCGGCGACGTCCCACCGACCCTCTCGCTGGGGAGCTTCGCGTGGTACTTCTGGAACATCCTCAACGCCCAGCTGCTGGTGCCCCTGTACCTGCTGCTGGTCGCGGGCACGGGGTGGCTGATGGTGACGCTTTACCGCCACCGCCGCGAGACGCTCCCCACGCTCTTCGCCCGGGGCGCGCGCGGCCGCCCCGCGAGCCCCGAGCAGCGCACCCACCTCGCGCGGCTGGAGTTCTTCGTCGGCGCCGTGGGCGGGTGGCTATGGATCACGCTCACGCCCTCCCACGACGTCCGCTACGCGATCCCCCTGCTGCCCTACCTGGCGGTGATCGCCACGGGCTGGATCGTGTTCATGCCGCGTACGGTCCAGTGGGCGGCAATCGCGGTGCTCGCGCTCGGCGTAACCGCCAACACGCTCGGCACGACGTTCGGCGTCGGCAGCAACGTGCAGACGGAACTGGTGCACCCGCTGCCGCCCGGCGAGGAGAACGCCGACCTCGTCACGTTTTACTCGAACAGCGGCTTCCTGGTCGCCGGCCCCAAACGGGACGGCGACGTGCCCGGCCTGCTCTCCGAACTGCACCGCGCCGGCGTCTCCGAAGTGGCGTGGAGCGCCGTGCAGAGCCGCGAACCGGACTTCGACAGCGAAGGCCTGCTGCCGCTCACCCGCATCGCCGGCCTGCGGGCGGTGATCACCGGTGCCCCCGAATTCAGCAACTCGAGCACCGCCGCCACGCTCGTGCACCTGCCGATCAACGCGCAGAGCCCCCCGGGAGCCCCCTGCGCCCGCCTCAGCGACGGCACGGGCGTGTGGGTGGTCCGCGCCAACCCCACCACGCAGCGGCGGGAACTGTACTGCCCCTCGCGCCGGCCGCAGTACTACGGAGCGCCGTAGGCGGCGGCAGGTCGCCCAGCCGCACAGCTCGGCCTACCGCGTTTGCGGTCGGGATTGTGCCGGCGCGGACCTGGAGAGCCATCGGGACGCCTGCCTCGCTCGCGCGAAGCAGCAGTGCGGACCTTCAGAGACGCTTACGTGGGACTGTCCCAGCATCAGGATATCGTCATGTTGTATTCTGTCTAGCGGCAAGCAGGGATGGCGACGGAGGAGTTCGCATGCGCGTGTACTGTCGTTCCAGGCAGGCGACGACGCCACATGGGTTGGCTTCTTCCCAGAGCGCCCGTTCAACGAGACGATCCATGCCTACCATCGGGCGAGCATCGCGGCGACCGTCGCCCATGTGTTCTCGCTGCAAGGTCTCACGACTCGCGGCTAGCAGCGGATCAACTGGGCTTGCACGTGACCTCAACACCGACCGAAAGCGGGGCCCATGCGTATCCAGCGGTGGAGCCTCTTGTGCCTTCCGAGGACTTCTTGAACTTGATCGAAGAGAACATAGCTCCCGAGAGATACGGTCATACCCCAGAGCTTGATACGTACGACCGGATGATCTGGTCCGAGATGGTGGCGCTTAGACGACGGCTTGCGGTTGTCTCAGTACTTCGATCGGCAGCTCACGTTTGCGTCAGGCTGGTTCTGGTGCTCGCTGTCTGTGGAATTGCGGTGCTCGCACTTGCACATCTTGCGTAGGCTCGCCGCCAGATCGTGGCTCGGGTGCCTGATCCCATCGAATCCCGCCCGGGCGGCCGCGGCGGCGAAGCGCTGGCTCTCCGTGTAGTCGGCGCCTGTGGAGAGGTCGGCCGTGACGCCGAACTGGAGCGCCCGCCGCGAGGTTACGTCGGCGAGCCGCGCCCGCGCCGAACGCGATGTGGACGCAGTGGGCCACCCGTCTGCCAGATCAGTCGTCGAGCTCGGCCAGGAGATGGATGCCTGGGCAGCCGGCGAAGACCGCGTCGTGAGCGACGAGAGCGATCGACCAGCGGATCGCGGTAGCCGCGATCCAGAGATCAGCGTTGTGGTTGCTCTGGTGGAGCGGGTGGCCGATCATCCGGCACTGGTTGCGGAGGTCGGCGACGGTCTCGATTGTGTCGGTGTCGATCGGGAGGATGCGCGCTCGCGCCACGAGCCGCGCGAGCTGCTCCATCCGCGGAGGGCCCCACTTTGCCTTCAGCGCCCCATACCGCGCCTCGGCGACGGTCTGCGGAGCGAGCGCGATCCGCTGCCCGAAGAGGTGCTTCGCGTACCTGGTGGCGAGCGGCGAGCGCTCACGCAAACGGGACGTGAAGACGTTCGTGTCGACCAGGACCGTCCCGGTCACTGCGCTAGCGCCGCGACGAACGTCTCCCATTCCTCCTCGGTCAAGTCGGGGATGTCGAAGTGCTCGCCGGGGTCGAGCGGCGCCACGTCAGCCATCAGCTCCGCAAGCGGCAACGGATCCCAAAACAGCGAGTTCGCTTGCTCGATCAGATCGTGGTGGGCGGCAGGCTCTGGCATCTTGCTCATCTCCAGCCACACAGTGTACGGCAGCCATCACCCAAGGAGACGCAACTCAGCACCGCCGCCACGCTCGTGCACCTGCCGATCAACGCGCAGAGCCCCGCGGGAGCCCCCCGCGCCCGCGTCACGGTGTTTCGTATCCTCGCTCTTGCGCCGCTTTCGCCAACGACGCGTCCCGCGTGCCGATCGCGTCGGCGCCGATCGTGGCCGCGGCGTGCAACACGCAACAATCGGGCATCTTCAACCCCGTCTCCGATCGCAGGCGTGCAAGCATCGACGCAGCCTCGCTGTCGATGGGCACCCGGCGAATCTCGAGGTCGGCAAGCGCCTCGAGCTGCTCGTCCAGCCGACCCGCGGCGGCCACGCCGACGAGCGACTCCGCAACTGTGAGGACCGAGGCGACCAAGTCGTCCGCGTCATCAAGGATCGCCCTGGCCGCCTCTGTGTGAGTGTCCGTCTTGTCGAAGTACGCGAGCAGGACGCTCGCGTCCAGGGCGGTCAGTCCGGCCACTCGCTGCGCAGCTTCTCGAGGTAGCCGGACGGATAGACGCCGGTGAACTGGCCGTGATGGCGCTCGACCGCGCGACGACGACGTTCACGGGCTCGTCGCTGCTCGGGAGCGATTGCGTGCTCGCCGGCCTTCACCAGCCGCAGCAGCAGCCGGCTCGGCCGCTGGGCGTCCTCCGGCCAGCGGTGTGCCGCCAGCTCGAGTGCGGCGCTCAGCTCCTCTGTCTCTGTGAGCGTGTGCCGTGGGCGGGTTGTCGGCATCATCCAAGTGTAGCACCACACCGTTGGTGCCGCACGGCTACCGTTTGCGCATCCGCGCCACCTCCGCCCACGGGCGCGTGTTGGCCACATCGGCCACCTGTAGCCACGCCGACGCATGGGCTATCATGTTGTGCATGGCTACCAACTCTACCTTTATCACGCTGCGCGAGGCGGCCGAGCGGCTGGGAGTGCACGAGAGCACCGTGCGTCGCTACGCGGATCGCGGACTGGTCGGAGCTGTTCGTCTCCCGAGCGGCGTACGGCGCCTGCGCAGTGCGGACGTCGAGCGGCTCGAAGGGGCCGGCGAGGAGGGGGCCGGCTACGCAGCGCCACACAAGACGGTCGAGGTCTTGGCCGCTGAGCAGGGCATCCGACCACTCGCCGACGTGAACGAGCTCGCCGTCCCCGACCTGTGGCGCTCCGACCGGGAGCTCGATCAGTTCATCGCAACCACGATGGCCGAGCGGGACCGTGACCGCTGAGACGGTCGTGATCGACACCGACGTGGCTTCGCGGCTGATGCGCCGCACCTTGCCCGAGAGCGTCGCGGCGCGCCTCGTCGGCGTCACGCCCGCGGTCACGTTCGTCACCGTGGGCGAGCTCGTCCGCGGTGCCGTGCACGCCCACTGGGGAGCGCGGCGCTCGGCGGAGCTGACTCGCTGGCTGGCACGAGTTCTCGTGCTGCCAGGTGACCACGCAGTCGCGCGCCGTTGGGGGGAGATCACCGGGACTGCCCTACGGGCGGGGCGGCCGCTGCCGGCGAACGACGCCTGGATCGCAGCCTGCTGTCTCACCTATGGCACACCGCTCGCCACCTTGAACACGCGTGACTTCGCGCACGTGGACGGCCTGCGACTGCTCGCCCCCGCCGCAGGTTGATCACGCCCGGCGCCGGTGCCCCCGGTAGCCCCTGCGCCCGCCACAGCGACGGCACGGGCGTGGGATCGTCCGCGCCAACCCCGTCGCGCAGCGGCGGGAACTGTACTGCCCCTCCCGCCAGCCGCGGTACTACGGGCGCCGTAGGCGGGGGCCAGGTCGCCCAGGCCGCACAACTCGGCCTACCGCGTTTGTCGGGTCGGGATCGTGCCGGCGGGACCTGCGCTGGCTGCGGGCATCACGTCCACCCGACCGCCGAGACCATATTGGCTATCCATGTATATACTAACTGCATGAAGGTCGTGAAGGTTCGCCGCGTAGGCAACAGCAACGTAATCTCGATCCCGCGAGAGTTCGAAGCCCAGGGCTACGCCCCAGGCTCCTCGGTGCTCCTGGAGGAGCTTCCCGGAGGCGAACTGCGGATCATGTCCACCGAGAAGGTCCGCGAGCGTATCCGCGGCATCGGAGAGCGTGTCATCGCCGAACACGACGAAGCGCTGCAGATCCTCGCCGATCACGACCCCGACGCTCCCCAGCAGTAGCGGCATGGCGAACGAGCAGCCCGGCGAGATCGAGCCGGTCTATCTCACTGTGGATGACACCCTGGAGCTCTCATCGCTGGAAGCGAGCGAACAAGCGACCCACTTGTCCGCCCTCTACCTCTACAGTCTGCGAACCTTGCCTCTCGTAGAAGATATTGCCGAACGCCACTGGTTCATCAAGTGACTTGACACGCAGAAGCAAGACGATCTTGTCCATGAATGGCACAGCACGCATGTCCAGGAGAACCTGGGAACGCAGCTGCTCGTGCAGTTCGGAGTTCTTCATCTTGCTTGTGAACCAGAGCAGCAGATCATCGAGAGACTTATGCTGCGCGATGTCTAGGTTCAAGCCCGTGACATGGCGGCCTTTGACTGCGACGCTTGTGCCTCCCCCAAGCTGCTCGACGCGTCTAGCGTCTTTCGCGGTGTCAGCTATGCCAACAAGGATGTATCCCGTCGCCTTGGGTCCGTGGTTTGCCATAGCCGAGAGGGTGCGGACGATCTCGGTGACGTTTTCGTCTGCGAGGCGCGGCGGATCCGACAAATGGCTCAGGCCCTGCTTGAAGTCGATCAGTGAGGACTCGACGCGAGCGGCACGTATAAGATTCTCAACTTCCAGCGCGTTACGTTCGAGTGCAGGATCAGGAACCCCCGACGCTGGTTGCATATATTTGCGAAGGATTCCGGCGACCACGTCGGCGTTCTTCTTCTTACTTGTGGCCGTCCAAGTGCCACCGCCGCTCGGGATGTTTATGTGTTGGTTGCCAATGCCTTTCAGTGCTTTTCGTGCTCCGGCCACATCGACGAACTCAAGCTTCTCCTCAACTAGGAGTTTATGGATCCCAAGGAAGACGGCCTCAAAATATCTAGGCACCCGTTGACGAGGGGCATCGAACAGCAGCGTTGCGAACTGGTTACCTTCGCCGTCGAAGATTGTTAGGAAGGACGACAGGACTTGTGTGAACCGTGCTTTGATGGCTTCGGGTGTGTCCCGCTGGATAACGGCTTCAACCCGAGTGTATCGGCCACTGTCAGAGGCGAACCCGTAGAACTCGTCCAAGACACGCGAGTCGTATGCTGGCATCGGGTCAATCAACGTCGAAACAAGCAGATCCGCGATGATCTCCTCATCACGTGATTCCCTGACATGCTCGCGATCAAGCACTCGCTGCTTGACCCACGGAACGTCATCGACGAAGATCCCCGGTGCGTCCCGCTTTGAGGAAATACTGATCTGGGGCATATCTCGCAGATCAACGATGTCACGGACGCTGAAATCTCCTCGGACGCTTGCAGCAACGTTGCGGACCAACTCAGCGAAGTTTGACGTGGATCCTGCCTGTCTTAGGTCTTGCCGACTCAGATGCCGCCCACCAGAGTTTACACGCCGAAAAATCTCGTCGACTTCATCATTGTTGCTCGCGCGATATACCGAAAGCGGAAGGTTATAGCCTGCAAAGCGCGTACACGCCTCGCGCGGTAGCTTCTTCGTCTTCTGCTTCAGCTTCCGTGCGTCCAGATCCTCCTTGGTCTCCGCGAGCGTCTCGAGATCGAAGTAGCCGTCAGGTACTGCAAAGTTGTTGTTCACAAAAGAGAACACCGCGTCCAGTCGCTGCAAACCATCGATAATCTCAAGACGAGGCCCACGGGTCCCGCGCCGCTCGGTGGACGCGATACAGCGTGCGCTCCGCTTGCAGCGTGCTCCGCGGGAAGCGGCGCCGGTCGCTCACTGCTCCAGGGCATGCCGACTACGCGATGTGGCGTTGGCCTCACCGCCGCCGTTTGCGTAGCCGCTCCAGCTCCGGCCACGGCCGTGTGTTGGCCACGTCGGCCGTCTGTAGCCACGCGCGGCGCGCGGTGATGACGCCCCAGCGCATGTTGCGGAAGGTGTCGGGGCGGTGGGCGTCGGAGTCGATCACGATCCGCACCCCCGCGCGGGCGGCAGCGCGGGCGTGGATGTCGGAGAGGTCGCGGCGGTCGGGGTTGGCGTTGATCTCGAGCATCGTGCCTGTGCGCGCCGCCGCGGCGAAGACCGCGTCCAGGTCCACGGCGTGGGGGTCGCGGCGCTCCAGCAGGCGGCCCGTGGGGTGGCCGATCGCGTCGACGAGGGGGTGCTCCATCGCGGTCACGATCCGTTCGGTCATCGCGCGCTCGCCCACGCCGAACGCGGTGTGGACGCTCGCCACCACCCAGTCCAGCTCGGCGAGCAGTGTGTCCTCGTAGTCCAGCGTGCCGTCGGGCAGGATGTTGACCTCGGAGCCCGCCAGCAGCCGCAGCCCCTCCAGGGTCGCGTCGAGCCTCGCGCACCCGCTCGATCTGCGTGCGCAGCTGCGTCGGGGAGACGGCGTTGCCGAAGCCGTGCGAGGCGGAGTGGTCGGTGATCGCCAGGTACTCGTACCCGAGCGCCCGGGCCGCGGCGGCCATCTCCTCGATCGTGGCGCGGCCGTCGGAGGCGACGGTGTGGCAGTGCAGGTCGCCGCGCACGTCGCCCAGCTCGATGAGGCGGGGCAGGCCCCTGCGCCTCCAGCTCGCCGCGGTCCTCGCGCAGCTCCGGCTCGATGTACGGGAGGCCGAGCGCCCCGTACACCTCGGCCTCGGTCGCGTAGGTGCGCGTCGCGCCGCCGCGTCGTCGGCGATCCCGTACTCCGACACGTGCCGCCCGCGTGCGCACCGCCCGCTCGCGCAGCGCCGCGTTGTGGGCCGCCGAGCCGGTGCCGTGCTGCCACAGGTCGCCGAGCTGGGCGGGGGCCGCGATGCGCAGGTCGACGGGCACGCCGGAGTGCGTACGGCCGCGGGCGCCCGCCGCGCCGGTGGAGCCGACGCGCTCGATCTCCTCGAGGCGCCCGAGCGCGCTGTGCGAGCCGCTCGGGGTCGGTCGCTCACCGCGACGAGGTCGACGTCCTTGACGGTCTCGGCCCCGCGCCGCGCCGAGCCGGCGAGCCGCACGTCCGCGTCCGGCGGGCCGTGCTCGCGCAGGCCGGCGGCGAGCGCCTCGCCGAGCTCCACAGCGCGCGGGCAGCAGCACGCGCGCGGCGCCGCACGCGGCCGCTCCTCGGCTCCGCGCGTCGAGCGCCGCCAGCACCCCCTCCTCGAACTTCGGCGCCGAGGCCGCGCAGGGTCCGTAGCCGCTGCGCCTGCGCCGCCTCGCGGAGGGCCGCTGGCGAGTCGATCGCCCAGCTGCTCGTAGAAGCAGCCGCGCGCGCTTGGGGCCGATCCCGGGGAGGCGCGTGATCGCGATCAGCCCGGGAGGGAACCGCGCGCGCAGCTTCACCGCCGCGGGGATCGTCGCCCGTCTCGAGCAGCGCGACGATCTTCTGCTGCAGCGTCGCGCCGATCCCGGGCAGCTCGGTGGCGCGGCCCGCGCGCGCCAGCGCCGGCCACCGAGACCGGCGCCTCGCGGATCGCCTTCGCCGCGCTGCGGTAGGCGAGCACGCGGTGCACGACCGCGCCGTCGAGCTCGTAGAGGTCGCCCAGCTCCTCGAGGGCGTCGGCGATCGCTTTGAGAGCTCGTTGGCCACGCGAGGTCTTCGGGATCGCGCCGACTCCACTCTAGGGTATGGCCGCGATGTCCGCGACCGCTGGCTGATTCTCCGACCTACAACGAGGCCGAGAACCTCGAGGCGATCGTCGCCGCCGCGGGCGCCGTGCTCGAGGCGCGCGCGCCGCGCAGGGCTTCCGCGTGCTGATCGTCGACGACAACTCGCCCGACGGCACCGGCGAGATCGCCGACCGGCTGGCCGCCGAGCACGCGCGTCGAGGTGCTGCACCGCCGCGAAGGCGGGCCTCGGCCCGGCCTACCTCGCCGGCTTCCGCCGGGCGCTGGCGCGGGGCCGGCTGCGTGCTGGAGATGGACGCCGACTTCTCGCACGACCCCGCGGACCTCCCGCCGGCTGCTCGCGGCCGTCGCCGACGGCGCCGACCTGGCGCTCGGCTCGCGCTACGTCCCCGGCGGCGGGTCGGTGACTGGGGGCTCTGCGGCGCTTCTCAGCGGGGGCGGCTCGACCTACGCGCGGCCGTGCTCGGCCTGCGCGTGCGCGACCTGACCGGCGGCTTCAAGTGCTTCCGCCGCGAGGTGCTCGAGGCGATCGACCTCGACTCGGTGCGCTCGCACCGGCTACGCCTTCCAGGTCGAGCTCACCTACCGCGCGCGTGCGCGCGGGTTCCGCGTGGTCGAGGTGCCGATCATCTTCCGCGACCGCCGCGCAGGGCACGAGCAAGATGTCGCGGCGGATCGCGCCGAGGCGATGTGGTGCTGCCGCAGCTGCGCCACGGCCGCCAGCCTCCGGCGGCGCAGCCGCGGCGCGCGGACGCCTCGCACGCGCTGCGGTAGGGCCCTGAGGGCCCGGCTCCCTCCTTGCGGGTGAGAGACACCAGGCGCCGCGTTTCCCCAGCACCCGCCTGTCACGGTGCGCCCGTCCTCGCACCGCGACGCCGCGCCTCCCGGATGCTTCAGCCGATGGGAGGGGGCCGAGTTCACCCGCGGAGCGCCGCGCGCCCCCGGGAGCGCACGTCCCCTCCGACGCGCAAGCGCCCGCCGGCGCGCGTGCGCCTGCCGGCGGTGGACCGCGTCACCGTGGCGCTGTGCGCCGTGGGCGTGGTGGGGGCGGTCTTCTACCTGTGGACGGCGGCCACGTCGTACCCGCTCACCGTCGACGGCGGCTCGCCGAGCAACCCCTACAACCTGCTGGCGAGCGCGTTTCTGCACCTGCACCTCTCGGTCGGCCGGCCGCCCGCCGGGCTGCTGCGGCTGCCAAACCCCTACAACCCGATCGCCAACTCGACGTTCCAGCTGCACCCGCGCGACATCCACGACTTCGCGCTGTACCACGGGCAGCTGTACCTCACGTGGGGCCCCGTGCCGGCGCTCGTGCTGGTCGCGCCGCTGCAGCTGCTCGGCATGGAACCCTCGTCGAGCCTGGTGGCCGCCGTGTTCGCGTGCGCGGGACTCGGCTTCGCGCTGGCGACGCTGCGCGTGGTCGTGCGCCAGCTCGGCGGCGTCGCGCTGTGGCTGTGCGTCGTGGCCGCGCTCGCGCTGGCGCTCTCCTCGGTCGTTCCGTTCACGCTGCGCCGCCCGGAAGTGTACGAGGAGGCCCTCGCCGGGGGGTTCTGCTTCGCGATGGCGGGCGTGTGGCTCGCGGCCGGCGCGCTCACCGCGGGCCGCGCGTCGCTGAGACGGCTCGCGCTGGCGAGCCTCTGCTTCGGTCTGGCTGCCGGCTCGCGGCCGCCGCTCGGATTGGCTGCGGTGGTGCTCATCCCCGTGTACCTGACGCTGCGCGGCACCCTCCCGCGCCGGCAGCTGGTGGCGGCGCTGCTGGCCCCGGTCGGCGTGTGCGTGGCGCTGCTCGGGGCTTACAACGCGGCGCGCTTCGGCTCCCCCCTGGAAATCGGCGAGCACTACCAGCTGGCCGGCATCAACCAGCGCTCCGCGCCTTTCGGCGCGCTCTCCTACGTGGCGCCCGGCGCGTGGTTCTACCTGCTCTCGCCGCCGCGGCCCTCGGCGCTGTTCCCCTTCCTGACGCTCACGCCGCCGCCGGTCACCTACCCCGGCGCGCTGCCCACCCACTACGAAGCCTTTGAACTAACTGTCGGGTTGCTGCCGATGGCGCCGGTCCTCCTGTTCCTCGCGGCGCTGCCGTGGATCTGGCGGCGCCGGCCGGCGTGGCTGGGACCGCTCGGCGGGCCCCTGCTGATCCTGGCCGGCGTGGGCCTCGTCGTCATGGCGTTCCTCGCCTACGAGTTCTGGGCCACGACCGAGCGCTACGAGGTCGACTTCGCGGCGCTGCTGTTGCTCGGCGCGCTCGCGGCATGGCTGACGCTGTCGGTCCACCTGCGGGGCCGGCGCCGGTGGGCGGTGCGGGTGCTCGGAGGGGTCCTCGCCGCGTGGGGGTGCTTCACGGGTCTGGCGATCGGTCTCACGGGCTACTTCGACCTGCTCGCCGTCAACCACCCCGCCACGTGGGCGCGGCTGGAAAGCCTCACCACGCCCGTGTCCGAGGCGATCGCCGCCGTCTCCGGCGGGCCGGTGCTGGCGGAAGTGGGGGCGAGACGGATCTTCCAGTCAGCCGAACCGAGCCTCACGAGCGTCGAGTCGCCCGTGCGGGCCTTCGGCGTGGCCGTCGGCGAAGCGACGACGCTGACGATCGTCTCGCCCGACTCCCGCCGGGCGGCGCTCGTCACACGGCTGGTGCCGGGCGTGGCCACCGGGACCGGCGCGGCCGCCTCCCCCGCCCCCGCGGCGGTGATCGTGCGCGACCCCGGCCAGGCGCCCGCCACGTACACGGTGCCCGCCGGCGGCGAGAACGTGAGCATCCCGGTGGCGCTCGGCGGCGGCGTCAACCGCGTCACGCTCACCCCGCTGACCACCCCGCCGGGGGCGGCCGCGCACGTGCCGCCCGCCTCCAGCCAGATGGTCGTCGTCGCGAGCCTCTCGCTCGGCGGCGGCTGATGGCGCCCGCCGACCTCGACCCGCGCCGCGCCGGGCCGGCTCCGGGCGCGTCCGTCGGCGGCGGCGCGCCGGCCGGGACACTGCGCGTGGCGGTCGTCGGTCTGGGGTTGATCGGCCGCCAGCGCGCCGAGGCCCTGCATCACATCGAGGGCGCCGCGCTCGCCGTCACCGTCGATCCCGCACCCGCGGTCGAGCCGGTGGACGGCGTCCCGCACTGCGCGACGCTCCTCGAGGTGCCCCCCGCGGCGTACGACGCGGTCGTGGTGGCGGTGCCGCACGACCACGCCACGGCGCTCGCCACCGAAGCGCTGCTGGCCGGCCGGCCGGTGCTGGTCGAGAAGCCGGGGGGCACGTGCGCAGCCGACGTGCGGTTTCTGGAAGACCTTGCGACGGAAGTGCCCCTCCCCAGCTACGTCGGCTACAACTACCGCTACCTGCCGGCGGTCGCGGAGCTCGTACGCCGCGTGCACGCCGGCGCGGTGGGCGAGCTTCGCAACGTGGATCTGCTCGTCGGCCACGGCGGGCACCCCGGCTCGGCGGAGGGGTGGAAGCTCGACCCCGCGCGCGCGGGCGGCGGGGTGCTGCTCGACCCCGGCGTGCACCTGCTCGACCTGCTGCTGGCGCTCGCGCCCACGGTGCGGTGCGCCGCCGTCGAGGCCACGCGCGGGTTCTGGCCGACGGGGATCGAGGAGGACGTGGTGGCGTGCTTCCGCGACGGCCCCCTGGTGGCGACCGTCCGCGTGTCGCACATCCGCTGGGTCAACACGTTCCGCGTGGAGGTGTTCGGCACCGACGGCTACGCGCTCGCCGCGGGCCGTGGCGGCACGTACGGGCCGATGACACTGCGCCTCGGCCGCCGCTGGGCGTGGGCGCGGGACGGCGCCCCCTCCCAGCGGGAGTCCGAGGAGGTGCACCGCTACGGCACGCGCGACGACTCCCTGCGCGACGAGCTCGCCGCCGTCGTCGCCCGCTGGCACGGGGACCCCGAGCCGCCGCCGGGCGAGCCGCGGCCGGCGAGCTTCGGTGAAGCGAGCCGGGTGGCGGAGGTGTGCGAGGAGCTCTATGAGCGCCTGGGGAGAGTCGCCCCGCCGCGCCCTTCCGGGGGCGCGCGGGCCACGGGGGCGTTCAACGGGGGGGCGTAGCGGACCGCTACTCCAAACATCCGCGACCGTGCGGAGGTCGAGGTGGCGGTGGTGAGGGGTGGGGCGCAGGTCCGGCACGGTGTCGAGCATCGCCACGATTTCGTCGGGTGATGTCCTGCGGGCCGCTTCTCCTTGAGCCTGTCGAGCTCCTCCGTGATGGCTGCTTTGTGGGCGCTGAGCTCAACGATGCGTGCGGAGGCGAGCGCGACGATCGGGTGGCTGGGGTCTTCTTTGCGAGAGCCACGGGCAACGCGTCCGAAGGGGATGCGAACGTGTGTTCGTACCTCTGACCACCTGGCGGGCGGCTAGCTAAGCGAAACCCCGAGGCGTCCTTCCGCCGCCGAATAAGCGAGAATCGAAGAAATGGCTACAAAAAGCCGGAAAATCGCGCCAAAGACTAATGGCCGCGCGCCCTTGGACCCGGTGACCCATGCGCCCTTGCGCCCCGCGGGGCCGGGCATGTATCTCCACTGGGAGGGTCGCAAGGGCTACCGCACGAGGATGCCGGCACCGCGGATGCTTGAGCCGGTCCCAAAGTTGTCGTACGGCGATGCTCTCAGCAATCGCGTCATCGAGGGCGACAACCTGCAGGTCATGGTCTCACTCCGGTCGCAGTATCAGGGCGCGATTGATGTCGCGTATCTCGATCCTCCCTACAATACGGGCAAGAAAGACTTCGCATACTCGGACGCGCGCTTTCACGATCCCAATGCAGACGCTGACGACATGGTTTACGTCAACAACGAGGATGGTGGCCGGCACACGAAGTGGCTCAACTACCTGGGTCCATGACTCTGGCTGGTCTGGCAGTTGCTCGCCGACCACGGGATCTGCTTCGTCTCAATCAACGACATCGAGTTCTTCCGTCTTGGGATGCTTATGGATGAGATCTTCAATGAGCGTAATCGGATCGGCACGATTGTGTGGAAGCAGGCGGTTGACAACAATCCTACTCGCATCGCGATCGAGCACGAGTATGTCCTGTGCTATGCGAAGCGAATCGAGGCAGTTTCCGACCGATGGTCCGGTATCAGCCCTGCAAAGGATTGGCTACTGACCACGTATCAGCGACTCGCTGCCGAGCACCGCGCCCCCGCCACCGTCGAGAAGGAGTACCGAGCCGCGATCCGGAAGCAAAAGGCTGCCCATCGCAACGCTGTGTCCGAAGGCCAAGCGGACTCGGTCATCGACCTCGGCCGCATGGAGCGCTACCGCAACGTCGACACCCGAGGCCCATGGGCGAAGGACTGGCATCTGGAGAACCCGAAACCGGGTGGGTACACGTACGACATTATCCACCCGGTAACGAGAAAGGTATGCAAGAAGCCTCCAAAGGGCTACCGTCATCCCGAGCAGACGATGCAGCAACTGCTCGCCAATAACCTCATTGTCTTCGGCAAGGACGAGACCGAACCGCCTCAGCTCCGTCGCTACCTCAAGGAGGCAGCGACCGCGCTGCGTAGCGTCGTGGTGATACCCGGCCGCAACGGATCGGACCTCTTGAACACGCTCATCCCCGGCGGCACGGACCGCTACCCGAACCCGAAGCCCGTCGAGTCTGATGACCCTTCTCCTTGGCGCTGCCGCCGATGTTGATGCGATCGTCCTCGATCCTTTCGCAGGGTCAGGCACCACGGGACACGCGGTCATGCGCTTGAACGAGCGCGACGGTGGCGTGCGCCGCTTTATCCTCATTGAGGAGGGGAACCGCGACGACCGATACTGCCGGACCATCCTTGCGCCGCGTCTCACGGCGGCGATCGAGAAGGAGAAGCTTCCGGGTGGGTTTGCGTTTGAGTCTACCGGCCGTCGGCTCAATCGCAACGCGATCCTGGAGTTGGAGCGTGAGGCGATCGCGAACCTCATCGTGCACACCGACGCGACCGGGAAGGGCCGCGGGATCACACGCGTCGCCGGCGAATACGTGATCGGGCACAACACGCGCCAGGAGGCGATCTGCCTCTGCTGGAACGGCCGAACGAAGTCCGCGATCACGCGGGACGTGCTCGTAGCGATGTTTGATGAGACGAAAGCGAGAGGCCTGCGGCGGCCATTGCGCGCGTACGGAGCGACGTGCGAAGTCGGGGAGACCGACTCCTTTCGCTTCTGCCAAATCCCTGACGAGATCCTCGCGGCATTGCAGATTGCCGACGACGACGGCGCGCTCGCTGGCGATCCGGACGCGGTCGAGACCCTGGAGACTGCGCTGCTCAGCGCCGCCGATGACGCCGTCTAGCTTCCGCCTCTTCCCGTTCCAGGATGAGGCGGCGCAGGCGTTGCGCGACGCTGCGCTTTCCTGGATTGCCTACTCCGTCAAGCGCGGTCATCCGCCCGAATACGGAGAATCGGAGATCCCCTTCCTCGGACAATTGAAGGCGGTCACGGGATCGGGCAAGACCCCAGTGCTCGCGAGCACGATCAGCGGCCTCGGCGACGCCGTGATCTTCTGGACTACGCGTTCCAGCGCGGTGGTCGAGCAGACCTTCACGAACCTCAATGGCAAGTACCGCGCGCTGCTGCCCGCGGGCACGAGGATCATCCGGGACATATCGAGCCAGCTCGCGTGGCGCGAGCTGATGGACAGCACGACCGGCCTGACGATCTGGGTTCTCACCGTGGCCTCGTGGAACGAGGCGGAAGCCGACTCGGGAAACGGCGACGCTGCGCCTGCGCCTGCGGCGACCGCAGCCGGATTGGGCGGGTGAGGGCTCGCCGTGGGAGCAGCTACGGGACAAGCTCAAGCGACCGCTTTGGATCGTTTCCGACGAGAGCCACAACCAAAGTGAAGTCCAGCTTGACCAGCTCGCGGCACTCCGGCCACGAGGCTTTTTCATGGCTTCTGCTACGCCGCTCGTGAACGAGCTGTTCACGAAATGGGAGGAGGCGCTGAACCAGGGTGAGGAGACGAATGCGCTTCTCGCCGCGGGTCGCGTGCCGATCAAAACCAAGGATGTCGTTGACGCCAATCTCTTGAAGACGACGATCGAGCTCGTTGACTACCGGAGCGGATCGGAGGAGAGTCTCGACGGCGCGCTGCAGGCCCTGGAGCGCGTGCAGGTCGCGGCGGACGCCGAGGAAGCCGGGCTAACGCCTCGGGCGATCTACGTCGTGGAGAAGAGCAATCCGCCCCGCGGATCGCCAGAAGAGCCGAGGCCCGTCGCGATATGGAGGTACCTGTGTGAGCGCGGCGTGCCCGCGGACGAGATCGCCGTATTCACGGACACCAGGACGCTGCCGGAGGAGGCAGAGCGCATCGCCAGCCTTAGCAAGTTGGAGCCGCGCTTCCGCCACATCATCTTCAACCAATCACTGCAAGAGGGCTGGGATGACCCCGAGGCTTACGTCTGCTACTTCGACGGCGTCACGCGCTCGTTCGTGCGTATCCGCCAGATCGTCGGGCGCGTACTTCGCCAGCCCAGGGCGCGCCGCTTCTCCGCGGAAGCGCTAAACACGGCGACGCTGATCCTGGAGACGCCGACCGCGGCGTACGAAACCGTCGTCTCGGAGCTGAAGGCGGAGTTGCGCCTGTACGCGCCCGAAGACGAGCCGTCGTTCGCGACCGTGCGCCTAAAGACGCGCAAGGAGCCGTTGACGCCGGTCCCTGTGAAGCGCGGGGCGAAAAGACTGAGCCTCACGCGCTGGGCGTTGAAGGCGCCGAACATGGCCTCGGTGGAGAAAGAATTGCGGAGCCAGGCGTCACGCACATGGTCGGACGAGGATCTTGAAGCGCCCGGGACCGGCCGCAAGGCCGTCGTGTCGCTGAAAGAGGGCAGCGAGGAATACCAGGACATTGATGTGCTCCGCAGTGCTCGCACGAGGAACGGCGTATTCCTTCGCCGTCGCATCTTGCAACGCGACCGTTCGTGCTTGAACGCAATTCATCCCGATCGCTTCTCCGGCCCGGCGTTCGAGCAGTTCAGCTGCCACGGGTCGCAGGCGCAAGAGGAGTTGACCATCCTCGCCGCGCGCATCGTGGACTACTTTGAGGACCGCGTTGAATACCAGGAGGGCCCTGATCCGGATCGCGCGACCTGGGTCGTGGACGAGTACCGTCCGCGCTCCGAGGATATGGCTTCGTTTGACCACGCTGCTCATGCCGAGTACTCGCGGAACGATTTCAACAAAGACGAGGCCCCCTTCGCTCGCGCCATTGATCGCGTGAAGGGTGTGACCTGGGTTCGCAACCCGACAACGGAGAGCCAGGGCTACGGCGTCCCCCTCCCGAAGAAGGTCGGCGACTCCTCAACCTTCTACCCCGACTTCCTGATCTGGAAGAAAGGGGTGTGCTGGGCGGTGGATACCACCGGCCGTCACCTGCTCGACGCGAAGGTACGCGGGAAGCTCTTCGCGTTGGAGGCGCCCAAGCTGGCGCTCGTCGTCCGCGGCACGGTTGACCTCCGCAGCGGCTCCCGCGAGGGCAAGGATGGCTGGAGTCTCGTGTTGCCGCGGCCCAGTCTGGAGCCCCGCGTGGAGCACTCCGACGACCTCGACCCGCTCGTCGCGATGCTGCTCGACTCGTAGGCGAACGACGCCACAAAATCGTCGATCTCGAGTTCTAGCCTTACAAACGCCTTTCCTGACGTATTTTCGCTGATGGGCGAAGCGTGGCAGACAGCGCGCCCCCCATCGTCAGCGCGACTCGACGTACATTGACGGCGACCGAGGATCGGCGTAGAATGTGGGCATATGGTGACCACATGCCTAAGATGAAGAACGTCGGCGTCCGCGAGTTCCGCGACCACGCCACCAAGTACCTTGCGGGCCCTGAGACCGTCGCCGTCAACCGGCACGGGAGGGTGATCGGTTTCTATGTCCCGCTGAAGCGCGACGAGGACGAGGTACGACTCGCTGTCGCCCAACTCGGCCAGGCCGTCGAGCAGGTGCTCGACGAAACCGGCATGACCGAGGACGAGCTGGCAAGCCTCTTCGACATGCGACGGCCCTTCCCTGAATGATCGTCGCCGCCGACGCCAGCGTTCTCGTCGGCGAGCTACTGCGAACGAGGGGCCGCGAGCTGTTCCTGCACCCTGCGCTGCACGTCGTCGTGGCCGAGGACCAGTGGAGCGAGACCGAGCACGAGCTGGCCCGGCGGCTCGACATCATGGAGTCCACAGGTCGCCTCACACCGGACGGAAGGCACGTGCTGGAGCAATCAGTACGCACCATGATCGACACGCGGGCCATGGAGGTCGTCAACCGGGAGATGTACGCATCCTTCGAGGAAACGGCGCGGCGTCGGGTTCCCCGCGATCCGCAGGACTGGCCTACCGTTGCCCTGGCACTCCTGCTCGACGCCGCGATCCTGACCGGAGACCACGACTTCCTCGGCTGCGGCTGCCCGACATGGACCGTCGAAACTCTCCGAGACGAGCTGGACCGATCATCCCAAGCATGACCGGGCTCGACGCCGAGGGCGGCAACCATAGACGAGAACCCGAAGGTCGGACGGCTCGGACTGCTGGCTCGGCTCCCGGCCGGAGCAACCGCCGGGTCCGACCCCGAAGGTCGCCAGGCGGAGAAGCAGACGCTCACACAGCCGGCCGGCGGTACCACGCCACCACGTCGGCGCCGCGCCCCTCCCGCTCCCACGCGCGCGTGCGCTGCCGGCCGACGAAGCCCACGAGCAGGTGCGAGGCGGTGCTCACGTGCACGGCCTGGAGGCCCGCGTCCTGCGCCGCCGCGGTCAGCGAGGCAGGGGAGAAGAAGGAGAGGTGCTCCCGTTTGAGCGAGTGGTAGTGGGGGCCGAACACCTCCGCCTCGGGGCAGTCGAGGTTCGGCGTCTTGACTCCGAGCACGCCGCCGGGCCGCAGGATCGCGGCGATCGACGCGAGCGTGCGCGCGGGGTCCTCGACGTGCTCGAGCAGGTCCCACAGCGTGACCGCGTCGTAGCGGGCCCGCCACCCCTCCCAGTGCTCCTCCACCGTGCCCGCGTGCGTGTCCAGCCCGTACGCCTCGCGCGCCACGCGGCGGGCGTGGGCGGAGACCTCGACGCCCTCGTGGGCGTAGCCGGCCTCGCCGAGCGCCACGCGGAAGTACCCGTACCCGGAGCCGACGTCGAGCACCCGCCCGGCGGCGAGGCCGGTGTGCGCGCGCATCTCGCGCACCTGGCGGGCCGCCTTCTCCAGGCGCCACTCCGCCTGCGCGGTGTACTCGCCGTAGCCTCCGGCGCGCCGCCGGTCGCCCTCGAAGTACGCCTCCTCGTAGGATGGCGGGGCGGTCTCTCGCAGGAACCGGCCTCCCTCGCGGCGCACGAGCCAGCCGTGGTGCGCGGCGTCGCAGACGGCCACGCCGTGCGTGGGGGCCTCTGCTATCGCGGCGTGCCACACCTCGCCCCGCAGGCCGTTCGGACCGGGCTCGACGGGCCCGTCGGCGGGCGCCGGCGGCGGGGGGCGCAGCGCCCGCCACCCCTCCCGCAGCTGCGCGAGCACGTCATCGTGTTCCGAGCACGCGGCGAGGTCGAGCCAGCGGCGGAACTCCTCGTCGGTGAGGCTCATCAGACGCAGCAGCCCGTTCTCGAAGTGCTCGCGTGTGTCGGCGTAGCGCAGGCCGCCGCCGGGCGCGGAGAGCGAGACCGTCATCGTGCTCGCTCTCCGTGACGACGGCCCGCGACCATGTGCAGCAGCAGCGTGAAGCCGAACGTCTGGCAGCCGAGGGTGAGCAGCAGCAGCCCAAACACCGAGGAGTACTGGATCGAAAGCAGGTGGAAGTCGTTGCTGAGCCAGTGGGCGAGCAGCACCGCGTTGGGCACGAGGCCCGCGAGGACCATCGCGGCGGAGGCCGCCATGCCGCGGTTGTAGGTGAGCCTGCGCAGCAGGCGGTCGGTGGCGGGGGGGTCGAAGTCGTAGTACACGCGTGCGAGCAGCGCGAGCTGCACCGCGGAGTAGCCGACGGTCGCGGCGACGACCCCGAGCAGCATCCAATGGAGGTTGAAGCCGACGCCGAGCGCCGTAAAGGGCCCGCCCGCGAGCGCGCCCGCGAGCAGCAGGCCGAGCGCGAGCAGCACGAGGCCGGGGCGCAGCAGGAAGAAGTCCGGCGCGTACAGGAACATCACGCGCAGCGAGTCCCACCCCGCCACCCACGGCGTGCGCCAGCCGCCGCGGCGCAGGTGGCTTTCGCGGCCCTCGCGGTCCTTCCAGAAGCGCACCGGCACCTCGGTCGTGCGCATGTGCAGCTTGCGCGCCTTGAGGATCATCTCCGACGCGTACTCCCACCCGGGGGACTCCAGCGCCATCCGCTCCAGCGCCTCGCGCGTACAGGCGCGCATCCCGCAGTGGATGTCCGAGAAGCGCGTGCCGTAGATGACGTTGAACACGAGCGTCGTCAGCGGCGAGCCGAAGTAGCGGTGCAGCGCGGGCATCGCGCCCGGCTCGATCGTGCCCCGCGTGCGCGTGCCCATCACGAAGTCGTGGCCGGAGCGGATCGCGGCGATGAAGCCGTCGAGCTCGCGGAAGTCGTAGGTGAGATCGCAGTCGCCCATGATCGCGATGTGCCCCCGCAGGTGGGGGATCGCGTCGATGTACGCGCGCCCGAGCCCCCGCCGCGGCACGCTCAGCACGCGCGCGCCGTGCGCGGCCGCGATCGCCGGCGAGCGGTCCGAGGAGGAGTCCACGATCACCACCTCGCCGCGCACGCCGGCCGCCGCGAGGCCCTGCAGGCACCAATCCACGAACTCCCCCACCGTGAGCTCCTCGTTCAGACAGGGGACGACGATCGAGACCTCGACGTCCGGGGCGGTGCGCTCGCCCGCGGGCGCCCGCACCGCGGTGGCGCTCACAGTCGGTCCTCCCGTGTAGCCCGCGCCCAGTGCGCCTCGTGGAGCCCCACGGGCCGGCGCACCGTGCGCCGGGCGCGACTCGGCGAGCGCGCGGCGCGCGTGGCCTCAACGATGTTGGCGTCGATCGAGTCGCACAGCGCCTCGGTCGAAGTGTGGGCGCAGTGCCACCCCAGCGTGGCGAGCCGCTCGGTGCAGAGGCGCACGACCGGCACGTCGCCGAGCCAGCCGCGCGGCCCGCCGGTGTACTCGTAGCGGACGCCCGCCAGCCCCATCCGCTGCACGACGAGGTCGGCGATCTCGCGGACCGTCACGTGGTCCCCGGTGGCGGCGTTGTAGACCTGGAAGCCCTCCCACCCCCGGTCGAGCAACGTGAGCATCGCGGAGACGACGTCGGAGACGTGGATGTAGGACTTGCTCTGCGTGCCGTCGCCGTGGATGCGCAGGACGGAGGGATCCTCCTGCAGGCGGCGCACGAAGTCGTAGGTGACGCCGTGCGTCTGCTGGGAGCCGACGACGTTGGCGAAGCGGAACACGACGACGTGGATGCCGAACATGTGCGAGTACGCCGCGAGCATCGCCTCGCAGCCGAGCTTCGAGGCGCCGTAGGTGGAGATCGGCACGAGCGGCCCGAAGCTCTCGTCCACCTCTTCGGTGCCACGGTCGCCGTAAACGCCGGAGCCCGACGCGTAGGTGATGCGCGGGACCCGGTTGATGCGCGCCGCCTCGACCACGTTGTGTGTCAGGTAGGTGCCGTGCCAGAAGTCGATCGCGGGATCCTTCACGGCGGCGGCGATGTCGGGGTTGGCGGCGAACAGGTACACGTGGTCCGCCCCTAACATCGCCTCGAGCACCCGCTCTAACTCCTGCAGGTCGGCTTCCACGACCTCCAGACGGGGGTCGTCGAGCAGCCCGTCCAAGTGAGAAATGTTTCCAGAAACGAGGTTGTCGAACACCACCACCTCGTGATCGGGGCGCTGCATGAGCTCGCGGGTGAGGTGGCTGCCGATGAATCCAGCCCCTCCAGCAATGAAGAATCGACTCACAGTGCCTGCATTGTAAGTCAAGACCTACTACACTTTGTATAGTATTAGGAGCACCGACCAGCGAGCAGAGGAGGCCACCGTGGCACTGAGCGAAGTCACCGACACCAACTTCCAGGCCGAGGTAATCGAATCCGAGACCCCCGTGCTGGTCGACTTCTGGGCGCCCTGGTGCGGGCCGTGCCGCGTCGTCGGCCCCGTGCTCGAGGAGATCGCGGGCGAGCGCTCGGACCTGCGCATCGTCAAGCTCAACGTCGACGAGAATCAGCAGACCGCAGCCTCTTTCCAGGTGCTGTCGATCCCGACGATGATCCTCTTCAAGGCCGGCGAGCCGGTGAAGAAGGTCGTCGGCGCTTACCCCAAGCGCAAGATCGAGGCAGAGTTGGAGCCGGCGCTGGCGTAGCCCCCCGCGGGCCGGTCGGAGACATTCGCGCCCGCCCGCGGGCGCCGCATTGCCTTTCTGGGACAAGAGATCTGGGCATCGCTGCCTGGGGCGCGCCCCAGCCGCCGAAAGGCCCGGCGGCTCACCGTATGGTCCGCGCCATCAGCCGCGAACCATCAATCCGCCAGATCCCGGCCGGCCGCTCCCGGTGGATCTCGATCCCGACCGGCCCCCTCCAGCGAGTCGCGTCCAGCGCCGCGGTGCGCTCGCCGGTGCTCGTCGCCGGCGCAGGCGTGGCGCTCATCGCCGGGGTCTCCTGGCCGCTGGTCTTCAGCGACAGCTTCTTCACGGGCGACTGGCTCGCGCAGCTGTGGTTCATGTGGCACCAGGCGCTGGCGCTCCGCGCCAACCACGCGCCCTCGCTGTACCTCAACTACGTCTACGGGGTGTACTACCCGCACTACACCTTCTACGGCGGCACGCTGTACGTCCTGACCGGCTCGCTGTCGCTGCTGCTGGGGGGCAACCCGGTCGAGACGTACGTGCTCACCTACCTGCTGGGCTTCGCCGGCTCGTGCGGCGGGTGGTACTGGCTGGCGCGCGGCTGCGGGCTGGGGCGGTGGTGGGCGCACGCCCCCGGCCTGGTGTTCATCACCTCCCCCTACTACCTGACGTTGATCTACGCGCGCGGCGACTGGCCGGAGTTCATCGCGGTCGCGATGATCCCGCTGATCCTCGGCGCCGGACTGAGCGTGCTGCGCGCCGAGCGGCTGCGCCTGTGGCCAGGGCTCGCGCTGGTGGTCGGCGTCGTGTTCCTCACCGGCAGCCACAGCCTCACGCTCGTGTGGGGCACGTCGCTGATCGCCCTGGTCGGCGTGGCGATCCTGCTCTGCGCGCCGCGCGCCCGCCGCGGCGTCACGCGCGCGGGCGCGCTGCGCCTCGCGGGGCTGGTCATCCCCGCAGCGCTGCTCAGCGCGTGGTTTCTGGTGCCGGCGGCGGCGTACGAGTCGGGCACGCTGATCGCCACGGAATACGCGCAGTGGGAGCGCCTGCTGCGCGGGACGATGGGCCTTGTCTCGGCGGACAACCTGTTCACGATCTCAAGAGGCACGGACTCCCCCAACGGGGCCACCTTCGCGCTCTCGCTGCCGATCCTCGTGATGGCGTGGGCGCTCGTGAGCCTCGCGATCGCGGCACGCCGCGGTCTGCGCGGCACGTGGGTGCGGATCGCGCTGATCTGCGCCGTGCTGACGACGGCGCTGACCGTGCTCATGACGCACGCCGGGCTGATCCTCGCGCTGCCGCGCGTGTGGGCGACGATGCAGTTCAGCTACCGCCTGGAGAGCTACGTGCTGCTGGCGCTGAGCGGCACGGTGCTGGCGATCCTCGTGCTCGCCACGCGCGGGCGCCGGACGCCGGTGTGGGGGTGGGCGCTGGTGCCGGTGCTGGCCGTCGCCGTGGTCGGGGGGATGCAGCAGACGATCGCCCACCCCAAGGCCCCCGACCGCTACACCGCCTTCAACAAGCTGTACGACACGAGCGCGCCCGGCTCGGGCGAAGTGCTGATCGACTACGTCGACGTGCACCTGCCCCTCCTGCACGATCCCTACGGGCACCCTCCGTACGTGCGCTTCCCCGCCGCCGCGATCCGCGACAACCACATCTCCCGGGTGGTGCGCCTAGCGCCCGGGCAGCTCTTCTACACCAACATCCAGGCCAACCCGAGCCTCGTGCACATCGACGGCGCGCGAATCGCCGGCGTCACCGCCGAAGGGTACGACGTGCTGGAAATGAGCCGCAACCCGACGCCGGCCCCGGGCGGCGGAACAATCGTGGCCCTCAGTCCCGCGGAGCCGCTGCCCGTGGTGGCGGGGCGCGTGCTCTCCTTCTGCGCGCTCGCGGCCTTGCTACTTCAGTTTGGGGCGCTCGCGGCGCGCCGCCGCGGCTGGCGCGTGCCGCTCAGGCGCGGCGCGCGAGCGTGAGCGACGGGGTCCCTCAGCTCGCGCGCGCGAGCGCGATCGTGAGCGCCAGGCCGTCGACCTTCGCCTGCTCGCGATGCTCCTCGGCCGCCTCCGAGGCGCCCGCCGCCTCAGCAGTGCCGGCCGCTCCCTCGCCGTCGAGGGACAGCCCAACCGCGAGCGTCTCGCCGGCGATGTAGTCGCGGTGCTCGCGCGCGGCGTCGAGCAGTTCCGGGTCGCAGTCGAGCGTCAGCGCGATGCGGTCTTCGACGGCGAGACCCGCATTCTTCCGGGCGTTCTGCACGGCGCGCACGATCTCCCGCGCTCGCCCCTCGCGGCGCAGGTCCTCGTCGACAGTCAGGTCGAGCGCGACCGCGTGGGCACCCTCGCGCTCCACCGCGAACCCCTCCGGCGGGCGCAGTGTGAGGATCACGTCCTCGGCGGAGAGCGTGTGCTCGCGGCCAGCCACCGAGATGCCGAGCGCCGGCTCGCCCGCGGCGCCATTCCTGATCGCCGCCGCCACGCGGGCCGGGTCGAGCGCGGCGATCGCCTCGGCGACCAGCGGCATCTCGCGGCCGAACCGCGGGCCCAGACTGCGGTAGTTGGCCTTCACCTCGTAGCTGCCCAGCTCCTCGGCCGCCTCGACGAACCGCACGCGCCGCACGTTCAGCTCTTCGCGCACGATCTCGCCGAGTCGCTCCACCGCCTCACGCTCGGCGCCGTCGGCCACCACGACGGCCTCCGCCAGGGGCTGGCGAATCTTGATCTTCGCCTGCGCGCGTGCTCCGAGGCCGAGCCTGACCGTCTCGCGCGCCGTGGCCATGGCCGCCTCCAGGCCGCGGTCGCGAGCGGGCAGCGCGGCACCCACCGGGAAGTCGCAGAGGTGCACGCTCTCGCGCGTCCCGTCAAGGTTGTCGTAGAGCTCGTCGGCGACGAACGGGCAGAAGGGCGCGAGCAGCCGGGCGATCGTCAGCAGGCAGGCGCGCAGCGTCGCGAACGCCGCCGGGTCGCCGTCCCAGAAGCGCCGCCGCGTACGCCGCACGTACCAGTTGGAGAGCTCGTCCACGAGCTCCGCGAGGGCGCGCCCCGCGGTGGTCGCGTCGTAGGCGTCCAGGCGCTCGGCGACGAGCACCGCCGTGGCAGCCGTGCGCGAGAGCGCCCAGCGATCGAGGTCCTCGCCTGACTCCCCCTCCGCCGGCGCCGCGCGTAGCGCCGCCTCGTTGGCGTGCGCGTACAGCACGTAGAAGAAGTACGTGCTCCACAGCTGCCGCAGGAAGAGGCGCACGCCCTCGCCGATCGCCTCCTCGGAGAAGCGGTATCCATCCCACGGCTGCTTGGCGGTGAAGAAGTACCAGCGGAAGGCGTCAGCTCCGTACTTGTCGATCACCCGGTTGGGCTCCACCGTGTTGCCGCGCGACTTCGACATCTTCTGGCCCTCGCCGTCGAGGATCAGCCCGAGGCACACGACGTTGCGGTAGGGGGCTTTGTCGAACAGCAGGGTGGAGACGGCCAGCAGCGAGTAGAACCAGCCGCGCGTCTGGTCCAGCGCCTCGCAGATGAAGTCGGCGGGGAAGCGCGCGGGGTCGGCGGTGAAACGGTTTGCGTCCTCGCCGGCGAAGGGGATGTGGTGCTGGGCGAACGGCATCGCGCCGGAGTCGAACCACACGTCGATCACCTCCGGCACGCGCCGCATCGGCTGCGCGCACTCCGGGCAGGGGAACTCGACTTCGTCCACATACGGGCGGTGGTGGTCGGTGAGCGGGTCGCCCGAGAGTTTCTCCAGCTCCGCGAACGAGCCGATCACATGGAGATGCCCGGCGTCGCAGCGCCACACCGGCAGCGGCGTGCCCCAGTAGCGCTCGCGCGAGAGCGCCCAGTCGACGTTGTTGGAGAGCCAATCGCCGAAGCGGCCGTGCTTGATGTGTGGCGGGTGCCACGCCACCATCTCGTTGCCGGCCAGCAGCCGCTCGCGCACCTTTGAGGTCGCGATGTACCAGGAGGGCTTGGCGTAGTAGATCAGCGGGGTGCCGCAACGCCAGCAGTGAGGGTAGGAGTGCTCGTACTCCTTGCGCTTGAACAGCAGTCCGCGCGCGTCGAGGTCGGCGATCAGCTCCTCCGTCAGCTGCGGGTCCTTGACGAAACGTCCTGCGTACCGCTCGATCCTTTCGTCATACGTTCCGTCCAGCTTCACCGGATTGAAGAGCGTGTGTTGGGTCCTCGGATCGAACAGCTCTGCGGCGGCCGCTACGTTGAAGTCGTCCTCTCCAAACGCAGGCGCGATGTGTACCAGCCCCGTACCGTCGTCGGTCGTAACGAAGTCGCCCGCGATGATCCGCCAGACCGGCTCCTCCACGTGCGAGGTCTTGCTGGGAAAGATCGGGCCTGCATACGTGGGTCCAACCCACTCTCCGTCGACCCACTCTCCACTGACGTCGCGGCCACGGAAGCAATCGAGGATGCTCGCGTTCTCGCCAAGCACCTTCTCCACCAGCCCCTCCGCAAGGACGAACACCTCGCCATCCAGCCTTGCCCGCACATATTCTATATCCGGTCCGACCGCCACCGCCACGTTGCCGGGCAGGGTCCACGGCGTCGTCGTCCAGATCAGCAACGCATCGCCGGTCTGCAGTGGCCCGCCGGGGCGCTGAACGGGCAGCCGCACGTACACCGACGGATCGACCACGTCCTGGTATCCCAATGCCACCTCATGTGAGGAGAGCGCAGTGCCGCACCGCGGGCAGTACGGCACCACCTTGTGCCCCTCGTACAGCAGCCCCCGCCGGTGGATCTCCGCGAGCGCCCACCACACCGACTCGATGTAGCTCTCGTCGAGCGTCCGGTAGGCGTCGTCGAGGTCGATCCAGAAGCCGATCCGCTCCGTGAGGCGGTTCCACTCCTCCAGATACTCGAACACCGACTCGCGGCACTGGCGGTTGAACTCCTCGATCCCGACCACGTTCTCGATCTCGTGCTTGCTGTTGATCCCGAGCTTCTGCTCCACCGCGATCTCCACCGGCAGCCCGTGGCAGTCCCAGCCACCCTTGCGCTCCACGCGGTGGCCGCGCATCGTCTTGTAACGGGGGTAGATGTCCTTGAACACGCGCGAGAGCACGTGGTGAGCGCCCGGAGGGCCGTTTGCCGTCGGGGGCCCCTCGTAGAAGACCCACGGCTCCGCCCCCTCGCGCAGCTGTAGCGACCGCGCGAACACGCCGCGCTCGCGCCAACGCTCCAGCACCTGCAGCTCCATGGTCGGCAGATCCTGGTTGGGGTCCACCCTGCGCGCGGGGATCAACGGGCTTCGCTCGGGGGCCGTCATGGCCCGGATCATCGCAGGAGTCCCTCCTCGACTCAGAAACAACGCGGGGGGTGGTTTTCGGGGCGGGCAGGCGCATCGGCCACAGCCGCTCGACCGCGCGCAGGCCCCTTGTTAGCTTCGCCGCCCTGATGCCAGCCCTCGAAACAGCGGAGGGGCCGTGGGCGCCCCCCCGCGCGCGATGAAGGCCGTGATCCTCGCCGGCGGCCTCGGCTCGCGGCTCAGCGAGGAGACCACACTTCGACCGAAGCCGATGGTCGAGATCGGCGGCAAGCCGATCCTGTGGCACATCATGAAGATCTACGCCGCCCACGGCGTCGAGGACTTCGTGATCTGCCTTGGCTACAAGGGCTACCTGATCAAGGAGTACTTCGCCAACTACCACCTGCACACGTGCGACGTGTCGCTCGACCTGGCGCGGGGCAGCCACGAGATCCACCGCTCCACCACCGAGCCGTGGAGAGTGACGCTGATCGACACCGGCGAGGGCACGATGACGGGAGGGCGCCTGAAGCGCGCGCTGCCGTACGTGGGCGAGGAGGACTTCTGCTTCACCTACGGCGACGGTCTCGCCGACGTGGACGTCGGCGCGCTGCTCGCCCACCACCGCGCGCAGGGGACGCTCGCCACGCTCACCGCCGTGCAGCCCCCCGGCCGCTTCGGGGCGCTGGGGATCGAGCGGGAGCGCGTGCGCAGCTTCGAGGAGAAACCGCGCGGCGACGGCGCGTGGTGCAACGGCGGGTTCTTCGTGTGCTCGCCCGAGGTCGGGCGGTACATCGCCGGCGACGAGACGACGTGGGAGCAGGAGCCGCTGCGCGAGCTGGTGCGCGCGGGACAGCTCGCCTCCTACCGCCACGAGGGGTTCTGGCAGGCGATGGACACGCTGCGCGACCGCCACCTGCTCGAGCGGCTGTGGGAGTCCGGCCAGGCGCCGTGGAGAGTGTGGTCGTGATCGTCGAGCCGACCGCGCTGCCGGGGATGGCCGTGATCACGCTGGAGCCCCACGTGGACGAGCGCGGCTCCTTCACGCGCACGTTCGACGCGGAGACCTTCGCCGCGCACGGGCTGAACCCGCGCGTGGTGCAGTGCAACAGCTCCTACAACCCGCGCGCCGGGACGCTGCGCGGCCTGCACCACCAGCTCGCGCCCCACGCCGAGTGCAAGCTCGTGCGCTGCGTGCGGGGACGCGTGTACGACGTGGCCGTCGACCTGCGGCCCGACTCGCCCACGCACAGCCGCTGGGTGGGGGTCGAGCTGCGCGGCGAGGACCGGCTGTGCGTGTTCATCCCCGAGGGGTGCGCGCACGGCTTCCAGACGCTGGAGGACGAGAGCGAGGTCCACTACCAGGCGAGCGCGGCCTACGCCCCCCACGCCGACCGCGGCGTACGGTGGGACGACCCGGCGTTCGCGATCATCTGGCCCGACCCCCCCGGCGGGCAGCGCATCCTCTCCGCGCGCGACCGCGCCTTCCCCGACTACGCCCTCGCGCGCCCGCCGGCATGAGCCGCGTGCTGGTCACCGGGGCCGGGGGCTTCATCGGCAGGCACGCGCTGCCGGGGCTGGCGGCGGCCGGCCACGAGGTGCACGCGGTGACGTCACGACCGCTGCGCGGCGCGGCGCCGGCCGCCGTAGCCGGGCTGGGCGACGACGGCGCCGTGGGGTCCGACGACCTCACCGCCGTGTCGCCACCGGAGGACGGCGACCTCGCCCCCGAGGTGCAGTGGCACAGCGCCGACCTGCTCGCCCCCGGCTCGGCTGAGGCGCTCATCGCAACGGTACGACCGAGCCACCTGCTGCACATGGCGTGGTACACCGAGCCCGGCCGCTTCGGGACGGCGGCCGAGAACCTCGCGTGGGTGGGGGCCACGCTGCGACTGCTGCGCGCCTTCGGCGAGCACGGCGGGCGCCGGGCGGTGGCGGCCGGCACCTGCTGGGAGTACGTGTGGGAGCGGGACACGCACTGCGTGGAGGACGCGCGCCCGGCCACGGGAGACCGGGCCGGGCGCGCGCCCACGCCGCTCGATCCGGCCACGGTGTACGGCGCCGCCAAGCGCGCCGTACACCTCGTCGCGGAGCGGTGGGCGCCGCAGGTGGGGGTCGAGCTCGCGTGGGGGCGGATCTTCTACGCGTACGGCCCCCACGAGCACCCGGACCGCCTGGTGAGCGGGGTCGCCCGCGCGCTGCTGCGCGGCGAGGAGGCCCGCTGCACCGACGGCCTGCAGGTGCGCGACTACGTGTACGCCCCCGAGCTGGGGCGCGCCTTCGCGGCGCTGCTCGCCTCCGAGGTCACGGGGCCGGTCAACATGGCCTCGGGGGAGCCCGTGCGGGTCGCCGACGTGGTGAGCGCGATCGCCGCCGCCACCGGGCGCCCGGAGCTGGTGCGGCTGGGCGCGCTGCCGCAGCGCGCGGGCGACCCCGAGCGGCTGACCGCGGACGTCCGCCGCCTGCGCGAGGAGGTCGGCTTCCGCCCCGCGGTCGGCCTCGCCGAGGGGGCGGAGCGGACGGTGCAGTGGTGGCGGCGGACGCTCGCGCAGGAGGCCCCCCGCGTGCCCGAGGTCGCGCGGTGAGCGCGCCCGACGTCGCGATCGTCGCCTACCGGCGGTGGGATCTGACCCACAGCTGCCTGGAGCACCTGCGCCGCCAGACGCTCGCGCACCGTGTGATCGTGTGCGACAACGGCTGCGAGGAGGGCACCGCGGAGCGCCTGGCGGCGAGCCACCCCGAGGTGACGGTGGTGCGGATGGCGCGCAACATGCCCTTCGCCGTTGCGTGCAACGCAGCCGTCGCCGCCGGCAGCGGCGAGCTCCTCGTGATGCTCAACAACGACGTCGACGCCCGCCCCGACTTCCTGGAGCGCCTGCTCGCCCCGTTCGCCGCGCGCCCGCGGCTGGGGTCGGTCGCGGCGCTGCTGCTGCGCCCCGGCGAGCGCGAGATCGACAGCGCCGGGCTCGTCGCCGACCGCACGCTCGCCGGCTTCCCCCGCTTGCACCGCTGCCCGCCGGCCGCCGCGTACGGGGCGGGCCCGGCGCTCACCGGCCCGGCGGGCGCCGCCGCCGCGTTCCGCCGGGTCGCGTGGGAGCAGGTGGGCGGCCTCGACGAGTCGATCCACGCCTACTCCGAGGACCTCGACCTCGCGCTGCGGCTGCGCGCCGCCGGCTGGGAGACGGCGCTGGCCGCGGACGCCGTCGCCGTGCACCTCGGCTCGGCCACGCTCGGCCACCGCTCCGCCGAGCAGCGCCGCAAGAGCGGGCACGCCCGCGCGTACCTGCTGCGCCGCTACCGCGTGACGCGCTCCGGCCTGGCCCCCCGCGCGCTTGCCACGGAGGCGCTCGTGGTGGCCGGCGACCTGCTGCTCGAGCACGACGGCGCCGCACTCGCCGGCCGCCTCGCCGGCTGGCGGACCGCGCGCGGCCGCGAGCCCCGCGAGCGCCCGCCGGACGCCGCGCTGGAGGGGCGGATCGGCTTCCGGGAGTCGCTGCGCCTGCGGCGCGGGGTGTACCTGGCGCGGGAGCGGGTCGAGGCGGCGTAGCGTGCGCGCCCCGGCCACGGCCGCGCGCCTGGTCGTCGTCTGCCGCGAGGACCCCGACGGCCGCTACGCGTGGCTGGGCCCACCCCGCGCGGGGGACGTGCTCGTCGCGTTCGACGGCCTCGCCCACGCCGACCTGGCCGGCCGCGGCGCCCTGCTCTTCGAGGGGCTGCGCAGCTGGGAGGAGCGCAGCGCCGAAGAGCACTACGTGAACGAGCTGCTCGTCGCCGTGCGGACGCACCCGCGGGTGGCCGCGCTCGCACGGGGCGGCCACCGCCTGATCGACTTCGCCGCGGTGCGCCTGCGCGCGGAGCTCACGCGCCTGCTGCGCGGGTGGACGCTGCGGCGCATGGCCCCGGGTGCAGGGCGGCTGCTGTGCGACCCGGCCACGCCCCCAGCCCTGGAGATGGGGGCGCGTGCGGCCGTCGGCCTCGATCCGGCGGCGGTCCCCTACACCCCGCCCCCGGCGCTCGCGGGCTCCCCGCTCAAGCGGGCGCTCGCCCGGCCGGTGATGCGCGCCGTCGCCGCCCGCTCGCGCCCCGGGCGGGTGCGCGTGGCGGCGGTGGCGACCGGCAAGCTGGCGCTCGCGCTGGCCGCGCTGTCCGGCGCCGAGCTGCGGGAGGTGGGCGTGGGCACGATGCCCTTCCCCGGCCTCGACTACGGCAACGGCGCGCTGCTGGCGCTGCGCCGCCGGCTGCCGATGCTCGCCACCTTCGACCGCCCCGCGCGGCGCGGCCGTCCCGCGCGGGGCGCGGGGACAGACGTCGGCCTGCCCGCGCGGCTCGGGCTCTGTGCCGAGGCCCCCCTCGACCGCGCACTCAGCCTGCTGGTGGCCCGCCTGCTCACGGCGGCCGTGCCGGAGCTCGACGGGGTCGCGCAGGCGCTCGCCGGCCTGGAGCAGGCGCGCGCGCTGCGCGCGGTGGTGCTGCCCACCGCCGGCTACGGCGCCGCGCAGCTCCTCACCGTGTGGGCACGCCGGCGCGGCCTCACGGTGGGCGTGATGCAGCACGGCATCTACGGCTTCCGCGACAGCTGCGACGACGCCACCGGCGACGTGCTCTTCAGCTGGGGCGAGGGCACCGCCGAGCAGGCGCGGCACTGGCCGGAGCCCCACCCGCGGCTCGTGCAGGTGGGCACACCGGGCACGCCCGTGGCGCCACCGCGGAGCGTCGAGGCGCCGCTGCGCCGCGTGCTGGTCGCCGCCACCGGCCTGGGCGTGGACACCCCGCTCGCGTCGCTCGCCCTCTGCGAGGAGTATCTGGACATCCTCGCCCCCGGCCTCGCGGCGCTGGCCGCGACCGTGGAGCTGCGGCTGCGGCCGCACCCCACCGAGGACCCCGCGCGCTACCGGCGCCTGCTCGCCCGCCGCGGGCTGCCGGTGACAGTCACCGCCGGCGGCCCCTTCGCGGCGGCCGCCGCGTGGGCCGACCTGGTGGTCGCCTCGAGCTCCTCCGTGGCCTTCGAGGCGGCAGCGCTCGGCCTACCGGTCCTGCTGTGGCCGGGCAGCGCGCCCCTGGCGGTGCGCGAGGAGCACCTGCTCGCCCCGTGGACCGAGCGCCTGCCGGGGATGTTCGAGACGGCCGCGGACTTCAGCGCGCTCGCCGCACGCCTGCTGGAGCAGCCGGCCGCCGGCCTCGCGCTCGCGCACGAGCTGCGCGGAGAGCTGGCGCGCTACGCCCAGCCGTTCGACGCGGCCGCGTTCGCCGCGGGGCTGCGCCTGCTGGGGGCGTAGGGCCTGACAGGCCCTTAGTGGGAGACAGCCCGCGGCGCCTGTCCCGTGGCTCCGCGCGGCACGTGCGCGCGGCTCCGGCAGCCAGGTGGCGGGGGATCGGCCCGTCCATATCCTCCGCACCGTGGCAAGGGATCGCAACGTGACCTTCGGCAGAGCGGGCCCGCGGCGCCCCCGCCTGGCCGAGTGGGGCAGCCGCGCGTTCCGGCCGGCGTGCGGCGCGCTGCTCGCGCGCCGCGGCCTGCACCGCCCCGACGGCCGCGTCGCCCGCGCGCGGCTGGCCGCGCTGGCGGAGGCGATCCGCGCCGGCCGCGAGACGTACGTGCTGGGGTTCCTCACCACCTCCCACAACTCCGGCGCGGCGCTCGTGCGGGTCACAGAGCGCGGGCACGTCGAGCTCGTGTGCAACGAAGAGGAGGAGCGCTACACCGGGGAGAAGCACTGCAACCAGTTCCCCCGCCACTCCGTGCAGGCGGTCGTGGAGCGCCTGCACGAGCGCGGCCTCACCCCCGCCGACCTGGCGGCGTGCGTGAGCGCGTGGGACTACACGGGCTTCCTCGACGTCACCTTCTGGCGGCCGATGCTCGAGGAGGCGCCCGCCGGCCTGAACGTGCTCTTGCGCGAGCGCGCCGCGGTGCGCGCAACGCGCGAGCGTTCGGGAGGGGGGGACGCAAGCGCCCCTGAGGACGCCCGTGAAGGGGTCCCGGCGCTGCTCGACGCGCCCGCGCAGCTCGGCGCGCAGCTGGGCCTGGGCGGGCCGGCGCCGATCGTCGGCGTGCGCCACCACGACGCGCACGCGTACCTCTCCTACGCGGTCTCGCCCTTCGCGGCCGGCGCCGAGCCGACGATCGCGCTGGTGCTCGACGGCAACGGCGACGACGCCACCTGCTCGCTGTACACGTGCCGGGGGGCGGGGCTGCTGCTGATGAGCACCTTCGGCTCCAGCCGCCTGGACTCGCTCGGCACGATGTACGCGTTCATCAGCTCCACGCAGGGCGGCTGGCCGCCGCTGAGCTCCGAGGGCCGCTACATGGGCGCCGCCGCGTGGGGGGACGGCAACCGGCTCACCAACCCCTACTACCGGCGGCTGAAGCACCTCCTGCACTTCGGCCCCGCGGGCGAGGTGCGCCTCAACCGCGTGCTGGCGCGGTGGACGAGAGCTTCGCTGGCGGACCCCTACGGCGCGGAGCTCGTGGAGATCCTCGGCGAGCCGATCCCGCCCGAGCGGATCTGGAACCCCGACGCAGTGCTGAGCGTCGAGGACGTCCGCCACCCCGAGCTCACGCGCGAGCGCGTGGACCGCGCGGCCGCCGTGCAGATGGTCTTCGAGGACGCCGTGGTCCACGCCGTCGAGCACGCGATCCGCACGACCGGCAGCCACCGCCTCGTACTGAGCGGCGGCACGGCGCTCAACTGCGTCGCCAACCAGCGCCTGCTGGAGTGCTTCGACGAGCGCTGGTACGAGCGCAACCTCGGCCTGCGCGACACGCGCCTGCACCTGTGGGTGCCGCCGGTGCCGGGCGACGCGGGCACGCCGATCGGCGCCGCGTACGCGTTCGCGATGCGCGCCGGCGCGCGGCCGGGCACGCCGCTGCGGCACGCCTTCTACTGCGGCCGGGCGCCCGCCGGGCGCGAGATCCGCGCGGTGCTCGCGGCCGCGCCGCAGGCCGGCAGCCTGGAGCTCGGCGACTGCCGCGAGCACCGGACGCTGGCGCAGGTGGCCGATCTGCTCGCGTACGCGGTCGCGGGCGACCGCGTGATGGGCATCTACCAGGGGGCCTCGGAGACCGGCCCGCGCGCGCTCGGGCACCGCTCGATCCTCGCCAACCCCTGCAACCCCGACACGCGGCGCGTGCTCAACGAACGCGTCAAGCACCGCGAACTGGTGCGGCCGCTCGCGCCGATGCTCACGCGCGCGGCCGCCGAGCAGCTCTTCGACCTGCAGGAGGGCGCCGGGGACGAGGACTACAACGCCTACAACTACATGGTGCTGACCGCCTACGCGCGGCCGGCGGCGTACACGACGATCCCCGCCACGATCCACCACGACGGCACCGGCCGGCTGCAGATCGTGCGCCCCGACGTGGACCCCCTGTGCCACGAGTTCCTGCTGGCGATGGGCCGCCGTGTGGGCGTGGAGGCGTCGGTCAACACCTCGTTGAACGTCGGCGCGCCGATCGCGCACACCCCGGAGCAGGCCCTGGAGACGCTCCGCCGGGCGCGCGGCATGGACGGCCTGCTGATGGTCGGCGCCGAGGGCCGCGCGACGCTCGTGTGGCTGGAGGATCGCGCCGAGGCCCGCGAGCGGCTGATGGAGTCGCTCGCCGGGTGGGCGCAGGAGACCGGGTTCGAGCTGCCGGAGCTCGCGGTGGCGGTGCGATGAGCGACGTTCGCGACAGCGAGCAGCACCCGCGCGTGGGCGCCCTGCTGCGCGTGCGGCTGCGCTCCGAGCGCCTGCCGGGCAAGGCGCTGCAGCCGATCGCCGGGCGGCCGGTGCTCGACCACATCCTCGACCGGCTGTTCGCCTCGCGCCACGTGCGCCGGCCCGCGGACGTGGTCGTGTGCATCACCGAGGACCCCTCCGACGACCCGCTGCCGGCGCCGATCCAGGCGCGCGGGGCGAGCGTGTACCGGGGCAGCGAGGAGGACCTGATCGCCCGTGTCGCCGGCGCGGTGCGCGCCCACCCCTTCGACGTCGTCATCCAGGTGGACGGCGACGACGTGTGCGTGGACCCCCTGTACATGGACCTCTGCGTGCAGGCGGTGCTCGCCGACGACACCGTGGACGTGGCGGAGTGCGCGGGCCTGCCGGTGGGGATCGGCTGCCGGGCGCTGCGCACCGCGGCGATCGAGCGCGTGGCGGCGAGCTACGTGCCGGGCCCCAACGGCACGGGCGGGATGCTGTACTTCACCCACACGGGCCTCTGCCGCGTGGCGACCCTGCAGCCGCTCGGCCCCGAGCACGTGCACGAGACCGCGCGCGTGACGCTCGACTATCCGCGCGACCTCGAGTTCTTCCGTGCCGTGTTCGCCGAGCTGTACCGACCGGGCGAGGTCTTCGGGGTGGGCGAGCTGGTCGCGCTGCTGCGGCGCCAGCCGGCGCTCGTGGCGATCAACGGCGCGCTCGCCGAGGAGTACCACGAGCGCAGCGCGGCGCTGATCGAGCGCGAGGCGCTGCGCTACCGCGACGCCGCGGGCGCGCTGCGCACACTCGAGGTGGCCCTGTGAGGACCGCCGTGGCCGGCCTCGGCTCGATGGGCCGCCGGCGCGTGCGCGACCTGCTGGCGCTGGGCCACGAGGTGGTGGGCTACGACATCCGCGCCGACCGCGCCGCCGCGGCCACCGCGGACCTCGGCATCGCCACCGCGGGCTCCCCGGAGGAGTTGCTCGCGGGCGGCGCGGCGGGGCCCCCGCAGGCGCTCGTAATCAGCACCCCGCCCGACCGCCACGTCGAGTACTACGAGCGCGCGCTCGCGGCCGGGCTGCCGTTCTTCAGCGAGGCCAACATCCTCACGCCTACCCCCGCGTGGTTCGCGCAGCACGCGGCCGACCCCGCGGTCCTCGGGCACCCCTCGGCGACGATGCGTTTCGACCCGCTGCTCGGCGCGCTGCGCGAGCGCCTGGCCGAGCTCGGGCCCGAGGGGGTGCGCTCGATCCACTACGCCGGCGGGGACCACCTGCCGCGGTGGCACCCCTACGAGCGCTACGACGAGTTCTACGCCGGCGCCGCGCGCGCGACGGGGGGCGTGCGCGAGTCCGTGCCCTTCGAGCTCGACTGGATCTGTCTGCTGCTCGGCCCTGTCGCGACCGTGCAGGCGCTGCACTGCGCCCGCGCGCGGTGGCGCACCGACATCGACGACACGTACCTGCTGCTGCTGGAGCTCGAGTCGGGCGTCGTGGGCTCGATCGCGATGGAGCTCCACCAGCAGGCGCCGTACAAGGTCGTGCGCGTCGCCCACCGAGAGGAGAGCTTCACGCTGGACCTGCTCGACGGCACGCTGCTCGCCCACCGCCTCGGCCCCGACGAGCAGCCCGTGAGCCGGCCGCTCGGGCCGCACGGGGTCGACCGGGGGGAGGTGTACCGCGACGAGCTGCGCGCGTTCCTGCACGCCGTCACGGCGGGCGCCCCCTACCCGAAGAGCTGGGCCGAGGACCGCCACCTCTCCGACGTGCTGTGCGCGGCGGAGGTGAGCGCGCACACGGGCGCGCGCGTGGCGGTCGCCGACGTGCGCGACGCCTACACCGGCCTCGACCTGCGCGGGGTGCCGCCGGCGTGAGCGTCCCAGCACCCAGCGGACCCGCCGGCGTGAGCGCCCCCGCACCCGACGGGCCCCGCCCCTTCGTCGCGCTCGTCACGGGCGCCTCGAGCGGCATCGGCGAAGCCGCGGCGCGGCGCCTGGCGCGCGAGCCCGGCGCGGTGCTCGTGCTGGTCGCACGGCGCGAGGCGCGGCTGCGCGCACTCGCGGAGTCGCTCGGCGAGCGCACGAGCTGGATCGCCGCCGACCTCACCGACGAGCAGGCGCCCGCCCGCATCCGCGCGCACGTGCAGGAGCGCCACGGTCGCCTGGACCTGCTCGTCAACAACGCCGGCGCGGTGTGGATCGCGGAGTTCGCCGACGGCGGCTACGAGAACGTGCGCCGCACGATGGCGATCAACTTCGACGCCCAGGTGCGGCTCACCGAGGCGCTGCTGGAGCTGCTGCGCGCCTCCGCGCCGAGCGCGATCGTCAACGTCGCCAGCGTCTCCGGGCGCATGGCGCGCGCCGGGCAGGGCGCCTACAGCGCCTCCAAGTTCGCGCTCGCCGGCTGGTCGGAGGCGCTGTGGGCGGAGGAGCGCCGGCACGGGGTGCACGTCGGGCTCGTGCTGCCCGGCTTCGTCAACAGCGAGGGCCTGCCCGCGACCGAGCTGATGGAGAAAGCGGCGACCCGCTGGATCGTGGCCACGCCCGAGCAGGTCGCCGAGGCGATCCGCGCGGTCGGCGTCGGGCGGCGCCCGGAACGGTACGTGCTGCGCCTCTACGGAGTGGCCGCGGCGCTGCGCGCGCTCGCCCCCGGGGTGGTGCGCCGCGCGATCGCCGGCGGTGGCGGGCGCCTGTGAGCACGGTGCGCGACAGCCCCCCGCAGCAGGCGCCGGCGAGCACGCCGCCCGTGCACCCGACGGCCGCGGGCCTCCCACTGTGGCACGTGGCGCTGAGCGTCGCCGACCTGCCCCGCACGCACCGCTGGTACGCCGAGACGCTCGGGTTGATGTACGCGCGCGGGACGAGCCTGATGGCCGGCCCGCTGATCTCCTGGACGCTCGGCCTGCGCGGCGCCGCCACCAGTTGCTGGTGGCTCAACGACCGCCAGGACCTCTTCCAGCTGGAGGTGTTCGAGCTCAGAAGCCCCATCGCGCGCGCGCTGCCCGCCGCGTGGCGGCCGTGCGACGTCGGCTACACGACGCTCTCCTTCCACGTCGAGGACCTGGACGCCGCCCTGGAGCGCGCCGTGCGCAGCGGCAGCCCCCCGCTCACCGCGCCGCTCGGCCCGCCCGGCGCGCGCCGCGTCTGCGTACGCGACCCCGACGGGATGCTCGTGGAGCTGATGGAGGAGGACCCCCGCGAGGACCCGCCGCGGGCGCGCCCCCGCCCGCTCGTGCCGGCCGTCGCGCGCAGCGTGACGCTCTCGGTCGCGGACCTCGAGCGCGCGCGGCGCTTCTTCGTGGAGGGCCTGGGGCTGCGCGAGGCCGCCGGGGTGCGGCTGCACGGCCCCGAGCACGAGGCGCTGTGGGGGCTGGAGGGGGCGGCGCGCGACACGGCGCTGCTGTGGGCCGGCGACTTCCTGGTCGAGCTCGTCCACTACCGCGAGCCGCGGGGGGCGCCGCGCGCGGGGAGCTTCCGCGCCGGCGACCGCGGCCTCTTTCACATCTGCTTCGGCTCGCTCGACGGGGCCGAGTACCGGGCCGTCCTGCGCCGCTGCCGCGCCGTCGGGTGGCGCGGCAACTCTCCGGCGATCTCCTCCGGCCTGAGCGCCGCCGTGTTCGTCGTCGACGAGGAGGGCTTCACGGTCGAGCTGCTGCGGCGCCTCCCCCGCTTGCGCCAGTCCACCGCCGCCACCCCCCGGCAGCCGCCGCGGCGGCTGCCGCTGCGCACGGCCTCGCCCGCCGCCCTGCGCCGCCGGCGGCGCTTCGCGGGCGCGGTGGTGCTCGGCGCCGCCACCGCCGTCGGTGGGGAGCTGTGCCGGCTGCTGGCCGAGGACGGCACGTCGTTGTGGCTGCTCGACGCGGCCGCGGAGTTGCTGGAGCAGCTGCGCCGCGCCACCGGCGCCCACGCCCGCTCCCTGGACCTCGCTGCGCTGCGCGCACGTCTCGCGGCCCCCGCGGGATGGGACGGCGAGCCGCCGCCGGAGCTGCTCGTCGCGCTGCCGCCGGCCACGGGCAGCTCCCTCACGCTGCTCGCCGAGCTGCTGCCCACGGTCAGCGGCGTGCAGCACGTGACCGCCGTCGCGCCGGCGGGCGCCCCCCGCGAGCTGGCCGTGCTGCGTGCGCAGCTGGCGTACGTGGAGTGCACCGCAACGCTGGCCGTGCTCTCCGACCTGCTGCCCGGCTCCCCCTCTGTCTCCCCCTCCGCCCCCCCCTCCGGCTCCACCCCCCTCCGCGGCTCCACCCCCCTCCGCGCCCGCGGCCGCCCCGCCGGCCTCCTGCGCCGCGCGCTCGCGCTCACCCCGCGCGAGGCCGCCGAGGCGCTCTACCTGGCGAGCCTGCGCCGCACGCGCTCGCCGTGGCCGCGGCCGAGCGTGTGGCCGCCTCACCGTGGCGCCTCCGAGTCGCCAGCCGCGGAGGCCGTGGTGCTCGCCCCAGCCCCGCCCCGGCGCCGCCACGACGTCCCCCAGCGACTCCCCGAGTCCCTCTGAGGCGAGGTGCGGCCGTGCTGCTCGACGCCTCCCAGCTCCCCTCCGGGGCCCAGATCGAGAGCGACGTGGCGGTCGTCGGCGCCGGGCCCGTGGGCATCGTGCTCGCGCTCGAGCTGGCCGGCGCGCGACTGCGCGTGGCGCTGATCGAGAGCGGCGGCGAGCGGTGGGACGCGGCGGCGCAGTGGCTGGGGGAGACCGCCGCGGACGACCCCCCGCACCACCCGATGTCGCTCACCACCCGCCGGCAGCTCGGTGGCACCTCCAACCTGTGGGCCGGGCGGTGCGTGCCGTTTGACCCGCTCGACTTCGTGACGCGCTCCGTCACCGGCGGCGTGAGCTGGCCGGTGTCCTACGAGGAGATCGCCCGCCACCACGCGCGCGCCTGCGAGTGGTTCGTGTGCGGCGCGCCCGTCTTTGACGCGGACGCGGACCCGGCCCTCGCGGGGCGCTCGCTGGTCCCCGGGTGGCCGGGCGGGGAGATCCTCGACACCTCGCTTGAGCGGTGGTCGCTGCCGACCAACTTCCGCCACCGCTACGGCGCGCGCCTGCGGCACTCCCCCGGCGTGACGCTCGTGCAGCGGCTGACGTGCACCGAGGTCGTGTGCGCGCCACAGGGCCACACGGTGGAGCACCTGCGCTGCAGCACACTGGGCGGCAAGCAGGTGACCGTGCGCGCGCGGCGCTACGTGCTCGCCTGCGGCGGCCTCGCGGGCACGCGCCTGTTGTTCGCCTCCGACCGCCACCACCCCGGCGGCCTCGGCAACCACTCGGACCACCTCGGCCGCTGGTACCAGAGTCACGTCGAGAGCCACGTCGCCGACGTCCACTTCGCAAGACCTCCGCGCCCCGGCGTGCACGAGTTCGAGCGCGACCGGGACGGGGTGTACGTGCGGCGGCGCTTCACGCTCGCGCCCACGATCACGCTGGAGCACGAGCTGCCCTCCGCGGCGCTGTGGCCGACCAACCCCGAGCTCGGCGACGCCACCCACCGCGACGGCACGCTCTCGCTGCTGTACCTGCTGATGTCCTCGCCGCTGGGGCCGCGGATGCTCTCCGAAGGGACGCGCCTGGTGCAGCTGATGACCACGCACCCCTCGCCCGCCCGCGCGCACGTGGCCAACATCGTCCGCCGGCTGGGGCCGACCGCGCTCTTCGCCCTGGCGTTCGGCTACGAACGGTTCCTGCGGCCGGGGCGCAAGGCGCCGGGCGTGTACGTGGCGCGCCCCGGCGCGTACCCGCTCTTCTACCAAGCCGAGCACCTGCCCAACCGCGAGAGCCGCGTCGAGCCGAGCGGGGCGCGCGACGCGCTCGGGATGCCGCGCCTGAGAACCGCGCTGCGCTTCGCCGCGGCCGACTTCGAGGGCGTGATCCGCGTCCACGACCGCCTCGACCGCTACCTGCGCCGCCACGGCCTCGGGCGCCTGGAGTACGCGCGCCCCGAGAACCCCGCCGCGGCGGTCCGCGCACGGATGCTCGGCGGCTACGCCCAGGCGGGCACCACGCGCATGTCCGCGCGCCCCGAGGACGGCGTGCTCGACCGCGACCTCGCCGTGCACGGCTTTCACGACCTGTACGTGGCCTCGAGCTCCGCCTTCCCGACCTCCAGCCAGGCCAACACGACCTTCATGATCCTCGTCCTCGCGCTGCGGCTGGCCGACCACCTGCGCGCCGCGCTCGATCCTGCTCGACCCTGCTCGCACACATGACAACGCGACCCCAGCCACTCCCGCCCGATCCGCAGGCCAAGCCCAGCTCGCCGCGCGAGCGGGCGATCGCGCGAGCCCTCGACGCGCGTGCCACGATCGATCCCTTCGCCTCCGCCTCCCTGCAACGCGGTCTGCGGCTGGGGAGGTACTTCGGCACGGCCTGGTGTCTGAAGGTTCTCATGCACCCCCAGTGGCTGACCGAGCTCCGCGCTCCCATCCCCCGGCGGGAGGTGACCTTCACCGAGCCTGCCGAGGTCACCGAGGAGCAGCCTGGCGTTGTGCGAGCGCATCGCGCGCGCCTACCAGGCGGCGCGGGGGGCCAACGATCTGTCACCGATCTGGAGCGGCAAGGTGGCGCGGTACTACGGAACGCTTGAGCGTGCGCTCACGGCCGGGGATCCGCAGGCGCTCAACGAACAGCTCCGCTGGTTGTTTCGGCGACCCTTCCTCACCGGCATCTCGACGCCGATCGATTACGAGGACCCCGGCGCGCCGCGCTACTGGGCCGTGGTGACCTACGACCGCCTGGCGTCTCTGGCCGAGGCGGTGGGCGTGCTCCGCACGGAGAGCCCCGAGCAGGGACCCGTGGGCCGGATATTCACAGAGGGCCTGGACGCCCTGCCGGCGCGCATCGAGGCCGCGCTCGAGACCTCGCTCGAGCACCCCCGTGTCGGCGCTCCCTATGGCATTCTCATCGGCGGGCGGCTGATCACGCGGGAGACCGGCGTGTACCTGCTTGCCGCGACGTGGCTGCGGGAGGCGATCGCCCTCCACCTGCGCCGCTCCCCCGCGGAGGAGGCGCACATCGTCGAGATCGGTGGCGGCTACGGCGGCGCGGCGATGTGGTATCTGCGCCTGCCGCGGCGCCGCCAGGGCAGCTACACGATCGTCGATCTGCCCTTGATGAACGCCTTCCAGGCCTATTTCCTTGGGCAGATCCACGGGGAGCGGGCGCTTGCGCTGTTTGGCGAGGAGACCGCCGGCGCGCCGATCCGCATCCTGCCGCCGCAGGTGCTGACGGGCCCGCAGCCGATCGTCGCAGATGTCGTCTACAACCAGGACTGCCTGCCCGAGCTGAGCGAGCGCACCGCGCGCGAGTACCTGGCGTGGATGCAGGCGCACGTCCGCGGCGTGTTCCTGAGCTGCAACCAGGAGGCCGCCGCCCCCGTTGGCGGCGTCTCGCAGTTGGTCGTCGCGGAGCTCGCCTCGGAGTACCCGGGATTGACGCGCATCGCGCGCCGGCCATCGTGGCTGCGGCGTGGATACGTCGAGGAGGTGTATCGCTGCGGCGCCGGCTGAGGCTGAACGGGTCCTATGCGGCGGGGTCCGCGAGCAGGGCAGTGCGGCGGGTGCGCAGGAGCCCGGGGGCACGCTCGGCGAGGAGATCGACGCCGAGGCCGATCCAGAGGACGTAGATGCTGGCGGCGCTCAGCGCGAAGCGGGGCTCGAAGTGGATGACGATGTACGGGGCGAGCCCGCTGAGCAGGACCAACAGGAGGAGCATGTGCTGCCGCCGCCAACGCCGCCGGGTGAGCGCCAGCGCGAGCATCGCGGACAGGAAGACGAGGGGCTGGATGGCATCCTCCAGCACGGCGAGAGGGTGGGTCGCGAAGAACGAGAGCAGCGTGCCCGGCGAGCGGCTGTCGTGCGCGGGGAAGGTCGCTCCGCGGTGCTGCCAGGTGCTCCCTTCGTAGAGGAGCAGCGTCGAGCGGGCGATGCGGCGGCCGACGAGCTCGGCGTAGTAGAGGGGATGCTCCTCGATCGCGGGGATCACGAGGTGCCTGAGCAGAAAGCTGTCGAAGGCGGGCGTTTCGGGGCGCAGGTCGGGGCGCAGGCGATGCACCCTCGCGTCGGCGCTTGCGTAGCTGCGCTGGCTCGCCCCGAAGCTGTTCTGTGCCTCGCCGAGACCCGCCCACATCGTGATCCCGAGCCCGCTGCGCACGAAGACGAAGGTGTGGTAGGCACGGTAGTCGCGGATCAGCCACGGCGCGACGAGGACGAGGGCGATCGCCGTGGGTACGAGCGCGCGCGCGAGCGTACGGCGCCAACCCACATGGACGATGGTGGCGAGGGCGAGGATTGCTGGGAGGTACACGAGGTTGGGGCGGAAGTACAGGCCGGCGCCGGTGAGCAGGCCGCAGATCGCCAGCCAGCGTCGGCTGCGGACCCAGCCGACGGCGTCCACGGAGCCGATCGCCTCCAGATAGGACGCGACGATCACGAGGGTGAGGTCCACGGACCAGATGTCGTTGTAGACGATGGTCGTCTGCCACGCGATCGGGGGGTACAGCGCGTACGCTCCGGCGGCGAGGAGCGCGGCGCGCGGCCGCCCGAAGAGGCGCATGGAGATGCGGAAGACGAGCAGCACGCAGAGCGCGTCGAGGAGCGCCTGCAGCAGCTGCAGCGGCAGGTAGTGGCCGCGGTCGGCGATCTCCCACAGCCCCGTGAGCAGCAGCGGCCCGCCGACCGGCTCGTCGATCCACGGCTGCCAGCGGCCGAGGCCGGGGATCGCCGCGAGGTCGACCTCCGCCGGTTCGGGCAGGCGGTGCGTGCGGTTGCGCAGCTGTTCGATGTACCCGGAGCTGCCTTCGCGGTCGGAGAAGCCGTGCCCGGTGATCAGGCTCTGGGCGACTTCGCCGTAGTAGGTGAGGTTTTTGGGGTTGTGCGGATCGGACGCCAGGTAGGAGAGGCGCACGCCCAGGGCGAGGGCGGCGATCACAAGGAGGATGATCCGGGTACGCGTCATGGCTCAGACCAACTCCCGCACCGCCGCCGCCACGCGCTCCTGCTCGCCCTCGGTGAGCGCCGGGAAGCAGGGCAGCGAGAGGCAGCCGGCGTAGTAGCGCTCGGCCGCCGGGCACAGGCCCTCGCCGTAGCCGTAGACGCTGCGGTACCAGGGGTGCAGGTACACGGGCAGGTAGTGGACCTGGGCGAGGATGCCGCGGGCGCGCAGGCCGTCGTAGAGGCGCCTGCGGGCCAGGGCGCCGTCGCGGTGGCGCACGACGAAGAGGTGGTGGGCGTGGCGGTGGCCCGGCGGCGCCGCCGGGGGCTGCTCGAGCTGCCCCACGTCCCCGAGCAGCTCGCGGTAGCGCGCAGCCAGCGCGTTGCGGCGTGCGACGAAGCGCTCGAGCTTGGCCAGCTGCGAGCGACCCAGGGCGGACTGGATGTCGGTGAGGCGGTAGTTGAAGCCGAGCTCGCGCTGCTCGTAGTACCAGCCTCCCTGCTGCCACCAGCGGCCCTCCGCGTCCTGCTCCACGTGCGCGGCGCCGGCCATGCCGTGGGTGCGGAAGCGCCGCAGCCGCGCGGCCGTCTCACCGTCGCGGGTGGTCACCATCCCCCCCTCCCCGCACGTGATCGCCTTGACCGGGTGCAGCGAGAAGACCGCCATGTCGGAGTGGCGGCACGCCCCGACCGGGCCCTCGGGCGTGCGCGCCCCGAGCGCGTGCGCGGCGTCCTCGATGAGCGTCACGGTGTCTCCCACCGCGGCCCGGATCTCGGCCACCGGAGCGGGCAGCCCCGTGAAGTGGACCGCGACCACCGCGCGTGTGGCGGGCGTGAGGGCGGCCGCGACCGTCTGCGCCGAGGCGTTCCACGTGGCCGGGTCGATGTCGGCGAAGGTCGGCCGCGCGCCGACGTACGCGCCGCAGTTGGCGCTCGCCGCGAACGTGATCGCGCTGGTCAGCAGCTCGTCCCCCGCGCCCAGCCCCGCCACGTGAGCCGCCGCGTGGAGCGCCGCGGTGCCCGAGGAGAAGGCGACCGCATGGGGCGCCTCGCACGCCACGGCGAACGCCTCCTCGAAGGCGCCGACGTCCGGGCCCTGCGTGAGCCACGCGCCGCGCAGAACCTCCACGACGGCGCTCACGTCGTCCTCCTCGATCGTCTGGCGGCCGTAGGGGATCGGCATCGTCGTGGCAGAGTAGTCGGGTGAAGTCGGGCGAAGTCGGAGACATGGACCGCTTCGTCGGACCGGTGCAAGGCCAGCGCTCGTCCCGCACGGCACGGCGCCGGCGCCGGGGAGAGATCCGCTGCGTATCTCCGCCCTCCGGGCTTCCATACCCTCCGCGCCGTGGACCCACCGCCGCAGACGCCCGCGCGCACGTGTGCGGTCACGGGCGCGAGCGGGTACGTCGGCTCGCGGGTGGCGCGCCGCCTCGCGGGCGCCGGGTGGCAGATCAGGGCGCTCGCGCGGACCCCGGCCCAGGGCTGCGACTGGGCGCAGGTCCGCTTCGTGCTCGGCGAGGAGGTGCAGCCGGCGGCGCTCGCGGGCGTCGACGCGCTCGTGCACGTCGCGTACGACTTCGCCCCCACGCGCTGGCGCGAGATCTGGGCGGTGAACGTCGAGGGTTCGCGCCGCCTGCTCGCCGCGGCGCGCACGGCCGGGGTGCAGCGGATCGTCGTGATGAGCACGACCGCCGCGTTCCCGGGTAGCTCCTCGCGGTACGGGCGCGCGAAGCTCGAGATCGAGCTGGCGGCGCTGGAGGCGGGCGCGGCGGCGATCCGTCCCGGCCTCGTGTGGGGACCGCAGGGGGCGGCGATGTTCGGCGCGCTGCAGCGCGCCCTCGCGCGGCTGCCGGTCGTGCCGCAGCCGGTCCCGCCGGGGCTCGTGCTCAACCTCGTGCACGAGGACGACCTGGCTGCGCTCGTGCAGGGGCTCCTCGAACGCTGGCCCGCGGGCTCCGGCAGCTGTACGTCGCGGCGTCGGCGCAGACGCTCACGTTCGGTGAGCTGCTGCGCTCGCTGCTGCCCCACGCCGGCCGGCGACCGCTGGTGGTGCGGCTGCCGTGGCGGGCCGTGTGGGCAGGGCTGCGGGCGCTTGAGGTGCTCGGCGTGCCGCCGCCCTTCAGCAGCGACAACCTGGTGAGCATCGCGGCGATCGACCGCGACCCGCTCGGCCGCGCGACCGACGGGGCAGAGCGCTACGGCGTGCGCTTTCGCCCTTACGCCCTCCCATGACGGCGGCGGTGATCGGCCCGGCCCGACGGCGCCCCACGGCGCGGCCGTGCAGCGGGCGGCCCTCCCATGACCGCGGTGGTGGTGATCGGCTCCGGCCCCGCGGGCATCGCCGCGGCGCGCGCGCTCTGCGACGCCGGCCTGCGCGTGACCCTGGTGGACGCCGGCGGGCGGATCGAGCCGGGGCGGATGGAGGTGTTCGACGCGCTCGCGCGCTCCGAGCCCGAGCGCTGGCCGCCCGCGCTCGTGCGCCGCGCCCGCGACTCCTTCCCCGTAGGCCTCACGCACGTGCCGCTCAAGCCGGCGTACGGCTCGCTCTTCCCCTACGCGCTCGAGGACCCCGACCTGCGGCTCACGCGGGTGGGTGCCGAAACCGCGCCGTCGCTCGCGTACGGTGGGCTGAGCAACGCGTGGGGCGCGTCGATCCTCCCCTACCGCGCCCGCGACCTCGCGCGGTGGCCGGTGACGCTGCAGGAGCTGAGCCCCCACTACGAGGCCGTGCTGCGCTTCGTGCCGATCGCGGCCGAGCGCGACGAGCTCGCGCAGGCGCTGCCGCTCTACACCGACTCCCCCGGCGCGCTGCGGCGCGGCCCGCAGGCGGAGATGGTCCTGCGCCACCTGCGCCGGCACGCCCCTGCGCTGCGCGCGGCCGGCTTCACGTTCGGCGCCTCGCGGCTGGCGCTCGCCGACCGCAGAGGACGACCCCCGCCGCTGCCGCCACGGCGGCCTCTGCCTGCACGGCTGCCCGTACGGGTCGATCTACAACGCAGCGCACACGCTCGAGCAGCTCGTGCGGGCGGGGCGAGTCGAGTACCGCGGCGGCCTCTACGTCGAGCGCCTGAGCGAGGCCGGGGACGCGGTGCGGATCGACTTTCACCGGCGCGGGCGGCCGGCGGAGCGGGGGCAGCTGAGCGCTGCGCGAGTGTTCGTCGCCTGCGGCGCGCTCTCCTCGACCCGCCTGGTGCTCGAGTCGATCGGGCCACGCGCGCTACAGCGCGCCGGCTGGCGGACAGCCGGTACTTCGTGATCCCGCTTGCTGACGCCGCGCGCCGCGCCGCTCGCGTCGCGGCGCGCCGGGACGTCACGCTCGCGCAGGTGTTCGTGGAGCTCGAGGACCGCGCGCGTATCGGCGCACACGGTGCACCTGCAGCTCTACGGCTACAACGACCTCCTGTTGGCGGCGCTCGCGCGGCGCCTGCCGCTGCCGGCCGCGCGCGTGGAGCGGCTGCTCGCGCCGCTGCTCGGGCGCATGATCGTCGCCCAGGGCTACCTGCACTCAGACGACTCGCCCGGGCTGACGCTCACGCGCGCGGGGGACGACCTGCGCCTGGTCGGCGACGACGTGGAGCCGGGCGCCGCGCGGGTGCGCCGGCTCCTGCGGCGCCTCGCGGCGAGCGCGCGCCCGCTCGGCCTGGCGCCGCTGCCGGGTCTCGTCCAGATCGGGCGCCCCGGCAAGGGCAACCACCTCGGTGGCTCGCTGCCGATGCGCCGCCGGCCCGGCCCGCTGGAGAGCGACACGCTCGGGCGGCCCCGCGGGTGGGAGCGCGTGCACGTGGTCGACGCCGCCGTCTTCCCCTCGCTGCCCGCGACGACGGTGACGCTCTCGGTGATGACCAACGCGCACCGGATCGCCGCGGCCGCAGCGGAGCTGTGACGACCGGGACGTCTCCTCTCCCGCAACCGCCGGCCGCGTGAAAGCTGGGTCGGAAACGCCGGGGACGCGCTGGCCGGCGCGCCCACCCCGCGATCGCCTGCAAACCGCGGCTTCTGCCTGGAGGAGGCGAGCAAGTCGAACTGAGAACGCCCGCCCCTCCCTATCCTCCGCCCACCGGAAGGAGCCCGCCACGTAGCCCCTCCGGCCAGCCATGAGCCCGCTCCCCAGCCCACACCTCGAAGGCAAGGTCGTCCTCGTCACCGGGGGCACCGGGTCGTTCGGCACGGCCTTCGTGCGCACCCTGCTGGCCGAGCACGACCCGGCTGCCGTGCGCGTCTACAGCCGCGACGAGCTCAAGCAGTACGACCTCCACCGCAGCCTCGGCGGCGACGAGCGCCTCGGGTGCCTGATCGGCGACGTGCGCGACGCCGAGCGGCTGCGGATGGCGATGCAGGGCGTGGACGTCGTGATCCACGCCGCCGCGCTCAAGCAGGTGCCGGCCTGCGAGTACAACCCCTTCGAGGCGGTCAAGACCAACATCAACGGCGCCGCCGAACGTGGTCGCCGCGGCACTCGCCAACGACGTGCCGCGCACGCTCGCGCTCTCAACCGACAAGGCCGTCAACCCCGTCAACCTCTACGGCGCGACGAAGCTCGCCGCCGAGAAGATCATCACCCAGGGCAACGTCTACGCCGGCGACTCGCCCGCCCGCTTCGCCACGATGCGCTACGGCAACGTGGTCGGCAGCCGCGGCAGCGTGATCCCGCTCTTCAAGGCGCAGGCGCGCGAGGGGGAGCTGACGATCACCGACGAGGCGATGACCCGCTTCTGGATCACGCTCGAGCAGGCCGTCGAGTTCGTCGTCAGCTGTCTGGACCTGATGCAGGGCGGCGAGGTGTTCGTGCCGCGCATCCCCTCGATGCGCGTGAGAGACATCGCCGACGCGATCGCCCCGCGACGTCCCGCGCCGGATCATCGGCATCCGCCCCGGCGAGAAGGTCCACGAGGTGCTGATCACCGAGGACGAGTCCCGGCGCGCCCGCGCGCTCGAGGACCGGTACGTGATCTACCCGGCCTGGCCGTCCTGGCCGATCGGCGAGCTGCTCGGCGAGGAGCTGCCGCCGGGCTTCCGCTACTCCAGCGACGCCAACGACCGCTGGCTGGACGCGGAGGAGATCCGCAGCATGGCCGAGCCGATCGTGGCGGTCGCGTGATGCGCCGGCGACCGCAGCGCGAGGGGGCGTGGCGTACCGGGGGCGCACCGTGTCACACGAGGAGCTGACCGTGTCCACACGCCCCGTCCCGAGAGTCGTCGCGGTCCCGCTCGGCCATGCGCTGACGCACACCTTCTTTCAGACCAGGCAGGCCGACGGGCAGGGCGAGATCTACCACCCGCGCGGGCGGGCGCGGCTCGCGACCGCCCTCAACCGCACGCTGGTCGAACGGGGGGTGCGGGCCCCCTGGATGTGGTCGGCCGCACGCTGCCAGCGGTTCTGGGGCTCGCTGGAGGCGGGCGAGGACCCCAACGCCCCCAACATCTACGCCGCCAAGCCGCCCGAGATCATCGATCTCATGCACGCCTTCTGGAGCCCCGAGGTGACCCCGAGCGACTCGGTGCTGGAGGTCGGCTGCAACGCCGGCGCCAACCTGGCGCGCCTGCGCGCGCTCGGCTACCCGAGCCTGAGCGGCGTGGAGATCAACCCGGCCGCGATCGAGGAGCTGCGCCGCGTCTTCCCGGCGCTGGCCGCCGCCGCGGAGATCCGCCAGGGACGGCTCGAGGACGCGCTGCCGCGGCTGCCCACCAACGGGTTCGAGACGATCTTTGCGATGGGCGTGCTCCACCACGTCCACCCCTCCAGCAACTGGGTCTTCGCGGAGATGGCACGCGTCGCCCGCCGTCACATCTGCACGATCGAGCCCGAGCAGGTGGTGTGCCACTACATCTTCTGCCGCGACTACCGCCGCGTCTTCGAGGGCCTTGGATGCACGCAGGTGCGGGCGGTCGAGATCGGGCGGACGCGCTTCCCCGAGGTCAGCGAGGCCTACCACGGCTGCACCATGCGCCTGTTCGCGGTGCCCTGAGCACCGTGGGCACGTGTGCGATCCGCCGGCCGTCATGGCCGCTGAAGAGCAAGCAGGGGAGGTTGGAGACACCGGCGGCGCCACCGGCCCCGCGCGGCCCCTGGAAAACGGGGCCACGGGCCGGCGGGAGAGGAAATCGAGCGGCGCGCCCCCGAGCCCTCCATATCCTGCGAGCGTGTCCGCCCAGAGGCAGCTCAGCAGATCGCTCCCCGCCGTCGACCCGGACGCCCTGCGCCGGCGCGGCTACGCACTCGTGCGGGGGGTGTTCGATGCGGCGGAGGTCGCACAGCTGCGCACCGCAGCCCTGGAGACGGTCGCCGAGCTGGAGGGGGAAGGGCGGATGGGCGGCCAGACGGGCGCCGAGGGCACCGCTCGCGGCGGCGGCGACCTGATCGGCCTGCCCCGCCTGCGCCACCTGCTGTACGACCCGCGGGTGGTGCACGTGGTGGAACGGCTGCTCGGCGGCCGGCCTGTCTACTTCGGCGACAGCACTCTGCGCGTGGGCAAGACCGGTATCCGCGCGTGGCACCGCGACAACGTCGAGCGCCGGCGGTGGCGTGGAGGGCCCGACTGGCAGGACCCCCCCTACCCGCTGCTGCGCTGCGGCGTCTACCTGCAGGACCAGGCGCACCACAGCGGCGGCCTCGCGCTGCGGCCACGCTCGAATGGGCCGGGGCGCGTGCGTCCGACGCTGCCCAAGCTCGTGGACGCCCGCGCCGGGGACCTGCTCGTGTGGGACCTGCGCACCGTCCACTCCGGCGAGGTCGTGCGCCTGCGGGGCACGCCGCGCCTGCCGCTGCACCCGCGTCTGCAGACCCTGCTGCCGAGCCGCCTGCGGGTCCCTGACGACGGCGAACGGATCGTGATGTTCATGGCCTTCGCGCTCGCCGGAGCGCATCTGGACCACTACCTCGAGTATCTGAAGAGAGACCGCCCGGAGATGCTCGAATCGTGGTCGGACACCCACTTCGGGCCCGACGAGTGGGCCGCCGCGGAGGATGGGGGACTGCGGATGCTGGCGCCGGTCGAGGCGTATGACCGCGCGCCGCCAGATCGCGCGACCGCCTGAGCCGGTGCGGCGCACCTGCAGCGCAGCGCGCCGGTTGCTCGCCTGGCGGGGCGGCGGCGCATGGGTCGCGGGTGGCGTCCCGCGTAACACCGTGCTCGTGGGCGTGCGGACCCTCGTCAGCGGGCTCGCCGCGCTCGCGCTGCTGCCGCTGCTGATCGACCGCATCGGCGCCGCCGCGACGGGGCTGTTCGTGTTCGCGACGACCCTCACCGGCTACGTCAACGCCGTCGAATACGGCCTCGGCATGAGTGTCACCAAGTACGTCGCCGAGCACCGCGCCACCGGCGACGCCGAGCAGCTTGGCTCGGTGCTGCGCGCCTCGCTGGCGACCCTGCTCGCCGTCGGCCTCCTCGCCGCCGCGGCGATCGCGTTGCTGGGGGTGTTCGGCGGGCCCGCGCTCTTCGGGGCGCCGCCGGTACACGATGAGGCGACGTCGACGCTGCTCGTTGTCGCGGCGATCGCGCTGCTCTACTGGCCCTCGCGGATCGGTCTGGCGGCGCTGCGCGGCCTGGAGCGGTACGACCTCTGCGCGCTGATCGAAATGGCCGGCTCGCTGGTCACGCTCGGCGCGATCTACGCGGTCAGCCGCTGGACGCACTCTGTGGCAGTGCTGGCTGCGCTGTTCGGGGCGGCGCTGGTGATCGAAGGGGTGAGCGCCGGCGTGCTCGCCTGGCCGCGCCTGCGTCTGCGCCGCGGGGTGGGACACTGGCGCGGCGCCCATCTGCGCCCCACGCTCGGCTTCAGCGCCGGGATGTTCCTGATCGGGATCTCCGATACGTTCGTCTACGAGACCGATCGCCTCGTGGTGGCGGCGTTCGTCGGCAGCGCGGCGATCGTCGCCTACGAGGTCGCGCTGCGCCCGCACAACGGCGTGCGGCTGATCGGCAACCTGATCGCGTCGGTGCTGCTCTCCCCCGCGGCGCGCCTGGTCGCGCAGGACCGCGCCGCGCGACTGCGCGAGCTGGTGCTGGTCGGATCGCTCTACGGGGGTGTGCTCACGGTGCCGCTCGTGGTTTTGACCTTCGTGCTCGCGCGGCCGATCCTCGAAGCCTGGATCGGCCACGGCTACGGCCGCTACGCCGACTACGTGCAGATATTCGTCTCCTACTGGTTTATCGGCGCCACCACGGCGGTGCTGGGAACTGCGATCTACGGGGTCGGGTGGATCCGCAAATTCGTCTGGCTCACAGTCGCCGGCGCGGTGGCCACCCTGCTGCTGTCGATCGGGCTGGCCGCCGCATGGGGCACCGTCGGCGTGATCTGGGGCACGGTGATTCCCTACTGGCTGGGCCTTCCGATCTGGCTGCACTTCGCGCTGCGCCACGTGGGGATCCCCATGGCGCGCTACGCCCGCGAGGTGCTGGCGCCCGTGTACCTGCCGATCCTGGTGTGGTCCGTGCCGGTCGTGGCGCTCGCCGAGGTGCTGCGCCCGCAGGGCCTGGTGGGGCTGGGGGCGTTCTGCGCACTCACGCTCGGCGTGCTGTGGCTGGCGTTCCTGCCGCTGCTGCGTGCGCGGTGGCAGCGCATGTGGGTCGAGGAGCCTCTCACCGCCGGGGTGCTCGCCTAACCAGGTCCCTCAGTTTCGATCCGTACGTCTTTCACTCTCGATCCGTACGCCGGCGACCGCCCGGCGGGCGTTTCCGACCGCCTCCTCAGTCGTGGCGCCGGTGGCGATCACGACGCCCGCGCGCGTGGTGTGGCTGGAGGGTGGCGCGACGGTGTCGCCCACCGCGACCCGCAGCTCGCACAGCGCGACCTCGGGGCGAGCGGCGACCGCAGCAGCGCCCGTGATTCGGCGGACGCGCCCGGGCGCCGGGAACATCCACCGCTGGGCGACGCCCCTGCTCCATCGTGGCCGCAGCTCCTGTGGGTCCGGGGTCTCACCGAGCGCGAGCGCGAGCGCCCGGCCGACGAAGTCCACGCCGGTGGCGAGCGGGATCTCGTGCGTGCACTGGTACCCGCCGCTCAGCCGCAGCGCGACCTCGATCACGTGAGGCTCGCCGTCGCACACGACGACGTCCCCCTTGACCACCCCCGCGCGGATCCCGAACGCCTCGACGGCGCGCTGGATGAGCTCGTGTATCGCCGCCTGCGTGCCGGCGGGCAGCTGACTCGGCAACTGCCCGCCGTCCTCGATCACGTGGGGCGCGAAGCGCTCCAGGAGCTCGTAGTTGCGGTCGATCAGGCCGACCGTGTGCGCGACGTCGTCGAGCACGAGCGACTCGGTGCTGACCTGGGGGCCCGCGAGAAACCGCTCCACAATCACCCGGTCGCTCGGGGACTCGCGCAGCGCGGTCGCGTGCGCCCACTCGAGATCCACGCGTCCGTCGCGCAGCAGCAGCACGCCGCGCGCGCCGCGGCTGTCGACGGGCTTGACGACGAGCGGGTACCCCTGCGCGGCGACGTGGCGGCGCAGGTCGGCCGCGGTGAGCGCCTCCGCGAACCAGGGCACGGCCACGCCGCGCTCGGCCAGGCGGCGCTTCATCGCCAGCTTGTCGGCCGAGAGGTGGGCGGCCTCCAGCGGGACGCCGGGGAGGCCGAGCTCGGCGGCCACGGCGGCGACCGTCACCGGCACGTCGGAGGCGATGCACGTCACCCCGTCGAGCGGGCGTACCTCGCGGTGGTAGCGGCGGGCCGCGGCGACCGTCGCAGCGACGTCGTATGTGCTGGCGAGCAGCCGATCGTCGGCCGCGCGCAGCCCCGGCGCGTCGGGGGAGCCGTCGCTGACGACGACGTGCAGCCCGAGCTCGCGCGCGCGGCGGATACCGGGGAGCGCCTCGACTCCGCCGCTCACGATCAGCAGCGTGCGCTTGCCGGCCACCCTCACTCGCTGTACGGCCACATGCGGTCCAGCGTCTGGCCGGCGAGCAGCATCGGCACCACGTCCTCTGCGGGGTCGATCAGGCAGTGCACCAGCGCCGGGCCGCGCTCGGCGAGCATCTCCGCCAGCGCCGGCTCGGCCTCCTCCTCGCGGCTGACGGTCCAGCTCGGGATGCCGTAGGCGCGCGCCACCGCGGCGAAGTCGGGGTTCCACTTGCGCCCGCACGTGGGGTCCGCGCCCCAGTTCTGCAGCTGGAACTGCGAGACGATCGCCAGGCGCCGGTTGTCGAGCACGACGATCTTCACCGGCAGCTCGCGCTCCACCACCGAGCCCAGCTCTTGGAGGTTGATCTGCAGCGAGCCGTCGCCGACGAAGCACAGCACCCGCGCGTGCGGGCGGGCCAGCTGCGCCCCGACGGCGCTCGGCAGGTCGTAGCCCATCGCGCCGTGCCCGCCGGAGGTGAGTAGCGCGCGGCGCGGGAAGTCCAGGTCGAAGTGGCGCGCGACCCAGTGCTGGTGCGAGCCGACGCCCGTCACGCACACGACCTCCTCGCCGGCGGTGAGCCGGTTGGCGGCCCGCACGACCGGCTGCGGCTTGAGCGGCCCGCCCGTCTCCCACTCCAGCGCGTACCGCGCGCGCCAGCCGGCGATCCGCTCACGCCACCCGCCGAGGTCCCGCGGCCGAGCGTCGCGCAGGCGCGCCAGCAGGCCGCGCAGCACCTCCCCCACATCGCCGGCCAGGGCGAGGTCGGAGCGCACGCGCGAGTGGCGCAGCTCGCCGGGATCGATCTCCACCCGCACGATCTCGGCCTCGGGGGCGAACCGCTCCGGCAGGCTGCCGGTCTGGCGCACGTCCAGGCGCGAGCCGAGCACGAGCACGAGATCGGCGGCCTGAATCGCCCGGCCGGCGTACTGGTTGCCGGTGTGCCCGTGGTAGCCGAGCGCCAGCGGATGGTCGGTGGGGAAGGCGCCCAGGCCGAGCAGGCTCTGGGAGACCGGGATGCCGCGGAGCGTCGCCAGCCGCCGCAGCTCCCCGTGGGCGCGCGCGAGCAGCACGCCCTGCCCGGCGATGATCACCGGCCGGCGCGCGCGCTGCAGGCGTTCGGCGAGGGCGTCGAGCTGCGCTCCGTCGAGGGGGGGCAGTGCGGCCGGCAACTGGGCAGTGGGCGACGGAGGGAGGCCGTCGAGGGTGCCGCGCTGCACGTCCATCGGCAGGTCGACCAGCACCGGGCCGGGGCGCCCCGCGGCGCTCACGTGGAAGGCCCGCTCGAGCGCCGCGCCCACCTCGTCTGGCCGGAGGGGGCAAAGCTGCTCCTTGGTCACCGGGCGCATCACGGCCGTCGTGTCCACCTCCTGGAAGCCGCGCTGGCGCACCGGCCGCTCGCCGCGCATGTCGGCCGTGCCGACCTGGCCCGTGACCACGACCAGCGGCGTGGAGTCGAAGTAGGCGTCGGCGACCGGCGTCAGGAGGTTCGTCACGCCCGGTCCGGAGGTCGCCATCGCAACCTCCGGGCGGCCGCGCAGGCGCGCCGCGGCGAGCGCCGCGTAGCCGGCGCCCTGCTCGTGGCGGGCAGTGAAGATCTCGATCCCGCGCGCTAGCGCCGCCTCGAACACCGGCGCGATCGTCCCTCCGGGGAAGACGTGGATGCGCTCGATCCCGTGGCGCGCGAACGCGTCGGCCACGGCGTCGGCGCCGAGCATGGCGCGGGGCGGGGCGCTAGCCACGGTGAGGCTCTCCCTGGGCGGAGCAGCCAACCGCCATGCGACTCCCCTGCGCAGCGCGGCCGCCACGGTACGGCTCCCCATGCGCTCCGGCCAGCTCTCGCAGCGCCGCGGCGACCCTCCCCGCCCCGCGGCCGTCGACGAGCTCGCGCCCGCGGGCCGCCATCACGGCCAGGCGCGGCCCGTCGGCCAGCAGCGCAAGCGCCTGTTCGGCCACCGCCTGGGCGTCGCCGGGGTCATGGACGCGCACCGCCGCGCTCGTCCCCTGCGCGGCGAACGCCTGCGCGTCAGACCATGCGGCGGCGCTCGTGGCCACGGCCAGGGCGGGGGTGCCCAGGTGCGCGGCCTCCAGCAGCGTGTGGCCGAAGCGCCCCACCAACAGGCGCGCGCCGGCCAGCGCGGCCGGCCACTCCTGCGGGCTCCCGAGCACCTCGCCCCCGGGCGAGGGACCGCGGTAGGCGGGGCCAAGCACGGTGAGCACCGATGCGCCCGCCGCCCGCAGCGCGCACGCCAGGGCGGGCGTCAGGCCCTCCGGGTCGGCGCCGCCCATGGCGAGCAGCACCTCGACGCCGGGGCGTGGGCTGCCTGCAGCCGCGCGAATCTCCGCGCGCAGCAGGGCGTGCTCGAAGCCGGCGAGGCGCCGCCCGCCGGCGGGCGGCCACCGCCGGCCGGTGGGCGGGTCGATCACGAGGTCCGCCTCCGCCCGCCCGCCACCGGGGTCGTCGAGCAGGCACACGCGCCTGCCCGACGCGCGCAGCGCGGCAACCTCCCCAGCCGTGGTGGGGGCGCGCCGGTCGATCAGCACCACTGGCGCCGGAGTGCTCACCGGCCCCCCAACCACGAAGGCGACTTCTTCTCCGAGCTCCTCCCGGATCGCCGAACAGCGGCCGATGTGCCCAAGCCCGATCCCGGGTCCGCCCTCCGTCTGCACGAGAATCAGCGGCGCCTCCATCTACGCCCCCGCCAACTCCCCGCGCAGCGACCGCAGCGGCCGCAGGCCGTCCGCGGGGTCCGCGCGCCAGGGGACGTCGGGGCGCTCGACCGGCATCGGCCGCTTCACGCCGTCGCCGTCGAGCGCTGCCGTCTCGGGGCCCTCGTCGGCGTCGTCGGGGCCGGCCTCGCCGAGCGAGGCGATCAGCGCGTGCAGCCGCTCGGGCGTCCAGCTGTGCAGACCCGCCTCCCGGCCGCGACCGTCCAGGTCGATGTGCAGCTCCACGTCGCTCGCGCCCCACCGCCTGACCGCCCGGCGTACGACCCGCTCGCTGCAGGTGTGATCCGACCAGCCGACCGGCGCCCCGCAGCGTTTGCGGAGCGTGGCGATCGCCGCCAGATTGGCCTGCGCGGGCGGCGTCGGGTAGCCGGAGACGCAGTGCAGCAGCCGCGGCTCGGCGCCGGCGGAGCGCGCCGCCGCGACCGCCGCCGCGACCTCCTGGAGGGTCGCCATGCCGGTCGAGATGATCAGCGGCCGGCCGGTCGCCGCACAGGCGCGGATCAGCTCGTGCCACAGCAGCTCGTAGGAGGCGATCTTGAAGCAGTCGACGTGCTCGGCGAGCGCCTCGACGGCCCACAGGCCGAAGGGTGTCACGCACAGCTCCAGGCCGTGTTGCGTGCAGCGCTGGCGGGTCAGGTCGACCAGCTGCAGCGGCAGCTCCCACGCACGCCGTGCGGCGAGGTGGGGGTGGCTGGCAAGCGCTTCGGGTGCGAACAGGTCCTCCACGCGGAAGACCTGAAGCTTGACCGCGCCGCAGCCGGCCGCGGCAGCGACGTCCACCAGCTCCAGGCAGCGGTCGCGGTCGCTGTTGTGGTTGGAACCGATCTCGGCGATAAAGCGGGTCGCGGGGCGGGCCATCAGCCGACCGCCAACGCGGCACGGCGCCGGGACGCCTCGGCGACCTGTAGCTTCAGGCCGGCGCGCAGCGGCATACGCGGCTCGTAGCCCAGCTCGCTGCGAGCCCGTTCGATGTCGCCCCACGTGTCGCGGACGTCGCCGGCCTTGCGCTCCTCGTGCTCGATCCGCAGCTCCGTGCCGAGGATCTCCTGCAGCTCGCCGAGGACGTCGAGCAGCCGGCGCGGCGCGGCGGAGGCGACGTTGTAGACGCTCCCCGGGCGGCCGTGGCGCGCGGCGGCGATGGTCGCGGCGACGGCGTCGCCGACGTAGGTCATGTCGCGCAGCTGCAACCCGTCGCCGTAGACGTGCAGCGGCTCGCCGGCCGTGGCCGCCTCGACGAAGCGCGCGAGCCCCATGTCGGGCCGCTGGCGGGGGCCGTAGACGGTGAAGTAGCGCAGGCCCACGGCCTCCAGGCCGAGCGCCTCGCCGTAGGCGCCCGCCAGCATCTCGGTCATCGCCTTCGTGGCGCCGTAGGGGGAGATGGGGCGCAGAGCCGCCCGCTCGGACACCGGCAGCTCGGGGGAGTTGCCGTAGACCGAGGAGGAGGAGGCGAACACGACGCGCACGCCGGCCGCCGCGCAGGCGTCGAAGAGCGCGCGCGTGGCGTTGACGTTCGCGCGCACGTAGTCGGGGAACTCGCTCCACGAGTCCCGCACTCCCGGCCGCGCCGCCAGGTGGAAAACGACGTCGATGCCCTCCAGCAGGCCCGCCACGTCGGCCAGCGCGAGGTCGGCCTCGAGCAGCTCGAAGCGTCTCTCATCGGCGAGGGGAGCGAGGTTGAGCTCCTTCAGGGAGCGCTCGTAGTGGGGGCTGAAGTCGTCCACGCCGAGCACGCGGCACTCCTCCGCGACGAGGCGGGCGCTCAGGTGCGAGCCGATGAAGCCCGCCGCACCGGTGACGAGCACTAAAGTCATAGGTGGTATTATAAGAACCATTCCAAAGACTGTGACTACTTCCGCCGCCGTCGCCGCCCCGCCGCTCGCCGCCTCCGAGGCGCTGTGGGAGCGCGCGCTGCGCGTGATCCCGGGCGGCACGCAGACGCTCAGCAAGGCGCCCTCGCAGTTCGTCGACGGCGTCTCGCCGAAGTTCCTGCGGCGCGGCCAAGGGTCCCACGTGTGGGACGTCGACGGCAACGAGTACATCGACTACCCGATGGCGCTCGGGCCGATCCTGCTCGGCTACGACCACCCCGCGGTCACGGCGGCGGCCATCGCGCAGGTGCGCGAGGGCACGACCTTCACGCTCATGCACCCGCTCGAGGTGCAGCTCGCGGAGCGGCTCGTCGAGCTCGTTCCCTGTGCCGAGCGCGTCAGATTCGCCAAGAACGGGGCCGACGCGACGGGAGGGGCGATCCGCGCGGCGCGGGCGCTCACCGGCCGCGAGCGCGTGATCGCCACCGGCTACCACGGCTGGCACGACTGGTACATCGCCTCCACCGAGCGCGCCGGCGGCGTCCCCGCCGCCAACCGCGAGTTGATCCGCGCTGTTTCCTACAACGACCTTCCCGCGCTCGAAGCGGCCCTCGCGCAGGAGCCGACGGCGGCGGTGATCATGGAGATCCCCGGCGAGCCGCCGGAGGAGGGGTACCTGCAGGGGGCGCTCGCGGCGGCCCACCGCCACGGCGCGCTGTTCGTGCTCGACGAGATCGTCACCGGCTTCCGCTACGCGCTCGGCGGGGCGCAGGAGCTCTACGGCTTCCTGCCCGACATGGCCTGCCTGGGCAAGGGCATGGCAAACGGCTTCCCGCTTGCCGCGGTCGTCGGCCGCGAGGAGCCGATGCGGGCCTTTGAGGAGGTCTTCTTCTCGATGACCTACGGGGGCGAGACCGTCTCGCTGGCCGCCGCGCTGGCGACGCTCGAGGTGCTCAGCACCGAGCCGGCACTCGAGCACATCTGGGCACGCGGCGCGGACTGCGCGCGGGCATCGCCCGCCTCGCCGCTGGCGTGAGCTTCGGCGTGGAGCTCGCCGGCAACCCGCCGCGCTCGGCGCTCGCCTTCTATGACCCCGCCGGAGAAGACGAAGACCGCCCCTCGACCGCGCTGCGCGGCCTCTTCCTGCAGGAGTGCCACCGCCGCGGCGTGCTCTTCGGCGGGCCGATCTTCACGACCTACAGCCACAGCGAGGCCGACGTCGCGCGGACGCTGGAGGTGGTCGAGGCGGCGTTCGCGCGCATGGAGGCGGCCCACGCCCGCGGCGACGTCGAGGCCGAGCTGGAGGGGCGCGCGCCCGGCGTGGTGTTCCGCTCGCATCGCTGAAGCGCTGACGCAGCCCGGCCTCTGAGGGATGGCGCCGCCGGGAGGCGATGGCGCCGCGACCTACTTGCCGGCCACCAGGTAGCCGCCGTCCACGCAGACGTTCTGGGCGTTGACGTACGACGCCCGCGGCGAGGCGAGGAAGAGCGCGACCTCCGCGACCTCCTCCGGCTCTGCCGGACGGCCGATGAGGCCCGAGGCGGCCTGCCGCCACACTCGCTCGTCCCACGTCTGCGCCATGTCCGTGACGGTCATGCCGGGGGAGACCACGTTCACGCTGACCCGCGGCGCGAGCTCCTTGGCCAGCGCGACGGAGAAGCCGATCAGCGCCGCCTTCGAGGCCGAGTACGCGGTGGTCCTTGGCGAGGCGGCCTCGGGGATGCCGCGCATCGAGGAGACGTTGACGATCCGGCCCGGGTCGCTCATGTGGGGGACCGCCTCCAGGCAGACGTTGACCACGGTGACCAGGTTCCTGCGGTAGTCCGCGAGCAGTTCCTCGGGGCGCAGCGTGAGCAGGGGGGCGGGCACGACCCCGCCAACGCAGTTGATCAGCGCGTCGATCGTGCCGTGCGCCGCCGCCACCCCACGCAGCGCTTCGGCGGCCGCCTCCCGGTCCTCGGCGTCGAAGGCGACGAAGGGGCAACCGAGCTCGGCGGCAAGTGCCGTGAGCGGCGAGGACTCAGTCCTGCCGTGGAGGACGACCGCGGCGCCGTACCGCTGCGCCAGCCGTGCAGCAGCGGCGCCGATCCCCCGCGAGGACCCGGTGATCAGCGCCCGCTTGTCGCTCAGCACGCGGGCCCCGGTCGCCGGTATGAGATCGTCAGTATACGTTCACCTCGTCGTATAGTGTGAACACCTGCGCAGCGTCCACACCGAGCTCCACGGCGGCCCGCGCGATCTCGGGCTGGCTCCCGTAGCTCGACACCAGCACGGGCACGCCGGCCGCGTCGTGGTCGGCGAGCGCGTCGGGGGGGTTGATGTCGATGCCCCGCCACGTGCGGCCCTGCTTGGCGCCGTCGCCGTCCACGATCACGTACTCGCGCTGCGGCCGGCTCAGGAAGAAGGGAGTCGCGGCGTGGATGTGCTCGACGTGCGTGCCGCCGCCCCAGATGACGCAGCGGTCGGCCGCGCGCAGCGCCTCGAGCGCGCGCATGACGTCGAGCACGGCCCGGTGCCAGCGCACGAGCGCCTCCCGCACGCGCGCGGGGTCGGCCGGGTCGCCCGCCACCTCGGGCTCAGGGTCGGCCGGTGCGCAGAGCACGCGATCACCGTTGTAGTCGGGCTGGTGCGCCCACTCCACGGCCCGCCAGCCGCTGCGCGCAAGGCAGTTGGCGAGCGAGCGGCGGCTGAAGTGCGTGGCGTGCTGGATCGTGAAGAAGCCGACCAGGTCGTTCGTCGGATGGCCCTCGAGGACAGGCACCTCGACCACCAGCCTGGTCTCCGGGTGGGCGAGCTTGCGCAGGGCCGTAAGGGTCGGCACTGGCCGCGGCAGGTGCTCAAGCACGTGCAGCATCACGATCAGGTCGGGGGCGGTCGAGAGCCGCAGGCTTTCGAAGTCGCTGTGGACGAGCTCCGCCGCGGCGCCCAGGCGCCGGCGTCCCCGCTCGATCGCCGTCGCGTCGACGTCCACGCCCATGCGGCGCACGCCCGCCGGCATGAGAGCGAGCAGGCCGCCGTCGTAGCAACCCACATCCAGCACCCTGGCCCCGACGCCGAGCAGCTCCCGTTCGGTCATCCACGCGATCTGCTCCTGCACGTGCCGCGCCTCGGCGCCGTAGGACCGCTCGGCCTGGGCGAAGAGGATCTGAAAGCCGACGTCCGTGTAGACCGGATTGAGAAACGCAGCGAAGCAGCTCTCGCACTCGACGTCGCGCACGGTCGCCCGCTTGGGGAGGTCGGGATCGTCCGTGTAGAACTGGTAGTCGGCCAACTCCAGGAAGGGCCTCGCCGCCAGCGAGCCGCAGACCGGACATGGACGGTGAGCGGTTAGCGCGGGCGAGGAGCAGCCCCGGGGACCGCTGTCGCAGGGCGCCCAGTGGAGGCTCATGCGGTCGCCGGTGGCCGCTGGCCGATGCTCAAAAAGTTCCAATCAACCCGCATTCCGAAGGGGAATATATGCGGCTGAACACACCGGCGCAAGCGCGGGTGGCACGTCGGAGCCGCTGGTCCGCGCCGGACTCAGCCCGTACCATCGCCGTCGAGATGTCGGGAGTTGTGCACCTCTTCGACGAGCGTAACTTTGTGTTCGGCCTCGGCACCGCCGCGCTGGCGAGCCCCTACGGCGCACCCGGCGCCGCGCGTCCGGCCCCAAGCCGCGGGCGCGCGCAGCGCGCGTTGCTGGCCGCGGTCGAGCGCGGCGTGCGGTTCGTGGACACCGCGCCGGCGTACGGGGACGCGGAGGCGCTCGTCGGGGCTGCGCTCGTCGGGCGCGAGGAGTGCGCGATCGCCACCAAGCTTGCGATCCCTCCGACCGGTTGGGAGGCGCTCTCCTCGCGTGAGATCCGCCGCCACGTGCGCGCCTCGGCCGTGGCGAGCCTGCGGACGCTGCGCCGCGAACGGCTCGACCTCCTGCAGATCCACAACGCGCAGGCGGCGGTGCTCCGCGCCGGGCCGGTCGTCGAGGCGCTCACCGAGCTTCGCGCGGAGGGGCTGGTCGTGGGCGTCGGCGCAACCGTTTACGGCGAGGTCGACGCGCTCGCGGCGATCGCCGCACCGGGCATCGACGTCGTGCAGATCCCCTACAGCGCGCTCGACCGCCGACCCGAGCGCCGCGTGCTGCCCGCCGCGGCGGCCGCCCGTACCTCGGTCGTCGCGCGCTCGCTGCTGCTGCATGGCGTCCTCAGCCCCGCGGGGCGTGCCTTGGGCGGGCCCTTCGCCCCACTGGCGGGCGCGGCCGATGAGACGCGCCGCGCGTTCGGCGCGACCTGGGCCCAGCTGGCGGGCGCAGCGGTCGCGTTCGTGGCCACCCGGCCGGGAGTCGCCTGCGCGCTGCTCGGCCCGCGCGACGAGCGCGAGCTCGCGGCGCTGCTCGACGGCGCCGCGAGCTTCCACGCGGCGGCGCGCGCACTCCGGTTGCCGGCGCCCGCGCTGCCGGAGTGGCTGCTCGACCCGAGCCGCTGGCCGACGGAGGCCCTCGTTGGCCGCTGAGCGCAGCGCGGCGCCTGTGCTGCGGCTGGTGTGCCTCTTCCACCTCAACCTGGCCTTCTCCTCGCTGGAGGAGAAGGATCAGGCGGAGGTCGTGCGCCGCTGCTACCGCCCGGCGCTCGAGCTGGTGGAGCAGGCCGATTTTCCGATCGCGCTCGAGGCGACCGGCTGGACGCTGCGCCGGATCGCCGCGCTCGACCCCGGCTGGATCGAGGATGCCCGCGCGCTGCTGGCCGCCGGGCGCCTGGAGCTCGTCGGCAGCGCCCACGCGCAGTGCGCCGCACCGCTGTTGCCGGCGGAGGTGAATGTGTGGAACCTGCGCCTCGGCCGCGAGACGTACGCCGAGCTGCTCGGCGCGAGCCCGCGCGTCGCGCTCGTCTGCGAGCAGGCCTACTCCCCCGGCCTGGTGCCGCTCTACCTGGCGGCCGGCTACGAGGCGATCGTGGTCGACTGGGACAACGCCTACCGCTCGCACCCCGAGTGGCCGGGCGAGCGGCGCCTGCACCCCCAGCGGGCGGTGGGGGGAGGCGCCTCGATCCCGGTCGTGTGGAGCGAGTCGATCGCCTTCCAGAAGTTCCAGCGCTTCGCGCACGGCGAGGTGGGGCTCGATCGCTACACCCAGTACGTGCGTGCACGTGCGCGCGAGGGCGAGGCGCTCGGCGGCGGAGCGTTGATGCTGTACGCAAACGACGCCGAGGTCTTCGACCACCGCCCAGGCCGCTTCGCCGCCGAGCCCGAGCTGGATGGCGACGAGTGGGAGCGGATCGCCGCGGGCCTGCGGGCGCTGCGCGCGGAGGGCGTCGGCGTGCCTGCGCTGCCCTCCGACGTGCTGCGCCTGCTCGGCGCCCCTGGCGCCGGGCACAAGCTCACCCTGGAGGCCCCCGACCAGCCGGTCCCCGTCAAGAAGCAGGACAAGTACAACATCAGCCGTTGGGCCGTCACCGGCCGCGATGACGTCGGCATCAACACCCGCTGCTGGCGCCTTTACGCACGGCTGCACGCAGCGGGCTGCACCGACCCGGAGGCGTGGCGCACGCTCTGCGAGCTGTGGGCGAGCGACTTCCGCACTCACGTGACCGACTTGCGCTGGAGCGCGCTCTTGGAGCATCTGGAGGAGGTGGAGCGCCGGTGGGCGCCAGCGCCCGGCGGCGGCGCGCCAGCGGCTCGCGCGGGCCGCGACAAATCGTCCGGCACAGCGGTAAGCAGCGCCGACGCGGTCGAGCTGCGCGCCGGACCGCTCACGGTGCGCTTGAATCCCCGCCGCGGGCTGGCGATCGCGGCCTTCACCGACGCGAGCGTCGGCGACCGGGCGCTGCTGGGCACGCTCGAGCACGGCTACTTCCCGACGATCGAGCTGGGCGCCGACTTCTACTCCGGGCACCTCGTGCAGGAGCCGCCGCTCGCCCACAAGGTCACCGACCTGGAGCGCGTGCGCCCGGAGATCGGCCGCGACGAGCGCGGGCGCTCCTACGCCCGTGCGCGCATCCCGACCGCGCTCGGCCCGATCGAGAAGCGGGTCGCATTGGACCCTGGGGGCGTCGAGCTTGAATGGACCCTGCGCTGGCGCGAGCTCCCCCTCGGCTCGCTGCGGCTCGGCTACGTGACGCTGCTCCCCGAGGCGTTCGACGCCCGCACGCTGTGGTACGCGACGCACAACGGCGGCTCCGCGTTCGAGCGCCACCGGATCGCCGGTCCCCCGTTCGACCACGGCGCCCCCGTCTCGGCGCTCGTGTCCTGCCGTCAGGGGCTCGGCATGACGGAGGGCGTCGTGCTACTGGGCGACGCCGAGCGCGAGGTGCGCGTCGAGGTCGACCAGAGCCTCGCCCGGCCGCTGGCGCTCGTGAGCTGGACCCCGGGCGCCGGGCGTTGGCTGCTCCGCCTGTTATTCGCTCTATCCGAATCAGACGACACCCGTCGCGGGCCCATCCAGCGTGCTCCGGACGCGCCCCAACGGATGCGCCTGCGGATCTCCGCCGCCGCACTCAGCACCCGCTTTGCCGTGGCGAAAACGACACCTATGTACGCTCCCACGCAGCGGAAGCCGCTGCTCGACCTGCCGCAATGCCAATCCCATAAACGGGGTGCATAGCGTCGGACCCGTCCCAACGCCTACAATCAGCAGCGCCACACCCCCCCGGCCAAAGCCGCGGCCTCGGCCGTGCCGACGGTCGGGAGGGTGCGTCCGCAGGGGACAGGCACCCAAACGACAGTTGAAGGGAGTATGGAATGCGGGAGCGAGAGGTAGCAAGATGTGGTTCCCGAGCACGGGACCCCGAGCGAGACCGGCCAACGGCCGGCGGAGATGGTGGTAGGGCGTCGGGGCGCATGCGTCGGATGGCGCTCGCGGTGGTCTCGACCTGTTGTGCATTGATCGGGGGACTTGCCTTTGCGAGTGCCCCCGCGTTTGCGGGCTACGCAAACACCTGTTCGAAACTCGGCACGCCGGCGTTCTGTACGGCCGGCACGTTCAAAGAACCGATCGGCGTGGCGGTGGACAGCTGTCCGGAGCCACAAAAGGCGATGTATATGTAGTGGTGTACGAACCGACTCCCGAGGTGCTCCAGTTCACCGCCGCAGGAGCAGCGGGAGCGACGTTCAAAGCGCCGAGCGGCAAAGAATTCAAACTGCCGTTGTGGGACGCGGTTGAAAACTCGACCGGCGATCTGTACGTGGCGGACCTCACAGGAGGCGTGCTTGATAAGTTCAAGCCAAACGGGGAACTGGAAGCGGGTTTTGGCACGGGCGGCCAGGTCACCGCCGCGGAAGCAACCGGCGTCGCGGTTCAGCAGTCGAACGATCATGTGTTTGTGGCCTTGCGCAGCACACACGAAATCCTGGAATACAGCTCCACGGGCACGCTCCTGGGCTCATTTGCTGGGCCCGCGTCCGGCAGCATGAACAGCATCGCTGCCGACAGCGCCGGCGACGTGTATGTCGATACAGAAGGGGGCGAAGTCGTTTTGTATCCAGCGGCCAAACGTACGACCCCTGAACTAATCACGAACGAAACACCGAATGCAGTCGCTGTTGACCAGTCAACTGGCAACGTGTTCATCAGCCAGGGCGGGGGTACGGAAATCGCCGAGTATGAACCTGGCGGCAAAGTGCTGATGGAAAAGTTCGGTGCTGGTGAACTTGGCGCTGCGGGCTCTTTCGGAATCGGGATCAATGAAAAAACGCACGAAGTGTACGCGTCCAACCGAGCCGAAGGGCTCGGGGCGATCTACGCTAGCGGTCCCCCGGTGACAGAATTCCTGCTGAAGGTCAAAAAGGAAGGCACCGGGGCCACTGAAGGCGTCGTGACCTCCACGCCCGCTGGGATCAACTGTGGTGCAACGTGCGAACACAAATTCCCGGAAGAAAAAGTCAAACTCGAAGAGAAACCGGAAGGCACCACCTTCGAAGGCTGGGGCGGTGCGTGCTCGGGCACCGGCGCATGCGAAGTGACGATGAGCGAAGCCAAGGAAGTTACAGCCAATTTCACGGCACCAGTGCTCACCGAATTCCCTGTCGAAGTCAAGGTCACCGGGAACGGTGAAGTCAACGGCGCCGTGATCAGCAAATGCACGGAAGCCGGCGGTGCGAACTGCATCGAAAACCAGAAGGAAACAAAGACTGTTACGCTGACCGAGAAAGCGGGCGCCGGCTCGGTGTTCGTCAAATGGTCCGGCGTGACGTGCACGAACGCGACGGGTCAGACCGGTGTAACGTGCGAATTCACAATGCCCAAATCAGCGGTCGAACCGGCGGCGGAATTTGCTGTATCGAAAGAATCCCCGCTAACCGTGATCGTCCTCGGCAAGGGCGAAGTCAATTCGACGATACCAAACGCCAACATCAGCAAATGCACCGAAACCAGCGGCACCTGCACGCATCTCTTCGAAGGCAAAGTGACCCTCGAAGAGAAGGCGGAACCGGGCACCACGTTCGCCGGCTGGATCGGTCCGTGCAAGCACGCGACCGCGACCACCTGCGAAGTCGAAGTCAAAGCCGCGACCGAAGTCTACGCCGTCTTCCTCAATATCGGTGAAAAAGGGGAAAAAGGAGTCAAAGGCGAACCGGGCAAAAACGGTACCAACGGTACTAACGGCACCAATGGCGCCGAAGGCAAGGAAGGAAAAGAAGGCAAAGAAGGCAAAGCCGGCGCCACCGGCAAAGAAGGCCCCGCGGGCAAAGAAGGCCCTGCCGGCAAAGAAGGCGCCCCCGGCAAGGTCGAGCTCGTGACGTGCACGAAGAAGGGCAGGAAGAAGCACTGCAAGACGAAGACCGTGACGGGCTCGGTCTCCTTCACGACCTCGGCCCTCGCCGCGCGGGCGACGCTCTCGCGGCACGGCTCGGTCTACGCGACCGGCGCCGCAGTGCAGAGCGGCGGGCGCCTGAGCCTGCGGCTCTCGCCGCTGCGCTCGCTCGGTGCGGGCCGCTACACGCTCACGCTGATCAGCGGGAGCGGCCGGCACACGACGATCCGCAGCGAGTCGGTCACGCTGCGGTAGTCGTAGACCGCTGTAGGTAGGCATCCGGGGCCGGGGGCGCAAGGACGCGCTCCCGGCCCCTTTGCTTTGAGCCACCGGCCCGCGCTGCCCGGTGAGAGACACCACCCCCGAGGTGCCCACCGCCACCGCCCCCCGCACTCCCCAGCCTCACCCCGCCCCATCCCCAGCACCCGCCACACCTTCCCCGCCCCCCGCCCCCCACCACGAACCCCACCCCCCACCCCCCGCCACCTCGACCCCCTTGTTCCACAGACGCGACTCGCCGTATGGTCGCCCCCGACCATGCTCGACCGCATCTCCACGCGCATCTTCGCCGACGGCGCCGACCTCGAAGGCATCCTCGCGCTCGCCGCCGACCCCCGCATCCAGGGCTTCACAACGAACCCCACGCTGATGCACAAGGCGGGTCTCACGGAGTACGCCGACTTCGCCCGCCGCCTGCTGGACGAGGTCACCAGACACCCGATCTCCTTCGAGGTGTTCGCCGACGAGCCGGGGGAGATCGCGCGCCAGGCGCGGCTGATCGCCTCCTGGGGAGAGAACGTCTACGTCAAGGTCCCGGTCACGACGACCCGCGGCGAGTCCCTCGCCCCCCTCGTCCGCGAGCTCTCCGAGGAGGGCATCCAGGTCAACGTGACCGCCCTCTTCACCCCCGCGCAGGTCGAGACGATCACCGAGGCTGTCCACGACGGCGCCCCCTCCTGCATCTCGGTGTTCGCGGGGCGGATCGCCGACGCGGGCGTGGACCCGCTGCCGATCATGGCGCGCTCGGTGCAGATCATGGCCGCGGCGCCCCGCGCGGAGCTGATCTGGGCCTCGCCGCGGGAGATCCTCAACCTCGTGCAGGCCGACCAGGTGGGGTGCCACATCATCACGATCACCCACGACCTGCTGCGGAAGCTCGACTGCCTCGGCAAGGACTTGGAGCAGTACTCGCTGGAGACCGTGCGCATGTTCCACGGCGACGCGCTCGCCGCCGGCTTCACCTTGTAAACGATGGTGCGCGCATGTGTCACCGGCGGCGCGGGGTTCATCGGCAGCAGCCTGGTCGATCGTCTCAGCGCGGCCGGGGTGCAGGTGACGGTGCTCGACTCCTTCGCCACGGGCCGGCGGGAGTTCCTCGCCGACGCGCTCGCGCGGCCGGGCGTGCAACTCATCGAGGGGGACGTGTGCGACCCCGCGGCCCTGGCGGAGGCGCTGCCCGGCTGCGAGTGGGTCTTCCACCTGCAGGCGCACGCCGACGTGCGCGAGGGGCTGCTGCACCCCCGGCGCGACCTGGAGCAGAACACGCTCGCCACGGCGGCCGTGCTGGAGGGGATGCGCGCGCATGGGGTCTCACGCATCCTCTTCACCTCCTCGGGGTCGGTGTACGGGGAGCCCACGGTGTTCCCCACGCCCGAGGACGCGCCCTACCCGGTGCAGACCTCGCTCTACGGCGCCTCGAAGGCGGCGGGCGAGGGGCTGATCTCCGCCTACGCCGCCGGGTACGGGTTCACCGGGGTGATCCTGCGGCTCGTGTCGATCCTCGGCGAGCGCTATACGCACGGGCACCTCTTCGACTTCTACCGCGCGCTGCGGCGCGACCCGACGCGGCTGCGCGTGCTCGGCGACGGGCGCCAGCGCAAGTCCTACCTGTACGTGCAGGACTGCCTCGACGCGATGCTGGCGACGGTGGCGCGCCACGGCGGGCAGGCCGGCGCGCACGTCTACAACGTCGGCCACGAGGAAACGGCGACGGTCGAGGACTCGGTGGCGCTGCTCTGCGCGCACCTCGGCCTCGCGCCGCGCGTGGAGCGCACCGGCGGAGCGCGCGGGTGGGTCGGCGACTCCCCCCTGATCGACCTCGACACGACCCGCCTGCACGCGCTGGGCTGGCGACCGCGGCTGACGATCGCGCAGGGGGCGGTGCGCACGCTGGAGTGGTTCGACGCCCACGAGCACACCTGGCGCGAGGGCACCGCCGGGGCGGAGCTGGCTGGGAGGGGGATGTGATGAGCGGGCCGGACGCCACGCTGCGCTCCGTGCCTGCGCCGGCGGGGGCGCCGCCGGCGCAGGACACCACCCTGCGCCCCGCGCCCGTGCCGTTACCCAACGGCCGCGCCCCGCAGGCGCGGCTGAGTGTCGTGGTGCCCGCCTACAACGAGGAGCAGAACGTCGAGCGGGCATACAGCCGGCTGGCGGCGGTGCTCGACGACGTGGGGCTGCCGTGGGAGGTGATCTTCTCCGTGGACCCCTGCACCGACCGCACGGAGGAGCTGATCCTGGGCCTGCGCGCGCGCGACCGGCGGGTGAAGGCGCTGCGCTTCTCGCGCCGCTTCGGGCAGCCGATGGCGACGCTCGCGGGGCTGGAGGCGACCAGAGGGGAGGCGGTCGTCGTGATCGACTGCGACCTGCAGGACCCCCCGGAGCTGATCGCCGAGCTCGTTGCGCGCTGGCGCGAGGGGTACGACGTCGTCTACGCGCAGCGGCGCAGCCGCGCGGGGGAGACGCTGCCCAAGCGGATCGTGGCGCGCGTCGGCTACGCGGTGATCGCACGCATCGGCGAGGTCCACATCCCGCCGAACACGGGCGACTTCAGGCTGCTCAGCCGGCGCGTGGTCGACAACGTGCTGGCGCTCGAAGAGCATCACGGCTTCCTGCGCGGCCTGGTCGCGCTCGTCGGCTTCCGCCAGACGTCGGTGCTCTACGACCGCGACCCGCGCGCCGCGGGGGCGAGCAAGTACAACCGCTTCTGGGGCTCGCTGCTGATCGGCCTCAACGGCGTGATCGGCTTCTCGCGCTACCCGCTGCAGCTGATCTCGCTCGCGGGGGTGGGGCTCTCGGGCCTGGCGTTCCTGTTCGCGCTCCTGTACCTCGTGTTGAAGCTGCTCGGCACCTCCTTCCCGGTGGGGATCCCCACGGTCGTGATCGCGATCGCGTTCTTCTCCGGCATCCAGCTGCTCTCGCTGGGCGTGATCGGGGAGTACGTGGGGCGCACCTACGACGAGTCCCGCCGCCGGCCCAAGTACATCGTCGAGTCCCGCTACGGGTGGGAGGAGGAAGCGTGAGCGCGCTCGAGGAGACCCCCGCCGTGCGCGGCCCCGCCGGCGCGCTGCTCGACCGCGCGGCGACGCGCCTGCCGGCGGGGCACCTGCTGCGCTCCCACAACCTCACGGGCCAGGGGTCGCGCTTCCTGCTCGCCGGCGGGCTCGTCGCGTCCGTCTACCTCACCGTCACGACGGTGCTCGCCGAAGTCGTGGGCCTGCCCTTCGAGGTCGCGCTGCCGATCGGCTGGGTCGTCTCAGTCTCGCTGCACTTCACGCTGCAGCGCGTGTTCGTGTGGGCCCACCACGAGGAGTTCACGCTGCCGGTGCGCCACCAACTGCCACGCTACCTGGCGCTCGCCGTCACGCAGTACACCATCACAGCCGTCTCGATCGCGGTGCTGCCCGGCGCGCTCGGCCTGCCCACGGAGGCCGTCTACGTGGCGACCATGGCGCTGCTGGCCAGCTGCAACTTCCTGCTCTTCCGCTACGTCATCTTCCACCACGGCGAGCGCGAGTGGGACCCACCCGGCGCGGGGGTAGACTCCCCGCGCTCGCCCGCCCCCACCCCCCCGAGCGAGTAGAGAGGTCTCACACCCATGCGCGTGCTGCTCACCGGCCACCACGGCTACATCGGCTCCGTCCTGCACCCCCAGTTGCTCGCCGCCGGGCACGAGGTCACGGGCCTCGACATGTACCTGTACGAGGGGTGCGACTTCGGCCCGGCGGCGCCGCCCCCGCCCGCGGTGCCCGCGATCCGCCGCGACGTGCGCGACGTGCGCGCGGCGGACCTGGAGGGCTTCGACGCCGTCGTGCACCTCGCCGCGCTCTCCAACGACCCGATCGGCGACCTCAACCCGCAGTGCACGTACGAGGTCAACCACCGCGCCTCGGTCGCGCTCGCCCGCGCGGCGCGGGAGGCGGGGGTGGAGCGCTTCCTCTTCTCCTCCTCCTGCTCGCTGTACGGGGCCGCGGGCGAGGAGTGCGACGAGTCCGCGGCCTTCAACCCCGTGACGCCCTACGGCGAGTCGAAGGTGTACGCCGAGCGCGACATCGGCGCGCTCGCCGACGATGACTTCAGCCCGACGTTCCTGCGCAACGCGACCGCCCACGGCCTCTCCCCCCGCCACCGCGGCGACCTCGTCGTCAACAACCTCACCGCGTTCGCGCTGGCCACCGGCGAGGTGCTGATGCAGAGCGACGGCACCCCGTGGCGCCCGCTCGTGCACATCGAGGACATCGCGCGCGCGTTCGTGGGCCTGCTCGCCGCCCCCCGCGAGCGGGTGCACGGGGAGGCCTTCAACGTCGGCGCCGACGAGGAGAACTACCAGATCCGCGACGTCGCGCGGATCGTCGAGGAGACGGTGCCGGACTCGCGCGTGGCGCTAGCCACGGGCGCAGGCCCCGACCGCCGCAGCTACCGCGTCAGCTTCGCGAAGCTGCGCGAGGCGTTCCCGGAGCTGTACCCCACGTGGACGGTGCGCGCGAGCGTGGAACAGATGCTCGCGGCCTACCGCGCGGAAGGCCTCACGATCGCGGACTTCAAGAGCTCGCGGTTCATGCGCATCGCGCGCGTCAAGGAGCTGGTGGCGGCGGGGCGGCTGGACGAGTCACTGCGCTGGCTGGCACGGGGGGAGCAGGCTCCCCCCGTGAGCCCCCCACAACCGATCTCATCGCCGCGGGCTGACCCGCATACCACTCGTACGTAGCCCGCAGCCCCCGCTCGAGGTCCCACTGCGGCGCCCACCCCAGCTCCGCGGCGATCGCCCCGCAGTCGAGCCACTGGCGCGTGAGCTCACCGTGCGGGGTGCCGTGGCCGTGGATCTCCGGCTCGACGTCAACCCCAGAGACCTCAACCAGCCGCCGCACGATCTCCACCACTCTCACCGGCCGCCCGAGGCTCGCGTTCCACGCCTGGCCGCGCAACGCCGGGCGGTCGAGCGAGGCGGCGACCGCGAGGTACGCCTCGACGGCGTCCTCGGCGTACAGCCAGTCCCGCTCCATCAGGCCACCCGAGCGGATCGCCGGGCGCTCGCCGGCGAGCAGCGCCCTGATCGTGCCGGGGACCAGTCTCGAAAAGTTGAAGTCCCCCCCGCCGAACACGTTGCCCAGGCGCGTGACCGCGACCGGCAGCCCGTACGTGTGCGCATAGGAGCGGGCAATGACGTCGGCGCACGCCTTCGAGGCGTCGTAGGGGTAGCGCGGGCGCAGCGCGTGGTCCTCGCGGTAGGGGAGTTCCTCGTGCGCCCCGTACGCCTTGTCGGTCGAGGCGACCACGACCCTCGCCGGCGGCTCCGCCGCGGTGCGGCAGGCCTCGAGGAGACTCCACGTCCCCCGCACGTTGACCTCGAACGCCCCCACCGGCGAGTCCGCCGCCGAGGAGACGAGCGCCGTGGCCGCGAGATGAAAGACGGCCTGCACGCCGTGCCCGTCGAGCGCGGCGCGCAGGGACGTCTCGTCCTGAAGCGAAGCCGCCACGGGCACGCACCGCTCGTGCAGCCCGCGCAGCCGGTAGCGCGAGGGCTCGCGCGGCGGCCGGTCGAGCACGAGCACCTCCGCGCCCTCGTCCAGCAGCCGCTCCGCCACCCACGAGCCGATGAACCCCTGGGCGCCGGTGCAGAGCACACGCGTGCCCCGCCATGCGCTCGCCGCCTCGCTCATCGCTCCTGAGACTTCACCGTGAAGAAGTGGTCGTCGATCCGCCGCACCGTCGCGAGGTCCGGCTCCTCCCGCAGCCGCCGCTGGAACTCCGGCTCCTCCCACGGGTCCCACGGCGCGCTGAGCAACTTCCCCGCGATCCCCGCGGCGCCCCCGCCGAGCAGGAACGCGGTCAGCTCGGCCGCGCGCGTGGCCGGCACCCCGCCCCCCTCCAGCTGGCGCTCCGTGGAGGCGAAGTACCCCTCGCCCGCGAGCTCCGGCCCGGCGTCCAGCGTCGCGGCGTGGATCTCGGTGGCGACGAACCCGGGGGAGACCGCGTTGACGCGCACCCCCCGGGGCCCGAGCTCCAGCGCGAGGTTCTCCCCGAGGCGCGCGACGGCGGCCTTCGAGGTCGCGTACGCGTCGTACCGCGGCTGGGGCGAGGTGGCGCCGCCGCCCGCGAGCAGCACCACGGCGCCGCGCGCGGCCTCCAACGAGGGCAGGCAGTGGTGCACCGCCAGCAGCGTGCCGAGCACGTTGACCCGCATCGTCTCCCAGAACTCCTCCGGCGCGTAGGACCCGAGCGGCCCCACGGGCGCGAGCGCCGCGGCAGCCGTCACGACCCCGTCGATCCGCGCGAGCGCCCCCTCCTCCGCGACCGCCACCCACCCCGCTTCGTGGCCGACGTCGAGCGCCAGCCCGCGGTGCCCCTCCCCCGGCAGCTCCGCCACCGCCTCTTCCACCCGCCCGCGGTCGCGCGCGAGCACGGTCACCCTGGCGCCGAGCTCCGCCAGCCGGTGCGCGATCGCGCCGCCGATGCCGCGGCTGCCGCCGGTGACGAGCACCGAGCGGCGGCTGAGATCCAGATCTCCGGACAAGGCAAGAACCTTAGAGCGCCCGGTGGCCACCCGCGAGCCAGGCCGCCCGCGAGCCGGCCCCCGCGAGCCCGCCCTACGATTCACGGGTGCCCCACCGCGCACCGACGAGGCTGCGTCTCTACCACCACCCCGACGGCGCGCGCGTCGCCTACCGCGAGCTCGGCGCCGGCCCGCCGCTCGCGCTGCTGCACTCCGCGGGGCTCTCCCACCTCGAGTGGGAGCCCATCGCCCGCCCCCTCGCCGACCGCTTCCGCGTCGTGCTCCCCGACCTCCCCCTGCACGGCGACTCCGAGGACCGCCCCCGCCACCCCTACACGCTCGACTGGTTCGCCGAGGTCCTGACGGCTTCGCGGCAGACGTGCTCGGCCCCCGCCCGCTGCTCGCCGGCCACGACCTCGGCGCCGAGATCGCGCTGCGCGCCGTCGCCCTCGGCGGCCTCGCCCCCGCCCGCCTCGTCGCTGATGCCCACCCGCCTGCACCGCCCCGACGAGCACCCCCGCCTGCACACCGCCTGGCGCCTGGCCACCCGCGCCGGCGCGATCCCGGGCGCTCGACCGCCTCCTCGCCCACGCCGCCCCCCACGTCTTCACCCCCACACTCGGCCAGCGCCTCTCAGCCCGCGGCGAGCCCGCCGCCCGCGACCTGCTGCGCCACGCCTTCGCCGACGTCCCCGGCAACCCCAACCTCGCGCGCTCCTGGGCGAAGCTCGCCCGCCGCTGGCCACGCGCCCCCCGCACGGAGCTGCTCGACCAGTATCCGCGCTGCGCATGCCCGTCCTCCTCCTGTGGGCCGACCGCGACCGCCTGCACCCGCTGGCCGGCGCCGAAGAGGCGCTGCGCCTGCTCCCCAACGCCCAGCTGCGCATCCTCTCCGGCACCGGCTTCCTGATGGCCTACGACGACCCCGTGGCCGTCACCCGCGAGCTGCTCGCCTTCTGCGGATAGGGTTCCCCGCAAGCGTCGAGCCAAGGAGACCAGATGAGCGAGCAGCAGTTGTGGGGCGGCGAGACCGCCAAGGCCATCGAGAACTTCCCGATCTCCGGCGAGCCCGTCCCGGTAGCGGTCATCCACTGGCTCGCGCGGATCAAGGGCGCCGCCGCCGCCGTCAACTGCGAGCTGGGCCTGCTCGACAAGCGCCGCGCCGACGCGCATCGAGCGCGCCGCCGCCGAGATCGCCGCCGGCCGCGCACGACGAGCAGTTCCCGATCGACGTCTTCCAGACCGGCTCCGGCACCTCGACGAACATGAACGCCAACGAGGTGATCGCCACGCTCGCGGGCGAGAGCGTGCACCCCAACGACCACGTCAACATGGGCCAGTCCTCCAACGACGTCTTCCCCTCCGCCGTGCACCTGGCCGCGCTCGAGGCCGCCCAGACGCGACCTGCTGCCCGGCGCTGCGCCAGCTCGAGCGCTCCCTCGCCAAGAAGGCCCAGCGCCTTCGCCGACGTCGTCAAGGCCGGCCGCACGCACCTGATGGACGCCGTCCCCGTCACGCTCGGCCAGGAGTTCGCCGGCTACGCCGCCCAGATCGCGCTCGGCCAGGAGCGCATCAGCTCCGCCCTCGTCCACGTCGGCCAGATCCCGCTCGGCGGCACCGCGACCGGCACGGGCCTGAACACCCACCCCCGCTTCGCCGAGCGCGTCCGCGCCCGCCTGAAGAAGGAGTCGGGCCTGCGGCAGATCGCCGCCCCGCTCGACCCCTTCGAGGCGCAGGCCAACCGCGACGCGCTGGTCGAGCTCTCGGGCGCGCTGAAGGTGATCGCGGTCTCGCTCACGAAGATCGCCGGCGACCTCGCGCTGATGGGCTCCGGCCCGCGGGCGGGCATCGGCGAGCTCTTCCTGCCCGAGCTGCAGAAGGGCTCCTCGATCATGCCGGGCAAGGTCAACCCGGTGATCCCCGAGGTCGTGCTCCAGGTCGCCGCGCAGGTGATCGGCAACGACACGGCGATCACGGTCGGCGGCATGCAGGGCCAGTTCGAGCTCAACGTGCGCATCCCGCTGATCGCGCGCAACCTGCTGCAGTCGCTGCAGCTGCTGTCGGCACGCCACGCGCGTCTTCGCCGAGAAGTGCGTCGACGGCATCCAGGCCAACCGGCCGGGCACCGACGCCTCGGCCGGGGGCGACGCTCGCCGTCGCGACGGCGCTGAACGGCGCGATCGGCTACGACAAGGCGACGGCGATCGTCAAGGAGGCCACCGCCTCGGGACGGCCGCTGCGCGAGGTGGCGCTGGAGTAGGGCGTCGAGGCCGCCCTCTACGACGCCACGATCGATCTACGACGGATCGCGCGCGGGGGTCGGTAGAGAGGGGGGGGATAGGGGAGGGCGTTCTCGCGGCGGCGCGGGGGCCTTTCCCCAGGTTTGGGCAGGGCTTTCGGGGCGCGGCGGGCGGTCGTGGGGTTGGGGTTTGGACGCCTCCGCGGGGGTTGGAGACATCTGGGAGTGATTCCGGGGGATCGCCTGGGCGGCGGGGGTCCACCCCGGGGCGGGGCGCGATGGGCCGGAAACCGTGGCTGGGAGTAGGGATTGCCGCGGCTTGGCTGGTCGGCGGCCGTCATCGGAGGGCGGCTGGGGGTCGCCGCCGGCCGGTGGGCGCTTTTCGATTACGGCCGGCCGGGGTACTGTTGGTGGTAGGCGCCTCGTCATACCGTCTGTTGGGGCCATCCCAAAGACGGCAGGGCCTGAGACGAGTTGGAGACACGTCTGGCGATCTCATCGCCGCGCCTAATACTCTGATCCCACTGTCGTTAGGAGGTGCTATGGGTAGCTCTTGACAAACCTTTCAAAGTATGCTGTAATGTTGAATGAGCCGTGACCGCCGTTCGGGTCGAGGTTTAAAAGCAAAATCAACCCAACTAGGAGGTTGTAGACATGAAGTTCGTCAAGATCGCGGGGACTCTGCCTTGCGTCGATGCTCATGATGAGCATGGCGCTGGCGGGGACCGCCAATGCCACAGCATTATGGTTACTGTGCTTAGAAGGTTCGAACTCGCAGAAAAGCAAATACTCGAACAACCAGTGCGCCAAAACGGAAAGTGGAGGCAAATGGGAATCGGTTGCCATTGGCACCAAATCGGACTCAGTCAAGGCCGTAGCCCTCTCGCTGAGACTGGAAGACGCAAAAGGCGAACTGGGCGCCGCGGTCATAGTGAAATGTCCTGTGGTCAAAGGCGGGCGGGGGTTAATCGAAGGCAACAAACTCATAGTTAGAGAAGCCAAGGCCCCATCTCCGTCAACAGAATGCACAGGGGAAGGCACCGGTCTCTTCAAAGCCTGCAAAACCTCGTCACTGGAACAGGTGGAAGGAGCCGATCTTCCGTGGGAAGTAGTGATATCAGAATCGGGAACTGAATTTGTCGGCAAGATCAAAGCGGACGGTGCCGGTGAACCCGGGTGGAAAGTAAAGTGCGCCGGGGTTGAAGACAAATGCCTGTCCGGGCCAGGAGAAGAAGAAGAAACCAAAGGCACAGCCGGTGTAGTGACTGCAGGTGTCTTATTAGTCCTTGCCAAGTTCAAAGAAGCCCATGCAGGCAACTGCAGTGTCGGCGGAAATGGGCAGGGTCATGTGCAGGGCTTCACCGCTATCTTATTAGCTAACGGGAATGCTCTTTCACTGAACAAATGACGCGTAGCACGTAGTGTCTGAGTAAGCCAGTCTGGTGGGGCCGGTGCTGCCGGCCCCACCAGGGCGTAACTGGGTAGCCAGCTTTATGAAGTCGCCGGGAGGGCGTACATGATGGGATGGCGTAGGCTTGGGGTTGTACTTGCCGTACTATGGGCTGTGATGGCCACTCTGACGGTGGGAGTTTCCTCTGCCGGCGCCGCTACGTTGCCAACCGCCGAAGCCGACGCTGTGCACACCGTCGACGCCGAAGGCAAGCTGTCGGTGTTCGGGATGGTGAGCCCGAACGGGGGGACCGTCAAGTACTGGTTTGAATTCCTCAACGAAGCGCAGTTTCAGAAAGGGGCGTGGACGAGCGCCACCAAGTCGAACCCGGCCGAAACAAGTGGAGGGGGACTTGTATGGCAGGAAATCCCCGCCGAACTGCCTGCGGGTGAAATCTACCACTACCGCTTGGCCGTCGAAAATGAAGCGCAGTTCAAGGGTGAGCCGCAATACAGCTCGACGGTGAGGACATTGACGGTCCCGGCGCCCGAGCCTGAAACGGAACCGGCGTGCCCCAATGCCGCGGTACGTACTGGCTCTTCGGCACAGCTGCCCGACTGCCGCGCGTACGAGCAGGTCACCCCAGCGAACAAGGAAGGCGCCGAGGACATCTTTGATTATGGCCTGAGCTTTCAGGAGCACGCGGTTGTGGGAATCGACGGGGAACATCTCATTTTTCAGGCCACGCCGGCGAAGTGGGGACCGAACGTCGGCGGCTCCATTTTTGGCCAGAACTCCTACCTGTTCACCCGTGCGCCTGCGGGGTGGGCAATGACCTCGCTGTACCCCCAGCCGCTGATTGGAGGCAAGTCCCTTCGCACTGAAACCGGCCGGACTTTCGATACGCCCGATCTTTCGCAGGCACTGGTGGAAGAGTATTTGAGTGTATCGAATGCCAACAGCTCGCGGGAAATCAAGTACGCACTGGGTCCGCCGGGCGGTCCGTACACGGTCGTCGGGTCTGATTTTACGGAAGGGGAAGGAAACGAAGAAGAACATTGGGGCCATTGGGCTGCGCAGTCGCGTGATGGGTCTGTGGCGGTGATCGAATCGCCGGACCATGAAGTGATCCCAGGTGAACCGACGGGCACAACGAAGAATCGTGAATTCGGAAACTACCTTGGCTATGATCTTTACGAGTACTCCGGTGGGCATCTCAGCCAGGTCAACGTCTACACCGACGGCGAAACCATCGGCACATGTGGTGCTGAGACGGTCCAGGGTCGCGAAGGCGGTGGCAACCGCGGCCAGGGCCAGGGCCACGAAAACAGGGGAATCTCGGTTGAATCCGGGAGCGTCAACGCGGTGTCGTCCAACGGTTCGCGGATCTTCTTCGAAGCGTATCCCCGTGGCTGCCCCAGTAGAGAAGAACAAGTCATTTACCGACTAGAAGACGAAGGAAGCACGCCAAATATCGAGCTCTATATGCGCTTGAATGGCAAAGAAACGGTCGACATCGGCAACTACATCTTTGAAGGCGCGAACCCTGAAGGCACTCGCCTTCTCCTCGCCAAGTTGGGGGCGGGTGGGTTGGAATACTTCTCCTACGACACCGAAACACGATTGGCAAAGCCCCTCTTCTCGCTGCAGGGCGACCCTCTCGGCGCGAAGCACGCGCTCTCTGAAAATGGGAACGTCTACTACTTCGAAGCTGTCGGCACTCCGCTGACACCTGAAGCGCCGACCAACGCGAGCGACATCTACCGCTACGACATATCGAGCGAAACGATGAGCTTTGTCGCGGTCTCATTTCAGAACGAGGGCAACCACAACGGTGGCTTCTACGTCAGTCCCGACGGAGGTGATTTCTACTTCAACGTGAACTCCGTGGAGGGCGTGACCGGGGGCGCCAACCCAGCGGTCCCACAGGTCTACCGCTATGACAGCGCCGAAGACATGGTGCAGTGCATTGCATGCGCGTCCTCGTACGATCCCGAACCGCAACAGCTCAGCGTGTACATGCCTGAATATGGGCCAGAAGGCTACATCCTTTCGCCGCTCGCGTCGCCGGCCTCGGAAAATGGGAACTTTGTCTTCTTCGATACGCCCAACGCGCTGGTGTCACAGGACATCAACGGCGAAATCGTGCCCGGGCTGTTCGCGGAATATTTTTCGCCTACGTCGGATGTGTATGAGTGGCGGCGGGATGGGGTTGATGGCTGTGGGCGGGTGCAGGGTTGTCTTGCGTTGATCACGAACGGTATCGATGGCACGGAGAACGTGCTGCTTGGTGTGGGGCGTTCGGGCCGGGATGTGTTCATCGGCACGCACTCGCAGCTCGCGCCGACGGACACAGACCAAGGGGGCGACATCTACGACGCTCGCATCGGTGGCGGCCGGCCGGTGCCCCCGCCGGCCCCGGCCGAATGCGAAGGCGATGCGTGCTCGACGCCGCAGGTCGCGCCGGGCGACCCGACGCAGACGCTGCTGCCCGCGGTCGAAGCGGGCAACGCGCACATGAACGCCGCGCCGCCGCACGCGACGAAGAAGAAGACGAAGACGAAGACGAAGGGCAAGTCTGGGAAGGCGAAAGCGAAGCACGCCAAGCTCGGGCGAGCGAGAGGGGGAGCAAGGCGCGTGCGTGGCGGAAGGGGCAGGTCTTTGCGGAGGAGCGGACGATGACGCGTTTTCGCCTGCATCTGCTCACGGTTCTCGCGTGCGTGGTGGTGTTTGTGGTGGTGCCGGCGTCGTGTGGTGCGTTGCCGAGAGTTGTGCATCCGTTTGCGATTGAACCGGGGAGTTTTCATATCGCTGCGACCGTGCCTTCTCCTGAAGGCCCTGAAAAGCCGCCGGTTCCTGATTACCAGGCGGGTGCGCATGCGGATCTGACGACGACGTTCAACTTCGAGTATGAAGTGAATGGTGAAGAAGCGACGTTTAGTGATGTGAAGTCGACGATTGTGGATCTGCCGGCGGGTTTTCTCGGTAGCGCGATCGCGGTGCCGACGTGTTCGGATGCGCAGTTGGCTGCCAAAAGCCCGCAGGGGGGTGTGGAATGTCCTGCTGATTCGCAGGTTGGTGTCATCAGCTTCGTCTTGGGGGAACCTCACCGTACGAATATTCACTATACCGGCCCGGTGTATAGCATGCCGTCGAATGCGGGTGTCGCCGCGACGCTCGGCTTTGATGTCGCTGGGATAACCCAGATCTTGCCCGTCAGCGTCCGTCCTTCGGATACGGGTATCACGGTGACGAGCCCAAGTATCGAGGATTTGGGCGAACCGCACGATATTTCGGTCACTGTTTGGGGTGTTCCTGCGTCTGCGGTGCATAACCCGCAGCGCGGCCTGGTCGAAGCCGTGGAAACCGGGCACGCGCCGTATATCACTCATGAAGGTGGCGAGGAAGTCAACATCCAGGTCAAGCCGTTCCTGACCAACCCGACGTCGTGCACGGGTCATGGGGAGCTCGCGACGATGTACGCGGATTCGTGGAGCGAACAGTTCGTCAATGAAACGACCGGGGAACCGGAATTGGAAAAGTGGCCGTCGGCGAGCACCGAAATACCGCCGATCACCGGCTGTGAACGCGACCCCTTCTCGCCGTCCTTCGAAGCGGTGCCAACGACCACCTCCGCGGAATCCCCGAGCGGCCTGGACGCCACGGTTAGCGTCCCGCAGACCTGGGAAGACCCGGAATCGCTCTCGGCGTCCGATCTGAAGGACTCGAAGGTGACGTTGCCTGAAGGCATGACGATCAACCCATCCTCCGGCTCGGGCCTGGGCTCCTGCAGCCCCGAACGGTACGCAAAAGAGACCGCCTTCTCGCACCCCGGCGAAGGGTGCCCCCCGGAAGCAAAGATCGGCACGGTCGAAATCGAAACGCCGCTGCTCTCGGAAAAACTTACGGGCGCCGTCTACGTCGCGACCCCCTACGACAACCCCTTCCCCGAACCGGAACAGGGGCACCCGGACGGAACGCTGCTCGCGCTCTACGTCGTCGCCCGTGACCCCGAACGAGGCGTGGTCATCAAAGTCGCGGGGAAGATCGAACCCAACCTTGAAACGGGGCAGCTTGTCACGACGTTCAAGGAAACGCCCCAGGCGCCCTTCGACCGCTTCGTGCTGAAGTTCCGGCCCGGGGCGACCGCGCCGCTGGTGAGCCCCCCGCCTGCGGCGCCTACAGCGCCCAGGCCGAACTCACGCCCTGGTCCGCCCCCCTGGAACCAAGGCTCGTGAGCACCAACCCCTTCCTCATCGAACACGGCGTCCGCGAAGGCCCCTGCCCCACCGGCGGCACCCCGCCCTTCAACCCCGCGGTCCTCGCGTACCCGATCCACGCCAACGCCGGCGCATACACCCCCTTCTACCTGAAGATCACGCGCCAGGACGGCGAACAGGAGATCACCGGCTTCTCCTCCACCATGCCGCCGGGCCTGACGGGCAACCTGAACGGCGTCGAAAAGTGCCCCGAAGCGGACATCCAGACCGCCCGCGCCCAGAGCGGGGCCGAAGCCGAAACCCACCCCGCGTGCCCCGCCGCAAGCGAAGTCGGCCACACGATCGTCAGCGCCGGCGTCGGCCCAACCCTCGCCCAGACCGCCGGCAGGGTGTACCTCGCCGGCGCCTACCGCGGCGACCCCCTCTCCCTCGTATCGGTCTCCAGCGCGAAGGTCGGCCCCTTCGACCTCGGCACGGTCGTGATCCGCTTCGGCCTGAAGCTCGACCCCACCACCGCCCAGGTCGAGGTCGACGCCGCGAGCTCCGAACCGATACCCCACATCATCAAAGGCATCGTCGTGCACGTCCGCGAAATCCACATCTACATCGAACGCGAACACTTCATCCTCAACCCCACCAACTGCAAGCCCGCCACCGTCTCCGAGACGATCACCGGCGGCGGCGCGAACCCCGCCAACCCCGCGGACTGGGCGTCCGTGACCGCCACCAGCCCCTTCCAGATGGCCAACTGCGCGAACCTCGCCTTCACCCCCACCTTCACGGTCTCCACCAACGGCAAGACCAACCGGGCCGACGGCGCCAGCCTCACGACCAAGGTCACCTACCCCGCAAACTCAATCGGCAAGCAGGCCAACATCGCCTACGTCAAGGTCGAACTCCCCAAACCCCTCCCCTCACGCCTCTCCACGCTGCAGAAGGCCTGCACCGCCGCCCAGTTCGCCGCCAACCACGCAGGCTGCCCCGCGGGCTCCGTCGTCGGCCGCGCCGTCGTGCACACCCCCGTCCTCCCCGTCCCCCTGGAAGGCCCCGCCTACTTCGTCTCCAACGGCAGCGAAGCCTTCCCCAACCTCGTCATCGTCCTACAGGGATACGGGCTCACCGTGGAACTCGTCGGCGACACCTTCATCAAGAACGGCATCACCAGCTCCACCTTCAAGGCCACCCCCGACGTCCCCTTCTCCAGCTTCGAACTCATCCTGCCCCAACAGCCCGGCTCCGCGCTCGCCGCCCACGGCAACCTCTGCGCCCAGAACCTCGTGATGCCCACCACGCTGAAGGCCCAGAACGGCGACACGATCAATCAGAAAACCGAGATCGAAGTCGAAGGCTGCCCCTACGCCCTCACGGTGCTCGCCAAACACATAAAGGGCCACACCCTCACCCTCGAAGTTCTTGTCCCCGCGGCGGGCACCCTGCGAGCCACCGGCAGCAGCGGCCTCCACAGCGCCACCAAGAGCGCCAAACACCGCGACGCGCTCACCCTGAAGCTCAACGAGCGCCACGCCGGCCGCCTCCACACCCACGTGACCCTCACCTTCACCCCGAGTAGCGGCAAACACCGCCGCAAGCTCACCAAGACCCTCCACGCCGCCTTCCGCTAGAACCATTCCCAGGCGACTGTCCGTACCTCGGCGGCTCGCGGGGGCGCCGCAGCGTAGAGTAGGGGATTGGGCTACTCCGCGGGGCTTGGAGACATCTGGAGCTGACTGGCGTGGGGGGCCGGCCCGCTAGCGCGCGCTTGCGGGCTCCGGCCGGCCGGCGTAGGGTCGCCGGCAAGCGCGTACTGTAATACTGAATGAGCCTTTGATCGTTGTTCCGGTCGGAGGTTTGTCCAAGCAAGATCAAACCCAAACTTTAGGAGGTTTGTAGACATGAAGTTCCTCAAGATCGCGGGACTCTGCCTTGCGTCGATGCTCATGATGAGCATGGCGCTGGCGGGGACCGCCAATGCAACAGCATTATGGTTACTGTGCTTAGAAGGCACTAACGCCGGTAACACGAAATACAAAAACAACCAGTGTTCCGAAGCAAGCGGTACGGGCAAATGGGAATCGGTTGCCATTGGCTCTAAATCGGACTCAGTCAGGGCCGTAGCCCTTTCGTTGAGACTGGAAGACGCAAAGGGCGAACTGGGCGGCGCAGTCATAGTGAAATGTCCTGTGGTCAAAGGCGGCCGGGGGTTAGTCGAAGGCAATGTACTCATAGTCACAGAAGCCAAGGCCCCATCTCCGTCAACAGAATGCACAGCCGAAGGGACCGGTACCTTCAAATCCTGCAAAACCTCAAACCTGACACAGGTGGGAGGGGTCAATCTCCCGTGGGAAGTAGTGATATCAGAGTCGGGAAGTGAATTTATCGGCAAGATCAAAAAAGGCCCTATGGCCGCCGGCGAACCCGGGTGGGAAGTAGAATGCGCCGGGGTTAAGACAGATGCCTGTCCGGGACCGGCGAAGAGGAAGAAACCAGGGGTGGACCTGGTGTAGTGACCGCAGGTGTCTTATTAGTCCTTGCCAAATTCAAAGAATCCCATGCGAGCAACTGCCTTGTCGGTGGAAGCAAAGAGGGCCATGTGCAGGGCTTCACCGCTATCTTATTAGCTAACGGAAATGCCCTTTCACTGAACAAATGACGTGTAACACGTAGTGTCTGAGTAAGCCACCCTGGTGGGGCCGTGCTGCCGGCCCCACCAGGGTGTAATTGGGTAACCAGCTTCGTGACCCCGAACGAAGGGACCGTCAAGTACTGGTTTGAATTCCTCGCGAAGCGCAGCTCTAAAGGCCCAGGCCGCCACCAAGAGCGCCAAACACCGCCACAAGCTCGCCAAGACGCTCCACATCGCCTTCCGCTAGACCATCCACCCCGCGGCCTATCGTGGGAGCATGTCGGTCACGCTCAAGGCGACCCTGATCAACGACGAGGCGGCCCTCGCCTTCCCCTACGACGAGCGGCTGCGCCAATTGCTGCGCGCGATCCCTCGCCGGCGGTGGGACCCACACTCGCGCACATGGCGCGTCCCCCTGGACCCCGAGACCGCGGAGGCGCTCGCGCACCTCTTCGCCAGCGTGCAGGCGGACGTCAACAAAGAGCTTGCCCATGCCCTCGCGCGCCACCGCAGAAAGCGCGACCGCGCCGAGCTCGTCATCGACCGCGTGCGCCCCGACAACGAGTGGTGGCTGGGCTTCGCCACCGACGGCGACGCCGCGCTTGTCGCGGCCCTGCTGGAGCACCCCGGCGCCCGCCGCATCCCCGCGCTCGGCCGCGCGGTGCTCCCGCTCGACGTCCAGACCGCGAGATTCGTGGTGGAGGTCGGCCGCAGCCACGCCGGCCTGCGCCTCACCAACGGCGCGCGCCGCGAGCTGATCGGCCTGCTCGAAGCTCCCAAGGCCCGCCCCACCCCCGCACCAACGCCACAGCCCCCCCACGAGTGGCACGGCACCGTCGACGTCGCCGGCCCGCGCGAGGCGCCGGTCTTCCTGCTGCTGGGCGACCACGAGCTGCTGCCCGCAGCGCTGCGGGCCCACGCCAGCACGGTGTACGGCGGCGCGACCGTGCCGCTCACGATCGGCTCGATGCGGCTGATCAGCGCCGGGGGCCTGCACGGCTGGGTCACCCCGGCCGCGCGCCGCTGCGCGCGGGCGCTGCGCGAGGGGCGGCCCGCGCCGCCCGCGGCGCTCGAGCTCTCCGCCGTCCACGACGAGCCGACGTTCGTGCTCGCGCCCGGCCACGACGTCGAGCAGCTGGAGGCGTTCGCCGCGCTCGCGGGGGCGCTGCCGTGGCGGCGGGAGCGGGCGGCCGCGCACGAGCACGCGCGGCTGCCGGCGATCCGCGCCGACCCCTTCTGCGTGCCCGAGCTCGACGCATTCCTGGACGCGCATGGCGCGTGGGTGGAGCCCGCGGCGTTGGAGGCGCTGCAGGAGGTCCGCGAGGAGCACGCGCGCGCGGAGGGGCTCGTGGCGCTCTCCGCCGCGACCGACGCGCCGCTGGAGGTCCCGGGGCTGGGGGGCGAGCTGAAACCCTTCCAGCGCGCCGCCGTGAGCTACGCGCTCGCGCAGCGGCGCACGTTCCTCGCCGACGAGCAGGGGCTCGGCAAGACGATCGAGGCGCTCGCGGCGGTGCAGGCGGCCGAGGCGTACCCGGCGGTGGTGGTGTGCCCGGCGAGCCTCAAGCTCAACTGGCTGCGGGAGCTACAGCGGTGGCTGCCGAGCCGGGGCGTGCGCGTGCTGGAGGGCATGAGACGCACCCCCTTACCTTTCACGGACGTCACCGTCGTCAACTACGAGATCCTCGCCGCGCGCCTGGGCGAGCTGCGCGCGCTCGCGCCCCGTGCGGTCGTGCTCGACGAGTCCCACTACTGCAAGAACGCCGCGGCGCAGCGCACCCAGGCGGCGCAGCGGCTCGCCGCGGCGGTGCCGCAGGATGGGCTCGTGCTGGCGCTGACGGGCACGCCGGTGATGAACCGCCCGCCGGAGCTGATCTCGCAGCTGCGGATCATCGGGCGCCTGCAGGACTTCGGCTCGGGCGCCAGCTTCGGCCGGCGCTTCCGCGGCGGGGACGCGCACCTGCGCCTGCACTGGCACCTGCGCGCGCGCTGCTTCGTGCGCCGCCTGAAGACCGAGGTGCTGCCGCAGCTGCCGCCGAAGACACGCGCGGTGGTGCCCGTGCAACTCGACAACGAGGCCGAGTACCGCCTCGCCGAGCGCGACGTGATCGCGTGGCTGCGCGACCAGCCGCTGGACCTGCACGAGCTCGACGCGAAGGTCGCCGCGGCGCTGCGCGCCGAACGGCTCGTGCGGCTCAACGCGCTGAAGCTGTTGGCGGCGCGCGGCAAGCTGCACGCGGCGCTCGCGTGGATCCACGACTTCCTCACCTCCGGGGAGCGCCTCGTGGTGTTCGCCCACCACCGCGAGATCCAGCGCGCGGTGCTCGCGCGCTTTCCCGACGCGCTGCACATCCTCGGCCAGGACGGCCACGCCGCCCGCGACGCCTCGCTGCGCGCCTTCCAGGAGCCCGACGGCGCGGAGAACCAGCTGATCGTCTGCTCGATCGCGGTCGCCGGCCAGGGGCTCACGCTCACGCGTGCGTCCAACGTCGCGTTCCTGGAGCTCGACTGGACGCCCGCCAAGCACGACCAGGCGGAGGACCGCTGCCACCGCATCGGCCAGCACGACGCGGTCAACGCCTCCTACCTGCTCGCCGCGGGCACGATCGACGAGACGATCGCCACGCTGCTGGAGCGCAAGCGCGCGCTGATCGGCGCGGTCACCGACGGCCGCGCGGAGGACGAGGGGGGCGTCGTCGAGGCGGTCGTGCGCGAACTGCGCGGTGCCCCCTACCGCCACCTGCGCGCGGTCGCGTGAGGCGGCCCGCCTACAGCAGCCAGTGGTGCCCGATGCGCCCCGCCTACAGCGGCCAGTGGTGCCCGATCACCGCCGCTGCGCGCGAGGTCAGCAGCGCCTCCGGCGCCGCCGCGACGGCCTCCCCCTCCCCGGCGAGCGCCGCCAGCGTGGCCGCCACGCACTCCGCCAGCACGCGCGGCTCGTAGCCGCCCTCCAGCACCGCGCCCAGCGGCGCGCCCCACGCCGCCGCGGCGTCGCGCACGTGGCAGGCCATCGCCGCGAAGTCCTCGGTGCGCAGGCGGCACCCCGCCAGCGGGTCGGCGGCGTGCGCGTCGAAGCCGGCGGAGACCAGCACGAGCTGCGGCGCGAACGCCGCGGCGGCCGGCAGCACCACGTGCTCGAGCAGCGAGAGCCACAGCTCCCCCTCCGAGCCGGCCGGCACCGGCAGGTTGAGCGTGTACCCCTCCCCCTCCCCCGAGCCGACGTCGCTCAGCGGCCCGCTGCCGGGGTAGAGCCCCGCCTGGTGGATGCTGGCGAACAGCACGTCGCGCCGGTGGCGGAAGATCTCCGCGGTGCCGTTGCCGTGGTGCACGTCCCAGTCGAGCACGAACACCCGCTCCACCCCGAGCTCCCGCAGCGCGAGCGCGGCCGCGACCGCCACGTTGTCGAAGAGGCAGAAGCCCATCGCCCGCTCCCGTTCGGCGTGGTGCCCGGAGGGCCGCACCCCGGCGAACGCGACCGCCGCCTCCCCCGCCAGCAGCGCGCGCGCCACCGCGCACGCCCCGCCCGCCGCATGCAGGGCGGCGCGGTAGGAGGTCTCGCCCACGTACGTGTCCGCATCGACTTCCCCGCCCCCCGCCGCACACAGCTCGCGGATCGCGCCCACGTGGCGCGCGGAGTGCACGAGCTCCAGCTCCGCCTCGCTCGCCGCCGGCGCCGGCCGCCGCTCCCACCCCAGCCACCCCCGCGCCGTCAGGTGCGCCTCCAGCGCCTCCAGGCGCTCGGGGGTGTCCGGGTGCGCGGGCATGTGCGCCCGCGGGTCGTGCTCCAGGCAGGCGGGGTGGTGGAAGTAGAGCGGGGTGCCGGCCGCAGCGGCCACGTGGCCGGCGGCCTACGCCCCCGGCGTGCGCCGGCGGTTCGCCACGTACTCTTTGTTCTGCGCCCGCTCCCCGCGGATCTGGATCGCCAGGTAGACGAGCAGCACGTTGACGATCACCCCGATCCCCACGAACGTGACGATCAGGCCGACGTCCTTGCTGAAGGCGGGACTCGCGGCGAGCAGCGACATTGGTGGGAGCGTATCAGCGCCGGCCCCGCGAGTGTCGTAGCCTTAGGGACCGCAGCGCCGCATCAGGACCCATGGCTGGAGAGGTGCCGGAGCGGTTGAACGGGCGCGACTGGAAATCGCGTAACGGGGGTAACCTCGTTCGAGGGTTCGAATCCCTCCCTCTCCGTTTTCGCCGGGGCCTTGGGCGTAGTTCGCCACTCCCCTCCACGCCGGCTCAACGGCGTGCTACGCTGTGCGACATGCGAACCGTCACACACCGCGAGATGCGAAACCAGAGCGGTGAGATCCTGCGTAAGGTCGCCGATGGGGAGACGATCCAGGTCACCAATCATGGCCAGGTTGCGGCGCTGATCGTTCCTCCGGGCACCGATACGCTCGCGGACCTCGTATCGCGAGGGCAGGTGCGGGAGGCGCGACAGCCGCCCTCCAGCTTGCGGTCGGTCGTCCGACGCAAGAGCACCGCCTCAAGCCAGACTATCGTGGCCGACGTCCGCGGCCGCTGGTGACGATCGCCTACCTGGACACCTCAGCCGCCATGAAGCTCGTCCTCGACGAGCCGCAATCCGACGCGCTGACCGCGGAGCTCACCGCGCGGGATGACCGGCGGCTCGTCTCCTCATGGTTGCTGCACACTGAGATGCACTGCGCCGCAGGGCGCCACCCTCAAGACATCGACCTCGACGCGGTGCAGGCCGTGCTCGATTCCGTGAACCTCATCGACCTCACACGCGGGGACCTGCTCGCGGCCGGCACCCACGCGCCGCTGCGATCCAACGACGCCATCCACCTCGCCGTCGCGCTCAGGGTCGGTGCGGATGAGATCGTCACCTACGACGGAGAGCTTGTTGAGCGGGCGAGCGCGGCCGGCTTGCCCGTGCTGTCACCGGGCACCGCCTCGCACCAATGACCCGAGTTCGGATGGCAGAAAGGGCTCTGCAAGTCGCAGAGCGGGTAGCAGAGTTGGCTGCCGGTACCGTTGCCGGCCTTACACCCGCACGACGCCAACGGCTTGCGCGAAGTCCGAGAAGTCGGCGTCCTGGGTCCAGACCTCGGCATCGTTGACGAGTGCGGTAGCGGCGATCCAGGTGTCGTGGATGCGCGGCTTGCGGCCCTCTATGAGCACGTTCGCGGCGAGCTGCGCATAGGCGGAGGCGGTGCGCTCGTCGATCGGCAGCGCCGCGCTGAGCGAGCGGACCTCGGTCAGGGTCCGCAAACGCCGACCGCGGGTTTGCGCGTCGCGGGCCACGAGCACTCCCACCTCGAGCTCGGCGATCGAAACTACCGAGACGGCGACATCCTCGGGAAGGGCACATCCGAGCGGGCGTCCCTGATCGCGCGCGATCAGCACCGAGGTGTCGAGGATCGCGCGGCTCACCGCGGCTCGACGGTTTGCTCGCGCAGCGGCGCGAGATCGTCGAGCAGCGCGCTGTCGGCCGGCGCCTCGCGCAGCACGCGTTCCATCGCAGCACCGGACACCCAGGCGGTGCGCTCGAGGGGGCCAAGTTGCGCGACGGGCCGTCGGCTGACCGTCACGCACAGTCGCTCGCCGGCCTCGGCGCGACGCAGGACGGCTGCGGTGTGGTTACGTAGATCGCGGGCAGAGACCTCGGACACACACGCATTGTAGCATTGGTGCTACTACTCGGGTCCGGCGTGTCCTCAGATGCGTGTCTCGCCAGTGCTGGTGCGGCTTTGCGGGGGAGTGGCCAGACCCAGACTCGAACTGGGGACACCACGATTTTCAGTCGTGTGCTCTACCAACTGAGCTATCTGGCCGAACGGCCATAGAGCTTAGCCGCTGCGGATTGCGCCCATACGCCCCGCTCTGCGCTACGCCGCCACCGCCGCCGCCCGCGCCCCGGCCGCCTCGCGCAGCAGCTCCAGCACCTCCCCGAGCTGCTCGCGCAGCTCGGGGTCGGCGAGGCGGCCGTGCGCGTCGAAGCGCTCCGGCGCGTGGCCGACGGCGAGCTCGGCGTCGAGGACGCGCGCGCCCGTCGCGGCCAGCACCTTGCGCAGCTCGGCCTGCGCCCACACGGCCCCGAAGGCGCCGGTGCTCGCGCCGATCACGGCCACCGGCTTGTTGCGCAGGACGCTGGTTGCGAGCGGGCGCGAGGCCCAGTCGATGGCGTTCTTGAGCTGGCCGGGGATCGAGGAGTTGTACTCGGGGGTGGCGATCAGGAGAGCGTCGGCGGCGGCGATCGCCGCGCGCAGGTGCGCGACGGCCGCCGGCGCCGGGTCGCCGTCGTCGTCCTCGTCGTAGGGGGACGGCGCGCAGATCCTCGTACAGCTCGAAGTCGACGTCGCCAGGGAACATCTCGGCCGCGGTGCGCAGCAGGCCGCGGTTGTGGGAGTCGCGGCGCAGGCTTCCGGAGAGCGCGAGGATCCGCATGGCCTACGCCGCCTTCGTGAGGAACAGCTCGGCGGTCACCCGCACCTCGTCGGCGAGCGCGGGCTCGCCGCTGGGCAGCGGGTTGTTCCAGTTCAGGCCGTACGCCGTGCGGTCGAGCGTGGCCTCGAGCTCCAGGCCGAAGTAGGGCCGCTCCGCGTACACCCGCTGCTCGCCGACGCGGGCGCGGGCGGTGACCGGGAGGGTGGTGCCCTTGATCGTCACCTCGCCCTCGACCTCGAGCTCGCCGTCGCCGACGGGGCGGATCGCAGTCGAGGCGAAGGTGACCTCGGGTGTGCGCTCGGCGTCGAAGAAGTCCGGCGACTGCAGGTGCGCGGCGAGGTTCTCGTCCTGGACGTGCACGCCGCTCACGGCGGCGGAGCCCGTCAGCTGGGCGGTGCCGTCCGCGCCGACCTCGAGCGTCGCCTGGACCGGGGCGAAGGAGCCGCGGAAGGTGCCGACGTGGTAGGCGACGGCGAAGCCGACCTGGGAGTGGACGGGATCGATCGTCCACGTGCCGACCGGCAGGGTGGGGGGTGCGTCGACGGTGATGCTCATGGTGCCTCCTTGAGGGGGGTATACTTGACTGGTCAACAACCTTAGCAGAGATCCATGAGTAGTCAACTATTGCATGAGCAAAAATCTCAGGAGACACAGGCGCCAGCCGCCGTGGACGCGTGGGTGCGCCTGCTGCGCGGCCACGCCGGCATGCGCCGCGCGGTCGCCGCGCAGCTGCAGGCCGACCACGGGCTGACGGTCAACGAGTACGAGGCGCTGCTGCTGCTCTCCCACGCGGAGGGCGGCCGCCTGCGCCGGGTGGACCTCGCCGCGAGCCTGCAGCTCACGCCCTCGGGCGTCACGCGCCTGCTCGACGGCCTGCGCGAGCGGGGGCTGGTCGAGAAGGGCGAGTGCCCCGGCGACGCCCGGGTCACCTACGCGGTGCTCACCGACGCCGGCGCCGGCCGGCTGGGCGAGGCCTCCTGCTCGCACCTCGCCGCGATCCGGGAGCTCTTCGAGGAGCGCTACTCCGACGCGGAGATCGCGACGCTCGTCGAACTGCTCGGGCGGCTCCCCGGCGCCGGCGGCTGCGGCGCGGCGAGCTGCTCGGGGTGACGCTCAGCGACCCTGCGGCGTGAACGACAGCGAGGTGCCGAGCACGTGGCCGTCGGCGGCGAGCGCCTGCACGGCGAAGCTCGTGTAGCCGCCTGCCGGCACGAGGACCGCCGTCTCGAAGCCCGACCGGGGGGCGCTCGCCACGCTGCGCAGACGCCCGCCGCCGGACCCGGCAAGCACCCGCCAGGAGGCGAGGAGGGTGGCGCCGTTCCAGCTCGCGTACACGGTCGTGCGACCGCCGCGCCGGCGGGCCGCCCCGCTCGGCGGGTACAGCGGCAGGCCGACCCACGGCGCAAGCGTCGCGCGGTAGGTGAGGTCGGGCCGCGGCAGCTCGCCTTCGAACAACAGCCGGCCGGAGCGGGAGTACTCGGAGAAGTACGGCTCCGAGCCCCACCCGACGAACACGTCGCCGCCCGGCAGCGGCTGCGTGTCGCCCATGTATTCCGTTTCGAACTGGTTCCCACCGGGGTACTGCGCGGCGAGCGTCGCCGTGCGGGTGCGCGGGTCGAGCTTCAGCACCAGCCCCCGCGAGGGACCCGTCGCGGGCACGGAGGTGCCGCCGCCGGTCTGCTGGCAGCAGTGGTCGTCGAACAGCGTGACGGTCGCGGGGGCCCCTGCCGTGGCGGAGGAAGCGCTCGCCGCACCAACCGAGGGGGCTCCCGCGGCCGAGGACGCCGGGGGGTGCAGCACCACGTCATGCTGCCACTGGAAGGCGGCGCCCGGGCCGAAGGAGAAGCTGGAGCGCTTGCCGCCCAGCGTCCACTCGATCCGGCCGGTGGCGGCGTTCACCAGGTAGGCCGCCCACGTGTTGCGCATCGACACCAAGAACGTGTCGGGGCCGAGGACGGAGACCGAGTTGACGTGGTAGGCGTCCCACGGGAAGCCGTTCGTCGGCTCCGAGGCGTAGGAGTCGCTCAGCGGGATGTGCGCCAGCGCGTCCCACGTGCGCAGCAGCGCGCCGGTGCGCAGGTCGTACTCCTGCACCGCGGAGTCGATCAGCGCGCCGTTGTACGCGCCGCCGTAGCGCGAGAGGTTCAGCGGGATGTTGCGGTTGGCGGTCACCCACGCGTCAACGCCTGAGATCGCGAGCTCGTGCAGGGTGAGGACCCAGCCGTCCCGGCCGCGCAGCCGCGCCACCGGCTGGTAGTGCTGGTTGACGACCACGTCTTCGCCGCTCTCGGTCTGGCCGGTGTTGGTGACGACGCCCTGCCACCACGCGAGCGCTGGCTTTCCTTCATAGACCTGCAGGCTGAGGTTCGCGGCGACCTTGGACGTGGGCGCCGGCTGGAACCACACCGGCTGCAGGGCGCGGTCGAGGATCAGCGGCCCGCTCTGGCCGACCATCGGCGGTTCGTTGAGGTCGTAGAAGTTCGCCGTGAGGACGTACCCGGGCGCGAGCGCGGCGGCGGGCGCCCGCCGCTCGACGTGCAGGCGGGGGGGGCGCAGGCCGGGCTCGGTGACGAAGGAGTACGTGTCGTGCGTGACGTACGCCCCGACCGGCGCGCCGTGGGAGCCGGCGAGCGCGGTGTCGAGCGCAAAGAACCCGGCGAGCACCACTGCGACGGCGACCGCCAGCCGGCGCGCCGGCGCAGCCGTCCCGGCTGCGGGCCGCGGGACGGCCAGGAACGTGACGAGCGCCGCCGCGCCGACGAGGCCGGCGCCGATCAGGTACGCGAGCCGGAAGCCGTCGGTCAGCGCCTGCGGGATCGCCACGCCGTGGCCGATCTGGTGCGTCGTGTGCTGGGTGGCGAGCGTCACCAGCACCGCGAGCCCGAGACCGCCGCCGACCTGGCGCGAGGTGTTGACGAGGCCCGAGGCGAGCCCCGCCTGCCCCACCGCGGCGCCCTGCGTGGCGGCGATCGTCGAGGGCACGATCGACATCGCGATGCCCGCCGCCGCGAGCAGCCCGGGGACCATGATGTACACGACGCCGCTGCCGGAGGGGCCGACTTTGGCGAGCAGCAGCAGCCCGCCGGTCAGCATCACGAGGCCGCCGCCGAGCACGGGGCGCACGCCGTAGCGGCTCACGAGGTGGCCGGCGCGCGAGGCGACAGCCATGATCATGAGCGTCATCGGCAGGAAGATCAGCCCTGTGTGCAGCGGCGAGAGCCCCAGCACCTGCTGCAGGTAGAGCGAGCTGACGAACCACATCGGGAAGAGCGATGCGGAGAACAGCAGCACGACGTTGTTGGCGACCTGCAGGGGGAGGGTCAGCTCCTTGAAGGGGATCAGCGGCGCGGCGGCCACGCGCGTCTCGATCACCCCGAACACCGCCAGCAGCGCGATGCCGCCGAGGATCGGCCCGAGCGCGGCGGGCGAGCTCCAGCCGGAGAGGCCCGCTTCCACCACCCCGTACACCAGCACCATCTGGCCGACGGTGAGCGTCACCGCGCCCGCCACGTCGAAGCCGCCGGGATCAGAATCCCGCCCACCCCGGCGCTCGCGCACGACCGCCCACGCCACCGCCGCGGCCGCCAGGCCGATCGGGGGGTTCATCAGCAGCACCCACCGCCACGTGAGCTCCTGCGTGATGATCCCGCCGAACAGCATCCCCGCGGCGCCGCCGAGCCCGTTCATCGCCGCCCACGCGCCGATCGCGCGGTGCAGCTGCGGGCCGGGCGCGAACGAGGAGGTGATGATCGCCAGCGAGCACGCCGCCATCAGCGCGCCGCCGAAGCCCTGCGCCGCGCGCGCGGCGATCAGCGTGCCCTTGTCGGGGGCGAGGCCGCCCGCCAACGAGGCGAGCGCGAACACGAGCAGCGCCACGACGAACGTGCGCCGCTGGCCGAAGTGGTCGGCGGCGCGCCCGCCGAACATCAGGAAGCCCGCGAACGTGATCGCGTAGGCGTCGACCACCCACTGCAGCTGCGGCGCGGTGAATTCGAGGTCCAGCTGGATGTGCGGCAGCGCGACGTTGACGATGCTCAGGTCGAGGATCACCATGAACTGCGCCACGCAGCACACGACCAGCAGCCACGTGGAGCGGCTGGTAGGGTGGGCTCCCGAATCCTCCAGCGACGACGGGAGCTCAGCCGATGCGACGGGCGCCATGGGCCGCCATGCTAACGCTGCTGGCCACCTTGGCTGCCACCCTGGCGGTCGCCGGGTGCGGCGGCAAAACATCAAGCACCCCCACCACGGGCACGGCCACGCACAAGCCCGCCGCCAAAGCGCCCGGCTACTGAGTCGGGGGAGGGCGGGCCCTCCCCCGAAGCCCGCTCCCCAGTCGGGGGAGGGCAGGCCCTCCCCCGAAGCCCGCTCCCCAGTCGGGGGAGGGCAGGCCCTCCCCCGAAGCCCGCTCCCCAGTCGGGGGAGGGCAGGCCCTCCCCCGAAGCCCCCTCCCGGTCCAGGCTCAGTAGGAGAGCGAGGCGTAGTAGCCGATCGTGCGGACCGTGGGCGAGGTCCCCAGCACGCGCCCGGCTGCGTCGAGCGCCTGCACCGCGACGTAGTACAGGTGCTTCTTGGGGAGGATCGTCGAGCTTTCGAAGCCGCTGGCCGGCATCGTCGTCTGGAGCGCGAGCGAGGTGGTGCTTTCGCCCGCCAGCACGCGCCACGCGGCGACGTCGGTCGCGCCGTTCCAGCTCGCGTGCACGGCCGTCTCTTCGCCGGTGGAGTTCATGTTGGCGAGCACCTGCGGCGGGCTCGCCGGCTGCCCGCTCCAGGGGTGGCGAAAGGCGCGGTAGAAGGTCATGTCGTAAGGCAGGTGCGCGTCGAACAGCACCGCGCCGCCGCGCGCGTACTCGGTGATCTCGGGCACCGCGCCGTAGCCGAGAACCGCGGCGCCGCTCGGCAGCGTCTGCATGTTGCCCTGGCTGGCGGCGAGCAGCGGCGGCCCGGGGTGCGTGTAGGCGAAGCTCAGGCGCGCGCGGTGGCGGGCGAGATCAAGCACGAGGCGCACGCCGCGCGACTGGGAGTGCTCCGGGGGGTTGGACCCGTCGTCGAAGAGCGTGACTTCCCCATCCGGCAGCACGCGGCCGTCGTGCTGCCACGCGGTCTTCGTGCCCGGCCCCATCGCGAAGGAGCTGCGCGTGCCGCCCAGGCGCCAGAGGATCCGCCCGCTCCCCCCTTCGAGCTGGTACCCGGCCCACGTGGTGCGCGCCGAGAGGAACACGTCGCCGTCGGGCTCGGGGTCGATCGAGTTGAGGTGAAACCAATCCCAAGGCACCCCCGGCGACGGCGAGTTCTGCGACTCCGAGACGCCGACGTGGTCGAGGGCGTGCCACTCCCAGCGCACGAGGCCGGTGCGCATGTCGATCTCCTGCACGGCCACGTCGACGATCGCCCCGGATGCCGCGCCGCCCACGTGCGCGAGGTTGCAGAGGATCGGGTTGTACGCGGTGATGTACGCCACGTCGTGGGGGACGAGCTGGAAGTCGTGCAGGTCCGCGCGCAGGCCGTTGCCGCCGCGCACCGTGGCGACCGTCTGGTAGCGGGAGCTCATCACGAGGTCTTCCCCCTGCCCGAAGCCGAGCGAGAGCACGCGCCCCCGCCACCACGTCAGGTCGCGCCGGCCCGCGTAGGTCTGCTCGTTGAGGTCCTCGGCGGTGATGCCCGGCGGCAGGTGTTCGAACCACACGAGCCGGCCCTGCGGGGTGTAGATCAGCGGCCCGAACTGGCCCGGCCCCGGGCCGTTGGTGGTGAGGATGTCGCCGGCCGCCGGGTCGCGGTCGGGCACCGTGACGTTCAGAACCGGCGCGAACACGCCGGGCAGCGTGTAGAAGCTCTGGTCGTCCGCCGGCGACGCGGGCGGCGCCGGGAACTCCGGGACGTGCGCCGTCGAGTAGGGCGTGTCCACGCGGAAGGCGTACGCGACCTGCCGGGCGCCAGCGCTACTGCCAGTCGCACCGCCGCCGGCCCCACTGCCGGCCGCCCCGCCACCGCCGGGCCCCGCGCCGAGCGCGACACGCACGCTGACGCGCTCCCCCGGGACGAAGGGCGCGCGGGGCACGAAGCTCGCGCCGTCGCCCTGCGAGTAGGCCTCGAGGTGGCCGGCGTGCGCGCCGCTGCGGGCGCCGACGACCGAGAGCACGCGGATCGCCGTGGCCGGCACGCCCAGGAAGCTGAGCTGCGTGTGCGGGTTGGCGGTCCCCGTCCCCGGCTCCGGCGAGACGTCGACGCCCGTGCCCGGCAGCGTCGCGGTGTGCGCGAGCGTCGCCGGCAGGCACGGCACCGAGACGGCCGTGCTCCCACTCGACAGGTCGAGCGTGGGCGAGCCGAGCGCGAGCGCCAGCACCCCCCACGCGAGCGCGGCGAGGGCCAGGGCGAGGAGTGCGTAACGGGCGAGGCGGCGCATGCGAGCGTCCCCCCGCGCGCGCCGGCGCGCCGCGAGGCGAGCCGGGGAAGGGTGCCACATCCGGTGGCGGGCGGGCGTGGGGCCGGGCCGCCCGTCCACCGCCACCCGTGCCCGTCCCCGCGTCTGCGGCCGTCCCCTCGGCGTCTGCGGCCATCCCCCTCAGCGTCTGCAGCCGACCCTCTATCTCCTTAAGAAGTTAATAGGGGCGCGCTTGCAGGTCAGCGTCGCGCGGTCGGGGGAGAGCTCGGTGGGGGGAAGAACTACTGACCCGGCTCCGGGTCCACCCCGAGCCCCTTCACGGTGCACTGCGGTTGGCCGCCGGCCCCGCCGTGGCGTTGACTGTGAGTGCCGGCTCCGCCCCCGGACCGGCGTCCCAGCCCCCCCCGAGAGGAGCAGACGTGAGCGCAACCGTCGCACCACCCCAGCCGGCCCTCGAGCCGGTGCGCCCCTTCGCGCGGCTGGGCCGGGGGGACGTGGAGTACGCCGGCGGCAAGGGCGCCAACCTCGGCGAGCTGACCGCGGCCGGCCTGCCGGTCCCCGACGGCTTCGTCGTCGGCGCGCCCGCGTACGCGGCGTACTGCGCGCAGACGGGCCTGCGCGAGCGCCTCGCCGAACTGCTCGACGGGCTCGACGTCGAGGACACCGCGGCGCTGCAGGTCGCGAGCGCCGCCGCCCGCGAGGCGGTGCTCGCCGCGCCGATGACGCCGGAGCTGGAGCGCGCGATCTGCGCCGCCCACGCCGAGCTCGTGGCCGGCCGGCCGGGCGCACCGGTGGCGGTGCGCTCCTCGGCGACGGCGGAGGACACGGCGTCGGCGTCGTTCGCCGGCATGAACGAGACGTTCCTCAACGTGCCCTCGGCGGAGCAGACCCTCGACGCCGTCAAACGGTGCTGGGGCTCGCTGTTCGGGGCGCGCACCATCTACTACCGCGGGCAGCGCGGCTTCAGCCAGGCGGAGATGGACATCGCGGTCGTCGTGCAGCTGCAGATCCCGTCCACGCGCGCGGGCGTGATGTTCACCGTCGACCCCGCCACCGGGGAGCGCGAGCACCTCGTGATCGAGGGCTCCTTCGGCCTCGGCGAGGCGGTCGTCTCCGGCTCCGTCTCCCCCGACCGATACGTCGTGCGCAAGCACGACCTGGCGATCCTCACGCGCAGTGTGCGCCCGAAGGAGCTGGCGATCGAACCGGCGTCGGGCGGCGGCACGCGCACGCGCGAGCTCGACGCGCAGGAGGGCATGCGTCCGGTCCTCGCCGACGCCGAGGTGGTCGAGCTCGCCCGGCTGGGGGTGGAGATCGAGCGCCACTACGGCACCCCGCAGGACACCGAGTGGGCGTTCGACCCCGACGGCGCCGTGTGGATGCTGCAGAGCCGCCCGATCACGACGGGTGCGGGGCAGGCCGCCGCCGCGCCGCACGAGGCGCTCCTCCACGGCCTGGGCGCGGCCCCCGGGCGCGCGAGCGGCCCCGTGCGCCTGCTCGCGGACCCTCGCCACGCGGAGAGCTTCCGCGACGGCGAGGTGCTCGTCACGCACATGACCACCCCCGACTGGGTGCCGCTGATGCGCCGCGGCGCGGCGATCGTCACCGACTCCGGCGGCATGACCTGCCACGCGGCGATCGTCTCGCGCGAGCTCGGCATCCCCTGCGTGGTCGGCACGGGCGACGCGACCCGCGTGCTGCGCGACGGCGAGCTCGTGACGGTGGACGCGACGCACGGGGTGGTCCTGGAGGGGAGATGGAGGAGGGAGGGGCAAGCGTGCCCGCGGCGGCGTCGAGCGCCGGCGGTGCTTCCGCGGCGGGCGCGGCAACGGGCGGCACGGCCGCCGTGGTGACCGGGACGCAGATCCTTGTGAACCTCTCTGAGCCCTCCCAGGTGGCGCGCGTCCAGGGCCTGCCCGTCGACGGCGTCGGGCTGCTGCGCGCGGAGATGATGGTGCTCGAGGCGCTCGCCGGCGAGCACCCCCGCGTGCTGCTGGAGGAGGGGCGCACGGAGGAGTTCGTCGCGCGCATGGCGGCAGGACTCACGGAGTTCGCGGAGGGCTTCGCGCCCCGCCCCGTGACCTACCGCACGATCGACTTCCGCACCAACGAGTTCCGCGGCCTGCGCGGCGGCGAGCGCTTCGAGCCGCAGGAGGCCAACCCGATGATCGGCTACCGCGGCGCGCTGCGCTACACGCGCGAGCCCGACGTCTTCCGCTTGGAGCTGGCCGCGCTCACGCGCGTGTGGGACGCGGGCCACCGCAACCTCCACGTGATGCTGCCGTTCGTGCGCACCGTCCCCGAGCTGCGCCGCTGCCGCGAGCTGGTCGCCGAGGCGGGCCTGCTCGCGCGGCCCGGCTTCGAGCTGTGGGTGATGGCCGAGGTGCCCTCGGTGCTGTTCAACCTCGCCGCGTACGCCGCGCTCGGCGTCGCCGGCATCTCGATCGGCTCCAACGACCTCACCCAGCTGCTGCTCGGCGCCGACCGCGACTCCGAGCTGCTCGCCGACACGTTCGACGAGCGCGACTCCGCCGTGACCGCGTACCTGCGCGAGCTGATCCCGCGCGCCCGCGCGCTGGGCCTGCGGACGTCGATCTGCGGCCAGGCGCCCTCGGTGCACCCCGAGTACGCGGAGCTGCTGGTGCGCGCGGGGATCGACGCGATCTCCGTAAACGTCGACGCGCTCGACGCGCACTCGCGCGCTCGTCGCCGCGGCCGAGCGGCGCGTGCTGCTCGACGCTGCACGCTCCCCCACCTCCGAGCGGGGCCGCCGGGGACGCGGCCGGCCGGGACCGGGCGCAGAGTGGGGGCCGGGCCCGCCGCCCGCGCCCCGGGAGTAGGGCCGGTGTTCGAGGTGCGCATCCACGGGCGCGGCGGCCAGGGCGTCGTCACCGCCGCCGAGCTGCTCTCGCTGGCGGCGTTCGCCGAGGGCCTGCAGGCGCAGGCCTTCCCGAGCTTCGGCTCGGAGCGGATGGGCGCGCCGGTGGTCGCGTTCTGCCGCGTCGACCGACGCGCCGATCCGCCTGCGCGAGCCGATCGCGGAGCCGGACGCGGTCGTCGTCCAGGACCCGACGCTGCTGCACCACGTCGACGTCTTCGGCGGCCTGCGCCGCCGACGGCTACGTGCTGATCAACTCGCACGCGCACGCTCGAGGAGCTCGGCCTCGCCGAGCTGCGCGCGCGCCACGCGCCGGAGCGGCTGCTGACGGTGCCCGCCAGCGAGCTCGCCCGCGCGCGGCTCGGGCGGCCGATCCCCAACGCCGCGCTGCTCGGCGCGCTGGCCGCGCTCACCGGAGCTCGTGTCGCTGGACTCGCTCGACCACGCGATCGGCGAGCGCTTCTCCGGGAGCGCCTGCGCAGGCAACCGGGCCGCCGCGCGCGATGCCTTGAGCACGCGCGCCAGACACTGCACCAGGCACGCCGCCCCCGACCCCCTGGGGGGTCCCCTCCCCCACCCGAGCGCCCCGGCGACGCCGTGGCCCCGGAGCCCGCGCGTGGCTAAGCAGCTCGAGGGCTCCCAGGCCGTCGCGCGCGCCGTCGCCCGCTGCCGGCCCGAGGTCGTGTGCGCCTACCCGATCACGCCCGCAGACGCACATCGTCGAGGCCCTCTCGCGGATGGTCGCCGCCGGGCGAGCTCGAGCCGTGCGAGTTCGTCAACGTCGAGTCCGAGTTCGCCGCGATGTCGGTCGCGATCGGCGCGAGCGCGGCCGGCGCGCGCGCGTACACCGCCACCGCCAGCCAGGGCCTGCTGTACATGGCCGAGGCGCTCTTCAACGCCGTCGGGGCTCGGGCTGCCGATCGTGATGACGGTCGCCAACCGCGCGATCGGCGCGCCGATCAACATCTGGAACGACCACTCCGACGCGATGGCGCTGCGCGACTGCGGCTGGATCCAGCTGTACGCGACCGACAACCAGGAGGCCGCCGACCTGCACGTCCAGGCCTTCCGGCTCGCCGAGGAGCTCTCGCTGCCGGTGATGGTGTGCATGGACGGCTTCGTGCTCACCCACGCCTTCGAGCCGCTGGAGGTCCCCGCCGCAGGAGCAGGTCGACGCGTTCCTGCCGCCGTTCGCGCCGCGCCAGGTGCTCGACCCCGACGACCCGATCACGATCGGCGCGATGGTCGGGCCCGAGGCGTTCACCGAGGTGCGCTACCTCGCGCACGCCAAGCAGATGCAGGCGCTCGACGCTGATCCCCGCAGCTCGCGGCGGAGTTCGAGCGCGCGCTTCGGCCGCGCCTCCGGGCGGCCTGCTCGAGCGCCTACCGCAGCGAGGACGCGGAGACCGTCGTGCGTCGCGCCTCGGCTCGGTGTACGGCACGCTCGCCGAGGTCGTCGACGAGCTGCGCGACCGAGGGCACGCGATCGGCGCGCTCGCGCTGAAGTCGCTTCCGCCCGTTCCCGCTCGAGGAGCTGCGCGCGGCGCTGGCGCGCGCGCGAGCGCGTGGTCGTGCTCGAGCGCGCGTTCGCCGTCGGCGTCGGCGGGATCGTCTCGCGCCGACGTGCGCGCCGCGCTCGCCGGGCTGCCGGCGTGCGAGACGCACACCGTGATCGCCGGCCTCGGCGGCCGCGCGATCACGCGCCGCTCGCTGCGCGCGCTGCTCGACGACGCCCTCCGCGGGCGACCTCGGAGGCGCTGCACTTCCTCGACCTGCGGACCGACGTGGTCGAGCGCGAGCTCGCGCGCACCCGCGGCGGCGGGCGGCCGGGGCCGCACGCCGAGAGCATCCTGCGCGACCTCGGCATCGTCGCCGGAGGGCCGGTATGAGCACGCCCGCGCCCACGCGCTTCTACCAGACGGGCACCTTCGCGGTCGGCGGCCGCCTGCTCGACCGACGGCGAGCGCGCGGTGCAGTCCGACCCCGAGCGCGCCAACGCGATCACCAAGGGCCACCGCGCCTGCCAGGGCTGCGGCGAGGCGCTCGGCGCGCGCTACGCGCTGGACGCCGCGCTGCGCGCCACCGGCGGGCGGCTGATCGCCGCCAACGCCACCGGCTGCCTCGAGGTCTTCTCGACGCCCTACCCCGAGTCCTCGTGGCGGCTGCCGTGGATCCACTCGCTGTTCGCCAACGCCGCCCGCCGTCGCCACCGGGCGTCGCCGCCGCGCTGCGCGCCAAGGGCCGCACGGACGTGCGCGTGGTCGGCGCAGGGCGGCGACGGCGGCACCGTCGACATCGGCTTCGCCTGCCTGTCGGGGATGTTCGAGCGCGGCGACGACGTGCTCTACATCTGCTACGACAACGAGGGCTACATGAACACCGGCGTGCAGCGCTCGGCCGCCACACCGCCCGCGGCGCGCACCGCCACGACCGAGCCGCTCGGCGGGCACCCCGGCAACGCGTTCGGCCAGGGCAAGAACGCTGCCGCTGATCGCGATGGCGCACGAGATCCCCTACGTCGCCACCGCGACGGTCGCCGAGCTGCGCGACCTCGAGCGCAAGGTCGACGCGCGCGATGGAGTTCCACGGCCCACGCTACATCCACGTGCTCGTGCCCTGCCCGCTCGGCTGGGGCTCGGCGACCGGCGGAGACGGTCCTGATCGCGCGGCTGGCCAAGGAGAGCGGGCCTGTTCCCGGTCTTCGAGGCGCGTCGACGGGCGCGTCACCGCGGTCTCGCAGATCCGCCGCCAGGTGCCGGTCGAGGAGTACCTGCGCCGCCAGAAGCGCTACGCGCACCTCTTCGCCGGCGAGGGCCGCCCGGACGTCGTCGCGCGCGCTGCAGGCGCTCGCCGACCGCAACATCGAGCGCTTCGGCCTGCTCGGGGACGGCGAGGACGGCGACCGGACGATCGACCTGCTCGACGGCGCTCGCGGCCGCGCAGTGAGCGGGGGCCGCATGAGCACGCCGAGCGCCCGTTCGCGATCACGCTCGACGTCGGCTCGAGCCTCGCCAACCGCACCGGCGACTGGCGCACCGAGCGGCCCGCAGTACGTCCGCCGCCTGCCGCCGTGCAACCACGGCTGCCCGGCCGGCGAGGACATCCAGGCGTGGCTGTACGAGGCCGAGTCCGGCGGCGAGGGCTACGAGCGCGCGTGGCGGACGCTCGTGCGCGACGAACCCGCTTCCCCGCCGTGATGGGGCGGGTCTGCTACCACCCCTGCGAGACCGCCTGCAACCGCGGCCAGCTCGACGAGGCGGTCGGCATCAACTCCGTCGAGCGCTTCCTCGGCGACGAGGCGATCCGCGCGCGGCTGGGAGCTGCCCGACCCGCCGCTCGCCGACCGGCCGGCGCGTGCTCGTCGTCGGCGCCGGGCCCGTCGGGCCTCTCCGCCGCCTACCACCTCGCGCTGCGCGGCCACCACGTGACGATCCGCGAGCCGGCCGCGCAAGCCCGGCGGGATGATGCGCTACGGCATCCCCGCCTACCGCCTGCCGCGCGACGTGCTCGACGCCGAGATCGACGCGGATCCTCGCGCTCGGCGTCCAGCTCGAGTGCGGCGAGCGCGTCGCGGACCTCGGCCGCGAGCGATGCGCGAGGGCGCCTACGACGCGGCGTTCCTCGCCGTCGGCGCGCACGTCGCGCGCACACGTCGAGATCCCCGGCGGCACCGCCGCGCACGTGCATCGACGCGGTCTCGCTGCTGCACGGCCTCGAGGAGGGCGAGCGCCCGCAGCTCGGGCGGCGCGTCGTCGTCTACGGCGGCGGCGACACGGCGCTGGACGCCGCGCGCAGCGCGCGGCGGCTCGGCGGCGCCGAGCCCGTGATCGTCTACCGGCGCACGCGCGAGCGGATGCCCGCCCACGCCGAGCGAGCTCGCAGCAGGCCGAGCAGGAGGGCATCGCGTTCCGCTGGCTCTCGACGATCGCCGAGCGTCCGACGGCGGACGACGCTGAGGATCGAGCGGATGGAGCTCGACGAGAGCGGCTTCCCGCAGCCGACCGGCGAGTTCGAGGAGCTCGACGCCGACACGGTCTGCTCGCGCTCGGCCAGAGCGCCGACCTCGCGCTGCTCGCACGAGCTCGCCGGCGTCGAGCATCGCCGACGGCGTGGTCGCAGGTCGACGAGCGCATGATGACCGGCGCACCCCGGCGTCTTCGCCGGCGGCGACATGGTGCCCGCGCGAGCGGATGGTCGCGGTCGCGATCGGCCACGGCCGCCGCGCCGCGCGCTGCATCGACGGCTGGCTGCGCGGCGTGCCCGATGCGGACGCCGAGCCGCACGGCGAGCTCGCCGGCTTCGAGCAGCTCAACCCCTGGTACTACGCCGACGCCCCGCGCACCGTGCGCCCGCTGCTCGAGGACATCCGCCGCCAGAGCACCTTCGAGGAGGTCGTCAAGGGCCTGGACGAGGACTCGGCGCTGTACGAGGCGCGCCGCTGCCTGTCGTGCGGCAACTGCTTCTCCTGCGACAACTGCTTCGGCGTGTGCCCCGACAACGCGGTGCTCAAGCCCGGCGCCGACGGCGAGCCGTACGCCTTCGACCTCGACTACTGCAAGGGCTGCGGCATCTGCGCCGCGGAGTGCCCGTGCGGCGCGATCGAGATGGTGCCCGGAGGAGATCTGAGGCCGCCGGCCCGGGCCGGCGCGGTGCCCGCTCGGGTGCCGGCCGCAGCGTGGCGTGGGCAGCCAGCCGGCGGCCCCTCAACCACCCGCGGTGCGCCGCCACTGCCGGCGGCCGTGCTCGCGCTGGCGCCGGTGCGCCGCGTCGACGATCGCGCACACCTCCTGCGGCTCGTCGACCACGTGCAGCATCGCGAGGTCCTCGGCGTCGACGCGCCCCTCCGCCAGCGGGTGCGCGCGCAGCCACTCCAGCAGGCCCTCCCACTCGCCGCGGCGCAGCAGCGAGCGCGTCGAAGCCGTGCGCGAACTCGTCCGCGATGTCGCGGATCCGCTCGGAGTCCGCGGCGCGCACGCGGGGCGGCTCGTCCTCCAGCCACAGCAGCAGCTCCTCGTCGAACGTCGGCGTGCGCGTGGCCGCGGGTGCGGCTGTGGGCTCAGGCGCGGCCACGGGCTCGGGCTCCTCGGGCTCCTCGGGCTCCTCACTCACGGCCGCAAGCCTACGGGGTCGGACCCGCCGCTGGCCGCGGCCCACGGGACCAGCGTCGGTCGTCCCTCGCTCCGTAGTAGTGCGCACCCGCAAGGGGGGTTGCCCCCGATGGCGCGACGCCCGGGGGGGCGTACCTTCGCTGTGGAGCACCCCACGAGCCCCGTCCCACGACCCGAAGGAGTCCGACATGAAGGCCCTCGTCTACCACGGCCCCGGCGAGCGCGGATGGGACACCGTGGACGACCCCACGATCCACGACCCGACCGACGCGGTCGTGCGCATCGACACCACGACGATCTGCGGCACCGACCTGCACATCCTCAAAGGCGACGTGCCCGAGACGACCCCGGGCACGATCCTCGGCCACGAGGCCGTCGGCACCGTGCAGGAGGTCGGCGCAAGCGTAACCACGCTTCGCCCCCGGCGACCGCGTGCTGCTCTCAGCTGCGTGAGTTCCTGCGGGCGCTGCCGCTTCTGCAAGGAGGGCCGCTACGGCCAGTGCCTGGGCGGAGGCGGCTGGATCTTCGGGCACCTGATCGACGGCGCTGCAGGCCGAGTACGCGCGCATGCCCTTCGCCGACAACTCCATGTACAAGGTCCCCGAGCACCTCACCGACGAGCAGGTGCTGTTCCTCGCCGACATCCTCCCCACCTCCTACGAGGTCGGCGTGCTCAACGGCGCCGTCGGCCCCGGCGACACGGTGGCGATCGTCGGCGCCGGCCCGATCGGCCTGGCCGGCGATCCTCACCGCCCGCCTCTTCACCCCCGGGCGGATCGTCGCGATCGACCTCGCCGACAGCCGCCTGGAGAGCGCCCAGCGCTTCGGCGCCGACGAGACCATCAACAACGGCCGCGAGGACGCGGTGGCCCGCATCATGGAGCTCACCGACGGGCTCGGCGCCGACGTCGCCTTCGAGGCCGTCGGCGTCCCCGACACCTTCGAGCTCGCCGCCGACCTGATCCGCCCCGGCGGGCACGTGGCCAACATCGGCGTCCACGGCCACGCGGCGCAGCTGCACCTGGAGCGGCTGTGGATCCGGGACGTGACGATCACCACCGGTTTGGTCGACACGTTCTCGATCCCGCAGCTGCTGCGCTTGATCTCGAGCGGCCGTTTGGATCCGACCCTGTTTGCGACGCACCGTTATCCGCTTGCGGACGCGATGACCGCCTACGACACGTTCGCCGACGCCGCCCACTCGGGCGCGCTGAAGGTCGTGTTGCAGGGGGAGCAGAGCGTGGGGGCGGAGCAGGGCGAGCGGGTGGCGGTGGGGGTGGGGTGAGCAGGTCGGTCACCTCGGGCGCACGCCCAGCCCAGCGAACATAACAGTGTCTATGTAATGAGCCGTGGTTCGGGTGGGGGCCGGGGGCGACCGGGGTGCCAGGGCCCGAGGATGGCTCAGACCTCCCCCAGCAAGCCCGCCAGTGAGCTGCCAATAGGCGACAAAGAAGGTCTCCGATGGCGGACTTGGCGGAGCGACTCGGTAGGGCGACGGGGCAGATAGAGCTTGACCTAGAGAGTCTAGCTGAGCCAACAGCGCTCCGTATCGTTCGCGCGCTTTCGACCGAGGACCTCACGCAGGGGCAACTTGTTACGCGCCTCAGCCTCGGACAGAGCGTCGCGTCGCGAGCACTGAAGCTTCTTAGGGCCGTTGGCCTTGTCGAGTCCGCAACGCCCCGAGGTGCGATTCGCCTCCGAGCGGAGGCCGAGGTCAAGCAGATCCTACTCGCCGCAGTGAGCCGCCCTGGGTTCCACGGAGACCGTTTTTGTAGGTTCCCTATGTTCTTTTTGTGGGTGTGGTTGCCCGGTTTTTCGCAGCGTATAGTTCCTCGACTTCTCGTGGTGGGCGGTCGTCGAGGGCTTCGTGTAGGCGCTCGTTGTTGAACCAGGCGACGTACTCCAGGACGGCGAGCTCGAGCTGCGAGCGCGTCGTCCAGCTGCGGTCTGCGATGAGCTCGGTCTTGAAGCTGTCGACGAAGCTCTCGGCGGCCGCGTTGTCGTAGGCGTCGCCCACGGATCCGATAGAGGCGAGGACGTCGTGGTCGTCGAGGAGCTGGGTGTAGTCGAACGACGTATATTGGCTGCCGGCGTCCGAATGAGCCACGAGCGAAACGTCGGCTCCCGGGGCCCGCTGATGCAGGGCCATCCCGAGCGCGTCCAAGACGAGATCGGTGCGCATGTGGCTGGCGAACTGCCAGCCGACGATCATCCGGCTGTAGGCGTCGATCACGAAGCTGAAGAACACCAGCCCCTCCCAGCATCTGAGATACGTGAAGTCCGCGAACCACTTCTCGTCCGGCCGGGACGCCGTGAAATCACGCTGCACCCGGTCTGGGCTGCGAAGCGCCGACGGATCGGGCTTAGTGGTACGCCAAGGCTTCCCGCGCCGCTTTGCGCCCTGAATGCCGTTCTGGCGCATGACGCGCTCCACGCGGCTGCGGCCGACCTGCTCACCGCAGCGCAGCAGAGCCTTCCACATCCGCCTGGACCCGTAGGCGCAGTAGTTCGCGGCGTGCAGCTCTTCGATCACGCCGAGCAGCCGCTCATCCTCGACGGCCCGCGCTGAGCGCTCTCCGGTCCCCCGCTGGTAGTAGGCGGACGCCGACACGCCCAGGGTCTCGCAGATCGGCTCGACCCCGAAGCGCTCACGATGCCCGTCGATGAACGCGCTCACTTCGGACGGTATGGATCGAGCTCGCCCGCGAAAAACACGCTGGCGGCCTTCAGGATCTCGTTCGCTCGGCGCAGCTGCGCAACCTCACGACGCAACGCTTTGATCTCCTCGCGCTCCTGGCTGCTCAGGACGTCTTTGCGCCGGCCCTCATCAGCTTCGGTCTGCCGGACGTGTTTACGAAGCGTCTCGCCCTCGATCCCGAGGTCCCTCGCGACATGCGCGATAGGACGCCCAGACTCGAACACCAGACGCGCTCCGCGGTCCAGCAACTCCCTTGAATACTTCCTCGCATGTGCCATGAGCCGAGACTTCTCCCTCCGCCAAGCAAACCCTGGCCTCGAAGTCTCCGTCAAACACAGGATGGCTCAACCGTTCCGAGCGCTACGTTGTTGGGTGGGGCCGTGGCGTGGGTGGGGCCGTGGCGCCCGGTCTTGCAGCGCGCGAAGCCTCCGGCTCATAGCGTCTTGACGGCTTGACGCCGGTCGGCTACGGTGGGAGGCATGGCTAGGCGCAAGACGACGTACTACATCGACGAGGGCGTGCTCACCGCGACGAAGATGACCGCCGTGGCGACACATCGCAGCGAGAGCCAGCTGGTGGAGGACGCGCTGCGTGCCTACGTGGTCGAGGAGGGGCGAGGGGAGGCCGCGCGCGAGGACATGCGCAGGCTCCTTGACGAGTTGCGCGCCCGCCCGGAGCTGAACGACCTGGACGATGAGCAGTCGATGGCACTGGCGGTGAGCGAGACTCGCGCGGTCAGGCGCGAGCGTGCTGCCAGGAGCCGAGGCCGCGCCGCCGAGTGACGAGCGCTCCCCGGGCAGTCGCCGACGTGAACGTCCTCGTCTCGGCGGCCCGTACGCCGAACGGCCTCTGTGGGCGGCTGCTTGAGGCAGCGCTCGACGGCCGCTGGCAGCCAGTCATCTCGATGGCGCTCTTCGAGGAGCTCGAGGACGTGCTCGCACGCCCGGCGTTCAGGGATGCGCTCGGCCAAGAGGCGGCAGATCGCTTTCTCGCGGGGCTACTCGCGGTCGCGGAGTGGGCGCCGGACCCAGAGGGAACGCCGGCGGTCTCGACGCGCGATCCCGACGACGACTACCTGCTCGCGCTCGCGCGCTCGGCGCAGGTCGACGTGCTCGTCTCGGGAGACCGCGACCTCACCGACCTGCCCGACACGCAACCGCCGATCGAGACGCCCGCGCAGTTCTCGCAGCGCCTCGGCCACTGAGCGCCCGGCCCGGGTACCGTTCGGAGCATGACCACCGCCGCTGAACGATGGTCGCGCCGGCCGCCGGCTCCTTGGACCGTCCGGCTTCTGAGCATCGCCGCCGTGGTGGCGGTCGTGGCCGGCGTCGCGCTCGGCGGGTGGGTCAAGCTCGTCGGCCTCCCGGTGTTCCTCTTCTGCGGCAACTTGGCCGTGATCGCCTGGAAAGCCCGGCGCCACGCTGCCCGCCGTCTCGGCTGACCGGCGCCGGGGTGGGCGCCGCGGGTACGCGACCCCGACGGAGTCCGATAGTTTGTCCTGGTGAACAAATGGCGCCTGTGGCTGGGGTCGGGGATGGGGGAGGTCGTGTCCCAGGAGCTGGCGGCTGCGATGGCGGGTCTGGACGGCCCTGGAAAGCGCCGCGCAAGACGGTTGGTGCGGCGCGGCGAAGCTGCCGAGGATGTCGTCGCCGCGCGTTACGCGGTCGCCTTTGCTCGGGAGCGTCAGCGCCGTTTCAAGCGATCTTCGTTCCGCTTCGGGCTCGCGCTGGGTGCGGCGTTCGGTTTCGCCGGAGTCGTGTTCGCCGTGTACTCGCTCAAACGCTCGGAGGTGGCGCTGGCCGTGGCGGTAGCCGGGTTCGCAGTGCTCGTCCTGGCCAACGCTTGGCGTACCTGGCGAGCGATGAGGAATGTGGAGGCTGCCGAGCAGCTCAACCGGGAGTATCTGCGCCGGTCGGGTGCTCCCTACGTCCCGGGTAGCCCGCCGACTCGGGTGTACGTGCCACCGCTGGCGTTTGCGTGCTCGCTTGCCATCCACGCGGCCGCCATCGTCGTGGTGGGCGGGGTCGTCACGCTCTTGCTGAAGGCAGAGCCGTTCTCTATGGGGAAGGCGCTCTCGGTGGGCATTTCGGGTGGCGTGGGTGCGGCCATCGCAGCGGTCATTGGGGTCATCGCGGCACGATCGCGCGAGGACGCATCGGACGACCGGTCCATTGTGGAGTACCAGCACCTGCGCGATCTGGACTGAGCCGGTGGCAGGCAGTCGCCGACATACGACTACAATCCGGGCATGAGCGCCACGAAACCCAAGAGCGCTACGGCGCCGAAGGTGACGCCGCCGCCCTCCAAGCGCCGGGATCTCGCGCGCGGTCTACCCGGCACCGATCGTGAGCGCGCCGAGCAGCGCGGCCGGTTCGCCGAGGAGCATCGCGAGACGCTGCGCCGCTTGGGCAAGTAGCAGACCGTGGCGGTCTACTACCCGGAGTTCGGGGACTTCTGCGATGTCGCCGCGGACATCCTCGGCACCACGCCCGAGCAGATCGCGCGCTTCCCCAACGCCGGCCTCGCGGAGTCGGCGCTCGCGGCGCCGCGCGCTGGCTTCGGCGATGTCGAGGTCTACCCCACGATCTTGGAGAAGGCCGCGATCTTGCTGGAACGCTTGGCGCGCAACCATCCGCTGCCGGACGGCAACAAGCGCACCGCATTCTTCCTGACCGGCCTCTTCCTGGAGGCCAACGGCGCGCCGCTGCGCGGCGCCCAGCCGGACGTCGATGTGCCGATGGTCGAGCGCATCGCCGCCGGCCAAGTCGAGCATCGAGAGATCCTGGCATGGCTGTCGCAGCGCACCGCCTGAGCCAGCCGCACGACCGGCCGCCAACGGTCACACGCCCGCCACCCTACAGCCGGATCTCGATCCCCGAGGCAACAATTGAGGGTTTGACCCCCCTCACCCCCGCGCCCGCCACCACTGTCGCGCAAAGAGCGCCACGAAGTGCGGGTTCTGCGTGGCGTAGCGTCGCCACAGCCGCCGCGGCTCGCGCGCGAGGCGGTAGGCCCACTCCAGGCCCGCCCGCTGCAGCCGCGGCGGCGCCTGGGGGACGAGGCCGGCGTGGAAGTCGAAGGCGGCGCCCACGCCGACGAGCAGCGGCGCGCGCAGCAGCGGACGCATGCGCGCCATCCACAGCTCCTGCTTGGGCTGGCCCGTGCCGACCCACACGACCTGCGCGCCGCTGCCGTCGATCTCCCCAACCACCCACCGCTCCTCGGCGGCGCTCAGGGGGCGGAAGGGAGGCGACCAGCCGCCCGCGATCTCGATGCCGGGGAAGCGCTCGCGCAGGCGGCAGACGAGGAGCTCCAGGGCCTGCGGGGTGCGCCCCCCGTACAGGTACATCGGCGTCCCCGTGTGCGCCGCGCGCGCGCAGAAGGCCGCCATCAGGTCGGGGCCGTAGACGCGCGTGGCCGCGGGGTGGCCGAGCAGGCGCAGCGCCCACACGAGCGGCATCCCGTCGGGCACCGCGAGCGTGGCGCCGAGCGTCGCCGCGCGCACGGCGGAGTTCTCGTGGGCGCTCATCACGAGGTTGACGGCGGCGGCGGTCAGGTAGGCGCGCCCGTCGGCGGCGCACACGGCCTGCATCCAGTCGAGCACCTCCTCGTAAGCGGACACCGCGAGCGGGATGCCGAGCACCTCCGCGCGGAGCGGGGTCACGGGAAGAGTGGGCGCGGCGGGGTCGATCGGGTGACGATACCTCGCCGCGCGCGGGCGGCGTCGCAGACAGATGTCGGCGAACGGAACTGTTCGACACACTCGCAGCCCACCGCATAAGCTCCCACGCCATGAGCCCCACTCCCCTGCGCCGCTACCGCGCTGAGCGCCTGTTGCGCGCCGAGTTCGCGGCGCTGCGCGGGGAGGTGCTCGGACACGCCCAGCGCCGGCTGCGCGCCCGCGGCGTGCACCTCGACGGCGGCGACCTCGAGGCCTGCTACTCGCTGGCTTGGGCGGGGCTTTACACGGCCGTCGCCGCAGGTGAGGAGATCGCCAACCCGGGCGGGTGGCTGACGGTCGTGACATACCGCCGCGCGCTCGACGAGCACCGCGCCGCCCGTACGCGGGCGCGCGCCACGCAGGAGCGGGCGCCCGGCGAGGAGCCCGACCTCGCGGCCGCGCTCGACGACCGCGCGCGGCTGCGTCAGCTCTTCGAGGGGCTGCGCGGGCGCCTCACCCCGCGCGAGTGCGAAGCGGCAAGCCTCTGCTACCTGCAGGGCCTCACACGCGCGCAGGCCGCCGCGCGCATGGGGCTCAGCGAGGCGCGCATGACCAAGCTGATGGAGGGCAGCCCACGCCGGCCGGGGGTCGCCGGCAAGGTCGGCGAGTTGCTGGAGGCGATCCGCGGCGGGCGGTGGTGCGAGCAGCAGGGCTCGCTGATGCGCGGCTTCGCCTTCGGCGTCCTCGACCCCGCGGGCGAGCGCTACCGCCTGGCGCGCGCTCACCAGCGCGAGTGCCCTGCGTGCCGCGCGTACGTGCTCGCGCTGCGCGGCCTCGCCGCCGTGCTCCCGCCGCTGCCGCTGCCGTGGGGGCTCGGGCTCGCGGGCTCGCACCCCGCCGCGCACACGCCACACGGGCATGCCGGGGCCGCCGGGGCCGGGAGCGGCGCCAAGGTCGGGGCCAGCGCAGGAGCCAGGGCGGGCGCGGGCGGCGGCCCTGGGGCCGGCGCGGGCGGCGGCGTGGGCACGGGCGCGGCGGCCGGAGCCGGGGCGGGCGGCGCGGCGGGCGGCGGCTGGCTGCTGGGCGGCTCCGTCGGCGCCAAGGTCGCGGTGGGCTGCCTGCTCGCGCTCAGCGTCGGTTGCGTCGCGCTCGTGGCGCCTCGCGCACCGGCCTCCCACCGCCGGGGGCGGCCCCCGGCGCACCGGACGCGCGCCTACCTCGCGGACGCCCCGGGTGCGGCGGCGCAGCCGGCGGCGCTTGGAGGGCCGGCCGCTTCCGGCGAGGCGCTCACGGGACGCGCCCGCCCAGCGGCCACGCGCGTCTCGCCCGCGGCTCGCGCCGCCGCCGCTCGCCGTGCGGCGTCGCGCCACGCCCTCCGCGAGTTCGGCCTCGAACAGCCGGCGCCCGCGACGGCCTCCGCCGGCTCCACCCGGCCCGCGTCCGTGACTGCGCACGCGGCCACGGCCCACGCCGCGAGCACCGCGGAAGCGGGCGGCTCTGCGGAACCCACGTCACCGGCCGTCACGCCGTCCTCCGCGCCGAGCGGTCCCCCGAGTCACGCGGAACGTGAGTTCGGCCCGGAATAGCCGGAAGAACGCCGCCCCCCGGCCCCGTCGTGCCTAAACCCCGCGTACCTGAACCCGGCCCGGGCACGAGCAGAGAACGCCCCTCCCCCTCCCCCTATCCAGACGCGCCGACCCGACGCGCGCTTCGCGCCCCGCCTACGCCCGCGGGAACACCCGCGCCAGACGCCGCAGGGAGAGCGGGTTCCCGCGCGGGCGCATCCGGCCCGTGGCAAGCAGCCGCAACGGGCTCACGCGCGCGCCGATGACGTCGACGAAGTCCTGGTAGGCGACGCGCAGGCGCACGTCGGCGGCTGGCGCCGCGCCCTCGGCTACGGCGGTGGAGCCGTTGTCCACGCGCAGGTGCCACGTGGGCACGTCGGGGTCGGTGAACTCCCACTGGATCACGGTCGGGCCGCGCAGGCCGTGGTTGGGGTTGACCTGGCGGCGGATCGTGTCGAACAGCAGCTCGAGCGTCTCGGGGTCACGCTGGGAGGGGCCCTCGCGCACGCCGATCACGCCGGCCTGCGCGAGCGCACGCCCGCGCCGGGAGAGCTCCAGCGGCGTGAGGCCGGGGGGCATGATCGGGGGACCGGGCAGCGACTCGGCCGGCATCCCGGCGGAGCGCAGCTTGGTCAGCAGGGAGTTGACGCCTTCGGGGCCGATGCGGTCGAAGGAGTACCCGAAGCACGTCAGGTACCGCTCGTCCCAGTTGGGGGGCATCAACACCTGAGCCGTGTACCGCGTGACGTCCAGCAGGATCGCCGACACCGCCCGCGGCACGCCGACGGGGTCTTCGCGGCGCAGGTCGGCGAGCAGCTTGACGCCGAAGCCGATGTGGCGCTGCTCGTCGGCCTGGATGTTCTCCATCCCCTCGCGGAACGCGGGCAGCACGTCGCGCTCCTCCAGGTAGCTGCAGATCAGGTGCTGGCCGGGCTGGGCGAGCGTGGCCTCGATCACGATGTGGTACAGCGCGATCGCCGCCGCGAGCTTCGCCGGGGAGCGGTCGGCGCGCAGTTCGTCGGCCATCGTGTCCAGGCGCGCGAAGATCCGGCGGAAGCCGGGGCTCAGCTGCGGCACGACGGCGCGCAGGCCACCCGCCATCGACCCGTCTCCGACCCCGGCGACCTCGTGCATGAAGCGCTTGAAGAACACCGCGTGGCGCGCCTCGTCCACCTGCTGGGTGGCGAGAAAGTACTTCTGCTCCTCGCGCGGCGCCGCGTCGATGTAGGGGGAGAGGTTGTCCGCGACGGCGTCCTCGCCCCAGAAGAACAGCCCGTAGTTCCACAGCGCGGCCTGGCGCTCGAAGTCGGTGAAGCGCTCGCGCCACTGGCGGGCGTCCTCGGTGAAGTCGAACTCGGTCGCGCTCCAGTTGCCGCGCTCCCAGCGGGCGTAGAGGTCTTCGTAGGAGATCTGGTCGGCGGGCAGGCTGCCCAGCTGCGCCGTGGAGGGCGGCCCGTCGCCGTTGGGGGTTGCGTGCCCGTCCGCCCTGCCGGCGGGGGTGGGGGTCGTGCTCGCCATGTCTACTCCTGGGTAGCCCGGGGTCGAGGTCGAAACAGTGCTCTACATTACCGCGGCTCGCGCCGGCTGTGGGCCCCGCGCCCCCGTCCCCCCGAGCGCCTACGCTGAGCAGCGTGTCCGCGAGGCTAAGGGTCCGCGACAAACGGACCCTGACGGCGCTCCTGCGCGAGGCCCCCGCCACGGTGCCGGCGCTCGGCGTGCTCGCGTTGACGGTGGCGTGGGCGACCGACCAGGCCGGCTACCCCCAGACGCACTGGGCGCCGGGCGGCCTGGTCGTGGCGGCGCTGCTGGCGATCGCGGCGGTGGCCGTGCCGCCGCGGTGGGCGGGGATTCCCGTCCCCGTGCGCCTCGCGGTCGCGTGCCTGGCCGCGTACACCGCGCTCAGCTTCCTCTCGATCCTGTGGGCGGGCGTGCCCGGCGACGCGTGGGAAGGGGCCGACCGCACGCTGCTGTACCTGGAGGTGTTCGTGCTGCTCGCGTGCTGGCGCCACACGGGCGCGAGCGCGACCGTATGGGTGTGCGCGTGGGCGCTCGCGCTGAGCGGCGTGGCGGTGTACACGCTGCTGTACGTGTCCGCGGCGGCGGGCTCCGCCGCGCGCGTGGTGGCGGAGCTGCCGGGCGGGCGCCTGCAGTACCCGGCGGGGTACGCCAACGCCGAGGCCGCGCTGTGGCTGATGGCCGCCTGGCCGGCGCTGCTGCTCGCGCGCAGCCCGCGCCTGCCGTGGGCGCTGCGCGGCGCGCTCGCCGCCGGCGCGGTGGTGCTGGCCGAGGTGGCGCTGCTCAGCCAGAGCCGCGGCGCGCTGTATGCGACGCCGGTGATGCTGGTGCTCGTGTTCGCGGCGTGGCCCGGCCGGGTGCGCACGTTCGTGCTGCTCGTCCCGGTCGCCGCGGGGATCGCCGCGGCCGCGCCGGCGGTGCTGCGCGTCGGCGACCGCGTGAGCGCGCTGGAACGGGGCGGACCGGGCGCTGCGGCCGCGCTGCACGCCACGGCCGCGGCGCTCCACGACGCGCGGACCGCGGTGCTGCTGGCGGCCGCGGCCGTGGGGGTGGCGGTCGCCGTCGGGGGGAGGATGGAGGAGGGGCGGGCGTTCTCGCCGCGGGTCCAGCGGCGTGTGCATCGGTCCCTCGCCGCGCTCGCCACGGGGTTGCTCGTGGCGCTGCTCGCGGGGGGTTGGGCGGCCGCGGGCGACCCGCTGGCCCGCGCGCGCCACGCGTGGGACACGTTCCGCAGCCCGCGCGCCTACGCGGCCGACACGGCCACGGGCAGCCGCCTGACGGGCGGGCTGGGCTCCAACCGCTACGACTTCTACCGGGTGGCGCTGGATGAGCTCGCCGCCCACCCGCTGCTCGGGATCGGCGCCGACAACTTCGCCGAGCCCTACCTCGCGCACGGCCGCTCCACCGAGACCCCCCGCTACCCGCACTCCGTCGAGCTGCGCACGCTCGCGGAGACCGGCCTCGTGGGGGCGCTGCTCGCGCTCGTCGGGCTCGGCGGCGCCGGGGTGGCGACCTGGCGCGCGCTCACACGCCACCCCGACCCGCTGGCGCGGGCGGCTGCGGCGGCGGCCGCGGCGGGGTTCATGTATTGGATGGTGCACGGCTCCTTCGACTGGTTCTGGGAGTTCGCCGACCTCGGGGTGCCGGCCTTTGCGCTGCTGGGGCTCTGTTGCGGGCTCGCTCCACGCACAGCGACGGCGGGCACGGCGGCGGGCAACGGTCAGCCCAGCGCCCCTGGCGCCGGCGGCCCACCAGCGGTGGCCTTTGCGCCCCGGGCGGCCGAGCGGCCCGCGGGCCCGCGGGCGCCCTGGCAGCGCGCGTGCGTGCTCGCGGCAGCCGGCGTCCTCGCGCTCGCCGCAGCCGCCGCGTTCACCCTCCCGTGGCTGAGCCGCCTGCAGGTGCAGAGCGCCGCCGCGGTGTGGGTGGAGCACCCGGGGGTCGCGTACGCGCGCCTGGACGCGGCCGCGCGCCTGAACCCGCTCAGCGCCGAACCGTACGAAGTGGCCGGCACGATCGCGCTGCGCCGCGGCGAAGAGGCTCGTGCCGACCGCGAGTTCGCGCTCGCCCTGGCGCGCACCCCCGGCGACGCCTACGCGACGCTCGAGCGCGGCGCGATCGCCTCCGCGCAGGGCCGCCGCCGCGCCGCGCTCGCGGAGCTCACGCGCGCGGTGCGCCTGGACCCGCGCGAGGAGCTCGCCCGGGCGGCGCTCGCGCAGGTGCGCAGCGGCCACCGGGTGGACGTGTGGGAACTGAACCGCTCAATCCTGCTCAGCGCTGGTCAGCTCTCCTAGAATCTGACGAGCCCGAGTGAAAATACGGACCAGATTTTCGGTTCCTCACTCGATAAAGCTCTCGATGTTCGTTAGGTTGTAGGCGAGGCCGTCGGCTTCGTCTGCCGCGAACCGTGTGGAGCGGCATCCGGGACAGACGCGACGGCGAGGCAAGGAGAGTCGACGCACGTCGCTCAAAGCCGAAGGGACCCAAGGTAGGGCAGCATGAGACGCCATCGCATACGCAGGGACCGGCCCCGAGAGGAGGCCCCCGTGCGCCGCGTCCCCCGTGCGGCGGGCCGCGCGCTGGCTGCAGCGGCGAGCCTTGCCCTCGCGGTGCCCGCCACGGCCTCCGCCGCAGGGCCGCTGCTGAGCGGCTACGGCGGCCCGGGCGCGGGCGCGCAGGCGATCGTCGGCGCCGCGCTCGTGGGGCCGGGCGGCGGCGGGGCGGGCGGAGGCTCCACCTCCGGCAGCGGCCCGGGCGCCGGCGGCGCGAGGAGCGGCTCCGCGTCGGGCACCGGCGCCGCCACGTCCCCCGGCGCCGTGCGCGCGAGCGGGGGGGCTTCCTCCGGCGGCGCGGCGAGCCGCGACACGGGCACAGGCGGGTACCGAGGCTCCCCGGCGCGCACCCGCGGCGGCACCGCCCCCGGCGGGAGCGCGGGCAGCGCGAGCGCCCTGCGACCGGCTGCGGCCGCGGCGAGCGCCGGGGCGTGGTTCTCCGGCGCCGACGCGCTGGCGGCAGCCGCCGTGGCGCTCGCCCTGGCCCTGACGGCGGTGGCGACCGTGCGACTCGCGAGGGCACGCCATGCCTAACGGCCCCCGCCTCACCCGCCAGAGCACTGCGCCCTCCCTGCCGCTGGCCTCCAGCCACGCCGCGCGCACGGCGCCGGGCCCCCGCGCGGCGTGGGCGGGGAGCGGCCGCGGGCTGCTGCAGCTGCTGCTCGAGGAGCCGGGCTGGAACGTGGTGCTGCCGGCGGTGGACCTCCTGATGCTGTGCGCCGCCGTGGCCGCAGCGCTCGGCGGCGTCGGAGCCCTGGCGCACCTCCCTCCGGCGAGCGCGCCGCTGCTGGCGATGCCGGCGCTGACGATGGGCACGCTGTACCTGCGCGGGCTGTACCGCTCGCGACTGCGCGCGCTCGTCCTCGACGGGCTCGCGCCCGCCGTCAGCGCGGTGTCGGTGGCGGCGATGGCGGTCGCGGCGATCGGGCTGCTCGCCTCGGGACGCTCCCGGACCAGTCGCAGTGGGTGGCAGCGTGGGCGCTCGCGCTGGTCACGCTCGGCGCGGGCCGCGCGACGCTGGCGCTCGCGCAGCGGTGGGCGCGCGGGCGGCGGCTGATCGGCCGACCGGTGCTGATCGTGGGGGCCGGCATGGTCGGCGCGCAGGTCGCGCGGCGCCTGGAGGACCACCCCGAGTACGGGCTGTACCCCACGGGCTTCCTCGACGACGACCCCCGCCCGCTGGCGGAAGTCGGCGGCCGCGATGTGCCCGTGCTGGGCAGCCCCGAGGACCTCGACGAGGTCGTGCGGCGCACGCGCACGCGCAACCTGATCGTGGCGTTCTCCTCGGTCGCCGACGCGCGCGTGAGCCGGCTCGATCCAGCGCTGCCAGGAGCTCGGCATCGAGGTGTCGGTGGTGCCGCGCATGTTCGACACGATCAACAACCGCGTCGGCTACGACGCGGTCGGCGGCCTGCCACTGCTCTCCTTCACCGCCGTCAACCCGCGGGGGTGGCAGTTCGCGCTCAAGCACGCCTGCGACCGCGTGCTGCGCCACCCTGCTGCTGGTCGCGCTCGCCCCGGTGCTGGCCGGCACCGCGCTCGCGGTGCGCCTCACCTCGCCGGGCCCGGTGCTCTTCCGCCAGCGCCGCGTGGGCCGCGACGGCACGCTCTTCGACCTCTACAAGTTCCGCTCGATGCGCGTCGGTCGCCGAGGGGCGGGGAGCCGGCGCGTCGCCGCTCGACGACGACACCGCCCCCGGCGGCGTCGAGGGCGCCGACCGGCGCACGCCGATCGGCCGCTTCCTGCGCCGCACCTCGCTCGACGAGCTGCCGCAGCTGCTCAACGTGCTGCGCGGCGAGATGAGCCTCGTCGGCCCCCGCCCCGAGCGCCCCGAGTTCGTGGAGCTCTTCCGCCAGGACGTCGCCCGCTACGGCGACCGCCACCGCGTCAAGTCGGGCATCACCGGGTGGGCGCAGGTGCACGGCCTGCGCGGCCAGACCTCGCTCGCCGAACGGGTGGAGTGGGACAACTACTACATCGCCCACTGGTCGCTGGCGCTCGACCTGAAGATCCTCGCGCTGACGTGCGGGGCGCTGCTGCACAACGCGGAGTGAGGGCCCTAAAGCGGTTGCGGGCGCCGGGCTCGTCGGCTGCCAGGACGCCTGGCCATCGGCTGCCGGAGCGCCGGCGGCGAGCTCAAATGCTCCGCTGTGCGTCCCTTCCGGAGCCCTGCCAGTACTGGTAGACACGCACCCTCAGCCCGCTGGTGCCGAGCGCGCGCGGCAGCGGGATGGAGTAGCGGTTGAAGCGGTCGAGCGTGAACAGCGCCCTGTAGCGCAACGTGTGGCCCTGGAGGGCTTCCAGCTGCATGTAGTCGCCCACGGGGCCTTCGCCGGTGGCAAGCACGCCCCCGTGTTGGCGGCGCAGGCTGAGCGTCACCTGCGTGGGAGTGCCGAGGGGCGAGGCCAGCACCGAGGCGAGCGACGCGAACGCCGGCTTGCGCGCGCCGGCGGGGTCGAGCACGCCGAAGCTTTCGCCCGCCGAGTCCTGCAGCTTGTACAGCACCGCCGCCGCCACCCACGGCGTGCGGGCCAGCAAGCGGTAGAGGTTGGCGATGTTGGCGGCCTGCACCTTTGGGGTCACGCACCCCTGTTCCTGCTCACCTTCTGGTGCGGCCAGCAGCTGCTCCAGCCGAACTCGTCCAGCCACAGCGGCGTGTGGTCGCCGCCCGCCAGCTGCACTTCGTGGATCGCCCGCAGCGATCCCAGGGTGAGCGTGTAGAAGTGCACCGCCAGCCCGTCGTAGTAGCCCTTGATGCCGGCCGCGTACAGGGCACGCAAGAACACGCCGTTGGAGCCCACCAGCGAGCCGGCCAGCACCGCCACGCCGGGGTTGGCCCGCTTGATCGCCGGGTACGCTGCGCGCAGCACGGCCGCGTAGCGCTGCGGCTTTGGCCGGCCCGGCGAAGTAGCCTTCGTTGACCTGGTCGGGCTCGTTCCACACCTCGATCGCCGCCAGACGCGTGCCATAGCGAGCCGCCAGGTAGGACACGAACGCGGCGTACGCCGAGGGTTCGCGCGGAGGGTAGGCGTCGGCCTTGGTCCAGCGCCCCGGCACGCATTTGTGCAGCAGTGCGGCGGGCGCCGAGGACTGCCAGCAGGGTGTGCTGTCGGCGATGGCGATCACGCCGATGCCGCTCGCGGCGGCATCGCCCACCAGCCGATCCAGATACGCCAGCGCGCGCGGTTCCACCTTGCCGGGGCCACTCTCTTCAAGCGTCGACCACGGCGCTTCGGCGCGCACCACCTTGGCGTGCAGGGCGCGCGCGCGGGCGATTTCGCGGTCGGCGCGCGACGGCGGGAAGGGGCCGACTCCGGCCACGTTGATGCCGCCGAGGAGCATCGTGGAGGAGGCGCGCTCAGCCGCGGCGCCACCTGCCGTGCCACTCGCGGCCGGGGAGATTGCCACGCACAGGCACAGCGCGAGCGCGGCGATCAGCTTCGGTAGGCGTCCAGCCATGGGGGTGCATCGGCATCCTGCCACCTCTTCACCATAGTCCCCCCCGTATGTAGCCCCCCGGTAGGCTGTCCGCTGGCATGTCGCCCACGTGGATCTACACCCAGATCGCGATCGTCGTGTTCGTCGTGATCGGGATGATCATCGCGATCGTCAAGCTGGCGTAGCGCTACCGCGGCAAGCGCAGCCACCGGCGCCGTGACGCCTGGCGTGCGGTCGCATCCGGCGCCACCTGCGGGCGCGGCGGGATCTCGCCGCCGTCGAGGATCGCGCAAGGCACCGCGTCGGTGAGCCACTCCGAGAGCGCGGCCAGCCCTGCGTCCTGCAGCTCCGGGGCGATCGACGGCGGGCGCTGCACGTGGTCGTGGGCGTCGGAGGTGACGTTGTGCAGCAGGCCGTCGTGCGCCAGATTCAGCGCGAAGCGCCGCGCAGCCGTGCCGAAGCGGCCGTCCAACGAGCCGGCGGTGACGGAGGTGAGGAACCCCTCCCCCACCAACCGCGCCACCATCTCCGGGTTGCGCTGAAACGCCGGGCAGCGCTCGGGGTGGGCGATCACCGCGTGCCGCCCGGCGCGCGCCAGCCCCAGCATGAGCTCGTCGAGGTGCGGGGCCACCGGTGCGAAGGGCGGCTCCACCAGCAGCCAGCCGCCGCCGCCCAACGTGAGGCGGTCGAGCTCAGCCGGGTCGATCTCGGCGAGCTGCGTGAGCGCCACCTCGGCGCCGGCCCGCACCTGGAGCGGGGTCCCGTCGGCGCTCACCACCTCCTCCTCGAGGAGCCGCTCGTTCAGCTGGCCCACCAGCCTGGCAATGGTGCGCGCGTCGTTGCGGTGCTGGCGGTTGACGTGAGGCGTCGCCACCAGCACCTGTGTCCCCCCGGCGGCCGCGGCGCGCGCGAGCGCGAGCGAGCCCTCGATCGTGGTGGGGCCGTCGTCGATGCCCGGCAGCACGTGGCAGTGGAGATCGATCACGGGTGACCTGAACATTAGCCGAGGCCCGGATATGATCGAGCCGGCACGGCGCCCTTTGAACCCACACGCAGCGAGGAGTCAGAGTCATGTTCAAATCGATCGTGGTTGGCACCGACGGCTCCGAGACGGCAGGCGAGGCCGTGCGGCAGGCCGGCGACCTGGCTCGCACCCTGGGCGCGACGCTCGAGATCGTGAGCGCCTACGAGCCGGTGCCGGCCGCGCGGCTGCGCTCGGAACAGCGCGACGCCCCGGAGGACCTGCAGTGGGCGATCAACCCGCGCGAGGACGTGGACGCGGCGCTCGAGGCGGCCGCCGCGCCGGCGCGCGAGGCGGGTGTGGACGTCAACGTCTACGCCCGGCAGGGCGATCCCGCCGACGCGATCCTCGACGTGGCCGAGGAGCGGGGTGCCGATCTGATCGTGGTGGGCAACAGGGGCATGACCGGCGCCAAGCGCTTTCTCCTGGGCTCGGTGCCCAACAAGGTCTCACACCACGCGCCCTGCTCGGTGCTGATCATCAGGACAACCTGAGTCGTGGATGGGCGGTCGCGGCCGCTCGTCGTGCAGTACCTGTACATGCACGGGCCGGGCGAGGCGTTCGACTACCCGTCGAGTCGCTCGTGGGGCGGCCCCGGGCGACTGGCGGCGCGCTACTTGGAGTGCGTGCTGGTGCAGGCCGCCTCGCTGCGGCTGCGAGGTGCCGAGTGCGACCTGGCGCTCGTCACCAACCTCACCGACAGACGCTCTCTTGGTGGCCGCGGGGTGCGCCTGCTGGAGGAGATCGAGTCCTCCGGGGTGGAGATCGTGTTCGCCGACTACCTGCACCGGCCGCCGGGCGAGGTGGCGACGTTCGCGTCCTCCAGGTACGTCTTCGACGCGATCGCGGCAGCCGCTGGCAAAGGGCCCTCGGATCGGCAGCTCTGCCTGGTGGACGTCGACTGCATCTGGCTCGACGCGCCCCGGGTGTTCGCCGCCGTCCCGCCGTCGCCGGGCATCGGCTGCATCCCCATTCCCTACCCCCCGGACTGGGAGCTCTACGGGTTCACCCCGCGGACGCTGGGCGAGCTCGCCGGCCGCCTGGGAGCGCCCGGCGCCCCCGTGCGGTGGGTGGGCGGCGAGCTGCTGGCGGGCGCGGCCGAAGATCTGCACGCGCTGGTATCGACGTGCGAGCAGCTCGAGCGGGAGGTGACGGCAGCACACGCGGGGGCATTCACGACCGAGGAGCAGCTGCTGTCGCTCGCAGGGGCGCTCGGGCGCGCTCAGCTGCACGACCTCTCGGCCGTGGCACAGCGGATTTGGACCGGTCCCCGTCACGGCGCCCCCGCCGTCGGCGACCCGGGGGCACTCGGGCTGTGGCACCTGCCGAGCGAGAAGGGCCTGGGGTTTCGTCGCGCCGCTCGCACGATCCTCGCTGGGCACGCCGCCCGGCTGGTGGGCGACCTCGAGGTCCCAGCGCGGGCCCTGAAGCGATTCAACGTCGCGGGGGCGGGATGGCCCCGCCGGATCCGCGACGACGGCTGGCTTGCCACCCAACGCCTCCGTGACGGCCTGCTCTCACGCGTCCGATGAGCGGTCGGTTGCTCATGATCGAGCAGGGGGGACGTGGCGGCGTCGCCGACTACACCGCGGAGCTGACGCGCGCGCTCGCCGCGGATGGATGGCAGGTGGTGCTGGCCACGGCGGCGGACCACCGCTACCAGCCGGCTAGCGGCATCGCGATCGACGGCCTCTTCCACTATGTGCGCGGTCGTACGCGACTTGCGCGCGCCGCGCGCCGCGTGGGCCTCGGCCCGCTCGCCAACGGGTTGCGCTTCCTGCTTGCGATCCCGCGGCTGGTGGGACTCGGTCGCGACGCCGGTCTGGCCCACACCCAGGGGTGGGAGTTCGCACCCTTGGGGCTGGTCGCGGTCGCCTGCCTGCGGTTGGCCGGGGTGCCGGTCGTGCAGACCGCGCACAACACGTTCGAGCGCGGCCGCTCGCTCGACCGCACCCACGCGTGGCTGGCGCGGCTCACAGCTCGCACGATCGTCCACACCGAAGCCGATCTCGGCCGCGTGCCGAGCACTGCGGATGGCCGCGTGGCGGTGATCCCTCACGGCGAGTACGGGGCGCTCGCCCGCAGCGGGGGCGTTGCCGATCGCGACGCCGTGCGGGCGGAGCTGGGGATCGCGCCCGAGGCGCCTGTCACCCTGCTGTTCGGACGGTTGCGGGTGGACAAGGGCCTGGGCGACCTGCTCGCGGCGCTTGAGCGACTGCCGCGGCTGCAGCTGCTCGTCGGCGGGGAGGAGGACGGCGCGCTCGCCGCGGCGCGCGGGCAGCTCGCCAACCCGGCGCTCGCCGGGCGCGTGACGGTGCGCGAGGGGTACCTCGACATGCGGGAGGCGGCCAGGCTGTTCGCCGCGGCCGACACGGTCGCGCTCCCGTATCCGGTGGCCAGCCAGAGCGGCGTCCTGCTGCTCGCGTACGGCTTCCACCGTCCTGTCGTCGCCTACCCGGTGGGTGGGCTGCGCGAGGCGGTGATCGACGGCGAGACGGGGTGGCTCTGCGCACGCCCCGACGTCGACGCGCTCGTGGGCGCGCTCGGCGCGGCCATCGCAGCCGGCTGGCCGGAGTGCCGCCGCCGCGGGGAGGCCGGGGCCAAGCTCGCCGCAGAGCGCTTCGGGTGGCCGACGATCGCCCGTCGGACCGGCGAGGTGTATCGCGAGGTGCTGAGGGGCGCAGGCAAGCTGGTATGACTGCCCCAGTGGCTGGACACCGCGTAGTCTCGATCCAGACGACCGACGAACGCGGTGGCGCCGAGTACGCGAACGTCGATTTGCTGCAGGCGTTGCGTGCTCGCGGCCACGACGTGGTGCTCCTCACCAACGTGCCGGACATCGCCGAGGACACCGACGTTCCCGTCCGGGCGATCGACACCGGCCCGAAGCTCGCTCGCCGCAGCGTCGCGCTCGTCGCGCTCGAGGCGCCCCGCACGGTGCTGCGCATGGCGCGGGCCTTACGGGCGGAGCGGCCGGTCGGGGTGACCCTGTTGCACTTCAAGAAGGAGCAGCTGCTGTGCTCGCTGCTGCCGCGCCGGCTCACGGGCGAGATCGTGTGGGCCGAGTGGGGCCCCGTGCCCGCACCGATGCGCCACGGGGCGCCCAGGTGGCTGTATGCGCTCGCGGCGCGGCGCGTCAGCCGGATCATCGCGGTCTCGGAGGGAACCCGGCGCACGGTGGTGGCAACCGGGATTCCGGCCGGGAAGGTGACGGTGGTGCCGAACTTCCTCGACGTCGGCAGTGTGGCCTTCGACCCCGTGGGCCGCGAGGAGCTGCGGCAGGCGTGGGGGGCGGGCGAGCAGACGCTGGTGGTGGGCTGCGTCTCGCGCTTTCAGCGGCGCAAGCGCAACGACGTGGCGATCGATGCCATGTCCCACCTGGACGGTGACGTTCGCCTCATACTGGCGGGCGAGGGGGAGGAGGAGCAGGAGCTGCGCACGCGCGCCGCCCCGTTCGGCGATCGCGTCCGCTTCGTGCCCAACGTGCGCGGTCACGTGGAGTCGTTCCTCTCGGCGTGCGACGTGCTGGTGTTCACGCCCAGCCCCACCGAGGGAGAGCCCCGGGTGATCGTAATGTCCCAGCTCGTGGGGCTGCCCGTGATCGCCACCGATCCGGAGGGTGCGGAGGGGCTGGTCCCGCCGGGCGGCGGCACGATCGTCTCCCCCTCGAACGACCCCCGCGCGCTGGCGACGACGATCGCGGCGTATCGGGACGATCCGCAGCGCCGCAAACGGGAGGGCGAGGTCGCTCGCCTGGCCACGCTTGAGAGCCACAACCCGCAGCGGACGTTGCGCTTGGTGCGGCAGGCGCTTGGGCTCGAGGCCAGGCCTTTGAAGATCGTGAGCGTGATGACGACCAACTCCAGCGGAGGCGCCGAGTTCGCGGCCGTCGAGATGCTCGACGCGCTGCGCCGGCGCGGACACGAGACGGTGATGCTCAGCGACATGTCCGGCATCGGGCGCGACACGGAGGTGCCGGTGGTGGGAATCGACATCGGCCCGAAGCTCTCCACCCGTACTTGGACGCAGCTGGCGTGGCGTTGGCCGCTGTTGCTGAGACGCCTCGCGCGAGCGCTGGAGGAACAGATGCCCTACGACGTGCTGCTGGTCCACTACAAGAAGGAGCAGCTGCTGGCGGGCATGCTTCCCAAGCGGCTGCGCGCCACCACCGTGTGGGCCGAGTGGGGTCCTGTGCCGCTGCCGCTGCGACGCGGCGCGCCACGCCTGGCCTACCTCGCCGCGGGCAGGCGGGCGGCGCTGGCGATGGCGGTCTCCGAGGGCACCCTCCGGTCGGTCGCCGAGGTGGGCGTCGGCACGAAGCTGGTGGTGGTGCCGAACGTGCTGCGCACCGATGAGATCCGCTTCACCGAGCAGGGACGCGGGCGGGTTCGCGAGCAGCTCGGCATCCCCGAGGATGCCTTCGTGGTCGGCTGCATCTCCCGCTTTCACCGCAAGAAGCGCAACGACGTGGTCGTCGATGCGGTGCGCGAACTGGAGGATCCGCGCGTGCACCTGATCCTGGCCGGAGCGGGCGAAACAGAGCGCCAGCTGCGGGAGCTTGCGAGGCCGCTGGGCGAGCGGGCGCACTTCATCCCCACGCCGGGGGCCGAGATCCCCGATGTGCTGTCGGCCTTCGACGTGTCGGTGTTCTGTCCCAGCCCGACCGAGGGGGCGCCGCGGGCGGTGATCCTGGGCATGCTCGCCTCCCGCCCCTGCCTGGCGACGGGCGCGGAGGGCGTGGCGGACATGATCTCCGAGGAGGTCGGGGCGATCGCCTCGCCGGAGAACTCCTCCGCTGCGCTGCGGGCGCTGCTCGAGCGCTACATCGACCACCCGGAGCGGGCCGAGCGGGAGGGCAGAGCCGCGCGCGAGCACGCCGAGCGGACGTACGCCGCGCCAGTGGTGGCGGAGACGATCGAGCGGCTCCTGCGCGAAGCGATCGCCACCCGATGATCAAGTCCCGCCTCAAGCGCCTCTCTCCCGACTGGCAGGATCGACTGCGGCGCCTCTCGCGTCTGCGGTGGCTGGAGAAGGCGCGGATCGTCCGCTCCTACGGGGTCTCGTTTCGCGCCGATCCGCTCGGGGTGGCGCGGTATGTCCTGTGGGACCCCGACGTGGGCGACTTCTCCTACGAGCTCGACAACGAGGGGGAGCTCGTGGAGCTCCTCGCGCGTTCGCTCGGTCTCGCCCCGGCGACGATCGCGGGCTATCTCGCCGAGGTCCGCGCCGAGCCGGCGCTCACGCGGGAGCTGGCCGCCCGCGCCCGCTGGCGGGTGGACATGAAGCGCCGGGTCGGTCTGGGACATCGCGTGGCGTGGTATGCCGTCGCGCGGGCGGTGAAGCCGCGTCTGGTCGTCGAAACCGGCATCAAGCACGGGCTGGGTGCGCTCGTGCTGCTCGTGGCGCTGGAGCACAACGCCCGCGAAGGCAGCGAGGGACGCCTCATCTCATTCGACCCCGACCCCTTCAGCGGCTGGGTGGTGCCGGACCGCCTGCGCCACAATTGGGAGCCCATCGCGGCGTCGAGCTTCGACGCGCTGGAGACTACGCTCGCGGGCGAGGAGGTGGACCTGTTCATCTGCGACACGCCCCCCGACTACGACATCGAGTCATTCGAGATGCGCACCGCGCTGCGCCACGCCGCGCCGGGGATCGTCCTGATCGCCGCCAACGGCGACCGCACCGCCGTCCTGCCGGAGCTGGCCGCCGAGCTGGACGGCGAGTACCACTACTTCGCCGAGCGTCCCCGGCACCACATCTACCCGGGTGCGGGCATCGGGCTCGCCCTCGGCCTGGGGCGATGAGGCGCGCGGTGATCCTCGCGGGGGGCGAGGGCACGCGCCTGCGCCCGTACACGACCGTGCTGCCCAAGCCGCTGATGCCGATCGGCGATCGTCCGGTGCTCGACATCGTCGTGCGCCAGCTGAAGGCGCACGGCTTCGAGCGGATCACGATCGCCACCGGCTACCTCGCCGAGCTGATCGAGGCGTTCTTCCGCGACGGCGAGAGCTACGGCATCCCGATCGACTACTACCGCGAGCGCGAGCCGCTCGGCACGGTCGGCGCGCTCGCGCTGATCGACGGCCTGGCCCAGACGAGGACGTCCTGGTGATGAACGGCGACGTGCTCACCGACATCGACTACGGCGCGCTGCTCGAGCGCCACCGCGCCAGCGACGCGGCCGCGACGATCGCGACCAAGGCGCGCCAGATCCAGGTCTCGCTCGGCGTGCTGCGCTTCGGCGACGCCGGCGACCCCACGCGCCTGACCGGCTACGACGAGAAGCCGGCGATCGACTACATCGCCGAGCATGGGCGTGTACTGCTTCGCGCCGCGCGCGCTGTCGCTTCATCGAGCCGGGCGAGCGCCTGGACTTCCCCGACCTGATCCTGCGCCTGATCGCCGCCGGGGAGGTGGTGCGCTCGTGGCCGAGCGAGGACTACTGGCTCGATATCGGGCGCCACGACGACTACGAGCAGGCGCAGGAGGAGTTCGAGTCGGTGCGCGAGCGGCTGATCCCGCCGGAGTAGCAGTCTAGGCGAGCGCCGCCGCGACGACGTCCACGACCGTCTCGACTTCAGACTCGGTCCATCGTCGAGCTGAGCGGCAGCGCGCAGTGGCGGTCGGCCGTCTCGGTCGCCCGCGGCAGACCGCCGGCGGGGGCGAAGCGGCGGTACTCGGTGAAGGTGTGCAGCGCCGGATACCACGTCGTCTGGATGCCGTTCGCTTTGAGCGCGCTCGCGGAAGCGATCGCGCGTCTGCGCGGTCGGCGAGCAGCACGGGGAAGGCGAAGTGCGAGGAGCGCTCGACGGCGGCGTCGTCGAACGGCAACTCGATGCCGGGGATCTCCGGCAGCCGCTCGCGGTAGGCGCGCACGGTCGCACGGCGCGCCTCGATGCTCTCAGCCAGCCGCCCCAGGCGGCTCAGGCCGAGCGCCGCGCGGGGCTCGTCGAGGCGGTAGTTGAAGCCGATGTCGACCACGTCGTAGGCGGGGTCGTGACCGCGGTGGCGGTCCCACGTGCTGCTGGTCATCGCGTGCGAGCGCAGCAGCCGCACGCGCTCGGCGAGCTGCTCGTCGGCGCTCGTGACCATGCCGCCCTCGCCGACGCACAGCTGCTTCTTGGAGAAGAAGCTGAACGCGCCCAGCTCGCCGACGGTGCCGACCTGGCGTCCGCCATCATCGACGCGCGCGCCGATCGCCTGGGCGCAGTCCTCGATCAGCACGAGCCCGTGCTCGTCGCACAGCGCGCGCAGCGCGACGACGTCGGCGGGATAGCCGGCAGAAGTGCACCGCCACGATCGCCCGTGTGCGCGGCGTGATGCGGCCGCTCGGCGTCCGTCGGGGTCGATGTTGAAGTCGTGCGGGCCGCGCACGTCGCACAGCACCGGCTCGGCCCCCACGTAGCGCGCCGCGGCCGCGCTCGCCACGAACGTGAACGCCGGCACGATCACCTCCTCGCCCGGGCCGATCCCCGCCGCCAGGCACGCCAGGTGCAGTGCCGCGGTGCCGCTGGAGACCGTCACCGCGTGGGGCGTGCCCACGAACGCGCCGAGCGCCTCCTCGAACGCCCTCGTGCGCGGGCCCATCGTCAGCCAGCCGGACTCCAGGCAGTCGAGCACCGCCTGCACGTCCTGCTCGGGGACCTCGACGTCGGTCAGCGGCACTCGCCACTCGCTCATCGCGCGACCGCCTCGGCCAGCGCGGTGACGACGCGGTCCTGGTCGTCGTGCGTCATGTGCGGGTAGAACGGCAGCGTCAGCTCGGTGCGCGAGGCCAGCTCGGTGATCGGCAGCGACACGTCGGGCAAGCGCTCGCGGTAGGCGCTGAAGCGGTGGATCGAGGGGTAGAAGATGCTCGTCTGGATGCCACGCTCGCGCATGCGGCTCGACACCTCCGCCTGGCGGCCGTCCTGCTCGATCATGATCGGGATCACGTAGCAGGAGGAGCCCGGCACGTCGGCGTCCTCGAACGGGAGGATGACCCCCTCGACCTGCGCGAGCAGCGAGCGGTAGCGCACGGTCAGCTCGCGCCGGCGGTCGATTTCCGTCTCCAGGCGCCCGAGGCGTGAGAGCAGCAGCGCCGCGCGCGGCTCGTCGAGGCGGTAGTTGAAGCCGAGCCCGACCACGTCGTAGGTGTCGGTACGCCCGCGGTGGCGGTCCCACGTGCCACTGGTCATCGCGTGCGAGCGGCGCGAGCGCGCGAACGCGGCGAGCGCGTCGTCGTCGGTGCACAGCAGCCCGCCCTCGCCGACGGACAGCACCTTGTTGGAGAAGAAGCTGAACGCGCCCGCCAGGCCCCACGTCCCGAGCTTGCGCCCGTGCAGCGTGGCGCTCGGCGCGTGGGCCACGTCCTCGATCAGCGCGATGCCATGCCCGTCGCACAGCGCCTTCAGGCGATCCACCGCGGCGGCGTAGCCGGCGTAGTGCACCGCGCACACCGCCTTCGTGCGCGGCGTGATGCGCCGCTCCACGTCCTCGGGGTCGAGGCTCGGGCGCTTGCGCGAGACGATCTCCGCGAACACCGGTGTCGCGCCGCAGTACACCGCCGCCGCGGCGGTCGCCGCGAACGTGAACGCCGGCACGATCACCTCGTCGCCGGGACCGGCCCCCGCGGCCAGGTAGGCGAGGTGCAGCGCCGCGGTGCAGCTGGAGAGCGCGATCGCGTGGCGCGCGCCGAGCTGCGCGGCGAAGGCCTCCTCGAACGCGGCCGTGCGCGGGCCGAGCGTCAGCCAGCCGGTGCGCAGCGTCTCGGCCACCGCCTCCAGGTCCTGCGGCTGCAGCCGCAGGTCGAACAGCGGCAGCTCGGGGAATGTCTCGGTGCCAGCCATCTACTGGATTGCGGGCGCGCGCCCGAGGGCGGCGCTCAAGGGATGTTCTTGTAGCGCGCGTCGAACGGGTCGCCGAACGCCTCGGCGTCGAGCGCTGCGACGATCTCGGCGATGCCGTCGGGCACCGTCATCAGCGTCTCGAAGCCGAGCTCGGCGCGGATCTTGTCGAAGCTCACCTTGTAGTCGCGGGGGTCCTCCTCGCGCTTGACGTAGGAGACCCTGCCGCGGTCGACCTGCCTGCCGATCTCCTGCACGAGGTCGAGCTTGCGGTAGTTCTCGCCCGAGCGCCCGGCGTTGAACACGTTGCCCGCGACCTTCTCGGCGGGCGCCTGCAGCACCGCGCGCACCGCCCGCGCGGCATCGCGCACGTGGATGTAGGGGCGCCAGAACTGCTCGCCGAACACTTCCAGCTCGCGGTCGGCCCACAGTTCGCGCGTGAACTCGTTGACGGTGAGGTCGAAGCGCATCCGCCGCCCGACCCCGTAGACGGTCGCGAAGCGCAGGCACGTCGGCTTGAGGCCGTCGCGCTCGCCGCCAGGGAGGGCGTCGCCCGCGCCGCCGCCGAGGATCAGCTGCTCCATGCCGACCTTCTGTTCGGCGTACAGCGACACGGGCCGCAGCTCCCCCTCCTCGGTGATCGGCACGGCCGGGTCGGGCATGCGCCCGTAGTTGGAGCAGGTGGAGGCGAACACCAACCGCTGCACGCCCGCCCGCGCGGCGTCGGCGACGAGGCTCTCGGTGGCTCGCACGTTGACCTCGTCGGAGACCTGCGGGTCGAGCGCGCACGCGGGGTCGCCGACGATCGCTGCGAGGTGCACGACCGCTTCGGCGCCGTCGAGCGCGCGCCTGCGGGCCTCCGCGTCGCGAATGTCTGCGCGCATCACCTGCACCCCCGCCTGCTCCTGCTCGGCGGCGATCTCCTCCTGTCCGTGCAGCAGCGAGTCGAGCACGCGCACCTCGCGTCCCGCGTCGAGCAGCTCCTTGACGAGCATCGCCCCGATGTAGCCGCTGCCGCCGGTCACCAAGGTCGTGTCGCTCATGCGGGGCTCCCCTCCGAAGGTTGCAGAAACGGGGCGAGATGCTCCACCGCGACGCCCGTGGGCGCCAGCGCGCGCAGCAGCCGTTCGGCCACGGCGCGCCAGGTGAAGAGCGGCGCTCGCGCGCGGGCCAGCGCCCCCAGGCGGGCCGCCAGTGCAGGTTCAGCCAGTCTCGACATAGCCTCGGCGATCGCGTCGTCGTCGTGCGGGTCGACGATGATGCCAGCGCCTCCGACGATCGTAGCCGCGCCCCCGACAGACGTCGCGATCGAGGCGATGCCGGCGGCCTGGGCCTCAGCGAAGACGATCCCGGCCGCCTCTTCGAGCGTCGGGATCACCAGGAAGGTTGCCCCCGCGAACAGCTCCTCCAGGCGGTGGCACTGCGCGGGATCGGCCATCGAGAGCAGCCCGTGGCCGTGCACGCCCTGCGCGTCCAGCCGCGGATGGTCGCCGACCACGTCCAGGCGTGCGTCGGGCCGCTGCGCGCGCAGCCGCGCGAAGGCGCGCAGCACCGCGTCCCCGTTCTTGCGCTCCCAGCCCTTGCCTACGAACAGCGCGCGCGGGGAGGACCAGTTGCGCTCGGGGCAGGGGGGCACGTGATTCCTTCCGACGCCCACCACGCAGACCTTCTCGGCGGGAACGCCGTACTCCTTGATCGCGGATGCGGCCGCCCAGTGGCTCATGAACGCGCACGCTCGCGCACGCGCATAGCGCGCGCGCGTCTGGCGTTCGATCGCGTCGAGGACGGAGTCGGGCTGGTTGCCCATCCACCACCACGGGTGCCCCTCCCGCACCTGGCGAAAGGTGGCGTCCTCCAGGGTCACCACCGGGGTGCTCGCGGGGAGGTCGAAGGCCACCCCGAACTGAACGATGCCGTCGAGGGGAGCGGCCCGCCTGATGCGAAGCGCTGCCGCGCGTGCGCGCAGCGGCGGCAGGATCGGGCTCAGGATCAGCTCGGTCCGCAGCGCCCGGCGCGTCTCGCGCAGCGCACGGGGATGGCGCAGGTGACGGGGACGCAGGTGCACGGCGAGCAGCGCGCGCTCCAACCACACCTGTCCGTGCGGGCCGAGGTCTCCGCGCAGCGCGAGCGCCTCGACCTCGTCAAGCTCCCCCAACCCCCGCAACAACGCCGCGGGCGTGCCGGAGAAGATCGCCACGTCCGCCGGGTCGCCGGCGCAGGTCACGGCGATCCGCGGCTTGCGGGGGCCAGGGGAGTGCGAGGATGCGCTCATCGGGAGCGAGCCCCTCACAGCGCTCGCAGGGGTTCTCGGCGCAGGATGGCGCGAATCTCCTCCATGTTCAACGCGCCCAGCGCGAACAGGCCGGCGACGTGCACGAGCGAGGCTGCGAGCAGCAGCAGCAGCACACCCAGGCCGGCGGCGTGCAGCAGCACGAAGGTGACAGCCCCCGAGATGGCCGCGGCGATCGCGGTGCGTCCGAGTCTGCCCGGGGCGAAGCGCATCTGCAGCCGCGCGAACACCTCCCTCCCGATCAGCCCGACGACCAGCGTCTCGGTCGCCAGCGTGGTCCAGGCCGCCGCCATGAAGCCGTAGCGAGGCACCAGCAGCAGGTTGGCGACCACGTTGAACACGAGCGCGACGACGGCGAAGCGGGCGAACTCCCGCTGCAGGCCCAGCACCAGCGTGAAGAGCCCGACCGCGTACCCGCAGCAGATGACAGTGAAGGCCCCCATCAGCACCGGCAGCGCCGGTGCGGCCGCGTGGTATTCGGGCCCATAGAGCAGGCGGATGACCGGCTGGGAGGCCACGAGCGCGAACGCCAGCGCGGGGAGCGAGAACATCGCCAGCAGGTCGAGCGCGAGCTGCAGCAGGCCGCGGGCCTCTGCGGGCCTGGAGGGAAGCAGCCGCGAGGCGATCGGCGTCAGCGTGATCACCAGCGACAGGGGGACGACGCCCGCCTGTTCGACGAAGCGGTACACCGCGTTGTACAGGCCTGCGGCGGTGGCGCCGACCGAGCTGTAGACGATCAGCCCGTCCACGCGGCCGTAGGCCACGATCAGCAGGCTGCCGATGCTCAACGGGACGGCCTCCCGCGCCAGCCGCCGCCACAGCGTGCGCGTCCCGCGCAACGGCACGCGCGCGGTACGTCGCGCGATCGCAAACTGCAGCGCGGTGCTCAGCGTGGCGATCACGGTCATCGCCACCGCGTAGGGGACCAGGCCTCCGTCGGAGAGGGCGATCACGACGATCGCTGCTGTCCACAGCACGCTGTTGAAGGTGAGCGCGATGATCGCCAGGTCGTTGCGAACCTTGACCTGGAAGACGCTGGCCATCGCACTGGGGGCGGCCAGCAGGCCCTGGAGGGCGACGATCGCGCCTGCCAAGAGCATGGTCGAGCCGTGCGCGAAGGGGATCAGGACGAGGATCGTCAGCGCCGTCACCGGGATCGACAGCGCCGCCCGGGCGGTGACGAGCGCGCCAAGCCACCGCGGGTCGTCCTCGCTGCTCGCATGGCGGACGGCCACCTGCAGAAAGCCGAGTTCGTTGAGGGGCGCGAGCAGCGCGGGTATCAGCAGGATCGTGGTCCACTGGCCGTATCCGTAGGTGCCGAGCCCCCGGGCGAGCACGGCGGTGGCGAGGACGCCGAGCGCGAGATTGGCCACCCGCCCCACGACCTGGACCGCCACGTCGATCGCGGCGCGGGTCGGGTGGATGTCGCCGACGAGCCCGGGTTGGGCGTCGGGGGTAGAGGTGTCGCTCTCCACGGGGGTACCCATCAGGCCCGCCAATGCTGACAGGGCCCTCGGGTGAGCTTTCAGGCGGCCCGCAGCGCCTCCAGCGCGTCGTGCACGAAGCGCTCCTGCTCCTTGAGGTAGGGGCCGAGTCTGAAGGCCTGAGCGCGATCGTAGGCACGCCGCACACGGGCCGCAGTCGCCTCGCGCTCGTGCAGCGTGCGTGCCAGCGCGGCCGCCGCCGCCCTCGCGTCCCCGCGCGCGAACAGCAGCGAGTGCTCCTCGTCGCGCATGCTCTCACCGATGCCGCCGACGTCGGAGGCGACCAGCGGCACGCGGGCAAGAGCGCCCTCGACCATCACCAGCCCGAAGGGCTCCTCCCAGGTGGAGGGGACGATCAGCGCCTGCGCGCGGGCGAGTGTGGCCGCGGCCTGCTCGGGAGTTGCCTGGCCGCGCCAGCTGACCGCCGCGGCGACCCCGAGGCGATCGGCCAGTCGGCGCAGCTCGGCGCCGTGGTCGTCGTCCTCGGGGCCCACGATCTCCAGCTCTGCGGGCACCCCGTGCTCGGAACGCAGCAGCGCGAGCGCCTCGATTGCGACCGCCAGCCCCTTGTATGGAGAGACTCGTCCGAGGAAGACGATGCGCGGCTCGGGCGCAGGGTTGCGCTCGACCGCAGCGTACGTGTCGCCGAAGGGGGGCGCCGGGTGAGTCACGCGCTCAAACGCGATCTCGACGAAGGGAGGAGGCTGCGCGATGCGTCTGGTCGCCTCAGAGTTCCACGAGATCGCGGCTCGCAACGGCGCCTCGGGATCGATACGCAGCGCTGGCAGCGCGTTGAGCGCCCGGCAGCCTGCGGCCCACACGGCTCGCGTCAGACCCCGGGGTCCCGAGCGCAGCTCGCGCAGGAACTGGTCGGCGAGGAAGATGTCTTTGAGCCAATGCTCTTCGACACGAAAAGCAAGCGGGACGCCGCTGTCGGCGAACACTCGCAGGATGACCTGCGGGATCCCCACGCTATTCCAGACGTAGATGAGATCCGGCTCCCACGCCAGCGCACGGCGTGCCATCGGGACCGCTCGCAGCGCGGCCGGCGGAGCACCCAAAGCGCCGTGCGCGTCGGGTCTCAGCAGCGGCAGCTCCCGCCGTATCTCCATGCGCCCTGGCACATTCGAGGATCTCGTCTTCTCGCCTCCGCGCGCGGCTGGGGAAGCGCGTCCTCCCGTGCTGGTCAGAACGAGCACCTCGTGGCACCGAGCGAGGTGCTCGGCTACCGCCGCACACCCGATCTCGTAGCCTCCGATCGCCGCGGGCGGGTAGATGTTCGAGACGAACAGGATTCTCATGTGAAGCTCCTGTCGGCGACGGCGCGGAAGCCCCATCGTGGCACCGTAGTAGCGTTGGACACAGTTTGGAGAGTGTGCCTGCAAACCGATCTCCCCTGCGAGCTCTGATCTGGATCGCGCGGGGCGTGCTGAATCTGCCGCTGTATGCGGCCGCGCGTGCCTCTCCGGTGTGGCCCGCCGTCGAGCGGGACATCGCGCGCTTCGTGCAACCGCGGATGGACCTGCCGCCGCCTGCGACTCTTGGATGGCGAGAGACGGTGCAGGCCATCAGACATCCGCCGCTGCGCTCGATTCTCTACACGCGTCTGCGTGGCGCCGGTCCCGCGTGGAGCGTGACCGCGCGGGCGCTGGCGCTTCCCTATCGCGGCGCCGTGGCGCTCGAGATCTCGTGCCCGGACATCGGCGCGGGCATGTTCTCCTATCACGGCTTCGCCACGATCATCATCGCCCGACGCATCGGGCAGGACTGTCTCTTCACCCAGCAGGTGACGGTCGGCTACGACGACCGGGGCGGCTCGCCGATCATCGGCGACCGTGTGCGCATCGGCGCCGGGGCGATCGTGATCGGCCCGATCACGATCGGTGACGACGCCGTGATCGGCGCCGGGGCGGTTGTCGTCAAGGACGTGCCGCCGGCCGCCGTCGTCGGTGGCGTTCCCGCGAGGGTGATCGAGCACGCGGCCGATCGCTTCGGTGCACGGCGTTAGGCTCAACGCTCGAGCACGATTTCGGCTGCGGGCGCTCCGCTCAGACGCCGGAGCGCCGCCGTGCTCACCACCACCGGCCTCGGCGCCACGAACCTTGAGACGGCGAACGCTTCGGCGCGGCGCACCTCGGCCAGCCGAAAGCCGGCCGGCGGCCTGGTGGGCACCGCCGCCGGCAGCGGCGAGCGGGCCGCGCGCTTGATGCGCAGGGCGACGAAGTCCAGTTCACGGGTCGCGACGCTCGCGCCAGGGACGCTCCTCAGCGTGCCCAGGTAGATCGACAGCGGGGCCGCCGAATACTGTTCTCCGACGATCACGCGAGTGCTGGCTGACCTCGGCAGAGCCTGCGCGACGCCGCGCCAATCGTCGCGCTGATAGGCCGGCAGCACGTCGATCGCCACAATCACCGCGAGCGACAGCGCGCACAGTGCCGCGCCGAGCAGCGCGCCGGCCCGTGGCGCACGGCGTGCCCCCAAGCCCGCCGCGACGATCACCGCGCACGGCACCCAGGCGGCGATCACGTTGCGTCCGTCGAACACGTCAACGAGGTGCGCCACCGCCAGCAGCAACGGCAGCGCGAGACTCGTGGCGCCGACGATCGCCGCATCCCGCGCCACGCTGCGTTCGCGCTCCTCGCCGCGTGCCAGCAACAGCACCACCGCCCCGCCCGCGAGCACCCCGGCCAGCACCGCGGTGAGGATCTCCAGCGGGCCGTACAGCCCCACGAGGAACTGCTTGACCGTCTCTGCTGCGCGGGAGCCCAGGGAGGCCGCTTCGATCCAGCTGGCCTTGCCGTCGGAGCGTTGGCTGATGGCCAGCGGCAGCAGCGCGACCCCGGCGAGCACGACGGCGCCGATCGGCGCCCACACGCGGCGCCAGCCGAGGCGCCTGACGAGCACGATGGCCTCCGGCAGGAACAGGAAGGCGGCGAAGTAGTGGGTGAGCAGCGCGAGTACCGAGACTCCGCCCCACCACGCCAGGCGGCGGCCGTCCGGCGCCCGCAACGCACGCTGCCACAGCACGAAGGCCGCCGCGCAGAACAGGATCAGCAGCCCGTAAGCGCGCGCCTCCTGCGAGTAGTAGTACATCGCGGGGTTGACCACGGCCAGCGCGGCCGCCCACAGTCCGACCCGCGGTGAGATCTCCCGGCCCGCGAGGTACACCACGGGGATCGTCAGCGTGCCGGCCAGCGCCGAGAAGGAGCGAAAGCCGAGCGGGCCGGCGCCGAAGACCTTGGTCCATGCCCACACGAGCACGTAGTAAAGGGGCGGCGTGGACTCGCTGGAGTGCAGCTGCGAGAGCATGCCCGCGAGCCCCCGGTGCACGAGGATCATCGTGGCCGACTCGTCGAGCCAGATGCTCTGGACGTTCAACGTCCCAAAGCGCAGGGCGGCGCCCAGAATGGTGAGCCCGAGCACGATCTCCGCCGGGCCCACCCGCGGCACGGATGCGATCCGACGATCCATATCGGCAGCCGGCCCGCCGCGTGCACTTGACGCGGCGGGCCGACCCGCTACAGGGGTGCCCACCCGAGCGATTATGTCAGCCGCCCGGGCTGCCAACCGGATCAGGCGGCCAGGATTTCCTCAGCAGCCGTGGTGTATTCCCCCTTTGGCTGCAGTTCGTGTTGCAGGAGGCCGAAGTACTCCTCGCGGTTGGTGCTGGTGCCACTCAGCGATTGGTCACGTATCTGGTAGAGGATGAACATGCCCAGGCGGCTGCCGAGCATCTGGCGCATTTCCGCCAAGGTCTTGCGCAGGACTGCGGCCGCTTCCCGGTCGGTCATGCAGGCGTTCCACCCGTAGTTTTCGCTCAGGCAGCGGCCGTTGTCGCTCGCCAGCCCCCACTCGGTGACATCGATCGGGATCGTGGAGGGCGCTCCGTGGGAGGCCGTCTGGCTGCTTACTTCTTCGAGCGTCTTGCGCCAGCTGCTGCCGTAGGGGTGGCTGACCCAGCCCGCCACGTAGTGGCTGAAGTTGGGCACGGCGGTGTAGATGTCGTTCAGCCAATCGCCCGTCCAGTCGCCGGTCACCGCCAGCAGGCCGACCTTGCTGTGAGTCGCGGAGATCGCTTCGGCTGCTTCCTTGAACCGCACAGCGTAGGCTTCCGCGCGGAGCGTGTAGGAGGGTTCCCCGGCGTTGTCGCCGTACTGGTAGCCGGCAGAGGTCTCGTTGCCGAACTCGATCGACTGGATCGCCAGCTGGCCGTCGGGGCGGCCCGCCCAGAAGGTGCCGCCGGGGCCATAAGCCTTGACCCAGTTGGCGAGATTCTGCGCTTCGGCGGGCGTGGGCGTCCTGCCGTCAAAGGTCGCGAGCGCATCCACGCGGATGCCCTTTTCGGCGTAGCCGGCGATCGTCGCTTTCATCTGCGCCGGAGTCCATTCGATCGGGAACTCCACGCGCACGAGCTTGGTGCCGAGTTGCACGGCCGCCGGCAGGTCGAGCTGTCCGCCGTAGATCCAGCCGGCGTCCACCCCCGTCTGGAGCGTGGTGGGGGCCGGGTGCGATTCTTCGACGGGAGCCGGGGCTTCTTCGACAGGAGCCGGCAATTCTTTGATGGGAGTGGGTGATTCTTTGGCGGGTGCCGGGGATTTCGAAGGAAGTGGGTTTTTCTTCCTGCGGGGGCTTGGGCGTGATGGGGGAGGAGGGCGTCGGGGCTACCCGAATGGGGCGCCGGCCCCTCTCCCTGCTGACGCGTGCCTGTCGGCCGGCGTCTGCCCGCTTGTGGTGGCGCTGGTGGTGTGACTGCGTGGTTATTGCGGCCGTGTACCGGGTATTCCGGTGGGGAGCGGCTGAGGCGGTTGCTCCGAGGGCCAGAACAAGCATGCAGACGGCCACGATCAGGGCCATCACTGGCGGACCCCATGCCCAGCTTCGGCGGGGGGTGAGGGTCAACACTTGAGTCATCTCCTTCGGTGGCCGGGCTGTCTCCGTTCGGGAGACCCCTGGCTTTGCGGACCCGCCTCGCGACGGGGGTGCCTTTGTCGGGGAGCGAGCTTGCGTAGGGTTCGAGGCCCTGAAGCTCGCGTTCTTGAGGTCTGCACGAGATCTGTCGGTTTTGCTCGCCGTTGCAGTGAGCGGTGATCGAGGTCCTGGACACATGTCGCCGGCTGCGGCACGGATTCGGCCGTGACGGGGTCCAGCCCCGTGGCGCGGCTCTGGCACTGGTTCAAGTGCGCAGGCCGCAACGACGATTAGGGTCCAATGAGCGCAGTCGTGGCTATGCTGTCTGCGGAGATGACCTCGTCAGATCCGCCCGAGGAGTCGTGCGTGGGATGAGCTCGCGGGAGCCCAATCGAGGGCGCTCTGGAGATGAGGGCGACGCGCTGGCGAGCGCCCTGAGGATCATCCGCCGGCGTTGGCTGGTGATCGCCGGTGTGTTGATCGCGTGCGTCGCCGTGTCGGTGCTGAAGCAGACCCACGCGGCCAAGCACTACGAAGCCACCGCCAGCGTCCGCTTCCAGAGCGGCACGCTCTCAGACGCCGCGCTGCAGGTCACCCCCTCCAGCAGCAGCGAACCCCAGCGCGAAGCGGACACCGAAGTGCTCGTGGCGCACTCCTCCGAAGTCGCCCAGGCCGTGCGCCGGCAGCTGCGCCTGTCGGTCCCCGCGAGCCAGCTCCTGGAAGAAGTCAAGGTCGAAACGGCCCAGAACGCCGACATCCTCGACATCATCGCCACGACCGGCGCGCCGGCCCAGTCGGCGCGCCTGGCCAATGCGTTCGCCCGGCAGTACATCGCCTTCAGGGCGAGCTCGCAGCTCTCCTACATCGCCACGGCCGAGAGCCAGCTGCAGCAGCAGCTCAAAGAACTGCCGGCCGGCGCAGCCGAGCGCGCCGCGCTGGAACAGTCGGTGCAGCGTCTCAACTCGCTGCGGGCCGTCGCCGGTGGGGGAGCGAACGTCATCGGCACGGCGGTCCCTCCCAGCTCGCCGTCCGGGATGAGCCTCTCCACCGCGATCCTGGTCGGCGTCCTGGTCGGTTTGGCGCTGGCGTTCTCCCTGGTGTTCCTGCTGGAATCGCTGGATCGCCGGATCAAGTCGATCGAGGAGGTCGAACGCGAGTACCGTCTTCCGGCGCTCACCGGTGTTCCGCAGTCGGCCTTTCGCTTCGCCCGCGCTGCGGACCGGGAGGAGCTGCTGGAGCCCTACCGCATCCTGCGCAGCGCACTCGACTTCGCCGCCGTCAGCCATCAGCTCGACACGCTGCTGGTCACAAGCGCGGTGTCGGGCGAGGGCAAGACCACGGTCGCCGTCGACCTGGCGCATGCGGTAGCGCTGACCGGACGCCACACCGTGCTGGTCGAGCTCGACCTGCGGCGTCCAACGTTTGCCACACACTTCGACCTCGCCGCCGGCCGTGGAGTCACCACCGCGCTCGTCGGCGCGGAGTCGCTCGACGCGCTGCTGGTCGAGCCGTTCCCGAACCAGCCGAACCTGTCAGTGCTGCCCTCGGGACGCCTGCCTCAGAACCCCTCGGAGCTGCTCAGCTCGCCGCGTATCGCCGAGATCGTCTCCGAGCTGGCCACCGAGGACGGCATCGTGATCATCGACGCCCCGCCGCTGAACCCTGTGGCCGACTCGCAGGTGCTGCTCGTCAACCCCGCGATCCACGCCACGCTGATCGTGGCCCGCGTGGACCGGACCACCCGCGATGAGGTCCGTCGCGCTCGGGCGATCCTCGACCAGCACATGGTCACCCCGATCGGGGTCGTCGTGACAGGCCTGCGCGATGCCAATCGCTACGGCTACGCCGCCTACACCGGCCAGGCATCCACGCTGGACGCCGGCCTCGGCCGGCGGGACCTCGTCGGCGGCGAGGTCAAACCCGGCGGGTCGCGACCCTGAGGCTCTGAGCAGGTGGCGGTGCTCGCTCGACGGCTGCCGCTGACGGCGCTCCCCCGCCGAGAAGCTGCTGCTCGCCGCCATCGCGGCCGCCGCCACCGCGCTGATCGCGCTCGTGGGTATGCACAAGCTCGGCACGGCGGGCCTGCTGGTGCCGCTGGCGGTGGTGCTCGCCGCGATCCTGCTCGCCCGGCCGGTCCTCGCGGTGGCGCTCGTCGTCGTGCTCGTCGTCCTCTGCGAGGGGCCCACGTTCGGGATCCTGACCTTCACCTCCAAGGTGTACGAAGTGGTGTACAAAGACATCTCGCTGGTCGACGTCTTCGTGGGGCTGGCAGTCGCGTCCGTCGGGCTCGACCTGATACGCCATCGGCGCCGGCTGTATGTGCCACGCCCGCTGGTCGTTCCTTTGGTGACGCTTGCGCTGGCGATGGTTGTAGGCGTCGTGGTGGGGCATGCCGCCGGCGCAAGCCTCAGATTTGCGGTGACCTCGGAGCACGTGCTGGCGTATCTGCTGCTCCTGCCGGTGGCCGTGGCCAATCTGGACCTCGATCGCCACCAGCTCATGCGACTGCTCGCGGGCGCGTTTGCGCTGGCGAGCCTCAAGGCCGTGCTTGGCTTGGTTGAGATCGCCGCGCATCTGGGCTCGCCGATCGAAGGCGTGGCGCAGCTCACCTACTACGAACCGACCGCCAACTGGCTGATCATGGTCGCCGTGCTGAGCGTGTTTGCCGCGGTGCTGACGCGCGCCAAGCCGCCGCTGTGGATGCTGGCTGCGAGCCCACTGCTGGCAGCGTGCCTGGTGCTCTCCTACCGGCGCTCGTTTTGGATCGGAGCAGCGCTCGGGCTGCTGCTGGTGCTGATGCTGGGCACCTCGCCGGCCGGACGGCGCCTGCTGGTGCCGGCGGGCCTGGGCGTGGCTGTTGGCGATCTGGCTGCTGGGGTCGATCAACTTTCAAAACCAGAATCCGATCGTCAAGCGGGTCGCCTCCCTGGCGCCTTCGAAGCTGGAGGCCAACGCGGAGGATCGCTACCGGCTGGATGAGCGCGCGGACGTGCTCGCGGAGATCTGGGCGCATCCGATCGCCGGCCTGGGCGTGACGATCCCGTGGGCCGCAACCGCCCAAACGCTGCCGCTGGAAAGCGCCCAGCAAGGTGCAGGACGCCAGTACGTTCACTTCGCCGCGTTGTGGTTCTGGCTGAAGCTTGGCGTGCTCGGCCTGCTCGCCTACGTGGGCGTCATGCTCGGCAGCATGTGGGTGGCCTGGCAGGCGTGGCGTAGGAGCAGCGAGCCCCTCCTGCGCGCCTTCGGGCTCGCGTCGCTGTGCGCAATGGCGGGTTTGCTCGTGATGGACACGACGGCCAGCTTCACCGGCGTGGAACCTCGCTTCACGGTGCTGTTTGCGACCCAGGTGGGCCTGCTCGCGCTGATCGCGAAACTCGCTACGGCGCCAGCAACGCGCTGAGCGCCTCGATCGCGTAACGCTCCGCCGCAAGCTCGCGGCCACGCCGAGCGAGCTCGGGCGCGCCGTCGCGCAGGACGCCAACTAGCGCCGCGGCAAATGCCGCGCCGTCCTCGGCGAGGAGGCAGTGCTCGCCGTCGCGCAGTTCCAGGCCGGCGGCGGCGCGAGCCGTGGCGATGGTGGGCAGGCCGTACGCGAGCGCCTCGATCAGCTTCAGCGGCGTGCCCCCGCCCTGCAGCAGCGGGACGACGGCGCAGGAAGCGCGAGCGTAGACCGCCCCGAGATCGTCGACGAAGCCGAGTGTCTCCACTCGCGGGTCGCTCGAGGGCGGCTGCTCGAGGCCCGTGCCGACAAGCGTCAACCGGGCATCGGGCAGCTCGGCCCACACCAGCGGAAAAACCTCGTCGAGCAGGAAGCGCAGCCCGCGACGGTTCGGCTCGTAGGCGAAGCTCGCCACGAACAGCGTCCTGCGCTCCTCCATCGCGGGGCGCACGGGCACGATCGCCGCCACGTCGACGACGTTGGGCACGTAGCGCAGCCGCGCGTCCGGGCACAGCTCGCGGGCGGCCTCCATGTCGGCGCGGCTCACCATCCAGGACTCCTCGAAGTCGGCCAGCACCCTGCGCTCGAACGAGCGCATCGTCTTGCGCTCGCGCGCGCCGCGCGCGGTCAGCTCGTGGCGGAAGCTCGACTCGAGGTTGTGCGCGTTGTAGATCACGGGCCGTCGCCGCGCCAGGCGCTCCAGCGCCGCGGCGGCGATCGGCCCGTCGGCGATGACCCGGCCGCGGTCGGGCGCGCTCGCCAGACGCGCCGCCGCGGTGGCGAGCTCGCTCGATGCCCCCCGCGCAAACCCCTCCGGCACGCCGGCCAGGCGAGCCGTCGTGTACGCGAGCAGCCGCCGCGGGCCGCGGGAGGGTACGACCTCGCACAACTCGATGTCCGGGATCGCGCGGAACGCGCCGTCGGGCTCGGGTGCGCCGAAGCGCACATACAGCAGCGTCAGACCGCCGTGCGCGGCCAGCGCCCGAGCGACGCCGTAGGTGCGCACGACCTGGCCGGAGCGCAGCACGGGGGTGTGGGCGGTGACGAGCAGGTCCTTCACAGGGCGTTGATCGCCGTGGCGATCTCCTCCAGGCGCCGCTCCCATGAATTGGCGGCAGCCGCGCGCGAGCGCTCCGCGCGGCGACTCGCGCTGTCGCCCGCGAGCGCCCGATCGAGCAGCACGGCGATGCCCTGCGCGTCGGGCGCGCTCGCCACGTCGGTGACGCCAGCGAGCGCGGGCAGCGGCGTCGCGACCACCGGCAGTCCCGCCGCGAGGTACTCGTAGACCTTCATCGGAAAGATGCTCGCGGTGAGCTGGTTGCGAGCGTAGGGGATCAGCCCGGCGTCGGCCGCCCGCAGCACATCGGGCAGCTCGTCGTAGGCGCGGCGGCCGAGCAGGTGGATGTTCGGCTCGGCCGCCAGCGGCGAGACGTCGGCGCCGGGTTCGCCCGGCCCCACGGGACCCGACGAGCGCAAACGACCAGGAGGGACGCAAGCGCGCCAGCTCGACCAGCAGCGGGATGTCGAGCTTGATCGCGACGACCGCGCCGGTGAACACGATCCGCGGCGCCGGCAGCGCGGCCATGCCGGGGTCGCGTCGGGCGGGTGGGCTCGGCTGGAGCGCCTGCGCGAAGAGCTCCGTGTCGGCGACGTTGGGGGCGTAGAGCACGTTGTGCGAGATCCTCCGCAGCCGCTCGACGAGGGCCGGCGCGCTCGCGAGCACGAGGTCGGCGCGGGCGGCGAAACGCATCTCGGCGGCGCGGAAGCTCGCTGCGTCGATCCGCTCCTGGGCGGCGATGTCATCGACGCAGTGGTAGACCACCAGCGAGGGGTGCAGCGCCTCGATCAGCGCCTCGGCCTGGGGCACGTAGGCCCACAGGATCGGCGCCCGCAGGCCCAGCCGGCGGGCCGCGCGGGCGACCAGCGCCGGGAGCAGGCGGGCGTTGAGCGCCCGCGCCACCCGTGAGGAGTGCAGCGGCAGCACCAGCGGCGAGAGCACGTGCAGCCCGTCCACCGCGCGGGGCGGCGCCAGCCCCCGCCGCAGCCGCCGCCAGATGCGCGTCAGGTCGCGCCCGGCCAGCTGGGGCCGGCGCAGACCGAGCGACTCGACGAACAGGACGCGGTTCTCGCGCGCCAAGCGCGCCATCAGATGGTGCTGGTTGGTCCACAGCTCCGTGTCCCAGTCGGCGAACCCGACACACACGATGTCGCGGCCGTGGAGGCGTGGAGGCTCGCCCATCGGCGCCATCATCTCAGGCTGGGTGTCTGGTGGCTGCAACGCGCGGTGGCATCACAGAGGTGCAACGGTGGGCCAGGGGCGCGATGGCGGGTGTGAGGTAATCTCGCCACGGTGATCCACAGTGTGCAAGCGGGTCGCCGCGGCGGTTCCGCCAGTCATGCCCACGACCAGTCGAGAACCGCGCGGTTGCTCTTCGACGCCGAGCTTGCCGCCGGGACGCTCGCGGCCGAGGCCCTGTCGAGCCCCGCCGTGCACCGTGCCACACGCGTCCGTGCTGCCACTCCGCGCCCGGCGCGCGTGGCCGAGCAGGTGCGCCGCAAGCTCGGCAAGCTCGATTTCGAGACGGCCGTGGCGGAGCCGCTGCAGGCCGCGCGCCGCGCCGCGCTCGGCGATGGCGCCGCGACGGCGCCGCGCTTGCTCGTGCGGGTCGACGAGTTTCCCCACTATCTGGCGTGGGACGATCCCGAGCGCTTCGGGACCGCGCAGTTCGAGCGCTTCCACGAGATCATGGCCGGCGCCGGCGTGCCCTATCTCGTGGCGGTGCTCCCCCGTGTCGCGCGCGCGCCGCTCTCCCCCTCGGCGAACGGCTCCCGCCCGCTGGAGCCTGACGAGGTGGCGATGTTGAGACGGCTCTCACGCGAGCGGGTCTCCTTCGGCCTGCACGGACGCGATCACCGCACGCGCTTCTCCTCGCCGCGCCGCCACTCCGAGCTGTGCGGGCTGAGTCCGGCCGCCACCGAGGAGCTGCTCGATGACGCGCTCGCGGAGCTCGCCAGCCACGAGCTCCACCCGGCGGTGTTCGTGCCCCCGTACAACCGCTTCGACGCCGGCCAGTTCGAGGCGCTCGCCCGGCGCTTCGAGGTCGTATGCGGCGGCCCGGAGTCGATCGGGACGATGGGCTTCCACAGCACGCCCCAGTGGCGCGGGGAGGCCGTGTACCTGCCCTCCTACGCCCCCGTGTACGGCCGCGCGGTGGACGTGCTGCCGGCGGTCGAGCGCGCGATCGAGCGGGCCGCGGGGCTGTGGGTGCCAGTGGTACTGCACTGGGGGTGGGAGATGCAGGCCGGCTGGGAGGACCTGGAACGCTTGGCCGAGCGCATCGCTCCGTATGCCGCCGGCTGGGAGGAGTTCCACGGCGCGATCCACCGCAGCCGGGCGCCCGCGGAGCGATGACGGTCTCGATGCTGGAGCGAGTGCGCGAGCGCTTCCCCCGCGTGGCGGTGGTCCATGAGTGGCTGACGATCCCCGGAGGCTCCGAGCAGGTGGTGGAGGAGCTGCTGGAGATGTTCCCCCAGGCGGAGCTGTTCTCGCTCGATCTACGACCCCGCCCCGTGGCCGGCGACGATCACCGAGCGCCCGGTGCACGCCTCCTATCTCAGCCGGTTCCCAGGGGCACGGGCGCACTACCGGAGGCTGTTGCCGCTGATGGACCGCGCCTACCGCTCCTTCGACCTTTCACGCTTCGACCTGATCCTCTCCAGTAATCACGCCTTCGCCAAGAACGTGCTCGCTCCCCCGGGGGCGCTGCACGTCTGCTACTGCCACACGCCGATGCGCTACGCCTGGGAGGAGGACTTCCTCGAGGGCGAGGAGTTGGGAGGAGTCGCACGCCTGGCGCTGCCGCTGCTGCTCGGGCGCCTGCGCCGGCAGGACCTACGCGGCGCCGCCGGACCCGACGTGTTCGTCGCCAACTCCAGCCACGTCGCGGCGCGCATCGAGCGCTACTACGGACGCTCCGCCGAGGTCGTGCACCCGCCGGTGGACGTGCAGCACTACCTCGGCGTGGCCCGCGCCCCTGAGGACTTCTACCTGGCGTTCGGCCGGGTGGTGCCCTACAAGCGCGTCGATCTTGCGGTGACCGCCTGCGCGCGGCTGGGGGTTCCGCTGAAGGTCGCCGGCGACGGCCGGGCGCTGGATGCCGTGCGCGCAGCGGCGCCGCCGGGGGGTAGCGTCGAGTTCCTCGGCCGCGTGAGCGAGCGCGAGCGCGACCAGCCTGCTGGCGGAGCCCGCGCGCTGCTCTTCCCGGGAGAGGAGGACTTCGGGATCGTGCCGGTCGAGGCGCAGGCGGCCGGCGTGCCGGTGATCGCCTACGGCGTAGGCGGAGCCGTCGAGACCGTGCTCGACGGCCGCACCGGGGTGCTGTTCGGCGAGCAGAGCGCGACCGCGCTCGCGGCAGCGCTCGAGCGCTTCGAGGGCTTGCAGTTCGACGCGCGGGAGGCGCGTGAGCACGCGCAACGGTTCGGCCGTGAGCGCTTCCGTGAGGAGATGGCCGCGGCGATCGACCGCGCCAGCGCCGAGCACGGCTCGCCCTCCCGGGGCCGCAAGCCGTCTAGCGTACGGTCTTGAAGTCGACGTACCGCGCGGTCCCGGCGACGCCCGACCGGGTGATGGGCGTGGCGACCAAGCGATAGTCGCCGGCAGGCAGTTTCGCGAGGTTGATGACGAGCACGTTCCGGCTCGCATGTCCCGCCACGTCGAGCTTGACGGCAGTGGGCACCTCGCGTACGCAGGTGCGCACGCCGGGCCGGCAGTTGTGGCCGACGACGCGGCGATCGATCGTTATCTCGACCGTGCCCGCCGCGGAGAGCGTGTAGGTGAGACGGAGCTCGTTCCTGCCCCGCCCGCGCTTGGACACCGGGTAGCCAAGGTGCGGATGCGTGAGGCTCACGAGCGGTTCGGTGAGGGGCGCCGTGAGCGGGTTGGGGACGGGTGTGGTCAGGCTGGCCGTGGTGGCGCTCGGTTCGGGCTTCGTGGTCCCGCCGGGTTCGTGAGGCGGTTCTTCGGGCGGTGGCGCTTCGGCGGAGGCCGACAGTGAGACCTCTGTTTCGCCCGCCGCGGTGCTCAGGCTGAGCGACCCCGTGAAGTGCCCTGGCGTGGCGGAGCGAAATGCGACGTGCACCGTGATCGTCTGGCCCTGTTCGATCACGGCGCCTTCCTGCGGCAGGCCGGTCGCTTCGAAGGGCGCCGACGGCGCACGGACCGCGCCGACGGTGAGGCTGGACGGCCCCGTGTCGGTGAGCGTCACTTCGCCGGTGAGCTGGGCGCCGGTGAGCGCCGTGCCCAGGCTCAGCGAGGTGCCGGAGGGCGTCAGCTGCGGGGCGCTGTAGCCGAGGATGCGGCCTTCGCGGTCGCCGACGTAGATATGGCCCTCTTCGGCGTCGGGGCGTGAGAACTTGTTCGCGGTGCCGATCGGCCATTCCCCCAGCACCTGTAGCGATTTTTCACTGACCGGCACCGGGTTGTAGGCGACGAGCTTCGCGTTGACGCAGCCCGGTTCGGGGCACTGCGTGATCCACAGGACCCCCGTGCCGCTGGTCGTGCCGTCGGAGGTGACGATCGGAGAGCCCGACCCGAACCAGAAGGTTTCCGGACTGGTCGCGGCGAGTGACAGAGTGGGTTCTTCGGTGGCTTTGTTGACGCCGTACTTGAAGTAGTGCAGGTTGCCGCTGCTGCCCCCCGATTCTCCGCCGGGCGAGACCGAGGGCACGTAGACGTAGCCTCCGTCACCGGGCCACACGGCGGCGCCGTCCCACACGCCGCCGTTGCCTTTGAGCGTCTGCACGTCGGCATCTTCTTTCCCGGGGCCCTGGGCCACCCCGCCGAGGTGGTCGCGGTTCAGCAGGTACATGTTGCCTTCCTTGCTTGCCTGGAGGAGCAGGTCGGGCACCTTTTTGGTGCCGAAGTATTCGGCGGGAAGCGCGATCGGCGCCGAGGAGCCCAGATCGAGATCCGATCCGTCGAGGAGGGCGTTATTGTACGGGGAGAAGAGGTCGGTGGCCTTGAGGCTCCCTTCTTTTTGCACTTCCACGCGCACGACCGCCTCCGCGAGTCGCCCTTCGGTGGGGTCGATCCCGGTGCCGGGCAGCGGAAAGGCTTCGGCGCCGGCACCGGGGCCGTTGCCGGTGCTGAAGATGATCTGTCCGGGGCCGTCGGAAATCAGGCCGCCACCGGACTGCCAGATCGAGCCGCCGTCGCTCGCGGTGGCCCACATCGTGGTGAGGCGGTGTTCGGCGGCGGACACGCCGACCAGCCAGCCTTGGAAGGGCGTGTTGTCGCAGTGGCTCCCGAACCCGGCGTAGACGACGCCGTTCATCAACAGCAGCGCCGGGCGCTGCAGTTCCTCGGGGGCTGAGAACTTGACCCCTGGGAGATTGTCCGCTTCACCGGCGATTTCGACCGGGAAGCCGGGAACCTCTTTGCCGCTGCCCATTTCGACCGCCTGCATGTACCAGGCGATGGGCCTGCCGGGGTTTTCTTTTTTTGCTTCTTTTGTGATGTAGCTATTGGAGGTGAAGTACGCAACGCCGGTTTCTGTGTCGATCACCGGCGTGCCGGTGATGCCTGTGTATGGGTTGAGGTCTCCGCATTCTATTTCAGGGTCCTTCACGGATTCTGCCGGTTCACCGAATTCCCTTGTCCACCGAATACTGCCCGTGACCGGGTTGAGGCCGAAGGCGCGGTCGTCCTCGGTGACCACCAGCAGCGTGCTGTCGGCGACCAGCGGCTGGGCATAGATCTGTCCGCCACCCGGGAGCGTGCGGTCGAAGGCCTGTTCGAAGCTGCCGCCGCTCACCACCGCGGGCGTCAGCGAGGGCTCATCTGGGTACCAGCCCGTTCGCAGATTGTCCGCCGCGCCCGTCACGGTGGCGAAGGCCGGCCGAGCGGCGAGTAATGCGAGCATCGCCACGGCAAGAACGCCGAGCCCTCGGGGGACGACGCGCCGCGACTGCCCTGCGGATGCCCCCGAGCTCGTTGCGCCGATAGCCAGCTGCAGCAGTCGGGGCATTGGAATCGCACTTTACCAGAAGCCCCCTGAGCCTTTGTGCAGGCGCCAGCCTCACGGCCGCTCCACCACCGCCCCCGGCCCACCCGGCGCGGTGGCCGCCGCGGCGTCGAGCAGGCCCGCCCCGTAGAGGCGGCTGTCCGACGGCCCCCCGAGCGGGCGGGCGGTGGCGCGCAGGCGCGCCGCGATCCGCGCCGGCGTGGGGTGGCGGCCGAGCACGCCGGAGGCGATTACGAGCGCCGCGGCGGCGGCCACGTGCGGGGTCGCCATCGAGGTGCCTTCGTACCCGTTCGGGATGCCGAAGTGGCGCGGGGAGGTGCCTAGGAACGTGACCTGGAACACATCCCGGCCGCCCGGCGCCTGTGGGTTGCAGTTGGGGTCGCCGGGGAGGTTCGCGTCGGGTCCTCCCCCGGGGGCGACGAGCGCGACGCCGGTGCCGTAGTTGGAGTAGGAGGCCAGGCATCCGTGTTCAGTCGTGGCGCCCACCGCGATCACGCCCTGCGCGCGTGCGGGGTACGCTGCGGCGGCGTGCGCCTCGTTGCCCGCGGCCGCCACCACGACCACCCCGTGGCGGGCGGCGTAGTGCAGCGCTGAGATCAGCTCGGGGATGTCGGAGGCGGTGATGCCCCCGGGGAATTCAAGTGAAAGGTTGATGACCCGCGCGCCGTGGTTGACCGCGAAGCGCACGCCCCGCGCGATCGTCGCGGCGTCGCCGTTGCCTTCGCCGTTGAGCACCCGCACCGGCATGATGCGCACCCCGTACGCGAGCCCCGTGAGGCCGCGGCCGTTGTTGGTCGCCTCCGCGATCGTGCCCGCGACGAACGTGCCGTGGCCGTTGCGGTCGTAGGGGTGGGAGTCGTGCGCGACGAAGTCGTGCCCGCGGACGAACCGGTAGCGGTAGAAGTCGGGGGAGAGGCGGAAGCGCCCGTGGTTGGAGTAGGCGACGCCGGTGTCGAGCACGGCCACGATCACCCCCCGCCCCCCGCCGGCGTGCGCGGCGATCAGGTTCGCCCACGCGCCCGGCGCTTCCACGCCGAAGGTGCCCACGAAGTTCCACTGCAGCTGGTGCCACCCTCCCGGGACGTGGGCCGACCCGGGGTCGTTGGGGAAGGGCTCGCCGGCGCGCGCTGCCGGGCGGGCGAAGGCGGCGGTCGCGCTCCCCGCCGTGGAGGGCGGGAGCACGGCGCGGGGGGCGGGCGCGCTCGGGGCGGGCGCGAGGGGGGCGGCGCTCCCCACGGGGGTGTCGTGGGAGCGCGGCACAACGGCGGCGTGGGCGATGTAGTCGGGCACCGCCCACGCCACTCCGCGCGTGCGGCGCAGGCGGGCCAGCGCGGTGGCGACCCTCGCGTGCGGGCCGAGCGTCAGCAGGCGCGTGCGCGGTTCCATTTCCACCGGGTCCACGGCGCCGGCGGCGCGCACGCTCGCCGCGAGCGCGGTCGGGGCGGCGGTGGGCGCGTAGCCGACGACCACCTCCCCGACCGCGTACGGCAGGGCGGGAGCGTGGGGGGACGCGGCCGCGGGGGAGCCGGGAGCGCGCGGTGTAGCAGCCGCCGTGGGGCCGGGGGCGAGCGCCGCCGTCGCCGCCGCGCCAAGCGCGAGCGCCGCGTACAGGAGCCGGCGCGAGAGCCGGGCGGGTGCGGGGAGGCGGGGCATCGGTTTGGTAATGATGATGACCCGTGCCCCCGTAGGTCCCCCGGCCGGCCGGCGCAGCCCTCCGTGAACGACCGCTTCTTCCCGCTGACGAGCACTTCATGCGCCTCGCCCTGCGCGAGGCCCACCACGCGTTCGAGCACGATGACGTGCCGGTCGGCGCGGTGGCGTGCGCGCCGGGGAGGTCGTGGCGGCGACGCACAACGAACGGGAGGTCCGCCAGGACCCGACGGCGCACGCCGAGCTGCTCGTCCTGCGCGAGGCCGCCCGCGAGGTGGGCAGCTGGCGGGTGCTCGACTCGTCGTGTACGTGACGCTCGAGCCGTGCGCGATGTGCGCCGGCGCGATCGTGCTGGCGCGCGTGGCACGCGTGGTGTACGGCGCGGCGGACCCCAAGGCGGGGGCGGCCGGCACGTGCTGGACGTCCTCGGCGAGCCGCGCCTCAACCACCGCCCCGAGGTCGCCGGCGGCCTGCTGGCCGAGGAGTGCGGCGCGCTGCTCTCGGATTCTTCGCCTCGCGGCGGTAGTCGCTAGCCTTGGGGCCGCACCCTGGAGGGGTGGCAGAGCGGTTGAATGCGGCGGTCTCGAAAACCGTTGTACGTCTTATTGGCGTACCGAGAGTTCGAATCTCTCCCCCTCCGTCCTTCCGCCACCCGGCCGTGTCCGGTGGGGCCAGTCACACGGCCAGGATCGTAAAGCCCGATCCCAAGAGCCTGCGCATGTCGCTGGGGTCTGAGGTGGCGATGGCGTCGCGGCGCCTGCTCACGCCCACCGCGATGCACGCATCTAGTGTCATCGCGCCGGGTGTGGCTCTGCGCAGGCGACCAGCCTCTCGCGCCAAGCGCTCGTCTACAGCCTCAATTGAGCACGCCTTGAGCAGCCGAGCGACGCGCGCATCCTTCGCATCGCCGCGCCAGACCTCGGCGAGCGCAATGGCAGGGATCGTCGGCACCACACCGCGCGCATAGGCCACCGCGAGGATCTCGCGGACGCGCTCCTCGCCCCGCTCGTAGGCGATCAGCGCACCGGCATCGAGTGTCAGGCCGGCCACTCCGCGGCGACCTGGGCTCGCACCTCGGCTGGCACCGCGCCAAACTGGGCATCGTCCTCGGCGAGGAGATCGAGGCCGCGTGCGACCCGCAGCTCACGCAGTACCGCGGCGTTTACAAACGCCGACAGGTTTCCACCCTCCGATTCGGCGACGCGTTGCTCGGCCTCGTGCAGCACGGACTCATCGAACGAAATCGATCGCTTCTGGCTGGCCACCCAACTGATGCTACCACGGTAAGACCGACGTCTCTAGTCGCCCTATCGCCTCCGCTGCCCGCCGTCGCGCTTGCCGTCTCACCGGCTCCCCTGGTGGGTCCGTCGGTGTCGGCACGCAGCGGTGTCTCCGGAGAGAGATCGCGTTATACTCGCTGGGTATGACCGGTCGAATCGGGGCGAAGGGACAGGTGGTGATCCCCAAGGCGCTGCGGGATCGCGCACGTCTGCAACCGGGCGACGCAGTCGACTTCGAGCTGCGCGACCGGGAGATCGTGATGGTCGCGCGACGTTCCGCCGCCCGCCTGGGCGGCCGGTTCGCGAAGACGGGGATGGCAGCGCGCCTGCTCGAAGACCGCGCGCGCGAGCCTCGGTGAGCGTGTGCCTGGACTCCTGGGCGATCCTCGCCTGGATGGACGGGGAGGAGCCAGCGCTCTCCCGCCTCGAGGACGTGATCGCCGACAGGCCACTGGCAAGCTGGGTGAACCTCGTCGAGGTGTACTACCGCGTCGAGCGTGACCAGGGACGAGACGCCGCCGACGAGACCCTCGCGGACCTGCGAGCGGCGCTCTCGCTGGACCTCCCCGGCACCGCCCGGATGATCGACGTCGCCCGCCTGAAGGCCCGCGCCCCGATCGCACTCGGGGACTGCTTCGCGATCGCCACCGCCGCGGCACACGACCTCGTGCTGCTCACCGGCGACCCCGAGATCATCGAGCTCTCCGACCGGCCCTGCCGAGTCGAGGATCTTCGCCCTCTCTGAGTGATCAGCTCAAGAGGATGCTGCCGCCCCCGACGCAGCTGGCGTAGGCGCGAGGCGGCGCACCAGCCGGCCCACGCCCACCGTGCACACGCCGAGGCTGACCAGCGCGGCGGCGATGATCGCGGTCGCGACTTCGGCGGAGAGCGCGTGCTCGGCGAGGCCCAGCGAGGCGATCGCGGCCGGCACGCCCAGCTGCGCGGCGGCCGCCAGACCACCGGCCGCCGGGCGGTGGGCGAAGGCGACTGCGAGCAGGTGGATCACCACGTTGAGCGCCGCCAGCGCGGCGGCGAGCGCGAGCATCGCCGGGTGGCGCAGGAGGCCGCCCAGGTCCAGCTGCGCGCCGAGCACGACGAAGTACAGCGGGACGAAGAAGCCGTCGGCGACGCCGCGCACCTGCGTGGAGAGGCGTTTGGGTCCGCCCGCCAGTGCGACCACCACGCCGGCGCCGAAACCCGCGATCAGGATGCTCGCGCCGCCCCGCTGCGCGAGCCACGCGAGCGTGAACAGCGCCAGCAGCGAGAGGCGCAGGTCGAGCGCCCAGCGGCGGCGCTTGGAGAGCTGGCGCACGTGGTGCACCCACTCGTGGCCGCCCACCAGCCGGCTGACGCCGACCAACGCCGCCGCCGCCGCCGCGACCAGCAGGGCGCCGAGCGCGGCGTGGCCGACGCGGCCCGGCTGCAGCACGACAGGCACCGAGAGGATCGTGACCACGTCGGCGACCGTCACCTGCGCCATCACGACCATCACCTCGGGGCCGGCGAGCCCGGTCTCCTCGAGCGCCGGCAGCAGCACCGCGGCCGACCCCGAGGCGAGCAGCACCGCGTACACCGCGGCGTGGCCGGTGCCGGTGACGCTCGCGGCAAGCAACCCCGCGGGGAGCGCGAGCACCGCGACGCCGCCCGCCAGCAGCGTCCCCTCGCGCAGCGCCGCGCCCAGCCGCCGGTCGCGCAGCGGCAGGTGCATGCCGACCGTCAGCATCAACATCGCAAAGCCGACTTCTCCGAGGAACGCCACCGTCCCGTTCGCCGGGTCCACGAGGCCCAGCGCCGCGGGCCCGACGAGCACCCCGGCGAGGATCTCGCCGACCACCACCGGCACGAACCACCGCCCAGCGACCCCCAGCAACGGTCCGCCGAGCCCGGCGAGCACGATCACGACCAGCGTCTCGAAGCTCACCGAGCCCAGCCTACGCGGCGCGCCTGGCGGCCGTCCGCTGGCCGCGGTCGCCGGGACGGCCCGGCGGGGGAGGGCCTCCGCGGGCAGCGGCGCCCCGGCTCAGTGCCACGCGGTCCGCTGCCAGTTGTCGCTCGGGGACTCCGGCGCGATCCACGCGGGCAGCGCCAGCTCCAGCGCGACGCCGAGCGGGTGGACGTACGGCTCGTACAGCTCCCGCAGCCGCTCCAGGCGCGCGTGTATCTCCCCCGGCTCGGCGCCCAGGGGGACCCCGGCCTCGCGCAGGCCGGCGAGCAGCTGCTCGAAGTCGCCGGCCGGCAGGCGGTCGGCCGGCGGCGGAGTGGGCGTGACGCGGAACGTGTAGCTCAGGTCGACGACCGCGTGGCGGGCGATCGCGAACGTGAAGCGCGCCGGGTCGACGGTGCCGGCCGGGGCGGCCGCAATCGTCAGTGCGCAGGAGTCGAGCACCGTGCACAGCGCCGCCAGCCAGCTCTGGTGGACGTGCTGTGAGCGGAAGAACGCGAGCACGGGGTACGCGAGGTGGGTCTCCATCAGCTCCGCCACCCAGGTCTCCCACTCGCGCAGATACCCGCTCAGCGCCGGCCACCCACCGCGCTGGGTGGAGCGCGCCACCAGGCGCCCGGCGGTCGGCGGCGAGCCCGCGCGGGCGTCGAGCTGCGAGACGGTCGCCTCGCGCTGCGAGAAGGCCTGGAAGAGGGCCGGCAGGTAGGAGATCACGATCGCCAGCACCGCCAGCCCGGAGGCGGCGTCGATCACCTGCACGAGCCGCGCGCCCGTGGTCTGGGCGCTCAGCTCGGCCGTGCCGCTGCTGACCAGCGACGCCGCGCTGAAGAAGAGGTCGTCCCCGAAGCCGACGGGCCGCCCGAGGTGCAGGTGGGAGCCCAGCGCCCACTGCAGGCAGGCGTACCCGAGCATCAGCCCCGCCACCCACAGCACCAGGTTCGCCAGCAGGCCGAGGGGCCCGTAGATGCCGAGCATCGTGTCAGCGGCCCGCTCCGGCAGGCGCCGCGCCACGCGCCGCCACGGGCGCCACCCCCAGGCGAACACCGCGCGCACGACGCGCGGGTCGCGCTTGACACGCCGCGGCAGCAGGAAGGCGAGGAAGATCTCGACCACCATCAGCGCGACGAGCGCGCCGCCGAGCACTCCCACGAGGATCCGCACGGGCGGAGAGTGGCACGCTTAAGGCGTGCTGCTCTTTTCCGTCCCCTGCCCCGGCCGCCCGCTGGGGCGCACGTCCTTCATGGCGGCCCGCTGATGGCGGCGGCCTGCGCCCACATCCAGGACGCGCCGCTGCGCGAGGTGCCGCAGCCGGTCGCCGGCTGCGAGGAGTGCCTGGCCACCGGCGGACGGTGGGTGCACCTGCGGATGTGCCAGACCTGCGGGCACATCGGCTGCTGCGACTCCTCGCCAAACCGCCACGCCACCGCCCACCACCACGCGACCGGCCACCCGATCGTGCGCTCGGCCGAGCCGGGGGAGGATTGGAGCTGGTGCTACGTGGACGAGGTGGTGCTGGCGCTGGCGGAGGGGTGAGGGAGCCCGGTGAGCCTTCGCACCGTCGAGGGCGAGTGGATCAGACACGCTACCTATGGGCCGTGCAGGAATCGAACCTGCAACCTTGGGCTTAAGAGGCCCCTGCTCTGCCGGTTGAGCTAACGGCCCGTGAGGACGCGGTCGGGGTGGCGTCCACGAAGAGCGCATATTAGCCAGCCCGACCGTGGGAGACCGCCCGCCCCAGGGGACCCCGCTCCGCCTCAGAACACGACCGTCCGCCCCTCGTCGGCGATCACGCGGTCGTCGAGGTGCAGCGAGACGGCGCGGGCGAGGACGACGCGCTCGATGTCGCGGCCGACGCGTTCGAGGTCGGCGACGGTGTGGCGGTGGTCGACGCGCTCGACACCTTGCTCGATGATCGGGCCGGCGTCCAGCTCCTCGACCACGTAGTGGGCAGTGGCGCCGATCAGCTTCACCCCGTGCTCGCGTGCGCGGCGGTAGGGCTCGGCGCCGGCAAAGGCGGGTAGGAAGGAGTGGTGGATGTTGATCACCGGAGCGCGCAGCCGCTCCAGGAAGTCGCCGCTGAGGATCTGCATGTAGCGAGCCAGCACCACCACGTCGACCCGGCCCGTCAACAGCTCCAGCAGCCGCTCCTCCGCCTCCGCCTTGTGCCCGCTTGCGACCGGCACATGATGGAAGGGCACGCCGGCAGCACGCACCTCGGACTCGAGGTCGGGGTGGTTGGAGGCCACCGCCACCACCTCCGCGTCGAGCTCCCCGCGGCGCCAGCGCCACAGCAGGTCGACCAGGCAGTGGTCGCGGCGGGAGACGAGGATCGCCATGCGGCGGCGCACACCCCAGAAGCGCAGCTCCCACTCCATCTCGAAGCGCTCGGCCACCTCCGCGCCGAAGCGCTCGCACAGCCGCTCGCGCGCGGCGGGCGACTCGAGCACGCCATCGAGGAAGAGCTCGGTGCGCAGGAAGAAGCGGCCCCCGGAGGGGTCGGTGGAGTACTGGTGGGAGGAGACGATGTTGGCCCCCTCTTGGAAGAGGAACCCCGAGACGGCCGCGACGATGCCCGGTCGGTCGGGGCAGGCGATCAGCAGACGCGCCGTGTAGCGGGGGGCGTCCTCGCCGTGCCCCACTACTTCTTGGCGGTGGACGTCGTGTGGCCCGCGGGCGGCGGCGTCGCGGTTTTGGCGTTGCCGATCCCGGTGTACGTGCCCGGCTTCTTGCCGGGCGCGACCGTGGCTGTTTTGCCGGCCTGTGTCGCCACGTACGTGCCGTTGGCCTGTTTGTGGAGCGAGATGGGCACGTGAGCGAGCGGGTTCTTGCGGATTTCCAGCAGGTACTTTTTCTGCTTGCTGCGTTCTTCGGCGGGGATCAGGGGCAGCGCCTTGTTCAGCGCCGCGTCGCCTTCGCTGATGTGCCGCGCCTTGTAGGCCGCTTCCGCGAGCGCCGCGTACAGCCCCCCGGAGGGGGATTTGCCGGCGATCGCAACCTGCAGCGTCCGTGCCTCTTCGACGGGGTTGTTGAGGGTCCGTTCACCGTAGATGCCCGCGATCTTGTACGCCAGTTCCGCGTTGGCGTGGTGCGGCTGCAGGCGCAGGTACGTATTCCACGACTTGGACACCTGGGCGAGTAGCGCCAGGCCCTTGGCGTTGAAGCCTTCTTCGCGTTCGTTCACCACGCTGACGTATTCCGGTTCGCTCGCCTGGTGCAGCTGGGCTTCGGCGAGCGCCGCCCACGCGGCGGGGTCGCTCGGATGGCTGTGGGTGCGAGCCTGCGCGGATTCGACTTTGGCCGCGAAGGAGGCGCCGCCCGTGCTCTTTTCTTCGGTGAAGAAGTTGAGGATCCCCCCGCCGCCCCCACCCACGCCGATGCCGAGGCCCAGGAAGCCGAGCAGGAACAGCGCGACGAGCCCCATGTAGACGACCTTCACCGTGCGGCGCCGGCCACGACCTCGCAGGTCGAACAGCATCAGTCGATCCCTCCGCCAAGCGGGGGACCATCGGGAGGGGGCTCAGGGGGAGGGCCTGCCCTCCCCCTGCCAGGGCCCGCCCCCCTCCCGCTCAGCTCCGGGTCGGTGTGATCGATGATGGCGCTCACGGCAGGGTCCGAGTCGCCGTCCATGGTAGCCGACGCCCGCTGGCTGCCGGGGCCACCGGTGGGCTGCGGAGCCGCGGTGGCGGCCCGCGCCCGCGCGTCGCGCCGCTCCACAAACGCCGCCACGAGGATCGACGCCTCGTAGAGCAGGTACAGCGGCACCGTCTCCAGGACGAGCGTGACCGCGTCGCCCGGCAGGAAGGCCGCGACGGCCGCGCACGCCACGATCGCGTAACGGCGTCCCCGGCGCAGCTGCCGGGGCGTCACGATCCCCGCGCGTGTGGCTCCCAGGACGGCGACCGGCACCTGGAAGATGAGCCCCATCGCCAGCAGCACGGTGGCGGCGAACTGGTAGTAGGGGCCGGCCTGCACGATGATGTTGAACTCGCCGGAGTTGAAGTTCACGAGGAAGCGCAGCGCCGCCGGCAGCACGACGAAGTAGCCGAACGCCACGCCGGCCGCGAACAGGAACGGGACCGCGGTGAGCAGCGGCGCCACCGCGCGTCTCTCACTCGGCCGCAGGGCCGGCAGCATGAAGCCGTAGAGCTCGTAGAGGATCACGGGCAGCGAGAGGATCAGCGCGAAGAAGAACACCACCGTGAGCGTGGTCGTGAAGGGCTCGCCGACCCCCAGCGTCGTCAGCTTTTCGCCCGCCGGGGTGGGTGGGAGCTTCGCCGTGGCGGCGCGTAGGCGCGGCAGCTCGCTCGCCAGCTGCCGCCGGAGGGCAGCCGGCAGGTGGCTCTCGGAGGCGCTCAGGTACCCGACGACCGCCTCGGTGTCGCGCGCCACCTGCAGGACCGCCTGCTGCGCCAGCCCCGTCTGGCCGGCCGGGCTCTGGCCCTTGGCGAGCTGCCCCCGCTTCTCCTGTTCGTAGGGGCGGTTGACCACGTGCAGCAGCGCGTGGTTCTGCCACAGGCAGAGCCCGAACACGGCCGCCAGCACCGCGCCGCTGACGATCAGCCGCGTGCGCAGCTCTTCGAGGTGCTCCACGAGCGAGAGGCGATCCTCGTGGCCGATCGTGCGGATCGCGCTAGCCATGCCTCAGGTATAGCTCGGCCGGGGGCCCACCTCCTCAACCTATATACCACCGCTGCCTTGCGGTTCTCCGTCGCAGTGTGCGCAAACCTCGGTATTCGTGCGCGCTCGCTAAAGACGGCGGGGGGAGGGTCGATGACCCACACGAGAGCGATGCACCCCGACAAGAGCCCCCACAACGTCCGCCACCACGTGCAGCTGCCGAGCGGCAAGCGCATCGAGGTCGTGTACCTCGACAACCCGCTCCCCCCCTCCCTGGGCGCGGGCCGGCGACGCTCGGACCCGACCCTCGAGCCGCTGCACGTGTGCTTCTACTGCGCCGGGGAGCTCGTGCACCCGGTGGACTGGGCGGAGGCCGGCCCCGGCCAGTGGCGGATCCTGCTGCGCTGCCCGGAGTGCGAGGCCACGCGCGAAGGCGTCTTCGAGCAGGCCGCCGTGGAACGGCTGGACGACGAGCTCGACCGCGCCGCGGAGGCGCTGCTGAACGACCTGCAGCGCGTGACGCACGCCAACATGGCCGAGGAGATCGACCTCTTCGCGCGCGCGCTGGACGCGGACCTGATCATGCCGTGTGACTTTTAGCAGGAGGGGGGCAGGCCCCCCTCCTGAGCCTCCCCCCAGTGGCGCAAACCCTGGGCCGGGCCGGCGAAGCCGGCCCTTGCGGCTGACGTCAACGGCTGTTCAGCGGTAACGCTCCACGACCGCGTCGGCGACGAGGTCTAGCAGGACTGCACGGCCACCCGGCAGCAGCTCGGGGAGCATCGCCTTCGCCTCGGCGACCAGCGCGAGCGCCTGCTCCCGTGCGTCCTCCAGGGCGCCGGTCGCCGCGATCGCGTCGCACACCTCCTCGGCCTGCTCCGGCCCCTCCAGCGAGGCGAGGTCGAGCGCCTCCAGGCGTGCGTCCCGCGCGCGGGCGAGGATCAGCGGCAGCGTGACCGTGCCGTCGAGCAGGTCGGTGCCGCGCGGCTTGCCGGTGCGCTCCACCGGCCCGGAGACGTCGAGCACGTCGTCGAGCAGCTGGAAGGCCAGCCCGATGCGCCGCGCGAACGCGCCCAGCCCGTCAGCCAGTGAACCGGATGGCCCGCCCCCCCCGGGGGCGCCGCCGTTGCGTGCACTCGCCACGAGCGCGCCCAGGCGGCAGGCGGCCTCGAAGAGGGCGGCCGTCTTCAGCTCGCAGCGGCGCAGGTACCGCTCCACCGCAACCCGCGCGGCGTAGGCGTCCTCGCGTTGCAGCAGCTCCCCCGCGGCGAGCGCCGAGGAGGCGTCCGAGAGCGCGCGCAGCTGCTCCACGTCGCCGTTGCGCGCGAGCTCGGCGAAGGCCCGCGAGAAGAGCAGATCCCCGGTGGCGATCGCCGCGCGCCGCCCCGCCTGCGCGACCACCGAGGGGTGCCCGCGGCGCAGGCGCGCTCCGTCGATCACGTCGTCGTGGACGAGCGTCGCGGAGTGCACCAGCTCGACGGCCACCGCGGCGCGCACGAGCCCGAGCTCGTCCTCCGCCACGAGCGGCCTGCCGTCCCCGGCGGCGGTGGCGCTCAGCACAACCAGCAGCGGGCGCAGGCGCTTGCCCCCGGCGAGCACCGTCGCCGTCGCGTGCTCGGCCAGCGGGGCGCCGGCCTCCGCGGCCACGCGCTCGAGGTGCTCCTCCGTGCGGGCCATGCGCTCGCGCAGCACCCCGCCGCCGCGGCGCATGATCTCCGCGACCGTCTCCTCGTCCTCGATCGCCCGCCCCTCCACGGTGTCGCCCATCGTACTCACGCCCCTCCAAACATGGGTGGGGGTTTGAGAGCCCGGGATTTATGCCCCGCCCACACTGCCCTCCCCCGACCAGGGACCGTGCCGGCGTGGATGGTGACGATGCCGCCGGCGGTGAGCACGTAGCGGATCTCGCCCAGCCCCGCGCGCGCCATCTCGCCGGCCAGGGCCGCGGGCGCAGGGAAGCGCTTGACCGAGCTGGGCAGGTAGGCGTACGCGTCGGGGTCCCCCGTGAGCCGTCCGAGCAGCGGCACGGCGCGGTCGAACCACAGCGCGAAGAAGGTGGACAGCGGCGGGCGCGTCGGCGCGGTGAACTCCAGCACGACCACCCTCCCCCCCGGACGCACCACGCGCGCCAGCTCCTGCAGGCCGCGCCCCAGGTCGGAGAAGTTGCGCGCGCCGAAGCCGACGGTGGCGGCGTCGAAGGAGTCGTCGGGGTAGGGGAGCGCAAGCGCGTCGGCCCACTCGAAGCGCACGCCGGCGCCGAGCGCGCCGGATCCGGCCGCCTTGGTCCGCGCACGGGTCAGCATCGCCTCGGAGAAGTCGCAGCCGACCACCTCCCCGCCCGGCGCCACGCGCCGCGCGAGCTCGAGCGCGAGGTCGCCGGTGCCGGTGGCGACGTCGAGCACGCGGTCGCCGGGGCCGACGCGCGCGAGGTCGGCCGCGCGGGCGCGCCAGCGGTGGTGCAGGCCGGCGCTCATCACGGTGTTGAGCGTGTCGTACACCCCCGCGATGCGGTCGAACATCGCCCGCACCTGCCCCGCCTCCAGAGTTCCCGCGGCGGCGCCACGGTGATCCTGGGCGCCCTCGGCCACCGTCCCGGCCGCCTACTTCAGCTGCGAGAGGAACTCGACGGCCGCTTCGAACTTCTTCGGCGGCAGGTGCCGGTAGGACGGCATCGGCAGGGTGGGGTTGACGAGCGTGCGTGCGATCCCCAGGCGCGGGATGCGCGCGCCGATGTTCGTCAGCGCGGGGCCCGGCCCGTCGTTGCCGTTCTCGCCGAGCTTGTGGCACGCCAGGCAGCCCGACTGGGCCACAACCTTGCGCCCGGCTTCGAACTCCGCGAGCGTCTGGCCGCCCGCCTGGCGCACGGCAGCCGGCGTGGCGATTTCCACGGCGAACGGCGTCCCCGTGGAGGCTCCTTGCCAGGTGAGGAAGGCCATCGCGCCGATCGTGAAGATCCCGGTCAGCGTCGCGATCGGGCGGCGCTCGGGCCGGCGCTCGGGGCCGCGATCGTAGAAGGGCAGCAGGAAGAGGGCGATCATCCCCAGCGTGGGGATCCCGATCGTCGCCAGCGGCACGAGCGAGGGCGGCTTGATCACGCGCAGCACCTCGAAGAGGAAGAAGAAGTACCACTCCGGCCGCGGCACGTAGGTCGTGGAGGTTGGATTGACCTTCGAGCCGAGCTCGGCGCCGAGCACCAGCGACATCGTGATGATGCACGCCATCACGACGCACGCCATGACCGAGTCCTTGACGACCGCGTAGGGGAAGAAGGGTTTCCCCTTCGACTTCAGGATCGAGTACTCGCGGAGGTACTCCTCCTTCTCGCGCTGATTCATCGCCGCATCACGCCTCGGCCTCGCGCAGCTCGGGGTCTTTCTCGGCTTTGCGCCACGGCGGCGCGGTCGTGCCGAGCTTGGCGACCAGGTAGAGGTGAGCGCCGATCAGCGCGACGATCAACCCCGGTAGGAGCAGCATGTGGATCGCGTAGAAGCGCGACAGCGTGGTCGCCCCGATTTCCGAGCCCCCGCGCAGGAAGTCGCTGAGGTAGGGGCCGATCAGCGGGCCGGTGCCGTTGATGTTGACGCCCACCGTCGTCGCCCAGAAGGCGCGCTGGTCGAAGGGCAGCAGGTAGCCGGTGAACGACATCACCATCGTCAGGATCAGCAGCGCCACGCCGATCACCCAGTTGAGCTCGCGCGGGTACTTGTAGGCGCCGAAGAAGAACGTGCGGCCCATGTGCAGGAAGACCAGCACCACCATCACCGTGGAGCCCCACTTGTGCATGCCCCGCACGAACTGGCCGAGGAACACTTCGTTGGTGATGTGGCGCACCGACTCGTAGGCCCCGCCGGAGGCGTCGGGGCGGTAGAACATCGCCAGGAACACGCCCGTGACGGCCTGGTTGAGGAACGCGAACATCGTCGCCGAGCCGAGCGTGTAGAACCAGTTGGTGCCCTTGGGCACCTTGCGGAACATCATCCACCGCGCCCCCCCGCTCAGCGAGGTGCGTTCGTCGACCCAGTCGACGACGGTGGTCCCCGCCGTGGCGGCGTGGTCGACCGGGCCGACCTTGCCGTTGGCCTCCTCCGGCCGCGGCGGCGGCGCCTTCAGCGGCGCGGGGACGGGCGGGAGGGGAGCTTGGGCACGGGGTCCTAGATACGGATCGAGGGGCGCGACGGGTAGGCGTACTGGCCGAGGCCGTCGAGTGGCTCGCCGGGGTCGCGCGGGGAGAAGCGGCGCAGCTCGGAGTTGACCGAGAAGCGCGCGCCGATCTGCACGTAGCCGTCCACCACACGCGTGTAGAAGCGGTCGAGCGGCCTGACTGGCGGCCCACCCACCCTCCGGCCGAGCAGGTCGTACACGCCGCCGTGGCAGGGGCAGATGAAGCGCTCCGCGGCGGAGACCCACCGCACCGGGCAGCCGAGGTGCGCGCAGCGCGAGGTGATCGCGATGTAGGGGGTCGTGCGGTCGTAGGGGTCGGTGTCGAGCGCCGGGTTTTTGCGGCGCACGTACACGAGCCCCTTGCCCGCCTCGCCGATCCCGGGGGTGAGCGTGATCACCACGGGGATGTAGTCGTTGTCGGGGAACTGGTCTTCCGGCCCCGCGGTCTCCCAGCCGTGGGGTTTGGACTTGAAGATCGGCCCGATCGCGAACCCGAGCGCGGGCAGCGTGAAGGAGAGCGCCGCCACGGCCCCCGCGGCGTGGGCGGAGCCGGTCATGAAGCGCCGTCGCGTGATCGTCTCGCCCTCGAACGCCCCCGGGATGCGGCGGTCGAGCGTGTACTTGGAGGGGTGCTGGTCGTGCTTGGTGGACACGGCGTCAAAGAATACCGCCTGCGGGCGAAGCGTCGTCGCCCAGTGCTGGTGCGAATCCGTACAAGGAGAGCGGGGATTCCCCGCTCCCGGCACGCCGCCGGCTACCCGGGCGCGGCTGCGGCGCGCATCGCTTCGAGCGCCCCCGCCTCGCCCGCGCGAGCGAGCGCCTTGGCGCGGCTGTGGGCCTCGCTGGAGCCCCACCCCACCGCGCGCGCGCCCGCGCCCCAGATCGCCTGGGCGAGCTCGGCCCGGCCCTCGCCCTGGGCGAGCGCGGTCAGCGCGATCACGTCCGCGAGCTCCGCCACCGCCGGCAGGTCGCCGAGCGCCACGAGGCGCGCGAGGCCGAGCGCGTACAGCTCGTCACCGGCGAGCAGGCCGAGGTCGGCCTCGGGCGGGCGCAGCAGGCGGGGGGCGCCGTAGTGCAGCAGGTACCCCTCGTAGATCGCCTCCACCAGCAGCTCGTACTCCGCCGCGCGCTCCTGCGCGCGCGGGCCGGCGGCGGCGAGCTGGGCGGGGCCGGCACCGTTGGGCGACTCCGGGGGGGCGCCCTCCGCGGGCCCCTCCGGCAGCAGCGTGGCCACCAGGCCGCCGCGCTCGCGGAGCAGGGCCTCCAGCCGCGCGAGCGCCGACGGCTCCGGAGTGGCGGCCTCCCCCGCGGCGTGCGTCACCCGAGCTCCTCGAACGCCGCCGCCGCGGCCTCCACGGTGCGCTCCACCTGCGCGGGCGTGTGGGCGAGCGAGGGGAACCACGCCTCGAACTGCGACGGTGGGGGGTACACCCCGCGCGCGAGCAGCCCCCGGCACCACGCGGCATACGCCTCAAGAGCGCACCCGCGCGCGCCCTCCAGGTCGTGCACGGGACGCTCGCTGAAGAACACCGTGAGCAGCCCGGGACGGCTCACCACCTGGATGGGATACCCGCCCGCCCCGCCCGCCCGCGACGCGGCCGCGCGCAGGCCCTCCGCGAGCTGCTCGGTGAGGGCGGCCAGGCGCGCGTAGGCCGGCTCGTCGAGCAGCGCGCAGCGTCGCCAGGCCGGCGGCGACGGCGAGCGGGTTGCCCGAGAGCGTGCCGGCCTGGTAGACCTCGCCCGCGGGGGCGAGCTGCTGCAGCAGCTCGGCGCGGCCCCCCACCGCGGCCGCGGGCAGCCCGCCGCCGAGCACCTTGCCGAGGATCGTGAGGTCCCCGTGGACCCCCGTGAGCTCCTGTGCGCCGCCGCGTGCGACGCGGAAGCCGGAGATCACCTCGTCGAGCACCAGCACCGCCCCGCTCTCTTCGGCCTGCGCGCGCAGCAGCTCCAGGAAGCCGGGCTGGGCCGGCACGAGGCCCATGTTGGCCGGGATCGGCTCTGCCACGATCGCCGCCGGCTCGTGGCGGCGCACCGCCTCGACCAGCGCCTCGGGGTCGTTCCACGGCACCACCACGGTCGCCGCGGCGACGCCGGCGGGCACCCCGGGGCTCGCGGGGACGCCCAGCGTCGCCATGCCCGAGCCGGCCTGTGCGAGCAGGCCGTCGACGTGGCCGTGGTAGGCGCCGGCGAACTTCACGACGCGCTCGCGGCCCGTGGCGGCGCGCGCGAGCCGCAGCGCGGTCATCGTCGCCTCGGTGCCCGAGGAGGTCATGCGGACCTGCTCCACGCCCGGCATCCGCCGGGCGACCTCCTCGGCGAGCTCGACCTCCCCGGCGGTGGGCGCGCCGAAGCTCGTTCCGAGCGCGGCCGCCGCGCGCACGGCCTCCACGATCTCGGGGTGGGCGTGGCCGTGCGATCAGCGGGACCCCACGAGCACACGTAGTCCACGTAGCGGTTGCCGTCGACGTCCACGAGCTCCGCGCCCGCGCCGCGCGCGATGAACAGCGGGTCGCGGCCGATCGCGGCCATCGCGCGCACGGGCGAGTTGACCCCGCCGGGGAGCACGCGCCGCGCGCGCCGGTAGAGCTCCGCCGAGCGGGTGTCCGCGAGCGCGGCTGTCACGGGCTAGAGCCTATCCCGGCAGGTCCGCACGCCACGTCCTCTACCGGGAGGCATTGGAGCGCCTGACAAAATCTGTGCACGTCTGGATGCGGCCGATGGCCTTCGCGAGGCTGCGTCCTCGGGCTCGACTTGGCCCACCAAGCCTTCGCCCTTGCGTCCTTGCCTCGCTCGACCCTCGACCCCCCAACCGCACCCATATTTTGTCAGGCGCTCTACGCGTACTGCGCTTCCCACCGCCGGTGCTCGTCGGTGAAGTAGAGCAGGCGGATCTTCTTGAACTCCGTCGAGGAGTACAGCGTGGCGCGCCCCTCGATGCCGGTCTGCGCGGCGATCGCGTCGAGGATCGCGTCGCACTCCTCCTTGGAGCGTCCGTGGGCCATCGTGAAGACCGAGTAGGGCCAGTCCTCGTAGGTGGGGCGCTGGTAGCAGTGGGAGATCCCGCGGTAGGACGCCATCCGCGGGCCGAGCTCGGGGATCTGCTCCGCGGGGACCTTCCACACGCCCATGCCGTTCGCCGAGAAGCCGGCGCGACGGTGGAAGAGGATCGCCGCCACGCGGCGCAGCAGGCCGCGCTCGCGCATCCCCGCCATGTGCTCCAGCAGCGTCTCGACGTCCATCCCCAACCGCTGCGCGGCGGGGGCGTAGGGCTCGCTCACCACCGGCATGTCGCCCTGCGTGGCGCGGATCACGGCGACGTCGCGCTCGTCGTACGCGACGGTGTCGAGTACGACCTCCTGCGCGGGGGCGCCCTCGGACGCCAGCGCCTGCGTGTCGCCCTGCATCTCCAGGTCCATCCTGATCTTGAAGAGGCGCAGCGTCGGCAGCTGGCGAATCGACTCCGCCCCGGTGAGCCGCTGCAGGACCTCCAGCGTGCCGTCCAGGCCGAGGGGCGAGTCGGGCTCGGTGGCGAGCGTGAACCACATGTTGAAGTCGTGGTTGCGCAGGTAGTTGTGCGAGACCCCCGGGTGGGAGTTGACGATCCGCGCCGCCCGCCACGGGTGCTCGGGGTCCACCCGGGCGGCCACCAGCATCGAGGAGTACCCCAGCGCACGGGTGTCGTAGATCGGGGTGACCTGACGGATGATGCGCTCGTCGAGCAGCCGTTGCACCCGGGCGAGCACCTGTTCCTCGGGGATCTCCGCCGCGCGCGCGACGGCGGCGTAGGGGCGGGGCTCCAGCGGGAAGGAGCCCTGCATCAGGTTGAGCAGACGGCGGTCGAGGTCGTCGAGCGCCACGGCGGCGCCGGCGGCGCGGCTGCGCAGCTTCGGGATCGGGGCGTTCTCTACTGTGCCAGCCATCGTGCGGCGTCCTGCGCGTGGTAGGTGATGATGACGTCCGCGCCCGCGCGGCGCAGCGAGGTGAGCAGCTCGAGCACCGCGGCGCGTTCGTCGAGGTGGCCGGCCGCGGCGGCGGCGCGCACCATCGCGTACTCGCCGGAGACGTTGTACACGGCCACCGGCAAGCCGGTGCGGCGCCGCACGGCGCGGATCACGTCGCCGTAGGCGAGCGCCGGCTTGACCATCATCATGTCCGCGCCCTCCTGCACATCGAGCAGCGCCTCGCGCAGCGCCTCGCGGCCGTTGGCGGGATCGAGCTGGTAGGCGCGGCGATCACCGAACGCCGGCGCCGCGCCCGCCGCTTCGCGAAAGGGGCCATAGAAGGCGGAGGCGAACTTCGTCGCGTAGGCGAGAATCGGGGTGTCGGCGAAGCCCTCCTCGTCCAGCGCCGCGCGGATCGCACCCACGCGGCCGTCCATCATGTCCGAGGGGGCCACCACGTCCGCGCCGGCGCGCGCGTGGCTGACGGCGGTGCGCGCCAGCAACTCCACCGACGCGTCGTTGTCGACGGCGCCGTCCTCGCGCAACACCCCGCAGTGGCCGTGGTCGGTGTACTCGCACAGGCACACGTCGGTGAGCACGAGCAGCCCTGGCACGTCCTGGTGCAGCGCGCGCACACACAGCTGCACGACGCCCTCCTCGTCCCACGCCGAGGAGCCCTGCGCGTCCTTCTCGGCGGGGATGCCGAACAGCATCACGGCGGTGATCCCAAGGCTCGCCGCGGCGCGCGCCTCCGCGACCGCCTCCGAGATCGACAACCGCATGAGCGCCGGCAGCAGCGGTGGCGGCTCATCGGCGCCGGCGGCAGGGCGCTCCTCCACAAACAGCGGCAGCACGAGCTGCCCCGCCCGCAGGTCCGTCTCGCGCACCAGCCCGCGCAGGGCTGGCGAGGTGCGCAGCCTGCGCATGCGCGTCTGGGGGAACGCCATCCGTCGATGGTACTCCCCGTCGGGCCCGGCCTTCGAGCCGGCGGGATAAATCCTTAGAACGTCTTTCAAAATAGACGGTGCGACCGGGGCGTTCCTGGACCAAGCTGGGCGGCGCGGGCCGTCGCAGCCCATGCTGGTAGCACGGGCAAGGCGGACCGTGGCGATCCAGCGCAGCGTCCAGGGACGCATCCGGGCGTGCCGGTCTTTGAGCCGTTCTTACTCCAGCCGCCGCAGGCCGACGCGCGCCAGGATCGCGAACAGTGCCGTCAGCCCGACCAGGTGGGCGAGCGAGACGCCGAGACTCGGCGCCGAGCGGTTGACGGCGGCGTCCAGCGCCTGCAGCGCGGCCCGGTAGGGGAACACGAAGGAGACCACGCGCACCACGTCGTACACCCCGCCCGCGACCGCTCCCGCCGGGACGAGCGCCAGGAAGGCGAGCGGCAGCGAGAGCAGGAAGGCCAGCAGCGAGGCCGCCCGCACCTCGCGCGCGAGCGCGCCGATCGCCACGCCGAGCGCGCCGAAGGCCAGCGCGCCGGCGGCGAGGGCGAGCAGCCACCAGCCCACGCGGCCCCATTCCAGGCCCACGAACGCCCCGATCCCGGCGAGCATGGCGAACGTGACCGGCAGCGCGCAGGCGGCCGCCAGCAACGTCTTCTGCGCGATCAGCGTCTCGCGCGTCACCAGGCCGCGCACCAGCCGGGGGAGCGTGTGCTCTTCGCGCTCCAGCGCCACGCCGCCGGCGGCGAGCAGCACGCACACGAACATCAGCGAGATCGTGACCGCCACCACCACGGCGTAGGCGTCCAGTGGCGTGCGGCGGCCGCGCAACAGGGTGGTGCGCACCTGCAGCGGGCGGCTGACGGTGTCGAGCACCTCGCCGCTGACGCCGAGGTTCTGGGCGGCGAATTCGGTGTACGCCGCCAGTTCCGCGAGCTGCGTGCGGGCGTGGCCCGGCGGCAGGTGGGCGACCACGTGGTGCAGGATCGTGGGGATCGTGCGCAGCCCCGGTAGATTCTGGGGAGCGCCCGGGATGCCGAGGTTGCCGCCCCGCACCAGTCCCGCGATCACGCGCGCCGCGACCTGCCGGATCTCGTCGGCGAGCTCGAGGTTCGCCTGGGAGAGCGCCGCTTCGATCGTCGAGTGCACGAAGCTCTGCTCGAGCGCTTCGCCGTTGTAGAGCACTTCCAGCTCTCCGGGGTGGGTCACGGAGGAGAGCCGCGCGGCCAGGTTGGCGGGGATCACGACGGCCGCCAGCACCCGCCCGCTCTCGACGGCCCGCACGGCCTGCGCGCGCGTGGCGAGCGGCACGGGCTGGACCTGTTGGATCAGCCCCGCGTAGTAGTGGCCCACGTGCAGGCGCGTGGAGCCCAGTTCGACGACCGCGCGCGGCGGGGTGAGGTCGACGATCCCCACCTTCGGCTTGCCCGGCGCCCGCGAGATCGCCAGGCCGATCAGCAGCGCCACCGCGATGGGGTACAGGACCAGCACCGCGACCAGCAGCCGCGAGCGGGCGAGGATCAGCAGATCCTTGCGCAGCAGCCACCGCATCAGTGCCCCCGCTCGTGCAGGAGCTCGACAAACGCGCCTTCGAAGCCCGGGTGGGTGGGACTCGATTCTCCCGCGGCGCGCGCGAGCTCCGCGGGGGAACCGTCGAACAGCATCTCCCCGTCGGCGAGCACCACCACCCGCTGTGCATAACGCTCCGCCTCCGCGACGTGGTGGGTCGAGAAGACCACGCTCCGGCCCCGCTGCGAGAGCGCGCAGATGAACCGCCACAGCCGCTCGCGCTGACGGGGGTCCAGGGAGGAGGAGGGCTCGTCCAGCGCCAGCGCCGCCGGCTCGGAGAGCAGGCCGACGGCGATGCTGACGCGCTGGCGGTTGCCGCCGGAGAGGCGCCGTACCTGCTCGTCCGCGCGGTCGCGCAGGCCCGTCTGCTCGAGCATCCTCGCCACCGCGCTCCGCGGGTCGGCGACCCGCTCCAGGCGCGCGAACAGCTCGAGGTTCTCCGCCACCGAGAGGCGGGAGTAGACCGCCGACTGCTGCGGCACCCACCCGATCCCGCCCGGTGGGACGGTGACGCTCCCCTCGCTCGGCCGCTGGACGCCGGCGAGGATCGACAGCAGCGTGGTCTTGCCCGCCCCGTTGGGGCCGATCACCGCGACCATCTCCCCCGCGCGCGCCTGGAAGCTCACGCCGCGCAGCGCCTCGCGCTCGCCGTAGCGCTTGGTCAGGCCACGCACCGCCAGCAGCGGCCCGCCCTCCCCCGACGGCCCCCCCTCCTCCGACCCGCCCCTCGGCGGCTCCCGCTCCCCCTCCGCCCCGCTCACGCTCACAACATCCCGCCGGGGGAGCGCTCCCAGGGCTCGAACGTGAGGTGGCGGTGCAGGTACACGAACGTCTCGCGCAGCACGGCGAGGATCGGCAGCGCGACCAGCGCCCCCACCACCCCATACAGCTGCAGCCCGAGCAGCAGCGCGAAGATCACCAGCAGCGGGTTGATCCGCAGCGTGTGCCCGAAGATCTGCGGCGCCACCACGTGGCCCTCCAGCTGCTGCAGGCCGACGAACAACAGCCCCACCCACAGTGCGGAGATCGGGTTGGTGAGGAGCGCCACCGCCACCGGCGGCACCGCGCCGAGGATCGGGCCGATGTAGGGGATCAGCTCCATCACGCCGTAGAACATGCCGAACGCCACCGCGTACTTGCGTCCGTCGGGGAAGATCCCGAGCACGCCGAAGACGTACAGCGCGAGGCCCGCGGACGCGCCCATCACGAGGCTGAAGAGCAGCTGCCCGCCCACGTAGCGCGAGACCGCGTGCTGAGTCAGCGTCGGGTAGTCGTCGGCGGGCGTGCCGTCGCCGTCGGGCATCGCGCGGCGCACGAGCCGTCCGATCTGCTTCCCGTAGATGAGCATGTACACGGAGAGCACGAAGATCAGCACCAGGTCGAAGATCGCGCTCGCCACTTCGGTGAGCAGCGCGCCGCCGAACGAGGCGATCGAGCCGGCGCTCTTGGAGATTTTCTCCTGGATCGTCTGCAGAGCGGTTTTGCCCTGCTTGATGAAGTGCCAGGAGATGCCGGCCCGGTTGAGCGAGTGTTCCCAGCTCGCGAGCGTTTTGTTCGCTTCGTTGACCAGGGATGGCAGGTTGCGGCTGAACGACTGCACCTGGTGGACGATCGGGTTGGCCAGGAGGACGCCGATCCCCGCCAGCGTCAGGAAGAATGCAAGGTACACGGCGAGCACCGCCAGCCCGCGGGGCAGGCGCGAGCGTTGCAGCAGGGCGACGGCGGGGTTGAGGATCAGCGCGATGAGAGCGGCCACCACGAACACCACGAGCACTTTCCCCGCCGCGCGCGCCAGCGCCCACAGCGCGAGCAGCGCCAGCGGCAGCGCCACCAGCTGCACCCACCGCGGCACCACCACGCGGGGGGGCTCTGCGTGGACGGCGCCGGCGCCCTCGTCGAGGAGCTCGCGCTCCTCCTGCGCGGGCGAGGTCGCCTCGGTCTGCTCGACGGTCACGAGGGTCCTCGCGTGGACCCTGATCCTCCCACCATGGGGCAAGTATGGCTGAGCCGCAGGCGGGCGGGCCGAGTACCGACAGCGAGACGGGCGGCACTGCCGGGGAGTCGCCCGCCGCCGCGCGCGGCGAGGCGACCATCCTGTTCGTCGGCGACCTCGTGGGGAGCATCGGCCGGCGCACCCTGGCCGACTGCCTGCCGGTGCTGCGCGAGCGCTATGCGCCGACGTTCGTGGTCGTCAACGGCGAGAACGTCTCGGGCGGCCTCGGCATCACCCCGAAGGCGGCCGGGCAGATCTTCGCGGCGGGCGTCGACGCGATCACGCTTGGCAACCACGCCTACCACCGGCGTGAGATCTACCCCTACCTCGACGAACAGCCGCGCATCGTGCGCCCCGCCAACTACCTGCGTGGCCAGCCGGGGCGCGGGGTGTGCGTGGTGCAGAGCGCCGGCGGCGTGCGCCTCGGAGTGGTCAACCTCTCGGGCAGCCTGTACCTGCGCACGGGGCACTCCCCGTTCGTCGAGATCGAGCGGGCGCTCTCGGAGCTGGGTGAGGTCGACCACGTGCTCGTGGACATGCACGCCGAGGCGACCTCCGAGAAGGTCGCGCTCGGTTGGCTGCTCGACGGGCGCGTGACCGCCGTCGTCGGCACCCACACCCACATCCCCACGGCCGACGCCCGCGTGTTGCCCGGCGGGACCGCGTACGTCACCGACGTCGGCATGACCGGCCCCCGCGGCGGGGTGATCGGCGTCAAGCGCGAGCTCGCGGTGGAGGCGCTGCTCACGCAGTTGCCGGTGCGCTTCCAGACCTCTGAGGAGGACCCGTGGCTGAACGGGGTGGTGATCCGTTGCTCGCAGCGTCTTCGAGCAGACTCGATTGAGCAGGTGCTGATGCCCCGGCCGGCGGCGCCGCCGGGGGGGTAGCGCTCGCCAGCAGCGCCACCATCGCCGCCCCGAAGAACCACGGGATGTAGAGGTAAAACCAGTATTCGAGGGTGAGCTGCACCGCGATGAGCACCGCTGCGCACGCGGCGGCGAGCGCCGGGATTGAGTCCCCGCCGGGGGGGCGGGGACTCAATCCCCGCACCAGCGCGAGCCCCAGGGCGAGCGCGACGGCCGCGACCTGCGCCACGATCTCCCACCTGTGCCAGCCGCCGTACAGCCCCCACACCGAGAAGGGGGCGCCGCGGTTGGCCTGGTAGACGAGCGTGCGCTCGTAGATCTCGTGCAGCGAGTCGTGCGTCAACGCCGGCACCGCGACGACGGCGACCGTCACCGCGAACGCGAGCCCGAACAGGACCAGCGCCCGCGCGCGCCGCCCCGCGCTCGGCAGCTCGCGCAGCCCGTGCGTGGCCAGTAGCGGCGCGAGCGCCAGCGGGGCGAGCTTCGTGAGACCGGCCAGCGCCGCGCCGACCCCCCGCGCCGGGGAGGAGGAGGCGACCAACAGTGTGGCCAGCACGAGCACCGCCACGAGCGTGTCGTTGGAGTTGCTCTCCAGCGCGTACAGCGTGAAGGGGTAGGAGACCCACGCGTAGGCGAGCGCCACCCCCAGCGTGGGGCCGCGGATGCGCACGCCGAGCGCGAACATCAACGCCACCGCGAGCAGGTCGAACACGATCGCGGCGGCGTGCGCGGCGGGCAGGTCGTCCCACGTGCCGCTCCACCCGAAGAGCTGCTCGAAGGGGACGTACGCCTCGTAGGCGACCGGCCCGTACGTGTCGCCGTGTTCGTTGTCGGAGGGGTACCCCCCGTACAGCGGCCGGCCGTGGACGATCTTCGAGGCGCCGACCACCCCGGCGTAGCCGACGTCGATCACGTTGGAGTCGGTCACGTTGAGGCCGATGCGGAAGCCGAGCAGGAAGACGACGCCGACGGCCAGGTACGGCGCGGGGATCCACAGGCGCAGCGGCTCCCGCGCAGAGTCCCGCGCGGGCGCGGGCGCCGCGGGGGTGCGCAGGACCTCGCCGTCGAGCGGCGGCGGAGGCAGGGCGGCCGGCTCCACGGGTGCGGGTGGGGGGCGACGGAACGCGAGCAGCACCATCCGCACCAGCAGGTACACCAGCGGCGGGTACACCAGCGGCACGGATTTGTAGAGCTCGGCGTGGTTGAAGTACGCCAGCGAGACCGAGAAGCCGAGCAAGGCCAGCAGGTCGAGGTGGCGCAGCGCCCACGGCCGCCGCCACTCGATGAAGGGCGCCAGGAACAGCGCGCACAGCGGCAGCCACACGTACAGCGCGTTCACGTGACGGCCGAACGCGCCGGGGTAGCCCCGCGCCATCGTCCACGCCACCTGCGGGCCGGTCCACTGTTCGAGTACCCGTCCGGTGAGATCGGAGATGATGACCTGGCCGATTTCCGCGCCCCCGTGCGCGAAGTAGCTCACCTGCCAGCGGTCCGGGCCTTTCAGGTAGGCGCCGCCATAGGAGCCCCGGTGCGCGGCCCGCACGTGGCGCATCCGCGGCAGGTGGTTGGCGATTTCCAGGACCTCCTCGGAGGAGAGCCGCCGGCCGGGGGGCGGCACTTCCGAGGCCGCGACCGGCACGGGCGTTTCGGAGTTGGTGGCCGTGCCGGCGCTGCCGGCGCCGGTCCTTCGGGGACCGGCGGCCAGCCCCAGCGTGGAGGCGAGCGCCGTCGTGGAGAGGGGCGCTGCGTTGGCGGGAGGCCTTGCTCTGGCCGGAGGCACTCCTCGGGACGGCGGCGTGGCGAGGCTGGCTGTGGCGGGAAGGGCGGGAGCAGCGACGGGCGTCGTGAGGAGCAGCCAGGCGAGGGCGCCTGCAAGCGCGAGCACCGATGGACGCGCGGACATCGTGCCGCGAGGTTAGCTGGGCGTTCTCCAGCCGCGTTGCACCCGCGTCGGCGCCGCCGCCGGGCGACGCGCTAACTGGCGTCCCGAGCACTGCAGCTGGCGGGGTGTGGGCGCCAGGGCGCGCTCGACGGCGTCGCAGACCCGCTCGACGTCGTCCTGCACCATCTCCACCCACAGCGGCAGGCGCACGAGCGCCGCGCCGGCGCGATCGGTGACTGGGAGCTCCCCGGCGACCCGGCCGAGCCGTTTGCCGGCCTCCGAGGAGTGCAGCGGCACGAAGTGGAAGAGGGCGTGGATGTTCTGCGCGGCGAGCGTCGCGAGGAACCGGTCGCGGCGGACGTCCTCGCCGAGCAACAGGTAGTACATGTGGGCGTTGTGGCTGCAGTCGTCGGGGATCGTCGGGCGGCGCAGGCGGCCGGCCGCCTCGAGGGGGGCCAGGCGCTCGTGGTAGGCGTTCCAGATCTCCAGGCGCCGTTGGAGGATCTCCCGCGAGTGGAGGATCTGGGCCCACAGGAAGGCCGCGCTGATGTCGCTGGTCAGGTAGGACGAGCCAAGGTCCACCCACGTGTACCGGTCCACCTCGCCGCGCAGGAACTCGCTGCGGTTGGTGCCCTTCTCCTGCGCAATCTCGGCGCGCTGCACCCAGTCGGCGCGGTTGACGAGCAGCGCTCCACCCTCGCCGCACGTCAGGTTCTTGGTCTCGTGGAAGCTGAGGCACCCAAGATCGCCGATCGTCCCCAGCGGCGCGGCGCGGTAGGCGGCCGAGACCCCCTGGGCAGCATCCTCGATCACGGCCAGGCCGTGGCGTTTGGCGATCGCCAAGAGCTCCTGTAGACGGCAGGCGACCCCGGCATAGTGCACCGGCACGATCGCGCGCGTGCGGGGCGTGATCGCATCCTCCACCAGCCGCTCGTCCAGGTTGAGCGTGTCTTCGCGGACGTCGACGAAGACGGGGACGGCCCCTCGCAGGGCCACCACGCCGGCGGTGGTGGGAAAGGCGAACGACGGCACGATCACCTCGTCGCCGGGGCCGACGCCGGCCACGAGCATCGCCATTTCCAGGGCCGAGGTGCACGAGGGCGTCAGCAGCGCGCGCGCGCAGCCTAACTCCTGCAGCCAGCGCGCGCACCGCTCGGTGAACGGGCCGTTGCCCGAGAGGCGCCGGTTGTCGATCGCCTCGCGCACATAGCCGAGCTCGTCTCCGGCCACAAACGGTCGGTTGAAGGGAACCTTGTGCAGTTCATCGTTCTTGGCTCTCACTACGCTCGGATCGAGAATCGTGCTCTCGGGGACGTCGGTCTCGTTCGCTCGCCTCAATGCGGCATCCACCTTGGTCTCACTGGAACTGGGTCTGCTGGCACCTGGCATTCACTACATGATCGTTGGTCGGGCAGGGGGCGTCAAGGCACGGCGCGTGTCGAAGTCGGAGACATTCCTCGGGAACCGAGAGCGCCACTCGACTGCGTATCGAAGTTGGAGACATTCCTCGGGAACCTCGAGAGCGCCACTGACTCCGGCTTGTCCGCGTCGCCCCAAACGACCGCCAGGACCACACAACTCAAACCCCCCTGGGTATCGTCTACCGCATGCATCGCTGTGACGGGCCAACCGAGATCGACGCTGATGCCGGCATCGCTGGTTTTTCGGCGCCAGCTTTGAGCATCGTTATCCCTTTGTATCGCGATCGCGACGCGCTGGGGGAGATCTTTGCGCGCTGCGGTCCAATCCTGAGCGATCAACCGGGCGGCGGCGAGCTCGTGCTTGTGGACGACGGCGGTCTCGACCTCACCACGCCCACTGCGATAAAGCTGGCCGAGGGTTTTGCCCATCCAACGACCGTGGTGCGCCTGACACGCAACTTCGGCCAGCACCCGGCGGTATTCGCGGGGCTGGCTCACACACGGGGCGATCGTGTGGTCACGCTGGACAGCGACCTCCAGTACCCCCCCGAGGAGATACCCAAGCTGCTGGCGGCCCTGGGCCCCGAATACCCGGTGGCTTCCGGGTACCGCGCTGAGCGGCGGGATCCGTTGATGAGGCGACTCATCACCCGCGTGCTCACGCGCTGGCTCAACGCGCAAACACATGTCGATTTGCACGATTTTGGCTCCATGTTCAGAGCCTACGATCGGTCGACTGTCGAGCTCATGATCCGCTTCACCGAGCGCCACCGCTACGTCCCTGCGATCGTCGCGTGGCTGGGAGTGCCGATCAAGGAGGTCCCCATCGCCCACGCGCCCCGTAGCGAGCGCGGCTCGCGTTACCGACTTTCCGATCTGGTCGAGATGGCGCTTGATCTTATTACGGGTTACACAGTGTTTCCACTGCGCATTCTTACGGCACTGGGACTGGTCGCGTCTGCCGCCGGATTCGCCACCACACTAATTTTTCTCACCTACAGGGTAGCTGTCGGCGGGGGCGTATCCGGCACCGTGTCGGCATTTGCTTTGGTGTTTGGATTGCTGGGTATGCAGCTGTTGCTCCTGGCCCTGATCGGCGAGTATGTGGGGCGAGTCTATAGCGAGGCCAAGGCGAGGCCTTACTACGTCATTGCAGCGACGCACAGAACTGAGGGTACGCGGTCGCACACCTCCCCCACTCGGCAGCCGGCAAGCTCGCATGGGACTGATTGAGCCACTCGACTGGGACAGCTCATTCTTCGGACTCTCGATCGCCCGAGTCCGTTCTGGAGTCGATGCGACCACCATCGGCTCGGCGGTCGAGGAGGCCGATGCGCGACGAATCGGCTGCCTGTACCTGCTGGCGGCAGCCGACGGCGAGGCGCTGATCGACTGCGCACAGGGACACGGATTTGTGGTGCGTGACATTCGTGTCGAGCTCGAGCGGGAAGTTCTCGGCGACACTGAGGAGAAGCCCGAAGTCCGGTGCGCGACTGCGGCGGACGTGGCACAGCTCGCACCGATAGCCCGAGAGGGTGTGCGGGGCACGCGTTTCTTCGCCGATCCAGGCTTTCGACCGGCGCTCAGCAGCGAAATGTATGTGGCCTGGCTCCGTCTCGGACTACTGGGAGCGCCCGAGCGGGTCACCCTGATGCCGATGGACGCCTCGGGGTTCGTGGTTTGTCATCTCGACACCGGCGCCGGCACCGGCACGATCGAGCTCATCGCCGTCGCCGGCGATGCTCGGGGTCGCGGTGTAGGTGGCACTCTGCTCGCGGGTGCGGAGCGTCTGTTTGCCAAGGCTTCGCTCAAGCGCGCAACGGTCGTCACTCAGGGACGCAATATCCCAGCCCAACGGCTGTATCAGAAACACGGCTACCGAACCAGCAGCGTGGGTCTGTGGCTACATCGTTGGCGCCCTGCAACGTCCCCGCCGTGACAGCCGATACGTGGCCAGATCGTCGCGATAAAGCATTAGCTTTGGAGTATCGATGGGTACCCGACCTGCCCCCATCGGGCGGCCACTGCGACGGTAGCGATGTCTGTCGAGGCGCCCACTCTGCGTGCAGCTCCGAAGCGGGCAACGCTCCTTCCCGGCCTTGTCGTCCTGTTGGCGGCCTGTGCCGTGCTCGCGGCCTGGCTGCTCTCCGGCGTCGCCGTGGGCGAAGTACTGCGGGTCGCCGCGTTTGAACTGCTCTACGTGCTGACTCCGGGCTGCCTGTTCTACCTCCTGCTCAGTCCAGTTCCGGGCGGGAGGCTGCGCACGGTCGCGATCGGCTGGCCGCTGGGCTACGCGATCGAGGTGGGCGCGTTCGCGCTGACGGCGGCGGTGCATGCCCGCGGCGCGTTCACGCTCCTGCCCGTCGTATCCGTGGCCGCGGCCGGCCCGCTCCTCCTGCGGCGCCGTGGCCGGACGCGCCTCGGGGCCCTGCTGCGCGGGTCCGGACGTCACCCGGAGAGGACGAGTGCCGAGCGGCCGGCAGACCCGGCGCCCGCCCGCCCTCGGGCAGGCGCCGAGATGGCTGTGGTGGCGGTCGCGGTCGCCACGGCCGTGGTGGTGCTGGCGTTCACCTTCTACGCACCCGCGCCCCTCCCGGCGCACGCCGGCAGCGTCGCCTACCGGGAGGACAACGTCTTCGACATCTCGATCGCCGCAGACGCGCGCAACCACTGGCCGATCACCGAGCCGTGGGTGGCCGGTCAGCCGTTGCGCTACTACACCGCGGTCTTCGTCCACGTCGCGGCGGTCAACCAGGTCGCGGGGGTTCCCCTCGCGACCGTCATACTGCGGCTGCTGCCCGCGATCATGTTCATGGTCGTCGCACTGCAGCTGTGGGCGTTGGGGCGCACGGTCGGGCGCTCCCCGTGGATCGGGCCGCTCGCAGCCGTGCTGCTGCTGGTGACCGCGGACGTGAACCTCGCCCCGACGAGGTCGCAGGTCTTCCACATCGGCCCCTTCACCCAGTTCCCCCTCAGCCCCACCTTCGCGCTCGGGGCGCCCTTCCTGCTCGGGGCGATCCTGCTGCTCCAGACCCACGTCGCCCGCCCGGCGAGCGGGGACCCGGGTGGGGCCGTGGCAGGCGCGCGGCCGGGGAGCGATCCGCGGGTGCTCGCGATGCTCGCCGTGCTCGTGCTCGGCACCGCGGCCGCGAAGACGTTCGCGGCCGCCGACCTGCTCGGCGGCCTCGGTCTCTACTGGCTGTGGAGCCTTGCCACACGGCGCGCAACGCGCGAGCTGACGTACTGTCTGGCCGCCGCGGCGGTGTGCGTGGCAGTCGCGTACTTCGTCATGTTGGCCGGCGGCGCCGCCGACTCCGTGGGCATCCAGCCGCTGAGCTTCCTGCGCGAAGCGGACACGCTGCAGCGCGCCACGTCTGTTGCAAAGGAACTCGGCGGCTCGGTGCTGTACCTGCCGCTGCTCGTGGTGGGCGGCGCCGCGCTGGCGGTCGTGCTGCTGGCCCCGCTGGGGGGCGCCGCGTGGGCCCTGTATCGACACCCGCACGCGCAGGCCACGGTCGCGCTGCCGTGGGCGGTGTTCGCCACGGGCGTGCTCGGATACGTGTCGATCGGCGCGCTCGGCGGGGTCGAGGGGGTGTTCCTCGTCTACGGGTACATCGCGCTGCTGCCGGTCGCCGCAGGCGGGCTCGTGAGCCTGTGGGAGGAGACCCCCGCGCCTGCCCGGGCACTGGCGGTGCGGGCGTGGGCGGCGACGCTGGCGCTCGCCGTGGGGCTCGCCACGGTCACAGCCGCGGTGAGCCTCCACGGGCACGTGCTGCAGGCGTGGCTCGCCGTGGGCTACGGCGCGCTCGCGCTCGCGCTGGCGTGGACGACCCGCCGCTTGGGGCGCCACTACCGACCGGCGGTCCCGGCGCGCGCGGGGCGGGTGGCGGCGTGCTGCATTCCCGTGGTGGCCGTGTTGGGGGTCGTCAAGCCGACGATCCTGGCCGGCACGGGGGCGTGGAAGACGATCCTCGGCAGGCCGACCTCGATCGCGGATTCCCCCGGGGAGTATGGGATGACCGCGGCCCTGTACCGCGGCCTGCGGTGGGTGCGCGCACACACGAGTCCGTGCGCCGTGCTCGCCGTGAACAACCACTACTCCAACGCCGGCCCCGCGGCCTCGCTCTACTTCTACTACTCGGCGTTTGCGGAACGCAGGGTGTACTTGGAAAGCTGGCAGTACACGCCGGGCGGCGAGAGCGGCGGCCTGCCCTTCCCCGCGCGCCTGCGCCTGAGCAACCTCGCCACGCAGCGGGGCGACCCCGCGGCGCTGCGCCAACTCGCGCGCGACGGGGTGGGGTACGTGCTGATCGACAAGACCCACGGCGGCGGGGCGCCCGAGCCGCCGAGCGTGAGCCGCCTGGTGTACGACAACGCCGCGCTCGACGTGTACCGCCTGCTGCCCGTCGCGGGCGCGGGCGCCCGGGGGTGCGCCACGGTCACGTAGGGTGGGCCCGGCCGCGACAGGCTCAGCCGGGAGAGACGCCGAAGTGCCCGAGCACCAGCGGGGCGACGTCGCAGATCGACCACTGCGCGGCCGCCCCCGCGGCGTCCGGCGGCGGCGCCCCCGCCCCGCCCGGCGGGCCTGCGGCGGGGACGTCGAGTCCACACACCACGAGCGCCCCCTCGGAGTCTTCGCCGCGCAGCGAGCCGTGCGAGCCGCCGCCCACGTGACCCTGGCCGCCCCAGTCCTGGAACTCCCAGCCGGGCGCCGCGGAGAGCAGCACCTCGCCCGCCGTCGGGCACGTGAGCGCCGCCCACGCGCGCGCGAGCGCGTCGGGGTGGGCGGGGGTGCGCAGCACGCCGTCGCGGACGTCGGCGTCCAGCACCGCCAGGGCGCCCTCCACGTCCCAGCCGCCCCCGCGCCCGTCGCGCACCGCCGCGCCCGGAGCGAAGCGCAGCTCCCCGACGGCGGGCCGCGCCACCACCGCCTCCAGCGCCACGCCGTGCGCGTCGCGCTCCAGCCACAGCACGAGCTCCACGCCGTCGAGCGCCAGCGCGCGGCGCACGACCTCCGAGCGCAGCTGCCGGGGACGGTGCTCGGAGAGCACGTACACCTCCGCCGCGCGCTGGGAGGGGCAGACGGCGAGCGCGCCGCCGCCGCGGCCGGGGCTCAGCACGCCCAGCTCGGCGAGCGCGTCCCGCAGCGCCAGCGCGTGGGCGACGGGCGCCTGCGCGTGGTCGGCCATCACCACCACGGCGTAGTCGTCCAGGAACCGCTCGAGGCCTCCCGCGGGCGCCATCGTGCGCGCGAGCTGCCGGTCGGCCAGCGCGAGCGAGCGCAGCTGCCCCTCGGGGCCGTGGCGGTGGGAGTGCCAGTCGTTGTCGGGCAGCGAGAGCAGCAGGAAGTCGCAGAGGTCGTGCTCCACCAGGTACGCGCCCACGCACCCGGCGTGCTGGTCGCGCACGCCCGGCAGCCCGAGCCCCGCGCGGCAGCCGGTGCGCCGCGAGGCGAACACGTCGGCGTAGAAGAGCTCCCGCGGCCCCTGCACGGGATGGCGCAGCAGCGTCGCGGACGCCAGGCGCGTGAGCGCCGAGTCGCGCTGGGGCTCGTGGCGGTGGCGGCCGCGGTAGATCAGGTACGTCGTGCCGGCGGTGCGCACGTCCGCGTCGTCGAGCGCCTCGAACACGGTCAGCGGCTCGGGCGCGAGGTGGGCGCGGTTGAGGTTGTAGACGGTGTCGGTCATCTGCTGCGCGAGCCCGACGCGTGCCGAGGCGCGGAAGGAAGAGCCGTACTCGACGTAGCGGCCCTCGGCGCGGTGGTACCAGTTCATCGCCGGCACGTGGTGGCGGTCGGGGCCGGCGCCGGTCGCGATCGAGGCCGCGCACACCGGCGTGACCGAGGGGAACGCGGCGACGCACGCGGGCACGTAGAGGCCGCGCCGCATCAGCTCCGCGAGCGTCGGCACGACCCCCTCGGCGACCGCCCGCTCGAGCGCCGCGGGGGTCATCGCGTCGATCACGCACAGCAGCAGCCGGGGCGCAGCCACGTGCCCCTACCCGCCCGCCGGCGCGCCGCGCGCCACGCTCAGGGTCCAGTGGGCCCTCACCGTCCGAGGATGCGCAGGCCGGCGTGGCGGCCCCCGGCGCGGCGGCGGCCCGCGAGCCACAGCCACACCGCCCCCGCGAGCGCGACGTAGCCGAGCGGATGCAGGAGCGCGACGAGCGCCGCGAGCACGAGCGCGGCCGCGTCGAGGTACACCGTCAACGCCTCGCGCGCGGCGCGGTCGGCGAGGCGCGCGCGCGCTCCGAGCACCACCGGCCAGCACGCGCGCTGCGCGAAGCCGGCGGCGAGCAGGCCGCCGACGAGACCGGGCCACGGGGAGTCGCCGTGCGCGGCGAGCGTTCCGGCGAACAGCGCGGCGCCGGTGCCGAGCCCGAGGCCGGCGAGCGCCGCGGCGAACGGCTCGGTCCGCCGCGGGTCGGGGTCGGCGACCGGCGCCAGCCGCAGGCCCAGCTGCAGCGCGTAGGAGAGCACGAGCGCAACCGCCACCGCGAGCAGCCACCACCCGGAGCTCAGGAAGGCGTAGCCGTGCGCGAAGCTCACGCCGAGCGCCCCGGCGGAGGCGAGCGCCCCGGCGAGCAGCGCGGGCAGGAAGGGCCGCAGCCCGGCGGCGAGCGCGAGGCCGAGGCCCAAGCCTATGTAGTAAATGAGGCCGTTCACTGCGCTACCGTCTGAGGCGCCATGACGATAGACGACAGGCCAGGCGAGACGCCGCCGCGCGCGCCGGCGGGGCGTGGTCGCGGCGGTGCGGCGGGCGGCAGCGGGGCCCGGACGACCGCGCACGAGCTCGCGCGCTACGAGCGGCTGTTCGCGGCCCGCACGCGGGGGATGCGCTCCTCGGCGATGCGCGAGATGATGGCACTCACCGAACGGCCCGAGGTGATCTCGCTCGCGGGCGGCCTGCCGGACACCTCGACCTTCCCGCCGGAGCTGTACGCGCGGCTGATGGCGCACGTAGCCGCCGACTCCACCGCCCGCGCGCTGCAGTACGGGCCGACCGAGGGGATGGCGGCGACGATGGAGTGCATCGTGCAGGTGATGGCCGAGGAGGGCACCGCCGTGGGCACCGAGGAGATGATCGTCACGACCGGCGGCCAGCAGGTGATCGACCTCGTCTGCAAGGCGCTCTTGGACCCCGGCGACGTGGTCGTCGCCGAGGCCCCCACGTACCCCGGCGCGGTGCCGACGTTCGGCGCCTACCAGGCGGACGTGGTGCAGCTCGACGTGGACGACGACGGGATGCCGATCGACGCGCTGGAGGCGACGCTCGACCGTCTGCAGGCGGAGGGGAGGCGGCCGAAGCTCATCTACACGATCCCCAACTTCCAGAACCCCGGCGGCGTGACCATGTCGCTGGAGCGCCGCCGGCGGCTCGTGGAGATCGCGCGCGAACGGGAGCTGCTCGTGCTGGAGGACAACCCCTACGGCCTGCTGCGCTACGAGGGCGAGCCGCTGCCGACGCTGTACTCGCTGGACGCCGCGTGCGCCGACCACAAGGGCTCCTCCGACTTCGTGATCTACCTCGGCACCTTCTCGAAGATCCTCTCCCCGGGCGTCCGCCTCGGCTGGGCGGTGGCGCCACGGCCAGTGCTGGAGAAGCTCAACCTCGGCAAGCAGGGCGCCGACCTCTGCTCCTCGCCGGTCACGCAGCTGTTCGTGGCGGCCTACTTCCGCGAGCACGACTGGCGCGGCTACCTGAACGAGCTGAAGGACCTCTACCGGAGCCGGCGCGACGCGATGTTCGAGGCGCTCACCGAGCACTTCGGCCCCGGAGCCCGCTGGACCAGGCCGCAGGGCGGCCTCTTCATCTGGGCGACGCTGCCGGAGTACGTCGACACGACCAACCTCCTCGTGCAATGCCACGACGTTGCGTTCGTGCCCGGCCGCGCCGCGTACATGGACGCCGAGGAGCGCCGCGGCTCCTCCTCGATGCGCCTGAACTTCGCGGGCCTGACCGAGGAGCACATACGTGAGGGGATCCGCCGCATCGGCCGAGCGATGGGCGGAGAGACAGGCCTGTTCACCGCGTTGACGGGCTCTGCGTCAATCGAGCGCCCGCCCGCCCGGCCCCCCGCCGGACCATCGCGCACCGACACGGAGGCTCCGGTGCACGTCTCGGGGGGAGAGCAGGTCCGTCGGCGACAGAAACGATGAGTGCCGACGGTCCCAGGAGCAAGGAGGCAGAGCGACGACGCGGTGGGCACCTGCGGGTCGCCACCGACGCCGACGCCAGCAGACGGGTGGCCGTGCTTCAGGGCGGGCGCTCGCTGGAGCGCACCGTGTCGCTGCGCTCCGGCGCGCGCGCACGAGAGGCGCTGACACGGCTCGGCTACACGGTGATTGCGATCGACGCCGGCGCCGAGCTGTTGAGCGAGCTGCTGGAGTGCCGTCCCCACGCGGCGTTCGTGACGCTGCACGGCCGCGACGGCGAGGACGGCACGGTGCAGAGCCTGCTGGAGGCGATCGGCATCCCCTACACCGGCTCGGGGCCGGCCGGGTGCATGCGCTGCACCGACAAGGCGCTCGCCAAGTACCTGATGCAGGAGGCCGGCATTCCCACGCCGGACTTCCACGCGTTCAAGGAGAGCGCAATCAAGGAGCTCGGCGTGGCGGCAGCGCTGCCCGGCATCGAGCGCGAGCTCGAGTTTCCGATCGTGGTCAAGCCGGCCAGCCAGGGGTCGGCGCTCGGCGTGAACATTGCGCAGTCGAGCGACGACCTGCCACGCGCGATCGTCGCGGCGCTCTCGTACGACCGCAAGGTCCTCTTGGAGCGCTACGTCAAGGGCCGCGACCTTGCGGTATCGGTGCTCGATTCCGAAGGTGGAGGCTCGCCCACCCACGAGCCGGTGGCGCTGCCGGTGATCGAGGCGATCCCGCGCGAGCAGGAGTTTTACGCCTACGAGTCCCGCTACGAGATCGGCATGACCACGTTCGTGTGTCCCGCCGAGCTGCCCGCGGAGATCGCCGCGCGTGCGCAGGAGCTGGCGCTGGCGACCTATCGGTTGCTCGGTTGCCACGGCGTGGCGCGCATCGATCTGATGCTTCCCGAGGAGAGCGAGGAGCCGACCGTGCTGGAGGCCAACGTCGTGCCCGGCCTCACCGAAACGAGCCTCCTGCCGCAGGCCGCCGAGGCCGCGGGGATCGACTTCGACGCGCTCGTGGAGCGGATTCTGCAGAGCGCGTTCACGCGGGGCGGCGCGCGCAGAACGTCGCGCGCCTGACCCCGCGGCGTGCCCCGATCGCCGGGCAGGAGGCCCGGCGGGTGAGGGCGTCAGACCCCGCAGCCGCCCGCGCGGACGATCACTCCCCCCGGCCCCTACGAATCGCCCGCGGCGAAATCCTCAGGGCTCACCTGATCCAGGAACTCCTTGAACTGCTCCACCACGTCCTCGGACTCCTCGTCGTTCTGCTCGAATTCGATCGCCGACTCCGCGATCACCTCCTCGGCCGCGTAGATCGGCGCGCCGCTGCGCACCGCCAGCGCGATCGCATCGCTCGGGCGGGAGTCGATCTCCAGCTCCCGGCCGTTGACCGAGAGCGTGATCGAGGCGAAGAACGTGTTCTCGCGCAGCTCCGTGACGGCGACCTGCGTGCAGCGCACGTCCAGCTCGCCGAGCACGTCGCACAGCAGGTCGTGGGTCATCGGCCGCGGCGTGCTCGCGCCCTGCAGCTTCATCAGGATCGACGCCGCCTCGGGGTGGCCGATCCAGATCGGCAGGAAGCGGTTGCCCTCGACGGTCTTCAGCAGCACGATCGGCTGCTTGCCGACCATGTCGAAACTGACACCGTAGATGACCATCTCCTGCACGCGCGTTCTCCTCCGCAGGGGGGCCTCAGAGTATAGGTGGCCCCGTTGGCCCCGAACGTGCGTCGGCCGCTGCGGGCGCGAGGTGGGCGGCGGCGCTTGGGCCCACCACGTCGAACCCTTACGCGCGGGCGCGGAAGCTCCAGAGCTTGTTGCCGAGGAAGCTCACCGGCATCGCGAGCGCCACGGCGAGCGCCTGCGCCTCCACCTTGTCCATCCCGACGCTCTGCACGAACACGGTCAGCAGCACCAGGCTGAGCGCCTCGGCCGCCAGGCTCACAACGAAGAAGCGCACCCCCTGCAGCCGCGCGCTGCCCGCGGCCGCGTCGAACGTCCAGTGGCGGTTGAGCACGAAGTTGTTGGCGACCGCCACGCCCCACGCCACCACGCTCGCGGCGCGGTACTCAACCCCGATGGCGTGCACGCACGCCGTGTACACCGCGAGGTTGACGACGAACCCGCTGACGCCGACGACGCCGAAGCGGACCAGTTGCAGCCAGTTCGCCGGTCTGCGCATCCCGTGCCACAGGCGCACGTGCGGGCGCTGGCCAAGAGGGGGCGAGCCGGACGCGAGCGTCTCCCGGCTGCGGTCGGCAGCCGCCGGGGCGTTGACGCGGGGCGCCCGGGCGACGGTTGCCTCGTCCTGCATCCCGTCAGCGTAGCGAGCCGTCTGCCGCCGCCCCGCCGCGGTGGGCGCGCGGCGAGGTGCGCCACGCCGGGAGGCGCGCCGCTACGCTGCGGGGGTGAGCGTCCTGCAGGGTGCCGACGGCGCGTCCGGCTCCGAGCCCGCCCGCCCCCGGGTGGGTCCGCCCCGCCGCGCGGTCGCGCTCGCCATCGGGGTCGCGGCCGCGGCGGGCGCGACGGTGGCGCTGCTCGCGCCCGCCGGCCGCACCCACCGGCCCGCGGCGCACTCCCACGCGGCGGTGGCCACCGCACGGACGTTCACCGTGCCCCACGGCGTCGAGTTCGCCTCCGCCCGGCCGGTGGCCGAGGCGCGCGACCCCGAAGAAGCGCGGAGCTTCCCGGTGTCGGGGACGGTGCACCACGCCTCCGCGGCGACCCCGGCCCACGTCGCCGAAGAATTCGTCGCGCCCGGCGCGCAGTCCAACGCGGAAGTGCGCGCGGAGCTGCACCGGATGCACGCCCTCGAACAGACCGCCCGGGCGCAGGCGACGGTCACCGCGACGACCGTGCCCGGCGGCGACTCCGTGGGGGGCGACGGCACGATCCCGATCCCGGCGGGCATCCCCGAAGTCGTGCAGCGGGTGATCGCGGGCGCCAACGCCATTACAGACTTCCCCTATGTGTACGGGGGCGGGCACGCGTCCTTTGTGAGCAACTCCTACGACTGCTCGGGCTCGGTCTCCTACGCGCTCGCCGCCGGCGGGCTGCTGAGCGCGCCGGAGACCTCCGGGGCGCTGGAGAGCTGGGGCGCCGCGGGGCCGGGGCAGTGGATCACGATCTACGCCAACGCGGGGCACGTGTATATGTACGTGAACGTCGGCGGGCGCTGGATGCGCTTCGTAACATCCGTCGGGCGCTCCGGGCCCTACGCCTCGCGGTGGCAGCCGAGAAATCCGCTCCAACGCGGGCTTCGTCGCGCGCCCACTGGCCGGGGTTTTGTATTTTGTGGGGCCTCCACAGGGCGGGCGCCGACGGGCCCCTGCCTCAGCCGTGCAGAACAGCGGTGCTGATCGATGTGGAGAAGAGCGGGTTCTGCGTGGCGGCGTTGTGGACGACGAGCCGCAGCGTGATCGTCACCCGGTGCGCGCGGCGCAGGTGGCGCGCGATGCTCTTGGAGAACTTGATCCGCACCGAGCTGTGCCCGCCCTTGACCGCGACCAGCAGCGCGCGGCCGATCACCAGCGACCGGGGGTAGCCGGCGGGCAGGCCGGTTGCGGCCGGTCCGGAGATTCCCAGGCGGTGGGCCGTGGTGGCGTCGAGCAGCACTTCAAAGCGGCCCGCGACCTGCTCGTTGACGGAGTAGTGCACCACCAGTCCGCTGCGCGCCACCTGCTTGAGCGAAGTGGAGGTCGCCGCCGCCTTGGCTTCGGGGGCGGGTAGCGGCGAGCTCGAGCCGCCCTTGCCGCCGGCGCCGGCGCCGGCGCTGCCGGGGGTGGCGCCCGTGGGTGTCCCGGGGGGCCCGGCGGGCGTACCGGGCGGGGGCGGCCCCACGACGGTGAGCGTGCGGGTGGCGGTTCCGACGTTGCCTCCCACATCCTCAATCGTGAGCGTGACTTGGTAGACGCCGCCGTACTGGTAGGCATGGAAGGTGCTCGCCGCACAGGGGGCCAGCCACGGCGCTTCGCACAGGAGAGACGGCGGGTTGCCCGGGGGCGTACCGGGGGCGTAGCCGGTCACCGCGGTCGAGCCGTCGCCGAAGTTCCACGTGTATTTCGGGTAGGTGGGTTCCTCTTCGCCCTTGGCGTTGAACTTGTCGCCGCCGTTCAGCGTGACGTTCGACTCCATGCCGTTGAAGCCGACCGTTTCACCGGCGTTGACCGTCGGCGGCAGCGTGAACACGGGGGCGAGATTGATCCCCGGCATGCAGGGCACGCCCGGGTAGGAGAGCTTGTGCGCGGCGAGGTTGAACGCGTCGTTGACGTAGAAGGGCACGCCGAAGATCAACTGGTTGGCGAGCGTGCCGGCGCCAGTGTGTTCCTTGACGCTCCACCCCCCACCGGAGACCGCCAGGAAGTCGTCACGGCACTCGTCGGTGCTCTCGTAGCCGACTTCTTCGCCGCCTTTCGTCACCTCCCGGTCCTGCCACGCGTTGAGCAGCGGGTCGGTGACCGTGTTCTGCTGCTCGGAGGCGATCTGGCCGACCGCCAGTTCGGCCACGCCCTCGTCCCATAGGCCGTCGGCGCCGCGCGTGGTGAGCTGGTTGGCCTCCTGCGGCACCTTCGTTTTTTCGAGCGGCCCGCCCTTTTCGGCGTTTTCGTTCCAGCCGCCGTCCTGGCAGGTGGTGCCCGGGTTCAGGGTTTCTGGACCCTTGCCCCCGAGGTCGCCGTACACCCACGGGATAGCCGCGTACAGCACGTCGCCACCGCCCGGTTCTTCGAAGTAGGAGTGGTAGCTGCAGAGTCCCCCCGCTGCGGGTTTCCCACCGTTGTCCTGTGAGCAGTGCGAGGCGCCCGCGCCTTCGTCCACGCACACCCCGACGCGAGGGGGAGTGAGCACGAAGAAGATCGTGTTCATGCCCGCCTTCAGCCCGTGCTGGGTGATAAACGCGTGCAGCTGGGCGCGGATCTGCGTGTCGGTGAGGCACCCCACTTCCCACGGTTCCCCGAATTCTTTTTCTTCTTCTTTGCTCAGTTTGATCAGCAGTGGATCCACACATTCTTTGCCTGGATACGGTTCGGTGTCGGTGTAGGCGCCGAGGAACCGGGTGCGCGCGGTCGCGTGGCCGGTGAGACCGGCTCCCGTCACGTCGGTGTACTGGCTGTCGACCCTGAACACGCCGTCGCCGCCCGTTTCGCTCGCTCCGCTCAGGTCGCTCATGTAACCGTCGATCAGAGCCTGCCATTCACCGGGGTAGAGCTGATACTGGCCCTGCCAGCTTTTGTGCCCGTCTTCCCAGTAGATCAGGTAGGCGTTGACGGAGTCGGTTTCAGGGTTGGCCCCGAACTTCGGTTCCCCTTCGATCACCGGGTGACCCAGGGGGTTGTTGAAGCTGCCCGCGTTGGGGTTCCCCGCTTCGCCGGGTTCGCCTTTGTTCATGGCCTGCCCCCACAGGAGGGCTTCGCTGGTCGGCTGCTCGCCGACCGTGGTCGTGCCGGCGCCCACTTTGACGTTGACGACCACCGCGCGCGCCGCGACGGGCGCGAGCAGCAGCGCCGCGAGCGCCGCGCCGAGCAGGGCTGCGAGCAGGCGACCGCGGGCGTGCGGGTCGCGGAAGGTGCGAAGGGCCGTCACGAGGCCATCATCGGCAGCCCTCCCGGCGGGCATTAGCCCCCTGGACCACGTGGCTCGCTCAGGTGGAGCCGTGAACGAGGGGTGCGGGCGGGCGAAGGGGGCCGCACCGGTGAGCGAGCGCCGAGGTGGGCGAAGCGGCCGTGCGCCGCTCAGCGCTCGCGCGCGAACAGCGCGGCCTGCCCCTGCCCCACGCCCACGCACAGGGTCGCCAGGCCGAGGTGCGCGTCGCGGCGGCGCAACTCGTGCGCGAGCGAGACGACCAGCCGCGCGCCGCTCATCCCGAGCGGGTGGCCGATGGCGATCGCGCCGCCGTTGACGTTGACGCGCGCGGGGTCGAGGCCGAGCTCGCGGATCACCGCGACGCTCTGCGAGGCGAACGCCTCGTTGAGCTCGACGAGATCGAGGTCCGCGACCGCCACGCCCGTCCGCGCGAGCAGCTTGCGCACCGCCGGCACCGGCCCGACGCCCATCACGCGCGGGTCCACGCCCGCGGCAGCCGAGCCGACGAAGCGCGCGAGCGGCGCGACGCCCAGGCGCTCCGCTGCGGCGGCGCTCGCCAGCACGAGCGCGGCGGCACCGTCGTTGACGCCCGAGGAGTTGCCCGCGGTGACGGTGCCGTCCGCGCGGAAGACCGTGCGCAGCCGCGCGAGCCCCTCGGGCGTGGTGTCCGGACGGGGGTGCTCGTCGCGCTCGCACTCCCCTCACCGGGCACGAGCTCCTCGGCGAAGCGCCCGGCCGTGTCGGCCGCCGCCCAGCGACGCTGGCTCTCCAGCGCGAACGCGTCCTGGTCCTCGCGGCTCACGCCCCACCGCTCGGCGACGTTCTCGCCCGTCTCGCCCATGCTCTCCAGCGGGAAGAGCTCGGCCATCCTCGCGTTGGGGAAGCGCCAGCCGATCGTCGTGTCGTACACCGTGCGGTCCCCGCGCGCGAACGCCTTCTCGTCCTTGCCCATCACGAGCGGCGCGCGGCTCATCGATTCCACCCCGCCCGCGACGCCAGCTCCCGCTCCCCCGCGCGGATCGCCTGGCAGGCGCACACGACCGCGGAGAGCCCCGAGGCGCACAACCGGTTGACGGTCACGCCCGGCACCTCACTGCGGAAACCCGGCGAGCAGCAGCGCCATGCGCGCGACGTTGCGGTTGTCCTCGCCCGCCTGGTTGGCGCAGCCGAGGTACACCTCCTCGATCGCCCCCGTGTCGAGGCCGGGCACGCGCTCCACCGCGGCGCGCAGCACGAGCGCCGCGAGGTCGTCCGGGCGCACGTGTGTAAGCGCGCCGCCGTAGCGCCCCACGGGGGTGCGCACGGCGGCGAGGATCACGGGGTCGGTAGCAGATGTCATCGCGCGCAATCCTAACCACCCGCTCTCCCACGCGCTCGCCTCAGCCCAACCGCGCGAACGACTCCCGGTCGGGGAGCAGGCGGTGTGCACCGGCCACCGCGCGCGGCTCGCCGAGGAGGACCCAGTCCGCGACGAGCTCTCCGAGCGCCGGGGACACCTGGATGCCCGAGCCGCCGGCCCCGCCGGCCAGGATCGCCGTCTCGCGGCCGGGGGCCGGGCCGACCTGGGGGAGGCCGTCGGGGCTCACGGGGTACAGGCCGGCCCACCCGTGCCCCAGGCGGGCGCCGGCGAGCGAGGGCAGGCGCGCGGAGAGCTCCTCGGCCAGCGTCTCCAGCAGCTCGGGGTCCACGCCGCGGGCGTAGCGATCCGGGTCCTCGACCCGCTGCAGCGCCTCCTCGGTGTGCAGCCCCGCGATCAGCTGCCCGGGGCGCTCGTGGCGGAAGTAGAGCCCCCGCTCGCCCGAGCGGGGTGTGTAGTCCGTGACCGACGGCATCACGTAGGGCAGCTCGCGCGGGAGGTGGACGACCACAGCCTGGTGGCGCTGGGGGGAGAGCGACATCTGCACGCCCAGGACGCCCGCCACGTGGCCGGCCCACGGCCCGGCGGCGTCGACCGCGTAGTCGCAGGCGAGCTCGCCTCTGCTCGTCCGCAGTCGCCAACCACCGGCCGGGCCGGCCTCGGCACCGAGCAGCTCGTGGCCGCTCAGCACCCGCGCGCCCGCCGCGCCGGCCAGTTCCGCGAGCAGCCCGCAGTAGAGGTGGCCGTCGAGGAACCCGTCGCTCGGCCCGAACATGCCCCCGGCCACATCGTCCACGGCCAGGTCGGGAACCAGGCCGGCGACTCCGCCGCGGTCGAGGGCGCGCGCATCCTCGACGCCCAGCGAGCGCTGCACCTGCACGGCGCGCTCGAATGCGGCGAGCGCCTCGTGGGAGTGGGCGAGCCGCAGGTAGCCGTTGCGCACGATCCGCAGGTCGTGCTCGCGCTCGAGCTGCTCGAAGGCCCGCATCGAGAACACTCGCAGCTCGATGTCGAGCGGGTCGATGTACTGCGTCTCGACGATGCCCACCGACAGCCCCGAGGAGCCGCCCGCCACGTGGCGGGCCTCGAGCACAGTCACCTCCCTCGCGCCGCGGCGAGCGAGCGCGAGCGCGCTGGCCAGACCGATCGCCCCGGCGCCCACGATGCACACCGACGGCCCCTTCGCCGCGTCGCCGTGCTCCCCGCTCACGGTCCGCGCGTCGAGCGGACTGCCTGCGCCTTGGCTCACCGCCGCGCTCGCTCGAACGCGGCGAGCGCGCGCTCGACCACGGCCTCGTCCATCGGCGTGGAGACGCACGCGAGCCCACCCAGGGCGGTCAGCACCCCCTCGCGGTACAGGCGCCACCACAGCTCCACCGGGTCGGGCGCGTGGACCTTCAGCAGCGACCCGCGGCCGGTCGTCTCGTACCCCAGCTCGCTCACTCCCGCGCGCAACCGCTCGCCGAGGGCGTCGATGCGGGCGATCGCCTCGGCGTCGAGGGCCTCCAGGGCGGCGAGGCCGGCGCGCAGCGAGACGGGGTTCGCCGAGAACGTCCCGCCGTGCGCCACCGCGTCGGGGCGGCGGGGGTCGAACACGTCCATCAGCTCGGGGCGCCCGCCGAGCGCCCCGATCGGCAGTCCGCCGCCGATCGCCTTGCCGAGCACCACGAGGTCGCCCTCGACGCCGTAGGTCTGCTGCATCCCTCCGACGCCGAGGCGGAAGGTGATGACCTCGTCGAGGATCAGCACGATGCCGCGGCGGGCCGTCTCGCGGCGCACAAGCGCGACGAACTCGGGGTCCGCGGGGCGCAGGCCGGCGCGGTTGGGCATCAGGTCGAGCAGCACGCACGCCAGCTGCGGGCCGTGCTCGTCGAGCGCCGCGAGCAGCGCGCGCCCGTCGCCCACGGGCAGGGTCACCACGTCCTCGTGGGCGGCCGCCGGCACGCCCGGCGCGCCGGGTTGGGCGACGGTGTCCCAGCTGCCGTGGTAGCAGCCCTGGAAGCGGACCAGCCCGTCGCGGCCGGTCGCGGCGCGCGCGGCGCGTACCGCGGCCATCACCGCCTCGGTCCCCGAGCCCGCGAAGCGCCAGCGCTCGGCCCACCCGAGGCGCGCGGCGAGGTGCTCGGCCAGCTCCACCTCGGCGGCGGTCGGCAGCCCGAAGGCCGAGCCGTCCGCGAGCGCTTGGGCGGCGGCGCGCACGGCGGGGGCGAACGCGTGGCCGTGGACGAGCGAGGCGTAGTTGGCCTGCAGGTCGATCAGCTCGGCGCCGTCCACGTCGAAGAGCCGCCACCCCTCGCCGCGCAGAGCGTAGGGCGGGTGGGGCGGCACGAACACCGTGCTGCGGGGGGACTTGCCGCCCGCGAGGTGTCGCAGGGCGCGCTCGTAGAGGGCCTCCCCGCTCGGCGTGTCAGTCGTGATCTGCGCCTCGTCAGCCGCCACTTGCACTCAGAGCCTACCTCGGCCGTGCCCAGCCACGCGGCCGCTGCACCTGGAATCCGTTCAACCTGGAATGATCGTCCCGTGAAGGCGGGCGAGCTTGCGTGGCCGACGTTTCAGGAGCGCCTGCGAGCCGGGGCGCCGCTCGTGCTCACCGTGGGCGCGTTCGAGCAGCACGGGCCGCACCTGCCGATGGCGACCGACTCGATCATCGTCGAGCGCCTCGGCGGGGCGGTCTCCGAGCTCGTACGGGGCGTGGCGCTGCCGACGCTCCCCTTCGGCGCCCCCTCGCGCCCGCGCTCGGGCGGCGGCGACCGCTTTCCGGCGCCCGCCCTGACGCTCGGCGCGCTGGTCGCGGCGCTCGAGGCGCTGGCCGAGGGTGCCATGCGGGCGGGAGCGCACGCGCTGGTCGTGATCTCCTGGCACATGGAGAACGCCGCGGTCCTGTGGGACGCCCTGCGGGGGCCGCTGGAGCGCGGTGAGGGAGCCAGGGCGCTGCTGTTCGAGGCCCCGTGGGACTACCTCGGCGAGGAGCTCGAGCGCGCCCTGTTCCCCGAGGAGGCGGCGCTGTGGCCCGAGGATCACGCCGGCCGTCTGGAGACGGCCGTGATGCGCCACCTCGCCCCCGAGCTCGTGGGCGACCCTCCAAAGCCCGTGCCGTTCAGACCCCGGCGGGGCTACGACGTCCTGCCGACGCCGGCCGACGCCGTCCCCGCCACGGGCGTGGTGCTGGACGCCGGCCACGTGGACGCGCAGCTCGGCCGGCGGTGCTTTGAGGCGATGGTCGCCGGGATCGCCGCCGCGGTGGCGGCCGAGGGAGCCTCAGGCGGTCCCTGAGGCGGCCGCCGGCCCCTCGACGTCCTCGGGCAGCTCATACCAGCGCACACGCTCGCCCACCCTGGCGCGGGCGCGCCAGCGCAGCGACCTGGGGGCGCGCTCGATCGCCCGCTCGACCTCCTCCAGGCGCCCGCCGATGCGCGCCCGGTCCGTCTCCCCCAGCGGCGTCTCCCTGAGCAGCTCGCGGCAGCCGGCGAGGTTGGCGGTCGCCGTCCTCCACCAGCCCCAGTCGCGCGCGCACAGCTCGGCGACGTAGCCGGCGTCGACCTCGTGGTTCCACAGCAGGCAGTACACGTCGAGGCGGTCCTTGCCGGTGAGCTGCACGATCTGGCCCTTGCTGAGCAGCAGGTCGGTGGGGGAGAGCGTGAGCGGATCGTGCTCCAGCCGGCCGCGCAGGGGCACGGTGTGGCACATCTCCAGGTCCCCCACGAACACATCGACCTTCAGCGGAGTCGGCCCGCCTCCGTCGAGGAACATCAGCCGCCGGTGGCCGTGCAGGACGTTGAAGCGCTCGGAGAGCGCTCGCAGGCCGGCGTCCCGCAGCAGCTCGTCTGCGCGCCGACCCGCACCCTCCTCGACTGCCAGGTCGAGGTCGCGGCACTCGCGCAGCAGCGCCGGCGGCGTCTGCGGCGCCGCGCGCAGGGCGATCGCCGCGCCCCCGAGCGCGCGCAGGGTCAACCCCCGCTCGCCGGCGAGGGCGATGAGCTCCCGAGCGCGGGCAAGCACCGGGCCAGCGGGCGAAGCGGGGGCGGAGGGCATGGCTGGAGGCTGCTAACCGGTGGTGAACTGGAACGAGGGTCGCTCCACGTCGAGCGTAGCGATCACGCCCCGGAGCGCCCCCGTGGAGTAGTCGCTGCCGGGGTTGAGCGCGAGCGTGCGGCCGAGCCGCGCAGCGCCGCGCGACTCGTGGATGTGGCCGTGCAGGCTCAGGAACGGCTGCAGCTCGGTGAGCGCCTGGCGCACCGCGGTGGAGCCGGCGTCGAAGTACTGGACCTCGCCGGCGACGCGCACGACCGACGGAGGGTCGGTGCTCGCGTCGAGCTCCGGGCAGCGGTCGAGGCCGGAGCCGACGGGGGGCACGTGCAGGTTGAAGATCGTGCGGCGCGGGTCGGGCGCCCGGGAGGCCAGCTCCCGGATGCGGGCGAGCAGCTCCTCCTCGGGCAGCTCGCGCGGGGTCTTCCAGGGGGTGGGGTTGCTGTAGCCGAGGCTGAGGATCGAGACGCCTTCGCCGAGATCCTCGACCACGCCCTCGCAGAAGCGCAGCGGCGACTCCGGCTCGCGCCTGAGGGGCTCGAGCACCTCCGGCGGGTCGTCGTTGCCGCCCGTCACGTAGCAGCGGACCCCCCGCTCGGCCAGCCGGGCCTCGGCGAGCTCCGCCCACTCACGGGCGCGCCGCCGGGCCTCGCAGACGAGCAGCTCGTGCAGCCGAGCCGGATCGGACGCGAGCTCCTGCGCCCGCTCGCGCGAGACGCGCACCGCGTAGCTGCCTTCGTCGGCGACGCGCCGGGTGAGCGCCGCGAGCTCGGGCTCGCCCTCGACGAGCGGGGCCTCTGCGGCGAGCCCCACCTGTACGCCCTGCCTGCCGGGGTCCTCCACGAGCGGCACGAGCGCCTTGCCCATCACGTCCCCCCCGAGCACCAGCAGGTCGACCTCGTAGACGCGGGCAGCGGCGAGGAACTTGCGAAAGCACACCTCCGAGGCGTGGAGGTCGGTCGCGAAGAACAGGCGGCGCACCTCCCGTGCTCCCCGCCGGCGCCACGACGGCCTGCTCATGCCGGGGCGCGGGCGTCCAGGGTGCGCATCAGCTCACTCTACGGGCAGCTCCCGCGTCACGACGCTCAAGCTGATGCCCTGTTTACGCCTGGCCAACCACGCGACTCCGTAAAGCAGCGCCGCAACCACGACGGCGACGATCATTGCGTAGACCTCGTTACGGTTGTGCACCCAGCTGGTCCCCGAGTTGGGGTCGGCGAGCAGCACGTACATCATCACACCGAGGCCGATCACTCCCGCAAGGCCGGCGAGCGAGAGCAGCGGGACGCCGGCCACCCTGACGGCGCCCTGCGAGCCCTCGAACAGGTCGCGGCGGCGGAAGGGGAACACGATCGCCGCGCAGCAGGCGATGAAGAACGTGATCGTGAAGCCGAGCAGGGCGGTGATCACCGAGAAGAACGAGGTGAACGAGTACAGCGCCAGCAGCACGACGGCGATCGCGGTCGTCACGAGCGTCGCGTTCACGGGGTTGCCGCGGCTGTCGACGCGGCCCAGCCACTCGGGCATGATGCCGTCGAAGGACCACGCCAACATGCTGCGGGTGACGAGGATGGTGAGCGCCGGCACGTACTGCCACAGCCACGCGCCGAAGCCAATCGCCAGGACGATCCCCACGAGCGGCCCGGTCCACGCGCCGAGCAGCTCGACGAAGTAGGGCGCCGATTCGAAGCCGTACTTGGCGGCTTCGGTGTTGCCGAGCGCCGAGAGGAAGTCGGTGCCGAAGGCGGAGAGGGCGACCTGCAGGGTCACGATGATCACCACGAAGCTGACGGCGAAGGGTATGACCATCCCGATCACGTGCGAGCGCAGGCCCGTGCGGTGCTCGCCGGCCCAGTAGGCGGACATCAGCAGGAAGGAGGAGACGTAGTAGGGCCACGTCGAGGAGAGCAGCGACTGGTGGAAGCTGAAGGCCCCGTGCGGCCCCCCGGTGGCGAGGATGAGGGAGTAGGGGTGAGCGGTGTGCGGGGAGAAGGCGCGCACGTAGTGGTCGAAAGCGCTCACGAAGGCGCCGTGGGACATGACCAGCATCGCCACCACCGTGGCCAGCAGCGTGAGGCCGCAGAAGTAGAAGACCCACCGCTGGAAGTGGAAGTAGCGGCGCAGGCCGTGGCGGCCGGTGAGCAGCACCGGGTAGATGAGCACGGCCATCAGCACGAGGCCCGAGATCATGCGGCCCCAGTGACTGTTGAACCAGTTGCCCCACGTCTGCAGGTGGTGATCGCCGGTCCAGTAGCCGAGCTCGCGGAAGGCGGTCGCAAGCGACAGCTGGCCGATGAAGGCGCCGGCGGTGCCGATGTAGAAGGCCAGCCAGAACATGAAGCTGGCGTTGGCGGCGAAGCCCACGAGTGGCGAGAAGGTGCGGCTGATGAAGACGTAGTCGCCCCCGGAACGGGGCATCGTCGCCGCGAACAGGGCGTAGACGGCGTTCAGGCCGATGCAGCAGGCAAACGCGATCGTGGTCGCCAGCAGGACGTTCGCTCCGTGGTAGAGCGGGAGCCCGAAGAGCAGGATCCAGCCGAGCACCGGCCCGAGTGTGGTGCCGAGCACGTTGAAGAGGGCGCCATCGGTTGGCTTCCCCTCCCGCACCAGGCCCGAGGCCTGGCGGTGGTAGATCGCTTCCGTGGCGGTGGCCATCGCTAGGTCAATCCCTCCCCCATGTGTATGTGTGGCGATGACGTCAGGGACGGTCTCTTGCGTAACCGACACCAAGGCCCCAGCGAGCGCGTGGCGAAAGCCGGCGCTCAAATCTTATGCAATGCTCGAACCGAGTCTAGATCCTCGCCGAGCTCCCAGTCAAGAGCCGCGTGCCGAACTGCTCCCATTCTGCGCGATTACCCGCAACTAGCGGAACACCGCATCAAGCGCCTCGCGCGCGAACACGGCGCGCGAGTCGAGCACCCGCGGACCCGCAACGGCAAGGATCGCGTGCGCCGCGTAGCGGGCGGTGCGGCCCCCGCCGACGTCGTACTGGGGAATCATCTCGCACACGTCGAACGCTCCCAGGTTGGGGAACTCGCGCACGACGGCGAGCCCCTCCAGGACCTCCCCCGCGGTGAGGCCGTCCAGGACGATCGAGTGCGTCCCGGGGGCGCAGGCGCCGTCGGTGGCGTCGATGTCGAAGGTCACGTAGAGGTGGTCGGCCCCCTCACAGGCGAGCTCCAGCGCCTCGCGGATCGTCTGGTCCACGCCGCGGCGGCGGATCGAGCCCACGGTGTAGCCCGCGAAGCCGCGCTCCCGGCAGAGCTCCAGTTGGGCGGGCTCCAGGATGTGGGTCCCGTTCAGCCCCCACCACACCATCCTGCCGACGGCCTCGTGCTCGGAGATGCGCCGCGCGAAGGTGCCGTGGTTGAAGCGGCCCATATCCCTGAACTCGTCCCAGAGGTCGAAGTGGCCGTCGATGTTCAGGAACCCCACCTTCGCGCCGGGCTCGCGCGCCCGGATGCCACGCACGAAGCCCACGAAGGAGGGGTAGGGCACGAAGTGGTCGCCGCCGAGCACGATGGGCATCGCGCCGCGCTCCACGATCTCCGCGACGGGCGCCGCGATCGCCTCGATCTGCGCCTGCACGTCGCCTTGGTGGATACGCACGTCCCCCACGTCGAACAGCCGCGGACGCTCGGGCACGGTCCACACACGGCCGTCCGTCACGTCCACGTAGCCAACGGGCTCGGGCTGCAGGCCGTAGTAGCCGGCGAGGTACAGCGACGCCTCGCGGATCGCGCGGGGAGCGTAGCGCTGTCCGTTGCGCCCCAGCGTCCAGGAGTCCAGGGGCACGCCGAGCACCGCGACCGAGTCCGCCGGCAGCTCGGCCGGCGCGCAGCACGGGGCGCGGTAGAAGGTGGTGGGGCCGGCGTACCAGTGGACGGTGTCGCGCTGGGGTTGCGGGGAGCGGGACATCTCCCCTGAACGGTAGCCGGCCACCCTGCGTGGCGTGCTGGGGGCCGCGGGGAGAGCGTTCCCTCGTAGAGGGCGGCGGGCGTGGCTAGGACAAGCGGCCGGCCACGAAGGGGGCGTATTCGGCGTCGAGTACCGACCCGTACAGCGCGTACCACTGGAAGAAGGGCGTCGCCAGCTGCGCGCTGTGAGCTTCCGGGAACTGCGCGGTCAGCGCGGTGGGCAGGCGCGCGCGCGCTGCCGGAGAGGGCACCGCGGCGTGGGTGAGCTCCGCCCAGCGCGCTTGCGCCGCCGAGTGGCCGGCGATCCACGCGAGCAGGCGTAGCGCGGCGGCGGCGTGGGGGGCGCCGCGGACCACCGCCCAGTAGCGCGGCTCCGCGGCGCCCCCGAGCCACTGGATCTGCAGCGGCACGCCTTCGGCGCGAAGCTGGTAGGCGAGGTTGCTCCACATGGTCCCCACGTCCGCCACGCCGGAGCGCATCGTCTGCAGCTGCTGGGCGCCGGTGCGCCACAGCACTCTGATGTACGGGCGCAGGTGTTCTAATATTTCAAAGAGAGAGGGGGGGTCGATCGGGTTGATGTTGGTTTCCGTCAGCCGCCACCCTTTGTCGACCTCCGCGGTGGCGGAGGCCTCGATCGGGTCGATCGCCGGGAACATGCGCGGCTGCGGGTACGCCGGGCCGTCGTAGAACTGCGCCATCGTGGTCGGGCAGCGCCGCACGCGAGCCGTGTTGCACACGAGCACTTCGGCGACGCCGCCGTGCGCGAAGCCAAAGGGCGTGACGGCCGCGGCACCGAGCTCTCGCACGAGGCGCGCGTGCAGCGCGGCGGGGAGCGTGAGCAGCAGCCCTTCGTGGTAGAGCCGGTAGGCGGCTCCCCCATCCAGCGAGTCGACGGCGTCCCACGTGATCCGGTGCGCCGCGTGCTGCGCGGCGATCCGCGCGAGCTGTTCCCCGGGCGCGTCGATGAGCCGCGCTGCGACGTGCGCCGCGGCGTCGTACGGACGCAGGTACGCGGCCTGCGTGGCCGCGTCGAGCTGTCCGCCCCAGCCGCCGATCTCCAGGGGCGTCGGGGCCGCCCCTCCGCAGGCGCTCAGGCTGAGCGCGAGCGTCGCGCCCGCGCCGAGCACGGCGCACACCGTGGCAAAACCGCGCATGGCGCGATCATCCCATCACCTGCACAGCAGCTCGGTGGTCACCTCGTTGAGCACCTCGGGGCCGTGCTCGGTGACGAGCACGTTGTTTCCAACCATCATCGTGGCGCCATCGGCGTAGGCGAGGCCGGGCTCCATCGTGATCACCATGCCGGGCTCCAGCACGTGCTCGTCGCCGCGCATCAGCGAGAGCCCGCCGATCCAGATGGGGGGGTAGGCGATCTCCATCGAGAAGCCGAAGCGCCCCCACGTGTTGTGCTCGTAGCCTGCGTGCAGCGCGGCGACCAGCTCCACGATCTCGCGCACGGAGACCCCCGGGCGCAGCGCGGCGGTGGCCTCGTCCAGCGCGCGGCGGACGGCCGCGTACAGCTCGCGCAGGCGCGCGGAGGGCTCGCCGACGACGACGGTGCGGGAGATGTTGCAGTGGTAGCGGCGCACCACGCCGGAGACCTCCATGTAGACGGTGTCCCCGGACGCGAGCACCCTGCCGATCGGCGTGCCGTGCAGCGTGCCGCGCGCGTCCACGAGGAAGGGGTAGGCGGGGAACTCCCCCCCGGCGAGCGCCACGGCGTGCTGGATCGCGGCCATCACCTCGCAGTCGGTGGCGCCGGCGCGCACCGCCTCGATGCCGGCGAGCACGCCGAGGTCGGCGATGTGGGCGGCGCGGCGCAGGTGGGCGATCTCCGCCGGGCTCTTGACCAGGCGCAGGTCGTCGAGCGCGGCTGTCACATCCACGAGCTCGCTCGGCGCGAGCGCGTCGCGCAGCTCGAAGGCGAAGCGGGGGCGCAGGTGGTAGCTCATCAAGTTCACGCCCACCCGCCGGGCGCCGAGCAGGCCCCGCTCGCGCAGCACCTCGACCGTGCGTGCGACCGGGTCCTCGTGCGTCCACACCGCGCGCACGTCCGCCACCCAGCAGGTTTCCTCGTAGAGCGCCAGCTCCGCTTTGTTGCAGACCAGCGTGAGCGGCTCCGCGGCGGCGGGCACCACCAGCGACTGGTGGTAGAAGACGGAGGTCGGGTCGTACCCGGAGAGCCAGTTGTAGTGCTCGGGCTGGTTGAGGATCAGGAGCTCCACGTCGTGCGCGTGCATCCACTCGCGCACGCGGGCGAGGCGTTCCCCGTACTCCTCGAGCGCGACGGCCTGGCGCGGCGCGACCCGCGCCCCCGGCGGCGCGGCCGTCACGAGACGACCGTCCGCGACTGCTCGCGCATGAACTGGGGCAGGTAGTAGGGGCCCATCGCCCCCTTGCCGGTCGTGCCCGAGGCCCGCCAGCCGCAGAAGGACTGCATGCGCGGCCACGCCCCGGTGGTGGCGCCAGCCCGGCGGTTGACGTACAGGACGCCGGCCTGCGCCTCGTCGAGGAACCGCTCGACCTCCTGCTCGTCCTCGCTGAAAATGCCCGCCGTGAGGCCGTAGTCGGTGGCGTTGGCCTCGGCGAGCGCCTCCGCGAACGTGGCCACCGACGTGACCGTGAGGAGAGGCAGGAAGAGCTCCCGGCGCGTGAGCGGGTGCCCCAGCGGCAGGCCGGCGAGGACCGTGGGCTCGACGAACCACCCCTCCGTGCGGGACCGCCCGCCGCCGACCACGAGGCGCCCGTCGCGGCGGCCCGCGGCGACGCTCTCCTGAAAGCGCTCCAGCGCAGCGGCGTTGACGACGGGCCCGAGAAACGCGTCGCGCTCCGCCGGGTCGCCGACGGCGAGCGTCGGGGTGAACGCGCGCAGGCGCTCCAGCAGAGCGTCGTACACGGAGTCGAGCACGACCGCGCGCGAGCACGCCGAGCACTTCTGCCCGGAGAGGCCGAAGGCGGCGCGCGCGAGCCCCTCGGCGGCCGCGTCGAGGTCGGCCGCCGCCGTGACCACCGTGGGGTTCTTGCCGCCCCCCTCGGTGAGCGCCGGGCGCGCGTAGGGACCGCCGGCCACCAGCGTGCGCGCGATCTCCCGCCCGACCTCCGCGGAGCCGGTGAAGGCGATCCCGTCCACGGGCGCCTGCACGAGCGCGCGGCCGGCGGCGGGGCCGCCGTGCACGAGGTTGAAGACCCCGGACGGCAGGCCGGCGTCGAGCAGCACCTCCCCGAGCAGCGCGCCGGTCCACGGCGCCTCCTCGGAGGGCTTCAGCACCACCGTGTTGCCGGCGATCAGCGCGGCGGCGCTCATGCCGACGGCCAGCGCGAGCGGGAAGTTGAAGGGCGCCACCACTCCGAAGACGCCGTAGGGCCGCAGCACGTCGGTGGAGCGCTCACCCGCGGCGAAGCTCGCCAGGGGCGTGCGGAACCCCTCGTGGCGGTCCATCTCCTCGGAGTAGGTCTCGATCAGCTCGACCGCCTCCTGCACCTCCACGATCGCTTCCAGGCGGCTCTTGCCGGTCTCCAGGCTCATCACCGCGGCGAGCTCCAGGTGGCGCTCGGCGAGCGCGCGCGCGACCGCGGCCAGGTGCTCCAGGCGCTCGGCGTAGGGCGTGCGACCCCACTCCGCGCACGCCCCACGGGCGGCGGCGAGGGCGCGCGCGACGGTCTCCGCGCCGGCCGCGTGCGCGCGGCTGGCGAGGTGCGCGACGCGGGAGGGGTCGGGCCGCTCGAACACAGGCCCCTCGTGCACGGGCTCCCCGCCGATCAGGTGGGGCCACGGGTCGGGCGCGGCGCCGCGCGCGTCGCGCAGGCGCTCCTCGAACTCCGCGTGGGCGGCCGCGTCGATGCCGCCGCTCGTGTAGGTCAGGCGAACCATCTCCATGTGCTGGCTCACGGTAGCGCAGGAGCCACAGTCGGGTTCGAGCCTGTCGGGGCCGGTCGTCATGCTGAAGGGTGGGGCGCACGCCCCGTGTGGCAAGCTCCACGTGACCCCAGAGCGAGCGCGACGATGGAACCGACACAGACAACCGCACCCGAAGCGAGCGCCGAGCCGGCCCGGGTCGGCCGGGGAGCCGGCGTACGCGGCGTGCTCCCCAGCCAGCGCCTCCGCCGTGCCGTGAGCGAGGGGTGGATCACCTCAGGCGACTACCGCATCCGCCCCGAGAGCGTGCAGCCGGCGAGCATCGACCTGCGGCTCGCCGACCACGCGTGGGCGCTGCGGTGCAGCTTCCTGCCGGGCACGGAGTCCTCGGTGATGGAGCGCGTCGAGGACCTGGCGCTCGACCGGATCGACCTGCGCGACGGCGCCACGCTGGAGCGCGACCGGCCGTACCTGATCCCGCTCGTGGAGGAGCTCGAGCTCCCCGCGCACGTGCGCGCCAAGGCCAACCCCAAGAGCTCGACGGGCCGCCTCGACGTGTTCACGCGCGTGATCACCGAGGGCAACCACCGCTTCGACGAGATCCCGGCGGGGTACCGGGGGCGGCTGTACCTGGAGGTGGTGCCGCGGTCCTTCGCGATCCGCGTGCAGCCGCTGCTGAGCCTCAACCAGCTGCGGCTGGCGGCAGGCGACGCGCGCGTTAGCGACGTCGAGCTGGCCCGCATCCACCGGGAGTTCCCGCTGCTGTACATCGACAAGCACGCGCTGCCGGCCGCGGACCTGGCGATCGCCGACGGGCTGTTTCTGAGCGTCGACCTCAGCGGCCCCCACAACCGCGTCGTCGGGTACCGCGCCAAGCGCAACAGCAACCGCCTCGACATGGCGCTGCTCGGCCACTACCGGTGGCGCGAGTACTGGGAGCCCGTGTACCCGGAGGCGGGCGGGCGGATCGTGCTCGACCCCGAGGTCTTCTACCTGCTGCTCTCCGCGGAGGGAGTGTGCGTGCCCCCCGACTACGCGGCGGAGATGATGGCCTACGACCCCACGGCCGGCGAGCTGCGCACCCACTACGCCGGGTTCTTCGACCCGGGCTTCGGATACGACGCGACCGGGCACCGGTTCGGCTCGCGCGCCGCCCTGGAGGTGCGCGCGCGCGACGTCCCCTTCATGGTCGAGCACCGCCAGCCGATCTGCAAGCTCGCGTACGAAGCCATGCTCGAACGCCCCGACCGGCTCTACGGCACGGACGCCGGCTCCAACTACCAGGGGCAGGAGACGACGCTCAGCAAGCACTTCGCCGAGCAGGCGGCGGCCGTTACGCGAGCAGAACCCCCGGGTTGAGGATGCCCGCGGGGTCGAGCGCGGCCTTCGCCGCGCGCAGCGCCTCGACGCCGAGCGGGCCGACCTCACGCGCGTAGTGCTCGCGGTGGTCGCGCCCGACGCCGTGGTGGTGGGAGATCGTGCCACCCGCCGCGAGGATCGCCTCGCCGGCCGCGTGGTGGGCGGCGCGCCACTGCGCGAGCGGGTCCTCCAGCTGCGCCGCCCCGACGGTGTAGTAGAGCGACGCCCCCGAGCGGTAGACGTGCGAGATGTGGCAGAGCACGACCGGCGGCGAGCCGAGCGCGGTCAGGGTCTCGCGCAGCGCGAGCGCGACCGCCTCGTACAGCCCCTCCAGCCGCGACCAGAACGTCGCCGTCTCCAGCGTCTCCACGAGCGCGCCGGCGTCGAGCAGCGCGTCGCGCACGTACGGGCCCGCGTAGCGGCCGTGCTCCCACTCCGCGCCGGCCTGCGCGTCGAGCTCGGCACCGCAGGCTCCCAGTACGGCCGCCCCCCCGGTGCGCCGCGCCTCGACGTCGGCCTCCGAGCCCTCGTAGCCCGCGATGCACAGGCAGCCGCCGGCGCCGCCCACGCCGAGCTCCGTGGGACGCGCGAGGTTCAGCGCGGTCTCGGCCTCGTCGGAGAGGCGCAGGACCGTGGGCACCGGACCGTCCTGAACCAGACGGCGCAGCGCGAGGGCGCCCTCCGCGAACGAGCCGAAGCGCCACCCCTCGTAGACGCGCACCGCCGGCGCGGGGCGCACCTCGACGCGCAGCGCGGTGATCACTCCCAGTGTGCCCTCAGAGCCCAGGAACAGCTGGCGCAGGTCGGGCCCGGCGGCGGACCGCGGCGCCCGCCCCAGCTCCAGCGTGCCGCGCGGCGTGGCCACCCGCAGCGCGACTACGCGCTCGTCGAAGCGCCCGTACCCAGCCGACGCCTGCCCCGAGGAGCGTGTCGCGGCGAACCCGCCGAGCGTGGCGTAGTGAAACGACTGGGGGTGGTGGCCGATCGTGTAGCCGCGCGCGGCGAGCAGCGCCTCGGCCTCCGGTCCCCGCAGCCCCGGCTCGAGCGTCGCCGTCCGCGACACCTCGTCCACCTCGAGCAGCCGTCGCAGCCGCCCCAGGTCCAGCGCGAGCACCGCGGCGAACCCCTCCCGCCGGGCCGCGAGCCCGCCGACGACCGACGTGCCGCCGCCGAACGGCACGACCGCGACGCGCTCCTCGGCGCACACGCGCAGCAGCTCCAGCACCTCCTCGTGCGCGCCCGGCCCCACCACGGCGTCGGGCGCGTCGTCGGCCTCGCCGGCGCGGATGCGCAGCAGGTCCGGCGTCGACTTGCCGCGCGTGTGCCGCAGGCGGGTCTCCCGGTCGGCGCGCACGTGCTCTGCCCCCACGATCGCCGCGAGCCGCCCGTGGACACCCTCGCCCAGCTGCGACGGGGGCACTCGCACATCCTCCAGCGCCACGGCCGGCCGCGGGCGCCGCACGCCGAGCGCCTGCTCGATCAGCCCGAGGACCGCGGGCCCGAGGCGCACCGCCTCGGCGGGATCGCCCCAGCCCGACCAGAGCATGTCCTCGGTCACAGCGCCGGACGATAGTGGCTGCTCGCGGCAGCGCGCCGGCGATCGGGTGCCCGGGTGCCGCGACCTACGGCGTGACGATCGCGAAGCTGGGGTCCGGCGGGTCGAGCAGCCCGAGCAGCCTGCCGAGGGTCGTGGGGTCGCCGTCGATTTTCAAGCGTCCGGCGGCAGTCAGGTCTTCGAGGCTCGCCACGCCCAGCAGCAGGTCGTTCAGGGCGGCGCGCTCCACCGTGAGCGTCGCGTCGGCGTTCGGCGCCTCGCGCCGGCGCCGGTGGGTGAGGACGCCGTTGGCGAGCGTGAGGTGGTGGATCGCGTCCTCGTCCGGGAGGATCCAGACCATCGACAGGGCCGCGTCGGCGGCACGCGGACCGTCGATCTGGATCGCGATTGCGTCGAGGAGCTGGCGCGTGGGGGTGTTCGCGACAAAGTCCGGCGGGATGCGCGTGGCGGTCCCGGAGGCCCCGTTGCGGAGCTCGTGCGCCCCCATGAGGTAGAAGTTCCGCCAGGTTCCGTTCTCGGCGCCGTAGCCGAGCTGCTCGAAGGCGCTGGCCTGCAACTCCCGGGCCTCCGCGTGGTCGGGTTCGGCGAAGATCAGGTGGTTGAGGACCTCGGCGACCCACCGGTAGTCGCCGGCGGCGTAGGCCTCCCGGGCGCTCGCGAGCAGACGCTCCGGACCCCCCGCCAGCTCGACGTAGCGCCGGCCGGCCGCCTCGGGCGTGTGGGGCCACAGGTGGGCGGGGTTGCCGTCGAACCACCCCAGGTAGCGCTGGTAGACGGCCTTGACGTTGTGGTTGAGCGAGCCGTAGTAGCCGCGGCAGTGCCACTCGCGCGCCAGGCTCGGCGGCAGCTCGAGCAGCTCCGCGGCCTCGCTGGCAACGTAGCCTTTGTTCAGCAGGCGCAGCGACTGGTCGTGGATGTACCCGTACAGGTCGCGCTGCTTGGAGAGGAAGTCGACCATCCGCTCCCGGCCCCACCGCGGCCAGTGGTGCTGGGCGAAGAGCACCTCGGCGCGCTCGGCGAACAACTCGATCGCCTCGTCGAGGTAGGAGGCCCACACGTGCGGGTCGCGCACGAGAGCCCCCCGGAGCGTCAGGACGTTGTGAAGGTTGTGCGTGGCGTTCTCCGCCATGCACAGCGCGCGGCGGTCGGGAAAGAGGAAGTTCATCTCTGCCGGGGCCTCGGTACCCGGCGTCATCTGAAAGAGCATGCGGATCCCATCGACGACCTCCTCCTGCCCGGTGCGCACGACCGCGACGGTGGGAGGCAGCAGGGTGACCGTGCCCAGCGAGGTCGTCTGCCCGAGGCCCGCCCCGACCTGCCCGGCCGGGCCCTTGGGCAGCAGCGCGCCGTACATGTAGGTCGCACGGCGCGTCATCGCAGTGCCGGCGTACACGTTCTCGCTGACGGCGTGCTCCATGAAGCCCTCCGGCGCGATCACCGGAACGCGGCCCGAGCGCACGTCGTCGCCTGCGACCACGCCTCGCGCCCCACCGAAGTGGTCGACGTGACTGTGCGTGTAGAGCAGGCCCGTGACCGGCCGCTCGCCACGGTGCTCCCTGTACAGCGCCAGCGCGGCCGCCGCCGTCTCGCAAGAGATCAGCGGGTCGATCACCAACACCCCCTCGTCCCCCTCGACGATCGTCATGTTCGAAAGATCGAGGCCCCGCACCTGGTAGATCCCGTCCGTGACCTCGAAGAGGCCGTGGATCGAGTTCAGCTGACTCAGTCGCCACAGGCTGGGGTGCACCGACGGCGGGCACTCGCCGTCGAGGAACTCGTAGGCGTCGGTATCCCACACCACCCGCCCGTCGGTCGCGCGGATGACGCCCTCCGAAAGGCCCCCGAGGCGTCCGCGGCGCGCATCGTCGAAGTCCTCCGTGTCGTCGAAGCGAAGGTGCAGCCGTGCAGCCTCGTTCGAGCTGGCGATACTTGGCTGCGGTTCACCGGGCGGGTGATCGGTCATCGTCGCCTCCAGCGGATCGGGTGCCCACTCAGTCTAGGAAGCGTCCGGCGGAGCGGCCATGCTGTCGCCGCTATGGCCAGCTTCGAGGAGCGCATATACCAACTCGGCTCGGAGGCATTGGCCGAGCAGGAGCGCCAGGTCGCCGAGGTGCGGAGTCGTGGATCGACCCTTCTCGCCGCCGGCGCTGTGATTGCGTCTCTGCTGGCCAAGTCCGTCTTCCACGGCGGGCGCCCCAGCGGTCTGGCGGAGACGTTCGCAACGGCCGTGGGACTGATCGGCGCCGCAGGGCTGCTCGTGTTCGTCGTGCTGCTGCTGCGGCCGTATGAGCTTGGTTTCAGCGTCAACGCGACGGCCACGTATCGTGTGCTTTGGGAGAGGGAGATCCTTGAGCAGCCCATGGTCGACTTGGCTCTTGCGGAGGCGTTCGAGGAACAGAAGGAGGAGAACACGAAGACCGTCAGGCGACTGGTCTGGTTCCTGGGTCTTGCCCTCGGCGCGCTGCTGCTGGAGACCGCCGGCCTTGCCGCCGCGGCTGCGCTAGCCTCATAGTCATGGCAGACCATCCGACAAGCACGCCACCGTCGACTCCCAAGCCCGGCAGCCCGCCTGCGCCCGACTCGATCCCCAAGCTGCCCAAAACGATCTTCAACCTGCAGAAGCGGGGCGGGGCGGGCAACGTCGGGCAGGCTGAGCGCAAGTAGGGCCCTGGCCCGGCCCGGCGTCAGCCGAGAGCCGACGCCAGTTCGTCCGCCTCGACCCGCACCGCGTGCGGCAGCGTGATCGTGAGATACCCGTCGCGCCCGAGTAGGACCTTCTGCTCTCCCGTCTCGGCCTCGCCGTCTCAAACGGAGCCAACGGGCGGGGACAACTCGCGTATTTGCTCGCGCGGCTCATCGACCGCCGCGATCTGCACCCGCGCTATCGACGAGCTATGGACGGCACACGGCTAGTGGGGAGTCCGCAGGGCATCCTTAGAGTCCTTCCATGCTGCGGCCAACGGGGGTTCATCCTCGAGCCGAGCGCGCAGCATGTATGACTCCTTGAAGGCTTCGGCCCGCGAAAGGAGGTCCGCGTCGTAGGACATGCCGTTCTCGATGCGCACTAGCTCGTCCCAAATCTCTGCCCCGCGTCGTGACTCTTCATCCCCCAACCCCAGCGCGACGTCGAGCGCAGCGCCTTCTGCGACATCGTCGCCCTGTTGGGCCGCTATGGTTAGTAGATCCCCCAGCATTGCCGGGTTGAGCGCATGCCATACGACTGCGCCGCCAGCCGTCCGCAATCGTAAATGGAGTCTGTCCCAAGTACAAAAGACGATCGCAACATCTCCGGCGGCCATGCGCGCGGAGATATCAGCCACAGCTCGTACGTCATGCTGTAGTAGACGTTCCGGTCGGTCCAAGTTAATTCTCGTACCGTGTATGAGATAGCCTCCTGCGCAGCTTGCATAGCTTGCCTCGGCACCTCCCCCGGCTCCTCGATCAAAATGTCGTAGCGTGCAAACAATGTGCGCATTCTGGCCATGATCCTGTTGCGGCATGAAGGAAAGTACAGCTCCGACTTTTCACACTACGCAGCAGCCTTTGGTTTGCAAGCGACGGTCGGTCGAGAGAGAGGTTTCACCACCGAGCGGAGGCGATTGCCGTCTTGGAGGCGTATTCAAGCGATCTGCCGCTGAGTCCAACATCACCCAAGATTCTGTCGATCTGCGCGCCAAGTTCTTTTGATTCGGCAGCTCGCAGTGCCCTCGCCGCGCGATGGGCATCGACCAGTTGCTCGGAAGCTACAAGTCCTCCGTTGATGATTCGAAGGTCGCCACGCTGAAGCATCCTGTCGACTTGGGTCTCCACCACCCTGGCGCGTTCTCTCTTGAGGCTCAGGACTTGCGCGACACCCGCCACGACTTCCGCGCGGCTCAACACCTCCGACTTCCGAGTGATGTAAGCCAGTACCGAGCGCTCGAAGACTGCCTGCCGAAAGCTCTCCACATCCGCCCCGAAAAACGCGTACGCGTAAGCCAACTCCTGCTTCAACGATTTCGCCCCGGCGCCCCGGCGCTCATCGCGTCCGCGCCTCGTCCATCGAAACGGGCGGAGCCAAGCCGGCGTCTGCAAGTAGGGAGAGCAGCTTGCCGAGGTGGTGTATGCGGGGCGGCGCGACACCGGCGTGCGCCAGGGCGGCCTTCATCAGCTTCTCCCAACGCCTGCTGCGCGTGGAAACCGATGAGATCGTAGGCACGTCGGGATCGTCGCCGAGCTTCTGTAGGGCGATCTCATCGCTCTCGGCCTTGCGCGCGAGCCGGGCGGCGAGGTCGCCCAGGTCAGGTTTCTGCGAGGACACGTCCCTCTGCCAGCGCGTCGTGGATCAAGGTCCCTGGCACATCGCCCCACGCCTCCCTGACGCGAGGGCCAGCGGGCGAGGAAGCACACATGCCGAGCACCACGCGCACGAACCCACCGGTGATGGAAGCCGAGGAAGTCCACTCCCTCGCCTCCCTCCTCCAGATGCACGATCCGCGTCTTGGCGTCCTTGAGCTCAAGCCCCAACTCCGCCAAGATCACCCGAAGCGCCGCGAGCGCCGCCTCGGCTTCCGCGCGTGTCCTGCACAGCGCCAGCAGATCGTCTGCGTAGCGCACAAGAACTCCTGCTCCGCGCTCGGTCCACTGCCGGTCAAGCCGGTGCAGATAGACGTTGCACAGGCACGGCGAGATCACGCCGCCCTGCGGGGTTCCGGTCACGCTGCGCCTGACCACTCCGTCCTGCATCACCCCTGAGCGCAACATCGCGCGCAGCAGCTTCAGGACGTTACGGTCAACGATCCGCTCCTCGATCGCCGACATCAACCCATCGTGCGGGATCGTCCCGAAACAGTCCGAGACGTCCGACTCCGCAACCCACCGCCCGCCGTCCCAAGCCTCATCAACGAGAACTTGGAGCGCGTCGTGCGCCGAGCGCCTGGGCCGAAACCCAAACGAGCACTCAAGCATGTCCGCCTCGAAGATCGGCTCGATCACCGTCCTCAACGCAGCCTGCACAACGCGGTCGCGAACCGAAGGGATCGACAGCGGCCTTTGCTCACCGGGCCTGCCGGGCTTCGGGATGAACACCCGGCCGGCAGGCAACGGCCGATAGCTGCCGTCCTTCAAGTCCGCGGCCAGCCCGTCGAGGAGCTTGGCAACGCCGTACTCCTCAACGTCCGCGATGGTCTGCCGATCGATGCCGGCCGCGCCACGATTGGCGCGCACCAACTCCCACGCCCGCTCCAGAACGTCCCTGCGATGGACCTTGTCATAGAGCGCGTGGAACCGACGTCCGGGATCGGCCTTGGCCGCCCGGTAGAGCGTTCGCTGCAATTCTCGGACTTTGTCCTGCCTGGCGGTCCTAGCCATCTCTGGCACTCACCGGCCCTTCCCTGTGCGTGACGCATGAGCGAAGCAGCGGCCCTTCCCTCACCGACGGTTCTGTTTCCGCTCGGCTCGATCGGTACTACGGCCGCCTCCGACGCCCACCCGGCACCACATCCACTTCCCGGCGCAACCGGTTATAGGACAGGACACTCCGGCGACAAGCTCGCAGGCCACCGGGCCGGGGAGGGCCTCCCCAGTTCCCGCCGCCACCCTCTTGACGTTCCACGCCCCATACGCCGGGAGGTTCCTCAGGGCAGCAATCCAGGCTCTACACCCCTTCCGTGGCCTTCGCCGTGACACCCGCGGCTCGGCTCCTCCTCTTCCCACCCGAAGGCGGGCCTCTAACGACGCGACAGGCTTCGCGTGATGCTGCGGACCGCCAAGTTGCTCCCCCCAACGGGGCTTTCGACGCTGGGCTTCGACCCGGCCCGTTTCCAGACCAAGCCGCCAGCCTGCTACCGAGCCTCCTGGCAGCTACTCGGACGGGACTCACACCCGCTGGCGACGACGAGCTTATGTTGGATCAGCTACTCAAACAGCACCTCCAACTCTGGGCGCGCGGCGGGCAGGACGGCTAAAAGGCAACTTCCGACAAGTCTTCCACGGGAAGGTCGGCGCTCCATTCGGCATCAAGCCATCCGAGACTGCGCAAGGTCCCTAATTGTCTCAGCAACATCGCGCTCCCGCAGTGGTGGCTTCTTGCGCTGCTTCCACTCAAGCACTACGTCGAGGACCTCACGCTCGGTTGGGGTCCTGCCAAGATCGTGCGCCGCTAGGCGCGCAGCGAAATGAGCCGTTGCCGCAATCTCAGCGTCACTGGTCCTCATTCGCGCAAATAGTGATGCGACCCGCTCGACTGCCATTGACCACTTTTCAACGTCAGCGCCATACTCGCGGAGGGCCGCGATATAGGTAGGGCCAACTTGGTACTCAATCATTCGCCCGCCTAGTCGATGCTCGGTCACAAGCCCGTTGTTCACAAGCTTCGTCTGGATGCTTTTCAGCGAATCGGCGTATGGGCCATACACTCCCTTGGAGAAATCTAGCCCGGTAGGTACGCCGGCGACCGTCGCAAAATACGTCAACTTCTGGAACGTCGTACGACCAACCGGCCACCGGTAGCGGTTGCGCTCAAGCCGGGCCAAAATCGCAACTAGCGCTATCCAAGCGGGACGAATTCGGCTAGGCGTATAATACTTCGGGCCATCGCTAACTCCCAGGTCGCCCGAGCGCTGGGCCAGATACTCCGGGTTTAGCTCGTCATGCGCCGTACCGAATGGCGCAAAGAGGGTCACAGGAATGTCGAGTTGTGCAAGAGCTTGGTACAGCAGTGGCCCAACTACCCGCCACTCTAGTCCACCCTGCCCACATCCGAGCGGAGGACACGCTATTGACTCGATGCCCCACTCCTTGTAGTGCCCACGAAGGAAGTCGAGGCCCGCAACGATATCGCTCAATCGTGAGACTGAGCGCCAATGCTCCTTTGTCGGGAAGTTCAAAATGTAAGGGGGAATGAGACGGCGATACAGGTAGGGCTCACCAAGCCTGACTTCTTTGCGCTGGCAACGAAGAACGTAATCATCGAACATATCCGGAAACCGCTTCTTGAATTCAAGGGCCACACCCTTTCCCATCACGCCTACAGTGTTGACAGTGTTTACCAGGGTCTGAGCGTCAGTCCCAAAGAGGTCGCCAATCTCGACACGAACTTGGTGGTTTTTAGTAGCCATCAAAAGAACCGGTCCGACTCGATGGTCACGTTAAGGTCTATCCCAAGATCATCAAACCCGATGCGGGCAGTGCTACTCGCGACATAAGCCTCGCGGATAAAGGCCGAGTCTACCCGGTGGGGTATCAAAACCTCCGCACACATTTCCTTGCGGTGGCGATCCTCGGCCATTGGGTCTTCTGGATGCGTCCAGTACCGTGCGAATATCTTGTCGTAATCAAGCGCCTCTAGTCCGTCCGGGTAGGGGCCAAAAGCAGCGATGCTGGCAGCAGCATTGTGATCGGCGATTACCACATCGGGGAGATCGAGAACCGCAGGCTCGACCGCCAACACGCACAACTCATCCCTCATCGTGAGGCAACGCTTGTAGAGCATGACGTTTCGGGCGCAGACGTAGAGGCAGGCATAGTCGTGAAGGACGAGGCCACCGGGCACTCTCTTCCGTGCACGGATGTCCTGGACGCTCTCCATCGAAATGTCGATATGCGAACGACGACGAGCACGATTGTGCGAGAGGATTCCCGCATCGATGATCGATGGCACGTTGGCGATCGCCGTGATGTACCCAAGGTAGTCGAGTTCGCCGACCTTCATCGGACCTCATCGGTGTCGCCGACCATCCGGTAATCCTGCCACAGCATCCGGTACTCATCGGAAGATCATTGCAACTGCCCCCGACGGGATAGTCTCGCGCTCGGCGTCCGGTGCGGCTGCGCTCGGGTCTAGTGGTTCGTCCTTTTAGTTCGGTGATGGTTGCAGGTGTCTTGTAGTCTTTGCCGAATCCGTTGCTGGTGGTGTCCAGCGATGATGGGGGTTCGGTATGCCTGCTTTGGCGAAGCGCATCGAGATTGGCGGTGAGGATCGAGCGGAGCTCGAGCGGATCGCGCGGTCGGGTAGGGAGCAGGCGCGGATGGTCGAGCGTGCCCAGATTGTGCTCCAGGCCGCCGAGGGGCACTCTGCTGCGGTGATCGGGCGTCTGTTGGGGTGCTCGACGAACACGGCGCAGAAGTGGCGTGCGCGCTATGAGCGCGATGGGATCGCGGGGCTCGGGGACTTGCCGAGATCGGGTAAACCACTCACCTATTCCCAGGCGGACAGGGCGAGGCTGATCGCCAAGGCGTGCACGCGTCCACCCGAGACACCGGAGGGCGCACAGCAGGAGCGCTGGACCTACGAGCAACTGGGGCAGACGGTCGGTATGTCGGCCTCCCAGGCGCATGTGATCCTCTCGCGCGCGGAGGTCAAGCCGCACCTGACTGACTACTGGATCATGAGCGACTTCTCCCAGCCCGAGTTCGAGGAGCGCCTGGGCGATATCTGCGGCCTGTACGTCAACCCGCCGGAGAATGTTCTGGTCGTCTCCCTGGACGAGAAGACGGGAATCCAGGCCAAGGCGCCGACCAAGCCGGATACGCTGCCCGCTCCCGGGCGCCCGGCACGGCGCGAGCACGAATATGAGCGCAACGGTACGCAGTGCCTGTTCGCCTGCCTGAAAGTCCACGAAGGCGACGTGCTCGCGATGCCCTCAAAGACACGCAACCGCTTCGACTTGATCCGCTTCCTCAACCAGCTCGACTCCGAGATCCCCACCGTGGAGGGACAACAGATCGTCGCGGTCAGTGACAACCTCTCCACCCGCGGCACCCAAGAGGTCACCGACTGGTTGAAAGATCACCCGCGCTGGAGCTTCCAGTTCACCCCCACCCACGCCTCGTGGCTGAACCAGATCGAGATCTTCTTCTCGATCCTCTACCGCCGGCTGCTGAAGCACGGCATCTTCTTCAGCGAGGAAGACCTCGCCGAGCAGATGCTCGCGTTCATCGAGACCTACAACCAGACCGCCAAACCCTTCAAGTGGACCTACACCGGCAAGGTCCTCGAGGCATAGGCCAACAAACTAACCGGATGAACCACTAGGCGCAACTCGCGGACCTGTCGTGGAGAGGTCGCCGACTGAAGGTCGATCAAGCCTTCGTCGGCCCCAGCTCGAAGGGCGCCGTCGAACTCCGCCGCCATCCTGGTACGGCGCATAGCACGGCGCCGCGTGTCCGGCCAGTCTCCCGCACGTACACGGCCCGGGTGACGTTGGCGTCGCGGTGCCCGAGCAGGAAGGCGATCTCGTCCACGCTCTCGCCCGCGAGAAGTGCTCGACTCGCCACCGTATGCCGAAAGGAGTGCATCGAGGGAATCGAGCCGCGCGGCACCTTGGCCGGCTTGCCGGCGGCGTCGCGCTCGCGCAGGGCCGGGAACGTGGGCCGTCCGTCCTCGTCTACGGCGGCGCGCTGAGCGGTACGCAGCGCGCGGGCGACGTTGCGCTGGGAAAGCGGGCGCCCGGTGCGCGTGGCGAACACGTAGCCGTCCGGTGCGCTGATTCGGCTGGCGAGCTTGTGGCGGGCGAGGATCACCGCGAGCGCCTGCGGGATCGGCACGGTCCGCGCCGAGCCGTCGGTCTTGGTCGGGGTGCGGTTGCCCTTGCGATCGACCTGCCAGCCAAACTCGATCTCGGCGTCCGCGAGGTCATCGAGGCGTACGTCCGCCCAGGTCAACCCGCACAACTCGGAGATACGCCCGCCGGTCAACGCGGCCACGGTCAGCATGGTCCGGTGCGGCTCGTGGGCGGCGGCTATGGTCTGCTCCAACTCCCGCCCCTCGAAGATGCGGCGGCGCTGAGCGCGCGAAGGCTTCGGCCGCTCCGATGGCAGCATGAGCGCAACGGGGTTGGTGCCCGACCACCCGAGACGCCGGGCGGCGTAGCGGTAGATGCGTCCTGTGACGCCGAGCACCACCACGATCGACGCCTCGGACAATCCCTCCGCGCGCAGGTCGCGCACGAGCACGGCGAGGTCATCCGGGGTGAGCGTGTCCATGCGCCGCGTCGAAAACCGCGGGCGCAGGTGGCGCTCCACGGCGTTGCGGTAGCCGGCCTGAGTGGTCGCACGCAGATCGCGCACCGGGCCGTCGAGCCACTTCTCCGACGCCTCACCGAAGCGCAGGCGGGGGTTGGGCGCCACGCGCTCGCCGCGGCCGCGTCGGGCCAACAGCTCGTCGCGCAGAACCCGAGCGGCGGTGATGCCCCCCTCGACTGTGCGCCAGCGCTGCACGCCGGCCCCGTCCTTGAAGCCGACCTCGAAGACACCCGTGGGCCGGCGGTAGATGTTGCGCTCCACGCGCTCACGGCGCGGCGCAGGGTTACTCTTGCTCATGCTGTTCGACCTCCAGTGTCGAGTGGCCACGGCCCGGGGTGTTGACGCACCGCCGGGCCACTTAGTCGATGAGTGAAGTATAGCTGACCCTTCACGCTAGAGGCAAGGGATCAAGGCAAAGTTCCCGCATGGATGCGGGTTTTGATGGGGATGGAAGCCACCTGGAAGCCACTATGCGGCCTTTCCCGCACGCCCAAAGGCTTGGCTGGCGAGATTCGACCGCCACGCAATAGCCCCACCCGAGTGCCGCCATGCGTCGAGGTCGGAGGAGCGGAAGTACATGCGGCAGCCCGGTCCGTCCTGCTCGAAGGGGACAAGGCCCGCCTTCGCTCGCTTGCGCAACGTGTCGGGGTGGATGCCGAGGCGCTCGGCCGCGCTGGCGAGATCAAGCCAAGCGTCTTGCTCACGCTGGGAACCGAGGCCGGCGACGATGCGGTCGGCTACACGGTCGGCAAGCCGGTCGAGCAGATCATCGACCAGCGCCAATGGGTCGGCGCCGTGGGCGTCCGATTTCCGAGGGCGGGAGGGGCTATGCCTGTGGGATCGCATCGGCTCTCAGTAGGTAAGCCGAGCAACGCCCCCGCCGAGCAAGCGAATCCTCCACGCGCCCCACCGTCACCGCCCCCAGGCGGCGCGATACCGACCGCGACCGGCGGGGAGCAGGCGCCCAGGGCCATCCGCACCGCCGGGAGCCGTGTTGATCTACCCCTGGGAGCAGAAGCGGGCGGCCCCCCGCCAGGGAGTACCTGCGGGAGCGTGAAGCCGAAGGCGGAACCACCATCAGGCCGCCCGCGGGAAGGCGAGTTCAGCTCGCCGGTCACTGCACGCCGGACCGCCCGGCGTGCCTCCCGTCCGTTCCTCCCAAGTGCCACCAGCAGCCCACGCCCGCCACATGCTCACCGAGCACGGCCATCCCGCATCATGCCCCGAGGCACACCGTCCCCAGCATCAACCCAACTCCACCAGTCCCCCTTTGCCCTCCTTCATTTTCGTCAGCTACCTCACACCCTGGCCGCCCGCTCGCTCCCAACGCTCACTCTGCACCTGGCCCCACCCTGCACATTTGTGTTGTGGTGGGTCGAGGAAGGGGGTCTCCGGGTTGGAGCGAAGCGGAGAGGCGGAGACCCCCTTCCTCAAGGCCAGGCGCAGAGCCACAAACCACCATCGAGCGGGCGGCCAGGGTGTTCGTTTGGGGGGTTCGGCTTATAGACGAACACCCTGACGAACACGCAAGACAAGCGGATGGCTTCGCGTGCGCTCTCGGTCCTAACGTGGCCGGTCGGGCTCCTCGATGGCATCGCTCTCCCCGAGGTCCGTCGGGGGTGTCGTGTTGCCCGGACCATCGCTGCGGCGGCGCATAGCCCAAATCGCCGAGGCGCCCCCGGTGACGATGGCGGCAACGCCGACCGCTTCGTGGTCCAAGGCGATCGCCACGACGGCCACGGCGACCACCGCGAGGAAGACCACGAGGGCCAGCCATTGGCCGCGGCGCTCGCTCCCGTAGTAGGCACGCATCGACTCCTGGTCGATCTCCCGCAGTCCGTCGATCATCCGGTGGCGATGCCCCGTCTCGGCCTTCCATTGGTCCACAATCTCGCGTGCGAGGCCCGGGACTGTCTTGTCGTACTCCGCGAGGGCTGCGGGAGGCGGCAGCGGGCCGCTGAAGCTCGCTGACCATGCCAGGCGCCGGTCGGGATGCGAGTGGTCATCGCCGACCGGCTCGCCATCGATTACATCCTCGGCCCTGTCGAGTTCGTGAGCGCCGCTCTCCAGCTCGCTGGAGCCTCCCAGCGATCCGCCCGACGAGGCGCCGCTAGGCTGCGTCGTCACGGAAGAGTCGTTCGCCGTCGCGCCGGAGCGCGTGGGCGTCCTCGCGCAGGGACCCCAGCCCCCGGCGGACAAGCGGGGGGGCCGGCCGGCCCCGGCCGAGCACCCGGAAGGCGGAGGCCACGCCGCTTGAGAAGCCAGCGCGGCGAGCTGCCTCGACGCGCACGCGCCGCGAAACGTTGAGAGCACTCATGGCCGTAAGTCTAGGGAACCCGCCCGGTGGTGTCGATCACTGCACGAGCATCCCCAACGCGCGGCCGTTGCGCTCAGAGCCTCCCGCGGGCTGCGAGTGAGGCCAACGCATCTACGAGGCGGACCGTATAGACTCACTGATCGCCTATGGCATATGAGGGCCATAACCGCGAGGGTCCAAGGGCGATGCTAGACAAGCCCCAGATTCAACAACTCCTCGGCAGGGCTGTCAAGGAGGTCCGCGCGAGCCGCGCCATCACACAGGAGGAGTTGGCGGCACGCTCCGGCCTGCACCCCACGTATATCAGCGATATCGAGCGTGGAGCACGGAATCCGAGCTTTGTCGTGCTGGTGCGCCTCGCCGACGGACTCGGCGCCACGCTCGCGGAGATCGGCGCGGCCTATGACCGGCAAGTCCGGTAGCGCGTGGCTACCGATGCAGTCCCGCACGCGGTCGAGATCATCCACGCCGGCGCGGCGCGGCGCTCCGCAGTTCACTGATAAGGGTGGCGTCCGCGCGGGTAGGACCGCCGGACGCCGTGGACACGTAGCGCCACGCCCGGTCCTGCGGCGCGGCGCTACGCTCGGCGGCGTCAGTTTACCCGGCCTACGATCTGCACCATGCGGAAGGCCGCGCGGGTGGCGAACACGTACCCGTCGCTTGTCTGGTTGACGAGGCCACTGGTGCGCAGGGACCGTATGGTGTCTTTGATGAGCTTGCCGCGTTCGGTCGCACGGGCGAGGTCCCAGACGGACCAGATCGGCAGGTCGTACTCGCTAGTCAGCAGATACAGCACGTCGCGCTCGATCGCGTTGACTTCGACGACGATAGGGTTCTCGTCAGGCATGGGAGGCATCGTCTCCTGTGTCTAGGCTCCGGTACGGGCGACCACCCGTACCGGGGCCGATTGGTATGGTCTCTGCGACTTATAGTGTATAGACTCATAGCAGTCAAGCGGGGAGGCTACCTACTTGCCCGCTATGTCTCCCGTTCACGCTGCATTCGGCGATGCGCTCCGGGAGACTGCGCGCCGAGCATGGCATGTCGCAGGAAGCCGTGGCGTTGGAGGCCGGCCTGAATCGCGGCTACTACAGCGGCGTGGAGCGCGGGGTCCGCAACGTCTCGCTCGCCAACATCGTCAAGATCGCGGACGCGCTCGGGGTCCCTGCGTCGGCGGTACTCGCGCGGGCCGAGGCGATCCGCAGTCGCTAGTGGTCTCCGTCGCAAGTTCGCGCACGTATCTGGTGTGCCGGACGCGCTCGCTCGTCCGGCACACGCGAGAGCGAGCGGGGCGCTTTCGGAAAGTGCTGGTCCTCGTGCTGAGCGCAAGCGAAGCGCCAGCGTGCTCGGGCGTCGCATAGCTTTCGCGAGCGGGCGTGCGTGCGGTCGGTTCCTGTGTACACCGGCGCAGGGAGGTCAGCCGCGACCGCTCCAATTACCGACCAGTGGTGTTCTAGGTCCGAGATGGCAACCGAAGAGGGGAAGAAGATCATGCGCAGGCATTTCAGCTACGCGAACGTTGTGGCCACGCTCGCGTTGCTGTTCGCGATGAGCGGCGGCGCGCTGGCAGCAACCCACTACCTGCTGAACTCCGTCAGCCAGATCAATCCGCGTGTATTGGCGAAGCTGCGAAGCAGCCCTCAGGCTCACACGCTCTACGCGGTCGTCAATTCGGAAGGAGAAGTCGTGGAATCGAGCCCAAGCGCGACGGCTACCGAGCAGTCGGATCTGGTCTACTTCGTAAACTTCCACCGGAACATCGGCGCCTGCGCCGCAGTGGCTTCTGAGACGGACCTGCCAGGCAGGTTCTCTGGCGGCTACATCCCGCAAACGGCAAACGGAGCTGCAACAGCCTGGATACCCAGAGGAGGCCCTGGGGGCCAACTGGGCGTTCCCGGCGCTTTGCTCGGAGCAGCATTCCCGCCGGGCGAAACAGTGGAGGTGACGACTTCTGGGAGGACGGGCACACCCGAAAAATCGGCGTTCTCGATCCTCGTCGCGTGCTAATCCCACTGCCGGGGCTGGCTGCGGCTTTCTCGCGCCATAAGCTCGGGCAGGAACACGAGTCAGACTGTGGCCGACGGCTGCTAACGAGAAACGGCCCGCCGCGCTGGGCGCGCGTTCTGTGCCTTGAAGCCGTCGTACTCGCGCTTCGCGCGACAAGGCGAGCGTCTCGGCCGGCACCCTGCGCACTACTGCCTTGGACGGTGGGTGTCGCGCAAACCCTGGTCCGTCCGGGCGGGTTATGAGACTTCAGGGTATGGCTATGAACTTCTTGACGTGTGATCGTGAGCAGGCGTTCTTGATGCCCCCGGACCCGCGTGATTGGCTGCCGGAGGGCCATCTCGCGTGGTTTGTGTTGGAGTCGGTCGAGGAGATGGATCTCTCGGCGTTCTATGGCGCATATCGCGTGGATGGTTGGGGTCGGGCGGCGTTCGAGCCGTCGATGATGGTCTCGCTGTTGCTCTACGCCTACGCGAGGGGGGAGCGCTCGTCGCGGGGGATCGAGCGCAAGTGCGTGGAGGATGTCGCCTATCGGGTGATCGCGGCTCAGCAGAAGCCTGATCACGCGACGATCGCGAGGTTCCGTGCTCGCCATGAGGACGCTCTGGCGGAGCTGTTCGGCTCTGTGCTTGGGTTGTGCAGGCAGGCGGGGTTGGTGAAGGTCGGTGTGATCGCGATCGACGGCACGAAGGTGCACGCGAACGCCTCGCATCACTGCAACCTCGACTACGAGCAGCTCGCCCGGGAGATCCTCAAGGAGGCCGCCGCGCTCGACGCGGCCGAGGACGAGCTCCACGGGGATGCGCGTGGTGATGAGCTGCCTGAGCACCTGCGGACCAGTGAGAGGCGTCGTGGCGCTCTGCGGGAGGCCAAGGAAAGGCTCGAGCGCGACCGCGTCGAGAACGGGGGCGCGAAGACCGAGACGGCCGGCGAGGCCCAGGCTCCCGGGGTGAAGATCGAGCTTGACCCGGAGGTCATCGTTCCCCGGACTCAGGGCCGCGAGGGATGGCTGCGTGAGGCTCGCCGTCAGCTCGATGAGTACCGCCGCCGCGAGGCGAAGCCGATCGCCCGCTCGCGCCCGGAGCGGCTGTTGGAGGCAGAGCGACGGCTCCAGCAAGACCTCGCGGTCGAGCGCCAAGCAAACGAGGCGTATGAGCACTACCGCGCGCATGGACGCGACAGCCAAGGCCGACGGCTCAGCCGCCCACCAAAGCCATATGAGCCGCCCGAGACCCCCGCGGGGAAGATCAACACAACCGACCCGGACTCCCGCAACGTGAAGACCCCACGCAGCTACACGCAGGGTTACAACACCCAGGCCGTCGTGAACGAGGAACAGATCGTGCTCGCGGCCGAGGTGACCGCCAGCTCCCCGGATTTCGGGCACCTGCAGCCGATGGTCGAAGCCACAAAGAGAGAACTCCAAGCGGTCGGCGTCACCGAGACTCCAGGGGTCGCGGTTGCCGACAGCGGCTACTGGAACGAGCAGCAGATGGACCACGTCGTCGCCAACGAGCACGTCCAAGTGCTGATCCCGCCCGACGCCGGCAAGCGCGACACGCCTCGGCCGGGGTGGCAGGGCGGGCGCTACACCGCGATGCGGGAGGTACTCGCGACCGACTACGCCGGCGGGCTCTACAGACGACGAAAGGTGATGGTCGAGCCGGTATTCGCGCAGACCAAGCACAACCGCCGAATAGACAGCTTCCAGCGACGAGGACGATCCGCGGTGCACTCCGAATGGCGGCTCATCACCGCCACCCACAACCTCCTGAAGCTCCACAAACACCAAACAGCCGCCGCGGCGGCCCGAAAGACCGCCCCGACGGCCACCAGGCCGCCGTCGCGCCTACAGCCCGACCAGCACAACAACCACACGCCGGCCGGTCACCGCCGCCAGCCGCGCCACCACCGCGGCCACGGACCTTTGCGCGACACCCACGACGAGGCTCACTCGTCCACGTCCACGCCAAACGCGTGCCTGCCTTCGCGGAAGAGCGAGCGCGTCTGGCCCACCGGATACGTGCGCGAACTTGCGAGCGAGACCACTAGGTGGAGTTCCCGGAGCCTCCAATCACGAGACACCAAAAGCTTCCATAACGCTTCCATAGACCCGCCACGGTGCCACCGGGACCTTAGCTCCAACGCTGCAACTCCGCTCCATTACAAGGGATTCAGCGATGGGCGATCCTGGATTCGAACCAGGGACCTCTTCCTTATCAGAGAAGCGCTCTAACCGACTGAGCTAATCGCCCGCATGGCCCATGGGTGGCTGCCGAGATAATATCGGCCGGCCACCGACGGGGCTCTAGCCTCCCGCACCGCCCGCCACCCGCGCCACAAGCGCCAGCGCCTCCTCCCGCGAACCGAAAGCAAGCTCCACCCTGAACCCGCCATCCGGGCGAGGCCGCACCCTGACCTCCGCTCCCAGCGCCGCACCCAGCGCCGCCTCGATCTCCTCGCCGGCCGCGGCCTGGTCGGCGTGGACGCCCCGCGCTTGGCGCGGCTTGGCCCGCCGTGCGCCCCGCGCCTCCTCGTTGGTGGCGCGCGCCCGCTCCTCAAGCGTACGCACCGACCACGCCTCCGTGGCGGCCGCCCGGGCCAGACGGCGCCGGTCGGCGTGGTCCTTGGCGAGCAGCAGCGCGCGGCCGTGGCCCTCGGTGAGCGCGCCCTCCTCCAGCAGCGCGAGCGCCTCGTCGGGCAGGTCGAGCAGGCGCATGAGGTTCGAGACCGCCACGCGGCCGCGGCCCACGCGGCGGCCGACCTGCTCGCGCGTGAGGCCGAGCTCCTCGACCAGCGCCGCGCACGCGTGGGCCTCCTCCACGGGGTTGAGGTCCTCTCTCGCCATGTTCTCGATCAGCGCCAGCTCCAGCGCGGCCGCATCGTCGTGGGGGCGCACCAGCGCGGGGATCGTCTCCAGGCCCGCGATCTGCGCTGCGCGCCAGCGGCGCTCGCCGGCGATCAACTCGTAGGCGCCTGCGGCCGCGGGCCGCACCAGCACCGGCTGCAGCACCCCCCGCTCGCCCAGGGACCCCGCCAGCGCCTGCAGCGACTCCTCCTCGAAGCGCCGGCGCGGCTGGCGGGGGTTGGGCGAGATCGAGGAGACGGGCACCTCGCGCAGTTCTTCCCGCGTCCCCGCGGCCGCGGACACCGAGAGGATCGCCTCCAGGCCCCGCCCCATCCCCGGCTTTGGCCTCAGCCACGCGCCGCCACCTCCTTGGCGAGCTCGAAGTAGGCCTCCGCCCCCGCGCTGTGGGGATCGTGGTGGGTGACGGGCAGGCCGTGGCTCGGCGCCTCGCCGACGCGCACGTTGCGCGGCACGACGGTCTCGAACACCAGCTCGCGGGAAGTGCTCGCGCACCTGCCGCTCCACATCCCTGCCCAGGCGGGTGCGGTTGTCGTGCATCGTCAGCAGCATGCCCGCGACCTGAGTCCGGGGTTCAGCTCCCGGCGCACGAGCGCGAGCGTGTCCAGCAGGCCGGCGAGGCCCTCCAGCGCGAAGTACTCCGTCTGCACCGGCACGATCACCCGGTCCGCCGCCACGAGCGCGGCCACCGTCAGCGGGCCGAGGGAGGGCGGGCAGTCCAGCAGGAGGTACTCGTACCCCTCGCGCACCGACCGCAGGCGTTTGCGCAGGAGGTGCTCGAAGTCCTCCGTGCGTGGCAGCTCCACGTTGGCGCCGGCCAGCCCGGCGCCGGCTGGCAGCAGGCTCAGGCCGGAGACCGGCGTCTGCACGACCGCCTCCTCGGCGTCGTTTTCGCCCGTGAGGACCTCATACAGCCCTGGCGACTGCGTGCGCTCGTAGCCAAGCCCGACCGTCGCGTTGGCCTGCGGGTCAACGTCCACCAGCAGCGTCTTGCGGCCGGCCTCGGCGATGCACGCGCCCACATTCACGGCCGTCGTCGTCTTGCCGACTCCGCCCTTCTGGTTGGCGATCGCGTACACGGTGCCCATGCGAGCCGCACGCTAGCGCCGATCGCGGTCGGGTGCCGCGCGGGGGCGGCCGCCGGGCGACCTCACCCCGCAAGCGGCCGCCTGCGGGCCACGCCCGCGCGGCGCGGGAACCTGGAGGGGGTCTCACCGCGCTTGAGGTAGACGTGGAGATGGAGCTCGCGCGCGCGCTCGTGCGGGGCCACGCGACGGATCTCGACCTGCTCCAGGCCGAGCACCGAGGCGACCGCGCGCGCCGTACGCTCCCCCTCCGGGTCCCGCCGGCCGCGCCATTCCACGAGGGCTCCCCCCGACTCGCAGCAGCGGCGCCGCGTACTCCAACACCACCGGCGCCGGCGCCAGGGCCCGCGCGAGCACCGCGTCGTTCGCGCCCACCCCCGCCGCCCACTCCTCGGCCCGTGCGCACACCACCCGCACGTTGACGAGCGCGACGGCGGCGCACACCGCCTCCATGAAACGGCACTTGCGCGCCTGCGACTCGACCAGGGAGACGCTCGCGCCGGGCATGGCCACCGCCAGCGCCAGCCCCGGGAAGCCGGCCCCGGCGCCGAGGTCCGCGATCGTCCGCGAGCGGGCCAGCGCGTCCACATCGAGCGCGACGAGCGAGTCGGCGAGGTGTACGTCCACGGCCTGCGCCGGGTCGCGCACGGTCGTCGGCGCGTGCTCGTCGGTGGCCAGCGCCAGCAGGATCGTCTCCAGCTGCGTTCGCTGGCGAGCGTCGAGCCGATAGCGCGCGCCGAGGTCCCCCAGCCTGCCCGCCGCCGGATCTACGGGTCCCGCGGCTTTCACGTGAAACGTTCCTGTCACATTTCGCACATTCCCGCCACATTCGCGGCAAGCTCGCGCTGGCGGCGCAAGGCGCGCCGACTACTCCCCCAGCGGCGAGACCACGAGGCGCCGCTCCGGCTCCTCCCCTCGCTGTGGGTGCTCACGTCCCCGCGCTCGCGCAGGTGCTCGTGGACCACGCGCCGCTCCGAGGCCGGCATCGGCGCGAGCTCCACCGCCTGGCCCGACCGCAGCACCTCCTCGGCCGCCTCGTCGGCTTCCTCGCGTAGCGTGCGCTCGCGGCGCTCGCGGTAGCCGTCGGCGTCGAGCACCACGCGCGTGCCCGACTCCCCTCCCTGAAAGACGATCCGCTGGGCGAGGTGCTGGAGCGCGTCGATCGTTTGGCCGCGGCGGCCGATCAGGGCGCCCACGTCCTCCCCCTCCAGGCGACCGCGCAGCACGCCGTCCTCGGCCTCCACGAGCACCTCGCACGACAGGCCGAAGCCCTCCGCCACTTCCTCGAGCAGCTCAGTCAGGACCTCGGCGGGGTCCTCCGTCTCCTCGTCCGGGCCGTCCTCCCACGCGCTCATCGGCGGCGCCCCGAGCGTTTCTTCTTCTTGCGCGGTGGCGGGGGTGGAGCGGCGGCGCTGCTCACTCCGGCCAGCGCGGGCGCGCTCTTGGCCCCGCCGCTCCCGCCGTTGGACGACGACGGGGACGCTCCCCGGGCAGCGGTGGGCGGGGGGAGGCCCTTCCCGGCGGGCGCAGGCGGCGGCGCGACGCGCCTGATCACGAGGAGTCCCTGCCCGATCGTCCATAGGTTCGTTGTGATCCAGTAGATCAGCAGCCCCGCCGGGTAGCGGACGAGGATCACGACGAACACCAGCGGCAGGAGGAGCATCATCCATTTCTGGCTCGGTTCGCCGCCGGCGCTCAGCAGCAGGGTCGAGGCCACCTGTGAGGAGATGTAGAGCGCGATCAACACGATCAGCACGGCGCCGGTCGCCTTCGCCGTGATGTCCGGCACGAACAGGAACTTCGCCGACCCCGGCGCGACCGCCTGGCAGTCGGTCTTTTCGATGTACTTGGCGGGCAGCGCCGAGACGCTCGCCAGCGTCGCGTGGTGCATCGTGTTGTAGTGCGCCACCAGCTGCGGACCGCAGATGTGCTTCTTGAGGTCGGTGCGCAGCATGTAGAAGAGCGAGATGAACACCGGCAGCTGCAGCACCAGCGGCAGGCAGGAGGCGAACGGGTTGACGCCCCGCTCCCGGTAGAGCTTCATCATCTCCTCCTGCTGGCGCTGTTTGTCGTCCTTGTACTTCTCTTTCATCGCCTTCAGCTCGGGGGCCAGCAGCTGCATCTTGCGCATCGAGCGGACCTGGCTGACCGTCAGCCGGCATCATCACCGCGCGCACCACGACCGTCAGGCCCATGATCGCCAGGCCCCAGCTGATGCCCGCGTGGTCGTGGATAAAGACCAGGATCGCTTCGAAGAGGCCGATCAGCGGCGAGAACGCTTCCTCGATGATGTTCGCGGGGATCGGGTGCATTCGTGCGTGGCGCGGGGTGAGGGTCGGCTGGCGTCCCGGTGGCGGCCTCAGCGCGCCGTGGGGGTCTGGGGGCCCGTCTTGAACACCCGCTGGGCCCCGACCGGGTCGTACCCGCCGGGGCTCAACGGGTTGCACCTGAGCAGACGCCAGGCGGCGAGCACCAGGCCCCGCAGTATGCCGTACCGCTCGATCGCCTGGACCGCGTACCGCGAGCACGTCGGCTCGTACCGGCAGCGCCGCGGCAGCGCCGGGCGAGATCGTGCGCTGGTAGAGCCCGATGGGTGCGCGTGTGGCGTAGCGCGCAGCGCGGGCGACCCGCCCTGGCGGCACGCCCGAACCGGTCGCCGAGGTGCTCCTCACGAGGCATCCTTTTCGTCACGGGAGGCCGGCGAGCGTCCGCGCAGGCCGGAGCGCTCGAGCAGCTCCCCGAGCGCCGACTCCACCCCCGCGAGGCCCTCGCGCGCAGCCAGCTCGCGCGCGGCGGGGCGCGCTACGACCACGATGTCCTGGCCGCCGCCGCAGCTCGCCCTCCACCTCGTCGAACGCCTCGCGCAGCAGTCGCTTCAGCGGTTGCGCTCGACCGCGCCGCCGACCTTGCGCGACACCGAGAGGCCCAGCCGCGGGCGGCCGACCGCCGCGTTCGGGAAGGTGTACAGCACCAGGTAGCGGTTGGCCGACGACCGGCCCTGCGCGGTAGACCCGCTCGAACTCCGCGCTACGCGAGAGGCGTCCGCCGGCGAGCCACGCGGCGGGCACGGGCGCGCTGCCATCTCCTTACGCCGTGAGGCGCTTGCGACCCTTGTCGCGGCGGCGCTTGAGGATCAGCCCGGCCGCTGCGAGAGCGCATACGCGCGCGAAACCCGTGCGCACGGGCGCGCTTGCGCTTCTTGGGCTGGTAGGTGCGCTTCATGGTCGCGTTCCGCGGAGAGCAGCCAGTGCGCGGGATAGCGCCCCCGGCTCGGCTGCAGCGCAGTATAGAGCCCCGCTGCGGGTGCTCGCCGCGCCGCCGGCAGCGCCCTCACGATGCGCGACGCGGATTTTTCCGCCAATTGCGGACGGGACGCGCGGCAAGGCGCAGCACGGCGGCGAGCTTGGGGTATATTCGGCCCGCCGGGTCCCCGTGGCCCCCTCGCAAGTCTCCACCCCTCCACAAGGAGTCGATCGACGCTGCCGTGAACGCCAACTTGGAGCAGATCTGGCCACACGTGCAGGCCCGGTTGGCGGCCGCCGTGGACGACACGACCTACGGCGTATGGCTCGCGCCCCTGTTGCCCCGGGAGCTCACCGCCGCATCGCTCGTCATCGAGGTCCCGCCCCGGGCCTTCGAGTGGGTCCACCAGCGCTACGGGCGGCTGCTGCAGAGTTGCGTCGTCGCCACGCTCGGCCCCACGGTCACCGCCTCGCTCGTACGCAGCGATACAGCGAGCCCCGCCGCCGACCGCCCGGAGCGGAGCGGGCGGGCCACGGCGGCCGCTCTCTGGGAACCCCCGGCTCACCTTCGAGCAGTTCGTGATCGGCGCCTCCAACCGCCTCGCGCACGCCGCCGCGCTGGCGGTCGCCGAGATGCCCTCGCAGGCCTACAACCCCCTCTTCATCTACGGCCCGCCGGGCCTGGGCAAGACCCACCTGCTGCACTCGGTCGGCAACTACGTCATCGCCTTCGGCGGCGGCCTCACCGTGCGCTACGCCACCGCCGAGGAGTTCACGAACGCGTTCCTGGCAGCGCTCGGCGCCGATGGCCTCGGCGAGCTTCAAGGCGCGCTTCCGCGGCGTCGACGTCCTGCTCGTCGACGACGTCCAGTTCCTCGAGCGCAAGGCCCGCAGCGAGGAGGAGTTCTTCCACACCTTCAACGCCCTCTACGACGCCGGCAGCTCAGCTGGTGATCACCTGCGACCGTCCTCCCGGCGACCTCGGCGCTCGAAGACCGCCTGCGCGAGCGCTTCGCAGCCGGCCTCGTCACCGACATCCATCGCCCCGACCTCGACACCCGACTGGCGATCCTGCGCAAGCGCGTCGCACCACGACGGCATCGACCCGGTGGACCCACTCGTGCTCGACACGCTTGCGCGGCGCGTGACCCTCAACATCCGCGCCCTGGAGGGAGCGCTGATCCGCGTCGTCGCCTTCAGCTCGCTCACCGGGCGACCCCTCGACCCCCGACCTGGCCACCGAGGTGCTCGACGCACTCCACCCCACCACTCCGCGGCTCCGCGCACGCTCGCCGAGATCAAAGCCGCCGCCTGTCGGCACTTCGGCCTCACCCGCGACGAGCTGCTCTCCCCCTCGCGCGGGGCCAGAGTCACCTGGCCACGGCAGGTCGCGATGTACCTGTCGCGCGAGCTGACCGAGCACTCGCTCCCCGCGATCGGGCGTGACTTCGGCGGGCGCGACCACACGACGGTTCTGCACGCCTGGCGCCGCACCGCAGCACGGATCGGCACCGACTCGACCTCCAGACGAGCTGTGGACAACCTACGCGAGCAGCTCGAACGAGCTCCGTCTTGACCGGCGGACTTGCGACACTTCCCACAGCCCATCCACCGCCAGCGTAGGCTGACGCCCACTCCTGCACACGTACCTCACATCCCCACACCCCCTACAACTACAGATCCTTCTTAGATGCAGCTGACCCTTTCCACAGCGGACCTTCTTGCCCACCTCCAGACGGCCAGCCGCATCGCTTCGACGCGCAGCGCCGTCCAGGCGCTCTCAGGCGTGAAGGTCGCCACAACCGACACCGGGGCGGAGCTGCGCGCGACTGACATGGAGGTCGGCCTGCGTGTTCCCTTCGCAGCCGACGTGGAGCTCGCCGGGCAGGTCGTCCTGCCGGCTCGTCTGCTACTGGACGTCGTCCGCGCACTACCGGCCGACCGGCTCACGATGGCGCTGCGCCCCGCCGAGCAGGACGTCGAGATCGTGTCCGGCGGCTCCACCTTCCACCTGCGCACGCTGCGTAACGAGGACTTCCCGCCGCTGCCGGCGGCAGACGCCGGAGAGCGCGTGAGCCTCCCCCTGGCGACCTTCGTGGAGACGGTGGAACAGGTTTCGTGCTCGGCTTCACGGGATGAGACGCGCCCTGTCCTCACCGGGATCTTGATCTCGGCCTCCGACCGCGAGCTGCGCATGGTCGCCACCGACTCCTACCGCCTGAGCGTCAAGACGGGCTGAGCTGGAGCAGCCCCTCACGGGCACGATCGAGGCCAACGTCCCTGCCCGCGCGCTGCAGGAGCTGGCGCGCATCGCCCAGCAGTCCCAGGGAGCCGAGCTCACCGCGGCCGCCGGGCAGAACCAGATCGTCTTCGAGCTCGACGGGACGGTGCTCTCCTCCCGTGTTATCGACGGGCAGTTCCCCAACTACCGCCTGCTGCTTCCCGAGACGGCTGAGCACGAGCTGCGGTCTGGCCGCGAGGAGCTCGCAGACGTTGTGCGTCGCGTCAGCCTGCTCGCCCAGAAGAACGCGCCGCTACGCCTTGCGTTCTCCGAGGGCGAGCTGCCGGTGTCCGCGCAGACCCCCGACGTCGGCGAGGCGAGCGAGGCGCTGCCCGTCCCGTTCCACGGCGAGCCCTTCGAGATCGGCTTCAACGCCGAGTTCCTGCGCGACGGCCTCGAGAGCGTCGAGTACGGAGGAGGTCGTCATGAAGCTCACCAGCCCGCTGCGGCCCGGCCTGATCGAGTCGCCGGACGGCGGGGATTTTGTTTACCTCGTCATGCCGATCCGCCTCAACGCGTGAGCGGTGCGCGATGCGCGTCTTGAGCGTGTCGCTGCGCGACTTCCGCACCTACGAGCGCGCCGAGGCGCGGCTCGGGCCAGGGCCTGACGGTCGTGCACGGGCCGAACGGCGCCGGGAAGACCAATCTCCTGGAGGCGGTCTACTTCGGCTGCACCGGCCGCCCGTTTCGCACGCGTAACGAGCGTGAGCTCATACGTTTCGGCGAGCGCGCGTCGCGCGTCGCGGTGGCCGGCGGCGATGGCGAGCACCGGCACGAGCTGGTGTGGGGTCGGTCTCTCGACGGCGCCGCGCAGCCCCTCAAGCGCATGACCAGCGACGGGGCCGCCGGTCGAGCGGCTGCTCGACGTCGAGCACCGTCCGCTGCTCGGCGTCTTCTCGCCCGACCGTCTGGAGCTGCTCAAGGGCCACCCGCGCCTCGGCGCGCGCACCTCGACCAGCTCGTGGCGGCGCTGTGGCCTCCCCGAGCCGCGACGCGCCGCGCCTACGCGCATGCGCTGGCGCAGCGCAACGCGCTGCTCGCGCGCGTCCGCGCCGGGCGTGCGCCCCGCTCGGGCCTGCCCGCGTGGGACCGCGAGCTCGCCCGCCACGCGGTCGCCCTGCGCTGCGGACCGTGCGCGCGCCGTGGAGCTGCTCGAGCGGGCCCTTTGCGGCCCACGCGGCGCGGCTCGGGGTGAGCGGCGAGGTTGCGCTGCGGTACCGTCCCCGCTCCTGCGCGAGCGACCCCGAAGAGTTCGCTGCAGAGCTGCGCGAGCGGCTGGAGAGCGACCTCGAGCGCGGCTTCTGCGCCCACGGCCCCCACCGCGACGAGCTCGTCCCTCGCTCGCGACGGGCGCGAGCTGCGCACGTACGGCTCGCAGGGCGAGCAGCGCCTGGCGCTGCTCGCGCTGCTGCTGGCCGAGCGCGACGCTGCTGGCCGAGCACCGCGACCGGCCACCGCTGCTGCTGCTCGACGACGTCATGAGCGAGCTCGACGCCGAGCGCCGCGAGCTGCTGCGCCAAGAGCTCACGTCGGGGGGGCAGAGCGTGATCGCCACCACCGACCTCGAGCACGTGCCCGGCGCCGGCGCCGCCGAGGTCACGCGCCTGCGCGTCTGCGGCGGGGCGATCCTCCAGGAGGCGCTGGCGGCGTGAGACGGCGCGCTCCCCGCCCGCTCGCGTCCGCGCTGGAGGGGCTCATCGCCACGCTCGCCCCGGCGAGCGCCCTCGCGCCGCGTCCAGGCGTGCTGGGAGGCGCTGTGGGCGCGGCGATCGCCGCCGCCGCCCAGCCGGTCGCCGAGCGCGACGGGGTGCTGACGTCGTCTGCGAGGAGGCCGTGTGGGCGCAGGAGCTCGAGCTGATGGCGCCCGAGCTGCTCGCTCGCCTGAACGCCGCGCTTGGCAGCGACACGCTCCGCGCGCTGCGCTGCCGCGCGGCCTGAGCAAGCACGCGTTTTTCGCGCATTTGCAGGCGATTCGAGCCCGCCCGGAGACCCGTGAGAGGGGGGCGCTGTGCTATTGTTGAGAGCGATATTCACGTGCCCCGGACGCGGTCGCCCGCACCCGGATCCGGGGCTTTCCCACGTATTTGGGAGAGGGAGGTCCATGGCTGCAGGCAGCGACAGCACGAACGGGCGCCCCCCGCAGCAGAGCGCCGCCGACCCCGCGGTGGACGGCGCCGCCAGCTACGACGCCCAGGACATCACGGTGCTCGAGGGCCTCGAGGCGGTCCGCCTGCGCCCCGGCATGTACATCGGCTCGACCGGCGAGCGAGGGCCTGCACCACCTCGTCTACGAGGTCGTGGACAACTCCGTCGACGAGGCGCTCGCCGGCTACTGCAGCGAGGTCGACGTGACGATCCACCCCGACAACTCGGTCACCGTCGCCGACAACGGCCGCGGCATCCCGGTCGGCGATGCATGGAGAAGGAGGGCCGCCCGGCCGTCGAGGTCGTGCTCACCGTGCTGCACGCCGGCGGCAAGTTCGGCGACGGCGAGGGCTACAAGGTCTCCGGCGGCCTGCACGGCGTCGGCGTCTCGGTCGTCAACGCGCTCTCCGAGCGCCTCGACGTCGAGATCCGCCGCGACGGGCTACGTCTGGACGCAGGAGTACGCGCGCGGCGCCCCGCACGGCGCCGCTGCAGCAAGGGCGCGGCGCTCGCCGAAGGGCGCGCCCACCGGCACGACGATCACCTTCCTGCCCGACGCCGAGATCTTCGAGGCGCTCGACTTCGACGTCCGCACGCTCGAGGAGCGCCTGCGCGAGACGGCCTTCCTGACGCGCGGCCTGCAGCATCTCGCTCGACCGACGAGCGCGGCGACGGCCACCACGTCGAGTTCCACTACGAGGGCGGGATCGAGGACTTCGTCGCCTACCTCAACCAGAACAAGGAGCCGTCGACCGCAAGGTCATCTTCTTCGCCGGCGAGGGCGAGGAGGGCGCGGTCGAGGTCGCGATGCAGTGGAACTCCTCCTACCAGGAGTCGATCTTCTCCTTCGCCAACAACATCAACACCGCACGAGGGCGGCAGCCACCTCGACCGGCTTCCGCTCCGCGCTGACGCGCACGCTCAACAAGTACGCGCGCGACAAGGGCGCTGCTCAAGGAGAAGGAGGACAACCTCGCCGGCGAGGACGTCCGCGAGGGGCTGACCGCGGTGATCTCGGCGAAGCTGCGCGACCCGCAGTTCGAGGGCCAGACCAAGACCAAGCTCGGCAACCCCGGGATGGCCGGCTTCGTCGAGTCGGTCGTCAACGCCGGCCTCGCCGAGTTCCTCGAGGAGAACCCGGCCGAGGCGCGCGCGGCGATCAGCAAGTCGGTCCAGGCCGCAGCGCGCCCGCGAGGCCGCGCGCAAGGCGCGCGACCTGACGCGCCGCAAGTCGGCGCTCGAGAACTCGCACCTGCCCGGGCAAGCTCGCCGACTGCTCGGTCAAGGACCCGGCGCTCGCCGAGCTCTTCGTCGTCGAGGGCGACTCCGCCGGCGGCTCCGCCAAGCAGGGCCGCGACCGCAACACCCAGGCGGTGCTGCCGCTGCGCGGCAAGATCCTCAACGTCGAGAAGAGCCGCATCGACAAGGTGCTGGCCGAACACCGAGATCCAGGCGCTGATCACGGCGATCGGCACCGGCGTGCGCGACGAGTTCAACCTCGAGAACGCCCGCTACCACAAGGTCATCCTCATGTCCGACGCCGACGTCGACGGCGCGCACATCCGCACGCTGATCCTGACGCTGCTGTTCCGCGAGATGCCGGAGCTGATCGAGGCCGGCTACGTCTACATCGCCAAGCCGCCGCTCTACAAGCTCAAGCAGGGCCGCCGCGAGCGCTACATCGAGAAGCGAGGCCGAGCTCGAGGAGATCCTGCTGCTCGACAAGCTCGAGACGCTTCGAGATCACCGACCGCCACGGCGCCGCGCTTCAAGCTCACCGAGGCCCGCTGGCAGCGCCTCGTCCGCCTGCGTGCGCCAGTACGAAGGCTGCGGCCGCCTCGCTGCGCGCGGCAGTACGGCGCACGACGTCGTCCGCTTCCTCGAGCGAGTCCGGCGTGCTCGAGCGAGCGCGCGACGACGCCGACGCGGCGGTCGAGCTGCTCTCCGCGAGGCGCGTCGCACGGCGACGGCGCACGCCACCGAGCTGATCGAGCAGGACCCGCCGACGAGCTGCGCGTGCGCGTCGACCGAGACGACGACCGGCTTCGCCCGCACCCACCGCATCTGCGCCGCGCGCTGTTCGAGTCCGGCGACTACCAGCAGCTGCGTCGGCCGTCCACGCAGCGCTCGTCGAGCTGGCCGGCACGCCGCCGTTCGAGTCCGCCTCGGCGACGCCCGCGAGATCGCGCGCGACCTTCGAGGACCTGCGCGCGCGCCGTGCTGACGCTCGTCGCAGAAGGGCGTCGACCTGCGACCGCTTCAAGGGCCTCGGCGAGATGAACGCCGACCAGCTCGGCGGAGACGACGATGGACCCGAGCCGCCGCACGCTCGCGCAGGTCACGATCGACGACGCCGATCGAGGCCGACCAGGTCTTCTCGATGCTGATGGGCGACCAGGTCGAGCCGCGCCGCGCACTTCATCGAGCGCAACGCGCGGCTCGTGGCCAACCTCGATGTCTGAGCCGTCGAGGAGGTGAGCAGCCGATGGCCGAGCGCTGAGGTGTCCTCGGCGGCGGCAACATCGAGCCGCGCGCGCTCGAGGACGAGATGCGCACCGCGTTCCTCGACTACGCGATGTCGGTGATCGTCGTCGCGCGCGCTGCCCGACGTGCGCGACGGGCTCAAGCCGGTCCACCGCCGCGTCCTCTTCGGCGATGAACGAGCTCGGCCTCGCGCCCGACCCGCGCGCTGCGCGAAGTGCGTCGAAGATCGTCGGCGAGGTGATGGGCAACTACCACCCGCACGGCGACGCCGCGATCTACGACACGCTGGTGCGGCTGGCGCAGGACTTCTCGATGCGCTACCCGCTCGTCGACGGCCAGGGCAACTTCGGCTCGGTCGACGACGACCCGGCCGCCGCCATGCGCTACACCGAGGCCCGCCTCGCGCCGCTCGCGATGGAGATGCTGCGCGACCTCGACATGGACACGGTCGACTTCGTGCCCAACTACGACGAGCCGCGGCAGGAGCCGCTCGTGCTGCCGGCGCGCTTCCCGAACCTGCTCGTCAACGGCTCCTCCGGCATCGCCGTCGGCATGGCGACGAACATCCCGCCGCACAACCTGCGCGAGGTGATCGACGCCACCGTCGCCTACATCGAGGACCCTGGCATCGACGATCGAGGAGCTGATGCAGCACGTCAAGGGCCCGGACTTCCCGACCGGCGGGCATGATCCTCGGGCGCGCCGGCATCCGCGACGCCTACGAGACCGGCCGCGGCCGCGTGCGCGTGCAGGCGAAGGCCCACATCGAGCCGCTCAAGCAGCGGCAAGGAGGCGATCATCGTCACCGAGCTGCCCTACATGGTCAAGAAGGGCGGCGACAACGGGCCTGATCGAGCAAGATCGCCGAGCTCGTCCAGCGACAAGCGGATCCCCGAGATCTCCGACCTGCGCGACGAGTCCGACAAGCGCGGCATGCGCGTCGTGATCGAGCTCAAGCGCGACGCGATCCCGAAGGTCGTCGCTCAACAAGCTCTTCAAGCACACGCCGATGCAGACCACCTTCGGCGTGAACATGGTCGCGCTCGTCGACGGCGTGCCGCGCACGCTCTCGCTGCGCGACGATGATCCACCACTACGTCGAGCACCAGCGCGAGGTGATCGTGCGCCGCACCAAGCACGAGCTCGCCGCAGCGCGAGGCGCGCGCGCACATCCTCGAGGGCCTGCTGATCGCGCTCGAGAACCTCGACGAGGTGATCGCGCTGATCCGCGCCGCCGCGCGACCGCGAGACCGCGCGCGAGCAGCTGATCGAGCGCTTCGAGCTGTCAGCTGATCCAGGCCCAGGCGATCCTCGACCTGCGCCTCTCGCAGCTGACCGCGCTCGAGTCCGACCAGATCAAGCAGGAGCACGCCGACATCGTCGAGCGGATCGCGCGAGCTGCGCGCGATCCTCGGCGACGAGCTGCGCGTGCTGGCGATCATCAAGGAGGAGCTGCTCGAGATCCGCGAGCGCTTCGGCGACGAGCGCCGCACCGAGATCGTCGCACGCCGAGGGCGAGATCGACATCGAGGACCTGATCGCCGACCAGCAGATGGTGATCACGATCACCCACTCCGGCTACATCAAGTCGCTGCCGCTCGACACCTACCGCCAGCAGCACCGCGGCGGGCGCGGCGTGAGCGGGCATGGACCTGAAGGACGGCGACTTCATCGAGCACCTGTTCATCTGCTCGACCCACGACTACCTGCTGTTCTTCACCAACCGCGGCAAGGTCTACCGCTCGAAGGTCTACGAACTGCCCGAGGCCTCGCGCACCGCGAAGGGCCGCGCGCTCGTCAACATGCTGCCGCTGCGCGAGGGCGAGCGCGTGCAGTCGGTGCTCTCCACGCGCGACTACACGCGAGGGCGCTTACCTCGTCTTCGCGACCCGCGACGGGCATCGTCAAGAAGACCGAGTTCGGCGCCTACAACACGCCGATCAACGCCGACGGCATCATCGCGATCAACATCCGCGACGACGACGAGCTGGTCGCCGTGCGCCGCACCACGCGGCGACGACGACATCCTGATGGTCTCGCGCTCCGGCCAGGCCGCGCGCTTCCACGAGTCGCAGGTGCGCTCGATGGGCCGCGCCACCGGCGGCATGCACGGGCATGAACGTCTCGCAGAGGCGGCAACCACGTGCTCGCGATGGACGTCGCCCGCGACGACCAGGAGCTGCTCGTCGTGACCGAGAACGGCTACGGCAAGCGCACCGCGCTCAGCGACTACCCGCGCAAGGGCCGCGGCACGATGGGCGTCAAGACGATCGCCGCTGACCGAGAGCAAGGGCGCGCTCGCCGGCGCGCTGGTCGTGCGCGAGCACGAGGAGCTCGTCTTCATCAGCGCCGGCGGCATGGTGCAGCGCACCCCCGTGCGCGGGCATCAACCGCTACGGCCGCGCCTCCCAGGGCGTGCGGCTGATGAACCTCAAGGACGACGACACCGTCAGCGCCGTCGCGCTGGTCGTCGAGACCGCGACGAGGAGGACGCCGACGAGCGTCGTGCGACGGCGGACGAGCGCGAGCGCTGTGCGAGGCCGCATCCGCGGTCGACGACCGAGGCCGAGTGACGCGCCCGCCGAACGGCGCCGAGCCGGGCGACGAGTGACGGTCATCCTCGCGTTCGCTACTCTGCGGGACCAGAGAAAGGAGGTGGTCCTCACTTGGCTGACAGTTCTTGCGGGACCCTGGAGGTGGCCGGCCGCTAGGTCGGACAGTGGCTGGACCCGCTTAGCGGAATCCAACCCGGACCACCGTCGAACGGCCGCCGGACCTTGTCCCTCCGGCACGCGCCGTCTCGTTCGTCCGGTCGAGTGCGCAGCAAGCAGCGCCTGTGCGAGGGCGTCCAGCACACGTTGCTGAGGCGGTGGGCGCTCTTCGGCGCGTGCGCCTCCGGCGCCCGTGCATGCACGGTCGGCGACGCCCGACGTCGTCGCGCCGGGCGCATGCGCGCGGCGAACTCGAGGCCCGCCTACGCCGCCGCGGTAGGTACGCCGCCAGGCTGCCGGGATCGTCGGGCTCGAGACGTGGATGAAGATCTCCGCGCGCGGCGTGCGCGGCGCGTGGCGGGGGTGCATGTCCGCCTGCGCCGGCGTGCGGTCGCCCTTGCGGCGGTTGCACGGGCGCGCACGAGGCGACGATGTTCTCCCAGCTCGACGGGCCGCCCTTGGAGCGCGGGATCACGTGGTCGACCGTGAGGTTCGAGCGCGCGCCGCAGTACTGGCACGTCCAGCTCGTCGCGCGCGAACACCGCGCGGCGGGTGATCTTGCGGCGGTGGGCGTCGCGCGGCACGCGCACGTAGCTCGACGAGGCGGATCACGAACGGCCGCGCGAACGTCGTGCGCTCGGAGTGCAGCGTCTGCGCGTGCCCGCGCTCGAGCACCTCGGCCCGCTCCTTGAGCAGCAGCACGATCGCGCGCCGCACCGTGCACACGTTGATCGGCTCGTAGGTCGCGTTGAGCACGAGCACCCGGCCACCGTCACGCCCGCGTCGCCGGTGCTCGTCGGGCGACGCGGACCGGCGGTGGCTGGTGGCACGGCGGTGCTGCCATCCGCAGGCGCGAGTGTAGCGACCGCCGCATCGCCCCGGCGGAGCCGTCCATGGCGGCGCTGGACGACACGGGCGCTCACCCGCGCCGCTGTCGGCTGGGGCGCCGGCACAGGCGCGGCGGCGGCGGTAGGAGCCCAGCACGCGCACCTCCTCGCAGCGCTGCGCGCAGCCCCTCGACCGCCGCCGCGACCGTCGGGTCCTCCGTCGCGCCCTCGAAGTCGGCGAAGAACATGTAGTGGCCGAGCCCGATCCGCCGCGGCCGCGACTCGATCCGCGTCAGGCTGATCTCCGCGCTCGGCGAACTCGTGCGAGGCAGCCGCACGAGCCAGCCGGCGCGCTCCGTCGCCGGCGCCCCAGAAGACGATCGACGTCTTCTGCCGCGCTCGGCCGCCGCCGCAGCGCGCGCGGCGCGCCGCGTCGCCGGCGCCCGCGCCGCTGGGCTGCCAGCCAGACGAAGCGCGTCTGGTTGCCGTCGTGGTCGTCGACGTCCTCGAGCAGGATCGCGCGCGCCGTAGAGCGCGGCCGCGAGGCGGTTGCCGAGCGCCGCCCAGCGGCGCCGGCGGGCTCGGCCACGACGCTGCGCACCGCCTCGGCGGTCGAGCTCGCCGCGATCACCTGCGCCCGCGCCAGCTCGCTGCGCAGGAAGTGCGCGCACTGGCCCGTCGGCCTGCGGGTGCGAGACAGACGGTCTCGATCGCCGCCGAGCGTCGAGCGGCGCCGGCCGCGATCAGGCAGTTGCGGATCTCGGCGACCGTCTCGCCGACGATCTCGACGCCCGGCGCGTCGGTCGCGAGCGTGTCGAGCGTCACGTCGACCGAGCCCTCGAGCGAGTTCTCGATCGGCACCGAGCGCCCACCGACGTCGCCGTCCGGACCGCCATCACCGTGTCGTAGAGCGTCGCCAGCGGCACCGGCTCGCACCGCTCCGGGGCGCGCGCTGGCCGAGCAGCGCCTGCTGGCTGAAGGTGCCCTCGGGCCGAGGTAGCCGACGCGCAGCGGCCGGCCTGCGGTCGCCGGCGCTACGCGCGCCGCCGCCGACGCACCGCGCCGAGGCAGCGCGAGGCGCAGCGCCTCCTCCTCCTCGGGGAGAGCGCGAGCTCGGCGGCGCCGGCGTGCACCTGCTTGGCGTACAGGCGCGCCTGGTCGCGATGGTGGATCGAGGAGAGCACGATCCCCGAGCGGTTGGCGTCGAGCAGCGCGATCGAGAGCGACTGGTGGCCGGACATCTCGTTGTAGGCGTCGTAGCGCACGAGCGCGCGGTGCGCGACCGCGCCGCCGAGGCGCCGCTCGGCCGCGGCGAGCCGCGCCTCCAGGCGCTCGGCGACCTCGCCCGTCGTACTCGCGCAGAGCCTCGAAGGCCCCCTGCAGCGCCGCGGCATGCGCGACGAGGTCGCGCTCGCCGTGCTCGCCGAGCACCACGCGCTGCGCGGCGCGCAGGCGGCGCAGCGCCAGCGCCAGCGCCACGCACCCGACGGCCGCCGCCACCGCGACCGCCGCGGCGGCGATCGCGACGATGCCCTGGGTGTCGGTCAGCGAGGCCAGCATCCGCACAACTTATGACATAGCTGGGCGGGACGGGTTCCAGCCGCGGTTCGAGTCGGCGCTGTTGACGCGAGCTGCACGGGCTTCGTCCAGCGAGGCGTCCCGTGCCTGTGTTGCGTCCTCCACGTGAACAAGTCCGGTACTAGCCGTCTTGCCAACCTTTGCGATAGGGTCCCAGGCTCCAGCAAGGGGGAGCATGACTGAAAACGATTGGCCGGGGATGAGTCCTGCGTGGCCCAGGCTTGTCGAGCAGGCGTGGGGAGCCTTGTTCGATCTGAAGGAGAAAAACACCGGGGAGTTCCGCTCGGCCATATCCAAGTACGACGGGTATGGCCCCGTCGAAGCGGTCGCCTCCCACATTGCAACCGAGGCGATCCTGGACCTGTGCGACCGGGGGCGGGAGTGGGCGCGCCCGATCGACTGGAGGAAGGACCTGAGCAGTCAACTTGCCGAGCCCGACCCCATCTCGGTGCTGCAGGCCCTGAAGGAGGAGCTGGTCTACGACCACGAGGAGCTCGCACGCATCGGCAGGTCCGTGGAGTCTGACATGGGGGCAAAGCCCCTGGTGCGCGTGCTCCCCACTGCGGTGGCGGCGGTGGCGGCGGCCCACGTCCGCGCACGCCTGGTAGACCCGACGCCGGCCGCCAAGCTCGACCCTGGCCTCCTTGCCACATTGCTCCTCCAGGCCCGAGCCCTCGTGTCGAACGACTGGCTGGCGACCATGCGAGCGCATCCTTACGCCGCCTACCAGGTTGCGCGCGGGCTGTCGCTGGGCGCCCTCCTGCTCGCCGGCCCGGAGTCAAAGAGTGAGCACAAACTCGTGGATGCTGAGCTGTCGTCCCTCAAGCGCGCGGTGCGGGATCTGACCGAGCGCCTGCTGGCCCGCGGCCGCATTGGCACCGTCCGCGATGGGGAGAACGTCGCACTCGTCTTCTGCGCCGGGATCCTTGCGTTCGACGATCTCGACCCACGCTACGTAGTCGAGGCGCTGGCCGCCGCCGCGGTTGGCCAGAGCCATCGTGGAGACTGGCCGCAGGGCCGCGTCATCGGGCGTCACGTCGACCCTGACACCGGGGGACCGCTCGTCATCTCCAGCCAGGAGGTAGGGCTCGCCTTCGCGGAAGCTGTCTTCTACCTCAACAGGCTTCCGGGAGCCGTCGATCGTCTTCCCCCCGAGGTCGCCCAGGCCTTGCAGCGATCCGTGGACTACGTGCGTGAGAGCCGTGTCCCGCTCGCCGCCGGAGACCCTCCCGGATTGCCCGGCCTTCCCATCGTGGGTTGGGACACCGAGCACGTCTACGGCCACACGCAGGTCGAGGCGAAGGCCACCGCCGCGGCCCTGCGGCTGACGGTCGTGACGCGCGCCGTCGCCGAGCAGGAGCGCAACGCCCGTGCGCTGGAGTACTTCGGGGAGGACGTGTGGAGTCCGTCGGACCACATGCCGGACTTCCTGAAGTGGGAGCAGTACATGAAGGACAACGAGCCCGACCACGTCAACACCATCCTCCCGTATCTGAACGAGCACTTCGTGGAGAAAGCACTGGTAAAGACACAGCAGGATCTGCGGCCGTGGGTGCGCACCGAGTCGATGTCGGCGATCCTGTTCGGTCCGCCGGGCACCACCAAGACGACGATCGTCAAGTCGATGGCGCAGGGCCTGGAGTGGCCGCTGGTCACGCTGAGTCCCGGCACGTTCATCAGGGACGGCCTCGAGCACGTGGAGCGCCGCGCGATCGAGGTCTTCGCCCACCTGCGGGACCTCGTCAGGGTCGTGGTCCTCTTCGACGAGTGCGACGAGCTTTTCCGCGCCCGCGGAGGGGCGGTGGACGCCGGGAACAGCAGCAACGAGGCAATCCGCTCGATCTCGGCGTTCATGACCGCGAGCATGCTCCCGAAGCTCCAGGACCTGCGCGACAACGGACAGGCCTTTTTCGTTATCGCCACGAACTACTTCGACCAGATCGACCCCGCGGCGGGGCGGATCGGCCGCATCGACCGGGTGGTGGGGGTCAGCTGGCCGGACCAGGAACAGCGTGAAAACATCATCCGCCGCCAGCTTGAAGACACGCTGTCCTCGGAGGCCCTCGAAGGCGAGCCGTGGCCTGCGGCCATCACGCGACTCGCCGAGAAAACCCAGCTCTACGTGCGCGGGGAGCTGGTCGAGCTCGCCAACGCGCTGGCAGACAAGGCGCAGGAGGTCGGCAGGACCGAACGCGCCGTCCACAAGGTGATCGACGAGCAGATCATGGACAAACAGACGTCCGCGATCGGCCTGGGCGATGCGGAGGCGTTCCAGAAAATTGCCGTCCGGCGCAGCGCCTGCCACCATCCGGGGCAGGGCGAGATGAAAGAGCTGAAGCAGTTGGGATGAGCCGGCGGGCCCCGCCGCGCCTATCGCCTCGTTTCGTCGCGGATCCTGGCGCCGGCGTATTGGCCGGTGCGCATGACCTCAGCGTCGCGGAACGCCCCCGACAACGCTGCGAAGCCCAGACTCGATGCCTTCACGCGATGGCCCGCCTGGTCTGTCAGCAACCATCGGTACATCCCGCTCCAGTCGCGGAAGATCTTGAACGTGTAGCTCATGGGCGGCTCCGGGCCGGCCGCCTGTGGGACACCGGCGGCCACTCGCGTCTGCTTGCCCCCCGAGGATAGCTCGTCGCGTGACTCCGCGGGCGGGGCTTTTGACGGGGTCTGGGAGTTCGTCATCGGCTCTTCATCGGCGGCGGCACGGGGTTTGGTTACGAGTTGATGCCTGGTGTACGATGTGGAGAGTAGACTGTGAGTAGGACAGCTCTTTTTGTGGCACTCGTGCACGCCGAGCGGGTCCGCCGCCTTTCCAAGGCAGCGTTCGGGCGAGACTTCCTGGTCGAGACGTGCCTGGCGATCGCTGCTCTCGACGAGACCTTCCTCTTCGACGATGTCTCCGACCTGCTCGCCGCGGCGGCCCGCGAGGCGCACGTCGCGCCTCCCAGCGCATCCGCGACCAGGAAGGACCTCGACCGTCTCCGAGAGGCGTTCGGGGCGATCGAGCGCATCCCGGCTCACCGGGGTGAGCGACTGCGCCGCGAGGTGAGGAGGGCAACCCCCCTGTGGGCGTTGTGCGCGGAGTTGGCGGAGCGCGGCGCGGGTTGAGTGAGTACCCGAGCGCTCGGCTGTGTGCTCAGCCCTGACTACTTGCCGAACACCGCCAGGTATGAGCCCTTGTTGTTTTCGAGGTTCGTCTCGCCCGGGACCGGCAGCACATACACCTTCACGCTCGCCGCGGCTTCCAGGGGCACGCCTTCCACGGGGACGTTCACTTTCGAGGGGACACCCGGTTCGGTGCGGGGGATCGTCTGCGTGTGCTTGTACTGCCGGCCGCCGGCCGTGACGGTGACTTCTACGCCCACGTCGGTCTCGGAGTTGGAGCCCGAGTCTTCGACGGCCACGGTGAACGTCGGGTTGGGACCCGTGGCGAGGTGGTTGACGGTGCCCGTCGCTTCCGGCTGCAGCGTCGTGGAGCCCACGCTCACCCCCGTCAGAGAGGAGCCGTGGGTGCCCGGCGCGATCGGCCCGCTCTGCGAGGAGCCCGAGGACTTGCCCGTGAGGCGCTGCTGCACCGTGCTCGGGTCCAGCCACCCGAGATTCGGCACGCTCTGCGTGCTTGCCGTGCTTTCGCCGTGCACTCCGGCCGCCGCCAGTTCCTGCTGGATCAGCGGCGCGACGCGCTGGGAGTACACCACGTCGGAGGCCAGCAGCTCCTCCATCGCCCCGGCGATCTCCGCGCTCGCCCGCTGGCCCTGGGTCTGTCCGCTCAGTGCGGTGCGCACGAGCCCGGCGACCTTGGCGAGCGCCTCTTCGCGCAGGTTGAGCACGAGCGTGAGGTTGCGCTGCGCCGCCGCCATCGCTCCGGGCACGCTCACCGCCCGCGCCTGCGCGGCCTGGCTCTGCGCCTGCGCGCGCAGCTGGTCGACCTGTTCCTCCACGGCCAGCGACGAGGCGCTCGACGCGCCGGCGAGCGTCTTGAAGAGCGGCGCCGACACCTGCGAGTCGGATGCCTGCACGAGCTGGCCCGCTTCGCGGTTGTAGGTGCGGAGCGCTTCTTCGGTGCCGCTCTTCAGGCAGCCGTCGATGAGCAGCACGATCACGATGAGCACCACCACCCCGACGCCCGCGGCGACCCGGCGGCGAACCAGCGCCGTGTGGCGATCGACGTGCCCCACGTGCGCCGCCGGCCGTCGCGGCGCACGCGGACGTGGGCGCGCGCCTGCCCCCCGACCGGCGCCCGCTGCGGCCGGCCGTGGCGGGCCTCCCTCGTCATCGTCGAAGAACGACACGCCTGCTCCTCTGCTTGGGAGGGCGCCGCCGTGCGTCGCCCTCTACACGGAAGAGCCCAGTATGAACGCCCCTCCGGTCGCCGGCCTCCCGGCCACCTCTGCAACTTCTCGCTCACCGCCCGTTTTCCTGCCCCAGCGGCAGGGCGGCGCGCGCGCGTGGCGAAGGCTCCAGGCGGTGAGCCTGCACGACACGCTGATCGCCCCGGCTGGCCGGCGGGCACGGGTCGAGGCCGCGCGCGCGCAGGGCGCCGGCGAGGAGTTGACGGACGGCCAGGCGTGGGTGCAGGAGGGACCCGCCGGCGCCGCGGCCGGACCCGCCGGGCCCGCCGCGGCCGGGGCGGTGCTCGGCGGGCGCTACCTGCTCTCCGAGCGCCTGGGCGCCGGGGGCTTCGGGGTCGTGTGGCGCGCCGAGGACACGCAGCTGCACCGCGCGGTCGCCGTGAAGGCGATCCCCCTGCCTGCGGGCGAGGATCGCGCGCGGGCCGCGCGCGAGGCGCAGGCAGCCGCGCGCCTGGCCCACCCCGCGATCGTCGCGCTGTACGAGGCGCGGGTCGAGGAGGGGTGGTGCTACCTCGTCTCGGAGCTTGTGGAGGGCGCCACGCTCGCCGAGCTGATCGCCGCCGACGCGCTCGCCGACGAGGAGGTGCTGGAGATCGGCACGGCGCTCGCCGACGCGCTCGCGCACGCGCACGCGCGAGGGGTCGTGCACCGCGACCTGAAGCCCTCCAACGTGCTCGTGCCTGCGGGGGGGTTGGACGCCGGGGGCGCGCCCGCGAAGCTGACCGACTTCGGCGGCGCCCTGCTCGCCGGCGAGCAGGGCCTCACGCGTACCGGCGACGTGCTCGGCACGCTCGCGTACATGGCCCCCGAGCAGCTCGACGGCGCCGCCGTGGACGCGCGGGCCGACCTGTACGCGCTTGCGCTCGTGCTGTACGAGGCGCTCACGGGCGTCAACCCCGTGCGCGGCCCCACGCCCGCCGCCACCGCGCGGCGCCTCGGCTGCGCGCTGCCCCCGCTCGAGCGCCACCGCCGCGACCTGCCGCGCCCCCTCGCCCGCGCGCTCGACCGGGCGCTCGACCCCGACCCCGCCGCGCGGGGCTCGTTGGCCGAGCTGCGGGACACGCTCGCCGCGGACCTGCGCCCGGCGGGGTGGCATGCGCGGCGACGACAGCCTGCACACCAGCCGGAGCCCCCGGCCACGCCCTGCGAGAGCTCCGACGAGGCCGCTGCCGAGCACGCCTGGGCGCCCCCCGCTGAGACCTCCGAGGAGGCTCACTCCCCCCGTGGCCGGCTCACCCTCCCGCGCCTGGCCTGGCTCGCCGCGACGGCAGCGGGGAGCGTGTGGCTGCTCACCGCCGGCTACCCCGGCGCGGCGGTGGCGGCGGTGTGCGCGGTGGCGCCCCTCGTGGGGGCCGCGCGGCGCCCCGGCCCACGGTGGCTCGCGCCCGCACTCGCGCCCGCGCTCGGCCTCGCGGGTCTCGCCGCCGCCTACCCCGCGCTCGCCGGCCAGGCCACCCGATGGCGTGTGCGCGCGCTGTTGGGGGCGCTGGGCTGGTGGTGGCTGTGCCTCGCCGGCCTGCCGCACGGCTCCGGCGCGAGCGCCGCCCGCGCGGCGTTGCGCCTGCCGAGCCTCGGGCTGGTGGCGGGGCTCGCGCTGTGGGCGCTCGCCGCCGCAGCGCTGCCGTGGCTGGTGCGCGGGCGCGCCGCGACGCTCGACGCGCTCGCCGCGATCGTGTGGGCTGGAGCGGTGGTGGCCGCGACGGTGGCGCTGCGCCGCGACGTGCCGCTCCCGCACGGCGCGGTCCCATCCGCGCGCGAGGTGGTCCTCGGAGCCGCGCTCGGCACGCTGCTCGCCGTCGTCGCCCGCGCGCTGCGCGGCCCGGTGGCGACAGCCGGTGGGTGAGTGGCCTTAAAGTGAGTGTCGTCGCGGCGCGCCCCGCCGCCGCGGGTGGGCCGCCGCCGCGAACACACCATGAACCCGCTGAAGAGCTTCGAGACCGTGCTCACCTCGCTCGTGGAGGGCGTCTTCGGACGCCTCTTCCGCTCCGAGGTGCGGCCCATGGAACTCGCGCGCAAGCTCGCGCGCGAGATGGACGCCCACCGCACCGTCTCGGTGTCGCGCGTGTACGCGCCCAACGAGTACGCCGTGTGGCTCTCCCCGCGCGACCGCGCTCGCTACGAGGGCGTCGAGGAGGAGGCTGCTCGACGAGCTGTGCGCCTACCTGCTCGAGCACGCCCGCGCCGAGGGCCTGCGCTCGCCTCGCCCCCCGCGATCGCCTTCCACACCGACTCGCGCTCGCGCTCGGGGAGTTCGGCATCCAGGCGCGGTTGGTGCGGCCCGACGGCCGCACGGGGAGCCGGCGGAGCAGGGCGGGGCCGACCAGGCGGGGCCGACCACGGCGGGGCGGACCACGGTAGGGAGGAGTTGGGAGGCCGCGGCGGGGAGGGGCCGGGCGGCCGTGGCGCGGAGGGGCCTGCGGTCCGCGGCGCAGCGCGGCCCGCCCCGGTGAAGCGAGGCCGGTCCCCGCCAGGGCCGCGGCGAGACGCTCATTTTCGGCGACGCGCGCCGTCTGCGCGAGCCCGCCGGGGAGGAGGTCCGGCCCTCCCGCGCGATGCTGCTGCTCGACGGCCGCCGCCTGCTGATCGCGCCCGGCGGCGCCGTCGCTCGGCCGCAGCCGCGACTGCGACATCGTGCTCGACGACGCCGGGGTCTCACGCCGGCACGCCCGATCCGCCCGGCCGGCGACGGGCTGGACGATCGAGGACCTCGGCTCGACCAACGGCGTGCTCCTCAACGGCCAGCCGCTGCCGCCGGCACCCGCTGCACGCCGGGGGACCGCATCGAGCTCGGCTCGACCGAGGTCGCGTTCGAGCTGCGATGACCACGCTTGCAGCCGGTCTCGGTGGCGCTCAAGTTCGGCTTCCTCGCCGTGCTGTACCTGTTCCTGCTGTGGGTCGCGCGCAGCGCGCTGCGCGACCTGCGCGGCGCGGCCGCGGCGCGCAGCGGCCGGCCGACCGCGGCGTGGCCGGCGCGCCGCTGGACGCGACCGGCCTTCACTCCGCCTCCGCGCCGGGCCGCGCCGACCTCGTCGCGCCGCACGCCGCGCCTGGTCGTCGAGCGCGCGCCCGGGCACGAGCCGGGGATGATCTACGACCTCGACGGCGACGTCGTGCTCGGCCGCGGCGACCGCGCCGAGATCCGCCTCGAGGACCCCTTCGCCTCCTCGCGCCACGCGCGCGTCTACGAGCAGGCCGGCGTCGCTCGTGCTCGAGGACCTCGGCTCGACCAACGGCACCTACCTCAACGAGGAGCTGCTGGAGACCGCCGCGCCCGCTGCACCCCGGCGACCGGCGATCGCGTGCGGATCGGCGACAGCGAGTCTCACCCTTCGAGCGCCCGAGGGCCGCTGATGCTGCGCGTCGCCGAGCAGTACGCGGGCACCGACACCGGGTCGCCAGCGGCGCGCCAACGAGGACTCCCTGCTCGCGCGCGCGCCGCTGTTCGTGGTCGCCGACGGCATGGGCGGCGCGCAGGCCGGCGAGGTCGCCTCGCAGATCGCGGTCGAGACCTTCGCACGACGGGCCTCGCCGACGCCGACGGCACCCGGAGCGCGAGCCTCGCCGCGCTGCGCGCAGCGCGGCCAACGCGCGCATCCACGCGCTCTCGCACGCCAACGCCGAGCAGGCCGGCATGGGCACGACGCTCACCGCCGTCTACGTCGGCGAGGAGGAGGTCGCGATCGCGCACGTCGGGCGACAGCCGCGCCTACTGCCTGCGCGACGGCGAGCTGCTGCGCCTCACCGACGACCACTCGCTCGTCGACGAGCTGATGCGCCAGGGCCGGCTCACCCCCGAGGAAGCCGAGGAGCACCCGCAGCGCTCGATCATCACGCGCGCGCTCGGCCCCGAGCCCGACGTCGAGGTCGACACGCGCTCCGTTCCGCGCGCGCGGCGGCGACGTCTACCTGCTGTGCAGCGACGGCCTCACGTCGATGGTCGCCGAGGCGCGATCGGCGAGCTCCTGCGCGCCCACGCGCCGAGCCTGCGCGACGCCGGCGAGGCGCTGATCGCGGCCGCCAACGAGGCGGGCGGGCGCGACAACGTCACGGTCGTGCTGTTCCGCCTCGAGGAGGTCGAGGTGCCGGCGGCCACCGGCGGCGCGGCCGAGCAGGGCGCGATCGACGGACGCCGCGATCGCCGGCGAGCCCGCCGCCGCACCGCCGCGCCCGCAGGCGGCGCGACCGGCGCCGCCGCGCGACGACGCGTCGCCGCGGCGGCCCCGGCGACCGCGCCGGCACGCCTACGCGCACGCGCCGTGCCCGGCCGGCCGCGGGGACGCGCGCCGGGCGGCCGCCGTCGCGCGCCGCTCGCACCGCGCCGCGCGCGGCGCGCTGCGTCGCGATCGCGCTGGTGGTGCTCGGCGTGCTCGCGGCTCGGCGCGCGTACTGGCGCTGCAGTCGGTGTACTTCATCGGCACCGACGCCGCGGCCTGGTGACGATGTTCGCGGGCCTGCCCTACACGCTCCCGCGGCGGCGTGCGCCTCTACACGCCGCTACTTCGTCTCCGGCGTGAGCGCCTCCACGCTCGAGCCCGCGCGAGACAGCATGCTGCTCAACCACGAGCTGCGCTCGAAGCGGACGCCGCCGTCGCTGGTGCGCAGCCTCGAACTGGGCCAACTCGAATGGAGCGCCGCGCGCCGTGAACCGGCCGATCCTGCGCCTGTTCGGGCTGGTCGTCGTGCTGTTCGCGCTGCTCGTCGCGTTCACCTCGCGCTGGACGGTGTTCGAAGCGAGCGCGCTGCGCGAAAACCCGCTCAACAAGCGCGCGCTGCTCGAGCAGGAGCGCATCCAGCGCGGCGCGATCCTCGCCGCCGACGGCACGGTGCTCGCGCGCAGCGTGCGCAGCGCGAAGGCGCTACGAGCGGACCTACCCGACCGGCTCGCTGTTCGCCCAGCCGATCGGCTACTACTACCCGCTCACGCTCGGGCGCACGGGCCTGGAGCGCTACCGCAACGGCCCCTCGCCGGGCAGACGCAGCCGAACGAACTGCAGACGATCCTCAACCAGCTCCAGGGCAAGGCACCGAGGGCGACGAAGGTCGTCACCACGCTCGACCCGCCGCCCAGCGCGTCGCCTGGCAGCGCTCGGCGGCTACGCAGGCGCGGTCGTGGCGCGTCGAACCGGCACGGGCGCGGTGACGGTGATCGCCTCCAGCCCGAGCTACGACCCGAACGCGCTGCGCTCGTCCGCCGCGTATGAAGGGCTCGCGCACGCGACCCCGCGGACAGCCGCTCGTCAACCGCGCCGCGCAGTACGGCTACGCGCCGGGCTCGACCTTCAAGGTCGTGACCGCCATCGCCGCGATCGACACCGGCGCCTACACGCCCGACTCGACGCGTCAGCGGGCGCAACGGCATCGTCGGTCTCGGGCGTGCCGCTCAGCAACGACGACAGCGACAAGCTACGGCCCGATCACGCTCACGCTACGCGCTCACGCAACTCGATCAACACCGTGTGGGCGCAGGTCGGCCGAACAGCGTCGGCGCGCCGACGCTGCGCGGCTACATGCACCGCTTCGGCTTCTACCGCAGCCGCAGATCGACTACCCGCCGGACGAGATGTCGGCCAGCGGCGTCGTACGACCAGCGGGCACCTGCTCGCGCCGACCAGCCCGCGGTCGACGTCGGGCGCGTCGGCATCGGCGAGGACAGACTCGAGGTCACGCCGCTGCAGATGGCGATGGTCGCCGCCGCCGTCGCCAACCACGGCCGGCTGATGGTGCCCCACCTGACCGAGCGAGATCGTCAACCCCGACGGCCGGACCGTGCAGACGGTCGCCCCGCGCGTGCAGGCGTCGTGATGAAGCCCTCGACCGCGGCCGCAGTCGGCGGATGATGGAAGCGTCGTCAAGGAAGGCACCGGCACGCGCGGCGCGATCCCCGGCGTCAGGTCGCCGGCAAGACCGGCACCGCGCAGACGCGAGCATCGGCACGGCGACTCAACAACGTCTGGTTCATCGCCTACGCGCCCGTCGCGAACCCCACGCGTCGCGATCGCCGTGACGCTCAAGGACGTGCCGGGGCTTCGGCGCCACGTTCGCCGCGCCGATCGCGCAGGCGCGGTGATGGAAAGCGCTGCTCCATGATTGACCCCGGCACGATGATCGACGGCCGCTACCGGGTGATCTCGCGCGTCGGCTCGGGCGGCATGGCCGACGTCTACTGCGCCGACGACCAGCAGCTCGGCCGCCACGTCGCGGTCAAGCTGCTGCACGAGCGCTTCGCCGAAGACCAGGAGTTCGTCGAGCGCTTCCGCCGCGAGGCCTCGAGCGCCGCCGGCGCTCTCGCACGCGAACATCGTCAGCGATCTACGACCGCGGCGAGTGGGACGGCACCTACTACATCGCGATGGAGTACCTCGACGGGCCGCTCGCTGGACTCGATCGTGCGCGAGGAGGCGCCGCTGCGACCCGACCGCGCGATCGAGATCACCGAGCAGGTCCTGCGCGCCGCGCGCTTCGCCCACCGCCGCGGCGTCGTCCACCGCGACCTCAAGCCGCACAACGTGATCCTCGACGAGGAGGGCCGCGTCAAGGTCACCGACTTCGGGATCGCCCGCGCGGGCGCCTCGGAGATCACGCAGACCGGCTCGATCATGGGCACCGCCCGCTACCTCTCGCCCGAGCAGGCGCAGGGCCACGCCGGTCAGCGCCGCGTAGCGACCTCTACGCGATCGGCGTGATGCTCTACGAGCTGCTCACCGGCACGGTCCCGTTCGAGGGCGAGTCGGTCGTCGCGATCGCGCTGCAGCACCTCTCCGCGAGCCGCCGCGCCGCCGAGCTCGCTGGTGAGAGCGGCCGCCCACGGCCCTGCCGCGCCCGCGGCCGCACCGCCCCACACCGGCCCCGGCGCGCCTTCGGTGAGTGACGGCGCGCCCGCCGCCTCGCCCCTGCGGGCGATCCCGCCGGAGCTCGACGCCGTCGTGCTGCGGGCGCTCGCCAAGGACCCCGCGGAGCGGTTCGCCTCTGCGGAGGAGTTCATCGGCGCGCTCGAACACGTACGCGCCGCCCTTCCCGGGGCGCCGCCGCGGGCCGCGGCGTTGACTGAGACGAGGATGGCCCGGGGCGGGCCTCTCCTGGCGGCCGCCGCGACGGGTGTGGTCGGAGGCGGGCGTCCCCCGGCGGCGGCCGCCAACGGGCCGGTGGCGCCCGCGACCGCCACCGCGCTGCTGCTGGTGCCCGCGGCGCAGACGCCCGCGGCGGAGGACGCCGAGGAGGCCGCCCGGCGCCGCAGGCGCCGCTGGTGGTGGTGGGCGGCGGGCGCGCTGCTGTGTGCGATCGTGGCCGGCGCGGTGGCGCTCGCGGTGCTGGGGCCCGGCGGTACGCATCGCGTGACCGTGCCCGACGTCCTCCGCGCCTCCGAAGCCTCCGCGGAGGTCACGCTCAGAGCGGCCGGCCTCGTCCCCTACACGTCACCGGCAACCTCTGCGACCGTCGCCGCCGGCGCCGTGATCTCCACGACCCCCGCCGCCGGGACGACGGTGCGGCGCGGGACGCGCGTCGAAGTCGTCGTCTCCAACGGCCCCGCGAGCGTGGGGGTCCCCTACGTGCACGGCCTGACGGAAGCCGAGGCGGTGCGCAAGCTCCGGCAGGCGCACCTCAAGCCGACCGTGCAGCCCCGCTCCAGCTCCTCGGTGCCGAGCGGTCAGGTGATCTCCACCGAACCGGCCCAGGGCGTGCCGCTGGTGGCCGGCAGCCCCGTGACCGTGGTCGTCTCCTCCGGCCCCGCGCAGGTGAGCGTGCCCGAAGTGACGGGCCAGAGCGAAGGCGAAGCGCGCGCCTCACTGCGCGCCGTGGGCCTGCGCCCGGGGGCAGTCACCCACCGGGAAGTCTCCGGCCAGGCACCGGGCACGGTGCTCTCGCAGTCCCCTGCCGCGGGCGCCGCGGTGGCGAACGGCACGGCCGTGAGCCTCGTGGTGGTCAAGGCGCCGCAGGAAGTCACGGTGCCGCGCGTCGTAGGCCACAAGCGCGAACGCGCCGAAGGCGAACTGGTCGGCGCCGGCTTCGCCGTGCACTCGACCACGAGCCCGGTCACCTCCGAAGCCGAAGCGGGGCTCGTGCTGCAGCAGTCCCCCGCCGGCGGCGCGAAGGCCAAGCAGGGCGTGGCCGTGACGCTCACCGTGGGAGTGCTCAGCACGTCCACGACGACCACGCCGACGACGCCGAGCACGACCCCCACGACCACGGCGCCGAGCACGACCACGACGCCCTCGCCCGCGCCGACAGCGGGGACGGCTCCGTGAGCGCCGCCGAGCCTCAGGCCGCGGCCCCGACCGCCGCGCCCGGCCCTGTGAGCAGCCCGACCGCCGCCGAGATCCCCCAAGCGCCCGCCGCGGGGACGCTCACCGTGGCGCTGCTCGCGGGCGGACGCTCCTCCGAGCACGACGTCTCGCTCGCCTCCGGCCGCGCCGTGCGCGCGGGCCTGGTGCAGGCCGGACACCGGGTGAGCTGGGTCGAGGTCGGCCGCGACGGCGCCTGGCGCCACGAGGGGGAGCCCCTCACGGTGCGCCCCGGCGGAGGCCTGCTCGGCGCCGACGTCGTCTTCCCGGTGCTGCACGGTCCCTTCGGCGAGGACGGCACCGTGCAGGGTGTGCTCGAGACGCTCGACGTGCCCTACGTCGGCGCCGGGGTCGCGGCCTCCGCGGTGTGCATGGACAAGGTGCTGTGCAAAGTGCTGCTCTCCGCCGAGGGGATCCCCCAGGTGAGGTTCGTCGCCGCCCGCGCGGAGCGCTGGCGGCGCGTCCCGACGGAGGTGCTCGGCGAGGTCGCCGCGCTCGGCCTGCCCGTGTTCGTCAAGCCCGCTCACCTCGGCTCCTCCGTAGGCATCGTCAAGGTCGCCGACGCCGTACAGGTGGGCGACGCGCTGGAACGGGCCTTTGCGCACGACGAGCTCGTAATCGTGGAGGCCGCCTCGTCGGGGGTCGAGGTCGAGTGCGCGGTGCTCGGCCCCGCGCTCGCCTCGGTGCCGGGCGAGATCGTGCTCGCGGGCGAGTGGTACGACTACGCCGCCAAGTACGAGCCGGGCGGCATGGAGCTCGTGGTCCCGGCCCGCATCTCCGACGCCGCCCGCGCACGAGTCCAGGAGCTGGCGCTGGAGGTTTTCGCCTTCACCGGCTGCGAGGGTCTCGCGCGCGTGGACTTCTTCGTGGAGGGGCCCGACGCAGGGGTGCGGGTGCTGGTGAACGAGCTCAACACGATGCCGGGCTTCACGCCGACGAGCGTGTACGCGAAGCTGATGGAGGCGTCGGGGGTCCCGTACCCGGAGCTGGTGGACCGGCTGTGCCGGCTGGCGATCGAGCGGTGGGAGGGGCGGCGGGGGCGGCGGTATTGAGCCAGCGTCAGCCGCTGAGCGGCGACAGCAGCAGGTCCACGAGCACGCGCGGGTCGCGCCTGACGCGATCCTCCGACCTGCGCGTATCCCGTGGGCGCTTGGCCAGCGGGAGCTCGGCGGGGTCGCGCAGCTTGAACAGGCGGCCCTCGGCGATGAGCCGCTCGTCCACCGCGCCAAGGCGGCCCTCGAAGGTGGTGTAGACGGGGACGCCGAGCGCGACCGCCTCACGGTTCATCGTGCCGCCGGCGGAGATCACTAGGTCGGAGCAAGCGATCAGCGACTGGGCGTCGATTGCGCGCTCGGGGACGATGAAGCCTTCGCCGGGGCGCAATTGCTCACGCTGGGCCGCGGTGCGGGGCAGGACCACCGGCTGCACCCCCTTGTTGGCGGCCGCGGCCTCGCGCAGGCGCTCCAGAACGTGGGCGAAGAGGTCGTTGGCGAAGCGGTGGTACAGCGAGACCTCTGGCGGCGGGCGCACCACGACGATCGGCCGCTGCGGGTCGAGCTGCAGCTGCGCGAGGATCGCCGGGTCAGGCTCGAAGTCCGCGAGGTAGTACTCCTCCTTGAGGCCCGCGTAGGCGCGCACCTTGCCGCGCGCGCCGTAGCGGTACAGGCGCTCCGGGGGAATCGCGTCGGGGACGACGACCGCGCGGGCGAGGCGGCAGTTGACGTGGTGCTGCACCGCGGCCCACTCGTAGTCGAACGTCGTCGCGCTCGGGATGTGCAGCACCGCGGCGGCGACGCTCACGTCGTTGGAGCCGTGGCCGAGCGCGACGTCGAAGCGCCCACCGTGCGTGCGCGCATCGGCCAGCGCCCACCGTGTGAGCGCGGCGGAGCGCAGCGCGAGGCCGCCGGCCTTCGCGGCCAGCCGCTCGCCGCGGTGGCGTCCGATCGCGGTGTGGGGGATCTGGAAACGGCGCAGCAGGCCGAGCGTCTGGGCGAAGTCGCGCGCGGTGACGCGCACCTCGTGCCCTTGGCCCTCCAGCACCTCGATCACCGGGCGCATCACGAGCACGTGGGGGCTGTTGGTCAGGTCGATCCAGACGCGCACCGGGAAGACCGTACCGGCGCCGACCGTGAGACGATCTTCACGGGGCCCTCGCCGCCTTCGCGGGCGGCTATCGTTGACGCGCCATGCTCGTCCTAGCCTCGGTCACCGAATCGGTCGTCACGACCACGTGGCACCTCGTCCGCGACGGCGGCCTGCCCGCCGTCTTCCTGTTGATGGCGCTCGGCTCGGCGTGCGTCCCGATCCCCTCCGAGGTGGTGCTGTTGTTCGCCGGGTTTGCCGTGGCCGACCCCGGGGGCTCGGGCGCGGGCGCCCACGGCCACCACCTGACGATGACCGGCGTCGTGCTGGCGGCCCTGTTGGGAACGTTGGTCGGCTCGTGGGTCGCGTACGCCATCGGTCGCGGGGGACGCCTGGAGCTGATGGAACGCCACGGCCACCTCATCCACATGGGCCCCGCCCAAATCGCCCGGGCTGACCGCTGGTTTCAGCGCTACGGCGACCCCGCGGTGCTCTTCGGCCGCATGATCCCGCTGGTTCGCGCGTTCGTCTCGCTGCCTGCGGGCGTCGCGCGGATGCCGCTCGTGCGCTTCTCGGTGCTGACCGTGATCGGCTCGATCCCCTTTGTGCTCGCGCTCGCGTTCGCGGGCGAAGCGCTCGGCGGCAACTGGACGAGCGTGCGCCGCGGCTTCGAGTACGTCGACTATGCGATCGTGGCGCTGGTGGTCGTGGGCGTCGGCTACGCGATCCTCCGTCGCCGACGGCGCCCCGGCTCGGGTGCCGACGCGCCGCCCGAGCAGACGCCGGGGTCGGTGCCGGCGGACGTTGGCTGAGGTGCGGCTGCGCCACGCGGTGGTCCTGGGCTTGGTGCAGGGCCCCACCGAGGTGCTGCCGGTCTCCTCCTCGGCGCACCTTGCGCTAATCCCTCGGCTGGCGGGCTGGCCGGAGGCGCGGCTGGACGCCGAGGCGCGCAACGCGCTGGAGGTGGCGCTGCACGGAGGCGCGGCCGCGGCGCTGCTGATTGCTCTCCGCGGCGAGTTGGCGCGCGGGGTGCGCGAGCTGAACCCCCGTACCCTCGTGGCGGCGACGCTGGCCCTCGCGCCGCCCGCGGTCGTCGGGTACCTGCAGGAGCAGCGGCTCGCTCGCCGGCGGACGGGATCGCGCGCGCTCGCCGCTGGTCTCGCCCTAGGTGGGGCCGCGATGGCGTGGGCGGACACCCGCCGTGGCGTCCGTACGCTTAGGGATGCCGGCCCTGGCGACGGGCTCTCGCTCGGCGTCGCCCAGGCTCTCGCCCTGCTTCCGGGCGTCTCGCGCAACGGCGCGACCCTCACCGCGGCCCGCGCGCGCGGCTTCACCCGCGAGGACGCTCAGACGCTCTCCTGGCGCGTCGGCCTCCCCGTGATCGCTGGCGCCGCGGCGCTGAAGGCCGTGCGCCTCATACAACGGGGTGCTCCGGGTGACACGATCCCCACGCTCGCCGGTGCCGCCGCAGCCTTCGTGTCCACGCTGGCCTGTGCTCCGCTGGTACAGCCCGGGACGCGCGGCCGTCCGCTGTGGCCGTTCGCCGTCTACCGCGCGGGACTGGCGCTGGTTGCCACACTCCCCCCATGCTCGCCCTGACCCTCGCGCTCGGCGCCTCGCTCTGCTACGGGGTCTCGAACTTCGTCGGCCCACAGCTCGCGCGCCGGCACACGCTCGTGACCGTGCTCGTGGTGGGCCAGCTAGCCGCGCTCGCCACGTGCGTGCTGTACGTCGCGCTCGACGGCGGCCGCACCCTGCCGGCGCCCGACGCGGGGCTGGCGCTGCTCGCCGGGGTGGGCAACGCGGGCGGGCTGATCGGCTTCTACAAGGCGGCGCAGCTCGGGCCGCTCTCGGTGGTGGCGCCGATCGGGGCGGCGGGCGCCGTCGTGCCCGTGGTGTGGGGGCTGGCGCACGGCGAGGCGCTGAGCGCGCCGCAGGCAGTGGGCCTCATGCTCGTGGGGGCCGGTGTCCTTGTCGTCGCGCGGCGCACCTCTGCCGGCCACCACTCCGCGCGTTATCCGAACCCGCGCGCTGCAGTGCTCTGGGCTGCCGCGTCGGCCGTCGCGTTCGGGGTCTTCCTGACCGCGTTGCCGAAGGCCGCAGCGCATGGGCGCGCGTGGGCGCTGCTCGACGCGCGGCTCGCGCTGGTGGCGCTGGTGGCGGTGTGGGCGGGGCGGGAGCTCGGCTCGGTCAGACTCGCGCCGGTTTCCGTGCTGGTGGCGATCCCGGGCGTGCTGCTGGTGCTCGGCACGGTGATGTACACGACCGCCGCGGCCCACGGCGAGCTCTCGCTGGTGTCCGTGCTGGGCTCGCTCTTTCCGGTGGTCACGGTCGGCCTCGGCGCGGCGTTGCTCGGCGAGCGCCTCTCGCGCGCGCAGGCGCTTGGGGTCGGGGCGGCGCTCGCCGGGATCGCGCTGATCGCGGTGTAGGGGCCCGCGAAGCAAGATCGCGCCGGACCGTCAGATGTTGCTTCGTGGCCCTACAGGGCCCGTGGGCCCCCCAGGCACCGGGAGCCGCCCCCGGAGCGCGCACAATAGAGGTCGTGACCTACACGTTGTCAGGGTCCCGGCTGGGCGCCACGCTCGGCGGGCGCTACCGCCTCGATGCCGTGATCGGCAAAGGCGGGATGTCGACCGTGTACCGCGCCTTCGACCTCGTGCTCGAGCGGCCCGTGGCGATCAAGGTGATGCACCGCGAGATCGCCGCCGACGCCGACCAGCTGGAGCGCTTCCGGCGCGAGGCGCGGGCCGTGGCGCAGCTCAGCCATCCCCACATCGTCACGGTGATCGACGCCGGCGAGGAGCTCGAGGCAGATGGAGGCGCGACGCCGTACATCGTCTTCGAGTACGTCGAGGGCCAGACGCTGAAGACCGCGATCCGCCGCGCGGGGCCGCTCGAGGTCACCGCCGCGCTCGCGTACGCGATCGAGATCGGGCGGGCGCTCGCGGCGGCGCACGAGCGTCACATCGTGCACCGCGACGTCAAGCCCCAGAACGTGCTCGTGACCGTTGAGGGCACCGCCAAGATCACCGACTTCGGGATCGCGCGGACGCTCACCGAGGAGGGGCTCACGGTGGACGGGCGCGTGCTGGGCACCACCGACTACGTCTCCCCCGAGCAGGCGCTCGGGCATCCCGTGACGGGCCAGTCGGACGTGTACTCGCTCGGCGTGGTGCTGTACGAGATGCTCACCGGGGAGGTCCCCTTCACCGGCCCCAACCCGGTCGCGGTGGCGATGCGCCACGTGCGCGAGACGATCCCCGACGTGCAGCGCCGCCGCCCGGAGGTCTCGGCGGCGACCGCCGCCGTCGTGGACCGCGCGACCGCCAAGGACCTCGCGGTGCGCTACCCGGACATGGCGGCGCTGCTGGCGGACCTCGAGGAGGCGCTGGCGACCGAGACGGCCCGTGCGGGACAGGCCACCGGGGAGGTGACCTCGGTGCTGCGCACGCTGCCGGCGCCGGCGCGCCGGCGGGTGCCGTGGCACCTGCGCCACCGCGTGCGGTGGGCGGCCTCGCTCGCGCTGCTCGCCGGACTCATCGCCGGGGGGCTCGTGCTCGCCGCCGACCGCACGCACCGCGGCGTCCCCCCCGACGTGGACGCGCGGCCGGGCCTCGTGGCGGTGCCGCTGGCGCAGACCTCCGCGTACTCCTACAACCCGTACGGCACCGAACCGGAAGATCCCGGGCAGGCGGCCAACGTGGTCGACGGCGACCCGACGACCGTGTGGAGCACCGAGCACTACCTCGACGACGCGCTCGGTCGCAAGCCCGGCACGGGCATCTACGTAGACGCGGCCCCGGGCCTCGCGGCGCGCGCGCTGGAGGTGCAGACGCCCACGCCCGGGCTCGTCGCGGCGGTGTACGCCGCGAGCACCTTCGACGCGGCGCTGCCGTACGGGGCGCCGCAGACGCTCGCCGCCCGGGGGTGGACCCTGCTCGCCCCGGCGCGCACGCTCCCCGCGCAGGCCACGATCCCGCTCGACACCCGCGGCGCGCGGCTGCGCTACTACCTGCTGTGGATCACGCGCCTGCCGCCCAGCTCCGAAGCGGCTGAGGTCTCAGAGCTGACGCTGTTCAGGTAGTACTCCACCCCTACAATCCCCTGCAATGCGCCGACGCCTCCGCTCGGCGGCCCCCATCCCGCTTCACCGGCACATGCTGCCCCAGCTCGCCGTGGACGGGGTGGCGGTCGCGCTCGCGTACCACCTCGCCTTCCTGCTGCGCTTCGACGAGGGCCTGCGCCACCGGTACGCCCTGCTGGAGGTCCGCACGATCTGGTGGGTCGTGCTCGGCGGCGTGGCGGTGCTGGTGCTCGCGCGCGTGTACCTGCGCAGCTGGAGCTACTCCGGGCAGCGCGACTACGAGGCGGTGGTGCGCGGCGTCGTGGCCGTGGTGCTGCTCACGGTCGTCGGGGTCGCGGTCGCGCGGCCTGTGCGGATCCCCTACGGCCCCTACCACCACGGCCGGCCCGCGGGGGTCACGGCTGTGGACCTGCCGCTCGGGGTGATCGTGCTCTTCGCGCTGCTCGCCGTGGTGGCGCTGGTGGGCGTGCGGGTGCTCGCCCGCGCCGTGCACGAACGGCGCCTGCCCGGTGCCTTCCGCGGTGTGCGCGAGGGGGAGCGGGGGGTGTTGATCGTCGGCGCCGGCGAGGGTGGGCGGCTGGTCCTCCGGGAGATCCTCCGCAACCCCGAGCTCGGCCTCGCGCCCGTGGGCTTCCTCGACGACGACCCGCGCCTGCGGGGCATGCGGGTCGACGGGGTGCGCGTGCGGGGCTCCACCCGGGCCGACCTGCCGCGCATTCTCGAGGAGGCCGAGCCCGACGAGGTGATCATCGCGATCCCCTCGGCCCCCGGCTCCACGCGTGCGCGCGTCGTGCGCGAGTGCCGCGCGCGGGGGATCCCGGTGCGCACGCTGCCGACGGTGTTCGAGCTGCTCAAGCACCGCGACCCGCGCGGCGGGCCCGCCGCGCTCGCGCGGCAGGTGCGGGAGGTGCGCGTCGAGGACGTGCTCGGCCGCGAGCCGGTGCGCATGGAGCTCGACCGCGTGGGCGCCTACCTGGCGGGCGACGCGGTCGTGCTTGTGACGGGCGCGGGCGGCTCGATCGGGGCGGAGCTGTGCCGCCAGATCGCGCGCGTCGCCCCGCGGCGGCTGGTGCTGCTCGACCACGCCGAGGACAACCTCTTCGCGATCCACCGCGAGCTGTTGGATGAGCGCCACGTGCCCCCCGGCGCGGTCGCGGCGGTGCTCGCGGACTGCAAGGAGGAGGAGCGGATGCGCGAGGTGCTCGCCGAGCACCGGCCGACGGTCGTGTTCCACGCGGCCGCCTACAAGCACGTGGGCCTGATGGAGGCCAACCCCGTGGAGGCGGTGCGCAACAACGCGATCGCCACGCGCCTGATGGCGCACGTGTGCGGCGAGCTCGGGGTGACGCGCTTCGTGCTGGTCTCGACCGACAAGGCGGTCGCGCCCGCGACCGTGATGGGGGCCTCCAAGGCGCTCGCCGAGCTCGCGGTCGAGGCCGCGGCGGCGCGGTTCGCCGGCACCGTGCTACAAGGCCGTGCGCTTCGGCAACGTGCTCGGCTCCTCGGGGTCAGCGTCGTGCCGATCTTCCGCGCGTCAGATCGCGCGCGGCGGGCCCGTGACCGTCACCGACGAGCGCATGACGCGGTACTTCATGACGATCCCCGAGGCCGTGCAGCTGGTGATCCGCGCCGGCTCGCTCGGGCCGCACCCGACGGCCGCCGAGGTGTTCGTGCTCGACATGGGCGAGCCGGTGCGGATCGTGGACCTCGCGCGGGCGATGATCGAGCTCTCCGGCCTGGACCCCGACCGCGACATCGAGATCGAGCTCGTCGGCCGCGGCCCGGGCGAGAAGCTGCACGAGGAGCTCTTCAACCCCTACGAGCGCCCGCGCCCGACCGCGACCGAGAAGATCCTGCTCGCCGAGCGCGACCCGCTCGCGCCGGAGGTGGCGGAGGCGATGTTCGCGGAGATCGACCTGCTCGTGCTGGAGGGCGACGCCGCCGGCCTCGCCGCGCGGGTGGCCGACCTCGGCTCTGCGGACGCGCCGCGACGAGCGAGAGCCCGCCGACCGAGCAGGTGGCGCCTGTGGCCCTCATACGCTCTGGCGGCCATGACCGCACGCTGCTCGCGCTGTCGCTCTCCTCCAAGGTGACCGAGGCCGGTGCCCTGGCCGCTGCGGCGGGCCTGGTGGGGATCGCGCGCGTGTCGCTGCTGCTCTTCTCGCAGGGGCGCGAGATCCGCCGCCTACGCGAGTGGGCCGGCCGCGCGCCGGAGCGGGCCGCGGAATGGGAGCAGCGGGTCACGGCCGAGGCGGCGCTGCGCATCAGGCGCTCCGTCCAGCCGGTGCGACCCGCGGGTGCCCCCGCGGCGCAGGTCGGAGGGGTGGGGTCCCGACCCCCCGCGCCCTCCGCCGCGCCCGCCACGCCCACTCCGCGGCCGCTCCCGCCGTACGTCGCGGGTCTGGCCGCCCTGGCCGCGGGCAACGGCAACCGGTGGCGGAGCGCCCTCGCCCGGCCAGCCGGCGTTCGTGCCGGTGGCGCGGCCCGCCTCGGCGGTCGCCGGGCCTCGCCCGACCAGCCGCGCCGCCGTCGCCCCCGCCGGTGGCGCCTGGGCAAGTGGCTCCTGTGACCATCGCGGCGCTCGCGCAGGTCCAGGCCCGGCGGCTCAGCGGTGAGGAGCTCCGCGCAGGCCGAGGAGCACGCAGAGGAGCACGCTCTCCAGCTGGCGCTGGTTGCGGCAGACGACGCCGCGGGAGCCCCGGCCACGGCCGCCGCGGAGCAGCAGGCCGCCGCGCAGCGGGTATCGGGCGTGGGGGGGCACGAGCGCCCGGCCGCCGCGGTTCCCGCCATCGCCCCGGCAACGGTTGCGGCCGCCGCCATCGCGTCCGCGCCTCTTGTGGGCGCCCCGGCGGGCGCAGGTGCGGCGTCGCCCGTGGCGAGCGCGGCCCCCACGGCGCCGCCTGTGCCAGCTGGGCCGTCCCCCACCTCTCCCGTGTCACCGCCCGCTCCCGCCGGCGCCCGCCGCAGGCCCCACCGTCACGACCCCGCGCGCGCCCGTGCCGCCCCCCCTCCGCGCAGCGCCCCGAGCGCCGCCTCCCTCTCCGCCCGCGCCCCGCCCGCCGTCCTCCTGCGCCCACACGACCCGTCGCCGCTGCGGCGGCGACGGGGGGGCTGCCGCGCACGCGTACGTCGGACGGGCGGGATACCGGTTCCTGGCGAAGAGGAGCGCCCGCCGCGCCGGGCGCTCGCCCTGCTCGCCGCCGGGGCCATCGCGGTGACGGCCGCGGTGGTCGTCGCGCTGGTGTCGAGCGGCGGCTCGGGCGGCGGGCCGGCGCGGGCCACGACCCCCGCGTCCGCGGCGCACGCACGCCCCCCGCCGCCGCACGTGGCGAGTCCGACGGAACGCACGTGGTCGTGCTGAACTCCACCGAAACAGACGGGTTGGCGCACCACCTCTCGGCGAGCCTGCGCCAGAGCGGGTACGCGCTGGCGCCGCGCTCACGGCCGGCCCGCCGGGCGCCCGCACCAGCCTCGGTCGTGGAGTACGCGGCCGGCCACCGCGGGGAAGCCGAAAACGTCGCCCGCGCTCGGCATCGAAACGGGCAGCGTGACGCCTATGGAATGCGACGCATCGTCGACGCGGCGGCTCGGTGGGGGGCGGCCGGCAGCGGTGATCGCCGGGGCGCCGACGAGGCCGCCGCGGTGGACCGTCGCGCGAGGCCAGCGATGGCCGTGCAGGCGGCTTCCTCGACCTCCCCGCCCGCGCGTGCAAGCCGCGCGAGCGGGGCCTCACGCACGTGCTCGACCGGGGGCTCTCGGTCGCCGAGGTGGAGGGCCTGATGGAGGTCGCGGGCGAGTACGTCGACATCGTCAAGCTCGGCTGGGGCACGGCGCTCGTCACCGCCAACCTGCGCCCAAGCTGGAGCGCTACGCCGCCCACGGCATCCCCGTGATGCTGGGCGGCACGCTCACCGAGCTGGCGATCCACCAGGGCCGTGTCGAGGGGCTCGTGGCGTGGCTGCGCGAGCTGGGCCTGCGCCACGTCGAGGTCTCCGACGGCACGCTCCCGCTCGACCCCGAGGTCAAGGCGAGCTGATCCGCAGCTCGCGCAGGAGCTTCACGGTGCTCTCGGAGGTCGGCTCCAAGGACGCCGCGAGATCATGGCCCCGTACGTTGGGTGGAGCAGATCCAGCGCGACCTCGCGGCGGGCGCGTGGAAGGTGATCGCCGAGGCGCGCGAGTCGGGCACGGCCGGCATCTACCGCGCCGACGGCGAGGTGCGCAGGGCCTGATCGACGAGATCGCGCACGCCATGGACCCCGAGCAGATGATCTTCGAGGCGCCGCTCAAGCACCCAGCAGGTCTGGCTCCTGCGCCTCTTCGGCCCCGATGCAACCTCGGCAACATCGCGCCGGCCGACGTGCTCTCGCTGGAGACGCTGCGGCTGGGCCTGCGCTCGGACACCGTCGAGCGGTTCGCCCTGGGCGGAAAGGATGGAAGGGATGGCCTACGCCGCCCGGCCAGGGGGCTCCGCCGCGCGCGGCGTTCTGGTGGCGAGACGCGGCAGGCTCCCGCAGTGGCGCGCGTGGTGTTTGGCGGTGTTGGTGGTGGCGTCCGTTGGCGCGTTCCTGGCGCAGCGGCTCAAGCACACGCCGACGGCTGTGCAGGGCTTCCGGCGGACCGGGCCTTCTTTCCGACCCGTACGCCGGCGGCGGGGTGTCGCGGGCGGGTGCCGGTGTCCGCGGTGAACTCCAGCGCCCGGGTCGAGTACCTCTCCTTCCGCCAGCGCAGGCCGAAGCGGTGACGGTGGAGATCCTCGACTCCGCCGACGGAGCGTCGCCACGGTCGTGCGCGACCTGCCGGCCGCGCGGTACAAACGGCTCTCGCTGTGCTGGAACGGGCAGTTGGGGCCGTTCCAGGGCGGCGGTCTGGCCCCGCCCGGCGAATATCGCATGCAGGTGCGGCTGCTGAGCCAGGGCCGCACGGTGAAGGCCCCGGACGGCTTCCGGCTGACAGGGCGCCCGTGACCGCCCGCGGGTGCTCCAGCCACGCGTCGAGGCCGGGCACGGAGGCCCGGCGCCCACTGCGCCATGTCCGCGCACGTACCCGCGTGGACGATCCCCTATGAACACCCTCGTCCTTGCCACCGCGCATGGTCTTGGCGAGGCCGCCGAAAAGCTGGGCGTGATCGTGCTCGCGTTGCTCGTCGCGCTTGTTGTGCTCGGCCGGCCCCCGCGCGTATCCGAGCGCGCTCGCGCCTTGCGCGATGCTCGCCGCCGCTGGTCCTGACTCCGGTGCTGCTGATGATCGACGTCTGGCACACCTGCAGCTCACCCATCTGCGCCACCACCCGCCCTGCTGGCGGCGCTGCCTGCTCGGGGCGCTGCGTCGTGGCGGCGCTGGCGGTCGCGATCGCCGCGCCCCGCGCGCGCTCCCGCTGCTTGCCGATCCTCGCGCTGCCCTTCCGCCTGCCGATCTCGACGGGCGGCGCCACCTCGAACCTGCTGATCCCGCTCTACCTCGTGGTCGGCGCCGGTGCGCTCGCGTGGCGGTGCCGCGCCTCGCGGAGCTGGCGGCTGCCGGCGCCGACCCGGTACGCGGACGGCCTCCCGCCCGGCGCCGATCCGACCGCGCGCTGGTCGGTGGCGCGGCTTCCTCTCCGCGCCGACGCTCGAATGGATCCTCGCGGCGCGCGGTCCTGCTCTACGCGTGCAGGCCGCCTACTCGGCCGACTTCTCCAAGGCGCTCGAGAACGTGGTCTTCTTCTACGCCCCCTTCGCGCTGCTCTTCGTGCTGCTGCGCGAGGTGCGCTGGACGCGCGGCTGCTCCTGCGCCTGCCTCGCGTGGCCGTGGCGCTCGCGGTCGTGTTCGCCGGGCATCGGCTTCATCGAGTACGCCCGCCGGAAGCTCTTCCTGAACCCGAAGCTCGTGGCGGCCGACCAGTACGGCAACTACTTCCGCGTCAACTCCGCTCTTCTTCGACCCCAACATCTACGGGCGCTTCCTCGCGTTGGTGATGGTCGCGGTGATGGCGGGGTGCTGTGGAGCGCGCGCCGGCGCCCGGTGCTGGCGGGCGGCGCGGTGCTGCTGTGGCTGCTGGCGGGTCTCGTGACGAGCTTCTCGCAGTCGAGCATCGCCGCACTGCTACTCGGCCTGGCGGTGATGGCGGCGTAGCGCTGGGACGTGCGCGCCACGCTCTACGTGACCGCGGCGCTCGCGGCCTCGCGCTGGTGGTGGCGCTCGCCGCGCCGCCGAGCCTGCACCTCGGCCTCAGCGGGCGAGGCGGCTCGGCGAACAACGCCACCAGTGGTCGCACCAAGCTGATCGCAGGGGGCCTGCGCTCTTCGCCGACCGCCCCCTGCAGGGCTATGGGTCCGGCTCCTTCGCGCTGGAGTACCGCGCGCCACGACACGTGAGCTCCGAAGCGCGTCTCCGCCTCGCACACGATCCCCGTGACGGTCGCCGCCGAGCAGGGGATCGTGGGCCTCGCGGTGTACGTGGCGCTGCTCGTGGCGGCCTTCGCCGTGCTCTTCCGCGGCGCCGGGCGCTCCCCGCCGCAGGTCGCGCTCGCGGCGTGCTTCGCGGCTTTGGTGCTGCACACGTTCACCTACGCCGACTTCCTTGAGGACCCGGAGACGTGGCGCTGCTCGGGATCGGCCTGGTGCGCGCGCGGCCGAGGCCTCGGGCGCGGGACACGCCGGCGAACACTGGCATGCGCGACTACCTGAAGCGATTGGTCACGACCGGCGCGGCCTATCAGGCGGCCGACATCGTGGCGAAGGGTTTCGCGGTGGTTCTGCTGCCGCTGTACACGCGCCACGTGCCCACGGCAGGGTACGGCGCCTACCAGGTGCTGTTGACCGCGGTGATCCTGTCGAGCATCGTGCTGCGCCTCGGGCTCGGGGAGGCGTTCATCCGCTTCTACTTCAACGACCGCGACGCCGAGCGCCGCGCGCGGATCGCGCGCACGGCGACGGCGGCCGTCGCGTGGACGACGACGATCGCCGCACTCGCGGCGGTGGCGTTCTCCGCGGACCTCTCGCAGCTAATCCTGGGCACCCGCGACCCCGACCTGATCGACTGCGCGATCCTCGGGCTGTGGGCGTTCACCAACCTGGAAATGGCCTACGCGCAGCTGCGCGTGGACGAGCGCGCGCGGGCGTACCTGCTCGCGTCGATGGCCAACGTCGCGATGACGGTGATGTTCACGGTGGCGCTGGTCGTGTTCGCCGACCAGGGAGCACGAGGCCTCTTGCTCGGCAACTTCGGCGCCTCCGCGCTGGTCGTGCTCGGTCTGTGGTGGTGCTCGCTCGCTCGCGGCGCTGGTCGCTGCGCCTGCGCCCTCGCGACCTGGGGGCGATGCTGCGCTTCGGCGTTCCGACGGTGCCGGCCGACGCGAGCGTGTACGCGCTGCAGGTGGTCGACCGCCTCTACCTCTACCGCGCCTACTCGCCACGGGGCAGCGGGCCTGTACTCGATCGCGCTGCAGCTCGCCACGGTCGTGTTCCTGCTGGTGCGCGGCTTCCAGTACGCGTGGCCGCCGCTGGCGTACTCGATCAGCAGCGACGCCGAGGCCGCGCGGCTGTACGCGCTCGTCACGACCTACTACGTGGTGGCGACGGGTGCCGTCGTCTGCGCGGTGGCGCTGCTGGGCCGCTGGCTCGTGCGCCTGCTCGCGGCCCCGGAATACTTCGGCGCCTACAAGGCGCTCCCCTGGCTGGCGCTCGGGTGGGCGCTGTACGGGCTGTACCCGATCCTGATGGTGCTCGCGGGCCGCGCGGGGGTGACGACGCGCAACTTCCCCGCGACCGCCGTGGGCCTCGCGGTCAACGTGGCGCTGATCCTGCTGCTCGTCCCCGCCTCTGGCGCGGGTCTCGGCATCGCGGGCGCGGGGATCGCGCTGTGCGGCGCCTACTTGGCGATGGTTGCGGTGCTGTACGCGTTGACCCGCTCGCTCTTCCACGTCGCCTTCGAGTGGGCCCGTCTCGGGATCGCGACCGCGATCCTCGCGGCCGTGGCGGTCTCGGGCGAGCTGCTGCTCCCCACGGACGGCCTCGGCGCCCTGGCGCTGCGCGTCCTGTGGTTCGCGCTGGTCCCTGCGCTGCTGATCGCGACCCGCTTCTTCACCGCGCGGGGAGACTGCGCGGCGCACGGGACCTCGTGCGCGCGGTGCGCACTAACCGAGAACGAAGTAGGGCCGCTTGATCGTAGGCGTGATTGTCAGGGTGCCGGGCAATTCGGCCGGTGTCGTCTGTCCCGCGTTTCCCGTGCCGCATAGTACGGGCGGTTCCTCCAAGAGGGCATTGTTTTCCCTTGAGGCGATCGTCAGGGCGGCTTCCGCGCTTACCGTCTCGCAGATCAGCGGACGCAAGCGCGTCCACGATGCGCCCGTTTCGTAGGGTGTCGTGAGGTAGATCGCGCGGAGCACAAGCGCAGACATGGGCGTGTTGGCGGCACTGGTGTAGTCGAGGCTCTTCTCCAGGACTTCGCCGGCCTCGTTGAGGAGCGCCACAAACAGATGTGTGCGGTTGGCGGGGGTTTTCTCTACCGCCACGGTATAGACGCCGATCCAGGAGATGACCGTGAACGGCGGGACCTCCTCCAGGCCGATGAGCGGTGTGCCGCTGGTAAGCACCAAAGTTGTCGTGTTGAACAGCTCGCGCGGCCCCGAGTGGACCTTCGCTTTCTTTTCTTCGGTCGCGGCTTCGCTTGGATTCTTGTAGACGTGGACCGCGCTGGGGATGAGCAGCGATCCCGGGATGTGCGGTTCCTCCAGCACGCCGTACCAGTCGTTGCCGGTGCTTTCTGCGATCGTGCCCGTGCGGCTGAGCGCAGTCGGCCCCGTCAGCGTGTTTCCACACAACCGTACCCGTGCGGCCGTTCCCGCGGTGACGACGTTCCCCGATTCGCCCGTGGTCGCCATCCGGTTGTCGGTGATGTCGATATGCGAAGCACTCGTTACGGCGCCATTCACACCAAGGAGCGACGTGCCGCCCGTGACGGCGCAGCCCCTCATCGAGGCTTCTGGCGCGGTGGCGCTTTCGCAGTACATCGCCGTGCCCGTCGTTTTCGAGAGTATGCCACGGACACCAGTGACGGCGGCGCAGTCATGGAATAGGTGGCTGTTCGCTTCGACGGTGCCGCCAGTCGCCGATGAGCAATTTCGCAGAGCGTTTGTTATGTTGCCGTAGGCGGTCGGATTGATGACCTCGGGAAAGCCGTTGAAGGCGTCGTCGACGGCTTCGGTGGACCCCACCGCGTTGACGGTGCAATCAATGACGGCGTTGCCCGACGTGCCACCTTCGTATCTGTCGGCCACGTTCCTGGCGACTTTCACTTTTGTCTTGGTTGCCCGCACGATGAACGTACAGTTGACGGCCTTGATGTTCTGGCAGATGTTGCCGGCTTCTTTTTCGTCGCCGGTCTGCCCGAAGACAAGCACGCTGCCGCCTTCCTTGATGCTGCCCGTAACGTCGATGAACCGGCACGAATCCCAGATCACGTCTTCTACGGCCGCATGGGGTTTTTCGCCCGTTTTGGAAAATGGGAACGTGCTGGCGATGTGCGAATGTTCCTGCGTGGACGCAGCGCCTTCGATCGTACAGTGCTGAACCCTCACCTTTCGCGTCATCCCGTTCACCCCGTAGACCGCCAGGCCCTCGTCGTTGGTGGTCGTGACGAATGTAGACTGCGTGATAAGGATGTCTTCCGTGACGTTGACGGCTTCGGTGGGGGCACTCGTGATGTTGCGGACCCACATCGCGCCGCCTTCCGCGCCCTGTGTGGCATTGGCTGCATATACCCTGTCCACCCTGAAGGACTTGACGCACGCGTACAGGTCCACCAGCGCGCCCATCTTGGATGCGCCAACAGAGGTAAAGCGGCAGTTTTTGACTTCGCCGCCGGCAACATTGGCGAAGCCGATGCTCCCCTTGCCGGCGCTCGCCGTGCTGGTGAGCACTTCCCAGTCGAGCCCATACAGAAAAACCTGGTCGGCCGTCGCGGCGTTGAAGGATTCCTTGAAGTGCCTGTTGATCGCGGAGAACTGTTTTGGGCCTTCGGCCTGTTCATAGGTGAACGCTTCGGCGGCCTTGAGGATCGACTTGCGGGGCTTGCCCACCCACGGCGCAGAGATGAGGAGCGTTTGGCTGAACAGGTAGGTGCCTTCTGGGAAGGAGACAACCGCACCGGGGCCGAGTTCATACGCGGCGGTGTCGGCCGCCTGGATCGCAGCGGTGTCGTCGGCGATGCCGTTGCCGACCGCGCCGTGATCCTTGACGTTGACCACAAGAGCACTGCTGCTCACCACCGCACTCGGCAGTCTGCGCTTCAGGAAGCTTTCCACCGCCGTCGAGCGACGCAACACCGCTCGGCTGGCCGACCTCGGTCGTCGCGACCGCTTCGACTTCGGCCGCTTTCAGGACCACCGCACCGGTTTTGCCATTCACGCTGGTTACTTCGCTCATATCCTCACCTCGGCTGGTAGGCCGCCACGGCAGGAGCCGGGCCCTACTAGCCCGATAGACGAAACTATACATATATCATGCCTGGCCCACCGGCGCTTCCCGAACTCCTACTGATCGGGATGCCTCTGCCCTTCTCGGTTGTACGCGGCCGCGGCCTCGCGCAGCCCCGCGCCCCGTTTGGGCTGAAGTGTCGCGGTGACGTGGCGCCAGTAGCGCCGCGCGGAGTGGCCGGGCAGCACGAGCGCGGCGAGCGCCCGCAGCGCGTAGGCCCACGCGGTCAGCCAGCGCACGGCGCGCGCCGCGGCAGCGCGAGTGGTGCTTGCGCATGTAGCAGGTCGCGGTTGCGCGCCAGTCTCCACGATCCGCCGCTCGGGCACGCGCGCCGGTGGAGAGCTGCTCGTGGTGGATCGCGCGCGCGGCCGGGACGTACAGGCTGTGCCAGCCGGCGTCCGCGCAGGCGCCGGGCGAAGTCGACCTCGTCGGAGTAGACGAAGAAGTCGGGGTCCAGGTAGCCGACCTGCGCGGCCGCCTCGCGCCGCACGAGCAGCGCCGAGGACTGGCACCAGTCGACCTCGCGCGTGCGCCCGCCGCGGCTCTGCACGGTGAACCGGCGGTGCGAGCAGCAGCGCGCCCGCGAGCGCCGTGGCGACGCGTCGGGAAGCGCCACGCGCACGCCTGCGCGCGCGCCGTCCGGGCGCAGCAGCTGCGCGCCCGCGCAGCGCCGCGTCGCGGGCGCGCCTGCAGCGCCTGCCAGCAGCGCGAGCGTCGCCCCCGGGCAGCAGCTCGGAGTCCTCGTTGAGCAGCAGCGCGTAGCGCCCGCGCGCGCGCGCGCAGCAGCTCGCGAGTCGTTGTCGCGCCTTGCCGCGCCGCTCGGGCAGCGCGATCATCTCGTCCACCGCCGGGTGCGCCCGCGCCGCCTCGGCCGAGCCGTCGCGCGAGCCGTTGTCGAGCACGAGCACCTCGGTCGGCGAACGGCAGCTCGGCGCGCTCGCGCCGCGATCGCGTCGAGGCCGCGCAGCAGCAGCTCCCGCTCGGCGGTGTTGACGACGCAGAAGGTCAGCCTCGAGCGTCGGCCACCGCGCCGTATTGTCTGCCGCCGATGCGCGTCCACGTCGTCGACCCCTCCGCCTACACGCCCGCCCTACGACCACGCGCTCTGCCGCGGCGCTGGCGCGCGCCGGGCGCCGACGTCGAGCTGTACACGAGCCGCTTCGCCTACGGCGAGGTGCCGGCGCCCGAGGGCTACGCGCGGCGCGAGCTCTTCTACCGCGTCGGCCACCGCGGCGCGTGCCGGCACGCGCCGCGCCGGCGGCGCTGAAGCTCGCCGAGCACGTGCCCGACATGCTGCGCTACCGCCGCGCCGCGCGCGCGGCCGACGTCGTCCACTTCCAGTGGCTGACGCGTGCAGCCGCTCGACGGCCACCTGCTGCCGCGCGGGCGCCCGCTCGTGCTCACCGCGCACGACGTCCTGCCGCGCGAGCCGCGGCCCGGCCAGCGCGCCGCGCAGCGGCGGCTGTACGGGCGCTTCGACGCGGTCGTCGTGCACTCCGAGCACGGCCGCGAGCGGCTGACCGCGAGCTGGGCGTCGCCCCCGAGCGGGTGCACGTGATCCCCCACGGCGCGCTTCGACGCACCTCGCTCCGCGGCATCCCGCCGGCAGCGCCCGCTCGGCCGCGCCGGCATGGCTGGCGAGCTTCCCGCCGGCGACGGGCCGGTGGTGCTCTGCTTCGGGCTGCTGCGCCCCTACAAGGGCCTCGACGTGCTGCTCGAGGCGCTTGGCGGCGGAGAGCTCGACGGAGCGCGCGAGCTGTGGATCGTCGGGCATGCCCGCGCATGGACATCGCCCCGCTGCGCGCGGCCGCGCCGCCGGGCGTGCGCTTCGTCGCCGCGCTTCGTCCGCGACGCCGAGCTGCCGGCGTACTTCCGCCGCGCCGACCTCGTCGTGCTGCCCTACCGCGAGATCGACCAGTCGGGCGTGCTGTTCACGGCGCTCGCGTTCGGCAAGCCGCTGCTGCTCAGCGACGTCGGCGGCTTCCCCGAGGTCGCCGCGACCGGCGCGGCGCGCACTGTCCCCGCGGGCGACGCCGCGCGCGCTGCACGGGGCGCTGCGCGAGCTGCTCGGCCGACCCTGCCGCCCTGGCGAGGATGGCCGAGCGCGCCCGCGCGGCCGCGGCGGGGCCGTACTCGTGGGAGGCGATCGGCCGCCGCACGCTCGAGCTGTACCGCTGCGCTGCTGGATCGCGTGTGAAACTGCCGGGTGAGTGACGGCGTCTGGAGATCGTCTTCTGGGGTGCGCCGCGCTGATCGTGTGGACCCAGGTCGGCTACGCCGCCGCGCTCGCCGCGGTCGCGCGCCTGCTCGGACGTGCGCCAGTCGGGCGCGCATGGAGAGAGCATCCCGCCTGCCCGGGCCCAGCTGCCCACGCTGTCGCTGATCGTCGCCGCGCACGACGAGCAGGAGGTGATCGCCGCGAAGGTCGCCAACGCGCTCGCGCTCGACTACCCGCGCGAGCGGCTGGAGGTGATCGTCGCGTGCGACGGCTGCACGGACGCCACCGGGCAGCGCGCCCGCGCAGGCCGGCGCGGACCTCGTGCTGGAGCTGCCGCGCGGCGGCAAGATCCGCGCGCAGGACGCCGCCGTGGAGCGCGCGCAGGGGGAGCTCGTCGCGTTCTCCGACGCCAACGCGCTGTGGGAGCCCGACGCCGCGCGGGCGCTGGTGGGCGCGTTCGCCGACCCCCGCGTCGGCTACGCCTGCGGGCAGGTGCGCTTCGTCCAAGCCGCCGAGGGTGGCGAGGCGACCAACCAGGAGGGCGTGTACTGGCGCTACGAGCTGGCGGTGCGCGGGCTGGAGTCGCGCCTGTGCTCGATCACCGCCGGCAACGGCGCGATCTACGCCACCCGCCGCGACACCTACCTCGTGGTCGACCCGATCATGGGCCACGACCTGTCGTTCCCGTTCAACATGGTCAAGCGCGGCCGGCGCGCGGTGTACGTCCCGGCAGCGCGCGCGAGCGAGAAGATGGTGCCCTCGATCGGAGGAGAGTTGCAGCGCAAGCGGCGGATGATGAGCCACACCTGGCCGATCGTGCTGCACGGGGGGATGCTCTCCCCGCGCGGCTACCCGCCAGGGTACGCGTTGATGATCCTCTCCCACCGTGTGCTGCGCTACCTGACGCCGTTCCTGCACGCGCTGGCGCTGGCCGCCAACGTCGCGCTGGTGGCGCTTGCCGCCCGGCCGCACGCGCTGTACGTGGCCACGCTCGCCGTCCAGCTCGCTCTGCCGGCGGCGGCCGGAGTGGGCGGCGTGGTCGAAGTCGTGGCGCGCGCCGTCCCGCTCCCGGCCTTCGTCCGGCCAGTCGTGCGCCCGCTGCTGATCGCGCGCTACTACGTGCTCACCACCGCCTCGATCGCGCCGGTCTGCTGGGACTGGCTACGCCACGGCACCGCCGCCACCTGGGAGGCAGCCGAGGGTACGCGCCCGGCGGTGGCGCAGTGATCCGCCGTGCCGTGGACGTCGCAGTCTCGACCGCTCTGCTGGCGCTGAGTGCGCCCGCTGCTTGCGCTCGCCGCCGCTGCGATCCGCCTGGAGTCCCCCGGTCCAGTCCTCTACCGCCAGCGGCGCATCGGCTGGGGCGGGCAGCCCTTCGAGATGCTCAAACTGCGCACGATGGTCGGCGACGCGGAGCACACCGGCGCGGGCCTCGCGGTCAACGCGGGCGACCCGCGCATCACGCGCGTGGGCGCCCTGCTGCGGCGCACCTCGCTGGACGAGCTGCCCAACCTCGTCAACGTGCTGCGCGGCGAGATGTCGCTGATCGGCCCCCGCCCGACGCTGCCCGCGCAGGTCGCCGCCTACACCGCGCGCCAGCGCGGGCGCCTGGCGGTCAGGCCGGGGATCACCGGCTGGGCGCAGGTCAACGGCCGCGCCTCGCTGCCGTGGAGCGAGCGGATCGAGCTCGACCTGTACTACATCGAGCACCGCTCGCTGGCGCTCGACCTGCGCATCCTCGCGCGCACGCCCACGCTCGTGCTCGGCGGCGCCGGCCTCTACAAGGGCGAGACCGGCGGCTGGGAGCAGATGTGAGCTCCCCGGCGATCCTGCTGACCGGCGTCGGCAAGCGCTACGACATCGTCTCCTGCTTCGCGCGCGCTGACGCGGACGATCGCCGCCGACCCCTCCCCGCTCGCGCCGGCGCAGTACGCCGCGCACGTGCGCGCGGCGGCGCCGCCGATCGCGGACCCCGGCTACGTGCCGGCGCTCGCCGAGCTGTGCGCGGGCCACGGCGTGGGCGCGGTGCTGCCGCTCACCGACCTCGACATCGAGGTGCTCGCCCGCGCCCGCGCAGCAGGGCGTGCTGCCCGCGCTCGTGCCCTCGCCCGAGGTCGCGCGCGCGACGTACGACAAGTACGAGGCCCACCTGCTGCTCAGCGCGCATGGGCCTGCCCTCGCCGCCGACGGTGCTGCCCGAGCAGGACCTCGACGCCTACCCCGTGATGGTCAAGCCCCGCCGCGGCTCGGGCGCGCGCTCGATCCACCTCGCCCGCGACGCCGCCGAGCGGGACTTCTTCGTGCGGTACGTCTCGGAGGGACGCCCGGGGCACCCCGGCGAGCCGGTGATGGTGCAGCGCGCGATGGGCGGCCCCGAGCTCTCGATCGACTGCCTCGGCGACCTGGAGGGACGCTGCCTGAACGCGATCCCGCGCACGATGCTCGAGTCGCGCGGCGGGGAGTCGATCAAGGGCGCCGTGGTCCACGACGAGGAGCTGATCGAGCTGGGCCGGCGCGTGATGGAGGCGCTCGCGCGTGCGCGGCCCCGCCACGATCCAGGTCTTCCGCGACCCCGAGATCGGGCGTGGCGATCACCGACGTCAACACGCGCTTCGGCGGCGCCTTCCCCGCTCCCGCCTACGCCGCGCTGCCCGGTCGCACCTACCCGGAGCTGATCGTGCGCATGGCCGCCGGCGAGACCGTTGAGCCGCACGTCGGCGAGTTCCACGCGGGGCGCACGTTCACCCGCTACTACTGGCAGCTCGAGCTCGACGACGACCTGCGGCCGACCGGGCGCGAGATCGTCCCCGGAGGCCCTCCGCCGCCCCGGCCGTGAGCCACCGGCGTCGGCTACGCGAGGCCCGGGTAGAATCGGTCTGCAGTGACCGCGTTGCTCGCCGACTCGCCGGCCGCGCCGCCGCCCCCGGGCGCCCCCCCGCCCACGGGGGACTCCGACTCCGCGGCGGACACCTCAGCCGTGCCCGCACACACGTGTGCGCACTGCAGCGCGCCGTTGCGCGAGGACCAGGAGTGGTGCCTGCAGTGCGGGGCATGCGAGCCCGCCAGCCTGCGCGCGCCCGCCCCGCGCAGGCCGCTGGCCGTGCTCGCGGTGCTCGCCGCGGTGCTCGCCGCCGGCGCCGCGGTGGCCGGGGCGGCGGCGCTCACCCACGAACCGCCGCCGCACCGGGTCGTGCTGCTCTCGATCGCCGCCCCCCAGACGACGCCCGCGCCCGGCGGGAGTGCGGCGCTCGGCGGCGGCCCGGCGGCCGGCGGCACGCACCCGGCGACGAAGGGCCACGGCAGCCTGCTCTTCCCGCCCGCCTCCACCGCCAAGCCGCCCAAGATCCCTGCGCCCACCGGCACGCCCGGGGGAGGAGCCACGGGCTCCTCCGGCTCGGGCGAAGGCGCCGGGTCCTCGGGGTCGGGCACAGGCGCCGGCTCCACCACCGGGACGGGCTCTTCCGGCGCGACGGGCTCCACCGGGGAATCCACCACGCCCTCCGTGGAAAAGAAGGGCTCCACCACCGGAACCTCCACGACGACGACGGGCTCGACCAACGAAGGCGCCGCCAAGAGCGAACCGCCCACCCCGATCCTGCTCGACACCAACGCGGCCTCCACGTACAACCCCTACGAATACCCCGCCGCCGGCTTCGGCGACCCGGAGCTGGCGATCGACGGCGAACCCTCGACGGCGTGGACCGCGCAGGTCGCAGCCCGCCTCCTTCCCGAACATGGCGGTGGGCCTGCTGATCGACCTGAGACCCCGACGAAGGTGGCCAAGGTCGAGCTCGCCACCCCGACCCGGGGGATGGCCGTGCAGGTGTACGGCGCCAACGGCGCGCAGCCGCCCGCCACGATCACCACGCCCGGCTGGGTCATGCTGAGCGGCTCGCACGTGCTCAAGAAGAAGGTCACGCACCTGCAGCTGCACACCGCGGGCAGGCCCTACCGCTACGTGCTCGTGTGGCTCGTCAAGGCGCCCACGGCCTCGCAGGGCACGCCCACCGCGCCAGGTCACGTGGCACTCAGCGAAGTCGCGCTTTTCCCCGCCCGCTTCCTGACGGCCTTCGCGGCCCACACCTCATCGAGGAAGGCAGCGATCTCCTCCGTGAGTCGCTCGGGGGAGAGGCGCAGCTCGACGAGCGAGTTGGCCTCCAGCAGGCGGCCGTGAGGCAGCTCCTCGGCCAGCATCCCCGCGTCGGAGAAGGGGTGCACGGGGTCGCGCCGGTGGCCGATCACCAAGGTCGGTGTCTCGAACGTGCGCCGCTCGGTGCGGTGGGGCGCGACGCGCCCGAAGAAGATCCCCTGCAGCACCGCCGCGCCCGGCCCGGGCTCCTGGCGGACCAGGTCGAGCAGCACGTTGCCGTAGTGGGGCAGCAGCCGCCGCGGGAGCAGGCGCGTCCCGCGCGAGACGAGCTTCATGATCGGCTCCCCGAAAGTCAGCGCCACGAGGATCGGCGTGAACGCCAGCGCGCTTCCGAGCAGCCCGTTGTCGAGCACCGGCATCTCGATCACCATCCCCCGCAGCCGCTCCGGCGCCTCCAACGCGACCTCCAGCGCGGTGTTGGCCCCCAGCGAGGTCCCCATCACGACCGCCTGCTCGAGCTCGAGGTGGTCCATCAGCGCGACCACCTGCTGGGCAAAGAAGTGCATCGAGTAGCGCCACATGTCGCGCGGTCGGTCGGACTCGCCGTGGCCGAGCAGGTCCACGGTGATCACCCGGTTGCCGCGCGCGGCGAGGTCCCGCGCGAGCGGGCGGTCCATCGCCTGCGAAAGCAGCAGCCCGTGGACGAGGATCAGCGGCCGGCTCGACGCCGGCGCCGAGTGCGCCGTGCGCCCGCGGCTGCCCGACGGCGTGACCGCGGCCGGCCCGCCGCCGTACTCGGTGTAGGCGATCCGCTGCCCCTCGAACTCGAAGTGAGCCATCGCTCCAGGGTACCGGCGTGGAGCGCCGGCTGCTGGGGGAGGCCCCGGCTCGTCGGCGGCGGGCACGCGCTCAGGGCCCGCTCGGCCCCGCGAGGCGCGGGGCCGTGTGCCGGCCCGACTCGGCGGCCGGCGGTGGGGTGAGCACGCCGGCGCGGCGCAGTGCCACGAACAGCAGCGCGATCGTCACCAGTGCGCACCCCACGAGCACCGGGATCTGCCACCCCCACCCCTCCAGGTCCCCGAAGGCGAGCGAGTTGTTCAGCGAGTGGGCGGCGATGCACGGGTACAGCGAGCCGGTGTACCGGTACAGCAAGCACAGCGCGAACCCCAGCCCGGCCAACGGCACGAGGTCCACCGCCGGCGCCGAGCCGACGTGGATCCCGCCGAAGAGGAGGCCGGTGAGCACCGCCGCCGGCCACACCCCTCGCCAGTTGCACAGCGCCCGGAAGATGAAGCCGCGGAACAGGAGCTCCTCGCAGACGGGCGCCACCACGCACGTCAGGCCCGCGCTCAGCAGCAGCAGCGCGGTGCCTTCGTTGGCACCCAGCTGTTCGAGCAGCTTCTCCTTGGTGCTCACGTTGAGCAGCTGCGCCCACACCTCGCTGAACACGAGGAACGTGAACAGCGTGACGAGGACCATCCCCGCCGCCCACAGCCAGCCCAGACGCGGGCTGAGCCAGCCGAGGCCCGGGCGCTGCAGCCCGAACTGCCAGGCGCGCACCGTGCGCCCGCCGACTTTGGCGAACAGCACCGCGGCGAGCACGAACATCGCGTCCTGCACCACCGTGTCGGCGAGCTCCAGGCCGCCGGGGAGCGAGGAGGAGGCGGAGGTGATGTTCACCCCGAACAGCAGCGCCGCCGGGATGTCCACCGCGAGACCCCCCAGCGCGGCCAGCAGGAAGCCGCTGAGGAGCGCCGCGGGCGCCGTCCACCACGGCCACGGGGCCGCGGGCAGCCGCGGGCCAGGGGGGCCCGACGGCGGGAGGGCGAGCTCGTCGTCGGGCGGCGTGAGCGCTATCTGGGCGGACTCCATCGGGCGAGCTTAGGGCCTAGGGATAGCCCCTTAGGCGAGCAGTTCCGTCAACGAGGAGATTGTCGGCACCCCGGGGGGTAGCCCTTGCGGCTCAGCTTCCTCGCGACGCAGCAGCACCGGGTGGATGCCTGCGGCGAGCGCGCCGCGCACATCGTGCTCGACGGAGTCGCCCACGTGTACGGCAGCGTGGGCCGGGCAACCCGCCAGCGCAAGCGCGGCCTCGAAGATCGCTTGTCCAGGCTTGGGGCGCCCCACCGCCGCGGAGGTGACCACCCCGTCCACCGCCTCCGTGAGGCCAACGGTGTCCAGGACGGCGGGCAGCGAGGCGTCCCAGTTGCTCACGACCACGAGCGTCAGCCCTTGCGCGCGCAGCCGCTCCAGGGTCGCGGGCGCGTCGGGGAGGGCGGTGAAGCGCAGCGCCGCGAGCAGCGCCGCGGTCCACTGCGCGGACGTGAGCGCCGTGCCGACCTCCGCCGGCAGGGCCGCGCGCAGGACCTCCGCGCAGCGGCGGCGCAGGTCGGCGAGCGTGACGGAGTCGCGGCCCTCGTCGTGGTGGGCGCGGTAGTGCGCGATCTCGGTGGCGAACGCGCGCTCCGCGTCTGCGAGGGCCACCTCCACGCCGTGGCGCGCTCGCAGCTCTCCCACCAACGCCGGCGCGGGGGGCTGTAGCGCCACCAGCGTGCCCAGCGCGTCGAGCAGCACCGCCTCGACTTCCTCCACCACGTAGCCGCGGGTGCTCACGCCACCCAGTGCCACGTGGCGAACTCGCCCACGAAGAACGCCATCAGCAGGGCTGACCCCGCGAGCGCCGGCAGGCGCGCGCGCGGGCGCTCCGCCAGCCACGCCCCCGCCCACATCGCCAGCGGGAAGAGCACGACCTCGAAGCGCGGCAGCGACATCAGCGGCTCGGGGGACACCGGGTAGGAGAGCGGCAGCGCAAGCGCCGCCAGCACGTACGCGCCGTATGCCGCCGGCAGGCGGCGCAGCACGCCGACGAGCATCGGCACGGCGGCCACCAGGAACGCGAACAGCATCAGGTTGTGGCCCGCGTCCACGAAGGGGCTGCCACCCGCGAGGGTGTAGTAGACGTGGGCGCGCTGCAGGGAGAGCAGCTGGCGTGCCCCCTCGAAGGCGGCGACCGCGCCATCCCACACGCCCACGAACGGCCCCGCGAACTGCCTGTTCCACACCTGCTGGGCGTGGAAGGGCGCGAGCGGCGAGCCGCCCGCCAGCGCCAGGTAGGCCATGTACGCGGCGAGGCCGGCCGGCAGCGCCGCCGCCCACAGCACGTCGCGGCGCAGCGCATAGCGTGGCCGCCACCACGCGCGGGCGGGGTGGTCGGGCGCACGGTCCTCGCGCGGACCGTACAGGTACAGCACCACCAGCGGCACGACCAGCACCACCCCCGCGCTGCGCGTCGCGCTCGCCAGCGCCCCGAGCGCCCCGGCGCTCGCCCAGCGGCCGTGACGCGCGCACCAAAAGACGCCCACCGAGAGCGCCAGGTACAGCGACTCCGAGTACACCGCGGAGTAGAAGCACGCCATCGGCGCGAGCGCCGTCACCAGCACCGCCAGCCGCGCCGCCTCGGCGCCGGGGACGCCGCGTCGCACGAGGCGGGGGGCCTCCAGCGCGCACAGGCGGTGGATCCCGTACAGCGCCGCCGCCAGCGCCGCCAGCGACAGCGCCACGCCCGCGGCGATCGGCGGGAGGCCGAGCTGCGAGAGCGCACGCACGCCGAGCGGGTAGAGGGGGAAGAACGCGGTCCGCGAGGCGGTCAGCGCGCCGAGGTCGGGGCGGTACCCGTAGTGGGCGATCGTCAGGTACCACGCCGCGTCCCACCGCGCCACGGGCGCCACGAGCAGGTCGCCGAGCCGGCCGAAGCCGCTCACCACGCCCGGTGGCACGAACGCGGAGCGGGCGCGTCCGGTGCCGAACGCCACCACCGCGCCGACCCCCGCGAGCAGCACCACCAGGCGCGAGACCCACAGCGCCCGCCAGCAGTCGCGCACCGCGGCCGCGCGCGCCGGGTCCGAGCGCAGCCGTGCATACCACCCTGCGCCGGTGGGGGCGCGGGCGAGCTCGACGGCGTCCACGTCGGCGATCTCGGCCGTGTCGATGCTCATGGTGGGCAGGAAACCACAGATCCGGGCGGTACCCTCCAGGTGCCTCCCGCGCGGTATCCCGAGCCGATGTCCCAACACGCACGACAGCGGCGACGCCGCCACAGCCGAGGCGGGCTCTCCCGAGTCCTGCTCATCTGCCTCGCGGCGCTTGCGGGCGTGCTGGCGCTGGGGACCGTCGGCGCCGTGGCCTACGTGCTCTCGGTGGCCGACTCGGCGACGCCGCTCGCCCTGCGCCACCCGCTCATGGCAGGGTCCTCCTCGGAGGTGTTCGCCGCCGACGGCACCCGTCTGGGCTTCATCCAGTCCGACGAGCTGCGTTCGCCGATCTCCCGGTCGCAGATCCCCGCGACCTGGCGAACGCGACTGTCGCGATCGAGGACCAGCGCTTCTACAAAGACGACGGCGTCGACGCCGACCGGGATCTTCCGCGCGGCCGTCAAGGACCTCGTGCACGGCGCAGCGCTGCAGGGCGGCTCGACGATCACGATGCAGCTGGTGCGCAACCTCTACCTCGGCGGCGACGAGCGCACGCTGCGCCAGAAGATCATCGAGGCCAAGCTCGCGCTCGAATACAACGCAGCACCACTCCAAGCGCGCGATCCTCACGAGCTACCTCAACGACATCCCCTACGGCACCGTCGGCGGGCAGACGGCGATGGGCGTCCAGGCGGCCTCGCGGATCTTCTTCGACCAGCCCGCCTCGCAGCTCGACCTCGAGCAGGCCGCGCTGCTCGCCGGCCTGCCGCAGGCGCCCTCGGAGTACAACCCGTTCCTCTACCCTGCCGCCGCGCGCGAACGGCGCAACGAGGTGCTGGCGAAGATGGCGCAGCTGCACTACATCACCCCGGCGCAGGCCGCCGCCGCCGAGCGCGCGCCGCTGGGGGTGCAGCCACGGGCAACTACTACTCCGAACGACGGGAAGGCTTCTTCTTCGAATACGTCCGCCAGCAGCTGATCGACCGCTACGGGCGGCGCGACCGTGGAACGGGGCGGCCTGAAGGTCTACACGACGATCAACCCGCACATGCAGGAGCTGGCGCGCAAGGCGATCGCCGAAGTGCTCAACCTGCCCGAAGACCCGGCCGCGGCGATCGTCACGATCAACCCCGCCAACGGCTACATCGAGGCGATGGCCCAGTCCGAGAGCTACGAGCAGTCGCAGTACAACCTCGCCGCCGACGGGCACCGCCAGCCCGGCTCGACGTTCAAGGCGATCGTCCTCGCCGACGCGCTCTCCAAGGGCGTCGACCCCTACACCACCTACTACCTCTCGCACACGCTGTCGCCCGGCTGGCTGCCCGCCGAACCCAACTACGAAGTGCAACACCTTCGAGGCCACCTCGCTCAACAAGCCGCTCAACCTCGTGCAGGCCACGCTGGCCTCCGACAACACCGTCTTCGCCCAGCTCGCCGCCGACCTCGGCGAGGAATCGATCACCGCAAATCGCCTACGAGATGGGCGTCACGACGCACCTCCTCGGCAACCCCGCCGCAGGCGCTGGGCGGCCTCGACCTCGGCGTCACGCCGCTGGAAATGGCGGACGTCTACGCGACGCTCGCCGACGGCGGCTGGCGCAACAACACGATCGCGATCACCAAGGTCGTGTTCCCCGACGGCCGCGTCGACTCCAGCTGGGGCACGCCGCACCGCGTGAAGGTGCTCTCGAACGGCGGTCACCGCCGAGGAGACCGACATCCTCCACCAGAACGTGCTCGGCGGCACCGCCGCGCGCTCGGCGATCGAACTGCCCGACCGCGGCCAAGACCGGCACCACCAGCGAACTCGTCGACGCGTGGCTCGACGGCTACACGCCCGAATACTCGACGGTCGTCTGGATGGGCTACCCGAACCGAGCGTGTCGATGACCGACGTCCACGGCGAAGCCCAGCAGGGCGGCGCGCTGCCGGCGGAGATCTGGCACGACTACATGGGCCGCCGTCACCGAGGCACCCCTGCGTCCGCTTCCCGAGCCCACCGAACCGATCACCTACCTGCCGTTCTTCGGCAACTACGCCACCACCGGGCAGACGGCAGCGGCACCGGCGCCGAGCGAAAAGAACCACGCCGCCCGGCGCCCGCACGCCCACCGCGCACACGGAGCGCCGACCGCGCGGCAGACGAGCGAAGACCGGACGCCCGCGACACGCGCCCGCCCGTCGAAGCCGGAAGCCGCGCCGCAGCGCGCGCCCGCCGAACGTCAACCGGACCGGCGGCGCCGGCCGGCGCCGCGCCACGCGGCGCGACCGACGGCGCGACCCGCGCTGGTACGTTTGACCGCACGCAAGGCGACGGCCTGGCGCGAGGCGCGGCTGGCCAGATTGGACGCGGCGTGGCCAAGGAAGACAAGGTCGAGTTCGAGGGCGAGGTGATCGAGGCGCTGCCCAACGCGATGTTCCGCGTGAAGCTCGACAACGACCACGTCGTGCTCGGGCACGTCGCCGGCAAGATGCGCCGCTTCCGCATCCGCATCCTGCCCGGCGACCGCGTGCGCTGCGAGCTCTCGCCCTACGACCTCGACCGCGCGCGGATCGTCTACCGCCACCGCTGAGCCGCGCATGCTGAGCGCGCCCTGATCGAGGCGATCGCCGCCGCGCTGCGCGCGCGCCCAGCGGAGCGGCGTCGGGTGCGTGCGCGGGATCGGCGACGACGCCGCGGTCGTGCCGCGCGCGGCCGGTGTGCGTGACCTCTGTGGACGCGATGGTCGAGGGCGTCCACTTCCGCCTCGACCGTTGGGCGACGCCCGCGCGACGTCGGCCACCGCGCGCTCGCGGGCGCGCTCTCGGACCTCGCGGCGATGGGCGCCGACCCCGGCGAGGCCTACCTGGCGCTCGGCTGCCGCCGGGGCTCGAGCGCGGCCGCGGCGCTCGAGCTGATGCGCGGCGCGGCAGCGCTCGCGCGTGCCACGGGCGTGACGATCGCCGGCGGCGACGTCGTCGCGCCGCCGGTCGCCTTCGTGTCCGTCACGGTCGTCGGCTGGGCCGACTGCCGAGGAGCGGCTGGTCGGCCGCGACGGCGCGCAGCCCGGCGACCTGGTCGGCGTCACCGGCCGGCTCGGCGGCGCGGCCGCCGCGCTGGCCGTGGCGGAGGGCGCGCGCGGGCGCCGACGACGCAGCCGCGTCGCGCGCCACGCGCGGCCGCTGCCGCGCCTGCGCGAGGGCCGGGCGCTGGCGCGGGCGGGCGCGCACGCGATGATCGACCTCTCCGACGGCCTCGCGAGCGACGCCGGCCACGTCGGGCGCGCGAGCGGGGTGGTGCTCGAGATCGACCTCGACGTCCTCCCCCTCGCGGAGGGGGTCGCGGAGGTAGCCACGCAGTTGGACGTGCCGCCGTGGCGGCTGGCGGCCGGAGCCGGGGAAGACTACGAGCTCTGTGTGTGTGTGGCCCCCGAGGACCGCGCGCGCGCCGAGCGGGCGGTCCGCGCGGCGGGGGGGGCGCCCCTCACGTGGGTCGGCCGGGTGCGGCCGGCGCCGCCCGGTGGCGGTGGCGTGACGCTGCAGGATGGCGAGGGTCGCCTCCAGCGGCTGGAGGGGTTCGAGCACCGCTGGTGACGCCGGCAACTCCGCCCGCCTGGGATACATGGGACTACTTGAACGACCGCAGGTAAAGATATATCCAGCGCGTCCGATATCTCGTCCATGGGCACGACTCTGCTGCCGCTCTCGTCGGGGCTCCAGCCGGCTGAGCGTCGCACGCTGCGCGCCGCCACCGGTCTGCTCATAGCGCTCGTCGCGGCCACCGGGGCTCACGCGATCCTCGGGATCGGCGGGCGCGGCGTCGAAGAACCCATCCGCGACTGGCTGACCTCGGCGGTCTACATCCTCGTGGGGGTGATCGTGTGCTGGCGCGCGGTGCGCACCACCGAGTCGCGGACGTCGTGGATGCTGTTCGCGTTCGGCATCTCGATCTACGGCCTCGGCAACGTGCTGTGGGCGGCGTGGATCGAACACCTCGAACACCCCCCGATCCCCTCGATCTGCGACGGGATGTGGCTGACGCTGTACCCGTGCTGCTACCTCGGGATCATCGGCCTCGCGCGGGTGCGGGAGCGGCGCGTGCCGGCACGGATGTGGCTGGACGGCATCATCGCCGGGCTGGGGATCGCGGCGATCGGGGCGGCGATCGTGGTGCGGCCGGTGCTGGCGTCGGTGTCGGGCGGGACGGCGGCCGTGATCACCGAGATGGCCTACCCGCTCTGCGACCTGCTGCTCGCCGCCCTGGTCGTGGGCGTGCTCGCGCTGCGCGGGTGGCGGCTGGACCGGATGTGGGCGATGCTGGGCATCGGCTTCATCGCGCTGACGGTGGCCGACTGCATGTACGCGCTGCAGGTTGCCGGGGGCGCGTCGGCCCCGAGCGCCCTGACGAACATGACCTACGACGTCGGCGTGATGCTGCTGGCGTTCGCCGCGTGGCAGCCGGGCGCGAGCGCTCGAGGCCGACACCGTCCCGAGCGGCGCGGTGCTCGCGATCCCGGCCGGCGTTCACCATCAGCGCGCTCGGCCTGCTCGTCTACGACCACTTCAGCCGCCTGGACCCGATCGCGCTGGGCCTGGCGATGGGCACGATGGGCTTCGCGTTCGCGCGTGTCGGGCTCACCTTCCGCGACGTGCGCGCGCTCGCCGAGACCCGCCGCCAGGCGCTCACCGACGACCTCACGCTGATGCCCAACCGCCGCCACTTCCTGCGGCGCGTGCACGAGGGGATCATCGCGCGCCGGCGAGCCGGCACGAGCGTGGCGCTGCTGATGGTCGACCTCGACCACTTCAAGGAGCTCAACGACACCCTCGGCCACGACGCCGGCGACCAGCTGCTCTGCCAGGTGGGCGAGCGGCTGCGCGGGGTGCTGCGCGCCACCGACACGGCCGCGCGCCTGGGCGGCGACGAGTTCGGGGTGCTGCTCGGCGACCCCTGCGACGACGTCGAGCGCGCGTGCGCGTGGCGGAGAAGATCCTCGAGACGATCGCCCAACCCTTCCCGATCAAGGGCATCGACCTGCGCGTGACGGGCAGCATCGGCATCGCGCTGTACCCCCAGCACGCCGACAACGACGAGCAGCTGATGCAGCACGCCGACGTGGCGATGTACGAGGCCAAGACCAAACAGGCGCGGCTACGCATGCTACGCGGCCGAGCGCGACCAGCACTCGCTCGAGCGCCTCGACGCTCGCCGGCGAGCTCTCGCTGGCGCTCGAACGGGGGGAGATCGAGGCTCACTTCCAGCCCAAGGCCGACGCGGGCTCGCGGCGGATCGTCGGGGTGGAGGCGCTCGTGCGCTGGCGCCACCCCACGCGCGGGCTGATCTCCCCGGCGGAGTTCGTGACCGTCGCCGAGCAGGCGGGCCTGGGACGCGCCCTGACGCGCAGGATGCTCGAGCTCGCGCTCGCGCAGGTGCGGGCGTGGCGCGAGCAGGGCTTCGACCTGCACGTGGCCGTCAACACGACGGTGGCCGACCTGCAGGACACGCAGTTCCCTGCCGAGGTCGCCGCCACGCTCGTGGCCTACGGCCTGCCACCGGAGGTGCTCGTGCTCGAGGTCACCGAGAACATGGTGCTCGCCGACCCGGTGCGCGTCGGCGACGTGCTCGCGCAGCTCGGAGAGCTGGGCCTCGGGCTCTCGCTCGACGACTTCGGCACGGGCTTCTCCTCGCTCACCCACCTCAAGGCGCTGCCGGTGGGGGAGGTCAAGATCGACCGCTCGTTCGTGGGGCGGATGACGACCGACCCGGTCGACGCTGCGATCGTGCAGGCCACGATCCAGCTCGCGCACTCGCATCGGCATCCGCGTCGTCGCCGAGGGGATCGAGGACCAGGTGACGTGGAGCTCGCTGGTGGCCAGCCACTGCGAGCTCGTGCAGGGGTACGCGCTCTCGCGGCCGCTGCCGGCCGCCGACCTGGAGTCGCTCCTGCGCGCCGAGCCGAGCGTCCCGGCCGAGGCCGAGCCGGCCCTCCCCGCGCCCACCCGCAGGCCGGCGGGCGGGGGTGAGCGACCTGCGGCCAATGGCGAGCGCCCCGCGGCCAATGGCGACCGCGCGCACACACACGACTCGCGGGAGGCGCAGCCCCACGACGGGCACGAGCACGGCGTCGGGGTGGGGCACGGGCACGGGGCCGGGGTGGGCCACGAGCTCGCCGGCCCGCCGGCGGCGCTGCACGACCTCACAGTGCTGACGCGCTCGCACCCGATGATGGACGCGGTGATCGAGGAGATCGACGGGCGCATGATCCGCGTCGGCTCGCAGTGGCTGGCCGACTTCGCCTCCTGCAACTACCTCGGCTTCGACCTCGACCGCGAGATCATCGAGGCGGTGCCGGCGTACCTCGACGCGTGGGGCACCCACCCGAGCTGGTCGCGCCTGCTGGGCAGCCCGCGTGCTGTACGAGGAGATCGAGGAGCGCCTCGACGGCGCTGCTCGGCAGCGCCGACGCGCTCGTGCTGCCGACCATCACCCACATCCACCTCTCCACGATCCCGGTGCTCGCGGGCTCGGGCACGATCTTCCTCGACGCGCGCGCCCACAAGACGATCTACGACGGCTGCCAGATGGCGCGCGTCGCGGGCGCGACCGTGAAGCGCTTCCGCTTCGAGGAGCCCGAGCACCTCGACGAGCTGCTGCGCGCGGAGCGACGGCCACGAGCGGCTGGTGTGCATGGACGGCGTCAACTGCATGACCGGCAACCCGCCCGACCTGCCCGCCTTCGCGCAGGTCGCCGCGCGAACACGGCGCGCTGCTGTACGTGGACGACGCGCACGGCTTCGGCGTGATCGGCGAGCGCGGCCCGGCGGAGCGGTGCCCGTACGGGGCGCGCGGCAACAGCATCGTGCGCCACTACGGCGAGAGCTACGACGGCGTGGTGCTCGTCGGCGGCTTCTCGAAGGCGTACTCTTCGCTGCTGGCGTTCATCGCCTGCCCGACCGAGGTCAAGCAGCTGCTGAAGGTCGCGGCGCCGCCCTACCTGTACTCGGGGCCCTCGCCCGTCGCCTCGCTGGCCACCGCGCTCGTCGGCCTGGACGTCAACGAGCGCCGCGGCGAGGAGCTGCGCGAGACGCTGTGGCGGCACACCCGGCGCGTGCTCGAGTGCCTGGAGCGCCTGGGGGTCGCCACCCCCAACCGTGCGGGCACGCCGATCGTCGAGATCCCGCTGCGCGACCACGCGCGCATCGACGCGGTCGGGCGGCGGCTGTTCGAGCGCGGCGTGTACGTCACGCTCGCCGCCTACCCGCTCGTGCCCCGCGAGGAGGTCGGCTTCCGCGTGCAGCTCACCGCGGCCAACACCGACGCGGAGATCGACACCCTCCTCGCGGCCCTGGAGGAGCTCGCCGCCGCCGGCGAGCTGTGCCCCGTGCAGGAGGCGGACGCGGCCCCGCGCAAGCGCGGGCGGGCCGCCGGGGCGCGCCGGCCGGCGCGGGACCGGTCGGTCGCGTGAGGGCGGGGCTCCGCGGGCCCTGAGCACGCCGTGAGCACCCGCTACCGCGCTCTGTTCTCCACGCCGGGCGTCGGCCGGCTGCTGTTCGGCTCGGTGGTGGGCCGTCTGCCCGTGGGCATGTTCTCGCTGGCGATCCTGCTGTTCGTCCACGGCGCGACGGGCTCCTTCCTGACGGCGGGCCTCGCGGTCGGGGCGTTCACCGCCGCCGGCGCCGTGGTCGGCCCGGCGCTGGGCGCGCTCGTGGACCGCGTCGGACAGACGCCCGTGCTGCTCCCCGTCGCCGTCCTGCAGGCGGCGCTGCTGAGCGCGCTGGTGCTCGTCGGGATCGAGACCCCCGCCCACCTGCCGGTGGCGGTGCTCATCGCGGTGGCCGCCGCGGCGGGCGCTGCGCTGCCGCCGATCGCCGGCTGCGTGCGCGCGCTGTGGTCCGCGGCAGTCCCCGCGGAGGAGCTGCAGACCGCGTACGCGCTGGACGCCACCACGCAGGAGACGATCTGGACGCTCGGCCCGCTGCTGGTGGGCGTGGTCGCGGGGCTCGCCTCACCGGCCGCTGCCGTGGAGGCGTGCGCGGCGCTCACCGTCGGGGGCACGGCGTACTTCGCCACCTCCCCGCTCTCGCGCGGGTGGCGCGCGCAGGGGAGAGAGCGCCACCGCGGCAGCGCCCTGGCCGCCCGCCCCGACCTGCGGCTGCTGCTCTATACGGTTGTGCTCGCGGGCGTCGTGATTGGCGCGGTCGAGGTCGGGCTGACCGCGCTCGCGGTGCAGGGGGGCGCACGGTGGGCGTCCGGGCCGCTGCTGGCGCTGTTCAGCGTCGGCTCGATGACCGGTGGCCTGCTGTACACCGCCCGCAGCTGGACGGTGCCGCTCGCCCGCCGCTACGCCGTGCTGCTGGGCGCGATGGCGTGCGCGGTCGCGCCGCTGATCGCCGTGCCCCCGCTCGCCGCGGCGTTCGCGCTCAGCGTGCTCGCCGGGCTGGCGCTGGCGCCGATGATCACCTGCCAGTTCGCGCTCGTCGGGGCGCTCGCCCCGGAGGGGACGGTCACGGAGGCGTTCACGTGGCACCGCGCCGCGACCGTCGCCGGGATGGCGGGCGGCTCGGCGGTGGGTGGGTCGCTGATCGACGTGCGCGGGCCCGGCGCCGCGTTCGCCCTGGGCTGCGCGGGCGTGGCGGCCGCGGCGGCGCTGGCGGTGCTCGGCCGCCGGCGCATCGAACCGGCGCCGGCCGCGGTGGCGACCGCGGCGTCCTCCGAGCAGCCGCCGGCCGCCGCGCCGGCCGCGGCGTCCTCCGAGCGCCTCGCGCCCCCCGCCGTGCCCGCGGTGGTGCCGCCCGCGCGAGCGCTGGCCGGCCCGGCGCCCTACGCGCTCGCGGCCGAGGCGGTGGCGCTGGCCGCGGACGCTGTGGCGCTGGCCGCGCGGGCGCCCGCCCCGTCCGCGTCGGGCGTCGAGCGGCCGCGGCCGTTCACGCTTGCAGCTGAGGCGCTGGCGCTGGCCGCAGAGGTGGTGGCACAGGGCGCCGCCGCGGCGTGAGGGTGGGCGGCGGCAGCGCGGCGCCCACGGGCACCACACGGGTGAGGCGGGCAAACACGAGCAACCGTTCGGCCGCGCTGAAGAGCGGAGTGCAGGCGGAGAGCACCAGGCGCGGGTAGCCCACGTTCGCCACGGCCAACCCCACGTCGGCGGGGGAGACGGCGTGCAGGCCGGTGATGGTGTAGGTGAAGTGCGCGTAGGGCATGTCGAGCATGATGTCCTCGCCGCGGCGCAGGGCGTCGATGTGCCGGAAGGGCGCCAGGAACGTGGTGCGGTGCCCGGCGATCGCGGTCGTCCCGCCGAGGCCGGGGAGGCGGGTACCGGGGTAGGAGCTCGGCGTGTAGATGCCCGGCCCGCGCTCCAGTTCGGCGACCCCCGTGCCGTACACCACGACGTAGTCGGCGCCCAGCCGCGGGATGCGGATGGACCCCACCGCGCTGCCCGGGGCCGCGCGGCGCGCGAGTTGCGCGGCGAGGAACGCTACGCGGCGGCGCTCGTCGGGGAGCCGTGCCAGCCGGGCGCGCTCCGGCGCGGGCGGCGCGGCTGCTTCCAGGCGGCGCAGCGCGTCGCGCAGGCGGTCCTGCTGGAGGGTCGCGTACAGCGCGGAGAGCGGCTCCTGCCACACAAGCGTGACGGCGGCGTCGAGCAGCACGAGCGCGCCGAGCACGAGCAGCGCCGTGGAGAACGCGCGCAGCGCGCGGCCGGCGCGGCGGCGCGGTGGAGGGGAGGTGATCGAGAGCGCTCCGGACACGGCCTCACCGCCGCAGGGCGGACTTGGTGCCGCCCAGCGATCCGGGACCAGCGTAGGACAGCGGCCCGCGGATCCGGATGGGCGGCTCGTGCGCCTCCCACTCCCGCGGCTCGCCGCCCGCCGTGTCCGCCGGCCGTCGGGCGAGCGCGACCGCCCCGACCGCGACCACGCCGCCGCAGGCGACGCTCCACCCCGCCGCGCCGAGAACCCCGACGCGGCCCCCGGCGAGCAGCAGCAGGGCGGTGTGCACGACCCCGCCGACGCCGAGGTGCAGGTGCGCCGCGTAGAAGGCCACGAGCGCCACGAGCGGGGCGACGCCGAGCGCCAGCAGGCCGAGCGTTGCGGCGACCGACCGCCCGCCCGCCCGCCCGGGGGCCGCGCGGCCGGGACGCGGGGGCGGCGGTAGGGTCAGCAGCAGCCACGCGTGCAGGGCGGGCACGAGCAGCAGGGCGGTGAGCGGCGCGAGCACCCACGCCACCGCGGCGAGCGCGGCGAGCACGAGCAGCGGGCTCAGCGTGGCTGCGTCCACGGCGGCCGGACGCCCGGGCAGCCCCAGCCGCCGCACGAGGGCGGGCCACGTAAGCCAGGCGAGCAGCAGCACCAGCGCGCTCGCCAGCGTCGTCTCCACCGCGGCGCCGTCGAATGGGAGCGCGGCGGGGGAGACGGGCGGGCGGGGCGCGGGGAACGCGCCGAGCGCGCCCAGCAGAATCGTGAAGAGCGCGGCCGCGAGGAACGGCAGCGCGCACGTGAGCGTCCACACCACCCACCGCCCCACCCGCTCGCCGCGGCGGCGCAGGCGGGCGAGGCCGTCGCAGAGCGCGAGCAGCGCGGGGAGGAGCAGCGCCGCCACCAGCAGGCGCAGCGCCCACCCGGGGACCGTCTTGCTGTGCAGCGGCAGTCCCGCTTCCACGCCGCCGACGGCCGTCCCCGCGGCGCTCGCCGCGCCACCCGGTTCGGCCCCGCCCGCCGGGGGCCGGCCGCCACCCGCTTCGCCGCCGCCGGCGCTCCCCTGCGGGCCGCCCGCCCCGGAGGGGGCGGGGTCAAGCGCGTACACCGCCGCGAGCGCCGCCCGCCCGAACGCTTCCAGGCGCGCGGCGCTGACCGGTTCGTCGGCCGGCGGGGGGTTTTCGCCGCCCACTCCGAGCTGCACGGCCGGCAGCCCCCGGGCATCCAGCGGCGCCTGTTCGCCGGCGGGCAGCGGGAACACGAGGTGGGCGAGTTGTGCGAGCGTCGACGGTGCGGCGGCCGCGACCCCGGCCTGCTGGGCGAGCGCCGCCGCGACCGTGTTCTGCAGCAGCGCAGGCGCCGTCGCGGCGCCGCCGGAGAGGACGCCCACCAGCGGCCCCCGCACGCGCGCGCCGGCCATGTCGCCGAGCACGAGCGCCGCGTCGAGCGGGGCGCCGCCCCCGGCGCTCGTCCCCGCGTCCCCGCCTTCGCTCCCTTCCCCCGCCCCGGGGGCCCCGCCGCCGGCGAGCAGCGCGCCCGCGTGCGCCGCGAAGTCGGCCGCCCCCGCGTTGCCGCCCGACCCGCCGGAGGTGGAGACGAGCACCACGGTGCGCTGGGTCTCGCCGCGCGGCGAGCACCCGTGCCAGCTCGAGCAACGCGGCGGTCCCCGAAAGCTCGGCCTCGGCTCCCGGTCCGGCCGCGTCGCGGTGGGCGAGGATCGCCAGCGGCCGCTCCCGCCGTCGTGCCGGGCCGCTGGGCGAGCACGGTGGTGAGCGTGCGCTCGCCGTCGATCGTGGCGGCGCGGAAGCGGCGCGTGGTGACGGTGAAGCCGCCGCCGGCGTGCCGCCGAGCCCTCGCAGGGTCTGCGCGACGTACGCGGCGAGGGTTTCGTCGCCGGCGGCGCCGGGACGCCGGTCGGGGTAGTGCTGCGGCGAGGCTCTGCAGTTCGGCGAACGCGCGCGCGCCTTCGAAGGCGTCGGGCGCGAGCGTGGAGGCGAGCGGCGCGGGCGCGCCCGGTCAGCGAGAACGCGGCGACCGCCAGCACGAGCAGCAACGGCATGAAGGCCGCGCGGTAGAGGCGTCCGTTGAGCATCGCCGTAGACACAGCCTATTCGTTGCCGGTCGCCCGCGAGTCGAGCTGACCCGCGCGATTGCGAGGTATCGTGCGGCCGCGTGCTCCAGCCCGTCGCCGTCGGCAACAAGACGCTCGCCGACTACACGCACATCTGCGGGCGGGAGCTGATCGACGAAATCCGCGAGCTCGCCGAGCCGCTGCAGGGCCAGCGGGTGGTGCACATCTCCGCGACCGCGTTCGGCGGCGGCGTCTCGGAGATCCTCTACACGCTCGTGCCGCTGATGCGCGACGTCGGCCTGGACTGCGAGTGGCAGGTCATCTACGGCCGCGAGGAGTTCTTCAACGCCACCAAGCTGATGCACAACGCCCTGCAGGGCGCCCCCCAGGACCTCGACGAGGAGCAGTGGGAGACCTGGCAGCGGTACAACGAGATGAACGCCCGCGAGCTCACCGGCGGCTGGGACGTGTGCCTCGTCCACGACCCCCAGCCGGCGGCGCTGTACCGGCTGGTGCCGGAGAAGGCGCAAGGGCTGGGTGTGGCGCTGCCACATCGACCTCTCGACGCCGAACCCGGACACGATCGCGCAGCTGCTGCCCTACATCGAGGACTACCCCCAGTCGCTGTTCCACATGCGCGAGTACGTGCCCGCCGGGGATGCGCGGCAACGTCAACGTCGTGCCGCCGGCGATCGACCCGCTGACGCCCAAGAACATGGCGCTCTCGCCCGAGGACGCCGCGTTCGTGTGCGGGCAGTTCGGGATCGACGTGGACCGGCCGCTGATGTGCCAGGTCTCGCGCTTCGACCCGTGGAAGGACCCGCTGGGCGTGATCGACGCCTACCGGCAGCGTCAAGGAGTCGATGCCCGAGGTGCAGCTCGCGCTGGTCGGCTCGATGGCCAGCGACGACCCCGAGGGCTGGGACTTCTTCAACGCCACCGTCGCGCACGCCGACGGCGACCCCGACATCCACATCCTCAACAACTTCAACAACGTCGGCGCGATCGAGGTCAACGCGTTCCAGTCGCACGCCGACGTGCTGATCCAGAAGTCCACGCGCGAGGGCTTCGGGCTGACCGTCTCCGAGGCGATCTGGAAGGCGCGGCCGTTCATCGGCGGCGACGTCGGCGGCATCCCGCTGCAGATCGAGGACGGCGTCACCGGCTACCTCGTGTCGAGCGTCGAGCAGTGCGCCGAGCGCACGCTCGAGATCCTCGAGCGACCCCGAGCTCGGCAAGCGCTCGGCCGGCGCGGCAAGGAGCACGTGCGCGCGCATTTCCTGACGCCGCGCTACCTGCGCGACTACCTGCGGATCTTCAACGAGCTGAGAGAGGCATGAGCGGCGAGCCGGCACAGCGGGCCGCGCTGGTGCTGGTCTCCAACCGCGGGCCGGTGACCTTCCACGCCGACGGCGAGGTCCAGCGCGGCTCCGGCGGCCTCGTCACGGCGCTGACCGGCCTCGCCTCCCACCGCGAGGCGATCTGGATCGCCTCGGCGATGAGCGAGCACGACGCCGAGGTCTCCGCGCGAGCACGGCGGGCGCGCGTTCCCGGTGCGCTCGCCCGCGCGGCGGCGAGTACCAGGTGCGCCTGGTGGTCAGCGACCCGGACGCCTACGACCGCTTCTACAACGTCTTCGCCAACCCGATGCTGTGGTTCATCCAGCACTACCTGTGGGACCTCTCCAACGCGCCGGACATCCGCCGCAACGAGATCGAGGCGTTCGAGTTCGGCTACAACGTCGTCAACGAGGACCTCGCGCGCGCCGTCGTCGAGGAGCTCGAGGGCATGCGACGAGCCGGTCGTGATGGTCCACGACTACCACCTGTACACGCTGCCCGACCTCGTCCGCCGCGCGCGGCCCGGACGTCTTCCTGCACCACTTCGTCCACATCCCGTGGACGCAGCCCGACGCCTGGCGGGTGCTGCCGACGCGGATCCGCGAGGAGATCTTCGCGGGCCTGCTGGCCAACGACATCATCGGCTTCCACACGCGCTCCTACCGGCGCAACTTCCTGCAGTGCTGCCGGACCTGATGGACCTCGAGGTCGACTACGAGCGCGGCGTCGTGCGCTGGGCGAGCGCGAGGTGTGGGTCCGCGCCTACCCGCTGCCGATCGACCACCGCGCGCACGCGCCGCTCGCGCAGAGCGCGCGCGTCGCGCGAGTTCGAGGCGAGCTGCTGCGCCGCCGGCGCGACTTCCTGATCCTGCGCGTCGACCGCGCCGACCTGTCCAAGAACGTGCTGCGCGGCTTCTCCGCGTTCGACCTCTTCCTCGAGCAGCACCCCGAGTTCTCCGAGCGGGTGACGTTCGTCGCGCAGCTGATGCCCTCCCGCACCGACGTGCCGCAGTACGCCGAGTACCTGGAGCGCATCGAGGCGCTCGTGGCGGTCGTCAACCACCGCCACGGCACGCCCGACTGGATGCCGATCCAGCTGAAGCTGCGCGACGACCTCGAGGAGGCGATCGCCGCCTACAAGCACTACGACGTGCTGCTCGTCAACGCGATGTTCGACGGCATGAACCTGGTCGCCAAGGAGGGGCCGCTCCTCAACGAGCGCGACGGCGTCTCGATCCTCTCCGAGAACACCGGCGCGCACGAGGAGCTCGGCGAGTTCGCGCTGTCGGTCAACCCGTTCGACATCCAGGAGCTCGCCGACTCGATCCACGCGGCGCTGACGATGGACCGCGGCCGAGCGCGCGCCGCCGCGCGCAGCGGGCTCACGCGAGATCGTCACCTCGCGCGACCCGGGCGACTGGATCGACGAGCAGCTGGCCGACATCCGCGCGAAGGGCCGCGACACAGTAGCGCTGGTATCATGCGCGCTCGTCTGTGGCCGCCACCGCTCCCACCTACGATCTGATGCTGCTGCTCGACCCCGAGGCCGACCGCAGGAGGCACGCTGCAGCGCGATGCTCGCGCGACGCGCGCGCGGCGATCGCCGGCGGGCGGCGAGCTGCTGCGCGACGACGACTGGGGGGATCGGGCGCTCGCCTACGCGATCGAGCACAAGGCGAGCGCCGAGTACCACCTGCTGCAGTTCCACGCCGCCCGCCGGAGCTGCTCGAGCGGCCTCGACCGCACGCTGCGGATCACCGACGGGTCCTGCGCTTCCGCATCGTCAAGCTGGCCGGGCATGCCCGATCGCGCCGACATGCCGCGCCCGCTGCGAGCGAGCGCCCGCGCGAGCGGCGCCGGCCGCCGGCTCCCGGCGGCGAGCCGCCGCCGCGCGAGCCAGGCGCCGAGCCCGCGGCCGAGCTCCGGCGGCGAGCCGCAAGCGCTGCGCGCAGGCGTAATAACAGCTCGGCTCCATGAGCCGGGTGGACGGTCCATGGGCACGAGCATGACCGACGCCGAGCAGCCGAACGCGACGTGCTGCGCGCCTCCCCGCCGATGTTCGAGTCGCGCGTGCTCGACTCTCTTCTCGCGCGTGCACCCGGCCGTGCCCGTGCTCATCTTCGTGCCGGCGATCGTCGCGATGGCCGCCTGGAGCCTTGCGCAGGTGAGCGTCGCGGCGACGCGTCGGCCTCGACGGTCGGCGGCTACGCGCATGTGGACGCTGTTCGAGTACTGGCTGCACCGGCGTCGTGTTCCACTTCGAGCCCGACGACGGCCTCGGCGCGCGGCTGCACTGGATCATCCACGGCGTCCACCACGACCACCCCAACGATCCCCTGCGCCTGGTGATGCCGCCGGCCGTCAGCCGTGCCGCTGGCGGCGGTCGTGTTCGGCGTGCTGTACCTCGTCTTCGGCGCCCGCTACGCGCCCGGCGCTCGGCGGCGGGCTTCTTCGCCGGCTACCTGGTCTACGACATGATGCACTACTACCTGCACCACTTCCGCCCCCGCGGCCGGCTGGGGCGGATGCTGCGCGAGCGCCACATGCGCCACCACTTCCAGGACGACACGCGCGGCTTCGGCATCAGCGCGCCCTACTGGGACGAGGTCTTCGGCACCTCCTCGCGCGAGCACGGCGGGGTGTAGGGCGCGCCCGCGCCCGCGATTCCTCGCAACGAGCGGGGTCGGCTGTCGCTGCGGCGAGTGAGGCGCCCGGCGGCGGGTCTAGACTCGGTCCCTTGACTGGCGGGCAGGCGCCTGGGAGGGCAGGCCCTCCCCCAGACCCCTCCCATGCCCCAGGACCCCCTCCCACAGAACAAAGCTGAAAGGAAACGAGCCGTGGCCGCAACGAACATCAACCGGGTCGTGATGACCGGCAACCTGACCAAGACCCCGAGCTGCGCTCGCTGCCCAGCGGCACCTCGGTGTGCGAGCTGCGCGTCGCCTGCAACACGCGTCGCAAGGACGGCGCCACCGGGAGTGGGACGGACAAGCCCAACTACTTCAACGTCAAGGTGTGGGGCGCGCAGGGCGAGAACGCCGCCCGCTTCCTCTCCAAGGGCCGCCCGGTGGCGATCGACGGGCGCCTGGAGTGGCGCGAGTGGGAGGCCCAGGACGGGCACGAAGCGCCAGGCAATCGATATCATTGCCGACTCGGTGCAGTTCCTGGGCTCGCGCGAAGACGCCTCCGGTGGGGGCGGGTTCGCCGGGAACGGGGCCACACCAAGGGCGGAGACTCCCCGTCGACGAGGGGGACTTTCAGCCCGCGCCGGTCGGCGCCGGGACGGGCGACGACGACATCCCGTTCTAGGCTTCCCGGCCGGGGAGCCGGAGACACCGACGCGACGCACAGCGAGGGACCCAGTGGCGAAGGCGAGCGGCCGCGGCAAGCCGGCCCGCCGACGCGAGAAGCGCGGCGGTCCCGGCAGCGGGCGGCGCAAGCCCTGCCAGCACTGCCGCGACAAGATCGAGCAGGTCGACTACAAGGACGTCGACCGCCCTGCGGCGGTTCATCTCCGAGAAGGGCAAGATCCGCTCGCGGCGGATCACCGGCGCCTGCCGCCGCCACCAGGCGCAGATCGCGCGCGCGGTCAAGCGCGCGCGGGAGCTCGCGCTGCTGCCCTACGTGAACGAGGGCGGCCGCGACGACCCAGCCCGGCGCGAACGGGGCGACCGCGACCGGGAGCGCTGAGGTGGCCTCCCGGTACCCACGGACCCTCAGGATGAGCCACTGATGCCCGACGCGATCCTCCTCAAGGACGTCGAGTCGCTCGGCGAGCAGGGCGCGGTCGTCGAGGTCTCGAAGGGCTACCTGCGCAACTACCTGCTGCCGCGCCACCTCGCGCAGCCCGCCACGCGCGGAGCCGTCGAGGCGGTCCGCCAGCGCCAGGAGGCCGAAGCGCGGGCCGAGAGGGAGTTCGCGAACGTGCGCAGGCGAACGCGGCGCTGCTCAACAGACCGTGCTGACGATCCCCCAGCAGGCCGGCGCCGACGGGCGCCTGTTCGGCTCGGTCACCGCGCAGGACATCGCCGACGCGATCCACGAGGCGAGCGGCCTGCGGCTCGACAGACAGCAAGGTGCATCTTCCGGAGCCGATCAAGAACGTCGGCACCTACCTGGTCGTGGTCGACGTGCTCGACGGCGTCACGGCGACCGTCAAGACGATGGTCGTGCCCAAGAAGTAGCTTCGGGCGCCGCTCGCGCCTGCGACCATCGCTCGGTGAGAAGAGTTTTCTCCCGACGTTGCGGGCTGGTCTCCGCGTCCGCCCCGCCCGCTCGTCCTACAGTGGCGCCGGCCATGAGCGCAGTCGCCACGACCAACGGCGCGGGCTCCCGAGGGGCCGCCCTCACCCCGCCCCACAACCTCGAGGCCGAGCAGTCGGTGCTCGGCGCGATCCTGCTCTCCGACCGCTCGCTGTACGCGCTGGTGATCGAGGAGGGGCTGCGCCCGGAGGATTTCTACCGCGACCGCCACCGCGCGATCTACGAGGCGATGCTCGCCCTCTACGCGGAGAGCGAGCCCGTCGACGTGCTGACGGTCGTCGACCGTCTGCGCTCCACGGGCCGCCTGGAGGAGGTCGGCGGGGTCGCCGCCGTGGACGAGCTCACGGGCGTCGTGCCGGCCGCCGGCCACGCCCGCCGCTACGCGCAGATCGTGCGCGAGAACGCGCTGCTGCGCCGCCTGCTGGCCAGCGCGTACGAGATTCAGGCGAGCGTGCTCGACCACCACGCGTCCCCGCGCGAGCTGGTGGAGCAGGCCGAGCGGGCGATGCTGGAGGTCGCGCGCGACGACCGCAAGCAGGACTTCCGCGCGATCGAGGACGTGCTGCACGAGGAGCTCGACAAGCTCCACCGCCTCTCGCTGGAGGGTACCTCGCTGACCGGCACGCCCTCGGGGTTCAAGGACCTCGACGAGCTCACCGGCGGCTTCCAGCCCGGCAACCTGATCATCATCGCCGCCCGCCCTGCGATGGGCAAGTCCGCGCTCGTGTGCAACATCGCCGAGAACGCTGCGGTCGAGCACGGGCGCCCCGTGGCGCTCTTCTCGCTGGAGATGGCCGAGGCGGAGCTCGCCCAGCGCTTCGTCGCCTCGCAGGCGCGCATCAAGGGCGAGGAGCTGCGCAAGGGGCGCGTGCGCGAGGAGCGCTGGCCGAAGATCCTCGACGCCTCCCAGCGCCTGGCGGCGGCGCCGCTGTGGGTGGACGACTCCTCCGACGTCGGCCTGCTGGAGATCCGCGCCAAGGCGCGGCGCCTGCACTCCCAGTGCGAGGGGGGGCTGGGGCTGATCATCGTCGACTACCTGCAGCTGATGCGCACCGAGAGCCGCTACGACTCCCGCGTGACCGCCGTCGGCGAGCTGAGCCGCGGCCTGAAGATCCTCGCGCGCGAGCTGGGCGTCCCCGTGATCGCGCTGTCGCAGCTCTCGCGCGCGGTGGAGACCCGCCCGGACAAGAAACCGCAGCTCTCGGACCTGCGCGAGTCCGGCAACCTGGAGCAGGACTCCGACCTCGTCATGTTCATCTACCGCGACGAGTACTACGACGAGGACTCCGAGCGCCCCGGCGAGGCCGACCTGATCATCGCCAAGCACCGCAACGGGGCGACAGGCAAAGTCACGCTTACCTTCCACAAGGAGTACCCCAAGTTCATGAACTACGCGAGCGCCGAGCGCTACGCGACGTAGCTGGGGGAGGGCAGGCCCTCCCCCAGTGCCCCCTCCCGTCGCTGCGGCGTTCCCAGGCCCGGGCCGGCAAAGCCGTCCCTTGCGGCGAGGACAAAGGTCGTCGTGACGATTTTCTTGACTTCTGGGGAGAAGGGTGTGGGGTCTCTAGACTCCGCTCCGTATGCCCGGCATCGTGATCGTGGGCGCCCAGTGGGGCGACGAGGGGAAGGGCAAGGTCGTCGACCTGCTCGCCGAGCACGCGGACGCCGTCGTGCGCTTCCAGGGGGGCAACAACGCCGGCCACACGATCGTGCGCGACGGCGAGGAGTGGAAGCTGCACCTGATGCCCTCCGGCATCCTGTACCCGGGCAAGCGGTGCGTGATCGGCAACGGCGTGGTGATCGACCCGCGCGTGCTGATCTCCGAGCTCGACGCGCTGCGTGCGCGGCGCGTGGACGTCAGCGGCCTGCGCATCTCCGCCAACGCGCACCTGATCATGCCCTACCACCTGCTGCTGGACTCCGCCGGCGAGGCGCGGCTCGGGCGCCTACAGATCGGCACCACCCGCCGGGGCATCGGCCCCTGCTACGCCGACAAGGCCGCGCGGCTGGGGATCCGCGTGCAGGACCTGCTCGACGAGAAGATCCTCAAGAAGAAGATCGTCGCCGCGATGGAGCCCAAGCGCCTCTCCTTGCGCCCGTTCGAGAAAGACCCGACGCTGGACCTGCGTACGATGACCGAGGAGTACCTCACGTACGGCCACCGCCTGGAGCAGCACATCGGCGACACCGCGAAGCTGATGTGGGAGCTGCTGGACAGCGGGCAGCGCGTGATCTTCGAGGGCGCGCAGGCGACGATGCTCGACATCGACCACGGCACCTACCCCTTCGTGACCTCCTCCAACCCCGTCGCCGGCGCGGCGTGCGTGGGGGCGGGCGTCGGCCCGCGCGACATCGACGAGGTGTGGGGGGTGGCGAAGGCGTACGCCACGCGCGTGGGCGCCGGGCCCTTCCCCACCGAGCTCGAAGACGCGATGGGCGAACACCTGCGCACCCACGGGGGGGAGTTCGGCACGACCACCGGCCGCGCGCGGCGCTGTGGCTGGCTGGACCTCGTCGCGCTGCGCTACGCCGCGCGCCTGAACACGCTCGCGGCGCTCGCGATCACCAAGCTTGACGTGCTCTCGGGTTTCGAGCGGATCCGCGTGTGCACGAGCTACCGCGGCGCGGAGGAGGCGGAGTTCGACTCCTTCCCCTACCACCAGACGGTGCTGCACCACACCACCGCGCACTACACCGACCTGGAGGGGTGGAGCGAGGAGATCGGCGAGTGCCGCACGCTCTCGGACCTGCCCGCGGCCGCGCAGGCGTACCTGGAGTTCATCGCGGCGCACGTCGGGGTGCCGGTCGCGCTCGTCGGGGTCGGCCCGGCGCGCGAGCAGGTGGTGTGGACGGACGCGGGCCGCGCCACGCTCGCGGCCGATCGCGGCTCGGCCGGCAACGGCGCCTCTCCGGCTGGGCCCGGCTGAGGCCGCCCGGCCGTCCAGCCGCGCACAACCGCGGGGGATGCGTCATGCTTGCGGTGGAGATGGGTGAGCTGCTGGCGCTGCGAGGGGTGAGCAAGAGCTACCGGCGCGGGGGGCGGCGGCTGTGCGTGCTGAGCGACGTCTCCCTGGAGGTCGGCCACGGCGAGGTGGGGGCGGTCGCGGGCGCGCGCGACGAGGGCAAGACGACGCTGCTGAAGATCGCGGCGGGACTCGAGCGCCCGGATGCCGGCGAGGTGCGGCTCGGGGGTCTCGACCTGACCCTGCTCGCCGACCGCGAGCGGTCGCGACTGCTCGGGTCGGAGATCGCGTGGATCGACCGCGAGGGCGCGGGCGTGCGGCTGGAGGTGCTCGACCACCTCGCGCTGCCGTTGGCGATGGGACGCGGCCACGGCCGCCGCGAGACGCGCGCGCTGGCTCTGCGCGCGCTCGAGCGGGTCGGGGCGGCGAGCTGTGCGCGGCGGCGGTGGTCGGAGCTCTCCGAATGGGAGCGGGTGCTCGTCGGGCTGGCGCGGGGGCTGGTGTGCCGTCCGCGGCTGCTGGTGCTCGACGGCGTGCTCGACGGGCTGGGGATGCGCCGCACGCGGCAGGCCGGCGAGCTGCTGCTCGCGGTGGCGGGCGAGGTGGGATGCGGAGCGCTGCTGAGCTGCACCGACCTCGAGGCGGCGCTGGTGGCCGACCGCGTGTGGTCGCTGGAGGGCGGGCGGCTGAGCCTGCTCGCCGAGCAGACCGTCGCGGAGGCCGAGGTGATCGAGTTCCCCCGGCCGGCGCAGGCCGACGGGTAGGCCCGTGGCACCAGTTACGCGTCGATGTTTCCGACTGCGGGCACCGTGGCGGCGATCTTCTTGACCGCAACACGGGTTGCGGCCTGTTTGGCGCCAGCGACGACGACTGTCTTCTGGGGTCCGGGAAGTCGGAACCGTTCAGCAGACGACATACACGCCGCAGAATCGAATATGCTGTCCTAGATGGCCCCTTCCCGTAAAGGTGAGCTGACCGCGAGCATGGCGATTCTGGGCCTCGTGGTCCAGCGGGCCGACACCGTCAACGGCCTGGGGACGCGTCTGGTCGAACGGTTCCCACACGGCCAGTGGTCGCGCTCAGTTGCCCACAACAGCCTGCCCAGTCTGGAAAAGCAGGGGCTGGTGCGCCTCGTCGCACACGGCGCCGAGCGCGCGCTCGACCGCTACGAGGCGACGCCCACGGGCGTAGAGGAGTTCCGCGAGTGGCTGCGCACCTCCTCCGCGGCGCCGCTCGCGCTGCGCGACGCGGTGCACGCCAAGCTCGAGCTTGCCGGCGAGGAGGACGTGCCCGACCTGATCGAGGCGATCCGCGCGGAGGAGCGCGCGTGCGCGCAGGAGTTTGCGGCCGCGACCTCCCGCCTGAACGTGGCGTGGCAGCTGAAGCGCCTCGACCCCCACGGCGCTGCGGGGCTGCGGGACAGGGTGCAGAGCGCCCTGATGACCGACGAAGCGATGCTGTGGGGGATGCGGGCCAGGCGGCTGCGGCGGCTGCGCCGGGAGCTCGAAGAGCCCGACGGGGAGGACGCCCCGGACGACGGCGGTGGGTCCTATGCGTGAGCTGCTCGCGCTCGTGGGAGTGGGCAAGGGGTACGCGCGCGGGGAGCGGACGATGCCGGTGCTGCGCGACGCCTCCCTCGGGGTCGCCGCGGGCGAGGTCGCCGCGGTCGTCGGCGCGCGCGAGGTGGGCAAGACGACGCTGCTGAAGATCGCGGCCGGCATCGAGCGCCCCGACGCCGGCGAGGTGTGGCTCGGCGACCTCGACCTGGCTTGCTGCACCGACGTGGCGCGCTCGCGCCTGCTGGGCAGCCGCATCGCGTGGCTGCACGCCGAGGGCACGGGCGTCAAGCTGAGGGTGCTCGACTACGTCGGTCTGCCGCTGGCGATCGGCCGCGGGCGGCGGCGGCGGGAGGCGTACGACCTGGCGCTGGAGGCGCTCGATCGCGTCGGGGCCGGGGGTTGCGCCGCCCAGCGGTGGGCGGAGCTCTCCAACTGGGAGCGGCTGCTGGTCGCGTTCGCGCGCGGGATCGCGGGCGCACCGGAGCTGCTGGTGGTGGACGACATGATGAACGGCTTCGGGATGAGCCGCACACGGGAGGCGGGCGAGCTGCTGGCGGAGCTGGCGCGGGAGGGCAGGTGCGGGGTGCTGATGAGCTGCACCGACCTCGAGGCGGCGCTCGTCGCCGATCGCGTGTGGTCGCTGGAAGGGGGGCGGCTGAGCGCGCTCTCCGAGCTGCAGGCCGAAGCGGACGTGATCGACTTCCCCGGCACCGCACGGCACCGGCGCAGCTCGCACGCCGCCGGCCACTGAGTGGTACTACTGTCTGCGGTGGTGGCGCCGATGCTCGAGCTTCGCGATCTGGTCAAGCACTACCGCGTCGGCGACGGGGAGCCGATCCGCGCCGTGGACGGCGTCTCGCTGCGGATCGCGGCGGGCGAGTTCGTGGCGCTCTACGGCCCCTCCGGCTCGGGCAAGACGACGCTGCTGGAAGTGATCGCGGGCCTGGCGCGCCCCGACGGCGGCGCAGTGCTGGTGGACGGCCGCGACGTGTGCGCGATGACGGCCCGCGAGAGCGACGAGTACCGCCTGCGCCACCTGGGCATCATCGGCCAGCCGCAGAACCTGATCCCCGGCGCACGTGCGATCGAGAACGCCTCGCTGAAGCTGTGGCTCTCCAACAAGCGCCGCGCGCGGGAGGCGATCGAACCGCTGCTGGAGCGGTTGGGTCTCGGCGACCGGATGGAGCACCGTACCGAGCAGCTCTCGATGGGCGAGCGCCAGCGGGTGCTGATCGCGATGGCGCTGGCGACCGACCCGCGGCTCGTGCTCGCCGACGAGCCGACCGGGACGCTCGACACGCACCGCACCCGCGAAGTGCTGGCGCTGTTGCGCGAGCTCTGCCGCGAGCGTGGCGCGGCCGTCCTGCTCGCCACGCACGACCCGCAGGCCGCCGCATTCGCCGACCAGGTGCACGAGCTGCGCGACGGGCGGCTGCGGGCATACGAGCCGGAGCGCATGGACGCGCCACGTGAGCTGGTGTAGCCGTGGCGCGGATGAGCCTCACCGACATCCTGTGGCTCTACCGCGCGCGACTGCGGGCGCGGGCGGTGCTGGTGCAGGAGTGCTTCGCGATCCTGGGGATCGCCGTCGGCGTCGCGCTGCTGTTCGCCTCCCAGGTGGCGAGCACGAGCCTCACGCGCTCGGTTACCCAGCTCACCAGCCAGCTGGTCGGCAACACCCAGTACCAGCTCGACGCGCGCGGCCCCGCCGGCTTCGACGAAGGGCTGCTGAGGACGGTGCGGCGCGTGCCCGGCGTGCAGGTCGCGCTGCCGGTGCTCGAGCAGCAGGCCAACGTGATCGGGCCCACGGGCGTGCAGCGCTCGGTCGACCTGATCGGCACCGACCCGCGCTTCGCGCACTTCGCCGGAACGCTGCTGCGGCGCTTCTCCGCTCGCCAGCTCGCGGCGCAGCGGGCGATCGCCCTGCCGGCGCCGCTCGCCGGCGAACTCGGCGCCGGCCCCCTGGAAACGGTCCGGCTCCAGGTCGGCGCCACCGTGACGCCGACGCTGCTCGGCGCGACGCTCGGCGAATCCGACATCGGCGGGCTCGTCCACAGCCCCGTCGCCCTCGCCCCCGTCGGCTACGCCCAGAGCCTGGCGGGGATGCAGGGCCGCATCACCCGCATCTTCGTGGAGGCCCAGCCGGGCCGGGAAGCAGCGGTGGGCGCGGGGTTGCGGCGCCTGGCCGCCACCGCGCCGGTGGACGTCGAGCCGAGCAACTACGACTCGAAGCTGTTCGGGATGGCGGTGGCCCCGGAGAGCGACAGCGAGACGCTGTTCTCGGCGATCAGCGCGCTGGTCGGCTTCATGTTCGCGCTCAACGCGATGCTGGTCACGGTGCCCTCGCGGCGCAAGCTGATCGCGGACATCCGCCCGCAGGGGGCGACCCGTTTGATGACGATCCAGATCCTGCTGTTCGACGCGGCCGTGCTCGGCGTGCTCGCCTGCCTGCTCGGGCTCGCGCTCGGCGAGCTGCTGTCGGTCGCCGTCTTCCACGCGATCCCGGGCTACCTCTCGTTCGCGTTCCCCGTCGGCAGCGAGCGGGTCGTCACGTGGCAGAGCGTCGCGCTCGCCGTCGCAGCCGGGATGGCCGCGGCCGTCGCGGGGGTGCTGTGGCCGCTGCGCGACATCCTCGGGCGGCCGCTGGAAGGGGGCGCCCACGCCTCCCGCTGGCGCCGCGGACAGGTTCAGGCGCGACTGGCGGTCGGCCTCGGGTGCCTCGCCTGCACGACCGTCGTGCTGCTCGCCCGCCCGCAGAGCGGGTTCGTGGGGCTCGCCACGCTCGTGCTGGCGATGGCCTGTCTGCTACCGCTGCTGTTCGACGGGCTGGTCGCGCTCTTCGACCGCAGCCAGCGCCTGCTCGACGGCGCCGCGACCGTGCTCGCGGTGACCGAGCTGCAGGCGCGGGAGACGCGCGTGCGCTCGCTGGCGATCGCGGCGACGGCGGCGATCGCGGTGTTCGGCACGGTCGAGTTCCAGGGCACGCAGTCGAACCTCGAACGGGGCCTGGACACCTCCGCCCGCCAGATCGACACGAGCGCCGACCTGTGGGTGGCGCCCCAGGGCGAAGCCAACGCGTTCGCCACCACGCCCTTCCCGGGCGGCGAGCAGGGCGCGCTCGCGCGCGTGGCGGGCGTCCGCGCGGTCGGCGTCTACCGCGGCAGCTTCCTGAACTGGGGCGACCGGCGCCTGTGGGTGCTGGCGCCGCCCGGCGACACGCGTGCGCCGATCCCCCCCAGCCAGCTCGTGAGCGGCAGCCTGCCCCGCGCCGCGGACGGCCTGCGCAGCGGAGGGTGGGCCGTGCTCTCCCAGGCGCTGGCCTCCGAACACGGCCTGCGCGTCGGGCAGGCCTTCACGCTGCCCTCCCCGCGGCCCACGCGCCTGCGCCTCGCGGCGACGATCACGAACCTCGGCTGGCCGCCCGGCGCGATCATCCTCAGCGCCGCCGAGTACGCGCACGCGTGGGCCACGGCCGACCCGAGCGCGTACACGATCGCCACTCGGCCGGGCGCCTCGCCCGCGTCCGTGCGGCGCCTGCTGGAGCGCACGCTGGGACCGGAAGCGGGGCTCGTGGTCGAAACCGCCGCGGAACGCGCGCGGCGCCACTACGCGCTCGCCAGCCAGGGGCTCTCGCGGCTGACGCAGATCAGGCTGCTCGTGCTGATCGCCGCCGTGCTGGCGGTCGCCGGGGCGATGGGGGCGATGATCTGGCAGCGCCGCGACCTGGTCGCGTTCATCAAGTGTCAGGGCTACCGCAGTGGGGTGTTGTGGCGGTGGCTGTTGTGCGAAAGCGCGGTGCTGCTCGCGGCGGGCTGCTCGATCGGGGCCGTCTTCGGTCTCTGCGCGCAGCTGCTGGGGAGCCACTTCCTGGCGAGTGTGACCGGGTTCCCGGTCGCCTTCGACGTGGAAGCGTACGCCGCCCTGTCGAGCTTTGCGTTGCTCAGCGCCATCGCGATCGCCGTGGTGGCCTTGCCTGGATACCTCGTAGTGCGTGTGCCCCCGAGAACGGCCAGCCCGGCATTCTGAGCGGCGCCCGTTCAGCACTCGCCAGGGCGTAGACGACCCGGCGCCACTCTCGCCCCGGCAGCTGCGGGCGCTCGCCGCAGCGGTCGTGCGCGAGCTCGTGTGGGGCCTGGCCGCCGTCTCGCGCGAGGTGCGCGGCTGGCGGGTGCGCGCGGCGGGGATCCCCGACCCGCAGCTGCGTGAGGACGCGCTCGCGGCGCTGCTGCGCAAGCGCGGGCACACCGACGGCGCGGCGCTGCTGTGGACGGTGCCCCGCGTGCGCGAGCTGCGCCTGTTGCGGCTGCTCGTTACGTACGAGCTGATCTGGGACTTCCTCGACGGCGTCAACGAGCGCGGCGCCGCGCGCGGCCAGGCGAACGGCCGCCAGCTGCACCTGGCGCTGCTCGACGCGCTCGCCCCGGGCGGGCCGCTCGCCCCCTACTACCGGCACCACCCGTGGCAGCGCGACGGCGGCTACCTGCGCGCGCTCGTCGCGGTGTGCCGGGAGCGTTGCCGCGCGCTGCCCGGCTACGGGGCGGTGCGCCCGCTGCTCGCCGAGGAGGCGCTGCGGGCCCAGGCGTTGGCGATCAACCACGACCTCGATCCGGTGCGCCGCGACGCGGGTCTGCGCTGGTGGGCGGCACGGGAGCCCTCGGGCTCGGCGGAGGCCACCTGGTACGAGCTGACCGGCGCGGCGAGCGCGTCGCTCACGGTGCACGCGCTGCTCGCGCTGAGCGCGGAGCCGGTGTGGCGCGGGGCGCCCCCCGCGCGTGCCCGCGCCGCCTACTACCCGTGGATCTCCGCCGCCACGACGATGCTCGACAGTTGGGTCGACCAGGCGGAGGATCGCGCCAGCGGCGACCACAGCTACGTCGCCCACTATCCGAGCACCCACCTCGCCGCGGGGCGCATCCGCGAGCTGATCGAGCGCTGCCTGCGCGAGGCGCACGCGCTGCAGGACGGTGAGCGCCATGCCGTGGTGGTCGCGTGCATGGTGGCGATGTACCTCTCGAAGGACAGCGCGCGCACGCCCGCCATGCGCGGGAGGACCCGCGACCTCGCGCGCGCCGGCGGCTCGCTCACGCGCCTGCTGTTGCCCGTCTTACGCCTCTGGCGAGTCCTCTACGCGCAGCGCCCCCATTGATCCCGACCAGGAGGAGCCCATGTCCACCCTCACCGCACCGTCCGCTCACCTCAGGCGTGAGCTGCCGCCGTCCGCACCGCTCCCTGCGGTGCTGCAAACGCTCGCCTGCCGGTGGTGGCCGCTCGCCTACTTCGAGCGCTGCCGCACCCGCTACGGCCGCCGCTTCACCGTCTACCCGGTGGACATGCCGCCGCTCGTGTTCCTCTCACACCCGGACGACGTCCACGCGGTGCTCACGGCTCCGCCGAGCGTGCTGTACGCGGGCGCGGGCGCGGCGGTGCTCGCCCCGCTGATCGGCGCGGGCTCCTTCATGCTGCGCGAGGAGGAGGAGCACCGCCACGGGCGGCGCGCGGTCATGCCGGCCTTCCACGGCCGGGTCGTGGAGAGCCACGCGGCGGCGCTCGCGGACGCGGTCGAGCGCGAGCTCGCCACGTGGCCGCTCGGCGCCTCGGTCGCGCTGCACCCCCGCCTGCGCGCGCTGACGCTGCGCGTGATTCTGGGAACCGTGCTCGCCGAGGGGGACGCCGTGCAGGCCGCGCTGCACGAGCGGCTCGCGCAGGCGCTGGCGGTGACGGCGAGCCTCGTCCTGCAGGCGCCGCGCGTGCGCAGCCTGCCGGGCTGGCAGGCAACGTGGCGGCGCTTTCTGGAGCGCCGGGCCGCGTGCGACGAGCTGCTGTACGTCGTGATCCGCGCGCGGCGCGCGGGGGGCGAGCAGCGCGGGGACCTGCTGGACGCGCTGCTCGCCGCGCGCCTCCCCGACGGCGCGGCGATGAGCGACGCGCAGGTGCGCGACAACCTCATGTCCGCGATCGTCTCCGGGCACGAGACGACGGCCGCCGAGCTCGCGTGGGCGCTGCAGCTGCTCGCCCACCACCCGTCTGCGCAGGAGCGGCTGCGCGCGGAGCTCGACAGCGGGGCCGGGGAGGAGTGCCTCGACGCGACGATCGACGAGACGTTGCGCCACCGGCCGGCGTTCCCGTTCCTGATCCCGCGCGCGGTGGTCGAGCCGGTGGAGATCGGCGGCTTCCTCTACCGGCCGCCGGCCCACCTCCTCGGGTGCACGTATCTGATGCACCACGACCCCGCGCTGTACCCCGACCCGCACGCGTTCCGCCCCGAGCGCTTCCTGGGCGGCGCGCCGCGAGCGCGCACGTGGCTGCCGTGGGGAGCGGGCCCCCGGAGCTGCGTGGGGCGCCACCTCGCGCTGGCGGAGATGCGCGCGGTGCTGCGCGCGGTGCTCGGCGGGTGGCTTGTGCTGCCCGCCGGCGAGCGCCCGGAGCGGGAGCGGTGGCGCAGCGCGATCCTCGTCCCCCACGCGGGCGCGCGGGTGGTGCTGCACCCTCGGCACAGCGTCGTCCGGCGGCCGCGCCACGCGCCGGGAAGGGAAATCGCGCAAAGTGCGGTGTGAAGGCCCGCGAGCGCGTTCCAATCGGAACACATTTGGTTCCAATCAAAACGGATTGCTGGCATTCCGGCCAGGCGGACGTCAAGATCACCGAAGATGACCCAAAAATTGAGACTCAGATGCCGCGGGTAGTGGCACGGGCGCCGGTCCCCGCGACCGGTCCCGACGAGTGGGCCCCAGCGCTTCCGCTGCTGAACGAACCGCGCTTCTCGCAGTCGCTGGAGCGCGGCCTGGCGATCCTCAGCTGCTTCACGCCCGCGCGGCCCGTGCTGGGCATCGCCGATCTCGCCAACGAGCTCGGCATGAGCCGCTCCACGACCCACCGCTACGTGATCACGCTCGCGCGGCTGGGCTACCTGCAGCAGGGCGCGCGGCGCAAGTACAGCCTCGCGCTCGGCGTCACCGACCTCGGCATCGGCGCGATGAGCGCGACGGGCCTGCGCGAGCACTCCCACATCTACCTCGAGGAGCTGTCCGCGCGCACTGGCTTCACCGTCTCGGTGTCGGTGCTCGACGGCCCCGAGATCCTGCTCGTCGACCGCCTGCGCGGCGCGCGCCGCGCCCAGCGCCGAATCGACCTCGGCCTCAGCCCCGGCTCGCGCCTGCCGGCGTACTGCACCGCCGCCGGCAAGCTGCTGCTCGCGCATCTGCCCGCGCCGCTGCAGCGCGAGTGGCTGGCGGACCTGCAGCTGACCAAGCACGGCCCCAAGACGATCCGCAGCCGCGCCGCGCTGCGCGAGGAGCTCGGGCGGATCCGCGACGACGCCCTGGCGGTCGCCGACGAAGAGTTCGCACCCGACCTCTACGCGATCGCTGCCCCGATCCGCTCCTCCTCGAGAGAGCCGGTGGCGGCGGCGACGATGACGGCGCACAGCTCGATGATTTCCTTGGAGGAACTAATCGATGCGCTCGGGCCGCACCTGATCTCCACGGCGGACCGCATCTCGGCGCGTTTGGGCTATCGCCGGGACGACGAGCGGGCCGGGGGTAGGGCCGCCGCAGGCGGGCGGGGCGGTGCCGGCAGGGCGGGCTGTCAACATGCGCCCATGCCCCCCGCGCCGCCGATCCGCACAGAGGGTCTCTCCAAGCGCTACGGCGACACGGTAGCGCTGGAGGACCTGAGCCTCACCGTGCAGCCCGGCGAGGTGTACGGGTACCTGGGGCCCAACGGGGCGGGCAAGACGACGACGATCCGGCTGCTGCTGGGGCTGCACCGCCCGACCGCGGGGCGGGCGGAGGTGTTCGGGATCGACGCGTGGCGGGACCCCGTGGCCGCCCACCGGCGGGTGGCGTACGTCGCCGGGGAGCCGTTCCTGTGGCCGGGGATGACGAGCGCCGAGACGTTCGAGTTCCTCGCGCGCGTGCACGGGGGGACCGACGTCGCCTACCGTGCGGCGCTCGTCGAGCGTTTCCACCTCGACGTCGACCGGCGCGTGCGGGCGCTCTCCAAGGGCAACCGCCAGAAGGTGCAGCTGGTCGCCGCGTTGGCGAGCCGCGCGGAGCTGCTGCTGCTCGACGAGCCCACGGCCGGCCTCGACCCGCTGATGGAGATCGCCTTCCGCGAAAGCGTGCTCGAAGCGAAGGAGCGGGGGCAGGCGGTGTTCCTCTCCTCGCACATCCTCGCCGAGGTCGAGGCGCTCTGCGACCGCGTCGGCATCCTCCGCGCGGGCCGGCTCGTGGACGAGGGGACGCTGGCGCAGATGCGCCACCTCGCCGCGCACACGGTCGAGGTCACGTTCACGGGGCCCGCGCCGCAGCTGCCGCCCCTGCCGGGGGTGCACGCCGTGAGCGCCGGGGCGGCGGCGCTGCGCTTCGAGGTCACGGGCGCCGTCGGGCCGCTGCTGGCCGCGCTCACCGCGGCGGGCGGGCCGGAGATCGAGACGCTCACCTCCCGCGAGCCCACGCTGGAGGAAATCTTCCTGCACCACTACGACGGCTCCGTGGGCGGTGGCGGCGGCGCCTGACGTGGCCCTCCCGGCGCCCCGTGCGCCGGAGCCGGCGGTGGCAGGCGGGGGCCGCCAGGCGGCTGCCCGGGCGCTCGCGCGGCGCGCGTGGCGGGACGCACGCACGCGCACGCTCTCCTTCGCGTGGCTGTTCGTGCTGTACGCGTACGTGCAGCCCGTGGGGTACCGCCACGCCTACCCCACGCCGGCGTCGCGGGTCGGGTTCGCCCACTCCTTCGCGGGCAACGACGCGCTGCGCCTCTTCTACGGCTACCCCTACGACCTGCTGACGGTCGGCGGCTACTCGGCGTGGCGGGTGGCCGGGGTGCTCGCGCTCGCCGCCGCGGTGTTCGGGGTGTTGGCGGCCGTGCGGGCGCTGCGCGCGGAGGAGGACTCCGGGCGCGCGGAGCTGGTGCTCGCCGGCTGCCTCGGGCGGGGCGCGGCGTACGGGGCGGCGCTGGCAGCGGTCGCAGCGGGCGTCGCGGCGTTGTGGCTGGCGGAGTGGGCCGGCCTGCTCGCGGGCGGTCTGGCGGCGGGCCCCGCGGCCTACCTCGCGCTCGCCACCGCGTCGGTCGCGGCGGTGTTCGTGGGGGTGGGCGCGGTGGCAAGCCAGCTCGCGCCCACACGGCGCACGGCGCTCCAGCTCGGCACGGCCGTCGTCGGGGTGTCGCTGCTGGTGCGGGTCCTCGCCGACACGTCCGCCGGCGCCGGCTGGCTGCGGTGGGCGACGCCGCTCGGGTGGGCGGAGGAGCTGCGCCCCTTCACCGGTGCGCGGCCGCTTGTGCTCCTGCTCCCCGTGACGGCGAGCGCGCTGCTGGTGGGTCTCGCGGCCCGCATCGCCACCGGGCGGGACCTCGGCACCGGGCTGCTGCGCTCCCGCGACTCCGCGCCGCCGCGCCTGCGGCTGCTCTCCACGCCGCTCGCGCAGGCGCTGCGGGGAGAGCGCGCCACGCTGGGGGTGTGGCTGGGGGGCGTCGGCGTGTTCGCGGTGATCTTCGGCATGGTTTCCGCGAGCATCTCCTCGGCGGGCATCTCACGCGCGGTGCGCGCCGAGGTCGCGAAGCTCGGCTCCGGCTCGCTCCTGACGTCGACCGGGTATCTGGCGTTCGTGTTCGTCTTCTTCATCCTCGTCGTCAGCCTCTTCGCGTGCGCGCAGCTTGCCGCCGTCAGGCGCGAGGAGGCCGAGCAGCGCCTGGAGACGCTGTTCGCGCTGCCCGTCGGCCGCCGCGGGTGGCTCGCCGGGCGGCTGGCGCTCGCCGCTGGCGGCGCCGTGGCGCTCGCGCTCACGGCCGGTCTCTGCATGTGGGCCGGCGCGGTCTCCCAGGGCGTCGGCGTGTCGCTGGCGCAGATGCTCGAGGCCGGTGCCAACTGCCTGCCGGTGGCGCTCCTCTTCCTCGGCGTGGCGGCGCTCGCCTACGCCGTCGTGCCCCGCGCGAGCGCCGCGCTCGCGTACAGCCTCGTGACCGTCGCGTTCCTGTGGGAGCTCGTGGGCTCGCTGCTGGGGGTGCCGCGGTGGCTGGTGCAAGCGACGCCCTTCGCGCACGTGGGGTACGTGCCCACGCAGCCCTTCCGCGCAGGGGCGGCGGCGGTGATGCTCGCGCTCGCGGCTACCGCGGGCCTCGCCGCCCTGTGGGCGTTCGCGCGGCGCGACCTCGTGGAGGGGTGAGGGGGTCGCCGGGCGGGGCCACGCGCGCGCCAGGCTGAGGCGGGGCGCAGGGGGGCGCGGGGGCGAGCGATAACCTTCACGGCCACCAGCAACCAGGCGGGAGGAAGCGGATGTTCGAGCACGTGATCGTCGGAGTCGACGGCCGGCCGGCGGGCCGGGATGCGATCGCGATCGCGTCCCGGCTGGTGGGCCCGGAGGGGCGGCTGACGCTTGCCAACGTGCACGCCGGCGAGACGCGCCCGGTCGACGCCGCCACGTCGGAGATGGTCTCCGAGGAGCGCACGGCCTCGCACGAGCTGCTCGAGCGCGAGCGCGCGGAGGCGGAGGTGGACGCCGAGCTGGTCTCCTTCGTCGCGCCCTCGCCGGGACGCGGGCTGCACGACCTCGCCGAGGAACGGGGGGCGGACCTGCTGTGCGTCGGCTCCTGCGCCCGCGGGGTGCTCGGACGGGCGATGCTGGGGGACGACACCCGCGCCTCGCTGAACGGCGCCCCCTGCGCGGTGGCGGTGGCGGCGCGCGGCTACGCCGAGCACCCGCTGCCGCTGGCCCGCGTGGGCGTCGGCTACGACGGCTCGCCGGAGAGCGAGGCCGCGCTCGCCGCGGCGCGCGCGGTCGCCGCCCAGCACCGCGCGAAGGTGGTGGCGATGGAGGTGGTGTCGGTGCCGACGTACTCCTTCACCGGGCTCACCCCGCCCGCGCTCGGAGAAACGATCGAGGCGCTGCTAAAGGATGCCCGCGAGCGGCTGCGGGCGCTCGGGGACGTCGAGGATCGGGCGGTGTACGGGCTGGCTGGGGAGGAGCTCGCGGCGCTCGGCGGCGACGTGGACCTGTTGGTCGTGGGCTCGCGCAACTACGGCCCCCTGCGGCGGCTGATGGTGGGCAGCACCTCGGGGTACCTGCAGCGCCACGCGCGCTGCTCGCTGCTGGTGCTGCCGCGCCAAGCGCCGCCCTCTACGTGAGGCGGCGCTGTGCGCGGTAGTGCTCGCGCCAGATCAGCTTGTAGAGGGGGACCCAGCGGGGGATCCGGTTGACGACGGGGATGAAGGGAATGCAGATAAACGCGAGGCTCAGCACGCCCATCACCAGCATCACGAGGATGTCAGCGTTTTCTGAACTCTTGAACGGTTCGACCTGGTACCAGAGCGCATACAACCACAGCCACGGCTGGCCGGGGTAGCTGCCCGTCTCGTTCATCATGCCCCACTGCTCGCCGAGCAGGTGCAGGCGTTCAGCGCGTTCGTCCAGCAGCCCGCCGTCGGCCATGAGCAGCAGCGGCTTGGTGTAGTCGGTCTGGAAGAACTGACTGCTGGTCACAAGACCCCCTTCGAGGCCGCCGCTCTGGGCGAGGCTCTGCAGGCTGGCCATCATCGTCGGCACCGGGCCGGCGCCGCTGGCCCGCACCGTCACAGTGTCCGTGCTCTGGTCAACCGTCACCGTGCTGGGCGGCGTCTTATTTTCTTCCTGGGCTGTCGCATATTCTTCGAGCGGCTTGGCGTAGGCTTCTGACCATTCCTTTTTCTGCTTTTCGGGCGCGGCCTTGTATTCGGCGAGCGCGCTCTGCAGCGCGGCGTCGCCAGGAACCGTTTCCAGCGGCTTGATCACGAAGTCGTTCGCCGTGTCGATCGGATGGCTGACTCCGAGCCATTTCTGCGGATACAGGAATGCCGCGTGCTGACCTTCGCCGTTGTGGTTGTAGGGCGGCCCGTACGTCGCCGTCCCGCTGGTGCCGTCGAGCTCGGTGGCGGCCGTGGCGAGAAAGTTGGCCGGCAGTTCGTGCGACCACTGGCCGATCGTGCTGGGTTTGTCGTCGGGCGAGGAGAAGAGGACGGTGAGCACCACCGCCAACAGCCCGATCACACCGACGGCGATGCACAGCTCTTTGACCAGGTCGTAGTGGTGGTAGGGGCCTTTCCAAGGCTGGGTGTCGTCCTTGGGGCGCAGGAAGCTCATGACCGGGCTCCGCTCAGGGTCTCGCCGGAGCCGTTCCCACCTGGACTCGCGGGCACCGCAAGCGCCTGCTCGTCGAGCTCGAACGGCGGCACGACGCCGTTGCGGCGCACCAGCAGGACGTGCGCGCTCACGAGCGCCACGACGGCGATCGGCAGCAGCAGGACGTGGTAGCTGTACATCTGACCGAAGTTGGTGACGTTGAAGAAGGAGCCGACCCCCACCGAGTTGAGCCCGTCCTTGGCCTGCGTGGAAATCCACTGCGCGTCGAAGTTCTGCTGGGAGACGTAGCCGGTGAGCGCCGCTGGCACCGCCACCAGGAACGTGACCGCGCCGGTTATCCACACGCGGGCGCGCCCTCCCCGCCACGCGGCCATCCAGTACTTGCCCCACAGGTGGACGACCATCGCGAAGAAGAACAGCTCGACCGCCCACATGTGGATGCTGTTGAAGAAGTGCCCGACACCGGTCTCGTGCCACCAGGCGGGGCCCTTCAGGGAGAGGACGCAGCCGGAGGCGATGATCACGATCAGCGAGGCGATGCTCGCCACCCCGAACACGTAGATCCAGGAGGCCACGTAGGTCGGCTGACCGTCGGGCAGCAGCCGCTCGGGAGGCAGCGCCTCGACGCCTCTTTCGCGGACTTTGACAGTCCAGGACTTCGACGGGGCCGCCGGGGGGGTCGGGGGGATTGTGGGCGCTGCGCTCACGATGCGCCTCCGTCGCGACGTGCGGCCTCGCGCGCGGCGGCGCCGGGGAACGGCAGCAGGATCGCCGCGAGGAAGACGATCAGCATCAGACCGATCACCACGACGTTGGCCACCGACAGGTGGATGAAGCTCCAGTCCACCGTGTGGGCTGGGTGGTTGAGGTTGAAGACCGCCCCCACGATCGCTGCACCCTGCACGCTCATGCATGCCTCCTCGCTCGACGCCGTCCTGACTGGATGCAGCCTACGGTCCGCGGTGGACGGGGTGCATCCGTACTTTGCCCCCGTCCGGCGGGGGGACGGTACGCTGCGCGCATGGGCGAGGTCTCGATCCGTGCCGTCGAGGAGCGCGAGCTGGAACTCGTCGAGCCGCTGTGGAACGCGCTGCGCGAACACCACGCGCGCGTTGCCCCCGCGCTCGGCGCACCTCGCGAGCGCGAGGACTCGTGGGAGCGCCGCCGGGCACAGTACGCGGGGTGGCTGGCCGAACCGGCCTCTTTCGTACTGCTCGCCGAGCGCGACGGAACGCCGGTCGGGTACGCGATGGTGCACCTCCACGAGGGCTCGCCGACGTGGCACACGGGCGAGCGCACGGGCGAGCTGGAGACGCTCTCGGTGCTCCCCGACGAGCGCGGCCACGGCGTCGGCGCAGCACTGCTCGGGGAGGTGCGCGCGCGCCTGCGCGCCCTCGGCGCCGGGCAGCTCTCGGTCTTCGTGATGGCCGGCAACGCGGGCGCGATCCGCTTCTACGAGCGCCACGCCTTCGGCCCCGACGGCGTGTGGCTGCGCAGCGACCTCGGGGGGTAGAGGCGCGGGACGCGGTAGCCGCGGCTGACGGCCGCGAGCCCGCGGCTGCCGGCGGTGTCCGCGGCGGGTGGCTACCGGCTGACGGCGTCCGCGGCGGGCAGCTCGAAGCTGACGCCGGTCAGCTCCTCGGAGACCTCCCACAGCCGCGCGGCCGTCGCGGGGTCGCGCGCCGCGCCAGTGGGCGACACCACGCGGGGGTGGCCGCGAAACTCGCCCGGGCCGTCCGGTCCCACGTAGAGGCCGCCCTCCAGCCCGGGGGCCGTGGCCGCGTACAGCGCCGGCAGGGCCCCCCGCTCGGCCGACTGGGCGAGCAGCGCGTTGGTGGCCACCATCACGAGCCGGTCGACGACGGGCGCCGCCGCCGACTGCAGGTTGGTGGCCGCGTAGCCGGGGTGTGCCGCGAGGCTCTTGACCCCTGCGCCGGCCGCGCGCAGCCGCCGGTCGAGCTCCAGCGCGAAGAGCAGGTTCGCGAGCTTCGACTGCCCGTACGCGCGCCAACGGCTGTAGCGCCGCTCGGACTGCAGGTCGTCGAAGGCGATGCGCCCCATCTTGTGCGCGTTCGAGGAGAGCGTCACCACCCGCGCATCCGCGCGCCCCTGCAGCGCGCCGAGCAGCAGCCCCGTCAGCGCGAAGTGGCCGAGGTGGTTGGTGCCGAGCTGCAGCTCGAACCCCTCGGCGGTGCCCGCGCCGCGGCGGGGCCATCACACCGGCGTTGTTGATCAGCAGATCCAGGCCGTCGTGCTGCGCCCGAAAGGACTCCGCGCACGCCCGCACCGACGCAAGGCTCGCAAGGTCCAGCGAGGCCAGCTCCATCCCCGCGCCCGGGGCCACCCGCGCGATCGACTCCACCGCGGCCGCCCCCTTCTCGGCGTTGCGGCACGCGAGCACGACGTGCGCCCCGGCCCGCGCCAGCTCCGTTGCGCAGACGAGCCCCAGCCCGCTGTTGGCGCCTGTGACGAGCGCCGTGCGGCCGGTCTGGTCGGGGATGTCGGCGGCCGTCCACTTGGTGGGCACGGCTCCGGAGCATAGCCCCCCACCCGCGCCCCCCCGCGCGCTTCCCCCGAGCGTCCGTCCGCGGGCGTACTGTCCCCGTCCACGAGATTCCTCGTGGACGGGGAGATCCCCACCCGGATCGAGCTGGACGACGACCTGCTCATCCAGGCCGACAACGCCGCGGTCCTGCCCCGCCTCCCCGGCGGCACCCTCGACACGATCTACATCGACCCGCCCTTCAACACCGGCCGCGCTCAGGCCCGCACTCCGATCGCCGTCACGCCCGACCCGCACGGCACGCGCGTCGGCTTCGCCGGGCGCCGCTACACGACGACCGAGCGGGCCGCCGCCCGCGCCTACGCCGACACCTTCGACGACTACCTCGCCTTCATCGCCCCCCGCCTGCACGAGGCCCGCCGGCTGCTGGCGGCGCACAGGACCTCCTCGACGAGGTCTTCGGGCGGGAGTGTTTCCTGAACGAGATCATCTGAGCGTACGACTACGGCGGCCGCACCAAACGGCGCTGGCCCGCCAAGCACGACACGATCCACGTCCACGTCCGCGACCCGGCCGCCTACCACTTCGACTGCGCCGAGGTGGACCGCGAGCCCTACATGGCGCCCGGCCTGCAGACCCCGGAGCGCGCGGCCGCCGGCAAGCTCCCGGTGGACGTCTGGTGTCACACGATCGTCCCCACGCACGGGAGTGAGTGGACCGGCTACCCCACGCAGAAGCCGGAGGGCGTGGTGCGCCGGGCGATTGCTGCATCGAGCCGGCCGGGGGTGCCTGGACTTCTTTGCCAGGTCGGGGACTTTGGGTGCGGCGGCGGCGAAGCTGGGGCGGCGCTTTGTGCTCGTCGATGACAACCCGGAGGCGGTCGCGGTCTGCCGGAGGCGGTTGGAGGGTGCGGAGCGAGAGGAAGGCGTTCCGGCGGTAGGATGAGGGGCCCTGAGGGGCCATAGCTCAGCTGGGAGAGCGCCTGCTTTGCAAGCGACCTGGAGGCTTGCCGCTGAGGGTCAGTATCCCGCATGGATAGCGGGGTTTCGCCACTGCCGCCGCCCCGCGGCCGGCAGCTCGAATAACGGCGGATTGGGGGCGATTCTGGGCGATTGTGGCAGGGCTGCCAATTCACCGCTAGGACGAGCGCACGCAATACAACACAGCGTGGCCAGCCGATACCGTGGGCGGATGGCGTACTCCGCGAAGGCTGCCGAGCGTCGGCGTTGTCGCGCGATCTGCCGCGACGGGACACCCTGCCGGGCATGGGCGATCTGGGGTCATCCCGAGGGCCTGTGCAGCACGCACGCCGGCCGGACTCGGGGACGGCGTGGGGAACGCCGTTGGCAACGACACGCCCATGCGCGCTATGAGAAGTGCCGCTGCGAAGCGTACGCTTGGCCTCATCGCCCTGGCGGCGGCTTCTGTCGATGGCCTGACCCTCCGCTCTACAGGAGCCCGATGCGACCGGGAACGCACGCTTGGCCGCGACTGCGGGCAGCGGGACTTGCTCCCAACGACATGGCGATACTCAGATTTGGAGCCAATGTCCAGTCGAGGCGTAGCTCGTACGCCCTCGACGCCGCGCCCGAGCCGACCATCCTCGCCGAACTCGCCAGCCTCCTGCGCGAGATGGCGGATACCTCACTTCTCGACTGATCTTTTCCCACCCGGCGCGGGCCGGGGTGAGCCTGTAGGGGGTACGGACGCGCTTGGGGCGAGCCATGAGGCCGCCCGTTGGGAAAGAACAGCGGCGCAAACCGCATGTTGAGCACCTGCCACTCGACCCACCAGCAGAGGTTTTCGATGGCCCCTCCGACCTCGATGTGGCTCAGAGCGGGAGCGTCGTCGGGCTCGCGTACGACTATCTTCAGGGATGGATGGGGGTCGAAATCTGCGGGCGGTTCCGCTCCGCGAAAGTCAAACCACGCTACTGGCGTGCCGTCTTTGACCGGAACGGTGTTGAGAAAGCATTTGGGGCTGCGTTCGCCGGTTCGTGTGCCCCACCACATCGTGTCGATGTTGAGGACGCAGGCAACGATCATCAACAGACGGTGCTTGTCGAGGTTGTTGAGCTTCTTGAGGTGCCACAGCGGCGTGCCGTGAGCATCGAACGGGCTCCGATGTTCGGTCCCGTCTCCCGCGTATGGTTGACATTCGTTGAGAAGGCCAAGGATCTTGGGGTCCTTGACCTGCGCCAGAAGGGCTTTGAGAGGCAGGACTTGTCCGTTCTTGTCGTTGGGCGAGTCACGGATGGGGAACTGAGTCTCCTGGGTAGGTTCGCCACCGCCGAGCAGAACGAGTTGCCACGCAAGGTGATCGAGGGCAGAGCGGAGGTTGAAAAGAACCTCTCCGATGACGAGCGGCCATTCGGGGTCGGTGGCGGGAACGTCGTAGACCCTGTAGACGTGGCGTTTGGTCTCCGGGTCGTACTTGACCGCGAAACGGTAGTGGCCGGGATCAACGACGGCTTTGATGCTCTCCTTGAGGTCGGCAAGTTTGGCCTTCGCCCGCTCGATCTTGCGGTCAACTCCCATCAGATCAGTCACCACCAGCCGGACCCTACTACGCCGCCAGCGCCACGGCTCGACTCTGCCTATCGGCTCGGGTGGTCGGATGCCGACGGCGGTGGCGAGGGGTGGCCGGGCCGGTTTTGCCCGAGGAGGCCATCGAGGAGCGCATCGGCGGCTACGTCGAGCCCGTCGATGAGCCGGACCAGCGTCGTGAGTCGTATCTCGCGGACGCCGCGCTCGATGCGCGATATCTGCACGGTTGCAAGGCCGGTTGCGTACGCGAGGTCTTCCTGCGTCCAGCCGCGATCGAGCCGTGCACGGCGGACGTTGGCGCCGAAGCGTTGCAGCGAGGACTCCACGCCCTCGATCCTCCGGGAGCAGAACCACAAAGGCCATAACCAAGGCGGTAAGCTACGCCGTTGCCGCGATGAAGCCCTTTGTCCGCCGACATCCCCGCCTCACCCTCGCAGCGGTAGCCCTCGCTGGGCTCACATTGGCCGTTGTAGTCATCGCTCACGCCGAGCACGAACGCAACGCGCGGGAACGCGGACAAGAGCACGCCCACGAGCTGCGAGCTGCCCTCCAATCCCGCGAACGCTCACAACGAGAAGCAGAACGCGAACGAGAAGCCGAAACACGCCGCCACGACGAAGCCATCGAAGCAGCAGAACGCGAACGTCCCTCGGCGGCCACCGGCCCCGGCTTCCTCGGCGTCGAAGTGGAGAATGCGACTGAAACAGAAATGAGTGGCCGCTGCGGTGTCCCGAATACTGGCGCTCTCATCGTGCGGGCCGAACCGGGAGGGCCTGCCGCAAAGGCGGGCCTACATGGAGCGGGTAAATACCTGAGTGAACCCGAAGGACCCCTCGACCAGCGCCGGTCGTTCGTCGTCGGCGAGGTCATCGTCGGGTTGGACGGCAGACCAATACCCGACACCGACGTTCTGCTCGCGGAGGTGGCCCCGTACAAAGCCGGTGAAGCTGTGTCTCTCGAAGTCCTTGAATGCGACGGGCATCGAGCCAGCTACGAAATCACCCTCAGCGGCGTCGATCACATGCCGGAAGAACGCGCCGCAGCGGAGGCGGCCGAACGCAAGGCCAAGGCTAAGCGGGAACGGGAAGAAGCGGCGGCCAAGGCGCAGGAAGAAGCGCGCGAACGGCCCCGACAGGAAGCGGAAGAACGACGCGATGAATCAGAACATCGCGTCGAGGAAGAACACGAACACGAAGAAGAACGCAACTGCTGCTCGGGTTGATTCCGGGCGCCAACGCCGGCTTCATGCCAGTGGATCGGGAAAGCCGGGCGGCGCCAAGGAAAACGGCCGCTATGCCCTCCTGCGATGGCAGCGGCGTGTCGCCGTTCATACCGCGTGTAAGGGGAGGTCAAAATGCGAACACCCAGCGCTCGAACCCCGTGTCGTCCTCAATGGCGCCCACCATGCGGGCAACCCTAACCGCGCGCTCCCGATCTTCGGCGCGCCGGCGGAGCAAAGCCCCAGAGTCCAAGGTCCAGCGCATCCACGCCGTTGAGTAGGCGTGCGGCGTCGGAGTCGTGGCTCCCTCCGGGTTGAACGCAACCACGACTCGCGGTTCACGGCCCCCGCTTGTGACGATCTTGGCGATCTGTTCGCCGGCCTCGATCCACTTCCTGACGGTGTCGGCCTGGACGCAGAACTCGCGCGCGATCTGCTCGTTGGTGGCACCTGCTTGTCGCAAACGCCAGGCGTAGAGATGGCGCATGAACGCGTCCTTGCGGTCGCCGCGAGTGCTGCGAGGCCACGCGAGCCCCAGGGCCATGTAGAACTCCTGGCGAGCAGGCAGCGGCAGACTGGGGCCATGCTTCCAGGCCCACTCGGCCAATGGGTACAGGTCATCGTCCGTGTCTAACTCGCGGAACACTGGCGGGTCGCGCCTCACCGGAAACTCTGCAATCTCCGGCGTGTCTGCGGCTTCCAGCTCGAAGACCAGCGACGGGAACACGTATGAGGGCGGATTGGATTGCCGCGGTTGGTGATCCGGCTGCGGGCGGGGCCGATGATGCGGAGTCATGGCACCAACTACTACCACTCCAGTCGGCTGCGACCTGCGGGCCGCGCGCGAGCGTGCGGGACTCAGCCGCGTTGAGCTTGCGCGACGCGCGCAATGCTCGCCGGCCCATGTCGGACAGCTAGAGGCAGGCTACCGGCCACGGCAATCCAACGCCTTGGTGCGCCTGTGGGCTGTCATCGACTCCACGACGAACGAAGCCCCGGCGGGCAACCGAGGCTCCGAGAAGGGCGAAGGCCGTGTCGGCGGCCCGGCTCCAACACAAGGAGCTTAACCCATCAGGCCGGCGGTCCGGCGCCGGAGTCCTACGGACCCGCGATGGCATGTACGTATGCTCGCTGATCGAGCTGGACGCTGGCGGGATCGTCACCTACAACGGACGACGGCGCGAGCGCGACTTCTCCGGCGAGCGGTTCTACTCGCCGCACACGCGCTCTGTCAGGCTGCGCGCCGGCGAGTGGGTCGAGTGGGCCGACGATCGGGGGGTGGTCACGGCGTGACCATCGATCGCTTTGGTCGCTTCGGTCGCACCCAGTGGCCGGCCGGGATGCACCCCGCCGCGATGCGTGGCGTCGTCGGCGAGCTGGTGCGGATCATCGAGCCGCACACCGAGGGCGACGCGAACGCGCTCACGCTCTCGCTGCTCACCACGGCAGGGTGCGCGTTCGGCCGCAGCATCGGCGCGCAGGCCGAGGGCGACCAGCATGGCTGCAACCTGTATGCGGCGATCGTCGGCGAGAGCGCCAAGAGCCGCAAGGGCACCACGCAGGGACGCGCGCGTCAGGTGATCGAGCTGGCCGAGCCCGCGTTCACCGGCCGCATCGTCGGGGGGCTCTCCAGCGGCGAGGGCCTTGTGTGGCAGGTGCGCGACCCGATCATCAAGCGCCGCAAGGCGCGCAACAAGGAGGAGCGCGAGCAGGCCGACGCCGACGGCTACGTGGTGGACATCGAAGATGAGGGCATCACCGACAAGCGCCTGCTGGTCTTCGAGGGCGAGCTGGCGCAGACGCTCCGCGTCATGCGCCGGGAGGCCAACACGCTCTCCCCTGTGTTGCGCAACCTGTGGGACCGCGGCGAGGTCGCGTCGCTGACGAAGAACAGCCCCGCGAGCACGACCGGCGCGCACGTCGCGCTGATCGGCCATATCACCATTGAGGAGCTGCGACGCGAGCTGACCGCCACCGACAGCGCCAACGGGTTCGCCAACCGCTTCCTGTGGTGCTGCGCCCGCCGCTCCAAGATGCTCCCCGACGGCGGGTCGCTGCACCCGCGGGAGCTGCGCCAGCCCGCCAACGACCTCGCCGCCGCGATCACCGCCGCGGAGGCCGGCGCGATCGTCGGCCGGGACATTGAGGCGCGCGACCTCTGGCACGCGGTGTACCCGTCGCTCAGCGAGGGCGGCGACGGGCTGCTCGGCGCCGTGACCTCACGCGCCGAGGCACAGGCGCTCCGTCTCAGCGTCATCTACGCGGCGCTTGACCGCTCGCCGAAGGTGACGGCCGGGCACCTGCGGGCAGCGCTCGCCGTGTGGGACTACTGCGAGCGCAGCGCCGCCTACATCTTCGGCGACGCGCTCGGCGACCCCATCGCAGAGCAGATACGCGACGCGCTGCAAGCCGCCGCGGATGGCCTCACCCGTACCGCGATCCGTGACCTCTTCAACCGACACCTACCCGCGGAGCGGATCGACGCGGCGCTGTCGCTGCTCGCCGGGCACGGGCTCGCCGAACGGGAAGACATCCGCACCGCCGGCCGACCGTCGGAGGTCTGGCGGGCAGTCGATGATGACGACGACGCGGCGCCTCGCCCTGAGTGGGCGCGTCTGCTCTGGAGCGACCAAAGCGACGAAAGCGACCGAGCCCGCGCGCTCCTCGCCGCCCGGAGGGAAGCCTGCGAGAGCGAGGCCGCAGCCGAGCGCGCCATGCGCAACCTCGCCGAAGGGTCGAGACGATGAGCAGCCCCGTCAAGCTCGACCCGGCCACCGTGGAGACGATCGCCCAACGCGCGAACGTGCTCGTCTTGAACAACCTGATCGAGCTGGGCCTAGCGGACGTCGCCGAGCGCGTCGTGGAGCTACTGCGCACCGCGGATGACCTCCAGCCGCAACGAGGCGCACCGCGCCTCGTGGACGCACGGGAACTCGCCGCCAGGCTAGGCGTGTCCCGTGATTACGTGTACGCCCACGCCGACGAGCTGGGCGCCGTGCGGCTCGGAGGCGACTCGAAGCCACGTCTCCGCTTCGATCTGGAGGCGGCGCGCGAGGCGATGTCCCGCTACGCAGGCAAGCACTCGCAGGGCTCCAACGCAAGCACTGGAGCCAAATCTGTGGCGCCGCCCGTGCGTCGGAGGGGTCGTCTGCCGAATCGCCTGCCGGAACCAGGCTCTGTACTGGCCGTCAGACCCCGGAAGGAGGCGTGATGTCCGGTCCCTCCTGCTCCTCGACTTCTGCGATCGCGTCGGCGAGCTGGTGCAGGTCGGCACCGATCCCGTTGAGCAGGCGAGTCACGCTGTGCCAGCCGACGCCGCGATGCCCATTCTCAAGCTGCGAGAGGTACGACGCGCCGATGCCAGCGCGGGCGCCCAGCTCCTCTTGCGTGAGTTCGGCTTGGTCGCGCAGCGTGCGCAATGCACGGCCGAGAACGCGGTGATCCCGGATAGAGGCGGCGGTGGACTCGTGACGGGCCATTGCAATGTAAGCAAAGTTACGGTACTCTCAGGTAGACCATATAAGTGGCGCCCGCGGTGCGGAAACACCCGGGCGCCTGGCACCGAGAGTTACGACCTCCCGGCACGCCAGCCAAGCTACCAGCAGTCCGGCGGCGCGGCTTCCCTGCCAGAGCAGTTCTCCCGGTTGCCTCCAACCACAGGAGGAGCCGACCCATGACCATCACCATTCCCGCCGAGCTGGTCCCGCTGCTGCGTGACGGGCTCTACTTCGACCTGCACGGCTGCCTCGATGAGACGAGCGCACTGGTCGAACCCCGCGACCGCGGAGACATCCGCGCCGAGGTCGAAGAGAGGCTCGCCCGCGCGGAGCCTGCTCGATGTCGTGGGCTGGTACGAGCCCGTGGAGGGGGCGCCGCCGGTCGAGGTGGACGTGCACGAGCACCGCGAGGCGCTGCTGCGCGCGCTGCTGGTACGTATCGGCAGCGAGCGCAGCGCAGAAAACGACGTGCACGCAGGTGACGGACCGCGCGCGGAGGCGAAGGTCCGCGCCGGGCAGCTCGCCGCGCTCGTGCAGGGCGTCGAGGAAGGCGGCGGGCAGTGAGCGCGCCCGACCGGCAGACCGAACCCGTCCAGTTCTACAGGTACGCCGTGGAGCGCCGGGCGCGTGGGTTGGGGGTGCTGTCGCCGCCGCGTGACTGGTGCGTCGCGCGGGAGCGCCATTTGGAGATGCTGCGCCTGCGGCTGGTGGAGGGTCTGTCGCTGCGCGCGGTCGGCGAACGCACCGGCGTCAGTGCCACGCGCGTCCGGCAACTCCTCCTGCATTACTTCCAGGTGACGGGCTCACCGTCGGCCGGCATCGTCACGGTCCCGGCCCCGTTCGTGCCCGTGCTCCGTGAAGCGGTGGTCGAACGGCTTGCCGCCGCTGCGGGGGAGATCGAGGAGGACGGCCAGGCCCACCCGAGCGAGGGCATCGACCCCGAGCAACTGGAGCCGTTCGACGCCTACCGCGCGCTACTGGAGGTCGTGGGCTACTTGCAGACGGCCCCGGCGGTGGCGGTGCAGGTGAACGTCTCCGCGCACCGCTGGGCGCTGAAGACGGCGCTGCACGAGCACCTGCGCCTACAGCGCGCCTTCATGGTCGATGCCGATGACTCTGGCGACACCACGCAGCACAGGCGGGCCAAGCGCGGCGCGGGGATGATCGAGGCGTTCATCGCGGACGCCGGCCTGCGAGAGGGTGAGGCGTGATGGCCGGGGACCTGGACCCGCGCGCCGCGAGCATCGCGTTCGGCTGCCGGCTGCGCAAGGTGCGCCGCGCGCGCGGTATGTCTCAGGACAACCTCGCCGACCGTATGGGGGTGCGCGGGACCGCGATCGGACGCTTGGAGCACGGCGACCGGGAGCCGCGGCTGACGACGGTCCTCCGTCTCGCCCGCGGCCTGGACGTGACGCCCGGGGAGCTGGTGGACGAGCTGGACGTGCAGGCTGGGGAGGTGGCGTGATGCCTGGCCCTTACGTGGCCGTGCTCGGCCGTGTGATCCAGCTGGAGCGCGAAGAGCACGACATGACGCCGGCGGAGCTGGCCGCCGGGGCAGGAGTCGAGCCGGGGCGCCTCGCTGCACTCGAAGCCGGCCAGCTAAACCCCACGTACCTGCTGGTGCTCGCGCTCGCCGCCGGGCTCGGCGTGCGGCCCTCGGCGCTCATGGCCCGAGTCGATGCGCTCTCAGAGGACCTGGACGCGCAGGCCGGGGGCGATGCGTGATGAGTGACGCCTACACCGCCGAGCGCGGCCGGCTGCTGCGCGCGTTCGGCGAGACGCTGCGCGGCCTGCGCGAGCGGCAGAATCTCACGCAGGAAGGGCTCGCCGAAGTCGCCAGCGTCCACCGCAACGAGGTCGGCATATTGGAGAGGGGGCAGTGCGAGCCGGGCCTGCTGACGCTGCTGATCCTCGCCGACGCGCTGGAGGTCGAGCCACGCGCCCTACTCGCGGGCTTGTTCGTGCCGAGGGAGCGCAGGCCCCGACGCACTCCAGGGGGCGGGCGGGTGCTCGCCGAGGTCATGCCGACGGCCGCGGCCAAGCCGCGAGGCGGTGGTGCATGATGGCTCGCAAGGCGACGGGCAAAGTCATCGAACACGAGGGCACCGACGGGCGCATCTACCGGGCGCTGCGGTTCACCGCGTACGGCCGACGCCGGTACGTCTCGCTCGGGGCCGTCTCCGCGGCCGAGGCGGCGCGCGCACTGCGTCACACGATGGCCGACGTCGAGCGCGGTACGTGGCAGCCACCGGCCGCGGTTGCCCCGCCACCGGAGCCTGAGCCGATCCCGACGTTTCACCAGTTCGCCGAGGAGTGGTGGCTGCGCAACGAGCGGCGGCTCGCTCAGAAGACCCGCGAGGACTACCGCTGGCGGCTGGAGTCCCACCTGCTGCCCCACTTCAAGGACCACCCGCTCGACGCGATCACGTTCGATCTGGTCGAGCGCTACATCGCCGGCAAGCTCGGCGAGGACAAGCCGCTCTCACCGCGGTCGATCAACATGACCGTGACGCTGCTCGCCGCGATCCTGGAGGGCGCGGTGGAGCGGGAGCTGATCGCGCGCAACCCCGCCAAGGGCCGGGGGCGCAGGGTCCGCGAACGGGCGCCCCGCCGCAGCTACCTGGAGACGGCCACGCAGATAAAGGCCCTGCTCGACGCCGCCGGCGAGCTGGACCAGCAGGCGCACCCTGCGTGCCAGCACATCGAGCGGCGCGCGATGCTCGCCACGCTGACGTTCGCCGGCCTGCGAATCGGCGAGCTGTGCGCGCTGCGCTGGCGCGACGTGGACCTCGCCGGCGGATGGCTACACACCGGCTCCAAGACCGACGCCGGATGGCGGCGGGTGAAGATACGCGGCGCGCTCCGAGACGAGCTGCTCGCCGTCCGTGGACGCCAGCAGGACGCGCCGCAGGACGCCTACGTCTTCCCGACCGCGAAGGGCGCGCGGATGAGCGACGACAACTTCCGGGCGCGGGTCCTCGGCCGCCCGGCCACGGCGATCGACGGCAAGGAGAGGAACGGCACAGGCGCCGTAGGCCGCGCGAACACGCGCCTGGAGGCCGCCGGCCTGCCGCCACTGCCGAAGCTCACGCCGCACTCGCTACGCCGGACGTTCTGCTCCGTGCTGTACGCGCTCGGCGAGGACCCGGGCGTGGTCATGGACGAAATGGGCCACACCGACCCCGCGCTCGCGCTCCGCGTCTACCGCCAGGCGATGCGCCGCGGCGAGGACGAGAAGGCCCAGCTCAGGGCGCTCGTGGAGGGGGCCGAAGTGGCAGATATTGGCAGACGAGCCCCTGAGACGGCCACCGGTGCGACCGGGCGCAAGGCCGCCTGAGCGCCGGAACCCCGCTCCACGACGGTATATTGGGCCGTCCAGGGGCCATAGCTCAGCTGGGAGAGCGCCTGCTTTGCAAGCAGGAGGTCGGCAGTTCGATCCTGCCTGGCTCCATTTCGGCAGAGTCTAAGGTCGTTGTGTAAACCCCTCAGCCTCGCTGGACGAGGCGAGGTGGTCCGCGAGCCGGCGCGGCGTCCACACCGACGGTGTCGTCAGCTCAGCGGCGTGCAAGTCTAGGTCGCCGCTCACGATCATGTCGACTGCGGCCGCTTGGGCGAGCGCCACGAGGTAGTCGTCCTTGGGGTCGCGCGTGGCCTCATTGAGTTGCGGCGGATCAGCATGGACCGTCGCGTGGCGTTCTATGCGCGTGATGAGCTGCCGCGCGCTCGTCTCGTCAAACCACCGCCGGAACCTTGGCCGCAAAACCACTCCGCGCAACTCGGCGATCAGCTGCGGGCTGGCGATGATCTCAAGACGATCATCGACCCAGGCGCTGAAGATCCGATCCGGCGGCGAGCCGCGAGGGCCGATCAGGACGGAGACGAAGACGCCCGGGTCGACGACGACGCGGATCACACGCTGCCGCGCCGCTCCCGGCGCGAGGCGGCAAGCTCCTCGTAGGCCACGCGCTCAGCCTCTGCCTCACTGAGCCCGGCGGCGGCCTGCGTTGCGTCAACCATGCGTCGCAGCAGGTAGGCATTGACCGCTCGCTCGATGACCGCGCCGTCGGCGAGTCCGGCGGCGGGCTCACCGAGTTGCTCGCGCGCCTGCTCGATGATTGAGGCGTCGAGGGAGACCGTGACCTTGTCCGTGGAAGCAGCCATCGCCACACGGTAGCGCTTGGATTGGGCGATGCCCAAGAAGCCGGCGGCCAGAAACCTGGGCAACGCATTGGACGGCCCGCGGCCGGTGCCGTCGGATTCGGCTTGCTACACAGCCCGGAGTAGACAATACGCAGCATTTGCAGTAGGGGTCAACGGGCCTCTGCAAGCGCCCTACGCAAAGCCTCGACCCGGGCTTTACGGTTTAGTCTTGGCCCGCCCGGATCCATCCCTCGATCATCAGCAACGGTGCGGGATTCCGCACGGCGGCAGGTGCCCAAAGGCTTGTCGCAGGGGTCGGATGGAAGCGTTTTGGAAGCCTTCCGATCCGCGCCCCCGAGTTTTGCTTGCGCCGGACGTGCTGCACGGCGCCCGAGCCCGACAGCGCCGCTCAGTGGTGGCACCGCTGGCGCCTCCGCCAGCCGGTCTGTGAGCCATCCTGTGTTTGACGGAGACTTCGAGGCCAGGGTTTGCCTGGCGGAGGGAGAAGTCTCGGCTCATGGCACATGCGAGGAAGTATTCAAGGGAGTTGCTGGACCGCGGAGCGCGTCTGGTGTTCGAGTCTGGGCGTCCTATCGCGCATGTCGCGAGGGACCTCGGGATCGAGGGCGAGACGCTTCGTAAACACGTCCGGCAGACCGAAGCTGATGAGGGCCGGCGCAAAGACGTCCTGAGCAGCCAGGAGCGCGAGGAGATCAAAGCGTTGCGTCGTGAGGTCGCGCAGCTGCGCCGAGCGAACGAGATCCTGAAGGCCGCCAGCGTGTTTTTCGCGGGCGAGCTCGATCCATACCGTCCGAAGTGAGCGCGTTCATCGACGGGCATCGTGAGCGCTTCGGGGTCGAGCCGATCTGCGAGACCCTGGGCGTGTCGGCGTCCGCCTACTACCAGCGGGCAACCGGAGAGCGCTCAGCGCGGGCCGTCGAGGATGAGCGGCTGCTCGGCGTGATCGAAGAGCTGCACGCCGCGAACTACTGCGCCTACGGGTCGCGGCGGATGTGGAAGGCTCTGCTGCGCTGCGGTGAGCAGGTCGGCCGCAGCCGCGTGGAGCGCGTCATGCGCCAGAACGGCATTCAGGGCGCAAAGCGGCGCGGGAAGCCTTGGCGTACCACTAAGCCCGATCCGTCGGCGCTTCGCAGCCCAGACCGGGTGCAGCGTGATTTCACGGCGTCCCGGCCGGACGAGAAGTGGTTCGCGGACTTCACGTATCTCAGATGCTGGGAGGGGCTGGTGTTCTTCAGCTTCGTGATCGACGCCTACAGCCGGATGATCGTCGGCTGGCAGTTCGCCAGCCACATGCGCACCGATCTCGTGCTCGACGCGCTCGGGATGGCCCTGCATCAGCGGGCCCCGGGAGCCGACGTTTCGCTCGTGGCTCATTCGGACGCCGGCAGCCAATATACGTCGTTCGACTACACCCAGCTCCTCGACGACCACGACGTCCTCGCCTCTATCGGATCCGTGGGCGACGCCTACGACAACGCGGCCGCCGAGAGCTTCGTCGACAGCTTCAAGACCGAGCTCATCGCAGACCGCAGCTGGACGACGCGCTCGCAGCTCGAGCTCGCCGTCCTGGAGTACGTCGCCTGGTTCAACAACGAGCGCCTACACGAAGCCCTCGACGACCGCCCACCACGAGAAGTCGAGGAACTATACGCTGCGAAAAACCGGGCAACCACACCCACAAAAAGAACATAGGGAACCTACAAAAACGGTCTCCGTGGAACCCAGGGCGGCTCAGGTCGTCAGACGATGTAGCCGATCTCATCGGCCCAAGTCAGACTTGTGCCACGCTGGTCGGAGAGCCCACCTCTCAGACAAAGCTCGATGTGAGGTCGCGGCTTTGTCAAAACCCGGCGGGGTAGCTTGGTCGGGGTTGGTCGTCTCGCGGTTGGCGAGGGTGATAGCGCCAAGGCACACGCTGGCGAGTACGGTGGCGGCGAGCCATGTCCACCAGCCCGCCGGCGGAGTCCAAGCGGCACGGCCCAGAAACCACTCGGGACCAGAGCCACCCACGGCGTAGCGTCTGGCGTTCACGTACCAGGCGGCCACCTGCATGAGGGCGACCGCGACCGGAATCGTGACAGTGAGGAGCGCCAGCCAGCCAGCCCTGGCGCGGTCGCGGCTTAGCGTGGGCTGTCTCCGGGTGCTCCCGACAGTTGGGGGCTCGATAGGTCTTTGAGGGTTGGACGGGTTCCCCGGCCGGGGAACCCGTCCGTGCCTCGGCTCAGGCTGCCTCCTTCACCGCCAAGTGAAGAGGGAGGTTGAGCCTGATGACCAAGGATGACGTGCTGTTCGGCTACCGCCAGCAGCTTTTCGCGGAGGCAGCGCGCACGAACGTCTCGGCGGCGTGCCGGACGTTCGGGGTGCACCGCTCCACCTACTACGCCTGGAAGCGCCAGGTCGACCGGCACGGCCTGGAGATGCTCAGACCACGGGAGCGCCGGCGGCCGCAGATGCCCAACGCGCTGCCGAAGATGATCGAGGAGCGGATCGTGTCCTTCTCGATCGCCCATCCCGGCCTGGGCCCCAGGCGCGTCGCCTCGGAGCTCGCCAGGGAGAAGTGGGCGGGATCATCGTCTCCCCGAACGGGGTGTGGAAGGTGCTCTGCCGTCACGGGCTGAACACCCGCGCCAAGCGCCTCGGGCTGATCGCGGGCTACGCCGCACCGTATGAGCCACCGAGAACCCCAGAGCCAGAGCGCCACATCGACGTCGAGCGGCCCGGTGAGCTGGTCGGGATCGACTGCTTCTACCTCGGCAGACTCAGAGGCACTGAGGGCGCGATCTGGCAGCTCACCGCGATCGACATCGCTTCCTCCTACGCCTGGGCGGAGCTCGTGATCTGCAAGCAAGGCAACCCCACCGCCCGACAAACCAGCGTCCTCGCCAGACGTGTCGCACGGGAGCTGAAGGCCGCCGGCTGGCAGCTGGAGCGGATGCTCAGCGACAACGGCAACGAGTTCAAGGGCGACTTCACGAAGACCGTCGACGCGTTGAAGGCCCGCCACACCCGCATCCACGCCGGCAGGCCGCAGACCAACGGGAACGTCGAGGCACTACACAAGACGATCCTCGACGAGTGCTGGAGGCCAGCGTTCGCTCGCTACCTCTATCCCCGCTACACCGGCCTGAAACGCGAGCTCGATACCTACCTACGCTTCTACAACACCGACCGCGCACACCACGGCAGACTCACCCAAGGACGCATCCCCGCAGACATCGTCTACCGTGCCCGAAAGATGGAGGCCAGATGAGCCGCACCTGTCGGCACATCCCGGAGGCTGCCCACGCCGGCTCATCCTCGACACCATCCACACGGAGACAGCCGGGCGCCCCGGCGAGGACGCCGAGCGCCGCCGCGAGCTGACCTCCCAGCTTGAGCGGCTGCGCGAGCTGTACGTCATGGGCGACATCACCAAGCCCCAGTACGTCATGCGCCGCCAGATGATGGAGGAGGAGCTACAGCGCACCAAGCCGCCGACGGACCCCGACCTCGACCGCGCGCAGGCCCTCCTCGAAGACTTCGCGCGCTTCTGGGACGCCGAGCCCCAGCCAGCCGAGCGGCGCAAGCTCATCCTCTCCCTGTTCGCCCAGGTCTGGGCAAAGGACGGCCAGATCGTCGCCGTCAAACCCAACACGGCGTTCACGCGCTACTTCACCGCCGCCTCGGAGGCGCGAGCCAAGCACCCAAAATCCGGCGCGGATGGTGAGGCAACAAAGGCGGGAGCGACGGGGGTCGAACCCTTGTCCGGCACGGCATTCAGATTCACTATGCGAGTGTCTGAGTGAACCGCCCCGGCGATCTGGTGTCGAGCCTGGATGGCGGGATACCAAATATCCGTTACGTCCTGGCAAATCGTCAGCGATCCCCAGATTTGCGCAGCGCGGGACATGGCTCTGAGGACTGCGACTGCCGTCGGCGCTATCCCCGGTCGCCCGCCTCGCCAAGGCTGGCGCGGATGTCGCTCACGCGACGGTACAGGCGCAGTGGCTGCTCGGGCGTTTCGGTGAAGCCCCAGCGGCGGTAGAAGGCAGCGGCCCGTGCGTCGATCGCATCGACCACGAGCAGACGTGCGGCTGCGTGCTCGGCTGCCGCGACCGCTCTGCGGAGCGCCTCGGCGAGCAGCAGGCCGCCGAGTCCGCGTCCCTGCTCGGAACGCTCGACGGCGAGTCTGGCCAACAGCACCATGCCCACGGGGTAGCGCGGCATGCCCCTGACCAGGCGCGCCGGGGCGTCCTCTCGCCGCACGGAGCCCATCGTCAGGCTGAAGTAGCCGAGTACCCGCCCGCCGTCAAGCAGCAGGAACGTGCGTGCAGAGTCCATGTGTTGCGCCGCCAAGGCGTGACGTCTGAGCCAGTCGTTCAGCGCCTCCTCGCCGCAGTCGAACGACGACAGGTCGTGATGCGCCTCGAGCCGCCGCAGACGCGGCCCTGCACCGCTCACCGCCCAGGGACGCGGGGATACCTGGAGAACAGCTCGACCATCTCCGGCACCACCTCCGCGGGCCTGTCCAACTCGGCCAGGAACCGATCGAACGCGTCCTTTGACAGCACGAGGTCGCGCTGGTCGCGCACCACCTTGCGAGCTTGCGCGGTGACGACGTCCAGCACGAACGCCGTCACGGTCGTGTCCCGTGCGGCGGCGGCCTCGCGTATCACCGCGTCCTGCTCCTCGTTAAGGCGGACTTCGAGCCTGCGGCGCGGCGCCTTCGACTGCGTGGTCTGGGTCATCGCAGACATCTTACCAGGTCCGGACGACGTCCGGACAGTTAATCCGTCGACGGCGGCAGGCGGGGCGGTACCGGCACGAGCTATCTGACTAGGGCTAGCTAGGCCGTGCTACGATTGGCGACGTGGCCCGCGTGGGAATGCACGATGCAAAGACGCATCTCTCCAGGCTGGTGGAGCGCGCCGAAGCCGGCGAGGACATTGTCATCCAGCGCAACGGCAAGCCGGCGGTGCGGCTGGTGCCTGTCGAGGAGGAGCCGCGCTCCCTGGCGTCGGTGCGTGGCGCGTGGCGCGGCCGCGTGCATATGGCCGATGACTTCGACGAGCTTCCCGAGGACATCGCCGAGGCGTTCGGCGCCCGATGAGGCTGTTGGCCGATACCCACGCTGCGCTCTGGCTGCTCGATGAAGACCAACGACTGAGCGCCCGCGCCGACGAGCTGCTCACCGACGCGGGCAACGAGGTTCTGCTCAGCGCGGCAGTGGTGTGGGAGGTCGCGATCAAGCGATCGCTGGGCAAGCTCGACGCACCCGACGGGTTCGCGAGGCAACTGCTGGATGGCGGAGCTGTGCCTTTGCCGATCAGCATCGACCACGCACGGGCGGTGCGATTGCTGCCGTGGCACCACCGCGATCCGTTCGACCGTCTGCTCGTCGCCCAGGCAGACCTCGAGGACGCGGTCCTGGTCTCGAACGACGCAAGACTGCGTCCCTATGGCGTGCGGGTCGCCTGGTAGCCCTCGGAAGGAGCGGTGATGAGTGAAGTGGTGGAGAGGCACGTGCAGGACGGTGTAGCGCTGTTGACGCTCAACCGGCCCGAGCGCCTGAATGCGTGGACGGCGGAGATGGAGCACGCGTACTTCGCGATGCTCGAGCAGTGCGCGCGCGAGGAGGAGGTCCGCGTGATCGTGGTGACGGGCGCCGGCAGGGGCTTCTGCGCGGGCGCGGACATAAAGGAGTTGCAGGCGATCGGCGAGGAGGGCGTGGAGGCGATGGACGGGGCGGGCAAGCGCCGCGCACAGACCTTCCCGCTGTCGATCCCGAAGCCGATCCTCGCGGCGATCAACGGCGCGTGCGCGGGGATCGGCCTGGTGCAGGCGCTGATGTGCGACGTGCGCTTCGCCGCCGCGGGAGCCAAGCTGACGACCGCGTTCGCCCGGCGCGGGCTGGTGGCCGAGCACGGCATCTCGTGGATGCTGCCGCGGCTGGTCGGCCCCGCGCGCGCGCTCGACCTGCTCCTCTCCGGCCGGGTGGTGCTGGCGGAGGAGGCGCAGGCGTTGGGCCTGGTCAACCGCGTGATGGCCCCCGAACGGCTGCTGGAGGAGACGCTGGAGTACGCGGGCGAGCTCGCCGCAAAGTGCTCGCCGGCGAGCATGGCGTCGATGAAGCGCCAGGTCTACGCCGACCTCGAACGCGGGCTGCCCGAGGCCCTCGCGGAGGCCGACCGGCTGATGCTCGCGTCCTTCGCCGCCGCCGACTTCGTGGAGGGCGTCACCAGCTTCGTCGAGCGGCGCGACCCGCGGTTCGCACCGCTGGGGGCATAGAGCGCACGCCCCGGCGCGGCGGTAGCCTTGGCCTCCATGGGTGCGGACCGACCGAAGGTGAGGCTGCGCCAGGCGGTGTTCGTGGCGGGCGAGCTCGAGCCTGTGGCGTCGGCGTTGCGATCGGCGCTGCATCTCGACGAGCCGTTCCGCGACCCCGGGGTGGGTCTGTTCGGGCTCGCCAACACGGTGTTCGCGGTGGGCGACTGCTTCCTGGAGGTGGTCTCGCCGATTCAGCCGGACACGACGGCCGGCCGCTACCTGACGCGCCACGGCGGAGACGGCGGCTACATGGTGATCTTCGACTTGGAGGATCTGGAGGGCGCCCGCGAGCGCGCGCTGGGGCTGGGTGTACGGGTGGTGTGGCAGATCGACCTGCCCGACATCTCGGGCACGCACCTGCACCCGGCGGACATGCGCGGGGCGATCGTCTCGCTCGACCGCTCGGAGCCCTACGGCACGTGGCGGTGGGGCGGGCCGCAGTGGACGGGGCGGATCGGCGCCGGCGCACCGGGACGCCTGGCGGGGGTCACGCTCGCGGTGAGCGATCCGGTGGCGGTGGCGGCGCGCTGGGGCGCGGTGCTGGGACTCGACGTGAGCGACGAGGATCAGCCGCTGCTGTGCGTGGACGGAGGCGAGGTCCGCTTCGAGAGGGCCGCAAACGAGCGCGCGGAAGGGCTGGTGGAGATTGCCCTCGAGCTCCCGCACGAGTTGCCAGGGGGGCGCGACGCGATCGAGGTCGGGGGAGTGCGGGTGCGCATCGCCCTTTTCTACGATGCGGCGGATAAAGACGCGCGCGAGACCCAAATATGATACTACCAAGAGACCGAATGGGTGGGCGAGCCGCCGCCGCCGCCGTTATTGAGTGAATTTGTAACATCGGTATTGTCTCTATATGGCAATTGGGCAGGCCGATGGCCGTTGCGCGAGTCCGAGCGCCACCAACCCCGGCAAGTAGATGAGGAGACGTGTAGACCAAGGTAGTCGCTCGGGATGCATGAATTGCGAAGTATTGCGATAAGGGCGGACGTTTGATGTCTGGCTCGCGCGGAGTCGTCCGCGCTTTCGATCTCGCGGACGATGTCATGAGCAGACCAGCCTGACATTAGCTAAGAGGCGCGTTCCCCTATGGCTTTAGGAGGTCGCGCAGATCGATACCGCCAGCCACCCCGATGGCCGCCAAGCCCGCCCTTGTGTGTAGTGGCCGAGGCGGTGGTGCGGGATGCACCGCGCGCGGCCTGGGCGAGGGAGCTACGCGGCTACGGCTACACCCGCCGGCACGTAATGCTCGAAAGTCAAATCCGTGGGCGCGGGTAGGCCCTGCTCCTCGGCTGCGCAGGCCAATGCGAACCGAACGGCCTCCTCGGCGTGAGCGGCGTCGTAGGCGTCGGTGCCGCCGGTCAAGCCTGGGATGTCCGGTGACTCGAAACTCCAGCCAAAGCCGGGGGCGTGATGGTGCAGGATGCGAATGGTGTCCATGATCCTTCCTCCTCAGAGTAGCCGCAGAGCCTCGTCTTCCGCAAGGCCCACGTGATTGACGAGGACACGCCGTACCTCGCCTGGCGCGAGCGTTCGCCCATCATGGAACGCCCATGTGAGGGTAGGTCGCCCGTCGGCCTGGAGACGTCGGTGCGAGCCTGACTGGCGAGTGACCCTATAGCCCAACGGGTCGGATGTCGGGATGCGCAACAGCCGCTTCGCCTTCATGGAGGGGAATCGGGCCACACACGGAGCCTACGCAGCGCTTGAGACGCAACTCTCGGGCGGGAAGCCCAGTTGACCGCGGGCCTTTGGCCCCTCAAAACGCGCCAGGAGAGATTCGAACTCCCGACCTTCGGTTCCGTAGACCAAATCAACCGTCGCGTAGGGTGCCGTGCAGTCGGCCGATTTGGCTCTAATGCAGGGAATCCGCTCGATCGTCTTCCGGCGTAGTGGAGTGCGTTGGCGTGGGGCGTGTTTGCACTTTGTTTGCACCCACACCGCGGTAGTGTCTCGGTTCCGCAGCTCAGCGCCTAGAAGCGATGGGCGGAACTACTCGTCCTCGTCGGACTCTACGTCTGCCTCGACGCCGGGGTGGCGCTCTTTGAAGGCACCCACGATGCACTTGACCGCCTCGATAGCCGCGTAGCCGATCAGTCCGTCCTTGGCTTGCGTCGCAACTTCGATGGTGACGTGGACGACATCCTGTCCGGCGCCACGCCGCTCGAAGGGCGGAGGGAATTCTGCCTGAAGGCCAGCATCAGAAAGCTGACCGGACAGCATGTGCGCGCCACGAATAGGCCCTGAGTAGCGGACTCGGATCACTATGGTCTGGGCGTCAGCTTACCACGCGATGCCTCAAAATGATTCGTAATGACTCAACCTGACTCCGAGGCGGTATCCTTCACGGTTCGTCTCCCGCGCGAGACCGCCGATCGCCTCCGAGAGATCGCGGCCAGCGAATCCCGCTCCGTCGCGGCCGAACTTCGCCGAGCCGTCCAAGCGCACGTCGATCGGGCATCCCAGGGCAGCAAGCCCAAGGGCCGCTAGCTTGGGGAAGTCACCGCCGCTCGACCAGCCCGATCCGTTCGCACGCCGCGCGGGCCTCGATGGCCGGCGGGCGCAGGCCCGCGTGGTCGAGCAGATCCTTGTCGCCAGTGATGATCGCCTCGGCACCTGACGCACTGGCGAGCGCCAAAAGGTAGTCATCGTCGGAGTCTCGCAGCACGGGCTCGACATCGGTGGGGTCCGCCAGCATGACAGCGAGGTCGCTATATGCCTCCAGCGCTTCTCGCGCATCCAACTCGCTCAACAGCCCCCGGAAGTAGGGCTTGGCGAGGTTGTCGCGCACCTCATCGACCAGCAGCGGACAGGCGACAGCCTCCAGATCGCCGTTGTGGACACCGGCCAGCAACAACGCCGGCGGCGACGCCAGCGTTCCCACGAAGGCCGCGAGCACGATGTTGGCGTCAAGGACGTAGCGGTTCAACCGGCCGCTCGTCGCGCAGCCCGTGACCGGCGCGACGCGCGCACGCCACGCACGGCCTCGGCCATGACCTCGTCGTCATCGACCCCGGCAGCCGTGCTGCGCTCCTGCACGCGGCGAATCGTCTCGAACCCGAGTTGAATCCGGGCGACCCGCTCCAGCGTCTCCCGATCGCTCTTGCCGGGGGAGCGCTTGCGAAGCCTCGACAGCAGGTCGCTGTCGATCTCAACGGTTGTGGTAGCCGTGGCAGCCATAGCGTCCCTAGATCGTATCGCCGTCGCCCTGGAGGCTTCAAGCCTCGCGTCAACGCCGGCTCAGACACGCCGCCGGGAGGCTACGGCTCGTGTCGCCGACATGCACCCACCTACCTGTCCACGTAAGGGTATCCCGGTTCAGGGGGTATGAACCATACGGACGGCCTGCCGTTTGGGCTTGCGGCGGTCTATGCTCGCACCGGCTGTGGCGGGCGCTGGGCTTGCCACATTTCTGAAAGTGAGGACTCTCGTGAGAAGGATGCATCTCTCTCCCGCGATGGGCGTCGCGCTCGCCGCGCTCGCCGTGGCTGCCTCGGGCACCGTGTATGCGTCCGCGAGCAACTCCTCGGAGAACGTCATCGTCTGCGTGCGCCACAAGGGCGGTGGCCTGTACGTCGCCCCCAAATGCGCGCGCCATGACAGGCATATCGCGTTGGATGTGGCGGGATCGCAGGATACCGCCGTCGCTCCTACGGCAACGCTGTTTGCCCAGGTGGAGAGCAACGGCACAATCAATGCTTCGAGCCCAGGCGTCACCGTGAGCCAGCGCTCGACGCGCACCGGCACGGACATGATCGACTTCGGTCAGGACATCTCACACTGCGCGGCGACCGCAACGCAGGGTGCGCTGCCGTTTTTCGGGATACCAGGAGCGTCCACCCCCAGAGTTGTCGGCTCTGCGATCGTGGATATGTTCGCACCGGGCTACACGTTCCCCAACGGATACCCGAGCGCCGACACTGTGCAGGTCGAAACGTTCGATCGAACCATGCACGCAAAGACATCCTTCTACATCGTCGTGTCCTGCTAGCACGAGCCGCCGATGCGTTGGGCTGCATGGGCGGCTCGTTCTGAACTTGTGGCCTTCAAGCGGGCTCGGGTGGTGAGCGCAGCGCACGGCGGAGGGATCGCCTCTCGACGGCGAACGGTGCCGCAGCCGCCGGGACAGAGGCCGCAGTCAATGGATGCGTCGGTGGCTGCGCATGCGCTGCGATTGGCGGGCGTTTACACCCCAGCCCCAGCCGATGCTCCCAGCATCCCCACGGGCACAAAAAAACCCCGCCTGAGCGGGGCTTTTCTGCAACGCGCCAGGAGAGATTCGAACTCCCGACCTTCGGTTCCGTAGACCGACGCTCTATCCAGCTGAGCTACTGGCGCAGAACGAGCAAGTGTAGAGGGCGTCCGCGACCGACCGCCACACGAGCTGTGCGGCGACGCGGCGCCAGCCCGCCAGCAGGGACGGCCGGGTCAGCCCAACTCGGCGGCGAGCCGCAGGCCCACCTTCGGCAACGCGCGTCGAACCCAGCACGCACCTGCTCAGCCGCTGCGCTACCCCTACACTGGCCCCGCGATGCCCAATCGTCGCCCCCAGCTGGAGCTGATCGCCCCCTCAGCCTCGCCGCAGGAGGCCGCGGCGGTCGTTGCGGCGCTGGAGCGGTTCATGAGAGACACGGCGCCACCACCCGCTCCCGCCGCCGAGCGGCGGGACCCGTGGGCGCGCGTGGCGACGCTTGAAGGCGTGGGGCGCGAGGAGGAGTGGCCCACCGCGTGGGGAGACCGATCGGAGATCGGCCAGCACCCCTGGGGTTGAGGCGGTGCGGCCCCCTGCGGTTGAGCGGGCGTGCGGGGCGGGCGTGAAGATTTTGTCGAGGCCCTGAAGAAATACCCAAAAGCCGCTAGCCTTTAGGGCCAATCGTCGCGCCCGCCGATAACCCGCACAGCACACCCCCGCCCACCCCCGCAGCCACCGCCCCCACGAGAAGGCCACAGGAGGTCCGCCGATGGAGCCCACCACAGTCCCCGCCGCGCCGCGCGGCACCCTGGAGGACCCCGAGGTCCTGCAGAACGTGCCGGGCCACGTGATCCCGATCCTGCAGCGGGAGTTCGACGACTTCCGGACCGAGGCGACGAAATTCCTGGAGGGCCAGACGCCCGAAGAGGAGTTCATCAAGTTCCGCCTCAAGCAGGGGGTGTACGGGCAGCGCCAGCCGGACGTGCAGATGATCCGCGTGAAGCTGCCGTTCGGGGGGGTCACGCCGGAGCAGCTGGAGGCGTTTGCGGACGTGGTCGAACGGTACGTGCCGCTGCGCAAGGGGCACGTCACCACGCGCCAGAACATCCAGATGCACCACATCCCGCTGCCGGACGCCGAGCGGGCGATCCGGGAGCTCGGCGAGGCGGGGCTCTCCAGCCGCGAGGGGTGCGGCAACACGGTGCGCAACGTCACCGGCGACCCGTGGGCGGGGGTGGCCACCGACGAGCTGTTCGACATGACCCCCTACGCGGGCGCGTACGTGCGGTACTTCGTGCGCCATCCGACCACGCAGGCGATGCCGCGCAAGATCAAGACGGCGTTCGACGCGAGCGAGCCGGGCAGGGCGATCAGCGAAATCCACGACATCGCCTTCCGGGCGCGCGTGCGCGAGTCTGACGATCCCGCCCACCTCGTTCGCGGCGCGCAGATGCTCGTGGGTGGCGGCACCTCGATCATGCCCCGCCGCGCGCCGGTGCTGTACGAGTGGGTCGGGCTCGACGATGGCGAGTACCTGAAGATCGCCGAGGCCGTGTTCCGCATCTTCGACCGCCAGGAGTGGCTGCGCGCCAACCGCGCGCGGGCGCGGATCAAGGTGTTCGTGGACAAGTACGGGATCGACGAGCTGCGCCGCCAGGTCGAGGAGGAGCTCCAGGGCGAGTGGGTGGCCGAACGGGACTTCTCGGTCGAGCACCGGCTGTTCCTCGACGACGAGCGCGAGAGCGCACCGGCGCCGCCGGCCACCTACGGCAGCCCCAACGGGGACGTCTCGGAGTTCGAGCGCTGGCGGGCGGCGAACGTGCGCGCGCAGCGCCAGGAGGGCTTCGTGACGGTCGAGGCGAAGATCACCCGCGGCGACCTCACCCCCGAGCAGTTCCGCGGGTTGGCGGCGATCGTGCGCGACTACTCCGGCGGATACGCGCGCACGACCGTGCAGCAGAACCTCGTACTGCGGTGGGTGCGCCACGAGCACGCCTACGACGTGTGGCGCGCGCTCAGCGCCCTCGGCCTCGGCGACGCGGGCTCGCGCGAAGTCGACGACGTCGTGTCCTGCCCCGGCACCGACTCGTGCAAGCTCGGCATCACCTCGTCCATGGGCCTCAACCAGGCGGTGCAGGAGCGAGTCGAGGCGATGCGCCTCACGGACCCGCTGACGCGCGCGATCCACATCAAGATCAGCGGCTGCCCGAACGGGTGCGGACAGCACCACGTGGGCTCGATCGGCTTCACGGGAGCGTCGATCAAAGTCGGCGAGCACACGATCCCCGCATACATCCCGCACGTCGGCGGAGCCTTCGAAGGCAAGGAGATCGCCTTCGGCCTGCGCCTGAAGGCGCGCCTGCCCTCCAAGCGGGTACCGGACGCCGTGGAGCGGTGGTTGCGCCACTACGAGTCCACGCGCGAGGACGGCGAGGAGTGGGGTAGCTTCGTGCAGCGCGTGGGCACCGCGGAGCTGGAGAGCCTGGTCAAGGATCTCTCGCTGCCGGTCGAGTTCGGCCTGGAGACGATGGCTCAGTTCATCGACTGGAACCGCGACGTGCCCTTCCAGGTGATCCGCGGGGAGGGCGAGTGCGCGGTGTAGCTAAAAGCGAGGGGCCGGGCTCGCTGGTCGGCGAGGACCTTGCAGCGAGCTTGACCGAGACGCTGCGCGAGGCCGTCGCCCGCCACGGCGAGCGCACGGTGCTGCTGTGCTCCTTCCAGAAGGAGGAGTCGGTGCTGCTCGACGAGCTGCTGCGGCTCGACGGCGGCGCGCGCGTGCGGATCGTGACGATCGACACCGGCGTGCTGTTCGAGGAGACGCTGCGCACGTGGCGCCAGTTCGAGGAGCGTTTCGGCGTTGATGTCGATGTGTACGACGCGAGCGGGCGGGTGGGCAATCAATCCAACGAGTGGACGGGCCCCGAGCACTGCTGCTCGGCGGCGAAGGTCGCCGCGCTGGCAAGGGCGCTGCACGGCGCCGAAGGGTGGATCACGGGCCTGCGCCGCGAGCAGGGGCCGACGCGCGCGGCGACTGAGCTGATCGAACGCGACGCGGTGCGCGAGCTGTGGAAGTACAACCCGCTGGCGCTGTGGAGCGAGCGGGACCTGTGGCGGCGCATCCACGAGCGCGAGCTCCCGTACAACCCCCTGCACGATGCCGGCTACGCCTCGATCGGCTGCGCGCCCTGCACGCTGCCGGGGTCCGGCCGCGAGGGCCGCTGGGCGGGCACCGAGAAGACCGAGTGCGGTCTCCACGTCGAGCCGGCGGCGGCGGCATGAGCGTCGCCACGCGCCCCCAGTTGAGCCACCTGCGCGCGCTGGAGTCCGAGGCGATCCACGTGATGCGCGAGGTCGCCGCGGAGCTGGAGAAACCGGTGCTGCTGTTCAGCGGCGGCAAGGACTCGATCGTCCTGCTGCGCTTGGCGGAGAAGGCCTTCCGGCCGGCGCCCTTCCCCTTCCCGCTGATGCACGTCGACACCGGCCACAACTTCCCCGAGGTGCTCGAGTTTCGCGACCGCCGCGTGGCCGAGCTCGGGGAGCGGCTGATCGTCGCGAGCGTGCAGGAGTCGATCGACTCCGGCCGCGCCGTCGAGGAGACCGGCCCGCGCGCCTCGCGCAACCGCCTGCAGACGGTGACGCTGCTGGACGCGATCGCCACCCACGGCTTCGACGCCGCGTTCGGCGGCGCGCGCCGCGACGAGGAGCGCGCGCGGGCGAAGGAGCGCGTCTTCTCCTTCCGCGACGACTTCGGCCAGTGGGACCCCAAGAACCAGCGCCCCGAGCTGTGGAACCTCTACAACGGCCGCATCCGCCGGGGCGAGCACGTGCGCGTGTTCCCCCTCTCGAACTGGACGGAGCTGGACGTGTGGGAGTACATCGCCTCCGAGCAGCTGGAGGTCCCCTCGATCTACTTCGCGCACGAGCGCGAGGTCTTCACCCGCGACGGGATGCTGTACGCGTACCGGGACGGCGCCGAGCTGCTCGACGGCGAGGAGGTCCACGCCGAGTGGGTGCGCTACCGCACTGTCGGCGACATGAGCTGCACCGGTGGCGTGCGCTCGCAGGCCACGACGCTGGAGGAGGTCGTGCTGGAGATCGCCGCGACGCGCATCACCGAGCGCGGCGAGACGCGCGCCGACGACCGCGTCTCGGAGGCCGCGATGGAGGATCGCAAGAAGGCTGGTTACTTCTGATGACCCTCGACCTGCTGCGCTTCACCACGGCGGGCTCCGTGGACGACGGCAAGAGCACGCTGATCGGGCGGCTGCTGTACGACTCCAAGCAGGTCTTCGACGATCAACTGGAACACGTGGCCGAGGCGAGCGCGCGGCGCGGGGGGGAGGGCACCCTGGACCTGGCGCTGCTGACCGACGGCCTGCGCGCCGAGCGCGAGCAGGGCATCACGATCGACGTCGCCTACCGCTACTTCGCCACCGCGCGGCGGCGGTTCATCATCGCCGACTGCCCCGGCCACCACCAGTACACGCGCAACATGGTCACGGGCGCCTCGACGGCCGACGTGGCCGTCGTGCTGCTCGACGCGCGCCGCGGCGCGCTGGAGCAGTCCAAGCGCCACGCGTTCCTCAGCGCGCTGCTGGGGATCCCGGAGATGGTCGTGGCGGTCAACAAGATGGACCTCGTCGGCTACTCCCGGGAGCGCTACGAGGAGTTGGTCGCGGAGTTCGCGGCCTTCGCCCGCGGGCTGACGGGCGTGCGCGGCATCACCTACATCCCCCTCTCGGCCCTGCACGGCGACAACGTCGTGGAGCGCTCGGCGTTGATGGGGTGGTACGAGGGCCCCGTGCTGCTGGAGCACCTCGAGGAGGTCGAGGTCGCCTACGACCACCCCGGCGAGCGGCCCGCGCGCTTCCCCGTGCAGTGGGTGGTGCGACCCTCGGGCGGCGCCGGCCCCGCAGACGGCTACCGCGGCTACGCCGGCCAGCTGGCCTCCGGCGTGCTGCGCGTCGGCGAGGAGGTTGTCGTGATGCCGAGTGGCCAGCGCACGCGGATCGCTGCGATCGACACCTACGACGGAGGGCTCGACGAGGCGCTCGCGCCGATGTCGGTCACGCTGCGCCTGGAGGACGAGCTCGACGTCGCGCGCGGCGAGCTGATCTGCGGCGCCGCCGAGGCGCCGACGGTGAGCCGCGAGCTGCGCGCCGAGGTGTGTTGGATGCACGAGCGCCCGCTGCGCCCCGGTGGCCGGTACGCGATCAAGCACACCACGCGCGCGGCGACGGCCGTCGTGGAGGAGCTCGGCAGCCACGTGGACGTGCACACGCTGCAGCGCACCGCCGCGCCCGCGCAGCTGGAGCTCAACGACATCGGCGAGGTGCGGCTGCGCACGAGCACGCCGCTGGCGTACGACTCCTACCGCGCCAACCGCCGCACGGGCAGCTTCATCCTGATCGACGAGGTGACCAACGAGACCGTCGGCGCGGGGATGGTGGGGGACGAGCGCTCTTGAAACTCGATCATCCGGCCACGCCCGGTGTCGTCCTTTTCGACGGACATTCTACTTTTATTCTATAAGTAGAAACTAATCCAACTCCCCTCCGATAATCAGGATGGCGGGACGGTTTTACCGCCGCCCGTCTTCGGCGGTCGGGCACTGAGCGCAACAGCGCGCCAGGGCCGTGCCCGAAGCCCGCGCCAGGGGCCTGCGGAGCGCTAGCCCCGGGCGCGGGCGCCCGCCGGACTCTGTAACCTGCCGGCTCTCATGTTCACCAAGGTGCTGGTGGCCAACCGGGGGGAGATCGCGGTGCGCATCATGCGCGCGCTGGAGGAGCTCGGCGTGGGCGCGGTCGCGGTGTACTCCGAGCTCGACCGCGACGCCCCGCACGTCGCGCGCGCGCAGGAGGCCTACAACCTTGGGGAGGGGCCGGCGTCCGAGAACTACCTGCACGTCGAGCGGCTTCTCGACGTGGCCGCCCGCGCAGGCGCTGAGGCGGTCCACCCCGGCTACGGCTTCCTCGCCGAGAACGCTCGCTTCGCGCAGGCGTGCGCCGACGCCGGCGTCGTGTTCATCGGGCCGCCGCCCTCCGCGATCGAGGCGATGGGCTCCAAGACCCGCGCGCGCGAGCTGATGCAGGCCGCCGGCGTGCCGATCGTCCCCGGCACCACCGAGCCGGTCGCGACGGTCGAGGACGCCCTGCGCATCGCCCGCGAGGAGATCGGCTTCCCCGTCGCCGTCAAGGCGGCCGGGGGCGGCGGCGGCAAGGGCTTCCGCGTGGCGCTCGCCGAGGAGGAGCTGCAGGGCGCCTTCGAGGGCTCCAGCCGCGAAGGCGAGAAGTTCTTCTCCGACGCCACGGTGTACCTCGAGCGCTACCTCCCCGACCCCCGCCACGTCGAGGTGCAGGTGCTCGCCGACCGCCACGGTCACGTGATCCACCTCGGCGAGCGCGACTGCTCGATCCAGCGCCGCCACCAGAAGGTGATCGAGGAGTCACCCGCCCCGGAGTGGATCGTCACGCCCGAGCTGCGCGCGCGCATCGGGGCGATCGGCGTGGAGGCCGCGCGCGCCGTCGACTACGTGGGCGCCGGCACGATCGAGGGCCTCCTCTCCGGCCACGACGGCGGGGAGGCCGAGTACTACTTCCTGGAGATGAACACGCGCGTGCAGGTCGAGCACTGCGTGACCGAGATGACCACCGGCATCGACATCGTCAAGGAGGGCATCCGCGCCGCCGCCGGCGAGCCGCTCGCCTACGCCCAGGAGGATGTGGTGCTGCGCGGCCACGCGATCGAGTGCCGCATCAACGCCGAGGACGCCTCCAAGAACTTCGCCCCCGCCCCGGGGCGCATCGGCCGCTACCGCGAGCCCACCGGCCCCGGCGTGCGCGTGGACTCCGGCGTCTGTGAAGGGGGCGAGGTCTCACCGGCGTACGACCCGATGGTCGCCAAGCTGATCGTGTGGGACGCCGACCGCGCGCAGGCCACGCGGCGCATGCAGCGCGCGCTCGGCGAATTCGAGATCGAGGGGCTGCGCACCCTGATCCCCTTCCACCGCGCGCTGCTCGCCACCGACCAGTGGGCGCGCGGCGAGACGTGCCGCGACCTGCTGGAGGACCGCGCGTGGCTGAAGACGCTCGCCTTTCCCGCTCCCCCCGCGCCCGCCGACGCGGAGGAGCAGGCCGAGACGGTCGAGCAGACCTACGCCGTGGAGGTCTCCGGCCGGCGCTTCGACGTGCGCGTGCTCGGCCCGCCCTTCGCGGGCGGCGGGGGCGCGGTGGCCGCCGCCAACGGCGCGCCCGCGCCCGCGGCCCGCAAGGCGCCCCGGCGCGGGGAGCGCCGCAGCGCCGGCGCCGGCGGGGCGGCGGGGGGCAGGGCGGGTGGGCCCGATACCCTGCCCTCGCCGCTGCAGGGCAACATGTGGAAGGTGCTCGTCTCGCAGGGCGACGTCGTCGCCGAGGGGCAGCTGCTGTGCATCATCGAGGCGATGAAGATGGAGAACGAGATCACCGCCCACAAGGCCGGCACGATCGTCGAGCTGCCGATCGCCGAGGGCGAGCCGATCCAGGCCGGCGCCCCGATCGCGACGATCCGCAGCGACGGGTGAGGGTGGCGGCCCCCGCGCCGCCGCGAGAACGCCCTGCCCTTCGCGCCGCCCCTGGCCCGGGCCTGAGCCCGCCGCCCGCGCCGCCGCGAGAACGCCCTCCCCCTCCCCCCTCCCGTCAGAGACATCCAAGGACGACGATTCCGCTCTGACGCAGGGCGTTTGCCACGGCGTTTGCACTCCCTGCGCTGAGCCGCGAGGGTCTGCGCGATGCCGGCGAGCACACGCACCGCGGACCCCGCGGCGGAGGGCGCGCGCGAGGAGGCGTGCCTGGTCTCCGTGGTCATCCCCTGCCTGAACGAGGCCGCCACGATCGCCCAGTGCGTGGCCACCGCGCGGGAGGCGATGGCGCGCGCGGGGATCGACGGCGAGGTGCTCGTCGCCGACAACGGGTCCGACGACGGCTCCGCCACGCTCGCCGCGCTCGCCGGCGCCCGCGTCGTGCACGAGCCGGCGCGCGGCTACGGCCGCGCCTACCTCGCCGGGTTCGCGGCCGCTCGCGGGCGGTACATCCTGATGGCCGACGCCGACCTCACGTACGACCTCGCTGAGATCCCGCGCTTCCTGGCGCAGCTGCAGGAGGGGGCGGACATGGTGATCGGCGACCGCATGAGCCACATCCAGCCGGGCGCGATGCCGTGGCACCACCGGTACATCGGCAACCCGCTGCTCTCGCGCCTGCTGAACCTGCTCTTCCACGCGGGCGTGCGCGACGCGCACTGCGGCATGCGCGCCTTCCGCCGCGGCGACCTGGAGCGGCTGGACCTGCGCACCGGGGGCATGGAGTTCGCCTCCGAGATGGTCGTGCGCGCGGCCAAGGCCGGCCTCGACATCAGAGAGCTGCCGATCGTTTACCACCCGCGCGGCGGCGAGTCCAAGCTCTCCTCCTTCCGCGACGGGTGGCGGCACCTGCGGTTCCTCATGCTGCACTCCCCGCGGCACCTGTTCATCGTCCCCGGGGCCGCGCTGGCCGTGCTCGGCGCGGCGATCTCCGCCGCCGTGCTCGCGCGCGTGAGCGTGTTCGGCCGCAGCTGGGAAGTGCACACCCTGATCGGCGGCTCGCTGCTGGTGCTCGTCGGCGCCCAGGTCGTCACGCTCGGCCTCTGCGCGCGCGCGTACGGGATCTGGTTCATGGGCGAGCGCGACCCGTGGTTCGAGCGGCAGGCCGCGCGCTACCGGCTCGAGCACGGGCTGCTCGCCGGCGGCGCGCTCGCGCTCGCGGGGCTGGGGCTGCTCGCCGCGATCGTCGCGGAGTGGGCCCGCCGCGGCTTCGGCTCGCTCTCGGAGGAGCGCCTCGCGCTGGGGGCCGCGACGCTGCTGGTGCTCGGCATCCAAGTCGTGTTCGCCTCCTTCCTGCTCTCGATCCTGGGGCTGCGGCGCCGGTGAGGGTCCACGCCAGAATGTCTGACGGTCCGAGGCAGCCGCTCCGCGGCGATCTGCGCCACCCGCGATGCTCGCCGTGCTACCAGCACGGCTGCGCTCGCGTGCGTCGCATCTCATCCACGGATCGGCCACCTCGATCCCGCCATCCACTATGGCGTGAACCCTGATGCGCATCCGGGTGGCGGTCGCGGTCGGGCTGGCGCTGCTGGCGCTCGGGCTCGTGGCCACGCTCTCGCACGCGCCCGCGGTCACCGTGCCGGGCGCGGGAGTGCAGCCGGAAACGCAGTTCGTCGCCACGAGCCACCCCGCGAGCGGCTGCCAGAGCGGGGAAGCGCTGCCGCCGCGCACCGTGGCGATCCGCCTGGGGCTGTTCGGCGTCACCACGCCCGCGGTCGCGGTGCGGGTGCTCACTCCCGGTGGAGGCGCGGTCACCTCCGGGACGCTCGGCCCGGGGTGGTCGGGCGAGGGCGCGGTTGTGCCCGTGCGCCCCGTGCTCGCGCACGCCGTGGCCCCGGTCACCGTGTGCTTCTCGGTGCGCGACCTCAACGGCTCGGTCGCGATGGTCGGCCGCAAGACCTCCGGCGCCGAAGCGACGGTCGGGGGCGGCCAGCGGCTGCCGGGGCGCATCTCCGTCCAGTACCTGCAGCCGGGCCACCGCTCGTGGTGGTCGCTGGCGCTCTCGGTCGCGCGGCGCCTCGGTCTTGGCCGCACGGCCCCCGGCACGTGGAACGCGCTGCTCGTGGCGGCGCTGGCGGCCGGGGTGCTGGGGCTCTCGGCGTGGCTCGTGGTGAGGGACCTCGCGTGAGCCGACGCACGGTCACGCCACGCCCGCCGGCGGGGCGCCCGCCGGCCGCGCGGCGGGCGCGGCCCCGGCCGGCCGTCGCGCGGGAGCCGCTGGCGAGCCGCTTCGTGGAGGCGGTGCGCCGGGTGCCTGTCACGGCATGGGTGTGCGCCGCGGTCGCCGTGCTCAACGGGGCGTGCTGGTCGGTGATCTCGCCGCCCTTCCAGATCCCCGACGAAGCCTCGCACTACGCCTACGTGGCGCGCCTGGCCGAGACGGGCTCGCTGCCCTCCTCGCCGGCGGAAAACTTCCCGCCCGCCGAGACCCGCGCGGTGAGCGACCTGCACACCGCGGCGGTCTCCGAGCGCCCCACCTTCCACCCGCCCTCCTCGGACGCCGAACAGCGCCAGCTGGAACAGGACCTCGCGCTGCCCGGCGGGCTCTCGGGGAGTGGCGCCGCGGGGGTCGCCACCTCGCAGCCGCCGCTGTACTACGCGCTGGAGGTCGTCCCCTACGGTCTCGCCTCGGGCGGCACGGTGCTCGACCGGCTGCAGGCGATGCGTCTGCTCTCGGCGCTGTTCGGCGGGGTCGCGGCGCTGTTCGTGTACCTCTTCCTGCGCGAGGCGCTGCCGGCGGAGCCGTGGGCGTGGACGGTCGGCGGCGTGGGCGCGGCGGTCGCGCCGCTGCTCGGGGAGCTGTCGGGCGCGGTCAACCCCGACGCGCTGCTGGCCGCGGTCTCCGCGGCGCTCTTCTGGTGCCTGGCGCGGGGCTTCCGCCGCGGCTTGGATCGCCCGCTGACGTTCGCCTTCGCGGCGGTGCTCGCCGTCGGGTGCCTCGCCAAGCTCACGTTCCTCGCGCTGCTGCCCGGCGCGGTGCTCGGCCTGGCGGTGCTGGCCCTGCGCGCGGCGCGCGCCTCACGGCGGGAGGCGGGGCGCTCGTTCGCGATCGTCCTCAGCCCGGTGGTGGTGTGCGGGCTGCTCGCCGTCGCCCTCGGGCGCTCCCCGCTCTCCTACGTCGCCGACTTCACTAACGCGCTCACGGCGACGCGGAAGCTCAGCTACGTGTGGCAGCTGTACCTGCCGCGGCTGCCGGGGATGAGCGCCGACTTCCACGGCTTCGCCACCACGCGGCTGTACTGGTTCAACGACCTCGTGGGGGACTACGGCTGGCTGGACACGCGCTTCCCCGCGTGGGTTTACACCGCCGCGCTCCTGCTGACGGCGGCGCTCGCGGGGCTGCTTGCGCGGGCGGTGTGGCTGGCGCGCCGGGCGGTGCCGCGCCGCGTGGTGGAGGCCGCGGTGTACGGCGTGATCGCGCTCGGCCTGCTGTACGTGATCGGCGGCCAGGACTACGCCTCGAACATCCCCGGTGAGTACGTTGAGCCGCGCTACCTGCTGCCGTTGCTCGCGCTGTGGGGCGCGGCGCTGGCACTCGCCGCGCGCGGCGCCGGCCGGCGGTGGGGGCCTGTCGTGGGCGTCGCGGTGGTCACGCTCGCGCTCGCCCACGACCTCTTCAGCCAGCTGATCGTGGTCGCGCGCTACTACGGGTGAGGGGGATGGCCGGGTCCACGCGCATCGCCGTGACGCTCGCAGCGAGCCTCGCGGCGATCGCGCTCGCCGCGGCGGCGACGCTCGCGCACGCGCCGCTGACGGTCGCGCGGGGCAACGCGACGACGGCTGATGGACTCGTCTCGACCGTGCAGCCGGCCCCCTTCTGTCAGGGCCGGGAAGCGCTGCCGCGGGGCACCGTGGCGATCCGCCTGGCGCTGCTCGCCGCGCTCGGCCCGCAGGTGCGGGTCACGGTGCTCTCGGGTTCGCGCGTGCTCGCCGAGGGCGTGCACGCCGCGGGGTGGTCGTCCGGCACGGTGACGGTCCCCGTGCGCCCCCTCGCCCACACCGTTGCCCCGGTGCGCGTGTGCGTGCAGCTCAGCGCCATGAACACCCTGGTCACGCTGCGCGGCTGGCTGGCGCCGCACGCCGTCGCGGTGGTCTCGGGCCCCTCCACGCTGCCGGGCAGAATGGGCGTGGAATACCTGCGCCCCTCCGGGCGCTCGTGGTGGTCGCGGGCGGGCGGGGTCCTCCGCCGTCTCGACCTCGGCCACGCGTTCGGCGGGCCGTGGGCCGTGCTGCTCGTGGCGGCGCTCGCAGCGGCGGTGCTCGTGCTCTGCAGCCGGCTCGTCCTGAGGGAGCTCTCGTGAGTCGCCGCGCGGCGGGCACCCCCACCGTGGCCCCGCGCAGGACCCGGAGCGGCGGGCCGGCGCCCGGAGCGCGTGCGCCGCGGCCGGACGCCCGCGCGCTCGCCGCACGGGCGCGGGCGGGGCTGCGCACCGTGCCGCGGGCGGCGTGGCTGTGCGCGGCGGTCGCGTGCCTCAACGCGGCGTGCTGGTCGGTGCTCTCGCCCCCCTTCGAGGTGCCCGACGAGCCTTCGCACTACGCCTACGTGGCGCGCCTGGCGGAAACGGGGCGCCTGCCCTCGGGGTCGGGGGAAGCGTTCACGCGCGCGGAGCTGGGGGCGCTGAGCCTCCTGCGCGTAAACAACGTCCGCTTCGACCCGAGCCAGCAGACGATCTCCACGCCCGCCGCCCAGCGCCGGCTCGAACGCGTGCTCGCCGCGCCGCTGCCACGCGCGGGGTCGCCGCAGGCGGGCGTCGCCGCCTCGCAGCCGCCGCTGTACTACGCCCTGGAGACGATTCCCTACCTGCTGGCGTCCCCGGGCACGGTGCTCGACCAGCTGGCGCTGATGCGGCTCTGTTCGGCGCTGCTGGGCGGCGTGACCGCGCTGTTCGTGTTCCTCTTCCTGCGCGAGGCGCTGCCCGCCGAGCCGTGGGCGTGGATGGTCGGCGGCCTCGGCGTGGCCCTGGCGCCGCTGCTGGGGCTGATGTCGGGCGCGGTCTCCCCCGACGGGCTGCTGTTCGCGCTCTCCGCGGCGCTCTTCTGGTGCCTGGCGCGCGGCTTCCGCCGCGGCCTCACGCCCGGGCTCGCCGCCACCACCGGCGGCGTGGTGGCGGCCGGCCTGCTGACGAAGCTCACGTTCGCCAGCCTCGTGCCCGGTGCGGCGCTCGGGGTGCTCGTACTGTGCGTGCGCGCGGGGCGAGCGCCGCGGCGGGCCGCCGGCCGCCGGCCGATCTCCGATCGGTCGCTCGCGCTCGCCGGCGTCGCGGCGGCGGGACCGGTCGTGGCGACGCTCGTGCTCGCCGCGCTCCCCGGCCTCTCGCGCACGGGCACGCTCTCCGGCGCCGCCTCCTCCGCCGGCGGCGGGAGCGGGTCGCTGCTCGCGGAGGCCTCCTACGTGTGGCAGTTCTACCTCCCGCGGCTGCCCGGCATGACCTCCTACTTCCACGGCTTCCTCACCACGCGCACGGTGTGGTTCGACGGGCTCGTGGGGCTGTACGGGTGGCTGGACACCACGTTCCCGGGGTGGGTGTACACCGCGGCGCTGCTCCCCGCCGCGGGGCTCGCCGCGCTGCTGGCGCGCGCACTCTACGTGCAGCGGCGCGAGGTGCGCCGCCGGGCCGTGGAGGTCGCCGTCTACGCGTGTGTGGCTGTGGGGCTGCTGGTCACGATCGGCGTGGTCGACTACGAGGGCCACCTGCCCACCGAGTACGCCGAGCCGCGCTACCTGCTGCCGCTGCTCGCGCTGTGGGGCGCAGCGCTGGCGCTCGCCGCGCGCGGCGCCGGCCGGCGGTGGGGGCCGGTGGCCGGCGCGCTGATCGTCGCGCTGTTCCTCGCGCACGACCTCTTCAGCGGGCTGCTGGTGATCTCGCGCTACTACGGGTGAGGGCGCCGGCTGGGGCGGGTGCTCGCGCGCGCCGGCGGCGGGATGGTGGGTCTCAGGGCACGCCTAGCAGCTTGGCGGCCTCGCGCAGCGTGTGGACCTCTGCGGTCGGTTTGCGCTGGGAGGGCTCGAGCTTCTCCTTGGCGCGGTTGACCCACACCACGGGGACGCGCGCCTTGAGGCAGGGCTCGACGTCGTGGTGGTGGCTGGAGGCGACGTGCACCCACCCCTTCTTGCCGCCGATGCGCCGCGCGCACTCGGTGAAGTGGGCGGCTTCGGGCTTGTAGGAGCGCACCTGCTGGGCGGTGAGAACGAGGTCGAAGTCGATCGGGATGTGGCGGCGCGTCTGGCCGAGCAGCTTGTCGTCGATGTTCGACAGCAGCCCCAGCTTGTACTTCTTGGCGAGCTTCTGCAGCTGGGTGTTGGTCTCCTTGAAGGGCCGCCACCGCTGCACCGAGTCCGGCAGGAACCCCGAGCGCGACGGTTCGAGGTCCCACTCGAGGCGTTTGGCGATCTCCAGCGCCGTGCGCCGCAGAACCTCGGCGTACAGCTCGTAGGAGCCGGCCTCGATCTCGCGGGAGATCTCGTGGAAGAGCGCGAGCAGTTCGGCGCGGTCGAGCGTGATCCCGTCGCGCTCGGCCTCCTTGGCAAAGGCCTCGTAGATGCCCGTCTCCCAGTCGATCAGGGCGCCGTAGACATCAAACGTGACGAAAGTAACGTTTTTGGGGAGGGCCACGGCGGCATTATGCCTCGTGCGAGGGGGAGGGGGGAGGGAGACCCCTCCCCTCTCCCCCTCTGACCCCCTCCTCCTCCCCTTAATCGCTAAAGTGCCGCGCCGGGTATGGACCTGCTCGAATATCAGGGGAAGCAGCTCTTCGCCCGCCACGGGTTGGCCGTCTCCCGGGGCGGGTGGTCACGACCGTCGCGGAGGCGGTGGCCGCCGCGACGGAGGTGGGGTATCCCGTGGTCGTCAAGGCTCAGGTGCTGATCGGCGGGCGCGGCAAGGCGGGCGGGGTTAAGCTCGTCGACGACGAGGCCGCTGTGCGCGAGCATGCGGGGGCGATCCTTGGTATGGACATTGGTGGCCACACGGTGCGCCGGCTGTGGGTGGAGCATGCCAGCGACATTGCCGCCGAGTACTACGCCGCGGTGCTGCTCGACCGCTCCGCGAAGCAGCCGCTCGTGATGTTCAGCACGGAGGGCGGTGTGGACATCGAAGAGGTCGCGGAGCGGACGCCCGAGCGGCTGGTGCGCCACCACGTGGACGCGCTCGCCGGCCTCTCGCGCGAGGAGGCGTTGCGGGTCGCTCGCGACGGGGGGGCGGACGCCGACGTGGTTGAGGGGGTCGCCGACGCGCTTGTGGCGCTGTATGAGGTGTGGAGCGCGGAGGACGCCACGCTCGCGGAGATCAACCCGCTGATCGTGACCCCGGCCCGCGAGGTGCGGGCGCTTGACGCGAAGGTTTCGCTGGACGGCTCGGCGCTCTACCGTCACCCCGAGAGCCAGGGTCTCTCGGACGCCGAGAACGAGGACCCGATCGAGCGCCGTGCCCGTGAGGAGGGCGTGCAGTACGTGGCGCTCGACGGCGACATCGGCATCCTCGGCAACGGCGCCGGGCTCGTGATGTCGACGCTCGACGTGGTCGCCCGCGCCGGCGGGCGTCCCGCGAACTTCCTCGACGCCGGGGGCGGCTCGGACGCGGCCAAGATCACGCAGGCCGTGCGGCTGATCCTTTCCAATCAACGAGTCCGAGCGGTGTTGTTCAACATCTTCGGCGGCATCACGCGCTGCGACGAGGTCGCCCGGGGGCTGATCGCCGCGTTCGCCGAGCTCGGGGCCGACGCTGCCGAGGTCCCCTTCGTGGTGCGCCTCGACGGCACCAACGACCGCGCCGGCCGCGAGCTGCTGAGCGCCGCCGCGCTGCCCAACGTCCCGGCGGCCACCATGAACGAGGCGGCCGAGCGGGTCGTGGCGCTCGCGGCGGAGCGGGTCGTCGCGCTGGCGGCGGAGCGGGCGGCCGGCGCTGGGGAGGCCGCCTGATGGCCGTGCTGGTTGACAGGGACACGCGCCTGTGCGTCGCCGGCATCACCGGGCGGGAGGCTCCTTCCACACGCTCAACAACCGCCGTTACGGCACCGCCGTGGTGAGCGGCGTGACGCCCGGCAAGGGCGGCCAGGACGTCGAGGGCATCCCCGTGTTCGACTCCTGGGCGCAGGCCGCCGCGGAGACGCAGCCGAACACGGCGATGATCTTCGTCCCCCCGCGCTTCGCGGCCGACGCGATCCTCGAGGCCGCGGCGGCCGGCGTGCGGCTCGTGGTGGCGATCACCGAGGGGATCCCCGCGCACGACGAGCTGCGCGTCTACAACACGCTGCGGCGCGACCACGCGGGCACGCGCCTGGTGGGCCCCAACTGCCCGGGGATCCTCTCCCCCGGCAAGGCCAACGTCGGCATCATCCCCGCCTCCTTCTTCCGCGAGGGCAACGTCGGCGTGGTGTCCCGCTCGGGCACGCTCACCTACCAGATCGGCAACGAGATCGCGCAGGCCGGCTTCGGCTGCAGTTCGATCGTCGGCATCGGCGGGGACCCCGTGCCCGGCTCCTCGTTCGTGGACGTGCTCGAGCTCTTCCAGGCCGACCCCGAGACCGAGCTGATCGTGCTCGCGGGTGAGATCGGCGGCTCCGCCGAGGAGGAGGCCGCCGCGTACATCGCCGAGCACGTCACCAAGCCGGTCGTCGCCTACATCGCCGGCTTCACCGCGCCGGCCGGCAAGCAGATGGGCCACGCCGGCGCGATCGTCTCGGGCACCTCCGGCACCGCGGCCGCGAAGGCGCAGGCGCTCGAGGAGCGCGGCGTGCGGGTTGGGCGCACGCCGACGGAGGTGGCGGAGCTGGCGGTGGGGGTTCTGCGGGGGTAGGCCCTACCCTAAGCTGCTCCCTTCCGAGCAGCGACGATGGGAGCGGGCAGCGATGAAAGGCGAGATGGTCGACATCAGTACCCAGGACGGCGTGGCGGACGCCTACCTCTCGCGGCCCCCCGGGCAGGACGGGAGCCACCCGGGTGTGCTGTTCATCATGGATGCCTTTGGCTTGCGTCCCCGGATCGAGGAGATGGTCGACCGCATCGCGGCTCGGGGGTTCGTCGTGCTCGCCCCGAACGTCCTCTATCGCGCCGGCCGGGCGTCGAACATGGAGATGCCCGATCTGGAGGACCCCGCACAGCGGGATCCGTTCTTCGCGCGGCTGAGGCCTGCCATGGCAGAGCTGACGCCCGAGCGGATCGTCAGCGACGGGGCGGCCTACCTCGACCACCTCGGCGAGCTCGCCGACCCGCCGTTCGCGATCACCGGCTACTGCCTGGGTGGGCGCGTGGGCTGGCGGATCGCCGCGGCCTACCCGGAGCGCGTCGCGGCGCTCGCCGCCTTCCACGCCGGGGGGCTCGTGAGCGACGGTGAGGACAGTCCGCACCTGAGCGCCGGCGCGATCTCCGCCGAGCTCTACCTCGGCCACGCCGACAACGACCAGAGCATGACCCCGGAGCACGTGGCGGCGCTCGAGCGGGCCCTCGAGGAGGCCGGGGTGCGATACCGCTCAGAGCTCTACGAGGGGGCCGCTCACGGCTACACGATGAGCGACACCGCCGTCTACGACGAGGCGGCGGCCGAGCGGCACTTCACCGAGCTGTTCGCGCTGCTGGATCGGACGGTCGGCGGCTGACGGCCCGCCTCCTGGCGGCGAGGGCGCAATAAGCGGCCCAGGGCTCGTGCTGCCGACGGCCCGGCCCGACTAGGATGGAGACCGGGTTCCCTCCCTCGATGCCGATGACCGACACCTTCGCCCATGGACCCAGCGCGCCCGGCGAGGCCACGCCCGGGCAGGCGGGGAGCGACGTGACCGGGACGCTCGCCGAACTGGAGCGCAAGCTGCGCGAGCTCGAGCGGGAGCTGACCTCGATCGGCCGGCGCCGCGAGCTCGGCGGCGAGGGCGCCGCGCCACAGGGTGCGTCCGAGGCTGCCACGCAGACGGGAGGACGGCTCGTGGATGAGGCGTTCGAGCCTCCGGCGCCGTTCACGCCGCCCACTCCGCTCGCACCGCCGACGCCGCGCGCGCCCGATCCCCCCACTCCCATCGCCCCACCGACACCGGCGCCGCTCGCGTCCCCGACACCCACGCCCGTCGTGCCCTCGACACCCACCCCGCTCGCATCCCCGACGCCCTTCGCGGCCGCCACTCCGCTCACGCCCGCTACCCCGGCCGCGCCCCCCGAGCCGAGCGAGCCCGCCGGGCCGGGACAGCCAGTCAAGTTCATGCGGCCCGTCGAGACCACGCGGACGCCACCCAGCCGGGGCCCGGCCCGCTACGGCGAGTCGTCCCCGGGCGACGAGTCCCCCGAGGAGCCCGAAGCCGGGCTCGGACCGCGGTCGGCCACCGGCGAACGCGTGCGCCCGACCGAGGCGCAACTCGCGAGCCTCGCCGAGCTGCGGCGCTTCCGCGACCGGCTGGAGCGCTTCGCGCGCGACCTGGCGGCGGAGTACGACGCGCTGCTGAGCCGCGTGATGGCCGGGTTGACGTCCTCCGCCCCGCCCGCCTCCCTCACTGCCGAGCCGGTCTCCCCACCGTCCGCGTCCACCCCCCCGGTCGCGGCAGCGGCGTCCTCCGCGGCGCCCCCGCCCCTCGCCGCGGCTCCCCCCCCGGAGCCCGGCGAGGGGACGCTCTTCGAAGGTCGCGTCGAGCTCGGCGTCGGCCCCTTCTACGACATCGGCGCGCTGAGCGCGTTCGAGCATCGCCTGGCGAGCCTCCCGCACGTGAGCGAGGCGTCGGTGCGCCGCTTCGAGGCCAGCCACGCGGTCGTCGACCTGCGCCTCGCGGCGCCCGTTGCGCTCGTGCGGGAGACTGCGCCGCACCGTGGATGCCGATTTCAGCGTGCGCGAGGTCGCCGACGGGCGCATCCTGCTGACGTTCGACGAAGGGTGAGCCCCGCGGAGTTCGCGTAAGCTTCGCCCCATGGCGGACTCCACGATCTCCTTCGCCCGCGGCGCCCCCTCGCTCGACATCATCGACGTCGAGGGCCTGCGCGAGGCGACGACACGCGCGCTCGCACACGACCCGGGGGGCGCCACGGCGTACGGCACCGCGGTCGGCTATCCGCGGCTGCGGGCGTGGATCGCCGAGCGCCACGGGGTCGAGCCGGAGCGCGTGCTGGTCACCAACGGCTCGATGCAGGCCGACGCGTTCCTCTTCGAGCACCTCGTCGCGGCCGACGACGACGTCGTCGTCGAGCGCCCCACGTACGACCGCACGCTGCTCTCGCTGCGGCAGCGGGGCGCGCGCGTGCACCAGGTGGAGCTCCGGGCGGACGGCATCGACACCGACGCGCTCGCCGCCCTGTTGGATGGCAGCACGCCCACCCCCGGGGCCCCGCCCGCCCCGGCCGTGCGCCCGAAGCTCGCACACATCATCCCCAACTTCCAGAACCCCGCCGGCTACACCCTCTCGGTGGACAAGCGCCGCGCGCTGCTCGCCCTGGCGGCCGCGCACGACTTCACGATCTTCGAGGACGACCCCTACGTCGAGCTGCGCTTCAGCGGCGAGCGCCTGCCCACGATGCTCTCGCTCGACCCCGCCCGCGTCGTCTACGCCTCCTCCTTCTCGAAGACCGTCTGCCCCGGCATCCGCGTCGGCTACCTCGTGGGGCCGCCGGCGCTCATCGCCGCGATCGCCAAGCTCGCGACGAACACCTACATCTCCCCCAACATGTTCGCCCAGGCGGTCGTCTACGAGTTCTGCGCCTCCGGCGCCATGGAGCGCTCGATCGAGACCGTCCGCACCGCGCTCGCCAAGCGCGCCCGCACCCTGGAGATCGCGCTGCGCCGCGAGCTCCCCGAGGCCGAGTTCGTCGCCCCGGAGGGCGGCTACTTCATGTGGGTGACGCTGCCCGAGGGCACCGACGTCCACGCTCTGCACGGCGCGGCGGCGGAGCTGGGGGTGGCGTTCGTGAAGGGCACCGACTTCCTGCTCGAGGGCGGCGAGAACACGCTGCGCCTGGCCTACTCCGGCGTCACGCCGGAGGAGATCGAGGAGGGCGTGGGGCGGTTGGCGGCGGCGTACCGCGCGCTGCCGGCGACGGTGTAGCCGCCCCAGACGCCGCCGGGCGCCGGCGTTCGTGCGTCAGGTCACCTGCCGTACCGCGCTGCCCCAGCACGAGCTGCTCCGGCAGCGCCGTGCGCGGCGGCGGCGAGGGGTCGGCGATGACCGAGACGGTCTCGGCGACGCTGGGGGTGACGCGCGCAGCGGCTGCCGTCGGCGCCGTCTCGACGACGACCTCTCGGCGTCGTGCGCGGCGAGCGTGCCCCGCAGCCCGGGCTCGCAGGCCCGACGCCTTCAGGTAGTGCAGCAGGTCCTCGGCCTCGTTCTCGAAGCGCAGCACGCGCACCGAGGCGCCGAGCTCGACGTCGGCCAGCGGCACGCCCGGCCAGGCGCGCGCCGGCGACGATCGGGTGGCCGTGGGGGCAGGTCTTGGCGTCGCCGATCGCGGCGAGCATGCGCTCTTCGAGCACCGGCGACATCGCGTGCTCCAGGCGCTCGGCCTCCTCGTGGACCTCGTCCCAGGGCACGCCGAGCACGTCGGTGAGGAAGCGCTCGATCAGCCGGTGGCGGCGCACGATCCCCTCGGCGTGCCGGCGCCCGTCGTCGGTGAAGGCGATCGCGCGGTCGCGCCCCGCGGGTGATGTAGCCGTCGCGCTCCAGGCGCCCGACCATCTCGTGCACGGTGGGCGCCGAGAGCTGCATCGCGCGCGCGACGTTGGCGCCGGTCATCGGCAGCCCCGCCTCCTGCAGCCAGAAGAGGATCTGCAGGTACTCCTCCTCGGCGACCGTCGCGTCTCGCTCGCTCGCTGCATCACGCGCGGACGATGCTACCGCGCGCGCTCAGCCCGCGCAGCTGCTCGAACGTGCACTCCGCGCGGGTCCTTGTCCTCGCGCCAGCGCCGCAGCTTCGCGCCGTGGCGGATGCGCCCCGCGGAGACGTGGTCGAAGTCGATCTCGACGACCAGCTCGGGGCGCAGGGCGACCCACTCGAGCTCGCTGGCCGGCGCTCCAGCGGCTCGGGTCGGCGGAGCCGCGCTCGCCCGTCTCGTACGGGCGCGAGGAAGCCGACGAGGCGGCGCTTCTCGGCCGCGGTGAGGCCGGAGCAGTGGCCGACGACGCGCAGCTCGCCGCCGTCGTAGAGGCCGAGGATCAGCGCGCCGACGGTGCCCGGCTCCTTGCCGGGGCGCCAGCCGACGACGACGGCGTCGATCGTGCGCACGCGCTTGACCTTGACCATGCCCTTGCGCTCGCCCGGGCGGTAGGGGGCGGAGCGCTCCTTGGCGATCGCGCCCTCGGCGTGCGCAAGCCACCGCTCGGCCTCCGCGGCGGTCTCGGCGGTCGGCATCAGCTCGACCGGGGCGCCCGCGGCGAACCCGCTCGCCCGCGCGAGCAGCGCGCTCGAGCGCGGCGCGGCGCTCGGCGAACGGGCGGCTCGAGCAGCGACTCCTCGTCCTCGGGCGAGCAGGTCGAAGGCGACGTACACCGCCGGCGTCTCCGCGCGAGAGCAGCTCGATCCGCGACTCCGCCGGGTGGATGCGCTGGCCGAGCGCGTCGAAGTCCTCGCGGCCGTCGGCGTCGCGCACGACGATCTCGCCGTCGAGCACGTAGCGCCCGGCGGGGAACGCCAGCTCGGGGAAGTAGCGCCCCAGCGGCCTGCCGTTGCGCGACTGCAGGTACACCTCCTCGCCGTCCACGAACGCCAGGCAGCGGAAGCCGTCGAGCTTGACCTCGTAGAGGTAGTCGTCGCCCCGCGGCAGCTCCTTGCGCGAGAGCGCGAGCTGCGGCTTCACGGGCGGCGCGAGCGGCAGCGTCACGATCGCCCCGCTGCGCCTTCGCCCACCGCGGCCGTCACCGGTCTCCGCGCGCCCGGCTCGGCTGCACGCGCGGCGGCTCGCCCTTCTGCTTGCGGAAGTGCGGCGGCCAGGGCGCGTCGCCGAGGCCCTCGCGCTCGTCGCGCGCGGCCAGCTCGAGCAGCGCCGTCGAGCGTGCCGGCGTGCTCGTCGATCGCCGCCGCCGGGTCGCCGCGCTCGCGCAGGCGCGCGGGCACCGTGTCCAGGCGCAGCTCGGCCGGCTCGACGTCGGCCACCTCGTCCCACTCCAGCGGGCACGAGACGCGCGCGTCGGGCACCGCGCGCACCGAGTAGGCCGAGGCGACGGTGCGGTCGCGCGCGTTCTGGTTGTAGTCGATGAACACGCCCTCGCGTTCCTCCTTCCACCACCGGCTGGTCGCGCGGCCCGGCATCCGCCGCTCGACCTCGCGCGCGAGCGCGAGCGCCGCGCGGCGCACCTCTTCGAAGCTCTGCTCGCGGCTCGATCCGCACGTAGACGTGCATGCCGCGCGAGCCCGAGGTCTTCGGGAAGCCGCGCAGGCCGTGCTCGTCGAGCACCTCGCGCACGCCGAGCGCCACCTCGCGCACCTCGCGCGAACGGCACGTCCGGGCAGCGGGTCGAGGTCGACGCGCAGCTCGTCGGGGTGGTCGAGGTCCGCGCGGCGCACCGGCCACGGGTTCCAGTCGATCACGCCGAGGTTCACCCCCCACACGAGGTGGGCGGCGTCGTTGGGCGACGAGCTCGCGGGCGTGGCGCCCGCTCGGGAACGTGACGGTCGCCGTCTGCAGCCACTCCGGCGCGCTGTCGGGCACGCGCTTCTGGAAGAACGGCTTGCCCGCGACGCCGTCGACCCAGCGCTTCATCACCGTCGGGCGCTCGCGCAGGTGACGCACGACCGCCTCGCTCGCACTCGACGTAGTAGTTGACCAGGTCGAGCTTGGTGAGCCCGCGCTCGGGGAAGAACACCTTGCCCGGGTTGCTGACGCGCACCTCGTGCCCGGCAGACATCCACGACCTGTGCTCGCTCCTTGCGGCCATTGCTGGAAGGATGCCCGATCGTGATCTCCCGGACAGTGCTCGTTGCCGTCGAGCCCTTCGGCGGGCCGCTGGGAGCGGCCCGCGCGTGGCCTCGGCGATCGCCGCGGCCTGAGCAGGGCGGCGGCCTCGCTGACCGCGGACGTGTGTCCCGCTCGAGCCGGCGGCGCGGCGCGAGGGCGTGACGAAGCTGCTCGCCGCGCTCGACTTCGACGCGCGGATGCGCGCGCGCGCGCGCGGTCGTGCTCGGCGCGGAGCGCCTGGACGAGCGCACGCTGCTCGGCAGCGCCGACGTTCGAGATCGCCACGCGCGCGCGCCAGGCGGGCGTGCCGGCGTACGCGGTGACCGGCGCCAACGCCCTGAGCCTCTTCGACGCGCGCATCCTCGACCTGCAAGTCATCGTGTGGGCGCGCGGCGCCAGAGCGCTGCGGCCGCGCGGGGGAGCAGCTGGCGGGGCTCGTGTGAGGGTGTGGCTGCAGCGCGCCCCCGCGCCCGCGGCGAGGCCGAGCGCCAGCGCGTGCACGAGACGGGCCGCGTCGGCCACCGTGCCGTAGTCGAGGTTCGCCGGCACGTCGCTCGGCAGGTGGTAGTTGGCGGGGCTGCGCCAGGCGGTGATCGACACGAGCGTCGCGGTCGGCGTAGCCGGCGCGGCTGGGGATCACGCTGTCGGTCGAGGCGCGCGCACGGAAGCCCCGCTGCAGCGCGACGCCCAGCCCGCTCGGCGTGCGCGGCGAGCAGGTCGCGCAGCCACGGGCCCGCGTAGCTCCTCCATCCACACCGGCCCCTCGGCCTCGAGCATCACCAGGTGCGGCGAGCCGACCGTGTCGAGGTTCACGAACCACGTGCCGCTCCGGCGTCGAGCTCGTCGCGGTGGCGGGCGAGGAAGGCGCGCACGCCGTCCTGCAGCGTCTCCTCGGCGCCGCAGGAGACGAGCAGCACGCGCAGACCCGGGGCGGGACGCTCGCGCAGCAGCTCGGCGAGCGCGACCAGCGACGGCGACGCCAGAGAGGTTGTCGTTGGCGCCGGGAACCGTCTCGCTGCGCCACACGTCGGCGACGAGCGCCGTGCCGAGCGCGCCGAGCGCGAGCCCCGCCCGCGCGCGAGCCCGCGGCGGCCGCGGCGGTCGCGGCGGCGATCGTGCACAGCGGGCCGGCCAGGCCGACCCACCACTGCGGCGGCGGTGTCTTGATCCGCTCGATCAGCCACGGCGCCAGCTCGTGGACGCGCCGCTGGAGCGTCTGGTCGAACAGGACCCCCGTCTGCGGCGCGTCGTGGTGGGCGAGCACCACGAGCGTGTCCCAGGCCGGCCGCAGCCGCGGGCTCGCCTCGGCCCGTGCACGCGTCCCACGACGTTGACGGTGCTGCGCCGGCGGCGCACGCGCGCGCCGCAGCACGCGCGGCCCGTTCTGGGCCTCGTCGACGATGCCCGCGGCGCTCGCGGCGGCCGCGAGCGCGCCACCGCCGCGGCGCCGGGCCGCCGCGCAGCACGAGCGCGCGCGGCGGCCACGCCGAGCAGCCCGAGCGCCGTCGCCGGTCGGCGGGAAGGTGCCCCACGACGGCTCGTCCTCGAGCGCGACCTCCGCGCCGGCCCGACGCGCAGCCGCTCGGCCGAGCCACTCGGCGGCCTCGCGCTCGCCGGGCGAGCACGGCGTGCGATCGATCGGCGCGAGCGTCTCGACGACCTCGCGCAGCGTCGCCTCGAGCCGCGCCTGCGCGTCCTCGGGCGCCGTGCCGTCCGCCAGCGTCCCCCCGCGGTCCCGCGCGCCCCCGCCGCTCACAGCAAGCATTGTCCCTCGCCGCGGTACGTCGGCACCTCCTCGACGATCCTCGCCTTCCAGGAGGTGCAGGCTGGCGAAGCGCTCGCACAGCTCGCCGGCCTTCGCGTGGCGCATGTAGACGCGGTCGCCGACCGCGAGCTCGCGGCGCGCGCGCCCGAGCAGCGGCGTCTGCACCTCGCCGCGCGCCCTCGCTGCCCGTCGAGGCGCAGGCCCGCGCGGCAGGTGCGGGCGCGGCAGGCGCGCGCGGTCGGCGGGCCCGGAGGCGAGGTAGCCGCCGCCGAGCGCGGTCGCCGACGCCGGGCCCGGGGCGGCGCACGACGGGCAGCGCGAACAGCGCCGCCGGCCGCGGGCGTGAAGGCGCGGTAGGCGTCGAACAGCGTCGGCCCGTACAGCCCCGAGCCGGCGGCTCACCTCGGTGACGGCGGCCTCACGCGCGGTGCGCTCGAGGCTGCCGGTGCCGCCGCCGTTGACGAACTCGAGCGGCGCCACGGCGCGCACGGCCGCCACCGCCGCGGCTCCGGCGGCGAGCGAGCTCGCGCGCGGAGGCGGCCTGCATCGCGCCCCACCGCGCGATGCGCGCAGCGCGGCGCGCAGCGGCCGGCCCGCCGGGCGCGTCGCCGAGCCCGGCGATCTGCGCCTCGTAGGCCATCACCCCGACGAGCTCGCAGCGCTCGCGGCCGAGCGACATCGCGCGCGCGAGCGCGGCCGCCTGCGCGGGCGTGTGCACGGGCGAGCGCTTGACGCCGATCCGCACGCGGCCGCCGAGACAGCCACAGCCGCAGTCGAGTCGATGCACACGCGCGACCGGGCTCTGGAGCGCGACGCGCGCGGCGACCGCGCTGCGTCGATCAGGTCGAGCTGCTCGACGCAGTCGACCATCACGGTCACGGGCGCGCCGCTCGGCCTCGCGCGAGCTCGCGCAGCGCGCCGCGCGTCGGCCGTCGGGTAGGCGACGAGGAGGTCCTCGACGCCGTGCGCGGCGAGCCACAGCGCCTCCGGCAGCGTGAACGCGAGCGTGCCGCGGAAGCCGGGGCGGGCGAGCACGCGCTCCTGCAGCGCGCGGCAGCGCAGCGACTTGCTCGCCAGGCGGATCGGCTTGGCGGCGGCGCGGCGTTCCATGTCCGGCGCGTTGGCCCACAGCGCGTCGAGGTCGATCAGCGCGAACGGCGGCTGCAGCGCGGCGGTCGCCCGTTCGAGGCGCTCCAGCGCGTCCCCAGGTGGCGCCTCAGGCGCATGGACGGTGGCCCCAGCACCCGATCGGTCCACGCGTTGGCGAAGCGCCCCTCGGGGTCGAGCCGCGCGCGGATCGCCTGGAAGCGCTCCCACTCGGGGTAGCGCGCGCGCAGCGTGGCGGCGCTCTGGAAGTGGCGCTTGCCCCAGTGGGGGCGCCCGCCGAGCTCGTCCATGATCGCCTCGACGGCGCGGAAGTAGGGCTCCCAGGCCATCCCGCGAACATGTGCACGGCCACGAACCCGCTGTCGCGCCCGGCGGCCGTGGAGAGCAGCGCGTCGTCGGCGGCGACCGTGCGCACCTCGATCGGGAAGGGCACCGCGCACCCGTCGCCGCTCGATCATCTCGAGCACGCGGCGGACGGCCGGCGCGGTGTGCTCGCGCGGCAGCGCGTACTCCATCTCGGTGAAGCGCACGAGCCGCGGGCTGGCGAAGATCGCGGCCGAGCGTTCGATCCGCTCGGCTGCGCCGGCGAGCCGCGTGACGAGCCGGTTGATCTGCGGGATCAGCGCCGGGCGCGCGCCGCCCGGCGCGGCAGAAGAGCTCGAACGCGTGGTTGGTGAGCAGCACGTCGTTGACGTACGCGGCCGCGCGACCGCGGGGCACGGGGCGCCTCTCGGTGCGGTTGTTGGTGCGCGTGAGCGCTGTGCGCGCGTGGGGGAAGACGAAGAACTCGAAGTGGTCGTTCCCGCTCGCGCAGCTCCTCGAAGCGCGTCGAGCGTCTCCGCCGAGCGGCGCGGGCGCGTCGATCGCCGTGCAGGCGCGAACGCGGGCACGCACCGCAGCGTCACCTCGGCGATCACGCCGAGCGCGCCGAGGCCGACGCGCGCCGCGCGGAAGAGCTCGGGGTCGCTCTCGGGCGAGCAGCGCAGCGTGCGAGCCGTCGGCGAGCACGAGCGTCAGCTCGGCGACCTGCGAGGAGATGTTGCGCAGGCGCGCGCCCGTGCCGTGCGTGGCGGTGCGAGATGCGCGCCGGCGATGCTCTGCACGTCGATGTCGCCGAGGTTCTCCATGCGCCAGGCCGTGCTCGGCGAGGCGCACGGCTGAGCTCGTGGATGCGTGATGCCGGCCTGCACGCGCACGAGGCCCGAGGCGCGATCGACGTCGAGCACCTGGTCCGAGGCGGTCGAGCTCACCAGCACGCCGTCGGTGAGGACGTTCTCGCTGAAGGAGTGCCCGGCGCCGGCGACGCGCACGCGCTGCGCCCTGCCCGCCGCGGCGCGCGCCAGCGCGCCGGCGAGCTCCTCGATCGAGCCGGGCCGCTCGACCGCGGCGGGCGGCAGCGCTGGTCGCCCGCCCAGTTGCGCCACTCGGCGGCGCTGCTCGTGCTCGATCGCTAGTCTCGCTCATCCGATGACCGAGCCCGAGCCTACCGGCGTTCGCGCCCCGCGCGCGCGCGCGCTGCCAACACCGGGTGGCGCGCCGGGCGACGGTGATCGGCGCGGGCTCCTTCGGCACGGCGCTGCCGTGCTCGCTGACGCGCGGCGGCCTGCGCACGACGCTGCAGTCGCGCACGGCCGAGCAGGCGCGCGCCGATCGAGCGACGCGCGAGAACGCGCGCGTACCTGCCCGGCGTCGAGCTGCCGCCGGGCGCTGCGCATCGAGCCGGCCTCGGCAGGCGTGGCGCGCGCCGACTACGTGTTCCTGGCCGTGCCCTCGCAGGAGCTCGGCGAGGTGATCGAGGCGCTGCGCGGCGCCGGCCTCGGCCGGCGCACAGCGGTGGTGTCGGTCGCCAAGGGCCTCGTCCCGCCCGCAGGGGCGCCGCCGACGAGCGTGCTCGCCGCGCGCGTTCGGCGCCGAGCGCGTCGGCTGCCTCGGCGGTCCGGCGCACGCGCAGGAGATGGTCCACGCCGGCGCCGGCCTCGTGGCGGCCTCGCGCGACGAGCAGCTCGCCGCGCAGCTCGCGCAGGTCTTCACGCGCGCGGGCGTGGTGTGCGAGCGCTCCGCCGACCCGCTCGGGGTGGAGCTGGCGGGGGCCGCCAAGAACGCCGCGGCGCTCGCCGCCGGGGCCACCGAGGCACAGGGCCTCAACGCCGCGGGCGCCGCCGCGGGACACATCTTCGCCGAGGTGTGGCGCTACGCCGAGAGCCTGGGAGCGCGGCCGGAGTCGATGATCGGCCTCGCCGGCGCAGGCGACCTGGTGGCCACGGCCCTGGCCCCGAGAGCCGCAACCGCCGCGCCGGCGAGCTGCTCGCCGCGGGCGTGCCGGCGGCGGAGATCCCCGCCCGCATCGGCCAGGCGGTCGAGGCCCTGGAGTCGGTGCCGCTGCTGGCGCGGGCGCTGGAGCGCGCGGGCGTGCGGCGCGCCCGTCACGGGCGCGCTCGGGCGGCTGATCTCCGGGCGAGCTGCCGCTCGACGACTGGGTCGCCCTGGTACGCGCCACGGTGCCCCCGCCGGCGCTGTGGCGCAGGCGCCCCGGGCCGGGGTTCTGGCGGCGGGCGTGGCGGCGGCTGCGGGGGGCGTAGGGGTAGGGCCGGCCTGGTCGTGCCTCGACGACGAGCGCTTTCGATAGCAGACGGCGTTTCAGGTCCGTGTCATCAAGCGTTCGAGACTCCCGTCGTGACAGTTGGCTACACTACGAACGTATGTTCGCCCAACCTGTGGTCGTGATCTACGTCCTCCGCTTACGTCAAGATGTCGGAATGTCCAAGCGCCTGCACGAGGTGCGCGATGCTGTGCACGTATTCATCGAATTCGACGAGGACGAGCGCCTGGTCATCGATTCTTCGGCGTTCCAGCGTCTGCGGCACGTTCATCAGTTCGCGCTCACCTACAAGGTCTATCCCGGCGCCACGCACAAGCGCTTCGAGCATTCGCTTGGCGTCATGCACCTCGCCGGCCGTATCTACGACGTGATCACCAGACCCGACAAGATCTCCGATGCGGTGCGCGAGGCGATACCGGCTCCGAGCCAGAACGATCACGGCTACTGGCGCACGGTCGTGCGGATGGCGGCGCTATGCCATGACATGGGTCATCTGCCCTTCTCCCACGCCGCCGAGCAGGAGCTTCTTCCCGAGGGCATCGATCACGAGCGCATCACGTGGACGATTGTGAACTCTGAGCCGATAACCCAGATCCTGGAGAGGATCACCCCGCCAGTGCGCCTCGAGGACGTGGGCAAGCTCGCCGTCGGACCCCGCAGGGCGGAGAAGCTGGGGTTGGAGGTCGTCTTCGAGCCGTGGGAAGCGATCCTCGCCGAGGTGATCGTGGGTGACTCGTTTGGTGCGGACCGCATCGACTACCTGCTGCGCGACTCGCTGCACACGGGTGTCCAGTACGGCCGCTTCGATCACGAGCGGTTGATCAATACGTTGAGGGTCGTGAGCGAGCCTCCGCGTGAGCAGGATGAGCCCGGCACAGAGAGCACGAATCCTGTGCTGGGTTGCGAGCGCGGCGGGCTCCAGTCTGCAGAGCAGTTGCTGCTAGCCCGCTATTTCATGTTCAGCCAGGTCTACCACCACCCGACCCGCCTGGCCTACAACGAGCATCTCAAGTGCTTCCTGCAGCAATGGCTGCCGGACGGCGTGTTTCCAGTCGACGTCGAGGGGCATTTGTCACGTGATGACACAGATGTCCTCCTGGCGATCAAGCGGGCTGCGCGGGACCGCGATGCGCCTGGGCACGATCCAGCGCGGCGTATCGTGTGTCGCGACCACTTCAAGGTCGCGTACGAAAAGAAAGCGGCTCCACAGGACGGCGAAGGTGCTCCGGGCGAGTTGGGCGGCGATACGTCAGCGGATGTGGAGGCGCTCGTGATGGCAGCCCAGGAGCAGTTCGGTCCAGATCTCGTCGCCTATGGCGCACCACCGAGCAGAAAGAAGCCACCGGATTTTGCGGTACGGGTACGCGAGGAGTCATTCAAGAGCGTCTGGGCCAGTGGTCTGTCCGACGTCATGCGCAGACTACCTGAGTCGCCTGATGAGTACGTGCTGGCGGACAGCAAGATTCGCGATGATGTTCGTCGGTGGCTAGCGAGCAACCGTGATGAGGTTCTCGCCACGGCGCGCACCCGCGAGGTTGAGCAAACGGAAGAACAGGGGGTGACATGAACGAGTTGGTACAACGCACGATCCTCGTCGGGCTGGTCAAACGCCTTGCGGCGAAGGGTAGCTGGGCGGGTGAGACGCATGTGCAAAAGGCGGCATATCTTCTCTCCGAGCTACGCGACGTCGAGTTCAATTTCGACTTCATCCTCTACAAGTATGGTCCCTACTCGTTTGGCCTGCATGATGAACTTGCGACAATGTGTTCGGAGAATCTGATCGAGCGTATTCTCCCGGATCCTCGGTATGGGCCTCAGCTACTTGTGCGACCTGGTGGCGCTCGTCTCGAAGAGCGCTTCCAGACGACTGTGCAGCGCTACGAAGATGCGCTCGAATGGATAACGGACATCCTCGGAGGTCGCCGCGTCGCAGAGCTGGAGCGACTTGCCACGGCGATGTGGATGACACGACAGAACCCCCAGGGACCGGTGAGCGCTCGGGCGCAGGGGGTAGTAGATGTCAAGCGGCACATCTCGCTCGACGATGCAACCGCTGCGGTGGAGGAGATCGACGCTCTCATAGCGCAGAGTCCATCGTAGAGCGTCACCCATCCTCCATTTCTCTGACAAGGCCGATCGTTTCGACTCGGAGGGCGCACATTGCGGCGAGGCGGTAGCACCCCTCGACGCGGGGCACGGAGGCCCGCGCGTGGCGCCGCACTCACCCGCATGGGCGATCCCCACCCCTACCCCGCCATCAACGCGCTCACCACCGCCTCGTACACCCCGGCCCCGTGCGCCCCCTCGCACACGCGCACGTTCGTGTGGGCGGTCAGGGCCTCGCGCAGGGTCGGGTCGCGCGCCAGGGCGTTGGCGACCAGCCAGAAAGTGCCCACGTGCGCAGCGCTCGCCACGTCCTCGCGAGAGTCGCCGACCGCGATCGTCTCCTCACGGGCGTACCCGCGCACGCGGCGGTGGAAGGCGACGGCCGTCGCCTTCGAGGCATCCGCGGGGAGAAGGTGGTAGCCGCGGACCTGGGGAAGCGCGGCGAGCGCTGGCGAACGGCGGCTGACGGAGCCGTTGTCCACGAGCCGCAGGTGTCCGTGGCCATGCTCGGCAAGCACCGCGTCCACCTCGCTCGCGTCCACGAGGCCGCGGAAGAGGTGGGAGACTTCGCGCCCCACGTGCCACGGCTCGTGGTGCTCCAGGCGGCCCGCGTACCGCTCCAGCAGCAGGGCGGGCGCGCCCGTGCGCTCGATCTGCTGGGCGATCGTCTCCGCGCCGGGGCGCGCCTCGGTCAGCCAGTGCTCCTCGTCGTCCACCACCACGCACGCGCCCAGCTCGTAGATGTAGGAACTCTGGCCGAGCAGGCGAGTGTCCTCGGCCACCTGCGCCCGGCGCCGGCCCGACATCGGCACCACCTCCACGCCGGCGCGCAGGCACGCCTGCACCGCGCGCACCCCGTCGAGCGCGACCAGGCCCTCGCCGTCGTGCAGCAGCGACGCGCCGCGGCCGAGCAGGGTGCCGTCGAGGTCGAGGTAGACGCAGCGGAGGGCCACGTTCACTCGCGGGCCTGCGCCGCGCCCAGGGCGATCAGCGGCGGGCGCTCCGGGGGGGCAGTCTCGTCGGCGTCGAGCAGGCGACCCTCCCGGCGCAACCGCTCGGCGATCGTCGCCAGCACCGTGTGCGCCATCGGCACGAGCGCCTGCAGCGACTGGCTGCGGTTGCGGTGCTCCTCCAGGTCCACCTGCGCCATCCCCTCCAGGCCGACGGCCCGCCACGCGTCGAGCACCATCGCGATCTCCACGCCGTACCCCGTCACGAACGGCAGCCGCTCCAGCAGCTCCCGACGGGCCGCCACCTCGCCGGCGAGCGGCTGGCGCAGCGCCGCGAGCTCGGGGTAGAAGAGTGCGAGCGCCGGGCGCGCCGTGAGGTGGTTGACGCGCCCGCCGCCCTCCGGCACGCGCACGCCGCCCTGCGTGAGCGGGCGTCGGTAGAACCCCTTCACGAACGCGACGCCCGGCTCGCACACGAGCGGGCCGAGGAGTCCCGTGGCGAAGTGGACGGGGAAGTCCTCGGTGTCGGCGTCGAGGTAGCAGACGAGCTCCCCCTCGGTAGCAGCCAGCGCCCGCCACATCGCGTCGCCCTTGCCGAGCACGGCGCCGACGTGCGGCAGCAGCTCCGCCTCCTGCAGCACCCGCGCGCCCGCGCGACGCGCGACGGCCGCGGTCCCGTCGCGCGAGGCGGCGTCCACGACCACCACCTCGTCGAGCACGCCGGCCCGGCGCAGCCGCACGAGCTCCTCCACGACCCTCCCGACCGTGCCCGCGCACTCCTTCGCCGGCACGCACACCGTGACGCTCTCGGTGCGCTCGCGCGCGATCCGCTCCGCGGGGTAGCTCGCGTGGTGGTAGGTGCGCTCCCGCGCCCACTCGGTCGCCGAGGTCATCGGACTACTATCGCAACCGGTGGCGACGCCGCGCACGATCGAGCCCTGGAGCGGCCTACTGGAGGAGGGCGGCGCCGACGGGCGGCTCGTGCGCACGGCCTTCGAAGGCGGCGGCTCCGCGGTGTGGGCGGACGCGCCGGCGGACCTGCATCCCGACGTGCTCGCCGCGCTGGAGCGGGCGGGCATCGAGCGGCTCTACTCCCACCAGGCGCGGGCGCTGGAGGCCGCGTGGGAGGGGCCGACGATCGTCACCACCGGCACCGCGTCGGGCAAGTCGCTGTGCTTCAACCTGCCCACGCTCGACGTGCTCTGCCGCGACGCCCGGGCGCGTGCGCTCTACCTGTACCCGACGAAGGCGCTCGCGCAAGACCAGGCCCGCGCGCTCGCGCGCTTCGGCCTGGACGCGCGGCTGCGGGCGGCGATCTACGACGGCGACACGCCCCGCGCGGCGCGCGCGGGGGTGCGACGGCGGGCCGGGGTGGTGCTCACCAACCCCGACATGCTCCACGTCGGCGTCCTGCCCCACCACGACGCGTGGGCGTCGTTCTTCGCGAACCTCGCCGTGGTCGTGGTCGACGAGGCGCACGTCTACCGGGGCGTGTTCGGCTCGCACGTTGCCAACGTGCTGCGCCGTCTGCGCCGCGTCGCCGCCGCCTACGGGACCGAGCCGCGCTTCCTACTCGCCTCCGCCACGATCGCCAACCCGCTCGAGCTCGCGCAGCGGCTCACGGGCCTGGAGGACGTGCAGCTGATCGACGAGGACGGCGCCCCCGCGCCGCGCCGGCGGATCGCGATGTGGAACCCGCCGCTCACCGACGCCGCGCTCGGCACGCGCCGCTCCGCCCTCGGGGAGGCCGCCGAGCTGCTCGCCCGCCTCGTGCGCGACGGCGCGCGCGCGATCTGCTTCATGCGCTCGCGCCGCGGGGTGGAGTTGCTCGTGCGGCTGGTGCGCGAGGAACTGCAGAAGGAGGAGGGGAAGGGGGAGGGGGAAGTCGCGGAGGTGACCGGGCCGGGGGCGAACGGTGGCGGCTCACCGCGAGAGGGAGCGAGCCTGGCCGAGCTCGTCGTCCCCTACCGCGCCGGCTACACCGCCCAGCAGCGGCGCGAGCTGGAGGGCCGCCTGATGCGCGGCGAGCTGCGCGCGGTGATCACCACCGACGCGCTCGAGCTCGGGATCGACATCGGCGAGCTCGACGCCGCCGTGGTCGTCACGTTCCCCGGCACGGTCGCCTCGCTGCGCCAGATGTGGGGCCGCGCCGGCCGCCGCGGCCGCGGCCTGGCGGTGTACGTCGCGGGTGAGGACGCGCTCGACCAGTTCTTCTGCCGCCACCCCGACGAGTTCCTGGAGCGCCCCGTCGAGGCGGCGATCCTCGACCACGAGAGCCCCCAGATCCATCTCGCCCACCTCCTCTGCGCCGCCTTCGAGGGCCCGCTCTCCGGCGCGGACGCCGAGTTCCTCGGCCCCCGCTGGGAGGCGTACGCGGAGATGCTGCTGCACCACGGCCAGCTGCGCCGGCGCCCGGATGGCGGCTACGTCCCCAGCCGCGCCGACGCGTACCCCGCGGCAGCCGTGTCGCTGCGCTCGGCCTCGCCCGACTCCTTCACGATCGTCGACGTCTCCTCGGGCGAGCTGCTGGGCACGACCGAGGCGGCGCGCGCCTTCTCGACGGTGCACCAGGGCGCCATCTACCTGCACCTCGGCCGCTCCTACGAGGTGGTCGAGCTCGACCTCGAGCGCCGCCACGCGCTCGTCACGCCCTTCGACGGGGGGTGGTACACGCAGCCGAAGCGGGAGACGGACACCACGATCGAGCGCGAGCTCGACCGGCGCGAGGTGTGCGGGGTCGCGCTCTGCTTCGGGGAGGTCGCGGTGAGCGAGGTCGTGCTCGGGTACCAGCGGCGGCGGCTGGCGGACCACGGCGTGCTCGACCTCGTGATGCTGGACCTGCCGGAGACGAGCTTCTCGACGCAGGCGCTGTGGTTCGAGGTCCCCCCCGCGCTGCTGGAGCCCGACGCCCCGCGCGCGGCCGGGGAGCGCCCCGGCGCGCCGGGCGAGACGCCCGCCGCGGAGGAGGCGTTCGAGTCCGAGCTCGGCGCCCTGCACGCGGCCGAGCACGCCCTCATCGCTGTGCTGCCGTTGATCGCGATGTGCGACCGGTGGGACGTCGGAGGGCTCTCCACGAACCTCCACCCGCAGGTGGGCGGCCCGGCGATCTTCGTCTACGACGGCCACCCCGGGGGGATCGGGCTGACGCGCGCGGCGTTCCTGCGTTTCGAGGAGCTCTGCCGCGACGCCCACCGCTTGATAGCGGAGTGCCCGTGCCGCGCTGGGTGCCCGTCGTGCGTGCAGTCGCCCAAGTGCGGCAACCTCAACGAACCGCTCGCCAAGGGTGGTGCGCGGCGGCTGCTGGCGGGGATGGTGGGGATCGCGTAGGCGGACGTGCTCCTCTGTGGGGGTTGGAGACGTCCGGGGCGTGGCCGGGGGAGCGGGGATCGGCGCCTCCGCTGGGGCGCGGGGCAAACGTTCCGCTCCGCCGGCGCCGGCCTTTGACAGGCGATCTCGAACGCGCTGTATTTAGAACTGCCTGTCCCTCTGGGCCGGGCGCCTAAATGCAAAGCGCGATTACAGGAGGTCGTAGGAAATGACGTATCGTTTCGTAAAGATGGCGGGGCTCTGCCTTGCGTCGATGCTCGCCTTGGGCATCGCGCTGGCGGGGGCCGCCTCGGCTGCAACGCCATTATGGTTACTGTGCTTAGAAGGTAAAGAAGGTTCCCTTCCCACCAAATACGAAACCAACCAGTGCACCAAAGCCGCAAAAGAAAACAAAGGAAAATGGGAATCGGTTGCTCTTGGCAGCAAATCGGATACCGTCAAGATCTCAATTTTCTCGATGAGAATGGAGGACACAAAAGGCGAACTGGGAGCAGCAGTGGTAGTTCGTTGCGACCACGTCGGCGGGGGCGGCTTAATTGAGGGTAGAAACTTACTCTTAATTAGGGAAGCCAGGATCGCCAAACCGTCAACGGAATGTACGGCAGAAGGGAGTGGTCTCTTCAAAGTCTGCAAAACGTCGAGCATAGAAGCAATAGAAGCGGTGCATCTTCCCTGGATAGGGGAAGTATACGGAGACACCGAAAATAAGCTATTTACAGGTAGAGTCGAGCCATCTGGTGAAGGTGGCGGCGAACCAGGGTTCAAGGTGAGATGCGCCGGAGTTGAAGATGTATGCACCTCCGAAGGGCCTGGGAAACGAGAAGAAGCCGTTAGCGAAAACGTGGTGACCGCGGGCGTGTTATTAGTCTTGGGCAAACCCCTGAACGACCACAAAGGCGAGTGCAGTGTGGGTGGAAAAGAAGCCCAAGAAGTGGAAGGTCACGCGGCGGTCTTATTATCGAATGGGTCAGGTCTTTCGCTGACCTCGTGATTGCCGCAGCAGCAGTATCGGAGTAGGGCACAGGTGGGATCGGTGATACCGGCCCCACCTCAGCCCGCGGACCTTCAGGGCGCGGTGGGTCGGCAGCGCCCCGGGCGGCATTGTGCGCCCGGCGACGGAGCGGCGACGTTCTGTCAAAATGACGCCCCGTGTCCCCTGGCCTCCCCGGCAAGAGAGCGATCGCGGCTCTCGCCGCGCTCCTGATGCTCGCGATCGCGGCCCCGACAAGCAGCGCCGGCCGCGCCGGCGGCCGCGCCGCGCCGGGCCAGGCGAGCCACCCCGCGCCCCTCGCCCTCTCGGCCCTCCCGACCCCGCCCGCCCCCGCGACCGGCCTCGGCGAAGTCCCCGCGGGCCTCGGCGAAGGCCCCGGCGGACGCGTGCCGCTGACCGGGTGGATCCTGCGCCCCGACCCCGAAGACCTGGGGCAGCTGCGGGGGTGGCCCAGCGGCGACTTCGGGGGCGCGCCGGTCAGCGTTCCCAACGTCGTCAACGCCGCGCCGGTCAGAGGCCGCAGGGCGGTGCCCGACTTCGCGGGCTCGGTCGCGTGGTACCGCACGGTGATTACGGCGCCCGCGGCGGGGACGTACGCGCTGGAACTCGGCTCGGCCAACTACCTCGTGGAAGTGTGGGTCGACGGGCGGCCGCTGGGGGCCCACGCCGGCTTCTACCTGCCCTTCGAATATCGCACGCCGCTGGCCGCCGGCACGCACATGCTCGTCGTGCGCGTGGATTGGCGCGCCCCGCTGCTGCAGACGCACGAAGGCTTCAACCGCTCGTGGTTCAACTTCGGCGGCCTCGACGGGCCGGTCTCGCTGCGCGAGGTCGGCGCGAGCGAGCTCTCGGGCCCCACGCTTGAGACGACGCTCACGCCCGACGCCCCCACCGCCGCGCAGGCGACCGTGCAGGTGGCGGTGAACGTGCGCAACAACGGGCCGGCGCGCACGCTCGCGCTGGAAGGGACGCTCAGCCGGCCCGGCCAGACGATCCCGATCGCCTTCGCCCCGCAGCCCGTGGGGGCCGAACAGACGGTGCGGACGAGCGCGACCGTGACTGCGCCCTCCCCGGCGCTGTGGGCGCCGGGGAGCCCGAACCTCTACGAACTGACCCTGACGGTGCCGGGTGAGAGCAGCTACACCGCGCGCGTCGGCCTGCGCCAGCTGACGTGGGGTGCCGGGCGGATGTACCTCAACGGGCAGCCTCTGGAGCTGCACGGCGCCTCGATCCAGTTCGAAGCGCCGGGGCACGGTGACGCGCTCGGCCCCGCCGAAGAGGAGACGCTCGTACAGGAGCTGCAGGAGATCGGCGCCAACGCGGCGCGCACGCAGCACCCGCTGCCGGCGAGCATGCTCGAACGCCTCGACGCCGCCGGCATCCTCGTGTGGCAGGGGGTCGGCCCCGTGGATCCTTCGGGGGACTGGACCGGCGTCACGCCACCGCTGGCCGAACGGGCGCGCGAAGACGTGCGCACGACCGTACAGGTCGACGCGCTGCACCCCTCGATCATCGCGTGGAACCTCACGAACGAGATGGCCGGCAACGGCCACCCCGGCGGCCAGGCGCAGTACGTGGAAACGATGGCGCAGTGGCTGCACGCCTACGACCCCGACCGGTTGGTGGCGGTGGACGTGTGGGGCGAGCACCCGCCGCACCCCGGCCACGTCGCCCCGCTGTACAACGCCGTCGACGCGGTCTCCGAGACCGACTACTCCGGCTGGTACGAGGGTCTGCGCGACAAGCCCGCGCAGCTGCGGGCGCTGATCGAGCGGCGCCTGCGGGCGATGAACGCGACGTTCGCGGGCAAAGTGCAGCTGATCAGCGAGTTCGGCGCCGAAGGCACTGCCCTCGACAAGCCCGGCCGCCCCGGCTCCTACGCCTTCCAGACGCGCGTGCTCATCGAGCACATCCGCCTCTACGAGGCCGACCCCGCGCTCTCAGGGATGCTCGTGTGGGTGCTGCGCGACTTCGCGCTGACGCCCACCTACTACGGCGGGTCGGTGCTCGCCGAGGACCGCCACATCAAGCTGGTGGAAGGCATCCTCGGCAAGGGCCTCTTCGACTACGCCGGCCACCCCAAGCCGGCCGCCCATGCGGTCGCGCGGCTGTTCGCGGCGCTGCCGGCGGTGTGAGCCGTGCAGAGGGCGACAGACGCTGATACTTCTCGGGGGTCGTCCGCATCTCGCCGTGGCGCTTCGTCAAGAAAATCGGTCACGTCTCATCGTACGGCGGCTATATCGTTGCGGTGGGCAGGGCGTTGAACGGATCGTCGGTGCTGATGCCTTCGGGGAGCGCTTCGACGGCTTCTTTGAAGGTTTCCCAGGCGTTATTCGCCGCTTCGCCGCTCAGCTGGGCGTAGAGTTCGGCGAGGGTTCCGCTGTCGCCGAGCCCGACCATTGCCTGGGCGATCTGGCCGAGTTTGTGGCCTTTGCTGAGCAGCCAGGACAAGAATGCCATCCCGCAGCCGGTGCTGTCTGGGTCCTGGTCGGTCGGAGCTGTCTGATCGACCCAGTTCGGCATTTCGTCCCGAGCCCACTGCGGGGCGGTAGCGAAGTCTGAGAGGGCGTTTGAGCCAACCACGGCCGCGCACCACCGCGACAACGCCTCGCCGGTGCTCTCGCCGCACAGTCGTCCGTTCATCGCGCACTCGCTCAGCTCCGCCTCGAACAACGCAACCACCCGGGTGGAGTTGCCGAAGGACGCGTCGACCTCGATCGCGTTCCCGACCGTGAAGTCGCAGCCGTCGTGATCGGCCCCGCCGGTGCCGTCCGTCGGCCCATTCAGCGCGCACACGATGACATCGACCGCGCCACCGGCGATGCCGAAGATAGCGTTGTTCTTCTGCACCACGTTGTCTGCTTCGGTGAGCAGATCTTTAGCGTTTTGCAGTGCAGGTGCACCCAGGGACGGGTCGACGTACACGGTGACGCCTTTGCTGCTTGTGCCGACCAGTTCCGTTTCTCCTTTGAAGCTCGGCCAGGCTGGTGTCGGTGTGCCGGGTTCGCGGGTGGCGCGTAGGCGCGGCGGACGAAGGGGTTGGTTGACGCGCATCTCATGGTCGCTCATGCTGGGTGGTCCTCCAGATCGATTGGCAAAGTGGATTGAAGTCTTCGGTCAGAACTTGAAGGAGTCTTCGGCAGGATAGACCCGTGCTTCCGACCCGTCTGGCATTTCGCCGGGGGCGACGGCTACGTATTCGCCTTCGCCGGTTTGCCCTTTGATCGTCAGCTTCAGGAATCCGTAGCGCCGATCGTCGCCGTACTCAAAGACAACGCCGTTATCGAGTTCCTCGCCGGGGGTGGAGCCTTTGGCGAATTTGTGCAGGTTGTGGTAGCCGCCGTTGCCAGTCACGATGTAGGGAATCTGCTTGCCGTTGATCGTGCGGGTGAACCGCTGGTAGTCGTGAACGTGTCCAGACAGGATCAGGTCAGGCGCCCGTCCAGCTTCTTCAAATGCTTTGTCGAGAGCTTCTCCCATGCGTTCGCTGCCACCGTGGTGTGAATCGACCGAGTAGGGCGGATGATGGAGCCCGAGGATCAGGGGCTTGTTGGGATCTGCCTTCTTGAGCTCGCTGATGAGCCGTTCAATCTGCCGATCTTCGAGGTGGCCGCCTGTCGGCACGTTGCTATAGACAGCCACAATCGTCGCCGCCGCGAGCAGCAGGGTCCACTCGCAGTAGGGCAATGTCTGAGTGTGCCGGCCATACTCAAGCTGGGGGTCATCCACGGGGACTTCCGGCTTTGGGCTACAGAAGTTTTCCATGAAGCCCTGTAGTGGCGGGGGCGGCGGTTCTGGGGCTGGTTCTTCCGGTTCGCCGTCGTGGTTGCCGGGGAATGCGATGATCGGCTTGGCGAGCTTCGCATAAGGCTCGTAGAACTGATCGCCGTAGCCGGTCTGACGGCCTTCGACAAGACCCATCTGCTGGCCGTTGAAGTAGACCACATCGCCCACGATCAACACGAACGCGGCGGCTTGCCCGTCTTGGAGGAGCTGCTCCATTGCAACGCTGACAGCGTTCTGTGGGCCAGGCGCCTTCACGCCGCCAACGTCGCCCAACACGAAGAAGCTAACCCCGTCGCCCGGGTCTTTGATGCCAAGGTGAGCAGGTTCGACCGCCGCGGGCGCGTACGGTTCCGGCAGCGGCTCCGGTTTCGTGGGCGGATGCTGCCTTTGCAGCTGCTCGCGTGCTGAGCCGCTCCTAATGCCGAAACCACGTGCCATGCTCGCTACCTCCAAGAGTCGATCTTCAATGCCGGACGATACGTCGAGGCGACCACCAGCGATCCCGCCAGCACAGCTACTGGCCGGTCCGGCGTGGCTACCATCCATCGGAAAACGACGATTCTACAGCAATAGGGGCCTGATGCTGATCGCTGGAACTACCCAGGTTGTGAACATCTTGTGATCTTCCGTGAAGGGTGCGAACGACATGGCTCGACGCATGGCGATGCCAAGGGCACGCCGGGCAGGCGAGCTCGATGTTCCTTACACATTCACGACTACGGTTAGCCTACCCAGCGCCGCGCAACGGAAGCTCAAGCTTCAGGCGGCACTCCGAAGCTCGAGGCTGCGGTGAGGAAACGGGGAGTTCGGGACGGTTTGCAAACCATCGAGCCCAGCTTGAGGCTTTGCTGCTACGACTGATCGAGCCGGCTGGGCGAGAGGCGCGGCGACGAGCTGCGCAAGCGGTCAGGAGCGCTGACCGCGACGGAGGTGACTCAGCTATATAGCCGCAGCGGGGTGCACCTCGCAAGCAGATCGAAGTCGGTATCGGCGTGCAGAAGTGGAGCGCCTGTCCGTACGCAGGGGGCAGCGATCAGGCAATCGAGGGTCTTGCGGATCGTCACACCGGCACGACGCGCCGTGCGATACAGAGCGGCGGCTAGGACGAAGTCATCGAGGCCATCCAGGCGCAAGATCGGGAAGGCCCTCAGGTGGCGCTCGACGAGACGCGCCTCTCGATCGGAGCGAAGCCCCTGCAGGATCTCGGTGACGACGATGTCCGTGAGAGCGATAGGCTCCCCTCCCTCGATCAATTCGACGCAGCGCTTGGCTTGAGGCGTGTCCCGCTCGTTGAGCACGTCAATCCAGACACTCGTATCGACGACGATCACGAGCGTCCGCGGCGACTCTCCTTCAGGTCGCCCTCCCAACGGACTCGCCCGCGCAGATCCAGCACGCCGATACGCCGATGGCGGGCCACTAGCTCACGCAGCGCCACGTCGACGGCCTCGCGCTTCGTGCGAGCCCCGATCAGCTCCTGAGCCTCGTGCAGGACGCCGTCGTCGATCTCGATGTTGGTGCGCATGCACTCCAGCATACACATCCATAGGTGTATCGCCGACCTCGGCAGACACCTCCGCCTCCATCAGCTCGCGCGCGACCAACGCGACGGCATCCCGCACGAAATCGCCGTGCTCGCCCGCCATCACCCCAGCAACGACATCAGCAGTAGTCATCCTCTGCACTCCGGCCATCGTGGTGCTCCCTTCTCATCGGCTCTTGGTGGAACCAACGAGTCTGGACGCCGCGGTAGCCGGAACAAATCTCCCCGCCTACCCGCCGCTCGTTACACCACTTCTACCGACACGACCTCGCCGGGCTCAAGGTCGGCAAGGATCGTAGTGAACGCCACCCGGACAGGGGCAGAGTCTTCGGTCATGGCATTTGCAAGCAAGTTCGCCCAACGCTCCTGCAACGTTTCGTCGTCCTCCTTAGAGCCACCTTCGAGGAGGTCTCGTAGCAGCTTGTCGGAGATCGCGGCTGGGGGCAGTCCGGATGCCTTGATCTTCTCGGCGGCCCTTGAGACCTGCCTTGCGAGCGCTGGCTGGCGACGGTAGTGGATGAAGCTCGTGACCCAGTCGGCCAGCTCCCGGACTGGCCCAAGAACGCCGGAGGTCTCGGCAAGTGCTCCAACAGACTCGCCAACGCTCTTGGCGGCTAGCTCGATCTCGTCACTCACGGTGATACCGGCTCACCGGTTTGGGGGTCTCTACAGGCCCGAACGAACTCCCACCCGAACGGTTCGATGAAGACTTCGCCCGCATTCAACTTGGTCTCGAAGGTAGAGCGTACGAGACCGAGGCGGCGAAGATTGCCAAGCGCAGAAGTATCGGTTGTATGGTCGATGCGCAGGGATCGGCTTGGTTGGTCCAGCGCAACGAAGACGGCGTCCAGTAGTTGAGCGTCGAGGGGGTCGAGTTCGGCGAGAATCGTCGGGAACGCCGCCTTCACCGTCGCAGCACCAGTACCGGCATTCGCCAGCAGGTTTGCCCATCGCTCCTGCATATCCTCGTCGTCCTCCATCCCTCCATCTTCGAGCGCGGCCCGCAGGAGCTTGTCTTCGACTGCTGAAGGTGGAAGCCGAGAAGCCTTGATCTTCTCGGCGGCACGCATCAGCAATCTTGCCTGGTAGGGGCGGTAGCGGATGAGGTCGGTAGCCCACAAGGCTAACTCTCTTACTGGACCAAGGAGGCCGGTGGCTTCCGCGAATGCTTGAAGGGCCGGCTCTAGTTCCTCGGCGGCTTTGATCGTGGGTAGTAGGTCGTCAGTCAACGGGATCGAATGCGTGTTTCAAGGCGTTCGCCGCGAGCGTTGACTCGCCTGACGGTGCGCTCGCAGCCCGGCACGAGGCGCGACTGCGAGCCAGCGGCACTCGGCGGGCGCTCCGTCGGATGGCTCGTTGCGGTAGATGAGCCGGAAGCGCGGCTTGCCGCGGTGCGTGGGAATGTCGAATCGGACCCTTCGGCAGCCGGCCAGCTCAGGATGCCGCCCTGAGCCCATCAGCTCGCCGAGGTAGGGGTTCGCCTTGCATTCGACCAACAGCTCGGCGATGCGCTGCTTGAGAGCGAGCAGCTCGGATGCGCCCGCCTCGTCGTCCGCGCTTGCGACGAGGCTCGCCACGTCATCGCGAACCCCGTCCGCGAAGGTGACGGGCACCCCGCGGTCAGCTCTCCCGCTCATGGGCTCAGCGCGTGCGGATGCCGAGTTCCGCGAGCGCTTCGGCGCCGTCCTGCGTACGCTCGGCGGCGCCGCTTCGGCTGCGCTCGGCCGCGAGCGCTTCGGCCTCCTCGTCGGCCCCGCTGGCCTCCAGCGACTCAGCGATGGCGTCGAGCCTGCTGTCGAGGTCGTCGTGCATACGGCGCATCTGATCTTCGAGGCGGGCTAGCATGTCCGCCAGCTCGGTGGGCTTTGTCTCCGGCGTCGGGGGCATAGCGCAAGGATATCTCGTGCGGCGGACCAGGAAGCTGTCCCGGTCCTGATCGAGTGGCGTGGGCTTGGGCGCGGTCGGCCGAACAAGGGCTCCTATCGCTTCCCACATCCTTCCCGCAAACTTCGCGCAAACGGCGATGAACTACGCATCACCGTTGAGAGCCCGGACGAGCCCGCGATCTCGCGCGTGGAGAGGCTCACCACATAGACCATGTTCGAGCGAACGTCCTGCATAGTCATCACCTCCAAGAGATACCGATGTAGCTCCGCGAGGAGCCTTCGCTCAGCGTGCGAGCGCGCCGCGCACGCCGCGATCTGCACCAGCTCGGCGACGCGCGCCCACGGGATGTACGAGACCGGCACGCCTCCGCCCGCGCCGAGGAGCGCCGTCACCGGCGGGTAGTCGGCAGCGCACTCGGCAACGACCGCGATGTGACGATCGCGCGTGAGCAGGCGCTCTGTGTACTTGGCGAGCTGCGATGGGAGCGGCAGCGTCCAGCCGCGCTTGGCCTCGATTACGAGGCTGGCGCTTGGTCTCGATCTCGATGTCGGTGCGCCCGGTGCCGGTCTCCGACTCCTGTAGTCGGACGGCAACGAGCGACTCCTGGGCCGCGTCGGCGCCGAAGGCCTCGCCCAGCATCGCGCGGGAGGCCTCGCTGCGCGAGAGTCCCCAGCCGAGTGAGTAGGTGATGTCGTCCTCGCGCGCGCATCGAGGAGATCGAAGACGGTCTTCACCGCGCGCCCGTGCAGCGTCAGTTCGACCATCGGCGCGTCGGGCACGCGCGCCATCAGTCGGCGTCGGGCCGCACGAAGGGGATGAGCGGCGTGATGATGAGCTGCTCGACCACGTCGGCGGCGTTTACGAAGAACTGCGGGATGGGCACGTAGCGGCCGTCGCTCGGGATGTGGATGGCCACGACCGGCACGCCGGTGATCTCGACGTTCGTCGCGGCGTAGGCGATGTCTTTCAGTTTCGAGCCATCCTTCATGACTTGGTCGAGCCTTCCCGAAGCATCGCGCTTGGCGTGGCCCGTGCCGTACTGAACCATCCCATCGAGGAGCGTCCACTTGACTATGCAATTGCTGAGCCCCAGCGCCGCCACCGGCGGGCGAGTGTGATCGTCGGCGTTGGCGAGCTGCCTGAGCGTCGCGTTTCGTCCTGGGGCTGAGCGCTGCCGTCGAGGGGCTGCAGGCTCCGCAGGATCGCGAGCGCAGGCTTGGGGAGAGCCTGCGTGTCCGAGCGCCAGCGGCCCCGTTCCTTCGCTCGCTGCTCGTTCTCCCTTCCGCTGGCGTCCTCACAGACGCCCTGGAAGAAGATGGGGAAGTGCGCGCTGCCGCGCCGCTTCTTGGGCACGAGCGCAGCCATCAGGTGATCGAGCCCCGAGCGCAGGTTGTAGAGGATGTCGCCGGCGATCCTGGGGATGTCAGTGTTCGCCGGGCCGGAGGTGATCTGAAGGCGGCGCACCTTCGGCTTGCGCCTGCCCTCTGCCTGCTCCACCACGCGGTAGGGATCGTGCGTGACGTAACGCTCGATCTCCTCTTCGAGGCGCACGAGGTCTTCTTTGGCCGTCCTTAGCTTCGTGAGGTAGGAGGGCACGATCGCAACCATCGGCCCACGGTAGCGCCGGCCCAGGCTACGCCTCCTCGGGTGACAGCTCCTCGATGCGCATGAACGCAGCCGACTGGTGCCCCAGGCCGCGTTGGCGCGTGCGCCGCATGGCGGCGAGCCATTCTCTGAGGATCGCGGGCGGCGTCACGTCGCCGGCCTCGTGAAGTCGGGGGCAAACGCTTCGGCGGCGCGCGCGAGCTGGCGAGACGGTGATATCAGGCGCCTGCGCAAGCCCGCCGAGCTTCGTCCACGTCGGGATTGCTTCCAAAACGCTTCCATACGGCGCCAAGAGCGGGCTCCGAGCCCGCTGGCCGCCGTCCGCGGCTCTCGCCAGAAACCGCTTATTCAAGCGGTTTCTGCGGGGACGGAGAGGGCGGGATTCGAACCCGCGATGGAGTTTAACCCCCATACTCGCTTAGCAGGCGAGTGCCTTCAGCCACTCGGCCACCTCTCCCGAGGTCGGGGAGCCAGTGTAGAGCCTTGGATGCCGCCACGCGAGCAGGACCGGGCTGGGAGCCCACGCTGGTCCTCACGCCCGTTGCGACCGCGTAGCATCTGCTGAGAACCTTCGAGGACTCCCAGGAAGGGTGGCAGAGTGGTTGAATGCGGCGGTCTTGAAAACCGTTGACGGCGGCAACGCCGTCCGGGGGTTCGAATCCCCCCCCTTCCGCTCAGCCGGCTCGGCTGGCGCGACGCGCCGGCACGGGCCGGTCCAACTGGGCGGTACCATCAGCCGCCGTGCCCTCCGCGTCCCGACTGGCCGGAGACCGGCCCGCCCCGCGGATCACCGTCGTGGGCTCTGCAAACGTCGACCTCGTCGCCCGCTGCACGCGGCTGCCGCGGCCGGGGGAGACGGTCACCGACGCCGAACTCGAACGCCACCCCGGCGGCAAGGGCGCCAACCAGGCGCTCGCCGCCGCGCGGCTCGGCGCGCGCACGCGCTTCGTGGGGCGGGTCGGGCGCGAGGAGCTCGTGCTGCGCTCGTTGGAGCGCGAGGGGGTGGACATCTCTGGGGTCGTCCGCGAGGAGGGCGAGGGTGGCACGGCGGTGATCGTCGTCGCGCAGGATGGTGAGAACGTCATCGTCGTCGCCCCGGGCGCCAACCGCCGCCTGCGGCCCGAGGAGGTCGTGGTCGGCGAGGCCGACGCGGTGATCTGTCAGCTCGAGATCCCGCTCCCCGCGGTCGCCGCCGCCGCGGCGCAGGCGCCGTTCTTCTGTCTCAACGCGGCCCCCGCACGCGGCCCGTTGGAGCTCGAGGCCGACGTGGTCGTCGCCAACCGCTACGAGTATGAGCTGCTCGGGCCTTGCCGCGGGCTCGTAGCGCTCACGCTCGGAGCCGAGGGGGCCGTGCTCCTGGAGGACGGGCGCGTCCTCGCCCGCGCCACGCCCCCTCCGGTCCACGCGGTGGACGGCACCGCCGCGGGCGACGCGTTCTGTGCGGCGCTCGTCGTCTCCCTGCTCGAGGGCCGCGAGCGCACGGAGGCGCTGCGTCGCGCCTGCGCCGCCGGAGCGCTCGCCGCCTCGCGCCGCGGCGCCCAGCCCTCGCTGCCGACGGCCGACGAGGTCGATGGGATACTCGCCGCGTGATCCCCGTCATCCTCGACTGCGACCCTGGCCACGACGACGCGATCGCGCTGCTGCTCGCGCTCGCGAGCCCGGAGGTGCGGCTGCTCGGGGTCACCACGGTCGCGGGCAACCACACCCTTGCGAGGACCACGGCCAACGCGATCCGCGTGCTCGACCACCTCGGCCGCGACGACATCTCGGTCGCCGCCGGCGCCGACCGCCCGCTGGTGCGCGCGCCCCACACCGCCCGCGAGGTCCACGGCGAGACCGGCCTCGACGGGCCGCAGCTGCCGCCGCCCGCGCGCGAGCCGGCCGCCGAGCACGCGATCGACTGGATCGCCCGTGCCCTGCGCGCCGCGCCCGAGTCGGTCACGCTCGTCCCCACCGGGCCGCTCACCAACGTCGCGCTGCTGCTCGCCCGCCACCCCGACGTGGCGCCGCGGATCGAGCGGGTCGTGTGGATGGGCGGCGCGATCGGCCTCGGCAATGTCACCCCCGCCGCCGAGTTCAACGCGTGGGCCGACCCCGAGGCCGCCCACCGCGTCCTGGCGAGCGGCCTGGACGTGACGATGGTCGGCCTCGACGTCACCCACCGCGCGCTGCTGAGGACCGCCCACGCCGGGCGGCTCGCCGCCGCGGGCGCGGCCGGGCGGCTGGTCGCCGAGCTGTACGACTTCTACTCCCGCTTCCACCGCGAGCGCTACGGGTGGGAGGGGGCGCCGGTGCACGACGCGCTCGCGCTCGCCCACGTCCTCGACGGGACGCTGCTCACCACGCGCGCATGCGGGGTGGCGGTGGACACCGGGCCCGAGCCCTCCCGGGGGCGCACGTACGTGGACCTGCACGGCGCCGCCGGGTGGGAGCCCTCCTGCCACGTGGCCGTCGAGGTGGAGGCCGAGCGTTTCCTGGAGCTGTTGGTGCAGCGGATCTCGGGGCTCGGCTGAGGAGCTCCCTGTGGCCCCCACGTGGGAGGGGATCTGCAGGCCCGCCCACCCGGGTCTGCCCTCCCCCAGCTCAAAGCGGCGCCCCCGCCAGGCCGAGGAGGGCGCCGACCGCCCCGGCCGCGAGCAGCGTCGTCACGACGCCGCGCCGCGCCGCGAACAGCAGCACGGCGGCGCCCGCCAGCACGCCCGCCTGCCACGGCTGGGAGAGCGCGAGCGCCAGCGGCACGGCCGCGCCGAGGATCGCGCCGATCGCCGCCGGGCCGGCGCCGGCGAGGAAAGCCTGCGCGCCGGTGCTGGCGCGCAGGCGGTCGAAGTGGCGTGCGCCGCCTACCACGAACAGGAACGAGGGCGCGAACGCGATCGCGGCCGCCAGCAGCCCCCCGCCGATCCCCGCGGCCGCGTAGCCCACGACCGCGACCGTCTGCACGAGCGGGCCTGGCGTCACCTGGCCCAGCGCGACCGCGCTCAGAAACTGCCCGCCCGTCATCCAGTGGTAGTGCGTCACAGCGTCGTGCTGCATCAGCGGGACGATCACGAAGCCGCCGCCGTAGGAGAGCGCTCCGACCTTCAGCGCCACCCACGCCAGCGCCGCGACGCCCCCCGCCGCGGGGGCGCCGACCGCCAGCAGGGGCAGGGCGGCGTGCAGGTCGCCGCGCCGCGCCGCGCTGCCCCTCCTCCACGCCGCCTCCACCGCGCCGCACCCGATCAGCGCCACGACCAGCCAGGGGCCCACGGTGGCCGCCGCCACCGCGCCCACCGTCAGGTAGGCCCACAGGCGTGCACCCGGCCCGCCGCCCGCACCCGGCCCGCCCCCGGTGCTCGGCTCCCCGCCCGGGCTTGCTCCTTCTCCCGGGCTTGCTCCTTCGCCCAGGCCCGCTCCTCCGCTCGCGCTGGTCCCTTCGCCCGTGCGCCGCGCGTTCGCGGCGAGCAGCGTTCCACCCGTGCGCACGGCTACCGCCGCTACCGCCGCGCCGGCGCCCGCCCCCGCGCCGCGCACCCACGCGGGCGGGGAGCCTGTGAGGAACAGCGCGGCGAGCGCGAGGATCGCCACCAGTCCCGGGAGGATGAACCCCAGCCCACCCACCACTGCGCCCGCCGGGCCGCGCACCCGCCAGGCGCAGAAGATCGCCAGCTGTGTCGACGCCGGCCCCGGGAGCAGGTTGCACGCGGCGATCGCGTCGGCGAGCTCGCGCTCGGTCAGCCACCCCCGCTGCTCGACGCACAGCTCGCGTAGCAGCGCCATGTGGGCGGGCGGGCCGCCGAAGCCGATGCACCCGAGACGCCCCCACTCGCGCAGCACCACCCCGAGGGAGGGGGGCGCGCCGCTCAGCCCCGTGGGGCTCTCCGGGCTGGGCTGTGTCCCCGCCTCGATCTCGCGCGCCTGCACGCGCGCAGGCTAGTCAGTATGGACGCCGAGGTGGGGCTGGCCCTCGGCTTTCGTGGGTTCGCGGGTTAGCCTCGCGGTTGTCAACGACCGCTGCGGCCAGTGCCGCACACGAAGGAGGACCAGCCCATGCCTGACGTTAGCTCTACTGCGCCCGCCGAGGTACGTACGTGGGTCGCGATCGACCAGCACAAGCTCTCGCTCGTGGCAGCGGTGTTGCCCCCGTCGGGAGGTGAGCCGGAGGTGGTGCGCTTGGAGAACACCGAGCGCGCGATCCGCCGGTTTATTGAGCGTCTCGGTGGCGCGGACGGGCTGACGGTGGCCTATGAGGCGGGGCCGGGTGGCTATGAGCTTCAACGGCTGCTCTCGGGGATGGGTGTCGCGTGTGACGTGATCGCGCCGTCGCTGATCCCGATCCGTGCGGGCGACCGGGTGAAGACCGATCGCCGTGACGCGAAGAAGCTCGTGCGTCTCTACCGCGCGGGGGAGCTCTCGTTCGTCGCGGCGCCCTCCCTCGCCCAGGAGGGCCTTCGTGACCTGGTGCGCTGCCGCGATGATCTGCGCTGCGCGAGGACTGCAGCCCGCCATCGCGTCGTCAAGGCACTGCTGCGCCACGGGCATATCTACCGCGAGGGCGGCGCCTGGACACTGCGCCACCGGGCATGGATCGGCGCGCAGCGCCTGGATGACCCACTCGCGCAGGCCGCGCTCGGGCACATGTGCGCTCACCTGGCCGGCCTGGATGCGCAGATCGCCGCGCTCGATCAGCAGCTCGAGCGGGTCGCCGCTACGGAGCCGTGGGTTGACCCCGTTCGTTGGCTGTGCTCTTTCCGCGGGATCGCGACCCGCACCGCGCTGGGGCTGCTCGCCGAGATCGGAGACTTCCGGCGTTTCGCGCACCCACGGGAGCTGATGAGCTATCTCGGGCTGACCCCGAGCGAGTACTCCTCCGGGCAACAACAGCACCGGGGACATATCACCAAGACCGGCAACCGCCACGCCCGCCGGCTGCTTGTCGAGGCCGCCTGGCACTACCAGCACCGACCCCGCCACTCCCAGCGCACCACCCAACTCGCCACGCACGTTCCCCCCGAGGTGAGCGCCCGCGCCTGGCAAGCCCAGATACGCCTGCATCACCGCCACCGCGCTCTCGCTGAACACGGCAAGCGCTCGACCGTCGCCAACGTCGCCGTCGCCCGCGAGCTGACCGGGTTCATCTGGGCCGCGATGACCAAGGCGCCCCTCCGCGAACAGAAGGCCACCGCTGCCTGAACACCAACACCCGCTGGGGTGGGGCGGCCGGCGTCGACCCACCAGAGGAACCTCGACTACTCCTATGCGATCCCGACTCGCGACGCTAGTGCGAGGCAGCTCACGACCGGACACTGTCCTGCGGTACCGACCCGCGCATCTCAGAGTGACCAGTTGTCGTTGCCGTCGCGCCGGCCGCCCGACCCCAGCCACCACACCACCATGACCCCCAAACACACCAACACCAACGCACCTCTTGACAAGGGCGTCCATCTCAGTAGTACAGCTTGCCGACCGTCTGCACCGTCATCGCCTCGGTCTTGCGGTCGATCGCGCCGTACATCCCGCCGGTGCCGTGGGCGTGCGCGTAACGGCCGCTGCCGTGGGAGACCGTCAACGAGCCCCCGAAGGTCGAGTAGACGCTGGTCGAGTGCAGGGCGCCCTTGCCGCTGCCGCTGATCGTGCCGCCGGCGGCGGCGTAGATCGTGAACGAGGCGTACACCGTGGCCCCGATGTTGAAGTCCACCCGCACCCTGCCGGGGATCGTGCCGGTGGTCCGGCCTTCCTCGACGAGGTTCGCCCCGTTCGCTTCGCCCACCATGTGGAGGTGCCCTTCGTCCTTGACGCTCACCACGTGCGCCGCCCGCCCCGTCGCGGGCGCGCCCGCCGCATGAGCGGCCGCGATCCCCAGGAGCCCCGCGCCGGCGAGCGCGAGCAGCGCCACCACCGTAGACGCCGGCGGTCGTAGTGGGCTCGTCCCGGGGCGAGTCAGATGGCCGGGTGTGCGTGCGACGAGCACCCGGCGGCTGCGCCTGGGTGGGTGTGAGGGACGTCTCATTCTCCTACCTCCACTGCATCGTGAGGCCGCTGCCTCAGGCAGCATCCTATTGAAAACTCCCGACTGCAGGAACGCACTCTAACAGCCCGGCAGGCGCCGGGGCGCGGCCTCCGGCGGGTCCCGATGTAGCGTACAGTCTACATCGCTCGGCGCGCCCACGCCCACGCTTTCGCGGGCCCCCGTCCACCAAGAGGGTGACGGGATCGGCGCCCCTGCTGTGACAGTGTTTCTGACCAGAGCCGCGTGGGGCCGGTCTGGCCGGCATGGTGGGACGCTTGGGGCGCCGGCTCGTGGTGGGGGGCTTGGGGCCCCGACTCGCGGTGGACGCCTGGGACCCCCGACTCCACAGCCGTGCGCGCCGCGGGCGGTAAGGTGCGAGAGTGCGAGAGGGCGCGGCGATGGTGGAGACTCGGAGCGCGGAGCCCCCCCCGGCGCCGGCTGCGGCGCCCCGCCCACGGGTGCGCAGGCGGCGGCGGGCGCTGTTCGCTGGGGCGGCTCTGCTCGTGATCCTGGGGCTCGCGGCGGGTGCCGCGGCGAGCTGGCACTTCTCCTCCGAGGTGCTTGTGTCCGACCAGGCGGCGTGGCGGGCCGACGCCACCGTGGAGGGGCTCGCGCCGGGCCGCGTGACGCTCTCGCGCTCTGCGGCCACCCAGCGACCAGGGGTGTACGGCCTGGAGTGGCGCGCCGGTCGCGCGCGCATCGAAGGCGTGCTCGCCACCGGCGCGCACACGGTCACGCGGCGGCTGCGCGCGCTGCGCGGCCATCTCGCGCCGGGGACGGGCGTCGTCGTCGACTCCGACGTGTATCTCGGTACTCCCGTGCAGGCGCTGGGGCTGCCGTTTGCCAACGTGCGAGTGCCCGACGAGCTGGGGGCGATGCCGGCATGGCTGATCCCCGGCCGCACGCGCACGTGGGCGATCGTCGTGCACGGGTTGGGCGGCAACCGCGAAGGCGACCTGTACGTGGCGCCCACGCTGCACCGCGCCGGCCTGCCGGCGCTGCTGATCGCCTACCGCGAGGACGTCGGCGCCCCGCCCAGCCCCGACGGGCTGCACCACATGGGTCTCACGGAGTGGCACGACCTGCAGGCCGCGGCCCGCTTCGCGCTGGCGCACGGCGCCCGGCGCCTGGTGCTCGTCGGCGCCTCGATGGGTGGCGCGATCATCGCCCAGTTCATGGAGCGCTCCCCCTCGCGCGCGACGTCGCCGGCGTCGTGCTCGACGCGCCCGCGCTGGACTGGAAGGCGATCCTCGCGTTCAACGCGACCGAGATGGGCCTCCCCTCGCTCGCGGCGCTCCCGGTGGAGTGGGCGATCGATCTACGCATCCACCCCGACTGGAACAGCCTCGACGCGCTGCGCCACCCCGGCGCCTTCCACCTGCCGGTCCTGCTCTTCCACGGCACCGAGGACGAACTGGTGCCGATCTCGAGCAGCGACGTGTTCGCCCGGGAGCTGCGCGGGTGGGTCACGTACTACCGAGTGCCGTACGCCGGCCACGTCGAGTCCTGGAACGTCGATCCGCCGCTGTACGAACGGCGGCTGGTGGCGTTCCTGGCGCGCGTCCTCACGGCCCCCCGCCCAGCAGCTCCTCCAGCGTCCGGCCGCTGAGCACCGAGGCGGGCCGCTCGGCGACGATGTCCGATCCCGGCCGCGCCTGCTCGTCGCGCCGCTTGAGCAGCAGCCACTGCGCCCGGGGGCCCGCCGGGCCGGTGCGCTGCAGCGCGAAGCCGCCGCGGAGCTTCTCGCCGTGCAGGACGAACACGGCGTGCCCGCGCTCGAGCGCCTCCGGCCACGGCACGCGGCCGCCCTGCTCGTAGCGGCCACGGTCCCACGCGACCACGGCCCCGCCGTCGGTGGGCCCCTCGAAGTCGTTGTGCGCGAGCTCGTGGTCGGGCACCTGGACCGCCAGGCGCTCGCACCGCCGGGTCCAGCGAGGGCCCCCGCGGCACCGCCCACGAGCGCATCGCTCCGCCGACCTCCAGGCGCAGGTCGTAGTGGCGCGCGCTGCGCTGCGTGGTGCTGCACGACGAACACGCCGGCGGGCACGCCGCGGATCGCGAAGTGCTCGTGGCCCTCGACCGGGACCTCGCGCACGTCCACGTCCACGTCCGCGACGCCCGGGGGACCCGCGCGCAGGAAGGCGAGCAGCGCCTGCACCGCGGCGGTGGGCCCCTCGGCGTGCACCGCGACCGTGCCGTCCAGCTCGTTGCGCACCCACCCCGTCACGCCGAGCGCGCGCGCCCGGTGCCGCGTGGCCGCGCGGAAGCCGACGCCCTGCACGGCTCCGGCGAGCGCGGCTCTGACCGCCCGGGTGTCGCGGGAGGCCGTCACCGCGCCCGCCGTGCTCGCCGCCCCCTCAGGGCCCTCAGCCGAGCTGGACGAGGAAGAAGCGGTTGCCGTCGAGGTCACGGAAGAAGAACATCGGCGGCACGGGGTCGCCCATCCGCATGACCGCCTCGTCGGCGTCGACGCCCTGAGCGCGCAGGGCGGCGTGGTCGGCGTCGATGTCCGTGCTGTTGAAGGACACGCGCGTGTCGATCCCGAGCGGTTCGCCCTCGCGCGGGGGCATCAACGCTAGCGTCGTCGCGGCGCCGGCCGGGGCCACTTCGACCCACCGTTCGCCGTGGCCGAAGGGCGTGTCGCTGCGCTTCTCGAAGCCGAGCTTCTCGGTGTAGAACGCGAGCGCCGCGTCCTGGTCGCTGACGGGGACGATCACCGTCCCGATCTGGGTGATGCGGGTCGTGGTGGTGTCAGGCATGGCTACCTCCTGTCGGTTGGGGGCGCCCCCCGCCTGCGAGTGCGGCGGGGCACGCCGGGGTTGTACAGCTACGACCGTTCGCGCCGCGAACTCATCGGCCGACTCCAGTTTTACCCGTTCAGCGGCATCTGGGATCGTGGGCGATGATCCGCCGGCGGCGGAGGGTCGTAAGAGTGCCTGGCAAGCTGGCGAAACCAACGACGAGGAGGCAGACATGGGCGACGTGGTGGTATCCGAGTTCATCACCCTGGACGGAGTGATCGACAGCCCCGGCGGGGAGCCGGAGTTCGAGCGCAGCGGGTGGGCCTTTCAGTTCGATCGCGGTGACGGCGAGCTGTTCAAGTGGGAGGAGCTCCAGGCCGCCGGCGCGCTGCTGCTGGGCCGCGTGACCTACGAGGCGTTCGCGCGGGCGTGGCCGACGATGGAGGGCACGGGCGCGTTCGGGGAGAAGATGAACGCGATGCCCAAGTACGTCGTCTCGACCACGCTGCGGCGGGCCGAGTGGAACAACTCCACGATCATCGGCGGCGACCTCGCCGCGGAGGTCGGCCGGCTCAAACGGGAGGTGGAGGGAGACGTCCTGGTCAACGGCAGCGGCGCGCTGGCGCGCTCGCTGGCGGAGCTGGACCTGGTCGACGAGTACCGGCTGATGGTCTTCCCCACCGTGCTCGGCGCCGGCAAGCGTCTGTTCGCAGGCACGCGCGCGGCCCAGCCCCTGCGCTTGACGGACACGCGCCGGGCCGGCGACACCGTGATCCTCACGCTCCGCCCCGCGCGGGCCGCGGGCGAGGAGGGGCGCGACGCAGACGCCGCGGGCGCCTCCGCGGATGCCGCCGGTCCCTCGTGATGTGAACATTCTCAGCGGCCGGCCGGTCGCCCTTCGTAGGATGGCCGCCATGGCGAGGACACACCCCAGGGGAGCGGCCCTCCTTGCCGCGACGTCCGCGGGTGCACTCGCGCTCGGCGCCTGCGGCGCGACGCACTCCGCGTCGACGCCGCCGGCGTCCGCGACTCTCTCGCCCCGCATCGCGGTTGCGCCACAGCGATCCGCGTCACGGCCGCCCGCGCCGGCAGGGGCGCAGGGCGCGAGCGCGCCCGAGCGCCGTATCGCGCGGACCGTCGCCGTGGCGCAGGCGACCTACCGCGACGAGGTCGCGGGCGGCAAGCTCGTCCAGCAGCTCGGGCGCATCGCCCGCGACGGCGTGCTGCTCGCGGCCCTGGCCCGCGGCGACCTCGCCGGCGCGCAGGCCGAGGCGCACGCGCAGCTGTTCAGTACGGCCAACCACCTCGACCACGTCACCCGCATCGCGGTGGTGCGCGGCTCCCACGAGATCGTCAACGCCACCGTCAACACCAACGGCGTGTTCGTCGTTGCCCCGGGTCGGCGCGTGCTGCGCGCCCGGGGTCGGACCGTGGGCACGCTGTGGGTGTCGATCCAGGACGTCGTGGGGTACGCCAAGCTCGTGCACAACCTCACCGGCGCCGCGGTGGTGGTGCGGGGCCCGAGCGGGCAGGTGCGTACATCCCCCGGCGCCGGCGCCGCCGCGGGGGCCCGCTTGCCGCAGGCAGGCCGGGTGACGGTCGCCGGGCGCGCCTACGGGGTGCGCTCCTTCGGCGAGGCGGGGTGGGGCGGAGAAGCGCTGACGGTGTGGGTCCTGCAGCCGGCGTGATTTACTGACTCGACGTGACAGCGACCTCGCAGGCCGGCACGCCAATGGACGGGCACAGCGACCGCGCCCGGTGGCTGGCGCTGTACGTGCTGTGCGCGGGGGTGCTGATGATCGTGCTCGACGCGACGATCGTCAACGTCGCCCTGCCCGTGATCCAGCGCGACCTGGGTTTCACGCAGTCGGCGCTGGCGTGGGTCATAAACGCCTACCTGATCTCCTTCGGCGGCCTGCTGCTGCTGGCGGGGCGTCTCGGCGACCTGATCTCCCGCCGCGGCGTGTTCCTCGCCGGCCTCGCGATCTTCACGGCCGCCTCGCTGGTGTGCGGCCTCTCGCAGGACCAGACGATGCTGGTGGCGGCGCGCTTCGTGCAGGGCGCCGGCGGCGCGATGACCTCGGCGGTGGGGCTGGGGATGATCGTGACGATGTTCCCGCGGCCGCACGAGCAGGCGAAGGCGATCGGCGTGTACGCGTTCGTGGCCTCCGCCGGCGGCTCGATCGGGCTGCTGGCGGGTGGGGTGATCACGCAGGTGCTGGACTGGCACTGGATTTTCTTCGTCAACGTGCCGATCGGCATCGCCACGGCGACGATCGCCCGGCGACTGCTGCCGGCCGACAAAGGCATCGGCCTGCGCGCCGGCGCCGACATCCCCGGCGCAGCGCTGATCACCGCCGCGCTGATGCTCGGCGTGTACACGATCGTCAAGCCTGCCGCCGAACATGGCTGGGGCGCGTCGCAGACGTTGACGCTGGGGGCGGTGTCGGTGGCGCTGCTGGCGGCGTTCGTCGCCCGCGAGGCCACCGCGCGCACGCCGCTGATCCCGCTGCGGATCTTCCGCTCGCGCAACGTCAGCGGCGCCAACGTGGTTCAGGCGCTGATGGTGGCGGGGATGTTTTCCGTGTTTTTCCTCGGCGCGCTGTACATGCAGAAGGTGCTGCACTACGACGCGCTGCAGATCGGCCTCGCGTTTCTGCCGACCACGGTGGTGATGGGCACGATGTCGCTGCGGCTGTCGGAACCGCTGATCATGCGCTTCGGCGCGCGCCGCACGCTGATCCCAGGCCTGGTGCTGATCGTGGCGGGGTTGGCGCTGTTCACGCGCGCCCCGGTGCACGGCAGCTACGCAAGCGACGTGCTGCCGACGATGATCCTGCTGGGCATCGGCATCGGCGGCTCGTTCCCGGCGCTGATGAAGCTGGCGATGTCGGGCGCCACCCCCAGCGACGCGGGGCTGGCGTCGGGCTTGGTCAACACCACCGTGCAGGTGGGCGGCGCGCTGGGGTTGGCGGTGGTGGCGACGCTGGCCGCCACGCGCACCAACCACCTGCTGGCGCAGGGCCACTCCCAGGCGAGCGCGCTGGTGGGCGGCTACCAGCTGGCGTTCACGGTGGGCGCCGGGCTGACGGTCGCGGCGCTGGCGGTGGCGCTCACGGTGCTGGTGCCCGAGCCGCAGCCGGCTCCCAACCACGCCGCTGCCGCGCAGCCGGCTCCCAACCACGCCGCCGCCGCGCACGAGCACGCCGAGCGCGAGCGGGAGGAGGGCGAGCCGGCGTATTCAGAGGTGTAACCGCAGCCGCGCGGCGGGTAATTCCTCGAGACAGTGACCCGCCTCGAGCGCAACGCGAACCTCGTCGCGGTCGTGGTGCCCCCAGTCGGCGTGATTGTCGCGGGAGCGCTGCTGTGGAACCGCTTCCTAGGGCCGACCGACCTCGCGGTCTTCGCCGTCATGTACCTGCTGAGCGCCATCGGCATCACCGTCGGCTTTCACCGCCTGCTGACCCACCGCGCCTTCCAGACCCACCGCCCGCTGCAGCTACACGCTCGCGGTGCTCGGCTCGCTGTCGCGTGCAGGGCTCGGTCATCGACTGGGTGGCCGACCACCGCAAGCACCACGCGTACGCCGACGAGGAGGGCGACCCGCACAGCCCCCACGTCGGCCACGGCAGCGGGCTGGCATGGCGCGGGTCTGTGGCACGCCCACGTCGGGTGGCTGATCGAGCACCCAGGGCCAGGCCGACTGGAAGCGGCTACGCGCCCGAGCTCGTACGAGGATGCGGGGATGCGCCGGATCGCCGCGCGCTTCCCGTTGTGCGCTGGCGGCCTCGCTGCTGCCCTTTCTGCGCCGGCTTCGCGCTCACGGCTTCACGCTCGACGGCCGCGGCTGGCGGCCTCCTGTGGGGCGGCCTGGTGCGGATCTTCCTCGTGCACCACGTGACCTGGTGCGGTCAACTCGGTCTGCCACTTCTTCGGCCGCCGTCGCTTCGCCACCGACGACCGCTCGACCAACGTCGTTCTGGCTGGCGCTGCCCTCGCTCGGCGAGTCCGTGGCACCACAACCACCACGCCTTCCCGCGCTCGGCCTTCCACGGCCTGCGCTGGTATGAGCTCGATCCGTCCGGGCTGGTGATCCTGGCGATGGAGCGGGTGGGGCTCGCCTGGAATGTGGTGCGGATCACGCCGGAGCGCCAGCGGGCGAAGCTCGCGGCGGCCGCGGATGCGCGCCCGAAGCTCGCGGCGGACGCGCACTGAGATTTCACAAGGTTCGACCGCAACTACTCCTGGGCTGCGGTGTCGTAGCGGCCAGACCGTCCGCGTGCACGGCGGCGGCGAACTGCCCAACCCCAGGAGGCTCACAGTGCTATCGAATCCCCTGCGGCGCGCCGGGACGCTCGTCGGCGTGCTCTCGCTGCTTGCCGTGGCCGGGCCCGTCGCCTCGGCTGCTGCGATCGAACCGACCTCGCGGATCACCTCGCCCACGAGCCCGACGTACGCGCTCTACAACGAAGGCGAATCCTCGCCGCCGGCGGCGTTTACCGTCAAGGGCACCACGACCATCAGCGGCGAAGTCGCGCTGCGCTGCTACTTCCCCGGGGCGAAAACGGAAAGCTACGACACCCTGGCGGAAAACGTCGAAGTCAAGGGTGGGGAATTCTCCGCTGAAATCCAGCCGAAAGTGCTCTACCGCGGCGCGTGCGTGCTGCGCGCGGTGCCCGTGACCAATAAAGAAAACTTGCCGCCGGGTACCACAGCCGCGGAAGAAGCGGCGTCGTTCAAAGGCCCGCTGCTCTTCAGCTCGCGCTTCGGGCTGCACAGCGAAGAAGGCCTCACCACCGGCTACTACCTCGAATCCCACGCGCTGGCCGGCTACTTCCTCGTCGAGCCGCTGGGCACCTGTGGGTTGGCCGACTCCTACCTGTACGCGCCCGAAACCGAGACCCTCAGCGAAGAACTGTTCTTCTGCGACGCCGCGCTCTTCGATCGCAACTACCCGACCTCCGGGGGCCCCACCCGGTCGGAGCTGCAGATCGACGGAGCCAACGCCTACAGCCCGGCTGCCGCGCGGGAAGTGGCCGAAGAAGTCAAAGCGCCGATCTCCGGCACGCCGCAGACTACGGTGACCGAGTCCTTCAACGCGGCCACGGGCGCCGCCACGATCAAAGAGCTCGACCCGATCGTGAAGTGCTCGCCGGAAACCGTCTACCCGCCGACCGCCAAGAGCTGCACGAGCTTCGCTGCGACCGGCGTGGAGCTCGAACGGACGTGGGAAACAGGCGAAGGCAACCACATCGCGTGGGTGACCGACACCTGGCGGTCCACGGACGGCGCCGCCCACTCCCTGAGCGCCCTCTACGCGCAGGAACTGGCTGGTGAAGTAAAAGCGGGAGGTGCCTTCAAGTTCCCCGGCGCCTCGACGTACTCGACCACGAGCACCGGGCAGTCGGTGTCCATCCCGGCGGGTCCGGGCGCGATCTACTACACGCAGGACGCCGCCACGCCCGCGACCGGCGACGGCGTCCACCCGCAGGGCGCGATCCTCTACGACACGCCGCCGGCCGGGCCGGCGGGCTTCAACGTCGGCAGCGGGCACTCTGAACTCAGTCTCTTCGAGATGCCCTACCAGGCCGCGATCCCCGCGGGGGGGTCGTACACCCTGCACATGGCGTTCGTCCAGGCCTACGCGCTCGCCGAAGTCGAAGCGCTGGCCAAGAAGGCGAGCGAACGCTTCCCCGCGAGCCCGGGGCCGTCGCTGAGCATCGCCGCCCCCGCGAACGGCACCACGGTGAGCGCCCCCAACGTGGCCGTGTCCGGCACGCTCACCGACCCGCGTCCCATCACCTCCTTCACCGTCGACGGCCAGCCGGTGAGCGTGGGGTCGGGAGGCGCGTGGTCGACGAGCGTCCCCCTGCTCGCGGGCGCCAACACGGTCCGGGCGCTCGCCACCGACCAGGCGGGCCTCTCCGCCGAAAAGACCGTGAGTGTCACGTACGCCCCGGTCCCGCCCGTGGCCCACGCGTCACAGGTGGGCTCCGCCAGCGGCGCGAACGGCGAGGTGCGGTTCACGATCCTCTGCACCGGCCCGGCCGGCACGAGCTGTGAACTCGAATCGACGGTGAGCACCGTCGAGAAGACCCGCCACGGTCGGCTCGTCGCCGTCTCAGCGCGTCGGCACGCGCACGGCAGCCGCTCCACGACTGTCACCGTCGGCTCCTCGAAGGTGACGATCCCGGCCGGTCAGCGGGTGACGGTGGCGATCGCGCTGAACGCGACCGGCGTCAGCTTGCTGACGCGCTTTGGTGCGCTGCCCGTGCACCTCGCCGTCGTGCTCGTGAGCTCCGGCCACCGCTCGACGGTGATCGCGCAGAACCTCACGGTCATCCCGCACCACCGCAAACACCGTCACCACCGCCGCCACCACCGTCGCTGAGCTCGGGCCCTGGGCGCGGCGGGCTTCTCCCAGCCGCCGCGCCCAGGCTCAGCGCCCACGCGCTGCTCGCCGCCGGCGTCCGCCAGCGGGTCGCTGGGGCTTTGCTCGTCGCCCACGGCCCCCGTGCGGCCCGTGATCGACCAGGAGGATCCTGCACTCCACGTCCCGCCACGCACGACGTCCGCGATCAACGAGCTGGAACCTGTCACACACAGCTCTTCGTCTCACGCGATCGCTCCCACCCTGTACATACTCGGAGCGTAGGCCGGCCGTCGCACCCCTTTCCGGCGCACGAGCGCCTGATGTTCTGTCCACGACGTCAGCTGGCTGACATTCCGCCGGCCTTTCCATCCCAGGGAGGGTGCTCCTCCATGCCGCCCGCGCCCGACGCGGCTCTGGGGCGAACGCCTTGCGGCTCCCGATCATAGGAATACACTCAAGAGCACGATGAGCGTTGCTCGCCTTCTCGCTCAGGACACCGAGCTCCTCACGGGAGTGAGCGAGCCAGAGCGCCGGCGCGCCGCCCGCGAGACGGTGGTGGTGGAGGAGCTGCGGCTGGGGCTCGGCGATCAGCTCGACGCCGCCTCGCTCGCCCGCCAGGCCAACCTCGGAGCGCTGGTCGTGTCCGGATTCCTGGCGCGCGAAATCACGATCGCGGGCCGCGTGTCGGCGGATCTGGCGGGCCCCGGCGACCTCCTTTGTCCGACCTACCTGGAGCCTCCCGACGACCTGTTCGCCTACACGGTGTCGTGGGTGGCGCTCGGCCCGACGCGGCTGGCGCTGCTGGACGACGCGTTCAGCAAACGCGTGCGCCCGTGGCCGGAGATCCTGTGCACGCTGGTGGAGCGCGCGCGCCGCCCCGGCGACAGGGCGGCGCTCGGCCGCGCGATCGCCCGCTCCGCGACGGTCGAGGTGCGCCTGCTGATGTCGCTGTGGCACTGGGCCTCCTCGTGGTCGTCGGTGACCGCCGGCGGCGTGCGCCTGGTGGTGCCGCTCAGCCACGAGCGCCTGGCGCGGCTGATCGGCGCCAGCCGCCCCACCGTCACCACGGCGGTCGGCAGGCTGCGGCGGGCGGGCTACCTGGCCCAGGGCCGTGACGGCCGCTGGCTGCTGCTGGAGGCGCGCAACGGCACGCTTGAGCCGGGTGAGGAGGGGGCGGTGCCGGGTGTGGCGCGGATGCGCGAGCCGCCCACCCTCGACGGGCGCGCACGCGTCAGAAGCCCGTGGGATCTGCGCAGCGCCAACCGTCCCGACCTGTACGCGCGCTTGGCCGAGCAGCGGGGGACTGCTGCGCCTCACAGCCGACCACCACGCGGCGCAGCTGACGCGGCTGCGCGAGCGCTCCAGCAGCCTGCGGGCCACCGCGGAGCTCTCGGAGCTGGCGCGCCAGGCGCGCGCCTGGCCGGATGAATCCACCGGCGAGGAGACCGCGCCCGCCGGCGATGGGACCAGACGAGCGGTCGCCCCACACGAGCAGGCGGTGTGACGAGCGCGATGGCACGCCCCGTGCCCACCCGAGGTAACACCGACGGCGCGCGGGCGCCCGGCGCGAAGGCGCACGAGACGGCGGCGCATGGGACGGCGGCGCCCGGCACGGCCGTGTTCATCGGCGGCTCGGCCGGCGGCATCGAGGTGCTGGCGGAGCTGCTCTCGCGGCTCTCCTCCGACCTCGCCGCGCCGGTGCTGGTGGTGCTGCACGTGGGCGCCAGCGGCATGAGCCTGCTGCCCGCGATCCTCGATCGCGTCGGCAGCATGCACGCGCTCACGCCCGCCGACGGCGAGACACTGCGCAACGGGGTCATCTACGTCGCGCCCCGCGGCCGGCACATGCTTGTGGACGACCGGCACGTGGTGCTCAGCGAGGGCCCCACCGAGCACGGCCTGCGGCCGGCGATCGATCCGCTGTTTCGCAGCGCCGCGCGCGCCTACGGCGCCAGGGCGATCGGCGTGATCGTCTCGGGGATGCTCGACGACGGCGCCGCCGGCCTGCGCGAGATCCGCGCCCGTGGCGGGTGGACACTCGTGCAACTGCCCTCCGAGGCGGGCTTCCCGAGCATGCCCGAAAGCGCGATCGCGAGCGTTGACATCGACTTCGTGCTTCCCGCCGCCGAGTTGGCGAGCCGCATCGAGGAGCTGGTGAGCTCGCCCACCACGCGGGAGGCCGAGCCGCCGCGGGCCCCGCCCCCGCCGCTCGACGCCTACCTCGCCGAGGGCGACGGGCCGGCGCCGCCGGGGATGCGTACCGACATCACCTGCCCGGTGTGCGGCGGCGTGCTGTGGGAAGAGCAGGAGCGGAGGCTGACGATGTACCGCTGCCGCTCCGGGCACGCCTACACGGCGGACAGCCTGCTGGCGGCGCAGGGCGAGGGCCTCGACAACGCGGTGTGGCGACCGATCCGGATCCTCACCGAGCGCGGCGTGCTGTTGCGCCGGCTCGGCGCGCGCGCCTCCTACCAGGGGCGCGAGCGCTCGGCGCGCTGGTTCGAGGAGCAGGCCGACGAGACGCTGCGGCGCGCCGCGGAGCTGCGCCACGCCGCGGAGGCCGGGAGCACTCGGCAGATGCCCGCTCACGAGGCGGTGGGCGGCGATCGGCGCACGAACCCTCACGAGGCGGTGGGCGGCAATCGGCGGACGGGCGCTCACGAGGCGGGCGCCGGCGGCGCGCACATGCCGCCCCACGACGCCGAGGGTGAGCAGATCGAGGCTGAGCGGTGACTGCGAGTCACCCCGTCGCGGGCGACGGAGACGGAGCGAGCCCGCTGCCGGCGCCCCGCACCGCGGCCGAAGACGACCGCTTCGAGGCGCTGCTGGCCTACATCCGCGACCACCGCGGGTTCGACTTCACCGGCTACAAGCGCGCCAGCCTGCGCCGGCGCGTGGGCAAACGCATGGAGCAGCTGGGGATCGAGGGCTACCAGAGCTACACCGACCAGCTGGAGGCCTCGCCCGATGAGTTCAACGAGCTGTTCGCCACAGTCATGATCAACGTCTCCTCGTTCTTCCGCGACAAGCCGGTGTGGGACTATCTGGCCGCGCAGGTGATCCCCGCGCTGATCGCCGCCAAGGACGAGCGCGAGCCGATCCGCGTGTGGTCGGCGGGATGCGCCACCGGCGAGGAGCCTTACACGATCGCGATGCTGCTGGCGGAGGCGCTCGGCGAGCACGCCTACCGCGAACGCGTGAAGATCTTCGCCACCGACGTCGACACCGGCGCGGTCGAGCGCGCGCGCCAGGGGGTGTACAGCTCAAAACAGATCGGGCCAGTGCCCGAGGCGCTGCGCGAGCGCTACTTCGAGGCCGTCAACGGCCACTACAGCTTCACCAAGGACCTGCGCCGCTCGGTGATCTTCGGCGTCAACGACCTGATCAACGACGCGCCGATCTCGCGCCTCGATCTGCTCACCTGCCGCAACGCGCTGATCTACTTCAACTCCGAGACGCAGCTGGGGGTGATGCGCAGCATACATGCGGCGCTCGCCGAGGACGGCCTGCTGGTGCTGGGCAAGTCGGAGCTGCTGCTCACCTTCACCGAAGGCTTCGTACCGGTCGAGCTGCCGTTGCGCGTGTTCCGCAAGGTGTCGGCGCTGCGCGTGCGCGAGCCGCTGCAGGCGCTCACCGGGCAGGCGTTGCGAGCACGCCGGCGCGACATCCCCGACACGGTGCTGGAGGCGTTCCGGGTGAGCCCGGTGGCGCAGCTGGTGCTGGACGCGGACGACGTGGTGGTGATGGGCAACGAGCCGCTGCAGGCGCTGTTCGGGGTGGGCGAACGCGAGATCGGCTCGGAGCTGAAGGACCTCGAGATCTCCTACCGCCCGTTCGAGCTGCGCTCGCTGATCGAGCAGGCGGCCGAGCAGGATCGGCCGATGTTCGCCGACGGGGTGACGTGGTTCGACCGCGACGGCACCGAGCACCACCTCGAGCTGGAGGTGTCGGCGCTGGGCAACCACGGCGAGCGCACCGGCACCGGCATCGCCTTCCGCGACGTCACCCGCCACGTGAAGATGACCGAAGAGCTGGCGCTCTCCAAGCACGAGCTGGAGAACGCCTACGAGGAGGTGCAGTCGACGGTGGAGGAGCTGGAGACCACCAACGAGGAGCTGCAGTCCACCAACGAGGAGCTGGAGACCACCAACGAGGAGCTGCAGTCCTCCAACGAGGAGCTGGAGACGATGAACGAGGAGCTGCAGTCCTCCAACGAGGAGCTGGAGACGATGAACGAGGAGCTGCAGTCCTCCAACGAGGAGCTGGAGACGATGAACGAGGAGCTGCGGCTGCGCACCGGCGAGCTCAACCGCGCCACGGTGCTGGTGGAGTCGATGCTCGCCAGCCTCGGCGTGGGCGTGGCGGTGGTCGACCGCGACCTGCGCGTGCAGATCTGGAACGACCGCGCCCGGGATCTGTGGGGCGTGGACATCGACCAGGTGCGCGGCAAGCACCTGTTCAACCTCGACATCGGCCTGCCGGTGGGGGAACTGCGCAGCGCGCTGCGCGCCAGCGTGGCCGGCGCCAAGAACGAGGAACAGCGCCTGCAGGCGCGCGACCGCCGCGGCCGCGACGTGGTCTGCCGCGTGCGCACCGCGCCGCTCGCGGACGTCAGCGGCGCGGTGGCCGGCGCGATCGTGATGATGGAGGTGAGGGAGGCCGCCGGCGGTGAGGCAGGCACCGGGTAGGTCGGCCGACAGCCGACAGCCGCGCGCGCCGCGCCGAGCCGTGGGCAGACCGACCCGCACGCGCCTCGCCGAGCCGTGGGCAGACCGACCCCGCGCGCGCCTCGCCGAGCCGCGCCGGCGCCTGCGAGCCTACGCGGCGCCTGCGAGCCTACGCCAGCGCCTGGTAGATCAGGAAGACGTTGAGCGCACTGATCAAGCCGGCGCAGCCCCAGGCGAGGATGGTTGTGAGGCGGCGGTTGACGTGGACGCCCATGACGTCTCGACGGCAGGTGACCATGACGAGCGGCACGAGCGCGAGAGGGATGCCGAAGGACAGCACGACCTGGCTCAGCACGAGCGCGCTGGTGGGGCTGACACCGACGGCGAGCACCACGATCGCGGGGATCATGGTTACCGCGCGGCGCAGCAGCAGCGGTACGCGGATGTTGATGAAGCCGGCCATGACGACCTGGCCGGCGTACGTGCCGACGCTGGAGGAGGAGGCGCCGGAGGCGAGCAGCGCGACCGCGAACGCGAGTGCCGCGCCGCCGCCGACGAGGTGACCGAACTGGGCGTGGGCTTCCGGGATGGAGCGCAGACCCGAGAGAGCAGGGGTGTGGAAGAGCTTCGCGGCGACAGCCAGCATCGCCATGTTGACCAGACCGGCGAGGCCGAGCGCGATGATCACGTCCAGGCGCTCGAAGCGCAGCACGCGGCCGCGCTCGCGGTCGTTGCGGCAGGGCATGCGGCCATTGGTGAGCGCCGAGTGCAGGTAGATCACGTGCGGCATCACGGTCGCGCCGATGATGCCTACCGCGAGGTAGAGCGAGGTGGCGCCGTGCAGGCCGGGCAGCAGCCCCTTCAGCGAGCCGTGCACGGAGGGGCCGATGCGCAGCGTCTCATACAGAAAGCCCGCGAAGATGATCCCCAGGAGCGCGGTGATCGCCAGCTCGAAGCGGCGGAAGCCGTGCGTCTGCAGCTCGAGGATCGCGAACGCGATCACGCCGGTGATCAGGCCGGCCGGCAGCAGCGGCACGCCGAACAGCAGGTTCAGCCCGAGCGCGGCGCCGAGGAACTCGGCGATGTCGGTCGACATCGCCATGATCTCGGCCTGCACCCACATGCCCCACGTGAACGCGCGGGGGAAGTGCGCGCGCACGACTTCGGGATAGTTGCTGTCGGTGACGATCCCCAGCTTGGCCGAGAGGTACTGGATCAGCATCGCCATCACGTTCGCCACCAGCACAACCCACAGCAGCAGGTAGCCGAACTGCGCGCCGCCTTCGATGTTGGTGGCGAAGTTGCCGGGGTCCACGTAGGCGATCGAGGCGACGAAGGCCGGGCCGAGCATCGCCAGCGTGGCGCGCACGCGCCCGCGCGCCAGCAACCGCTCAAGCGCGCTTGGGCCGAGCTCGAGCTCGAGCTCGAGCGCGGCGGGGGTGGCCTGCGCGACGGGCTGGGCGCTCACGCTGTGGCCGCCTCGCGGTCGTGGTCGAGATCCACGCGCATCGCGCGCGCGAGCTGACCGCCGATTGGGTGCTCCTGGCCGCCGCCGAACCTCACGAACAGAGGCCCCCCGAAGGGCTGTCGGTCGCGCACCTCGAAGCGGTCGCCCGGGGCGATGCCCCGTTCGGAGAGGTAGCGGAGCATCTCCGGGTCGGAGTCCGACACGCGCACGAACCTCCCGCTCTGGCCCGCCTCCAGGCTCTCCATCGCGCACGTCGGCGGCTCGTGCAGCTGCAGATCGGCGGTGGGGATCGGGTCGCCGTGGGGGTCGAGCTCGGGGTCGCCGAGCTTCGCGGCGATCAGCCGCTCGAGGTCCTCTGAGAGCACGTGCTCGAGCACCTCGGCCTCGGCGTGCACGCGGTCCCACGGCATGTCCAGCGTCTGCGCGAGGAACAGCTCCAGCAGCCGGTGGTGGCGGATCACCTCCAGTGCCACGCGCCGGCCCCGCTCCGTGAGCCGCACGCCGCGGTAGGGGACGTGCGCGACGAGGCCGAGCTCCTCCAGCTTGCGCAGCATCCCCGACACAGAGCCCGGCGTGATCTCCAGGCGCTCCGCGAGCGCGTTCGTGGCGACCGGCTCCCCGTGGCGGGACTCCAGCGTGAAGATCGCCTTGCAGTAGTCCTCGACGGCCGTGGAGCGGGCAGGTTCTCGGATGGCCATTGGATGAGTTTATGGCATGCCAAGCTTTTCGTCAAGGCGTGTCCACAGCGTGTGTGAGGAGCGTCGTATCGACACGTGAGGCACGAGCGGGCCGCCCCGCGCGCGGGGAGCGCACCGCGCCGTGCGGCCATTTTGGGAAAGATGCACTCGGTGAACCGCGAGTACGAGCTGCAAACCCACCGGGTCGAGGACGGGCACTGGTGGTATCGCGGGCGCCGTCGGGTGCTGGAGCGGACGATCGCGCGCCTGCACCTACCGGCCCGCGCGCGCATCCTCGACGCGGGCTGCGGCTCGGGGCGCAACATGGTCGACTTCGCGCGCCACGGTGAGGTCACGGGCGTCGAGCTCTCGCCGACCTCCGCCGAGCTCGCCCGCGGACGCCACGTGGGCGAGGTCGTGGAGGGCTCGGTGATGGAGATGCCCTTCGCCGCCGACTCCTTCGACCTCGCGGTGTGCCTGGACGTGATCGAGCACCTCCCCGACGACCGCGGCGCGCTGCGCGAGCTGCGCCGCGTGGTGGCGCCCGGCGCGCCGCTGCTCGTGACCGTGCCCGCCTACCAGTGGCTGTGGTCCGGGCACGACGAGATCAACCACCACTGCCGCCGCTACTCCCGCCCCACGCTCCGGCGGGCGGCGCGCGAGGCGGGGTGGGAGTGCACGTACGCCACCCACTTCAACTCCCTGCTGCTGCCCGTCGCGATCGCGCTCCGCGCGCTCGACCGCCTGCACCACGGCACCACGGAATCGAGCCTCGACCTGTGGGTGCCGCCCGCGCCGGTGAACTGGGCGCTGCAGCAGCCGCTGAATCTGGAGGCCGCGTTGATCGCCCGCGGCGGGCGGATCCCCGCGGGGCTCTCGCTGTTGGCGGTGCTGCGGTAGGCCCTAAGGGCCCGCGAATCAATATCTGACGGTCCGGTGCACTCGTCTGGCGGCGCCAGCCGCCACCCACGATGCTCGACGTACTACCGGTACGCCTGCGCTCGCGTGCGACGTCTGGGCATCCACCAGCCGAGCACCCCGATCCCGCCATCTATTGCTTCGCGAGCCCTACGTCGCCGGGTGCATCCGGAACGTCCACGCGCGGTTCGCGAGGAACGTGCATACGACCACGAGCGCGATCGCGCACGCCTGGCCGACCAGCTTGTCCATGCCGAGGTCGTGCACGAACAGGAAGACCAGCCCGAGGTCCGCCGCCAGGCCGCAGCCCTGCACGACGAACCACCGCACCGGCGTGAGCGCGTCGCCCACGTGGCCGCGGAAGGTCCAGCGGCGGTTCCACAGGAAGCCGTTGACCATCCCCACCGAGTACCCGCACGCCGAGGCCGCCAGGTACCACACGCCGAGGCCGTCCACGAGCCCCGCGTACACCGCGAAGAAGATTGCCGTGTTCGAGAGCCCGACGATCCCAAACTTGACGAACTGCGCCACCAGCGTGCGGTTGAGTTGCGCCTTAGGGGCGTCCTCTACGCTTGTCGTGGCCGGCTTCATCGTCGCGGCCTCCTCTACACTCTGCACGCCTGCTACTTAGCAGCTTGGCCGACCCGATGCCCGACTCCCAACCCCGCTCGCCCACGCTCCTCAGTGTGGTCGCGCCTGTCTACAACGAGGAGGAGCTCGTCGAGCGCTTCGTGCGCCGCGCGTGCGCGGCGGTCGCGGACTACACCTTCGAGCTCGTGCTCGTCAACGACGGCTCCACCGACGGCACGCCCGCGCTGCTCGACCGCATCGCCGACGAGGACCCGCGCCTGCGCGTCGTCCACCTCTCCCGCAACTTCGGGCACCAGGCCGCGCTCACCGCCGGCCTCGAGCACGCCGTGGGCGACGTCGTGGCGATGATCGACGCCGACCTGCAGGACCCCCCCGAGCTGATCCCCGACGATGGTCGCGCGCTGGGAAGCGGGGTCCGACGTGGTGTACGCGGTGCGCGAGCAACGCGAGGGCGAGACCGCGTTCAAGCTCGCCACCGCCTCGTGGTTCTACAAGCTCTTCGACCGGCTGGCCCAGGTCGACCTCGAGCCCAACTCCGGCGACTTCCGCCTGCTCGACCGCCGCGCGCTCGACGCGCTGCTGACGATGACCGAGCGCACCCGCTTCCTGCGCGGCATGACCGTGTGGGTCGGCTTCACCCAAACCGCCGTCCCCTACGAGCGCGACGCCCGCCACGCCGGCGAGACCAAGTACACGCTGCGCAAGATGCTGCGCTTCTCGCTGGACGCGATCGCCTCTTTCTCGCACGTGCCGCTGCAGCTGGCCACGTACCTCGGCCTGCTCTCCGCCGGCCTCGCGTTCGTCGCCATCCCGGTCGTCGTCGGCCTGCACTTCGCCGGCTCCTACCTGCCGGGCTTCGGCTCGCTGACGATCGCGATCCTGCTGCTCGGCGGGATCCAGCTGATCGCGCTGGGGGTCATCGGCGAGTACGTCGGGCGCATCTACGACGAGGTCAAGCACCGCCCGCTGTACATCGTGCGCGAGGAGCGCAACCCCCCCGCCGAGACCGGCGGGGTGGGCGGGCCCATGACCCCGATCGCCCGCGCCGGGCTGCCCGCGCGGGTACGCGAGCGCATCACCTGAGGCGGGCATGGAGCACCGCCAAGAGCGCATCCGACTCGAGACCCCGCGCCACCGCATCGAGGGGCTGCTGACGCTCGCCCGCGACGGCTACCGCTCCCGCGTCTCGGACTTGCTGAACGCGTCCGAGCGGGAGTTCCTCACGCTCACCGAGGCGACGGTGCAGCCGCTCGACGGCAGCGCCTCCGAGAGCCACCCCTTCCTCGTGGTTGCGCGCCGGCACATCGTGTTCGCCGTCGCGTCGGTCGAGGAGCCGGAGGTCTAACCGGACTCCGCGCCCTCCCGCGCCTGGAACCCGGCGACCAGCGTCGCGTAGGTCCGCCGCAGCCCGTCCTCGATCGTGACCTGCGGGCGCCAGCCGAGATCGCGCGCGGCGCGCGCGATGTCCAGGCAGGAGTGCTGCAGCTCGCCCGGGCGCAGGTCCGCCAGCTGGGGCTCGAGGGTGCTGCCGGCCGCGTCGCGCAGCGCGTTCCAGAGGGTGGTGACGTTGCTTTCCACGCCGGTGGCGATGTTGAACGTGCCGCGGCGGCCGGAGGCGGCGAGCAGGGCGCGCACCACGTCCTCCACGTACACGTAGTCCCGCGTGGGTGCGCCGTGGCCGTACAGCGTGGGAGCCTCGCCCACGTGCAGACGGTGGCTGAAGATCGCCACCACGCCGGCCTCGCCGTGCGGGTTCTGGCGGGGGCCGTACACGTTGCCGAGGCGGCACACCGCGTGGGGGACACCGCCCGCCAGCGACCACGTGTTGACGTACGCCTCGGCCGCCCACTTGGAGGCGCCGTAAGGGGAGAGGGGGGCGGGGATCCGCTCCTCGGGGGTGGGCCGCGGCGCCTCGTCCCCGTACAGCGCGCCGCCGGTGGAGGTGAACACGACCGGCGCCCCCAGGCGCCCGGCGACGTCCACCACGTTCAGTGTGCCCTGCACGTTGACCTCGCAGTCGCGGTTGGGGTTCTCCACCGACGCCGTCACGCTGGCCTGCGCCGCTAGGTGGAAGATCGCGGTGGGACCAACCTCCTCGGCCGTGGCGTGCAGCGCCGCGCGGTCGGTGATATCGAGCTGGTGCAGTCGGGCCGCCGCGGCCACGTTGCCCGCCCTGCCCGAGGAGAGGTCGTCGACGACGTCCACCTCCCACCCGTCGGCCAGCAGCGCGTCCACGACGTGCGAACCGATGAACCCGGCTCCGCCGGTGACAAGTGCCCGTCTCTCCGCCATCGGCGGGAATCTAGCCGACGGCCCACCGGAGCGCGTGAGCCACGATCGCGGGGCAGCCGCGCCTGAGTTGCCCTACCCCACGGCCTGCACGTCAACCGCGCGCTCCCGCGGCGGCCCGCCATCGGGCTCGGCGGGGTCCAGACGCTCCTCCACGAGCGCGATCGCCGCGTCGATCCCCACGAGCGCCCGGGGGTCCTCCTGGCGGCCGGCCACGTAGCGGCGCAGCGTGGCGAGCACTCTGCGCGCGATCACGACCGCTGTGCGCTCGCGGTCGGCGTCCAGGGCGCCCCGCTGCCGAAGCTCCGCCACGCGGCGCAGCGCCGGCTCGATCACGGCGGTGGGGAGGTCGGTCGCGTCGACGCCGTCCTCGATCGCCTGCGCGATCGCGCCCTCGGCGGTGACCGCGTCGCCCCGTTCGATCGCCTGCAGGTAGGTGTGCGCGACGCTCGCCAGCAGCGCCCCGGGGTCGGCGGCGGGGCGCGCGTCGGGGCCGGAGCTGGAGAGCACGTCCAGGAAGGCGTCGAGCAGCTCGGGGTCGAAGTGGGCGCCCCGCTGGCCGCGCATCATCTGCACCGCCTGCTCCACCGAGTACGCCGCGCGGTACACGCGGTCGGAGGTGAGCGCGTCGAAGACGTCGGCTACCGCCACGATCCGCCCCTCGATCGGGATCTCTTCGCCGGCGAGGCCGCGCGGGTAGCCGGAGCCGTCCCACCGCTCGTGGTGGCTGAGCGCGATCGTGGCCGCCATCTCGAGGATCGAGGAGGAGGAGCCGGCCAGCAGCCGGTGGCCCTCCTCGGTGTGGGTCTCCACGATCGCGCGCTCCTCCGCGGTGAGCGCGCCCGGCTTCAGCAGGATCGCGTCGGGGATCGCCACCTTGCCGACGTCGTGCAGGGGCGCGGCGTAGGAGAGCCGTTCGCAGAGCTCGAGCTCGAGGCCGACCCGCTCCGCGAGCAGCGTGGAGAAGCGCCCCATCCGCTCGATGTGCGCGCCGGTGTCCTCGTCGCGGAACTCGACCGCCATCGAGAGGCGGCGCACGGTCTCCGCCTGGGCGATCTCGAGCTCGGTGAGCGCCCGGTGCAGCTCGCCCGACTGGTCGTCCACCTCGCGCTGCAGCGCCGCGCGGCGGCTCTCCCCGGCGCGCCACCCGAGCATGCCGGCGGCGGCTGCCGCGATGGCCACGTAGACCGCCGTCGGCCCCGGCGTGTGGGCGAGCACGGCCGCAAGCGCCGCCACGGCCAGCACCGCCACCAGCGGCGTCAGCGGCAGCAGGCCGCGCAGGCGGCTGCGCGGCGAAGGACGAGCGGCAGATCGCATCCCCACACGTCCGACAGTACTCCACGTTTCGCGCATTTCCTCCATTCGGCTGCCTCGTTCGCGCGCTCGGCGCGCGCGCCGTGTCGGTTGAGTGCCCGCGGCACGGCGTGGACGAACGCGCGAGCGTGCGGCGATGGACGGATGTTCGATGCCGGCCTCTGTCCGTGCGAGCCCGACTCGGGTCCCACGCTGCCGGTGCGCCGTCGTTCGCTCCCGGCCCCCGGCGTTCCAGGGCCGCCCGGCGCTCCGACGCCCCATCCGTACCCTCCGATACAGTGCCCCGCGTGCGTTCCCGGCTGCCATCGGTTGCGTGCGCGGCGCTCCTGCTCGCGCTCGCGGCGCTCGCGGGCTGCGGGAGTTCCTCCTCCGGCAACGGTGTGGCGTCGAAGTCGCCCGCGGAGATCGTGGCGGCCGCAAAAGCGGCGGCGGCCGGCGCGAGCTCCGTGCATGTGACGGGCTCGACGGTCGCGGCCGGTGCGCCGATCACGCTCGACCTGAGCCTCGTCGCCGGCAAGGGCGGGAGCGGGCGGCTCACGGAGAACGGGTTGAGCTTCGAACTGATCGAGCTCGACGGGACGGTCTACATCAAAGGCAGCCCCGCCTTCTACAGCCACTTCGCCGGCTCATCCGCGGCGCAGCTGCTGCAGGGCAAGTGGCTGAAGGCGCCGGTCTCCAACTCCAGCTTCGCGGGCCTCTCCTCGCTGACCGGCCTGCGCGGGCTGCTCGACAGCGTGCTCAGCTCCGCCCTCGCGCGCCCGCAGACGCTCGTAAAGGCTGGCACGACCACGGTCGCGGGGCAGGCCGCGGTGGGCGTCAGGGACACCTCGCAGGGTGGCACCCTCTACGTCGCCACGACCGGCCCGGCGTACCCGATCGAGATCGCCAAGCTCGGCGCGGGCGGCGGCGCGATCACCTTCAGAGAATGGGACCGGCCGGTCACGCTCACGGCGCCTACCAACGCGGTAGGCATCGAACAGCTGGAGAAAGGTCAGTAGCCGAGCCAATCTGTCTACTCGCCCCATTGGTGGGTGTCGCGCAAAGGTCCGCGGCCGCGGTGGTAGCGAGGTTGGCGGCGGCGATCGGCCGGCGTGTGGTTGTTGTGCTGCTCGGGCCGTAGGTGCGACGGCGGCCCGGTGGCCGTCGGGGCGTCTTTCAGGCCGCTGCGGCGGCTATCTGGTGCTTGTGGAGCTTCAGTAGGTTGTGGGTGGCGGTGATCAGCCGCCATTCCGAGCGTGCGGCGGATCTGCCTCGTCGCTGGAACTGATTGATGCGCCGGTTGTGCTTGGTCTGTGCGAACACCGGCTCGACCATCGCCTTTCGTCTTCGGTAGAGCCCGCCGCCGTAGTCGGTCGCGAGTGCCTCGCGCATCGAGGTGTAGCGCCCGCCGTGCCACCCCGGCCGAGGCGTGTCGCGCTTGCCGGCGTCGGGCGGGATCAGCACTTGGACGTGCTCGTTGGCGACGACGTTGTCCATCTGCTGCTCGTTCCAGTAGCCGCTAGTCGGCAACCGCGACCCCTGGCGTCTCTGTCACACCAATCGCCTCGAGCTCGCTCTTCGTGGCCTTGACCATCGGCTCGAGGTGACCGAAGTCCGGGGAGCTCGCGGTCACCTCGGCCGCGAGCACGATCTGCTCCTCGTTCACGACGGCCTGGGCGTTGTAGCCCTGGGTGTAGCTGCGCGGGGTCTTCACGTTGCGCGAGTCCAGGTCGGTCGTGTTGATCTTCCCGGCGGGGGTCTCGGGCGGCTCATATGGCTTCGGTGGGCGGCCGAGCCGTCGGCCTTGGGTGTCCCGTCCGTGCGCGCGGTAGTGCTCATACGCCTCGTTCGCTGGCCGCTCGACCTCGAGGTCCTGCTGAAGGCGTCGCTCTGCCTCCAGCAGCCGCTCGGCGCGTGAGCGGGGGATTGGCTTTGCCTCCCGGCGGCGGTGCTCGTCGAGCTGGTGGCGAGCCTCGCGCAACCATCCGTCGCGGCCCTGAGTCCGGGCGACGATCACCTCTGGGTCAAGCTCGATCTTCACCCCGGGAGCCTACCGGCCTCAGCCGGCCGCCTCGCTCTTCGCGCTCTCGTTCTCGGCGCGCTCTGCGCTCGAGCTTCTCCTTGGCCTCCTGCAGAGCGGCCACGACGCCCCTCGCTGGTCCGCAGGTGCTCGGGCAGCTCATCGCCGCGCGCATCCCCGTAGAGCTCGTCCTCGGCCGCGTCGATCTCGCCGGCCTCCTTGAGGATCTCCCGGGCGAGCTGCTCGTAGTCGAGGTTCGAGTGATGCGAGGCGTTCGCGTGCACCTTCGTGCCGTCGATCGCGATCACCCCGACCTTCACCAGCCCCGCCTGCTTGCACAACCCAAGCACAGAGCTGAACAGCTCCGCCAGCGCGTCCTCGTGGCGGGCACGGAACCTCGCGATCGTCGCGTGATCGGGCTTCTGCTGGGCCGCGATCACCCGGTAGGCGACGTCCTCCACGCACTTGCGCTCGATCCCCCGCGAGGAGCGCTCCCCCCTCGCGTAGGCGTACAGCAGCAGCGACACCATCATCGACGGCTCGAACGCCGCCCGACCCCAACCATCCACGCGGTAGGCGCCATAGAACGCCGAGAGATCCATCTCCTCGACCGACGCCAACACGAACCACGCCAGATGGTCCTCCGGCAGCCAATCACGCGGGTCCGGGGGCATCAAGAACGCCTGCTCACGATCACACGCCAAGAAGTTCATAGCCATGCCCTGAAGTCTCTTAACCTGCCCGGACGGACCAGGGTTTGCGCGACACCCACATTGAGGTGCGAGAGCCAAGCAGATCAAGGACGCAAGGAGCGTGGCGTGCTATGCACGCGAGCGACTGAGGACGCCGATATGCGCCGGCTATCGCACCTCAATGGCGACGTACTTCGTCTCCAGGTACTCGTCGATCCCCTCGAACCCTCCCTCGCGCCCAAAGCCGGAGTGCTTGACGCCGCCGAAGGGGGCGGCGGGGTTCGAGACGAGGCCCTGGTTGAGGCCGATCATGCCGACCTCGAGCGCCTCGGCGACGTGCAGCGCGCGGGCAAGGTCGCGGGTGTAGAGGTAGGCGACCAGGCCGTAGGCGGTGCGGTTGGCGGCGGCCACCGCCTCCTCGTCGGTGGCGAAGCTCGCCACCGGGGCCACGGGCCCGAAGATCTCCTCGGCGAGCACGCGCGCGTCGGAGGGCACGGCGGCGAGCACCGTGGGGGCGTAGAAGTGGCCGGGGCCGTCGAGCGCGCGCCCGCCGGTGAGCACGCGCGCGCCGCGCGCGACGGCGTCCTCGACCAGCTCCGCGACGACGGCGCGCTGGCGCTCGTCGATCAGCGGGCCGACGTCGGTGTCGGGCTCGGTGCCGCGCCCCGTGCGCAGCGCGCCCAGCCGGGCCGCCAGCCGCGCGGCGAACTCCTCCGCCACCGAGGCGTGCACGTGGAAGCGGTTGGCCGCCGTGCACGCCTCGCCGACGTTGCGCATCTTCGCGGTCACCGCCCCCTCGACGGCGGCGTCGAGGTCGGCGTCGGCGAACACGAGGAAGGGCGCGTTGCCGCCGAGCTCCATCGAGACGCGCAGCACCTGCTCGGCGGACTGGGCGATCAGCGTGCGCCCCACCTCGGTGGAGCCGGTGAAGGAGAGCTTGCGCGTGCGCGGGTCGCGCAGCAGCGGCTCGATCACGGCGCCCGAGTGGCGCGCGGTGATCGTGTTCAGCACCCCGCCCGGCAGCCCGCACTCCTCGAGGATGCGCGTCAGCGCGAGCATCGAGAGGGGGGTCTGCTGTGCGGGCTTGACGACCGCCGTGCACCCCGCGGCGATCGCGGGGCCGAGCTTGCGCGCGCCCATCGCCATCGGGAAGTTCCACGGGGTGACAAACACGCAGGGGCCGACGGGCTGGCGCATCGTCAGGATCCGCCCCGCGCCGGTCGTGTTGACCATGTAGCGGCCGTGCACGCGCACGGCCTCCTCGGAGAACCACCGTAGGAACTCGGCGGCGTAGGCGACCTCGGCGCGGGACTCGGCGAGCGCCTTGCCCATCTCGAGCGTCATCAGCAGCGCGAGCTCCTCGCGCTGCGCGCTCAGCGCCTCGTACGCGCGGCGCAGCACCTCGCCCCGCTCGCGCGGCGCCCACGCGGCCCACTCCGCCTGGCGCTCCGCGGCGGCGGCGAGCGCCTCCAGCGCGTCGGCGGGCTGCGCGTCGGCGACCTCCACCAGCGTGGCGCCGGTGGCCGGGTCCTCCACGGGCAACGTCCCGGAGCCGCTCGCCGGGCGCCAGCGCCCGCCGATGTACAGCTCGGTGGGGGCTGCCTCCAGCGCGGCCCGCTCGGCGGGGCTAGCGACCATCGCCGCAGCTCATGGTGGGGGGAGGGGGATGGGGATGGGGGAGGGCGTTCGCAGCTCATGGCGAGGGCCGAGTCGGTCGATCCAGGGTACATGCGTGCCCTCGCGGTCGGACTCCTCGCGGCCCTCGCGGGCTGGTGTGCGCCCGCGGCCGGGGCCGCGACGCTCGAAATCTCCGGCGCCGGGTGGGGACACGGGGTGGGCATGAGCCAGGAGGGGGCGCTCGGGTACGCCGAGCACGGGTACGGCTACCAGGCGATCCTCGCTCACTACTACACCGGCACCGCCCTGGGGTCCGTGTCCCAGGCGACGGAGGTGCGGGTGCTGATCGGCGGCCGCGTCCACGCGCTGCCTCTCGAAACCTACGTGCGCGGCGTGGTCGGCGCGGAGATGCCGCCCACCTGGCCGCTCGCGGCCCTGGAGGCGCAGGCGGTCGCGAGCCGCACGTACGCGCTCACCGCCCACGCGGGCGGCGCGCGCTTCGACGTGTACGCGGACACGCGCTCGCAGGTGTACCTCGGCACAAAGGCGCAGACCTCGCGCACCGACGAAGCGGTGGCGGCGACCGCGGGCCAGGTCGTGACCTACGACGGGCAGCCCGCGATCACGTACTACTTCTCGAGCTCCGGCGGGCTGACCGAGAGCGTCCAGAACGCGTTTGCGAGCGCCGCCTCCGAGCCGTGGCTGCGGGGCGTGCCAGACCCCTACGATCAGGGCCCGGAGCACCGTTGGAGCGTGAGCATGAGCTTCGCCACGGCCGCTGCGCGCCTGCATGGCCTGGTGCGCGGCGCCTTCCGCGGCATTGAGGTGCTGCACCGCGGCTACTCGCCGCGGATCGTCGCCGCGTACGTGCTCGGCTCCGCCGGCCGCACCGAAGTCAGCGGCCCCGAACTGGAGGCCCGTCTCGGTCTCGACGACACGTGGGCGTACTTCTCCGTGCGCACCGCCCACGGCGTGCAGGCCGAGCCGGACCTGAGCCACTACGTCGCGCCGGCCCCGGGGGCGGGCGCCCCCGAAGTGCCGGCCGCGCCCGAAACCCCCGGCGCCACCCCGCCGTCCGGCCCGTCCACGCCCACGCCGACGCCGGCCGTCCCCGAAGGCGGCACCGTCCCCGCGGGCGGCGCGGTCGCGGGGGAAGGCGGGGGGACGACGCCGCCGTAGGCGCGTACGCTCTGCGGGTGGGCGCCCCGCTGCTGATCGCCGACGTGCCGTGGCTGCTGTACCGCGCGCACTTTGGGCTGCCGAGCTCGATCGTCGACGGCGAGGGCCGGCCGGTGAACGCGCTGCTGGGCACCGTCAACGCGCTGCTCGCCGCGCTGCAAGCGCGCCCGCCGCGCGCCCTCGTGGCGTGCATGGGGGCGGAGCAGGCGGCCTACCGCGTGGAGCTGTACCCCCCCTACCACGCGCACCGCGACCCGATGCCGGCGGAGCTCGCCCGGCAGTGGGAGCTGGCCCCCGACCTGCTGGCGAGTTTCGGGTGGACCGTCCACGGCAGCGAGGACCTGGAGGCCGACGACGTGATGTTCTCCTACGCCGGCGTCGAGGCGGCGGCGGGCGACCGGGCGCTGCTGCTCACCGCGGACCGCGACCTCTTCCAAGCGGTGGGCGAGCGCGCGGCGGTGCTCGAGCTGCGCAAGGACGGCGAGCCGGTGGAGGTCGGGCCCCAGGAGGTGCTCGAGCGCTACGGGGTCGCCCCGGAGCAGGTGCCCGACTTCATCGCCCTGCGCGGCGACCCCTCCGACGGCCTGCCGGGCGCGCCGGGGATCGGCGCGAAGGGCGCCGCCGAGCTGCTGCGCCGCCACCGCTCGCTGGAGGGCGCGCTGCGCGCGGTGGGGTGGTCCGAGGACGGGCTCGCGCCGCTGGGCGTCACGCCGGAGCGCCCGCGGGTGGCTGCCGCGCTGCGCGAGCACGCCGAGCTGCTGGTGACGTTCAAGCGGATCGCCACGCTCGTGCCGCTCGCCGTGGAGCGCCCCCCGGACTGCCCCACCGACTACGCGGCGGGGGCGGCCGCCGCGCGCGAGCTGGGAATGCAACGCCTGGCCGACCGGCTGGAGGACTTGGCCGGGGCCTGAGCGGGCCGACCCCCGGCCGGCCCGCCCGCGCCACCACCGAGGCTCAGCGCATGCGCGGGTCGATGTAGACGTCGTCGATCCGCGATTCCCCGAGGAGCGCCGTGAAGCGCAACGCCACCTGCCCGGTCCCGCCCGAGAGAACCCCGCCGACGATCGAGTCGGTGAGCATCGGCAGCGTCGGCTGCCAACTGCCGCTCAGCGCCACCACGCCCAGCGACGCGGTGAGCGGCCCGAGCGCGGTCTTGTAGACGACCTGGACCAGCAACGTCGCCAGCAGGCCACGCTGGCGCGCGAAGAACCGGAAGGAGGGGTAGCTGGCGTTGACGCAGGTGAAGGGCGACTGCACCGTCGCGCCCGCGGGCAGCGCGAGCGAGTCGTGGCCGACTTCGCCGGCGACGTCGTAGGGCTCGCCTTCCGGCGCCTGGTGGGCGCCGCCGGTGAGCGTCCATGCCGACAGCGAGCCCTCGAAGTTGCCCTGGGAGACCAGCTCGTAGTAGTTCGAGTCGCCCCACTGCGCGAACGGCTGCGTGAGCGCCGCTTCGTTGCAGGCGCCGGTGCTCAGCAGCGCCGCCTGCGCGGGGGTGGCCGGCGCCAGCGCGAGGAGGAGGGTGGCCGTGAGGAGCGGGACGCCACCCAGGGCCGGGAGCGTACGCCTGAAGAAGGATGAAAAAGAGAACACAAGAGCCTCCGTGGTCGCCGGCAGCTGAGCCGTCTGCGCCGCGGAGGGGGCGGTGCCCGCCGTCCCTCGGGTGGAGACCTCTTGCTTTGCGTCCCCGTCTCACGACGGGTTTGCCTTTTTCAGTATGTGCGAGTGAGCTGAGAGCGGCCAGCATGCAGCATCGGGCGCTCCGCGGGGAGCGGCTTGGACGCATGTATGAATCGGCACTCCCGCGGCACTCCAATAATTCGGATCTACCCCGCGTAGCGAGAAGCTATTCTGTTCATTGGACTCAAGCGGGAGTTCCCCTGCGGGCCAGCCGTTGCGCGCTCAAGCCGCACGGCGGGCGGGGCGATAAGTGTCAGGGGTAGACCGTGTCGGCGTACGCCATCACCGAGTCCGAGCGCGCGCGAAGCGCCTTCCAGCGCGAAGGGCAGGGGATGGGCTCCGCCGAGCTGCGCGGGGAGCTGCTCGTCGGTGGCGCCTTCGCGTGCGCGGCGGCCGCGCTTGTCGTGAGCGCGCCGCTCGGGCGCTCCTTCTCACTCCCGCTGGCGGCGCTCTACGTGGTGGGCGTCGCGGTCGCGGGGCGTATCCGCATCGACGTGGGCTCCGGGTTCACGGTGCCCACGCAGGCGGTGTTCGTGCCGATGCTGTTCGCCCTGCCCGTCCCGCTGGTGCCGGCTCTGGTCACGGTCGCGCTGGCGCTGGGGATGACGCCGGCGATCCTCGACGGGCGCCTAGCGCCGAGCCGGCTGCTGGCGGTGCCCGCCAACAGCTGGTTCGCCCTGGGGCCCGCGCTCGTCCTGCTGCTCGCCGGCAGCCCGGGCCCGAGCGCCAGGCCCGCGGTCCTGGCGCTCGCGCTCGCTGCGCAGTTCGTCGGCGACTTCGCCGCCAGCGCCGCGCGGGAGCGGCTGTGCGGCGGGATCGGCACCCGGGAGCTCGTGGGGGAGGTGCGCGAGGTGTATCTGATCGACGCGGCGCTCGCTCCGCTCGGGCTGGCCGTGGCGCTGGCCGCCGTCCACCACCGTTGGGCGGTGCTGCTGGTCGCGCCCCTGTTCGGGATCCTGCGGCACTTCTCCCGCGAACGGCGCGTGCGCCTGGAGCAGGCGATCGAGCTGGGCGACGCCTACCGCGGCACGGCGCTCGTGCTGGGCGACGTGGTCGAGGCCGACGACACGTACACGGGCGAGCACTGCAAGGGTGTGGTCCGCCTCGCGCTCGACGTCGCCGAGGCGCTCGGGCTCGACGCCGCACAGCGTCGCGGTGTCGAGTTCGGCGCCCTGCTGCACGACGTGGGCAAGATCGCCGTGCCCAAGGAGATCATCAACAAGCCCGGCGCCCTCAGCACGAGCGAGTGGGCGCTAATCAAGACCCACACGATCGAGGGCCAGCGGATGCTCGAGCAGGTCGGGGGCTTCATGCGCGAGGTCGGCGAAATCGTCCGCTCCTCCCACGAGCGGTGGGACGGCACGGGCTACCCGGATGGCCTGCGCGCCACCGCGATCCCGCTGGAGGCACGCATCGTCTCCGCCTGCGACGCCCTCAACGCGATGACCACGACCCGCTCCTACCGGCAGGCGATGAGCCTCCCCGAGGCGCTCGCCGAGCTCGCCCGCGGCGCCGGCACCCAGTTCGACCCCCGGGTCGTCGAGGTGCTCGTCGGGCTGCACTCCGCAGGCCCGTCGAGCGCCGAGTCGCGCCGCGCCAGCTGAGCCTTCGCCTGGGCTCCCCGGGCGCGTGGGTCTTCTGGTACCACACGAACCACCCGAATCGGGCAGCCGCCTGTATGCCTCGACCGACACGTGCGTGTGGTGTTCGGGGATAGCCCTAAACCGTTCGTTTAGCGCCCCGTGAGACGGCCCGTAAAGCGTGCATCCTTGCCTTCTTCGAGCGCGTCGGCAGCACCTCGCGTGCGCTGTCGCGAAAAGGTTAATCGAGCACCCTTCCCTCACCACACCACAAGGCCAGGAGACTGTCACATGCGACCGCTTCGAGCACTCAGGCACTCACTGCACCACGCATCATCGACCGACCGCCTCGCACACCCGCAGAGCATCGAGCTGACGGCGCAACCCAGCCCGAGCCGCCACGAAACGCACATGCTCACCGCGCGCAGGGTCTCCGCCGACCCGTACAAGGCGTGGCTCGAACAGCGCGAAGCGGACCGCGAACGCGAGGCACACCGTCTGAATCCGCGCAACGCTTGGGACGATCTAAGGGTCCAGGGCTTCTGCGCGGTCGGGCGCTGAGGCTGGGTGGCGAGCGAGACCGCTCAGGAAGACCCGAGGATCTCCTCTTCGCTCGCCCAGCGCGCGAAGCCGACGAGGTAGCGGTCAAGCTCGTCCACGAGCACCAGGACACCATCGTGCAGATCCGTCCAGTTGGCGGGCGGATAGGCGTGGGCGAGGAGGTCGCGCAGCTCCTTGGCTTTCTGCAGACGCTTGGCGGACTCGTGTGAGATGACGCCGAGCTCGGCGAGTCGTTGCCACGGATGACCGGAAGCCCTGTCCACCACGCCGAGACGCTGCCCCTCGGCGAGCCCGCGGGCGGCCAGCTCGTGAAGCCAGTTGAACAGCATCTCGTAGAGTCGCTCGATGACCGCCACCTTGTTGCGCTCCTGCGCATCGCTCGACAGGGCCGCCGCAAGGAACCGCGGCTCCTCGAAGTCCGGCCCGAACTCCTCCATCGCCACTAGCAGCTGCTCACGCGCGGCGGGAATCTCCTGGAGGATCACACCGATCCGGCGCTGTCCTCTGGAGAGACCTGCCGCCGTCAAGACGCTCGTGCCAATCGCTCGCCTGCTTCCGCCAGCGTCGCGTGCGCCCGGGCCATGATCAGCTCGTCTTCACGAGCGCCCGCCTCCAGGATCTCCTCGCGACGCTGCAGAAGCGTGCCCCAGAGGCCATCTCGGTCAACCAGCACGCGCCCCTCGCGCAGCACGTCGGCAAGCAGCGATGGGACCGTCTCGGCCTGCTCCAGCATGACGACATCGACTGCTCTACCGAGGGCGTGGCGCAGTCGCATACGTAGGTCCACTTGTGTCCGCCAACCCGGGTGGCGGTGAACCACCAGCAGGTCCACATCCGAGGCCGGGGTGTCCTCGCCGGTCGCGGTCGAGCCGAAGAGCACCGCCAGGCGCACGTCGCGCTCGGTGCGCAGCGTGGACAGCAGCGTGGAGAGCAGCTCCCAGTGAGCGCGCAGATAGGCGCCCTCCGCATGGGAGAGTTCGAGCTGGCCGCGAGCGACGCGGCGACCGCGCAGCAGGCCGCCCGCGACGTGGCGGCGCAGCGTGCGCTCGCTGCAGCCGACCTCAGCTGCCGAGCGGGCGAGCATCAGACTCATACGTCCAGGATATCAGCCTGTGTGTCCGGGTCTCGGCCCGGTGCGTCCAAGTCCACACGGACGCCGGCTTGGGCTGCGTCTGCTGTGTAGGCTCCGGCTCGTGCGGATCGGTCACTTAGGGCGAAGATAGCGTGCCAGTCCCGTTTGGCGAATGCGTGTGGTGCGAGCGGAAGGACTTCACGCGCGAGCACATCATCGGCCATCAAGTCGCCAAGGCGTTGGACGTGACGCCGCCGGTCAAGTCCTACTGGGGGGATTTCGTCATGCCCGGCGACAAGGGCGAAGTCTATATCGACGACCGCGTCTGCGACACATGCAACCGGAACTGGATGCGCAAGCTCGACAACAAGGTTATGCAGTTCATGCGGCCGTCGATCCGACATGAAGCCCGAGTTCAAATCGAGGCTGGGCAACAGGAACTGCTCGCCATGTGGGCCACCAAGGTCGCTCTTCTGTTGTAGTTGCGCCATCAAGACCTGGTGCTTATTAAGTACCCCGAGCTGGCCGAGGTGGGCAGCGGGTTCGTACCGGAGGACAATCTCGCGGCGATCAAGAAATACAAGAAGCGCCCACCCGCTCGCACCGGTGTCTGGATTGGTGCGGTGACGCCTACGCAATCCATCCCAAAGTTCGCTCACTGCGGCGGCGCATTCGCAAGACTCGACGCAGACTCCCCCGACGTGATCGCCATACCCGTTGATCGCGGATACTTTGAGCTATTTGGGCTAGGACGTGTGATCCTCTACGTGAGCGGGTGGGAACTGGCCGACGACGGTCCCCGGCCCGAGATTGACCCCCCGCTGATCGTTGGAAGGCGGGCAATCCGCCGCATCTGGCCCAGCGCCGAACGGGTCGTCGAGTGGTCACCGCCGGGCAGGCTTACTACGCACGATCTTGAGCGCTTGGTGAACATGCCAGCCGACTGGACCCGTACCCCACAAAGCGGGGGTCGGCTTGTAGGTGCGCCAGAGCCGACGCGATGCTCTCGAGCGACGTGTGAACGTTCCGACTCGCGTGATAAACGACGTCCTTGAGAGCCACTCATCGTGGTCGGCACTGGAAGATGCACTGAGAGCGCAATCGCTCGCTATCCTCAACCCAAATGTTTGGCGGCGCGAACTGCTCGGATCAGAAGAATTCTGATTTAGTCTTCAGTAGCCCCGGACGAGCGGCGATGGCGGCGTCGTGCAATTAGGGAGTGAACTTGACCGTGATCACGTCCCCGTCCCGCATCGCGTAGTCGCGCCCCTCCAACCGCAGCGTGCCTCGCTCGCGCGCGCCGGCGTAGCCGCCGGCATCTACGAGCTCGCGCCAACCGATCACTTCGGCGCGCACGAAGCCCCGCTGGATGTCGGAGTGGATCTCCCCGGCGGCGTGCCAGGCGGTGAGGCCCTCGCGCAGGTGCCAGGACTGGGCGGGCTTGGCCTCGCCGGCAGTGAAGAAGGCGAGCAGGCGCAGCAGCGCGAAGGCACCGTGCACGACGCGCTGCAGGCCTGACTCGGAAAGGCCGAGGTCGGCGCGCATCGCGGCGGCGTCCTCGTCGTCCAGCTCGGCCAGCTCGGCCTCGATCCGCGCGGAGACCGCGACGGCGCCGGCGCCCTGGGCGGCGGCGTGGGCGGCGATCGCGGCGGGGATCTCGTCGGAGCCCTCGTCGACGTTGGCGACGAACAGCACCGGCTTGGCGGTGAGCGAGCCGAGGTCGCGCGCGGCATGGGGCGCCTCCTCGGGCACGGGCACGGTGCGCACCGGGCGACCGCCCTGCAGCGCCGCGACCACCTCGTGCAGCCACGCTTCCTCCACGGCAGCGGCGCGGTCGCCCCCGCGGGCGGTTTTCGCCACGCGATCCACACGCCGCTCGGCCTGCTCGAGGTCCGCGAGCGCGAGCTCGGCCTCGATCGTCTCGATGTCGTGCAGCGGGTCGACCTCGCCCTCGGGGTGCACGACGCCGGCGTCGGTGTGCGCGCGCACCACGTGCACGATCGCGTCGGTCTCGCGGATGTTGGCGAGGAAGCGGTTGCCGAGGCCCTCACCCTGCGACGCGCCCGCCACCAGGCCGGCGATGTCGTGGAAGTCGATCGTGTCGTACACGACCTCGCGAGGCGCCCACGGTGGCGGCGACCTCGTCCAGGCGGTGGTCCACGACCGGCACGACCGCGACGTTGGGCTCGATCGTCGTGAACGGGTAGTTGGCCGCCTCCGCGCCGGCTTTGGTGAGCGCGTTGAAGAGCGAGGACTTGCCCGCGTTGGGCAGCCCGACGATGCCGATACGGGTGCTCACCGCGCCCCCGCGGCCGACGGCGCTGCCGAGCAGCGCGCCGGCGAGGACGTCGGACGGGTAGTGCACGCCGAGGTACAGCCGCGACGCCGCCAGCGCGCCCGCCAGCGCGTACAGCGGCGCCGCCGGCAGCCCCAGCCGCCGCGTACGCGCGCGCGCCGGCGAACGAGGTCGTGGCGTGGGCGCTCGGGAAGCTCAGCGCGTCGGCGTCGCGGTGAGCGGCGGCAGGCCGGGCAGCTCGGGCGGCGGCGGCGCACGAGCAGCTTCAGCGCGGTGTTCAGCGCGAACGCGCCGGCGACCGTCGACGTCGCCTCGCGCCAGCGGGCTCTACGTGGAGGGTCGAGTGCCCACCCGGCGGCGCCGAGCGCCAGCCACACGGCGCCGTGCTCGCCGAGCCGCGAGAAGCGCGCGACGGCGCGCTCGCGCCTCGGGGGTGTGGCCTGCTGTGCGCGCCCACCGCAGGATGCGCTCGTCGAGGGAGGGCACTGTGACCGCCGACCCGTCAGGCGCCAAAACCCACGCGCTGGTCCTCCTCCTCGGAGCGCACGTAGACCACCTGCCCGAGGTCGAGGCGCACAGGGCCGTCCTCGGTCTGCAGCTCGTGCCAGCCGCGATCGCCCGAGCGCCTTGCACAGCTTCTCCAGCTGATCGTCGCTGACCCGCAGCGCGAGCACCTGGCCGCCGTGGAAGCCGATGCTCATGCGGCGCATCCTTGCCATCAGCGGGCGTCCTCCGCGGCGCCTGTGCCGCCGGCCGGCGAGCCCACGGCGTGGCGCACCGGTTCGACGAGCTCCACGAGCACCCGTCCGGTCGACTTCGGCTCCAGGAAGGCGACGCGCGAGCCGCCGATCCCCACACGCGGCGTCTTGTCGATCAGCTCGACGCCCGCCTGCGAGAGCTCGGCCAGAGTTGCCTCGATGTCGGAGACCCGGTAGGCCACGTGGTGCAGGCCGGGGCCGCGCTTGGCGAGGAACCTGCCGACGGGGGTGTCGGGGCCGAGCGGCGCGAGCAGCTCGACGTGGCTCTCGCCGACGTCGAGCAGCACGGCCTCGACGCCCTGCTCGGTGACGGTCTCGTGGTGGGCGACGTCGAGGCGCATGCCGTCGCGCCACAGGGCGAGCGCGGGCTCCAGCTCGGCGACGGCGATGCCGACGTGGTCGATGGTGTCGAACACCCCGGGGAGTCTACCTGGGGCCGGGCTCCACGCTGCCGCGGCCGGGCGCCTCCGTGTGACCGGGACGCTACCCGCGGGCGGGCGCCTCGCCGCCCGCGACCGGGCCGCTGCCCGCCGCCGTCCCCGCCGGGAGCGGTGTGGCGGCGGCCACCCGCAGCCCCACGCCGGGCGCGCGCTCCAGGCGCGGCGTGCCGGCCATGATGCGGTCGATCGCCTCGCGCTCCAGCACCTCCTGCGCGAGCAGCTCGGCGGCGAGCGCGTCGAGCAGGTCGCGGTGGCCGAGGATCAGCTTCAGCGCCGCGCGGCGGGCGTCTTCGATCAGGTCCTGGCGCTCCTCGTCGCGGATCCGCAGCGTCGTCTCCGAGAGGCGCACGTCCCCTTCGGGTGAGCGCCCGACGGTGGCGTTGCCCATCGCGAAGTCGTGCATCATCGAGTGGGCGATGTCGGCCACGCGCTTGAGGTCGTCGGAGGCGCCCGTGGTGACCTGCGCCGAACACGACCTGCTCGGCGACGCGCCCGCCGAGCAGCATCGGTCATGTAGTCGATCAGCTCCTCACGACGTCTTCAGGTAGCGGTCCTCGGCGGGGAGGTTGAGCGTGTAGCCGAGCGCCCGCCCGCGGGGCACGATCGAGATGCGGTGCACGCGGTCCACGGAGGGCAGCAGCTCGCCGCACAGCGCGTGGCCGGCCTCGTGGAAGGCGACGACATGCTTCTCGTGGTCGTTCAGCACGCGGTGCGACTGCATGCCGGCGATCACGCGCTCCAGCGCCCCGTCGAAGTCCGCGTCAGTGATGTGGGACGCGTGGCGGCGAGCGGCGAAGATCGCGGCCTCGTTGCAGATGTTCGCCAGGTCGGCGCCCGTGAGCCCGACTGGTCTGTCGGGCCACGAGCGCGAGGTCCACTTCGTGCAGCGGCTTGTTGCGGGTGTGCACCGCCAGGATCCCCTCGCGGCCCTTGACGTCCGGGGGCGCGACGAACATCTGGCGGTCGAAGCGGCCGGGGCGCAGCAGCGCCGGGTCGAGCTTCTCCAGCAGGTTGGAGGCGGCGATCACCACGACGCGCCCGGAGGTGGTGAAGCCGTCCATCTCGACGAGCAGCTGGTTGAGCGTCTGGTCCTTCTCGCCGGAGATGTCCATCCCGCGCCGGCCGCCGACGGCGTCGAGCTCGTCGATGAAGATGATCGCGGGCTCGTGCTTGCGCGCGATCGCGAAACAGGCGGCGGATGCGCGCGGCGCCGAGGCCGGCGAACATCTCCACGAAGGAGGCCGCCGACTGCGCGAAGAAGCTGCGCGCCGGACTCGTGCGCGACCGCCTTGGCGAGCAGCGTCTTGCCGGTCCCCGGGGGGCCGTGCAGGAGCATCCCTCGGGGGACGCGTGCGCCCAGCTTGTGGAACTGCGCGGGATCGCGCAGAAACTCGACGATCTCCTGCAGCTCGGACTTGGCTTCCTCGACGCCGGCGATGTCGTCCCACCCGACCGACTGGTCGGAGGCGGGCTTGATCTGCTGCGGCTTGACCCGCGGCATCACCTTCAACATGCGCCACATCAGGAAGACGAGCGCGCTGAAGAACAGGATCGCGACGACCGGCTCCCAGTTCACAGCCCATTCCTGGATTTTGTGGGTGATCGAGACGGCCGGCAGCGCGGGCGGGGGGAGGGGCAGGATCACGTGACGCACCGCGACGGTGTTCGCCGCGATGGCGGACGCGCTCACGTGGCGCAAGGTGGCCACCATCGCGCCGGTCGCCTGCCACACCGCCGCCAGTGTCGCGCCTGCTGCGCCTACTTCCGTGGCCATGTCACTCCAGTCACCCTCCTTGGCTCGTGTACGTAGTATGCCGCACGCCCGGCGGCGTGCGCACCACTTAGGGCCTAAGCCCTGCCAAGAATGAAACGCGCGAGGTCGCTGAAGAATTCCGCGGCAAAGCCCACGTCGCGCACGTCGATGCGCTCGTCGGCGCCGTGGATCAGCGGCTTGCTCTCCAGCAACGACTGGTGGCGCTGGGGGCAGAAGCCGTACGCGACGCACTCGGGGAAGGCCGCGCGGAAGTGGCGGGAGTCGGTGAAGCCGGGGAGCACGACCGGCACGACCTCGGCGCCGGGGTCGCGCGCGGCGATCCATGCGCGGATCGCGTCCATCAGCGGCGAGTCTGCCGCCGAGCGGTTGCCGACGACCCGCTCGGTGAAGTCGAGCTGGAAGGGCGGGCCCGTACCGTCGCCGGCGTCGTCGGACTCCGCGGCGGCGTCCGTGATGCCCGCCCCCGCGCTCGCGCCGAACACTTCCTCGACCCCGCGCAGCACCTCCGCTTCGCCGAGGCCGGGCGGCACGCGGCAGTCCACGCGCAGCTCGGCGCGGGAGGGGATCACGTTGATCTTCTCCGAGGCGCGGATGCGGGTCGGCGCGAACGTCACGCCGAGCATCGGCTCGAACATGCTCGCCAGCCGCGGGTCGGCGGCGCGCAGGTTGGCGAGCGCGCCCGCGGGGTCGGCGGGGTCCTCGCCGACCCCGCGCAGGAACGCCTCCACCTCGGGCGTGAGCGTGTACGCCGGCTGGCGCGCGGCGAGCCGCTGCAGCAACGGCCCCATCTTCAGCAGCGCGTTGTCGGCGATCTTCGGCATCGAGGCGTGCCCGGCCACCCCCTCCGTCGTGAGCGTGAAGCGGAACACGCCCTTCTCCGCACAGCACACCCCGTAGCGGCGCCGGGTGGGCGGGCCTCCATACTCGAACACCGCGCCCCCGCCCTCGTTGACGAGCAGGTCGCAGCGGACCTGCTCGGGGTGGGTGCGGGTGAGCCATTCCGCGCCGAGCGCGCCGCCCGTCTCCTCGTCGACGACGATCACGACCAGCAGCTCCCCCCGCGCCGGCCGCCACCCCGAGCGCGCGAGCGTGGCCGCGGCCGCCACCTCGGCGGCGACCTGGCCCTTCATGTCGAGCGCCCCCCGCCCCCACACGTACCCTTCGGCCAGCTCGCCCGACCACGGGTCCCGCCGCCACTCGGCGGGGTCGGCGAGCACCGTGTCGACGTGGCCGAGCCAGCAGAGCGTGGGGCCCTCGGCGCGGCCCGGCAAACGCGCCACGAGGTTGGGGCGCTCGCCGTTCGCGCCGAGCAGCTCGCAGTGGAAGCCGGCGTCGGAGAGGAGCGCCTCGAGGTGCTCCTGCACGGGCAGCTCGTTGCCGGGCGGGTTGACCGTGTCGAAGGCGATCAGCCGCTGCAGGAGGGCGACGCTCTCGCTTGCCAGGTCACTGCTCATGCGGCGATGGTACGCCCTGGCGCCGTGCGCCGGGCACGGCCGTCAGCAGCTCGCGCGTGTAGGGGTGCTGCGGGGCGGCGTAGAGCTCCTCGGCGGGGGCGAGCTCGACGATCCGGCCCGCCCGCATCACCGCGACGCGGTCGGCCATCTGGCGCACGACCGCGAGGTCGTGGGAGATCAGCAGCAGCGCGAGGCCGAGCTCGCGCTGCAGGCGGCGCAGCAGCGCGAGGATCTGCGCCTGCACGGAGACGTCCAGCGCCGACACCGGCTCATCGGCGATCAACACCCGGGGGGCCAGGGCGAGCGCCCGCGCCACGCCCACCCGCTGGCGCTGCCCGCCGGAGAGCTCGTGGGGGTAGCGGGCGGCGTGGCGGGGGCTCAGCTCGACCCGCTCCAGCAGCTCGTCCACGGCGCGCCGGCGCGCGGCGCGGTCGCGGTGCAGGCCGTGGATCGCAAAGGGCTCCGCGACGATCGCGCCGACCGTGCGGCGCGGGTTCAGGGAGGAGTGGGGGTCCTGGAAGACGATCTGCAGCTGGCGCCGCGCAGCCTTCAGCCCAGCTCCCCGCAGCGTGCCGAGATCCTGGCCCTGGAAGCGGATCTCGCCCGACGTCGGCTCCAGCAGGCGTGTCAGCAGGCGGGCGGTGGTGCTCTTGCCGCAGCCGCTCTCGCCGACGAGCCCGAGCGTCTCGCCGGCCGCGAGCTCGAAGGAGACCCCCGCGACCGCCTCGACGGCGCCGACGCGCCGCTGGAAGAGCACGCCGCGGGTGAGCGGGAAGCGCTTGACGAGGTCGCGCACCTCCAGCAGCGGCTCACCTTTACCCGCTCCTGGTCGAGGCTCGCACGGACCGTCGAGCGTCGGCGTCGCGCGCACGAGCGCCTCCGTGTAGGGGTGCTGCGGAGCCCGGAGGATCTGCGTGGCCGTGCCCCGCTCGACGATCCGCCCCGCGTGCATCACCACGACGTCCTGGGCCATCTCCGCCACCACGCCCAGGTCGTGGGAGACGAGCACGAGCGCCATGCCCATCTCCCCCTGCAGGCGGCGCAGCAGCGCGAGGAGCTGCGCCTGCACGGTCACGTCGAGCGCGGACGTGGGCTCGTCGGCGATCAGCAGCCGCGGTTTGTTGGCGAGCGCCATCGCGATCAGCACCCGCTGGCGCTGCCCGCCGGAGAGCTCGTGGGGGTAGGCGTCCACGCGCCGTGCCGGCTCGGGGACCCCGACCTGCTCCAGCAGCGCGACCGTCTGCGCCCGCGCGTCCCGCCGCGAGACCGCGCGGTGCGCGCGGATCGCCTCTGCGATCTGCTCGCCCACGCGCAGCAGGGGGTGCAGGGCCGAGAGCGGGTCCTGGAAGACCATCGCCAGCTCCGCGCCGCGCAGCGCGCGCAGGCGTGGCCCGGGCAGCGCCAGCAGGTCCTCCCCGGCGAACACCGCGCGGCCGCTCACGCGCGCGCCCGGCACGTCGATCAACCCCATCACGGCCAGCGCCGAGAGCGTCTTGCCCGCGCCCGACTCCCCGACGATCCCGAGCGTACGCCCGGGGTGCACCGCGTAGGAGATGCCGTCCACAACGGGCACGGCCCCCTCCTCGGCGGGCAGCTCCACGCGTAGGTCCTCCACGCGGAGCAGGGGCTCCTCGGCGGCGTGACCCTGTCCGAGGCCGGACTCCATCACTGGAACCGCACGCGTGGATCCAGATACGCGTAGGAGACGTCCACGAGGATGTTGGCCACCACGATGAACAGCGCCGCCAACAGCACGGTGCCCGCGACGATCGGGAAGTCGGCGTGCGTGAGCGCGTCGTAGTCGAGCCGCCCGACGCCGGGGATGTCGAACACGACTTCGATCAACAGCGCCCCGCCGAGCAGCGTGCCGAGGTCGAGGCCGAGCACGGTGACGACCGGTGTGAGCGCGGCGCGCGTCCCGTGGCGCAGTACCACGCGCCGCTCGGAGAGGCCCTTGGCGCGCGCCGTGCGGATGTAGTCGTGGCCGAGCACGTCGATCAGGTTCGCGCGCAGCAGCCGCGCGTACACGGCGGCGAAGGTGGCGGCGAGCACGAGCCACGGCAGGATCAGCGAGGTGAGCCATTTCCCGGGGTCGGTGGTGAGGCCGACGTAGGAGCCGGCGCCGGGGAGGATCGGCAGCTTGCCGACGTCCGCGGCGAACAGGTACAGCGCGATCAGCCCGAGCCAGTATTCGGGCGCGGAGATGAACAGCAGCGCCGTGCCCATCGCGGCGCGGTCGAGCCACGTGCCCCGCCGCACGGCGCTGAGGATGCCGATCGCCACGCCGCTCGTCAGCCAGATCACGACCGCCCCCGCGGCGAGCGCGAAGGTGGCCGGCAGGCGTTCGGCGATCAGGCTGCGGACGGAGGCGCCCGAGTAGTAGGAGTAGCCAAGGTCGAGGTGCAGCACCACGCCCCGCATGTAGTTGTAGAACTGCGTGTACAGCGGCCGGTCGAGTCCCAGCTCGTGGCTGATGTAGGCGACCTCGCGCGGGCTCGGGTTGCGGCCCGCGCGCAGCTGGGCGGGGTTGGCGGTGGGGAAGAGCCTGAAGAAAACGAACGTGAGCGCCGCCACGATGACGAGCAGCAGTGCGCCCCACAGGAGGCGGCGGGCGACGTAGCGGGCCACGGCGCGGGACTCACTTCAGCGAGGTGAAGTCGTAGTCCCACGCCCCGTTGTTCCACAGCTGGTTGACCCCCGCCACCCCCCGGCCCTCGATGTTGGCCTGGGTGACGAACACCCCGGGGGCGGCGACCGCTTCGCGGACCAGCATTTCGTCGATCTTCGCCCACGCCTGCGCGCGCGCGGGTTCGCCGACGATCAGTTCCGCTTTTTCCATCGCGGCGTTGATCTGCGGGTCGTTCACCTGCCCCCAGTTGGGAGTGCCGGAGGGAGAGATCGCCTTGCCGTTGAACGGCAGGTACAGGACGGTCAGCGGGTCGTCGAAGTCGCGTGTCCACCCCGCGTTGGGACACACGTCGATGTTCTGCGAGGGCACGCCGCAGTACTTTTCGTACATCACCGCCTTGGTCACGAGGCTGAGGTGGGTTTTGAAGCCGAGGCTCTGCAGCGCCTGGTTGACGATCTGCGCCGTGCCCGCTTCCGGTTCGCCGGTGACGCCGACCACCTGCAGGGTCTTGCCGCCCGTGTACCGGCCGGAGGTGTAGCCGGCGAGCTTCATGTACTTCGTCGCGACCGCCGCGTCGCCTTCGGGGTGTTCGTTGTAGTCGAGCTTTGGCCCCGCCATGCCACCGGACGCTTCGAAGCCGGCCACTTCGGGGTACAGGAAGTGGGTCATCGGCGCGCCCGTGAGCGCGCCGCCGCGGACCTTGACGAGCGCGTCGCGGTCGAGCGCGGCCCACACGGCCCGGCGCGCGTTGGCGTTGGCGAACGGACCGTGCGCGTTGTCGAGCGCTGCGTAGTAGGTGCCCGAGCCGGGCGTGAAGGTGATCTGCTGCGGGTGGTGCTCGTACGCTTCCTTGACGATCGACTGCGCCGGCGACTCGTTCTCGACGAGGTTTTCGCCCGCGAGCACCTGCTTGCCGATCACGGTCTTTTCGCCGCCGATGTTGATGTTGATTTCATCGAGGTACGCCGGCCGGTAGTCGGTGTGCGGGTTCCAGCGGGGGTTGCGCACGAGCGTCGCCGAGCGCCCCTGCCGGTAGCCGCTGCCGAGGAACCTGCCGGCGGCGTCGGACTTCAACATGTACGGCCCGGTCGCCACGAGGTATTCGGTGCCGTAGCCCGTCGGGTGGTGGGCGTCGAGCGGCCGCGCGAACTCGGGCGGCACGGGCGCTGAGAGCGGCAGGCTGAGCGCGCCCTCGAGGATCGCCGCGGCGGGCTGGGTGAGGTGGAAGACGATCGTGTCCGCGTTGGGCGTTTCGATGCCGGCGATCGGGCCGCCGTTGGCCTTTTCCGCACCGACGACGTGTTGGAAGTAGAGCGGGAAGTAAGGGTTGGCGACGTTCGGGTTGGCGCCGCGCTCGATCGCGTAGGCGACGTCGCCGGAGTTCACTTCGCGGTTCACGGGCGGGCTGAAGTAGATGTGACGCTTGATGTGTACGGTGACCGTGCGCCCGCCGTCGGAGACGAGCGGCGGACCCGCGGCCACGTCCGGTTCCAGGCGCGTCGCGGAGTCGGGGGGGTAGGAGTAGAGCGGCCGCTGCGTCGCGGACATGATCGTGTAGTCCTCGTCGGAGTAGGAGGCGCCCGGGTCGAGGTTTTCGAAGTCCGCTTCCTGGTAGACGCTCAGCACTCCCCCGTGGCGCTTGCCGTGGAGCTGCTGGTGGGCGGGGGACTCGCCGGCCTTCAGGGGTACGACGGTGGCGGTGGACGAGCTGCCCCCGGAGCCGCAGGCCGAGAGCGCGCTCGCAAGCGCCGCGGCGATGACAGCCGCCGCCGCTCCCCACCTGTGAGCGCTCTTCGACAGCGAGCCTGTTGTCCTATGAACCCTGAGCATCAAGCTTTCCTCCTTGGAGTTGTTACTGGACGGCACAGCCCACCCTCGGGTTGAGGGCGTCCTGGAGGCCGTCGCCGAGCAGGTTGAAGGCAAGTACGGTGCACAGCAGCGCGAGACCCGGAAACAGCATGTACCACCACGCGGTGTTGAAGACGGGGGTGGCGTCGGCGAGCATCTGCCCCCACGAAGCCAGCGGCGCGCGCACGCCGACGCCGAGGTAGGAGAGCGCCGCCTCCAGCAGGATGTTGGCCGGCACCAGCAGGCTCGCGTAGACGATCACCGAGGGCGCGAGGTTGGGGAGCAGCTCGCGCGTGAGGATGCGCGCGTCGGAGGCCCCGAGCGCGCGCGCGGCCGCGACGAACTCCTGCTCGCGCAGGGAGAGCACCTGACCGCGCACGATCCGCGCGATGTACGTCCAGGTGAAGAGCGCGACGATCGCCACGACCGTCGCGGTGCCGGGCTGGATCGTGCCCCGCACACACCCGCGCACGCCGCAGGCGGCCCCCAGGCCGAGCCCCACGAGCAGGATCGGGAAGGAGAGCGCGACGTCGATCGTGCGCGCGAGCACCGTGTCCAGCCATCCCCGGTAGTAGCCGGCGAGTAGGCCGACGACCGTGCCGATCGCGGTCGCGAGCGCGGTGCCGAGCATCCCCACCTCCAGCGACACGCGCGTCCCGTACACCACCCGCGCGAACACGTCGCGCCCCAGTTGGTCGACGCCGAAGGGGTGCGCCGCGGAGGGGCCCGTGGGGCTGCCGAACACGTCGAGCGCGGCGGGGTTCTGCACGTAGGGCCCGGGCACCCCGGCGAGCTGCACCACCAGCGGGGCGGCGAGCGCGACCACGACCAGCAGCACGATGAAGCCGAGCGAGACGAGCGCCACGCGGTCGCGGCACAGGCGCGCCCAGAAGAGCCGCCACGGGGAGCGCCTCCTCGCGTCGTCCCCTGCGCCCGAGCGCTCCCCGGATTCCGGGCCGGCCGGACCCCGGGCAAGCGGCTCGCGCCCGCCCCCCCACGTGGGGTCGTTCAGGAGCACGTCGGCGGCGCCGGTGGTCATCCCGCGGCGCTCCGCATCGGGAGAGCCGCAGCGCTTCGCATAGGGAGAGTCGCAGCGCTCCGAATAGGGAGCGCCGCCGCGTTCGGCTCAGGAGGGGCCGCCGCGCTCCGGGCAGGGGGCGACGTGTGACTAATGTAGATCACCAGCCATACCAGTTCGACACGGTGCGGCTCGCCACCTCCCGCGAAGACCTCCAAACATGGACACCCTTTTCGAGCCCCCGCAGCCACACGCCGCCGGGGACGGCGCCCGCGCCGCCCGCGGCGGGAACGCCACGCCAGGCGGCGCAGGGGGTGTACTTGATTCACGAGAGACCAGCCGCCCGCTCGCCGCGCGCGTGCGCCCGCTGCACCTGCAGGAGTTCGTCGGGCAGACGCACCTGCTCGGCGAGGGCTCGGCGCTGCGCACCGCGATCGAGCAGGGCCACCCCCATTCGATGGTCCTCTACGGCCCGCCCGGCTCGGGCAAGACCACGCTCGCGCGGATGGTCGCCGAGCGTTCCCGCGCCGCCTTCGAGGAGCTGAGCGCGGTGCAGGCCGGCCGCGCGGAGGTGCGCGCGGTGCTCGAGCGCGCCGCCCACCGCCGCGCCACCGGCGGCCCCGGCACGGTCTTCTTCCTCGACGAGATCCACCGCTTCAACAAGGCCCAGCAGGACACGCTGCTGCCGGCCGTCGAGGATGGCGTCGTGACGCTGATCGGCGCCACTACCGAGAACCCCGCCTTCGAGGTCAACGGCGCGCTGCTCTCGCGGATGCGCGTCTACGCGCTGCGCGCGCTCTCCGCCGAGGAGGTCGCCGCCGTGCTGCGCCGGGCGCTCGGCTCGGGGGAGCTCGACGTCGTGCTGGCGGATGGGGCAGACGGCGCGGGCGAGGTGGCGGCCGGCGGGGGGGCGGCCGGCGGGGCGATCGCCGTCGCGACGGCGGCCATCGACTTCCTCGCCGCGCGCTCCGAAGGCGACGCGCGCACCGCCCTCAACGCGCTGGAGCTGGCGGTCGCCACCGCACGGGAGCTGGGCGAGGAGGGGGTCGGCATCCAGCGCGCCGAGGACGCCCTGCAGCAGCGCGCCGTGCTCTACGACCGCAAGGGCGACCGCCACTACGACTACATCTCCGCCTGGATCAAGGCCACGCGCGGCTCCGACCCCGACGCCTCGCTGTACTACCTGGCGGTGATGCTGGAGGGCGGCGAGGACCCGCGCTTCATCGTGCGTCGCATGGTGATCCTCGCCTCCGAGGACGTCGGCAACGCCGACCCGCAGGCGCTCGGCGTCGCGGTCGCCGCCGCGCAGGCGGTCGAGCACGTGGGGATGCCCGAGGCCAAATTCGCGCTCGCGCAGGCCGCCATCTACCTCGCGCTCGCGCCGAAGTCCAACGCCGCCGGGCGCGCGCTCGGGGCGGCGCAGCGGCACGTGCGCGAGCAGGGGGCGGCGCCGGTGCCGGGGTGGCTCCGTTCGGGTCCCCGGCCAGGGCAGGACGTCGGCGGCTACGACAACCCCCACACGCACCCGGGGCACATCGGCCCGCAGGAGCTGCTCCCCGAGGAGGTGGCCGACGCCCGCTTCTACGCGCCCGACGAGGCCGAGGCGGCGCCGGCGAAGCGACTGGAGGCGATCCGCAAGGCTCGCGGCCGTTGAGCCTCGATCTACCGTGGAGGTGGCAGGTGGTAGGTGGTACGATGACGACGTGATCAAGACCAGCATCTACCTGGACCCCGAGGTCGATCGCGCGCTCGGGCGCCGGGCTGCGGCGGAGGGCACCACAAAGGCGGCACTGATCCGCCACGCTCTCGCGGACGCGGCGGTGCCGGCGACACAGGCCACGCCGCGCGCGTGTGGGGTGTTCGCCGGTCCCGGCGACCTCTCGAAGAACGTCGATCGCTACCTGACGGAGACCGGGTTCGGAGAGCGTTGATCGTTCTCGACACTTCGGTTGTGCTGGCGTTCATGGACCGGCGCGACACCAACCACGACACCGTGCGCGAGTGGATGCAGGAGCGCCGGCAGGAGCTGAGCACCACGCCGCTGGTGGTGGCGGAGCTGGACCATCTCGTCTTCCGGCAGGGCGGCGCCGGCGCGGCCCGAGCCCTACGCGAGGATCTCGACAGCGGCGCCTACCTGGTCGAGTGGTGGCCGGCGGCGATCCACGAGACGATCGCGGCCGCGGCGCGCTACGAGTCGATGGAGCTGGGCCTGACGGATGCGTCGCTGTTGGCGCTGGCGGCACGCCTGAAGACCACCACGGTCGCGACCTTGGACGAACGCCACTTCCGCGCGTTGAAGCCCCTGTCCGGCGGCGAAGCATTTACGCTACTGCCAGCCGATGCCGGTTGATCCAACCGCAGCCCCGCCCGCGCAGCCGCAGACGCTGTACTCGCGCAACCCGGCGACGTGGGCGGTCCTCGGCAGCGTCGAGGCGACCCCGCCGGAGCGGGTCGAGGAGGTGGTGGCGGCGGCGCGCAAGGTGCAGCCGTTGTGGGCGCTGCTGCGCGTCGCGGACCGGGCGCGGTACATGCGCGCGGTGGCGCAGGCGGCGATCGACGAGTTCGACGACCTGACCACGGTCCTCGCCCGCGAGCAGGGCCGCCCGCGCGGCGAGGTCGCCAGCATGGAGCTGCTGGCGGCGATCGACGCGCTGAAGTGGGTGGCGGAGGATGGCGCGCGGGTCCTCGGGTACCGCCGCGTGGGCGTGCACCGGTCGATGGCGCTCGCGCGCCGCGCGCGCGTGGCGTACGAGCCGTTCGGGGTCGTGGGGGTGATCGGGGCCGGCAGCGCCCCCTTCGCGCAGCCGCTCGCCCAGATCGCCGCCGCGCTGCTGGCCGGCAACGGCGTCGTCTTCAAGCCCGCCCGCCGCGCAGGCCTGGCGGGCGAGCGGATCGCCCGCGCGCTTGCGCGCGCCGCCCTGCCCGAGGGGCTGGTGCAGCTCGTGCACGGCGGCACGGCGGTGGGGATCGCGCTCGCGCGTGCGCCCTGCGACAAGGTGCTCTTCACCGGCTCCCCCGCCGTCGGCCGCGCGGTCGCGCGGGCGTGCGTCACGCAGGAGCGCGAGGTCACCGTGGAGGCGGGCGGCAAGGACGCGATGGTCGTGCTCGCCGACGCGCACGTGGGCCGCGCCGCGACCGCGGCGCTGTGGGCCGGGTGCGCGGGCGCCGGCCAGGCGCGCGGCGCCGTCGAGCGCGTCTACGTCGAGCGCGAGGCCGCCGAGCGCCTGCTCGCGCGCCTGGTGGCCGGGGCGCGGGCGCTGCGCGTCGGCGACCCCGAGCGGCCGGGCGTGCAGGTCGGCCCGCTGGCCTCCGCGCGCCGCCTGGAGCACGTGCGCACGCTCGTCGAGGAGGCGGTCGCGCAGGGGGCGCGCCTGCACTGCGGCGGCCCGCTGGAGCGCACCCCGCCGGGGTGCGCCGCGGACGCGGCCTTCTACGCGCCCGCGGTGGTGAGCGACGTGACGCACGAGATGCGGCTGATGCGGGAGCCGCTCGACGGGCCGGTGGTGGCCGTGATGGCCGTGGACTCGACCGACGCGGCCGTCGCGCTCGCCAACGACTGCGCGTATGCGCTCGGCGCCTCGGTGTGGACGGCCGACCGTCCCCGCGGCCTGCGCATCGCGCGCGAGCTGCACGCGGGCATGGTGTGGCTGAACGACCACCTCCCCGCACCCGCGATCGCCCGCGGCCCGTGGGGCGCGGCGGCCGGCGGCGGCATCGGCAGCACGCTCGGCGAGAGCGGCCTGCGCGCGTGCGCGCAGGAGAAGCTGATCGCGTGGAGCCCCTCGGGCGCGCGCGGGCTGTGGTGGCCTCCCTACGACGCCCTGCACGAGCAGGCCGCCCGCGCGGTCGCGCAGCTGCGCTCCTCCCGCGACGCCGACCGCGAGCGCGCGTGGCGCCACGGCACGCGGCCGCTCGTGCGCGTCGGCGCGCGCGCGTTCGGGCGGGGCGTGCCACGGGCCGCGGATGCGCCCGCGCCGCACGGGCCGACGGAGCGCTGAGCGAAGCCCCGGGCGCCCCCGCGGTCGCCCGACCTCAGGAGCCGCCGGCCAACGACAGCCCGTTCACGAGCAGCACCGACGCCGCCCCCGGTTCGCGGGCGCTCGGCAGCGGGAACGTGCCCGGCACCGGGCGCAGTTCGAACTGGTTCACCCCCGCCGCCAGCCGCACGGGCAGGCGCTGAGCATGGAAGCCGGAGGGCACGGGGTAGGTGCTCGCGGGCTGGTGGGGCCCCACGAGAACCACCTCCTCGGTGGGGCCGCCGACCTTCATGCCGGCGAGCCCGGAGCCCGGCGGCGCTTCGGCCCCCGGGCTCCATTCCAGCGTGAGCGCCGCCGTGCGGGAGTCGGGGGACACGATCACGAGGTGCGCGCCTTCGCCGGCGCCGAGCCAGAAGGAGGACTCGCTGCGCGTGTCGAGCGTGGTGTAGCTCACGGGCGTGTAGGCCCGCACGTTGCGCGTGAGCACTTCCGCCAACACCGGGTGCCCGACGACGAGCGCCACGGCGGCCGACAGCGGCGAGGTGAGGCGCTGCAGCGCGAAGTACGTGCCGGGGTGTTCGACCGCGAGGGTGTCGCCGTAGCCGATGAAGGAGACCGCCAGGCCTGTCGCGCACCCCCACGCCACGAGCAGGCCGCCGCCGACGCGCGCCACGTGCCGCCACCGCCCGCGCGCGAAGCGCGAGAGCGCGAGCCACGCCGCGAGCGCGGCGAGCAGCAGCGGCGCGGCGAATTCCACCTCGTAGCGCTCGGTCACGGCGAAGCTCTCGTAGGAGAGCGCCAGCAGGATCACGACCGCGGCGCCGGCGAGCGCGACCAGCACCCCCGCCAACGGCCCCAGCCAGGCGGGTCGCCGCCGCCAGATCCATACGAGCCCCGGTAGCAGGAGCAGGACCGGCGTCATCGGTAGCAGCCCGCCCGTCATTTCCGTGGTGTAGCCGCCGGGCGTGCCCCACGGCGGGTAGGAGAGCGGCTGCGGCCCGAGCACCACGAACGGGAACACGGCAGTCGGCCGCGGTGGGGCGAGGCCGTAGAACCACGCCCCGGGGGGCACGAACGCGGCGCTCGCCAGGCGCATGTGCTGCGGGTCGTAGCCGGCGAGCTGGTGGCGGCTGCCGAATTCCAGCAGGTCGCCGCCGAAGCGTGCCGCGTTGTACGCCGCCAGCAGCACGAGGCACACCCCCACCGGCAGCGCCGCGGCGCGCAGCAGCCGCCGCCCCGACACCCCCCCTGCCGCGCGCAGCGCCAGGCAGACGGGCACGAGCGCGACCGCGAGCGCCGCCAGCGGTGGGCGCGAGCCGGCCGCCAGGCCGAAGCAGAGACTCGCCAGCGCCACGCGCCGCACCGGCGCGCCACCGCCGGTGGCTACCGTGGCGAGCAGCCACACGCCCGCCATCGCAAAGCAGAAGCCCCCGGCGAGCGTGTCCTCGGTCACCCCCGGCGTGCGCAGCAGGAAGGGGAGCGTCGTGCTGAGCGCCACCGCCCCCGCGGCGAGCACGCACTGCCACAGCGGCACCGGCGCGAGCCGGCGCAGCACCACTCGCAGCGTGCCGAGCGCGAAGCCGAGCCCGGCGACCGCGAAGCAGGCGAGCGTCACGCTCGCCGAGGGTTCCAGACCCAGCACGTGCAGCGGCACGAGCAGCACGAGCGCCGGCGCCGGCCCCCACAGGAAGTAGATGGAGCCCCCGTACAGCACGTCGTCGTGGAGGTTGGTGGCGTCGTTGACGCCGGCGTCCACGAACGGCGCGTTCTGCGCCGGGGAGTACGGTTCGGTGAGGTGCAGCAGCCCGGCGGGCGCGTGGGCGACCGCGAGCCGCAGGTGCAGGAACGCCGAGGCGAGCAGGTTGTAGCGGTCCACCCCGCCGTCGTCGAACGTGAACGGCGTGGACGTGCCCGCCGTCCACAGGTAGAAGAGGGCGCCGAGCACGAACACCGCGCCGAGCGCCACGTCAACGCGGTCCACCGCCGCCAGGCGCCATGTGCGCGGGCGCGCGCGGGCACGCGCAAGCACAGCCATGCGCGAAGCGTGCCAGCCGCCGCCGGCTGCCTCACCAGCGCGCGGCCGGGGCCCCTTGCCCAGGGGGCGCACGGGCCCACGAGTGTTTCTCAAGCGCGGGGGTGGGTCGTCCCGGGCCGTGCATGCACGGCCCGGCGGACGGCGCATGCGCCGTCCGGGACGGGTCGCATGCGACCCGTCCAAGCAGGGTCGCATGCGACCCTGCCCAGGCCCGCGCATGCGCGGGCCTGCCCGCCGGCGCTTGCGCCGGCGGGAACAGCTTCATAAGAAGCTAGCGCCGGCGGGAAGCTCCACCGTGGCGGCACAGCTTCGAGTCGGCGGGCCTATTAGCTTTAAGTAGTTAATAGGCGGCGCTTGCCCAAGCCGCTGCGCGGCAGGCCGCCCCCGCTCCCAGCTACCCTGTCCCCATGCCCGCCCAGGCCTACGCCGGCAAGGAGTGCGTGTGCCAGTTGCGCAAGGGGATCTGCGACCAGTCGTGCGTGCGGGACATGCTCGACACCCCCTTCTACATCGCCTGCCTGAAACTGCGCGGCCGCCGCTGCGTGGTCGTCGGCGGCGGCGACATCGGCCTGGAGAAGGTCGAGGGCCTGCTCGCGTGCGACGGGCGACGTCACGCTGATCGCCCCCGAGGCGGAGCCCGCGCTGGGAGAGCTGGCGCGTGAGGGCTCGATCCGCTGGGAGCAGCGCCCCTACGCCGGCGCCGCCGACCTGGAGGGCGTGTTCCTGGCGATCGCCGCGACCGGCGACACGGAGGTCAACATCGCGCGTGTACGAGGACGCCGAGCGGCGCGCGATGCTCGTCAACGTCGTCGACGTGCCGCCGCTGTGCAACTTCATCCTGCCCGCGATCGTGCGCAGCGGGCCGCTGGCGATCGCGATCTCCACGGCCGGCGCCTCGCCGGCGCTCGCCAAGCGCATGAAGCGCGAAATCGCCGCGCTGTTCGGCGAGCAGTACGCGCGCCTGGCGGTGCTGCTCAACGAGGTGCGCGGCTGGGCCAAGGGCACGCTGCCCACCTACCAGGAGCGCAAGGAGTTCTTCGAGGGGATCGTCAACGGCGACCCCGACCCGGTGGCGCTGCTGCGCGCCGGCGAGGAGCCCCGGGTGCGCGAGCTGATCGCGCGGGCGCAGCGCGCGCACGCGCTGCAGGCCGCGAGCGCCTGAGCGGTGCCGGCGCTCGAGCTCGAGACGGGCTCACGCGCCGCTACGGCGAGCGCGAGGCGCTCGAGCGGCGTCTCGCTGTCGCTGGGGGAGGGCCAGACGCTGGCCGTGTTCGGCCCCAACGGCGCCGGCAAGACGACGCTGCTGCGCGTGCTCGCGACGCTGCTGCGCCCGCACGCCGGGGCGGTGCGCGTGCTCGGCGCAGCGCTGCCCGACGAGGCATGGGCGGTGCGCGGGCGGATCGGCCTGCTCGGCCACGAGCCGCTGCTCTACCGCGAGCTGACCGCGCGCGAGAACCTGCGCTACCACGCGCGCCTGCACGGCGTCGGCGCCGAGCGCGTCGAGCGAGCTGCTGGAGGCGGTGGGCATGGCCTGCGCGCGCGACCGAGCCGCTGCGCACGCTCTCGCGGGGCATGGTCCAGCGGGTGGCGATCGCACGCGCGGTGCTGCACGACCCCGGCTGCTGCTGCTCGACGAGCCGCGCGCCAACCTCGACCCCGCGGCGGTCGAGCTGGTCGAGCCGCTGATCGGGCCCGTCGTGCGGGCGCACGCGCGTGATGTGCAGCCACGACCGGCGGCGGCCTGGCCGAGGCCGACCTCGTGCTCGGGCTGCGGGCGGGCCGGCCCGCTCTGCTGGCGGCGCGCCGCCGCGCGTCGACCGCGGACGACGGTGAGCGGAGCTCGTACCGATGAGGCGGACCGTCGCGGCGCTGCTGCGCAAGGAGCTGCTCGTCGAGCTGCGCACGCTGGAGTCGGTGCCGGGCATGTCGCTGTTCGCGGTGACGGTGTTCGTGGTCTTCCACTTCGCGCTGAACCGCAACAGCGTCGAACGGCGACCTGGCCGCGGGGATCCTGTGGGTGACGCTGCTGTTCGCGGCGATGCTGGGCATCAACCGGCTGTTCGTGGCCGACGCCGAGCAGGGCGGCTTCGACGGCTTCCTGCTGGCGCCCGTGGACCGCTCCGCCCTGCTCGTCGCGAAGGCGCTCACGCTGCTCGCCTACCTGGTGGCGCTGGAGGTGGTGGCGGTGCCGGCGTTCGCACTGCTGCTGCTGGAACCCTCGCTCGGGCCGGCGCTTGCCGGTGCTGCCGGGCGTGCTGCTGCTCGGGGACCTCGGCGTCGCGGCGATCGGCACGCTCGTGGCGGCGCTCGCGGTGCGCACCCGCGCACGGGACCTGCTCGGGCCGCTGCTGGCGCTGCCGCTGCTCGTGCCGGTGGTGATCGGCGGGGCGCGCGCCACCGCGCCGCTGCTGGTCCTCGCCCACCCGACGGCGCCTGGCCTGCGCTGGCCGCTGGCGCTTGCGCTCTATGATCTGGTGTTCGGGCTGATCGCCTACGCCGTGTTCGACTTTCCTCCTGGAGGACTGATGGGACGGGAGGGGGGCAGGCCCCCCTCCCGACCACCCCCCGGTAAATCGGTTCCTGACATGCCATCCACTCGCTCTCCCGCCCCCCGGGCTTACCACGGAAAGGGCCTGCGCGCTTTGAGCGCCGCCACGGTCGTCGCGATGGCGGCGGCGCTCGCGCTTGTGTTCTTCTACGCTCCGCTGGAAGCCGAACAGGGCTTCCTGCAGAAGATCTTCTACGTGCACGTCCCGCTGGCGATCGTCGCGCTGTGCGGTTTCGTGCTCGGAGGGGTGCTCGCGATCGCCGCACCTGTGCACGCGCGACGCTCGCTGGGACATGCGCTCCTACGTGGTGATCCACATGAGCCTGATCTTCGCCGTCGGCACGCTGATCACCGGCTCGATCTGGGCGCAGCGGCTCGTGGGGGCACTGGTGGGTGTGGAGCGAGCCCACGCTCGTGTCCTTCCTGATCGTCTTCCTGCTGTACGCGACCTACCAGCCGCTGCGCTTCGCGATCGAGGACCCCGAGCGCCAGGCGCGGTACGCCTCGGTGTTCGCGATCACCGCCGGCGCGTTCGTGCCGCTGAACTTCATCGCGGTGCGCCTCTCGACCGCCTACGTGCACCCGCGCGTACTGGGCCAGACCTCCAACCTTCCGGGGTCGATGGCGCTCACGTTCCTCGTGTCGCTGGCGGCGATGGCGCTGCTGTTCGCCACGTTGTGCAAGTACGAGCTCACCGCCAAGCACGCCCGCGCGCAGCTGCGCGCGCTGCGCCGGCGGCTGGCGGAGGTGGGGCAGGAGCGAGAGCCCGCGCGCCGGCCGCGCAGCGCCGCCCCCTCGCCCGAACCCCTGCGGCGGGCGCTCTCGGAGGGCGCGTGATGGCCGCGACGCCGCTCGGCGAGACGCCCGCGCTGCCGCTGCACACCGCGGGCCCGTACGTCGCCGCCGCGTACGTCGTGCTGTTCGTGCTGGTGTTGGTCTACGTGGCGATCATGGCGATCCGCCTGGGCCGCATCGAGCGCGAGCTGGGGAAGTTGCTGGAGCTCTCCGAGCTGCCCCGCGAGCAGGAGCCCCCTGCCGTCGAGCTGGAGACCACGACGGCGTGAGCGAGCTGCTGGCGCTCGGCCTCTCGCACAAGACGGCGCCGGTCGCGCTGCGCGAGCGCCTGGCGCTCACCGACCGCGCAGGCGGTCGCGCTCGCCCAGCAGCTGGTGGACACCGCCGAGGTGCGCGAGGCCGTCGCGCTCTCGACGTGCAACCGCACGGAGGTGTACCTCGTGGTGGGAGACCCGGCTGCCGCCGAGCGGGACGCGCTGGAGGTGCTCGCCGCCCACGCCGAGCTCCCCGTGGCCGACCTGGCTGCCGTGCTCTACACCCCCCGCAACTGCGACGCTGCGCGGCAGCTGTACCGCGTGACCGCGGGCCTGGAGTCGATGATCGTGGGCGAGGCCGAGATCCAGGGGCAGGTCAAGCGCGCCTTCGAGGCCGCCCTGCACGCCGGCTGCACCGGCCCGCTCTCCAACCGCCTGTGGACCGCGGCGCTCTCCACCGGCAAACGCGTGCGCGCTGAGACCGCGATCGGCGCCAGCCGCGTGAGCGTCCCGTCGGTCGCCGTGGACCTTGCCCGCGAGGCGCTCGGGGACCTGCACGCCCGCCACGTGGTGATCCTCGGCGCCGGCGAGACGAGCGAGCTGACCGCGCGCGCGCTCGCCGACCAGGGCGCCGGCACCGTGTTCGTCGCCAACCGCCACGCTGACCGCGCGCGCGGCATCGCCGAGCGCTTCGGCGGGTCGGTTGTCGGCCTCGACGGCCTGCCCGAGCAGCTCGCGCAGGCCGACATCGTGGTCTCCTCCACCTCTTCGCCCCACCCGATCGTCGGCCGCGAGGAGCTCGAGCTGGTGCTCGGCCTCCGCGACGGACGGCCGTTGCTGCTGATCGACATCGCCGTGCCGCGCGACGTCGAGTCGGGCTGCGGGGAGCTGGAGGGTGTGACGCTGTACGACATCGACGACCTTCAGGCCGTCGTCGCGCGCAACCTCTCCACCCGCGCGGGCGAGGTGCCCCGGGCGGAGGCGATCGTCGAGGAGGAGATCCACCGCTTCGCCGGGTGGCTCGGCCAGCTGGAGGCGCTGCCGACGATCGCCGCACTGCGCGAGCACGGCGACGCGATCGTCGAACAGGTGCTCTCCGAGAACGACGGCCGCTGGGAGTCCGCCTCCGCGCGCGACCTCGTGCGCGTCGAGGCGCTCGCCCGCTCGATCGCCAACCGCATCCTGCACGAGCCCACGCTCCGCCTGCGCTCCCTCTCCGAGGCCCGCGGCCACGCCTCGCTGCGCCTCGTGCGCGAGCTCTTCGGCCTGCGCGAGGACGACGTCGAAGACGCGCACGACACCACCGAGGCCGTACTCGGCGAGCTCGCCGAGGTGCACGACCTGCAGCGCCACCGCCGCAAGGGCTCGTAGGGGCGCGGGCCGTGGCGGCTGAGGCGCTGCGACTCGGCACGCGCGGCTCCGCCCTCGCGCTCGCGCAGACGCGGTCGGTGGCGGGGCTGCTGGAGGCGCGGTCTCCCCACCCGGTTGAGATCGTGACGATCACGACTGCCGGCGACCGGGACGTGGGGGACGGTGGCGCGGGGGACGGTGACGGCGCGCGGGCCGGCGGCGGCGGACAGGCCAGCGGCGCCGGGGCCACAGACAAGTCGCGGTGGGTGGCGGAGCTGGAGCGGGCGCTGGGCGACGGAGAGGTGGACCTCGCAGTGCACTCCGCCAAGGACGTTCCCGGTGAGTTGGCCGGTGGCTTGGCGCTGCTGGGCGCCCCGCCGCGCGCGGCGGCGGAGGATGTGCTGTGCGGAGCGGGCGGGTTGGAGGATCTGCCGCCGGGGGCCCGCGTTGGCACCAGCAGCCTGCGGCGCGCCGCTCTCCTGCGCGCTGCGCGCGAGGATCTGGAGGTGGTCGAGGTGCGCGGCAACGTGGACACGCGCCTGCGCCGGCTGGCGGAGGCCGGCGAGGGACTCGATGCCCTCGTGCTCGCGCGCGCCGGCCTGCTCCGCCTCGGCCGCGAGGGTGAGGTCACTGCTGTGCTCGACCCCGCCCGCTTCGTGCCCGCGCCCGGCCAGGGCACGCTCGCACTGGAGGGGCGCGCGGACGACGAGGCCATGCTCGCGGCGGCCCGGGCGATCTCCGACGAGAAGACGCTCGCCTGCCTGCAGGCCGAGCGCGCGCTGGCACACGCGCTCGGAGCCACCTGCCGCACCCCGCTCGGGGCCTACGCCCACGACTACGGCTGCGGTTGCATCCACCTGCGCGCGTGGGTCGGTCTTCCCGACGGCTCCGCCTGGGTCGCGGACGAGCTGCTGGGCGGGTTCCATGCCCCCGAGGCGCTTGGCCGCCGCGTGGCGGAGCGGATGGTGAGCGCCGGCGCCGGGGAGCTGCTGCGCGGGGCGGAGGAGCTGGCGGTTGAGCGCGCCTGAGTCGGGGCGCGTCCACCTCGTCGGCGCCGGCCCCGGCGACCCGGGGCTGCTGACCGCGCGGGCGCTGGAGCTAATCGCCCACGCTGACACGATCCTCTACGACCGCCTGATCCCCTCGGGGGCGCTGGAGGGCGCGCGTGCGGACGCCGAGCTGCTGTTCGTCGGCAAGGAGGGCGGGGGCGAGTCGGTGCCGCAGGAGCAGACGGAGGCGCTGTTGGTGGAGCGGGCGCGGGCCGGCCGGACAGTGGTGCGCCTGAAGGGCGGCGACCCGTTCGTGTTCGGCCGTGGGGGCGAGGAGGCGCTCGCGCTGCGCGCCGCGGGCATCCCGTTCGAGGTGGTGCCGGGGATCACCGCCGGGGTCGCCGCGGTGGCCTACGCGGGCATCCCCGTCACGCACCGGGGACTCGCCAGCGCCGTGGCGTTGGTCACCGGGCACGAGGACCCGGACAAGGGGGAGCCCGCCCTGGACTGGGGCGCCCTCGCGGCCTTCCCGGGGACGCTCGTCTTCTACATGGGCGTGCGCCACCTGCCCCACATCGCCGCCGCGCTGATCGCCGCCGGCCGGCCCCCCGCCGAGCCCGCGGCCGTCGTCGAACGGGGCACGCTGCCCGCGCAGCGCACCGTCACCGGCACGCTCGCCACGATCGCCGAGCGGGCGCAGGCGGAGGGGGTGCGGCCACCCTCGATCACGGTGGTGGGCGCCGTGGCGGAGCTGGCCGGGCAGCTCGCCTGGCGGGCGCCGCTGCCGCTGAGCAGGCGCACGGTGGCGGTCACGCGCGCCCGCGCCCGGGCCAGCGGGCTGGCGCGGCGCCTGCGCGACCTCGGCGCCGAGGTCGTGCAGGCGCCGGTGATCCGCATCCAGCACCTCCCCGGCGATCCCGCCTCACCCCCGCTCGACCTCTCCCCCTACGACCTGATCTGCCTCACTAGCCCCAACGGCGTCGCTGGCCTCTTCGAGCGCCTCGTCGCCTGCGACCCCCCCGCCGACGCCCGCGCGCTGGCGGGAGCGCGCGTGGCGGCGATCGGCCCCGGCACCGCCCGCGCGCTGGCCGAGCACGGCATCTCCGCGGACGTGGTGCCCGAGCGCTCCGTAGCGGAGTCCTTGGTGCAGGCGCTCGCCGACATCCCTGTCACCCGCGCGCTGATTGCTCGCGCCCGTGAGGCGCGCGACGTGTTGCCCGATGCGCTGCGCGCCCGCGGCGCCGCCGTGGACGTGCTGGAGCTGTACGAGACGGTCCCCGAGCCGCTCTCCCCGTCCGTGCTCGCCGCAGCCCGTGCGGCCGACTACATCACCTTCACGTCCTCCTCGACGGTGCGCTTCTTCCTCGCCGCCGCCGGCGGCCCCGCCGGCTTGTCGCCCACGACGCGGATCGTCTCGATCGGCCCTGTCACGAGCGCCACGCTGCGCGAGCACGGCCTCGAGCCCCGTATCGAGGCGGAGCGGCACGACGTCGAGGGGCTGGTCGAGGCGGTGCTCGCGGACGCGGCCTCGCGCGATGACTGACAGCGCTCCCCTCGGCCACCCCCGCCTGCACCTGAGCCGCACCGACTCGACCAACGAGCGCGCGCGTGCCCTGGCGCTCGCGGGAGCACCGCACGGGACGCTCGTGACCGCCGCCGAGCAGACCGCTGGACGTGGACGGCAGGGGCGGCGGTGGAGCGCGCCGGCGGGGAGCGCGCTATTGATGTCGCTGGTGCTACGGGAGCCGCCCGCGCTGCTGCCGCTGGCCGCGGCGGTGGCCGTCTGCGACGTGGCAGGCGACGAGGCGCGCGTGAAGTGGCCCAACGACATCGTGATCGTCCACGGGGAGAGCCTCGCCAAGCTGGCCGGGATCCTGATCGAGGGCCGCCCGCAGGAGGGGTGGGCGGTGCTCGGGATCGGCCTCAACGCGGCGGTGCGCATCGAGGAGCTGCCACCGGAGCTGCACGGCACAGCGGCGAGCCTCGGGTTGGCGCGAGCAGAGATCGAGCCGCTGCTGGCGCGGCTGCTGGAGGCGCTGGAGCGTCGCCTGAGCGAGCCGACTGCGGAGATCCTCGACGCGTGGCGCGCCCGGGACGCGCTGCGCGCACGGGAGGTCTCCTGGGCCGGGGGCCGCGGACGGGCCGCGGGGGTCGATGGCGACGGGCGCCTGATCGTGGCGCTCGCGGGCGGCGGGCAGACGGCGCTCGACGCCGGCGAGGTGCACCTCGCGCCGGCCCACGCCGGCGCTTAACACGGCACGATGATTGGATGATACGGGCGGCTGGCTCCGTCTGCACGCTGAGGCTGTGAAGTAGTCTGCGCTTGGTGCCGCTGTACGAGATCGGCGAATCTGGGTTGGCACGTCACGAGCAGGCGTCGCTTGCTGATCTCGGGCTGCGCGAGCGGCAGGATTTGCAGCGGCTCATCCGCGACGAGGTCCGCGTCCTGGACGACGACTTGCTCATCGTCGCCGAGGAGTTCGGCCAGTGGGAGGACGCCAGGCGTCGGATCGACCTGCTGGCCGTGGACAAGACCGGCTGCCTCGTCGTGATCGAGAAGGACTATCCGCGGGAGTACGGGCGCAAGTTCCACCCTGAGTGGTGGTACATCGAGCAGCCGTTTCTACACGAGGGCCGGACGTGGCTCGTCAGCAAGGGCTGGGGCACCAACACCGAGCCTGCGCTGACCGCGCTGTGCGAGCGATTCCCGGATGTCGGCGTGAGCTTCCGCCGCGCGGACTCGCAGTGACGAGGCACTTGGCCGCTCCACTCATGGACTGGCGCGTTCGCTTCCCGAGAGCGATGCCTACGCCGCTGTATGACCATGTAGCCGGCGGTCAGCGACTTGGTAGACGCTGGGCTGCCAGTCTCGGGAGGGATGGCGAATCCCGAAGGCCAAACACGCCAGAAATGGTCGTTGGTCGCTGTCGAAGCGAAGCTGGAAGACCATGCCCCACTGACCGGCTGGGGGCGGCAGGTAGGTCTTTGCGCATCCGGGCAAGCGGCTTCCATCGCGGCCGGGGTCTTCGCAGGCTTTCGTGCATCGCGTTCTCGGACATATCTCAGGCTCCAGTGTGCCACGCCAGGCAGTCAGCGCCAAGTGCCGCCTTCGGGTTGGGGGGGGCTCGCCTTCGGCTCGCCCGGCGTCGATCGAGTCCGCGCCCAACAGCATCGCGTAGATCAACGCCATCACCTTCCGGCCCGCGTTCGCCACCCCCGGACGATCGCGACGAAGCGTCACGAACCGGCCGACCACGGCCTCGACCCCGAGCCGCCCCGCGAGCGTCGCGACCAGCGCGACCCCCGCGTCCGAAACTACCCTCTCGTCGTCGAACACGACCTCAACAGCGTCCAGTCCGACCGCGTCGTCATCACGCACCATCCAAGTGACCTCCTGAACTCGGGCCGCGGCTGGCCTCAACAGCCGCTCAAGCCCTTTCAGGAGGTCATTCTTTGCTTACCCCCGGACAGGATCGGTGGATCCAGGATAAACACGCTCCTCACACAACACGGTTGACACAGGGCGTCTCATTGGGCCCGTGCCCGGCGCATGGAGGCGGCCGATTAGCTGAGCCGTGCTCCTTTTCGTGCGTAGCAACGGGATCGCCATGTTCGCCCCGACAGTGGCGCGCAGGCGTCGTCAACGACGTCTAGCTGCTGCCGTCCTCGGAGCGCTGCCACGGGGGCCGTAAAGCAGTCGCTTCGGCATTGGCACAGGGCTGAGCCGCGTGACCGCCGAGCCGACGAACAGGCGCGGCTCGAGGGTCGCGAGGAGGGTGCCGAGCTCTTGGCGCTCAACGTCGCCGAGTGAGCTCGGCCGACCTCGCGCCTGGCGCACGAGGGCGAGGAGCCGGCGACGTTGAGCACCGTTGAGCTTGGCAAAGTGTCCCCTTGCCATCAGGGCGACCTCGGTAGCCAAAAGTAGCTCTACCACCGGAACGCCATGCGCCAGGCGCTTGACCCACGAACGTTTGAGTACGAACCGGAGCACGACGCCCATCGTAGCCCGCGCCTGGCGCTTGTCGTAGAGGCAGGCGTGCCTGCATGGCGCGCGTGGCAGGCGCAACCGCAGTCATGGCACGACTGGGCCAGACCCGGCAGGACCCGGCAGTGTGTCGGCGAAGAAGACCGGAATGGCCCAGCCGCTCCAGCATCCGAAGCCGCCCAAGTTGGCCAGCGAACGCACCGGCTTCAACGACAAGGTCGCGAACTTCATCGCCAAGACGGTGGGCTCGATGTGGATGTTCTACGCCAGCGTCGTCGGCTTCGCGGTCTGGATGGCCGGGCTCGGGGTCACCGTCGCGGGCGACAACTACCCATACAACCTCATGCTGCTCGCTGTCGGCGGCATCATGCAGTGGCTCGCGATGATCGCGATTCTCGTCGCGCAGAACGCTCAGGGGAACGTCCAAGACAAGCAGGTCGAGCACCTACACGATCTAGGTGTAACGACCCACAGCCTGGTCGTGGAGAACACCGCGCTGACCGAAGCGATCCACGACCACTTCATGAAGAAGAGCGCTTCCTAGCCGGCTTGCTGACGATGTAGCGGTCGAGGGGGGCGCTTGTAGGTCCAGCCTTACTCGAGCGAGGACACGACCGCGGTGACGGCGGTCGGCAGGAGCACGTTCATGCCCGACGGCCTCGACTGTCACCCGCGGCGATTCTTGATACCGCGTCAGCGGCGGGCGAGTCGGCGTCCGCTCTGCGTGTCGGGCGGCGTGTAGTTGAGCTCGTAATGGTGGTAGAGGGCCGACTCGTCTGCCTGGGAGAGCTCCTCGCCGTGCTGCTCGATGTCAGGCGCGTCCTCGACCTGCTCCCTGGAGACCGCCACCTGCAGGTCATCGGGACCTATCTTGATCCCACCCAGCGGCACAAAGGTCAGGTGGCGGCCGATGAAGCCTTCCTTGACGGTGGCGAACTGCGGCTCGTCGGTCTCGACGTCAACGTAGACGTCCTGCAGCTTGCCGATCTTCTCGCCGTAGCGATCGACGAGCATCTTGCCGTGCCACGCGGCGACGTTCCACTCGGCATCTTGATGCTCGGTCATTGTCTTGGCCTCTTTGCTCTGGCAGTTAGGGGTGTTGCAGCGACGTAGTGAGGGCGTCAAGTAGCTCAACGGTCGTCATCGATGCCCCGTCCGAGGAAGCTGGGGTCAACTCGTCGGGACGCCCCTCGCGCCAGATCACTCTCCCGTCGTCGTCCTGATCGCGTGAGTAGTGACCGATGCCGCCGTCGGACTCGTGGAGAACGACTCGAATCGCCTGTCCGGGGACTCTCCAGCTCATGCCCCCATCGTACTCCTCCGAACGTACCACGCGGTTCCGGCTTTCTCGAATCGATGGCACGGCGCCAAAGCCAAGCGCAAACCCCGTCGGCCGACGCGCGGATTCGGTTGCAGGAGTCTCAAGCTCGGTCGGCGGCCCTCATAGCTCGCTTGCCAGGCCGGCGACGATCCAGACAAACGCTCCCGCCCCGACGAGACGACGGAACCAGTTGACCCCGCCTACCGCCTCCTCCCATGCCCACACGCCGAGGCCGATGATGAAGACCGCGTGGCCGACGTCGTGTGCTGTGTCGTCGGCCACAGCGGCGAGTCCCCACCCCGCGAATGCGAGGAGCAGCGGCGGGTTCGGGAACTGCACGATGGGAAAGCTGCGCGGCCAGCCCACCTGGCCACGCAGCCAAAGCTCGGGGATGGTCACCGCACTGATCCTCGCAGGACGTAGGCCAGTTGGGCGGCAGGCTCCGCGGTAGGGACGTGTCCGACCGGCCGGCCCAGGCCAGCCGGGCACCGCTCGTCCCATCGGCACGGCGAGGTCGCTAATGGGAGCGGATCGTTCCCTCGCTACGACCCCGCGACCGCAACCGCGACCGGCGGCGGCTCGGCCCAGACCTCGATCACCTGCTGTGGGGCCAAAGTCCAGACCCCATTTAGGGTCCTCAGCCCTCGGGGACCTTGGCTTTGGGAGCTTTCGCCTTGGGCGGTTTCGCTTTGGTGGCTTTCGCTTTGGGCGCTTTTGGTTTGGTGGCTTTCGCCGGTTTCGCGGTTTTCGCCGCTGTGCGCGCCGGTTTCGCGCGACTCGGCTTCCGCGCCTCGCCCTCTGGCTGGGCCGCCGCCTGCGGCGCCGCGCCGTCCCGGCCCGCCTCGGCCTTCGCTTTCCGGCTCACTTTGGGCTGCGTCGTCCGGCGCGCCCTGCCGTTCTGCTTGCCGCCGCCGGCCGGCTCGGCCACCGCCGGCTCCGCGGCACTCGCGGCTCGGACACGCGCAGCGGCCGATTCAACCGCTTCCCTAGCCGAGGCGGCAGCCTTGACCGAGGACTCCGCGGTCTCCTGGGGGGCGCCCGCTGCCACGGCCGCCGTCTCCCGCGCAACCGCCTGCCTCGGCCCCGTCCCGGCCGCCACTCTCGTCCCCTTGCGCTTGCGCTTACCGCTGTTGCGCGCCCGGCGCTTGGGGAAGTTGCGCAGCAGCTCGCGCGCGAGCGCCGGCGGCTTGCGCGCCATCCGCGTGCGGGCGCCGCGCAGCACCTCCTCGGCCTCGGGCGTGTGCGCGAGCGCGGCGGCGAGCAGCGCCGCGGCGAGGCGGCGGTCCTGCTTGCGCGCGGCGTGGACGAGCCGGCGCGCGTTGCGCGCGTGGGCGGCGCCGGAGGAGTTGACGAGCAGGCCGAGCAGCCGCTTGGTCTCCGGCCAGCGCTGCACCGCGTACTCCTCGTGCACCTCGCGCGTGTACTCGGCGATCCGCCAGATCCACGCGTTGGCCTGGTCGCGGCGGCCGATCCGCTTGTCGACCATCGCCTGCAGCATGATCTTCGCGCCCTCGCGGCGCTCCTCGCGCGGCCAGGTGCCGATGATGTCGATCGCGGTGTCGAACGCGTCGGGGTCGCGCGCCGGCGGCGATCTCGGCGAGCGCCTGCAGGCGCAGCGCGGGGTTGGTGTTGCGCTGCACCGCGGTGACGAGGAAGCGCCGGCGCAGCTCGCCGTCGCGGTCGAAGTGCAGCATCGCCCGCGCGCGCCGCCAGCCGTTGGCCTGCACGCGCGCGCCCGGCGAGCGCCGCCCAGACGTGCTGCTCGCCGTAGTCGAGGTGCTCGACGGCGATCCGCCACAGCTCGCGCTCGAAGACCTCGGCGCGCCGCTCGCGGCTCCGGGCACACCGGCAGCACGCGCCGCTCGACGCGCACGCGCCGGCCGCGGCCGCGGCGCACCGGGCCGACGACGATCGCGCCGCCGCGGTAGACGTCGCGGTCGAGCAGCGAGTGCAGCGTGACGACGGGGTCGTCGTGCTTGGTCGCCGGGTGCACGAAGTCGACGACGAGCCCCGCCTCCTTGCCGGGGTGGCGGCGCGTGACGCGCCCGACGCGCTGCTGGTAGATGCGCTTGGAGGCGGTCGGCGCGAGGTGCACGCAGACCGTCGCGCGCGGCGAGTTCCAGCCCTCGGCGAGCAGCTGCGCGTTGATCAGCACGTCGATGTCGCCGCGCTCGTAGCGGGCGAGGATCGACGCCAGCTCGCGCTTGGGCGTCTCGCCGGAGACCGCCTGCGCCTTCAGGCCCTCGTCGCGGAACGCGACCGCGAGGTTGTAGGCGTGGCGCACGCCGGCCGCGTAGACGACGCCGGGCACGCCGTTGAAGCGCGTCTTGTAGAGGTTCGCGACGGCGAGGTTGAAGGGCTGCCTGGTCGAGCAGCTCGGCGAGCATCTCCTGGTCGAACTCGGTGTCCACCTCGCCGCGGCGCAGCGGCACCTTGGCGATCGTGCGCACCCCCGGGCCCGGGCGGGATGCGCACGCAGCGCAGCGGCGAGATCACGCCGCGGCGCGCGGCCTGCGCGAGGTCGAAGCGCGAGGTCTGGGTCGGGAAGAGGTCGGTGACGTGGCGCGCGATCAGCGCGCCGGTCGCGGTCATGCCGATGAAGATCGGGCCGGTCCAGGCGCGGATCGCGGCGCTCGTCTTCTCGCCGAGCGCGGTGTGCGCCTCGTCGCAGATCACGATCGTGTAGGCGCTCGAGATGCTGCCGGCGTTGCGCACGAACCACTGGTAGGTCTCGACCGTGACCGGGCCGTTGGGGCGGTCCTCGTCGCCGAGCAGCGCCGGCGCGATGCGCTTCTTGTAGCCGCGGTCGCGCAGCTCGCCGAGGAACTGGTCGACGAGGTTGCGCCGGTGGGTCAGGATCAGCACGCCGCCGGTGCGCGAGGCCTCGACGAAGCCGAGCGCGGCGACCGTCTTGCCGGCGCCGGTCGCGTGCTCGAACCAGAAGCGCTTGGCGGCGTTGGGGTCCTCGGGCTGCTCGGCGAGCTGCTCCTCGTCCTCGGCGACCCGTCGCGCGCTCCTCCTCGTCCCAGTCGGCGAGCGGCGCCTCGGCCTCGGCGCGGTCGAGCTCGGCCTCGAGCTCGGCGGCGACGTCCTCGCTCCTCCTCGTCGTCCTCCTCGTCCTCGGCGGCGGGCGCGGTCGAACTCCTCCTCGTCGTCGTCGTCCTCGTCCTCGAGCCTCGTCGCTCCTCGTCGTCCGTCCTCCGTCGAACTCGGGCTCCTCGACGCGGCTCGCCGTCGCCGCGCGCCGCGGCTCCTCGTCCTCGACGCCGAGGATCGCCGCGCGGCCAGCAGGAGCACGTCGACGCCGCGCGCGCCGTTGCCGCGCGCCGGCCCGATCGCTGCGCCTCGGCGAGCAGCGCGGTCAGCGTGCCCGAGAGGGCGTCGACCTGGTGGGCGGAGAGCATCGTGCCGTCGGCGAGCTTCGGCTCCTCCTCGGAGAGCACGCGTTCGAGGCCGAGCAGCAGCGAGAACTCGCGCCGCCACGCGGTCGAGGGAGCCTTCAGCGCCGCCGTCGAGCTCGGCGAGCGCCTGGTCGAGCGCGCGCCGCCGCGGCGTGCCCGGCGCGAGCGCGACCGCGAGCTCCTCGCCCGGGTGCACGAAGGGCTCGCGCGTGAACGCCTCCGCGCGCGCGATGTCGGCGTCGCTGGGAAGGGCCGTAGCGGCCACTGATGTGGATTCGGCCATCGAGGCTCTGGACTTCAAGGAGGCGGGAGAGTCGCTGGCTGAGCGCTGACGCGACCCGGCGAGTCGCTGGAGCTCGGCTGCCCGGCGCAAATGACCTGCAGATAGACCCGCGCTCCATTGAAGGGCGGGAACGATCTCACCTAAGCATGGCACGACGGACTCGCTACTGATCGCCGCCGCCTCGCGCTCGGCGATCGGTGCTGGCGGCGGCGATCGGCTGCCTGCGGCACCGCGGCCCGCAACGCGGCGCGCTCAGCGCGGCCCAGCTGCGCGCCGATCTGGCGGGCTCGCCCGCCGCCGCTGGCCGCCCTGCACGCCAGGCCAACCAGCTGCTGGGCGGCGGCGCGGCGCGCGCTGCGCGCCCGCCTGCGCGCGCTGCGCGGGTACGCCGGTGGTCGTGAACAGTGGGCCTCGTGGTGCGAGCCCTGCCAGGCCGAGTTCCGCGTCTTCCAGCAGCTCTCGGCCGCGCTCGGGCGCCGCGTCGCGTTCATCGGCATCGACTCCAGCGACACGCTCGCGCGCGAAGCCGAGCGTTCCTGCGCTCGCTTCCCGGTCAGCTTCCCCAGCTACTACGACCCGAGCGGCCAGCGTCGGCGCTCGCGCTCAGCCGTACTCCGCGCTCCACGCCCGTCACCTACTTCTACACCCGCAGCGGCGTGCAGTACATCCACCAGGGCGCCTACCCGAGCGCGCCAAGCTCGAACAGGACGTCGGCGCTACGCGCTGGACGGGTGACGCGGTGCCCGAGATCCGCGTCGACCCGCTCTAGCGGGCACCGCACGATCGTCGCCGGCGAGCGCTCGCGCCGCCCGGCGGCGAGCCGCGCTGCACGCCGCCCGAGCCGATCGACGCGAGCACGACCCGTTCGCCGAGGGCAACGAGGCACCGCACCCCGCCCGAGCTCTACGCGGTGCGCCCGGCGGGCGGCGCCGCCCGACTCTCCCGGCTGGACGGTGCGCGTGGTCCCGAACCTGCTTTCCGGCGCTCGACCGCCGCGATGGCGTCCGGCGCCGCGCGCGGGACGCCAACGCGCGCCGGATCTTTCACGGCGCTGCCCGCCACCGGGCGCCCACGAGGTGATCGTCAACGCGCCCCGACCCGGTGCACTCGCTCGCGGAGCTGCCCGCCGACGCAGTCGTGGCGCCGCGGTCGAGGTCTGGCGCGAGCGGATGCGCGCGCACGCCGAGGCGCGCCTGCCTGCAGCTGATCGTCAACGAGCGCCGCGAGGCGGGAGCCTCGCTGCGCGCACACCCACGCGCAGCTGTACGCGCTCGACTTCGTGCCGGCGGCTGTCGCGCGCGAGCGCGAGCGCTTCGGCGCCTACGCGACGCGCACGATGGGCCAGCAGCCTGCTCGGACGACCTCGTCGCCGAGGAGGTCCGCCGCGCGCGAGCGGGTCGTCGCGATCGACGACGAGGCGGTGCTGCTCGCGCCCTACGCCTCGCGCGCTGCCCTACCAGCTGATGCTCGTCCCGCGCCGGCCGCGCGCGCGCTTCGAGGAGGACGGGCCCGACCGGCGCCGCGCTGCTGCACGACGGCGCTGTGCCGCCTCGCGCGCCACCTCGGCGCGAGCCCGCCGCTGAACCTGTGGGTGCGCACCGCGCCGCGCGGCGCCGAGCACTTCTGCTGGCGGATCGACGTGCTGCCGCGCCTCACGCACCTCGCCGGCCTCGAGCTCTCGCACCGGCGTGAACCTCAACATCGTCGCGCCCGAGCACGCCGCCGCGCGCGCTGCGCGAGGCGTGATCGCAGGTGCCAAGCTCGCCCGGGCTGCCCACGGCTAGGCTGGCGCGCGATGCCCCCCGAGGAACGCTTCGTCCCCCGCTTCGCCGCCGAGCCCCCCCAGGAGGCGCTCCCCTACGGCCGCTGGGAGGAGCGGCTGCAGCAGGAGCTCCTCGCGGCGTGCGCTGGAGCTCGACGCGCGCGCAGCCCGACCTCGGCGAGCCGGGGGAGATCGTCGTGGTACCCCGACCGCACGCTGGCACGGGCGCACCTACGTGCCCGCCACCGCGCGCACCTCCGGCGGGTACGAGCTGTTCGGCTACGTGCGCTACGTGCCCGCCGAGGAGGGCGGCGAGCCGAGCGACTTCTCGGCGCACGCGGACTACACCGACGAGACCGCCGAGCGCAACCCCGAGTGGCAGCTCGACCTCTGCGACGAGGTCGATCGGCCGCTGGCGCGGCGAGGGCGGCGCGGTGGCCGCGATGACGCTGTCTGGGGCCGCCCGCTGGTGTCCGGCGGCGCGATCGTCACCGCCGAGCTCGCCGGGCTCGCGGTCGACCAGTGCGAGCTGCTCGAGAGCGCTTCACGCTGATCGCCCCCGACGACTACCGCGGCCGACCTGCTCGAGGTCAAGCTGTTCGACGCGCAGGGGCCGCGAGCTCGCGCGCGAGTCGCTGTACGAGGGGGACGAGGAGGGCGAGGGGGACGAAGGGGAGGAGGAGGGGGAGGGGGAGTAGCGGACGCGACCCCCGCCCACCGGCTCTGGCGAGCACTCGTACGAGGGTCACTCGCCGAGAGGGGCGTAGCGGGTGCACCCCCCGCCCACCGGCTCAGGCGAGCACTCGCATAGAGGGTCACTCGCCGGGAGGGGCGGGCGTAGCGGACGTGACGACCTCGCCCACCAGCTCATGCGAGCGCTCATACAAAGGGTCACTCGCGCGGCGGTGCGGGTCGAGGGCCGCGAGGTCGCGAGCATCGGCCCGGGGCTGCTCGTGCTGCTGGGGGTCGCCCACGACGACGACGAGGCCACCGCCGAGCGCCTCGCGGCGAAGGTACGCGCGCTGCGCGTCTTCCCCGACGCCGAGGGCCGCATGAACGAGCCGCTCGGCGAGCGCGAGGTGCTGTGCATCAGCCAGTTCACCCTCTACGGCGACACGAGGCGCGGCAACCGCCCAAGCTTCGTCGCCGCCGCGGACCCCGCGCACGCCGAGCCGCTGTACGAGCGTTTCCGCGCCGCCGCCGGCGCCAAGGGCGGCGTGTTCGGCGCGCACATGGAGGTCGAGCTCGTGAACGACGGACCGGTCACGGTGCTTGTCGAGGGTTAGGGTGGGCTGTCTCCGGGTGCCTCCGACAGGTTAGGGTCGTGGGCCGTCAAGGCCGGCGGCGGCCAGGGCGCCGTCTGCACCCAGGGCGCCGTCATGGGACTCCGCCTCGGCACCCTCCGCGGGCTCCCCCTGCGCCGGCTCGTGTGCCACCCGCCGTGCGGTGGCGTTCGCCCGCGCCGTCGTGCTGAGCAGCCCCAGCGCCAGGACCGCGAGGCCGCAGCCGGTGACGATCCACCACGCAGCGTGGCTCGCCTGCACGAAGGCCGGCCCGACCCGCACCACCCCGGCGGCGGCGACTGCGCCCGACGACCGCCACCCCCAGCGTCTGCCCGACCTGGCGCGAGGTCGAGGCGACGGCGGCCGCCACGCCCGCCTGCGCGGCGGGCATGCCGAGCACGGCGGTGGTCGTGATCGGCGGGTTCACCATGCCGAAGCCGACCCCGAAGATGAAGTAGGCGGGCAGCAGCGAGGCGAGCGGCGTGCTCGCTCGTGAGCCCCGTCAGCAACGCGCCGCCGAGCGCGATCCCGAGCCCCCCGACGAGCAGCCCCGCGCGCGGCCCGCGCCGCCCCACCAGCCGTCCGGAGAGGGGCGCGAAGATCAGTGTCATGGCCGCGATCGGCAGCGTGTAGAGGCCGGCCGCGAGGGGCGAGCACCCGCGGACCTCCTGCAGGTAGAGGGTGTTGAGGAAGAGAAAGCCTCCCAGCGCCGCGAAGGAGCAGACCGCGATCGCGCTCGCGCCGGAGAAGGGGACGCTGCGGAAGAAGCGCAGTTCCAGCAGCGGCTCCCGGTGCCGGGGCTCGTAGCGCAGCAGGCCGGCCAGGGCGCCCGCCGCGAGCGCGAACAGGCCGACGCTCTGCGCCGAGAGCCACCCCGCGGAGGGTGCCTCGATGATCGCGTAGGTCAGCGACGCGAGCAGCACGATCACCAGCGCCTGGCCGACCGGGTCCAGGCGCCGCGGCCGCGCGGCGCGGGACTCGGGCACGAACCGCGCGGTGAGCGCCAGCGCGGCGAGGCCGACGGGGATGTTGATCCAGAACACCGAGCGCCACCCCGCCGACACCACGAGCGCGCCCCCCACCACCGGCCCCAGCGCCAGGCTGAGGCCGACCGTGGCGCCCCACATGCCGATCGCCTGCGCCCGCTCCCGCGGGTCGGTGAAGACGTTGCGGATGATCGACATCGCCACCGGGTTGAGCATCGAGCCCCCCACCGCCTGCACCATGCGAAAGACGATCAGCCCCCCCAGGGTGGGCGCCACGCTGCACAGCGCCGAGCCGAGCGCGAACAGCGCGAGCCCGATCTGGAAGACCAGCCGCCGGCCGAAGCGGTCCCCCATCGATCCCGACAGCATCAGCAGGCTCGCCAGCACCATCGTGTAGGCGTCCACCGTCCACTGCAACCCTGCGACGCCCGCGTGCAGCTCGCGCCCGATCGAGGGCAGCGCGACGTTCACGATCGTGTTGTCCAGCCCGACGATCAGCAGGCTCATGCAGCAGATCGCGAGAATCAGCCGCCGGCGAGCGCGCGATGGTTCGTCCACGAGCGCCGCGTCACCCCTCGTAGACGAGCAGCGCGTGGGCCTCGTGCGGCGCGAGCCGCTCCCGACCTCGCAGGAACGCGAGCTCCACGAGGAACCCGCAGCCGACGACCACCCCGCCGAGCCGCTCGATGAGTGCGCACAGCGCCGCGGCGGTGCCGCCGGTGGCGAGCAGGTCGTCGTGCACCAGCACCCGCGTGCCCGGCCCGACCGCATCCGTGTGCAGCTCCAGCCGGGAGGTGGCGTACTCGAGCGCGTACTCCACCCCGACCGTCTCGTGCGGCAGCTTGCCCGGCTTGCGCGCCAGCGCGAACCCCGCGCCGAGCTCGAGCGCCAGCGCCGGCCCGAGCAGAAAGCCGCGCGCCTCGGCCGCTACCACGCACGCGCACCCCAGTGGCCGGGCGTACTCGGCGAGCCCCGCGACCGCGAGCGCCAGCGCCTCCGCGTCGGCCAGCAGCGGCGAGATGTCCTTGAAGACGATCCCCGGTTGCGGGAAGTCCGGGATGTCGCGGATCAGTGCGCGCAGGCGGCCGGTCGCGTCCGTCGGGGCTCCGGGGTCGTGCACCCGGCCATCGTCGCACGAGCGGAGGCCCGCCGGCCGCCGATGCGCCTGTAACGGCCCCGCGCTGCGCTAATCTGAGGTGATGCTCACTCAGGCTGATCGTGCGGCGGAGCGTCGCCGCGTGAAGCTGGAGGAGATCCAGCGCCAGATCAAGGAAGGCTCCCTGCGGATCCGCAAGATGACGCCGGAGGAGCGCCGGCGCTATCCCGTCCAGCCGACCAAAGCGCGGCGTAAGTGACGAGCTGCTACCGTTGAAGCATCAGGGGCGGTTCGCCCAACGCCGCAGTGCCAGCGCTCGTAGCTTTTGCTCAGCAATCTCCACGTTCGCAGCACTCAAACGCAGGAGGAAACGCAATGGCTACAGGAACGGTGAAGTGGTTCAGCGACGAGAAGGGCTTCGGGTTCATCACGCCCGATGACCAGTCGAAGGACCTGTTCGTCCATCACAGCGCGATCGTCGGCGACGGCTATCGGTCACTGGCCGAAGGCGCCAAGGTCTCATACGACGCCGAGGCCGGCGACAAGGGACCCAAGGCCGGAAACGTTCAGCTGATCTAGCGCTCCGGCGGTCGCACGACCGCGGCCGCATGAGCTGAGCTCTCGGCGACCTGGCTTCGGGGGCCTACCACACCGGATGACCCACGCCGTGGGCTCGCTCGGCACACACCCCACACAGGAACGAGACAGGCATGGCCGCAAGCGGCAAGAAGAAGACGACGATGGCCAAGCTCGCCCGCGAAAGCAGGCTCCGCGAGCGTCGACTGGACAAGCAGGCGAAGAAGGATGCGCGTAAGCAGGCGGAGCCTGATCAGGATTGGCTCGGCGAGGCGCTGAACGCGACAGGGGAGCCAGCCCAGCCAGATCCGGAGCCGCCCGCTCTGGAGCCTGTCGTGCAGCCGCTCGCCGGGGCATAGCCCCGCCGCGCTTCAAGGCGGCGATGGTCGCTAATATCGCTGGTCCATCGCCTCGCTTCGCGCCCGTGGCGAAGAGTCGCTGTCGACTCACGCCAGCGTGAGCGAGATCGCCACCGGGTACCCTGACCCGAAGGTCACCCGGCCGCTAACTTGGCATTGGCATGAGCAGCCCTGAGTCCGAGCCTCCGACCGCAGCATCGTCAGCAAATCCAGAACCCGCAAAGACGGTGTCGCAGGTGCTGCTCGACATGTACGGGATCGAGGGCCTAGAACACCTCACCCGCCGGCTCAACCGGCACTATGCGTGGGGCGTGGTGACCGTACAGGTCATTACCTGGGTCACGCTCTGGTCGCTGTCCCGCCACGCGGCCGCCAGCACATACGCCCTCGTCGGCAACCTTCTGCTGTTGGTGGTCGTGGCCTTCGTGACCGTTAGGGAGGCACGCGGCACGCCCACCTGGGTGACATTGATTGCCGCAGCGAATGTCGTCCTCCTGCTGCTGGCGACTTTCGTGCGCATGTATTGGGCGTACGGCGCGGCCAAGAACTGGAACATAACCCTCTCTCGCTGGGACGCGTTCTACGTCGCGGTTGGCACCCTCACGACAGCTGGGACTGGCAATATCAGCGCGAACTCAGACTTCGCGCGCCGTCTCCTAACGCTCCAGATGGGCTTGGACTTCGTGATACTGACCTTCGTGGTCGGCATCGTCATCTACAACTTTACGGACCGCCCCAAGCCGCTGGAAAGGGCAGTCTCACGTGGCTAGAAAATAGGGGTAGATACGTCGGTAGTGGTAACGCAAAGAGTGATTCAGAGAACGAATCGCAGTGATGTTCTGCCGACGGTCAATCCGATCGTTCTACAGGATCGTCGTGACGATGTACAGCAGCAATCACACTCGCCCCGCTTCCCTGCCCGCCCAGGCCCGCACCCCGCTGGCTAGCATTGATCCACTGCCATGAGCGACCGTCGTCTCCTTGCCCGGATCACCGCCGTCGAGCCGCTGGATGGCTTCCGGCTGCGGCTGACCTTCACCGACGGCCTGGTCCGCGAGGTCGATCTCTCGGGCGATCTTTGGGGGCCGATGGCTGAGCCGCTGCGAGATCCTGCCTACTTTCGCCGGGTGAGCGTTGATCCCGAACTTGGCACAGTCGTATGGCCGAACGGCTACGACCTCGATCCCGACGTGCTCCACGGCGACTACGAGCCGGTCGGTCGGCCTGCTGCGTAGGCATCGCGGTAGTGCGCAGACTCTCCTGACGCAGACAAGCCCACGGGCGACCGGCTCTCTACGCAATAATCGACATCCACTTCCTCGTGCTTGGACATGTAGCCTCGCGCCCGCCTGGCCTCGTTTGAGAAACGCCACTAGCGCGATCATCGCGAGTGGAGTTACAGTCAGCAGAAATGTCGATCCGACAGTTCTTCAACCTGGCGCCCAGAAAAGGTGACGCGGAAGGCCAACGGTCGCCGTGGCGAGGGCGACTGATCCTTGTCGGGGTCGGCCTTCTGGGTCGAGTGGCGAAGACGCACCAAGCCGAGCTACGCAGCGAGTGCGACGCCGGCCGGGACGTAGTGCTCGATCGCCAGATCTTCGCGCTCGAGCGCGAAGCGCACGCCCTCCTCCGCAAGCCGGTGGGCCTCGGCGTAGGTGTCTGCCACCACCGTCCAACGCGGCACGTCGGGTGAGGAAGCGACCCATGTGTCCTCGTCTTGGCGATAGAGCACGCGCACCGTCATAGCTTGCTCAGAGTAGCGCGAGGGCATCTGTCTCCGCAAGGCCGACTTGGTTGCAGAGGATGTCCCTGACGGTAGAGGGGCGGATCGTCTGATTGTCGTGGAAGGCGAATGAGATCGCCGGATGGTTCGGCGCTTCCAGCTTGCGATGCGAGCCCTTCTGGCGGACGACTCGGTAGCCGAGGGGCTGAGCTTGCAGTGTCCGCAGGAGCTGCTTCGCCTTCAAGGACGGAAACTGGGCCACCGCGAGGACTTTACGCGGGGGAGGGGTCTGTTCGCTCTAGGCCGATCTGGCGCTTCAACATACATGGCGAGGAAGCCGATTCGTCAGCCATTAGAATCGCCGCGAGATGAAGGCTCACGTCGGAGGAGCGCGCTCGGTGGTGACGCCATCGGGTCAGGAATGGCGGGTCGGGCGCCGTTGGAGTGCCCGGCGGATGCCCCGGTGGCGCAAGGTGCGGATGGGAAAGCCCGATGCGGGTGACGCTGCGGAAGCGGTGGTCCTCGCCGTTCCCGATCTCGAGGACCTCGGCGCAGCGGCGCTCGTGCTGCTCGCTGTTGTGGTCGTGGCGGTTGTTGTGATCCCGCTGCTGCTGTTCGGCATCGAGTTGATCCTGCTTGGGCTGCTCATCGCCACGGGAATCGTCGGACGAACTCTTCTCGGCCGGCCCTTGATCGTCCGAGCCACACCGCTCGGCCGCGAAGTCGAGGAGTTGAGCTGGCGGGTGGTCGGCTGGCGGCGCTCGAACCGCGTGATCGAGGAAGTTGCCGCGTCGCTCAGCGCCGGCCTGGACCCGTCACCAGCCGAAGCCGCCGAGCCGATCCTGACTGCGTAGCAGCGACGCTGCCTGGCGCCGAGGAGATACTCCGCGACGGCGGCGGAACGATCGCATGCCGGCGCCTCAATGGTTCGACTAACGACATTTAGGTGTCGAAAGTGCCCCCGCCAGGAGTCGAACCTGGATCCGCCGCTTAGGAGGCCGACTCCGTTGAGGGCGGAGAAGCCGGATTTATAGACGGCTGCTGGCAATTCGGCCCGGTCAGACCGATCTTGGGTCGGGCGGGATTGGGTGCGATCGGTGGGGTTTGGGCAGCGGGATAAGGGCTGCTGCCCAAACGATTGAGGCATCGGGGGCCGTGAGTAGTCTGCCCGAGTAATGATGCTCTGGAACCGATCGCTTCGTCCTTGGCGTAGGCAAGGCTCCTATGCCCAGCCCATCCGCAGACGCCTGGGGCGTGGTGCCTGATGCCGCGGATCAGCGCGTTCTACGGGATCGTCGTGACGATGTACAGCAGCGATCACGCGCCGCCCCACTTCCACGCACGCTACGGGGAGTACGAGGCGCAGATCGTCATCGACACCGGCGATCCGCTGGCCGGACAACTGCCGATCCGAGCCCTGCGGCTCATTCGGGAGTGGACTGGACTGCATCAGGCCGAGCTGCGGGACAACTGGGAGCGCGCCCAGGCCCGCACGTCGCTCGCTAGCATTGATCCACTGCCATGAGCGACCTTCGTCTTCTTGCCCGGATCACCGCGGTCGAGCCGCTGGAGGGCTTCCGGCTGCGGCTGACCTTCACCGACGGCCTGGTCCGCGAGGTCGATCTCTCGGGCGATCTCTGGGGGCCGATGGCCGAGCGGCTGCAAGACCCTGCCTACTTCCGCCAGGTGAGCGTCGATCCCGAACTTGGCACCGTCGTATGGCCGAACGGCTACGACCTCGACCCCGACGTGCTCCACGGCGACTACGAGCCGGTCGGCCGGCCTGCCGCGCAGGCATCGCGGTAGTGCGGAGCACGCCTCTTCTCGCCGAGGCTCAGCCGCTGGATGGGTACGTCGTGCACGTCCGGTTCGAGGACGGCATCACAGCCGACGTGGACCTCTCCTACCTGCTCGGCTACGGCGGCGTGTTCGAGCCGCTGCGTGACCCTGCCCACTTCGCGCAGCTCCGCGCGGATGCCGAGGCCGGCACGATCGTCTGGCCTAACGACGCCGACATCGCACCCGAGACGCTGTACGCACAAGCGCAGCAGCGCGCCGCTGCGCCAGCTGGCTGAGTGCCCACCGAGAGTAGGTCCTCGGACTGTCGCAAGCATCCGAAGACGGCGAGGCAACCCGATGAGGGCGCCGTCGGGGGCCGCTGAAAAGTACACGCGATGACGCCACGAGGGGTACGCGGACGGCCGCCATTATTACTTTGAAAAGCCGCTTTTGGTCGCCGCCGTTGAACATCCCGACGAGCCGGGCTTCGCATACGTTTTCGGCGCGAGTTGCACACGCCCGCCCCGCCTCAGACTCAGAGCATCCCAGGCGGTCGGCGCAGGTCGCCCAAGCCTCTCTCGGCCCAGTCCCGCGCCATCCTCGCGTTGTTCGCCGCGATGAGCTTCGCCACGGCCTCCGTGAGCAGGTCCAGCACTTCCTCGGTTTCTTCCGACTCCCAGTAGAAGCTCGTGGACGCGGCGTGGCGCCGCAACTCCGCCTCCAGGAACCGGCGTGCTTCCGCCTCCGTGAACCCGTAGTCCGCCATCAGTCGGGCTCATGCTCGTACTTGTCCGCGATCCGCTTCATCGCCGCGTCAAGCTCCGCGATCGCCGCGTCTGCCGCCTTGTCCAGCCCACGTTCCGCCTCGCCGAGCTTCGTCGCTGCGGCGCGCACAGCCTCGTCCCCCTTCCAGAGGGTCACGAACGCCTCTTGCTCCTGCGTTGGCGTCTCGGGCAAGCTCGTCAACGGGGACACGTCCCGTTGGGGGTTGGAAGGGCCGGGGTATATGCGGAAAATCCTGGCGTTGCGAACTGATCCAGGGCAACATCCGCCGCCGCGTCCTCGATAAGGCCATCGACACGGCCAACGAGAAACTGATCGACGCCGGGGACGTGCCGCTGCCGGACGGGCTGACACCCCACAAGCTGCGCCATACCTTCGCCTCGATCCTCGTCGCCATCGGCGTCGATCCGGGCAGCGTCATGGACCAACTCGGCCACACCGACCCGGGATTCACGCTGCGCGTCTACCGCCACGGGATGCGCCGCGACGGCGCCGCCAAGGAGCGCCTGCGAGCGCTCGTCGGGGGAGTGCTTCTACCAACTCGCTAGTCGCCGCCAGCCGGGGCGCCACCAGCATCATCGCGGGGCTGTGTCCGCATCTCGATGGCCAGCGGGAAGCCCTTCTCGGCGATGCGTCCGAAGAACCATCCAACCGCACCAGGACTGTCGAGCGGAAGGGAGTTCTCGGCGTGGTTGAGCAGCTTGCCTGTTGCATGGTCCAGGAATCCAACCTCTGCCCACAGTTTCCCGTCGTGGCGGTTCTCGCGCAGATAGAGCCGAAGATCGAGCGATAGACCGGACTTCTGCGCCTTAGCCGCGAGAGGAAGAAGCTCATCGAGAAGGCGCACCACCTTGTACTCGTCCTCGTCCATTTCAGCCTCCCTTTCGTGATCCAGGTCGCAGGGATACTCGCACCCTGTACCCCGGTTGATGCAGTCGGATCTTCGCGTTCTTGGCTATCAGCCGATCGGGGCTGTGCCACACGAATGGGCAGCAATGGGCAGCAGCGGGGACTCAGACGCCTTGGACAGATCTTGCCGCGAACAAGGGCGGAGCCTAAAAGCCGCTTGAACACAGGGCCTTCGGAGGGATGCCCCCGCCAGGAGTCGAACCTGGATCCGCCGCTTAGGAGGCGGCTGTCTTATCCATTGGACTACGAGGGCATAAGGCCCCGAATGGAGATCGGGGCATCGGCCAAAGGCTAGCGGCCGGGATGCACTGCAGCGAGGCGGTCGAGGTCGGCGCCGACGAGGCGATGGGTGATCCACTCGGGCATCGGGCGCGCCCCGAGGGCGGTGTAGAAGCGCAGGGCGGGCTCGTTCCAGTCGAGCGCCGCCCATTCCAGGCGGTCGCCGCCGTGCTTGCGCAGACAGGCCGCGACCGCGGCAAGCAGCGCGCGGCCCACCCCGGTGCGGCGGTGAGCGGGACGCACGAAGAGATCCTCCAGCCATACCCCCGTGGTTGCGAGGAAGCTCGAGAAGGTGGGGAAGTAGAGGGCGTACCCGAGCGTCTCACGGGAGTCGGGTCGCTCGGCGATCAACGCGTGCGCGGCTGGCTGAGGGCCGAAGAGAGCCTCGCTCAGATGTCTCTCGGTGGCGCGCAGCTCGTGCGTGAGGCGCTCGTACTCGGCCAGTTCGGCGAACATCTCCAGCAGCACCGGGACGTCGCCCGCGTCGGCGTCCCTGATGAGGAAGGAGGCGGGTACGGCGGGCGGGTCGCCGCCGCGCGGCTGGGGGTCGGCCGGCGGGTCTGCCCCGCCCCTCACCGGTCCGGGCGCTCCGGGTAGACCTCGTCGATCGTGGTGAGCGCGACGTACTCGGCGTCTCCATCCCCGAGCGCTGCGCGGATCGCCTCCGCGCCGCCCGCGAGACGGTCGAGCACGCTCACGACACCCGCCACCACGAGCCCCTCGGTGCGCACGCGCTGCAGGGCTTCGATCGTGGAGCCGCCGGTGGTGACCACGTCCTCGACGAGCAGGCAGCGCTCGCCGGGCGCGAGCGGCGGGCCCTCGATCCAGCGCTGCAGGCCGTGCTCCTTACGCTCTTTGCGCACGATGAAGGCCTTGGGCGCGCCGGCGGCGAGCGCCGCGCAGGCGACGGGGATCGCGCTGATGGGCACGCCCCCGACCGCGCTCGCGCGGCGGGCGCGGGCCTGCTCGGCGAGCAGCGCGCCGAGCGCCGCGAACGTGTCGGGGAGGAGGATCGCGCGCTTGGCATCCACGTAGTACGCGGCCTCGCGGCCGCTGGTGAGCGTCACGCGGCCGAGCACCAGCGCGTGCTCGCGCAGGTCCGCCAGCAGGCGGGCGCGGGCGGCGGCGAGGGGGCTCGTCGATTCGGCCAGGGTATTCACGCGCGCCTAACTTACTCTGAAGCTCGGGCGCGCGGCTGCCGATACATACCGGTGCCGCTCTCTGGCGGCACCACCGTCTGAAGGGGAATCGAATGACTGCCGCCCGTGTGTTGTTTCCGCTCGCCGCGCTCCTGCGGTGGGCCTCGCGGCTGCTCTGCTTGGTCGTGGTGGTCTCCTTCGCGTTCTTCGCCGTAGGCCAGACCTCCACCGCCTCGACCCACCAGCAGAACGAGCTGGCCGGGACCACGACGACCGTCCACGCCGCGCACAAGAGCGCGGTGCACAAGGCGATCGACGAAGCTTCCGGGACGCTCACCTCGCCGTTCTCGGCGCTCACCTCGGGCTCCAGCAGTCAGTGGCTGGTGCGCGGCGTGGGCACGCTGATGGCGCTGCTCGTCTATGGGGTGGGTCTCGGCTACGTGGCCCGCGTGCTGCGCATCCGAGTCTGAGCTCCGCGCCACACCTGCTCGGGCGACCGTGGATCGCCCGAGCAGTGTGTGCCCTCTCCCCTGGGCGCCCCGGCGGAGCGGTGGGTTGCTCCGCGGGACGTTTGCTCTATTGAACTCCCCACGAGGCCCAAAGGTGCGCTGGCCCGACTTCACGGGGGGAGGTCGGGGAGGGGGGCCTGCCCCCCTCCCGCTAAAAGGTGCGCTAGCGTTCCGTGCTTGGCCAGGCAGCCACGTCTCATCGCCGGGCAGCGCGCCGCAATCACCGGTGCCGCGCGCGGGATCGGCCGCGCGACGGCCGACGCATTCCTGCGCGCGGGGCTGTTCGTCGCGATCGGCGACGTGGACCTCGCCGCCGCCGAACGGACCGCGGAGGAGCTCGGGCCGCGCGCGGTCGCGCTGCCGCTCGACGTGACCGACCGCGACTCCTTCGCGGCCTTCCTCGACGCGGCCGAGGAGCAGCTGGGGCCGCTGGACGTGCTGGTCAACAACGCCGGGATCATGCCGGTGGGGCGGTTCATCGACGAGGACGACCTCACGGCACGGCGCACGATCGACATCGACCTGCACGGGGTGATCTTCGGGATGAAGCTGGCGCTCGCGCGGATGCTGCCACGCGACCGCGGCCACATCGTCAACATCGCCTCGCAGGCCGGTAAGTTTGGGACGGCCGGCATCGCCACCTACTCTGCGACCAAGCACGCCGTCGTGGGTCTCTCCGAGGCCGTACGTGCCGAGCTGCGGCTGATGGGCGCGCACATCGACGTCAGCTACGTCATGCCTTACATCGTCAACACCGAGCTCGGCGTGGGCCTTGGGCAGGCGCGCGGCTTTCACAACGTCGAGCCCGACCGAAGTGGCCGACGCGATCGTCGATGCGCTGCAGCACGGCACCGTCGAAGTGTGGGTGCCGAAGGCCACCAGGCGCACCTACCAGCTGGCCACGCTGATGCCGCGCCCGGTCGCCGAAGGCATCGGCCGTGTCACCAAGGCCGACCGCGTGCTCGCCGACGCCGACATGGAGGCACGCCGCGATTACGAGCTGCGCGCCGCCCACTCGGAGCCGGCGCTGGCGCCGGGGCCGGAGCAGCCGCAGCTCGACTGAGCCGAGCCCCAGCCGCCCGGCCGCGGGTGGGCCGGCAGAGAGACTTCGTGCGAAGGTGGCCGCGGCCGGCTACGCGGTCAGCCACTCGGCGACGATCGCGCCGATCTGCGGCCCTTGTCCTCCTGCAGGAAGTGCCCGGCGTCCGCGATCGCGCGCGGCGGCGGGCGGCCGATCGCGCCGGCGAAGCTCTCCGCCACCGAGAGCGGCAGCACGGGGTCGGAGTCGCCCCACAGCATCAGCGTGGGGCGCTCGTCCGCGCGCAGCGCGTCGGCAGCGCTGTCCCGCCTCGGCGCCGGGGGCGTCGGGGGAGAGCGGGATCAGCGCCGGAAAGGCGCGCGCGCCGGCCTTCGAGGCGGCGTTCGGGTAGGGGGCCTCGTAGGCGGCGATCACCTCCTCGCCGGGGTCGTGCTTGCATGCGCCCCTCACCAGCATGCCCACCGGCAGGTCCTCGGTGCGCGCGACGAAGTCGCGGAACGCCAGCCACGCGTCGACATCCGCTGGGTGCCGGTGAAGAGGCCGCTGTCCGAGATCACCAGGCGGTCGAAGCGCTCGGCGTGCTCCACCGCCATCCGCAGGCCAATCGGCCCGCCCCAGTCGTGCACGACCATCGTCGCGCCGCGCACGTCGAGCTCCTCCAGCAGCGGCCACGGTGTGCGACGTGGCGGTCGTAGGTGTACCAGCCGACGTCTGTCGGCTTGTCCGAGCGCCCGAAGCCGGCGTAGTCGGGGGCGATGCAGCGGAAGCCGGCGTCGCGCACGGGCGGGAGCACCTGCCGCCACAGGAACGACCACGTCGGCTCGCCGTGCAGGAACACGACCGGCGGCCCCTCGCCCTCGTCGAGGTGCGCGAGGCGCAGGCCGTCGAGCTCGCGGTAGCGGGCCTGCGAAGGGGAAGTCCGGCAGGCCCTCGAACCGCTCCTCGGGTGTGCGCACGACGTCGGGCATCGAGCGTGAGCATATCTCCGCTGCCCGTGTTAGGCTCGCTCATGATGCACGCGGCGATTCCACTGCTGGCCCCCGTCCTCGCGGCGGCCAAGAGCAAGGTCCCCTACTACGTGGCGGGCGGCCTGCTGGTCGTGTGGGCGCTCGTCCTCTCGCTCGCCGTAGGGCTGCGCAAACCGGACTTCCCCAGCGGCCTCCCCGGCCAGCGCGCGGTGATCGCGGTCACGGTGGTGCTGATGGCGGTCACGATGACGATGGCCGTCATCACCTCCGGCGGGCCCGGGTAGACCCCCGCACTGGGCCCCCGCCGCGACGCGACAGCTCCCAGACCACCGCCGTACCACACCCTCCAAGGGCGAGGCGCTCTCACCCTCCCGCGCGCTCCAATGAGCGTGTAACGAATGGCTCAAGCGGGAAGACTGAGAGGGAGAGCCCCTCGGCTTCCGCCTGTGCAGTTCCGCAAGCGAAGGAGGATGAGATGTCCGACAGCGACCTGGCGTTCGAGGCCCTGGAGCGTTTGGAGTACGCGGAGGGGCGGGCGGGATCCTATTCCAGCGAGCGCGTCCCGGGGTTCGACCGCCGCGCGTTTCTGCGCCGTACCGCGCTGACAGGAGCGGCAGTCGGCTCGGTGAGCGCGCTGCTGGAGGCGTGCGGCTCGAGCGCCTCCTCCTCCGGCGGCAACTCGGCCTCCATCTTCGGCTCCCACCCCGAATACAAATTCGTGGTCGTCAACCACGTCACGACGAACTCGTTCTTCGTACCCACGCAGTACGGCATCGCCGACGCCTGCAAACTGCTGGGCTGCAGCTACGAGTGGACGGGCTCCGAAAGCGAAAACATCAACCAGATGGTCAACGCCATCAACACCGCCGTCTCATCCGGGGCCAAGGGGATCGCGGTGTCGCTGATCAGCAGGACCGCGTTCAACGCGCCCATCGAAAACGCGCTGAAGGCGGGCATCCCGGTGCTCGCCTACAACGCCGACGCCCCTTCGCCCCCCAACCAGCGCCTGGCCTACGTAGGCCAGGATCTGAAACTGGCCGGCGAACTGATGGGCAAGCGGATCGTCGCGGCGGTCAAAGAAGGCGACGTGGTGATCTTCACCGCCAACGCGGGCTCGGCGAACCTGCAGCCGCGCCTCGCAGGCGCTGAAAAGGCGATCAGGGAATCGGGCGCGCCGATCAAAGTGACCACGATCGTGACCGGCTCCCTGGAATCGGGCGAGAAAACGGCGATCGAAGCCTACTGGACCGGACATCCGACCACGAAGGGGATGTACGCCGTCGACGGTGGTGACACCGCGGAACTGGCGGGCGTGATGCAGAAGCTCGGGCTCGCCGCCAAAGGCGTCAAGGCCGGCGGCTTCGACCTGACCGAAAAAACCCAGAAACTGCTCCACGAAGGGTACATCGAATTCACGATCGACCAGCAGCCCTACCTGCAGGGGTTCCTGCCGGTGCTGCAGCTCTTCCTGTGGCAGGTCTCCGGGTCCCTGACGGGTCCGGCGGAAGTCGACACGGGCCTGAAATTCATCAACAAGGAAACCGTCACGCCGTACGTCAACTCCAAGAGCCGCTTCGAGGGGACCTCCTCGGAACCGAAGGTGGTCCCGCATGGCCCGTCGGGCACCGCCCCGCATAACCAAGGTCGGCGACCCGCTGCGCGAGCGCGTGCTCTCCTCTACGCGAGGGCAGCATCATCGTCGTCACGCTGCTGGTGGCGATCTACTTCTCGCTGACCACCAGCACCTTCCTCACTGGCTCCAGCTTCAAGACGCTGCTGCCGTTCTTCGCCCCCTTCGCGATCCTCGGCGCGGGCGAGGTGTTCGTGATGATCCTGGGCGAGATCGACCTCTCGATCGGGGCGACGTACCTCTTCGCGCCGTTGCTCTACTACAAGCTGGCGGTGGCCGGGGTGCCGCTACGTGCCGTGCGTGCTGATCGCGCTGGCCGGCTGCATGGTGGTCGGCGCCGTCAACGGGTTTTTCACGGCGATCGTTGGCATCAGCTCGTTCGTGACCACGCTCGGCATGCTGTTCACGCTGGAGGGGCTGACGCTGATCGTCTCCCACGCCGAGCCGGTCCTGCTGCCGGGCGCACAACTGACGAGCACGACCGTCAACGTTCCCCACACGATCAACGGGGCGCACATCGTGCTCACCGAAACGGTCGTCCACGCCTCGACGTTCGCGAAAGTCCTCGGCGAGGGCACCTACTCGGAGCTGATCTGGGCGCTCGCGATCGTGGTCGTGGGGCAGATCGTGCTGACGTTCACCCGCTGGGGCCTGTACACGGTCGCCGTCGGCTCGAACAAGCTGGCCGCCTCCGAGGCCGGGGTGCGGGTGCGCCTGGTGACGATCCGCAACTTCATCCTCTGCGCCGCCGCCGGCGGGCTTCGCCGGCATCCTCGAGGCCGTGCGGGCCACGTCGTTGCAGCCGGACGTAGCCGGGGCGAACGAAATCCTGTTCAAGGGGATCTCGGCGGCGGTGATCGGCGGCACGCTCCTGGCGGGTGGGTCGGGGACCGTCGTGGGGGCGCTGATCGGCGCGCTGTTCCTGGGCATCCTCAACGACGGGCTGATCCTCAAGGGCGTCAACGCCGACTACCAGCTCTTCTACCTGGGCCTGGCGATCATCCTGGCGATGACCATCAACGTGTACGTGCAGCGCGTGCGCAGGGGTTCCCGCAGTGGCTGATCAGCCGCTAGCGAGCGGAGACGATCGTCGGGCCGGTTGCGGCTCCGGACGACGTGCTGCGCGTCGAACACATCGCCAAGCGCTTCGGGCCGGTGACGGCCCTGCGCGACGTCAACCTGCACCTGCGCAAGGGCGAGGTGCTGGGCTTGCTCGGCGACAACGGCGCGGGCAAGTCGACGCTGATCAAGATCATCTGCGGCTTTCAGACGCCAGGACGCGGGGCAGATGTTCCTGCACGGCGAGCCCTACCAGCCCAAAAGCGTCGACGACGCGCGCGCCCACGGCATCGACACCGTCTACCAGGACCTCGCGCTGATCGACGAACTGTCCGTCTACCACAACCTCGCCCTGCGCCGCGAGAAGGTGCACCATCCGATCCCCTTCCTGGCCAACCGTGAGATGAAGCGGGACGCTCGCCGCGCGCTCGACGAGATCGGCATCAACATCCCGCGGATCGACGTGTCGGTGGCGCGCCTGTCGGGAGGCCAGCGCCAGGCGATCGCGGTCGCGCGCACGGTCAACTCCGACGCGGACATCATCCTGCTGGACGAGCCGCTGGCAGCGATGGGCGCCAAAGAGGGCGCGCAGATCCTCGACCTGGTCGCGCGCCTGAAGGCGGACGGCAAGGTCTCGATCATCATGATCCTCCACAACTACGTGCACGTGCTCGAGGCATGTGACCGCGTGAGCCTGATCCAGGACGGCGTGATCGCGCTCGACAAGCCCACGGCGGAGACCTCGGTGGAAGAGCTCACCGAGATCGTGGTCGAGGAGTACCGCCGCGCCCGGGTGGCGGGGCAGGCCGCCCGGGGCGACACCTAAAATCGCCGAGTGCCGGCACGGTGGCGATCGTTTCGAAACGGCTGCGGCGTTCGCGCGGCTCCGCGGCGGGCTCGCGTTCCCGCTGTGCGCGGCGGGACGCGCTCTCCAGCTGTGCACGGCGGGGCGCGCCCTCCCGCTGTGCGTGGCACTCCCGGCGCTCGCGGTACTCGGGGGCGCCGCCGTAGCCGCCCCGCCCCCCGCCGCGGCCCGGTGGTCGGCTCCAACCAGCCCGGCGGGTTGTGCGTCGGCGCGCGCGGGCGGCCCCCCGCCGCAGGTCGTGTTTCCGAGCTCCGAGCCGGACGCCGTCAGCGGGCCGGGGATGCTGCTGTGGAGCGCCCCCCGTGGCTGCGGCGCGCCCGGCGCGCGGGTCGAGGGGGCGGGCGCGACGGCGGGGGGCGCGACGGCGGCCGACGCGACGCTGGTGGCCGACGACCGCCCCGGGCGCGGCCGTCCGCTGTCGGCCGCGACGGGCCTGGCCACGGTCACCGAGGCCGCCGGCACCGCAGAGGGGCAGGTGGTGGCGGTGGGGACCACAGACGGGACGGCCGGCGTCGCTGTGCCCGGTGGGGTCGGCGCAACCGCCGCAGCCGGCGCTGCAGTGGCCGGCGGGGGCGGCGTCACGGCAGCCCGCGTGGCCGGCGCGGTCACGGAGGGTCGGGCGGGGAGCTTCTCGCCCGCGCAGCTCCTGGGCGGCCCGGCGGCGCCGGTGGCGGCGGCCACCGCGTACCTCGGCGACGTGGTCGTGGCCTCGCCGGCGTGGACCCCGCGGACGGGGTGGGCGGTGGCGGTGCGCGTGCAACGCCACTACGCCGGCACGCTCGCGGCTCCCCGCCTGGTCCCCGTGGGGGCAGCCCCCGAGGCGGTGGCCGCGACGCTGGACTACCGCGCGGAAGTGCTGCTCGTGTGGGCGGCGCGCGGCGGCGTCTACGCACGCGAGCTCGCGCAGGGGGGCACGCTCGCACCGGTGCTGCGCATCGGCACCCTCCCCCCGACCGCGGCCGCCCCGGAAGTGCAGGCGCTCCTCTCCGACGACGGCCACGCGATCGCCGCCTGGCGGTGGGACGCCCCCGCGCCCGGCGGCGGCGCCCTCACGACGCTCGAGGAGAGCCGCTTCGAGGTCGGAGCCGGCGCGCCCGCCCCGCCGGCTCCGACGGTGGTCGAACGGTTCCGCGACCCGCCCGGCCCCGGGGCGGAGCCCGAACGCTTCCGTGACCAGCCCAACCTCGCGGCGGGACTCGAACGCCGTGACCCGCCCGGCCTCGCGCCGCCGCCCGGCGCGCTGCGCCTGACGCGGCTCTCCTCCGAGGCGGTGGTGATGGCGTGGACGGGCCGCGCTGCCGGCCACTACGTCGTGCGCGCCTCGCCGGTTTCGCTGCGCCGCGGCGCGTGGGCGCCTGTGACGATCTCGGGCGCCTCCCGCCGGGACGCGACGCTCGCCGACCTCGTGCCGGGCCCCCACGCGGAAGCGCTCGCGGTGTGGAGCGCGACCCCGCCGCGGCCGCACGCCGGCGCCGGGCGGGGGGGCGGGGAGGGCACGGGCGCCGAAGCGGCGCTCCTGGCCGCGCGCGGCCACTACGCCGGGCACGGCGAAGTCGCCTTCGAAGCGCCCGAAGAGGTGGCGCCGCCCGGCCCCTACGGAGCGCCGGCCGCAGCGATCGACCCGCGCACCGGCCAGGCGGTGGCGGCGTGGGTCGCGCGCTCCGCCAGGGCGCCCGCCGGCCGTGTCGTGTACGCCCTACGCGACCCCGGGCCGGCGTCGGCGCCGCCCCCCGCCACGCCCACCGCCGCGGCGCACGCCGCCCCCCGCGCCGCAGCCGGCGGCGGGAGCGCGCTGCTCCCGGTGCTGCTCGCCGCGCTCGGCCTCCTGCTCGCGGCGGTCGCCGGCTGGTGTGTGGCCGCGCACCGGCCGGGTCGTCGCGTGCGCGCGCGCCGGGGGTGACCCGCGCTACGCCAGCAGCGCCAGCAGCGCCATGCGGATCGGCACGCCGTGGGCGGCCTGCTCGAAGTAGCGCGCCTGCGGCAGCGCGTCGACCTCGGGGGCGATCTCGTGGATGCGGGGGAGGGGGTCGAGCAGCAGCGCGATCTCCGAGTCGCGCACGTCGGCGACGCCGAGGCAGTACCGGTCGCGGTAGGCGGCGGCTGCGGCGGGGTCAATGACGCGCTCGACCTGAAAGCGGTTGACGTACACCACCTCGCACGCGCGCAGCGCGTGCACGTCCTCGCTCTGCTCCACGTGCAGCCCCCGCCCGCGCAGGTCGCGCAGGTCCTCCTCGCCGAGCCACAGCTCGCGCGGGCCGACGAGCAGCACCTCGTTGTCGGGGTAGTGGGCCAGGCCGCGGCACAGCGAGTGGATCGAGCGCGAGTGGCGGGGGTCGAAGCCCATCCCCACGCGCAGCCCGCGCAGGCGGCCGAGCGCGCGCTCGATCGTGTACATGTCGATCAGCGCCTGCGTGGGGTGCTCGTTGGGGCCGTCGCCGCCGTTGATCAGCGGCACGGGGCTCACGGCCGCCGCCCGCGCGGCGACGCCGGCCTCCTCGTGGCGCAGCACGATCAGGTCGGCGTAGGCGCCGACGACGCGCACGGTGTCCTCGATCGACTCGCCCTTGGAGAGCGAGGAGGACTCCACGCCGCGGTGGGAGATGACCGCCGCGCCGAGCCGCGCGGCCGCCGCGGAGAAGCTCAGGATCGTGCGCGAGGAGGGCTCGAAGAACAGCAGCGCCACGACCCGCCCCGTCAGCGAGGAGAGCCGCGTGGGGATCCGCAGCGCCGCGGCCATGTCGTCGGCGACGGTGAAGATCTCGCGCGCGAGCGCCTCATCGACCTGGTCAATCGAAGTCAGGTGACGCGGGGGCATCGCCCGGGAATATATGCCCCCTACGCGAACGCCAGCGCGTTCGCCTCGAGCGCGAGCAGTTGCTGCTTGCGGTCCAGGCCGCCGCCGTAGCCGACGAGTGTGCCGGCGGCGCCGATCACGCGGTGGCAGGGGACGACGATCGCGATCGGGTTGCGGTTGTTCGCGCCCCCGACCGCGCGCGCCGCGCCCGGGCGGCCCACGGCCGCGGCGATCTCGCCGTAGGAGGCGGTCTCCCCGTAGGGGATCGCGCGCAGCGCGCGCCACACGTCGAGCTGCCACGGCGTGCCGTGGGGGGCGAGCTCGAGCTCGAAGTCGCGGCGGGCGCCGGCGAAGTACTCCTCCAGCTGGGTGCGCAGCGGGGCGAGCGCCCGCTCGTCGCGCACCCACTCCGAGGCGGGCGGGGGCGTGTGCGGGCCATCGAGGAAGTGCAGACCGGTGACCCGGCCCGCGGCGTCTGCCGTGGCGAGCAGCTCGCCGACGGGGGTGTCGAGAGTGGTGTAGTGCATGGGTGCACTCTGCCACGGGCGGGCGGCCGGGTCTGGCGGAAATCGGACGGAGCGGTCACCCGGCCTGTCGCTGTCCGATTCCCGCTAGGCGGCACGGGCATACTGCGCTCATGCCCCGCGCTCGCCCCGCCGTCCGTGCTCCTGCCGCCGCACGTGTCCCCGCGACTCGCGCGGCCACCCGCGCTCCTGCCGCCGCACGTGTCCCCGCCCGCCTCGCCGCCGCCAAGGACGACGCCGCGCCCGCCGACGTGGATTTCGAGGCGCGCTACCGCGTGCTCGGCTCCCGCGACCGCCGCTTCGACGGGCGCTTCTTCGTGGCCGTCGCCTCCACGGGGATCTACTGCCGGCCGAGCTGCCCGGCGGTTGTCCCACTGCGTCGCAACGTGCGCTTCTACCCCACGGCTGCGGCGGCCCAGAGCGCCGGGTACCGCGCGTGCCTGCGCTGCCACCCCCACGCCGCGCCCGGGTCGCCGGAGTGGCATCTGCGGGGAGACCTCGCCGCGCGGGCGATGGGGCTGATCGCCGACGGCCTCGTGGACCGCGAGGGCGTCGCCGGCCTCGCGCGCCGCCTCGCGTACTCCGAGCGCCACCTCACGCGCCAGCTCACGGCCGAGCTCGGCGCGGGGCCGCTCGCGCTCGCCCGCGCGCAGCGGGCGCAGACGGCGCGGCTGTTGATCGAGACGAGCGGGCTGCGTCTGATCGACGTCGCGCACGCTGCGGGGTTCTCCTCCGTGCGCCAGTTCAACGACACGGTGCGCGCGGTGTACGGGCGCACGCCGACGGAGCTGCGCCGAGCGCGTGCCCCGGCCGCCCGCTCCGCCCCGCCGCCCCCCGGCGGCCCCGTGCCGCTCACCGTGCGCCTCGCCTACCGCGAGCCGCTCGCGTGGGGGCGGCTCGCGGGCTTCCTCGGCGCGCGTGCGGTGCCCGGCGTCGAGGAGGTCGTGGGGGCCTGCTACCGGCGTACGCTGCGCCTGCCGCACGGGTGCGGAGTCGTCGCGCTCGCGCCCGCGCGCGGCCACGTCGAGTGCCACCTGCGCCTCGCGGACCTGCGTGACCTCACGGCTGCGGTGCAGCGGTGCCGGCGGCTGCTCGACCTCGACGCCGACCCCGCGGCGCCCGCGGCCCACCTCGGCGGCGAGGAGCTGCTCGCACCGCTCGTGCGCGCCGCGCCCGGGCTGCGCGTGCCCGGGGCGGTGGACGGCGCCGAGCTCGCCGTGCGCGCCGTGCTCGGCCAGCAGGTGTCCGTCGCGGCCGCGCGCACGGCCGCCGGGCGCCTCGTGCGCGCGCTCGGGGAGCCGCTGCCCGCGGGGTGGGAGGCGCCTGGCCCCGCGGGCGCGCCGTCCACGCTCACGCACCTCTTCCCGTCCCCCGCCGCGCTCGCTGCCGCCGCGCCCGAGACGCTGCCCGGGGGCCCCGCGCGCCGCCGCGCCACCCTGCGCGCGCTCGCCGAGGCGCTCGCCGACGGGGAGCTCGCGCTCGACCCCGGCGCCGACCGGGCGGCCGTGCGCGCGCGCCTGGGGGCCCTGCCCGGGGTGGGGCCGTGGACGGTGGAGTACGTCGCGGCGCGCGCGCTGTGCGACCCCGACGCGTTCCCGGCCACCGACCTCGGCGTGCGCCGCGCGCTCGAACGCCTGCGCGGGGACGGGGCGTGCCCGCCGGCGGAGGTGGCGCGCCTGGCGGAGCGGTGGCGGCCGTGGCGCGCGTACGCGCTCGTGCACCTGTGGGGCGTGCTCGCCGCCGCGTGAGCGCGGGACCCGTGTACGCCACACCACTCCCCGCCCGTGGGCGCGCGCCGTTACGTGAGCGCGGACCCTTATGCCGCTCTCTGCACCACCCGGAGGTCCGCCGCGCGGGAGGTCCGACGCGCGGCGCTACGCGAGCGCGGACGGCTCGCCGGCCATGACCGCCTGCATGTCCAGTTCGGCCGTCTCCTCGCTGAGCGCGGGGTCCAGCCGGGGCGGCGGCTCCGACCAGGACTCCGCCCAGTCGAACGCGGGGGTCGGGGCGGCGTGGGAGGGCTCCGCGGCACGGTGGGCGCCGACGCTGGCGCGCTCCGCGCGGTAGGAGCCGCCCGCGGGCGGCTCCTCGCCGTGGGGAGCGGTCCCCAGGACCTCCCGCTCCTGGACGCTCACCTCGTGCGGGTCGGCCCCGCGCAGGCGCTTGAGCTCCAGGTGCTCGCGGATCGCTGCGTCGAGCAGTCCCACGCTCCTTACCTTACCTGGCGGCTCCGCTGGACTTTTGCCCGGCCGGTGCGCCGCGCCTCCCGCCCCGGGTCGAGCGCCGGAGCTCCCGACCCCTGCCCGCCGGCGGCTGGTACGCTCCGCGCCGTGAGCCGCTACACGGTCGTGCGCGCCGCCGACGCCCCCGACTTCACGGGCGGCTCGCCGAGCCCCTTCCTCGGCTACGGCCGCCCGCTGGGGGCCGAGCAGCTGGGGCTCAACGTGCGGGTGCTCGCGCCGCACACCGCGCACGTGCCGCCGAACGAGGACCCGAGCTGGGGCCACAGCCACACCCGCATCGAGGAGATCTACTTCGTGCTCGACGGCGAGGTCGCGCTCAAGGTGGACGACGAGGTGCTGACGCTCGGCCCCCGCGACGCCGTGCGCCTGGCGCCCGAGACCCCGCGCGCGATGCGCAACGACACCGACGCGCCCGCCGCCGTGCTGATGTGCTCGGTGCGGGTCGAGGACCCTCATGCCGAGTCTCACCGGCACGAGGGGTTCTGGTCGGCGGCGTAGCGGGCGCGCCCGCTACCTGGCCAACCCGGCCGTGTACCGGGTGCGCAGCTGTCTGCTCGCCGTGGCTGGGCACCCCGGCACAAGCAGCCGCGAGGTCGCCGCGCGGATCGGCGTCGAGCACCTCTCGCAGGTTTCGCACCTGCTCACCCGCCTCGCCGCCAGAGGCGTGCTCGTCAAGCGCGGGCACGGCACCGGGCGCTCCAACGCGTGGACGGCGACACCGAAGGACAGCGGCTCGCGCTAGCGCTGCAGCAGGCGGGGTGAGCGCGCCGGGTCAGGGCGTGTCGAGCTTCAACAGCTCCACCCGGCAGCTGAGCCCCCCGACCTTGGGCCAGTCGCCGTCGGCGCAGAGGACCGTTTCGACCTCCGGCTGAAGGTCCGCGGTGGCGAGGATCAGCGCATCGGGCATCGGTAGCGACTTGCGCCTGCCCCGCAGAGTCGCGCCGCGCGCCGCTACGGCCCTGTCGACCGGCAGGAGATCCTTGACCAGGGCGTCGAAGAAGCCGTCCACGCTCTCCTGGGAGTGGTGCCCAAGCGAGACGCCGATCATGACCTCCGCGTAGCTGATGACGGAGGCCACCAGCGCATGGCTGTCCACGATCTCCTTGAACTTGGCGACAGTAACCTCGTGGAGGGCGTCGTCGGAGTCCAGGAAGCCGACGATGACCGTCGAGTCGAGCAGGATCACCCCCACTCTTGGCGCAGCCCGCGCACGGTTCGGCCGAGCTCGCCACCGGTGCTCAGACAGCCCGCGTACTCGTCGAGGAGGTCGTCCACGCGCGCGATCAGAACACGTCCGCGTCCCTGGGCCCTGACCTGCACGACATCCCCCTCGCGCAACCCGGCCTCGCTGAAGGCCCCGATCGGGATCGTGATCTGATGCTTGCCGGAGACCCGCGAACGGCCCGCCGCGCGCCTCGCTCCACCTTTCGGTTTCTTTACATCTACCGCCATAGGTAAAGGATAGCGCGGGCGCGAACGCCAAACGGGTGCTTCCCGGCCTCCGCGGTCTGCGCCGACCTCACGGGCGCACGCCGTCACGCCAAACGGCGGCGGTGAGCGGACCCCGCCGTCGGCGCCCTGTGGGCTGGGTTTGGCTGGGGATCGTCCGCGCGAGTGGAGGCTTCGGCCAGGCCTGCGTACGCGGGGCCTCCTGCCCCGCGTCGGCGCGCCGTGCTTCGACGGAGGCGTAGAAACGCGCCCCACAGGGCGATTTCATCCGCCCACGGATGCCCGCTGACGGCGGGCATGGGCAGTTCTCGCTTAGCATATCCTGTGCCTGTGGCCGAGGTCGCCGTCATAGTCCCCCTGCATCGGTTGACAGCCGAGGCCCTCCAGTGTATCGAGGCCCTTCTCGCCCCAGAGGATCCGCGCGCCGAAATTGTTATTGCGTGCGACCGTTGTCCCGACGGTCTCCCAGATGGCGCTCGAGTGGTCGAGACTGGATCTGCAGTGGACACATCACCGGCCGAGAAGCGCGATGCTGCGCTCGCGCAGATAGAAGACTCCGCTGTGCGCGTTCATCGATGACGATGCCTACCCCGCCGAGGATTGGCTGGAGCGAGCGATCGCTCGCTTTGCCAACGATCCTGACCTCCATGCGCTCGGGGGACCGGGTGTTACGCCTCCCGAATCGTCATTTCGGCAGCGGCTGGCCGGCGCCTTCTATGAGTCGCGGCTGGGGTCCGGCGGTCTGAAGAGTAGGTTCGTGTCCAGCCAGCCGGCTCGCGAGATCGACGACTGGCCAGCTTACAATTTTTTTGTGCGCACCGAAACACTGAGAGCAGTGGGAGGGTGGGCATCCCGCTACTACGGCGGAGAGGACACAAAGCTTTGCCTTGCCCTGCGGGACGCAGGCTATCGCATAGAATACGACCCGTTGGTGATCGTATACCATCATCGTCGACCCGTTTTTGGTGCTTTGATGCGCCAGACGGCCAATGTTGGTCGTCGGCGAGGCTCTTTTGTCCATCGCTACCCCGCGACATCGCGTAAGGCAATCTACTTTGCTCCCACCACGGCGCTGCTGGCCGCACCCGTCGTTTGCGGTGCTGCGATCCGATTGAGCGGCTGCCGGCGAGCTGTCGGCATGGCTGCGCTCGTATGGGGCGCAATCAGCGCTCTTGCCCGTCTCGATGGGGTGCGCACCCTCGACTCGCTCGCTTTGCCGCTTGCCCTCGCGGCGGGTCACGGCGCTTACGGATGGGGATTCCTGCGCGGCGTGCTGGGTGGGGATCCGGGCGAGGAGGAGGCCTAAAGGTGACCTCTCCGACGCTGCCTGGAGTAAGCGTGGTGATACCGACCCTCAACTCTGCGAGATATCTGGACGAGTGCCTGCGGTCAATCGCAGACCAAGACTATCCGCGCGAGTTGCTCGAGATCATCATCGTCGACGGTGGGTCTCGCGATGATACCCGTGCCATCGCTCAGCGCCACGACGTCGATCACATACTGGACAACCAGCTGGCGACCGGCGAGGCGGGCAAGGCGATGGGGATTCATCATGCCACGCGCGAGCTGGTCCTAATGGTTGACTCCGACAATATTTTGATCGGCTCGGACTGGCTTCGCCGGATGGTGCGCCCCTTGGTGGAGGATCCGACCGTCGTGTCCTCTGAGTGCCTGCGCTGGGAGTATCGACGCGAAGACCACTTCATCAACCGCTACCAGGCGCTCACCGGGATCAATGACCCGATGGCGCTTTTCATAGGTAACTATGATCGATGGTCGGAGCTGCGAGGCAACTGGACTGGCTATCCGGTGACAGTCGAACACCGAGACGGCTGGGAACGCGTCGTGCTGGACATGGACAGGGTGCCGACGATGGGTGCGAACGGATACCTCATACGCAGGGACGCCTACACAAAGATCGAGCTTGGCGACTATCTGTTCGACATCGATGCGGTCCACGATCTGGTCGCAGCCGGGCTGAACGTGATCGCACGCGTCGACATTCCCATCCGACATTACTACTGCGACTCTGTGATGCGCTTTTACAGTAAGACTCGTCGTCGCACGGACGACTTCTTCTACTATCGCAGCAAGGGCATGCGAACATATCCTTGGACGACGCACCAGCGGCTGCGCGTTCTGTGGTTCGTGATGGCAACCGTGCTCGTGCTGCCGCTGCTTGCCGAGGTGATCAGGGGATATCGCAAAGTCCCAGATCCCGCTTGGCTGTTCCATTTGCCGGCGTGCTGGGTCACGCTCGCGGTCTACGCGATCGGGACGGTCCGGGGCGTCCTCCGGCCCGCCGCGCTCGATCGAACGGCGTGGTCCCAGTGAGCGCGGCCACCAGGGGGTTGTCGGTGGCCGACAGCTCATTCATCCTGCTTGTAAATGGCACGTTTGGTTCGCCTCCCGCCACCGGCGTGTTCGAATATCTGCTGGCCAATAACGCCAAGCGGATGACGACAGTCTCTCACCCGCTCATGTCGGAGGACGGCGATCGGCATGAGATAGTGGTGTATGAGTCCTCGCAGCCGGTGCGCCGGCGCAGCTTCAGATTGCCGACGTATATCCCCTACACCTATCCGCTCGATGTGCTTGTGCCGCCCCGACTGCCGCGTGCCGATGCGTGGATCGCCTTCAACAACCTACTGTGCGCGCGGGGCTTGCTCGAACGTCAGCGGCGTCGCGTGAGGAAGGTCATCTACTGGGCCGTGGACTTCGTGCCGGACCGCTTTGGTGCCGGCAGCCCGCTGACCCGAGCCTACGACCTGCTCGATGCCCACTGCTGCCGTCGTGCGGATCTCCGTGTGGAGCTCTCCGAGCAGGCGCGCGCAGGCCGCGACGCGCGTCACGGACTGCGCGCAGAGGAACGCGCTCCGTGTGTGGTCGCGCCGGTCGGTGCGTGGGTCGATCGGGTCCCCGTGGTGCCGGCGGAGGGCTGGGGCTCGCGGCGCGTGGTGTTCATCGGGCATCTGGTGGAGCGAATGGGCGTTGACACCGTCATCGAGGCGATCGCTCTGCTTGCGGAGCGCAACGTAGAGGTAACTGGCGACATCGCCGGTCACGGGCCGCTGGAGGAGCGTTTGCGAGGCGAAGCGGCACGCCGGGGCATCGGCGAGCGACTCCGGTTCCACGGCTTCATCTCCGATCGCGACCGTCTTGAGCGCCTGTTGGCCGAATCTGCGGTCGCGCTTGCCCCCTACAGCACGCGCGTGGAGTCCTTCACTCGTTATGCAGACCCGTCCAAGCTCAAGTCGTATTTGGCGGCAGGTCTGCCTATCCTGCTGACCGACGTGCCCCCAAATGCCGAGGCTCTCGCCCAGCACGCCGGCGCCCAGGTGGTGCCTGACGATCCCGCGGCGTTCGCCGACGCCATTCAGCGGACGCTCTCCGATCCGGTTGACTGGCGGCGTCGGCGCGCGGCGGCACTACAGTATGCGCGCCACTTCGACTGGAACACCATCGTAGGCGATGTGCTGAAGCGAGTCGGTTTTGCTCTTGAGAGCGCCTGACACCGGTGAGGAAATCGCCCCGCGGAGCGGCTTCACTTCGGTCGGTCGGCCGGGTAGCTGAAGTCGAGATCGCCCACCTGCGTGCTCACGCTGCGCGGATCCTGGATCCCGGTGGTCTTGACGATTGACTGCGGGCCCGGCGTCGCCGCAAGTTGCACGGTGGTGTGCATGGAGAATGCCAGCGGCACCGACACGCGGGTTGGCCCGATGATGCGCCGGCGCATCAGCACGCGTCCGTCCGAAGTGCTGATGACCACAGTTCGTGGGCGTGCGAATGGCACGAGGGTCATGCTCAAGGTGCCTCGACACCTCGAGCAGTTCCCAGCAAGCTCGATCGTTCCCGTCGGTTGCTCGAGCCAGTTGAAGGTTCCCGCTGGAGTGGCTTCATCTGCCCCAAACGCTTCCCCGGCGGCGGCCAACGCCGGCCCGGACGGTTTTGCGGTGACGAGATAGAGACTGCCGTATGGTTCGCTGTAGAGTAGCTTGAAGCCGTGCCCGGGTGTCCCCGGTGGCGGCAGGCCGTAGCTCGGTGGGGTCGCTTCCACGATGACATAGCGGACGCCAAGAGCCGCCAGGCGGGGACCGGTCGAAGGATCGGACAGAGCCGAAAGCGAGAGGGCCCGCCGTTCTTCGGCCGTTCCTTCGAGATAGCCGTTGATGAGCGGTTTTTCATATATGTTTTGAAAGAAGAGTTCGTTGTAGAGGTTTTGACTGACCGGCGTGAGCGGATATTGTGCGACGTATCCGCCGTCGGGCTCGTGTGCCAGTGCGGTGTAGACTCGCGGCGTCACTATCGTGTTCGTGCGCCCGCCCAAGCGTCCCCATAGATCGAGCGGCACCACCACGCTGGCAAGCAGCATGATCACAACGCGCGTATGCGGTGCGCGTGTGCGAGTGAGTGCGTGCAGGCCGATTCCTGCAAGCGTCGACAGCGCCAGCATCACGATGATCACAAAGCGTGAATAGACCCGCCACGTCGACGTGACCTGTGCGATGAAATGCGAAGGGAAGGGGACCAGCGCGCCAAAGATCTTGGCTTCCGGGGGTGCCGAGGTGATCAGCGCGGCAACGCACACCAACGACAGCATCAACACGGCTGTACCCAGCGTCCTGTCGAGCTTGCGACGCGCTAGGACCAAGACCGCCACAAACGCCAACAGAATGACCGTGACACCCACGTATAGCGTTGCCTCCGACGGGTTTGACCCGTGGATGTGTGTATCGAGATAATGAGCGGTGTCGGATCCGAACAGGGGACTTTGTGTGTCAGGAATGAGGTATTCCAGCGGACGTGCGGAATAGGTAATAAACTCCTGCAGGTTGTTGACCCTGACGCCGAGCGAGTTTCCTTCCGGGCCGGTTGTTGTCAGCGACACCAGGAACCCCAAAAAGATGACGATGATCGTGGCCGTGATCGCTTGGAGCGCGATCGTCTGGCGCAGCCGACCGGCATGCCATCCAGCGGCCAACGAGCCGATCAGAAGAGCTACGTATGTCACGCCTCCGAACAAGATGAAATATGGCGACCACCACATGCCGAACACCATGGCGACACCTGCGAGCAGCGCGTTACGGCGCGACGGGCTTATGGCGAGCTCGACCACGCGCCACACCCCGAGCACGAGCACCCATCCCTGGATGTTGTCGTCGTGCCCTTGGCCATTCAGGACCGCGAATGGATAGAACGCAAACGCCCAACCTGCAATCAGGGCGGCCCATGTGTTGCCGGTCAGGCGACGGACAAACAGGAAGGTAATCAAGCCTGTGAGCGTGTAGCCAAGGAGCGCATAGAGACCATTGGCGGCAGTCGATCCAAAGACCGCCGTCAGGAGGTACTGCGTCAAGATCCCCGGCAGGGAGGCGAGGTCGCGCGTCCACGGGATCGGCTGTCCCTGTGGGGCGTTGAACTGGCTGATAGTGCCAGGCAGGAATGGGTTGAGGTGGTGCGTGGCGAGCTCTCGATAAAACGCCATAGTGCCGTAGGGATCTCCGGCCGCGCCATAGAAGATATGTGCCATGTCGGTGACCATCGGCCAGGTGAAGTAGCACGCGAATCCCAGGTAGATGGCGAACGCCATCGCGGTCTCGAGTAGGCGGCGATGGGTGCTTGCGAATGCGAGCGGCCGCTGCCACGCGCCGGGATCGAGCGCGGAACCAACCGCCATCTTTTTTGCTGTGTAGCTCACCGACGGGTGAAGACGATCTCTGGCGTGGAAGGCAGCGTATCTGCCGGGGTCGCGTCGTCGAGCGCCAGGTCGGGATACGTACGCTCGCGCTGCAGCGCCGCGAACTGCCGGACGTACCAATGGCGCAGATGTATGCGGTATGCGATCGCCAGCGTGTCGAGGAACATGCGCCGCACCGCCTGCGTGTTGATGCCGCTGCCTGTGAACTTATAGTCGAGTCGCACCGGCATCTCCTCGATGCGGTCGAAGCCGAACTCGGCGCCCACCGCGAGCAGCTCGAGGTCGAATGCGTATTGCTTGATCAGCAGCAGGGGCGCGACCGTCTCGAGCATCTCTCGGCGGAACAGCTTCGCGCCCACCTGCGTGTCCCGCACGCTGACTCTGAACAGAAGTCGCACGAGCAGCTGAAAACCCCAAGAGAAGAAGCGCCTGATCAGCGGATAGTAGACTTCGCTGTCAGTGTGGCGCTTGCTGCCTATGACGGCATCGATCGGCGCCAGCTTGAATCGCCGGGCAGCGTGCACGATCGCCTCGGGGTGAATGTCAAGATCGGCGTCGAGCCAGCCCACGAGCAGTCCGCGGGCGTGCGCGATGCCGAAGCAGATCGCATGGCCCTTGCCGTGGTTCTGGCTGTAGTGCAGCACCCGCACGCGGGGATCCTCGCTGCTGCTGTTGGCGACGCTCGCGGTCCCGTCCGTGCTGCCGTCACATACCACCAGCACCTCGAACGGTTCGCCGAGAGCTTCCAGCGCAGCCACGATCTTGTGTACGTTCTCTGCAATGTACGCTCTGCCGTTATAGGTTGGCACGATCAGTGTCAAAGAGACGTTGGCGGTCATGCCAGGTCCTCCTCTCTGCGTCTGGCCGAGCGGGCGCGTCTGCCCGCCACGCTGGCGAACAGTCGCTCGGCGCGCAGGACCGGATGAAAGACGAGCTCGTTGACGATCAGCACGGTCGCGATCACCGAGGCTTGCACCGTTGCGATCTCGATGGGAGAGGAGTGCAACAGGCCGATCGCCGCGATCTGTAGAGCGACGCCCCCCAAAAGCAGCCACACCCAGCGCCGGTCTTGGATGGCGACGGTGTAAACGACCAGCAGGTACAGCAGCGCGAGCCCGGCGCCGGCGCAGACGATCGGCAGCACCCCTGCAGCGGCGCTCACATACTGGTGCCCGAACATGGTCTGGAGCACGAGATGGGGAGCCAGGGCGGCGGGCACGGCGACGAGCATCGTCGTCAGCGCAACCAGGAGGGCTGCCATGCGCAACACGCGCGCCGCTGAGCCTTCGCGATGCCTGGCCTTGGCGGCGCTCGGGACCATCACGACCGCGATCGCGCCGGGCAGGAAGATCACGATCTTCTCGACCGTGGCGAGCGCCGCGTACAGGCCGGCCGCGTGTGGCGGAAGCAACAGCTTGGCCAGCAGCACGTCGAGATTCGAGATCAGCGCGAAGGCGACGAAGGCTCCGCCCGCGATCAGCGAGCGTCGATCGGGACGGCGGCGCAGCCCCGAGGTGGCCGCGCCCGTCCCGCGGCGCAGCACGTATGCGCGTATCAGCCACGCGGTGGCCGCGAGCGCCAGCAGATTGCCGAGTGCCTGGCCGAGCAGCGGGCCCCCTGCGCCGCCGCCGGCGAACACCGTCCACGGCACGCCGATCGCGATGCGTGAGGCCGCGCTCGCCAGCATCAGCAGGCCGAGAGCTGCGAACCGCTCCATTCCCTGGAGCACCCCGTAGGCGACGGGTATGAAGAACGACAGCACCAGCAGCGGCGCGAGCGCGATCGCCGGACCGGTCGTCTGCAGTCCCAGGGCGACCTTGACGAGCGGGATGCAGGCCGTGTAGGCAAGGCCGAGGATGATGGCGATCGCTGCGACGTGCGCGACGGCATGGCGGATCAGGTAGCGGACTCGCTCCGTCCGACCCTGCGCAAGCAGCACCGCTATGCGGTCGGCCACGACCGTCTGCGCCGCGCCGGTCGGCACTGCGGCGATCACCGTCAACGCGATCAATGCGGTGAAGTCGCCGTAGGACGCTGGCGACAGCAGCCGACTGAAAATGATGTTGGAGCCGTAGTTGGTGATGCTGGCAAGCAGCGTCAGCACCACCATCACCGATGTCGCGCGCCCAAGCTTGGTGCCGAGCCCGCCGCCGGTCTGTGTGGCTCTGGGGGGCGGCTGCTGCTCGGCAGTGGGAAGGGGCGAGGCGGTCGCCTGCGTCATGTGTGCAGTCTCATTCATCGACAAGACGCCGTCGTGGGCGGGATCGAGCAAGGCCGTCGCCGGTTCAGGCCTGGCCAGAGGTCGTCGGTACGGCCGAGCCGCGCCAGAGGCCCGAGGTCGCTCAAGAGACACCAAGACTATCGTGCGGGCTCTCTGCCAGGCGCCGGGGGACTCCCCGGCCGCCGGCGTCCAATTCCGCGAGCCGCCTGCGCATCGCTGCTCCCGTAGCCGGAGGCGAGAGCTTGCGGGCGATGTCATCGTGTGGCCGATGTCGCGGCGGCGGTCGGCGCCCGCCAGCCCGCGCTTGAGCGCGGGGGCATAGCGCGCGCAGCGCCGGCGAGCGGCTCACGCGCACGCGCGTGGCCAACGCCCTCAGGAGCATCTTGCGCGGCGTGCGCGGCGCCGCCCGCGGGCCGCTCCGCGGGCGTCCCGGAGCGAGCTCCGCCCCACGCTGCAGCAGCTCGCCGGCGCGCGCGACTGGCGTGGTGTGAGTATCGGCGGTCATCGAGGCTGGCGCCGTCATGACCGTCGAATATAACTGGACTTTGCGCCTCTCCGTCGCCAGTTGGTCCGCGCCCTGATAGCGTTCGCTGATCTTCGATCCTGCCGGCACCTGAAATCGATCGCTCATGGCGCTCTCTGAAGCGGCTCTGCAACGAGCCAGAGCGATGTCATTGCGGCTGCCCCCGGCAGTGTCGGAACTTGGTTTGCGCTGCTTGAGGGCGGCGACGGTGCCGGACGGTCTACTGCGTTTTCTGGCCGATCGCCGGGAGTACCGTCACATGTCGAACGCCGAGCTTCTGCGCTGGCGCGACGTCCAGCCAAAGCTGGCCGATCGGCTCACGTATTCGCCCTATGACGCCCACTACTTTCACCAGGACATATGGGCGGCGCGACTCATTGCGAGGTTGGCGCCCGCCCGCCATGTCGACGTTGGCTCTCGTGTCGAGTTGGCCGGCTTTCTCACCGCGGTCACAGATGTCACTTATGTGGATATAAGGCCGCTGACGGCAGAGGTCGAGAAACTCAAGTCGATCGCTGGGTCGGTGCTGTCATTGCCCTTTGCCGACAGCTCGCTGCCGTCGGTGAGCTGCCTTCACGTCGCCGAGCATATCGGTCTCGGCAGGTACGGAGATTCACTTGATCCGCTGGGGACCTGCAAGGCGGCTCGGGAGCTTCAGCGAGTGTTGTCTCCCGGCGGACAATTGCTGTTTGCGCTGCCGGTGGGGCGCCCACGTGTGTGTTTCAACGCGCATCGCATACACGACCCCCGAGATATCCCGAACATGTTCGATGAGCTGGAGCTCGCAGAATTCGCGGGCATTGATGATGATGGACGCTGCCGGTACGGCCGAACGCTCGCCGAGCTGGCGGACGCCAGATACGCCTGCGGCCTCTATCGCTTTGTCAGGTCGATCGTGAACGCTGCCCACAGCTGATGTCGGTGGTTGTCGAGGTGAGGTGTCAGCGCCCTATCGTGCGATCGCCGTCCATCGCTCGAGGTTGCTCTCGTGGATGTCGCGCAACACCTCCTCGATGCCGAACGTCAGCTGCCACTGTGGATGATCGGCCCTGAACGCGTCGAGGTCGCTGATCCACCAACGATGATCGCCGACGCGAGCTTGCCCGGAGATCGTATAGTCAAGCTCGCACCCCGCTATTTGCTGGCAGAGCTCGATTGCCTCGAGCATCGAGATATTGGATTCGCGCCCACCGCCGAGGTTGTAGACCGCGGCGGGACGCGGTGCTGAGTGGAAAGCTGCGAACGCCCGCACGACGTCATGGGCGTGAATGTTGTCGCGCACCTGCTTGCCGCCATAGCCGAAGACCGTGTAGGGCGTGCCCGTGACCGTGCACTTCATCAGATAGGCGAGAAAGCCGTGCAACTGTGCACCGGCGTGTTGTGGGCCCGTGAGACAGCCGCCACGAAAGCACACAGTAGGCATCTGGAAATAGCGACCGTACTCCTGCACGAGCAGGTCGGCGGCAGCCTTCGACACCCCGAACAGCGAGTGAGTCGTCAGATCGATCGACATTTTGGTGTCGATCCCGTCGTGCCAGCGATGGTCCGCGGGAAGCTCAAGACGTGTGTCGCGCTCTTCGAGCGGCAGGTGATTGGGCCTGTCGCCATAAACCTTGTTGGTCGAGGTGAAGATGAAGGTGGCGTCGGGCGCGTGCCGACGAGTTGCCTCGAGCAGGTTGAGCGTTCCGTTGGCGTTGACCGTGAAGTCGGTTTGTGGATCTGAGGCCGCCCAATCGTGCGAAGGCTGCGCGGCGGTGTGAACGATCAACTCGATGTCGTTGGCGTGACGCGCGAACAGCGTCATGACCCCCTCCGCATCGCGAATGTCGAGCGGCGCGCACTGGAAGCCCTCGACCTCCTCGACCAGGCGCTCGGAGGTCGACGCGGTCGACGCCTCGGGTCCGAAGAAACGAGCCCGCATGTCGTTCTCCAAGCCGATCACATCCAAACCCTCCGCTGCGAAGAAGCGAACGGATTCCGACCCGATCAGGCCACCTGAGCCTGTGATGATCGCGGTTCCCATTGTCGTTGCCGAGCGCGCATACTACTGAGCCTCCCCAGAGTGTAGATGCCTGGTTGTCCGACGGCGCAGGCGGGGCCGCTCGGTGCCGACGCCCCCTCTCTCCCCATACTACGGCGCCCACCCGCAGGCGCCTCGACGAGCGTCAGCCGGCGGCCAGCTCTTCGAGGCGCCTGCGCATCGCCGCCCCGGTCGCCTGCGGGGAGAGCTGGCGGGCGACATCCGCGCGCGCGCGCGCGCCGCGCCGGGCGGCCTCCTCGGGGCGCTCGCAAACGCGGCGCATGAGCTCGGCGGCGTGCTCGACGCTCGGCTGCGCCCACTCGCCGTCCGCCGGATAGATCTCGCAGTCGGGCCCCACGCGGCCCGGCTCGTACTCCACCAGGTAGCTGTTCTCGGGAGTCATGAAGTCGAGGTTGCCTGAGTACCCGGTGGCGATCGTCGGCTTGCCGAGCGCCATCGCCTCGGCCAGCGTCAGCCCGAAGCCCTCGGAGCGGTGCAGGGAGACGTAGCAGTCGCACGCCGCCATCACCGCGTCGCGTTCGGGGCCGCTCAGCGAGCGGTCCACCACGTGCACGTCGGGGCGCCCGTGGGCGGCCCACAGCACCTCCTCCTCGGCCAGCGGGCGCAGCGGGGCGTTGATCGTCTTGAGCAGCAGTTGCGGTCCCTCGCCGGGCGCGAAGGCGCGCTTGAACGCCTCGATCAGCCCGACCGGGTTCTTGCGCTGGATCGTGCTCAGGTAGTCGAACACGAACAGGTACAGGAAGCCCTCCGGGACGCCGAGGCGCAGCGGCTCGACCGGCTCCGCGGGCCGCCCCACCGGCGGCGGCAGTGCGATCACCGGCACGGGTGAGGCCGCGCCGATGTTCTGGGCCATGAAGTGCGAGTTGACCCAGATCTCCTGCACCAGCGCGAAGGCGCGCTGCCAGCGCGCGGGGATGGTGTTCGTCTCCCATGCCCAGATGCCGATGCGGGGCCCGTGGAAGTAGCCCTCGCCGAGGCGCTCCACGAAGCTCGGCAGCTCTTCGGGGTTGACCGCCACGATCTCGATGCCGTGGCGCCCTGCGCCGACGAGGTCCTCGAAGTGGTGGTTGCCGTATCCGTCGTCCAGCTGCGTGGGCAACTCCATGTGGAACTGGGGCACGCTCGCCGTGCTCGTCGGCACACCGGCCGCGTCGAGCGCGAGCGCGTAGCCGCGCGCGGCTGAGCCGAGGCCGAGCGCATGGCTCAGGTAGCCGGTGAGGCGCACCGCCGGGCACGAGCCCTCCCCCGCCGTGGCGGGCCGCCCGTCCGCGGGTGGCGTTCCGTCGCCCGTGCTCTGGCCGCCCTCCCGGTGCGGGGGAGCCGCCGACGCCTGCTCCGCCGCCGCCCCCGGCCGCGGCGGCATGAAGCGCTCGGGGATCCCCATCTCCTCGCGTCCGAACGCCCAGCACCACGCGACGCACTCCCCGCCGTCGGCGCCGTCGAGGTCGGGGTAGGCGCGCAGCACGTCGGGGCGTTCCCGGGCGATGCGGTAGTACACGTAGCGCGTGAGGCCGTGCGCCCCGCCCCGCGGCGCCGGGCCCGCCAGCCACTCGGCGAACGCCCGCGCGCCCGCCGGCTCGAACACGTCCTCGAAGGGCGCCCCCAGCGCCAGCGCGCGCACGTGCAGCGAGTGCAGCGCCTCGTCGTACACCTCCCCGTCGGCCATCGTGCGGCCCACGTCGCGGCGGTGGTGCGCGGCGCGCCACCCCGCGCCTTCGAGCTCGCGCGCGTAGCGCGCGCACAGCTCGCGCAGCGCCGGCGAGCGGCTCACCCGCACGCGCGTCGCGTGCGGGGCGAGGCGGTACGGGCGGTCGGGCTCGAAGCCGGCCAGGTCGAGGAAGCGCAGCGGCCAGCGCCCGTCGACGAGCACGCCTGTCCCGCCGCGCTCGAGCGTGTGCTCGTGCAGGTTCCACATGCTGAGGTTGCAGCCGGAGTCCTCGAGCACCGCCGTAGCGAAGCGCGCCGGCGCCAGCTCCAGCAGGCGCGCCAGCCACGGCCGGTCCTCCGGGCGCCCGCCGCCGTGCAGGCCGTCGAGCGAGCCGAGCGCCCGCGCCACGTGGTCGCGCCACCACTCCAGGAAGCCCGCGGAGGCGCCGCTGCCGTCCACGCCCATCACCGTCTCCGCGATGCGGCCCGCCCACTCCACCTGCGCCTGGGACGGTTCCAGCCCGTCGGCCGGCACGTCGCCCCGCATGCGCGGCGCCAGCACCACGCTGCGCCGCTCGAGCGCGCGCGCCACCGGCTCCAGGCCGCCGAGCACCCACGCCGTCGGCGGCAGGTGCAGCGCCGGGGTGCCCCGCAGCCGGCAGTGCGCCTCCAGCAGGCGCGGCAGCAGTAGCGCGATCAGGTCCTGCTCCTCGTGGCGGCCGATCAGCGGCTCGACGTTGAGCTCGAGCAGCTCGGCGGCGCTCTGCAGCGCCGGCTGCTCGCCGGGCGCCGGCGCCCAGCCATCGGGCGCAAGCAGCACGACCTCGTGCGGCCACTCGGGCTCGTGCTCGCGCAGCGAACGCGCCAGCACTCGCGCCTCGGGCAGCGTCGCCGGCGTCGCCAGGGTGAGAACGTGCACGGCGGTCATGCTAGGCGGGGTGCTGCGGTGCAGTGGCGACCACCGCGTAGGAGGAGGCCGCGAAGCGGGCGTGCTCGAAGTCGGCGAAGCCGGGCGCGAACACGTAGGCCGAGCGGTAGCCGGCGATCCCGCACAGCACGAGCGCCACCTCGGGGAAGATCGGGTGCTGGTGGGTGAGGTCCACCCAGAAGGTCTTCAGCGAGGCGACGCGGTGGGGGTTAACCGTCTCGGCGATCAGCAATCCCCCGGGGCGCAGCTTCGCGAGGCCCAGCGCGAGCAGCCGGTGCAGCTCGGGGTGGGGCAGGTGCTCGATCACCTGTGCGCAGAAGATCGCGCCGAGCGCGCCGTCGGCCACCCCCGCCAGGTGGCTGTTCGCGTCCCCCAGCGCCACCTCCAGGCCGAGTGCCCGGCAGCGCTCCACCATACCCGCGTCGCCGTCGACGCCGCTGGCTGCGATGCCCTCCTGCGCGAGTAGCTCGAGCAGCTCGCCCCGCCCGCAGCCGATGTCCAGCACCGGCTGGTGCTCGCGCAGCAGCGCCAGGTAGGGGCGCTGGGACTTCACCACGCGCTCCGCCGGCCCGCGGAAGACATCCTCGAACGCTGCGTACCCGGAGTCGCTCTCCTCGTCCCCGCCGGCCTCCAGCCCGGACGGGCGCGCGCGAAAGCCCACCGCCCTCCCCACCGGCGTGTCGAAGCTCTCGAACGGGCTGCCCGCCATGTACGGCAGCTCGTGCAGTTCCTCCACGGTCGGCGCGAGCCCCTCGATCGCGCGACGCGTCATCTCGGCCAACTCGGCCACCTCGGCCCCGTCCGCCGCCGCCGCCGCGGCCCGGGTCGCCTCCGCGGCGGTCCCGGCGGCCCCGTCCGCGGCGCGCCGCAGCGACTCGGCCGTGCGGATCAGCTCGCGGGCGAGCTCCTCTAGGCGCTCGAGCTGCTCGGTGTGGCGCACCGCGAGGTGGTGCTGCCCTTCCCACAGGCGCTGCAGCGCGCCCACGATCTCGCCGTCGAGCTCGCGCTGATGGTGGGCGTAGGGGCCCAGCGCCCGCAGCGCCGCCCGGCGCAGCGCGGCGCGCAGACCGCGCTCCGGGCGCCCGGGGGTGCTCTCGGCGCCGCGCTGCAGCAGCTCGCCTGCGCGCGCGATCGCGCTCGGGGGGTGTGGCTCTCGGCGGTCATCGCGGCGGGTCATGGGCATTATCGTCGTTGGGTCGCCGACCTCAGGTGTGCAGACAGTGGGCCGCGCCGTCGGGCGACGGGTTGCGCTCGAACGGCGCACCGCATCCTTGCGCGGTCTCCGTTGTTGAAACCCTCGACGCCGCCAGCCCAACGAAACCAGGGAGTCCCATGCCCAGTCGCCGTGCCGCTCTGCCGCTTGCCCTCCTCGCGCTGCTGCTTGTGCCGCCGGCAGCGTGCGCCACCCCTGAATGGGTGGCGCCGATCAACTTCCCCGTGCCCGGCAGCGACACGTTCGAAGGGAAACCCGTGGCGCAGGATCAGGTCGTCTACCAGGACGGCGGGGTTGCCGACGAGGCGTTCCTGCAGATCGGATCGCTCGCGCCGCTGCAGACGAAGCTGCACATCGGCACGATGCCGCCCGGAGGGAGCTACTCCGACCAGCTGACGGTCGCCTCGGGCGAAGGCGCGTACCCGGTCTCCGCGCAGATTGCCGTGGCGGCCGACGGCGCTGCGGTGGCCGCCTGGGCGGAACTGACCGGGCCCAGCCTCGAGACCTCCCCCTACCGCTACCGGGCCGCCTACCGTCCGGCCGGCAGTGCCACCTGGGAAACGCCGTTCACGATAGCCCTCGATACCGAACGCCAGAAAGGTGTCTTCCAGTACCTCACGCCTGCGATCAGCGCGAACGGCACCGCGGCCGTCGGCGTGCAGCACATCGCCGGCGGGGAGCATGGGGCGAGTCAGGGCGAGCCCGTGTATCGCATCGACGTCGCCGTGCACCCGCCCGCGGGCACATGGTCCGCGCAGCGCATCTCGCCGCCAAACGAATCGGCGGAAGGGCTCGGCCTCGGGTTCGACGCGGGTGGGGACCTGACCGCCGCGTACGCACAGCGCTTCAGCGAAGGCCCCACACCCTCGCCGGAAGACGACCGCTACACGCTGATCGCCCGCCGCCGCCCCGCCGCCAGCGGCGTGTGGGGGCCCGAAGAAAACATCACCGGCTCGGAAATCCAGTGGACCGTCGACGCCCAGCACCTGGCGGTGAACGAAGCCGGCGACGCCGTGCTCGCCTACCAGTACGTGGGGCCGAAAAGTCTTGGCGCCTGGGCGGTAACGCGCGTGGGGACCAACAGCTCCTGGAGCCCGCCGACGCACATCGTCTCCGGCGGCGCCGGCGCCGCGCCCGAGGCAGCCGGTGTAGCTCACAACGGCACCTCGTATGTCTTGTACTCGTTCCAGGGCAACAGCAGCGGCGAAGATTGCGAGGGCGTCGTGCGCGCCGGGCTCAGTGGCGCGTTCACGGGCGAACGGTGCGTGTCGCCCACCAACGAGGACGCCTTCTCCGGCTCGATCGCGTTCCTCGGCGACGACGCCTACTTCGCGTGGCGCAGCAACCCACCAGGCGAAGCGAGCAGCTTCACGGTCCAGGGTGCGCGCTGGCTGATAGACCCGATCTTCCCCGACGTGACCCACAACCTCGACCAGACGGGGCCCCGCTACGGCCCGCCGACGCTCGTCGAAGACCTGCAGGGGAGCGTGGTGGCGTTCTACGAACACGAAACGCAGATTGCGGGCCGCGGCCTTCGACGGCGGCCCGCCGATTCTGCTCAGCGCCGGCGTGCCGGCAAGCGCGGTTGCGGGACAGCCGGTTGCCTTCTCGGCCTCGTTCGTCGATCTGTGGTCGGGGCTCGGCGGCGGCCAGCCGACGTGGAGCTTCAGCGATGGCACCGCGCCAGCGGGCGGTGCGAACGTGGCCCACACGTTCGCGGCTCCCGGTGTGTACACGATCACGCTGAGCGCCACCGACGCGCTCGGCAACGCGACGAGCAGCACTTACTCGATCGCGGTGCAGCCCGCCCCGGTGGGCAAAGCCACGCTGCCGCGGCCACCCCAGGTCACGCTCAACCCGCCGTCCTGCCGGAGGAAGCTCTCGAAGAGGGCCTGCCGCCGCCACCGCGAATCGACCGGCGCGTGGCGCACGCTGAGCGGGACCGTCAACGAAGGGTCTCCATCCAGCACCATCGCGAGCGTGCAGGTCGCGGTGTACCGCACGCAGGGCCGCCACGTCTTCAGCCTGAGCGGCGGCCACTTCCACAGGACCTCGCCGGCGCAAGCGGGCACGTCGTTCGTCGCGGCGCAGGTGAGCGGCACGAGCTGGTCGCTGAAGCTGCCGAGGCTGAAGCCGGGCCGCTACACGATCCTGGTGCGCGCCACCGACCGGGCGGGGGAACGTCGGCGACGGCCAGCGTGACGGTGAGGTTGAGATAGGCTCGCTGAGAACTGCTCCACGGGTACGCGGAGTCCGGACACCATCTCGAGCCCATCGACGAGCTGACCAACACCAGCCGGCCCCCTCTCGCGCGAGGCCAGGTGTGCGTCGTGCTCGCCGCCGACGACGCGGACCCGCGCGCGGCCCGCTGCCTTGAGTCGCTGCGTGAGCACGCGCCGCCGGACACCCCGCTGCTCACGGTTCCCCCCACCACCGCGGACGTCGCCCGGGCGCTCGCCGCGCTCGCGCCTGCCGACGTCGTCCTGCTGAACGCCCCCTGCCTGCTCACCCCGGGGTGGCTGGAGGCGCTACGCGCAGCGGCGCGCGCGGACACCAACACCGCCACCGCGAGCGCGCTGGCCGACCGCGGCACACCGCTCGCGCTGCGCGACGACGGTGGGACGGCGGAGGACCTCCCCGCACTCGCCGCCCGGCTTGCCGAGCGCACCCTGCGTCTGCGCCCCCGCCTGGCCCGCCCCGTCGGCCCCTGCGTGTACCTGCGCCGCGAGGCGCTGGAGCTGGTCGGCCCCCTGAACGAGCGGCTTGCGCCGCGCACGGCCGTGGAGGCCGACCTCGGTGGGCGCTGCCTGTTGGCAGGGCTCGCGCACGTGGCCGCCGACGACGTGCTCGTCGGCCACCTCGGCGCAGCGCCGGGGGAGGGAGAGCCCGACCGCGACGCCTCGCGGCCCGGCGCAGGCGCGAAGCGGCCGGTCGTCGCCGCTGAGCGAGCGCCGGCAGCGGAGGGGCCGGACGTCGCCGCCGACGCGCTCGCCGCCTCCAGCGTGCTCCCTCGCGCCCTGCGCGCGGCTCGCGGGGTCGAGCGCCTGCCGGTGACGCTCGACCTCCGCGCGCTGGCGGGCGAGGTGACCGGCACCCAGCGTCACATGCTCGAGCTCGCCGTCGCGCTCGCGGCCACCGGCCGCCTGTACCTGCGGCTGCTGGTGGCGCCCGACACCCCCCCCGAGACGCTCGCTCGGCTGCGCGCCCTGCCCGCCGCCGAGCTCTTGCCGACCGCCGCGCTCGACGCCGACACGCCGCGCACCGCCGTGTTTCACCGCCCTCACCAGGTGTTCGAGGCCGAGGACATGCGCCACGCGCTGCGGCTCGGGGAGCGGATCGTGCTCAGCCAACTCGACCTGATCGCCTACCGCAACCCCGGCTACCACGCGAGCCCCGCCGCGTGGCGGAGCCATCGGCGCGTCACCCGCGAGGCGCTCGCCGCGGCCGACCGGGTGGTGGTCTCCTCCGAGCACACGCGCCGCGAGCTGCTCGCGGACGAGCTGCTCGACGAGCAGCGCGTGCGGATCGTGCCGCCCGGCCTCGACCACGACGGGCCCGCCGGCGTGCAGGCCGCAGCAAACGAGCCGGGGCGGGCGGTCCGCCCGGACCGCGCTCCCGGCAGGGCACCGGCCGGCGGCGCGGCGCGGCTCGACGACCTGGCGCTGGAGGAGCCCCCCGGCTTTCTGGTGTGTCTCGGCACCGACTTCACCCACAAGAACCGCCTCTTCGCGCTGCGCCTGCTGGCGGCTCTGCGCGAGCGCCACGGCTGGCACGGGCGGCTGGTGCTCGCCGGCGCCCACGTCCCCCACGGCTCCTCGCGCGAGGCCGAGCATGATCTCCTGGAGCGCGACCCCGCGCTGCGCGCGGCCGTCGTGGAGCTCGGCTCGGTCGAGGAGACCGAGCGACTGTGGCTGATGGCCCACGCCGCCGCGGTGCTGTACCCCTCGACCTACGAGGGCTTCGGGCTGATCCCCTTCGAGGCGGCGCTCGCCGGCACGCCCTGCGCGTTCGCCCCCCAGTCCTCGCTCGCGGAGGTGCTGCCCGCGGACGCAGCCACAGTCGTCCCGTGGGACCCCGAGCAGAGCGCCCCGCGCGTCCACGCGCTGCTGAGCGACCCCTCCGCCCGCGAGCGGCACGTGCGCGCGATCGTGCGCGCTGCCGCTCCGCTCACGTGGGCGCGCGCGGCGGCGGCGATGGTCGAGGTGTACGAAGCGGCGGCGCTCGCCCCCGCGCGCGAGGCGGCGGCGCTGGGGCGGGACGAGCTGCGGCGCGAGCGGGAGCTGCACGAGCTGGTCGCAGCTCAGGACGCGCTTGTCGGGCAGCTCGACACCGAACGGCGCCACGCGCAGCGCATGTACGACGAGCTGCACGCGGAGGTCGGCTCCGGTCTCGCGCTGATCGGGCCGCACGGCGCGTTGCCCGACGACCTGCAGCGGGGCCTGCTCGCGCTCAGCGCGCGGCCCGCACTAAGCCGACCGCTGTACGGTGCCCTCGCGTGGGTCTTCCGCGTTCTGCGGGCGCTCGGCAGGGCTACGCTCTAGCCTCACCAGCATCGCCCCGACTGTGGCCGGTGTTGAGATCCCGTCGAGCGCGACGCGCCGGTCCGCGAGAGCGCGCCCGATACCCTTCCCCGGGATGCCCCGACCCTCAAGCAGCGGCCCGCCGCCGATCGTCGCCGAGGCGGTCAGCAAGACGTTCCGCGTTCCCGAGGAGCGCACGCACACGCTCAAGGAGCGGGCGCTGCACCCCCTGCGCCGCACCCGCCACGAGACCTTCAACGCGCTGCAGGACATCTCCTTCGACGTGCGCCGGGGCGAGTTCTTCGGGATCGTGGGGCGCAACGGCAGCGGCAAGAGCACGCTGCTGAAGTGCCTGGCCGGGATCTACGGCGTGGACCGCGGGCGGATCTGGATGAACGGGCGGCTGTCGACGTTCATCGAGCTCGGCGTCGGCTTCAACCCGGACCTGGCGGCGCGCGACAACGTCGTGCTCAACGGGATCATGATGGGCCTCTCCCCGCGCGAGGCGCGGGCACGCTACGACGCGGTGATCGACTTCGCCGAGCTGCGCGAGTTCGAGGAGCTGAAGCTCAAGAACTACTCCTCGGGGATGCACGTGCGCCTCGCGTTCTCGGTCGCGATCCAGGTCGACGCCGAGATCCTGCTCGTCGACGAGGTGCTCGCGGTCGGCGACGCCGCCTTCCAGCAGAAGTGCTTCGACGTCTTCAACCGCATGCGCGACGAGGGCAGCACGATCGTGTTCGTCACCCACGACATGGGCGCGCTCAACCGCTTCTGCCACCGCGCGCTGCTGCTGGAGCGCGGCTCACCGGTGCACCTCGGCGAGCCCCACGAGGTCGCCGACCGCTACCTGGAGATCAACTTCGGGCGCGACCCCGAGGCCGGCGGCGCGCAGCGGACGCGGCGGCGATGGCGAGGCGCGCGTGCTTCGAGGCGTGGATCGAGGACGAGCACGGCGAGCGCCCCGGCTCGTTGCCGCAGGGGCAACGGATCACCCTGCGGGCGCGCGTGCTCGTTCATGGTCGACGTCGAGGACCCCGCGGCGAGCGTGTACGTCCTCAACGACGAGCACGTCGCCGTCCTGGTCGCCACGACCGCCCGCGAGCACGAGCGCACCGGGCGCTTCGCGCCGGCGAGGAGGTCGTGTTCTCCTTCGCCTTCGACAACGTGCTCGCCCCCGGCCGCTACAGCCCGCTGTTCACGCTCGCCCACCGCGGTACGGGCCTCGACCTGATCGACCGCTTCGAGGGCGCCTTCTCGTTCGTCGTCACCGGGCCCGAGGCGCTGGGCGGGCTCGTCGACCTGCCGGTCGAGGTCGCGCGTCAGCCGCGACTCGGCCGCGCTCGCCCAGCGGCGGCGGCGCGTGAGTACTCGACAGCGTCCGCCCTACGAGGGGCTCGGCCGGCCGATCAGGGGCCCGCGGGCGCTGACCGACGACTGGGTCGCGCTTCTGGCACCTCACCTTCAACATCGCGCGCAACGAATTCAAGCTGAGGTTCTTCGGCTCGGCGCTCGGCTACGTCTGGCAGCTGATGCGGCCGCTGTTGCTGTTCGGGGTGCTGTACGTGTTCTTCGTGCTGATCGTCCACGTCGGCCAGTGGCGGCAAGCCCGACGACACAGTTCTACGGCGCTCAGCTGCTCGGCTCGATCGTGCTGTTCACGTTTTTCGGCGAAGCCACCGGCGGCGCGGTGCGCAGCGTCGTCGACCGCGAGAACCTCGTGCGCAAGATCCAGTTCCCGCGGCTGGTGATCCCGCTGTCGATCGTGCTGCTCGCGCTTCTTCAACCTCATGCTGAACCTCGTCGTGGTGCTGGCGTCTTCGCGCTGATCTCCGGCGTGCACCCGATGCTCAGCTGGCTCGAGCTGCCGCTGATCCTCGTGATGCTGATCGTGTTCGCCACCGGCGTGGCGATGCTGCTCTCGGCGCTGTTCGTGTGCCTCCGCGACATCCAGCCGATCTGGGAAGTCTTCAGCCAGATCCTCTTCTACGGCTCGCCGGTGATCATCCCGATCGTCAAGGTCCGCGAAGTCCGCCTCATGAACACCTCAGCGCCCTGAAGCGGGAGCTGTTTCACATCTACATGCTCAACCCTCTGGTGACCGTCTTCCAGCAGTTCCGCCACGCGATGGTCACCCACGCCACGCCGAGCGCCGGTGAGACGATCGGCAGCTGGGCCGGGCTGCTCGGGCCGCTCGCGGTCACGGTCGGCGGTCTTCGCGCTGGGCTTCTGGGTGTTCAACCGCTCGGCTCCGCACGTCGCCGAGAATCTGTAGGCGGGCGTCAGACTCCTACCCGGCGGCACGCCTGAGCGTCACGGTGATCTCCTCGGGCGTACGCGGCAGCCGCGGAGGCGCCCGGCCCTTGCGGCGATCTCTGCGCAAGCGCGCCGCATCGGCGAGCACGCGCGCAACGCGCTGGGCGGTCCCCAAGTCCTCGCGCCGCCCGGCGTAGCGCGGCGACTTGGTCGCGACCATGTTCATCGAGACCCCGCCCCACACGTGGTTGCACCACGCCAGGTACGCCCGCCGCGCGGGGCTGTGGCGGCGCAGCGCAAAGCCCCACCGGCGGGCCGCCGCCTGCAGCGCCGGCGCGCCGGGCGGCAGACTGCAGCGTCGCGTCGCCGAAGAACGCGCGGTAGTGGGGCTCGGTCACCTCCGTGAGGAACCCGGCGCGTGTCGCCTCCCACCGGTAGCGCCACGCCCAGTGGGCGTGCTCGTACCCCTCGTACTGCTCGACGCCCTCGATCGTGCACGCCCGTGCGGGTCGCGCATGGTCTTGAGCGTCTCGTTGACCATCAGCAGCCGCCCGCCGGGCTTGAGCACGCGGAACGCCTCGGCGAACGTGCGCCGCAGGCCGGCCGCGTCGTTGTGGTGGAGCACCTCGCAGCAGTACACGTAGTCGAGGCCCCGACGCGAGTCGGGATCTCGTCCATCGAGCCGAGCACCCGCTCGAAGAACACGTGCCCATCCTCGATGAACTAGTCGGCCGTGTACAGCCCCTGCAGCTCGACGGTGGCGATGTCGAGCGCGATCGCGTGCAGCCCGCGCTCGGCGAAGTGGTTGGCCGCCCAACACGTGTTCGAGCCGACGTCGAGCACGCTCTGCCCCGGCTGGAAGGGCACGCTCGTCAACAGCTGGTGCATCGAGCGCGCCTGCACGTACCAGTAGCCGTGCTCGACGTCGGGCAGCCGCCGCACGAGCTCGCGGTCCCACCCCCCGCTGCGCATGTGCTCGGCGAAGCGCTCCAGCCCCGCGGCCTCCCTGAGGATGTGCGCGGGCGGGTCGTGCAGCAGCTCGGGCACGCCGCGCGACACACTGAAGCTCTTCGCGCACGCGCGGCAGCGCAGCGTGCCCTCGCGCACCTCGCGCTCGTCGCTCGCCTGCGCGTGCAACTCGAGCGTGCCCTCGCGCCGGCACGCTGGGCAGCGCAGCTGAAGTGCGAACTCCTGCTTCACTCGGCCGGCACCCGCCGCGGCGCGGCCACCCCCTCCAGGAACCCCTCCAGCGCGTCGATCCGCCGCTCCCATGCATACTCCGCCGCCGTGGCCATCCCCGCCTCCCCGAGCCGCGCGCGCAGCTCGGGGTCCCCCAGCACCCGGGCGAGCGCGTCGCGCACGGCGCCGCGCTCGGCCGCGGGCATCAGGCAGTTGACGCCGTCGACGCAGAAGTCGCGGTTGCCGTGGGCGTCGGTGCAGACGACCGCGCCGCCGGTCGCCATCGACTCGAGCGGCGGCAGGCAGAAGCCCTCGTGGACGGAGGTCTGCACGAACACCGTCGCCTGCGCTGAACAGCTCGGTCGACCTCCTCGTCCGAGGGCGACTCGACGTAGCGCATGCCGGGGTCGGTGGCCAGCTCCGGCTCGATCCCGAACAGACACAGCTCCGGGCGCGGCGCGGGCAGCGCCGCCACGCGGCGATCGTCAGCGGCGAGGTTCTTCAGCGGGTTGGAGCGCCCGAGCGCGAGCACCATGTCCGTGCGCCGCTCGACGTCGGGCCGCGGGCGGAAGTTGTCGAGGTCGATCCCCGGCGGGATCAGCTCCGCGTCGAGGCCCAGCTCGCGCAGCCGCTCGCGGTTCCACCCGGAGATCGTCATGTAGTGGAACTCGGGGCGGTAGGAGTCGAGCACCGCGTGGCGCACCGACTCGTCGTCGGGGTAGTAGCTGGTCTCGATGTCCTGCACGAAGTACACGGGGATGCCGTGCAGCACGCTCGCGCGCCACACCGGCGCGGCGGTGTTCCACCACGTGGCGACCTTGATCGCGTCGAGCGGCGCGAGCGCCTCGATCAGTTCCTCGTAGTCCTCGAAGGTGCGCACCGGCACGCGCAGCTCGAACCACTCCGGCGGCGCGCCCGAGCGTGCACAGCGCCACCTCGTGGCCGCGCTCGGCGAGCCGGTTGAGGTGCTCGAAGATGTCGCGGTGCCCGCCGCCGACGCCGGTGTCCTCGGTGACGTAGACGACCCGCAGCCGCCCCTCGGGGGTGCGCACGTGGCGCGCGTCGAAGAACTGCGCCCCATCGCTCCCAGAAGGCCTCGCTGGGAGGCGCGCTCGCGCTCGCCCACGTCGGTGCCGCGGGTGACCGACTCGTGGTGCTCCAGGCACGCGGCGGGGAAGTACACGACGCGCAGCCCCGCCTGCCACGCGCGCAGGCACCAGTCGACGTCCTCGTAGGCCATCGGGTAGCGCTCCTCGTCGAGCAGGCCGATCCGCTCCAGCGTCACCCGCCGTACGTACATGCAGGCGCCCGTCACCGCGAGCACCGGGCCGGCGATCGCCGCCGGCCCCCAGTCCGCGGGCTTGAAGCGGTAGCGGTGGTCGAACCACTCGGGCGCGCCGAGGTTGCGCACGGTGCCGGCGAACTGGATGCGCCCGTCGGGGTACAGCAGGCTGCGCGCCGACGATCCCGACGTCCTCCTCCTGGGAGGCGGCGTACTGCAGGCACGCCAGCCACCCCGGCCGCGCCTCCACGTCCGAGTTCAGCACGACGACGTCCCGCTCCGGGTCGGCCGGCGCGCAGACCGCGGTTGACGTTCGCCGCGAACCCGGCGTTGCGCTCGCCGGCCGACCATCTCGATCCCCTCGATCGCGTGCAGCGCGGCGAGGTGCTCGGGACCGCTGGCGTCGTCGGCGACGATGATCGCGCACGAACTCCCGCGGGACGGTCGCGCGGATCGACGCGACCAACGTCGCGACCCGCGTCGGCGTCGCGGTAGGAGGGCACCACCACGTCCACCGGCCGCCCGTGCGCCCGGTACCACGCGACCGCGCGGTGGTAGGCGTCGTCGCGCACGTGCGTGCGCAGCCGCAGGCGGTGGCGCAGCGGCGTGGCGCGCAGCGGCAGCGTGAGCGCGCGGAACGCCAACGTGCGCCAGCCGAGGTACTGCACGGTGAGCTGCACGCGGCGGCGCAGCGTGAGGCGCTCGTGCCTCAGCGCGCCGGGCTCGGCCGGCGTGACAGGGGCCTCGTTGCCGTCACCCGCCGCGCTCGGGCGACACCGAGGCCGATCGTCGTGGCTCACCGTTGAATCGTTTTCATTCGAACTGCTCCTGCCGCGGGTCTGACGTGCGTGTTAGAGTCCGCGCCTCGGTGGCGGCGGAGACCCATACGCTATCCGCAACGGCACAGCGTGCCCCCGGTCCCCCGACGCCGGCCGGCGGGGGACCCCGCCGGCGCTGGGCCGGCGTGTCGGGCGAGGCGCGGTGGGCGGCTGCCGCGGCGCTCGCCTTCCTGGGCGTCACGGTGTGGTGGCTGACGCAGGACACGCGCGTGCCCGACTGGGACGACGCGCAGCACACGCTCGACGTCTTCGCCGTGCACGACGAGCTCGCGCGGGGTGCGCTGACGGCGCCGTTCACCGAATTCAACACCTACCCGCCGTTCGCGCACCTCGTCGGCGCGCTCGGCGTGTTCGTCGGCGGGTACCACATCGCCGCGGTGATCCTGGCCCTGAACCTCGTGTTCGTCCCCGCGCTCGCCCTCGGGTGCTACGGGGTCGGGCGGCTCGTGTCCGGCCCGCGCGCGGGGTTGCTGGCGGTGGTGTTCGCCCTGGGCACGCCGATGATCGTGTCCGAGGCGCACGAGGCGTACATCGACCCTACGCAGGCGGCGGCCGTCGCCGTGAGCGTGTGGGCGATCCTCGCCTCGCGGCGCTTTGAACGCTGGCCCGTGGCCGGGCTCGCCGGCGTGGCCACCGGGGCTGGCGATGTTGACCAAGGAGACCACGCCGATGTTCGTGGCGGGGGTGCTCGCCGTTGCGGTCGCACGCGGCGGCTGGCGCCAGTGGCGCGGGCTGGCCGCCTACGCGCTCCCCCTGGTGGCCGTCGCCGCCCCCTGGTACCTCTACCACCACGGGGAGTTGAGCCAGCTGGTGATCGCGCACACCTCCGCGGCCAACGTGGCCGAGGCGAACCCCATGGGCGGCACCTACCCGACGCTCTTCTCCCTTAAAAACCTCTCCTGGTACTTCTGGGACGCGGCCAACATCCAGCTGCGCGTGCCCCTGCTGGCGCTGTTCGTCCTCGGCACCGCCGCCGCCATCCGTCGCTGCGTGCGCGACCGCTCCCCGGAGAACCTCTACCCCGAGCTGCTCGGCGGCGCCTTCGTCGCGTGGGCGGGGATGACGTGGCTGACGCACAAAGACCCGCGCTACGACCTGCCCGCGCTCGTGTACGTCGCGGTCCTCTCCACGGCGTGGATCGCCGAACTGCGTGCGCGGTACCGGCAGGCGGCGACCGCGGCGCTCCTGCTCGCCGTCGCGGCGAGCGTCGCGAGCGTCGCGTTCGGGGTGGGGGGCTTCGAATACCGCCTGCGCGTCGCGCTGCCGGGCGCCTACGACAAGACCTCGCTCCAGGCGCGGTACCTCACCCTGTACTCGACCGTCGGGTGGCTGCGCGGGCCGCCGGAAAACAACGACGGCAACGTGCCCGCGCTGCTGAGTGGCCTGCGCCGCGACGGTGTGCGGGACGTCACGTTCTGCTGCACGAACCCGATCGACTTCAACGTGATCGGCCTCTCGGTGATGACCGCCGAAGCGGGCCTCGTCAACCCCGTCAACCCCGCCGCGCTGCGCCCCCAGGACGTGTTCCTGGCCGCGCACACGCCCCTGCCGGGGGAGCCTCCGCCCTGCCAGTGGCTGCGCGGCGGCACCGGCATCTACGCCGAGCTCGGCGACCCGTTCGGCAAGACGTTCGCGCAGTACACGTTCATCTGCCCGGGCCGCCGGCCGGAAATCTACGGGTACCGGGCGACCGGCCCGCCGCCGTCCGGCCTGCGGGTCAGCGCCGCTCGGCGAGGTGCAGGGCCGGCGGCGTACCGCCGGTGTGGCCCTCCCGCGAAAGCCGCCGCCGCACCCCCGGCGGCAGGCGCTCCGCGCGCGAGCCGAGCAGGGCGCCCGTGAGGCGCACAGCGTGGTGCGCGCCGACGGCGGCGAGCGTCGCGGCGTGCCGCAGCGGGCCGGCGCCCGCCGCGTGCAGCTCCCGCCGCGCCGGGCCGAGCGCCCCGCGCAGCTGACCGGCGAGGTGGCTCAGGGAGGCCGGCTCGCGCCACCCGTACACCTCGTACAGCCCCCGCCACTCGTCGTAGGAGCGGCGCAGGTGCTCGAGCGGGGCGTAGGCGTGGGAGTGCACCACGGCGGCGTCCGGCACGTACGCCTTGGCGTAGCCCGCGTGCAGCATGTCGAGCGCCAGCGCGCGGTCCTCGGCGAACGCGACCTCGCGGAAGGGCACCCGCTCCCACGCCGCGCGTGCCACGCACGCGTTGGCGTCGGTGAAGAACCCGCGGCGGCCGGCGAGCTCGAAGCCGTGTGCGCGCGCGAGCTCGCGCGCGCACAGCGCTCGCTCGCGCTCACGCAGGCGCTCCACGTGCGGGGCGCCGTCGGGTGAGAGCGAGCGAAACCACGCTTCGAGCTCCAGGCGCACCGCGACCGGCGCGTCGGGCCGCGGCCGGTAGGGGCCGTACACGAGCCCCACGTCCTCGCCCAGCGCGAAGCCCGCCAGCAGGCGCTCCAGCCACCGCTCGTCCGCGGGCTCGGAGTCCTGGGTGAGCAGCGCCACGTGCGCCCCCCGCGCCTGCGCCAGCAGCAGGTTGCGCGTGCGGCCGTGGCCGAACTGCGCGGGCGGGATCTCCAGCACGCGCGCACCGTGCGCACGCGCCACCGCGACCGAGCCGTCGCGCGAGCCGGAGTCGCAGACGAGCAGCTCGTGCGCGACCGTCTGGCGCGCGAGCGCCTGCAGCGTGCGCGCCAGCAGCGCGCCGCCGTCGCGCACGGGGATCGCGACGGTCACCGCCTCCTCAGGCATAGAAGGCCGTCAGCGTCAGCAGCTGCGAGGCGAAGGAGAGCGCCACCATCCCCACCAGCAGCCCGCAGCCCGCGAGCAGCGCCCCGCGGCGGCCGAACGCGTGCAGCGAGGCCACCACGAGCACCGCGAGCGGGGCGATCGCGGGGAAGGCGTAGCGCCCGAATTCGGGGATGAAGTCGCGCGCCCCCGTGGTGTAGAACGCGGCCTCGAAGCCCCCCACCACGGCGATCGGCGCGAGCAGCAGCACCCCGGCCTCCGGCAGGTTGCGCCGCACGAACCCCCACTCCAGGCGCGCGGCGAACACGCCCAGCGGCACGACGAGCAGCATCGCCACGAGGATCACGACGTACACCCAGTGGGGGAAGAACACGTCGTACCACCCGAAGGCGCCCCACCCGCGTTCCACGAAGATCGCAAACGCCGGCCAGCCGACCCCCTCGAAGTGCGGCGCCATGAAGGAGAGGCGCGGCAGGAACACCTCCCACACGTACGCGAGGTACCCCAGCGGGTGCGCGAGGACGCCGCTGGTGACGCTCGTGGTGGCTCCCACTCCCGGCGTGTTGCCCTGCGAGGGCTCGAAGGCGTTCGCGTAGTGCGTGGAGAGCTCGTGCACGGCCACGGCCCCGAGCACGAGCCCTGCCCACCCGGGGGCGTGGAGGCGGCGACGGTAGCGCCACAGCACGGCCACCAGCACGACCGCGGTGAGCGGGAACAATGAATAGGCGGTGCCCTTGACGACTGGTAGCACCAGCAGCAGCGCGCCGGTCGCCAGGCCCCACGGCCACGTCACGCCGCGGCGCAGCAGCCGGATCAACAGCAGCACGAGCGCCGCCGCCCCCGCGTTGACGCCGACGTCGTTGTTGACCGCGCCGGAGATGAACCCGTACATCGGCTGGTAGGCGACCAGCAGCGCCGCGAGCACGGCCAGCCACGGCCGCCCGGGCGCCAGCTCGCGCGCCAGCATGAACGTGAACAGCACCGCGAGCGCCCCGAGCAGCGCCGAGGTGAGGCGCATCAGCGTCAGCTGCGCGAAGGGCGAGGAGCCGGCCGCCAGGTAGGCCGGCGCGAGCGCCGCGTAGTAGAGCGGGCCGTGGGTCGCGGCCGTCTCGTTGCCGCCGCCGTTGCTCGCGGAGGGACGCTCGGCGGCGACCTGATCCAGATAGCGGCGTTCCTGGCCGGCCGTCCACGGCAGCTTGGTGTCGCCGACCTGGTGGTCGGTGAAGAAGCTCGCGTCTTCGAGCGCGAGGTCCTCGGCGCTCGACCACCGCAGCAGCGGCGAGCCGGGGTCGCGCGAGGGCGCCTGCCCCCGTTCCACCAGCGACTGGGTGTAGGCGAAGTGGTCGACCTCGTCGGGCGCCTGGAAGGAGGGCGTGAGCAGCGCCCAGCAGGCGAAGTTGAGCGCCGCGATCACGAACAGCCACGCCCCCAGCCGCCGCCGGCCGGCGCTCGCCACCGCCAGGCAGCGGATCGAGGCGAGCGCCAGCGCGGGGAGCACGCCGAGCAGCAGCACCACGTACAGCCACGGGCCCACGACGCCCGCCCGGAACAGGGAGGCGCGGCGCAGAATGACCCCCGCGCGCGCGAGGTAGCTGGAACGGGTGCCGGCGGGCGGCAGGTACCACAGCGCGAGCCGCGCCGGGAAGGGGCGGCCCTGCAGCGTCGGCGGGGTGGGCGGGATCGTCGGCAGCGGCGTACCGCCCCAGTTGACGAGGTCGGCTGCCGTCAGGCACACCGTGGCCGCGGACGCCGGTCGAGACGCGAGGCCGGGGAGCGTGAAGGTCGCGGCGGAGATACGGTCGGTGCCGACGCGCACGGGTGCCAGCGCGCCGCTGAACGTGGCGGCGCCCTCGCGCAGGGTCATGCGCAGCGCGGGCCGCTCGACCGTGCGCGAGATCAGCTGGGTGCGCACGCGCGCGGTGCCTGCCGGGATGCGCAGGCCCGGCACGCACACCCGCTCCCCGGCGGGCGTGGCCACCACGTACGTGTAGGCCTCGACGGAGTCGGTGCCGGTGTCGTAGACGCGCGGCTTCACGCAGTACGCGCACACCGCCAGCACGAGTGGCACGGCGCACACGCCGGCCGCGCGCCACACGCGCCGGTCCCCGGCGAAGACGGCCGCCGCCGCCCTGCGGAGGGCCCCCGGCCGGGGCGGGGCCTCGCGCGGCGGGGGGGGCTCAGCTACGGCGTAGGCCAAGGATCGAGAGCAGGAACGACGAGAAGAAGATCTGGATGCCGACGATCACGAACGTGGCGGCGATCACGGCGAGGTGTTCGTCGGCGAGCGAGCCGAAGCCGTGGGAGATCCAGGTCACGAGGATCACCGCGCCCAGCACGGCGCCGACGAGCACGAACGCGCCGCCCAGCAGCAGGCCGTGCTCGAGTCTGAAGCGTGCGCGCGCGCGGTCGAACCACGGGTCGCGCTCGCCCATGAAGTAGGTGCCGTACGCGTGCGCGCAGAGGCCGAGCGCGAGCACCTGGGTGCCGACGACCATCAGCAGCGCGCCGCCGATCAGCGCGTGGATGCCCCACGAGCGCCCGAAGAGGTCCAGGCCACCGCCGACGAGCGCGACGATCGCCGTGCCGAGCCCGGCGAGTACCGCGCCGGGCAGGATGAAGAGGTGGGTGGGGGAGTGCACGAGCAGGAAGCGCAGGTGGCGCCAGCCGTCGCGGAAGCTCGCCAGCTTGGACTCCCCCTCGCGCGGGTGGTAGGAGATCGGGAACTCGGCGATCCGCAGGTCGGCCTTGGCGGCGCGGATCACCATCTCGGAGGCGAACTCCATGCCGGTGCAGCGCAGGTCCAGGCGCGGCAGCACCTCGGCGCGCAGCGCGCGCATGCCGCAGTGGGCGTCCGCCACGCCGGTGTCGAACAGCACGTTGAGCAGGCCGGTGAGCAGCGGGTTGCCCACGTAGCGGTGCAGCCACGGCATCGCGCCCGGCCGGATGCCGTCCATGCGGTCGCCCATCACGAGCTCTGCCCCCTCCTCCAGCGCCGCCACGAAGCGGGGGATCTCCGCGAAGTCGTACGTCAGGTCGGCGTCGGCCATCACCAGGTAGCGCCCGCGCGCGGCCGCGAAGCCAGTCAAGTAGGCCGAGCCGTAGCCGCGCCGCGGCTCGTACACCACGCGCGCGCCGGCGCCAGCCGCGAGCGCGGCGGAGCCGTCGTCGGAGCCGTTGTCGACGACCACCACCTCCCCTGCGTAGCCGCCCTCGCGCAGGGCCGCCAGCGCGGCCTGCACGCAGCGCTCGACCTGCCCGGCCTCGTTGAGGCAGGGGATCACGACCGACACCAGCGGTGCGCCCGCGAGGCCGCCGGCCCCACTGCTGCCGGATGCCTCCGCGCGAACAGGGTTGGCCCCGTCGTCCAGCGCCGGGTCGAGGGGCAGTGTCTGCGCGGGCGTGCTCATGGGGGAGGGACGCCGGCCCGTGGCCACGCGGGGCGGGGGCGTCAAGCGGTTATAACGCGCGGAGGGGCGGAAAGGCGCGCAGCCGGCGCAGATGGTAGCGCAGCCATGTGGCACTCTCCCGGTCGTGCGCGTGTGCGTCGTCTACGACTGCCTCTTCCCGTACACCGTCGGCGGCGCCGAGCGGTGGTACCGAAACCTGGCTGAGCGGCTCGCGCAGGAGGGGCACGAGGTCACGTACCTGACGCGGCGTCAGTGGGAGCGGGGGGCCGTGCCGGACACCGACCCGCGCGTGCGCGTCGTGACGGTGGCGCCGAACATGGCGCTGTACACAAAGAGCGGTAGGCGGAGGATCGTGGAGGCGCTCGTGTTCGGCGTGGGCGTAGGGTGGCACCTGGCGCGCCACGGCCGCCGCTACGACACGGTGCACACGTGCGCCTTCCCGTACTTCTCGCTGCTCGCGGCGGCGGCGGTGCGGCCGCTGTATCGGTACGGCGTCGTCGTGGACTGGCACGAGGTGTGGAGCCGGGCGTACTGGCGGGAGTACCTGGGGCCGGCCGGCGGCGCCGTCGGCCATGCGGTGCAGCGCGCCTGCGCGCGCGTGCCCCAGCGGGCGTTCTGCTTCTCGCGCCTGCACGGGCGGCGCCTGCGCGAGGAGGGCCTGCGCGGGGAGCCCACGGTGCTCGAGGGGGAGTATGCGGGCTCGCTGAGCGCCCCCACGCCGCGCACCGCGGAGCCGGTGGTGGTGTGGGCCGGGCGGCTGATCCCCGAGAAGCGCGCGCCGCTCGCGGTCGCCGCGTTCGCGCTGGCGGCGCAGCGCATCCCGGGGTTGCGCGCGGAGCTCTACGGCGACGGCCCCGAGCTAGAGGCGCTGCGCCGCGCGATCGCCGCGCACGGGGTGCAGGGGAGCGCGAGCGCGCCGGGGTTCGTCGCGGCGGAGATACTCGAGGCGGCGCTCGCGCGCGCGGAGTGCATGGTGAGCACCTCCAGCCGGGAGGGGTACGGGATGGTGGTCGTGGAGGCCGCCGCGCACGCCGTGCCGAGCGTGGTGGTGGCGGGGGAGGACAACGCTGCGGTGGAGATGGTCGAGGATGGCGTCAACGGCGTCGTCGCCCGGGATGCGTCGCCGCAGACCGTCGCCGCGGCGATCGTGCGCGTGCACGAGGCGGGGATGGCGCTGCGCGAGAGCACCGCGCAGTGGTTTGCGCAGCACGCGCAGCGGCTGTCGCTGGAGTCCTCGCTGCGCAAGGTGCTGGCGAGCTACGGGTCGCCCCCGCCTGACCCGGAACCCTCCAAGGAGCCCGGTGCGCCCTCGGGCCCGGCCGCCGCGCCACCGCCGCCGAACGCGGAGGGGGAGCAGCCGAGCGCTCGCGCGTAGGCGTCGAGCGTCAGCCGCGCCGTGCGCTCCCACGTGAACAGCCGCGCGCGCTCAAGGCCCCGCTCCCGCAGCGAGCGCGCCAACGCCTCGTCGGCCAGCAGGCGTTCAAGCGCCGCGGCGATCGCCGCCTCCTCGCGCGGGTCGAACAGCAGCGCGGCGTCGCCCGCGACCTCCGGCAGCGAGGAGGCGTTCGAGCAGGCGACGGGGACGCCGCGCGCCATCGCCTCCAGCACGGGCAGCCCGAACCCCTCGTACAGCGAGGGGAACACGAACGCGTCCGCGAGCACCCACAGCCCCTCGAGCGCCTCCGCCTCCAGCCACCCCTCGAAGCGCACGTCCTGCGCGACGCCGAGCGCCGCGGCGCGCGCGCGCAGCTCGGCGTCGTGCCAGGTCGGGTAGCCCGGCAGCACCAGCAGCGGCCGCCGCTCGGCGGGGATGCGCGCGAGCGCACCCAACAGGGCTGCGACGTTCTTGTGCGGCCGCCGCGCCGCCAGGCACAGCACCACGCGCCGCTCGCCGAGCCCGAAGCGCGCGCGCACGGCCTGCGCCGCGAGCGGCTGCGCGCGGCGCACCGTGCCCAGCCCGAGCGGCACGACGTCGATGCGCTCGCCCGCCACGCCCAGCAGCGAGACGAGGTCATCGCGCGTGGAGCGCGAGTCGGCGAGCACCCGCTGGGAGCGGCGCACGCCGAGCGGCACGAGCACCCGCATGCCGCGGTCGCGCAGGCCGGCGTGGGCCTCGGGGAAGCGCGCGTAGATGAGGTCGTGCACGGTGACGACTCGGCGGAAGGGCCCCCACACGGGGGCGGTGGAGGCCAGCGAGTGCACGAGGTCCACGCGCGCGCGGGCGGCCAGCGGCGGCAGCAGCGCCTGCTCGCCGAGCACCCACTGCTCGCGGCGGCGCGCGTGGACGGGCACGGTCACGGCCGGCAGCAGCTCGCCCCACGGGCCGTCCCCGGCGGCCGCGGCCTCGCGGTTGACGAACGCGGTGAAGCGCGTCCGCGGCGCGGCGGCCACCAGCGCGGGGAGCAGCTCCCGCGCGACGACCTCCATCCCCCCCGTCTCGCCGGGCACGAGGTAGACCAGGTTCAGCCCGACGTGCATCCCCGCAGGCTAGCCGCGGGAGCCGGGCCCGTCGTTCCGCGCGCCGCGGGCGAACGACCAGCCGGGGGGTGAGAGGGTGGTGGGAGGGGGATCGTCCGCGCGGGCGGGTGCTGCCGGCGACGCCCTCACCCGCGGGGCCTCCTGCCCCGCGTCCGGGCTTAGGGCCTATCCCTGTAGGGTCGCACGCCTGGATACGGCCGATGGTCTTCGCGAGGCTTTGTCCTCGGGCTCGACGTGGGCCCACCACGCCTTCGCCCTTGCGTCCGCGCCTCGCTCGACCCTCGACCGCCCCAGACGCACGCCCCTATCGGGATAGGCCCTTAGGACCCGCGAATCAATATCTGACGGTCCGGTGCACTCGTCTGGCGGCGCCAGCCGCCACCCACGATGCTCGACGTACCACCGGTACGCCTGCGCTCGCGTCCGGCGTCTGGCATCCACCAGCCGAGCACCCCGAACCCGCCATCTATTGATTCGCGGGCCCTTACCACCTGTCGTCAGCGGTGCTTGTGGGCGGAGCCGTGCACCGTGACGGAGTAGCTCGCGACGAGCGGGGGCTGTCCGGTGACGTGGGTGGTGACCTGCATCGTCGCGTGGAGCGTCCGGTGGTGGGCGAGCTCGGCGACGGCGCCGTGGGAGAGCTTGAGCTTCACCGTGCCGGTGCTGTGCGAGGTGAGCGTGAAGGAGCCCTTGCCCAGCACCGTGGCGCCTCCCTTGCCCGTCCTGCTCGCGTGGCCGCCGCCGGCGAGCAGCACGATTTCGCCGGTAACCGGGGAGCCGTTGGGGTTGGAGAGCTCCAGCGACAGCGACCCGGAGCCTCCCAGGGCGAGCGTCTTGCCGACCAGCGCCGCCGGGCCGGAGGACTGCGCTTCCCGTTCTTTGGCTTCCCGTTCGGCACGCGCCTTGGCTTCCCGTTCGGCGCTTTCTCTGGCTTCGGTTTCGGCGCGGGTCTTCTGTTCCTGCGCTTCTTTTTCCTGCTGCTTGGCCTGCGCTTCCTTTGCCGCGGCTTCTTTGGCTTTTGCTTCTTCGGCTTCTTTGGCGTGTTTTATCGCTTCCGCTTCTGCTTTTTCCTTTTCTTCTTGTTCTGCTTTTTCCTTTTTTTCCTTTTCTTCCCGCAGTCTCTTTTCTCGGGATTCTTTTTCTCTTTTTTCTCTTTCTTTTTCTTCTCTTTCTATCTGTTCAAGCGAGCGTAGCCGGTGGTCGTTGACGGTCGCTTCGCCTGAGCTGGTGGAGATTTTCCAGGTCCCTTCACCCGTAATGGTGTTTTGCGCGGGGTTGATTGTCCCGTCCGGCACGGTGAATGTAGCGGTTTCTCCGGAGGATTTGGCTTCGACGGACGCAGAAACCTGGGTGGTGCCCGTGACGGTGCCGGACATGGTGCCGGCGATCCCTTCGAGCAGTGCGGTGCCGAAGAATTCGCCGCCGGCCGACTCCGTCTCGATAAGCGCTGTGCCGTTGACCGTGCTCTTGTTGATTGTGGGGAATGTGCACGCTTTGCACACGGCTTCGATGGCCCATTCCCCGCGGATGTCATACGGGGAGGCGCTCGCCACGTCGCAGCCCACCAGCGTGAGGAGGGCCACCAGCATGCCGACGAGGACCGAACGCATGGCCCGACCGTACCGGATGGCGCACGGATCGACAACCTAAAAACTTCACCTGTGAGAGGGCGTGCGGCTCGGGGAAGCCGTCAGTCGAGCCCGCCCAGTCTCGCGCGCCCGCGCCAGCACGGCGTCGATCATCGGCTCCGTCAGCCGGCCGGTGAACGTGTTCTGCTGGCTGGGGTGGTAGCAGCCGAGCAGCGTGAACGGCGGCCCGGGGTGCTCGGCCCCGTGGGCGAAGCGCGGCTTGCGGCGCCGGCCGTCCCCGCTCGCCGCCCTCGCGCTGGCGCCCGACGCGCCCGCCACGGGTGTGCCCTCGCCGTCGGCCGCGGCGCGCAGGCGCAGCGCGGCGTCCCACGCGAACGCGCCGAGGCAGAGCGCCACGCGCACATCGGCCAGCAGGCGCAGCTCGGCGACGCTCCACGGCAGGCAGGTGTCCCGCTCCTGCGTGGTGGGGCGGTTGGCGGGGGGCGCGCAGCGCACCGCGGCGCTCACCCACGCGCCGTGCAGGCGCAGGCCGTCGGCGCGGTGGGTGGAGGTGGGCTGGGAGGCGAAGCCCGCGCGCCACAGCGCCGCGAACAGGAAGTCCCCCGAGCGGTCGCCGGTGAAGATCCGCCCCGTGCGGTTGCCGCCGTGCGCGGCGGGGGCCAGCCCCAGGAGCAGCACGCGCGCCGCCGGGTCGCCGAAGCCGGCCACCGGGTGCGCGGCGTAGTGCTCGTGCGCGTACGCCGCGCGCCGCTCGCGTGCCACCTGCTCGCGCCAGGCCACCAGTCGTGGGCAGCGCCGGCACCCTTCGACCTGCAGCGCCAGCGCCCGCAGCTCCGCGGCGCGGCTCACCCCTTGAGCGCCGGCGAGGTCCCCAGCACCGCCCCGGTGCCCGACAGCGCCTGCACGCGCAGGAAGGGCTGCGGGTGGGGCACGGCGATCGCGGTCTCGAAGCCGCTGCGGGGAGCTTCGGCGATGCTCGCGAGGGCGTGCCCCGGGGTTCCGGAGGGTGCGGGGCCGCCGAGCACCCGCCAGGAGGCGACCGCGGTGGCGCCGTTCCAGCTCGCGTACACCGTCCCCGGACCGGAGGCGCTCCCGCTGAAGGCGATGGCCGGCGCGCTCGCGGGGGTGCCGGTCCAGGGGAAGCGGTACGCGCGGTAGGACTCCTCGTGGGAGGGCATGTGCGCGTCGAACAGCAGCTGGCCGGTGGAGGTGAATTCCGAGAACCACGGTTCCGCGCCCCAGCCGATGAAGAGGTTGCCGGTGCCCAGCTGCTGCACGTTGCCCTGGCTACCTGCCTTCAGCGCGGTGCCGGGGTGCTCGAACTCCGACACGAGCGTCTCGGTGCCGGACTGCTGGTTGAGCGACACGAGGATCCCGCGGGACTGCGGGTGCACGGTCGGCACGCCGCCGTTGTCGAACACCGAGATCTCCCCGTCGGGCAGCAGCGTCGCGTCGTGCTGGAAGGCGGTCAGCGTGCCCGAGCCCATCTTGATCGTGGAGTGTCTGCCGCCCGCGCGCGCGAGAATCTGGCCGGTCTGTTCGTTGAGCTCGTACAGCGCCCACGTGTTGCGCGCAGAGATCAACATCTCCCCGTCGGGCTCGGGGTCGAGCGAGTTCATGTGGAAGTAGTCGTAGGGCCATTCCGGCTTGGCGCCGTAGGGTGAGGAGTAGGATTCGGCGAGCGCCACGTGGTCGAGGCTCGTCCATTCGCGCCGCACCAGGCCGGTACGCAGGTCGAGTTCCTGGAAGACGCTGTCGGTGACCGCCCCGTCCTGCGGCCCGCCCACCGAGGTGAGGTTGCAGTGGATCGGCGCGAACGCTGTCGTCAGCGCGGTGCTGTTGGGGTAGATGTGGAAGTCGTGCAGGTCGGCGAGGAGCCCGTTGCCGGCGCGCACGTGCGCAATCACGCGGTAGGAGGCGTTGGCGAGGATCTCTTCGCCTTCGCCAAAGCCCTGTTCGAGGATCCGTCCCTGCCACCACGTGAGCGCCGGCTGGCCGAAGTAGGTCTGTGCCTGGAGGTTGGTCGCGTACGTGCCGTTGGGCAACGGGTCGAACCACACGAGCTGGCCGGTGTCGTCGAAGATCATGGGCCCGTACCCGCCGGGGCCGGAGTAGGGGGCGGCGAACACGTACGTGGAGGGGCTCTGCCCGGAGCCGGCGGTGACCTGGATCGTGGGGGGGTCGAGGGAGGGCGCGGAGTGGAAGTGCTGCACTTCGCCCGGCTTGCCTTCGTACTGTTTGGACGGGGGTGTCGGCCGCAGCGGGTCCGGGGAGGCGACGAGGAAGCGGTAGGCGAACGGCTGCGAGCCGTGGCCGTGCAGGAGCCCGTGCACCGTGACGGTCTCCCCCGGCCAAAACGGGCGCGTGGGCAGGAAGCTCGCGCCGTCTCCCTGCGAGTAGCCGACGAGGCGGCCGGAGTGCCCGCCGGAGATCGACCCGGACACGGCGATCTGAGAGAGCTCGCGGGGCGGGACCCCGAGCAGGCTGATCTGCGCGTGGGGCGAAGCGTCCAGGGAGTCGGGCAGGGGGGACACGCGCAAGGGCGTGCCGGGCAGCACGTCGGAGCGGTCGAGCGTCGCGGGCACGCACTGGGGCGCCGGCGGCCCGCGGAAGGCGGCCTCCTCGGCCATGATGCGCTGGCCCCCGACGGCGAGCGCGCCGGCGCTCGACGCGAGCACCACCGCGCCGCCCAGCACCAGTGTGCGGCGCAGCCAGTGGTGGGGGTGCGGCTCGCCCGGTCTGCGACGGTAGAGCCGGATGGGCGTCCACGACCCCTGGGTGTGCCCGCGACGTACCTGCCTCATGATGCCCTGAGCCTACCGTGCCCGCGGGTCGCAGCACGCAACCTGCATCCCTGCTCCCGGGGGCGTGGGGTTCGCGGCGGCGTTCCGGCGTCCCAGCCCCCGAGGGTGGGCGCGTGTCGGTGCCTCGGCATCCCTCCTCCGAGGAGCGTAGGGTTCGCGGCGGTGGCCTCGGAGAGCGAAACCGTGGTGGAGCGGGCCGGCGCACACGCCGGCATCGAGCGTGCCGCGCCCGGAGAGGTGCGCGTGCGCCGCGCGCTGCTGTCGGTCTCGGAGAAGGCGGGCCTCGTCGACTTCGCGCGCGGCCTGCACGAGTTGGGCGTGGAGATCGTCTCCACCGGCGGCACTGCGCGCGAGTTGGCCGGCGCCGGTGTGCCGGTGCGCGCGATCGAGGCGTACACCGGCTTCCCGGAGATGATGGACGGGCGCGTGAAGACGCTGCACCCGCGGCTGTACGCGGGGCTGCTCGCGCTACGCGACCGCGAGGAGCACCTGCGCGCCGCCGCCGAGCAGGGGATCGAGCCGGTCGATCTGGTGTGCGTGAACCTGTACCCCTTCGAGCAGACGGTCGCCCGCGGGGCCGACCCGGCCGAGGTGGTGGAGAACATCGACGTCGGCGGGCCGACGATGATCCGCGCCGCCGCCAAGAACCACCCCTTCGCGGCGGTCGTCGTGGACCCCGCCGACTACGACGGCGTGCTCGCCGAGCTGCGCGCCGGCGACGGGCGGCTCTCGCGCGGCACCCGCGAGCGGCTGGCCGCCGCCGCCTTCGCGCTCACCGCCCGCTACGACGCCGCGATCTCGACGTGGTTCAGCCTGCGCACCCACGGCGAGGGCTTCCCGCCGCACTGGCGCGACGCCTACGAGAAGGTCGCCGACCTGCGCTACGGCGAGAACCCCCACCAGCGCGCCGCCTTCTACGCGCGGGTGGGCTCCTCCACGCACCTGCTCGACGGCGTGGAGCAGCTGCACGGCAAGGAGCTCTCCTTCAACAACCTGCTCGACCTGAACAGCGCGCGGGAGCTGGTGGAGGAGCTCCACGAGCCGGCGTGCGCGATCGTCAAGCACAACAACCCGTGCGGCTGCGCGCGGGGCGCGAGCGGCGTGGAGGCGTACGAAGCCGCCTTCGCCTGCGATCCCCAGAGCGCCTACGGGGGCGTGATCGCCCTCAACCGCCGCATCGACGGCGCCTGCGCGCAGGCGCTGGCCCAGCAGTTCATCGAGGTGCTGCTCGCCCCCGGCTTCGACGACGACGCGCTGGAGGTGCTCACGGAGAAGAAGAACGTCCGCCTGCTGGAGCTCGCGCAGTGGCCGCCGCCGCTGCGCGAGGTCGAAGGCAAGCCCGTCCTCGGGGGCCAGCTCGTGCAGACCCGCGACGTCGTCTCCGAGACACGTGAGGAGATGCGCGTGCTCACCGCCACCGCCCCCACCGAGGAGCAGTGGGAGGCGCTGCTGTTCGCGTGGACCGTCTGCCGCCACGTGCGCTCCAACGCGATCGTGCTCGTCGCCCGCCGGGCGTCGAACGCCGTCGCGACCGTCGGCATCGGCGCCGGCCAGATGAGCCGCGTCGACGCGGTCCGCCTCGCGGTCGAGAAGGCTCAGTCCGCCCAGCCGGAGCTGCTCGCCGGCGCGGTACTCGCCTCCGACGCCTTCTTCCCCTTCGCCGACGGCCCCCAGCTCGCGATCGACGCCGGCGTGCGGGCGATCGTCCAGCCCGGCGGCTCGGTGCGCGACGGGGAGGTCGTGGCCGCCGCCGAGGCGGCCGGAGTGGCGATGGTCGCCACGGGAGTAAGGCACTTTCGGCATTAGCCTTCCGAAATAGCTCACGATATATCGTGCTACTATCGTGACGTTCAGCGATAGGAGGCAGATATGACGTGCCATCACCACTACTCAGACCGCGAGGGCCGCAGCCGCCACCGCCGCGCCGGCGGGCCCCGCGGAGGCTTCGGCATCCCCTGGGGAACGCCGGGGGGCGGCCCCTCCGGGCCCCCGTGGCGCGGCGGACGCAAGGCGCGCCGCGGCGACATCCGCACCGCGGCGCTGCTGCTGCTCGCCGAGGAGCCGCGCAACGGCTACCAGATCATGCAGGAGGTCGAGGAGCGCAGCGAGGGCGTCTGGCGCCCGAGCCCCGGCTCGGTCTACCCGGCGCTGCAGCAGCTCGAGGACGAGGGCCTGATCCGCTCCGAGGAGGCCGACGGGCGCAAGCGTTTCGCGATCACCGACGCCGGCCGCGAGCACGTCGCAGGAGCGCGACCGCGGACGCGTCCGGCGCCGTGGGAGCAGATGAGCGGCGACGTCTGCGCCGCGATGTGCAGGAGCTGGCCGGACTGATGCGCGAGGTCGCGGTGGCCTTCACGCAGGTCATGCAGACCGGCACCGAGAAGCAGATCGCCGAGGCCACGCAAGGTGCTGACGCGACCGCGCGCCGCGAGCTCTACCGGATCCTCGCCGACGGCGACGAGGACGCGACGGCGGTGAGGACGCCTGAGTCCGCCAGCGTGGGCGCCGTGAGCGCCGACCACACGGCGCCCGCCGATCTCCGTCACGGGCCTCGCCAAGCGCTACGGCGAGATCGAGGCCGTGCGCGGGATCGACTTCGAAGTCGCGCGCGGCGAGATCTTCGGCTTCCTCGGGCCCAACGGCGCGGGCAAGTCGACGACGATCAACATGCTCTGCACGCTCGTGCGCCCCACCGGCGGCTCGCGCGCTGGTGGCCGGCCACGACGTCGTCCGCGAACGCGACGCCGTGCGGCGCAACATCGGCCTCGTCTTCCAGGACACGACGCTCGACGGCTACCTGACGGCCGAGCAGAACCTGCGCCTGCACGCCGAGCTCTACGGCGTGCCGCGCGAGCTCGTCGCGCCGCGGATGCAGCAGGTGATGGAGATGGTCGGGCTGTGGGAGCGCCGCGGGCAGCCTCGTCGACACCTTCTCCGGCGGCATGAAGCGGCGCCTGGAGATCGCGCGCGGCCTGCTGCACTCGCCGCGCGTGCTGTTCCTCGACGAGCCGACCGTCGGCCTCGACCCGCAGACGCGCAGCTCGATCTGGAGCTACATCCGCGAGCTCAAGCAGCGCGAGGACATCACGATCTTCCTCACCACCCACTACATGGACGAGGCCGAGTACTGCGACCGCATCGCGATCATGGACCAGGGCGCGATCATCGTGCTCGACACCCCCGAGGCGCTGAAGGCGAGCGTCGGCAAGGACCGCGTGCAGATCCAGACCGACGACGACGAGGCGGCGATCGCCGCGCTGCGCGAGCGCTTCGGGATCGAGGCCACGGTCGCCGAGGGCGCGGTCACCTTCGGCGTCGCCGACGGGCGAGCAGTTCGTGCCGCGGCTGTTCGCCGAGCTCGGCCTGCCGATCCGCTCGGTCAGCGTCTCGCGCCCCTCGCTCGACGACGTCTTCATGTCCTACACCGGCACCACGATCCGCGACGCCGAGGCGACCGCCACCGACCACCTGCGCAACGTCGCGCGCATGATGTCCCGCTGATGCCGCCAGCCGCTGCATCGCACCGTGCGCCCGACCCCGAGCGGAGGATGAGCCGGGCCACCGAGACCGACCCCGCCAGGCGCCACCGCCTGTGCCCACCAGGTCGCCGGCGTGCGCGTCCCGACGCGCAGCCTGCGCGGCGAGCTGCGCGCGATCAAGGTCGTCTGGCAGCGCGAGCTGATCCGCTTCTCGCCGCGACCGGCTGCGGATCGTCACCTCGCTGGTGCAGCCGTTCCTGTTCCTGTTCGTGCTCGGCACCGGGCTCTCGCTCGCTCGCGTCGGCGGGCACGCACGGCGTCAACCTGCAAAACCTTCGTCTACCCCGGCGTGCTGTGCATGGCGGTGATGTTCACGGCGATGTTCTCCGCCGCCTCGATCGTGTGGGACCGCGAGTTCGGCTTCCTGCGCGAGATGATGGTCGCGCCCGTGCGCCGCAGCTCGCTCGTGCTCGGCAAGTGCCTCGGCGGCGCCACCGTCGCGGGCTTCCAGGGCGTGATCGTGCTCGCCATCGCCGGCCTCGTCGGCGTCCCCTACGCGCTCGGGCTGATCGCTCGAGCTGTTCGCGCTGCATGCTGCTGCTCGCGTTCGCGATCACCGCCTTCGGCGTGATGGCCGCCGCGCGGATCACCCAGATGCAGTCCTTCATGGCGCTCATGCAGATGGCGATCATGCCGATGTTCTTCATCTCCGGCGCGATGTTCTCCGTCGCCGGCCTGCCGCAGTGGCTGGCGATCCTCAACCGCCTCGACCCGCTGACCTACGCCGTCGATCCCGATGCGCCGCGCGATCTTCGCCCACCTGCACATCACCGCAGCCGCCCGCCACGCGCTCGACCCCGGCGTCACGTGGTGGGGCTGGCACGTGCCCACCCTCGTCGAGGCCGGCGTGATCGCCGTGCTCGGGCTGGTCATGCTGTGCATCGCGATCTGGGAGTTCAGCAGGGCCGAGTAGCCGGCCGCCGGCCGCGCCCAGTGGCTACGGTGGTCCCATGCTCCTGCGCATCCGCGTCGAGCGCCCAGACCATCCCGAGGTCTCGGAGGTGATCGCCTCCGACCACTGCGTGCTGCGCTTCCGCCGGCGCCACGGGATCCGCACCCCGGGGCTCGACGCCGTCGGCGAGGCGCTGCGACACGTCTTCGAGGAAGCCGACATCACCCGCTGGGCGCCCACGTGGTTGGACACCCCCAGGCGAACCCAGATGTGGGCGCTGCACGAGGATCTCGCCTTCCCGCTGGTTCCCGCCGGCGAGCCGGGCAGCTGGCTGGCGGCCACCTGCCTGGTGCGCGGACGGGAGTGACGCCGCTGGCCCACGACCAGCCCGTGCTTCCGCGGCCCGTCTTCGCGACTGCTCACTGCTCGGGGCTCCACGGACGAGCGGGTGTAACGGTGCCCGCTCAGGCGGGGGCAGGGTCCGTCCGGGCCGCCGACCGGGAGCTGACCGCGGCCCGCACGGCCTCGACGATCGCCGCCGGCGCCTTGAGCGGCGAGCCGGCGTCGAAGGGCGGCTGCGGGTCGTACTCGATGCCCAACTGGATGGCCTGTGCGACCTGCTCGCCGGCGATGCGCGCGGCGAGCGCGAGCGCCATGTCGATCCCCGCGGAGACGCCCGCGGCTGTGACGAGCTTGCCGTCGAACACCACCCGCTCCGCCGTGGGCTCGGCGCCCAGCCGGCCGAGCTCCTCGAGCGCTGTCCAGTGGGTCGTGGCGCGCCGGCCCGCGAGCAGCCCCGCCGCGGCGATGATCAGCGAGCCGGTGCACACCGACGTCGTCCACGTCGAGCTCGCGTGCGCGCCGCGCAGCCACTCGTGCACGGGGCCGTCGTCCATCAACGCCGCCTGCTCCACCCGTCCGCCGGGGACGAGCACCACATCGGGGTGGGGGACCTCCGCCAGCGAGGCGCCGGCGAGCAGCGCCAGCCGGCCGGTGTCGGTGTGCTTGAGCCCCGGCTCCTGGGCGACGAACGTCACCTCGGCGTCGGGCAGGCGGCTGAGTACCTCGTAGGGCCCGACCGCGTCGAGTGCGGTGAGGCGGTCGAAGAGAAGGATCGCGATCTGCATGTTCGGCTCCTGGGTCAGGCCGCCACGTCGGGCGTGGCGACGGTTGCGTGAAAGCGGCGGCGGTACTCGGAGGGGCCGAGCCCGAGCGCGCGCAGGAACACGCGGCGCATGGTCTCAGCCGTGCCGAAGCCGCAGGCGGCGGCGACTTCCGCCACGGGCTCGTCTCCCTCCTCCAGGCGCCGGCGGGCTGCCTCCAGACGCAGGCGCTCGACGTAGCGGGCCGGCGTCAGCCCCACCTCGGCGCGGAACGTACGCGCAAAGTGGCGCGGGCTCATGTGGGCGAGCGCCGCCAGCGCTTCGACCGAGAGGTCGGCCGCGAGGTGCTCGACCGCGTGCCGCTGCACCTCGCGCAGACCGGCCCGCTCCGGGGTGTGGGCGGCGAGCGTGGCGCTGAACTGCGACTGGTTGCCGGGGCGGCGCAGGAAAAGCACCAGGTGACGGGCGATGGTCAGCGCGACGTCGCGCCCGTGGTCCTCCTCGACCAGCGCGAGCGCGAGGTCCATCCCGGCGGTGACGCCCGCCGAGGTCCACACCCGACCGTCGCGCACGAAGATCGGCTCCGGGTCGACCCGCACCCGCGGGTACCGCCGCGCGAGCTCCGCGGCCGCCGCCCAGTGCGTGGTCGCGCGGCGCCCGTCGAGCAGGCCCGCGGCGGCCAGCAGGAACGCCCCGGTGCAGACCGAGGCGACCCGCCGCGCGCTCCCGGCGCGAGCGGCGATCCACTCGCACAGCGCATGGTCGGCACACGCCCGCTCCGCCCCGGCTCCGCCGGCTAGGAGCAGCGTGTCGATCCTCACGGGCGCGTGGGCGAGATCGGCGTGGGGCACGAGCTGCAGGCCGCTGGACGTCCTCACCGGGGCGCCGTCGGGGGAGACCACGAGCGTGGGGTACCCCGCCGCCGTGAACACCTCCAACGGCCCGGTGACGTCCAGGCTCTGGACCCCCTGGTAGGCGAGGATCACGGTGTGGCGCGGTGCTCTGGTGGGAGTCACGCCTGCGATCGTGACCGATCGGGGGCCTGTCCGCAAGGACAGATTTCCAACGATCTCTGCCATGAGGCGCGCGACCGCGTGCCTGTCGTAGCGGGCGGCCCTGCATCAGTTCCGGCGCCGGCAGCGAGCCGGGTGTCAGCCGCCGTGCGCGGCGGCGATCCCGGCGGTGACGAGCGAGCTCTCGTCGAGGACTTCGCCGGCGGGCGGCGGTAGGACTGGGGGAACGGGGCCGTAGCTGGTGTAGTCGATCGTGACCGTGCCGCTTACGCCCGTGGCGGCGCCGGGAGCGCCGCTCTCGTCACCAAGCGACATCTGCACGCGGCGCACCCTGTTCTGCGTGTCGACCCACACGTCGACCGGAATCCCACCCGATTCGCCGTAACCCTGCTTTTCAAGCGCGGCTTTGGCGGCCGCCTGGTCGGCCGCAGGTAGGCGGCCGAGGATGCTGCTCACCTGCAGCGTGGCGCGGTAGTGGGTGGTGGCGACGCCGTCGATCGATTCGCTGCCGACCGTGGTCACCCCGCCGGAGCTCGCGCGCAGGTATTCCAGGAACTGGGTGGGGTCGGTCTGGTCGAGCGAGGAGAGCTCGGGAAGGTTGATACCGGCCGCCTGGGCGACCTTGGTGAGATCGAGCTTCACCCACGTCTTGCCTTCCGGCAGCTCGCCGGCGAGGAAGGGCGCGTGCATGTAGATCACGGGATACTGGAAGAGCATCTGCATGGTGCCTTCCCCGCCGCCGGGCAGGGCCGAGATGCCCGGGATCTGGGAGAGGTCGATGCTCATCTCCCCGGAGCGGTGGCGCTCGTCGACGTAGCCGTCGGCTGTGATGGAGAGGCTGCCCCCGGGGAGCGCCGGGGAGGAGAGTTGCGTGGTGAGCGAGATCCGCGCGCCTTCCTGCTGGCTCGAAATCTCGGCGGCGCGTGCGATCGGGTCGAGCGTCGCCGAGGCCCCGCAGCCGCTCACCGCTGCGCCCCCGGCCGCGAGCGCAGCGAGGACGGCAAGCAGCGCGAGGGTCTTCGCCCTCCTCGGGCTGTTGGTGTGCACGCGTCTCATTACCCGGTCTTCGGCTGCATCCAGCTTATTCCTTAGCTCCGACGCGCCGATGCCCGGCTGGCCGCACGTCGTACGGCCCGGGCAGCCGCCGAGTGGGAGATCCCCGCGTCAGTCCTCGACGCTGTAGCGCTGCAGCCTTCGCCGCACGTGATCGGGGATCGGGGTCTTCTCGCCGAGGCGGTCGGCGCGCACGAAGATGTGGACGATGCTGCCCTCCGCGAGCGTATCCCCATCCCGCGCGATCCCGATCGCGGACACCATCGACGTGTTGCCAAGGCGCTCGACCGCGAGCGTGATCTCGAGCTCGTCATCGAAGCGCGCCGGGGCGCGGAAGCGCACCCCCGTCTCGGCAACCACCAGATCGAGGCCGTCAGCTGTGAGCGCTCCGTAGGAGCCCAACACCTCGCGCCACAACTCGGTCAGGGCGACGTCGAAGTAGACAAGATAGTTGGCGTTGAAGACGTGGCCCTGGGCGTCACACTCGTTGTAACGAACGCGCAGGTGGTGCACGAACGGAGGCATCGGCGGATCCATCATAGGGTTCTCGACAGGGTGGAGGACAGGCGCATCAAGCGAGGGTTTGAGCGAGTCCGTGCCCGGTACGCTGAGGCGCAATGGGCACTCCCCGGGACGCGCGAACCTATGATCGATCGAGCGAGCCCCAGCAGGCATGGGCCTCGGAGGTTCTGTCGCGGCTCGATGGCATTGCGCAGGACGCGACGGTGCTGGACGTCGGCTGCGGCACAGGTCGCGTCACGGAGGTGCTTTGTGCAATCGTGCCGCGAGGACGCGTGCTGGCCTTCGACGCGTCGGCGGAGATGGTGGCGCTCGCGCGCCGGCGGTTGGGTGGCCGCGCGGAGGTGTGGTGCCAGGACGTGCTCGACCTGGACCTCGAAGAGCCCGTTGACGCGATCCTTTCGACAGCGACGCTGCACTGGGTCACCGACCACGACCGCCTGTGGGTGCGGTTGGCCCAGGCGCTGCGTCCAGGCGGGTTGCTCGAGATTCAATGCGGGGGAGAGGGCAACATCGCCAAGGTCCGCGAGGTCATCGAGGCTGTCGCCCACGATGGTGCCCCCGAGCTTGTCGGCTGGTCTCCCTGGGTCTTTGCGGGGCCCAGGGAGACAGAGCGGCGGCTGCGGGCGGCCGGCTTCACGGCGCCCCGGTGCTGGCTGGAGGAGCGCCCGACGTATCCGCAGAACGTGGAGGCGTTCGTGCCGACGTCGATCCTCGCGGCGCACCTCGCGCGCCTGCCCGAGAAGCGACGGGAGCAGTTCGCCGCCGCCGTGGTCGCAGGAGTGCGCCTGCCGCTGGACTATGTTCGCCTCAACGCCTCCGCAGTCCGCGGACCGGGCTGAAGCGTGACCGAGCCAGGCGGCTGTGAGACCGCCCGCATCCCTGGCACCGCCGTCTATGGTTCCGCTCCCGGACGCGTCGGTCGCCGCGGTGACCGTGGCCGATGCGTTTCACTGGTTCGATCAGGTGGCGGCGCTGCGGGAGATCCGGCGCGTGCTGAGCGCGGGCGGAGGGCTGGCGGTGCTCAGGATCGTGCCCGACTGGAGTGGGGCCTCCTGGGCACACGAGGTAGGCACCCTGATCGCCGAGCTTCGCCCGGAGCACCCGCAATTCGAAGGGCCTCGTTGGCAGGAGACCGCCCGTGCGGAGGGCTGCTGGACCGCGCCACGCGAGCTCCAGCTCACCATGTTGCAGCCGGCCGATCCGGAGGGAGTCCTCGACTACATCGCGTCGATGAGCTGGATGGCGGCCCTGCCCGATGACCAGCGCACCGGGACCATTGCGAGGATCGGCGAGCTCATCGCTGCCGGCGACACGCCCGCTGAGCTTCCGGTTCACGTCATCGTCGGCTTGACGAGCCTCGCCTGAGGCGGCGGACACACGCACCTGATCTCCGCCGCCGGTCGCGGGCGGTCACAAACCCTCGTCCGGCGCGTATACCGCAATACATGAGGACTGGCGCGAGCGACGAGGAGCTGCTGATGTCCGGCGGCGCGGAGGACTTCGCGACGCTGTATGAGCGCCGCCACCCGTTGATCAGGGCCTACCTGCGCCGTCGCCTCGGCCCGCATCCGGATCTCGTGCTGGATCTCGTCGCGGAGACCTTCGCGCACGCGCTCGAGCGTCGCGACCAGTTCGACCCCAGGCGGGGACCGGCGAGCGCCTGGCTGATCGGGATCGCGCACAACCTGCTGATCGACGCCGTGCGACGCGGCCGCGTCGCCGACGCCTCGCGTCGCCGGCTCGGCATGGAGCGAATCGTCGTCGAGGACGCGCAGCTGGAACGGATCGAGCGCGACAGCGGCTCCGAGCTCGAGCTCTCGCTCTGCAGCCTGCCCGCCGATCAGCGTGACGCCGTCGAAAGGCGCGTGCTCCGGGACGAGCCTTACGCAGCGATCGCCGTCGGGATCGGCTGCTCCGAGCAGGTTGTGCGCAAGCGTGTCTCACGCGGGCTCGCGACGCTGCGCCGAAAGATCGAGGAGAAGGAGAGCGCATGACCGACCCCTACGCAACCCTTGGCGAGCAACTCCTCGCCGCAGCCGCGAGGCAGCGGGCACGGGGCGGCACCGTGCGGACACGCAGCCCGTGGCGCTCGCGCCGCGTGCACGTCGCCGCGGTCGCAGCGGTGCTGCTGCTCGCGGGCAGTGCTATCGGCGTCGCCGCGACCGGGCTGCTGGACGGATCGCCCGTTACCCCGGAAGTCGCGCCCAACCCGGACGCCGGCAACGGCGTGCCGGTCGCCGGCGAGCGCGACGCGGGCTTGGCGCTGCTCGCCTCCGACCCCGCGGGGGGCCTGCCGTGGGGGCTGCGCGTGCTGCACACGACGCGGGGTCAGGTGTGTGTGCAGGTCGGGCGCGTCCAGGATGGGCAGCTCGGCGAGCTTGGCCTCGACAGCGCGTTCGGCGACGACGGCCGCTTCCACCCGCTGTCCGCGGACGTGCTGCCGCCCGGGTACGGAGGCTCCGCCGGACAGACCGAATGCACGAGCCCCGGCCAGACGGTGATCTTCGAAGACGCCAAAGCCGACCGCAGCGGCGTACGCCTGCTCCCCGCGGAGTTCGCAAAGGCGCCGCGCAAGCTGCCGCGAGCGGGATCTCCGCCTCCAGTCGAAGGTCTCCCCCCGGCGAAGGATCTGCGGGCGCTCGCGTACGGGCTGCTCGGGCCGCACGCGGTGAGCATCACCTACCGAACGCCTGACGGGTTGCACACCGTTCCCGTGCGCTCCCCGGACGGCGCCTTCATGCTCGTGGAGCCCACCGGCGATTTCGGCTACCCCTCGGGGATCGGCGGCTCGATCGGCGGTGAAGCGGGCCCGCACGGTGTCGACGTGATACCCGCAGGTCTGCGGAAGTGGGAGTTGGAGACGCCGTCGATCGTGAGCGCGGTCACGTTCCGCTTCGGCGCACACCTGTGCGCACAGGGCGTCGGGGCTCCGGTGCGGGAGCCCTGCCCGACTCCCCGCCCGCAGCCCGTGCACCGGAGCTGGTTCAGCCCGACGCGCAGCCTGCGCGAGCCCATCGGATTGAGGCTGCAGGCGCAGTCGCGCCAGGCGTGCGCGACCGCCTTCCTTCTCTACCCGTGCTACAAGGGCCAGGTCAGCTTCATCGCGCCCTACCGGATCGGCGCGGCCGGCACCGACTACGACGTCGAAGCGCTGGTCAAATGCAAGGTCGACGGCCGCAATGTCGGCGGCCAGCCGGAAACGGCCTGGGGACTGGAACGCAACGTGAGGGCTCACGAACTGATCCACACGGTCTCCCTCGGGAGGTTCGTCTACACGCCCAAGTGTGCATCGACCGAGTCGTTCCGCGTCACCTACCGGAACCCGCGCGGACCGTCGCGCGCGGACCCGCACGAATCGATCGTCGTCGGCAGCGTGTCGATGAAGGACGCCGTGCTCCCCGGCGGTGCGCTCGGCAGACGTTAGGGCCCAGCCACGGTTGGCGGGTGTCACAGAATCCCGCCCCACCAGAATCCCCCTGTGATGAGGCGCCACGACTACACCCAGGCCGATGACGCCGAGCTGCTGGCGCTCACCGCGAGCGATCCCGAGGCGTTCGGGGTCTTCTACGAACGGTTCGAGGTGCAGATCCTCGGGTTCTTCTGGGGCGCGACACGGCGGACGGATATCGCCGCGGACCTCACGGCGGAGGTCTTCGCCGCCGCGCTCGAATCGGCTGCCGCGTTTCGAGCGGAGTCCGGGAGCGCGCGGGGGTGGCTGTTCGGGATCGCCCGTCACGAGCTCGCCGACACCTGGGAGCGCGGGCGGGTGGAAGACCGGGCGCGCCGGCGCATGCAGGTGGCGCCGCAGCTGCTCACCGACGAGGCGCTCGAGCGGGTCGAGGAGGTAGCCAGCCGCGCCTCACGCGATGCGCTGCAGCTGCTCGAGTCGCTGCCGGAGGACCAGCGGCTCGCCGTCAATGGGCGGGTGCTGCACGAGCTCGACTACGCCGAGCTCGCCGCGAGCCTGTCGTGCTCGCAGAGTCTTGTCCGTCAACGCGTCAGCCGCGGTCTGAGGGCGCTCAGGGCGCGGCTCAAGGAGACCGCATGAGCGATCTGGGTATGCCCGAGCTACGTCGCGCGCTCGTCGAAGCCGCACGACGTCAACACGAGACCCCACCCGGCGGGGCGGGCGAGCCAGCCGAGGCACACGCCAGGGCGCGCCGGCGCCGGTCCGGGCTGCGCACGTCCCGCTGGCAGGCGGTGCCGGTGCTGTTGCTGCTGCTCGTGCTCGCCGGGGCCGCGGTGGCTCTTGCGAGCGGGCTCATCTCCTTTGGCGCGCCCGCCACATCCGTGCCGGTGTTCGCCAACCCACGCGCGGGACTCGGCAGGATCGCGCCGGGGACCGTGCGCCAGCTGCCGCTCTCCGTGCCGGACCCGCACGGCGGGCTCCCGTGGGGAATGCGGGTGCTGCGCACGACGCGGGGCGTCGGTTGCCTGCAGGTCGGTCGTCTGCTCGACGGCAGGCTCGTCGCGCTCGGCCAGGACGGCGCGTTCGGCAACGACGGCCGCGCGCACGAGCTCCCGCTGAGCACCAACGTCGAACGCCTCAACTGCTCGCTTGTAGACGGCCACGGTCGGATCTTCCACAGCGTCACGATCAACAGCCAGGCCGCGAGCGCGGCGCCAGGGGTGCACTGCGAACCTCCCGGCACCTACGCACCGTCTCACCGCGCAGCATTCAGCACGTGCCCGCTCGCGGACGAGCGCAACCTCTCCTACGGGATGCTCGGCCCGGATGCCACCAGCATCACCTATACGACGGGCGGCACGAGCCACACGGTCGCGACCGTCGGACCCGACGGCGCCTATCTGATCGTCACACCGGGAACGACCCACCGGTACTCCGGCGCGGCCGGGAGTCGCGAACGCGCGGGGCTTTACACGTCCGACGACGTCCCCGTCTACGGCCCGATCACCGCGATCCACTACCGCGGCGGGGCCACCTGCCGGCTGGTGACCGCCGAACGGTGGATCTACGGTCCGCAGTCCTGCGCTCCGCAACTGCCCGAGCCGTTCGGCTGGGTCCGGGTCGGCGTGCCGACGCGCGCACAGCTCGGCGACGCCGATTCACGCGACGCTCATCCGCGACGCCGAAGGCCGGCGGGCGATCCGTGTCCGCTTCACCTCGCGGGTGGCGATCTTGAGCCTGCGCGGTGAGTATCAGTTGGAGTGGCATGAACCGGGGACGGCCCCGGGGATGTACGCAGCGGGGCCGATCGACGAAGGCGCGAGCGCCAGCTACAACGGTCTGATCCCGCAGGGCCGGAACGTCGCCACCGGGCAGACTCTCACCAAGACCCTCGACCAAAACCGCTTCGGCTCTCGCCTGGCGCCCGGGATCATCACCGGCAGCGTGATCCTCGACTACGCCACCGGACCGCTCATACAGGCAGAAGAAGACACCGCCAAGATCTCGGTGGGGACCTTCAAGATCAGAGTCCCGTAGGCGGCGTCCCGACGTGTGCATTCATGCGCGAGGCAACAAACCCGGGACAGACCAATCACTCCGCGGAACCCAGGGCGGCTCAGTCCGCGGACGGGCCTACCGCGTAGCCGGCGAGGCCACCGGAGCAGGCTCGCGGGAACGGGCTCTGGCCCGGTTGGGGTTGCCGTCAACCCGAGGGTTGAGGGCGAGATCAACCCGCGGTTCAACCCGTGCTCCGACGACAGCACGCCTCGATCAGGCGATCATGGCGCCATGACTACTACCGATTACCTCATCAACGCAGTCTTCGTCTTCGTGGTCCTCCGCCAGGCGCATGAGCGCAAGGTGGATGCTCGCTCCTTCCTGGTGCCGATGGTTGTTGTGTTCTTTGTCGGGCGCATGTATGTGCACTCGGTCCCGACCGCCGGGAGCGATCTCGTGTTGGTCGGCGCGCTGGCCTGTGTCGGTCTGGCGCTGGGCCTGCTCGGCGGGTTTGCGACCCATGTCCGTGTTGGCGCCGACGGCGGCGCGCTTGCTCGCGTCGGCTGGATCGCCGGCGCGCTGCTGATTGCCGGCATCACGTCTCGGCTGGTGTTCGTGTATGCCGTGCACCACGGTGCCTACCACGCGGTCAGCGCGTTCAGCGTCGCGAATCACATTGGTGCGGCGGCGTGGCCGGTCGCGCTGGTCTCGATGGCGTTGGTCGAGGTGAGTGCCCGGCTGGTGACGGTCCAGCTTCGTGCCCGCCGGCTGACCGCCTCGCAGGCGCCCAGTACGATCGCGGTCCCCGCCGCGGCGTGACCACCCCGAAACGATTCCTCGGCTCGTCCGGCCCGCTCCCCGCGGGCCGGACGGCGCTTTATCGTCTACCACAGGTGACCGTGACCCAAGAGCCCGCGAGCGTCGTGGGGACGCCGGCAGCCGCCGGTAGCGAGAGCGCGCGGGTCGCGGAGGCACAAACTCGCGCTGCGCTGCGGCTGCGGGGTCAGCGGGACATGCTGCGGCCGCTCGGCCTGGCCATGATCGCGGTCGTCGCCGTCGGGACGTTCAACGGGCACCCGCGGCCCGCGTGGCATGGGGATGGGCTCGGAGTTGTGCTCGCGCTCGCTGTCTGCGCCATCTCGGTGGCGGTGGCGATCCGGAACCGGTTCATCCAGCAAGGCATCGCCTTGCAGGCGGCGGTGATCTCGGCGATGGGCGCCGCCGGGGTCGCGCTCGCGGCGTTGCAGCCGCGTGGCGCGGCCGGCCTCGCGGTCGGTGCGGCGGTGTGGATGGCCCTCGCCCGCCTTCCGCTGGCGCCGGCGATCATGCTCGGTTGCGCTATGACCGTCGCGCTCGATGTGGCGTCCGCGCTCGCGGGCAGCTCCTCCTCGGCGGTTCTCGCCTCGACGCTGCTGTGCGCACTGCTCGGCCTGATCGCGTATTTCCTCAAGCAAGCTCGCGCGAGCGAGGACCGGACCGAGGTGCTGCTCGCGCAACTACAGGACGCCCGCGAGCAGCAGACGCGAGCGGCGGCGATCGCCGAGCGCGGCCGGATCGCGAGCGAGCTGCACGACGTCCTCGCGCATTCGCTCTCCGCAGCCGCGATCCAGCTCCAAGGCGCCCGGCTGCTCGCGGAGCGCGAGCAGGCAACCACGAAGATACGCGAGGCGATCGACCGCGCCGGCGAGCTCGTCAAGGACGGACTCGCCGACGCCAGGCAGGCAGTCGGCGCGCTGCGCGGCGAGCGGCTGCCCGGCGCAGGCGAGCTCGAGGCGCTGATCGACAGCTTCAGCGCCGACATGGACCTCGAGGTGACGCTTCGCGTCGAGGGCAGCGCCCGCACGCTGCCCGCCGACGCGGGCCTCGCCCTCTACCGCGGCGCACAGGAGGCGCTGACCAACGTCGCTCGCTACGCGCCCGGCGCCAGCACCACCGTCGTCCTGAGCTACGGGCAGGATCGCACCACGTTGCGCGTCGAGGACCGCGTCCCAGCCACGACCCCGCCGGCCGCAGCCGGGCTGGCCGACGTGGGAGGCGGACGGGGACTCGCGGGCATGCGCGAGCGGCTGGAACGGGCAGGGGGCAGCATGCACGCAGGCCCGACCGACGCAGGCTGGCGCGTCGAGCTGCAGGTGCCCGCGTGACCGGGGCGCCGATCCGGGTGCTGGTGGCCGACGATCAGCGCACCGTGCGCGATGGGCTGAGCATGCTGGTCGGCCTGATCGACGGAGTCGAGGTCGTTGGGGCCGCGTGCGATGGCGTCGAGGCCGTGGAGCTCGCACAGACCGAGCGCCCAGACGTCGTGCTGATGGACCTACGCATGCCGCGGATGGAGGGCGCCGAGGCCACGCACCGTATCCGTGCCGAGCTACCCGACACACAGGTGCTGGTGCTCACGACCTACGCCGACGACGAATCGCTGTTCCCTGCGCTACAGGCCGGCGCACGTGGCTATCTGACCAAGGACGCCAGCGCCGAGGAGATCGAGCACGCCATCCGAGCTCTCGCCGCCGGTGAGACCCACCTCGACCCGATCGTACAACAGCGGCTCGTGGCCGCCGTCCTCGACACCAACCCCGACGCGCCGGCACAGTCGCTCCCCGATGACCTGACACCTCGGGAGGCAGAGGTGCTCGCGCTGATCGCGAGCGGGCTATCGAATACCGAAATCGCCGAGGCTCTCGTCGTCAGCCAGGCGACCGTGAAGACCCACATCAACCGGATCTTCTACAAGACCGGTGCGCGCGATCGAGCGCAGGCGGTGCGCTACGCCTATCAGCATGGAATAGCCTGATCTCGCGTGCGCGCCGGTCAGACGTCACCTCGACACGCCCCTCCTGTATCGAAGCATGATCTTCTACGACTTGACTTGTCGGGCCGCATACCGAGGCCAGCCAGCCGAGGGTCGAAGTGGCTGCACGTTTGTCCCGCGGAGCGTGGGTGGCGATGCCGGGTCACTCCACCCGTAGTACGGCCTTGCCTGCGATCCGGCGCTCCAAGAGCGCGGTGATCGCGTCCGCGGCGTCCTGCCAGGACGCTTCGTGGTCGATCGAGCAGTCAAGCTTCCCAGTGGCCACCAGCGAAGCGAGCCGGCCGAGGTCGCGTGTGCCGGTGCGCCCGCGGGCGAGCTCGGCGAACAGCAGCAGCCCGTACAGCCGTGCGCCGGGGGCGCGTCCAAAGAGTGCACGCGTGGGGAAGGTGGTGGGCTCCTGCGGGTCGCTGGCGGCGAACGAGACGATGGTGCCGCCCGCCGCTACGCGCTGCAGCGCCGCGCCGAGCGTCGCACCGCCGACCGCCTCGACGATCGCGTCGAACTCCTCGCCGGCGGGCTCCAGTGTGGCGATCACCTCGTCGGCGCCGAGCTCGCGCAGGCCGCGCGCCCGCTCGGCGCTGGAGGAGACGGCGGTGACGTGGGCGCCGGCGTGCTTGGCGAGCTGCACGGCAAAGCGGCCGACGCCGCCGCTCGCGCCGGTGACGAGCACGCGCTTCCCGAGCACTGTGCCAGCGATGTCGAGCGACTTCAGCGCTGTCAGTCCTGCCACCGGCAGCGCCGCGGCCTGGGTGTCGCTCACGGCGTCGGGTAGTGCGCAGAGCGTCTCGGTGGGCACTGCCGCCAGCTCTGCCCACGCGCCGGCGCCCACCAGCCCGACCACCCGTGTCCCTGCGGGTGGTCCCGAGCCGTCGGCGGCGGGCGCCTGCACCACGCCGGCGAGGTCCCAGCCGGTGAGCTGCCCGTCCTGCATGTCCTCGAGCCGCCGCGACTCGCCGCGGTTGAGAGAGAAGGCGCGCACGCGCACGAGCGCCTCATGCCGCAGCGGAGTGGGATCGGGAACCTCGCGCAGCTCCACATTTGCGGGGGCGCCGGGAGCCGCGGTCAGTGCGAGCACGACCCTATCCTAGACGGCGGGATCGAGATCCGGCTGTAGGGCGCCGGGCGTGTGACAGTTGGCAGCCGGTCGCGCGGCTGGCTCAAGCGGTGCGCTGCGACAGCCATGCCAGGATCTCTCGATGCTCGACTTGGCCGGCGGCGATGCGCTCAACCATCGGCACATCGACGTCCGACTGGGCGCCGCGCAGAGGCGCCCCGTTGGCCTCCAGAAAGAGGCCGGCCAGGAAGAACGCGGTGCGCTTGTTGCCGTCGGCAGCGGATGGTTGCGCGCCAAGCGTTCCAGCAGGATCGCGGCCTTCTCCAAGATCGTGGGGTAGACCTCGACATCGCCGAAGCCGGTGCGCGGCGCCGCGAGTGCCGACTCCGCGAGGCCGGCGTTGGGGAAGCGCGCGATCTGCTCGGGCGTGGTGCCGAGGATGTCCGCGGCGACGTCACAGAAGTCCCCAAACTCCGGGTAGTGGACCGCCACGGTCTGCTACTTGCCCAAGCGGCGCAGCGTCTCGCGATGCTCCTCGGCGAACCGGCGGCGCTGCTCGGCGCGCTCACGATCGGTGCCGGGAAGACCGTGCGAGAGATCCTGGCGCTTGGAGGGCGGCGTTACCTTCTAGTGGTCTGTCAGCGTTTTAGTTGGTGATTGCGTTGAGTGTCATGCGTCCGCGCTGGACTTTCTCAACGATCTGGTCGGCGGTCTTGGTCCAGGTGAATGGTGTGGGGTTGGTGTTGTTCGCTGTCAGGTAGGCGTCGATCGCTGTGATCAGGTCGGGGACTGAGGCGAAGGCGCCGCGGCGGAGCGCTTTGTTGGTGAGCTGCGCGAAGAACCCCTCGACCATGTTCAGCCAGCTTGAGGACGTTGGCGTGAAGTGCAGGTGGAAGCGGGGGTGCTTGGCGAGCCACGCTTTGACGTTGGGGTGCTTGTGGGTCGCGTAGTTATCGAGGATCAGATGGATCTGCAAGCGCCTGGGGACGGTCCGGTCGATCGTGCGCAGGAACGTGAGGAACTCGCTGTGGCGGTGGCGGGGCAGGCATTGGCCGATCACCGAACCGCTCAGGACGTCCAGCGCGGCGAATAGGGTGGTGGTCCCGTTGCGTTTGTAGTCGTGGGTCATCGTCCCGGCCCGCCCGGTCTTCATCGGCAACGACGGCTGGGTGCGATCCAGCGCTTGGATCTGGGACTTCTCGTCCATGCTCAGCACTATCGCGCGCTCGGGCGGGTTCAGGTATAGGCCCACGACATCAGCGAGCTTCTCCTCGAACCGCGGGTCCTTCGACAGCTTGAACGTCTCGACCCGGTGCGGCTTCAGACCGCGAGCGGCCCATATCTTCTGGACCGTTGTGTGTGAAACGCCGTGCGCGCGAGCCATCGACCGGCAGCTCCAATGCGTCTCACCGAGCGGCTTCTCGTGCAGCGTCGCGTGAACTATCTCCTGGACCTTTGCCGGCGAGATAGACGGCTTGCGCCCCCGGCCAGGCTGGACCTTCACCGATGCCTTCAGGCCGTCCCGTTCAAAGCACTCACGCCACCTGGTGACCGTTGCCGGAGACACCCCGATCTCGTGCGCGACGCGTGTCGTCGCGAAGCCGTCGCCGGCCATCAGCAGCGCTTTTGCTCGTTGGACATCGCGGTGCGCCGCGGTCTGGGAACGAGACAACGTTTCGAGCACTTCGCGTTGAGGCTCGCTGACCTTCAGAGGAGGGGTTGGAGCGCGCATGATTCATCATACCACCAACCACCACTTATTTCAATGACAGACCACTAGTTGACTCTCGCTGCAATGTGTCGCCACAGCGGTCATCTTCGTCGCGGTGAACACGCCCTCGTCGATGTAGTACGTCGTCTTGCGCCTCGCCATGCCTCCTACGGTAGCCGACGCGGTCGCGGCGGCCCCGCCGCCCGCGTTCTCCGGGGGAGGAAAGTGGGAGGCCATGCACGGTGAGATGGGCGGCTACGCGTTCCATGGTCGGTAGAATCCCGGGGCATGACGGCTAAAGAGTTGCTGCGCCTACGCATCGATGAGCTCTCCGAAGCGGAGGCAGAGAGTACGTTGCGCTTGCTCGACGCGCGACGCAAGGGCGAGGACACCGGCGAGGTAGGTGAGCCCGAGATGGCGCCACTGCCGCAGGGATGGGGCCAGACGCTCACGGGCGAGCCGATGCCGAACGTGGCGGCCGCCGTGTCCCGCTCGCGCGAGACGCACTGAACGTGCTGGTTCTCAACGCGAGCCTCGCCGTCGAGCTGTCACTCGATCGGATCGGTGACGGTCCGCAGGTTTCGGCGGGGGCGACCAGGTAAATCTAGCCCCTCTCAGTGAGCTCGCGCTGGTGGTCAACAAGCTGATCCAGCGACGGCTTCCAGCCGAACCGTAGGAGGAACTCACGTGCCATCTCTGCGGCTGCGGCACGTCCCTCAGCGACTAGTCTCTCGCGGGATATTTCGACCGTCCATGAGAACGATGGAACGCTCGACTTATATGGCTCGAAAAACTCCATCCGATTCGACTGCCCCACAATTAGGCCACGATCTTCAAGTGACCCAAGCGTGGCCGATATAACCATCTTCTCGTCACCCGACGGACCGAGAACCAGCCGCGCCGCAAGCTCGAATACCTCTGTGAGGTAAAAGAGGATCTCCCATACCTCGATCACTGAAGCGAAGCCCTGTGGCACACGCGTAGTCTCACTCCTGTCGCGCCAATCGGCCGATACGGCACGCAAGTGTGAGAACTGACCACTCGTGAAGAACCGCCACGCCTCATAGTGCGAAACCAAGTTGGCGTCGATATCCTGACCGACCCAGTCGCCACCGCGAAGTAGCGTGTCGCGTCCATAGTCGGCGTAAGGAACGGGCCAGCCTCGCATCCGCACCGCAACGGACGGGATGATTTCGTCGATGCTCGTAGGCCACGCGATCGGCTACGAAGGTTGTCGGCCGGATCACGATGTCCCAATGACCGCGCGATCGAACCTTGTCTGTGACCTCACTCACGCCACACCTCACGAAGCTGAGACTCAAACTGTTCTCGATCACGTACCGAAGTCTCCTCGCCAGCTGCCGGTTCGCCGGTGACAAGTAGTATGCCGGCGCGCTCAGCCGTCTCGACGTAGGCGCGCAGACGCTTCTCGGCGGCGAGGTCGAGAATCTCGCGCATCTCCGCCGACGACGCCACTTCGGCTGTCTCGGGCATCTTGCGCGACCGAACATAGAGCCCTGCTTGACGCAGGACCCCCGGTTAATCGCGAGCGCACAGGTGCGGAATGTCGGCGAACTCGTGCACGCGAAGTACTACGACCGTGGCACCAGTGGAAAGGTCGATTCGTGCAAGGTCGAAGCTGAGCGGCGGGTCGCAATAGGCGGCCAGCCGTACTGAGACGTCGTCGTAGGCAAGCCACGATGCGAGTTCGTCGCCGTTAAGCCCGGGTAGCATCTCTTGGGGTTTCGAATCGTCAATTCCGATCACGACGTGACCCCCGTCGCGCAGGTTGCCCATGCTGAGCGCTGCGCGCGCGACCTTTGCAAGGAAGCGCTTGTCGTCGCTTCTACCTTGCCCCTTGAGCTCAAAGCCGCGCTCCTCATAGCCGACACTCAGAGCGCTCTCCACCTCATCAATCGTGAACACCACGCGGAGGATACGGCGGTGCACGGATTCATTGAGAGTGGCCTTCAGTCACGCCCGTCTCGCCGTCCCACCCGCGCTGCTATTCCTAGGCCGCTGCGCCGACGCGCAAGCGACTATCCCGGGGATCTCTCAGCGACGTACTCGTCGCCGCCAGGGCGTTCCTCGCGTGGGTAATCGCCGGTCGACTCGATGATGCTCCTCGCCCACTCGATGGCAGTTGCAGCCCAACACAGCGCTTCGTCGCGATCGAGATCACCCGGACTGATCGAGCCGTAGCGCAGCTGAACGCCGTAGGGCGAAAGACGATCAACGTCGGAAAGCGCCTCCGGCACATCGAGGCCGTTCTTCTGGCAGAGCTCAAGTAGCCCGTCGAGGTCGTGGGTGTACGGGAACTCGACCCCTCGAAGCGCCAGCACCGCCTTCAACGACTTCTCGACCGCCTGCTGAGCGTGGAAGCCAAGGATGGCGTCGGTGACTCCCTTGACCGGCACCAAAGCTCGGGCGGCGAGCTCGTCGTCGCGCGCAAGTCCAAGCAACACCCGCGGAATATCGTCCGGCTCGGACATCAGGCGGCCAAGGGGCGACCCTCTGACAGCGCAGCGTGAATCAGACTCCCGCGCACGTCGCCCCACTTCTCGGCATCGCGCTCGCTCACGACGATCACGTCAGCGAACAGGCCGAGTCCTCGCAGGGTCCTGCGCAGCCTGACCGACTCCTCGGTCGGATCGTCAACCGATGGCTCGACCACCAGGAAGTCGAGGTCGCTACGAGGGCCGGCGTCGCCGCGCGCGTGCGAGCCGAACAAGATCACACGCGCCCGTGGCGCCGCCTCGGTCAACCGCCGGCCAGCCTCGGCTATCAGCGTGTCGTCGAACATGTTCTGCCCACGGTAGCGGCGCCGTGAGGTCGCCGATCAGACCGGATCGCTCCCCGCTACGAACCGCGACCAGGCTGGAGCCGGATCTCGATCTGCGGCAACAAAGGCGGGAGCGACGGGACTCGAACCCGCGGCCTCCGGCGTGACAGGCCGGCGCTCTAACCAACTGAGCTACGCCCCCGCGTAGAAGAACGCGGAAGGGGCACCCGCGACTCGACGCTGAGCACAGTATGCCAAGCATTGCCCGCGGCCCCGTCCTCGGTTGCCTCCTCGACCCGCCGCCCCCGGCACCAGCGCCCCGCGAAGGCGCCCCGCCCCTGCCCCGCCGCCCCAGCTGGCCAGCCAGCCAGACCGCCCCGGCATCCGGTACGCTCCCCCCATGACCCTCGCCGGCCCGCCACCCCCGCGCCCCTACAACCCCGTCGCGGTCGCCCTCGACGACGTGCGCCGGGAGCGCGCCAGCCGCGTGCCCTACCCCCCCGGGGACACGAGCTTCAGCGTGAACCGCACGCGCCGATTTACGCAGGAACCCCTGCCACTGCTGCTGGAGTGCTACGAGCGGTACGGCCCCGTGTTCTCCGTGCGCGTGCTGCACGGCAACGTGGTGTTCATGCTGGGGCCGGCCGCCAACCACTACATGACCGTCTCGCACGCGGCGAACTTCACCTGGCGGGAGTCGCACTTCCGGGATCTCATCGGCCTGCTCGGCGACGGCCTGCTGACGATCGACGGCGAGTTCCACCGCCGCTCGCGCCAGATCATGCTGCCCGCGTTCCACCGCGAGCGCGTGGCGGCGGCGAACGCGGTGATGCTCGAAGAGACCGAGTGCGCGCTGGAGCAGCTCGCGCCGGGAGCCGGCGAGAGCCAGGCGCGCGCCGGCGCCGTCTCCGGCGGGGAGCCGGGCGCGGAGGCGACCGTGGACGTCTACGCGTGGACGCGCGGCCTGGCGATGCGGATCGCGATGCGCGCGCTGTTCGGGCTGCACCCCGACGAGGAGCCCGCGCGGGGCACGGACGCGGCGCGCACGTTCGAGCGGGCGCTGAGCTTCTACGCCACGGAATACGCCACCCGTTTCCTGCGCGGCCCCGGCTCGCCGTGGGCGCGCATGCGCCGCGCCGCCCGCCAGCTCGACCGCGTGGTGTACGCGGAGATCGCCCGCCGCCGCGCGGCGGGGACCCGCGGGGAGGACGTGCTCAGCCTGCTGCTGGACGCGCGCGGGGAGGACGGCTCCGCGCTCGCCGACCGGCAGGTGCGCGACGAGGTGATGACGCTGCTGTTCGCCGGCCACGACACGACGACCTCGACCGTGGCGTTCCTCTGCTACGAGCTGGCCCGCCACCCCGAGGTCGTGGCGCGCGTGCGCGCGGAGCAGCACGAGCGCCTGCGCGACGGGCGCCCGAGCGCGGCGCAGCTGACGGGGGAGGGGCTGCCGGAGCTGGAGAAGGTCCTGGAGGAGACGCTGCGGCTGTACCCGCCGGCGTGGATCGGCCCGCGCCGCTCCGTCGAGCCCTTCGAGTTCGCGGGCCACCGCGTGCCGGGTGGCGCGTACGTCAACTACTGCTCGTGGGCCTCGCACCGCCTCCCCGACACGTGGCCCGACCCGGAGCGCTTCGACCCCGAGCGCTTCGCCCCGGAGGCGCGTGCGAAGCTCCCCAAGGGCGCGTACGTCCCCTTCGGCGGCGGCTCGCGCACGTGCATCGGCATGCGCTTCGGCCAGCAGGAGATCCGCACGATCGCCACGCTGCTGGTGAGCCGCTTCGACGTGGCCCTACCCCGGGGGTACGAGCTGCGCATCCGCCAGATGCCGACGATCGGCCCGCGCGGGGGCCTGCCCCTCCACGTGTGTGCGCGCGGCACCGCGGCCAGCCCGCGCCCGCGCCCGGGCGAGCAGCCGCTCAGCGCAGCGTCGCGGTGACGCTCACCTGGTAGGTGGCCCCGTCCGCCGTGGAGGAGCCGTCGGCGAGCGCGAGCGAGCGCACGTACAGGTGCGAGGCGGAGAACACGGTGAGCGTGAGCGCACCGGCGAACGTGGGCTGGGCCACCACGCGGCCGTCGCGCGCGGAGAGCAGCACGCGCAGCGAGGAGCCCACGCCGAACACCCCGCCGGTGACGCGCACCTCGATCCCGGCGGGCGTCGAGCCGAGGATCTGCGCGTCGGCGCTCGCCGGCAGCGCGGCCCGCAGGTCCGCCGCCGTGAGGTGCCCCTCGATCGAGAGCTCCGCGCTGCGCTTGCGTATGACCACCTGCTGCAGCGTCAGCGGCCCCACGTGCACCGCGGTGGCGCGCAGGTCGATCCGCTCCACACCGTGGGCCTCCCCCAGCAGAGTGTTGGCCTGCGCCGTGCTCATCTTGACGGGGCCCATGCTCGCGGAGACGGATTGCGCGTGGCGCCACGAGCAGCTCGAGCGCGGGGAACGCGGAGATGGACGCGGAGTACACGGGCCCGTAGCGCGCGAGTTCGTCGCGCAGGCGGTGCGCCGCGAGCCACGGGAGCAGCACCTGCGTGAGCCCGAGGAGCGCGAGCACCCCGCCGAGGGCGCCGAGCAGGAGTCGCGTGGGACGCCGGGGTAAGACGCGCACGCGCACAGCATGACAGGGGGCTGGAGCCGGGGAGCCGAGGGGGGAGGGGGATCATCCGCGCGGGTGGGGGCTATCGAGTACGCCGGTGCGCGCGGGGCCTCCTGCCCCGCGACGGGGCCGCGTGCTCCGGCCGGGACGCCGCGTGCTCCGGCCGGGGCGCCAGGTGCGCGTGATCTCCGCGTGGGGTGAGAACGTCCACGTGGAGGTTCCCGTCACGACCCCGCGCGGGGAGTCGCTCGTGCCGCTCGTGCGCGAGCTCTCCGAGGACGGCGTGCGCGTGAACGTGGCGGCGCTCTTCACGACCGCCCAGGTCGAGCTCGTGACGGCCGCCGTCAAGGACGGCGCGCCCTCCTACGTGTCGGTGTTCGCCGGGCGCATCGCCGACGCCGGCGTCGACCCCCTGCCGATCGTGGCGCGCGCCGTGGACATCCTCGTGCAGGCGCCCCGCGCGGAGCTGATGGGGGCCTCGCCGCGGGAGGTGCTGAACCTCGTGCAGGCCGACGAGGTGGGGTGCCACATCATCACGATGACGCACGACCTGCTGAAGAAGCTGGAGTGCCTCGGCAAGAACCTCGAGCAGTTCTCGCTGGAGACCGTGCGCATGGTCCACGGCGACGCGGTGGCGCCGGGCTTCACGCTCTGATGGGCCTGCACGCGGGGCGCGTCTGCATCACCGGCGGCGCGGGGTTCATCGGCTCCAACCTCGCCGACCGGCTCTCCGCCCAGGGCACGGAGGTGACGGTGCTCGACGACTTCCGCACGGGCCGCCGCGAGTTCCTCGCCGACGCGCTCGCGCGGCCCGGCGTGCGGCTCGTCGAGGGGGACGTGCTCGACGAGGACGCGCTCGCGGAGGCGGTGGCGGGGTGCGATGGGTCTTCCACCTGCAGGCCAACGCGGACGTCCGCCACGGCCTGGAGCACCCGCGCCGCGACCTCGAGCAGAACACGCTCGCCACGGCGGGCGTGCTGGAGGCGATGCGCGCCCACGGGGTGCGTCGGATCGTGTTCGCCTCCACCGGCTCGGTGTACGGGGAGCCGGAGGTGTTCCCCACGCCCGAGGACGCCTACCGCGCGCTGCGACGCGACCCCGGGCGCCTGCGCGTGCCCGGCGACGGCCGCCAGGAGAAGTTCTACCTGTACGTGCAGGACTGCCTCGATGCCATGCTGCTCGCCGCCGCGCACCACGCCGGGAGGGGGGCGCGCACGTGTACAACCTCGGCACGCAGGAAACAGTCGTGGTGGACGAGTCGGTGCGGCTGATCGTGGAGCACCCGGGCCTTGCCCCAGCGATCGAACACACCGGCGGCCGCCGCGGCTGGCAGGGCGACAGCCCCCTGATCCACCTGGACACCACGCGTATCCGCGCGCTCGGGTGGGAGCCGCGCCTGAGCATCCGCGAGGCGGTCACACGGACGCTGGAGTGGTTCGACGCGAACGAGTACGCGTGGCGCGAACCTCAGGTTGAGGGCCGCGCCGCGCATGCGGTGTAATGCAGCCGCCCGTGCCACGCCGCGAGAACGCCCTCCCCTCTCCCCCTCCCCCCTCCCCACGGGGTCGCTCGTGAGCGTGGTCTTCAGCCGCGCGCCGCTGCGCATCTCGCTCGGGGGCGGGGGCACCGACCTGCCCTCCTACTACCGCGAGCACGGCGGGTTCCTCGTGTCCGGCGCGATCGACAAGTACGTGTACATGCTCACGCACACGGTCTTCCAGCGGCGCTACCGGATGAAGTACTCCGAGACTGGAGGAGGTCGACGAGATCGCCCAGATCCGCCACCCGATCCTGCGCGAGACGCTGCTGCGCCACTGGCGGGGGTCGCCGCTGGAGATCGCCTCGGTCGCCGACGTGCCGGCCGGCACCGGCATGGGCTCCTCGGGCGCGTACACGGTGTGCCTGCTGAAGGGCCTCGCGCACGCGCGGCGCGTGTCGATCGCGCCCGGCGCGCTCGCGGAGGCCGCGTGCGAGATCGAGATCGACGTGCTCGGCGAGCCCGTCGGCAAGCAGGACCCCTACGTCGCCGCGCACGGCGGCATCTGCGCCTACACCTTCCACCCCGACGGGAGCGTGGACGTCGAGCCGGTGGAGCTCGACCCGGCCGTGCAGCGCGCGCTGCGCGACCGGCTGCTGCTCTTCTACACCGGCGAGGCGCGCTCGGCCTCCAAGGTGCTCGCCGACCAGGACGAACGCTCGCGCGCGGGGGAGGGGGCGATGCTCGAGAACCTGCACCGCACCAAGGCCCTCGGCCAAGAGCCCACCGGCTGCTGACCGCCGGGGACGTGGAGGGGTACGCGGAACTGATGCACACCCACTGGGAGCACAAGCGCGCCCGCTCGCCGGGGATGGCCAACGAGCGCATCGACACCCTCTACACGCTCGCACGCCGCTCGGGCGCGCTCGGCGGCAAGCTCGTCGGGGCCGGCGGCGGGGGCTTCCTGCTGGTGTACGCGCACCGCCCCGACGACACCCGCCAGGCGATGGCGGCCGCCGGCGCCCCCGAGCTCACCTTCGACTTCGAGTTCGGCGGCGCCTACGCGAGCGAGTACGCGTGAGCGGTGCCCGCGGCGAGGTGGGGCCGCCCGTGAGCGCCCCACCGGCAGGAGAGGAGGCCCCGGCAGGCGGGCCGCAACAAACGCTCTCGGTAGTCGTGCCCGCGTACAACGAGGAGGCCAACGTCCCTCGCGTGTACGAGCGGCTGCGCACGGTGCTCGAGCGCGCTCGACGTCGACTGGGAGCTGATCTTCTGCGTCGACCCCTGCACCGACCGACACCGAGGAGCTGATCCTCGCCCTGCGCGAGCGCGACCCGCGCGTGAAGATGCTGCGCTTCTCCCGGCGCTTCGGCCAGCCGATGGCGACGCTCGCCGGCCTCGAGGCCGCCACCGGCGACGCCGCGGTCGTGATCGACTGCGACCTTCAGGACCCGCCCGAGCTGATCCCCGCGCTGTCGCGCGCTGGCGACGAGGGCTTCGACGTCGTGTACGCCCAGCGCCGCACCCGCGCCGGCGAGACGCTGCCCAAGCGGATCGTGGCGTGCGGCTCGGCTACAAGGTGATCAACCGGATCGCCGAGGTCGACATCCCGCCGAACACCGGCGACTTCCGGCTCATGAGCCGCCGCGTGGTCGACAACGTCGTCGCGCTGAAGGAGTGCCACGGCTTCCTGCGCGGCCTCGTCGGCTTCGTCGGCTTCCGCCAGACGAGCGTCCTCTACGACCGCGACCCGCGCGCCGCCGGCATCGAGCAAGTACAACCAGCTTCTGGGCTCGCTCGCTGATCGGCCTCAACGGCGTGGTCGGCTTCTCGCGCTATCCGCTGCAGCTGATCTCGGTGGTGGGCGATGGCGCTCTTCTCGGCCTCGCGTTCCTCGCTCGCGGTCGTGTACCTGGCACTGAAGATCGGCGGCGTCGCCTTTCCCGATCGGCAACCCGACGATCGTGATCGTCGTCGCGTTCTTCAGCGGGATCCAGCTGCTCTCGCTTGGCGTGATGGGCGAGTACGTCGGCCGGATCTACGACGAGACGCGCCAGCGGCCCAAGTACATCGTCGAGTCCCGGCACGGGTGGGAGTGAGGGGGCGCGGGGCGGGGCCCCGGCTGCTTGCGGGCGGGGTCCTCGGCGGTGGCGCGAATGGGCGGAGCGTATGCTTCCCCGCAGGGATCGCTACCCTGTTCGGCACGCGGGGCTATAGCTCAGTTGGGAGAGCGCCTGGATCGCACCCAGGAGGTCGGGGGTTCGAGTCCCCCTAGCTCCATCATCTTGACGAAGGTCGAAACGCCCGATCCCTACTGCATAGGTGCCGGGGCTCGCGGCAACCAGCTGCGGGCCCCGGCACATTGACGTCGGCCAGGGACCAAGGTGGGTCGGCGGGCCCGTATAAAGTGTTGCGATGAGCACTACCGAGCAAAACATCGAGATGTCGCAATGAGCGTTCTCCACGTCCGCCAAATTGAGACGCACCTCCGCGACTCATACAGCAAGGACTATTGGGATCCGAACCTGGATGATCGCCACAACCTGTCGCGCCTTCTCGCCCGATTTGCCGTCGACTTGAGCTTGGGCGAGCGCGCCCAAGACGGCTCGTCGCTCATTGAGCTCACAGACTCGGGCGGCGACCGGGGGATCGACGCAATCGCCGTCGACCCGGTTTCCTCCCTCGTAGTCGTCGTACAATCCAAGTGGAGGGACGATGGGTCGGGTTCTGTCGATCTCGGGTCCGTTCTCAAGTTCCTAGATGGGATACGCAACCTCGTTGATTTTGGGGATGCGCGTGTCAACGGCGTAGACGGCATAAGCGATGGGTCGGAGGCAACCAAGGCAGCCGTACGCACGGCGATGCAGACTCCGGGCGGTCGACTCCGCATGCTCATCGCCACGACCGCTAGCCACGACTTGGCCGATGAGGTTAGGACTCCGATCGAGGAGCTTTTGCACGTCTTGAATGACGTAGGAACAGATAACCAGATCGCCGAGTTCAATTATATTGGCCAGTCTGCTCTTTTCGACTCTTTGGCCCAGTCGACGCGTCCCGCAATCGACCTCGATCTCCAACTCCTCGATTGGGGAAAGACTACTGAGCCTGTGCCAGCTTATTATGGGCGCACGAGCGCACTGGCGGTCGCTGAGTGGTTCAAGAGTCATGGGTCGGCTCTCTTCGCCGACAATATCCGCGTGGTGTTGCCCAAGTCGGAGATCAACGAGGGGATTCTAAGGACTGTTCGCGAAGAACCCGAGCAGTTCTGGTATTACAACAACGGAATCACCATCTTGGCTAGCGGGATCGAGCGCAGCGTCGCTGGAGTTGCCAATCGGGACGCGGCCTTCTTCAAGGCCAGGGAGGCGAGCGTGGTCAACGGTGCGCAGACGGTGAGCACGCTTGGGCGAGCCCTCAACGCTGGCATGGCAGACGAGCTTGGGCGCGCTTACGTATCGGTTCGCTGTATTGAACTTGGGCCAGAGGCTCCCGACCTCGCCCGCCGTATCACGCGGTACGCGAACACCCAGAACGTTGTTTCCTCCCAGGACTTTGTGTTCCTCGACGAGGAACAGCACCGCTTGCTCAAGGAGCTCCGTCTGCTCGGCTATGAGTACCTACTCCGGTCAGGCGAGGTGCCGAGCAGCCGCGATCCCGCGAGGATCATTGATGTCCGTCAGGCGGCAGTTGCGCTTGCCTGTGCCTCTTCGCTAGCGAACGCCGTGACCGCGAAGCGTGAGGTTTCGCGTCTATTCGACCGGGAAGGTGGTCCGTATAGTGCCCTCTTCAACGGGGCGGTAAACGGGCTGCTCGTCCACCGTGCCGTGGAAGTCGTTCGTACGGTTGATGGCCGGCTCGACGTGGAGAGTCGCCTCAACGAGGGAACCCGATCCGGCGTAGCAGTCCACGGCAATCGTGTAATCGCCCATTTGCTCCTTGACGAACTCGGGCGTAGTAATCTGCTGGACCATAGTTTCGAGTTCGCCGAAGTTACTGAGGGCATCGAGAACAAGGCCCTAGCTCGACTCGACGCCCTCACCGAGGTGTTTCCGCCAAACTCTTATCCCGGCAACGTCTTCAAGAACCAGCAGCGCTGCGCCCAATTGATCGCGGACGCCGCAGCCATCACTTCTTGATTGCCAGGGGTTGCCACACCAGCGACGGCCGATGCTTGCGCGTGCACAGGCCTGCGGAGACCGATCCTCATAAGCGCGCGGAGGCCGCTAGGGAAGCAGGGTCCATCATCAAGACCACCGCACGGATCGACACGATTACGCTCGGCCGGGATTAGCTGAGCGGTGGCATCCAGCGCCAGCCGCGGCTCAGGCGAGACGCAGCTCCCCGACAAGCGTGTCGGCTGAGTGCTTGCCCTCGACGATCATGTACCCGCCGCCTGGGAAGGCGACCACAACAGGGCGTCTTTCGCGGACGGCCTCGCTCACGAACGCCGAGAAGTGCGGGGAGTCGCTGGAGACGAACGCGGCATGGTTCGGAAAGTGGCCCTCGAGCTCGGGATTGTTGACCATGGCCATGATGAGGTCAAGAGAGGAGTCCTGACCCGGGGTGTGGGCGCCTATTGTTCCCATGATTGAGGGATAGAGCTTCCCAGCTCTGAGCGCCATCGGCAAGCGCCTGGGACATCGCGACCTGGATGGACGCATGGGTAAGCAGCTCGTGGTCTCCCCTCCCTCAGGCAGCTCGAAGGAAGCGCCGCAGCGCCTCGCGGATGACCTCGGAGGTCGTCGTTGCCTCGGCTCGCGCACGGTCGATCAGCTCCCGTCGCAGTTCGGGATCGAGCCGCACGGACTCGACGCTCGCCGGCGAGGAGCCCAATGCGGGACGACCTCGCTTCGGTCGCCGGGCGATCAGCTCATCGACGTCGTAGCCCGCCTCGGCCTCGGCGGCGAGGGTTTCGACGTCGGTGTCGGTGATCGGCCGACCAGATCGGGTGTGCCCGTAGACGCGAGGCTCGCTCATGGTTCGAGCAGCCTCCGGAACCGCTTTCGCGCCGACTCGTGGACCTCCACGCGACTTAGTGTACTACGAAAAGAGCCGTAGACCGCAGCATGGGTTCGCGCAAAAGGCTATCCTCCGGTGCCAGCGGAATACTATAGTTTCGAGAGCAAGCCGCCGAACGAGTGGTGATGGCCGCTTCTGCCGCAAGCCAACGAGACCCACATGTCGAGAGGACGCCGCCCGACCGGGAGGTCGATGTCCTGCGCCGTGCGCTCGCGTTTGTCGAGCAGCGCCTCCCGCCCGGCTGGCAGATCGCTGTCGAGGAGCAAGCACGTATTGGGGGCCTGCGCGTGGATGCTGTGGTGGAGCTGAGCGCACCCGGCAAGGGCTGCGCGACGCTGCTGGTCGAGGCCAAGCGGCAACTCGCCACGCGCGAGATATCGAACGCCCTAGAGCAACTCGAGCGGGCTCGTGAGCGCGTGGGTTCCCGCGCTCGTGTCATGCCGATGCTGGTCGCGCGCTACCTGCCCCCATCCACACGCCAGCGGCTCGAGGAGCGCGGCGTGGCCTACGCGGATGCGACCGGCAATCTCCGTGTGGTGCTCGACCGGCCTGCGCTGTTCCTGCGTGATGTCGGCGCCTCGCGTGACCCGTGGCGCGGGCCCGGACGACCGCGTGGGAGCCTCGAGGGGCCGCCGGCCGCCCGGGTGGTGCGGGGGCTTGTGGACTTTACCCCACCCCTCACAGTGCCTGAGCTCATCAAGCGAAGCGGCGCTTCCACGGGTGCCACCTACCGCGTGGTGGAGTCTCCTGGAGCAGGAGGCACTCATCGAGCGCCAACCACGTGGGGCGATCACCGCCGTCGACTGGCGGACGCTGCTTGAACGCTGGAGCCAAGACTACGGCTTCCAGCAGAGCAACACCGCCGTCCCGCACCTCCAGCCCCGCGGCCTGCCCACGCTGCTCAAAGCGCTGCGCTCCACCCCCGAGTTGCGGTATGCCCTCACAGGCTCGTTCGCCGCCGAGCGCATCGCCCCCTACGCTCCGCCCCGACTCGCGATGATCTACGTCGATCGGCTCGAGGAGGCAGCCGCGCGGCTCGACCTGCGCGAGGTTGACAGTGGTGCGAACGTTCTGCTTGCCACCGGCGACTATGACGTCGTCTTCGAGCGCACTCAGGACATGGACGGCCTTCGCATCGTCGCCCCGAGCCAAATCGCGGTCGATCTACTGACCGCTCCCGGGCGCGGGCCCTCCGAAGGCCAAGCCCTACTCGACTGGATGAAGGCCAATGAGCCGGCTTGGCGACGCTGATCTGCTCACCGCCGCGCGCTCCGCGCTACTCGACGCACTCCAAGCGCTCCAACCCCACCTCCACGCGGTGATCGTGATCGGCGCCCAAGCCATCTACCTGCACACCGGCGCAGCCCACGTCGCACTCGCCGAGACGACCAAGGACAGCGACCTCGCACTCGACACCCGCACTCTCCTCGACACCCCGCTGCTTGAGGACGCGATGCTCCAAGCCGGGTTTCACCTCGACTCTGATTCGCCACAGCCCGGCTCCTGGCTGAACCCCGAAGGGATACCAGTCGATCTCATGGTCCCCGAGTCACTCGCCGGCAGCACAGGCCGCCGCGGCGTGCGCATCCCGCCACATTCAAAGCACGCCGCCCGTCGCGCCATTGGCCTGGAGGCCGCAATCGTCGACCACACACCGATGCGTGTGACCGCGCTCGACTCCGCCGACTCCCGCGCCTGCACCGTCAACGTCGCCAGTCCCGCCGCGCTGCTTGTAGCCAAGCTCCACAAGATCGCCGAGCGCGCATATACACCCAACCGCCTCATCGACAAGGACGCCCACGACCTCTACCGCCTCCTCGTCGCGATTCCCACCGGCGAGATCGCGACAGCCCTCCGACGCCTGCAGACAGATCCACTCGCCGGTGATACCACCCGCCGCGCGATCGAGCTCCTCAGTGAGCTTTTTGCTGCCGGACCCCAAGCGCTCGGCTCGACAATGGCCGGCCGCGCCGAGCAGGGCATCGGCGACCCCGCCGCCGTCTCCACCTCGACTGCCGCACTTGCTGCCGATCTGACCACTGCGCTGAGCCGATAATCGTCATGTCCGGTCAGTCACCGCAGCGTCCGGGAAGTCGCGTCCTCCTCGTCAGGTGAGCTTGACCACTCCGCGGCCGATGATCTCGACCTCGCCGTTGGGCTCGCAGTTCGAGATCGCGTGAGCCTCTCGCGCGAGCGAGCGTTGCAGCAGCACGAACGCGCACGCTCCGAGGATCGCCGGGACTACGAGGGCGATCGCGCGGTAGGCCAGGACGGCTGCGGTCGCCAGACCCACGGGCACGTGATAGAGGACGAGCGTGCCGATGAGCCCGAGATCCACCCCGCCGATGCCGCCGGGGACCGGGATCAGACCGCCGAGCTCGCCGATCAGGTATGCGAGGCACAGGATCGGGATCCCCGGCGAGCTCCCGAAGGCATTGAACGTCGCCCACAGGACCGCGATGTCGAAAGCCAGGTACCCCACCAACCCCGCGAGCATCAACGGGGCCGGTCGGTGCAGGAGATCGAGAGACTCCTGCACTCCCGCCGAGAGTGCGCCCAGCACGCGCCCCAGCCGCGAGGCGGGCCCTCGTCGCGCATGAATGCGCCGCCGCGCGCCGCCGGCCCACCGACCGCTTGCGATCGTCAAGGCGATCGCCGCCGCCGCGACGAGCGCGGGTAGCAGGGTGAGGGCGAGACCGGCACGCCCGGCGAACACGCCCACGGCAAGGCCCAGACCGAAGACGATCACCCCGACCACGTTCGGGACGCTCGTCAGCAGGAAAAACGCCACACTCCGCCGCGCGATCCGCTCACTGCTCATGCCGCCACGGTGCAGCGCCCAAGCGCCCAGCGCGAGTCCTCCGGCGCCGCCGGCCGGGATGACCGCGTTCCCGCCGAGCTCCGTGAAGCCGATCTCGCCACTGAGCCGCCAGCTCATCCGCCGGCAGAACACCTCCCGGAACACGACGACGTAACCGAGGCCCGAGAGCACCTTCAGCGCAGCGCCCGCCAGCAGCCACGCCGGGTCAGCGTGCGCAAAACGCGAACGCAGGCCGGCCAGCCCGGGCACGAGCGAGATCGCGGCCACGATCACCACGGCCGCGGCCATCAACGTCAGAACCCGCCGACGCACGCTGGAGGTCGATAGGTCTGGCTGTACCGCGAGATCCCCGCGGGCGAGCTCCGGATGTTCGAGGCTCATCGTCCTGTCTCCATCCATACTACGAAAGGGCCGTCGAGCGGGTCCTGATGATCGTCGGAGTCGCGACGAGCGGCTTCAGGGGCGCTCAAGCCGTGTCGATGACCGTGCTGGGCGGATGCGTCGCCCAGCCGATGAGACTCCTCGGAAACAGCCCCACGGTCCGCGATCTGCCGACGTCCGATCCGACGACGCCGATCGGTGTCGCGGCTCCGCGACTCGTGCCCCCCGGCGAGCGCCGGCATCGCCCCCCTGGCGTGAAACGCCGGCACAGCGTCTACATGCCGCTGAAGCTGCGGATCGCGCTCACCTTCGTCGCGGGCGCGTTGTGGTTCTGCTTCTCGCTGTGGCTGTCGCGCAGCTGGATCACGACGCTCGGGCACGACATCACGACGCCGCTCGCGATCCTCGTCATCGCCGGGATCGCGCTGATCCCCGGCTATCTGAACATCCAACTGATCAGCTCGATCCTGCTCGACATCCCACGGCCTCTGCGCTTCGACGTCGACTTCCCGCAGATCACCCTGCTGGTCGCCGCATACAACGAGGAGGACTCGATCGCCGAGACGCTCGACTACGCACTGCGGACCGACTACCCCGGCCACTTCGAGCTGGTGGTCGCAGACGACGGCTCGGCCGATCGCACGCGCGAGATCGTCGCCGAGTACGCGGCGCGCTATCCGTGCGTGCGGCTGCTCGCGGCCGACCACGGCGGCAAGGCCAACACGCTCAACGCCGCCCTGAAGACCGTGCGCACCCCACTGACCGCGACGATCGACGCCGACACGCTGCTGATGCCCTACTCGCTCAAGCACGCCGTCGCGCGACTGCTCGTCTCACCGCCCGACACCGTCGCGGTCGCGGGGGCGGTGCTCGTGCGCAACTCGCGCGAGAACCTGCTGACCAGAGCGCAGGAGTGGGACTACTTCCTCGGCATCGCCTCCGTCAAGCGCGGCCAGGCCCTGCTGCAGGGGACGCTCGTCGCGCAGGGCGCCTTCAGCGTCTATGACACCACCACGCTCGAGCTCGTGGGCGGCTGGCCGAACCGGATCGGCGAGGACATCGTGCTGACCTGGCGGATGCTGCTGCAGGGCGGACGGAGCGTGTTCGAGCCGACCGCGGTCGCGTTCACCGATGCGCCCTCGAACTGGGGCGCGTTCGTACGCCAGCGCCGGCGCTGGGCGCGCGGGATGATCGAGGGCCTGCGCGATCACGGCCTGGGCATGCTGGGCCAGTTCAAGTTCTATTCGCACGCGGTGGCCGTCAACTTCCTGTTTCCGTTCGTCGACCTGACGTTCACGCTCGCGTTCATCCCCGGCATCGTGCTGGCCATGACCGGCAACTTCGCGATCGTCGGGCCGATGACGCTGTTGGTGCTGCCGCTCAACATGGTGCTCGGCGGCGTCATGTTCTCTTACCAACGCCGCGTCTTCAAGGCTGTGAATCTGAGCGTGCGCAAGAACCGTCGCGGACTGCTGTTCTACTTCTTCTGCTACCAGTTCGTGATGTCACCGATCTCGCTCGCCGGCTACTCGCTGGAGGCGGTCCGCGCGCGCCGCGCCTGGTAGACCGCTGCCGACCACGGCGAGGCGAACCTCCACGCGATTGGTCTTTGCGTCCAGCGCGCGAGCCGTGGCCCACTCGCGGCGCTAGCTTGCGGGGGTGAGGACCCAGCCGCCACCCTCCCGGCGAGGGGTCCTCGCCCGCTGCGCTGCGGCGATCCGTTTGCGCACGTGCACCGCCGTCGCCGCATTGTCGGCTTGTGCGGTCATCGTCGCCTGCTGCACACCCCCGCCCGCCGCGGCCGAACCGGTGTCCCTTGGAGGGGCTCATCTCGGTGTCCCGCTCAGCGCACCGGCGCCCCCCTCGCTGTCGGAAGCCGGCGAAGTCGGGTACGAATGGCGGCGCTGCTCCTTCTACACCACGATCGTCTCCGCCGACGGCGCCGCGCATCTGTGGCCGCTGGACGATGCCTCCGGCAGCGCTGCGGATGTCGTGGGCTCCTCGCCCGGCCACTACCTCGGCGCGCACGCCTCCGCCCCGGGCGGGCCGCTGGTCGAACAGGGTGGCGTGGGGGCGGCGTTTGACGGGAGCACCTCTGCCGTGAGGCTCCCCGGCGCCGCCGAACCGCAGGGAGTGGGCGCGTACACGTATGAGCTGTGGGCGCGGCCGACGGAGATCGACGGGGTCTACCGCTTTCTGGTCTCAGACGAGGAAACGGTCGCGGGCAAGCGCGAGGGCACCGGCATCTGGCTCTCCAAGGCGGGGCTCGGGTTCGAGCGCTGGAGCGACGGGGTGAGCACGTCGATCGACTACGCGCCGGGTCTGCCGTTGGGCGTGTGGAGCCAGGTGGTGGCGAGCTACGACGGCTCGACGATGACCCTCTTCGTCAACGGCACCCAGGTCGGCTCGGGGGCCACCACCGCCCTGCTGAGCGTGGCCGCCGGTGCGACGGTCGTGGGCGCCGGCGCGGGGGCCCGGGCCGGGTTCTTCGCGGGGGATCTCGCGGATGTGGGGCTCTATCCCAAGGCGCTCGCGCGGGCGCACGCCGCCGCCCACTATGGCGACGCGACCCACGCCCCGTGCGCCCCGATCGCCGGCGCGCGCAGCGCCTCCTACACGCCCGCGCTCGGCGATCTCGGCGACACGCTCTCCGCGACGGTCACGGTGACGGGCGCCGCTCACAGCGCGAGCGTCACCGGGCAGAGCGCGGGGCCGGTCGACGATGGGCATGGCAACGTGGCGGCGGCGAGCATCGACGGCCTCGGCGAAGGGGAGACGGTGGGTGGCAACGTCGTTGTGGGCGCCACCCTGTACGGGCTGCCCGCGGATCGCATCGAGTTCGATGTGGACGGGCAGTACCGCTACTCCAAGCCGGCCGAGGTTCCCTACCAGTACACGTGGTACACCGCGGCGGAGTCCAACGGGCCGCACACGGTGAGCGTGAAGCTGTGGGGCCCGGGCGCCTCCACGCCCGTCAGCACGCAGGTGACGGTGGATGTCCACAACCTCGCCACCCACCCGACGCCGCTGCCCCTCGGCGAGGAGAGCATGTACGCCGAACTGAACGAGGGCGAAGAAGCCACGGCCCGGGATCTCCTGGAAAACGTGTGGCCCGCCCGCGGCTATCCGTTGCCCCACCTGGAATGGCCGCTCACCTGGCAGGAGGACCCCTACCACGAAGCCTACTGGGAGTTCTACTTCTACGGACTGCGCCCGGAGGCGACCCTGCTGTACGAGTGGGAGAGCACCGGGCGGCCCGCCTACCTGGAAAAGCTGATCGCGATCCTGCGCTCCTACGTCGCCTACGACGCGGTCCGCCCCGAAAACACGACCACCTTCGACAACGACCACACCTCCGCCTACCGCACGATGGAGCTGATCAACTTCTACGTGAAGCTGAAGATCGCGCACGCCCTGCCCGCCGATCTCGAAGCGGACCTCGCCCGCTCGCTGGAGAAGCTGGGCGCCTTTCTCGCCGAAGCCGGGCACTTCGAGGCCGACTACAACCACGGCTTCAACGAGGGCGCCGCGCTGCTGCTGCTGGCCGACAACTTTCCCCACATGCCCGGTGCGGCGCCTGGCGGGTGCTCGCGCTCGAACGCCTGCAGGAGATGCTCACCAACACGATCGACGCCGACGGCGTCGAGGTCGAGAACTCGCCCTTCTACCAGTACGTGCTCGGGCTCGTTACCAGATCCAGTGGGCCAAGCGCTACGAGCCCACGCTCGCGCCCTACCCGAAGCGGCCACCAAGATGCTCGTTCACCGCCGACGTCACCGAGCCCAGCGGCTACCTGCCGATGCTGGCGCCACCGCCACCACTACATGCCCAGCCAGGACCCCGACGTCTACGGGCCGATGGGGCCGCCGACCCCGAATTCGACTTCGCCTTCACCCGCGGCGTGCACGGGACCCCGCCCCCCGATGGCACGGTGCTCTTCCCGGTCTCCGGTCTCTTCCTGATGCGCTCGCCGCTCGGGTCGGTTCCAACCGCCCAACCAGACCTTCGCGACCTTCAACTCGGGTACCTACCGCACCAGTCACTCCGACCTCGACGCGATGGGGATCACGATGTACTCGAACGGCGCGGAGGTGCTCCCCACATCAGGGCTCTACACCTACACCGAAGAACCGGGCCTCGAGTACTTCCACGGCACGCGCTCGCACAACACGGTGGTGGTGGACGGCAAGGACCAGGAACCGGGCTCCGCGGTGGCGGGCAGCTACGGCTCCTCCGCAGGCTCGACGTGGGCGAGCGGGGTGAGCGGGCTGTATCCGGGCGTGACCCACCACCGCACGGTGGTGATCCTCGGGCAGGGGCTCGTGCTCGTGCGCGATCAGCTGAGCAGCTCCGCCAGCCACGAATACAGCCAGATCTGGCATCTCGCGCCGAACGCCACGCCGAGCGCGGGCGCGAGCGCCGCGAGCGTCACCGCGCTGGCGTGGGGCAGGCCGCAGCTGCAAATCACCCAGGCGAGTCCTGCGGGAATGACGCTGCAGAGCTTCGACGGCGCCACCGACCCGCTGCAGGGCTGGTACTCCTCGAGCTACGGCTTCAAGCAGCCAGACTGGGCGCTCCAGTTCACCCGCGTGGGCCCGAGCGCGAGCTTTGCCACGCTGCTCGCGGCGGGTCCCTACGCCTCGCAGGGTGCGACCGTCACAGAAGCGGCCGGTTTGGAAGCCGACATAATCGATGTGTGCGTCGGCGGCAGTGTCGGCTACGTGGTCACTGTCCCGCACGACAACAATGCGTCACCGGTGGTCGCTGCCGGTGCATGCGCGAGCTGAGGCTTACGCTTTTTCGGCCACTTCGGCTGCGTGACGCTCGGCTGCGGCTTCTTTTTCCTTCTGTTCCGCGAGTTTCTTGAACGCAGCGGCTTCATGTTCCTTTTCAGTGGAGCCAGTTTTATCTTTGGTCGCCACCGCTTCGTCGTTTTTCGCGATTTCCCGTCCTGCTGTTTGCTTGTTCTTTTAGTTCCGACGCTTCTTTTTCTGCGGCCGTCGCTTTGCCTTCCTCGCCGCTCGCTTCAGTTTCGTGTTTTTCCGCAGCTTCGCCTTCCGCGATAGCCATGTTTTCAAGCGAGCTCGCCGCGGCGTAGTCCGCCTTGGCTCGATTTTCGTCATTTACGGCTTCGTTGCAGCCTTCTTCATTTGTGCAGCGCAAAGCTTCCTGTTCTTCGTTCTTTGCTTGCCGTTCGTCTTCTTCGGCTTCCTGGTGGTCAAAGCCCTGAGTCGATTTCTCGTTTTCGGCGGCTTCCTTGTTTGCTTCCGCCTTTTTCTTTTCTTCTTCTGCCAGTTTTTTTTCACCGTTAGCTTCGACTTCGGTGCCTTCGGCGCGTTCCACGTCTGTTTCGGCTTCGCGATTGCGTTCAATGGATTCGTTGAGAAGCTGCGGAGCTTCGCTTTCATCAGTGGCCGCGGCCTTCTTGTCGGCCGTGGCTTCGGCTTCATCGTGTTCTGCGGCGGCCTTGTACGCGGCTACTTCTTCGGCTTTCTTCTTGGCGGCGGCAGCTTCTTCTTCCGCCTTCTTCTTCGCAGCGGCTTCTTCTTCTGCTTTCTTCCTGGTGGCGGCGGCTTCTTCTTCCGCCTTCTTCTTCGCAGCGGCTTCTTCTTCTGCTTTCTTCCTGGTGGCGGCGGCTTCTTCTTCGGCTTTCTTCTTCGCAGCGGCTTCTTCTTCTGCTTTCTTCCTGGTGGCGGCGGCTTCTTCTTCGGCCTTCTTTTTCGCTGCGGCTTCTTCTTGCGCTTTCTTCGTCCCCGCCGCTGCGGCTTCGGCTTCCTGCGCCGCCTTTGCTTCTTCTTTGGCCTGCTGTCCCGCCGCGGCCTTTTCTTCGGTGCGCTGCGAGCCGTTGACGCCGATTGTGACCGTGCTGGTGTGCGTGACCACGAAGCCCGGCTGCGGCCCCGAGGTCGCGACCAGAGCCAGCTGAATCGTCACACGAGGGTGCTTCTTCTTGCGCAGCAACGTCTTGCCCTTGCGATCAGGGGGGAGACGGACGGTGAGGGAGGAGGCCGAGGTCAGCTGTCGCTTGACTTCCGTCGCGTAAGCGGGCGTCGTCTTCACACTCAAGGAGCCCGGACCGCACTTCTTCAGGGCCACGGTGAGCACCCCGGCAGCCGAGGTGCGCACGCTGGCGAGCTCACACGTGGGTCGCGTCGCCGGCGCGGACGCGGCGTCTGCGGTCGCGCAGAGGGCGGCAGGGCCGCCGATAACGGCGACTAGGAGCGCCGAACGCGCACGTTGCTTGGCCGCCACACGCCGATTATCGGCCACGGCAACTGTGGGTCGCGTGATGCATGAATTGGTGCATCACGCGCATGGCCACCAGGGTGTGGCCCAGTGCCCCGCGGGACCAACCGCTCAGTCGTTCACCTCGTCCTCACCGGCGCGTAACCACTGAGCCTCAGTAGAACCCCCCTGAGCGTCACGGGGCCAAGTACGGAGTGGGTCGGCGGGCCCGCCGTCGATGATCCACGTGATGGAACTTGCCCGATCAAGGCGCAACTTCCTCGTGACCGCCGTCCTCGCCGCGCTCGCGACGACGACGGTTGCGCTCTGGATCGCGGCGCGCCTCGGCGGCGAGCGCACGACCCTGTGGGTCGACGATCTCGCCACGCCCCTCGCGGCGGCGCTCGCGTGCGCGGCGTGCCTGCGCGCCCGTGCCCGGCACGGCGGGCGCCTGCGGACCTTCTGGACGCTGCTCGCCGGCGCCACCGCCTGCTGGACGGCCGCGGAGGTCGTGTGGGGCGTGTACGCGCTGGCTCTCGTCGAGCCGGTGCCCTCGCCCTCGTGGGCCGACGCCGGCTACCTGGCGGCGATCCCGCTGGCGGCCGCGGCGCTGCTCGTGCACCCCGCGACCGGCGGCGGGCGCGCGCGCCGGGCCCGCGCGGTGCTCGACGGCGCGGTGCTCGCCGCAGCCCTGCTGTTCCTGAGCTGGACGCTCGTGCTCGGCGCGCTGTGGCGCAGCTCGGACCTCGGCACTGTCGCGGGCCTCGTGACGTTCGCGTACCCCTGCGGCGACCTCGTGCTCGTGTTCTGCGTGGTGCTCGCGATCCGCGGGATGACCGGCGCCGAGCGCCTCTCGCTGTGGTGCCTGCTGGCCGCGCTGCTGGCGATGGCGCTCGTCGACAGTGCGTACACCTACCTCACCGCGGTCGCCGGCTACAGCAGCGCCCACGCCGACCCGATCGACGCCGGGTGGATCGCGGCGTACCTGGGGATCGCGCTGGCGGCGCTCGCCGCCCGCCGCGCCGCCCCGTGGGTGCCCGCGGCCAGGTCCTACCGACCCTCGCTCGCCTCGCTGCTGGCCCCGCTGGTCGCCGTGCTGGTGGCGCTGGGCGTCGTCGCCGTGCAGCTCGGTCTCGGCCACGGCCTCGACCGCACGGCGTGGCTGATGGCGCTCGGGCTGGTCGTGCTGGTGCTCGTGCGTCAGGGACTCGTGCTGGTCGAGTTGCTCGGGCCGGGCTCCCGGGGGGAGGGCGACCTGACCGAGCGGCTGGCGGACGCGGCTGTGGGGGGCCTGCAGGTCGGACGCGGCGTGACCGCGGGGCCGGGGCGATGAGCTCCTCCGGCCCCGAGCGGCGGCTCGCAGGCCAGACCCTGCCGGCCGGGGCCCACCAGGTCGTGTGGGACCGCCCTGAATGGCAGGTCCGCGTACCCCCGCCGCCGCCGCCCACAGCGGGAGACCACTCCGAACGCACGCGGGCGGTGACCGTGGTCGTGCTGACCCTCGCGTGCACGGCGCTGTCGATCTTCGACCTGTTCCTGCTGGCGTTGGGCGTCTCGTAGCCGCGGGTTCGTGCCAGTCGCCCCATGCTCGTCCCGCCCGCCACGCGGCGGCGTTGCTAGCGTGCGTGCGAGCCGTGGCGTCGCGAGCGCCCGTCTCGACCCTCACGTCCGAAAGGAGCGGCAGATGGCACGCATCACACGCTGGGTACTGGCGCACAAACGGATCGTCGTCGGCTGCTGGGTGGTCGTGACGCTCGTCGGCGTGGTCTCGGCCGGACCGGCCAGCGAAGCGCTCAAGCAGAAGTTCTCGGTCCCCGGCAAGGAAGGGTGGGAGGCCAACCAGCAGATCCAGCGCGCCTTCCACGGAACCGGCGGCGCGAGCGCGCCGCTGCTGGCGGTCGTGACGCTGCCATCCGGCAGCTCCGTGGACTCCCCGACGGTACAGCGCGAACTGGGGGCGGTGGAAGCGCGCCTGCAGCGCACGCTCCCCGGTGTCCGCCTCGCCGGCTACGCGAGCACGCACAGCGCCGCGTTCCTCGCACGCAACCGCCACACCACGTTCGTGATCGCCTACCCCCGCCCGGAAGCCAAAGAGACCTTCGAAGCCAACCCCGAAGCGGCCAAACACGCGAGTACGGCGGTGGACTCCATGACCGTGGCCGGTGCGCCGGTGCGCCTCACCGGGTACGACGCGCTGGCCGTGCAGAGCGGCGGCGGCAAGGGGCCGGGCGTGCTGCTGGAGGCGCTGTTCGGCGGCCTCGGCGCGCTGCTGGTGCTGGCGTTCGTGTTCGGCTCGTTCCTCGCGCTCGTGCCGATCATGATGGCGGTGGCGGCGATCATGACCACGTTCCTGCTGGTGTACGCGCTCACCGCCGTCACCGAAGTGTCGCCGATCGTGCAGTACCTGATCGCGCTGATCGGCCTCGGCGTGTCGATCGACTACGCCCTGCTGGTCGTCGTGCGCTGGCGCGAGGAGCTCGCCCGCGGCGCCGCACACGAGCAGGCGATCGAACGGGCGATGGCCACCGCGGGGCGCGCGGTGGTGTTCAGCGGCACGACCGTCGCGATCGGCCTGCTGGCGCTGATCGCGCTGCCACTGCCGTTCCTGCGCTCGGTCGGGTACGGCGGCATGTTGATCCCGCTGGTGAGCGTGTGCGTCGCCGTGACGCTGCTGCCCGTCGTGCTCGCCAAGCTCGGCCCCCGTCTGGACTGGCCGCACGTGCGCAACGACGAGCACGCCAGCCGTGCATGGACGAGGTGGGCGCAGCTGATCGTGCGCACCCGCTGGGCGGCCGCGCTCGGCGCCGCGCTCGTGCTCGCGTCGCTCGTGCTCGCCGCCACCAACCTGCAGCTCGGCACCTCCAACGTCAACACGATCGCCAAGGAAGGCACCGCCAAGCAGGGCCTGCTCGCGCTGGAGCGCTCCGGCATCGGCTCGGGCGTGCTCGTACCGGCCGAGGTGGTCGTCGGCGGCGCCACCTCCCCCGCGCAGGTGGCCCAGCGCCTGGCCGCGGTCGCGGGCGTGCACGGCGCCGTGGCCCCAGACTCGTCCGCGTGGCGCCAGCCGGGCGTGGCCGTGCTCGACGAGCTCCCGACGCCCGACCCCTCCACGGCAGCCGGCCGCGCGACGCTCGAACGCGTGCAGGCGGCCGCGCGCACGTTCGGCCCCGAAGTGCGCGTCGGCGGCATCGGCGCCCAGAACCAGGACTTCATCGACGCCGTGTACGGCAACTTCCCGCTGATGATCGCCCTGATCGCGCTGATCACGTTCGTGCTGCTCGCGCGCGCCTTCCGCTCGCTGCTGCTGCCGCTGAAGGCGGTGATCCTCAACGTGGTGTCCGTCGCGGCTGCGTGGGGCGTGCTCGTGCTCGTGTGGCAGGAGGGCCACGGCTCGGAGCGGATCTGGGGCATCTCCGCCACCGGCTCGATCACCGCGTGGATCCCCCTCATGGTGTTCGCGTTCCTGTTCGGCCTCTCGATGGACTACGAGGTGTTCATCCTCGCCCGCATGCGCGAGGAGTACGACGCCACCGGCTCCACCGACCACGGCGGTGGTGCGCGGCATCGGCCGCACCGGGCGTCTCGTCACGAGCGCGGCGCTGATCCTGTTCCTCGCGTTCACCTCGCTCGCCTCGGGCCCGGAGACGGAAGTGAAAGTGCTGGCCACCGGCCTCGCCGCGGGCATCCTGCTCGACGCCACCGTGATCCGCGCCCTGTTCGTACCGGCGCTCGTCTCGCTCTTCGGCCGCTGGAACTGGTGGCTGCCGCCGCTGCCCGCGCGCTGGCTGCGGGTGGAGCCGTCGCTGCCCCCGCGCACGGCGGCGGTGCAGGAGTCGGGGTAGGGGCTTTTCCCGCCGGCGCAAGCGCCGGCGGGCGACGCCGCGCATGCGCGGCGTCGGGACCGGCCACATGTGGCCGGTCCTGCCAGGGCCGCATGCGGCCCTGGCAGCCACGCCGCATGCGGCGTGGCTCCACCGAAGCCGGGAGACACTCGCCTTCGGCGAGCATCCCCGTTTCGGCCAGCCCATGCGCCCACCGGCAAGCACCCGCCTCCTGGCGCTCGCCGCTCAGAACAGGCTCTGCTGGGGAGGGACGGGCTTGGCGGGCGCGGCGAGCGGCCGCGCATAGGGACGTGGCCGCCCGCCGCCCGCGGCCCGCATGAGCCCGGCCAGCCGCTCGCGCTCCTCGCGTGGCGCGTACGCGCCACGGCGGTAGAGCTCCTCGTAGCGCTCCACGAGCTCGGGGCGGTGGGCGTGCAGCCACTCCATGAACACCTCTCGCACCCCCGCGCGCAGGTGCAGCGCCAGGCCGCCGATGCTCGTCGCGCCCGCGTCGATCGCCCCCCGCAGCAGCGGCTCCAGCTGGTGGGGGGCGTCGTTGATGCCGGGCATCAGCGGTGCCACCAGCACGCCGGTGGGCACGCCCGCGCGGTTGAGCTCGGCCACGGCCTCCAGGCGGGCGCGCGGGTGGGGCGTGTGCGGCTCGGTCGCGCGCCACGCCCGCTCGTCGAGCGTGGGGATCGAGAGGCACGCGCTGAAGCTCGTGCGCTCGGCGAGCTCCTGCATCAGTCGCAGGTCGCGCAGCAGCAGCGGCGACTTGGTCAGCACCGAGCAGGGGTTGCCGACGCCGCCGGCGGCGTCGCGCAGGGCCTCCCATATCCCCACCATGAGTCGATATCTGCCCTCCACCCACTGGTAGGGGTCGGTGTTGGTGCCGAGCGCCACGTGCTCGCCCTGCCACGACCGCCGTGCCAGCTCCGCGCGCAGCACCTCCGGCGCATTGACCTTGACCACGATCTCCCGCTCGAAGTCGCGGCCAGTGTTGAAGCCAAGGTACGTATGTGTTGCACGAGCAAAACAAAAAACACACGCATGACTGCATCCGCGATAGGGATTAATCGTCCACCGGAACGGCATCGGCGAGCGACCGGGCACGCGGTTGAGCACCGAGCGGGCACGCACCTCGTAGAAGCGCGTCTGGAGCGCCTCGGGCGCGTCGAAACGGCGCACGACCGCCTCGTCGCGGTAGCCCGGCAGACGACGTTGCTCGTCGGCGTTCGCGGTGAGGTTGTCCCATCGCACGAACGTATGTTCGCACACGGCAGGGCGCCTGGCACAGCTGGGCGTGCGCCACTATTACGTAGGGCTGATGCCGAGAGCCGAACGCAAAGCACGCACACTGGGCGAGTACGGAGCCAAACGCGACTTCACGCGCACGCCCGAGCCGGTGCCGGGGAAAACCGGCGGGGGAACGACCAAACGCAAGGACTCCTCGGCGAAGGCGCCGCGGCGAACGAAGTCGGCGCCCAAACGCGAGGGCTCCCCGCCAGACGTGCCGAGGGCCCGCTTCGTGGTGCAAGAGCACCATGCGCGGCGCCTGCATTGGGATCTGCGCCTGGAGCGCGACGGGGCGCTGATGTCGTGGGCAGTGCCCAACGGCATCCCGATGGACCCCAGCGAGAACCGCAAGGCGATCCACGTCGAGGACCACCCCCTGGAGTACCTCGACTTCGAGGGCGAGATCCCTGCGGGCAGTTACGGCGCCGGCAGCGTGGCGATCTGGGACAGCGGCCGCTACGACCGCGAGAAGCTCCGCGAGGACGAGGTGATCGTGGTCTTTCACGGCCGGCGGCTGCAGGGGCGCTACGCGCTGTTTCGGGCCGGCGCGGAGGAGCGGGATTGGCTGATCCACCGCATGGACCCGCCGGCGAGCCGGCGCGAGGCGATGCCCGAGCGCCTCGCGCCGATGCTCGCCCACCCCGGCCGGCTGCCGCACGACGACGAGCGGTGGGCGTACGAGGTCAAGTGGGACGGGGTGCGCGCGCTTCTCTACTGGCGTCCCGGACGGCTGCGGATCGAGAGCCGCAACCGCAACGAGATCGGCGTGCGCTACCCCGAGCTGCGCGCGCTGGGACGCCAGCTGGGCATGCGCGAGGCGGTGCTGGACGGGGAGATCGTCGCGTTCGACGAGCACGGGCGGCCGAGCTTCGAGCGCCTGGCGCAGCGCATGCACCTCACCTCCGACTCCGCCATTCGGCGCGCCGCGCACGGGGCGCCCGCCACGTACATGATCTTCGACCTGCTGTACCTCGACGGGCGCCTCACCACCGAGCTGCCCTACCGCCGCCGGCGCGAGCTGCTCGAGCAGCTGCAGCTGCGGGGCCCCGCCTGGCAGGTCCCCGCCGCGCGCCACGGCGGCGGGCAGGAGCTGCTGGAGGCGACGGCCGCGCAGGGTCTGGAGGGGGTGATCGCCAAGGGTCTGGACTCCCCCTACCGTCCCGGACAGCGCAGCGGCGAGTGGTTGAAGATCAAGCACGTCGCCCGCCAGGAGCTCGTGATCGGCGGGTGGCTGCCGGGCAAGGACGGGCGCGCCGGGCGCGTGGGCGCGCTGCTGGTGGGCTACTACGAGCACCGCGACGGGCGCCCAGCGCTGCGCTACGCCGGGCGTGTGGGTACAGGCTTCGATGAGCCGGAGCTGCGCCGGCTCGGCCGGGAGCTGGCGGCGCGCGCCAGACGCTCCAGCCCGTTTGCCTCGCACGGCGTGCAGCCACCGCGCGAGGCGTGCTTCGTCGAGCCGCAGCTGGTGGCCGAGATCGAGTTCTCGCGGTGGACGCGCGAGGGCATCCTGCGCCACTCCGTGTATCGGGGGCTGCGCGAGGACCGGCCCGCCGAGGAGGTCGTGCTGGAGGCGGTGTGGGCGCCTGGTGCGGAGGACGGCGCAGCGGGGGACGCGGCACCGGCCCGCGGGGCCGAGCGCGCCTACGAGATCGTGCGCGCCGCGGGGCGCCACACCGAGATCGAGGTGGGCGGCCGCACGCTGCGGCTCTCCAACCGCGAGAAGGTGCTGTACCCCGCGACGGGCTTCGCCAAGGGCGAGCTGATCGACTACTACGCCGCGGTCGCCCCCTACCTGCTGGCGCACCTGACGGGCCGCCCGCTGACGCTCGTGCGCTACCCCGATGGTGTGGAGGCGCCGTACTTCTTCGAGAAGCGCTGCCCCGCGCACCGCCCCGAGTGGGTGCGCACGGCGCCGGTGTGGAGCGAGCGCGAGCAGGAGGAGCTCGAGTACTGCCTGTGCGAAGACCTGCCCACGCTGATCTGGGTGGCGAACCTCGCCGCGATCGAGCTGCACCCCAGCCTCTCGCGCGCGCGGGATATGGACGCCCCGACGGCCGCCGTGTTCGACCTCGACCCGGGGGGGGCGCGGGCCTGCGCGAGTGCGCCCGCGTGGCGCTGTCGATCAGGGAGATCTTCGACGCGTTGGCGCTGCGGACGTTCGTGAAGACCTCGGGGTCCAAGGGCCTGCAGGTGTACGTGCCGCTGGGCGCGGGCTCCTCCTACGAGCAGACCAAGCCGTTCGCGCGCGCGGTCGCCGAGCTGCTCGAGAAGCAACACCCCCAGCTGGTCGTCTCGCGCATGGCCCGGCGCCTGCGCGCGGGCCGGGTGCTGATCGACTGGAGCCAGAACGACCCGCACAAGACGACCGTCGCGATCTACTCCCTGCGCGCGCAGGCCGAGCCGCTGGCCTCCACGCCGTTGCGGTGGGAGGAGGTGGAGCGCGCCTCGCGGTGGCGGCGCGAGCGCCCTCTGAGCGTGGGGCCGGCGGAGCTGCTGCGTCGCATCGAGCGCGACGGCGACCTGTTCGCCGAGGCGCTCGGCCTCGAGCAGCGCCTCCCCGACCTGACACAATGACCCGCCGGGCGGCGACTACGAAGGAGGTTGTGGAATGTCAGAGTCCGACGGTATGCGTCTACCGGGAGAGTCGCAGGAGTACCGGCGCGCACGCGAGGAGCTGCTGCGCGCCGAAGTGGCCCTGCGCGAGCAGGAGGAGCGGGTGGCCGCCCAGCGGCGTGCGCTGCCGCTCGGCGGCGAGGTGCCGGAGGACTACACGTTTACGGAGTGGGACGCCGCCGCGGGCGCTGCGCGCGAGGTGAGCCTGTCGGAGCTGTTTGGGGACAAGGACACGCTGTACCTCTACTCCTTCATGGTCGTCCCCCCCGAGCAGAACCTGCCCTTCGACGGCCCGTGCCCGTCGTGCACCTCGATCATCGACGCGATCGACGGGGAGCTGCCGCACATCACCCAGCGCGTCGCCTTCGCGGTCGCGGCGCGGACGCCGATCGAGCGCTTCCGCGAGCACGGGTCCACGCGGGGCTGGCGCCACGCGCGGCTGCTCTCCACGGAGGGCTCCACCTACAGCCGCGCCTACGGGGCCGAAGACGCCGACGGCGGCCAGTGGCCGCTCGCCACCGTCTTCACCCGGCGCGACGGGCGCATCCATCACTTCTGGAGCAGCGAGCTGTGGTCCGCCGAGCGGCCGGAGGGCCAGGGCCCGCGGCACGTCGACTTTATGTGGCCGCTGTGGGCGGTGCTCGACCGCACGCCAGCGGGGCGCGACCCCGAGTGGGGGCCCGCGCTCGCCTACGGCTGACGGGTGCCGTGGCCCCGCTGCGGCTCAGCCGGCAAGCTGCGCCGCTGGCGTCCGGCCGGCGCGCTCCCATCGGTGAAGACCCGCGCGCCCCGGGTGGGGACTACGGATCACCTCCGAGTCGTGGGACAGTAGGTTGTGCGCATGTCCCCAGCCTCCACCACCAACCAGCGCGAACGGGCCGCCCCCGGGGGGGAGGTCGTGTTCGCCGACGTGCTGTGCGCGGTCGACGGCACGCGCGGCAGCCTCGCGGCCGTCAAACAGGCAGCCGTCCTCGCCGGCCCCGAGGGGCGCCTGACGCTGCTGGCCGTGACGGCGGTCGCCGGGGAGGGCGCCTACAGCTACGCGGCGATCTCCCCCGCGCGGGCCGAGCGCCTGCTCGCCAAAGCGGCCACGCTCGCGCAGAGCGCCGGCGTGCGGACCACGACCGTCGTGGACCCCGCCGGCCCCGCCTGGCGGGTGATCGTCGAGCGCGCCGCCGCGCACGACCTGCTCGCGCTCGGCGCGCCCGTCACGTCGTGGCTGGGTGCGCTCTTCGCCGACGGGGTCGCCGTCAAAACGCTGGGCTCGTTCACCACGCCGATGCTCGCCGCGCGCGCGATCCCCGGCGGGCGCAACTTCGGCCGGCGCATCCTCGTGGCGAGCGACGGCTCAGCTCACTCGGAGAGTGTGGTCGCGCTGGCCGGCCGCGTGGCGCGCCGGCTGGGCGCACAGCTGACCCTGCTGCACGCCGTCGGCGTGGAGTCGCACGCGGGCGCGCTGCCCACCGAACGGCAGGCGGGCGCGCTGGAGTTCGCCGTCGGCGGGGCGGTGCAGACGCGCGTGGACGCCGACGCCCCCCACCGCGCGATCGTGGCGGCGGCCAGGGACGCGAAAGCCTCCCTGATCGTGATGGGCTCCCGCCGGCTGGAGGGCCTGCACGCTGTCGGCAGCGTCAGCCGCAGAGTCGTCCACGAGGCGCACTGCTCGGTGCTGCTGGTGCCCCCGGAGGGTTCGCGCTAGCCGCCCGCAGTGGCGGCGGCACGCCGTGCGGCGAGCGCGTCGGCGAGGCGGTCAATCAACTCCCCTGCCCGGTCGATCGCCCGGTCGTAGAGGAGGAAGCCGTGCATCTGGTCCTCGGCGTGCACGTGCTCGACGGGCACCCCGGCGGCGGCGAGCCGCTCGGCGTAGGCGACGCCGTCGTCGCGCAGCGGGTCGAACTCGGCGGTCATCACCAGGGCGGGCGGGAGGCCGGCGAGGTTGGGGGCCGCCAGGGGGAAGAGGTGGGGGTCCCGGTAGGGGTCCGCGGGGTCGAAGTCGAGGGGGAGGTAGTGGTCGAGCGACCACTGGATGCCCTTGCGGTCGAGCGTGTAGCCGGTGCCCCGCTCCGAGTGGGAGGGCCGGCGACCCGGGAGGTCGAGGGCTGGGTAGGCGAGCGCCTGGAACGCCGGCAGCGGCTCGCCCGCGTCCCGCAGCCGCAGGGTCAGGGCGGCCGCGATGCTCCCGCCGGCGCTCTCGCCGACGACCGCGGTCAGCGAGGCGTCGGCCTGCAGGCGGGTGGCGTGCTCGCGTAACCAGGCGTACGCAAGCTGGGCGTCCTCGATCGCCGCGGGGTGCCGGTGCTCGGGAGCTAGGCGGTAGTCGAGCGCGGCGAGCAGCCACCCGGAGCGGCGGGCGATGCGGCGGCAAAGGCGGTCGTGGGTGTCGAGGTCGTTGAACACCCAACTGCCCCCATGCAGGAAGAGCGCGATCGGCAGCACCCCCGCGCGGGAGCGGTAGAGGCGCAGGGGCAGGGAGCCGTGCGGCGCGGGCACGTGGACGTCCTCGACGTGGTGCAGTGGCAGCGCCGCGCCGCGGGTGACCAGCGCGGAGCGCGCCTGCGCCCGCGCCTGCTCCGGGGTGAGCGTGTGCAGCGGCGGCGTGCCGAGCGCGCTGATGACGTCGAGGAGGGCCTGGGCTTGAGGGTCGAGCTGCGCGGGCACGGCGGCCGGGAGGCTAGCCCATGACCGAAGCCGGGGATGCTTCCTAGGCGGGTATCCCCGTTTTGGCCAGCGCGGCCCCTCAGCCCACGACCGAAGCCGGGAGACGCTCGCCCACGGCGAGCATCCCCGTTGCGGCCGGCGCCGGCGCGGGTGAGCCCAGCAGCCCGGGGCCCTGCTCGCCGAGCAGCGGAGCCGGTTCCGGGGCGGCCACCACGCGGTTGCGGCCCGCGTGCTTGGCCTCGTACAGCGCCTCGTCGGCGGCCTTGAAGAGCGTCTCGTAGACGACGGCCTCGCCGGCGGCGCAGGCGAGGCCGAGCGAGACGGTGAGCGGGATGCCCGACGGCTGGGACTCCTCGATCGCCGCGCGCAGCCGCTCGCCGACCTCGCGGCCTTCCGCCTGGGTGACCCCGGGCAGCACGATCAGGAACTCCTCGCCGCCGAGACGGTAGGCGAGCTCGAAGGAGCGCAGCCGCTTGCGCAGCTCGTAGGCCACGTCACGCAGGGCCGCGTCGCCGCGGTCATGGCCGTGGCGGTCGTTGACGTCCTTGAAGCGGTCCACGTCGCACAGCAGCAGGCACACCGGCTGGCGGGTGAGGCGCGCCTGGTGGGAGATCTCGGTGAAGCGCGGCAGCAGCGCGTGGCGGTTGAGCAGGCCGGTGAGCGGGTCGAGGATCGCCTCGTCGCGGTGGTGCAGCTCGGCCGCCTGCAGCGCGAGCACGATCGAGATGACGACCGCCAGCAGCGCCAGCGTGGCGATCACCGTCACGGGGTCGGCGAGCGTCGCGGCGGGCGCCACGGCGAGCGTGGCGAGCGCGATCGACACCACCGTGAGCACGATGCCGAGGACGACCACGTGGGCACGGAAGCGCGCGGCGACCATCGCGCCGGGCAGCACCATCCACGGCAGCGCCGGGGAGCGCGGCCCGCCCGAGAGGGCGACGCCCACGCCGATCAGCCCCAGCGTGAGCACGATCGCGGTGAAGCTGACGCGCTCGGGGTGGGGGCTCGAGGGCAGGCGCCGCTCCACCTGCCAGAAGTTGAGCGCGCACAGCGTGAGCAGGATCAGCGTCCACCAGCCGATCCACGGCGCCGAGGCCAGCAGCGCGAAGCCGATCGCGCCGGCGCCGACCAGGCGGATCGTGCGCACGCGGTCGTTGGCGTCCACGATACGTGTGCGGTCGAGCTCGGTGGGGCACAGCCATGAAGGTCCCGTGCGCATGGTCAGGGCCTTCGACCGTATGGAACCGCGGCTTGAGCGCGGGCGGTGGCCGGCAACGGGTGTATTACGCCGACAACCGTCCGCCCCGCCGGGGTGCGCAGGGGTCTGTCAACCGAACGAGCTACCGTCCTGGCATGCGCTCCTCCACATCCTCAGGCTCGGAATCCGATCCTGGCTCCGACCCCGAGCAGGGTGTGGCGGACACCCGCGCCGACCGCGAGCGCGGCGTGGCCGGAGCGCGGTGGGAGAGCCGGGACCACCGCGGCGCCGAGGGTGCGTGGCCTCGGAGCCGGGGAGACGGGGAGCCCGAGGGCCGGGGAGACAGGGAGCCTGAGGGCCGGGGCGACGGGGAGCCTGAGGGCGAGTGGGTGCCGGAGTCCACCGCGGAGCTCGACCTCGCGCTCGCGGGAGAGGCGGGCTTCTCGCTGGACCCGGTCGCCGAGGCGCGGCGGCTGGCGGCCTTCGACGTGCTGCGGGTGCGCGCCGACAACCCCGGGCCGCTCACGCTGTCGGGCACCAACACGTGGGTCGTGGACCGCGACCCCGCGTACGTGATCGACCCGGGGCCGGCCCTGCGCCAGCACGTCGAGCGGGTGGTGGCGGCGGTGGACGCGCGCGGCGGGTTGGGGGGGATCGCGCTCACCCACCACCACTCCGACCACGTGGAGTCGGTGAGCGCGCTGCGCGAGCTGCGCCCGGCGCCGGTCGCGGCCGGGTGGCGGGAGGGCGCCGACGTGGTGCTGAAGGACGGCGTGCAGTTCGGTCCGCTGAGCGCCGTGTCCACGCCAGGGCACTCCCCCGAGCACTTCGCGTTGGTGGCCGACCGCGTGTGCTTCACCGGCGACGCGGTGCTCGGCGAGGGCAGCGTCTTCATCGCCCCCTACGCCGGCGCGCTGACCGCGTACCTGAACGCGCTGGTGCACCTGTGCACGTTGGAGCTCGACGTGCTGTGTCCCGGCCACGGCCCGGCGATCTGGGAACCGGTGGCCAAGCTGCAGGAGTACATCGGCCACCGCTACGACCGCGAGACCCGCCTACAGGTGGCGCTTGCCGCCGGTGCCCGCACCGTCGAGGAGCTGCTCGACGGTGCGTGGTCGGACGTGCCGGCGCAGCTGCGCCCGGCTGCGGCACTCACGCTGGTGGCCCACCTCGACAAGCTCGAGGAAGAGGGCGCGCTGCCGGAGGGGGTCGAGCGCCCCTACTGGGACGAGGCGCTCTCGGAGGACGCCTGGGGCGAGGGTCTGCACGGGGGCACGGCGCTGTAGTGGCGCCCGAGGACTCTCCCTTCCCGCCGATCGCCGACTACGGCTTTCTTTCGGACTGCCACACCGGCGCGCTGGTGGCCTCCGACGGCTCGGTGGAGTGGCTGTGCCTGCCCCACTTCGACTCTCCCAGCGTGTTCGCGGCGATGCTCGACCGCGGGGCCGGGAGCTTCCGGGTGGGGCCCTACGGGCTGTACGTGCCGGCGGGCAGGCGCTACCTGCCGGGGACGAACGTGCTCGAGACGACCTGGATGACCCCGCAGGGGTGGGTGCGCGTGGTGGATGCGCTGACGATCGGGGAGTGGCACGACAACGAGGAGGGCTCCAGCCACACGCGCCCGCCGACGGACTACGACGCCGACCACGTGCTGGTGCGGGTGATCGAGTGCATGCAGGGCCAGGTGCAGATGGAGATGGTGTGCGAGCCGATGCTCGACTACGGCGCGACGGCGGCGAGCTGGAGCGTGGTCGAAGAGGGCGGCGTCGACCGCGCCCACAACGCCCTCGACGCCGCCGGCGGCGAGATCGTGTTCCGCCTGTTCTCCGACATGCGGGTGGGGATCGAGGGCAACCGGGTGCACGCGCGCCATACCCTGAGCGAAGGCGAGAAGCGCTTCTGCGCGATGTCCTGGACGGAGGGGCTGGGGGGGCCGCGCACGGTGGAGCAGGCGGGGGCGCACCTGGAGCGCACCACCCACTTCTGGCGCACGTGGCTGGCCGAAGGGACCTACCCCGACCACCCCTGGCGCCTGCACCTGCAGCGCTCGGCGCTGGCGCTGAAGGGCCTCACGTTCATGCCCACCGGCGCGCTGGTGGCGGCGGCCACCACCTCGCTGCCGGAGACCCCGCGGGGGTCGCGCAACTGGGACTACCGCTACTGCTGGATGCGCGACGCGACGTTCACGCTGTGGGGCCTGCACGCCCTGGGGCTGGACTGGGAGGCGGATGACTTCGTGCAGTACCTCGCCGACTTGGAGCGCAATGAGGATGGGTCGCTGCAGATCATGTACGGGATCAAGGGGAACAAGGATCTGGAGGAGTCCACGCTCGATCACCTCAAGGGCTACGAGAACGCGCGCCCGGTGAGGATCGGCAACGGGGCCTACAACCAGCGCCAGAACGACGTCTACGGGGCGGTGCTGGACTCGGTGTACCTGCACTCCAAGGAACGCGACCACATCCCCGAGCGGCTGTGGCCCGTGCTGATCGACCAGGTGCGCTGCGTCGAACGGGTGTGGCGGGAACCCGACCAGGGCATCTGGGAGGCGCGGGGCCAGGCGCGCCACTACGTCTCCTCGAAGCTGATGTGCTGGGTGGCGATGGACAGGGGGGCGCGCCTGGCCGAACGGCGTGGGGAGGACGAGCGGGCACGCGGCTGCCAGGAGCTGGCGGATGAGATCAAGGCGGAGATCCTCGAGCGGGGGGTGGACAGCCGGGGGGTGTTCCGCCAGCACTACGAAACCGACGCGCTGGACGCCTCGAACCTGCTGATTCCCCTGGTGCGCTTCCTGCCCCCCCAAGACGAGCGGGTGTGCGCGACCGTGAGGGCGATCCAGGAAGAGCTGACCGAGAACGGGCTGGTGCTGCGCTACCGCACCGATGAGACCGACGACGGGCAGAGCGGGGAGGAGGGGACGTTCCTGATCTGCTCCTTCTGGCTGGTCTCGGCGCTGGCGGAGACCGGCGACTGCCACGCGGCCGAACACCTGTGCGAGCGCCTGCTCACATACGCCTCGCCGCTGCAGCTGTACGCGGAGGAGCTGGAGGCCTCCTCGGGGCGCCTACTGGGCAACTTCCCGCAGGCGTTCACGCACCTGGCGCTGATCAACGCCGTGACGCACGTGATCGAGGCCCAGCAACAGGAGTAGCGCCCTCATGGCCGGGGCGCGAGTGGCAGCGCCTGGAGTCGGGCTCTAGTAACCCGGCTCGCCCGGCAGCAGTACGCGCGCGAGCTCGCCCTCGAGCACCACGCGCGGCTGGACTGCCTGCACGGTGCGTCCGCGCGCGTGCGCGAGCAGCTCGGCCGCGGTGGCGAAGGGGGCGAGCTGCTCCAGGTGCTTGATCGTGGGGAACACCAGCAAGATCGTGCCCGCACGGTGGGCGTCGAGCGCGCCCGCGGGGGTGAACCAGCCGTGCTCGACGCACTCCGCGCCATCGACGCACGGCTCCTGGCCCGGGGGAAGCGAAGCCAGGAAGAAGTGAGTGTCGAACCGGGTGCGCACCATCGCGGGAGTGATCCAGCGTGAGAACTTGACCAGCTCGGCGGAGTCGGGCAGCTGCACACCGGCCTCCTCGCGCAACTCGCGCACCGCGGCGGCTCGGTGGGCGTGGTCGTCATCTCCCTCCGCCTGCTCGACGGCGCCGCCGGGAAACACCCACACGCCGCCCATGAAGCGTGCCTGCGGACTGCGCTTGACCAACAGCACCTCCAGTCCCTCCTCCCCGCCGCGCAGCAGGATCACCGTGGCGGCCTGCCGTGGAGGCGTGGGGGGTCCGGGGTTGTACTCCTCGCCGGGACCTGGGCGCTCGTCGGAGGGGGTCGTGCTCATCCGCCGACTCTACCGGCGCGGCCAGCTGGCGATAATCTTCGCTGCATGTCCACACAGACCCTGCAGCGCTGGATCTGCGAGTCCTGCGGCTACATCTACGACCCCGAGGAGGGCGACCCCGACGGCGGGATCCCCGCGGGGACGGCCTTCCAGGACATCCCGGACACGTGGTTCTGCCCCGTGTGCGGCGCCCGCAAGCGCGACTTCACGCCATTCGAGGACTGAGGGCCCATCCGGCCCGAGCAGGCGCCCGACGACGCGGAGTGGCGGCGGCTGCTCGCGGCTGACCGCGAGCACGTGTGGCACCCATACGGGCCGCTGCCGGCCTCCACCGCTGCCCTGCCGGTCGTCTCCGCCGAGGGCGTGCGCCTGCGCCTCGCCGACGGGCGGGAGCTGATCGACGGGATGGCCTCGTGGTGGTGCGCGGTGCACGGCTACCGCCACCCCGCGCTGGACGAGGCGGTGCACGCGCAGCTGGGACGCATGGCGCACGTGATGTTCGGCGGCCTCACGCACGAGCCGGCGGTGCGCCTCGCCGAGCGCCTGGTGGCGATGACCCCGGAGGGCCTGGAGCGGGTGTTCTTCGCCGACTCGGGCTCGGTGGCGGTGGAGGTGGCGATCAAGATGTGCCTGCAGTACCAGCGCGCCGTCGGGCGCCCGGGGCGCACGCGGCTGCTGACGGTACGCGGCGGCTACCACGGCGACACGTTCGGCGCGATGAGCGTGTGCGACCCGGTGGGGGGGATGCACCACCTGTTCACGGACGTGTTGCCCCGCCACGTCTTCGCCGACCGCCCTCCGGACGGCTTCGATGCCCCCCTCGACCCGGAGTGGGCGGCGCAGGTCAGGGAGCTCGCCGCCCGCCACGCGCACGAGCTCGCCGGCGCGATCGTGGAGCCGGTGGTGCAGGGGGCGGGGGGATGCGCGTGCACTCCCCCGCCTGCGTGCGCCTCGTGCGGGAGGTGTGCGATCGGCACAGCCTGGTGATGGTCGCCGACGAGATCGCCACCGGCTTCGGCCGCACCGGCGCGCTGTGGGCGTGCGAGCACGCGGGTGTGAGCCCCGACGTCATGTGCGTTGGCAAGGCGCTTACGGGCGGGTACGTGACGCTCGCCGCGACGCTGTGCACGGCACAGGTTGCGGACGCAATCTCCGGGGGCGAGGGCGGGGGCCTGATGCACGGCCCCACGTACATGGCCAACCCGCTCGCGTGCGCCGTGGCGCTCGCCTCCCTGGAGGTGCTCGCCACCGGCGCGTGGCGCGAGCAGGTGGCCCGTATCGAGCGCAGCCTGCTCGCGGGCCTCGCCCCCGCCCGCGAGCTGCCGGGCGTGGCCGACGTGCGTGTGCGCGGCGCGATCGGGGTCGTACAGCTGGAGCGAGAGGTGGACGTCGTTGCGGCGACAGCGGCGGCCGTGGAGCGCGGCGTGTGGCTGCGCCCCTTCCGTGACCTCGTGTACACGATGCCCCCCTACGTGATCTCCGAGGAGGAGCTGACCGAGGTCACCGGGGCGATGGTGGAGGCCGCGCGTGCCGGCTGACGAGCATTGCGATTCGGGTAAGGGCTCGCGGGCCCTACCCTAAGGGCCCGCGTCAGCTGAGCTCGGCGAGCCCCTCGTCCGGCGTCGACGCGGTGGCGTAGAGGCGGCGGGGGATGCGCCCCGCCCCCCAGGCGAGGCGCCCGGCCTCGACGGCGTGGCGCATGGCGCGCGCCATGCGCACCGGGTCCTCGGCGCGGGCGATCGCGGAGGCGGCCATCACCGCGTCGCAGCCGAGCTCCATCGCCAGCGCCGCGTCGGAGGCCGTGCCGACGCCGGCGTCGAGCACGACGGGCACGTGCACGGCCCGGCGTACCAGCGCGAGGGCGTAGGGGTTGCGGATGCCCATGCCGGAGCCGATCGGGGCGCCGAGCGGCATTACCGCGACGCAGCCGACGTCCTGCAGCCGCCGCGCGAGCACGGGGTCGTCGGTGGTGTAGGGGAGCACCGTGAAGCCCTCGTCGACGAGCTCCTCGGCGGCGCGCAGCAGCTCCGGGGCGTCGGGCCACAGCGTGTCCTCGTCGCCCACCACCTCCAGCTTGATCCACTCCGTGCCGAACGCCTCGCGCGCGAGGCGCGCGGTGAGCACCGCGTCGCGCGCGGTGTGGCAGCCGGCGGTGTTGGGCAGCAGCTGCACGCCCGCGCCCGCCAGCACGTCCACCAGCGACCCCCGGTGTTTGAAGTCCCCGCCCACCCCCACCCGCCGCAGCGCGACGGTCACGAGCTCGCTGCCGGAGGCCTCGATCGCGGCGGCCAGCACCTCCAACGAGGGGAACCCGCCAGTACCGAGCAGCAGGCGCGAGCGCAGCGTGCGCCCGGCGATCACCAGGGCGTCCTCCGGCGGGGCGACGGGTGTGGGATCGGGGGGCGTCGGCGGGGCGGTGTGCACGCGTCACCCTCCCTGCGTGGCGGTGAGGATCTCCACGCGCGCGTCCGCCCCCAGCGCATACCCCTCCCACGCGGAGCGGGGCACGACCTCGCCGTCGACGGCGACCGCCACGCCGCGCGCGTCGACGGACAGCCCCAGCCGGGCAAGCGCGCCGGCGACGGTCTCACCGGCTGCGAGGTCGGACGCCTTCCCGTTCAGGCAAATCACGCGAGCACCCCCACCAACGCCTCCGTCACCAGCTCCGCGGTGAGCGGGGCGAGCAGGATCCCGTTGCGGTGGTGCCCCGTCGCCCATACGAGCCCCGCCACCGCCCCGGGACCGATCAGCGGCGTGTTGTCGGGCGTGGCGGGCCGGAAGCCGACGGAGAGCTCCTCGATCTGCATCTCCAGCACGCCCGGCACGAGCTCGCGCGCGTCGCGCAGCAGCTCGTACACCCCGCCCGCCGTCGGCTGCGCCTGAAAGCCGCGCTCCTCGACGGTGGCGCCGAGCACGTACCGGCCGTCGCCGCGGGGCACCAGGTAGCCGCCGTCGAAGCGCACCACGCGCGTGAGCAGCCCCTGGCCCTCGGGGTCGCGCAGCCGCAGGATCTGTCCCCGCACGGGCCGCACGGGCACGCGCGCGTGCTCCGGCACCCCCGCGACCTCGCCGGACCACGCCCCGGCGGCGAGCACCACCTGCTCGGCGTGCGCGCGCCGGCCGTCGGCCAGCGTCACTCCCCGCGCAGGCCCCTGCGGGCCGTCCACCTCGACGCGGGCGACCGCGGTGTGCTCGCACACCTGCACGCCGCTGCGCTCGCACGCCCGCCGCAGCGCGGCGAGCACGCGCCGCGGGTCCACGGAGTGATCCTCGGGCGCGTGCAGCGCGAGGCGCACCGTCGGCGCGAGCGCCGGCTCCAGCTCGCGCGCGGCGGTGGGTCGCAGCCGCTCGGCGGACAGCCCGAGCGAGGCGCGCAGCGCGAGCTGGCGCTCCAGCTCCCGCGCCTCGTCCCCGTCCCGCGCCACGACCAGCGTGCCCGTCTGCTGCAGTCCGACCTCCACGCCCGCAGCCTCCTCGAGCTCAGCCGCGAACGCGGGCCACATGCGCGCGGAGCGCAGGCCGAGCTCGAGCGCACGGCGCCCGGCCTCGCCGAACTCGACCTCGGACACGGGCGCGAGCATCCCGGCGGCGACCGCCGAGGCGCACGTCGCCCCGACCGCGTCCCGCTCGAAGACGGCGACCGAGAGCCCCCGCTGGCGCGCGCGCCACGCCACGGCGAGGCCGATGACGCCGCCGCCGACGACGGCGACGTCGACCGTGAGGTCGCTGGACATGGGTTGATGCTAGTGCCGTGCAGGGCAACGTTGGTCATGGCAGGAGCGTGAGCGCCTCGACGTGCGCGGGGCGCACGGTCGCGAAGTGCCGGTGGTCGAGCGTGGCGAGCCTGCTCTCGCCGAGCCGCTCGACGAGGGCCAGCACGCTGGCGTCGACGACGCCGAGCGGCTGGTCGGCGTACTTGGATTGGAGCTCGCGGCAGCGGGTCAGGTCCCCGGGGGTGGGGCACTCGGGTCGGTAGGCGCCCGCGAGGAGGTCGTCGAGGAAGGTGATCCAGGCTTGGACGCCGAGGCGCCGGTGACACCAGTAGTCGAGCTCCGCGAGCACGAGGGCGGGGACGACGAGGTCCTCGTCGGCTTCGTTCAGGAGCTCGGCGCAGCGGGGGTGGTCGGGGTCGGCCGCGTCGAGCGCCGCCAGCAGGGGGCCGGTGTCGAGTACGAGCGGCACCTACGCCGGCGGCTCGGCGACCGGCTCGGCTGTCACCTCGGCCGCGGAGCGCCCGTCGGTCGAGCGCGCGATGCCCAGCCGCGGCCGGCGGGGAGCGGTGTAGGGACGCCGCCTTCTCCTCCACGGCCTCGGCGAGCACCACGGTGAGCGCCACGCCGCGCCTGCGGGCCTCGGCCTCCAGGGTGTCGAGCGAGGAGTGCTTCGCGGCGACGGTCGTCCTTCGTGTTTGATTCATGATGCACGATGCTAGCATCCTCGCGGACGCGGTTGCGAACGCCGCGGGTGGGCGGGCTCAACTGGTCGTCGTGCGGCCGGCGGTGAAGGCCGGCGTGCGAGACTGGCCCGGTGACTCCTCACGACCCCGGTGCCCGAAGCCGGGAGACACTGTCCCGCAGCCAGCCCCGTTGCGAGGAGCGGCGTGCGCGGCTGGCGGCGGCGCGGCTGTACCTGGTGTGCGACGCGCGCCCCGGCGGCCGCGAGCTGGCTCACGTCCTGCCCGCGGCGCTCGCCGGCGGCGTGGACATCGTGCAGTTGCGCGACAAGCGCCTCTCCGGCGAGGGAGCTCGTAGCGGCCGCGCGCGTCGCGCGGGAGCTGTGCGAGCGGGCGGGAGCGCTGCTCATCGTCAACGACGACCCCGCTGTGGCGCTCGCGGCGGGCGCCGACGGGGTGCACGTCGGCCAGGACGACATGCCGGTCGCCCGCGTGCGCGAGATCGTCGGTCCGGAGGTGGTGATCGGCCTCTCCACACACACGCCCGCGGAGGCCACGCGCGCCGTCGGGCTCAGCGGCCCGCTCGCGGTGGACTACATCGGCGTCGGCCCCGTGTACGCGACGCCGACCAAGCCGGGGCGCCCCGCGACCGGCCTGCAGCTCGTGCGGCACGCCGCTGCCCACACCACCCGGCCGTGGTTTGCGATTGGCGGCATCGACGCCACGAACGCCGCCGCGGTCCTCGCGGCCGGCGCGCGACGGGTCGCCGTGGTCCGCGCGATTGCGGACGCCACCGACCCCGAGGGCGCGGCGCGGGCGCTGCGCACACTGCTCGACGAGCACCCTCTCGACGACCCCCTGGAGCACGCGCATGCAGGCGCCGCCCACGCCTGAGCGCAGCCGCAGCGCGGCACGCGACGAGCGGGCGCGCGCCGCGCTGATGCCGCTGCACCCCGGCGAGCGTCCTGTGGCGCTGTGGGTCGCCGTGGCCGTGGCGGGGCTGCTCGCCGTGGGCGTCGCCCTCGGCGTGCTCACCATCCACGACCTGCGCCGCCACGGCGGCTCGATGCCCGGCGGCGTCTTCCTGGCGGCGGTGCTCGCCGCGCTCGCGTGGGGTATGTACAGGCGGCGCTACTGGGCGGTGCTCGGCTTCGAGGCGCTGCTGGCCTTCCAGGTCCTCGTGGCCTCGCTGGCGCTGGTGCTCGCCTCCACGTGGCTCGCGGCGGCCGCGTGTCTGCTCGCCGTCGGCCTCGGCGGCTGGCTCTTCTGGAACGCTAGTACGGGTGATGGGGCGCATCCAGGCCACGGAGCGCCTCACCCACCCGCCGGGGAGCACCCGCGACGGCTAGGACGCGAGCGCCCGCTGCTTGAGCTGATCGAACTCGGCCTGCGTGATCGTGCCCTGTTTGAGCAGCTCGTCGCCCTTGGCGATCTGCGCCGTGGGGTCGCTCTGGGTGGCGACTGACCGCACGTACTGATCCATCTCGCTCTGCACCGCTTTCTGCTGCTTGACGGCGCGCTCGGTCATGCCCTGGTGCTCGGCGATCAGGTAGACGAACACACCGAAGTACGGCACGATGATGATGAAGGCGATCCACGCGACCTTCACCCACCCGGAGGTGTCGCTGCGACGAAACAGGTCCGCGAAGACGGTGAACAGCAGCCAGATCCAGATGAAGAACGCAAAGAAGATCAGCATCGTCCAGAAGACTTCGAGAAACGGATAAGCGGCAATCACCATGTGACTCCCCTTCGCTCGTGGCGGCGTCCGTCCGCCCCTCCGAGTGGTCAAAAGACCGCTGAACGGACCTATATGTCCATGAGCCTACAGCGCGCGAGTGTTTGGACTTCCGTACTTTCCCGCAAGGAGGGTCCCGCTCCCTCACCCCTTGAACGTCGAGGCGCCGTGGTCGTCGAAGGGCTCGTCGCGCTCGCGCACCGCCGCGCGGAAGCCCTCCTGCGCGGCGCGCTGCTGAAAGGCGTAGCCCTCGGCGGTGTGGCGCGCGATCCCGTCGAACACGGTGCCGAGCACCTGGGTGGCGTGCAGGCCCTGGGCGAAGAGGGCCTGGTTGACCAGCAGCTTCATCATCCGCAGCTGGTTCACCGGCAGCCGGGCGATCCTCGTATTGCACGCAGTGCAGCGGGGTGGACACGACGCCGCTACTCCCCGGCGGGGGGTACCTCGCCGTCGTAGTAGTCCACCGCGTCCTGCATGCGGAAGATCGCGCGCAGCCCGCCACCGTCCGGCAGCCGCTCGGTGGCGTTGAGCGTGCCCGAGTCGGGCCGGATCACGATGTCCGGCTCGCCATGTGTGCTGAACGCGAGGAACCGCACGGTCTCGCCGGTGCGGTTGACGAGCTGGTGCCCCCCGTGCTCGCCGCGCAGGAAGGCCACGACCTCGCCCTCCCGCAGCTCCCGCCACCCCTCGGGGGTGCGCAGGCTCGGCCGGCCGTCGAGCACGACGACGAGCTCCTCCTCGGCGAGGTGGTAGTGGTAGGGGTAGGCCGCTTCGCCGGGCGGCAGCTCCCACAGGCTCAACCCCAGCCGCTCGCTGCCGGCCTGGCGGCTGACGCGGGCGCGCCGGCAGCGAAAGCCGGGATGCTCGCGCGGCTCGTCGAAGACGGGGTCGTCGAGGTTCGGCACGCCCGGGAGCTTACGGGCTTGTGCCTGCCGGCGGTGCGTGGAGAGCACTGCGTGGTAATCTGATGCCATGCGAGTTACCATAGACGCAGTAGGTCGCCTGGTGATCCCGAAGCCCCTGCGCGAGGAACTCGGGGTGCACGGCCCGACCGATCTGGAGCTGACCGCCGCTGACGGGCGGATCGAGCTGACGGTCGCCGACGTGCCCGCCCACGTCGAGGAGCGCGAAGGCTTCCCGGTGATCGTGACCGATCGGCCGATGGCGCCGCTGAGCGTTGCGCAGGCGCGCGCAGCGGTCGAGCGCGTGCGCCGGTGATCGCACCGGATTCGAGCGTCGCAATCGCGGCGATCGCTCCCTGGCACGAAGCTCACCTCCTGGCCCGAGCGGCACTCGAGGATGCCGAGGCACGGCTTCCCGCCCACGTCGCCTTCGAGGCGACCTCGGCGCTCACGCGGATGCCCGAGGGACGTCGGATCGCGCCGCCGGTCGTCCTGGAGGCGCTCGAACGTGGCTTCCCCCAGCCGTGGCTGACGCTCGACGCGAGGAGCACCCGCGCGGCCCTAAAACGCGCCGTCGCGGCGGGGGTGCGCGGCGGCGCCCTCTACGACGCGCTGATCGCCGCGACTGTGGCTGCGCACAAGGGCAGGCTTCTCAGTGCCGATCTGCGTGCGCTGAGCACCTACCGGGCGATGACGGCAGAGGTGAGCTTCATCGGCGCCTGAAAGGTGGTCATGCGTATATCCTGATGGGCACGATGTCCCCGTCGCCCGCTGACTTCAACGCCCAGATCATCGAGGAGTTCCACGCCAACGAAGGACGCGTCGGCGGTATGTTCGAGGGCATGCCGCTACTGCTGCTGCACCACACCGGTGCAAGGTCCGGCAAGAGCCGCATCAACCCACTCGCCTATCAGAGCGACAACGGGCGCTATGTCGTGTTCGCCTCCAAGGCCGGAGCCCCGACGAATCCCGACTGGTACCACAATCTCAAGGCCCACCCCAACGTCGCAATCGAGATCGGGGCCGACACGATCGACGTCGTTGCCAGCGAGGCGACCGGCGAGGAACGCGAGCGCCTCTACCGCACGCAGGCCGAGCGCGTCCCGCAGTTCGCCGACTACGAGAAGCAGGCCGAGCGCGTCATCCCGGTGGTCGTCTTGACGCCCACCAAGACCGGCTGAGCGCCGCTCGTATGGGCGAAGAAGGCCCTCACCGCCGGCTGCCGGTCATCGACGAGCTGACGATTCCGCTCTCGGAGGTGACGTTGCGCGCCAGCCGCTCCTCCGGCCCGGGAGGACAGCACGCCAACGTCACCGCTTCCCGCGTGGAAGCGAGCTTCGACGTGCTCGCCTCCCTCACGCTGAGCGACGCACAGCGGGAGCGGGTGCTGGCGCGGGTGGGGCCGCGAGTGGTGGCGATCGCGCAGGACGGGCGCTCGCAGGCAGGCAACCGGGAGTTGGCTCTGACGCGCTTGGGCGAGCGGCTCGCGAGGGCACTCGCCGCTCCCAAGCCCCGCCGCGCCACCCGTCCCACCGCGGCCTCGCGCGAGCGACGCCTGGCGGCCAAGCGCCGGGGGACCGAACGCAAGCGCGAGCGCCGCCCACCCGAAGACCCCTGACCGGAGCGCCGCTGGTGAAGGCTGCGGCAGGCGGCCGCGAGCCGCGGTCGCAAGCGCCGCGCGATCCGTCCGCTGCATGCCGCAGGATGCCGGGCTCTTTGACGCCCTCCTCCTCGACATCCCTGCGCGCGTGGCAGCACCGTGCGCTCGACCGCATGGCCGACTGGCGAGAGGGCCCGTTCCTGATCTCCGCCGCGCCCGGCGCCGGCAAGACACGCCCTGCGCTCGAGCTCGCAAAGGATCTGCTCTCGAAGGGGATCGTCGGGCGCGTGGCGGTGCTCTGTCCGACGACGCCGCTCACCCGTCAGTGGGCGAGCGCTGCGGCGCTGCTCGGGGTGCAGCTGCAGCCCGACGCCAAGGGCCCGAACCCACCACGCGACTTCCACGGCGTCGCCGTCACCTATGCGCGCGTGGCGAGCGACCCGCGCGGCTGGGCGGCCAAGGTGCCCGCTGACACGCTCGTGATCGTCGACGAGGCGCACCACCTCGGCGAGGACCTGGCGTGGGGCACCGGCTTTCAACGGGCCTTCGCCTCGGCGCCGCGCCGGCTGCTGCTGTCGGGGACGCCGTTTCGCTCTGACGCCACCCCGATCCCGGGCGTGCGCTACGACCACGACGGAGTGGTCGTGCCCGACGTCTCCTACACCTATGCGGAGGCGGTCGCCGAGGGGATCTGCCGCCCGGTGGCGTTTGTCACGTTCGACGGGACCCTGTCGTGGCGCAGCGGCGAGGACGTGGTCGAATCCTCGTTCGAGACGGTGCTGAGCGCGCGTGAGGCAAGCCGCCGCTATCGCACCGCGATCTCGACAGAGCTGCCGGAGGGGCTGCCGCGGATCCTACGGGAGGCCCACGCCAAGCTCACGGCGCTGCGCGCGGCGGGCCACCGCGACGCGGGCGGCCTCGCGGTCGCGGCGGACGCGACGCATGCCCGGCGGATCGCGAAGCTGCTGGGCGAGACGACGGGGCGGGCGCCGGTGGTCGTGTTGCACACCGAGGCCCGTGCCGCGCGCAAGCTCGCGGACTTCCGCGGCTCGCGCGAGCCGTGGATCGTGGCGGTGAACATGGTTTCCGAGGGCGTGGACATCCCGCGGCTGCGCGTGGGGGTCTACGCGACGGCCGCCAAGACGCCGCTGATCTTTCGTCAGATCGTCGGGCGGTTCGTGCGCACGATCCCAGGTCGCGGAGCCGACCCGAGCTGGCTGTACCTGCCCGCCGACCCCACCCTGCGCACACACGCCTCGGAGGTCGAAGCCGAGCTGCGCCACGCCCTGCGCCGCGACGAGCCCGAGGAGGGCTGGGAGGAGCCGCTGCAGCGGCGCGCGAGCGAGCCGTCTCCCACCGCGGAGTTCGTGCCCCTGAGCGCCGAGTTCGCAGCCCCGATGACCCTCTTCGGCCCGCCCCCCAGAGCGCACTCACCCTCCCCCGCCCCTGCCGCCGGGGAGGCTCCCGAGCCGGCCCCGGCGGCCGCGTTCGAGCGTCAAGCGCAGCTGCGTCAGGAGCGCAGTCGCCTGGTGGCGGAACTGCACCGCCACGACGGGCGCAGCCACCGCGAGATCAACGCCTGGGTCAACCGCACAGTCGGGCTCGAACGGGTCGAGACCGCCAGCATCAAGCAGCTCGAGCGATCGGTCCATGCGCTGACGCGTGAGCTCACGCGCGCCGGCCGGCCGTCGCGGACGTAACCCCGCAAGCGGCCGTTCTTTGCACGGGCCTCTAAGGCCGTGCCTCGAGGATCAGGTTGAATGGTGTTTCAGTCGCACGGCGCACGCGGGTGAATCCGCCCTCCTCGAGCACCGCGGCCAGTCGCGCCTCGCCGGCCTGGGCACCGAGCGCGAGGCCGACCTCCTGGTCGAGCGATGCCGGGGTGCAGATCACGGTCGAAGCGCCGTAGAAGACGCGCCCGACCGGGTTGAGGTTCTCCTCGAGGCGATCGTTCGCGAACGGCTCGACGACCATCCACGTGCCGTCGGAGCCGAGCCGCTCGAGCACATGGGCGGAGGCACCCACCGGGTCGCCCATGTCGTGCAGGCAGTCGAACACGCACACGAGGTCATACTCCTCGCCCGGAAAGTCCTTGGCGGCGGCGACCTCGAAGGTGATGCGCTCGGCGACGCCCGCCTCCTTCGCCGCTTCGCGTGCACGCTCGATCGACGCGGCGTGGTAGTCGAATCCGAAGAACTGCGAGTTCGGGAACGCCTGCGCCATGATGATCGTCGACGCTCCGTGGCCGCAGCCTACGTCAGCGACCTTGGCGCCGCGCTGGAGCTTCTCCTGGACTCCGTCCAGGGCCGGAATCCACTCGGCGACAAGGTGGGCGCGGTAGCCAGGCCGGAAGAAGCGCTCGGTGCCACGGAACAGGCGATGGTCGTGCTCGTGCCAGCCCATCCCCTCGCCGCCGCGAAATGCCTCGATGATCCGATCTTCGTCGGCATACAACGATGCGATCAAGTCGTAGACGCCCAGGATGTAAAACGGGCTGTCTTCGTCCGCCAGCGCAAGGGCGTGCTCGTCCGGCAGCGTGTAGCGGTCGCTCTCGGGGTCGTAGGCGACATAGCCCCCCGCGGCCTGGTTGCCCAGCCACTCGCGAACGTATCGCTCGGCCGCGCCCGCACGCTCCGCGACTTCCTGCGAGGTCAGCGGCCCCGCATGAGCCATCGCTTTGTAGAGGCCGAGCTTCTCGCCGATCAGCATCAGCGGACCGCTGATGATCGCGCCCATGTCCGTCACGGCCTGCCCCATGAAGGCTTCCAGCTTGCCCGCGTCAATCTCCGTCGCGCCCATCAGAGCACCTCCAATCTCGTGACGACCGCCGGACGGGCCGTCGATACGATCAAGCAAATCACAGCAGCACGCCTGGCGCTGCTCGGCGGTGGATGCGACCCGTTACCCCCCGGGCAGCCGGTAGGCCACCAACTGCGGGCTCTGCCCGCTTTCCAACGCCACCCCCGCCGGCGCGAGCACCGTGTCGCCGGACACCGCCACCCCCGTGTTCGTCCCCGCCGGCAGCTGCGTTTCCCACGCCACGTGGCCGTTGCTCGCGTCGAAGGCGTACAGCTTGCCGCTGAACGCGGTCGTGAACACGAGGTCGTTGACGGCGGTGGCGGCGCCGTAGGCGGCCGCGGGGAGCGGGGCGGTCCATCTGATGGCCCCCGTGGCCGTGTCGAGCGCGACCAGTTCGCCGGTGGAGGGGCCCCCTTCCTGCGGTTCGGTCTGGTTGGGGAACGTCACGGAGTGGTTGTTGACGGGCGCGAACACGAGCGGGCCGTTGGAGGCCAGCGGCGCGATCACGCCGCCCAGCTCGCCGGGGTAGACCGTCTCGGGGAGGCTCAGCCGGATCTCTTCGTGGCGCATCGCGTACAGGCCGTCGTGGTCGTGGCCGTTGTGGGTGCCCACGGGGGTCTTCCACAGCAGGTGGCCGGTGGCGGCGTCGAGCGCCAGCACGTAGCCGACCTTGCCGGCGCCGATCACGACGGGGCGGCCGTGCACGGTGGTGAGGATGGGCGGGTCCTGCAGGTCCCAGTCGTACAGGTCGTGGGGGGTCAGCTGGTAGTACCACTCCATGCGGCCCGTGCGCGCGTCGAGCTTGACGATCGAATCCGAGTAGAGGTCGGGGCCGGGGCGGCTGGAGCCCCAGGGGTACTGTTCGGTGCCCGGCGTCGGCGCGGGGTTGCCGGTGCCGAAGTACATGTTGCCCCGGGCGTCGAAGGCGGGGGTGAACCACACCCCGCCGCCGGAGTTGATGGAGACGTGTTCGGGGGACCACAGGTTTTCGGGCACGGTGTCGAAGTGCCACAGCCTGCGGCCGGTGCGGGCTTCCAGCGCCCACAGGATGCCGACGCCTTCGCCGGCGTAGAACTGGGTCACGTTGCCCGGCACGGTCGAGACGTACACGATGCCGTCGTGGTAGCCGGGCGCCATGTCGATGCCCTCGTGTTCGTTGCGCACGAGGTTCGTCGACCACACCTGCGCGCCGGTGCGCTCGTCGAGCGCGAACGCGACCTTCTGCGTGGCGCCGTACACCATCCCGCCCTGCACGACGAGGCCGTTGGGGCCCTGGTCGTTTTCTTCGAGGTCCCTGCTCCACAGCACCCGGCCGGTGCGCAGCGAGAGCGCCTGCACGTTGGAGGCGAGATCCTGGGAGTAGATCACCCCGTCGGCGATCACCGGCGAGGAGGAGTAGGCCCCGAACTGGCTCTTGGCGGCGAGCGGGTCGCTCCACGCCTCGCTGAGCCGAGTGACCGTGGCGCCGTCGATCGGCCCGCCGACGTCGCGCGTGTTGGAGGTGTCTCCGTTGGGGTACCCCGAGCCGGTGTACACGGCCGGTTCCGGGGCCGGGGAGGAACCCAGCGTCACCGCTGCCATCGCGACGACCGCGGCCACGAGGACGGCCGCCGCGGCGACTCGCGCGGGCCGGGGGACCCGCGCGAGCGCCGCGGGCTGCGGCCCTGCGCGCTGCGGGCGCCGCCGCGCTTCTTGGCGCTGCGGGCGGCGGCGCGGCGCACCTGGCGTGAGGGCGGCATCCCGGCCACGCTAGTCCGGCAGGTGGCACGCGGTCAAGAAATGGAGGGCCTTTGTCTCCGACCCGCCGCGTCCCGACCGGTACGTCCGTCCGGAGTACGGCCTCCGGGCCGCCGCGAGAACGCCCGCCCTTACCCTCCCCTAAAAAATCTGCTATGCTCCTGCATAGATTTTCTGATCGCGTATCCCGCGACCAGGCCAACGACCGACCAGAAGGAGCCCCGCATGGGCAAGACGATCGGCATCGACCTCGGCACGACCAACTCGTGCATGGCCGTGCTCGAGGGCGGCGAGCCGACCGTCATCGAGAACGCCGAGGGCGGTCGCACGACGCCGTCGGTCGTCGCGTTCACGGCCTCCGGCGAGCGGCTCGTCGGCACGGTCGCCAAGCGCCAGGCGGTGACCAACCCGCAGAACACCGTCTTCTCGATCAAGCGCTTCATGGGCCGCAAGGAGAGCGAGGTCGCGCGAGGAGGAGGCGATCGTCCCCTACAAGGTCGTCTCCGGCCCCAACGGCGACGCGCGCGTCGAGGCAGGCGGCGAGCAGTACTCGCCGCCCGAGATCAGCGCGATGATCCTGCAGAAGCTGAAGGCCGACGCCGAGGCCTACCTGGGCGAAAGCGGTCGACTCGGCCGTGATCACCGTCCCCGCGTACTTCAACGACGACCAGCGCCAGGCGACCAAGGACGCCGGCAAGATCGCCGGCCTCGACGTCAAGCGCATCATCAACGAGCCGACGGCGGCGTCGCTGGCGTACGGGCTCGACAAGGAGGCACGACCAGACGATCCTCGTCTTCGACCTCGGCGGCGGCACCTTCGACGTGTCGGTGCTCGAGATCGGCGACGGCGTCTTCGAGGTCAAGTCGACCGCGGGCGACAACCACCTCGGCGGCGACAACTTCGACAAGGCGATCGTCGACTGGCTGGTGGCCGAGTTCAAGCGCGACCAGGGCATCGACCTGCAGCCGACCCGATGGCGCTGCAGCGGCTCTACGAGGCGGCGGAGAAGGCGAAGATCGAGCTCTCGACGACGCAGGAGACGCAGATCAACCTGCCCTTCATCACCGCCGACCAGAGCGGCCCCAAGCACCTCGACACGCGCCTCACGCGCGCCAAGCTCGCCGAGCTGACGAGCGCGCTGCTCGACCGCGTCGTGGCGCCGGTGCGCCAGGCGCTCGACGACGCCAAGGACAAGGGCGTCCGCGAAGATCGACCACGTCGTGCTCGTCGGCGGCATGACGCGCATGCCGGCGGTGCAGGAGAAGGTCAAGGAGCTGACCGGCAAGGAGCCCGCACCGCGGCGTCAACCCGGACGAGGTCGTGGCCGTCGGCGCCGCGATCCAGGCGGGCGTGCTCGCCGGCGACGTCAAGGACGTGCTGCTGCTCGACGTGACCCCGCTGACGCTCGGCATCGAGACCAAGGGCGGCGTCTTCACGCGGCTGATCGAGCGCAACACGACGATCCCGACGCGCAAGGCGCGAGATCTTCTCGACGGCCGAGGACAACCAGCCCTCGGTCGAGATCCACGTGCTGCAGGGCGAGCGCGAGATGGCGACCTACAACAAGTCGCTCGGCAAGTTCCAGCTGACCGGCATCCCGCCGGCGCCGCGCGGCATCCCGCAGATCGAGGTCGGCTTCGACATCGACGCCAACGGCATCCTCAACGTCTCGGCCAAGGACCTCGGCACCGGCAAGGAGCAGAAGATCGAGATCAAGGCCGGCTCCGGGCTCTCGGACGAGGAGATCAAGAACATGGTCTCCGACGCCGAGACCCACGCCGACGAGGACCGCCGCGCGCGCGAGCTCGCGGAGGCGCGCAACAACGGCGAGAACGCCGCCTACCAGGCCGAGCGCCAGCTCAAGGAGCTCGGCGAGCCAGGTCGACGACGCCGCTCGAAGGCCACGCATCGAGGAGGCGATCAAGGCGGTGCGCGACGTCCTCGAGGCCGAGGACCCCGGACGCGATCACGCCAGCGCACCGAGGCGCTCAACAGGCCTTCCACGCGCGTCTCCGAGGCGATGTACGAGCGGGCGCAGCAGGCGGCCGCCGCCGGCGACGGTGACGGCGCCGCGGCCGCGGACGGCGCGGGTCGCCGGCGAGGAGGACGTCGTCGACGCCGAGGTCGTCGACGAGCCGAGCGCGTAGGCCATGAGCGACAGAGCAGGCGGTGCAGGAGCAGGCCGCCCCACCGAGGGCCCCGGCGCCGTGCAGGCGCCGGGGGACAGCGGCGTGCGGCGCGAGGCGCAGGCGGCGCAGGAGCACGCCGCCGATCGCCGAGGCGCAGGGCGCGGACGACGTGGCCGCCAAGGTCGAGGGCGACCTCGACGAGCTGGTGGCCACCGCGGCGCAGCGCGACGAGTACCTCGCGCTCGCGCAGCGCACGCAGGCCGACTTCGAGAACTACCGCAAGCGCGTCGCGCGCGAGGCCGCGGCGGCGCAGGAGCGCGGCGTGGCGCGGCTCGCGCGCGAGCTGCTGCCCGCGCTCGACAACCTCGAGCGCGCGCTCGAGGCCGCCGCCGCAGGGCGAGGAGCCGCTGCTCGAGGGCCTGCGGCTCGTGCAGCGCGAGCTGCTCGGCGCGCTCGAGCGCGTCGGCGTCGAGTCGTTCGACGCGAGCGCGGCGAGCAGTTCGACCCCGAGCGCCACGAGGCGGTCGCGCAGCAGCCGTCGACGGCGCCGCCAGCCGGCGCGATCGTCGAGGTCTACCAGCCCGGCTACCGGCTCACGGGACGGCGTGATCCGCGCCGGCGCGCGTGCTCGTCGCGGCGTAGGAGGCGGCGCATGGCCGCCACGCAGAGATCCCTACACGGTCCTCGGCGTCGACAGCAAGGCCACCGCCGAGGAGATCAAGAAGGCCTACCGCAAGCTCGCGCGCCAGTACCACCCCGACCGCAACCCCGACGACAAGAAGGCCGAGGAGCGCTTCAAGGAGATCAGCGAGGCCTACGACGTGCTGAGCGACCCCGAGAAGCGCGCGGCCGTCGACCGCGGCGAGGGCGCCGTTCGGCGGCCGGCCGGCGCCGGCTTCGGCGGCTTCGGCGGCTTCGACGGCGGCGGCTTCGATCGGCGACATCCTCTCCAACCTCTTCGGCGGCGGCCGGCGGCGGCGCGGCGCGGCGCGCCGCGCCGCGGGCCCGGAGCGCGGGCGCGACCTCGAGGCGGAGATCCAGATCAGCTTCGACCAGGCGGTGCACGGGCGCGCAGGTGCCGCTGACGGTCCCGCTCTCCGAGCGCTGCGCGACCTGCAACGGCACCGGCGCGCGGCCGGGCACGACGCCCGAGCGTCTGCCCGCGCTGCGAGGGCCGCGGCATCGAGTCGCAGGGCCAGGGCATGTTCTCGATCTCGCAGCCGTGCTCGCGCTGCGGCGGCAGCGGCACCGTGATCGAGTCGCCGTGCCCGACCTGCCACGGCACCGGCGCGACGCGCGGCGTCAAGCGCCTGCGCGTGAACATCCCCGCCGGCGTGCACGACGGCAGCCGCATCCGCCTCGCCGGCAAGGGCGAGGCCGGGCTGCGCGGCGGCCCGCCCGGCGACCTCTACGTGATCACGCACGTGACCCCCTCGCCGGTCTTCAAGCAGAAGGGCGAGCACCTCGAGGTCGAGGTGCCGCTGACCGTCGTCGAGGCGCTGCGCGGCGCCGAGGTCGAGGTGCCGACGCTGAGCGGGCGCAAGACGCTGCGCGTCCCGCCGGGCACCGCGCCACGGCACGGTCCAGCGCCTGCGCGGCGAGGGCCCGCCGCGGCCGGGCGGCAAGGGCAACGGCGACATCCACTACCGCTTCGTGATCGAGCTGCCCGACGAGCTCACCGACGCCCAGGCCAAGGCCGTCGACGCGCTCGCCAAGACGATCAACGGCGACCGACCCGCGCGCGCAAGCTGTTCGAGGCGCGGCTCGTGAGCCAGCGACCGCCCGCAGCGCACGACCCGGATCGAGGTCGCGGTCGACCGCGGCGTGTTCATGATCTCGGTCGCCGCCGAGCTCGCCGAGATGCACCCGCAGACGCTGCGGATGTACGAGGCGCGCGGGCTGATCGAGCCGAGCCGCTCGCCGAAGGGGACGCGCCTGTACTCGCAGGCCGACGTCGAGCGGCTGCGGCGGATCCAGCAGATGACCGCCGAGCTCGGGCTCAACCTCGCCGGCGTCGAGCGCGTGCTCGCGCTCGAGGCCGAGCTCGAGGCCGCGCACGGCCCAGCTCGACGCGCTCGAGCGTGCAGGCGCAGCACGCGCAGCGTCGCGCTGGCTCGAGCAGGAGCTGGAGGCGTTGCGGCGCTCGCTGCGCGCTGAGCTCGTGCCCTTCCCGAACTCCCGTCCGCCCGGCCGCGAGCTGGTGCGCGCGGCGGACGTGCGGCGCTTCGCGCCCCCCGTGGGGAGGCGTCCGCGGTGAGCCCGCGCACCGCCCCGGCGAGCCGGCTACGGCCCGTCGTGCCCCGGACAGCGGGGCGCAGGCGTGCCGCGTCCGCCACGGCAAACGTCGAGGGGCCCACCGCGTCTCGCGGCGGGCCCCTCTGTCTGGTGCGTCTCTCTACGAGCTCGTCAAGAGCCCGACGAGGCGCGTCCTATTTTTCGCTCGCCCGCACCGCTTCAGCCGAAGCGAGTTCGAGGCGACCGTTGAGGATCGCGGTGTTGTGCCCCGCCGCGGAGGGCAGACCGAGCTCGGCGTTGACGGCCGGGTCGATCAGGCCTTCCAGGAAGACGCCACCGCAGCCGTGCGCGCCGCCCGTCGCGAAGGAGTTGTCCACCAGCGAGCCGCCGGTGAGGACGACCAGCGTGCCTTCTTCTTCGATGCTCAGCGCGCCTTTGGCGCCGTGGATCGATTTGTTGGGTGCGGGCGGGCTCGTCGCCCCGGTCGTGAGATTCAGGTTGATCGGGCTCGAGGAGGAGCCGATGTAGCATTCGCTCCCCAGGAGCACGTTGTTCAGTTTGACCTTCACCGGCAGCGTCAACGCGGTCCCGCTTTCGATCAGCAGGTTCGTGGAGTTGAGCCGCACGCTGCTTGCGGTTTTGGCGAGTTCGGTCGTCTCCGTGACGCCCGAGAACCCTTCGTTGACGAAGTTGTTGATGATTTCCTGCAGCCATTTGGGCAGGGTTTCGGGCGCGATGATCCCGAACAGGCCGCCGGGCACCGTCTGCGGAGTTTTCGACAGCGTTTCGCCGTTGGCGGCCGCGACGAATTCCTGTTCTTCGGTTTCGGGGATTTCGATCAGCCCGCCCTGCAGCGTGATCGTTTTGGTGATCGGCACGACCCTTTTACCCACATTGAATTCGCCACTGGTGGTGGTGGCGACCGTGCAGGCCACGATTTCTTTGTTGCTCAGGGGACACTGGGCAAAGGGCGCAAATTTCCCTTTCGGGGTCGCCGAAGCGGCCGATACTGCGACCAGCGACACCAGCACCGCCAGGCCCGCGGCGAGGATCGCCCGCAGCGGGACCCTCGTGGGACGATTCATTTTCCTAACCATCGGAATCTCCATTCATAGAATGTGTATGCGAGAGACTGCAAACCAACCCTAACCAGCCCCCGGGGGCGCCGGTCGGACTGTTTCCGACTCTAGGGATGCTCCTGACCCCCTGCCCATGACCCCCGACCGCCTCACGATCGCGCCCCAGGAGGCGCTCGCCGAGGCCGTGCGCCTCGCGCAGGAGCGGCGCAACCCGCAGGTCACCCCGGCGCACGTGCTCGCCGCGCTGCTCGAGAGCGACCGCGGCGTGGTCGCGCCGCTGCTGCGCAAGCTCGGCGCCGCGCTGGCGCGCGCTGCGCGCCGCGGCCGCCCGCGCGCTGGACGGCCTGCCCCGCTCGGCACGGCGCTCCGAGGAGGGCGCCGCCGATCGCCGGAGCTCGCGGCGGTGCTCAACGCCGCCGAGGCGAGGCGCGCGGGCTCTCCGACGACTACGTCTCCACCGAGCACCTGCTGCTCGCGCTCGCCGCGCACCCGGCCGCGCCGGCGACGCGCTGCGCGCGCGCGGCGCGACCCACGAGCGGCTGCTGCAGGCGCTCGCCGAGGTGCGCGGCCCCCACCGCGTCACCGACCAGAACCCCGAGGAGCGCTACCAGGCGCTCGAGCGCTTCGGCCGCGACCTCACCGCGGCGCGCCGAGCAGGGCAAGCTCGACCCGGTGATCGGCCGCGACGAGGAGATCCGCCGCGTGATCCAGGTCCTCGCGCGGCGCACCAAGAACAACCCCGTGCTGATCGGCGAGCCGGGCGTCGGCAAGACCGCGATCGTCGAGGGGCTCGCCCAGCGGATCGTCTCCGGCGACGTGCCGGAGTCGCTGCGCGACCGCCGCGTCGTCGCGCTCGACATCGGCTCGCTGATCGCCGGCGCGAAGTACCGCGGCGAGTTCGAGGACCGCCTCAAGGCCGTGCTCAAGGAGATCGCCGACGCCGGCGGCGCGCGTGATCCTCTTCATCGACGAGCTGCACACGATCGTCGGCGCCGGCGCCGCCGAGGGCGCGGTCGACGCCGCCAACCTGCTCAAGCCGATGCTCGCGCGCGGCGAGCTGCGCGCCGTCGGCGCGACGACGCTCGACGAGTACCGCAAGCACATCGAGAAGGACGCCGCGCTCGAGCGCCGCTTCCAGCCGGTGATGGTCGACGAGCCAAGCGTCGAGGACACGATCGCGATCCTGCGCGGCCTCAAGGAGCGCTACGAGGTCCACCACGGCGTGCGCATCCAGGACTCCGCGCTGATCGCCGCCGCGACGCTCTCGGACCGCTACATCGCCGACCGCTTCCTGCCCGACAAGGCGATCGACCTGATCGACGAGGCGGCCTCGCGGCTGCGCATCGAGATCGACTCGCTGCCGACCGAGATCGACGAGGTCGACCGCCGCGTGATGCAGCTGGAGATCGAGCTGACGTCGCTGCAGAAGGAGACCGACGAGGCCTCGGCCGAGCGTCGCGCCGCGATCGAGCGCGAGCTCGCCGAGCAGCGCGAGCGCTCAGCCGCGATGAAGGCGCAGTGGCAAGCCGAGAAGGAGGCGATCCAGGGCGAGCGCGAGAAAAAGGCGCGGCTCGAGGAGGCCCGCGGCGAGGCCGAGCGGGCCGAGCGCGCCGCCGACCTGCAGCGCGCGGCGGAGCTGCGCTACGGGAGATCCCCGAGCTCGAGAAGCGAGCTCGCCGAGCACGAGGGCGGCCGAGCGCGGCGCCCAGGCCGCGAGCCGGCTCTGTTCCTCAAGGAGGAGGTCGACGCCGACGACGTCGCCGAGGTCGTCGCGAGCTGGACCGGCATCCCCGTCACCCGCCTGCTGGAGGGCGAGGTCGAGAAGCTCGTCCACATGGAGGAGCGCCTGCACGAGCGCGTCATCGGCCAGGACGAGGCGGTCGAGGCGGTCGCGACCGCGATCCGCCGCTCGCGCGCGGGCCTCCAGGACCCCAACCGGCCGATCGGCTCCTTCCTGTTCCTCGGCCCCACCGGCGTCGGCAAGACCGAGCTGGCGCGGGCGCTGGCCGAGTTCCTGTTCGACACCGAGGAGGCGATGGTCCGCATCGACATGTCCGAGTACATGGAGAGCCACACCGTCTCGCGCCTGGTCGGCGCGCCCCCCGGCTACGTCGGCTACGAAGAGGGCGGCCAGCTGACCGAGGCGGTGCGCCGCCGTCCCTACTCCGTGGTGCTGCTCGACGAGATCGAGAAGGCGCACCCCGACGTCTTCAACACGCTGCTGCAGGTGCTCGACGACGGCCGCCTCACCGACGGCCAGGGCCGCACCGTCGACTTCAAGAACACCGTGCTGATCATGACCTCCAACATCCGGTGAGCGACGAGGAGGCAACCTCCGACGTCGCCCTGCGCGAGGCGCTGCTGCACCACTTCAAGCCGGAGTTCGTCAACCGCCTCGACGACATCGTCGATTCGCGCCGCTCAGCCGCGAGCAGCTCGGCGAGATCGTCGACCTGCAGGTCGCGCACGTGATCGGCGCGCGTCGCGAGCGCGGCGTCGAGGTGCAGCTCACCGACGAGGCGCGCGAGCTGCTCGGCAACCTCGGCTACGACCCCGTCTACGGCGCGCGCCCGCTGCGCGCGTGATCCAGCGCCAGCTCATCGACCGCCTCGCGCTGGCGCTGCTCGACGGCAGCCTCCGGGCGGGCGCGGCGGTCCGCGTGGACGCCGGCGACGGGCAGCTCACGTTCGAGTCGCTGCCGGCAGCCGCCACGACTCCAAAGTGAGGTCCCGAGGTCTACTCTAGGGAGGCCCGGCGGGGGCCCGCGCCACGACCCCCGGCACCCGCGCCCACGACCCGAGGAGGAGGCCATGCCCACGTACATCATGCTCGCTCACCTGACGCCGGAGGGCGTGCAGACCGTCAAGAACAACCCGCAGCGGATCCACGAGGTCAACAAAGAGGTGGAGCAGCTCGGAGCGAAGGTGAAGGCCCAGTGGGCGACGCTCGGACGCTGGGACTTCGTCAGCATCGTGGAGGCGCCCGACGAGCAGGCGATGGCGCGCGTGTCGCTGGAGCTCGGCTCGCGCGGCACGGTGAGCTACGAGACGCTCACGGCGATCCCAGTGGACGACTTCATAGCCTCGCTCGGATGAAGGTCCTAGTCGTCGGCGCCGGCGGGCGCGAGCACGCGCTCGTGCGCGCGCTGGCTCGCTCGGCGGCGGAGCCCGAGCTGCTCTGCGCCCCCGGCAACGCCGGGCATCGCGCAGGACGCCCGCCTGCTCGACGTCGCCGCCGACGACGTCGACGGGCTCGTCGCGGCGGTGGAGCGCGAGCGCGTCCACTTCGTCGTCGTGGGGCCCGAGGCGCCGCTCGTGGCGGGCCTCGTCGACGCGCTCGACGCGCGCGGCCACTTCGCGTTCGGCCCGAGCGGCGGCCGCGGCGCGGCTGGAGGGCTCGAAGGAGTTCGCCAAGCAGGCGATGGAGCAGGCGGGCGTGCCGACTGCGCGCGTGGCGCCACGCGCGCACGCTCGCCGAGGGCGAGGCGGCGGTGGCGGAGCTGGCGCACCCCGGCGTCGTGCTCAAGGCCGACGGCCTGGCCGCGGGCAAGGGCGTCACGGTGGCCGACTCGCCCGCGCAGGCGCGGGAGGCGTTGCGGGAGATCTTCGTCGAGCGCCGCTTCGGAGACCCCGCCCACCCAGACCCCGCCCACCCGGCCGCGCTGCACACGGCGCGAGCGCGGTCGTCGAGGAGCACCTCGAGCGGCGAGGAGCTCTCGCTGCTCGCGCTGTGCGACGGCGAGCACGCGCTCCCGTTGGCGCCGGCGCAGGACTACAAGCGCATCTTCGACGGCGACCGCGGACCGAACACCGGCGGCATGGGCGTCCTACTCGCCGGTGCCCGGCGTCGAGCGCGCAGCGCGGCGGCAGCTCGTCGCGACGATCCACCAGCCGATCGTCGAGCTGATGCGCGCGCGCGGCACCCCGTTTCACGGCGTGCTCTACGGCGGCGCTGATGCTGACCGCGCGAGGGCCCGCGCGTGATCGAGTTCAACGTGCGCTTCGGCGACCCCGAGACGCAGGCGCTGCTGCCGCGCCTGCGTCCGACCTGCTCGACGCTGCTGCTCGCGCCGCGCGCGCCCGGCGGCCTGCGCGGGGGCCAGGACGCGCCGCTCGTCGTGGTCGCCCGCACTGGGCGGTCAGCGTCGTGCTCGCGAGCGCCGGCTACCCCGAGTCCACCTCCAGCGGCGATCCGATCGCGGGCCTCGACCGGGTGCCCGCGGACGTCGAGGTGACCCACGCGGGGACCGCGCTCGTCGCGACGGGAGCTCGTCACCGCGGGCGGGCGGGTGCTGAACGTGACGGCGCTCGGCGCGCGACCCGGCCGCCGCCCGCCCGGCGGCGTATGCTGCGGCGGGGATGGTCTCCTTCGACGGATGCAGATGCGCGGCGACATCGGCGCGGCGGTGGCGCCCGACCCCGGCCTGCGGGACGTCGAGGAGTGGCTGCAGGCGTGGTACGAGGACGAGCCCGCCGAGGGCGTCGGCGCCGAGGTCGAGCGTGCGTGAGGTAAGGGCCCACGTCCCAATATCTGCCGGCCTGGATGCGGCCGCTCCGCGGCGGTCTGCGCCACCCACGATGCTCGGCGTGCCACCGGCACGCCTGCGCTCGCGTGCGTCGCATCCCATCCACGGATCGACCACCCCAGATCCGGCATCTATTGTGACGAGAACCCTGACCCCAATCGCCACGCCGCTGACCGAGACCGAGGTGCGCGCGCAGCTGGAGGAGCTCGACGTCGACGCCCCGCGCGTCGGCATCGTGATGGGCTCCAAGAGCGACATGGAGACGATGCAGCGGGCCGCGGCGGAGCTCGAAGAGCGCGGGCATCCTGCACGAGCTGCGCGTGATGTCCGCGCACCGCCAGCCGGACGCGGTCGCGGAGTACGCCAAGGCCGCGCGCATGCGCGGCCTGCGCGTGCTGATCGCCGGCGCCGGCGCTGTCCGCGGCGCTGCCCGGCGTGGTCGCCGCCCACACCGACCTGCCGGTGATCGGCGTGCCGCTCTCCAGCCGCCTCTCGGCGGCCGGCGGCCTCGACGCGATCCTCTCGATCGTGCAGATGCCGCCGGGCGTGCCGGTCGCCGCGTCGGGCCTCGACAACGCCCGCAACGCCGCGGTGCTCGCCGCGCGGATCCTCGGCGGCGTGACCGCCGCCGTCGCGGGGCCGACGAGGAGCCAGCGCGCGTGATCGACCGCTACACCCGCCCGGAGATCGGCGCGCTGTGGACCGACGCGGCGCGGATGGAGGCCTGGCGCGAGGTCGAGGTCGCGGCCTGCGAGGAGTGCCCCAGCTGCTGGGAGGCAGGGCCCGACCGCGGCCGATCTCGAGGCGATCCGCGCGGCGACGTTCACCGTCGAGGAGGTCGCCGAGCGCGAGCGCATCACCGACCACGACGTCGCCGCGTTCGTCGACGTGCTCTCGGCCTCCGCCGGCCCGGCGGGGCGCTGGATCCACTACGGCCTGACCTCCTCCGACGTGCTCGACACCGCGCTCGCGCTGCAGCTGCAGGCGGCCGGCGAGATCGTCGTCGCCGGCGCGCGCGAGCTCCTGCAGGCGCTCGTGGCGCGCGCCCGCGAGCACGTGGAGACGCTGTGCGTCGGGCGCACGCACGGCGTGCACGCCGAGCCGACGACCTTCGGCGTCAAGCTCGCCGGCCTCGCGTTCGAGGCGCACCGCAACGTCGCAGCGCCTGGCAGCGCGCCTTCGACGCGGTCGCGGTCGGCGCGGTCTCGGGCGCGGTCGGCACCTACGCCGCCACCTCGCCCGAGTTCGAGGAGCGCGTGCTCGCGCGGCTGGGGCTGGGGCGCGAGTCGTCTCCACGCAGGTCGTCGCGCGCGACCGCCACGCCGAGCTGCTGGGCGCGATCGCGCTCGCCGGCGCCGGCCTCGAGCGCCTGGCGACCGAGATCCGCCACCTGCAGCGCACGGAGGTGCGCGAGGCCGCAGGAGCCCTTCCGCGCCGGCCAGAAGGGCTCGAGCGCGATGCCGCACAAGCGCAACCCGATCAAGAGCGAGCAGATCTGCGGGCCTCGCGCGCGTGCTGCGCGGCAACGCGCAGGCCGGCCTGGAGAACGTCGCGCTGTGGCACGAGCGCGACATCTCGCACTCCTGGGTCGAGCGCGTGATCCTGCCCGACTCGACGATCCTGCTCGACTACATGCAGCACCGCGCGATCGAGCTGGTGCGGGGCCTGACCGTCGACGCCGAGCGGATGCGGGAGAACCTCGAGCTGACCCACGGCGCGATCTTCTCCCAGCGGCGTGCTGCTGGCGCTGGTCGCGAGCGGCCTCGAGCCGCGACGACGCCTACTCGGCGCGCAGGCGCCGCCCAGCAGGCGTGGGACACCCGCACCCCGCTGCGCGAGCTGCTCGCCGCCGACCCGCGATACCGCGGCACTCGACCTCGACGCGATCTTCGACTACGCGGCACTACGTGCGGTACGCGCAGGAGATCGTGGCGCGCCTCGACGAGATCGCCTGACGCCGCGTACGCGCGACTACGCGCCCAGGCCAGCACACGAGCCAGGGCGGCCTCGCGAGACCACCCGGGCCCCGCGAGGCCGCCCGGCCCCCCACGAGAGTGCTAGCTTGTACACGTGAGGCCCACGGCAGGGCGCGCAGAGGATGAGGGGCCGCACGAGGAGTGCGGGGTCTTCGGCATATACGCACCCGGCCACGAGGTCTCGCGCCTCTCCTACTTTGCGCTGTACGCGCTCCAGCACCGCGGCCAGGAGTCCGCGGGCATCGCCGCCGCCGACCGCGGCGGGCAGATCCTCACGCGCCGCGAGCTCGGCCTCGTCAGCCAGGTGTTCAGCGAGAGCGACCTGCGCACGCTCGCCGGGGAGCTGGCGATCGGGCACGTGCGCTACTCCACGACCGGCTCCAACGCGTGGGAGAACTCCCAGCCGGTGCACCGCTCCGACGGCACCCACGGCTCCCACCGGGAGCTCGCGCTGGCGCACAACGGCAACCTCATCAACGCGCTCGCCCTGCACGGCGAGCTGAGCGCGCGCGGGGTCACGTTCAGCTCGACCTCCGACTCGGAGATCGTCGCCGCGCTGATCGCCACGCACCCCGCCGCGGACGTCGAGGAGGCGGTCGCCGACGTGCTGCCGCGCCTGCGCGGCGCGTTCTCGATCGTGGCGATGACGCGCGACCGCGTGCTCGCCTTCCGCGACCCCCACGGCCTGCGCCCGCTGGCGCTCGGCGCGCTGCCGCCCTCCGGCGACGGCGACGAGGCGTGGTGCGTGGCGAGCGAGTCGTGCGCGTTCGACATCATCGGCGCCCGCCACGTGCGCGACGTGCGCCCCGGCGAGATCGTGTCGATCGGCGAGGACGGCCTGCGCTCCCGCCAGGTCGTCGCCGGGGCCCGCGAGGCGTTCTGCGTCTTCGAGTACATCTACTTCGCCCGGCCCGACTCCGCATGAACGGCCGCGCGCTGCAGGTCGCGCGCGGGCGGATGGGCGAGCTCCTCTGGCGCGAGGCGCCGGTCGACGCCGACCTCGTGATCGCGGTGCCCGACTCCGGCAACCCCGCCGCGCGCGGCTTCGCGCGCGCGAGCGGCATCCCCCAGGACGACGGCTTCGTCAAGAACCGCTACGTCGCACGCACCTTCATCCAGCCCGGCCAGGAGCTGCGCCAGCACGGCCTGCGCCTGAAGTTCAACCCGCTCCCCGAGGTGATCGCCGGCAAGCGCCTCGATCGTCGTCGACGACTCGATCGTGCGCGGCAACACCACCGCGCCAGATCGTGGCGATGCTCCGCGAGGCCGGCGCGCGCGAGGTGCACCTGCGCATCTCCTCCCCGCCGATCCGAGCACCCCTGCCACTACGGCATCGACATGTCCACGCGCGAGGAGATGATCGCCCACGGCCGCGAGCCCGCGGAGGTCGCCGCCGAGCTCGGCTGCGACTCGCTGCACTACCTCTCGCTGGCGGGGGTCTACGAGGCCGTCGGCGCCACGCGGGCGACGCACTGCGACGCGTGCTTCTCGGGGGAGTACCCGCTCGACGGCACCGGCGAGGCGACCGGCAAGTACGCACTGGAGGAGGCCGTGGGGTCGCCGCTGCCGCTGGTGGGGGCTTGAGGGAGGCGGCGAGCCGCAGCTCGTGCATGCGGCGGACAGGGCCGAGGCCCTAGAATTGGGCGTTCGGGGCACGTAGCTCAGTGGGAGAGCGCTCGCTTCACACGCGAGAGGTCGGTGGTTCGAAACCACCCGTGCCCATGGGGCGTTTTGCCTTTATCTATGCGGTTTCTGGGCGAAGCTCGTGGATCTGCAACGTGCCGGCGGAGAGGCCCAAATCGGCCATGGTCCTATTGATGGGCCTAAACTCATGGATCGGCCGGCGAGCGTGAGCGCGCAAATTGCGCCGCCGGTGGCCGAGCATCCCTTCCGGGCGGCGTGGCATACACGCGACCTCGACAAGTGGATCGAGGCGCTCTCGCCGGAGATCGTGTTGCGCTCGCCGGCCGTGCGCGCGCCATTTCGAGGACGCTCCGCGGCCAGGGGGCTGTACGGCGTCCTGTTCGAGACGCTCGGCGAGGTGGAGATCATCTACGAGTTCGCCGGTGCCGACAATGCACACGCGTTTTTCTGGGAGACGGAGATCGCGGGCCGGCGGATCGAGGGTGCGGACCTGATGCGCTATGACGAGCAGGGCAGGATCGCCGAGATCCGGGTGCTGATCCGGCCGCTTGTCAGCATCGCTGTGTTCGCCTCGGCGGTCGGGCCGCCGCTGGCGGCCACTCAAGGCTCCGCCCGGGGCGCGCTCGCTCGGCTGCTGACGCTGCCGCTCAAGGGATTCCTCACGGTCGTCGACGTGGCGGCGTCGCGCCTGACCGGGCTCCGCTGAGGTCATCGGTGGGCATCTCCAGTGCCCACGTATCGCTGGTCGGTGGCGCTGTGGTCGCACGATGCATGATTCCTGCCTGGCGGTGCCTTCAGTTTGGGTGACGGTGCCGCCACGCCGCGCCAGCGACCATCAACAGAACGCCTCCGCAGCCAATAGCGAAGATGCCAATCGCCCATGGCTGGCCAACGATCAACAGGACTGCCCCCACGATCGCCGCAGTGGCGTAGTAGACAGTCTGCGCGATGGGCCTGTACGGCCGCCTGAAGATCGCCCGTAGCATGGACGGGGGAGATTAATCGATCAGTTCCAAGGGTGGGTCGGGGCAACGAGCTCAAGCTTCGCCAGAGGACGCGCATCGCTCGTGGCTCCCTCAATGGTCATCGCCTCCCCTCCGGCCCCGCGGGTCACCTGGCGCGTGAGGGGGCACTCGGTGGGCTCGTCGGCGAAGCGCATCAGTTCCCAGATGGCTTGGCGCTCCTCGCTGGTCAGGCGCCGGTTGCGGGTCTGCTGATAGACCTGCAACGTAAACGCAGCGGATGTGTGGCCGATCTGGTCGGAGATCCAGTGCGGGTCGCGGCCGGCCTGGGCGGCGAGCATCGCCCAGGTACGGCGTAGTGAGTGGGGGGTGATCTTCGGGAGGGGGGCGCGCCCTGAGTCAAGTCGGATGTAGTGGTGTAACGCCAGCTCGTCGGTGATGCTGGTGGGGCTCAGGCGGCATTGAGCTCGGCTACGTCCTCTCTCGCTGTGTGGGTGTGGTCGTTCTCGTCTTGCGTGGCGTGGAGGAGTGTCATGCTCTCTGCTGAGAGGTAGCGTCGGCTGATGAGCCACTCGTCGTTCTGCTCGATCAGGAGGGCGCCGGCGAGGCGGATCACGGAGGTGTCGTTGGGGAAGATCCCGACGACGTCTGAGCGGCGGCCGATCTCGCGGTTGACGCGCTCCAGGGGGTTGGTGCTCCTGAGCTTCGACCAGTGCGCTTCGGGGAAGGCGTAGAACGCGAGCAGGTCCTCTTCGGCGTCCTCGAGCAGCCGGCAGACCTTCGGGACGGCGGGCTCCAGGCGCTCGATGACTTGCCCCATGCGCTCACGCGCCTGAGTGCCGTCTTCGCCAGGCGCACGCCTTGAAGGCCACGGGCCCGCAGGGAGCGCAGGAACTCGACCCAGAGCGCCTCGGACTCGATCTCACCGAGGTCCAGGCCGATCACCTCCCGGATACCGGACTCGTGCACCGCGTAGGCGATCACGAGCGCCTTGGAGCGCACATGCCCACCGCAGCGCACCTTGACGTGCTTGGCGTCGAGCCACAGGTACGGGTAGGCGCCTTCCAAAGGGCGCTCCCGGAAGACCCTGACCTGCTCATCGAGTGCCCGGCAGAGCGCCGAGACGCGGTCCTTGGTCATCCCCGCGACCCCGAGCTGCTCGACCAGCCGGTCGACCTTGCGGGTGCTCACACCGTTGACGTATGCCTCCAGGACAACCGCGACGATCGCCTGCTCAGACCGGCGGCGGGGCTCCAGGAAGCTCGGGAAATACGCGGGCCCTTGACGCTTCTTGGGGATCAATAGCTCGATCTCCCCGACCCTGGTCTCCCACCCCCTCGGCCGGTAGCCGTTGCGGTGCGTCACCCGCTCGCTGCTGACCTCTCCACGCTGCGCGCCGACCTCGGCAGACACCTCCGCCTCCATCAGCTCGCGCGCGACCAACGCGACGGCATCCCGCACGAAATCGCCGTGCTCGCCCGCCATCACCCCAGCAACGACATCAGCAGTAGTCATCCTCTGCACTCCGGCCATCGTGGTGCTCCCTTCTCATCGGCTCTTGGTGGAACCAACGAGTCTGGACGCCGCGGTAGCCGGAACAAATCTCCCCGCCTACCCGCCGCTCGTTACACCACTTCTACCGACACGACCGGCCGCGACTGGTCGAGCGCCGCGACACCCGCAACGAGCAGCGCCGCCGTCCACAGCGCTGGCGCCTCGGCGACGTAGGTGCCGAAGGGCACCGGACAGTGCTCGACGGCGAGCGCCACGGCGAGCGCGCAAGTGCCGACCTGCACGGACACTCGCCCGGGTGTCGAGGTGAGCTTGCTGAAGGATGGAATCCCAGCCATCGGCCTGTAGTATCGTCGCCACGCCGGATTCGAGGCGGGCGACCACGCGGTGAGCAGCTCGAGAACCGATCGTGGGAGGCGGCCGTCAAGCAGGCTCGGCATGGTGCCGATGCCAGGATATGCGGCGCGTTGCAACAGCCGTCATCCCGCTTGCGCTCGCACTGCTTCTCGTAGCGCCGTTCGTTCGCGGGGCCGTCTTCATCGCGGTGCTCGCGGCCCTCACCATCACCATCTTCGTGCTGGTCGGACGACGTATCCGACGTAGCGGGGCATCACCGATCCCCTGGGTTGTGTCTCTCGTGGTGAGCGCCGTCATCACGACGCCCCAGATCGCTCCGGGGCACTACAAGCATGTAGCCGGCGCCGTGTTCGGCGGCGTCTTTTGGTGGCTCATACTTGCCGCTCTGCTGCGACTCGTCATCTTCCTCGCCGACTACTTGCGCAGCCGCAGCAACGGGAGCGTCGCGAAGCCTTCCTAGTCGCGCTCGCCGGCGCCGACCGCGGGGCGCGTCGAGCTCAGGGCGGCCGCGAGGCGTGGACTCACCGAACTATCGTGACATTTGGCAGCAGCAGGTCGTCGGCGTCTTGGGCTTTGGCATACTCGCAGCGATGGGGCTGAAAGGCATCTTGCGCCGGACATCGGACTTCGACGCCAGCAAGATCACAACGACGCGTGCCGCGATGAAGGCGCTCCGCCTGGCACTGGAGCGGCAGGAGGAGCGTGTCCGGGAGATCGGCGGCGAGGTGGCCCAGGTCCAGCTTGTGGGCCAGGCCACGTCCGCGGCCGAGTGGCCGAAGCTGCTCGCCTACTGGCAGCAACGCGAACCCTCGGGGACCGCGAAGTGGCCGCGTCGCGTCGAGCCCGGCGCCTGGGTCCTGAACCTCTGGCCGCTTCCCGCGGGCAGCGCCGGGCACGCCAGAGGAGTCGGCGGGGACGTCGGTATGCGTCAGCCGACGCAGATGCTCGGCGCCCCGGCCTTGACGGTGTTCAACCCCCTGAGAAGAGGAACCGCCGCCACGACGGCGTTGGCCGTCATCTGCGCCGACTATTTTGAAGGTATTCGCAACACCAACTATCCGGCCATGCGCTTCGCGCCGCCGATCCTGGAGGAGTGGGCCGCGGGAGGTCGTCTCCTCTTACGGGAGATCATCGACTTCGGCTTGCAATGGTCGCTCCCGCCCGCCGACGGCGTGTAGGCCACGCCGCTGCGATGCACCGCCGGTCACTCGGTGGCTGTACGATCATCTGCGACGCCTGCCGAGATGCCGGGAGAGTCCTGAGAGGTGCGATTGATGCTCAACATCGTCTGGTTCGTGCTCATCTGGCCGTTCTGCGGCTGGGGGATGGGTTGTGGGCGGCGCTTGGTGGGTTGGGCGCGGTCTGCGTTCGCGGTCGTCGGGCTCCTGTCGTGGATGTTGCTCTTCGGGGTGGTGCCGGCGTCGGCGGCGACGCCGGTGGGTTGCGCTGAACTGGCGAGCGCGCTCGGCTCGGCGACGGCCGGGGAGGTGCTGCAGTTGCCGGCGGGCCACTGCCAGGTGGAAGCGACGGTCGCCAACACGGCGACGTTCACGCTCGAAGGCGCCGGCGGCGGGGGCACGGTGCTCGAACCCCTCGGCGCCGGCAAGTCGATCCTCCAGAGCGACGAAGGCGTCCGGTTCACGCTGTCGGGGCTGACGTTCACGGGGACGAGCGGCGCGCCCGCCGTGCTGCTCACCGGCGCGGGGGAGGCGGTGACGCTGAGCGGGGACACCTTCAACGACGACGCCTACCCAAGCGGGTATGGGGCGGGCGTCTCGATCCAGCTTTCGGCCGCCAGCACAGCCTCCAGTCCGACGCAGCTGATCGACGACACGTTCTCCGACGACCACGCCTCGGGCGGCGGCGGGGTCGCGCTGCTGGGCTCCTCGCCACTGGTCGTCTCGGGCAGCACGTTCACGGGCGACAGCGCCTCGGTTGGGGCGGGCGGGCTGGTCGTCTCAAGCCGCGACGGCGGGGAAGGCGCGGTTCAGATCACCGGAAGCACGTTCGGCGGGCCGAGCGTCGAAGCCGGGGACACGAGCGGCGCGGTCGGCGGCGGCGCTGAAATCGCGCTGCTGCCGTCCCAGTCGCTGGCGCTGACCGCGAACACGTTCGAGAACGATCGGATCGTGGGCGCGCACTCCGCGCGGTTCGAGCGTGAGGGTGCGGGGCTGTTCCTCGGCCTGGCGTTCGAAAAGACCGGCTACCCGGTCACGCAGGCGCACAACATGTTCACGGACAATGTGATCGAAGCGACCCAGGAAACGCCCTCGCCGCTGCTGCCCGCGGGGGGCGCGGGGGAGTGGATCTCGGGGCTGTCTGTCCTGAGCACGGCCGATTCGTTCACCGGCAACCGGGTGGCGGTGAACGACGGGGAGCCGCCGGAGGGCGGCGCGCTTGGCGCGTTCGCGAGCGGCGCGGTCGGCGCGACGCCCGCGCAGCCGGCGATCTTCACCGGCCGTGATGACCTCTTCAGCGGCAACTCGACCGCCACCGGCGGCTGGGGTGGCGCGGTCTACGTCGGCGGGCCGCTGCCGGGCTGCACCGGCTCCTGCCCGGGGAGCAGCCTGACGCTCGAGGACTCGACCGTTGTCGCCAATGCAATCGATGCCGGCGCGAGCGAGGAGGGCGGCGCGATCTGGGGCTCTCCCAACGACTCGCTCGCGCTCGCCAACTCGATCGTCTACGGCAACACGCAGCCTGAGATCTACGGGTTCACGTCGACGACGCCGACGTTTGCGTACTCCGACCTCTGCACGGAGCCGGGCGCGCCGGTCATCACCGGCGCGGGAGACATCTGCGCCGACCCACTGCTCAACCCCGACGGGTCCGAGACGCCGGCCAGCCCGACGATCGACGCCGGCTCCAACGTACTCGTCCCCGCCGGGCTCACGACTGACATCGCCGGCAACCCGCGGATCCTCAAAACCCGACTCACCTGTTACGGAGAGCTGCCGGCGACCGTGGACATGGGCGCATTCGAGTTCACGCGCTTGGGGCCTGCACCGCCGTGCGCCCCCTACATAAATCCATGTCGATGCATACTCAGGCGACCCACGGTTGAAATCGCAGACGGCCCGCTTCATGACAGGCACGGCGCTGTCACCGTGCGCCTCACCTGCTCGCGCAGTGTGGCCTACTGCGACGGCACGGTCACGCTGACCACCGTACAGGCCTTCGCCAGTGCCCGTCGCGGTCGACGCCATAGGCTGCGCAAGCCGCTGCTGCTCGGCAGCGTCCACTTCCACATCCCCGGCGGAAAATCGGCGAGGGTCAAGATCCACCTCTCTCGCTCGGCGCTCGCCAGACTCCTCCCGCGCACGCGGATCAGCGTGCTCGTACGGACTCACGCCCGCGACGAAGTCGGCGCGACCGCCACGAATGCGCACACCACGGGGCTGCATCTCCCCAAAGCGCGCAGGCGCTGATGGCGGGCAGGATGCTGCCAGTAGGGGTGGTGCTCGGACTCGTCGTGTCGCTGGCGCTCTCAGATCAGTCCCGCGCAAATGCCGGGGTCGGCACCTGGCAGGGGACCGGCTCGCAGCTCGGCGCGCATTACAACGAGCACACGGCGACGCTCGCCAACGGGCGAGTGCTCGTCGCGCACTCCGAAGACGAAGAGGCCACGCCGGCTCACCCGACCTTCACCGAAGGCCTCGTCACGGAACTGTACGAACCGGCTTCGGGGACCTGGGCACCGGGACCCGCGCCCCCAGGCCACAACGCTACGACGATCGTGCCACTCACCGACGGCGGCGCTCTGCTGCTCGGCGAAGCCGCCTGCGGCCCACCTGCACTCAAATGCCTGCCGACCACCGCGACCTACCGCCTGAATGCAGGCGACACGACGTGGACGCCGGCGGCCCCCATGCACGAAGCGCGCGCGCGTCCCACAGTGGTGCGACTCGCCGACGGGCGTGTGCTGGTCGCCGGGGGGTTCGGCGACTCCTGCACACCAAGGGTCGCGTTCGGCTACTCATGCGCGCCGCTGGCGAGCGTCGAAGTCTTCGACCCGGCCACGGGCACTTGGTCGCCGGCGGCGCCCATGCCCGAACCGCGGGGCGGCGCCAGCGCCACGCTGCTCTCCGACGGATCGGTGCTGCTCGTCGGAGGCGGTGGCCCCACAGAAGACGCCCTGCGCTACTACCCGGCGTCGGGACGCTGGCGAACGCTCGGGCCGACTCCCTCGCTCACAGGCACGACGCTGCTCGCCCTGCCCGGCGAACGCGCGATCGCGATCGGCTCGGACCCGGAAGCCGACTTCTACGGGTCCTACGGTGGCGCCGGCGAGCGAGCGCTCATCATCTGCGAGTCGATCGCAGCCGAGATCTACACGGCCGCGCGCGATACGTGGAGCGCCGCCCCGCCACTGCCCGGCGAACCGATCTCTTGCTCGACCGACGCGGCGCAGCTCGCGGATGGACAGATCCTCTACTCGGCTGCGGGCTCCCGCTACGTTCTCGACGCCCACCAACAGTGCTGGACAACGACCGGGACACCCGCAACGGCAGAGCACCACGGCTTCCTTGCCGCCCTCCCCGACGGCCACGCGCTCGATTTCAGCGGCACCGTCGCTGACAGCGGTCCCTTTACTGGCGCCGAAATCTATACACCCGGCCCGCAGACGTGCACCGTCACCCAGCAGACCCAGACGCGGATCTTCACCCATTTGGTCCCCGAAGGCAGAGCCGCGAGGGTCGCCACGGTGCTCAAAGCCGGCTACACCTTCTCACTCCACGCACCCCGGCCTGGCAGGCTCCGGGTCGACTGGTACTTCCGGCGCACTGAAAGCGAAGGACCGCCGGGGCCGGTGCTCGTCGCCGCCGGCCACGCCGTTACGACGCGCGGAGGGCGCCTCGAGCTGACGGTCAGGGTGGTCCCCGCCGAGCGGGAGCTCCTCGAACGGCCCCTCCAGTTCCGGCTGACCGCGAAGGCGATCTTTCTCGCCAGGAGCGGGCAGGTCGTGACAGCCACCAGGGGGTTTACGCTCAACGGGTCATAGGGGCGACGCGGCAGTCGCCGCGGTGGAGGGCGATGCGCGGGGGCACAGCCACCCTCATAGCACGGCGCGCGAGCGCCGCGACTCGACCTCGCAGGCGCTCCGTCTCGACACTCATCAACACATCCACCACCCATCCCGTCGCACCCGCGCCGGCCGACGGGCAGGGGCTTTCTGCGAGTCTTCCCGCGTGGCCGAGCCCGCCGTCGTCTCCATCCCCGAGGACCGCTTCGACGACCTCGCGCCGCTGTGGTGGGTGCTGTACGAGCACCACCGCGCGCTCGCGCCGCACCTGCGCGACCGCGAGGTCCCCTTCGAGCGCGCCTGGGAGACCCGCCGGAGCCTGGAGCGGGAGTGGCTGCGCTCAGAGCCACACTCCTTCGTCCTCGCTTCCGAGGATGCCGGCCGCCTCGTCGGCTACGCGTTCGTGCGCGTCCGCTCCGGGTACGGATTCGCCGCCGCGTGGAGCGCTTCCAACCCCCTCGCCGAGCTCGTCACGCTCGTAGTGGTGCCCGACGCCCGCGGGCGGGGCGTCGGCTCGATGCTGCTCGACGCGGTCGAGGCGCGGCTGCGGGGGCTGGGCATCGAGGACATGGCGATTGCGGTCCTCACAACCAACGCCGATGCAGCCCGACTGTACGAGCGGCGGGGCGCCGTGCCCTTCGTCACCCAGTTCGTCCAGCGCGTGCCGCCGGCCGGCGAGGCGCGCACCGACGGCGGGGGTGCGGGCCGTTGAGCGCGCCCGGCGAGCTGCCCCTGGGCGAGCCGCTCGACTGGACGCCGGTCGAGCGGCCCGCGCGCATTGCGCTGCGCGGCGCCCACGTGCTGGTGCGACCCGTCGACGCCACGCGGGACGCCGAGCCGCTGTACGCCATCTCGCACCCACCCGACGGCGACCCGGCGATCTGGACCTACCTCCCCGACGGCCCCTACGAGAGCGCCGCGCACCTCGGCCAGACGCTCGCGTGGGTCGAGACCTCGACCGACCGGCTCTACTTCACGCTCGTGCACCTCCCCGACGAGCGCCCCCTCGGCCTGGCGTCCTACCTGCGCATCACGCCCGAGGTCGGTGTGATCGAGATCGGCCACATCTGGTTCGGCGCGCCCCTGCAACGCACCACCGCCGCGACCGAGGCGATCTACCTGCTCGCCCGCCACGTCTTCGAGGACCTCGGCTACCGGCGCCTGGAGTGGAAGTGCAACGCGCTGAACGCCGCGTCCCGCCGGGCGGCGCAGCGCTTCGGGTTCACCTTCGAGGGCGTCTTCCGCAAGCACCAGGTCGTCAAGGGCCGCAACCGCGACACCGCCTGGTACGCGATCACCGACGAGCAGTGGCCCGCGATCGGCGCCGGCTTCCAAGCCTGGCTCGAGCCCACGAACTTCGGCGAGGACGGGCGGCAGATCCACCCCCTCGGCGAGCTGATCGCCGCGGCGCGACGCTGACCCCCCGGGTCAGCGGAGTGCCGCATACATCAGGAGCGTCAACCCCGTGGAGATGACGACCGCACAGAAACGCAGCTGGGAGGGCCGCGGATCGCGCCTCACCGCCTCTACCTGCCGCCGATCGCGCTCGATCACCCACTCCTGAAGGTCCCATAGCGCACGCCGCCAGCGCGGCAACTCCTCGCGTGGCGGCATCTTGCCGAACACCGTCTTCCCACTCCAAGTCGTACGGCCGATCTGCCGCCGCCATACCCGAGGGATCAGATGCACGACACCTCCTACCGCGAAGAACACGCCGAAGAAGATAAGGCCCCTGGTCGGCAGTCGCTGATAGGGGCCGTCAACGAATCGCAGGACGGTCGTGAGGATGCCGACAACGGCCCCACCGATCACGATCAGCACCAACCGCAGCCGGCGCCGGCGGTGGTTGGCGTTATCCATGTGAGCCCATCGGCGCGCTGGCGACCCAGGATGAGTGGCCGAGCCACCCCCCGCGTCATTCATGATCGAGCCAGCTCGCCAGCAGGGAGAACCTGACGATGACCCCGACAACGATTGCGTACAGGAAGGCGAGCGGCGGCGCCAGCACATACAGGACGACGCCGATCGCAAACAGAATTGTCAGCCAGATCAGCATTGGCCAGAGCGGCTTGTTCCTCGCTCCACGTTCACGTTCCGCCAGTCCATGCCACACGCAGAAAGCACCAATGACGAGTAGAGCAATCCCACCGTTGCCCTTCCGCCAGATATCGCTGCCGTGGGCTACTTCGAGCCCGAGACCCGTGATCCCGACCGCCGCTAGGACAGCCCCGAAAATGGCGAGCAGCGTCCACCTCATGCGGCGCGTATCGGCACAAAACCCGAGGGCCTGCAGATGCCACTGAAGGTTCACTGATCGCCGTTTAGCGGAGATTTCCGACCCCCCTCGAGATCCTGCGCAAGCCTTTGCTCGACGCCGAGCAGACCGCGGTCCCGCTCGGGATACCGCAGTCCTCGATCCACGACTACGCCCGGCGCGGGGTGCAATCCGGGTGCGCCCTGAGCGCCTTCCGGGACGCTACGTCAGCGTGCATCTTCGATCCGGTCCGGCGAGTTGCGCGCCGAGGCCTTGGAGGATGTCGAGGATGGGGATGACGAACGCGGGGTCCTCTGAGTGGAGCGGGCTCCGGGGATCGGTTTCCAACGCGACCACCATCGCCACCACGCAGTCGTCGCCGTCGACGACGATCGACCCGGAGTCGCCAGGGCGCGCGAACGGGCCGTCGTGCCCGTGGACGAACCAGCCGTTGAGGTAGTCGCGGACGATCGGCTGTCCGCCGGCCTGGGGGAGCGTGACCTTCAGGGATGCGGGCGTCGGGTCCAATAAACCCTTGGTCAAGCTCGGTGTGTTGATGCCGCGCTTGAACACGGTGACGAGGTCATCGAGGCCGCTGAGATCGCGTGGGCGCCCAGAGAGAATCGTCTCGCGCACGATTCGCCCCAGGCTTACGTGCTCCTCGACGCGCACTAGGCAGGCGTCGAGTCGCACCTCCTCGGTTGGCTCGGCGGGGTCGCTCGCGATCACCTCGCCGATTCTCGGATCTCCGGAGGAGGCCGCTGCCACGCCGGTGCGCAGGAGCACTTCGCGCTGACCGAGAGGGTGGGCGGCGGAGAGGCTCCCCACGACGTGGGCCGCCGTGAGCATCAGGGGTCGCCGTTCGTCACTGCGCAGGACGGCGGCGCCGTAGGAGCCGACCTCGTGCAGCTGTCCGTGGCGGTTCAGGCCGGCCGGGTAGATGCAGTCGCCGGGGCCGACGTTGACGGGGCGGGGTGCCAGCTCTAGTGGGCTTGGTCGGGGCTCGCCACTGCGTTGATCGCACCGAGCGCTTGCCTGACCCGCACCTCCAGGCCGCGGTAGCTCGGCTGCACATCCACCGGGGCGGTCGCGCCCACGTCGAGGTACCACGTGTCTCGCTCGGGATCGCGGCGGACCGCGACCGAGGAGAGGCCCGGCTGCTCGCGGTGCGCGCGGTAGAAATCCAGACGGATCTGTTCGCGCTCGTGGGGGCTGATGGCGACGACTCGGCTCACGGGTCCCATGATAGCTCCACCCGAAGACAACCACAGCGCGTGACAGCCAACTCAGCCTGCCCGGAAACAATGCCCAGAACCGGCACTACGAATGCCCAGAACCGGCACTACGCCATCGCTCGCGCTCACCACACCCCGAGCACCGTCCGCCGACCCAACCCCTCCAAAACACTCACCCAGCACACAAACCCCCGGCGCGAAGACGCCTATCCACCAATCACGCTCAGGCTGGCCAGCGCCACCGCGAACGCCTCGTATGCAGTCTCGTCGAACAGCCAGAAGCGCGCCTCCACGACCTCGGGGTGCACGACCAGCGCCGCCGTTGTCGCCGTGAGCGCCGCCTCGGTGGCCGCCTGCAGCGGGTAGCCGTACACGCCCGTGGAGATCGCGGGCAACGCCACCACCCGGCAGCCGTGCTCGGCGGCCAGCGTGATCGCCTGGGTGTAGCAGCCGGCCAGCAGCTCGCGCTCGCCGTGCGCGCCGCCGCGCCACACCGGGCCGACGGCGTGGATCACGTGGCCCGCGGACAGCCGTCCGGCACCCGTGATCTTCGCGTGGCCAGACTCGCAGCCGCCGAGCTCCTGGCATTCGCGCAAGTGACCTCGAGGAGTTTGGGCCCATGGACCGGCTTGAGCCATCCTGTGTTTGACGGAGACTTCGAGGCCAGGGTTTGCCTGGCGGAGGGAGAAGTCTCGGCTCATGGCACATGCGAGGAAGTATTCAAGGGAGTTGCTGGACCGCGGAGCGCGTCTGGTGTTCGAGTCTGGGCGTCCTATCGCGCATGTCGCGAGGGACCTCGGGATCGAGGGCGAGACGCTTCGTAAACACGTCCGGCAGACCGAAGCTGATGAGGGCCGGCGCAAAGACGTCCTGAGCAGCCAGGAGCGCGAGGAGATCAAAGCGTTGCGTCGTGAGGTTGCGCAGCTGCGCCGAGCGAACGAGATCCTGAAGGCCGCCAGCGTGTTTTTCGCGGGCGAGCTCGATCCATACCGTCCGAAGTGAGCGCGTTCATCGACGGGCATCGTGAGCGCTTCGGGGTCGAGCCGATCTGCGAGACCCTGGGCGTGTCGGCGTCCGCCTACTACCAGCGGGCAACCGGAGAGCGCTCAGCGCGGGCCGTCGAGGATGAGCGGCTGCTCGGCGTGATCGAAGAGCTGCACGCCGCGAACTACTGCGCCTACGGGTCCAGGCGGATGTGGAAGGCTCTGCTGCGCTGCGGTGAGCAGGTCGGCCGCAGCCGCGTGGAGCGCGTCATGCGCCAGAACGGCATTCAGGGCGCAAAGCGGCGCGGGAAGCCTTGGCGTACCACTAAGCCCGATCCGTCGGCGCTTCGCAGCCCAGACCGGGTGCAGCGTGATTTCACGGCGTCCCGGCCGGACGAGAAGTGGTTCGCGGACTTCACGTATCTCAGATGCTGGGAGGGGCTGGTGTTCTTCAGCTTCGTGATCGACGCCTACAGCCGGATGATCGTCGGCTGGCAGTTCGCCAGCCACATGCGCACCGATCTCGTCTTGGACGCGCTCGGGATGGCCCTGCATCAGCGGGCCCCGGGAGCCGACGTTTCGCTCGTGGCTCATTCGGACGCCGGCAGCCAATATACGTCGTTCGACTACACCCAGCTCCTCGACGACCACGACGTCCTCGCCTCTATCGGATCCGTGGGCGACGCCTACGACAACGCGGCCGCCGAGAGCTTCGTCGACAGCTTCAAGACCGAGCTCATCGCAGACCGCAGCTGGACGACGCGCTCGCAGCTCGAGCTCGCCGTCCTGGAGTACGTCGCCTGGTTCAACAACGAGCGCCTACACGAAGCCCTCGACGACCGCCCACCACGAGAAGTCGAGGAACTATACGCTGCGAAAAACCGGGCAACCACACCCACAAAAAGAACATAGGGAACCTACAAAAACGGTCTCCGTGGAACCCAGGGCGGCTCAGCTCGTGGGCCTAAACCCCGCCGTTTTGGGCCCGAATCGGCCAGTTCCCGCGACCGGCCTATGGGCCGTATCTGGCTTGTATATAGGGGAAACACCCAATCGGCGGCGGGGTGCCGTCCTTATTCACACGCGAGAGGTCGGTGGTTCGAAACCACCCGTGCCCATCGGTCGGTTCCCCTGTATCCAAGCCAAACTCTTGACCGCACGCGCACCAGGCATTTGGCTCCAGCACTAGTCTTGGGGGCGTTGCGCCGGCCAAATGCGTCGCTTAGAGTGGGCAGCCTCCGGGATGTGCCGACAGGTGCGGCTCATCTGGCCTCCATCTTTCGGGCACGGTAGACGATGTCTGCGGGGATGCGTCCTTGGGTGAGTCTGCCGTGGTGTGCGCGGTCGGTGTTGTAGAAGCGTAGGTAGGTATCGAGCTCGCGTTTCAGGCCGGTGTAGCGGGGATAGAGGTAGCGAGCGAACGCTGGCCTCCAGCACTCGTCGAGGATCGTCTTGTGTAGTGCCTCGACGTTCCCGTTGGTCTGCGGCCTGCCGGCGTGGATGCGGGTGTGGCGGGCCTTCAACGCGTCGACGGTCTTCGTGAAGTCGCCCTTGAACTCGTTGCCGTTGTCGCTGAGCATCCGCTCCAGCTGCCAGCCGGCGGCCTTCAGCTCCCGTGCGACACGTCTGGCGAGGACGCTGGTTTGTCGGGCGGTGGGGTTGCCTTGCTTGCAGATCACGAGCTCCGCCCAGGCGTAGGAGGAAGCGATGTCGATCGCGGTGAGCTGCCAGATCGCGCCCTCAGTGCCTCTGAGTCTGCCGAGGTAGAAGCAGTCGATCCCGACCAGCTCACCGGGCCGCTCGACGTCGATGTGGCGCTCTGGCTCTGGGGTTCTCGGTGGCTCATACGGTGCGGCGTAGCCCGCGATCAGCCCGAGGCGCTTGGCGCGGGTGTTCAGCCCGTGACGGCAGAGCACCTTCCACACCCCGTTCGGGGAGACGATGATCCCGCCCCACTTCTCCCTGGCGAGCTCCGAGGCGACGCGCCTGGGGCCCAGGCCGGGATGGGCGATCGAGAAGGACACGATCCGCTCCTCGATCATCTTCGGCAGCGCGTTGGGCATCTGCGGCCGCCGGCGCTCCCTGGGGCGCAGCATCTCCAGGCCGTGCCGGTCGACCTGGCGCTTCCAGGCGTAGTAGGTGGAGCGGTGCACCCCGAACGTCCGGCACGCCGCCGAGACGTTCGTGCGCGCTGCCTCCGCGAAAAGCTGCTGGCGGTAGCCGAACAGCACGTCATCCTTGGTCATCAGGCTCAACCTCCCTCTTCACTTGGCGGTGAAGGAGGCAGCCTGAGCCGAGGCACGGACGGGTTCCCCGGCCGGGGAACCCGTCCAACCCTCAAAGACCTATCGAGCCCCCAACTGTCGGGAGCACCCGGAGACAGCCCAGCTTAGAGCACGCGGGCTTCGAGTGGGCGACATGTCGTCCCGGCAACGCAACATCGGACGTTCGAGGGGCGGCCCATCGCGAGTATGCCGATCGCGCTGGCTATGGATGCTATGCTGGCGGCAATCTGCTAGGAAGTTTAGGCGGTTATCGAAAGTACCTTTGAGGAGGATACAAGTGGCCAGCACAAGCGTCGCGCATCCCACGAGTCCCGATGATTTTCCCTCTCCCAGCGATACGGAAGCCCTCTACGCCCGTATCGTCAGCGAGATCCGCGATAGCGGGTTGAGCGCCGCGGACATCGCGCGCCTCGTCGGAGTCGCCGAACGCCAGGTGCGCAACTGGACCTCCGGCGGCAGCACCCCGAGCGGGCGCAACCGCGATCGTCTACTTGAGCTGCACTACGTGACGCAGGCCCTGCGCGACCTCTACACACGCGAGGGTGCCGAGATCTGGTTGCACGGCCGCAAACGCAGCCTCGCAGGCCGCCGCCCCGTGGACATGCTCGCCAGCGGCTCCTACGAGGAGGTGCTCGACGCCATCGAGCGCAAAAGCGCGGGGGCCATGTGAGACAGCGCGACCTGCTCGCCGCGGTCGCCCGTATCGACCCGATCCGAGTACAGGGCACATTCGAGCGGCACACGTCTCTACGCTGGGAGGAGCTAAAGCCCAGTGCCGCCGGCGGACGGTGGGGTGCGCGACGCGCCTACGAGGTTCTCTACCTCGGACGTCCGCGCGGCAGCGTCGTGATCGAGGCTTACCGCCACCTTGTCGATGACGAACTCGACGACACCAGCGCTCTCGCAGCGAGTGTCTTGGAGCGGCGCATAGTGACCTGCAAGATCGATGTCCCCAAAGTCCTCGACCTTCGCGCGAGCGCCACCCGAGCGGCTCTCTCCCTGACCGATGTGCAGCTCTTCTCGGAGGTAGGCGACTACACGGCCTGCCAAGCCATCGGGGCCGCCACGCATCAGCTCGGACTCGCAGGACTCGTCGCGCCGGCGGCGAGTAGACGCGGAGAGACGCTCGCACTGTTCCCCGCAAACCTCCCCGTCGAGCGCTGGCCCAGAGTCACCAAGCGCGACATCTGGCGAGGCCTGCCACCAGACCCGCGGCGCCTGCGACTCGTCAACGAGGCCTGACGCAGTCTCCGATGTCCGGCGGTCGATCCTCCGGCTACCAGCCTCGTGCGTCCTGTTCGTCGTTGAATCCGACGATGAGCGAAGTCTCGCTGGTGGGGTCCGAGCGTCGTGCCCGGTCTTCTAGCCATTGACACCACGCCTCGATGCGGTCGCGCTCGACGTCTGCCAGTTCTGGAAGTCGTTGGCGAAGCGTCCCGGCGTAGTCTATGAGAGCGTGGGCTTGCCGCCAGGCATTGATCTCTGCCATCGCGCGGGTGGCCCGAGCCTCCTCGATGCGTGCCAAGCGCGCACGTTCAGCATGCAGCCTTTGCTCTCGTTTCGAAACTCTTCCTCGGCGTCGTCGTGCGTTCGCCGCAGCAAGATCGTCCGCGACGGCGCGCTCTTCGAGCGTGCGGAACACATCGCTCAGTGAGCCATTAAGCGAGCGGGGACTGTCGGTCCAGCTGGCACGGCCGCCACCGTAGCCGTTGGGCAGCACGACCCGGAGCGTGCCGGTTGGCTCTTTGCGCTTGCGTTGCGGGGGAGGCATCTTGTGAGCGCGATCCTTAACCCACGAGTACTCGTTGCGCCACGCCTCAATCTCTTCCTGCGTGAACGGAAATGTCCGAGTCTCCTCGTGCACTTCCATCGGGTAATGGTGCCCACCGATCGCGATTGCCACGCCAGGATGGTCGCCGTACCGATCCTTGGAGTACGGTTCGATGCTCCAGGCGCGGCGTGTCGCGCCCGCTATAAGGCTATGAGCCAGCACAAGGGCTCGATGGAGCCGATCACGGCTCACGACCATGCGCACAACGCCGGGTCGTGAGCCGACGACCAGTCGTCCGTCTGGAGCGGGACGCAGCCCCCCCGCTGCTGAGCGTGTGGCGCGGATGAATGGGTGCGCGCGACGGAGATCCTCCGCGATTGTGTCGCTGCGACTCGCGGCCGGCACAGCAGCAGGCTGCGGTGGATGGGCGCGGTTTTTTGGGGCGGGCCGCGGTGGGCGGGGTGTCTGCTTGGGAAGTGGAGGTGGAGATGCGAGGTAGGCACTGCCCGCGCCCGTGATTGTGGCGCCCCAGGTTCGTCCGCGCCCAGAGACTCGGATCAGACCCCGGCTGCGGAGGGCCGCGGCCGAGATGCGGTGCGCCGAGCCGTCCATCACACCATCAGGGCAGCCATCGGCCACCCATCTAAGAACCGCGACCTGGGCTTCGTTCAGTGTGTGGCCCATTGGACGCAATTGTCTCAGTGCCGAATCCTTTTGGCCCACCGGGGCCGTTTGGTGGGCCAAATCCACCGAGAAGCGCCGGTATCTAGAGGGATCGACGCACGAAGGGCGCAGACCCGTATATGGCTTGTTAGAGCCGTTTCTTGCGCTTCTTCATACTCTTCCGGTTCTGCTTCACACGCGAGAGGTCGGTGGTTTGAAACCACCCGTGCCCATTGAAGATTGAGACTTCCGAGACCGATTTCTGGAGCGTATGGAAGCATTAGGGTGGGCTGTCTCCGGGTGCTCCCGACAGTTGGGGGCTCGATAGGTCTTTGAGGGTTGGACGGGTTCCCCGGCCGGGGAACCCGTCCGTGCCTCGGCTCAGGCTGCCTCCTTCACCGCCAAGTGAAGAGAGAGGTTGAGCCTGATGACCAAGGATGACGTGCTGTTCGGCTACCGCCAGCAGCTTTTCGCGGAGGCAGCGCGCACGAACGTCTCGGCGGCGTGCCGGACGTTCGGGGTGCACCGCTACACCTACTACGCCTGGAAGCGCCAGGTCGACCGGCACGGCCTTGAGATGCTCAGACCACGGGAGCGCCGGCGGCCGCAGATGCCCAACGCACTGCCGAAGATGCAGCTCACCGCGATCGACATCGCCTCCTCCTACGCCTGGGCGGAGCTCGTGATCTGCAAGCAAGGCAACCCCACCGCAGCGCAGACCAGCAAGCTCGCTCAGCGCGTCGCCAGGGAGCTGAAGGCCGCAGGCTGGAAGCTCGAGAGGATGCTCAGCGACAACGGCAACGAGTTCAAGGCCGCCAGCCTCGCGCCAAGCGTCGAGCGAGGATCGTGGCCCACATGGACACCTGGCCGCGTGTCGAGGCCAGCAGGTCACGGAGCGGCGCGGTCCGGGCCATCAGTCGCCGGGAACGGGCGCGAAGGGCTCCAGCCGCTCGCCGGCGGCGTCGATCGCCACGCAGTTGGACTCGGGCACCTCCCGCCAGGCACCGGGGAGGTCGCCGATCGGCTCCGAGACGATCAGGTGCGCGTCGGCGGGGACGTCGGCCAGGAAGGGCCGTTCGGGGTACAGGCCTTGGAGGGTGGGCACGTCGGTGGTGTAGAAGAGCGAGCGCGAGCGCCCTCCGCTGGAGTAGCGCACCGCCCACGTGCACACACCGTCGGTCGTGGCGATCGTGCCCTGGAAGGGGTGCTCCACACCGTGCGCGCGGCCGCGAGCCTCGACCAGCCCGATCGCGCGCGCGAGCGCGGCCGGCGGGTCCTCTTCCAGGCCGAGGGTGAGCGCCAGGAAGAAGAGGATCTCCGAGTCGGTGCCGCCCTCGATCTCGGTGTACAGCGCCGGGTCGACCGCCAGCACGAGCTCGCGCTTGGTGCGCGCCAGCTCGGCGACTAGACCGTTGTGCATCCACAGCCAGCGGCCGTGCCGGAAGGGGTGGCAGTTACTCTGCTGCACCGGCGAGCCGATCGCGGCGCGCACGTGGGCGAAGAAGTGCCCCGAGCCGATGTGCTCCGCGAGCTCGTGCAGGTTGCGGTCGTTCCACGCCGGCTCGACGCTCTTGAACAGTCCCGGGGCCGGTGCGGCGTCATACCAGCCGATACCGAATCCGTCGCCGTTGGTCGCCTCCGCCCCGAGCCGCGAGTGCAGGCTCTGGTCGATCAGGGAGTGCGCGGGCGCGTACAGCGCCTCCTTCAGGAGAATGGGGGAGCCTGAGTATGCGAGCCAGCGGCACATGGTGCTCCTCTCCTGCTGAACGCCGAGGAGAGCCGACGCGGGGACTCGAACCCCGGACCCCAACATTGGGCACGGGGGGAGCTTACTCCCCCCGTGGGCCCCCCACACCAAGCCGACGCGGGGGACTCGAACCCCGGACCCCTTCATTACGAGAGTGTTGGCCCCCGGGGGCCGTTTTCCCTGTCAATGCGCTTGTTTCGGAGGGTGTGGGAGCAGAGTTGTGGGGTGCCGTTTCCGCGGTACTACCGCACTTTCCGCGAGCGTTATACGGAGCCGAGGAGATGATCTTGAGCCGAAGGGATAGGCATGTCTGCAGTGCATGCCGCGGCGGCTGTGCGTCCGCGAGGGATGGATGGCTAGACCCTGGCCAAAGAGATCGAAGTGGCCGTATGTCGCCAAGAGCGGGCGGCGCTCCTACGTGGTCGGCTTCTATGACCACGACAGGCGTGAGCGCTGCCGCGCGTTCCCCTCGGTGCGTCATGCCCGCGCGTGGATGGACGACTACATCACCGCCGCGCGCCGCGGGCGCGAGAGCCTACGGCGGTTTCTGCTGGACCTCGATGCCAAGGAGGCAAACGATCTGGAGGCCCGCACGATCGGGCAGGTGCTCGAGCTCTATCTGCAGGTCAACGCGCATCCCGAGAACCCGGGCGGCCTCGCGCCCTCGACCTACGAGCGCTACGAGTCGCTAATAGGACTGCACATGCTCGATAAACCGCGGCCTCGCGGCAGGGGGCACCTTGCGCCCCCAAGACCCCACGCGGTAGCGCTCTGCTCGATCCCAGCCGTGCGCTTCAACCGGCCGCAGGCGCCAGCGCCCTGGCGCGAGCAGATGCTGCGCCAAGGCGTCCCCAAGGCCACGCGCAAGCAAGCCTGGCGGGTCCTCTCGGCCGCGCTCAGCTGGGTAGCCTCCTCAAACCTGATGGGCGAGATCCACACCAACGGGTGCAGCTTCGCGCCCGTAGCGCGCGGCAACATACGCTGCTCGCTGTGAGCCATCCTGTGTTTGACGGAGACTTCGAGGCCAGGGTTTGCTTGGCGGAGGGAGAAGTCTCGGCTCATGGCACATGCGAGGAAGTATCCAAGGGAGTTGCTGGACCGCGGAGCGCGTCTGGTGTTCGAGTCTGGGCGTCCTATCGCGCATGTCGCGAGGGACCTCGGGATCGAGGGCGAGACGCTTCGTAAACACGTCCGGCAGACCGAAGCTGATGAGGGCCGGCGCAAAGACGTCCTGAGCAGCCAGGAGCGCGAGGAGATCAAAGCGTTGCGTCGTGAGGTTGCGCAGCTGCGCCGAGCGAACGAGATCCTGAAGGCCGCCAGCGTGTTTTTCGCGGGCGAGCTCGATCCATACCGTCCGAAGTGAGCGCGTTCATCGACGGGCATCGTGAGCGCTTCGGGGTCGAGCCGATCTGCGAGACCCTGGGCGTGTCGGCGTCCGCCTACTACCAGCGGGCAACCGGAGAGCGCTCAGCGCGGGCCGTCGAGGATGAGCGGCTGCTCGGCGTGATCGAAGAGCTGCACGCCGCGAACTACTGCGCCTACGGGTCGCGGCGGATGTGGAAGGCGCTGCTGCGCTGCGGCGAGCAGGTCGGCCGCAGCCGCGTGGAGCGCGTCGATGCGCCAGAACGGCATTCAGGGCGCAAAGCGGCGCGGGAAGCCTTGGCGTACCACTAAGCCCGATCCGTCGGCGCTTCGCAGCCCAGACCTGGTGCAGCGTGATTTCACGGCGTCCCGGCCGGACGAGAAGTGGTTCGCGGACTTCACGTATCTGCGCTGCTGGGAGGGGCTGGTGTTCTTCAGCTTCGTGATCGACGCCTACAGCCGGATGATCGTCGGCTGGCAGTTCGCCAGCCACATGCGCACCGACCTCGTGCTCGACGCGCTCGGATGGCCCTGCATCAGCGGGCCCCGGGCGCCGACGTTTCGCTCGTGCATCATTCCGACGCCGGCAGCCAATATACGTCGTTCGACTACACCCAGCTCCTCGACGACCACGACGTCCTCGCCTCTATCGGATCCGTCGGCGACGCCTACGACAACGCGGTCGCCGAGAGCTTCGTCGACAGCTTCAAGACCGAGCTCATCGCAGACCGCGTCTGGACGACGCGCTCGCAGCTCGAGCTCGCCGTCCTGGAGTACGTCGCCTGGTTCAACAACGAGCGCCTACACGAAGCCCTCGACGACCGCCCACCACGAGAAGTCGAGGAACTATACGCTGCGAAAAACCGGGCAACCACACCCACAAAAAGAACATAGGGAACCTACAAAAACGGTCTCCGTGGAACCCAGGGCGGCTCACTGCGCTCCGGCGGCACGGGCTATGAGCCCGGCCCGCGCCGCCACGGGCCGCTCGTGCCGGCCTGGGCGCTCTCACCGCAGGCGGTTGAGGCGATCCGCGCGCAGATGCTCGCCCGGGCCGCGGGGCGCGAGCCGCTCCTCGCGCGGCGCGACGCGATGGTCGTCAGCTTGCAGTACGGGCTGTGCGCACGAAACCAGGAGGTCTGGGGGATGCGCTGGTCCTCGCTAAAGGACGGGTTCGCCTGGGTGCTCGAGGTGCTCTCACAAGGGCGCCTTGATGAATGGGGCAAGACCGAGCACAGCACCCAGCGGCGCACCACCATCCCCTCCGTCCTGCAAGAAGACCTCGCCGAGTGGCGCCAGACGGCCTGCCCAGTACGCTCGCCCTCAGCAACGAAGCACACCCTCACGGCAAGATCCGCAACTGGCTCGACACCCACACGCGACGGACACGGAGGGTGTAGCCGGGTTTCCGTTGACAGCCTTCGCGCGTGGTACCGGCGAAGCGGACCCAAACGCCTGAACGCCAGCCTCAAGGCTCGCGGAGGTCGACCTCGTCGGCGATGATCTGGAAGTCCTTGATGTTGTAGGTCATCAACGGCACGCCGTGGACGTTGGCGGTGGCCGCGATCGCGAGGTCCATCGCTCGACGCCGTGGCGCTCCTCCGCGCTGGGCAACGAGCGCGTGCAGCCGCCCGCACTCGCGCGCCGCGGCGGCGTCGAACGGCAGCGCGTCGAAGTGCTCCTCGATAGCCCCGAGCCGACGCACTCGCAGCGCACGAGTCTCATCATCACGTGCAACGAGCACGCCGAAGTGCAGCTCCGTCAGCGAGATGACACTGATCGCCGCGTCCTCCTCGGGCCCCCTCTCGGCCGCGATCAGCACCGAGGTATCGAGCAGGACCGCCACGGTCAGCCGCTGGCCCAGGGGTCCGCGAGCTGCCCGCCCAGCGCTTGGAGATCGTGCTCGAGCGTGGGATCCGGGGGCGTCGCCCACAGATCGGCCAGCTGGATGCTCGACACCCACTGACGTGCGCGCACGGGGCCCAGCTCGGCAACGGGACGCCCAGAGACGGTGATCGTGAACCGCTCGCCGGCCTCCGCGCGCCGCAGAACCTCGCCGACGTGGTTGCGTAGCTCCTTTTGCGGGATCGTCGCCATTGCCGTATGGTAGCAGTAGTGCTACCGGCCGGATGACGGGCGGAGAAGTGCGGCCTATCCTCGTACGCCTCCCTGACGGCGCATTACCCGCTGCCCGTCAATCACCATCAGAGAGGATCATCATGAGCGAGAGCACCGACATAGAAGCTGCTGCACCGGGCCTGGGAGGCAATGAGCGGCGGGGACCTGAGCGTCTTGGAAGGGGCGCTGGACCCGGACGCGCAGTGGCTCGGCGTCGAGGACGGGCAGATATGCGAGAACCGCAAGATGATCCTCGCGGTCATGAAGCGCAACCTCAAAGTGGGGTTCGCCGGTCGGATCGAGGAGACGATCGAGGTCGGTGGGCGGATCGTCGTGGCGCTCCGTCCCGATCACCCCCGAGACGACGGGCGACCGCTGGATCAGGGCATTGCTTATGTCGTAGTGACGATCCGCGACGAGCGCGTGATCGAGCTGAAGGGCTGCGCCGACCGCACTGCCGCCATGATCTACGCACAGACCGGCGTGAGCGGCACGGGGTAATCCTCACTTCTGTGACGTTCAGCGCGTCTTTCAGCTTAGGTATGCACGACGACGCTGCGGGTCACCGTCACCGCCGCGCCGTGCTGTGGAGTGAGCGTGACCTTCACCGTCAATGCCAGGCGCCGGTGGCGGCGCAACGCGGCCTTGCCGTTGGCGTTCAGCGGCACGGAGAACGACACGCTGCCAGCCTGTGGCGAGGTGCGGACCAGTCGCCCGACGCGTACCTGCGCAGAGTGCCCAGTCTTGGCGAGCGAGGCACCGGCGGCAAACAGACCGACTTCCAGCCGCCCGCCAGCGACGGCCTGGGACACCTTGACCTGACCGCGCACTGTCGATCCGCGCTGACTTGAAGCGAGCTTGAGCGCCCCCAAGGGGGAGCCGTGGCCGGGTTCGCTCGGCGTCGTGGGGGCGCTCGGCGTTGTGGTCGTCGGTGTGGTTGTAGTCGTCGTGGTGGGGGTTGTGGCGGCGGCGGCTTCCACGACGATTTCGTATTTGGTGTATTCGGGCCACAGCGTCGAGCTTTCCAACTTGTAGGTCCCTGCTTGTTCGAACTTGCACTTGCCTTCCCAGCCGGTCATGGCGCTTGTAGGCACCCCGGTGCAGGCCGGCGCCGAGCCTGTCCATACAACGGTCGCCGCGGTGCTGGCTTTGTCGGTGAACGTAACTTCGCCGCCGGTGGCGATCGTGACCTTGCTCGCGGGCGAGCTCGAGCCGGGTGTTGCCCAGCACGGCCAGTTGGCCTCGACGCAGTTCTCGTTGACTTCGAGCTTCGCTTCAGACGGTGCGGCAGCGAGCGCGGGCAGCACCGCGACCGCCGCCCCGATCAATGCAGCGAGCGCGAGGAGCACAAGCACGCGTGGTCTGAAAACGCTGAGCGGCTTCATCGTACGACCACGCTTCGAGTGAGGGTCATAGCCGAGCCGTGTTTGGGTGTGAGCACGATCTTCACGGTCAGCGCCAGCTTGTGATGAGTCTTGAGCGTGTGCTTTGCCTTCGAGTTCAAAGTCAGCGAGAACGTGAGCTTGCCCGCGTGCAGCGAGGAGCGCAGGAACTTGCCGAGGGGAGCTGCGGCGCCTTTGGTGAGCAGCTCGATCTGAAGTTGGCCTTCAGAGCCGGCCGAGGACACGACCAGAGACCCGTGCACGACTGCGCCGTGCTGAGTGGACGTGAGCTTGAGTGACCCAAACAGCAGGCCGGGAGCCCGTTCGGTCTTTGGTTGCCCAGAAGACGGTGAGCTGGAGCTTGTGGCCGTGGGGGGGTTGCCGCCGGTAGGGGTCGTTGGTGAAGGTTCTTTCGCGGGAGGTTCTTTCGTGGGAGGTTCTTTGGTTGGTTCTTTGGTCGGGAGAGACATCGTTTTGAAACTGTGGTCGACACCTTCGGCAGGTCCCTGGTTGTTTTTAGCGACAAGCCGGAAGTGGTATTCCGTGCCGGGGGTCAAGCCTTTGAGCGTGGCAGAGACACCCTGATTGCCTCCGCTCGCCGAGAGAATCGCTTTTTCGGTCGTTTGACCGTAGCCGGTGCCGGTTCCGTATTCGAAGAAGTATTCGGTCGCTTCGCCTCCGGGGTTGACCGTGCCCTTGAGCGTGGCTTCGGTTTCCTTGAGCGCTTCGGCGGCGAGCGTTGTAGCGGTCGGCGCGGTTACCGCATGGGTTGTGAACATCTTTTGCGTCGCGCCCAACACAGAGGTTTTCCCGACCCCGTAGGTCGCCACCAGTAGGAAGTTGTAGGTCATGCCTGGCTCCAGGCCGCTGACCTGGGCCGACACGGAGTGGCTCGTGGAGTCGGCCGCGCTCAACGTGGCTGTGGGGGTCGACTGTTTACCGGTCACGCCCGGGCCTTCGTATTCGAAGTGGTATTCGACGGTGTTTCCTTCGGGATTGATGCTGCCGTTGAGCATCGCTTCCGTTTGGGTTTCGCCGCTCGCGGAGGTCGTTGTGTCCGTGGGCGTACCCGCGACTACGATTTCGTATTTGGTGTAGTTGGCGTTGCCGTATGGGGTGTTTTCGTTATCGAAGAGGGTCGCGCTTTCGAACTTGTACGTCCCGGGCTGGTTGAATTCGCATTTGCCTTCCCAGCCGGTCATTTCGGTTGTAGGCACACCCGTGCAGGTTGGCGCACCGCTCGTCCATACAACGGCCGCCTTGGTGCTCGCGTCGTGGTCGGCAAACTTGACTTCGCCGCCGTCGGCGATGTTGACCTTGAGCGCGGGCGAGCTCGAGCCGGGGGTTGCCCAGCACGGCCAGTTGGGATCGACGCAGTTTTGGTTGACTTCGAGCTGCTTCACTTCGGTTGGGCTGGCGGTCGCGAGCGCAGGCACAACCGCGACGGCGGCTACGAGCACAGCCGCTCCGAGCACAGCCGCCCGGAGCACGGCCGCTACGGGTAGATAACGCTTACGCAGCTTCACAATCTCAGCCCACCTCTCGATCGAGTACCCATGTCGGTCCCGCGTGCTCGTCGATGCACGCTCTAACAACCCAGGACTCCGACCCGGCGCGATCCTTCCCGGTAGCTCCTCTCGGCGCCTCCCGCGGCGCAGCCTCCGCACTGGTATCCGGCCACGGCGTCTCCAGCGCCACGCTGCTACGGCTGGCGAGCTGGAGCGATCACGACGCGACCGCCTCCTGAGCGCGCGACCCGCCGGCCTGACGGCGGCGAGGAAGAGCACGGCACGCCGGCGTCCGGGAAGGTTCGCGGCGTGGCGGTGTCTATAGTAGATGACAGTCACCCGCCCGAGCATCCCGACATTTGGAGGAACCATGAAGCGAACCTACGTTTTCTTGGCCGTCGCCTTGGCAAGCGCGGCGAGCGCCGCGACGATCGCAAGCGCACAGACGAGCCTTCCGGCCGCGCACTCAAGCCGCACTGCCACCGTGCAGCTACGCCACACGAGTCTCGGTAGCATCCTCGTCAGCAGCTCAGGCCGCACGCTGTATGAGTTCACGAGGGATCACGGCAACAAGAACAGTTGCGCGGCGATCAGCGGCTGCTCGGCAGTATGGCCGTCGCTGAAGGCAAGCGGTCGCCCGACGGCCGGCTCGGGCATCAAGGCTTCGCTTCTGTCCACGACCAGCGGCAATCAGGTCACCTACGCCGGTCACCCGCTCTACACCTACAGCGGCGATAGTGGCCCAGGGAAGACCTCCTACGTCGGCGTAAAGGCAGTTCGGCGGCACGTGGTATGCGATCAACGCCTCTGGAGGCACGGTCAAGTAGCCCCGTATCCGAGGCCGAGCAGGTGGCGGAACCGGTTGACGTGTCACATCCGCGCGCGCTGCGCCGCGCATCCGCCGCAGGGCTCAGTAGCCGTAGCCGCCGCCGCTGGAGCCACCGCCGCTGGACTTTTCCGGTTCCGAGGAGCTGCTTGTGCTCGGCGGGGTGCTGCTGGAGCTCGGTCGTGACGGCGCTCCAGGTGCCTACGTCTTTGATGCCCTGACCCTTGGTTTCACCGGGCTGCTGGTCTCCCGTGAACGTGTATAGCGGCGTGCCCTTGTAGGTGACCTGCATCGTCCCTTCGGGGCGCTTCACGGTGCCCAGCGAGACGCCTTCGCCGCTGGGAGCGCCGCTGGATGGCGCGATCAAGCGGGTGCCAGATACCGACACAGGCGGAGCTGGTGCAGATGAACTTGCCGTTGACCTCGCCGCTGAGGTGATACAGCGTCATACCCTGGCTGTCCACCAGGATCGTGCCGAGCGAGTTGGAGGCGCGTCTTGACGACGGCGCGCTGGATGAGCTGCTGCTTGTCTGCGCGGCGGGCTGTGTGCTGGCGGCCGAGCTGGTCGTGTTGCTGGATGAGCTGCTGCCGCAGGCGGCGAGCGAGGAGCGACGCGGCGAGTGCCGGTAGGGACAGCTTCAGTAGATGGCGCATGTGTTCGCTCCTCTGGATAAGTCGGGGCACCGCACTGTCGCGTGAGCCTCCTGTACTTAGGGAGACTCCGCGCAGGCGTGTTCCTTCCGGCAGGACGATCTCAGTGCGTCGTGATGACCTTGCCGGACGGTGCGATGACGTACCACAGGCCGCCGTTGGCTTCGAGCGCCTGTCCGTTGTCCTGGCCGGCCGCCGAGTCGGCCGCGTAGGCGTAGAGCGGCCAGCCCGCGTAGGTGACGACACTGCCGCCTTCGGGGTCAGGGTCGCTGCCCAGCAGCGACGCCTTCAGCTGCGGCGGCCCGGCGGCGGTTTCACCGCTCGCGAGCTTCAACGGCGGCCACAGCGTCGCGCACGAGGACACGCACGTGACCTTGGAGTGCTGGTCGGGCGCGAAGGTGTAGAGCGTGTGGCCTTCGGCGTTCACGAGCACCGCCCCGACGGTTGGCAGGGTACGGACGGCGAGGCTTACCGACTTGGTCGCAGGAGCAGACGGGGTCGTGGTAGCCGCGCCCGTCGTCGTGCTCGAGAGCGCCGGCGTGGCCGGTTGGCCTTTGTGCAGCAGGTTCAGCGTGCTTTCGCCGTCGTCTACGAAGTAGATGCCCTTGCCTTCGGGGGCGATCGCCAGGCCGAACAGGGATCCGGCTCCAGTCTTCTTGTCGGCGGTCTGCACGGCTACCTGCTGGCCGGCGGGTGTCGTTTCGACCATGTTGCCGTCACCACCGTTGCTGGTGATGATGTTGCCGTTCGGTGCGAGCACCATGCCGAGCGGTTCCTTGAGGTGGCCGCCTTCGGTGAGGACGGTGCCGCCTTTCGCGGCGGGCGTCGTGCGCGTCGTCGCTTCGGAGATCGCGAGGATCTTGCTGTCTTCGGTCGAGGCCACATACAGCGTCCCGTTGGAGGCGAGCGCGAGTCCGGTCGGGCCCAGCACGAGGGCTTCCGCTGAATCGACCCAGGGGATGCCGTTGGCGATCACCGTTTCGTTCAGCACCTTCGGCGTCTGGTTTTCCCCGGATTCCAGTTCGATCCGCAGCACGGTCGAGTTGTCAATCGTATGGATGCCCTTCGCAGCACCGCCATTGAGCGCGTTGCTGACGAACAGACTGGTCTTGGAACCTTTGCTCTTAGCGGTCGAGTCCCACGGACCCTGGATGTTCTTGCTGGCGATCGTCTCGACCGTCTTGCCTTCGCTGTCGAGCACGATCAGGCAGCCGTACTTCGCGGTCGCCGTCTTGCCGTTTGTGGTTGGCAGGCTGCCCACGACGACGTAGCCGCCCGGCAGGATGTTCAGCGCCGTCGTCAGCCCGACGCCGCCTGGGCATGGGCCGGGGAGCGTCTTCGCATCGATCGTCGCAAACAGCGAGACCTTCCCCGCGGTCGAGACCTGCACGATTGTCGTGCCGGTGCCCTGACCGCTCTCCTTGGCACTTTCCTTGGCGTTGAAGTTGCTTATCAGCATCTGGCCCGCCTGGAGCTTGCCCACGCTGGTGGGCACGGACACGATGCCGTACGGATTCACGTCGCCGTTGGCCGGGACCGTCGAGGCGACCTTGCTGACAGTCTTCAGATTTGCCAGGAACGGAGAGGAGCTTGCGCTCGTGGTCGTGGTAGCGCTCGCCGCGGCCGACGTGCTGGACGAGCTGCTGGTGCTGCTGGAGCTGCCGCAGCCGGCGACCGCCAGCGCAACACCAAGTAGAGCAAGGATCGACGTTCTAGGCACTGGGGTGTCTCCTGTGGTTCGGGGTATCGGACGAGACTTTCCTGGCTCGCTGCGGCAGCGATCAACGCACGGCCCGCCTGTCGCGCGCTTCCTGTAATGACTCCACCGTCGCGGGATTCCTTCCCGGCGAGCTTTCCAATCTTTTCCGCGCCAGCGTGGCCGTCTGCTCCGAGTATCCCCACCGCCCGTTTGCGTGTGCCGCCACGGGTCGAGCAACGGCTGCCGGCCTCGGTGCCGATGGAGACATCGGGCACATAGGTTCTGCCAGCGTCTCCTTGCATCTGAAGTTCCCCGCCGATCTCGCCCTACAAGAAGCGCTCGCGGTCACTGAGCGCATCGCGCAAGCGATCCGCGCCCGTCCCGGCGTCAGCGAGGTACAGACACACCTGGAGCCCCTGGAGCGCCCGCTGAGCGCCCAGCTAGTGGTCTGTCAGCGTTTTAGTTGGTGATTGCGTTGAGTGTCATGCGTCCGCGCTGGACTTTCTCAACGATCTGGTCGGCGGTCTTGGTCCAGGTGAATGGTGTGGGGTTGGTGTTGTTCGCTGTCAGGTAGGCGTCGATCGCTGTGATCAGGTCGGGGACTGAGGCGAAGGCGCCGCGGCGGAGCGCTTTGTTGGTGAGCTGCGCGAAGAACCCCTCGACCATGTTCAGCCAGCTTGAGGACGTTGGCGTGAAGTGCAGGTGGAAGCGGGGGTGCTTGGCGAGCCACGCTTTGACGTTGGGGTGCTTGTGGGTCGCGTAGTTATCGAGGATCAGATGGATCTGCAAGCGCCTGGGGACGGTCCGGTCGATCGTGCGCAGGAACGTGAGGAACTCGCTGTGGCGGTGGCGGGGCAGGCATTGGCCGATCACCGAACCGCTCAGGACGTCCAGCGCGGCGAATAGGGTGGTGGTCCCGTTGCGTTTGTAGTCGTGGGTCATCGTCCCGGCCCGCCCGGTCTTCATCGGCAACGACGGCTGGGTGCGATCCAGCGCTTGGATCTGGGACTTCTCGTCCATGCTCAGCACTATCGCGCGCTCGGGCGGGTTCAGGTATAGGCCCACGACATCAGCGAGCTTCTCCTCGAACCGCGGGTCCTTCGACAGCTTGAACGTCTCGACCCGGTGCGGCTTCAGACCGCGAGCGGCCCATATCTTCTGGACCGTTGTGTGTGAAACGCCGTGCGCGCGAGCCATCGACCGGCAGCTCCAATGCGTCTCACCGAGCGGCTTCTCGTGCAGCGTCGCGTGAACTATCTCCTGGACCTTTGCCGGCGAGATAGACGGCTTGCGCCCCCGGCCAGGCTGGACCTTCACCGATGCCTTCAGGCCGTCCCGTTCAAAGCACTCACGCCACCTGGTGACCGTTGCCGGAGACACCCCGATCTCGTGCGCGACGCGTGTCGTCGCGAAGCCGTCGCCGGCCATCAGCAGCGCTTTTGCTCGTTGGACATCGCGGTGCGCCGCGGTCTGGGAACGAGACAACGTTTCGAGCACTTCGCGTTGAGGCTCGCTGACCTTCAGAGGAGGGGTTGGAGCGCGCATGATTCATCATACCACCAACCACCACTTATTTCAATGACAGACCACTAGAGACTGTGCCCGCCCGGTTGACGGGGCCGCAGGCGCGCAGCGGGACAAGGCCGCAACATCCCCCAATCGCTAATCCGTCGAGCAGCCCCGCTCCCTGCAACGAACTCGCCGAGACAGGCCGCACTACCCCCAATCGTCTATCGTGCCGACGAGCCTGCTTCCCCCAAGAACATTCGGCCGACCAGCGGGCGCCGGGGGTCCGGGGCCCGGGAAACCGAGCGCGGTAGCATTCCGGGGCACCACGCCGACGTAGCTCAGATGGCCAGAGCACTCGCTTCGTAAGCGAGGGGTCCGGGGTTCGACTCCCCGCGTCGGCTCTCGATTCCGTGCCGCTGGGGTACCCGGAGGACCGTGTATTCTTTGTCCGCAGCCGTCCTCATCTGACCGCACACGGAAGGGGTGCCTTTCGAGCTATCGAGCCAAAAAACGGCTCTAACTCGCGGTTTTCCTCCCCCTCCAAGCGAGCGCTTACGAGTGAAGTGCTCTACCAGCTGAGCTACGTCGGCGCAGACTCCGATGCTATCGCCAGGCGGGTGCGCCTCGGTGTCGAGGCTGGCGGCGGCGGGCGGCCCTACAGCGCTGCCAGCGCCTCCAGCAGGGACTCGCCGTGCTTCTCGCAGAAGGCCGGGCCGATGCCGCGGATCTCGATCATCTCCTCCAGGCTTCCCGGGCGGCGGCGCAGGATCTCCTCCAGCACCGTGTTCGCCGCCACCGTGAACGCCGGCTTGCCCTCCGCCTGGCCGAGGCGCCACGCCCTGAGCTTCTCGTACTGCGCCTCGTCCACCGGCTCGGGGGGCGGCGCGGAAGCGTGGGTGGCGAGACCGTTGGGGACGGCGCCGTCGTCGTCGGCGGCCGCGCCGTTCGCGCCGGCGCCATTGCTGGCCACGCCGTTGGCGGAGGCGCCGTTGCGGGTGGCGCTCGCGTTGCCGAGAGGCGGGGCCGTGCGGGTGGCGCTCCGCATGACGCGGGTGGCCGCGGCGAGCGCCCGCTCCAGCTCGGGGTCGGGGTCGCACACGCTGCAGCAGCGGCCCTCGGGGACGCCCTGCTGGGGGTCGCCGAAGTGCTCGAGGATCTGGCGGCGGCGGCACTCCTCGTCGTTGGCGATGAAGCGCTCGATCGCTCTGTAGGACTCCCACCCGCGGTCCCGCGCCGCCTTGAGCGCCTGGTGGGCGGCACGGCCGTCGAGGCGGCCGGTGAGGCGCACGCGCAGCCCGCCCCGCGCGCCCGGCTCCAGCTCCGCCGCGCCGGCGCGCTCGGCGATCGAGAGCAGCACGCGCTCCTCGTCGGCGAGCTCGCCGGGGGCGAGCTCCACCGTGGCCGCCGGAGGGTGGGGGGCGGGAGGCTGGTGTGAGCCGGGGTCGTCGGGGCCGGAGCGTTCGCCCGGGTCCGGGGGGTCTTCGGCCCGCGCGCGGCGGGCGAGGGTGGCGAGGTAGGCGCGCACGTCCTCGACGGTCGTGCTGCGGTCGGTGTTGAAGCGGATCAACCTTCCCAGGTCCATCCGCGACGCGAGCAGCACCGCGCGCGCAGGGCGGCCGTCGCGGCCGCCGCGGCCCGCCTCCTGGTAGTAGGCCTCCAGGCTCGTGGGGATCGCCCAGTGCGCGACTGTGCGCACGTCCGCCTTGTCGACGCCCATGCCGAACGCGTTGGTGGCGACCACGACCTCCGCCTTGCCCTCCATGAACGCCGCCTGCGCGCGGTGGCGCGCTTCGGGGCGCAGGCCGGCGTGGTAGGCCACCGTGGGGATGCCCCGGGCGGCGATCGTCTCCGCGACCTCCTCGGTGTCCTTGCGTGTGCCGCAGTACACGATCGCCGGGCGGGCGTCCGGCGCGCGCAGCACGTGCTCCAGCGCGGCGCGCTTGCGGGCGACGGCGCCCTTGCCTTCGACGCGCACGACGTCGAAAGACAGATTCGGCCGATCGAAGCCGGAGCTCACCGCCACCCACTCCCGCAGGCCGAGCCGCGCGGCGATCTCACCCGCCACGCGGGGGGTCGCGGTGGCCGTCGCGGCCATCACCGGAGGACGCCCGAGTGCGGCGATCGCGCCGTGCAGGCGCAGGTAGTCGGGGCGGAAGTCGTGGCCCCACTCGGCCACGCAGTGCGCCTCGTCGACGACGAACAGCCCCACCCGGCGCGTGCCCAGCGCTTCGCGGAAGCGGCGCGAGGCGAAGCGCTCGGGGGCGGCGAGCACGAGCTGCGCCCACCCCGACTCGACGTCCAGGAGTGCTTGAGCATTATGGCCCTCCGCCATGCCCGAGGCGAGCATCACGGCCCGCACCTCGGTCTCCCGCAGGCGCTGCCACTGGTCGTTCATCAGGGCGATCAGGGGGCTCACGACGACCACGAGGCCGCGCTCGGCCAGGGCGGGGAGCTGGTAGCAGAGCGACTTGCCCGCGCCCGTCGGCATCACCACGAGGCTGTCGCGGCCCGCGAGCGCGGCGGCCACCGCCTCCTGCTGTCCCGGGCGGAACTCGTTCAGGCCGAAGCGTTCGAGCAGCGCCTGCGGCTCCGGCGGCGGGCCGGCGTCGTTGCTCTGCGCTTCCACCGCCTCCTTCAGTGCCGCCGCCGGGCTCTTGAGCGCGGCGCGCCGGGTGGGGTCGAGGGTCTCCCACAGCTCCCGCGCCTGGCTCAGCGCGCCGCGCGCGCGGGCGCACGCCAGGGGATCGCCGGGGCGCTCCTCCAGACCCCGCCGGGCGGCCTCGATCGCGGCCAGGATCTCGTTCATCCTCCGAACCGTACCCCGTTGTGCGGTTGCGACGGTCGGTTGGGGTCCGTGGGGGGCGGGCGTTGAAGACGATGGTCTATTTCCCAATCTTTCGCGTAGGCTTGCGGGCCGAGATGGACAGCGAGGCGATCAAGACGGGGCGCTACGTCGGGGTCGGCGTGGATGAGTACGACGCGGCGACGCTGAAACGGCTCGACTACGCCGTACGGGATGTGCAGGAGCTGAGAGCCCTGTTGGGAGCTTCCTTCACGGGCGAGCCGCTGCCGAACCCCGACGAGCAGACGGTACGGGACCTGTTGAGGGACCTCAAGGACTCGATGGGGGACGATCCCAAACCCCTCGTGGTCCACTGGGCCGGCCACGCCATCCCCTCGCAGGTCGTCCGCCTGCGCCTGCTCGCCCGTGACAGCGATCCCGCCAAGGAGGACGGGCTCGACATCGGCGGCGACCTCGGCTTGGCAGCCGCGCAATCCGGCGCCAACCAGATCCTCCTCATCGTCGATACCTGCTACTCCGGGAACGCGATCTCCGCGGCCTCTGTCGTCGCCGCCGTTATGCAGGCGCGGCCCCCTGACGCCGAGCACCTGTGGGTGGGAGTTTTGGCCTCGTGTCTACCGCTTGAGACGGCCCGCGACGGACTGCTCGGGCGCAAGCTGCTGGAGCTGCTGGAGGACGGACCGCAGACCCCTTACATGCGGGTCCGCTGGTCGGTGCACAACGAGCGCATTCGGGGCGACGACCTCTGCGACGCGCTGATAAAGGAGTGGGACAGCGAGGTCCAGCGGCCGCAGTACGAGGGCAACGGCGACGCGTGGTGGATGCTCCCGAACCCGTTGTACAAACGGGGAGCGCCCGAGCAGGTGGTAGAGCACCTGCTGCTCGCCGCGCGCAGCGGGGCGCGAGGAGACGAGCGGTCCTGGTTCACGGGCCGGACCGCCGAGGTCGATCGCGTGGTGGAGTGGGTGCACTCCGGGCGGGCGGGCATGCACGTCGTGAGTGGCTCGGCGGGGACCGGCAAGTCGGCGATCGTCGGCCGCGTCGTGAGCCTCTCCAATCCCCAGGAGCGCGAGCGCCTTCTCAAAGAGGAACGGGCATGGCGCCACGCCGACCCCGGCGAGCGCTCCGTGCAGGCGCACATCCATGCCCGGGGGCTCACGGCCGATCGCGCCGCCGATCTGCTCGGGGAGGAGCTCGTGCGCTGCGACGTGCTCACACGTCAGGAGGAGCGGCGCAACGCCAGCGAGCTGGTGGGGCAGGTGCAGCGCACCGTCGAAACCGGCAAGCCGCCGCCCGTGGTGATCGTCGACGGCCTCGACGAGGCGCGCGGGCAGGCCTTCGCGCTCGCCGAGGACCTGCTTCGCCGGCTCGCCGAGCACGCGGTCGTGATCGTCTCCACGCGGGAGCTTTGGCGCGGCGATGAGTCGCTGGTGGCAACGCTGACGCCGCGAGGGGCGGAGCTCGACCTCGACGAGCCCGCGATCCAGGAGCGGGGGCGCGTAGACATGCGCGACTACCTCCTCGCCCGCCTCGCCGGCGTCGACGAGCGCATGGAGGGTGCGGCGGTCGCCGAGCACTTCATCCACGTGACGCCGATGACGGGCGGCAGCCCATTCCTGCTCGCGCGGCTCGTGGCAGACCGCCTCACTGAGGGCCCGATCGACACCTCCGTAGACGAGTGGCGCGAGCAGGTCAGCGGCTCGATCGGCGAGGCGCTCGACGCGGATCTGGCGCGCGTGGAGGCGCACGACGCCCTCGATGTGGCCCGAGGCATCACGGCGGCGGAGCTGGCCCGCGAGCTCCTCGCGGCGCTCACCTGGGGGTTGGGCGCGGGCTTTCCCGAAGCCGAGTGGCTCTGCGTCGCACGCGCGCTCGTGCCCGATCTCACCGAAGACCGGGATGTCCTGGCGTGGGTCCTCGAGCAGCTCGGCCGCTACGTCGTGCAGGACGGCGAGGACGGCGAGGCCGTCTACCGCCTTGCGCACCAGAGCCTCGCCGACCACCTGCGCCCGCCGTACCGCGGTACCCGCGAGCAGCCCTTCGACCCCGCTGCGCAGCCGGTCGCGGAGGCGCTGCTCGCGCGGTACGCGACGCTGCTCGACGTCGGCGTTCCGGTGCGCGAGCCGGCCTATCTGTGGCGCTACGCGTGGTTCCACGCCGCGCTGGCTGGTCCACGCGGCCTCGACCTCCTGCGGAGCCTCGCGCAAGGCGAGATGGCGTTGGTTGCAGACGTGGGGGCAGCGGCGTCCTCGATCGCCGAAATCCTCGATCGCCAGGACCGCAAACTCGACGCCGTCTCCCCGGCCGAGGAGGCGGTCGCAACCTACCGCGGAGTCGCCGCTGAGAACCCCGCATACACCGGAAATCTGGCGATGGCACTCAACAACCTCGGCGGCCTCTACGGCGGGGTGGGCCGCCCCAACGACGGACTCTCCCCAGCCGAAGAGGCAGTAGCCACCCACCGCGCGCTCGCAAACGACAACCCAGCCTTCACACGCAACCTGGCGATGACGCTCAACAACCTCGGCAACCGCTACAGCGAAGTGGGCCGCCCACAGGATGCACTCCCCCCAATCGAAGAGGCACTCACCATCTACCGCGCGCTCGCCAACGACAACCCGGCCTTCACAGGCAACCTGGCGATGGCGCTCAACAACCTCGGCAAGTTCTACGGCGAAGTGGGCCGTCCCCTGGACGCACTCCCCCCAATCGAAGAGGCAGTAACCACCTACCGCGCGCTCGCCAACGACAACCCGGCCTTCACAGGCAACCTGGCGACGGCGCTCAACAACCTCGGCGGCCTCTACAGCGCAGTGGGCCGCCCCCAGGACGCACTCCCCCCAATCAAAGAGGCAGTAACCACCTACCGCGCGCTCGCCAACGACAACCCGGCCTTCACAGGCGACCTGGCGACGGCGCTCAACAACCTCGGCAACATCTACAGCGAAGTGGGCCGCCCCCAGGATGCACTCCCCCCAATCAAAGAGGCAGTAACCACCTACCGCGCGCTCGCCAACGACAACCCGGCCTTCACAGGCGACCTGGCGATGGCGCTCAACAACCTCGGCAAGTTCTACAGCGAAGTGGGCCGTCCCCAGGACGGACTCCCCCCAATCGAAGAGGCACTCACCATCTATCGCGCGCTCGCCAACGACAACCCGGCCTTTACAGGCGACCTGGCGATGGCGCTCAACAACCTCGGCGGCCTCTACACCGGGGTGGGCCGCCCCCTAGATGCACTCCCCCCAATCGAAGAGGCACTCACCATCTACGGCGCGCTCGCCAACGACAACCCGGCCTTTACAGGCGACCTGGCGATGGCGCTCAACAACCTCGGCGGCCTCTACAGCGCAGTGGGCCGCCCCCGGGACGCACTCCCCCCAGCCGAAGAGGCAGTAACCATCTACCGCGCGCTCGCCAACGACAACCCGGCCTTCACAGGGGACCTGGCGATGGCGCTCAACAACCTCGGCAACCGCTACAGCGAAGTGGGCCGCCCCAACGACGCACTTCTCCCAGCCGAAGAGGCACTCACCATCTACGGCGCGCTCGCCAACGACAACCCGGCCTTCACAGGGGACCTGGCGATGGCGCTCAACAACCTCGGCAGCCTCTACAGCGCAATGGGCCGCCCTCAGGACTCACTCCCTCCAGCCAAAGAAGCAATCACCGCCTACCGCGCGCTCGCCAACGACAACCCGGCCTTCACAGGCAACCTAGCGGGAGCGCTCAACAACCTCGGCGGCCTCTACAGCGAAGTGGGCCGCCCCCAAGACGCGCTCCCCCCAGCCAAAGAAGCAATCGCCATCTATCGCGCGCTCGCCAACGACAACCCGGCCTTCACAGGGGACCTGGCGATGGCGCTCAACAACCTCGGCGGCCTCTACAGCGCAGTGGGCCGCCCCCAAGACGCGCTCCCCCCAGCCAAAGAAGCAATCGCCATCTATCGCGCACTCGCACAGGACAATCCAGCCTTCACAAGCGACCTGGCGACAGCTCTCAACAACCTGGACAGGCATTGCAAAGAGGTCGGCGAGCCAGAGCGGGCCGACGCTGCCTGGAAGGAGGTGCTCGATAGTTCCGAGCCGCGCGCCGGAGCTTGGGCTGCTTCTCGCCAGAGCGAGCCGCGCCGACGCCGGCGAGCCGCGCGCCGTTACCTGGCTCGCCACCGCGATCTCGCTGGCTGGGGAGCAACGAGGTCTGCTCGGCGCGCTGCACGCTCAGGCGCGCCGCCATCGCGAGGCCGAGACCACCGAGTTCGACAGGCGCTTCGAGCACGCCACCGGCAAACCCCCGCCGCAGTGGCTCACTGTCGATCAAGGCCTGCTCGCGTCAGCCCTCGCATGGGTCGAAACCGACACTTATTCCGAGGAGCGTGACTATCTGGACACTCATTCGGAATTGCTCGATCCCACCGCGGACGTAGCGGTTCAGGAGACGCTCCTGCGGGTCACCAACGACGATGCCCAGCGATATGTGGCGCTGCGTGAGCGCGCTCGCGCAGAGGGGGTCGAGGCCGCCTACAGGCCGCTGCTCCTGGCGCTCCTTGCTCGTGCATTCATGGCCGGCGACACCCAGACCCAGCGCACCCTGCTCGCCGAGCGCCGCGCGGAGTTGCTCGACGAGGTCGTGGCCGCGACGATCGACGCGGCCGCAGCCGAGAATCCGCAGGACCCGCGCCCCCACCGCGCTCAGGCGCTGCTCGTGCTTACGGCCCTCAGTGAAGACACGGCCGCACTCGATGCACTCGAGGAGCCCGCGTGCTTCCCCACGCTGCTCGCGACGCTCGCCGCTCGCCCCGCGCCGGACGCCCTGGCGCCCACCGCCCTCGTCGCATATACAGCCGCCACCACCCCCACGCAGGCAGCGGAGGCCTGCTTCTTCACGGCCGTCGCCGCAGCGATCGCGGACGAGGGCGAGCGTGCGTCGGAGCTGCTCGCCCAAGCGCGCACGCTCGATGAGGCCCAATCCGCCGCCTGGATCGCCCGCCTCGCCAACCTCGGCAAGCAGCACCCCGCGGTCCTGTCGCTGATCGCGGAGCTCGCCGCCCCGCTCGACCCCGCGGCCGCGTCGCCGGCGGAGACGGAGGCGGACGGCGACGACGCCCCGCCCGACGCGCCTCCGCCTGACGATGCCTCCGCCTGACGATGTCCCCACCCGACATCCCTCCCACCGACCTCGTCGTCGTGCTCCCCGGCATCATGGGCAGCACCCTGCGCCACCGGGGGCGCCTGGTGTGGTCCCCCTCCGCCGGCTCCGCGCTGCGCGCGATCGCGACCCTCGGGCGCTCGCTCGGAGACCTGACTCTCCCCGAGGATCTCGGCGACGCGCACCCCGGCGACGGGGTGGAGCCGGTCGCGCTGATGCCCGACCTGCACCTGCTCCCCGGCCTCTGGACCCCGGTCCGGGGCTACGACCCGCTGCTGGCACGGCTGCGCGAGCTCGGCTACCGCGAGACCGCCCCCGGCGACCCGGACGCGCCCCCGGGGAACCTGCTCCCGGTCGCCTACGACTGGCGCCTCTCGAACCGCTGCACCGGAGCGTGGCTGCGGGCGGTCGTCGAGCCGGCGCTGGAGCGGTGGCGAGCGCAGGGCGGAGCGTACGCCAACGCGCAGCTGGTGTTCGTCTGCCACTCGATGGGCGGCCTCGTCGCCCGCTGGTACGTCGAGCACGAGGGGGGCGCCGGGCACACGCGCAAGGTGATCACGCTCGGCACCCCCTACCGCGGCGCGGCGCGGGCGCTCGAGCAGCTCGTCAACGGGGTGCGCCGGGGCCTCGGCCCGTTGACGGCCGACCTCACGGCGTTCGCGCGGAGCCTGCCGGCGTTGCATCAACTGCTCCCGGAGTATGCGTGCGTCGAGCACGGCGGCGACCTGGCGAAGCTCACCGAGGTCGCGGTACCGGAGCTCGACGCGGAGCGGGTCGCGGACGCGCTGCGCTTTCACGCGCAGTTGCGCGAGGCGGAGGCGCGGCGGCCCGCGAGCCTCGCGGCCACGCACGCGATCGTCGGCATCTCCCAGCCGACGGCCACGACCGTGCGGCTCGCCGGCGGACGCGTCGAATGCCTTGACACCTACGGCGCCGAGGGAGAGCTTTACGGCGACGCGACCGTCCCGCTCGTCGCCGCCTGCCGCGCGGACGTGACGCTGGACAGCAACACGCTGCGCCGCGTCCCCGACCGGCACGGCAACCTCCAGCGCAACCCCGCGGCGCTGGACGAGCTGGAGGGTGTCCTCGCCGCCCGGCCGATCCACGTGCGCGCGGCAGGCGCCGTCGAGCTGCGCCTGGACGCGCCCGAGCTCGTCCTCGCGGGGGAGCCGCTGCCGGTCGCGGTCACCGCCACCGACGACCCCCGCGTCGCGCTGCGTATCGCCCTCTTCGACGAGGCCGGCGGGCTCGTCGAGTCGCGCGTGCCGCGCGGTTCGGGCGGCACGGTGCGCACCGAGATCGACGGCCTCGCGCCCGGCGCTTACACGCTGGAGGCGAGCGGGCTCGGGGCGCACGTCGCGGCGGTCAGCGGCACCGTCCTCGTGTGGCCCGCTGAGTGAGCCCGTTCTTGGCCCGCGCCCCCCGCGCCGCGCCAAGAACGCCCGCCCCCGACCCCCCTTGTGGGGGTCCTCCTCCCCTCCCCTACGAGCGCCGGCTCCACACCACGCGCGCGCCCTGCGCCGGCACGAGTGTGATCGCGCGCCGGCGGACCCGCTCGCCCGCCCTGCGCGCGCGCCGCGGGAGGGTCGGGTGCAGCTCGGCGAGGATCGTGCGCAGCATCAGCCGTGCCTCCATCGTCGCGAACGCCGCGCCGATGCAGCGGCGCACGCCGCCGCCGAAGGGGATCCACGTGGACGTGTCCGGCTGGCGGCCCGCGAAGCGCTCGGGGCGGAACTCTTCGGGGGCCTCGTACGCGCGCGGGTCGCGGTTGGTGAGCCACACCGACGGCGCCACGCGCGTGCCGGGCGGCAGCTCGTGGCCGGCGACCGTGAGCGGCTCCTGCAGCACCCTGATCACGAGCGGCACGACGGGGCGCAGGCGCAGCGTCTCGTGGACGACGGCCTGCAGGTACTCCTCGCTCTCGCCCGCGTCCACCTCCGCGGTCAGCCGCGCGAGCGCCGCGGGGTGGCGCACGAGCCGCTCCACCGCCCACGCCACCGTGGTCGCGGTCGTCTCGTGGCCGGCGAGCAGCAGCGTCACGAGCTCGTCGCGCAGCTCGGAGTCGCTCATCGCCACGCCCTGCTCGTCGCGCGCCTGCATCAGCAGCGAAAGGATGTCGCCGCGCGCGCCGAGGTTCGCGCTCCCGCGGCGGCGGGCCAGCTCGGCGTGGATGACCGCGTCCAGCCGATCGAGCGCGCGGCCGAGGTCGCCCTGCGGGCGCTCGAGCGTCGGGCGGCTCAGCGCGATGCGCAGCAGCGTCGGCAGGCGCAGGGGCTGGAAGAGCTCACCGATGGCCTGCCGCAGCTCGTTCATCTGCTCGGCCTCCACGCCGAACACCGCCCTGAGGATCACCTCGAGCGTGATCGCGCGGGTGTGGGGCTGCGTGCTCACCGGCGTGCCCATCGGCCACCCCGCCATGTCGCGCCGCGTCGCCTGCACCACGACGTCCTCGTACTCGCGCATCCGCTCCCCGTGGAAGGGGGGCAGCAGCAGGCGGCGCTGGCGCAGGTGCTCGGGGCCGGTGAGCGTCAGCACGGAGCTGGGGCCCATCACGGACGCGAGCGGCGAGGTGCCCACCGCCGAGGGCACCGCTTCGGGCGGGGCGCTGAACACCTGTTTGACGGCCTCCGCACCGCTGAGGACCACCATGCGCCGGCCGCTGGGGGCGAAGTGCACCGTGAAGACCTCGCCGTACCGGGCGCGGCACCGGTCGAGCATCCACGGCAGCGACGCCGCCCACGCGACGGTCTGCGCCAGGGCCGGCCACCGGGGGCCGGGCGGCAGCGCCGCGCGCGCGGGCCGCGCCGCGGCGGGGAGGGTCGGGGTGCTCGCGGCGCTCGCCACCCCTTCAGGCTAGCTGGTTGCGCGGCCCCGGATAGGCCATCGTCTCTGACTCGCGTCCGCCGCCAGCGCCTCCCTCAGGCGCGTGTGCACGCGCTCCACCTCCGCGGGGCTCAGCCGCGGGGGCTGGCGGCTGACGTAGCCGAGGACCATCCGCGCGGGCACCACCCGCACCCCCCGGCGGCGGCTCAGGGGGCGGTCCACCCACGCGCGGCTGTACACGACCAGCGGCTCCACGTGCTCGCCCACCGCCCGCTCGACCGCCCGGCGCTGCGCCTGCGCCTGGCGCAGCACTGCGCCGTGCAGCCGCGCCACGTGCACGGGGCCCGCGTGGCTCTTGGTCTCGACGGTGTACACCCCGCCGGGGCCGACGAGGACGTGGTCGACGTTGCCGCGGCCGAGGGTGGCGTCGTGCACGACGTGCCACCCCCGCGGGGTGAGCTCCGCCAGCAGTCCCCCCACCTCCTCTTCGCCGGTCGCGCCGCGGTCGTGGCGGTCGACGAGGGGGAGGACCCACCGGAAGACGGCGAGGATGACTAGAAGAAGGCCCACCTCGGCCCCCAGGAAGCGCGGGTCCTGCCAGCCGAAGCGGCGGCCCGCCACCGTCGTGACCGCGGCCACCGCCCCCAGGGTCAGCAGCGTGCGGATGCGCAGCCGCTGCACGATCGTGCGGGTGTACTGCCCGGGCGCGCGGGCGGCGGGATCACGGTCGAGGAGAGCCACCACCCTGTGGGCATCGGTCCTCTCCCTGTTTGGCTTTAGGCGGGCTTCTCAAGGCCCAGCCGGGGGCAGTCGAGAGGAGTGACATGCGTGCCTGCGACCCTCCGCCGGACGTCTCCCTGCTGCTGCGCGCCCACGCCGAGCAGCACCTGCTGCACCGCGAGGTGCTGCCCGTCGTGCACCAGCTCGAGGGCGCCCGCCTGCCCGCGGAGCAGCTCCCCGCTGCGCTCGCGTACCTGGAGGTCATGTGGGCGCAGGCCGCCGCGCGCGCCCGCGCCGCCGACGCCGCGCTGCTCCACCTGGGGGCGGCGGGGGCCGGGGCGGAGGCGTCGGCGCCCCCGGCGCCCGGCGCCCCCGGCCCCGGAGGCCGCGCCGCGCCCGGGGGGCCGGGCTCCCATCCCCTCCCCGTCCACGCGCGCGGCTACCACGCCTCCGTCCGCGCCCTGCGCGAGGCGCTCGCGCGTCGCGTCGCACCGCTGCTCGCGGGCGGCTGCGACGGGGACGCCTACGCCGTCGCGGCGCACTCCGCCTAGGACCTACCGGGACAGGTCCATGATGCGGTAGGCGAGCGCCTCGAGCGCGAGCTCCTCGGAGACGTTCAGCGCCAGCCGCAGGCGCGTGTCGCCCACGAGCTCGACCGCCCGCCCGCAGCGCGCTCGGGCGCCCGCGCCCGCCGCGTCGCGCTCGAGCGCGGCGCGGCGGTCCACCGCGTGCACCAGCTCGGCCGCCCCCTCGCCACGCACCAGCGCGTCGCGCAGCCACAGCTCGCGCAGGCGCAGGCCGAGGTCGAGCGTGCGCGTGCGCGCGCGCCGCTCCGCGCCGCGCGCCGGCGTCGGCGCCTCGCGCTCGTGGCGGCGGCGCTCGCGGCTGGGTACGAGCTCGAGCTCGTCCGCCAGGCGCTCCTGCGCGCGCTCGCCGGCCTGCGCGCCCGCCTCCTGCGCGCGCCTCCAGCAGCGCGAGTCCAGGGCGCGCGCGTCGTGTCTCGTCAGCGCGCCACGAGCGACCGCTCGCGCGGCGCGCGCCTGCGCGGCCTCCCGCTCGCCAGCCGCCGCCGTCCTCGCCGAGCGCAGCGCTCGCGCGCGAGGCGCGCGCGTCGCCCTCGCGCCAGGCGCGCGCAGGCGAGCGCGCGCTCGCCGTCCACCGCCGCGCTCAGGCGCGCTGCGATCCGCTCCGCGCGGGCAGCGGGTCGAAGCGCACGGCTGGCAGCGCGAGGCGATCGTCGCCAGCACGTCCCCGCGGCGCGTCGGTGAGCAGCAGCAGGTGGGCGAACGCGGGCGGCTCCTCGAGCGTCTTGAGCAGCCGGTTGGCCGCCTGCGTCGTTCATCGTGTCCGCGCGCCTCGATCACGAACACCCGCCGGCGCGGACTCGAACGGCGTGCGCGCCGCGGCCGCGACGACCGGCTCGCTCGATGTCCGCGACGAGCATCTCCGCGGCGCCCGAGGGCGTCACCCAGGTGAGGTCCGGGTGCGCGCCGCGCGCGACCCGCTCGGCGACGCCCTCGGGGTCGCGCGCGCCGTCGCGCGAGCAGCGCCGCGGCGAACGCGCGCGCGACTGCGCGCTTGCCGGCGCCGGCGGGCCCGTGGAAGAGGTAGGCGTGCGAGGGCGCGCCCGCGGCGGCAGCGCCGGCACGAGCACCGCGCGGGCGTGCGGGTGGGCGTCGATGCCGGGGAGAGGCGCGCTCGCCGCAGCGTCGAGGACGCGCATGCTCGCCCGCATGCTAGACCGCGCGGCGACGCGGCGCACGGCGCCGACGGCGCGCGCTACCGTCGCCGCGCGTGCCCCGCGGCAGGCTGATCACGATCGAGGGCCTCGACGGCGCCGGCAAGACGACGCTCGCCTCGCGCGCTCGCCGGCGCGCGCTCGCGCGGCGCGCGGCCGCGCGTCGAGCTGCTGCGCGAGCCCGGCGGCGTCGAGCTCTCCGAGCGCATCCGCGCGCTCGTCAAGGACCCGGGCTCGACGGTCGGCGCGCGCGCCGAGGCGCTGCTGTACGCGGCCGCGCGCGCGCAGCTCGTGCGAGGAGCGCCTCGTGCCGCTGCTGGACGGCGGCGCCGTGGTGCTGCTCGACCGCTACATCGACTCCTCGCTGGCCTACCAGGGCGCCGGCCGCGCGCTCGGCGTCGAGGCGGTCCGCGCGCTCAACCCGTTCGCCACCGGCGGGCTGGCGCCCGACCGCACGCTGCTGCTGCGCGTCGCCGCCCGCCGACCGGCCGCGCGCGCCAGCACACCCGCGCGCGCGAGGACCCGACCGGCTGGAGCGCGAGGGCGAGGCTTCTTCGCGCGATCGCCGCCGCCTACGAGCGACCTCGCCCGCGCCGAGCCGGAGCGGGTGCGCGCAGCTCGACGCCACGCTGGCGCCCGAGGTCGTGCTGCGCGAGGCGGTGGCGGCGGTCGCGGACCTGCTCTGAGCGTACGCGGACCTGCGCTGCGCGTACGATAAGGGTGTGCTCCACCGCACCCTCGCCCACGCCCCGGCGCTCGCGCTCGTGGTCGTGCGGCACGCAGCCCCCGCCCCCACGCGGCTCTCCACCGGCGCCGTCGTGGCGGCCGTCCTGGCGGCGGTGGTGGTGCTCGCGTGCCTGACGTGGGGGGCGGCGCGGTGGTGGGCGTACGAGCCCCGGTGGACGCTCTCGCTGCGCCACTCCCTCGCGGAGGCCGCGTGGCGGCTGGGGGGCGTGTGGGAGGAGTTCTCCGACTGGGTGCGGCTGGGGCGCTGAGGCGCCACACCGGGCGGCTCGCAGGAGCTGCGCTGAGCGCGACAACCAGCCCCGACGTGCGTTGACCGGAGCAGGAGCACTCTCAAGCGCCCCGTCGTTCCCACCGAATGGATGGGTGAGGCCAGATGTCGCTTTCGCTCCACACCCCCACCCGCACCCTGGTCCGCCTGGCAGCGGCCGCCGCGCTGGCTGCGGGAACCCTGGGGGCGGCGCAGGGCGCGAGTGCCGCGACGATGACCTTCGGCAGCCCGCTGACGGCGCCGGCGACGCTCACCACCGCCGCCGACCTCGCCTACCCCGGGTACGGCATCCCGACGATCGACGGCAACCAGGCGGTCACCGTGCACGTCGCGCACGACGCCGCCGACAGCGCCCTGTGGAACACGAGCCTCGCCGGCGGCCCGGCGACCGCGCCGGCCGCCGGGCAGGTCACGAGCGTCAGCCTCGAGGGGTGCGCCGAGCCGGCGGCCGGGGGGCCCGCGCCGCTCACGCAGATCCACTTCCAAGACCTCGTCCCGCAGCCGGGCGGCGGCGTGCAGGTGAACGTCACCACGCAGCCCTTTACGATCCCCGTGTGCGGCGCGGGCGGGGCCGGCGGGAGCACCGTCACCACCTACCAGCCGACGAACTTCTGCGTCTCCCGGGGCGACTACGTCGACTTCAACGACGAGGGCGGGTTCGAACCGGCCGACCCGCTCGCCTACCCCTCCGGCGTGCCCTACGAGGTGCTCGGCGCCGTCGGGAACGCGACGGTGGACTCCTTCATCGCCAACAACGGGGTCGGCAACGGCGCTGTGTTCTCCCCGTCAGTCGTCACCGACCACAGCGGCTTCGCCACCAACGCCCACGAGGAACTGCTGCTGCAGGCGACGCTCGCCACCGGTTCCGACGCCACGCCGCTGTGCCCGGGGGGCACTAGGGGCAAGCTCGGCCCGGGCGTGGCCATCCCGGGCTCCGCGGGCACCGCGTGGCACGGTCGCATCCCGACCGTCACGCTCCCCCGGCAGGCCGACGGCGTGAACCGGGAGGGGCAGGTCTCAGTGGCGCTCTACTGCCACCTTGGGATCACCTGCACGGGCACCCTCGCGCTCCATCTTCACGGGGGCCGCGCCGTGGACGGGCGGGCCGCCTTCTCGGTGCCCTCGCTGCACACCGGCAAGGTCACGCTGCGCCTCGACTCGCTCGCCCAGCGCCTCGTGCGCCACGCCGCCGGCGACGTGACCGTGGCGGCCACCCTCACCCCCACCTCCGGCGCGGAAACACACCCGCTGAGCTCCTCGATCACCCTGCTCGGCTGGCGTTGAAGTAGCGTTCCTGCGCGTGCAGGCAACCCCCCTACCGGGAGTGGAGGGCCCCGTGGTGCTCGAGCCGCGCGTGTTCGCGGACGAGCGCGGCTTCTTCGCCGAGACCTACCGGCGCGAGTGGCACGCCGCCGCGGGCATCCCTGAGCAGGAGCGCTTCATCCAGGACAACCACTCGCGCTCCACGCGCGGGGTGGTGCGCGGCATGCACTTCCACGTCGGCGCCGGGGTCGCCAAGCTCGTGCGCTGCGGCCGCGGGCGGATCCTCGACGTGGTCGTCGACCTGCGCCGCGGCTCGCCCACCTACGCGGCAGTGGGAGGCGGTCGAGCTCGACGAGGAGCGGCTGCGCGATGCTGTACGTGCCGGTCGGGTTCGCGCACGGCTTCTGCGTGCTCTCCGAGGTGGCCGACGTGCTGTACAAGCAGACCGCCTACTACGACCCCTCGATCGAGCGCGGCATCGCCTGGAACGACCCCGACGTGGGGATCGAGTGGCCGCGCCGAGGTCGAGCCGACTCGTCTCCGCGCGCGACGCCGCCGCTCCCCTGCTGCGCGAGGTCTCGGAGGAGTTGCCGTTCGTGTATCCCTGAGCTGGCAAACTCCAGGCCATGACCTGGAGCCTGGAACGCCTGCGCGAGCGCACCGACGGCTACACGCTCACCCCCCGCCAGTACGTGTGGGTGGCGTACGTCGCGCTCGGCGCCCTGACCCTGATCGTCCTCACCGGCGCCGCCGTGCGGCTGACCGGCTCCGGCCTCGGCTGCCCCACGTGGCCGAAGTGCTACGGCAACCTCTACCCGCCGCTCACCACGCACGCGGTGATCGAGTTCTCCAACCGTGTGATCTCCGTGCCGGTCGTGCTCGCCGCCGGGGCCGCCTGGCTCGGGGCGCTGCGCCGCCGGCCCTACCGGCGCGACCTCGTGTGGCTCGGCGCGCTGCTGCCCCTCGGCGTCGTCGGCCAGGCCGTGCTCGGCGGGCTCACCGTGCGCGGCCGCTCGACTACGGGTGGGTGATGGGCCACTTCGCGCTCTCGATGTTGATCCTCGTGGCCGCCGCCGCCCTGGCCTGGCGCGCCCTGTACGCGCCCGGAGAGCGGTCCCGCGGCGGCGATCGCACCGTCGCTGTGGTCCGACCCGTGCCCTCGTCGGCCTCGGTGCGCTGACGATCTTCGCCGGCACCGCCGCCACGGCCGCCGGGCCGCACGCGGGCGGCAACCCCGGCGAACGCATCAACCGCCTGGACCTCGTCGGGCGGGGCACGATGGACTTTGTGATCCACCGCCACGCCGAGATCGCGTTCGCCTTCAGCCTGCTCGCGGTGGGTGTGTGGTGGCTGGCGCGGCGCCGCGGCGCCGAGGAGCTCGTGCGCCGCGCCCTGACCGCGCTGTGCGTGCTGCTCGCCCTGCAGGGGGCGGTGGGGCTCGACCAGTACGAGACGCACCTGCCCACCGAGCTCGTGTGGGTCCACGTGACGCTCGCGTGCGCGGCGTGGTTGGCGACGCTGTGGGCGGCGTACGCCGCGGGGCGTCTCCCCACGCGGGCGCCCGCACCGGCGCGGGAGGGAGCGCAGGCGCCGCCGCGGGAGGGCGTGGAGGCGCCGCCGGTGCGCGTCTCTGTTTGAGGAGATGGACCCCGGTACGAACATGCCGTCCTGACGGAGCGCTAGGGTGCTCGCTTTAAGCCATACACCCCTAACACGGGAGGAGTCACATGACCAAGAACGAGTTGGCCGAGAAGGTCGCCGAGCGCACCGGACTGGCCGCCGGCCAGGCCCGCGAGGCGTTGGACGCCACGATCGAGACGGTCTCCGATGAGTTGGCCGCCGGCGGCGAGGTCGCCCTTGCCGGCTTCGGCAAGTTCAGCGTCAGCCACCGCGCCGCGCGGCAGGGCCGCAACCCCGCCACCGGCGCCACCATCACGATCGCCGCCTCGAAGGCCGCGAAGTTCTCCGCCGCGAGCGCGCTGAAGAGCCGCCTGAACTGAGGAGGTCACATCTGCGTGAGAGGAATGTTGGCGATGCCGGCCACGGTACTCGCCGTGGCCGCGCTTGCTGGGTGCGGTTCCTCGGGCACATCGGTCGGTCATCAGGCCCCTCCCATGAGGGTCGCGCGAGCCGCTCCTCGTTCCCGCGTCGTGCGGGGGCCGCGCGGCACCGAGGTCGTGCCGATCCTGATGTATCACGTCATCAACCCCGCGCCCGCGGGGGCGCCCTTCCCGGGGCTGTACGTGCCGCCCGCGGAGTTCGCCGAAGAGATGCACGCGCTCGCAGGCGCCGGCTTTCACGCGGTCACGCTCGACCAGATGTGGGCCTCGTGGACTGAAGGCGTGCCGCTGCCGGCGGGGCGGCCGGTGGTGGTGACGTTCGACAACGGCTATCAGTCGCAGTACACCAACGCGCTGCCCGTGCTGCGTGCGCTGGGGTGGGAGGGCGTCGAGAACCTGCAGCTGAGCGGCCTGCCCCCCTCCCAGGGCGGGCTTTCGTCCGCGCAGGTCGCCGGCCTCGTGGCGGCGGGGTGGGAGCTCGACACCCAGGGCTACTCCCACGCCGACCTGCCCACGCTCGACGCCGCCGAACTCCACTACCAGGTCGCCGGGGCCCGCGCCGCGCTGCAGCGCACCTACCACGTGCCCGTCAACTGGTTCTGCTACCCCTCCGGCCACTACGACGCCGCCGTCCTCGCGGCCGTGCAGGCGGCCGGGTACCGCGGCTCCACAACCGTCATCCCCGGGTGGGCGAGCCCCGGCGAGGACCCCTACCGGCTGCCGCGGCTGCGCGTGCTCGCCGGCACCACAGGGCCGCAGCTGCTCGCGGAGATCGCCGGGATACGCGACGAACCGCCGCCGGCGCCCTCCTATGAGAGGTGACAGCCGTCGAGGCTCTGTCCGCACTGGATCGGTAGGATGCCGCGCATGATGACGCTGGCAACCGTGCCCGTGCCCGGCTGGGGCTCGTGGTCCTTCAACCCGCTCGTGCTCCTCGCCCTGGGGCTCGCGGCGTGGCTGTACGCGCGCGCCTACCGGCGCGCGGCCGCGCGCTCCACGACGGCGGTCGGCGCCGGTCACTGGGTGCCCTACACCGCCGGCCTGGCGGTGCTCGCCGTGGCGCTGCTCTCGCCGCTGGACGCGCTCGGCGACCGGTACCTGCTCTCGGCGCACATGGCCCAGCACGTGCTGCTCTCCGACGTCGCCCCCGCGCTGCTCGTGCTCGGCCTGCGCCGGCCGCTGCTGCCGCTCGGCCTCTCGCGCGAGGCGCTGCGCGCGGTGGCGCCCGGCAGCTCCTCGCGCTCCGCGCGGCTGCTCGCGCGGCTCACCTCCCCGTGGGTGGCGATCCCGCTGTGGGCGGTGGCCACGTGGGTGTGGGCGGTGCCCGCGATCTTCGACTTCGCCGCCCAGCACCCGACCGTGCACGCGTTTGAGCACGCCACGCTCTTCTACACCGGCCTCGCGCTGTGGTGGCTGATCGTGGACCCGCTGCCCCGCGCGCGCCTGCGCCCCGGCGGACAGCGCCTCGCGCTGCTGGGCTTCTCGCGGCTGGCCTCCGCGGCGGTGTGCCTGCCGCTCACGTGGCTCGCCCGCACCGAGTACCCGCTCTACGCGGGCGCCCCGCGGGCGTACGGCCTCTCCGCGATCAACGACCAGCACCTCGCCGGCGCGGGCATGTGCTTCGTCGAGTTCCTCGTCTTCGGGATCGCCTTCGCGGCGGTCTTCGTCAGCGTGCTCGGCCGCGCGGAGGCAGGAGCCTCAGTGGCGGACCGCGCTGCGACGTCGTGAGGCAGCTTCCACCTCCATCGCGTATGTGACCTGCTCGCGCAGGGCGCGCAGCTTGCGCTGGCGGGCGATCCCCACCCCGGCGAGCACCACGACGACGGCGAGGGCCACGAAGCCGAGCAACGAGCCGAGCTGGGCGAGTTTGCTCGCGGGGCGCGCCGCGGGCGGGGGCAGCTTGAAGGTGTGGGGGGTGAGGGCCGCGGACGGGGTCGCACCGGGGGCGGCGGTGTGGATCGCCGGCTGGGTCTGCCGGGCGATCGCGAGCATCTGCTGTGGTGAGAGGTTGTTGGTGAGCGTGTTCTCGATCCAGTAGGCGGCGCTCCCTTCGCGCCAGGCGATCGTCTTGAGGTGTTCGCCGTCGTAGTAGAGGCTGTAGGTGCGGGAGCCGACGTGGACTTCCTGGATGGGGTTGCTAAGCAGCGGCGAGGCGGTCCACGCGCTGCCCTGCACGTCGTAGAACTGCCCCAGTTCACCTTGGTCGACGACGATCACGTAGGTCGGGTACAGCCGGCCGCCCGGGCCGCGGATGTCGTAGCGGCGCACTTCGTCCGGCACGGCTTCACCCGTCGTCACCTGGACGCGGGGCGACTCCACCGCGAAGGGCAGGCGGGGGGCGATCGCGCGCGCTTCGGCGAGCACGGCTTCCGGTGTGGGCGAGAGCCCGAGCGCGGGTTCAGGTTCCCGCCCACCCCCGGGGGGCGCGTGGTGGCGGTGCGAGGTGTGCGCCCGCCGGTGGGCGTGGAGGTGGTGCGGCGTGAGCTGGGCGGTGCCTTCCAGGAAGGAGTGCGCCGCTTCTTCGACCTCCTGTGGCGTGGCGGTGAGATCCCCGGACGGGCAGGTGCCATTGCACGACGTCACGTGGAACCGGACCTGGCGCACCGGCTTGCCGGCCGATTCGGCAAGCAGCTCGAGCTGCTGCAGCACCTGCGCTTCGCTGTGCAGGTCGGTTTCCACGGCCTTGCCGACGATGTTCTCGAACTTTTCCCGGTTTTCCAGAAGTGTGGGGCCGTACTCGGCCTTCACTTCGAGCAGGAACCGCTGGTCGCGGGCGTCGCGGATCAGCGAGGTGCTTTCGTGGCGGTTGGCGACGAATTCGAGCGCTTCCTTGCCGCACAGCCGCTGGTAGCCGGGCTGCAGGTCGATTTCGAAGTACTGTTCGCCGCCCGGTTCGTTGACGTGGTGGTAGCGCTTGTCGACGGTCATGTACACGCAGCCCATTTCGTCCACGGCGCGCCTGAAGTGCTTGAAGTTCGTGACGAACACGAGGTTGGGGGTGATGCCGATGTCTTTGGTGAGCGTTTCGACCATCAGCTTCACGCCGGCGGAGGTGCTTTTGCCGCCTTCCTCGTAGCCGAACGTGAACGCGGAGTTGATGCGGTTTTCTTCGACCTGCCCGTCGAGGCGGGTGAAGGGCACCCACAGCTCGCGCGGGATCGAGAGCATCGAGATCGTCGGCTTGCTCGGGTCGATGCGCACCAGCAGCATCTCGTTGGAGTGCGGCTCCACTTCCCCGCCGGGGTTGCCTTTCGGCGGGGGGCGTTCGTCGTTGCCGACCAGCAGCAGCGTCTCCGGTTCCCCGCTCGCCGCCTGCGGGATGACGCTCGCGGCGACCTTCACCGGCTTGTTCTGGTGCAGGGCGTCCAACACCTTGCTGACCTCGTTGCGCGCCAGCATCGTGGTCGCCGCGGCCGCGAGCGCCACGATCCCCACCGCGCCGAGCGCCACCCGCTTGGCCAGCCACCACGACCGCCGCGGCGGCTCGGGCGGCAGCGGGTCGAGCGGGAGGGATTCAGCCGCAGCCAGTGTTTGCTCCACAACTACTGCATGTGTAGCACGAGCCGGTGCGCTGCATCATGCCGCCGCACTGGCCGCACGCCGGGCCGAGGTCGAGGCCGCGCAGCTTGGCGGGCACGACCGGCGGGGTGTCGGTGAGCGCGGTCGTGGGGGCATGCGCCCCGCCGTTGCCGCCGTTGCCCCCATTGCCACCGTTGCCCGCCGCAACGGGCCCGGCGGTGTCGGAGGCGAGCGCCGCCTGGGCGGTCTCCTCCGCCGCCTTGCGGGCGCGCACCGCGGGCGTGAGGATGCCGAGCTCCTCCTGGGCGTCGGCGTCCAGGAAGCGCGAGGCCAGCCACCGCATGATGTAGTCGGGCATCGACTTGGCGAAGGGGATCTCCGTGTTGGTGGTCATCCCCTCGGGCTCGAAGCGCATGTAGCTGAACTTCTGCACGAGCGTCTGGAGCGGCACGCCGTACTGCAGCGCGATCGAGATCGCGGTGGCGAAGGAGTTCATCATGCCCCGCAGCGTCGAGCCCTCCTTGCCGATGTCGGTGAGGAAGATCTCCCCCACGGTGCCGTCGTCGTACATGCCCGCGGTGATGTACCCCTCGTGGCCGCCGATCGAGAACTTGTGCGTGATCGACTGGCGCTCGACGGGCATCCGCCGACGCTTGGGGCCCGCCTCGGCGAGCGCCTTGGCGACCGCCTGCTCGACGAGCGCGTCCACGTCGACCTTGGCGCCGGACTCCCCCTGCTGCGCGTCGGTGCGCAGCGCCTGGGCGGTCTTCGAGCCGTCGCGGTAGATCGCCAGCGCCTTGATGCCGAGGCGCCACGCCTCGGTGTAGGCGTCCTGGATGTCCTCCACGGTCGCGCTCTGCGGCAGGTTGACGGTCTTGGAGATCGCGCCTGAGATGAAGGGCTGCACGGCGCCCATCATCCGCAGGTGCCCCATGTGCGAGATCGCGCGCTCGCCGACGGCCACGTCGAACACCGGCAGGTGCTCCTCGCGCAGGCCGGGGGCGCCGACGATCGTGTCGTGCTCGGCGAGGTGCGCCTCGATCTGCTCGATCTGCGGCTCGGAGTAGCCGAGCGTGCGCAGCGCGAGCGGCACGGTGCGGTTGACGATCGTCATCTGCCCGCCGCCGACGAGCTCCTTGAACTTGACCAGCGAGAAGTCGGGCTCCACGCCGGTCGTGTCGCAGTCCATCAGGAAGGAGATCGTGCCGGTGGGCGCGAGCACGGTCGCCTGCGCGTTGCGGTAGCCGAGGCGCTCGCCGAGCTCCACCGCCTCATCCCAGGAGCGGCGCGCGGCGGCGAGCAGCTCGCGGTCGGGGCAGGTCCCGTCGGGGATCGCGCCGGCCGCGTCGCGGTGCATGCGCATCACCCCGTTGTGCGCCTCGCGGTTCTCGCCGTAGCGCTCGTAGGGGCCGAGCGCGCCGGCGATCTCGGCCGAGCGGCGGTACGCGCGGCCGGTCATCAGCGCGGTGATCGCCGCCGCCGTGCCGCGGCCGTGCTCGGAGTCGTAGGGCATCCCGTCGGCCATCAGGTACGCCCCGAGGTTCGCGTAGCCGAGGCCGAGCTGGCGGAAGGCGCGCGCGTTGACCGCGATCTCCTCGGTCGGGTAGCTGGAGGGGCCGACCACGATCTCCTGGGCGAGCAGCATCACGTCGACGGCGTGCTCGAAGGACTCGACGTCGAGCGTGCTGGCCGAAACGGGGATGCCGGCCGAAGGCCGGTGTCCCCCGGCTTCGGCAGGGCGGCGGAAGCGCATCAGGTTGAGCGAGGCGAGGTTGCAGGCGGAGTCGTCCACGTGCATGTACTCGCTGCAGGGGTTCGACGCGTTGATGCGCCCGCTGTTGGGGCTCGTGTGCCAGCGGTTGATCGTCGTGTCGTACTGCACGCCGGGGTCCGCGCACCGCCACGCGGCGTCCGCGATCTCGCGCATCAGCTCGCGGGCCGGGATGGGCTCGCCGACCGGCTCGCCGGTGACGCGCGCCCGCAGGCGCCACTCGCCGTCCTCCGCGACGGCGCGCATGAACTCGTCGGTGACCCTGACGGAGTTGTTGGCGTTCTGGTACTGGATCGAGTAGAAGCCCTCGCCGTCGATCGACATGTCGAAGCCGGCGTCCCGCAGCGCGCGGGCCTTCTCCTCCTCGTTGGCCTTGCACCACACGAAGTCTTTGATGTTGGGGTGGTCGACGTTGAGGACGACCATCTTCGCCGCGCGGCGCGTCTTGCCGCCCGACTTGATCGTGCCCGCCCACGAGTCGGCGCCGCGCATGAACGACACCGGCCCCGAGGCGGTGCCGCCCTTGGCGAGCTGCTCCTGCGAGCCGCGGATGTTCGAGAGGTTGATGCCCGACCCCGAGCCCCCGCGGAAGATCATCCCCTCCTTCGTGTTCCAGTCGAGGATCGACTCCATCGTGTCCTTGACGGAGAGGATGAAGCACGCCGAGCACTGGGGGTTCTCCTCGAAGCCGACGTTGAACCACACCGGCGAGTTGAACGCCGCCATCTGGTGCAGCAGGATGTGGGTCAGCTCCGCCTCGAAGGCGTCGCCATCCTTCTCTGCGGCGAAGTAGCCGCGCGCGCGGCCCCACGCGGCGATCGTGCCGGCCACGCGGCCGATCATCTGCTTGACCGAGCGCTCGCGCTCGGGGGAGTCGAGCTGGCCGCGGAAGTACTTCTGGGCGACGATGTTGGTGGCGTTCTGGGACCAGCTCTTGGGGAACTCGACTTCGCGCTGTTCAAACGCGATGCGATCCCCATGGCCGATGCGCGCGTCGCGCAGCTCCCACTCCACCGCGTCGAAGGGGTGCGTCTCCGGCGACGTGAAGCGGCGCTCGATCGTCAGCGCCCGCCCGGGCGTCGCCTGCTCGACTGTGGTGGGGTGCGTGCTCTGCATCTGCCTTTCTCCTTCCGCGCCGCGCCGACCGAAGCCGGGAGACACGCGCCTTCGGCGCGAATCCCCGTTTCGGCCAGCGGGGCCCGCTCGACTCCAAATGGGCTGGGCTCGACAGAGTCCCGCACGCGGCGGACGGAAGATTTTGGATACGGCTACCTCTATTTTAGGAGCGTCGGGAGCGCTCCCAGGAACGCGTCGGCCTCGGCCAGCGCCTCCGGCGTGCCGATCTCATAGAAGCGCTCGTGCGCCTCGAAGCCGCACAGCCGGCCCTCGCGGGCCAGGAGGTGGTAGAGGTCGGCGAGGTCCGTGGCGTCCGGGGGGAGCAGGTCGAGCGCGGACTGCCGCAGGCCGCCGAGGCCGTAGTCGATCCAGCGCATCTCGGGGCGGGGGGCGCGCTTGTCGTACTCGCTCACGCGGCCGTCCACGAACACTGCGTTCGATGTGTCCCACCGGCCCTCGTTGCGCAGCACGCACATGAGCCCCATGAGTCCGCTCTCCCGCCACGCCCGTGCGGCGGCGGCGTAGTCGACGCGCAGGTACGTGTCGCCGTAGAGCACGAGGAAGCGCTCGCCGAGCCGCTGGCGCGCGCGGCGGACCGCGCCGAGCGTGCCGTCGAGGCCGGGGGCGTCGTGGCTGTAGGCGATGCGGATGCCGCACCGTTCGGGGCCGATGCGCTCCTCGATCTGCTCGCCGCGGTAGCCGACGCAGAGCACGACCTCGCGGGCGCCGTGGGCCGCGAGCAGGCGCAGCTGGTGCACGAGGAAGGGCTCGCCCGCGACTTCGAGCAGCGGCTTCGGGGTGTCGCGCACGCGCTCGCCGAGGCGGGTGCCGAGTCCGCCGGCGAGGATGCACACGGGGGGCAGGGGGGGAGGGATGGGGGGGAGCAGCCGCCGGTGAGGGGCCGGCGCGTAGTGCCAGCGGTGAAAGGCCGGCCCAATCTCCTTAAGTGTTAATGGGCCGCCCACCGGCGAGCATCTGTTCCGCGGCGCCGGCGAGGTCGGGGACGCGCAGGTCTGGGTCGGCTGCGCCCGCGCGCTTGTGGGCGCTGCCGGGGTACTCGACCAGCGCGGTGCGGCACCCCGCCGCCCTGCCGGCGGCGACGTCGGCGTCGGTGTCGCCCACCATCCACGACGCGGCGAGGTCGAGGTCGAGCTCCGCCGCCGCGGCGAGCAGCATCCCGGGCTCCGGCTTGCGGCACGCGCACGGGCCGGCCCACGGGGCGACGGTGCCCTCGGGGTGGTGGAAGCAGAGCTCGGAGGCGTCGAGGTGCACGCCCTCCCGCGCCAGCAGCTCCAGCACCCGCGCGTGCACCGCCTGCAGCTGCGCCACCGTCGCCTTGCCCTTGGCGGCGGCGGGCTGGTTGGTCACGCACACAAGCGCGTACCCGGCCTCCGCAAGCTCGCGCGCGGCCGCCGCCGCCCCGGAGAGCAGGCGGACGTCCTCCACGCGCAGGGGAGACTCCAGCTCGTCGCTGACGGGGTCGGGCGCGCCCTCGTTGAGCACGCCGTCGCGGTCGAGGAACACTGCCGGCCTGCGCGCGCCGGTCGGCGCAGCGCTCACCCGCCGGCCTCCGCGGCGCTCACCCGCCGGCCTCCGCGGCGCTCACCCGCCGGCCTCCGCACCCACCCGACCGCTCCCGTCGTCCCGGCGCTCACCGATCGCCTCCGCGCGCATCTGCGCGTACGGGCTCGTGGCGTAGGCGGCCTCGATCTGCTGCCACGCGTAGCGGGCGTCGGCGAGGCCGCCGCGGATCAGCCGCTCGTCGCCCACGGCGACCGCCGCGGCAAAGCTCGCCCACTCCCGCTCCCACGAGCGGTCCTCGTCGGGGTAGGAGACCTCCTCGGTCGCGGGCGGGCCGAGCTCGGGGGACATGCGGTGGATCAGCAGCCGTTGCGGGCCGTAGGAGCGCACGAGGCCCTCGACCACGAGCTTTGCGGTGCGGCAGTACACCTCCAGCGAGAACATGTTCTTCCACTCCGTCCAGCTGACGTGCAGCAGCGCCCACGGGGCGGTGCGCGAGCCGGCCTCGCCGAGGATCAGCGCGGCGTTGTCCTCGACCGGCATCTCCCAGAAGTGGGTGCGCAGCAGCGCGGCGTGCAGCGGCAGCGGGCCGGCGAGCCAGTGGGCGAGGTCGAGCAGGTGCATGCCCTGGTCGACCAGCTCGCCGCCGCCGGAGCGCCGCGGGTCGGCGCGCCACTCGCGGTCGTACCCGGGGCGCCCGCCGTGGCCGTAGCGGGCGCGGAGGTGCAGCAGCTCCCCGTGCCGTCCCGAGTGGACCTCCTCCGCGGCGCGCGCGATGCCCGGGTGGAAGCGGTGGTTGAAGCCGACCTTGACGAGGCGGCCGTGGGCGCGGCGGGCCTCCTCGAGGCGGTCGATCTCCGCGGTGGAGATGCCCGCGGGCTTCTCCACGAGCACGTGCGCGCCGGCGCCGAGCGCCTCCTCGGCGAGCCGCGCGAGCTGGTCGTGTACGGTCGCCACGACGACCACCTCGGGAGCCCGTTCGAGCAGCTCGGCAAGCGTCGCGCAGGCGTCGGTCCCGTGCCGCTCGGCGAGCGCCTGCGCCGCCCGGTGGTTGACGTCGTGGCAGCCGACGAGCTCGTCCGCGGGCGCGAGCGCCGCGGCGCGCTTGGCGCCGATCAGGCCGCAGCCGACGATCCCCACGCGCAGGCCGCCACGCACCTCCGGGTCTCCGTGTCCCACGCCCGGGCGGCCACGCACCTCTGGGCCTCCGTGTCCCACGCCCGGGCGGCCACGCACCTCTGGGCCTCCGTGTCCCACGCCCGGGCGGCCACGCACCTCTGGGCCTCCGTGTCGCACGCCCGGGCCGCTCACGTGCTTCCCTCCAGCCGCTGCAGGACCGTCAGGCCGCGGATGCCGAAGGGCAGCCGGATGCCGGCGCCGAGCAGCGCCTCCTCCAGGCGGCACGCGGCGCCGCCGAGCAGCGAGCCGTCGGTGCGCTCGATGTCGGCGGCTACACGGCGGGCGAGCGCCTCGCCGTCGAGGTCGCCGTAGCGGCGGCGGTTGCGCTGCTTGACCGCCCAGAACGCGGGGTACAACGGTGCGCCGAGGTGCGCGTCCTCGAGCACGGCGAGGCCCGCGGCGCGCGCCTTGCGGGCCAGCTCGCCGCGCGCGTAGCGCCGTTCGTGGCCGAGGAAGCGGTCGTAGTAGTCGTAGTTGCCGGGGCCCACGGGGACGACGATCACAGCCCGCGCGCCGGGGCGCAGCACGCGGCGGACCTCCGCGAGCGCGCGCTCGTCGTCGGGGACGTGCTCCAGCAGGTTCGCGCTCACGACCGCGTCGACGCTCGCGTCTCCGAGCGGCAGCGCACACGCATCGGCCTGCAGCAGGCGCGCGTCGGGGACGTGCGCGTGCGCCTTGCGCAGGCCGGCGGCGACGAGGTCGACGCCGTACAGCGTCGCGCGCGGCGCCGCGGCGCGCAGGTCCTCGAGCAGGTACCCGGTCGAGCAGCCGACGTCGAGCACGGCCGGCGCGGACGGCAGCGGGCCGACGCGGGCGAGCATCGCGCGGCGCGTCCACACGTCGATGAAGTGCGAGCGGCTGCTCTCCTCGTGCAGGAGCTCGAGATCCTCCGACCAGTTCACGGCGGGCTGCTCGTCCGCGACGTAGCTCAGGTACGGCAGCGGCGCGCCGTCGGCCAGCCACCCCTCGGCGTACGGGGGCGCCGCCGCGAGACCGGGCGGGGGGCGCAGCCCCGCGCCCGCCGCGCCCGTCTGCTGCCCGCTCACGGCTGCGCCCGCGCCGCGAGCGTCTCCCAGTGGCCCTGTTTGAGGGCGAGCGTCGGGTGCGAGACGAGCCCGTGCCAGACGAGCGCCTGCAGGGACTCGACCAGGGGCGTGCGCAGGGCGGGCGGCGGGTCGATCAGGACCGCCACGTCCGCAAGCTGCGCGAGCGTGCCGCCGGGGGCGCCGACGACGCCGTAGATCGCGGCACCGGCCTCATGCGCCGTCTCCATCGCGCCGACGAGGTTGGTCGAGACGTTGTGCTCGCGCGAGCCGCCGCCGACCGAGAAGACGAGCAGCGCGTCGTGTTTGCCTCTGCGCGAGACCTCCAGCCACGCGCTGAACGCCGTCTCCCATCCGTCGTCGTTCGTGCGCGCGGTCAGCTCCGAGACGTTGTCGGTCGGGGCGTAGCTCTCCACGCCGCACAGCTTGCGGAAGTCGTTGACCGCGTGCGAGGCGTGGCCGGCGCCGCCGCCGACGCCGAGGATGAAGAGCCGCCCGCCCCGCTCGCGCGCCGCGGCGATGCCCGCCGCCATCGCGTCGAGCGCGGCCGGGTCGAGCGCCCGCACGAGCTCGCCGGCCGCGGCGAGGTACGCGGCGCTGTGCTCGCCGGGGGCGTCGGTGCCATTCATCACATGGAGGCTACTCAGCCGCGTTTGCGTTTACCGCAACGCTTCCGCGGCCGCCACGTACAGGACGGCCTGGGCGCGCGCGATGGCTCCCACTGCGGCATCCGGGGGCAGCAGCTCGGGGTGGTGCAGGGGCCGGGGGGTGAAGTCCGGGGCGCCCTCCAGGCCGACGAACGCGAGCGCGAGCGGGGCGAGCGCGCCCAGGAAGGCGAGGTCGTCCGAGCCGCACGAGCGCCACTCCGGCGCGGACGCCAGGCCGGCGGCGCTCCACAGCTCTCGCGCCCGCGCGACGATGCGGGCGTCGTTCTCCAGCGGCGGCTCGCCCGGCGTGAGCGTGACGCGGGCGCGGCAGCCGTGCGCGGCGGCGACGCCCTCGGCCACCTCCGTGACGGTCGCGCGCAGCGTCTCGCGGTCCGCGGCGCGGTGGGCGCGGACCGTCCCGCGGGCGCTCGCCTGCGCCGGGGTCGCGTTCTCCGCGGTGCCGGCCTGCACCACGCCGATCGTGAGCGTCGCCGGGTGCAGGGGGTCGATGCGGCGGGCCGCCTGCGCGTACAGGGCCACGATCACGTGCGCGAGCGCGAGGATGGGGTCGCGGCCGCGGTGCGGGTAGGCGCCGTGCGTCGGCTCGCCCTCGACCGTGACGGTCACCCCGTCGCACGAGGCGTTGACGACGCCGACGTCGAGCGCGGCCGTGCCCCACGGCAGCTCGGGGTGCACGTGGGCGGCGACGACCGCCCGGGGGGCGTGCTCGGCCAGAGCGCCGTCGGCCAGTTCCTGCGCCCCCGACGGGTACGCCTCCTCGCTCGGCTGGAAGGTCGCCAGCAGCGGCGCCGGCGCCTGCTCGCCCAGCGCGTGCGCGGCGCGCGCGAGCGCCACGAGCGCGGCCATGTGGACGTCGTGGCCGCACGCGTGCATCGCCTCGCCGCGGGCGCTGTAGGGGGCGCCCGTGCGCTCCGCCAGCGGCAGGCCGTCGAGCTCGGCGCGGACCGCGACGGGGGCGCCGGCGGCCGGGTCCCGCGGCCCGACCCACGCGAGGCGGCCGGTGCCGGCGACAGGCGTGCACGGCACCGGCATCGCCTGCTCCACGGCCGCCGCGGTCCACTCCTCCCGGTGCGCCGTCTCGGGGTGTTCGTGCAGGCGGTGGCGCAGCTCCACGGCCTGCGGCTCCTCGCGGGCGAGGGCCTCCAGGAGTCGCGTCAGCGCGTCAGTAGATCGCGGCATACCGCCGGCACGTCTCGCCGAGATCCCAACCCGCGACGGCGTCGCACTCGGCTTGCTTGAGACCCGCGTACGCCTCGTACAGGGTCGGCCCCAGGCTCCCGCGCAGGACCTCGTCCTCGGCGAGCGCCCCCAGGGCGTCCTGGAGCGTCCGCGGCCCCGCGCCGACGCCATACCGCGCGGCCTCCGCGGCGTCCAGCTCCGCGGGGTCGCGGTCGAGCACCGGCGCCGGCTCGAACCCGCTGCGCAGGCCGTCGAGGCCCGCGCGCACGAGCGCCCCCAGCGCGAGGTAGGGGTTGGCGGCGCCATCCGCGCCGCGGTACTCCAGGCGCAGCTGGCGCTCGGGCGGGGCGGCCGCGACGTCCACCACGGGCGGGATGCGCAGCAGCGCTTCGCGGTTGCGCTCGCCCACGCAGCGGGCGCCCGCGCTCCAGCGGTGGGGGCGCAGGCGGGCGGCCGACACGGGGCTCGGGGCGCACAGCGCGGCGAGCGCGTCCGCGTGCGCGAGCACGCCGGCGGCGAAGCGCCCCCCGAGCTCGCTGAGGGCGCCGGCGCGAGCGGCGTCGTACAGCAGCGGCTCGCCGTCGGCGCCGGTCAACCCGATGTGCACGTGCACGCCGCTGCCGGCGCTGTGCGGGTCGGGGAGCGGGGTGAAGCTCGCCCGCCACCCCCGCCGGCGGGCGACCTCGCGCACGACCTCCCTGAGCACCACGGCGCGGTCGGCGGCGCTCATCCCGGCGGCGGCTTCCACGGGGACCTCGTACTGGTGCGGGGCGAACTCGGAGAAGATCCGCTCCGGTTGCACGCCCGCCTCCACCAGCGCGCCCATCACCTCCGCCGCCACCGGTTCGGCGCACCGCAGGGCCTCCAGCGAGAAGGGGGCGGGGGATTGGAGCCCGCCCACCCGCGCGTCGGCGCCGAGGGCGCCGGGCACGTCTCCGGTGGCCTCGGAGGAGGGGGAGGAGGAGGGAGGGGCGTGCTCTGCGCGGCGCGAGAGCACGAGCTCATGCTCGAAGCTCGCCTGCACGCGGGCGCCGCACTCGCGCTCCAGGTCCGCGAGCGCCTCGCGCAGGTAGCGGCGCGGGCAGCACTCCCACGGGCGGCCGTCGGTCTCGGTGACGTCGCATAGGAGGAGGTCCAGCGGCGTGCCGTCGGGATCGTGGACGCCGGCGCGCGTGTCCGCCTCGACGCGCACGCGCGTCTGCGGGTCGGGGCGCAGGCGCAGGTCGCCGACGGAGCCGAAGGGGGTGCGCTCGGCGAGCGGGCCGTGCGGGGTCAGGGAGAAGTTGGCCGGCACCCACCCGACGCCGGCGTCCATGTACTCGCCGAGGTCGGCGGTGAGCACCCCGCGACCGCGCACGATCCCGCCGAGGTCGCAGCACACGAGCGCGGTGAGCTCGGCGGCGCTCACGCGGCCGTCCTCCCGGCGGGGACGCTCTGCGGCGCGGCGGTGCCGTTGTCCCACGCGCCCTCGCGCAGGCCCGCGGCGGCCGTCGCCGCGCGCACGCGGTGGGCGTCGGCCGCCTCCACGACGGCGATGACGCCCCCGGCCGGGCCTTCGGGCCGCGCGAGCGCCGCGGCGAGCCGCTCGGCCGGCTGCAGGTGCACACCGCCGGCACCGAGCGACGGGTAGGTGTCGGCGATGACGTACATATCCCCCTTTGACCCGCTCACACGACCCACGACGCTCACGAAGTGCCCCACCTCCCAGTCGGGTACGGGGCCGCCCTCGTGCTCGCCGCGGTCGAGGTACGTGAGGGCGGCGGGGACGTCGAGGCGGGCGCCCCAGAGATGCCGCGTGGCGATGTTCGCGATGGCGGCCACCGGGCGCTCGGCCGCGGCGAGCGCGTCGTAGAGCGCGCGCAGCGTCTCCACGGTCCACGGGCCGCTGAGGGGGATCGCCGCGAGGGCGCCTTCGGAGAGCGCTTCGACCGCTCGCACGACGCCCGCGGCGGTCGTGCCCGAGCGCGCGGCGTCCTCGATGCGCGGCAGCTGCAGGCGGTAGTCCCGCCTGCCCGTCTCGCCGGCGGGGAGATGGCTCGGGTCCGCGTTCAGCGCGAGCACGGTGCCCGCCGCCGCGGCGACGGCGTCCTGGTCGAGGGGCTCGCCGCCGTGCTCCTCGACGCCGGCGGCGCGCAACGCGAGCAGCCCGCAGAACGCGCCGCACAGCTCGTCGCGCTGGGGCAGCTCGCGCGCGTGCGCGGCGAGGAGCACGCTCGCGCCGGGGAGGAGTGTGAGGAGGTGGGGGGCCGGCGGCATGGACAGAGGCTAGCCTTAGAGCGGTGAGCGCAGCATCCCCGACCCTCGCTCCCGCCGGCGCCGTGCGCCCGCTGCGCATCGGCATCGACGCGCGCGCTGCGGTCGAGGTGCCGGCCGGCCGCGGCAGAGTGGTGCGCGAGCTCTTACGGGCGCTCGCCGAGCGCGAGGACGAGGGCAGACAACGGTACGTGCTGTATGCGCGACGGGAGTGGCGCGACCGAAGCCGGGAGACACTCGCCTCCGGCGAGCATCCCCGTTTCGGTCAGCTCGACGAGCGCTTCCGCTGGCGGGAGATCCCCGCCCGCGACCCGTGGTGGCACGTGCGCACGGCGCGGGCGGCGAGCCGTGAGTGCGACGTGTTCCTCTCGACCAACTCGTACCTGACCAGCTCGCTGCTGCGCATCCCGAGCGTGCCGATCGTGTACGACCTCGTGCCCTTCGAACGGGGGCTGCGCCCCAACCGCCGCTCGGCGGCGATCGAGCGCCTCACGCTCGGCCCGGCGACGCGCCGCGCCGCCGCGTTCGTGGCGATCTCCGCCGCGACCGCGCAGGCGCTCGCCGCGCGCTTCCCCGCGACCGCCGCGCGCACGGTCGTGGCGCCGCTCGGGGTGGCGCCCACGCTCGCCACGCCGGCCGCTCCCGCCGAGGCGGAGCGACTGCCTCCGCCGGGTTTCGTGCTCGCGGTGGGGACGCTCGAGCCGCGCAAGAACCTCCCCCGCCTGGTCGAGGCCTACCGCCGTCTCGACGACGAGCTGGCCGCGCGCCACCCGCTGGTGGTGGTCGGCGCCTCCGGGTGGCGCACCGGCGCGACGCTCCGCGCCCTGGACTCGCTGGGCGAGCGGTGCACGACGCTCGGGCACGTGTCCGATGCCGCGCTGGCCGAGCTGTACCGACGCTGCGCGCTCTTCTGCTACCCCTCGTTGGGGGAGGGCTTCGGCCTGCCGGTGCTGGAGGCGATGGCGGCCGGCGCGGCAGTGGTGACCTCGAACGTCTCCTCGCTGCCGGAGGTCGGCGGCGAGGCCGTCGAGTACGCCGATCCGCGCGACGTCGACTCGATCGCGGCTGCCCTCACGCGCGTGCTGAGCGACGCGCCCCGCCGCGCGCAGCTGGGCGCCCGTGCGCGCGAGCGCGCGCACGAGTTCACGTGGGAGCGGTTCGCCGCGCAGGTGGTCGAGACGGTGGAGGCGGCGGCGGAAGGTGCGCCGGCGCGCACGGACCGCCACGGACGCGGGCCGGCGGCGCTCGCCGGGCGAGCCTGAGCCGCCGGCGCCGCGCCGTGGTCTCCGTGTGCGTCGCGGTGTACCGGGTCCACGGGCCCCCCGACGTCGCCGGCGTCGGCGCGGCCCTGCCGCGGGCGCTCGCGGAGCCAGGGGAGCTTGTGGTCGCGCTCAACGGCGTCGACGCGCGCGCCGCGGGCGTCCCGGCGGGGGCACGCGCCGCCGACCTCGGGGTCAACCGCGGCGTGGCCCCGGGGTGGAACGCGGCCGCGCGCGTGGCGAGCGGCGAGGTGCTCGTGTTCTGCAACGACGACGTCGAGCTCGGCCCGGACTCGCTGACGACGCTCGTCGGGGCGCTGCGCGCGCACCCCGACGCAGGCGTCGTGGGCGCCGCCGGCTCGCGCTGGGATCTGACGAGCGGGGAGCACGGCCCGTGGTTTGACCTCGACGGGCGCCCCGCCGGCGCGGTGGTCGAGTGCGAGGCCACGTGCGGCTACCTGTTCGCGTGCCGCCGGTGTACATGGGAGGCCGTCGGCGGCTTCGACGAGCGCTACGCCCCGGCCTCGTGGGAGGAGATCGACTTCTGCACCGCGGTGCGTGCCACGGGAGCCCGCTGCTACGCGGTCGCCGGCGTGGAGTACCGCCACGAGTGGGGGGTCTCGCGCCGCCAGATGCCGTGGGCGCGTGCGCGGTGGGAGGGCCGCTCGGAGACGTGGCGCTCGATCCACCGCCGCAACCGCGCCCGCTTCCTGGCCAAGTGGGCGCACCACCCGGTCGCGCAGGCGGAGGTGCGCGAGGACGCGTCGCCCGCTGCCCACGAGGGTGACGCGCACGTGCCCAGCGGAGCGCCCGGCGGACGTTAGGAGACAGCGGTGCCCGGCCGGTGCTCGGAGATCCGCGGGGGGCGGGGATCGGCCTGCCGGCCCCACGCGAAGGCCGAGAGCAGCCGGCGTCTCTCCATGTCCCCGTGCGCGTACGAGCGGGTCTGGTTGTCGGCGACCATCAGACCCTCCTGGTCGCGCTGCCACAGCGTGCGGCTGAGCGGCCACTGCTCCTGGTCGTACACCGCGCCGTCGCGGTCGGCCACGAGCACGCGCAACCCCCTGCGCTGCACCTGGCGGGTGAGGCTGTGGCGCCCACTCTTCGAGCAGGTACGCGTCCAGCTTGCGCGCCACCCGTCCGAACCGCAGGCCGCGCAGCAGCTCGCGCTCGGCCATGAACGCGTTGGTGCGGAGGTGGTGGGCGGGAAAGCGCTCGAAGCGCAGCAGCTGCGCCGGCATCACCGCGCACATCCTGAGCGTGGTCTGCAGGGTTCGGAGTGCCGACCACTCCGACGGCCGTGCGTCAGCTGGCGCCGCTACGTCCTCCCGTTCGAGTTCTATCTCCCGAAACTGTGAGCGGAGGACCCTTTTGGGTGGAAACACACCGCGGTAGCCACTGGGCAGGAAGAGGGAGTGCATGGCCACCGAGTGCACGCTGGCCCAGGAGCCGGTCGCGCCCACAAGCCCGGCGTCGCGCTGGTCGAGCGCACGCTCCAGGTTGGCGAGCCACCCCGCCGCGAGCAGCTCGCTGTGAGAGTTCAGGAAGCACAGGCGCTCGTGCTCCAGCACGCCGAGCGCGTGCGCGTAGGCGGCGAGATCCTGGATCGGCTCGGGCACCTCGACGACCCGGTGCTCGACCCCCCGCAGCTCGGCGAGCAGCTCGGCGCGCTGCGCGCGGCGCACGCCGTTGAGCAGCACGACCAGCTCGTGCGCGGCGCCCGCGGGGTGCTCGCGGTAGGAGCGCGCGAACCTGCGCAGCGGCGCGGTGCCGAGCGGGCCCCACACCAGATGTACCACTCCTGTGCTACCCACGGGTCTACGGTTTCCGCGGGCGCGGGCGCGGGCGCACGCCGGCCGGCAGCAGGTCGAGCGCCTCGGGCGGGAGCGCGCGCGTGGCGAGCACGCAGGCGGCGAACAGCGCGGTGGAGGCGAGCAGGCGAAGGATCACGGGGACCCCTGTGAGCGCGAGCGGGGCGAGGCCGAGCGCGGTGGCGAGCGCCGCGCGCGGCACGACGCGCAGGGAGGGGCGCAGCGCGGGGCGGCCGTGGATGACGGCCGCGGCCTGCGCGATGGCGACCACGACCTCGGCGATCGCGGTGCCGAGCGCCGCTCCGCGTGCCCCGTCGAGCGGGATCAGCAGCGCGACGAGCAACGCGTTGAGAGCTAGCGCGGAGAGGTTGATCGTCATGATCAGCCGGAAGAGGCCGAGGCTGAGCAGGCCGTGGGCCCACACGATACTGACGAACATCGTGCCCAGCGCGAACCCCTGGATGGCGAGCACGGGCGCTGCCTCCTTGAACTCCGGGCCGCCGATCACCGCGATCGCCAGCGGCGCGCCGACCGCGATCGAGACGGCAACCCACGCGCCTACGAGCAGCGCCACCTCGAACACCTTGCCGAGCGCGTAGCCGAGGCGCTCGTGGTCGTCGCGGGCGGCACGGGCGAAAATCGGAAAGGCCGAGCTGGCGAGCAGCGAGGGGACGACCGCGAGCACTTCGATGATTCTGTAAGAGGCGCCGAAATAGCCGAGCTGGGCGGGGGTGGAGAGCAACGAGACGAGCAGCACCGAGACCCGCAGGTAGAGCGCCGCGGCGGCGATCGCGATCGTGTAGGGAAGCATCGAGACCATCAGCCTGCGCCAGCGGCGCGCGTCGAAGGTGGGCGCCAGCGCGCGCCCGCCGCGGACGAGCGCGAGGGTAGCGGCCACCACCACGAGCCCGACCGGGATCGAGACCCCGAGGAAGGGCACGAGACCCGCGCCCGCCAGCACGAGTACGACGATCAGCAGCGTCGTCAGGAGCTGGCGCGCGAGTTCGAGCGCCGACACCGAGCCGATCCGCAGCCCGACCGTCAGCGGGATCATGAAGTTGTCCTGCACGACCAGCAGCACGAGCCCGCCGGTCGCCAGCGCCACCCCGGCCGCGATTTCCGGGGAGTAGGCCACCCAGGCGACGGCGGTGGCCACTGCCCCGCCCGCCAGCGAGAGCGCGATCCGCAGGCCGAGCAGGTCGCGCGCGAGATCCTCCCCCTCCTGCGGCGGCAGCGTCGAGACCTCTCGGATGCCGATCGCCGTGAGCCCAAGGTCCGAGAACGCGCCGACGATCGCCACCAGCGCCACCGCCGCCACATACAGGCCGGTCGTGTCGCGGCCGAGGTGGCGGAAGAGCAGCGCCGCGGAGAGCGCGCTCGCCAGCACGCCGAGCATGTACCCCCCCACGCGCATTGCGCCGCCGCGGACGGCCGCCGGGCCGGCGGCGGAGGTCGAGAGGATGTCGGCGGGCGCCTCGGCGGGGGGCGGCACTGGCGAGCACTATGGCAACGATCAGGGACGCCTCAGCGGCCCGCAAGCGCCCGCGCGGCGTCCTGGAGGCGGTCGTCGCCCCAGAAGAGCTCCCCGCCCACGGCGACCGTGGGGATCCCCGTCACGCCGAGCGCGACGGCCTCGTCGGTCACGGCGCGCAGGCGCTCCTTGATCCGCGGCGTCTGCACCCCGATGGCGACCGCGTCCCGGTCGAGGCCTGCTTCGCTCGCGGCGTCGAGCACGACCTCGAGCTCCGTCAGGTCGCGGCCGAGGCCGAGGCCCTGCTTGAAGAGCGCGCGGGAGAACTCCGCACCCTGGCCTGCTCCTCCGCGAGGATCGCGGCGCGGGCGGCGAGGATCGAGTAGGTGCCCAGGGGCCATTCGCGCGGCCACGTCAGCGGCAGGCCCAGGTCCGCCGCGCGCTGTTCGCATTCGCGCATCCGCGCGTCCCGTTCGGGGCCCTCCTTTACCGACCACGGCTGCTTGCCGATTGCGCCGAGCAGCGCACCGAAGAGGATCGGCTGCCACCTCGGCTTCACCGGCAGCACCTCGTCGACGCGGTGGGCGGCGAGGTACGAGTAGGGGGAGGAGAAGTCGTAAAAGAAGACGGGGTCGGTCATCGCTCTGTGGCCGCCCGCCGGGGCTAAAGCGGCGGCACCTGGTTATTGACCTGCGGTCCGTGGTACAGGTGGTCGTGGTCCCTGCAGGCGGCCGGGAAGGTGAACTGGACGCTGTCGCTGCGCACGCCGTTGTAGCTTGCGAACAGGGTCACATGGCCGATGGCACCGACCCGGCACCGCGGGTCGGTGCTGCTCTGCACGCGGACGACGATCTTCATGATGTTCCCCGGGTAGCCCCACATCACCGCGTAGTGCGAGTGGTAGACCAGGCGATGCTCGACCGTCATGACGATCAGGCGGTCGGGCCGGTCGGGGAAGCGGTCGACCTGGCAGAGAATCCCGGAGACGGTGTTGGCGGCCAGGTTGATTTCACCGTGGCCGCGGGCGTAGCTGCCGCTCGCCCCCGTGATCGGGGCGCCCGTATGGAAGCCCCACGGCGGAATCCCTCCGACGATCGGTATCTGGGCGCAGTACTGGATCTGGTAGCCGGCGGCGGAGTCGGCCCTGCCGATGAGCGCCGTCAGCGGCGCCAGCACCACAACTGCGAGTCCAATGCGCCGCATGATCTGGTTTCCCCCCATCTCGGAGCGGACTATAGCCTCGCAGGCTCAACGGGGTGGTGGCTACGGGGCGATGAGCGCGGCGCCCGGTATGTAGGTGGCGACGCGGCGTGGGTCGCGGGTCAGCAGTGGACGGCTGGTCACGGCGGCGTGCGCGCCGATCAGGAAATCGGGGAGAACGGCCGCGCGCGCCCCTCCTGCTCGGCGGTAATCGGCATGGGCGTGCCCGGCGAGGAACGCCGCGGCGGGTGGGATCTCCTCGATGACGGCCATCGAGGGCAGCGCCGAGCGCAACTCCTCGACGCGCGTGAATCGTGGGGCGACCTCGGCAAGGACAACGGCGTTGAGGATGAGCGCGCCTCGCTGGGCTGCCTGCGTAAGGTGCTCCTGTGACCAGGACAGCCAGCGTTGGTCCTCGGTGAAGAGGTCGAGCAGGACGCTACTGTCGACGAACGTCTCCACGCTCAGGCGCTGGGCGCTCAACGGCGGGTCAGGGCGAGGATCTCCTCGGTGGTCATCTCGCCCTCGCCGGCGCCACGCATATGGCTGATCTCCTCGGCTGCCCGGTCATGGTCGATGCGCAGCCGTGCGCCATACCCGTCGAGCTCGAACTCGACGTCGCTGCCCGGCTGGATGCCGAGGGCGCGGCGAACCTGCAGCGGAATCGTGACTTGGCCCTTTTGCGTGACCCTCATACTGGTAAGACTAGCAGGTAATACCGCCGGGCCGGGACGCCGCACCAGACCGATGGTCCCATTACTTTGGGGCCAGACCAAACCCCACCGAGAGGAGACACCAATGGCAACTACGCCACCTGGGCCCGGGCACCCGGCGCAGCGGGATCCCATGCGCCACTACAAGCACTACAAGGACTCAAAGCAGGGGTCCTCGCCCTACGCCGGGGGCAGCAGCTTCATGGAGCGCATGGCGGAGGCGGTGGCCAGCGGCATGGGCACCGTGCAGTTCGTCGTCATCGGGTCGGCCATCATCCTGGGCTGGGTATTCGCCAACGGCGCCGTCCACTACATCGAAACGACGATCAAAGCCCTGGAACACGGGGGCCAGTTCGACCCCGAGCCCTGGATCCTCCTCAACTTGATCTTCTCCGGTGTCGCCTTCTACACCGGCGCGCTGGTGATCATCGCCCAGAAGGCGCAGACCCGGACCGACAAGGCCAACGAGGAAGCAGCGGCCAGGCACCGAGACGAGCTTGGAAAGTTTCAGAGCGACCTGCTCCAGAAGAACACCGACCTGACCGAGCAGATCCATGCGCTGACCGCGAAGATGAGCACCCTCACCCAGGAGGTCCACTCAGCCACGTGCAAGGGGTGAGTGGCAACAGCCCCTGGCGCCTGAGCTCCGGGTTGGAGACACGCCCGGCGGAAGGCTGAGCGGCCGCCGGGTCTTTTGTTGGAGACATTTTCGTTGGGCTCGTTGGCGGGAAGGGCGGCGACGGTAGGATCGCTGCTGACCCGCATGGATAGAGGGGTTCCGGCGGGGCGCCCGCGCGGTCGGCAGTCCGCGCGGGCGCCGGTTGGCCGGGGCATCCTTCGACCCTTTGGGGGATCCGCCGGTTGCGGGACAAAACTGGGAAACAACTCTGGCGGACTCAATGCCCTGGAGGCTAGTGGTCTGTCAGCGTTTTAGTTGGTGATTGCGTTGAGTGTCATGCGTCCGCGCTGGACTTTCTCAACGATCTGGTCGGCGGTCTTGGTCCAGGTGAATGGTGTGGGGTTGGTGTTGTTCGCTGTCAGGTAGGCGTCGATCGCTGTGATCAGGTCGGGGACTGAGGCGAAGGCGCCGCGGCGGAGCGCTTTGTTGGTGAGCTGCGCGAAGAACCCCTCGACCATGTTCAGCCAGCTTGAGGACGTTGGCGTGAAGTGCAGGTGGAAGCGGGGGTGCTTGGCGAGCCACGCTTTGACGTTGGGGTGCTTGTGGGTCGCGTAGTTATCGAGGATCAGATGGATCTGCAAGCGCCTGGGGACGGTCCGGTCGATCGTGCGCAGGAACGTGAGGAACTCGCTGTGGCGGTGGCGGGGCAGGCATTGGCCGATCACCGAACCGCTCAGGACGTCCAGCGCGGCGAATAGGGTGGTGGTCCCGTTGCGTTTGTAGTCGTGGGTCATCGTCCCGGCCCGCCCGGTCTTCATCGGCAACGACGGCTGGGTGCGATCCAGCGCTTGGATCTGGGACTTCTCGTCCATGCTCAGCACTATCGCGCGCTCGGGCGGGTTCAGGTATAGGCCCACGACATCAGCGAGCTTCTCCTCGAACCGCGGGTCCTTCGACAGCTTGAACGTCTCGACCCGGTGCGGCTTCAGACCGCGAGCGGCCCATATCTTCTGGACCGTTGTGTGTGAAACGCCGTGCGCGCGAGCCATCGACCGGCAGCTCCAATGCGTCTCACCGAGCGGCTTCTCGTGCAGCGTCGCGTGAACTATCTCCTGGACCTTTGCCGGCGAGATAGACGGCTTGCGCCCCCGGCCAGGCTGGACCTTCACCGATGCCTTCAGGCCGTCCCGTTCAAAGCACTCACGCCACCTGGTGACCGTTGCCGGAGACACCCCGATCTCGTGCGCGACGCGTGTCGTCGCGAAGCCGTCGCCGGCCATCAGCAGCGCTTTTGCTCGTTGGACATCGCGGTGCGCCGCGGTCTGGGAACGAGACAACGTTTCGAGCACTTCGCGTTGAGGCTCGCTGACCTTCAGAGGAGGGGTTGGAGCGCGCATGATTCATCATACCACCAACCACCACTTATTTCAATGACAGACCACTAGGGTGTACCGCAACATCGACTTGACTTGCGAGTCGGGATGTGCTGTAGTTTGGAATCGAGCCACTGGCCGTGATCATTGGTCGGGGGTTCGAAGGTCCGTACAGCATAGATCGACGACATGAAGGACCAAGCCGGATTCGGGGCGCCTCGTCTTGAGGACGGGGTATCGCGGGCTGGCTGACCTAACTACCCAAAACAAGAGATGAAAGGAATTATCCACAATGACGTTCAAATCCCTCAAAATCGCGGGGCTCTGCCTTGCGTCGATGCTCGTGATGAGCATGGCGCTGGCGGGGAACGCCGCTGCGGTGTTATTATGGTTAGTGTGTTTACAGGGTTCGGGCCTTACTAAATACACCAATAGTAAGTGCTCGGAAGCCTCCAGCTCAGGCAAATGGCAGTCGTTAGGTGTTCCGTCTGGTACCGAAATCACTGTCAAGATATTAGTTATCAGCCTCTTACTGAGGGACAGCAGAACTACCATAGGAGAAGTGGTAGCTAACTGCCCGAATGTAGGCAGCATAGGTGAAGGTGTCATCAAGGCGAACGGCGAAGGAGAAATAAGAAAAGCCGAATATACGGCGGCCGGGGCGAAAAATTGCAAGGACGAGAAGGGTAATTGCCCCGAATTTACGTTAGTAAAGGCCCTCAACCTTCCGTGGGTAACAAATATAGAAGAAGGACCGAACAAAGAACCGTTAACCACGATCAAGCCGCACGCAGGAGGAGGACAGCCCGGCTGGGCAATAATGTGTAAAGTTCTCTTTATTGAAGAAACCGACGAATGCACGGCCGCCAAAGAAGGTGAAGAAGAAAAAGCTACATTAGCAATCAAGGTATCGGCGGGCGAATTATTAGTCCTCAGCTTATTCGAGGAAAAACAGAAAGCACTATGTACTCAGTCCAAAGAAAAAACGGGTGAAGTCAAAGGCACGGTTGCCATCTTATTACCGGGGGGTGCGTTGTCGATCAATAGATCGTGACGTAACCAGGTTCTAGTAGGTGGGCCAGCTTTGGCTGGCCCACCTACTGATACTGAGCATGACAAGGCAGCGAAAGGAGTCGGGGGGATGCAAGCAGGCCGACCGTCCCGTTACATGCGAGTATTGGCAGTCGCTACGCAGGCGACGGCTGGTGTGTCCATCGTGTTTGCGCTGAGTGTGGCGTCCCTGCTCGCGCTCTCGCCCGGTATCGCGCGAGTCTGAAGTTCCCAGGCTTGCGCCGGACGGCTTTTTCGTCGTAGAAGGTATTCCGTTTGGTGTGGCGGTCGACCAGTCGAATGGCAACGTTTTCACCTCGGGCTTTTTTGAGTCTCACACACGCAAAATTGGGCATATTGAAAAGTTCGACTCGTCGGGGATTTTGCTCTCGCCGCCGTCGCCATTCGCGGAAGGGCTCAACTATGGAGTGGCAGTCAACCCAACGAACGACGACTTGTATGTGGCCGACGCCGCGTCCAGTGAAATAGACACGTTTGATCCGAACACTGGCGCGCCGGTGTCGTCATTTCCCGTGCCAGCGTTCATCCCGCGCTTCGAACTCACCGCTATCACCGAAGATGCCGTGCAGTTCGCGACGGACTCGGCGGGTGATGTGTATGTGCCCAATGCACAGGATAACGAGGTGCTGGAGTACGGTCCGTCCCCTTCCTGCAGCGGCTCACCGGTGGTATGTGTCACGCTCAACACGTTCACGGGCTCTGGCGCACACGCGCTGAAGGAACCGACGGGTGTCGCGGTCGACTCGGCGGGGGACGTGTGGGTCGCGGATGACGGCAACAACCGGGTCGAGGAGTTCGCTCCAACGGGCGCGTTTCTCAATGAATTCAAGAGCGAAGGCGTACGGTCGCTGGCGCTGGATGCGAACGGGGACGTGCTCGCGGTCGTCGTCAATGGTGCGGACGCCTGCGGCGTCTATCGTCCACCGTGTGCTCACTTGGTGGAGTACGGCTCCACGGGTGTGCAGCTCGCCGACGTCGGCGCGGGCGATTTCGGCAGCAACCAAAGTCAGCTGCTGAGCATGGTCGCGGTGGACAAGGCGAGCGGTCAGGTGTATGTGACCGATGGCGAAAAAGGCCGGGTGTGGATGTTCCGACCGCCGACGGCGCCGGCGCTCGACAAGGAGTCGGCGGTGGAAGTTGGGGCGTCTGAAGCGAGACTCGGTGCGCTGGTGAACCCGGGGGGGATCGCGACATCATATCGCTTCGAATACGACACACGACCCTATGCCGAAGGCGAAGGCCCGCATGGTGTGAGCGTCCCGTCCCCGGAAGGCAGCGCCGGTGTGGGTTTCTCTTCGCACGCGGTGTGGGCGGCGGCGAGGGGTCTCGCGCCGGGCACGACCTATCATTATCGCGCGGTTGTCACGAACGGGTTGGGCGCGGTCGTGGGCCCGGATCAGACGTTCACGACCGAGGCGGCGGCGCAGGCGGCGTGCCCCAACGAACAGTTCCGCGGCGGTTTCTCGGCCGCGCTGCCTGACTGCCGGGCCTACGAGCTTGTCACCCCGGTGGGCAAGACCTCGTTCCAGCCCGACACGGGAAGCCTGTGGAAAGCACCGTTCTTGCCGGGCGGTGGGTTCGTGGGGAACGTAGCCGCCCGCGACGGCAATCGCATGTCTTACCTATCGACCGAAGTCGCGCCCGGCTCGCCGACGGCCGGCGAGGAATATGTCGCCACCCGCGGCGCGGGCGGGTGGTCCTCGGTAGATGTGATCCCGCCGCAGCGTTATACCGGGGATCGCTGCCCGGTGGTCAACGAGAACGTGATCGGTGTTGTGTCGTATTCCGCCGATCTCTCGCTGGCGACCCTCTTAACGATGGCTATTCCGACATGTCGGAATGTAACGGGGAAGTCAAAGTGGTCAGCGGCGAACCGTTGGGGATCCAGAACCTGTTCGTGCGCGATAACACGACTGGCGGCTATCGGTTGGTCGATCTGACGCCGCCGGGCGTCACGCCCACCGACGCACAGTTCGTTGCTGCGTCGGCGGATGAGAGCCGCGTCATCTTCGAAGAGCTTGCGAAGCTGACCCCCGAAGCGCTGAACAACACGGTCAACACGTATGAATGGAGCAACGGCGTCGTGCATCTGGCATTTGTATTGCCGTCGGGCGCTGCGGCTGTCGGGGGTGCGTTTGCGGGGATCTCCAATGATGGCTCCGAGTTGTTCTTCACCGCAGGCGGCGAGCTGTATATGCGGCCGAACGGCGAACGCACCGTACAACTCGACGAAACGCGTGGGGGGCCGGGCCCGGGTGGCGGCGGCTCGTTCGCGGCAGTGACCGCTGACGAATCGCAGGTGTTCTTCACTGCCGATGCTTCGGCGGGCCTCACGAGCACGACAACTCCGGGGAGCGGCAGCAACATGTACCGCTATGACGTGAGCGCGGGTGAATTGAGCGACCTTGCCGGCGAAGTGGAAGGAGTGACGGGGATCAGCGAAGACGGCTCGTATGTGTACTTCAGCTCCAAGAGTGTGCTGTCGGGGTCGCAAACCAACCAGTTCGGCGAAACGGCGCAGAGCGGCCAGCCAAACCTGTATCTCGATCACGCCGGGGCGATCACGTTCGTCATGCACGAAACAGCAGGCGTTCGCATCTCCCCGAACGGCGCGTTCCTCGCGTTCAACTCGACAAGCAGCCTCACCGGCTATGACAACACCGACGCGAACACCGGCAACCCCGACCCTGAGATCTATCTCTACAGCGTTGCGTCCAACCGGTTCGCGTGCGCGTCGTGTGATCCCGGCGGCGCAGCGCCGACCGCCGGCGGCGCATTCCTCGGTGGCGGCAACGCACTCAACGAACGTCATGTCCTCACGAGCTATATCAGCGATGTCCCGCACTATGTCTCGAACGATGGGCAAGTGTTTTTTCAGACGGGGGAAGCGTTGTTGCCCTCGGACACCAACGGCCAGCAGGACGTGTATGAGTACGACGAGGACAGCGGGCTACATCTGATCTCCTCGGGCACGAGTTCGAGCCCTGCGACGCTGCTCGACGTGAGCGCCAGCGGTGACGACGTGTTCTTCCTCGGGCGCCAGGCGCTCGCGCCGCAGGACCCTGGCGGGGAAGCGTACAGGATCTACGACGCGCGCGTGGACGGCGGCTTCCCTGAAGCGGTCGTGCCGACGGCGTGCACGACCGCCGACGCGTGCCGCGCCGCGGCCACACAGCAGCCCTCGATCTTCGGGGAACCCGCGAGCCAGACGTTCACGGGCGCCGGCAACCTCACCCCGCCCACACCAACGGCCAGCACGCCGGCCAAACGCAAACCCAAGAAGTGCCGCAAGGGCTACGTCAAGAAGAAAGGCAGATGCGTGAAGGCCAAGACGAGCAAGCGAGCCGGCAAGACCAGTGGCAAGGGGAGGCGCTGATCATGTGGATCTCACGCAGGCTCTCCCTCGCGGCGGTCACCATCGGCCTAGCGATGCTCGCGGGCGCAACGCCCGCATTGGCGGAAACGCACCCGTTCCTGTTCAGCTTCGGTTCGTTCACGAACCCGAATGGCATCGCGGTCGAAGAAGCCACCGGCGACGTGTATGTCGCAGACATTGCCACGGACACGGTCTCCAGGTTCGACGCGAACGGCAACCCCGTCGACTTCGCGGCGCTCGGCACCAACCAGCTGACCGGCGCCGCCACGCCCGCGAAATCGTTCTCGTTCCCCTCAGAACCCCACAACCCCGCCGCGATCGCCGTCGATAACTCGCGCAGCCCGTCCGATCCCTCCGCGGGGGATCTGTATGTGATGGACGCGGACCACGCCGCGATCGACAAGTTCAACGCCAAGGGTGAATATCTCGGTCAGATCGCGGGGCCCTACCTCAGCGAAACCGCCACACTTACCTCAGGGCCGCCGCTGGGGTTCGCCGTCGAAGCAGGCGGCGATATCAGGGTCGCGTCCAAAACTACCGGAGGAGGGGCGTGGGACCTGTTCGACGATACGGCGGCAAACAACTTGCTCTCCACACAACACAAGGTGGCCGGCATCCCATTTTTCCACGGCCTAGCTGTCGGCCCGAACGGCGAAAGCTACGCGCTCGAAGCGTCGTCAGAATTCCCCGCATCCGGATGCGGTTGCTGGGTGAAGTGGGGCGGCAGCCTCGCTGGTGGGTTCCCGTACACCTTCAGCGATGACGGTCGGGTTGATGGCGGCCCCGGTGCGGTGACTCCTGGTGGTGTGGCGGCGGCTGTCGATCCGGTGAGCGGTCACCTGTTTGTGGATGATCAGTCGTCGGTGGTCGAGTGGAATACGGGGGGGATGAACGGCCTGGCAAGGAACCCGAAAAACATAAATGTCTTCGGCTCGGCGGCGCTTGTGTCGAGTTTCGGCGGGTCGCAGCTGTCGAGCTCTAAAGCACAGCAGGGCGGGATCGCCGTGGACGGCGCGAGCGGGGAGATCTATGTGTCGAATCCCGCGGATGGCAAGGTGTATGTGTTCGGGAGCAGCGCTCCGGCGGTCGCTGCGGGTGCCGCGACGAACGTGACCCAGGCGGGCGCGACGCTTCACGGCAGCGTGGATCCGCGTGGTGTGCCTGTGACGTCGTGCGAATTTGAATATGAAAAGGCACTCGAAACGTTCCAGGGCCACGAACTGGTCTTGACGACACCGGTCACCGTTTTCTCCCATAGCGTTCAGTGTGCGCAGAAGCCGGAACAGATCGGGTCGGGCATGGGCCCGGTGGCAATCTCGGCGGATGTCGGCGAACTTGAACCGGGCGCCCTGTATGATTTCCGCCTGGTCGTGAGTAACGCTAATGCAAAGAGTCCAAGTGACGGTCTATTCGCGACGGCGAGCTCGGGTTTTGGCTTCAAGTCTTTTGAAGTGTCGTTCTTGAATCAGGATGACAGTCCGGATACGCAGGCCGGCTCGCACCCGTTTGAGATGGTCACACACTTCGCGTTCAAATTGAAAGTTCAGCGGGAACGCGCCGACTTGGACTCGCCGTATGTCTCCCGACCTGATGGCACTCCGAAGGATATCGTTGTAGTTCCGCCGCCGGGGTTTGTCGGCGACCCGGACTCGACGGAATCGAAGTGCACGCTCGCGCAGCTCGAAGGTGGCTTCCAGGAAGGCGGCGAAACCGGCCACTGTCCGCCAGGGTCGAGCGTCGGCGAACTGCTTATAGATACCGACACCCTGTTCGAAATACAGGAGAAGTTGTACAATATGGTGCCACCGCGCGGGGTGGCAGCTCAATTCGGCGCGAACTTTCGGGTCCCGAAGGCGTTGATCAATGTGGGATTGCAGTCGGGCGGAGCCTATCCAGTACAGGCGGAATCGCTTGACATTCCGGCGATTGAGGGGCTCACTGAAATCACGACGACGTTGTTCGGTGTCCTCGGCAAGACCGAACGCAAGCCGTTTTTGACGTTGCCGACACATTGTGCGGGGCCGTTGGTGTCGTCGGTCCGGGCGGACTCCTACCAGGAACCGGGTCACTTTGTGGGGTTGAGCGAAGTCACGCGCGATGGGACAGGCCAGGCGTTGCCGTTGACGGGCTGCTCAAAGCTGCAGTTCCCACCGACGATCACGGTTACGCCTGACGTGAGCGATGCGAGCTCGGCATCGGGCCTGAAGGTTGAAGTGCATGTTCCCCAGACGGCGGCGTTGAACCCGGAAGGGCTGGCAGAGTCGACCTTGCGCGACACGACGGTGGCCTTGCCGGCGGGCATGGCGCTCAACGCGGCAGGCGCCGACGGGCTCGAAGCGTGCTCCGAGGGGCTGTCCGGTTTCACCGGCCTCGAAGAATTCGACCATGAACTCGAACCGGGCGTGCAGACCCCAACGTTCTCCTCGGCGCCGCTCGAATCGCTGCTCCCGGGGGCGAGCTTGTGTCCCAACGCGTCGAAGATCGGGACGGTGAAGTTGACCACGCCGCTGTTGCCGAATCCGCTGGAAGGCGCGGTGTACGTGGCGACCCAGAACGAAAACCCGTTTGGGAGCCTGGTCGCGATATACATGTTGATCGAAGACCCGGTGTCGGGGAGCACGGTCAAGCTCGTGGGCAGGGTGCGCTTGTGCGAAGCGGTGGGGCAGGTGCTGGATGGGGTGTCCTGTCAGGCGCCGGGGCAGATCGTGACGACGTTCGAAGACACCCCCGACCTGCCGTTTGAAAACCTCGAACTGCACTTCTTCGGCGGGGAACGCGCGCCGCTGCGGACGCCCGCGCGCTGCGGGACGTACACGACGCAGGCGTCGTTTACGCCGTGGGATGGCAACCCGCCGGTCGATACATCCTCGAGCTTCCAGATCACCTCGGGTCCGCACGGGTCGCCGTGCCCCGGTGCGAGCCTGCCGTTCAGCCCGTCGCTGGCGGGCGGCACGACGAACATCAACGCGGGCGCGTTCAGCCCGCTCACGACGACGATCTCGAGGGCCGACGGGCAGCAGGACCTGCAGTCGGTGGTGGTGCACCTGCCGCCGGGGCTGTCGGGGATCCTCGCGGGCGTGAAGCTGTGCCCCGAAGCGCAGGCGAACGAAGGCGCCTGCGGCCCCGAAAGCCTGATCGGCGAAACGACGGTCTCCGCGGGCGTGGGCTCAGACCCGGTGTCGGTGAAGGGCGGGAGGGTGTACCTCACCGAAAAATACGCGGGCGCGCCGTTCGGCCTCTCGATCGTGAACCCCGTCAAGGCCGGCCCGTTCGACCTGGAGCACGACACGTCCAACCCCGCCCAGCAGCCCGCGTGCGACTGCGTGGTCGTGCGCGCGAAGATCGAAGTCGACCCGACGACGGCTGCTTTGACGGTCACGACCGACCCGATCCCGAGTCTGATCGACGGTGTTCCTGTCGAGATCCAGAAGGTCAACGTGACCGTCGACCGCGAACACTTCACGTTCAACCCGACTGACTGCAGCCCGTTGAGCTTGACCGGGACGATCGCCGGCAATGAAGGCGCGTCGTCGCCCATCTCGGTGCCGTTCCAGGTCGCCAACTGCGCGGTCTTGAAGTTCTCCCCCAGGTTCTCGGTTTCGACCTCGGGTAGGACGAACAGGGCGGATGGCGCCTCTCTCACCGCGAGGGTGTCCTACCCCCCGGGCTCGCTGGGGACGGAGACCAACGTCAAGAGCGTCAAGGTGTACCTGCCGAAGGCCTTGCCAAGCCGCCTGGCCACCCTGCAGAAGGCATGCCTGGCAAAGCAGTTCGAAACCAACCCAGCCGGCTGTCCGCCGGGATCGGTCGTGGGTCATGCCGTCGTGCACACCCAGTTGCTACCCGTACCGTTGGAAGGGCCGGCGTACTTCGTCAGCCACGGGGGAGAAGCCTTCCCGAACTTGGTGATCGTCCTCCAGGGCTATGGGGTGACCGTCGATCTGGTTGGCGATACGGACATCAAGAACAAAATAACGAGCACCGACTTTGCCGCGACCCCCGATGTTCCCTTCGAAAGTTTCGCGCTGGTGTTGCCGCAGGGCAAATACTCCGCACTGGCGGCGAATGGGAACCTCTGCCAGCAGAACCTTGAGATGCCAAATGTGTTCGTCGGGCAAAACGGCGCTACGCTCAGCGAGAATACCCGCGTAGAAGTAGAACATTGCCCCGATAGGCTTAGCGTCGTCTCCAAGAAGCTCGAGCATGGCGTCCTGACGCTCTCCGTCACTGTCCCCGGCGCCGGTAGGCTGGGAGCGAGCGGGGGAGGCTTGAGCCCCGGGTCCAAGAGCGCTGGTGGCAGGGAAACGTTGACGATCCACCTTCGCGTCAAGCGGCGTGGCATGTTCACGAGCAGGGTCAGGGTGACCTTTACGCCCAGCTCTGGCAAGAATCGCAAGAAGTTGGTCAAGACGCTTTCGGTTAAGATACAACCAACACTAAAGAGAAAGGCATAGGATCCAAAATGCAGTTCAAATCCCTCAAGATCGCGGGGCTCTGCCTTGCGTCGATGCTCGCGATGGGCATGGCGCTGGTGGGGAACGCCGCCGGTGCGTTATTATGGTTAGTGTGTTTAAAGGGTTCGGGCCTTACTAAATACACCAATAGCAAGTGCTCAGAAGCCTCCAGCTCAGGCGAATGGCAGTCGTTAGGTGTTCCGTCTGGTAAAGAAGTTACTGTCAAGATATTAGTTATCAGCCTCTTACTGAAGGACAGTAAAACTACGATAGGGGAAGTGGTAGCTAACTGTCCGAACGAAGGCAGCAGGGGAGAAATGGTCATCAAGGCTAACGGCGAAGGACAAATAAGGGCCTTCGAATACACGGCAGCCGGGGCGAAAAAATGCAAGGACGAGAAGGGTAATTGCCCGGAATTCACAAAGGTAGAAGGCAGAAACCTGCCGTGGATAACAAATATCGAAGAAGGACCGAACAAAGAACCGTTAACCACGCTCAAGCCGCATACAGGAGGAGGACAGCCCGGTTGGGCAATAACGTGTAAAGCTCTCTTTATTGAAGAGACCGACGAATGCAAATTTGCCAAAGCAGGTGAAGAAGAAAAATTGAAATTAGTTAACACGAGATCGGCTACTGAATTATTAGTAGCGTCCTTATGGGAGGAAAAATCAAAAATAGAATGTAGCCAGTCCAAAGAAATAACGGGCGAAGTCAAAGGTACGCTCGCCGTCTTATTACCGGGGGGTGCGTTGTCGATCAATAGAACGTGACGATAGGCGAGTTCCAGAGGTGGGGCGGCGCTGGCTGGCCCCACCTCATCTCTCCTCGAACACGCCCGCCACGTTCGAGAGCCCCGCCGCGAAGGGGAAGGCGGCTTCCGCTTCGGAGAGCACGCGGAACTGGTAGGCGGCGGGGCCGGGGAGACGGAAGCGGTAGAGGTAATGAAAGCGGCCGCGGGCACCCGTGCGGATCACGCGGAACTCCAGCCAGCGGCCGCCGGGGGCGCGGGCCTCGAGCACAAGCGGCTTGCCGCCCGCGGGGAGCGGGCCGCCGCGCAGGCGGCCGCTGAGGTCGATCGCGCCCAGCGAGGGCACCGTGTGCGGCGCAATGCGCAGCGTCAACGGGGCGGGCACCGTGAGCGTCAGCGCGCGCACCGCCGCCGGCGGGCCCGCCGGGTTGGGGCGGTAGGCGACGCGCAAGGTGCAGGAGGTGAGCACGCGCGGCAGCGCGAGGGCGAAGCGGCCGATCGCGTCGGTGCGCGGGGTCGCCAGGGGGATGGGCTGGGCGCCGGCGTACGCGGGGAACTCGCAGACCTCCAGCTGCGCGGCGGGAATGGGGTGCCCACCGGTGGGTATGGAAGTCCCACCCACCCCTCCGGTCAGCGTGCCGATGAGGGTGTGCGCGGCGCCGTAGCGGGCACGCAGGCGGCTCCCGGCGTGGCGGCCCCAGCGCACGGTTAGCGCGATGCCTCCGGCGGAGCCCGGGGACGCGGCGGCCGTGTCCCCGGCGCACGCCGTCGGCGAGCCGGGCGGCGGGGCCCCGGGGGGCAGCGGGTTGGCGACCGTGATCTCGCGGTCGAGCACCGTGGCCGCGTTGCCGGCCGCGTCGGTGACGCTCACGACCAGGTGGTGGGTGCCGTTGGCGAGGGCAGTCGTGTCGAAGGGGATGTCCGCGTTCACCGCCGCGGGGCAGGGCTGGGTGTAGAGGAATGCAGGCAGGCCGTCTGTGGTGCCGCCGACGTTGCGGCAGCGGCCATTGTTCTCATTCAGCACCTGCCGGCTCGCCACCTGGCCGTCCACCTCGACGGTCGCCTCGTAGACGCCGGAGCCGGGGTCGGTCGCGTGGAAGGCCACGTCGCTGGTGCCCTGCACGGTCGCGTCTTCGGCGAGGCCGCCGCGGACGTCGGAGACCGTCGGGCCCGTGGGCTGGGAGAGGGTTATGTCGGCGGCGAAGAGCTCGATCTGGGCGTCGTAGGCGATTTTTCCGCCTTCGTTGACTGGGCACGGCGGCGGCGACGGAAGAATGTACGTTGCACAATAAGTGCTCAAACCTATGTAACGGCTATGAAGAGCATCTGTTGGTACAGAGACACGATTTTCTGTCGAATACGGTTCAGTCAGGGTACCCTGGCCCGCACAGTTGTTATTAGCTTTGGCAATACATTCATCAAATGGCTTGGCACCCTCGCCCAGTGAAGCGACTCCCCATAGCCAAAAGAGATAGCCGGTTTCTCCATTATGTCCTCCCGATGTTTGTCCCGCACGCCAGATGGTTGCTCCTGTGATCATCTCGCCTTCTGGCGCTGTAAAAACCCAGGTAGCTATGTCGTTTTCAGAGTTGGGAGCATGTTCAACCCCGGCATCCAGCGCCGCGATCAACCCGCCCCCCGCTTCACACGTGTCCAACGTCGGATCGTAAGTCGGATGTTCCGGCGGCGCGCTCCACCCATCCGTCGGCGCCACTTCCCCCGCCGGCGTCCGGCACGAGTACACGTGGTACTCCCCCGCCCAAGCCACACCACAACACACCCCACCCACAAGACCCACGGCCACCACCCCCGCCGCCAGCCCTGCGACCAGCGCCCTCCTCAGCCCGCCGCGGGCGCCTCTCAGCCCGTGGCGTGCCATCGCAGGGGCAGCTCGGCGAGGCCGTACACCCCCGTGATCCCCTCGTACACCGGCTCTCCCGCCAGCTCCAACCCCGGCATCCGCGGGGCGAGGTAGGCGAGGGCCTCCTGCAGCTCGACGCGGGCGAGGGAGGCGCCGAGGCAGTTGTGGACGCCGGCGCCGAAGGTGAGCACGCGGGCGCCGCCGCGGTCGGCGGCGATGTCGAAGCGGTCGGCCTCCGCGGACGGGGTGCCGTCGGCGTCGTCGCGGTTGCCGGTGAAGGCGCACACCATCACGATAGTTCCCACCGGGAAGACGACGTCGCGGACGGTGAGCTCCTCGGTGACGATCCGCGCGGTGAAGGGGGTGATCGGCTCGTAGCGCAGCGCCTCCTCGACGGCGGCGGCGGCGAGCTCGGGGCGTTCGGCCAGCAGCGCCCACTGGTCGGGGTGTTCGGCGAGCAGCCGCATCGCGTGCGCGAGCTGGCTCTGGGTGGTGTCGACGCCGCCGATCAGCACGTTCAGTACGAGGTTCACGCACTCGACGTCAGAGAGCCGCTCGCCCTGCTCCTCGGCGGCGATCAGCTGTGAGATGAGGTCCCCCTCGCCCGGGGTCTCCTTGCGCGCGCGCAGCAGCTCCCACGCGTACTCGTAGAACTCGGCGACGGCCGCCTCGATCTGCGGGCGCTGCTCGGTCATCGAGATCGCGTCGAACTGGCGCTGGATCCAGTTGGACCAGTGGTGCAGGCGGGGGGCGTCCTCCAGCGGGACGCCCATCACGTGCGCGATCGCGCGCGAGGGGTAGGGCTTGGCGATCGCCTCGACGAGCTCGCACTCGCCGGCGCCCCCTTCGCCCCCACCGTCGAGCTCGGCGAAGATGCCCTCGATCAGCGCGCGCATCGCGGGGCGGTGGCGCTCGACCGCGCGCGGGGAGAATGCCGGGTTGACGAGGCTGCGCAGGCGGGTGTGGTCGGGGCCGTTGATGTGGAGGATGTTGTGGCGCATCTCCTCGTACAGCGGCCCCTCGCGCACGTCGAAGATCTGCGCGATCGTCATGCCGGGGAAGATCGCGGAGCGGGTGCGCAGGAAGAGCTCGGCGGCCTCGCGGTCGAGCACCGCGTACCCGTAGGGCCCGGCGGCGAGCCACCCCTGGGCGCGCAGCGCGCGCATCGTCTCGTGGAAGCGCGCGCCCCGCAGCGCGGGGTCGGTGTAGTCGAGTGTGGGGAGCTGCAGCTCGTCGACGCGGGTCATGGGGGGGCGACGCTACCACGCGCACGCTCGCGCCGCGCGGGGCGGCGTCGTGCTCCCCTTCTCCCCCGTGGTGCGCTCGGCGGGGGGCCCTGCCGGGGCATCGGCTGCCCGCCGCCCCGCGCCCAGCCGGCGGCCGGGCTATTTCTTGGGATGGACGATCTGCTTGAGGCTGGCTCCCGCGGTGAACTTCGGCGCCTTCGACGCCTTGATCTTGACTTTCTCGCCGGTGCGCGGGTTCACGCCCTGGCGCGCGGCCCGTTTCACCACCGAGAACTTGCCGAAGCCGGTGATGACGACCTCGTCGCCTTTCTTGAGCGCTTTGCCCACCGTGCTGACGAACGCCTCGAGCGCGCGCGAGGAATCGGCTTTGGAGAGTCCGCTGTCGGCGGCGACCGCATCGACGAGCTGTGTCTTGTTCATGCGTGGTCCTTTCGGGATTGTTGGCGCAGGCGCGGAGAGTACCGTGCGCGGCGGAAAGACTGCTCGTCGCTTAGGAATGGTCTCAGCGCGCGAGCTTCTTACCCGGGTTCAACAGACCCTTGGGATCGAGCGCGCGCTTGATCTCTTCATGCAGCCGCAACGCCCCCTCCGGCCACTGGCGCGCGAGCTGGCCGCGCTTGAGCAACCCCACGCCGTGCTCGCCGGTGATCGCCCCGCCGAGGGCCGTGGCGAGCGCGAAGACCTCCTCCATCGCCGCCGCGGCCGCCGCGCGCTCGGCCTCCGAGCGCGGGTCCAGCAGCAGGTTGGCGTGCACGACGCCGTCCGCGCCGTGCCCCCACGCGCAGCCGCGCAGGCCGTGGCGGGCGGCGATCTCCGCGCAACCCTCCAGCGCCTCGGCGAGCCGCTCGACGGGCACGACGACGTCCTCGGAGGCCTTGCCCCCGCGGATCGCGGCGACCGCGCCCGGCACGCGGTCGCGCCATTCCCACAGCGCGCCCCGGTCGGGCCGGCGCAGCTCGAGCGCGCGCGGGCCGAGCGCCGCGGCGAGCTCGACGTGCGCGGCGCGCGCCTCCTCGAGCGTGCCGTCGACCTCGGCCAGCAGCGCGAAGGCGGCCTCGCGGGGCACCGCCCCCGGGTAGGCGCCCGCGGCGATCCGCAGCGTCTCCCCGTCGAGGAAGTCGAGCGCGGCCGGCACCACCCCGGCCGCGAGCACGTCGAGGATCGCCGCGCACCCCTGCTCGCGCGTGGCGTGAAAGGCGAGCAGCGGCAGCTGCGCCTGTGGCGCCGGCGCCAACCGCAGGCGCACGGCGGTGACGATCCCGAGCGTCCCCTCCGAGCCGACCAGCAGGCTCGTGAGGTCGTAGCCGCCGACGTCCTTGCGGTAGGGGCCGCCGAGGGAGAGCACCTCGCCCGGCGCCACCACCACCTCCAGGCCCGTCACCCACTGCCCCGTCGCCCCGTACTTGAACGCGTGCGGGCCGCCCGCGTTGGTGGCGACGTTGCCGCCGATCTGCGACTGCTCGGCGGCGCCGGGGTCGGGCGGGAAGTAGAGCCCGTGCTCGCGCGCGAGGCGCTGCACGTGGCGCGTGGTGACCCCCGCCTCGGGGTACATCCGCCACAGCCCCGGCTCCAGCTCGCGGACCGCGCGCAGCCGCTCCATCGAGCACACCACCCCGCCCTCCAGCGGCACCGCGCCCCCGGCGAGGCCGGTGCCGCCACCGCGGGGGATGAGCGGCACGTCGCGCTCGTAGCAGAGCGCCAGCACCTCGGCGACCTCGGCCGCCGAGCCGGGCCGCACGACGAGGTCGGCGCGCCCGCGCAGGCCTCGGCTGCGGGTGGCGTCGTGGTCGTACTCCCACCGCCGCCCCTCCACGGGCGCGAGCACGTGCTCGACCCCCACCACGCGCGCGAGCTCGCCGCGTAGGATCGTCGCGTCGGCGAGGGTGGCATACATGGCTGCCTCTCAGCCTAGCCCGCCCCACGCGCGCCGCGGAGCGTCCGCCGACCGACGTCCGGCCCGTCGCCGTTCAGCTCGCCCTCCGCGTGCTCTAGGCGCCCGAGTACCCGCTCGAACTGGCGGCGCGCCAGGCGCAGGCCCGCGAAGGGGTCGCACCCGGCGCGTCCCACCACGAAGCTCGCGCGGCGGTCGCAGAGGGCGAGGTTGGCGGGCACCAGGCGGGCAAGGACGTCCTCGCCATCGAGCTCCTCCCCGCACGCGCGCAGGCACTCCGTGAGGGAGCCCTCCTGGACGAGCCGCGGGTCGCACGCGAAGGCGCGCGCCACCAGACGCAGGTAGGCGAGGCGGCCGAGCGCCGTGGGGCCGGCCGTGTGGTAAACGCCCTCGCACTCCTGCCCGAGCAGCTCGCACACGACCTGCGCGTAGTCCCACGCGTACGTGGGCGTGCGCACGATGCCCACGGGCGCCGCCAGCGGCCGGCCGGCGCGCAGCCAAGCCACCCATCGCAGAGCCGCGCCGGAGCGCTCCCACACGTGGCGTGCGCGCGCGGCGAACACCGCCACGGCGAGTGCGGGAGGGTGCTCGAGGGAAGGGGAGGGGGAGGGGCGGGCGTACCTGTGTTCGTGCCCGCTCCCGTGGATCGTCGTGGGGTGTTCGGGCCCGTTCGGGGGGTGGTCGGGAGGGGGGCCTGCCCCTCTCCCGCTCGGGCCTGCCCCCCTCCCGCGCCGCCCGCTCCCGGGGATCGTCGTGGGGATCGCCAAGTTCACCCCGTACGCCTCGCCGGGACGGGTGATGAGCCAACCGCCGGCGTACCCCTCAACGAGTCGCTCGCACTCCTCAAGCGCCCGCCCGAGCGCGGTGCGCGGCGCGGTCGGGTCATCCTCCGCCCACCGCTCCCCCGCGGCCCGCTCCCCGCTGAAGACGTGCTCGCAGGAGACGGCCACGTACCGCGCGCGCACGGTGCGCGCGGCGGCGAGCGTGTTGGCGGTGGCCAGCGCACACGCCTCGGCCAGCTGCGGTTCGCGCTCCAGGCGCGCGGGCGAGCTCGCGGCGGCCGCGTGCACGAGCACGTCCGGTTCGAACTCCTCGACAAGCGACACGCACGCGTGGCGGTCGGTCACGTCCAGCTGCGCGGTGTCCGCCCCCGGCACGCTCACGGGGAGCGTGCGCCACGTGCCGAGCACCTCCCAGCTCTGCTGCACCGCGGCCGCGGCGAGGTTGGAGCCGAGCAACCCCCCGGCGCCGGTCACCAGCACGCGCATCGATCCCTCCCCCCTGGGGTCCTATGGTCAAACCCTTCCCTGCCCCGCTCCTCTCCCTGCCGACCCTCGCGGCGCAGCATTTCCATGCCACGCATCGCGCCCCTTAATATACAGCAATGTACGTCCTTCTCAAGGGCTTTTTTACGAGGGTCCAGGTGCCGGCAGGAACGCGTTCGTCCCGTAGCGGGCGAAGGGCACCGGCGCCGCGAGCAGGCCGTGGGCCACCATCCAACTCGACATCGCTTCCACGTGCGCCGGCTGCAGTGTCCCCACGGGGACCCCCGGCGCCGCGAACAGCGGCAGGTACGCGCGCAGCGAGGCGGCCGTCGGCGCGCGCGGCAACGCCGGGTTGGCAGCCTGGAGCTCCGCCAGCGAGCGCGCCGGATCGCGCAGCGTGTCCTCGTAGCCGCGCACGGTCGCCGCCACGAAGTCGCGCACGAGCGCCGGGTTCGAGCGGGCGAGGCCGCGGCCCGTGAACGCCACCAGCCCCGGGTACGGCGGCCCGCCGTTGCGATCCAGCCAGAAGGGCGCGATCGGGTGGCCCTGCACCTGCAGGCCGACGCCGTCGTCGGGCACGAATCCGGTGAACGCCGCCACGCGCCCCGCGAGCAGTGCCTGCGCGCCGTCGAAGCCGACGGTCACGACGTGCACGCGCGCCGGGTCCCCGCCGGCGTGGCGCACCTCGGTGTCGAGCACCGCGCGGTCGGAGGGCACCCCCGTGATCCCGACCGTGCGCCCCTGCAGCTGCGCGGGGCTGCGCAGCCCCTCCGCGGCGAGCGCGATCAGCCCGCCGACGGGGCGCTGCACGAGCGCCATCACCGCCTCGTCGCCCGCGCCGTGGGCGATCGCCGCGGCCACGTCGCTGCCGTCCGCGAGTCCGAACTGCGCGCGGCCGGCGGCAACCAGGCTGAGCGGTTCGACCGTCGCGCTCGGCGCCACCACGCGCAGAGCGATGTGCTCCTGCCGGTAGTACCCGGCCGCCAGCGCGCGGTAGATGCCAGCGTGCACGGCGTTGGGCGTGAAGTCGAGGATCAGCGTTGCCCTGGTCATGCCGTCGCCCGCCGAGCCGCAGCCGCAGAGCGCCAGCGCCGCCGCCGCGAGCGGCGCCACCAGGTGCCGGTATCTTGCAGTCATCGTGAAGAGCGCCACCTCCCCCCCACCGCAGGCGGACACGGCGGCCGCGCGCACGCTATCGGGGGAGCCGGTCGCCGAGCTCTACACCGCGGCCGATATAGGCACACGGCCGCCGGGGACGCCGCCAATGGAGGATCCCGGCGGTCGGCCCGGGGAGTACCCCTTCACGCGCGGGGTGTACGAGACGATGTACCGCGGGCGGCTGTGGACGATGCGCCAGTTCGCGGGGTTCGGCACCTCCGAGGAGACCAACGAGCGCTTCCACTACCTGCTCGAGCACGGGCAGACGGGGCTCTCGACCGCGTTCGACATGCCCTCGCTGATGGGCCACGACTCCGACAGCCCGCGCTCGCTCGGCGAGGTCGGGCGCGAGGGCGTGGCGATCGACACCGTGCGCGACGTGCAGACGCTGTTCGCCGGCATCGACCTCGGCGCGGTGACCGTCTCGATGACGATCAACGCGCCGGCGGCGATCATGCTCGCCTTCTACGTGGCCGCTGCCGAGGCGGGCGCCGAGCAGCCGGCCGGCCCGGTCCCCGCCGCGCGCCTGGCGGGCACGATCCAGGCCGACATCCTCAAGGAGTACATCGCCCAGAAGGAGTGGTGCTTCCCCATCGACCCCGCGATGCGCCTGTGCGGGGACATGATCGAGTGGTGCACGCGCCACATGCCGCGCTGGCACCCGATCTCGATCTCCGGCTACCACATCCGCGAGGCGGGCTCCACCGCGCAGCAGGAGCTCGCGTTCACGCTCGCGGACGGCCTCACGTACGTGCGAGAGGCGGTGGAGCGGGGGCTGGACGTCGATGAGTTCGCGCCGCGGCTGTCGTTCTTCTTCAACGCCCAGATCGACCTCTTCGAGGAGGTCGCCAAGTACCGCGCCGCGCGGCGCATCTGGGCACGGGAGATGCGCGAGACGTTCGGCGCGCAAGAACCCGCGCTCGTGGCTGATGCGCTTCCACGCGCAGACCGCCGGCGTGAGCCTCACCGCCCAACAGCCGCTCAACAACATCGTCCGCACGACCGTCGAGGCGCTCGCCGCGGTGCTCGGCGGCACCCAGTCGCTGCACACCAACTCCTACGACGAGGCGCTCGCGCTGCCGACCGAGGAGGCGGTGCGCGATGGCGCTGCGCACCCAGCAGGTGATCGCGCACGAGACCGGCGTGGCGAGCACCGCCGACCCGCTCGGCGGCTCCTACTTCGTCGAGGCGCTGACGGACCGGATGGAGGCCGGCTGCTACGAGTACTTCGAGAAGATCGAGGCGCTCGGCGGGATGGTCGAGGCCGTCAAGCGCAACTACCCCCAGCGCGAGATCGCCGACGCGGCCTTCGAGCTGCAACGCGAGATCGACGCGGGCGAGCGGGTGGTGGTGGGCGTCAACAGCCACGTGCTCGAGGACGAGGAGCCGATCCCGACCCTACGCGTGGACCACGCGCTGGAACGCAAGCAGCTCGACCGCCTGGCCGCCGCCCGCGCGCAGCGCGACGGCGCGCAGGTCGAGCGCACGCTGGCGGCGCTGCGCGCGGCGGCGGCGACGCCCGAGCGCAACCTCATGGAGCCGCTGCTCGACTGCGCCCGCGCGTGCGCCTCGGAGGGAGAGATCGTCGAGTCGCTGCAGCAGGTCTTTGGCGACTACACCGAGACGCCGGTCTTCTAAACGATCGCAACGCGTCCTTAACGTGACCTTCGTCCGCATCAAGGACAGTACGGCTACCGTGCGGGTGTGGGCGAAAGACCGATCGACAGGCGCACGCTCCTGAAGAGCGGCCTGCTGGCGGGCGGGGGGCTGCTGGGGGGAGGGGCCGCGCTCGCGGCGATCGCCAAAGAGGTTGCAGAGCCCTCGGCACCCGCTCCGCGCCCGCACGGGCGCGCACGGCGGGCCGCGCCGCCGGCTGCGACCACGCCCGAAACGGCGCTCGCGCCGCCGTCCGCGGCGACCCGCCGGCCGTCGGCGCAGCCGGAGCAGCCCAACATCCTCGTGATCGTCGTCGACCAGCTGCGCGCCCCGCAGTGGTTCACGGCCTCGGCGACGCTCGCGCGGCTGCTGCCCTCCATCTCGCGCCTGCGCGCCGAAGGGGTCTCCTTCGAGCGCCACTACACGGCCTCCAACGACTGCTCGCCGGCACGCGCGACGCTGCTGACCGGCCTCTACACCCACCAGACGGGGTGCATGATCACGGGCGGCTCGACGCTCGACCCGGGCTTCCCGACGTGGGGGACGATGCTGCGCGAACACGGCTACGGCGCGTGGTGGTTCGGCAAGTGGCACCTCACGCACGGCGACAACCTGTGGACCGTGCTGCAGGACGCCGGCGCCCTGGAACGGTACGGCTTCTCCGGGGGCACCTACCCCTCTCCCGACGGGGGGCCCGGCCAGGGGTGGCGCGTGGACCCGCAGATCGCCGCGCAGTTCGACGAATGGTTCGCCGAAAACGGCCGCTCAGCCGAGCCGTGGTGCACGACCGTCTCCTTCGTGAACCCCCACGACATCGCGTGGTGGCACAGGTGGACCGAACGGGTGCCCGCGGAGGCGAGCGCGCCGGCGCTCGTGCGGGGCCTGCCGCCCAACTACGAGACCCCCGAAGCCCTCGAAGCCCGGGGCAAGCCGCTCCTGCAGCTCGCCTTCCAGCAGACCGCCGCCGCCTCGTTCGGCCCCGTGCCCTTCACCGGCCTCGGCCTCGAAGGGGCGTGGACGCCCCTCCTCGACCTGTACGTGAAGCTGCAGCGCTCCGTGGACGCGCACGTCGGCCAGGTGCTGCGCACGCTGGAGAGCCGCCCCGAGGTGGCGGCCAACACGATTGTGGTGTTCACCTCCGACCACGGCGAGTACGGCGCCTCGCACGGCCTGCGCGGCAAGGGCGGCGGCGCCTACGAGGAGGGGATCCGGGTGCCGCTGATCGTCCGCGACCCGCGCGGCGCGCTCACCGCCGCGGTCTCACGGCCGCGCATGCAGTTGACCTCGAGCGTCGACGTGGCGCCGCTGCTGCTCACGATCGCCAGCGGCTCGAACGCGTGGCGCAGAGAGCGGCGCTACGCGCACCTCGCTCACCGCGCGGACCTCGCGGCGCTGCTCGCCTCGCCCCGCGCGCGGGGGCGCCCCCACGTGCTGCACACGACCGACGAGATCGTCACGGAGTTCGCGACCGAACCGTACGCCGCCGACGCGCCGCTGCACGTGACCGCGCTGCGCACCCCCACCGCAAAGCTCGCCACCTACTCCAACTGGGGTCCCTCCGGGGTGGCGCCGCTGCTCGAAAACCAGGAACAGGAGCTCTACGACTACCGCACGCGCGAGGGCCGCATGGAGCTCCACAACAGCGCGGGCACAAGCCGCCTGGAAGGGCCGCTGCAGCGGCTGCTGGAGCGCGCGGTGCGCGGAGGAGCTGCGCCGCCCGGTGCCGCGCGCCCTGCGCGAAGCGCAGGGGCGGGGCTTCGAAGACTACGACCACGCGGCCAAAAAAGCCGCGCTCGGCGCGGCGGCCGCGCGGCTGCGCCACGCGGAGCGCGAACACGGGCCGCTGGGCCCCTTCCAGGAGGAAGCTGTCAACTCACCGGCTGCACAGCCGACGTCCCGAGCACCTGCCCGGAGGCGCCGAGCGCGCGCACTGCGACATGGGCACCCGGGGCTACGGTGACCGGGATCGTCGTCTGAAAGCCGCGGCGGGGCGCGGACGCGACCGGCGCGAGATTTTCAGGAGACCCACCCGCCCCGGGGTGGGCGGGCTCCAGAACAACCTGCCAGGAGGCGACGTCGGTGGCGCCGTTCCAGCTCGCCTCGACGGTGGCGCCGGACGCCGCGGCCTGCACCGCCAGCGCCGGCGGCGTGGTCGGCTGGCCGCTCCACGGCGCCAGGTAGGTGCGGAAGTCCTGCACGTTGCGCCCCAGCGTGCCTTCGAGCAGCACGTGACCGGCGCCGTCGTACTCGGTGAAGTTGGGCAGCTCGCCGTAGCCGAGCAGCCAGTCGCCGCCGGGCAGGCTCAGCAGGTTGCCCTGCGCCGAGGCGAGCCACGTGCGCGCCGGGTTGGCGAAGCGTTTGACGAGCGCCACCGTGTGGCCGGAGAAGCTGGGCGCCAGCAACAGGCCGCTGGAGCGCGGTTCCTTGGGCGGGGTGGAGGCGTTGTTGAACAGCGAGATCTCCCCGCCGGGCTGCCACTCCGCGTCGTGCTGCCAGTAGAAGCGCACGCCGGGGCCGAGCCGGAAGCTCGAGTGCCCGCCGTCGCCGAGCAGCCAGTCGAAGCCGCCCGTGCGCATGTCCACGTCGTACAGCGTCCACGTGTTGCGGGCCGACAGCATCACGTTGCCCGACCGGCCTTCGTCGGCGCCGCTGCTCGGTTCGGGCGAGATCGAGTTGACGTGCACGTAGTCCCACGGGTATTCGCCGTAGGAGACGTGGTTGAGCGAGTTGCCCAGCGGGATGTGGCCGAGCGCGTGCCACTCCCACATCACCAAGCCGGTCCGGACGTCCACCTCCTCGATCACCGAGTCCAGCAGGACCCCGTGCGTGGAGCCGCCCACGGAGGCGAGGTTCGCGTGGATCGGGTCGAACGCGTCGATCCACGCGGTGCCGGCGGGCGTCAGTAGGAACTCGTGCAGGTCGGCGCGGTAGCCGTTGCCGGCGCGCACCGTGGCGATCGGCCGGTAGGAGGAGTCGTAGAGCACGTCTTCGCCCTCGCCGTAGCCGACTTTGACGATGCGCCCCTGCCACCACGTGAGCACCGGCCGTCCTGCGTAGGTCTGGACCCGGAAGTTGGTGGCGGTGTCGTACGGTGGCAGGGGGTGGAACCACACGAGCGCGCCGTCCTGTTCGGCGATCGTCGGCCCGGGCGACCCCAGGCCCTGGTAGGGGGCGAGGAACAGGTAGCCGGGCGCGGCGCCGGCCTTGGCAGGCGTGGTGATCGTCACTGTGGAGGGCGTCAACGCGGGCGCGGAGGCGTAGTGCTGGATGGCGTGCGGGTCGCCGGGGTTCAGCGGGAACTGCACCTGGCTGACCGCGGCCTGGTGGGCGACGGTGAAGGTCGTGCTGACGGGTTGGTTGGGTGCTCCCCCGCCCGTGCCCACGAGCGCGTGCACGGTGACGCGCTCCCCGGGCGCGAACGGTCGGGAGGGCAGGAAGCTCTCCCCCGTCCCGGTCGAGTACGCCTGCAGGCGCCCCGCGTGCGCGCCGCTGCGCGAGCCAGTCACGCGCACGTCGGCGACCTGCGTGCCCGGCCCACCGAGGAAGCCGATCTGCGTGACGGGCGAGGCGTCGGGGGTGCCCGGCAGCGGCGAGACCGCCACCGGGTTGGCGGCGGCCGCGGCGACGGCGGCCTGGTCCTCGAGCACCACCGCCCCCGGCGCGTCGCTGCCGCCGCACGAGCAGAGCGCCACGGCGAGCAGGCCGCCGGCCAGCAGCGCGAGGGGTCCGGTTCCCTTCAGGTGTCTCATGCTCTACCCGTCTCTGTTCCCTGATGCCGTCACTGTCCCCGGCCGGTCGCCGGCGCCGCCGCCACCAGCCGGTCGCCGCCGGTCGCGCGGAGTGAAGCCTATCCCGCGACGCTACCCCGCGACGAGCACGCGGCGCGGGTTGGCCGGGTCGCGGCGCAGCGCGCCGCGCGCCGCCAGGCGCACCGCCTCGGGCAGCAGCGTGTGCTCCAGCGGCCGCAGCGCCGCCAGCACCTCGCGCGGCTCGCGGGCGTCGGGCAGCTCGCGCGCGCCCTGGAGGATCACCGGCCCGGAGTCCACGCCCGCGTCGACGTAGTGGACGGTCACGCCGAAGACCTTCACGCCGTAGGCGAGCGCCTGCTCGATCGCCCGCATCCCCGTGAAGGCCGGGAGCAGGGAGGGGTGGACGTTGATGACCGCGTCGGGGAAGCGTTCGAGGAAGGCCTCGCCGAGCAGCTCCATGTAGCCGGCGAGCACCACCAGGCGCGCGCCGCGCGCCTGCAGCCACTCGGCCATCGCGCGGTCGCGCGCGGCGCGGTCGGGGTACTCCGCGCGCGCGAACACCGCCGCGGGCACCCCCCGCGCCCGCGCGCGCTCCAGCGCCTGTACGCCGGCGACGGAGGCGGCGACCGCCACGACCTCCGCCTCGCGGCCGTGCACGGTGTCGAGCAGCGCCTGCAGGTTGGTGCCGGCCCCGGAGACCAGTACGGCGATCGGCAGGGGCCTCCCGGGAGGCTGCGCTTCTGCGGCGCTCACGATGTGGCAGGCCGGGCGGTCAAGGGTGGCCGCAGGCTATACCCCCAGGCCGGCCGGCGGGTGCGGCTGCAGGCGGACCGCGGCGATCGAGTAGGTGCGCGCGAGCGCCGCGACCTGGCCGCCCGTGAGCGCGGCGCCGAACGCGGCGGGGCCGCCGAGTCGGCGGTAGCCGTCGCTGAAGGTCTTGCCGATGAGCGAGAGGTCGTAGTGGCCGTCGTACACGCAGTAGACGTACAGGCCGGCGTTGGCACGTAGGAACCGCGCGCCCGCTGCCTGCGGGGCGAGCGCGGCGGCGATGAACCGCCACCCACGCGGGGTCAGAGAGGCGTACGCCTTCAGCAGTCCCCCGACCGCCGCCGCGGGCCCGGTGAGCCCGCCCCCTTCTTCGGTCGTCACGTACCACGGCAGCGCGAGCGCCGCTGCGCGGCGCTGCGCGCCGGCCAGGGCAAGCCGCTGGGGGCCGGACAGGCCCGCGGGCAGGCCGTGCGCGAGCGCGGGCCACACCACGCGCGCAGCGGCCACCTCGCCGTGGGCGGCGGCCTGCGCCCCCGCGAGCGTGTGGGCGACGAGCACGAGGTCGGCGCGCTCCAGGCGTAGCGCCGCCGGCCGGGGGTGGTGCCCGCCGCAGCCGGCCACCGCGACGGCGGCGCCCGCGAGCAGCGCCGCCGCGGCGAGGCGGACGGGGCGGGGCGAGGCTATGTGGAGAGCAGGTCGACGACGAAGATCAGCGCCGAGCTGGGCGGAATCGTCGGCGGCCGCCCGGGCTTGCCGTAGGCCAGTTCGGCGGGGATGATCAACTCCCGCCTGCCACCCACGTGCATGCCCGCAACACCCTGGTCCCAGCCCTTGATGACCTGGCCCTGGCCGAGCGTGAACGTGAAGGGTTCGTTGCGTTTCCACGAGGCGTCGAACACCTTCCCGTTGCTGTACAGCGCGCCGACGTAGTTGACCGTGACCGAGTCGCCGGCCTTCGCTTCGGCGCCCGTGCCCGTGATGACTTCCTTGGTCACGAGCGTGGTCGGCGGGGGGCCCTTCGGGGCCGTGATCGTCGGCTCGGTCGAGAGCGGACCGCTGGTGGGGGTCGTGCCGGTGGTCGACGCCGAGGCGTGTTCGACCGCGGCGCTGGCCGCGCCGTTCTCCTGGCCGACGCCGATCGTGCTCGAGCCCGAGGAGCCGCAACCGGCGAGCGCGGCGAGGGCGAACGCCGCCACGGCGAGGCCGCGGCGGGGAGTGGGGAGGGGGTTCAGGTTCATCACGGGTGCGCAGCCTACTGGAAGGCGGCGCGCTTGTGGTGCACGACCTGCGCGCCGGGCGGCGGCTCGTGGCGCACGTCTACGCGGCGCCGCCGCGTGTGGGGCACTCCGCGCGGCGCCACCGCGCTAGGATCGCCGTGGACCGTGCTAGGCGGGGAGGTAGCGGTGCCCTGCACCCGCAATCCGCTCTAGCGGGGCTGAATCCCCTCCCGAGGGGTGCTCGCCCCCCGTGCTCCGCTGCCCGGGGCGTCGATGGTTCGGGTCCCGCGCGGTGCCGGCTCGTGAACCAGGTCAGGTCCGGAAGGAAGCAGCCTTAAGCGATCCCCGGTAGGCGTAGCGGGAGCTCCCGAGCCGGAGCTGCGGGCGACGGTCGGTGCGTGGGGTGGAGCCTCGACGGAGGGTGCACGGTCCACTACCGCCCGGCGGGCGGGACGGCGTCGCGCCCGCCGGGGCGACCAGTTGCGCACCCTGCTCATTCAGGTTGAGAGGAACTCCCCGACGTCAAGGAAAGAGCGCCGCGAGCGCCCCGTGCGCCGCGGCCAGCTCGGCGAGCGTCACGCGCACCACGCCGCCGGCCTCGATCGTGAGCGCCTCGCCGCCCACCGTGCCGAGCATCCGCACCGGCGCCCGCGCGGCGAGCTCCGCGAGCGCGGCGGCGGACCCCGAGACGACGAAGCCGCCCGGCCCCTCGCCGAAGAGGGCGACCGTCACGTCGGGCACGGCGCCCAGCGCGACCTCCGCCCCCACGCCGCCGGCCAGGCAGCACTCCGCGAGCGCCACGGCGAGGCCGCCCTCGGCGACGTCGTGCGCGGAGCGCACCGCCCCCGCGCGCACGGCCTCGCGCACGGCGGCGTGTGCCGCGAGCACGGCGGCCACGTCGCACTCCGGCAGCCCGTCGGGCAGCGGCTCCCCCCACAGCTTCGCCAGCTCGCTCGCGGCGAGCGCGGGGGCGAAGGGGCCGACGAGCGCGACCGCGTCCCCCGCGCGGGCGAAGCCGAGCCGCCCCGCGCGCGCGGCGTCGGGCAGGTGGCCGACCATGCCGACCACGGGCGTCGGGTAGATCGGGCCGGCCGGGCCCTCGTTGTAGAGGGAGACGTTGCCGCCCACCACCGGCACGCCGAGCGCCCGGCAGGCGTCGCCGAGGCCGCGCACGGCTTCGGTCAGCTGCCACGCCACGTGCGGCCGCTCGGGGTTGCCGAAGTTGAGGTTGTTGGTGAGACCCCGCGGCTCGGCGCCCACGCACGCGAGGTTGGCGGCGCACTCCAGCACCACGGCGACGGTGCCGCGGTAGGGGTCGGCGGCCACCCGCCGGCCGGAGCCGTCGAGCGATACCGCGAGCCCCGGCACTGCCCCGGCCTCCGCGGGCAGCACGAGCACCGCCGCGTCGGCCTCCCCGGGGCGGCGCACGGTGCGGGACTGCACGAGCGCGTCGTACTGCTCGTACAGCGGCCGGCGCGAGGCGAGGTTCGGGCAGGCCAGCAGCGCCAGCAGCGCCGCGCGCGGGTCGGTGTCGCGGGCGAGCACCGCCGGCGGTGCGGGGTACAGCGGCGCCGTCGGCCGGGCCGGCTGCAGCTCGTAAACCGGGCACTCCTCGACGAGCGCGCGCACGGGCATGTCGCCGAGGACCTGCTCGCGGGCGAGCACGCGCACGCGGCCCGTGGCGGTGACCGTGCCGATCGCGGCGCCGCCCACCTCCCACCGCTCGCACGTGGCGAGCACCGCCGGCACGTCGGCGGGCACGACCACGCACAGCATCCGCTCCTGGGACTCGGAGACCATCACCTCGAAGGGCTCGAGGTCCGGCTCGCGCAGCGGCACGCGCGCGACGTCGAGGTCGACGCCGACCCCGCCCTTCGCGGCCATCTCGGCCGCCGCCGAGGTGAGGCCGGCGGCGCCGAGGTCCTGCAGTGCGACGAGCAGCCCCCGGTCGAGCAGCTCCAGCGAGCACTCCAGCAGCTTCTTCTCCTCGAAGGGATCGCCCACCTGCACCGTGGGGCGCAGGGCGTCGTCGGCCTCGCTCAGCTCCGCGGAGGCGAGCACCGAGGCGCCGCCGATGCCGTCGCGGCCGGTCGTGGCGCCGAACAGCACGATCGTGTTGCCGGGGCCGGCCGCCGCGGCGCGCACGAGCCGCTCGCGCGCGCACAGGCCGAGCGCCATCGCGTTGACCAGGCAGTTGTGCTCGTACGGGCCCTCGAAGTACACCTCGCCGCCGACGGTCGGCACGCCGATCGCGTTGCCGTAGTGGCCGATGCCGCGCACCGCGCCGTCGAGCAGGTAGCGGGAGCGTTCCGAGGACGTCTCCCCGAAGCGCAGCGAGTCGAGCACCGCCACGGGGCGCGCGCCGACCGCGAAGACGTCGCGCAGGATGCCGCCCACGCCGGTCGCGGCGCCCTGGAAGGGCTCGACGGCCGAGGGGTGGTTGTGGGACTCGACCTTGAAGGCGCACACCAGCCCGCCACCGACGTCCACGACGCCGGCGTTCTCGCCGGGGCCCATGACCACGTGCGGCCCCTCGGTGGGGAGCGTGCGCAGCAGGCGCCGGGAGTGCTTGTAGGCGCAGTGCTCGCTCCAGAGGAGTGAGTACATCGCCAGCTCCACCTGGTTCGGCGGCGCGCCCTGCAGTTCGCACACGAGCTCGTACTCCGCGCGTGTGAGGCCGAGCGCGAGCGCGTCCTCGACCGTCGGTAGGGTGGCGCTCTCAGGCATGCGCTCCCTCCACGGTCAGGCGCATCGATTCGAACACGCCCAGCCCGTCCGTCGAGCCGCCCGTGAGCGCGTCCACGGCGTGCTCGGGGTGGGGCATCATCCCGAACACGTTGCCGGCCTCGTTCTGCACGCCCGCGACGTCGCGCGCGGAGCCGTTGAAGTTCTCGCCGGGGGCGTAGCGCAGGACGATCTGACCACGCGCCGCCAGCGCGTCCAGCGTCGCCTCGTCAGCGTGGTAGCGGCCCCACGAGTGCTTCGCCGGGATGCTCAGGGTGGCCCCCGGCGCGGCCGCGCGCGTGAACGCGCTGTCGGGGTTGACGACCTCCAGCGCGACCTGGCGGCAGGTGAAGCGCAGGTTGACGTTCGCCAGCAGCGCGCCCGGGAGCAGGCGGGCCTCGCACAACACCTGGAAGCCGTTGCAGATCCCCAGCACCAGCCCTCCGTCGCGGGCGAACGCGATCACCGACTCCATCGCCGGGGCGAAGCGCGCGATCGCGCCGGCGCGCAGGTAGTCCCCGTAGGAGAAGCCTCCCGGTACGACCACGGCGTCGGCGCCGCGCAGGTCGCGCTCGCCGTGCCACAGGAGCATCGCGTCGCCCACGCGACGGGCGGCAGCCAGGGCGTCCACCTCGTCGCAGGAGCCGGGGAACTGGAGGACGCCGAACTTCACCGCGCGTCCGGGGGGCGGGCGAGCCCGAGGGCGGCGGGACGGCTCACCGGTCCCCTTCCCCGAGCAGCTGCACCTCGTACTCCTCGACGAGCGGGTTGGCGAGCAGCCGCTCGCACATCGCCTCCACCTGCCCGGCGTCCTGCACGTCCAGCTCCACCAGCCGTCCCACGTGCACGGAGGCGACGCCGGTGAAGCCGAGCGCCGGCAGCGCCCGCTGCACCGCCTCGCCCTGCGGGTCGAGGATGCCCGCCTTCGGGCGGATCAGCACGCGCGCCCTCACGCGCCGGTGCGCTCCAGCCACGCCGCGAACGGCTCGCCGACGATCCGCTCGTACGCCTCGACGTACCGCGCGCGGGTGCCCGCCACCACGTCGTCGGGGATCGCCGGGGCCGGCGGGCGCTTGTCCCAGCCGCAGGACGTCGCCCAGTCGCGCACGTACTGCTTGTCGAAGCTCGGCTGGCCGCACCCCGGCTCGTATCCGTCCGCCGGCCAGTACCGGGAGGAGTCGGGCGTCAGCACCTCGTCGCCGAGCACGAGCTCGCCGACGGCGTCGAGGCCCAGCTCGAACTTCGTGTCGGCGAGGATCACACCCCGCTCGCGCGCGTGGGCGGCGGCGAACGCGTACAGCTGCACCGACACGTCGCGCACCCGCTCCGCCAGCGCGCGGTCGCCGACGAGCTCGACGGCGCGCTCGAAGTCGATCGCCTCGTCGTGGCCGACGTCGGCCTTCGTGGTGGGCGTGAAGATCGGCTGCGGCAGCTGCTCTGACTCGCGCAGGCCGGCGGGGAGCGCGACGCCGCAGACCGAGCCGCAGCGCTGGTATTCGCTCCACCCCGAGCCGGTGATGTAGCCGCGCACGACGCACTCCACCGGCAGCATCTCGAGGCGGCGCACGACGAGCGCGCGGCCGCGCGCCTCCTCCGGCACGCCGTCGGTTGCGGAGATCAAGTGGTTGGCGATGAGGGGCGCGGTCTGCGCGAACCAGAACACCGACAGCCCAGTGAGCACGCGGCCCTTGTCCGGGATCGGCGTGGGGTGGACGGCGTCGTAGGTGGAGATCCGGTCGGAGGCGACCATCAACAGGCGGTCGCTCTCCAGGGCATACAGCTCGCGCACCTTGCCGCTGGCGAGCAGGGGCAGGTCGGCGAGCGCGGGCACGCCGTGACTCTAGCGCCGCGGGCGGCGCGGAGGCGCGCGTCTGGTGCGGTGCTCCCCCGCCCGCCGGCGGACCCCAGTGCCCCCAGATAGAGTGTGAGCGTGGTCCTCTACGTCTGCTCCTTCGGCAAGTCCGGCGGCGGCCTGCCCACCCCCTTTGCGCACCCCTGCGGCCGCGCCGCGAAGGCGCTCGACGATGCCGGTCACTCCTACACGATGGAGGAGGTTCGCGGCGGGAGCCTGCGCTTCTGGACGTTGCCGGCCCGCGCGCGCGACCGCGCCGAGGTCGAGCGCCTCAGCGGCCAGCGCTCCGTGCCGATCCTCGTGCTCGACGACGGCGGGGTCGTCACCGGCTCGGGCGCGATCGTGGAGTGGGCGCAGGAGCACCCGTCGCAGGCGGGCGCGGCGACCGGCTGAGCGGCGGTCTCGACGCCGGTCGGCGGCGCCGGCTGGGGGAGCGCTGCGCGCCAGTGTGGATCGCTGCTGTAGCTCCTGCGAGCTCTAGCCTCACGAAGCCCGCGTCAAACTCCGCGACGTGACGATCGAGACCGAGCGGCTGCGGCTGCGCCCCATCGCGGCGGGGGACGTCGAGGCGCTCGTGCGTCTCCACGACGATCCCGAGGTCGCACGCTTCATCCGCCCCCTCGCCCGCGCGCAGGCGCAGGAGCGGGTCGCCCTGGCCGAGCGGGAATGGCGCGAGCGCGGCTGCGGCATGCTCGCCGTGCTCGCCCGCGACGACGACCGCTTCCTCGGCCGCACGGGGCTGCGGTACTGGCCGCAGTTCGGCGAGACCGAGATCGGCTGGGCGCTGCGCCGCGAGGAGTGGGGGCGGGGCTACGCCACCGAGGCCGCCCGCGCCTGCCTGGAGTGGGCGTGCGCGTCGCTGACGGTGCCGTATCTGACGGCGATGATCAACTCCGACAACCACGCCTCGGCGCGACTCGCGCGCCGCCTGGGCATGGCGCCGCTGCGCGAGGACGTCCTGCTCGGGGACCCGGTCGTGGTGTACGGGATCGATACGCGGGGGCCTGTGAGTCAGTCGATCGATCCTGGCTCTGCGACCCACACGCTTTCGATCCCGAGTACCCGGCAGAGGGGGTCGAAGTGACGGTCGTAGTGCAAGACCCCAGCACCGCGGCCGCCGGCCGCCGCGGCGATCAGGTAGTCGGCGGCGGGGATACGCCGCCCGCCGTGCAGTTCGCGTGAGGCGCCGATGGCCGCCACGCCGGCACTGCGCGTCACTGGAGCCGCCGGCAGGGACGCCAGCGTTTGATCGAGGTCGGCAAACTTCTTGTCGTTACGAGCGCTGGCGAGCAGCTCGAGCGCGACCACGGGACATACAGCGAGCAGCCCGGATTCCGCGGTGGCGAGCCAGCGGTTAAGCACAACAGGGTCCCGCTGTCGGTTCCATGCAGAGGTGTCGAATACGAGCAGTCCGCCGGAGCCGTAGGGCTCAGCGGGAGGCATGAAGCTGCTCTGAGACGGCGAAGTCGTAGCCGTCGTCCTCGCCGGCCGCGATCCGCCGCAGGTGCTCAAGAGCGTTGCGTCCGCCGGCTCGCTCCGCGCGGATCGCCTCCGCGCCGCGCAGCGCCAAGTCGCGCACGGCACGTGACCGTGGCTCCGTACCGCCGAACTCCGCTACGGCGGCGGCCAGCTCGGGGTCGAGCGTGACCTGGATGCGGGGTTTGGTGGCTGGCATGGGGACAGTGTACCACCTACTTGGTACACCGCTCATCGGGCTCGGGGCCTGCGCGCGAGCAGCACGGACACCTTGGAGCGACCCGCAATCCAGTCACGCGCGGCGGGATCGATCCAGCCGACGATCGTCAGCATGTCGTCGTGGCGGCCGGTGATGTCCTGGTTGAGGATGCAGTCATGGTGGGCCACGCGATTCCTGAATCTGCGGATGTGCTGCATACGGGGAGGGATGTCCTTGCGCTGGCCCGACCCGTGGGGGAAGGCCCTGTGAAGACGGTGGCGCCACAACTCCTCGTAGTGGCCGCCGAACAGCCCTGCCCAGAAGCCGAAGGGCACTCCTGCGACGACGCCTCCACGGGTGATGCTGGTGCCTTTCTCCAGTCGTTCGACGGCAGCGATGACCTGCTTGATCCCTCCCGGCAGGAGGGTGTCGAAGTCCATCAGCCAGGTGTCCTTCAAGGGTGCTTCGGGCTGTCCTTCTCCGAGCGTGGCGTCGATCGAGTTGCGCACGACGACCTCGAAGTGGTGGATGACCTCAAAGCACGCCGCGGCGACCTCAGCGTGCCATGAGTAGAGGGCGATGGCCGCGTGATGGTCGTCGCCGGTGGCGTCCAGGAACGGCTGGAAGCGGGGCTGGGAGATCCATGTGCTGGTCTGCTGGGCGTCCATCTGCGGTGCTAGTATGTTGCCGACGCCCCGGATCCGCCTATGTCTCCCGCGAGGGAGTTACGCGCCCGGGGCTTTGCTTTGAGATGGGGATGCTTCGAGGTGCGCCACGCCGTCGCGCGTTCGAGCGCTCAGACACTCGTTAGCTCTCTGGATGCCGTGGTTTCCTCCTCGAAGGACTCCGCCAGCCGCCGTGCGGCGTCGGCCTTGGACTTGTAGTGCAGGTAGCGCATCGTGGTCTGCACGTTGGCGTGGCCCATCCACTCCTTGAGCTCGAGGGATCGACTCGGCCTTCTCGACCGCGCGGGTGCCGAAGGTGTGGCGCAGGTCGTGGAAGCGCAGGCGGCGGAGGCCGGCGCTGTCGAGCGCGGCCTTGTAGGCGGAGCGCACGTCTTTGGAGTCCAGGTGGCCGCCCGCCGCGCCGGCGAACACGAGGTCGCCATCGGCTGTGAAGCGCTCGCGTTGACTGAGGCGCGCGAGCGCCGTGGCGACCTCCTGGACCATCGGCACCGAGTGGGCCTTGCCCGACTTGGGGCTGCTCTCGCCGCCGACGGTGACGCCGCGCACTACGCGGATCGTCTCGGCAGCGAAGTCCACCTCGCCCCAGCATAGCGCCCGCAACTCGCCCATGCGCAGGCCCGTGAAGGCGGCGGTGAGGAACACCGTGCCATACAGCTCGCTCGACGCGGCTCGCGCGAGCGCGCGGACCTCCGCGGTGGAGAAGACCTCGATCTCGCTGGAGTGCCGCACCCTGGGGCGCTCCACGAGGATCATCGGGTTGGCCGGCAGCCCGTAGACCTTCATCGCGCGCTTGAAGATGCCGTTGAGCACGATCAGGTATGCATCTTCTGGGACACTTTTCAAACCCTTCGTCAAGCCTGCAAGCCATCTTCAACGCTTTGCCAGACGAGCCGCTAGAGCCAACTGAGCATCAGACGCCTACGCTAGAGACAGGCAGGCTCGGCAACGGTGTCGTGAGCGAGCCGTGGTCAAGGTTCTGGCGACGGCCAAGGGTCCGACATGTGCCGCAGACATCCATCTGGCAGTTGAGCGCCCGCTCGGCCGTGCCGTCTCCAAGGAGTCGGTGAGCTGCTGCTTGCGCAAAGGCATCCGAGGGGCCGAGCCTCGATTTGAGCGCGTCGTTGTTGGCTACTATCGCCTGCGTTTGAGCGCTACGTCGGTATCGCGCGACTGACTGCAAGCCACGCTTCTCTGTACGCTCGGCCGCGCTTGGTCCGAGGACTGGACGCCGTCCGATGATGGGTAGATAATGGTTGTATGCTGGCATCCGTCCACTTTGGACTAACCCGAACTCCGCAAGATGACTGGTTCGACACGATTCTGGACGTCGATACCGAGCTATTCGTCGATCCCTTCCTCGTTTTCAAGGATACTGACCCCTTTTGGGCCGGAGCCCACAGCACGCTGATCGCGCATTTCGAATCCGCCTTCCTCTTGGTCGCCGAAGGCAAGCAGAAGCCAACAAGCATCCCCTACCAAAAGGCTGTCGGCCTGCTGCTTTTCAGAGAGCCCGGCGAGCTATGTCTCGGCTACACCGCGAGGGGCACTCGCGGTGCTGGAAGTGGGAGCGGGTTCGCAAGAATCATGGCCAGGGCGATTTCCGATGCCATTACGCGCGGCCTCGAAAATCCCTCGCACTTTGAGGAGTTGGGCATCCTTCGCCGTGGCATTGGGCCAGACCGCATTTCGGACGCGGCGTGCACAATCATGAAGCCACGCCTCATCGAATACACGCAGACAATCGCCGCACGGCACAAGATTCCCACGGCGTCCCACAAGATCTATGCCGCCATATTCGATCAGCAGCGCCAGAGGTTCCGCTCGACAAGCGTGAAGGTGCCGACCAACCCCGAAACGAACGGGCCGTTGCTCTTTGTACCGGAGCGCTTCTTGGAAGAACTGCCAGCGTTGAACAGCAACGAGTGGTGGGACTACTACGAGGCCGAACGGCTTCGAGAAGATCTCAACTACGAAATAATGAAGAAGGTCTCCAAGGATAAGATCGTCGCTGCGGCTCGTCAGAACCCCGAATCAGTTAGGGCGTGGGCCAAGGCACAAGAGAGCCAGCCAGCCCAGCCGTACGACATGCACCGCGATCCAAAGGGTGTCGTACAGTGGGAGCAAGCGGCCAACGTGTTCACTCACGAAAATCCGCTTGCAATTCTCCCTCCCAAGGATGATGCCGAGTTCGAAAAGGTTATCCAACGCATCATTGACAAGTTCCGTCTATTTATCGAGCAGCAGCGCGGATGGTGGCTCTTGTGGGACGGCCTTAAGGAGAAGGAGGAGCTGGCGCCACAGCTGATCCTTTACGGTATTGCGCGTAATTATTGTGAGGCCAATAACATCGTCGTAGACCGCGAGGTTGAGGTGGGCCGTGGCCCCGTTGACTTCAAGTTCTCGAACGGATACACGAGTCGTGCTCACCTTGAGGTGAAGAAGCTACACAACGGCAAGTTCTGGAACGGGCTTGACCAGCAGTTGCCATCGTATCTTGTGAGCGATGAAGTGCAAAAAGGATGGTTCCTCGCGGTGCGCTACCGAAGCGGCAAAAAGTGGGATGACCGTGCAAGCAAACTTGGTGTCCGTGTTCGAGCAGCAGCGCAACTCCACAAGCGAGAGCTCAAAGCGGTTTTGGTGGATGCTCGACCCAAAGAATCCGCCTCAAAGATTGCCAGCACGCCATCTAACAATTAGGCAGCGCTTTTGGGTCGTACAAGCGGCATTCCGTGACCGGCCTTGCTATTTTGTCCCGACGACGACCGATGCGATGAGTCCGGCAAAGCCAAAGACCCAATACACCAACAATCCACTCTAGTTTTTTTGTTCTCTTCAGTAAGCCTTTCCTGTAGTGCGGCAATTGTTATGCTTGCCTTTTCTTGATTATTTTGCACTTCACGCTTGAGCAAGGTGTAACTCACTGCCGCCCGCGGATTATCTAAGCAGTATATCCCGTATTTCGGCGAGATTCGACCCAAGGTGTGCGGTTTCCTGTGCGTTGCGCTGTGATTGTACTTCTAGTGCGTCGATCTCAGCGGAAAATGCTCCGGTACGTGGATGCGAAGGGGCGTGATGATGGGGCGGATGGGATTGCGGTCTGGGGTGTGCGGCCCTCGACGACGCGCAGGCGGAAGACTTCAAGGTTGCGCTCGTTCAGGGGTCGGGCGATCTTCTTGGTGGTCGGTTTTAGCGTGATCCCGCGGCCGTTGAGCTGGCTGAGGGTTACGTAGACTTGCTCGGCCGGGATGGCCGAGTGCCAGACCTCCAGCGCGCCTTGACGCGGGTCGGGGACTGCGAGACGGCCTACCGCGGGGCTGCCGGGTCGCTGCGGCGGCAGTTCAACCTCGCCTTCTTCAAGCGGCTGGAGGTTGAGGACGCGTACACCGTGCGCGGCGAGCTGGCCGAGCCGTTCGACACGCTGCTGGGGGACGATCTGCGCCGGGCCGTCGCCGTCCGGGCCAGCCAGGAGCTACTGGACGGCATCAGGGAGGCCATGCGTCAGCGAGACGCCGAGGGCATCGCCATCGAGCACGAGCAGCACCCGCGGGAGCCGGAACGGCCCCTCGTGGGCGCTGCCTCAGCCACCGGCTTTTCTTTTGGTGGTGGTTTTAGTACGGAAGATTTGGTGCGCCGTGCGGGACTCGAACCCGCCCCACCGGATTAAAAGTCCGGGGCTCTGCCCGATGAGCTAACGGCGCGCGCAGCAGCTGGCGCAACAGTCTGGCACACCACGGGGGCGTCGTCGCCACGGGCGGCTTCATGCGGCCCGACCGAAGCTGGGAGCGCCGACGTGGGGCAGGAGGCCCCACGTCACGAGGCGTTCTTGGCCCCGCCCGGACGCGCGGACGATCCCCCCTACCACCCCCCGCGCGTCCCGCCGCCCCCGTTCGGAGCGGCGGCCGCTCACTCCTCGGGCTGTTCCTCCGCGGCCACGCGCAGCAGCTCCTCGACGCGGGTGAGCTTCACGCGGGGGCGCCCTGCCGGCTCGCCCCGGGCGCGCTCGTGGCGGTCGATCTCCGCCCACCCCTCGTAGGTGACGAGCTCCGGTTGGCGCGCGCGCAGCGTCCGCTCCACCTCGTCGGCGTCGGGCGCGGGGGGGTCGGGCAGGCGCCCCGCGGCGAGGTCCGTGAAGATCGCGTCCACGGTCTCCTGGGCGTCGCGCTTGTTGGTGCCGATCACGCCGGTCGGCCCGCGCTTGATCCACCCCACCGCGTACTCCCCCGGCAGCGGCCCGTCGGGCCCGACCACGCGGCCGTGCTCGTTGGCGATCGTGCCGCGGCGCTCGTCGAAGGGGACCCCCGGCACGGGCACGCCGCGGTAGCCGATCGCGCGCAGCACGAGGCCGGCGGGCACCGTCTCCGACTCGCCCGTTGGCTCGGCGCGCAGGCCGCCGTCGGGCGTGGCGCGCAGCTCGTTGCGCACGAACCGCACGGCCCCCACGCGGCCGCGCTCGTCGGGCAGGAGCTCCACGGGGGAGAGCAGGAACCGCAGCACGATGCGCCGCTCGCCCGCGGGCGCTCCGGTCGCGGCGGCGTACTCGCGCAGGATGCGCACGTTGTTCTCTGCGGTGCGGCTGGCGGTGGGGTCGGGGCTCGCCAGCGCGCGCTCCACCTCGACGGGGTCGACGCGCACCTCGGCGCCGGTCATCTCGCGCAGCTCGAGCAGCTCGGGGTTGGTGAACGCCGCCTGCGCGGGGCCGCGGCGGCCGGCGACCACGACCTCGCGGATGGCACTGCGGCTCAGCGCTTGCAAGGCGTGGTCGGCGACGTCGGTGCGTGCGAGCGCCGCGTGGGGGCTCACGATCATGCGCGCCACGTCGAGCGCGACGTTGCCGTTGCCGATCACCACGGCGCGCTCGCAGTCGAGGTCGAGCTCCAGGTCGGGGTGGTCGGGGTGGCCGTTGTACCAGCCGACGAAGTCGGTCGCCGCCCAGCTGCCCGGCAGCTGCTCGCCGGGGATCCCGAGCGGCCGGTCCGCCGGCGCGCCCGTCGCGTACACGATCGCGTGGTAGTGCCGCCGCAACTCTTTGTGGCTGACGTGGCGGCCGACCTCGACGTTGCCGTACCACCGGAACCGCTGGTGCGCAGCGGTCTTCTCGTACACGCGCGTCACCGTCTTGATCTTGGGGTGGTCTGGCGCGACGCCGCTACGCACGAGCCCCCACGGCGTCGGCAGCCGCTCGAGCATGTCCACCTCGACGCGGCCGTCCGCGGATTCCTTCAGCAGATGCCCGGCGGCGTAGAAGCCGGCCGGGCCGGCGCCGACCACGGCGATGCGCACGGGGCCGTCCGCTTTCACTTGGTCTGCCGTTGGCCTGCCGACGTCCCTCGCTGCTCGCGCGTGGTCGTCCTCTGCTGCGCGCGCGTGGTCATGCCCCCATTCTACTCGCGGCCTGCGCTCCGTCGGTGTTGGCAGATCATGCGTATGTTTGATACGATCGTTTGTATGGCGACGAACACCGCGGGAGAGGCGACAAGAGCGGCGCTGCTCGACGCGGCCCGGCGGCTCGTGATCGAGCGTGGCTACGCGGGCGCGAGCGTGCGGGAGTTGACGGCGGCGGCGGGGGCGAACCTCGCGGCCGTCAACTACCACTTCGGCAGCCGCGAGCGCCTGCTTACCGAGGCGATCCTGTCGTCGTTCCTGGAGTGGGCCGACGCCATCGGCCAGGTGTCCGCCTCCCTGACGAGCACCGACCCGAACGCGGGGCCGCTGGAGCACATGGCGGCCCAGGCCCGCCCGCTGCTGGCCGACTTCCCCGAGCGGCTGCCCCTGTTCGTGATGGCACTGGAGGCGGTGCTGCAAGCCCGGCGCTCACCGGAGTTGCGGAGCCGGCTGGCCGCGCACTACGCCGAGCATCGCCGGCAGGCGAGCGAGTTCATCATGGCCGGGACGCCCGGCCTCGAGCCCCCGGCCCCCGGGGAGCCCGTGCCTCGCATGGTGGAGGTCACCGCATCCTTCATGCTGGCCGTGATCGACGGGCTGCTTCTACAAGCGTTGCTCGATCCCGAGGCGGTCCCGACAGGCGACGAGCTCGCCGCGTTCTACGAAGGGCTCGCCGCGATCACCCGAGCCACCGGTCCGCCGGGGGCGGAGTGATGTGGGGTATCTGGGAGAGGGCACGGTGAGCGCGAGGACCGTCGTCGGCTGCGCCGGGTGCGGCTCGGTGGCGGTCCTCGTCGCGCTCGCTTTGTGCGCCCCGGCGGCGCTCTCCGCCGCCGCGCCGGCGTCGGCGACGTCGGCGACCATCACGCCATCGCTTGCCCCCGACCGGCTGGGCGCACGGGCCTCGCTGACGTTCGCGGTTGCCTTCGCGGGGGGCGCCGCGGGCGTGCCCTCGCCGGTCCGCCAGGCGGTCATGCAGCTACCCATTGGCATGACCCTCGACGTCCCCCACCTGGTCAGCTGCACCGCGGCCGGCTTGCTGGCGCGGGGTGCGCGGGGCTGCCCGGCGCGCTCGCGGCTCGGGGGCGGCCACGCGACGGTGGAGGCGCTCACGGGAGCGCAGCTCGTCACCGAGACCGTTGCGCTGGAGGCGTTCCTGGGCCCACCCGCCAACCTGCGCCCGACGTTCGAGGTCCTCGCCGAAGGCCACACGCCGGTGGAAAGCCGCGTCGTGTTTGGCGGCTCGATGCGCGGCGACCGCGCTCCCTACGGGGAACAGCTGGCGCTGTCGATCCCGACGGTCGCCACGCTGCCGCAGGCACCCGACGCGTCGGTCCGCGACCTCTCGCTGACCGTCGGCGCGGGCGGGCGCCGGTCGAATCGCCCCGCGGTGCTGGTGCCCGCGCGCTGCCCGGCGGGCGGGTTCCCGGTCGCAGCGGCACTCCTCTACGCCGACGGCTCCTCCGGCGGGGCGACCGCGAGGATCCCGTGTCCGCCCCGCGCCCGAGCGGTGCGGCCGGTGCGACCTCCCGCCGGTGCGGGGCACACGGTGCGACTCCCCGCGCACGCGGCGCGCACGGTGTCGCTGCAGGAGACCGGCCACCTGCACCTGACGAGCAAACACAACTTCACGCTCTCCGAGGCGGGCACGGCGACGGGCACGGCCCCGGGCGCGATCTACGTGCACCTGACCGCGGTCTCCTCCACCCGCGTGACCGCGACCGTCAACATCTACGCGCGCGGTGGCTCGATCACCGGCTACGGCGCCGGGAGTTACCGCCGGTCGGGCGCGAGCGCCTCCTTCTCGGGGTCGCTGTCGATCGCGCGCGGGACCGGCGGCTACGCCCACATCCACGGGTCGGGGCTGAGCTTCAGCGGCACCATCCAGGAATCGGACCGCGACGCGATCGCCGTACGCGTGCGCGGGACGGTGTCGGTGTAGGCCGGGGACGCCGGCGCGGAGGGTCGATGCTCGAGCTGCGTGAGCTGGTGAAGCACTACCCGGCGGTCGGCGGCGAGCCGGTACGGGCCGTGGACGGGGTGTCGCTGACGGTCGCGGCCGGGGAGACGGTGGCGCTCTACGGGCCGAGCGGGTCGGGCAAGACAACGCTGCTGCTGCTGATCGCGCTGCTGCTGGAGCCGACGGCGGGGACGGTCCTGGTTGGGGGCCGCGACGCCGCCTCGCTCTCTGAGCGCGAGGCGGCGCGCTTCCGGCTCGACGAACTGGGCTTCATCCGCCAGAGCTTCGACCTGCTGCCGGGCGTCTCCGCGCTCGACAACGCGACGCTCAAGCTGCTCGCGAGCCGGCGCTGGCGCGCGGCCCGGCGGGAGCTCGCCCCGCTACTCGAGCAGCTTGGGTTGGGGGCGCGGATGCACCACCGCTCGGAGACGCTTTCGATGGGCGAGCGCCAGCGCGTGATGATCGCCCGTGCGCTGTCCACCCGGCCGCGGCTGCTGCTCGCGGACGAGCCGACGGGCTCTCTCGACAGCCACCGGGGGCGTGAAGTGCTCGAACTGCTGCGCGCCCTCTGCCGCGAGCGGGGGGTCGCGGCGATCATCGTCAGCCACGACCCGGCGGCGGCCGACCACGCCGACCGGGTGCTCGCGCTGCGCGACGGGCGGCTGCGTGCGCACGAGGTGGGTGGCCCGAACGGGAGTCCGGCCGCCGGGCCCGCGGACGGGTCGGTCGGGGATCGGGGCGTCGGATCGACGGTGGGGTCCGCCGTCTGCGCTGACGGCGGACCACCGTGAGGCCACTCAACATCCTGTTCCTCTACCGCGTGCGGCTGCGCGCGCGGTGGGCGCAGGAGTGCTTGGCGGTCCTCGGCATCGCCGCCGGCGTCGCGCTGCTGTTCGCCTCGCAGGTCTCCTCCTCGAGCCTTGAGAGCTCCGTCGCGCAGCTCTCGCGCGGGATCGCCGGCGACGCCACGCTGCAGCTGCTGGCGCGCGACCCCCACGGCTTTCCGCAGAGCCTGCTCGCGCGGGTGCGCGCCCTCCCCGGGGTCCGCGTTGCGGCGCCCGTGCTGGAAGCCGGCGCGTCCGCGAGCGGCCCGCGGGGCTCCGCGTCGGTGCAGGTGCTGGGGGCCGACGCCACCCTCGCGGAGCTCGGTGGCGCGCTCGTGCGCCACGCCGCGCTGCGGCCCTTCGCGGGGGTCGGCGCGGTCGTGCTGCCAGCGCCGCTGGCCGGCGCGCTCGGCGTCGGCGCCTTCGGCCAGGAAGTCCACCTCGACGTCGCCGGACGCACGGCCGAGCTGCCGCTGTACGCGCAGCTGCACGCCACTCAAATCGGCGCGCTGACGGCGAGCGCGGTCGCGCTCGTGCCGCTCGCCACCGCGCAGGCGCTGACGGGGCTGCACGGACGCGTGAGCCGCATCCTCGTCGCGTCCGTGCCCGGCGGGGAAGCACGCGTGCGGGCCGCGCTCGGGCGGCTCGCCGCGGGACGCCTGAACGTGGAGGCGATCGACTACGAAGCGGGGCTGTTCGCGAAGGCCGCCGCGGCCAACAACCAGTCGAGCGCGCTGTTCGCGGCGATCTCCGCGCTCGTGGGGTTCCTGTTCGCGTTCAACGCGATGCTGCTCACCGTCCCTCACCGCCGGCGGTTGCTCGTTGATCTACGTCACGACGGGTACGCCGCGCGGACCGCGCTCGCCGTGCTGGCGCTCGACGCCGCCGTGCTGGGCGTGTTCGCGTGCGCGCTCGGGCTCGCGCTGGGCGACGAGCTCTCGATCCACGTGCTGCACTCCAACCCCGCGTTCCTCTCGCTGGCGTTCGCCGTCGGCTCACAGCGCGTCGTGGACTGGCAGTCCGTCGCGCTCGCCGTCGGCGGGGGCCTGCTCGCCGCGCTCGTGGCGGTGCTGAGCCCGCTGCGCCACGTGCTCGCGCGCAATCCGCTCGCGGCGCTCGCCTCGCCCGAGCCCATGGGCGCGACCCGCGCCGCGGGGTGGCTCGCGCTGGCCGGCGCGGCGTGCGCGAGCGCGGCCACGCTGATCCTGCTCGCCGCTCCGGACGCGGCGATCCCCGGCATGGTGCTGCTCGTCGGCGCGCTGCTGCTGGTGCTGCCGCTCGCGCTCGGCCTCGCGCTCGGGCTCCTGCAGCGGGTGGCCCGCACGGTCGTGGGCGTCGTCCCGCACGTCGCCGCGATGGAGTTGCGCGCGGCCGGCGCGCGGGCCGTCGCGATCGCCGCGACCGGCGCGGTCGCGATCTTTGGCAGCGTCGCGCTCGCGGGCGCGCACGGCGACCTGCTCGCGGGCCTCGACGACGCGGCGCGCGGCATGAACGCCCTCGCCGACGTGTGGGTCGCCCCCGCCGGCTCCTACGACCTGATGGACACGGCCCCGTTCGCGCCCGTGCAGCGGCGCCGGCTCGCTCGCCTCCCGGGCGTGCGCGCGGTCGGCCTCTACCGCGGTGGGCTGCTGGACTACGGCTCCCGCCGCGTGCTCGTGATCGCCCCGCCCTTCGGCGCCGCCCCCCTGCTGGACGGCGCGCAGCTCGTGCAGGGCGCCCCGCGCACGGCCGCCGCGCGCGTGCGCGCCGGCGGCTGGCTCGTGCTCTCCCGGGCGCTCGCCGCCGAACACCACCTGCGCGTCGGCGACGCGCTCACGCTGCCAACCCCCGACCCGACGCCGCTGCGCATCGCGGCGCTCTCCACGAACCTCGGGTGGGCGCCCGGGGCGATCGTCATGAGCGCTGCCGCCTATGCGCGCGCGTGGGGCAGTACCGACGCGAGCGCCTACGACGTCCAGCTCGACCCCGGCGTCCCGCCCGCCCGGGTCGTGAGCGAGCTCCGCCGCGCACTGGGCCCGGGGTCGGGGTTGGCCGTGCAGAGCGCCGCCGCGCACGCCGCGCGCCAGGAGGCGCTCAGCCGCCAGGCGCTCGCGCGCCTGACCCAGATCTCCGCACTGATCCCGATCGTCGCGGTGCTCGCGATGGCCGCGGCGCTCGGCGCGCTGATCTGGCAGCGCCGCCCGCGCTTGGCCCGGCTCAAGCTCGAGGGGTTGCGCCGCGCGTGGCTGTGGCGCACCGTGCTGCTCGAGGCCGCGGTGCTGGTCGGCGTCGGCTGTGTGACCGGGGCCGTCTTCGGCGTCTACGGCCAGCAGCTCGCCGACCGCGCGCTTGCGCAGACGATCAACTTCCCCGTGGTGCCGTCCGTCACCGCGCTGGGCGCGCTGTCGGCTCTCGGCCTGATGCTCGCCACCGCGCTTGCGATCCTCGCCATCCCCGGCTACTTGGCCACCTCGGTGCCGGCGGCGCTTGCGCTGCAGGAGTAGGCGGCGGGCCTGCCGGGCGTAGGCCTTGGCCGCGGGTGGCCGTCTGCCTGCTCTGGGAGAATCCGCTTTCAATGCGTGTGATCGCCGTCATCCTTGCGCTCTCTGCGGCATGTGGTGGGCCGCTCGCGGTTTCCGCCAGTGGCGGACGGCCGACCACGAAGAGGCAGGCGGAGGCGTTCGTCAATGCGGTGAATCTGCGCGCAGGGGACGTGCCGGGCTTCAAGGGCTCCACCAAACACGAACATGAAACGGCGGCGGAAAAGCGCCTTGAACAGGAAATGTTGCGCTGCGCCGGATGGGCCGGCTTCGGCAGCGGGATCGCCGAAGGAAGCTCTCAGAGCTTCAAGCACGAAACCGGCAAAGCGGCCCTGGACGTGAGCTCTTCGGTTTCCGTCGCGCGGAGCTCGGCCGTGGCGGCCAAGGAACTCGCGGAGATGCGCAGTGGACGCACGAAGGAGTGTCTCTCACGCTACCTCGATCAGCTCTTCGAGGGCCAGAAGCACCAGGGGGCGACGTTCGGCCCCGTGACGGTCATCGCGGTCGCTCCGCCGGCGCCGGGTAGGTCGGGGAGCTTCGGCTGGGTTATCGCCATGACCATCACCCTGCACCGCGTGGCGCTACCGGTCTACCTGGAGATCCTTGGCTTCACGAACGGTCCCGCCGAGGTCACGCTCTTTACCTCCTCCTTGCCGACACCGTTCCCTGCCGCCGTCGAGCACCGGCTGTTCTCGCTGCTCGTCGAGCGGGCCAAGACGCACCCCGTGTGAACCGGCTCGGGCGTGGGCCCGCAAACCGGCTCGAGCCAGCGGCCACCCTCGCCGCAACCGCCACTGCCGATTACGATGGGCGCGGCCCGACTCGAACGGGCGACCCCCTCGGTGTAAACGAGGTGCTCTGGCCAGCTGAGAGCCGTCTCACGATCGGGGCGTCCACGATGCCGTTCGGTGGAGGGCGCAGGTTGTCCAGTCGAAGATGCGCGGCAGCTTCCGGTACTCCTCGGTGGCCGATCCGGAATCCCACACGAAATCCAGGTGAAGATGGCGCCCGATCACGACACCGGCGACTGCACGGGCATCGGCTTGCCGAAGGGCTGCGGCGGCGCTCTGCATCGCACTTCCCGTTGTCCACGTGTCATCGATCAGCAGAACTCGCTGTCCCCGTACGCCGATGTCCGCCATATATCGCGCCTCGGAGAATGACCTGTCGACGATTGGCGGTTCGGCTGGCATCAGCAAGCGCTGCCAGCGGTCTGCGGTGGGCTGGCACCACTCCCCAACGATAGTCCTAAGATGCTTGCGTTGCTCATCGTGATCGGTGTCCTTGCTCGGGACCGTGCCGACGAGGTCGAAGTGATCGACCCCCGCTGCTGCAGCCACGCACTGCTCGTGGTTCTCCAGGAATCGCCAGAGGATCGCCGTCAGCCGAACCGCATGGAAGCGACGAACCTCGCGGCGTGAGTCGTCCTTGTACCCGCGGAGCGCGTCGTGCATCTGACCGGCGTGGACGCTGTAGGCGATCGGTGCGAGGGCATCGAGGTTGTTGGGCTGCCGAGAGCACGCGATGCATGTCTCGTAGGCGGGATCGTGAAATGTCCTGCAGATCGGACAGACGCTCGGGCCGGGCGCAGCGGGATTGCGCATGGCGTTGGCATAGGCGTCGCTTGCCTCCTCGACGGTAAGGCTGGTTGTGGTCACCGGCTATGCCGTCAGTGTGAGATCCGGCGCGTACAGACGGTCGAGATGGTCTACGACCTCGGCGACGTCGGCGACCACCAGCACTCCGGGGCGCTCGGCGTAGCTGCGGGCCCATTCGTGCTCGAGCAGTGACTCCATGAGCACGACCGGACGGCCGTGCTCGAGCGCGAGGCGTGCCTGCATCCGGGCGCCGCTCGTATAGGTTGCCTCCACGACAACCGTCGCGCGAGCGAACCCGGACATCACGGCGTTTCGCATCGGGAAGGTCCACCTGCGCGCTTCCTGGTCGGGCTCGAACTGGGATACCACTGCCGACTCGGTGCCGAGGCGGCCCTGCAGTGGGGCGTTCTCCTTCGGGAAGGCGTACCGCAGCCCCGTACCGATGACCGCGATCGTGCGGCCGCCCGCGTCGAGCGCTGCCGTGTGCGCTGCGGTGTCGATCCCCGCCGCGAGCCCGCTGACCACAACGTAGTCTGCGTCTACGAGCTGGCGGGATATCTGGCGCGCGCGCTCCAACCCGGCCGGCGAAGCCCTGCGGGTGCCGACGACCGCGACCGATCGACTGTCCTGCTCGCAGAGCGCGCCGCGCACCCACAGGACCAGTGGCCGGTCGTACACGAGACGTAGGTTGGCCGGATACGCGTCGTCGAGCACGGTGAGCAGCGAGATGCTTTCGGCCTCCAGCGTCTTCAGCTCGGCGATCACGTCATCGAGCTGCGACTGGTAGTCCACCGGCGCGCACGTGTCGAGGACGATCTGCGCCGTGCTGCCGAGCGCACGAAGGGCTGCGATAGGGTCCGAGTGCTCCTCGAACAGTTCGGCCGCGCGCCGTGGCTTGGCAAGGCGCTGGAGAAGGAGAAGGGCTGCGGTCTCGTGCTTGGTACTCATGGAACCCTCCATGCTCGCACGCGACGGGGACGGTTCTCTCGCTCGCCCCGTGCCTCAAGAACCTATCGAGATTGCGGCGGGTCCGTTCGGACGATCTTGCAGCCACTTTACGATGGGCGCGGCCCGACTCGAACGGGCGACCCCCTCGGTGTAAACGAGGTGCTCTGGCCAGCTGAGCTACGCGCCCCAGTGCCTACCAGGGACCCTCAAGGCTAGCGTCCCGCGCCCCCCGCTCCAAACATCGCCTCCGCCGCCGCCGGCGCCCCGATAAACGGCGTCAGCGCGATGTACCCGACATGATCCGCCAGCTCGGGCAGGCGGCGCGTGCGGCCGGTGAGGATGTAGTCGTGCAGCAGCTCGAACACGCCGCCGACGATCGCCTCGGAGACGATCGAGGAGGAGGGCCGCGAGGGCGCCCCTTCGCCGATGTCCATGTCGAGCAGCTGGGCGTACGCGGTGTTGGCCTCCTCGATGCGCCCGGCGACGTGCGGGTAGGCGGTCAGGATGTCCACGCACGCGAGGTGCGCAAACGCGGGCTCGGAGGCGAGGAACTCGAGCAGCGCGAGCGCGCCGGCGCGCACCCCGTCGAGCCAGTTGGTCTGGTGCGCGAGCGCGCGGTTGACGGCGGCTTGGGCGCGCGAGTGGCCGACCTCGTAGGTGGCCAGGAAGGCCTCCTCCTTGTGCTCGAAGTGGGAGTAGAAGGTTTGCAGCGAGACCGCCGCGGCGGCGGCGATTTCCTCGAGGCTCAGCGACTCGTACCCCTTCTTCGCGGTGAGCCGCGCGATCGCGTCGAAGATCCGCTCGCGCTGGTTGAAGACGACGAAGCCGCGGGGGAGGTTGTGCTCGCCGCGCGGCAGGCCGCGCGCGCCCCACGGCGCCAGCGGCGAGAGGCTGCCGGGGGCGCGGCCGCCCTCCAGGCGGCGCGGCGGCTTGGAGTGGGGCCGCAGCGGCACCTGCGGGGGGGAGGGGTAGAAGGCGGCGATCCACTCCATCAGCCCCGGCACGACGCGTGTGAGCTCGGCGCGCAGCGAGCGCTGGGAGCGGCCTTCGCGCACGCGCGTGTACACGATCTTGCGCACCGCGCCGACGAACGCGCGCGCGATCGGGTCGGGGATCGTCCCCGGCCCCGGCGCCGCCGCGAAGCCGGCGGAGACGAAACGTTCGAAGCGCGCCGCTCCTTCGGCCCACCGCTGCACCCCGACGGCTCCCGAGGCGCCCATCTCCACGCAGATCAGGCGCGCCGCGTCGGGGCGCTCGGCGATCGCGTCGAAGAGCGCGCGGATGATCGCCTCCAGCCGCTCCAGCCACTCCCCGGAGCCGCCCGGCAGGTTGACCAGCCGCTGCGCTTCCTGCTCGACGACCGTGTCGTAGGTCGCCAGCAGGCATGCCTCCTTGTTCTCGAAGTGTTCGTAGAACGTCCGCCGCGAGATGCCGGCGCGGGCGACAAGGTCGGAGATCGTGGTGGCCACCACGCCGCGTTCGCTGACGGCCTGCACCATCGCCTCCACGAGCCGTTCGCGCTGGTGCGCGGCGACCTCGCGGCGGGGCAGCGCCTGGGGCCCGCGCGGGAGCCCCTTCGCGCTCCGCGCGACGCGGCCGGGGCGGGGGGTGCGGGCACCGTTACCGCCCGCGGCTGTGGCGGCACGCGCCGGGGCGGTCCTCGCGCGGCTCGCCGGCCGGGTCGCGGGCCGGCCGTCCACATGTCCGGAGCGCGTTGCGCCCGCAGCGCCGGCACCCCCGCGTGCCTTGCCGGTGGTCTCCTTCCCCTCAACCCGTCCCTCGGCCACGGGCTCAAGGTTAGTCGAGGGCGGGGACTCTGCCAATGGGCGCGATTTCTTGCGGGGCATGCTGCAACACATGCTACCTTGACAAGCTACGTAAAGCATGATTTATTTGTTGGTCCAGGGGGTCGCCCCTCGGCACGGCAGGGGTGTCGGGGCAGGCGAGCCGAAAGGTACAAGACAGGCCCTAGGATGGGAACCATGCGAGAGCACAGAGCAGAGGACTCCAGAGCCGCCTCCGATGGCCGGGCGTTGACCGTATATAACCCGAGCTTCTGTAGGGCACGTACTATTAGCAGGTACAGAACGGAGCAGGAACAAGGTGTCTCTGGGCCGGCCCGGACAACCGCGTGGGGACAACTGCATGGGTAGGGAGGGAGGTCGTTCATGAGTGTGTTCACCTGTGAAGAGCGGCGGATGGGGCGGGGGCTGCACGCCCGCTGGCCCTACCGGCGCTCCCACTGCCGCCACGACCTGCACTGGCTGGTGCGGGTGCAGTGGCCCGCCTACTGCGTGCGCTCCGGACGGGCGCACTCGATCCGGGCGTTGGTCCCCGTGGCGCGCAGACCGCGAGCGCGGTAAGAGACCCGCCCGCAGACCCGCCCGCCGGCCCCGGTAAGATCGGGGCCGGTGGCGGCACGGGACGCAGAGGCAGAGACTGCAGCGCCTGACGATCGACACCGCCAGGGGCCTGGCGATGGATGCCGTACAGCGCGCCAACGCCGGGCACCCCGGCACCGCGATGGCGCTCGCCCCGCTCGGCTACACGCTCTTCCACCGGGTGCTGCGCGCCAACCCCCGCAACCCCGCCTGGCCCGGCCGCGACCGCCTCGTGCTGAGCGCCGGCCACGCGTGCGTGTGGCTGTACGCGTGGCTGCACCTCACCGGGTACGAGCTCACGCTCGAGGATCTGCGCGGCTTTCGTCAATGGGGCTCGCGCACCCCCGGCCACCCCGAGCGCGGCCACACCCCCGGCGTCGAGGTCACCACCGGCCCGCTCGGGCAGGGCGTCGCCAACGCCGTCGGGCTGGCGATGGCCGAGCGCACGCTCGCCGAGCGGTACAACCGGCCCGGCGAGACGGTCGTGGACCACCACACCTACGCCGTGTGCTCGGACGGCGACATGATGGAGGGCGTCTCCCAGGAAGCCGCCTCGGTCGCGGGGCACTTCGCGCTCGGCAAGCTGTGCGTCGTCTACGACGACAACCGCATCACGATCGACGGCTCCACCGCGATCTCCTTCGACGGCGAGAACCACCTCGCGCGCCTGGCGGCCGACGGGTGGCACACGCAGCGCGTCGCCGACGCCGAGGACGTGGAGGCGCTCACCGCCGCGCTCGCCGCGGCGCGCGCGGAACGCGAGCGGCCGTCGTTCATCGCGGTGCGCTCGCACATCGCCACCCCCGCCCCCCACGCGGTGGACACCGCCGGCGCGCACGGCGCCCCGCTCGGCGAGGAGGAGGTGCGGGCGGCCAAGGTCGCGATGGGCTTCGACCCCGAGGAGCACTTCGCGGTGGACGAGCGCGTGTACGCGCACATGAGCCTCGTGGACGCGGGCGGGAAGCACGAACGGGCCTGGCAGGAGCGCCACGACGCCTGGCGCGAGCGCCACCCCCGCCTTGCCGCCGACTGGGAGCGCGCGTGGGCGGGCCGCCTCGCCGAGGGGTGGCGCGAGGCGCTCCCCACCTTCCCTCCTGAGAAGCCCCTGGCGACACGCGTGGCTGGGCAGCGCACGATGGCCGCCTTCTCCCCCTACGCTCCCACGGCCGTCGGCGGCGCTGCCGACCTCGTGGAGTCGACCAAGACCGTGTACCCCGGCGCCGGGTGCTTCTCCCGCGTGCACGCCGGGCGCAACGTGCCCTTCGGCATCCGCGAGCACGCGATGGGCGCGATCGTCAACGGCCTCGCCGCCCACGGTGGGATCGTCAAGCCGTACGGGGCGACGTTCCTGGTGTTCTCGGATTACATGCGCGGGGCGGTGCGCCTCTCCGCCCTGCAGCGCCTGCCGGTCGTGTGGGTGTGGACGCACGACTCGATCGGCCTCGGTGAGGACGGCCCCACCCACCAGCCGGTGGAGCACTACGCCGCGCTGCGCGCGATGCCCCACCTGTGGGTGCTGCGCCCCGCCGACGCGAACGAGACCGTGCACGCGTGGCGCGTGGCGCTGGAGCGCGAGGACGGCCCCGTCGCGCTGCTGCTCTCCCGCCAGGCGACGCCGGTGCTCGACCGCGTCTCCGACGGGGTGGCGCCCGCGAGCGAAGTGGAGCGCGGCGGGTACGTGCTGTGGGAGTCCGCCGGCGGCGGGGGTAGCGGGAACGGCGGGGGCACGGGAGGCGGCGCGGCGGGGACCGGGAGCCCGGACGTCGTGCTGATCTCCACCGGCACCGAGGTCGCCCCGACGCTGGAGGCCGCGCGGGCGCTCGCCGCGGAGGGCACCGCCGCGCGCGTCGTGTCGATGCCGTGCATGGAGCTCTTCGAAGCTCAGTCGCAGGAGTACCGCGACGCCGTGCTCCCCCCGGCGCTCACCGCGCGCCTCGCGGTGGAGCCGGGTGCGAGCCAGTGCTGGTGGCGGTGGGTCGGCAGCGACGGCGACGTGCTCGGCCTCGACCGCTTCGGCGCCTCGGCGCCGGGGCCAAAGGTGCTGGAGGAGATGGGCTTCACGGCCGATAACATCGCCATGCGAGCCCGTGCCCTGCTGAAGGAGGCATAGAAGGATGCCCGACCACAGCTCACCGCTGCACCGCCTCTCCGCCCTCGGCCAGAGCGTGTGGGTGGACTACCTCTCGCGCGAGTCGATCCGCGGCGGCCACCTGCAGGAGCTGCTCGACGCCGACGCCGTCGTGGGCGCAACCTCCAACCCCACGATCTTCCAGAAGGCGATGAGCACCACCGACGCCTACGACGAGCAGCTGCGCGAACTGGCCGAGGAGGGCCTCGACGCGCGCGCCAGCTTCTGGCGGCTGGCCGAGCGCGACATCAAGGACGCGTGCGACCTCTTCCGCCCCGTGTGGGAGGGCGGCGCCGGCCGCGATGGGTACGTCTCGCTGGAGGTCGCGCCCGACCTCGCGTACGAGACGCTGGCGACGTACAACGAGGCGATGGGCCTCCACGAAACAGTGGACCGCGCGAATCTCATGGTGAAGATCCCCGCGACGCGCCCCGGCCTCGCCGCGATCGAGGACGTGATCGCGCAGGGGCACTCGATCAACGTAACTCTCATCTTCTCCCTGCGCCGCTACGCCGAGGTAGCCGAGTCCTACGTGCGCGGCCTGGAGCGGCTCATCGCTGCCGGCGGCGACCCCCACCCGGTTGCGTCGGTCGCAAGCTTCTTCGTCTCGCGCATCGACACCGAGGCCGACCGCCGCCTGGCCGAGCTGGCCCCCGACGGCAGCCTCGATCACCTCAAGGGCCAGCTCGCGATCGCCAACGCGCGCCTCGCCTACCAGCACTACCTGCAGGTCTTCCGCGGCCCCCGCTGGGAGTTCCTCGCCGCCAAGGGCGCCCGCCCCCAGCGCGTGCTGTGGGCCTCGACGTCGACCAAGAACCCCGCGTACCCCGACACCCTGTACGTCGAGGAGCTGGCCGGCCACGACACCGTCAACACGATGCCCGAGGAGACGATCCGCGCCTACCAGGACCACGGCCGCCCGCAGGCCCGCCTGCAGGCGGGCGTCCCCGAGGCGCGCAAGCTGCTGGAGGAGCTGGCCCACGCAGGCGTCGACTACGAGGACCTCACCGACACCCTGGAGCGCGAGGGCGTGCAGAAGTTCTCCGACTCCTTCGAGGAGCTCGTCGCGGCGCTGGCGGAGAAGCAGTCGGCGCTGGCCGTCGCCTGACGCGCACGGGACGGGCTGGGCGCCTCCCTCGGGAGGGAAGGAGAAGGACGGGTGGGTGGGCTCTCATCAGGGGTCGGGGGCGGCGTTCTCAGTGCACTTCTGTGGCAGCCACACGTGCCCCGCCAGAGGGCCGCACCGCGCGCGCACCGGGGGGCGCCGACGCGCCCGGCGGCAGGAGCCCCAGCACGTGCCCGCCGAAGCCGCCGCCGACCATGCGCACCCCCACGGCGCCGGCAGTCCGCAGCCGCTCGACAGCCGCCTCGACCGCGGGGGTGGAGCACTCGTAGAGGTCGCGCAGGCTAGCGTGCGAGGCGTCGAGCAGCGCGCCGAGGAGCGGCAGGTCCCCCGCGCGCAGCGCCGCCACGCACTCGCGCACGCGCGCGTTCTCCCCGAGCACGTGCGCGACGCGGCGCGCGAGCGGTTCGGGCAGACGGGCCACGTCCCCGGTGCGCGCCTCCCGCAGCGAGTCGACGCCGAGCAGCACACAGGCGCGCGCGCACTCCGCGCGGCGGGCGTTGTACCCCGAGGCGGCCAGCGCGCGCGGCTCACCGGAGTCGAGCGTGACGAGCCGCCAGCCGCCCGCCGGCGCGAGCGGCACAGGGTCGATGCGCAGGTCCGCGAAGTCGATGCGCAGTGCGTGCCCCTCTCGCCCGCAGAGCGAGGCGAGCTGGTCGAGCAGCCCCGTGTGGGCGCCCACCCACGCGCCCTCCACGCGTGCGCAGAGTCGCGCCAGCTCGCGCTCCTCCATGCGCGCCCCCGCGAGCGCGAGCAGCGCGAGCGCCACCGCCACCTCGAGGGCGGCCGAGGAGGAGAGTCCCGCGCCGCGCGGCACGTCGCCGGCGATCTCGAGGTCCGCCGCCGGGAGGGCCACCCCGGCACCGTGCAGCTCGGCGGCGACGCCGCGCACGAACGCCCGCCACCCCGCGGCGGGCGGTGGGGGCAGCGCGAAGGCGTCCTCCTCGCCGAGGTCGAGCGCCCGCGCGTGGATGCCTCCTCCATCCACCGCCCGCGCTCGCACGGTGACCCCCTCGGCGATCGCGAAGGGCAGCGCGAGACCCCGGTTGTAGTCGGTGTGCTCTCCGATCAGGTTCACCCGGCCCGGGGCGAACGCGCGCGTCTCAGCCAAAGCAATACACCCCACGCATGGCGAGTCCCCGAGGGTAGCGCGGCGAGTGGGGAGGTGATTTGGCGCTTGCTGTCCCAGGTGCGGCACGGTGCTACACTTTTCCTGTGCCGACCACGAGGCCACGCCATACCATTACCGAGACACCGCCCGTGCGGGAGGCGCTCGATGAGCTGCGCGCAAAGCTCAACGGTGGCCGGATCGATTTCTCCGAGACTGGTGATCCTGGGTTCGCGGGCGAAGGCGCGGCAGCTGCCCGATGACGGCGATAAAGCGCGCAAGGCGAGCAAGGTGCTGGCCGAATGGATTCGCAGTGGCACTGGGCCCAAGCTCGACCTTGCTGCTGCCGAAGAGGTCAAGTATCTTGGCTTGATCGCCAACTACGACGAGTAGCGTGCTGCTGCTCGATAATTCCGCATGGGGGCGGCTGCTCCAGGGCATAGTGCCAAAGGCGCGGGCCGACACGCTCGCCGCGTCGATGGAAGCGCGCGAGATTGCCACGTGCCTGCCGTTCTTGCTCGAGGTAGGTTTCTCTGCGCGTTCGGCGGCAGACCGCAAGGCGCTGATGTCATGGCTCGTCGATCTGCCCTACGTCGCGATCGATCGTGAGGTCGAGCGCCTTGCCACAGAGGCACAGCGCGAGCTTACCGAGGTCGGCCATCACCGCCTCGCCCCCGTGGACATCATGATTGCCGCCTGTGCGCACAGGGCCGAAGCGGGCGTGCTGCACTACGACAGCGACTACGACGTGCTCGCCAAACACACCAGCCTGAGTTTCGAGAGCGAGTGGCTGGCGCTTCCGGGTGCGCTATAGCTCGGCGGCGACGCCACGGCCGATCGCCTCGCGCAGCGCGGCAGCCGACTCCTCGGGCAGCGCATCCACGATGAACACCCCGCCCCCCTGCTCGGAGCCGGCGAGGTACTTCAGCTTGTCCGCCGTGCGCAGGGGCGGGTAGAGCTCGACGTGCAGATGGCCTCGCCCCGCCGCCCCGCCGCCGGTGGGCGCCTGGTGCACCGCCATCACGTACGGGAAGGGCCGCGCGAAGAGCGCGTCGTACCCCCGCGTGAGCGCCTGCAGCGCCGCGGCGAGCGCGTCGAGCTCGGCGGGCTCGCAGGCCAGCAGCGAGGCGCGGTGCGCGCGCAGCACGACGTGCGCTTCGAAGGGCCACCGCGCGGCGCGGGGGACGTAGGCGAGCACGTGCGCGTTCTCGTACACGACTCTCACCCCCTCCGCCGCCTCTCGCGCCGCCAGCACGCACGGCGTGCACCCCCCGAGCCGCGCGTCCGCGGCAAGCTCGCCGGCGGGCACGGGCGGGAGGAAGGGGTAGGCGTAGATCTGCCCGTGCGGGTGGTGGAGCGTGACACCCACCTCGACGCCGCGGTTTTCGAAGATCAACACGTACTCGACGTCCGCACGCGCCCCGAGTTCCGCGTACCGGTGCTGCCAAACCCACATCAGCGCCTGCGCCCGCTCCGCCGGCAGCGCCGCCAGCGAGCCGTGGTGCTCATCCGTATACACGACGACCTCGGCCGCCCCCCGCGGCGCCTCAAACGCCGGAAAGCGGTTCTCGAAGACCGCGATCTCAAACGCCGGCAGCGGGATCTCCGTCGGCGGGTGCCCCGGCCGCGTGGGGCAGAGCGGGCAGTGCTCTTCGGAGGGGAGGAAGGTGCGCTCCTGGCGGTGGATGGCGTAGTCGATCCACTCGCCGCGCAGCTCGTCGAAGCGGAGCTCACCCATCGGCGTCCCCCGCCGGCGCTCTCACGCGGGAGTAGAGGATCAGCAGGCGGCCGTCCTCTTTGCGGCGGCGCTCGACGGTGAGCGGGCCGCAGCGCTCGGAGGGCGCGTCGAGCCTTGGATGCTGCGGCGGCTCGGCGGCTCGCGGTCCTTCCGGCGGTTGCTCGCCGGTCACCCCTCCGTCGCGCGCGGCGCGTAGCGGTGGTGGAGCATCAGCGCGTTGCCGTCGGGGTCGGCGAAGAAGGCCATGTGGCAGACGCCCGTGTCGAGCGTCTCGCCGTTGAAGTCGATCCCCTGGCCTTCAAGCTCGGCGCGCGCCGCCGCGACGTCCTCGACGTGCAGGGCGAGCGGGTTGGGGGAGGCGTGGTGCTCGAGGCCCATCGCCTCGGCGTCGTAGACCGAGAGCGTCACGTCCCCGGTCTCGAACTCCGCGTAGTTGCGCTCTTTGATGTACACCGAGCGGGGCAGGCCGAGCGTCGAGCCGTAGAACTCGACCGCCCGCGCGAGGTCGTGGGTGGGCAAGCCGACGAAGTCGACGCCGGTGACGAGCTGCGCTGTGGTCATGACGGTCTCCTCGGAGGAAGGGCAGGTGGACGCGAGCCCCGCGCGCCCCCAAGGCGCACGGCGCGCTCACGAGGGTAGCGCGGCGGGGCGCCCGGTGAGACTCCCTTAAGGTAGCCCCGCTACCGTCAAAGGTCTTGCACGAGAGGGTCCGAACACCAACGCCGCCATCAGAACGGAGGGCGTGGCTGGTCGCAATCGCACTGTGCTTCGCGGGTGCCGGCGCGCTCGCGGCGATCCTTGGCGGCGCCGTCGGCTCCTCCGCGCCGGCGTCCGCAGCGGACCCGCCCGCCGTGCTCGTGGACGCGGCAACGCCCGTGGCGAGCGCCGCCGACGCGACGCTGCGCGCGGGGCGGGGCACGGCGGCGGGGCCGTACGCCCCCGGTAAGGGCGCTGCGGGAGCGGGGGCGGACCCCGTCGCCGGCGCACGGGGAGCCGTCCCCTCCGCGGGCGCCGTGGTCGCGGACCCGCCCGGGGAAGGCTCGGCTGGCGCGGGGGCTGGCGGCGCGGGCGGCTCCCGGGGGGCGCCGGAAGCGCACATCTCTGCGGCGTGGGAGGCCGGCTTCTACCCGATCTACGTCGAGGCGCAGCACGTGTTCGGCGTCAACTGGCTGCTGCTGGCCTCGATCCACATGCAGGAGACGGCCTTCTCGACGGCGCCCTCCACCTACCACGGCCTCAACTTCGCGCACTGTTGCGGGGGCCCGATGCAGTTCAACGTCACCAACGGGCCTGTGAGCACCTGGGACCTCGTGAAGAACGCCTACCGCTTCGGCGTGCGCCCCGCGAGCTACGACCACCGCACCGCGCGCCACCCCTCGATCTACGACGACTACGACGCGGTTATGGGGGCCGCGTGGCTGCTGTACTCAGACGGCGCGGGGGCCGCGCTGAACGACTCCGCGTGGTGGGCGGCGTACGACTACTACGGCCACGACGCGTACGGCGTGCAGTACGCCGACGAAGTGCTGGCGCGCGCGATCGGGTGGAGCCAGCACGGCTTCTGCATCAACTGCGGCGTGGACCCCGCGCTCATGCAGGCCGTGCAGGGGGCGTACGGCGCGCCGGTGCAGGCGACGCTCGAAGCCGAAGAAGCGTCGGCGCGTGTGCAGGCCAGACGAGCTAGGCTGCGTCGCTTGGCCGAGGCGTCATGACTCCCAACGGGGGAGTCGGGAGGTGGACGTGAGTAAGCCGCGAGTGCCCAAATTGACCGGTGGGATCGTCACGGCAGCTGCCGTGACGATCGCCGTGGCCGGGCTGACGTTTGCCTGCGGGGCGCTGGCGGCGGGAGCGAACCGGAGCGCCGGACGTGCGTCCTCGGCGGCTGCGCCTGCGGCGTCGGTGGCACTCGCGAGCGACACCGGGCTTGGGGGCTTCCAGCCGCTCACCCCGTGGCGCCAACCGTCTGTCGAACTTCCGCATCCGCGTTTGCTCGCCTACCAGCAGCTCGCCGAAGCTGGGGTTGGTCAGGCTTCGCACTGGCGCTATGGCGCCTGGTACTGCGAATACCTCCGCTGCACACATGGGCCCTATCCATTGATCACTATTTGGGGTGAGGTGCCGCTATTCGAGACCGCTGACGCGCTCGAGATGGCCTCGCCCTCATCGGCGCACCGAGCGCTCGTAGACCGTTTCGCGCGTGCTAACGAGCGCTACTGGGACGGTGCGCTTGGAGGCTACGCCCCTTACCCGGAAGACCGTGCAGGAAATGTTCAGGCGTTCTTCGACGACAACGGCTGGGAGGGGCTCGCGTTCTTCAACGCCTACAAGGCCACCCACAAGCGCCGTTGGCTCTTTGACGCCCAGCGCGCGTTTCGCTTCATCGCCGCCCGCGGCTGGGACAGGGACGGCGGAGGAATGTGGTGGAATACCAGCCATCCCTACCACTCAGGGCCCGCTCTCGCGTCCGACAGTCTTTTGGGCATTCTGCTCTACGGCGAAGACCACGAACGCTGGCAGCTGGAAGACGTGAAGATGTATGCCGATTGGGCAAACGCCAACGACAACCACGACGAACGCCAGCTCTACCTTGAGATGCCCAACCGGCCGGAATCGGTGAACGACTACGTGCAGGCTCCCCTGATCTACGCGCAGTACCTACTGTGTCGGGACGGGGAGGGAGAAGGCTACTGCGTTCAGGCAGGACGAGTGGCGGCCACACTCGCCGAGCAGCACGTCGACAAATATGGCTACGAATACAACTACGGGCCTGAGTACGACGCAATCTTTATGCAGTGGATGATGGCCTACGGGCAGGCAGCGGGCGAGCCCTACTGGTTGACGCTCGCGGAGGTCAACGCGGCGGCTGCGGCCACGAACGCCGGCAAGGGGCACGGACTCTGGCTCTCGAGTTGGTGGGGCGGGCCGATCGCTGACCCTGAAACGCACCCGAACATGCTGCGCACCACGGGTGCCACGACGAGCCTCTTCGCTTGGGTCGGGGTGTACTCGAGCGCCGGCTCGTAAGACCGGAGACCATAATCGCCGCGAGCTTCGCCGACGAGTCGAAACGGCATGCCCTTACTCGCTTCGGTTAGGGGCCCACCCACAGCATGGCCTGTGTGTTGCTCTGGACCTGACCTCCTTGGGTCTGATCCCAGTAGTCGCCGACCGCCATGCAGTGGCGCGGCGAGCAGGCCGCCGCGAGGAGTCCGTCTTCGCGGACGAGGGACGGCGCGCCGGCGGGAGGCGCCACTGCGGTGGCAGCATGACGATTGACGGAGACCAGCGCCAGACGATTCGCCGGCCCTTGACCATTGGACGAGAAATACACCGTGTCTGCGGTAAAGCCGGCGGCGATACAGGTACGCTTGTTGCAGGCCGCCCCGGTAAGGGTGACGAGCTGGTTCACCGCCTGTGGGCTCAGAATGTTCGGGACGGCGATCTGCGTCGCCGCTTGGCCAGGAACGTCAGCCATACCGTAAGAGATGGGCTCACTGTTCATGTTGCCGCCAAGGAAGGCGGGGTTGTGGAAGCTGCCGAACACGATGCAGCCAGGAGTCCCGCAGGCGACGGAAGATAGGAGCGGCCTTTCAGAGCCCGCGGGGACGGGCGGCGCCGCGATGTTGGACGCTGAGCCGCCGTCGACGCTGATCATCGCGCCCGCGCTGCTTTGGCCAAATGGTCCGCCTGGTTCAGAGGCGTCGTAATAGCTTCCGGCGGCGACGCACTTTCGCGGGCTGCAGCCGACGGCCGTCAGCGTGCCTCCCGTTGCCCCGGCGGGCAGCTCGACCTTCGTGGCGGCTCTTCCGTTGACGCTCACCACCGGCTGTCTGGCACCAGTCGTATCGACATATGAGCCGATGGCGAGACACGACTTCGCGCTGCAGGCCACCGACGTGAAGAGTCCGGTCTCGGACGGTTCCCCGAGATCCGCGGGGGGTGTAACGGTCCGGGCAGCGCGACCGTTGACTGACACCATCGTCTCGAAACCCGATGTGCCCTCATACCAGCCGACGGCAAGGCACGAGCGGGCGTTGCAAGCGATCGCGGTCAACGCGCCATCCCCCGACGCAGTTGCATCTGGTGGCAGGGTCACCTTCGTAGCGCGGTGCCCATTCACGCTGATGACCGGTTGGATGCTGGTGGCCTGTTGGGGGCCTCCGGGTTCGCTCTCGTACTGGCCGGCTGCGAGGCAGCGATGGCTGCTGCAGCCGATCGAGTCAATCAACGAAAAGGTGTCGGCTGCGGCATCGGCGGGGAGCGCGATCGTTGTCGCGTGCCGTCCGTTGACGGTGACCATCGACTGAGTGTGTCCTGCTGCGTCCATGTAGGGGCCGACCGCAAAGCAGACTGCTTGACATGCACGCGACCGCTGCCAGCGCGGCTTTTGGGTCGGCAGCGGCGCCCGCCGGCGCCGTCACGGTCCTCCCGACTGCGGCCGCGGCCGACAGCGGTGTCCAGGTGGCCACCCCGACCATCAACAGGGCGAGGACAAGCGATGCGACCCCGCTGGATCTGCGCACTGCCACCCGCACGTACCACCTCCCGATCGACACGCGCGAGCATACACGCGGTCCTGCCGCTGTGCCGGCCCCTCAGACCCGCGCCAGCAGCTCGCAGGCGACCTGGTCGGTCGCCAGCGCGGTGCCGCCCAAAAGGCGGCGGGAGAGCTGGGCGCGGCGGAAGAAGAGCGGGGCGTCGTGCTCCCACGTGGCGCCGATGCCGCCGTGCACGGAGATCATCGTGCGCGCGGCGTGGTCGAGCGCGTGGCCCGCGACCGAGCGCGCCGCGCCCGCCGCCAGCGGGAACTCGGCGGGGGCGCCGTGGCGCGACCAGCCCGCGTAGTAGAGCAGCGAGCGGCCGTTCTCCAGCTGGCGCAGCACCTCGGTGAGAGAGTGCTTGACCGCCTGGTAGGAGCCGATCGCGCGGCCGAACGTGAAGCGCTCCTTGGCGTACGCGACCGACGCGTCGAGCGCGGTCTCCACGGCCCCCAGCGACTCGGCGGCGAGCAGCGCCTGCACGAGGTGCCACGCCTCCGCCAGCGCCCCCTCGGGGGCGTCGAGCAGCAGGGCGGGGGCGTCGGTGAGGGTCACGTGCCCGAGCGGGCGGGTCGCGTCGTAGCGGCGCACCGCCTCGACGGCGACGCCCGCCGCGGAGGACTCCACGGCGAAACCCGTGGGGCGGCCGTCGAGCAGCGCGACGCCGACGAGCACGTCCGCGCCGGGGGTGTCGGGGGCCCACGCGACGTGGCCGCTGACGCGCGCCTGCCGGCCGATCTCCGATCGGTCCTCGCCCGCACGGACGGCCGTGGGCAGCGGGGCGCGCTCGGCGCCGGACGCCGGGTCGACGCTCCACTCCGCGCGCATGTCGTCGGGCGGCCGGGCCGCGAGGTACGCGGCGCGCCGCTCCCCGCTCGCCAGGTCGGCGAGCAGCCCGGCCGCGGTGGGGGAGCTGTTCAGAAGCGCGGTCGCCGGCAGGTGGCCGAGCAGCGGCACGGCGGCGAGCACGCGCCCGCACTCGCCGAGCACGAGGATCGCGTCGAACACGTCCAGGCCGGCGCCGCCGTGGGCCTCGTCGATCAACAGGCCCGGCCAGCCGGCCTCGCACGCGGTCGGCCACAGGTCGGGCGGCTCGCCGCCGCCGTCGAGTGCCTCGCGCGCGGCTTCGAGCGTCTTGAAGCGCGAGAGCGCCCCGCGAGCCGCCTCGCGCAGGAGGACCTGCTCGTCTGAGAGTGCGAGATTCATGCGCTAGCGGCCTCCTTCGCCCGCAGCTCCGAGAAGGGGATGCCCTTGTCCAGCCGCGGCTCCGTGGGCAGGCCGAGCACGCGCTCGCCGATCGTGTTGCGCAGGATCTCTTCGGTGCCCCCGGCGGACTTCAGGCCGGGCAGGAAGGAGATCATGTACGCCCACTCGGAGCCCTCCACGAGCGCGTCGGGGCCGAGCACGTCCGCGATCAGGTCGCCCGCGCGGATCGCGCCGTTGACGATCGTGACCTTCGCCAGGCCCGCCTCGGGGCCGGGGATCTGCCCGTGCTGCAGCGCCGTGAGCGTGCGGTAGCCGGTGAAGCGCACGGCCATCAGTTCGGCGGCGAGCTCGCCGAGGCGGTGGCGCACCTCGGGGTCGCGCCGCGCGTGCGGGTCGGAGGCGATCGCACGCGCGAAGCGGTCGGAGTTGTAGCCGAGCCCCTCGCCGCCGAGGCCGATCGTGACGCGCTCGAACATCAGGGTCGTGAGGGCGGTCCCCACCCCGAGCCGACGCCGCCCACGACCGCGTCCGCCTCGAGCGCGACGTCGTCGAAGAACACCTCGTTGAACTCGGCCTCGCCGGAGATCTGGCGCAGACCGCGCACGGTCACGCCGGGGGCGTCCATCGGCACGATGAACATGGTCAAACCCTTGTGCTTGGGCACGTCCGCGTCGGTGCGCGCGAGCAGCAGGCCGTGGGCGGCGAACTGCGCGTTGGTCGTCCACACCTTCTGGCCGGTGAGCCGCCACGTGCCGTCCTCCTGCAGCCGGGCGCGCGTCTGCACCGCGGCGAGGTCCGAGCCCGCGGCGGGCTCGGAGAAGAGCTGGCACCACACCTCGTCGCCGTGCAGCATCGGCCCGAGGTAGCGCGCCTTCTGCTCCTCGGCGCCGTGCGCGATGATCGTCGGCCCGAGCATCCCCACGCCGATCGCGTCGAGGATCCCGGGGACGCCGGCGCGGCTGATCTCCTGGCCGCAGATCAACTGCTCGATCGGCCCGAGCCCCTGGCCGCCGTACTCCGGTGGCCACGTGACTCCCGCCAGGCCGCCCTCGGCGAGCCGGCCCTGCCACGCGCGGCGGGCGGCGACGATCTCCTGCTCGTCGCGCAGCGCGCCCTCGCCGCTCAGCACGGGCGCCTCGGCCCGGTGGTCCTCCAGCCACGCGCGCACCTGGGCGCGGTAGGCGGCCTGCTCCGGTGTGTCGTCGAGATCCACTACTCCTCCTTGGTTGACTGACCAGTCAATCGCCTCATACGGTAGCGCAGCGCGTGCTCGGTGTCGAGTGCCACCGTCGCGGGCGCCTCAGCGGCGGGGCGGCGTGAGCAGGGCGCCGAAGATCCCGACGGACAGCAGCACGATCACGAAGACGGACACGATCCCCTCGAGCGTGAGGCCGTGGGTGGCGATGATGGAGATCGTGAGGTAGGCGAAGCCGACGACGAACAGCGCCGCCACCAGCAGCACGAGCAGACGGGTCAAGGACCGGAGACTATCCGCGGGCGGCGGGCGCCACCGCCGGCTGCGCGGCCGCGGCGGCAGCGGCCGGCCCGGGCCCCCCCGCCTGCTCCGCTGAGGACTCCCGCCGTACGTGCTCGTCCGCGTGATAGGAGGAGCGCACGAGCGGCCCGGCGGCGACGTGGGCGAAGCCGAGCGCGTACGCGTCCCGCTCCAGCGCGGCGAACTCGTCGGGGTGCCAGTAGCGCACGACCGGGAGGTGCCGCTCGGACGGCCGCAGGTACTGCCCCACGGTGAGCACCTGCACCCCGTGGGCGCGTAGGTGCGCGAAGGTCTCGACGAGCTCCGCGTGCGTCTCGCCGAGGCCGACCATCAGCCCCGACTTCGTCACGACATCGCCCTCACCCATCTCATGGGCGAGCGCCAGCACGCGGCAGGAGCGCGCAAAGGAGGAGCCCCGCCGCGCCACGGGGTACAGCCGCGGCACCACCTCGACGTTGTGGTTGAACACGTCCGGCCGCTCGGCGAGCACCCGCGCGAGCGGCATCTCCTGCCCCTGGAAGTCGGGCGTGAGCACCTCGATACGGCATCCTGGTGCCTGGCGGCGCACCTGGCGAATCACCCCCACAAACGCGGAGGCGCCGAGGTCGGGCAGGTCGTCGCGGTCCACCGAGGTGACGACCGCGTGGCGCAGGCCGAGGCGCGCGATCGAACGCGCCACCCGGGCGGGCTCCAGCGGGTCGTGCCACGTGGGCCGGCCGGTCCGCACGTTGCAGAACCCGCAGCGGCGCGTGCACACGTCGCCGAGGATCATGAACGTCGCCGTCCCTCGCTCCCAGCACTCGCCGACGTTCGGGCAGGCCGCCTCCTGGCAGACGGTGTGCAGTCCCTCCTCGCGGATCAGCGCCGAGAGCGCGCGGTAGCGGGGGCTGCCGGGCGCCGTCACCCTCAGCCACGGCGGCTTGCGCTCGCGCAACGGCCGCACCTCGGGCCCCAGCACCTCCAGCACGTCCCCGCCACCGGGCCGCGCGCGCGAACGGGTGGCGCTCACACGCCCACCGTCTGAGGACCGGGGACCTCCGCGGGGGAGGAAGGGGGGGAGGGGGGATCGTCCGCGCGTCCTCGTTCGTCCACAGGGCTGCGGCCGCCGGGCCTCCTGCCCGGCGTCGAGGGCACCGGCTCCGACCGCGCCGCAAGCCCCAGCTCCGCCGGCGCAACCAGGCGCACGCGCCGGCCGTGGGCCGCGCCGAGGCAGCGGGCCACGCGCGCGCTAAAGCGCTCCAGCAGGGCGTCGTCCTGCGCCGGCGCCGCGCCGCCCAGCTCGGCGGCGAGCGAGGTCATCTGCACGTCGGGCAGGCCGCAGGGCACGATCCAGGTGAAAGGAACGAGGTCGTTCGCAACGTTGATAGCGAACCCATGCGTGGAGACTCCCCGTGAGACATGCACCCCGAGCGAGGCGATCTTGCGCTCGCCCACCCACACGCCTGTGTAGTCAGGGCCGTCCTCGGTGCGCGAGCGCGCCCGCACCCCCTCCTCGGCGAGCGCGGCCACCAGCGTGTCCTCCAGCGTGCGCAGGTGGGCGAGCACGTCGGCGACGGCCATGATCGGGTAGCCCACCAGCTGCCCCGGCCCGTGGTAGGTGACCCGCCCGCCGCGGTCGGTCCCCACCACCTTGATCCCCCGCGCGCGGTAGAACGCCTCCCCGAGCGCGAGCTCCTGCGCCTGTGCGCGCCGCCCGCGCGTGTACACGGGCGGGTGCTCGAGCAGCAGCAGCACGTCCGGCACCGCGCCGGCCCGCCGTCGCGCGGCGAGGTCCTCCTGCAGCGCGAGCGCCTCGCGGTAGGGGATGGTGCCGAGGTGGCAGACCCACAGGTCGGAGGGAGGGCGGCGGGCTTGGTGCATGGCCGTCTCTGGTGTTAGCATACGGGGCACGCCAAGATGAGCTCACGGTTGCGCCCATCACAGGGCCCGGTTCGCCGGGCCCTTTTAATCGGGCGGTAGGGGTGCCTCTGTCTCGGAGGCTACTCAGCGCTTGGGTTGTTACAGCATCCCTCACCGCAGCGACGCCGGTGTGGTCCCCCGCAAGCACGCTCACGCTCCCCCCCGGCGCGAGCACGGCCCCAGGCGCCCAGCGAGCGAGCCTCACCTCGGTGGCGTGCCTCGGCCCGGGGAGCTGCGTGATCGTCGGCACCTACACCGACGGCGAAGCCGGCAACCAGCCGCTGGCCGCCACCGAGAGCGAAGGCACGTGGGCGCCGGCGAGCAAGCTGACGCTGCCCCCCGGCGCGGCCACCGGCGCCACCCAGTACGCCGAGCTGAAGTCGGTGTGGTGCGCCGGTCCGGGGGAGTGTGTGGCCGGCGGCCTGTACCTCGAAGAAGACGGCAGCTACCAGGAGATGGTCGTTAACGAGACGCACGGCGTGTGGGCGCCGGCGAGTAGGCTGCAGCTGCCCGCCAACGCCAGCACGGCGCCCGGCGAACAGGCGGCCACGCTGCTCTCGCTGACGTGCACTGGCCCGGGGCAGTGCGTCGCCGTGGGCGACTACGTCACTGTCACCGAAAGCTACGAGGCGATGGTCGCCGCAGAGCAGCAGGGCGTGTGGGCCCGGGCGAGCGAGCTGCAGCTGCCTGCCGACGCGAGCACGGCACGCGGCCAGCAGCGTGGCCGCATGTGGTCGGTGGCCTGCACGAGCCCGGGCGCGTGCGTCGCCACCGGCCAGTACACAGACGACACGGGCGCCGAGCAAGCGGCGGTGTACACCGAGACAGGAGGCACGTGGAGCGCCGGACGCCGGACGCAGCTGCCCGTCGACGCCACCACCAAGACCCACCGACAGAACGCGAGCCTCTACGGGGTGGCCTGCACCGGCCCGGGCGCGTGCGTCGCGGTCGGCGCCTACGTCGACGCCGTCGGCAGCTCCGAGGCGATGACCGCCACCGAGCGCGGCGGCGTGTGGCAGCGCCCGCGGGCGCTGCTGCTGCCCCCCGGCGCGGCCACGCACCACCAGGAAGCGAGCCTCAGCTCGGTGGCGTGCACCGCGCCCGGCAGTTGCGTCGCCGCCGGCACCTACGCCGACACCCACGGCCGCCGGGACTACCGGGCGATGCTTGCCACCGACACGGGCGGTGCGTGGGCGCGCGCCACCCGGCTCGCGTTGCCCGCCGACGCGAACACGGCTGCGGGCCGCCAGAAGGCCAGCCTCAACGCGCTGACGTGCACCGCCCCGGGTGAATGCGTCACCGTCGGCTACTTCACCGACGCCAACGGCCGCAACGACTACCAGGCGCTGGTGGCCAGCTCCCACCCGGCGGGTGTGGGCGCGAGCCCTGCGCCCGTGTGACGTCGCTCGCAGGAAGTGGTCACGCCTCGTCGCGGAGGCGCAGGAGCCGCCTCCCGATCTCCTCCGTCTCCCGGGTCGCCGCGAGCGCCTCTTCGTCCCGTCCGAGCTTGCTCAGGGTCAGGGCAAGGTTGTGCAGCGATGTCGCGAGGCTGGGGAGGAAGACTGCGGGGCGATCCTGTGCGAGCTGGCGGCGTAGCCTGGTGGCCTCTTCGATCGCGGTCAGCGCCTCCTCCTGCTTGCCGAGGGCGCTGAGGAGGATGGTGAGGTTGTTCAGCGATGTCGCGAGGTCGGGGAGGAAGACTGCGGGGCGGTCCTGTGCGAACTGGCGGCGCAGCCTGGTGGCCTCTTCGATTGCGGCCAGTGCTTCCTCCTGCTTGCCGAGGGCGCTGAGGCGGAGGGAGAGGTTGTTCAGCGACGTCGCGAGGTCGGGGAGGAAGACTGCGGGGTGGTCCTGTGCGAGCTGGCGGCGCAGCCTGGCGGCCTCTTCGATCGCGGCCAGCGCCTCCTCCTGCTTGCCAACGTCGCTGAGGCGGATGGTGAGGTTGTTCAGCGACGCCGCGAGGTCGGGGAGGAAGACTGCGGGGCGGTCCTGTGCGAGCTGGCGGTAGAGCTTGGTGGCCTCTTCGATCGCGGCCAGCGCCTCCTCCTGCTCCCCAACGTCGCTGAGACAGGTGGAGAGGTTGTTCAGCGAGGTCGCGAAGGCGGGGAGGAAGACTGCGGGGCGGTCCTGTGCGAGCTGGCGGTAGAGCTTGGTGGCCTCTTCGATCACGGCCAGCGCCTCCTCCTGCTTCCCAACGTCGCTGAGACAGCTGGAGTGGTTGTTCAGCGACATCGCGAGGTCGGGGAGGAAGACTGCGGGGCGGTCCTGTACGAGCTGGCGGCGCAGCCTGGTGGCCTCTTCGATCGCGGCCAGCGCGTCCTCCCGCTTCCCCAGATCGCTGAGGCGGTTGGAGAGGTTGTTCAGCGACATCGCGAGGGCGGGGATGAGGTCTTCGGCGGGGTCTTGTGCGAGCTGGCGGTAGAGCTTGGTGGCCTCTTCGATCGCGGCCAGCGCCTCCTCCCGCTTCCCCAGATCGCTGAGATAGTTGGAGAGGTTGTTCAGCGACGCCGCGTGGGCGGGGAGGAAGTCTTCGGGGTGGTCCCGTGCGAGCTGGCGGTAGAGTTTGGTGGCCTCTTCGATCGCGGCCAGCGCCTCCTCCCGTTTCCCCAGATCGCTGAGATAGTTGGAGAGGTTGTTCAGCGACATCGCGAGGTCGGGGAGGAAGTCTTCGGGGTGGTCCCGTGCGAGCTGGCGGTAGAGAATTGCGGCCTCTTCGACTGCTGCCAGCGCCTCCTCTCGCTTCCCGAGGTCGCTGAGACATTCGGAGAGGGTGTTCAGCGATCTAGCCAGGTCGGGCCGGAACGTGTCGGCCTGGCTCTCAGCGAGCGCGCGGTAGATGGCCACCGCCTCATCGATGTTGGTGAGTGCCTCCTCGCGCTGTCCCAGCTCCTGTAGACGGCCTGCGACCTCGAGCAGGAGGGCAGCCAGGTCGGGGCGCGCGGTGGGGTCCCGCTCGGCGCGCCCGCGCAACAGGGCGACCTGCTCGCCCAGATCGCCCTCGACGCGCTCCCCGGACTCCCGCCCGCGGGCGCGCAGGCCGCGGGCCTCGAGCACCATGTCGGGCCGGTCGAAGAAATAGGCGAGCTCCTCGAGCCGCTCGGCGTCCGCCCGCGCCTCGCCGAGCGCGCGGGCGGCGGCGTCCTCGACCGCCTCCCCGAAGAGCGCCCTCCCGATGCGTAGGTAGTCCACGTGCAGCGCCGAGCGCGTCCACCGCCCCGGACGCTCGAGGAAGAGGAACTCGCTCCGCTGCAGCTCCAGGTCGGTGTGGAGCAGGTGGATGCTCTGGACGTCCAATGTGGACGTGAGGGGTTGGGCTGGCTCGTTTAGGAATGCCCGCACCCGCTCGATCTGGGCCTCCTCGCTCTCCGTGAGGCCGGCGGCGGGAGCGTCGGGCGGGCGTGGCGGGACCCGGCTCAGGACGACGTGCAGCCGCAGCGGCTCGTTCGTCTGCAGCGACGTCAACGGCTGCAGAGCGCGCAGGACGCTGCGGGTGCCCTCCAGCTGCTCGGGGGTGTCGAGTGCCAGGACGACGACCTCGTCGGCGAGCACCTGGGTCGTGATCGCGTTCGTCGAGGTGATCCCCGTGCGCGCGTCGATGAGCAGGAAGTCGGCCCCGAGGTGGGACCCGATCTGCTCCTGGAGGTCCAGCAGGGCGTCGATCCCGCGGCCCTCGTCGAGCTCTTGGTCGAGGCCGAGGCGGCGCAGGTCCTGGAAGTAGTTGGGCGAGGGCGCCCGTCCCGCGGGCATCAGCTTCAGCCAGCCGCCAGCCACGAATGGTGTGGAAGTGGCGACGTCCACGGCGTAGTCACCCAGCGCGGCGGGACGGTCGCCGGCGAGCGCGTCGCGCAGCCAGCCGACGAGGCCCCCCACGCGTGGACAGCCGTCCTCGAGCAGCTTGTAGGCGAGGCCGGGCGCCTCCAGGTCGAAGTCGAGCGCCACCACGCCCAGGCCCGCGCTCGCGGCCAGCCGCGCCAGGTTTGCCAGCAGCAGCGTGCGCCCCGTTCCGCCCTTGTACGAGTAGAAGGTGATCGTGCGCACGTCAGGCTGCGCGCAGCTGCCGCCACCGTGCGCGCGCGGCCACCTGCAGCTCCGTGCGCGGCCTGGAGCGAAGTGCCTGCACCGGTTCTCCGACGCGCTCGAGGAAGCCGACAAGGCGCTCGTGCACCCCCTCGTCGGAGTGCGCCACCGGAGTGCGCAGCAGCCGGAACGCGAGCTTCCGCGGGCGATCCACATCCCCCTCGGCGATCCACTCCTCGGCGGTCTCCAGGAGCTTCCTCCACGTCGTGGGCGTCGAAGGCGTCGATGTCGACGATGGTCTGCGGCGTTACTCTCCGCGCCCGCTCTTGGCGGAAGGCGTCGAGCTCCTCCCAATCCGCGAAGTCCTGGTCGATCCGTTCGAGGTCGCCGTACGCGATGGCCCGCTCCACGCGGTCGGGGTCGATGAGGCGCGGCTGTCCCGCGCCCGGCGAGGGGCAGAGCCACGTGCGGTCGTCGGTCTCGCGCACGACGAGCGTCGCGCCCGAGGGAGCCATCGCGACGAGTGTGACGGGTTTCACCATGTCCAGATTGTGAATCATAGGTTGGTCACGTGGGAATGACATTTATCGCAGCGCCGTGCTCGCGGCGCCACCTCTGCAACCGATCGTACGCGCCGAGTTCGTTCTTCTCCGTGATCGTCAACGTCTCGCCGGTGACCATGCGCAAGCGTAGCTTCCTGAGGTGAGCACGCACCTTGTCGGACAGACGTGCCTCGCTGAGCGCCTCGAGCGGTAGCGGCCCCGCGAAGACCGCCTCCAGGTAGGCCTCGGGGCGGCAGAGCACCCGGGGCCAGTTGTGCGCGGAGGTCGCTGCCGCCTCGCTCTGGCGCTCTATGACCGCCAGCTCGCCACGTGCCCCCCACGCCGTGGCCTCTTCCTGCGCACGTCGGTCGTCGACGGCCCCCGTTTCGTCCGTGTACCGAGCCGCCGTGTCGGCTGGGAACACGGCGAGCGCGTGCGGATTACGCCGCTCGGGGTCTTGGACGACGAGGCAGATCCTCCCGAAGTCACCCAAGACGCCCATCCCGCCGGCGTTGACCGCGCCGTAGATGAATGCACGGCCGTGTTCCCAGAGATCCTCGAACGCCTCTCTGCGGGCGAGCCACGTACCCTGCTTCTTGGCGAAGGCACTCAGCCCGGCCGTGGCGCCTCCATGTCGCTTGGTGTAGTAGCTGCGGGTGTCCAATACCTCATCCGCCTCGTCGTAGACGACCACCTTGTCGAAGTCGACGTTCGTCGAAAAGGCAGACGATGCGGCAAGCCACCGGAAGCGCTGCAGTTGCGGCTTCCCCGAGCCGGCTGCTTCAAGCACCGCCTGCGCTTGCGCCTGTTTGGCCGACGAGTTGCGCGCGGCTGCGGCAGTGAGATCGGCACCCACAAGACCGGATACTACGTATGCACGGAATACCAGGCGCTACGGTGGCTGCCTCCGAGGGCCGGCAGCGCATTCACAGCGTGAGCGCTGCCGGCTCCTCCAGCAGCTCCCTGACCCGCGCGAGGAAGCGCGCCGCGTCCGCGCCGTAGAGGGCGCGGTGGTCGCACACGAGCGTCACCGCCAGCGTGTGGCGGGCGACCACGGCGCCGTCGTGGACCACGGCGCGGGGGGCAAGCGCGCCGACGGAGAGGATCGCGGCCTGCGGGGGGTTGACGATCGCGCTGAAGCTGCGCACTCCGTACATCCCCAGGTTGGAGACCGTGAACGTGCCGCCCCCCAGCTCAGGCGGCGTGATCGTCCCCGTGCGCACGCGCTCGGCCAGCGCGCGCGCCTCGCGGGCGATCTCGCCGAGCGCCTTCAGGTCGGCGTCGAACACGGTCGGCACCACGAGCGCCTCCTCGGTGGCGACCGCGACGCCGACGTTCACGCGCGAGTGCAGCTGCAGGCGCCCGTCGCGGTAGGAGCCGTTCGCGCGGGGGTGCTCGCGCAGTGCGAGCGCACACGCCTTGACGACCATGTCGTTGTACGTCGGTGCCCTCTTCGGGGGAGAGGCGCTTGAGCTCTACGCGCAGCGCGACGCACGCCTCCATGTCCACCTCAGCCTGCAGCGCGAAGTCGGGGATCGTCGCCTTCGACTCGGCCATCCGGCGCGCCACGGTCTGCTGGGAGCGCGTCAGCTCCACCTCCGTCGTCTCGCCCTTGGCGGTGGCCACGCGCTCGGCGAGCGGCGCGGGGCGCCTCCGCTGGCACAGTCGCCGTGACGTCCGCCTTGACGATCCGCCCGCCGGGGCCGGAGCCGGTCAGGGCGTGCAGGTCGACGCCCCGCTCCTGCGCGACCCGCCGCGCCAGGGGAGACGCTTTCACGCGCGCGCCGTGCTCTGGGGGCGCCTCGGCCCCGCGCCGGGGGAGGGGCGACCTCGACGGTCGCCGGGGCTGCTGTCGGGGTTGCCGGGGCTGCTGTCGGGGTTGCCGCGGGGGTCTCCACGGTGCCCTCGCCCACGTGCGCGATCGTCGCCCCGACGGGCAGCGTGTCGCCCTCGCGCGCGGTGAGGCTCAGGACGCCCTCCTGGTCTGACTCGTAGACCATCGCGGCCTTGTCCGTCTCGATCTCGACGAGCTCCTCGCCGCGGCGCACCAGCTCGCCGTCGCGCTTGAGCCAGCGCAGCACGGTGCCCTCCTCCATCGTGTCCGAGAGGCGGGGCATGACGATCTCGGCCACGGCGCCTACCTCCCCCGCCGCCGCGCTGCCGGCCGCCGCGCCCTGCGCGCCATCCCCGCCGCCGTCCTGCGCGGCCGGCGCCTGGCCCAGCACCTCCAGCGCCGCGTGCACCACCTGGGGGGCGTGCGGGTAGGCGGCCTGCTCCAGCGGGCGCGAGTAGGGCATCGGCGTGTCCGCGCCGGTGACGCGCCGCACGGGGGCGTCGAGGTCGTCGAAGGCCTGCTCGGAGATCAGCGCCGAGAGGTTGGCGCCGACGCCGCCGTGGGGCCACCCCTCCTCGACGACCACGCAGCGGTTGGTGCGGGCGACCGAGCGCAGCACCGTGTCGAGGTCCAGGGGGCGGAGCGTGCGGGGGTCGATCACTTCGGCCTGCACGCCGTGCTCCTCGGCTAGAGTCTGGGCGGCCTGCTCGGCCGTGACGGCCATCCGCGAGATGCCGACGATCGTCACGTCCCCGCCCTCCCGGCGCACCGCGGCGTGGCCGAAGTCCACCACGTGGTCCTCGTCGTCGGGCACCTCTCCCGCTGCCCGTACAGCGACTCGTGCTCGATGAACACGACGGGGTTTTCGTCGCGGATCGCCGCCTTCAGCAGGCCCTTGGCGTCGGCGGGCGTCGAGGGGACGGCGACGAGCAGGCCGGGCACGTGCATGAAGAGCGCCTCCAGGCAGTGCGAGTGCGTGGGGCCGAGCTGGTGGCCGGCGCCCTGGGCATGCGCACCACGAGCGGCACGCGCGCCTGCCCGCCGAACATGTAGTGGATGTGCGCCGCGTGGTTGACGATCTGGTCGAGCGCCAGCAGCGCGAAGTTGATCGTCATCAGCTCGACCACGGGCCGCAGGCCGACCATCGCGGCGCCGACGCCCATCCCCACGATCGTGTTCTCGGAGATCGGCGTGTCGCGCACGCGCTGCTCGCCGAACTCCTCCAACAGGCCCTCGGTGACCTTGAAGGCGCCGCCGAACACGCCGATGTCCTCGCCCATCAGCACCACCCGCTCGTCGCGGCGCAGCTCCTCGCGCAGCGCCTCGCGCAGCGCCTCGCGGTAGCGCAGCTCGGCCATCAGGCGCCCTCCCCGGCCTGCAGCGCGCTCGTGATCTGCTGGGCGATCTCCCCCGTCGCCCTCGACGGCGCGCCCTCGCCGCCGTCGGGCCGCGGCTCGGAGGTCCGCACCGAGTACCACCCGCGGAGCTGGTCGCCGAGCACGTACACGTCGTCGTACAGCGACTCCGGCGCGGGCAGCGGCGAGGCCTCCGCGAACGCGACCGCCGCGTCCACGCGCGCCACCGCCTGCTCGTCGAGCGCCGCGCGCGCCGCGGCGTCGAGCACGCCTTCGCGCTCCAGCAGGGCGCCGAACGCGGGGAGCGGGTCGCGCTCGCGCCAGTGGGCGACCTCCTCGCGGGAGCGGTAGGACTCGGGGTCGGCCATCGAGTGCCCGCGGAAGCGGTAGGTGACCGCCTCGACGAGCAGCGGCCGGCGCTCCTCGCGCACCCGCGCGACCGCCTCGGCGAGCACCGCGTGCGTGTCGAGTATGTCCATCCCGTCGCAGCGCAGCCCGGGCACGCCGAGGCTCTCGCCCTTGCGCTGCAGGTCGGTGACGGCGGAGTGGCGCCCCAGCGCGGTGCCCATCCCGAAGAGGTTGTTGGTGACCATGAACACCACCGGCAGCCGCCACAGCGCCGCGAGGTTGAGCGTCTCGCCGAACGTGCCCTGGTTGCAGGCGCCGTCGCCGAACGTGCACAGCGTGACGTCCTCCTCGCCGCGGTAGGCGCTCGCCAACGCGATGCCGGCGGCGATCGGCAGGTTGCCGCCGACGATCCCGTAGCCGCCCATGAACCGCCGCTCGAGGTCGAACATGTGCATCGACCCCCCGCGCCCCCGCGAGCACCCGTCGACGCGCCCGAAGAGCTCGGCCATCACGTTCTCCGGCGGCGTCCCGCGCGCCAGCGCGTAGCCGTGCGAGCGGTAGGTGGAGACCAGGTAGTCGCTGGCGCGCAGCGCCCGCGTGGCGCCGACGATCGTGGCCTCCTCGCCGATCGAGAGGTGCAGGAACCCACCCACCCGGGCCCGCGCGTACATCTCCCCGGCGCGCTCCTCGAAGCGGCGGATCAGCGTCATCGTGGCCAGCCACTCGCGCGCCGCCTCGGGGTCGGGGAGGGGGGCGCTCACCGGGCGGTCTCCTGGTGGGAGCACGTCACATGGTTCGCCTCGTCGCAGGTGCTCCAGCGCCGGGGCCGGCGGGCACACGCCACTGCACCTGCCTCACTGCGCGTCGGGGGCGTGGGCCTCATCCGTGCTCCACGGTAGCCCAGTGGGCGAGGAACTCCTCCTCCTGCAGCTGCGCGAGGTCGGCGCGCAGCGCGCGCACGCGCCGCGCGGCGTCCAGCGGCGCGCAGTCCCAGAACAGCACGACCTCGCCGGAGTCCACGGCGACGACCTCGACGTGGTCCACGCGCGCGGGGTCGGCCAGCAGCGCCGGCGCCCACCCGCCGCGCCGGACGAGCAGCCGGAAGGCGCGGTTGGCCCTCACGGGGCCACCACCCGCGCTCGAGCGCCCGCGCGCCGACGAGCACGGCCTCCTCGAGGCGCAGCGCCGGCACGTCGCTCACCCCCAGCTCCGCGGCCGCGGCGGTGGCCGCGGCCAGCCGCTCGCGCGTGGAGCGCAGCTCGGCGGCCGTGAGCACGGCGGTCGGGTGCATCTCGCAGGCGGCCGCGGCGATCAGCACCGTGTCCACCTCGGCGAGCGAGCGCCCGCCCGCGTACGCCTGGCGGAAGGCCGCCTGCGCGAAGGCCACGGCACGGCCGATCGAGGCGGCGTAGGTGGCGGCGCGCATCGCCAGCGTGCTGTCGAAGGGGAAGGGGTGGGGCCACCGCAGGGGCGGCAGGTCGTGCTCGTAGGCGAGCCGCTCGACCTCGGACATGTCCGCTGGGGTGGCGTCTGGCAGCTCGCGGGCGAGCACCGGCTGCCACGTGACCGGGACGTCCGCGAACACGCGCGGGAGGCGCTCGGCGGCGAGGTAGGCCAGGGGGCTGGCGAGGTCGAAGTAGAAGACCGCGGGCGAGGACAGCTCGGCCCTCAGCCGTGGATCAGCCACCCGTCCGCGGCGCGGGCGGCCTCCATCACGGCCTCCGAGAGGGTCGGGTGGCCGTGGACGGTGCGGGCGACCTCGGGCACGCCGCCCTCCAGCGCGCGCACCGTCGACGAGCTCCTGGATCAGCTCGGTGGCGCGGGTGCCGACGATGTGGCCGCCGAGCAGCTCGCCGTAGCGGGCGCTCGCCGACCACCTTGACGAGGCCGGCGCGGTCGCCGTAGACCGTGCCGCCGCCGACCGCGCCGTAGGGGACCTTGCCGACGACCACGTCGTAGCCCTGCGCGCGCGCCTGCTCCTCGGTGAGGCCGAAGGAGCCGACGTTGGGCGCGCAGAAGGTGGCGCGGGGGATGTCCTCGTGGACGAGCGGGTGGGTGGGCAGCCCCGCGGCGTCCTCGACGGCGATGATGCCCTCGTCGGAGGCCTTGTGCGCGAGCGCGGGGCCGGCGACGAGGTCGCCGATCGCGTACACCCCGGGCGCGGTCGTGCGCTGCGCGCCGTCGACCCGCACGAGGCCGCGCTCGTCGAGCCCCACACCGGCGGCGGCGAGGCCGAGCCCCTCCACGTCCGGAGCCGCGGCCCGCGGCGATCACCAGGTACTCGACCTCAGCGGCGACGGTCGCCGGCCGCGCGCCGGGGACCGAGCTGACGCTCGCCGTCTCGCCGACCTGCACGTCGGCGATCGCGGTGCTCGTGTGGATGCGCACGCCGTCGCGGCGCAGGCCGCGCTCGACCAGGCGCGAGACGTCGGCGTCCTCGGTGGGGAGCACGCGGTCGAGCACCTCGAACAGCAGCACCTCGCTGCCCAGGCGCACGAACGCCGAGGCGATCTCCGCGCCCGACGCCCCCGCCCCCACGACGGCCAGCCGCGCCGGCACCTCGGGCAGCGCCCACGCCTGCTCGGTGCCGAGCACGCGCCCGCCGAGCTCCACGCCGGGGATCGAGCGCCCCGCCGAGCCGGTGGCGAGCACCACGGTCGCGGCCTCGTACTCCTCCTCGCCCACCCTGACCCGTGGACGGGCGTTGCCCCCCCCGCCGTTGGCGCCCGCCACGCCGTCGCCGGCCGGCACGAGCGTGGCCTCGCCCGCGAGCACCTCGACCCCGTTTTTCTTGAAGAGGCTCCCCACGCCGCCGGTCAGCGTGCCGACGACCCGGTCCCGGCGCGCCTGCACCGCGGCGTAGTCCACCTCGACGCCCGCGACGCGGATCCCGAACTCGTCGGCCTCCCGGATCTCGCTCGAGCAGGTCGGCGGAGCGCAGCACCGCCTTGGCGGGGATACACGCGTAGTTCAGGCACCGGCCCGCCGAGCCGGTCACGCTCGACCACGGCCGTCCGCAGGCCGAGCTGCGCGGCGCGGATCGCGGCCACGTAGCCGCCCGGCCCCGCGCCGATCACGATGCAGTCGTACGCACCTGCCATGAGCGCGAGCCTATCGCAGCGCGGCGCGGCCGACAGGGTCGCGACCCCGGTCGCCGGGCACGGAGGCCCGGCGGGTGAGGGCGTCGCCGCCGCACAGGCACGCGTGGACGATCCCCCCTACCCACCCCCCGCACGCGGGCAGCGACGGTAGATGCGCCACGAACGATCGGTGCGCACCAACGTGAAGCCGGCTGGCACGTGGACGGGCCGGTGGGGGTCGAGCGGGTCGAGGATGTAGTCGCGCTGCACGGCCGCCGTGGCCGGTTCCACGTAGGTGCCGTGCGTCACGGCGTGCACCTCGGCGCTGACGATGCGCGCGGGCGGGGTGCGCAGCCACAGCGCCAGCAGCGGCACGGGCGCGTGGTTGGGCACGCCCACCGGCTCGCAGCGGGTGCTCACGGCGCCCGCGCGGACGAGCGCCGTGAGGTCCTCCTGCGCCTGCTGCTGGCGGGCCAGGGCCTGGAGTTGGCGGTGGGCGACGCGGTACTGGGCCGGGGCTGTGGCCACGAGCGCGACCGCCACGGCCGCGGCGGCCACCGCCCACCACCGCCGGCGCGCGCTGCCGCGGGGCAGCTCCGCCCACCCGCACACGGCCGCGCCGGCGAACACGCACCCCACGGCAGCGGCGAGGAACGCGTAGCGTTCGTCGATCGGCAGGCCCGCGGCGCCGAGCACGGCGAACACCGCCACGGCCGCGGCGCCCGTCACCAGGCCGACCGTCGCGCGGGCGCGCAGCCACGCCCACGCGAGCAGGCCGCCCGCGAGCGCGGCGGCCAGGCCCGCGGCGCCGAGCACCTCGCCGATGCGGCGCGGCACGTACTCGGGCACCTTCGCGGGGCCCGTCTCGCGGTGCAGGTCCGCGGCGGTGTGGCGCGTGTTGGTGAGCGACCACGCGGGGTGGCCCGTCACCAGCCAGTCGCTCGCCGCCCACACCGCGGGCGCGGCCACCACGAGCCCCGCGAGCCACGCGAGCTCGCGGGGGGTGCGCTCCAGCGGGCGGGTGCCGTCGGGGTGAGACCCGCCGGGGTGAGACCCGCCGGGGTGAGACCCGCCGGGGTGGGACCCGCCGGGGTCGTGCCCCTGCGGGCGGGGGTCGCCGTGGGGGACGCCGCGGGTGCGCCGGCGGGCGCGCACCGTCGGCACCGCGAGGTACGCCCAGTACCCCGCCGAGAACGCCCACGCCTCCGGCCGCAGCAGCCCGGCGAGCGCGAGCAGGCCGAGCACGGGCGCGCCGGTGCGGGGGCGGCGCGTCTCGAGCACGAGCGCGCCCAGCACGAGCGCCAGGTACGGCACGTCCACGTACGCGCGCACGCCGTAGGAGAGCACGGGCACGCGCGTCACGAGCACCGCCGCGGCCACGGCCCCCGCGGCGCGGGAGAACCACAGCGCCCCCAGCCGGTACACCGCCCACGCGCACGTCGCGAGCGCGAGGAACCCGAGCGCCACGACGGCGCCTTCGGCGGCGCGGGGGCCGAGCGGGGCGAGCACGACGCCCGCCGCCTCCATGAGCGGATGAGGCGTGGGGGCCACGGGCAGGCCGTACTGCGGGGTTTCGCCGCGCGCGGCCTGCTGTCCCCACACGAGTGCGTACAGCGTGTCGTAGTTCGCGAACCCGACCCCCGTGATGACGCGCAGCCCGACGGCGCCGGCGAGGACCGCAAGCGCCGTGCTCGCGCGCGCGGGGCCGCGGCGGGCGGAGGGGGCCGCGGGCGGCGGGGAGGAAGCGTGGTCGGCTGGAGCGGTCACGGGCGCGGAGGGTGGGGTGGGGTGCTCGGCTGGGGCGGCCGGGGGCGCTGACGCGGAGGGAGCGTGCTCGGGTGCAGCGGCCACGGGCCCACGCTAGCCGAGCGGGCGCCCGTGGGTACACTCAGGCGAGGTGCCGGCGGACGCTCCCCAACCCCTCTCCCTCTACCGCCGCCACCGCCCGCGTACGTTCGCGGACGTGGTCGGTCAGGACGCCGTGGTGCGCACGCTGCAGGGCGCGGTGGCGGCCGGCCGCGTACACCACGCGTACCTGTTCGTGGGCTCGCGGGGGACGGGCAAGACCTCGATGGCGAAGATCCTCGCCGCGTGCTTGAACTGCGAGCGCGCCGCCCCCGCGGGCGAGGCGGGCGCCGGGGGCACGACGGAACCGTGCGGGACGTGCGAGTCCTGCCGGGCGATCGCGGCCGCGCGGTCGCTGGACGTGATCGAGATGGACGCCGCGTCCTCCAACTCCGTGGACGACATCCGCGAGCTGCGGGAGCGCGTGGCGCTGGCGCCCGTCAGCGGCCGCCACAAGGTGTACATCCTCGACGAGGCGCACATGCTCTCGACGGCGGCGTGGAACGCGTTCCTGAAGACCCTGGAGGAGCCGCCGCCCCACACCGTGTTCGTGCTCGCCACGACCGAGGCGCAGCGCGTGCCGGCGACGGTCGTGGACCGCTGCCACCGCTTCGACTTCGCCCGCCCCACGGTGGCGCAGCTTGCCGCGGTGGTGAGCCGCGTGGCGGCCGCCGAGTCGATCGAGATCCCCCCCGAGGCGGTCGCGGTCCTCGCGCGCGCCGCGACGGGCTCCTTCCGCGATGCCCTGGGCACGCTGGAGCAGCTGGTCGCGTACGCCGGACCGCGCGTGACGCTGCCCGACGTGCTCGCGGTGCTTGGTGTCACCGACGCGGCGCTGCTGGAGGAGACGCTCGACGCGGTGGCCGAGGGCGATGCCCGCGCGGCGCTGCTGGCCGTGGCGCGGTGCGCGGAGGCGGGCCGCGACGCGGGCGCGTTCGCGGCGGACCTCGAGGGGCGCGCGCGCGAGCTGCTGGTCGTGGCGACGCTCGACGAGGTGCCCGCGGAGCTGGCGCTGACCGAGGAGGCCGACGCGCGGCTGGCCGCGCAGGCCGCGCGTGTGGGGCCGGACGTGGCCGCGCGCCTGCTGGAGCAGCTGGGCGGCGCTCTGGAGGCGGTGCGGGCCGGCGGCGAGCCCCGCACGCAGCTGGAGCTGGCGCTCGTGCGCGCGGCGCGCCCCGCCGAGGGCTCGTTGTCGGCGGTCTTGGCGAGAGTCGAGCGCCTGGAGGCGCGCGTGGGTGGGGAGGGGGGAGGGGGGGCGTTCTCGCGCGGCCCGCGCGCCCCTCCCCGGCGGCCCCCGCCCCCGCCACGCGCACGGCTGGTGAGGGGGAACCCCCGGCGGCGCGGGAGGCCGCGGCGGCGCCCGTGGCGGAGGAGCACGCGGTGCAGCCCCCGGCTGTGAACGAGCCCGCGGCCCAACCCCCGGCGGCGGAGCCCGCGCGCCCCGCGGCGCTCGCGCCCCCCACCGCCCTGGACCTGGAGGACGTGGACGCGGTGTGGCGCGCGGTGGTGGAGACGGTTGGCGCCGAGCACAAGCTGCTGCACGCGGTGCTGCGCGACGCGTGGCCGGTGGAGGTGCGCGGGGAGGAGCTCGTGGTGGCGTTTGCGTCCTCGGCGTCGTTCCTGAAGCGCAAGGCCGAGGACGCCGCCCACCGCACGACGGTGACCGAGGCGCTGCGCCGGCTGACGGGACACCCGCGGCTGCGGGTGCTCTACGAGCTGCGCGAGGCCGAGCCTCCGCCCGCCTCGGCGCAGGCGCCGCCGCCGAGCGAGGAGGAGTGGGTGGCGCGCTTCAAGGAGGAGCTCGACGCCGAGGAGCTCGGGGAGCTCGCGTCCGAGGATCTCGTGGCGAGCGAGGGGTGACCGTGGCCCAACCGAAACGACCGTCCCCGCAACAGATGCTGGCCCAGGTGCAGCGCATGCAGCGCGAGGTCGAGGCCGCCCAGGAGGCGCTGCGCCACGAGACCGTGGAGGGCTCGGCGGGCGGCGGCGCGGTGCGGGTGCGGGTGACGGGCGACGGGCGGGTGCTGGCGGTGGAGATCGCCCCGGAGGCCGTGGAGGGCGGGGACGTCGAGCTGCTCGGCGACCTCGTGCTGGCGGCGGTGACCGAGGGCCTGCGTGCCGCGCAGGAGCTCGCCGCCGAGCGCCTCGGCGGGGCGACCGGCGGCCTCGACCTGGGCGCGCTCGGCGGGTTGGGGCTGCCCGGGCTGTGAGGGTAGCGTGAGCGGCCTCGCGCCCCCCGTCCAGCGGCTCGTGACCGAGCTCTCGCGCCTGCCGGGCATCGGCACGCGCACGGCGCAGCGGCTCGCCTTCCACCTGCTGCGGGTCTCCGACGAGGAGGCCGGTGGGCTGGCGCAGGCGATCCTCGACGTGAAGGCGCGCGTGGGGGTGTGCGAGGTGTGCTTCAACCTCACCGAGGACCCGCGCTGCCGGATCTGCAGCGACTCCCGCCGCGACCACGGGACGATCTGCGTGGTGGAGGAGCCTGCCGACGTGATCTCCGTCGAGCGCACCCACGAATACGATGGCCTCTACCACGTGCTCGGCGGCGCGCTCTCGCCGATCGACGGGGTGGACCCCGAGGACCTGCGGATCGCCGAGCTGTACACGCGCGTGGCCGGCGCCGCCACGGAGGGCGACGGCGGGGCCGTCAGGGAGGTGGTGCTCGCCACCAACCCGACGACGACGGGGGAGGCCACCGCCCTGCACATCGCGCACGACCTGCACGAGCGCGCCCCCGCGCTGCGCGTGACCCGCCTCGCCTCCGGCCTACCGATGGGCGCGGACCTCGAGTACGCCGACGAGGTCACGCTCGGCAAGGCGCTGTCGGGGCGGCTGGCGGTGTAGGGGCGCTTCTGCCCGGGGGGCCGGCGGCGGGCGGCCCTCGGCTCACCCGCTGGCCCTCAGCCTCGGCCCGCAGCCGCCCCTCAGCCCGCGGCGGCCGGCGCCGGCTCGTCGATGGCGTCGACGCCTTCGACCACCACCGGCGGGCAGGGGTCCTCCACGTCCTCCGCGAGGGCCACCGCTCCGTTGCGCTCCGCTGTCTCTGCTCCGTTGCTCTCCGTCTCTGCTCTCCCTGCTCCGTTGCTCTCCGTCTCTGCTCTCCCCACTCCGTTGCTCTCCGCTGTGCTGCTGGTGGCCGTCACCCTGGTCGCCGCCCGGCCCGCGGCCTCGGCGTTCTCTTGTCGGAGCAGCGGCACGATCCCGTCGAGCTCGAAGGAGGCCCAGCACGCCCGCGCGAGCTCGTGCCCGTGGTTGGACCACGTGGCGTTGATGACCTTGAAGCCGCGGCCCTGCAGCCACTCGACGGCGGGCAGGTAGTCGGTGTCGCTGGAGACGAGGATCGCCACGTCGAAGGCGCTCTCCCCCGCGAGCGAGAGCAGGCCCGTGACGATCGCGGTGTCGACGCCTTTCTCGGGCGACCACCGCAGCGGCTCCTCGCAGTGGGGGCAGTGGTCGATGCTGCCTTCGCAGGCGCGGCAGTACACGGTGCGCAGCTTGGAGCGGCGCGCGCGGGTGGTCACGCGGAAGCGGGGCTGCTTGTCCAGGAACGCGTCGAGCCACCCCTTCAGGCGCCGGCCGCCCTCGTCTTCGTCGTAGGACGCGTACACCAGCGCCTCCTCGAGGTGCAGCGCGTCGCCGAAGGTGGCGGCCTGCAGTTGGCGTTCGCTCTCGCCCAGCAGCGCGGCGGGGACTCTGGTCCAGTCGATGCGGTCGCCGTTGGCGCGGTCGCGCCACTGCAGCGAGAAGTTCCAAAAGTCGATGAAGATGCTTGTGCGATAGGCCACGCCTGGCCTCCTATCGATTCGAATTGCCTGCTCCCCACATTAGCGCCTATCCTGCGGACGTGTCTCACACCGTGGTGATGAAGTTCGGCGGCACCTCCGTGGCGGACGCCGCGCGCATCAAGCGCGCCGCGCGGCGCATCGTCGAGCGGCGCGAGGCGGGCGCCAACGTGGTGGCGGTGCTCTCGGCGCGCGGCAAGACCACCGACGAGCTGATCGCGCTGGCCGAGGAGGTCTCCGCGGCGCCCGACCCGCGCGAGATGGACATGCTGCTGTCCACGGGCGAGCGGATCTCCTGCGCGCTGTGCGCGATGGCGATTCGCGACCTCGGCCACCGCGCGATCTCGCTCACCGGCTCGCAGGCGGGGATCGTCACCGACAGCTGGCACACCTCCGCCCGGATCATCGAGGTGCGCGCCGACCGTGTCAAAGAGGCGCTGCAGGAGGACCACATCGTGCTGATCGCGGGCTTCCAGGGCGTCTCGACCGCCACGCAGGACGTGACCACGCTCGGGCGCGGCGGCTCGGACACGACCGCGGTCGCCGTGGCCGCCGAGCTGGGAGCGGAGGTGTGCGAAATCTACACCGACGTTCCCGGCGTATTCAGCGCCGACCCGCGCGTGGTGCCCGATGCGCGCAAGCTGGACGTGGTCACGTTCGAGGAGATGCTGGAGATGGCATCCTCCGGCGCGGGCGTGCTGCAGCTGCGCTCGGTGGAGTATGCGCGCAACCACGGCGTGCGCATCCACTGCCGCTCGTCGTTCGACGATCGTCCCGGTACCTTGGTGGTGTCGGAAGGAGAGAACATGGACCCTGCAGAGCGACCCATTATCAGCGCCGTCACCCACTCGACCTCGGAGGCGATCGTCAAGCTGGTCGACGTCCGCCACAAGCCGGGCATGGCGGCCCGTATCTTCACGGCGCTCGCCGACGCCGGCGTGGAGGTGGACATGATCGACCAGGGCCCGCCGACGGGGGAGCTCGCGCAGATCGCAATCACGATCCCCCGCGACCGCATGCGCGACGCGCGCGCGGCGCTCGAGCCCCTGACGGGCGAGGTGTTCGCGGAGCTGGTGCCCGATGAGAACGTCGGCAAGGTGTCGATCGTCGGCGCCGGCATGCGCACCTACCCGGGCGTGGCGGCGAAGATGTTCAACGTGCTCGCCGCCGAGGGCCTCAACCTCGACATGATCACGACCTCGCCGATCAGGATCTCGAGCGTGATCCCACGCGACTGTGTGGAGTCGGTCGTGCGCGCGCTGCACACCGCCTTCGAGCTCTCCGGGCCGGACACGATCCGCGTGGAAGAGACCTTCGGGGCGACGTAGGGCCGGTTTGTGGCTCCCTTCCTGGATTCACACTAATCCCCCCCTTTTTTGTGAGCTTTCTCTGTGCAGAACAAACACAGAAAAAGTGAGAAAAGCCATCGCGGCCGCTGCAAGGACCGTCGCGGCCGCTGCACGAAATCCTTCCCCATATATTCGTCCAGTGTGGTAGGGTCCCGCTCAAGCGAGCGCAAATTGCGAAGTCGCAAGGACAGGGAATGCAAGGAGGGGTTTCAGCCGCTGCTTTGAGCCTAGGGCGCACGGGCGCCGTATCTTCCACGCCGTCGCCAACTCCGACCGCCGCGCGTGAGCGGGAGTGGGACCGGGGCGTTCATTGAGTGGCCGCGGTCGGGACGACGCCGTCCGGAACGTTTGTCACTGGTGCGCGGTCTCGGATTTTCTACAAGTGCTTAACGTCGGTTTGACCAGGAACATGTAGCTTCAAGCAGACACGGCAGGGTTCAGCTGTCCGGGGCGCTCGGCAGGGCGCCCGGGGGAGCATCGACGATACGGGGGTATCGACAGTGCCTACGGCAGGGATAGAACAGAGCGCAAGGATGACGCGGTCGCTGCCGCGCGAGGATGGGGTGCCCGGCTGTCCGGCGCCCACCCACCCCGCGCCCACCGGCCCAGCGACTCACTGGGCGCGCCCGGCGCGGCCCACTCGCATCGCGGGCGCCACCCGTCCGGCCCACCTCACCCGCGCGACGGCCGGCGCGGAGACCAACACGCGCCTGGTCTCCCAGGCGATCCAGCGGGCCAAGGAGGGCGACCGGGAGGCGTTCGGGTTTCTGTACGCGCGGTACGCGGACAACATCTACGGCTACGTGCGCTCGATCGTCCACAACCACCACCAGGCCGAGGACATCACCCAGCAGGTGTTCACCAAGCTGATGCGGGTGATCGACAAATACGAGGAGCGGGACGTCCCCTTCTTCGCGTGGGCGCTGCGCGTGGCGCGCAACGTCACGATGGACCACATCCGCTCCGAGCGGCTGGTGCCGGTGGAGGAGGTCCGCAAGGCCGAGCGCGAGTCCTCCGACCCGGCGGCGGGCGGCACGCTGCACGACCTGCGCGAGGCGCTCTCCACGCTGCCCGCGGCTCAGCGCGAGGTGCTGATCCTGCGCCACGTCGCCGGTCTCTCGCCGATCGAGATCGCCAAGTTGACCGGCAAGAGCGAGGGCTCGGTCCACGGCCTGCACCACCGCGGCCGGCGCACGCTCGCCGCCGAGCTCGCCAGCCGCGGCGTCGCCCCGACCACGATGGCCGCCGCCCGCGCGGGCGCGGTGGGGTAGCCCGACCACGATGGCCGCCGCCCGCGCGGGCGGCGGCGGGGTAGGGGAGGGCGGGCAGCCAGGCGGCCGCCTGGCTGCCTGGCTCGCGGGTCTCGGGGTCCCGCCTAGGAGGGGTTGGCGAAACGCTTGGCGAAAGGGGTTGACGGGGCCACGCGGGCAGTCTAGGTTCGGCTGATCCCATATAAAGCGGCCCCGGCGCGGGCTGGAACCCGACGCCGGAGCCTGAGCACAGGAGGAACAAGCTCCCATGCCTGACGAGAACCCTACCCCTGATCCCGTCGCCGAAGTCAACGCGATCGAGCGCGACGTGCTGTACCTGCTCACCGGAGACGACTCCCCGCTCTGGTCCGTGTGGGACCTCGCCCGAGCGACCGAGCGCGGCAAGCTCGTCAAAGACACCATCCGGTCCTTGCGCGTCAACGGCCTCGTCAACCAGACGAGCGACGGGCACGTGTTCGCCACCCGCGCGGCGTTCCGCATGGTCCAGATCGTCGGCGTCATCAACTGACGCCGAGCAGGGCGCCACGCCGCAGGGCTGGGCGTGGCGCTCACTGCGCGCTCTCCTTGGCGACGCGCGCCGCTATCTCGACAAGCAGGCCCCTCCGATGCTCAAGCTCGGCCTCGAAGATGCGCTCATCATGGTCAATCAACTGCCCGTCCGACTGGCGTTCCGGGCGAGGCGACTCATACAGCGCGCGTAGGTCCGGCCGACCATTCAACAGCCGCCGCACCCTGCGGCTGATAGCGGCGAGTTCTCCGCGCCGCGCCGTGACGCTGTAGCCGGGCGCGTCGCTCTGGACGATCCAGAGCAGATTGTCCAGTTCGCGGCATGGGCGATCAAGGCTCAGCGAGAGTCCGTCGCGCGCCTTGGACCACCGCGCCAGAGTCCGATCCCCTGAGACATCCCACACGATTACCAGCGCGCACACGGCCCCCACGGCAAGTAGCGTGGCCAGCAGGAGGGTGTGGTTCCGCAGGAGACTTGCGGCGATCGTCAGGCAGGCCACGAGAACCGTCCCAGCCCAATCGCGTCTACGCATCGGCGCATCCTACAGCCGTTTTTCCGTCCGACCCGACCTGTAGTTTCCCTTGTCCTACAAACAAAAGGACCCCCGCGCGATTGGCGTCGCCGGGGGCCTGGATCAAGGAGATAGCACCTCCAATGACCACGCGAAACGTAGCACGGCGATCCGTCGCCGAAGACCTCTCGACCATCCTCAACTCCCCCGAGATAGGGGACCTCATCGACCGGCTTCAGGAGACGCGCCAGACCGGCCGTCCCGGCTACCCGCTGCGCATGATGGTCGGCATGGCGCTGGCGAAGTCGCTGTATGCGCTGCCGACGTGGACGCGCACCGTGCGGCTCGTCCGCGAGCACGCCGCGCTCGCTGCCGTCATCGCCCCCGACGGCGCGGTTCCCTCGCATTGGGCGTGCTACCGCTTCACGGCGAAGCTGCGGGAGCACACGGCCGCGCTGGAGGAGTGCATCGCGTCCGTGGTCCGGGCGCTCAAGAAGCGAAACCCGCTCCTCGGGTGGGACGTGGCGATCGACGCCAGCGACATGCCGGCGTATGCGAACGGCCAGCGCTACAAGTATAAGGGCGGACCGGAACGCGAGAAGTACAGCGACCCGGACGCGTCGTGGGGGCACCGCTCCAGCATCTCGACGCGCAAGGGAGGCGGCTTCTATGGGTATCGCCTGCACATGGCCGTGTGCGCCAAGACCGATCTTCCGCTCGCGTGGCAGGTCGAGACGGGCAAGATGAACGAAACGCCCACGGTCGCGCCGCTGCTCGACAAGCTGCACGGACTCGGGATCGACCCGGAGACATGCGCGCTCGACGCCGGCTACGACAACGCGACCGTATACGACGCCTGCACGGAGCGAACCATCGCCCCGGTGATCCCGCTGCGCGAAACCCCAGCCGTCAAGCGCGGGGAGCACAAGCCGCCCACCTGCGAGCACGGCGAGTGGACGTTCGCAGGCGCGGACCACAAGCGCGGCGCCTGCAAGTGGCGCTGCCCGACCGGGGAGTGCAAGCCTGCGTCCGTGTGGATCAAGGCCGACCGGCTGCACCCGTTGATCCCGCGCGAGACGCTGCGCTGGAAGGGCCTCTACCGCCGCCGCGCCGGCGTGGAGCGCGCATTCGGCAGGCTCAAGAACGAATGGGGCCTCGCGCCACTCCGGGTGCGCAGGATCGAGCGCGTGCGGCTTCACGCGAACCTCACGATCCTCGCCCAGCTTTCGGGTGCGTTGAATCAGGAACGGGCCTTGCCGCTCGCGGCGTGAGCGGGGTAGGCTCGCAGTCGTGGCTCACGACCCCTCGTTCGACAGCGCATGGTTCAAGTGGGCGCAGGCAATAGTCCACGCCAACGCTCTGCAAGCAGAGATCAAGGCCAGCGCTAAACGCGGATACAGTGAGCCACTCTTTGCCGCGCGAGCGCAGTACGAACCCAAGCGCCACGGCTTCGCCGTGATCGTGGAGAGGGTCGCGCCGGTCCCGATGCGATGGCGGCTGTTGCTCGGCGACATCGCCAACGACTACAGAGCGGCCCTTGACCACCTTGCGTGGGCGCTTGTCTGTCGTGGCCGCACGCCCCCCGGCAAGCTCACGGAAGCCCAGGAAAACGCCATTGTCTTCCCGATCTTCGAGGATCGACTCAAATACAACCGGAGCCTCCCCAAAAAGCTCCCGGGCGTCCGGCGAGCAGACAGCGCAAAGGTGCGTCGGAATCAGCCGTACCACCACACCCGCAATCGCTCCCGCCATACGCTTGTGTTGCTGGCGAGTATCAACAACGGCGACAAGCACCGGACGGTCCACCCACTCCCGGGGGTGCCGACGCGGGTCAACATAGAAGTCACGGACGCGCGGGACTGCGCACCCCCCCCGATCCCGAGACGGGGTTTCCCTCGCCGGGCCGCCGTATTGAAGCCCGACGCAGAACTCGCATTTATCCGCACCCGGAAGACAGGGCCGAATCCCGAACTTGACGTGAAGCTCGATCTGACGGCCGAGCCATGCGTCCATGAGCGCATCGGGGTCGGTGAGTGGGTCGGCCGCTGTGGGGCTTACATCGCGCGCTTGCTCGATGAACTCTCCGAGCCGCCCCCAAATATCGCTGAGATCGAACCGGGTTGGCCTCATCAGCCCTCACCGAGCCGATCGCCCTGATTCCTGCTAGTTAGAACTGGGGTAGAGGCGCGGCGATCTTGGGGTACAGCCCCCAATGGGGGCTGTACGATCCCCTGCATGGGAGCGGCCTGTCGAGAATCGCCAATCCCTACTAGTCAGCCGCGCGCGCGAGATCCTCGGCGTGGACCATCTTGCCCATCGCCACGACGATCTTGCGCTCGCCCGCGAACGGACGGCGGGCGTGCGCGACGAGCATGTTGTCGAGCGCGATCAGGTCGCCCCTCTGCCAGGGAGCCTCCACGCTCAGCTGCTCGTACACCTCGCCGATCCGCTCGATCGTCTCGTCGGGGATCGGCGTGCCGTCGCCGTAGTGCACGTTACGGGGCAGGTCCTCGTCGGCGAACAGCTGCCGCAGGGCAGACCTGGTCTCCTCGTCCAGGCAGGCCACGTGGTGCAGCTGCACCTGGTTGAAGAAGATCCGCTCACCCGTGCGCGGGTGCGTCTGCACGCCCTTGGCCAGCTGGCGCACGCGCAGGCCGAGCTCCGTCCACTCGCAGGTCATGCCGGCGCGCTCGCACGCTTGCTCGACCTCCGCGCGGTCGTCGGTGTGGAAGAACTCCTGCCAGGGCACGTCGACGCCATCGGAGAAGTTGCGCACGTACATCAGCCCCCGCCGCTCGAACTCCTGCACGATCTCGCGGTCGAGCTGCTCGTAGACCTCGCGGCAGTCCAGCAGCGGGGTCTCGCCGCCCTCCTCCGAGGGGGTCACGCAGAAGAAGAACTGGCGCAGCGGCCAGCTGGAGAAGTGCGAGCTCTCGTTGTGAAAGAGGATCGTCTTGTCGGGCGGGTAGGGCGTCGAGTGGTAGATCCGCTTGCCTGTCTCCTCGGTGGGCAGGTCCCCGTACTCGCCGAACAGCTCGCCCGCGACCGTCGAGGCGACCGCCTCGAATTCCGGCGGGGCGGCGAGCGGGAAGCCGCGGAAGAGGAGCGCCCCGTGACGGTCCAGGTGGCCCTCCACCTCATCGGCGTGGCTCTCGCACCACGCGCCGAGGTCGACGTTGTCGACCGTGGGGGTGACGAGCAGCGGCAGACGCCCCTCGTTGCCCGGCAGAAAGCCTGTCTGCACCAGCTCGGTCGTAACGACCGCCTTGCGTCGCATGCCCCTGAGACCTCCGGGGGCTGGGGTTCCCTGTTGTGTGCTCATCAGCTCTCCTGTGTGGGCTTGACGCTCTCGATCGTGTGCATCCGTGTCCTTGCTCGCTTCTGACGAGCCATCCGTCGCTCCGTACAACGGTCGCAAGACGCCCGACCTTGCGGTCGATCGGGATGGGCGAGCAGAGTCTCCGTGCGCGCGTCTCATCTGTGATGGCGGCCCGGCACCGCAAGATCATAGGCCCGTCGCCCGTTGAGCGGCTGTGAGCAAGCTCCCTGGAGGCCGGGCGCGCATCCCGGCGAAGATCGCCGCGCTCGCCCTCGTACTCGCGCTCGCCGCGCTCGCGCCGGCCGGCGCGCAGGCGGTCTCCAACCCCGCGCTGAGCGGCTTCCTCGCCGACTCCGAAACGCTGACGGGCGCGACGGCCGTCGCGATCGTCGGCCACTACGCCTACGTCACCGACTACTACGCCGGTCGGCTGACTGCGATCGACATCTCCAACCCGGCGAAACCGGTGATCGCGGGCTCCAGCCCGCCCAGCAACGAACTGCTGAACGCGTCGACCGTCAACGTCGCGGGCGGCTACGCGTTCGTCGTCGCCAAGAACCGCAACGGCCCGTTCGGCTCCGAAAGCAACGACGACGGGACGGGCAACAGCCTGACGATCCTCGACGTCGCCTCCAACCCAGCCTCCCCCGCGATCCTTGGCTCGATTCACGACGCCAACACGCTGTTCGGCGCCTACGGCGTGGCGGTCTCCGGCAACTACGCCTTCGTCGCCTCCCAGGGGTGCCTGTCCGGGCAGCCCTGCCCCAACCACTCGGTCGGCAACGCCTTCGCGGTGATCGACATCAGCAAACCCTCCGCCCCGACGATCGTGGCGGCGCTGCACAACTCATCGCTGCCCGCGCCATGGAAAGGCTCTGGCGCGCTCAGCCACGCGACGTCGGTCGCGATCTGGGGCAACTACGCGTACGTGACCGCCGCCTACCAGAACCGCCTCACCGTCGTGGACATCTCCAACCCTCTCGCTCCGAAGATCGTCGCGTCGCTCAAAGACAACACGAACCTCAACTTCCCCGTCGACGTGGCGGTGAACGGACAGTACGCGTACGTCGTCGATCAGATCTCGCCCGGTCAGCTCACGGTCCTCGACGTCAGCAACCCAGCCAGCCCGCGGGTCGTCGCCTCGCTGGCGTCAGCCACACTGAACGGCGCGTATCGGATTCGCCTGCGCGGAGACTTCGCCTACGTGTCGGACTCGGCCGCGGCCAGCGTGGCGGCGGTGGACGTCTCAGAACCCCTCAGCCCGCGCCTCGCCGGCTCGCTCTCGAGCAGCGCTCACCTACACAAGACGACGGGGCTCGACATCGATCCGACGGGCACGTACGCGATCACGGCCTCGCCCTTCCTCTCCACCCAGAGCCAGCCGCTGTACCCGCCCTACGCCCTGCAGCCGGGTGGCCCGACCCTGACGGGGACGGTGTCGGTCATCACGCTCGACCCCACCCCGATCTCGGTGAGCATCGCCGCGGCCTCCGAGCCCGAAAACCCAACCGCCCAGACCCAGGCCAACTTCACCTTCACCACCAGCGACGCGATCGCCGCCGTTCAGTGTCGCCTGGAAGAAGGCGCCTGGCTGCCCTGCACGACGCCGGCCAGCCAAAGCTACTCGGGCCTCACCGCCGGGCCACACGCCTTCCATGTGCAGGCAACCGACGCCGCCGGGCACACTGCAACGGCGGGCTACGAATGGAGCGTCACCCCGCCCACCAACCTACAGCCACCTTCGATCTCCGGCTCGACAAGCGTCGGACAGACGCTGAGCGCCTCGAGCGGCTCATGGACGGGCACCCCGTCGTACACGTACCAGTGGCTGCGGTGCAATGCGCTCGGGGTCGGCTGTCTGCCGATCGAAGGCGCATCCGCCCGGACCTATACAGCCGTGGCGGCCGACGTCGGCGCGACGCTGGTGGTGCAGGTCACGGCCTCCACCTCCGCCGGCTCGAACACGGCCGAATCGGCCCCTACCGCCACGATCACGGCACCGCCCCAAAACACCTCGGCGCCCACCATCACCGGCACCACCGAACAGGGGCAGCTTCTCACGGCCTCCTCCGGCGCATGGTCCGGCTACCCCACACCCACCTACCAGTACCAGTGGGAGCGATGCAACACCTCGGGGCAGAGACTGCACTCCGATTCCAGAAGCGACCAGCCCCACCTACACGCCGCTCTCCGCCGACACCGGCTCAACGCTCGCGGTTGACGTAACCGCCACCAATACCGCTGGCACCCTACAAGCCCAATCCGCCCCTACCGCCACGATCACGGCACCGCCCCAAAACACCTCGGCGCCCACCATCACCGGCACCACCGAACAGGGGCAGCTTCTCACGGCCTCCTCCGGCGCATGGTCCGGCTACCCCACACCCACCTACCAGTACCAGTGGGAGCGATGCAACACCTCGGGGCAGAGCTGCACTCCGATTCCAGAAGCGACCAGCCCCACCTACACGCCGCTCTCCGCCGACACCGGCTCAACGCTCGCGGTTGACGTAACCGCCACCAATACCGCTGGCACCCTACAAGCCCAATCCGCCCCTACCGCCACGATCACGGCACCGCCCCAAAACACCTCGGCGCCCACCATCACAGGCACCGCCGAAGAGGGACGACTTCTCACGGCCTCCTCCGGCGCATGGTCCGGCTACCCCACACCCACCTACCAGTACCAGTGGGAGCGATGCAACACCTCGGGGCAGAGCTGCACTCCGATTCCAGAAGCGACCAGCCCCACCTACACGCCGCTCTCCGCCGACACCGGCTCAACGCTCGCGGTTGACGTAACCGCCACCAATACCGCTGGCACCCTACAAGCCCAATCCGCCCCTACCGCCACGATCACGGCACCGCCCCAAAACACCTCGGCGCCCACCATCACAGGCACCGCCGAAGAGGGACGACTTCTCACGGCCTCCTCCGGCGCATGGTCCGGCTACCCCACACCCACCTACCAGTACCAGTGGGAGCGATGCAACACCTCGGGGCAGAGCTGCACCGCGATCCCAGAAGCGACCAGCCCCACCTACACACCGCTCTCCGCCGACGTCGGCTCAACACTCACAATCAACGTAACCGCGAGTAACACCGCCGGCTCGGCACAGGCGCCCTCGACCGCCACCGGGGTCCTGACCTCCGCCGCCGGGCCACTCACGCCGCTGCTGGACAACTTCGCGCGGGCGAACAACACCGGACCGCCTGGGCCCAACTGGACGCACATGGTCGTCTCCAGCACGAGCTCGAGCTCGAACCTGTACATCACCAACCAGCAGGCGACGGGCAAGCCCGGCTCCAACGCCGACTTCTGGAACCCACAGGCGTACGGACCCAACAGCGAGGTGTGGGTGACCGTCGCCGTCAAGCCGACCCTCGACCAGGACCCCGTCGTACTCGGCCTGCGCTTCCAGAACCCGGAAGCCTCCACCGCGAGCGGCTACCAGGCCTACTACGTCTATCGCTCCAACCAGGCCGACCAGTACAAACTCGTCCGTCGCACCAACGGCGTCAGCACGACACTGGCGAGCGCCACCGGGCCCACGCTCAACCCCGGCGACGAGCTGCTGTTCCGGGCGCTCGGGACGACACTCGAGCTCTGGCGTCTGGACGCCGGGACGTGGACACGCATCCTCTCGACCTCCGACGCCACGTACCAGAGCGCCGGCTACCTGATCCTCACCGAGCGCGACAACACGGTCAGGCTGGCCAACTTTGGTGGCGGCACGCTCCCCTGACACGGTGCTGAAGCGGACGTGAACGGCACCGTCTTCATCACCGGCGCGGCGCGGGGGTTGGGCCGCGCGAGCGCGCTCGCGTTCGCGCGCGAGGGCGCGAGCCTGCTGCTCGGCGACATCTGCGCCCCGATCGAGGGGTGCCCGTATCCGCTGGGCACCGAGGAGCAGCTGCGGGAAACCGCCGAGCGGTGCCGCGCGCTCGGCGCGCGCGTGTGCAGCGCCGTCGTGGACGTACGCGAGCAGGCGACAATCGAGGAGGCCCTCGCGCGCGGCCGCGCGGAGCTGGGCCCGGTCGACGTGCTCGTCAACAACGCCGGCCTCGTGGGGCCGGCGGGCGTCCCCGCGCACGAGCTCGACGAAGAGGCGTGGCTGACGATGCTCGACGTCGACCTGAACGGCCCGTGGCGGTGCGCCAAGGCGGTGCTCCCCGACATGCTCGCCCGCCGGTCCGGGGCGATCGTCAACGTGGCCTCCACGGCCGGGATGGTCGCGTTCCCGTTCTTCGCCAACTACGTCGCCGCCAAGCACGGGCTGATCGGCCTGACCCGTGCGCTGGCGCTCGACTACGCCCCACACGCGATCCGCGTCAACGCCGTCTGCCCGACGTCGATCCGCGACGAGGCGCAGCTCGACTCCGGGATGCTCGCAGGCGTAGCCTCGATGTTGGGCGTTGACCGGGAGGACTACGAGGCGCTGTCGCTGCCCCACCACCCGCTCGGGACGCTGGTGAGCGCCGAGGACGTGGCCGGCGCGATCGTGTGGCTGTGCTCGCCGGGCGCGCGCCACGTGACCGGCGCCGTCATCCCGGTGGACGCCGGCTTCACCGCTCGCTGAGCCGCTGGGCCGCGGCTCTGCGGAAGCTCCCGACGCCGACCGGCGCCTGCTCGCCCGCGACGGCGCCGCCGTCGCGAACGGGCGGCTTAGAGGCGAGCTGCAACGCCAGCAGGCGTATGTCGGGGCTCGCCGCCGCCCCGCCCAGCAGCGCCTCCAGGTCGGCGGCCAGCCGCTCGATGGTGGCGCGGTCGAACAGCGCCGTGTCGTAGATCAGCTCGCCCTCGATCCGCTCCGCCAACACGTGCAGTTCCAGTGAGAGCTCGAACCGGGCGAGGCCCATCTCGACCGCCACCGGCTCGCTGTGCAGGCCCGCCAGCTCCAGCCGCGGCGGCTCGCCGACGCGCACGCGGAAGTTGACCTGAAAGAGCGGGTGCACCGCCGGGAGGCGCTCGGGGCGCACCGCGTCGACGACGAGCTCGAGCGGAACCTCCTGGTGCTCGTAGGAGGCCAGGACCGAGTCGCGCACGCGCTGGAGCAGCTCCCCGAAGGTGGGGTTGCCGTGCAGGCGCACGCGCACCACGACGGTGTTGGCGAAGAAGCCGATCAGCGGCTCGATCCCCGGCATCGCGCGGTTGGCCATCGGCCCGCCGAGGAGCACGTCGTCCTGGCCGGTGGTGCGGTACAGCAGCGTCCCAAACGCCGCCATCAGCAGCATGTAGGGGGTTACGCCGGTGGCGGCGCACAGCTCGCGCACCGCCTCAGCCGTGCCCGCCGCAAGCGTGAAGCGGTGGGTGGCGCCCACGAAGGAGTGCTCGCCCTCGCGCGGGCGATCGGCGGGCAGCCGCGCGAGGGTCGGCGCGCCGGCCAGGTAGGTGCGCCAGTGCTCGAGCTCGCGCTCGAGCAGCTCGCCCTGCAGACGCTTGCGCTGCCACGTCGCGAAGTCGCGGTACTGCACCGCGGGGGCAGGCAGCCGCGCAGCGCGATCCTCGACCGCCGCGGCGTAGAGCTCGCCCAGCTCGCGGTAGAGCACCTCGACCGCCCACGCGTCGAAGGCGATGTGGTGGGGTGCAAGCAGCAGCACCTGCTCCTCGGGCGCGAGCCGGAAAAGCGTCGCGCGCAGCATCGGGTCCGCGGAGAGGTCGAAGGGCCGTCGTGCGTGCTCGGTGAGCAGCCGCGCGAGCTGCTCTTCGCGTTCGGGCGCCGCCACGTGCGAGAGCTCGACGACGGGCAGCTCCACGAGGTGCTCCTCGAGCACCACCTGGGCGGGGGCCGCGTCCTCGCCCCACACGAACACCGTGCGCAGCGCCTCCTGGCGCGCGAACACCTCCCGCAGCGCGCCCTGCAGCGCCTCGGCCTGCAGCGGGCCGCGCAGGCGCCACGCGAGCGCCGCGTTGTAGAGGACGCTGCCCGGGGCGAGCTGGTCGAAGAACAGGAGCTGCTGCTGGGGGAAGGAGAGCGGGTGGGCGCCGGTTTCCTCCCGAGCGCCGGCCGCGCTCTCAGGAGCCTCCGTGCCGGGCTCGCCGCTCGCGGCGTCCCCTTCGCTCGCGGCGTCCACCGCGGCGGCGAGCGCGCCGAGCGTGGGGTGCTCGAACAGCGTGCGCACCGAGATCTCCACGCCGCACCGCCGGCGGACCTGCGTGATCACTCGCGCGGCCAGCAGCGAGTGCCCGCCGAGGTTGAAGAAGTTCTCCTCGCAGCCCACGTCCGGGACGCCCAGCACGCTCCGCCACACCTCCGCCACCGCCAGCTCGGTGGGAGTCTGGGGAGCGCGCGACCCGGCCTCCCGCTGCTCCCACGCGGGCGCGGGCAGCGCGGCGCGGTCGATCTTGCCGTTGCGCGTGAGCGGGATCCGCTCCAGGAAGACGAGCGCCGCGGGGACCATGTAGGGCGGCAGCCGCTGCTCCAGGTGGGCCAGCAGCTGCGCGTGCAGCTCGTTCCCGCCGGCCGCCACCACGTAGGCCGCGAGCCGCGTGTCCCCCGGGGCCGCCTCGATCGTCGCCGCCGCGCAGTCGCTCACGCCGGGGTGCTCGCGCAGCGCGCTCTCGACCTCGCCCAGCTCGATCCGGAAGCCCCTGATCTTGACCTGGTCGTCGGCCCGGCCGCGGAACTCCAGCTGGCCGTCGCCGAGCCGCACGGCGACGTCGCCGGTGCGGTACAGCCGCCCCGGGGCGAAGGGGCTGGCGACGAACCGCTCGGCCGTCAGCTCGGGCCGGTTCAGGTAGCCTCGCGCCACGCCCGCCCCGCCGACGTACAGCTCGCCCGCCACGCCGTCCGGCACCGGCGCCCCGTGCGCGTCCAGGACGTGCACGGCGAGGTCGGGGATCGGCACCCCGATCGGGCTCGCCTCCCGCTCGCAGTCCGCCGCCGCGATCGGGCGGTGGGTGACGTGCACCGTCGTCTCGGTGATCCCGTACATGTTGACCAGGCGCGGGCCCTCCTCGCCGTGGTGCGCGAACCACGGCCGCAGGACCGCCGGTCGCAGCGCCTCGCCGCCGAACACGACCAGGCGCAGCCGCAGGTCGCAGGCGCGGCGCAGCAGCTCGTCCTGCACCGCCGCGAACAGGCTGGGCGTCACGTTCAGGACGCTCACGCCGCGGTCGGCGAGCAGCGTCGTGAGCGCCTGCGGGGAGCGGGTGGTCCACAGCGGCGAGACGACCAGCTCGCCCCCGTACGCGAGCGCGCCCCACAGCTCCCACACGCTGAAGTCGAACGCGCAGGAGTGCAGCAGCACCCACACGTCCTCGGGGCCGAAGTGAAACCACTCCTCCGTCGCGGTGAACAGGCGGGCGACCTGGCGGTGCTCGACCTGCACGCCCTTGGGCCGGCCGGTCGAGCCGGAGGTGTAGATCACGTAGGCGAGGCTTGCGGGGGTCACCTCGGTGACGGGGTTCTCCGTGCTCCGTCCCCCGCGGTCCTCGCCCTCTCCTTCCCCTTCCCCTTCCCCCTTCCCATCCCCATCCACGCACACGACCGCCTCCCCCTCCCGGTCCACGCACACGACCGGCGCATCCTGCGCGCCGAGGCGCTCCCGCAGCCGCTCGGAGGTCACGAACGCCCGCGGTCGGGCGTCGGCGAGCACGAGCTTCAGTCGTTCGCGGGGGTGCTCGGGATCGAGCGGCAGGTACGCCCCGCCCGCCTTGAGGATCCCGAGGATCCCGACGACCAGCTCGATCGAGGGCTCGAACAGGAGGCCGACCAGAGCCTCGGGGCCGACGCCGAGCGCGATCAGCCGGTGCGCGAGCACGTTCGCGCGCGCGTTCAGCTGCCCGTAGGTGAGCGACTCGCCCTCGCAGCTGACCGCGACGGCGTCCGGGGCCGCGGCGGCGCGGCGCTCGAAGGCCTCGTGCATGCATCGCACCGGGTACTCGCGCCCGCGCTCCCGGCCCGCCGTGATCGCGCGCTCGCGGTCCTGCGCGTCCAGCAGCGGCAGCTCGCCGATCGGCAGGCGCGGCTCGGCGAGCGCGTGCTCGAGCAGCCGCACGTAACGGTCGGCGAGCCGCCGCGCGGTGTCGGCGTCGAACAGGTCGGTGCTGTACTCCCACGCCAGCTCCAGCTCCTCCCCGGGCTCCTCCTCGATGAACAGCGTGAGGTCGAAGCGCGAGGTCGTGGGGCTGACGTCGTAGCCCTCGGCCCCCGGCAGCTCGACCGTGGCGAGCGGAACCTGCGCGCAGAAGACCTGGAACAGCGGGTTGCGGCTGAGGTCGCGCTCCAGCGCCAGCCGCGCCACGATCTCCTGCAGCGGCACCCGGTCGTGGGCGAGCGCCCACATGACGGTCTCGCGCACGCGGCCGAGGAGCTCCTCGAAGCTCGGGTCGCCGGCCAGGTCGCCGCGCAGCGCGACCGTGTTGGCGAAGAGGCCGACGCCGTCCTGCAGCTCGGGGCGCTCCCGCGCGGCGGTGGTCGTGCCGATCACCACGTCACACTGGCCGCTGTGACGGTGCAGCAGCACGTAGAAGGCGGCCAGCAGCGTCGCGTAGGCGGTGGTCCTGTGCGCCATCGCGAACCGGCGGACCGCCGCCGTGGTATCCGCGGCCAGGCGCACCCGGTGGGTGGCGCCCGCATAGCTGGGCGCCGCCGGGCGCGGGCGGTCCGCCGGCAGCTGCAGCGACTGCGGCACGCCCTCCAGGCGCTGCAGCCACGGCGCGAGCAGCTCGTCGATCCCCTCCTCCGCGAGCGCCCGGCGCTGGTCGCGCGCGTACCGGGTGTACTGGATGGGCGGCGGCGCGAGCGCCGCCGGCACGCCCGTGCGATGGGCCTCGTACAGCGCGCCCAGCTCGCGCATCACGACCGTCTGCGAGCAGCCGTCGCAGACGATGTGGTGGAAGGCCAGCTCGAGCACGTGATCGTGCTCGCCGAGGCGCACGAGCGCAGCGCGCAGGAGCGGCCCGCGGTACAGGTCGAAGGGGCGGCTCACGAGCTCGGCCAGCAGCCGCTGCGCTTCGGCTTGCGGATCGACGTGGGCGCTCACATCGATCTCCTGCAGCTCCACCTCGGCCGCCGGAGCGACCACGGCCTGCGCGGACCGGCCCTCGCCGGCGAAGGTCGTGCGCAGCGCCTCGTGCCGGGCCACGACCTCGTTCAGCGCGCGCCGCAGCGCCTGGACGTCGAGCGGGCCGCGCACCCGGGCGCCGATCGGCATGTTGTAGGCGGCGGTCGAGCCACCCAGCTGCTCCAGGAACCACAGCCGCTCCTGGGCGAAGCTCAGGGGCGCGTCGTCCGCCGACTCGGGCTCGGCGGACGTCGAGGGCTCCAGCCCGTCCGACGCGGGTGCTCCCTCCCGCCCCGAGTGGGCTGCTCCCGGCTCTGGCGCGGCGAACGCACCCTCCGGCGCGGCACCGCGCGCCACGAGCTCCGCCAGCGCCCGCACCGTCGGCGCCTCCAAGAAATCGCTGAAGCTGACCTGCACCGCGACGCTCTCCTCCAGCGCGAACAGCATCCGCACCGCGTCCAGCGAACTGCCGCCGAGCTCGAAGAAGTCGGCTGCCGTGGCGACCCCGTCCAGCCCGAGCGTCCGGGCCCAGACGGCGGCAATCTCGGTTTCAAGCGCACTCGGTGCGTCTTCTTGCATAAGCCCGTGGTTCATGGCCCAGTTAATGCAACAACGGAAAGATGAGGCAAAACGCTCAAAACGACACTTCGCGCGAGGAGATCCGCGCGCTCGCCGCCGACGGCCGGCACGAGGAGGCGTGGCGCCTGCTCGTGCCCGATCTGCTGGCGGCGGAGCCTACCGGCGCGAGTGCGTGGGCGTGGAGCGCCGCGCGTAACCTCCTGCGCGCCGGCCGGCGGGCCGGCTGGACGCCGCCCACCACCCGCACGGCCCGCCTGGCGGTGCTGTGCACCTACGAGCACTCCGAGCTCGCCGAGCAGCTGCACACGGCCTGCCTGGCACTCGGCGTCGAGGCCGAGCTGTACCTCGCGCCCTACGGCCAGCTCGAGCAGGAGGTCCTCGCCCCGGGCTCGGGGCTCGCGGCGTTCGGCCCGACGCACGTGCTGATCGCCTGCACGACCGCCGACCTCGGGTTCCCGGAGCTGGCGCAGGACGCCGAGGCGCTGCTCGCCGCCGAGGAGCGGCGCTGGGAGACGCTGTGGGAGCGGCTGCGCCGCGATCACGGCGCGCGGGTCCTCCAGCACGCGTTCGTCGTGCCCGACGAGACCCCCCTCGGCCACCTCTCGCTGCGGCTGGCCGCGAGCCGCGTGTCGCTCGTGCGCGAGCTCAACCGCCGTCTCGCGCAGAGCGCCGCTGAGGAGGTGCTGCTGGTCGACTGCGAGCGGCTCGCCGCCCGCGTCGGCAAGCGCGTCTGGCAGGACCCGCGCCTGTGGTACGCAGCGCGTCGGCCGGTCGGCGCGCAGGCCGCGCCGCTCCTGGCCCGCGAGACCGCCGCGGTGCTCGCTGCCGACCTGGGCCTGGCCGCCCGCTGCCTGGTGCTCGACCTCGACAACACGCTGTGGGGCGGGGTGCTCGGGGAAGACGGGCTCGAGGGCATCGCGGTCGGCGAAGGGCCCGACGGCGAGGCGTACGCGGCCTTCCAGGAGTACGTCGCCGCGCTGGGGCGGCGCGGGGTGGTGCTGGCGGTCGCATCCAAGAACGACCGCGAGGACGCGCGCCGGGCGTTCACGGACAAGCCGGGGATGCGCCTGCGCCTGGAGGACTTCGCCGTGTTCGTGGCCGACTGGCGGCGCAAGCCCGAGCAGCTCGCCGAGATCGCCGACACGCTCGGGCTCGGGCTCGACGCGCTCGTGTTCGCCGACGACAGCCCCGCCGAGTGCGCCGAGGTCGCCGCCGCGCTGCCGCAGGTGGGGGTCGTCTGCCTGGACTCGCCCCCATCCGAGCGCGTGCGCACGCTCGCGGCGAACGCGCGCTTCGAGCTCTCCTCGCTCTCGCGCGAGGACCGCGAGCGCGGGCGCTCCTACGCCGCCCGCGCCGGGGCGGCGCGGCTGCGGGCCGACTCGGCGACGCTCGAGGACTTCTGGCGGTCGCTGCAGATGCGCGCCCGCACGCGCGCGCTCGACGCAGCCTCGCTGGAGCGCGCGGCGCAGCTGACGCAGAAGACCAACCAGTTCAACCTCACGCTGGGCCGGCACTCGCGGGAGGAGATCGAGCGCCTGAGCGGCGACGCGAGCGCGATCTGCCGTACGCTCGAGCTCGAGGACCGCTTCGCCAACCACGGCGTGATCGGCCTGGCGGTCCTGTGCGCGAGCGAGCACGACGACCGCACCGCGCTGATCGACACGCTCCTACTCAGCTGCCGGGTGATCGGGCGCACGGCCGAGGTGCACATGCTCTCCCACCTGAGCGCCGCGGCGCTCAAGCGCGGCTTCGAGCGGATGCGCGGCGTGTACGTGCCGGGCCCGCGCAACTCGCTGGTCGCCGACCTGTACCCTCGGCTCGGCTTCAGCGCCTGCGAGGAGGAGCGCTGCTGGGAGTACGATCTGGTCGCCCGGGGCCCGATCGCGAGCGACTTCATCGAGGAGGACGTGTGAACGGCGAGCCGGTCCGGGAGGAGCAGTCCGAGCGCGTGAACGGCGAGCCAGTCCGCGAGGAGCAGTTCGAGCGCGACTTCCGCGCCGTCTTCGAGGACGTCTTCGGGTGGGGCGTGGAGCTGCTCGACGCCGACGGGCCGGCGACGGTCGAGGAGTGGGACTCGCTCGCCCAGATCCGGCTCGTACACGAGCTCGAGACCCGCTTCGGCGTGCGGCTGCCGGACTCCGCCCTGCTGGAGGAGCAGAGCGTCGGCTCGCTGAGAGCGTTGGTGCTTGCGCATGCCGGTTGAGCGCACGCTGCGCCTCGCCTCCGAGGACCTTGCGCTGTTCGCCGCCGCGAGCGGCGACCGCAACCCGCTGCACGGCGACCCGGAGTTCGCCGCCGCAACCCCCTTCGGCGCGCCGATCGCGCACGGCGCGCTGCTCGCGCTCGCGATGCTCGGAGCGGTGCCTGAGGAAGCGCTGGCGCAGATGCGCTCGCTGCGGATCCAGCTCTCCGGCCCGGTGCTGCCGGGGACCGACTCGAGCCTCAGTGCCGCCTCCTCCCCGAGGGAGCCCGGAGCCTGGGAGGCCCGGCTCTCCGCGCGCGGGCGGACGGTGGCGCGGGTGCTGGCGCGGCCCGTGCCCGGGCCACCATCCACGGCCCCGGCGGCTGGCGGCGCAACGCCGACCCATCCCACGGCCACAACGCCGACCCTGCCAGCTGCCGACGGCGCGGCGTCCCAGCCGATGCGCACGACGCCCGCTGAGCCCGGCCCCGCCGAGCTGAGCGCCGGGCACACACTCCGCGGCGAGTACGCGCCTGGCTCCGAGCTCGACATGCTCGCGCGCCGCTTCGGGGCTGGCGCGCTCGACCGCCGCCTGCTGGAGGGGCTCGCGTGGGTGAGCTACGTCGTCGGCATGGAGCTGCCGGGGCTGCACTCGCTGCTCGCCGGGGTCGAGCTGACGGTGGAGGCGCAGGCGAAGGAGCACGGGACGCCGAGCGGCGCACAGACGCTCGTCGTCCGCGATCACGACGAGCGCACCGGCCAGCTGACGGTGCAGGGCGAGCTGGGCCTCGCGCGCGGCGGGGTTGTCGGCGTGCGGATCGAGTGCTTCGCGCTCGAGCGCGCGGCCGCCCCGGACCCCGACGCGCTCGGGCTCGAACAGGACCCCGACGCCTTGGGGTTCGCGACCGCGTCCGCGCCGGACCACGGACCGACCTCTACGTCTCCTCCGGATCGCGGAGCGGTGCTCGTCGCCGGCGGCAGTCGCGGTCTGGGCGCGTCGCTCGCGCTCGCGCTGCTCGTGCAGGGCCACGAGGTCCACGTCGCCTACGCGCGCTCCAGGGCACACGCCGAGCGGCTGGCGCGGCTTGCGGGCGCACACGCCGACCGCCTGCACACCACGCAGCTCGACCTGCGCGACCCCGACGCGGTGCGCCGGCTGGCGGACCGGCTCGCAGCCGGGGGGCGAGGGCTGTCCGGGGTGGCGCTCAGCGCGGCGCCGCCGCCGCTGGCGATGGGGCTGACCGCCGGGTCGGCGGACGAGCTGGCCGAGTACCTCGCCACGAGCCTGCGGCTCGTCGCCACCCCGCTCGGCGCTGTCCTCCCCCTCCTCGACGAGCACGGCTGGGTGCTCTTCTGCTCCTCCTCGGCACTCACCGCGCCGCCCCGGGATTGGCCTCACTACGTGAGCGCGAAGGCCGCCGTCGAGGGGCTCGCGCAGTGGCTGGCCGCGACCCGGCCCGCGCTGCGGACGGTGGTGGTGCGCCCGCCGAAGCTGCGCACGGCGATGACGGGCACGCCGACCGGGCGCGTCGGAGCCGAGTCGCCCGACGCTGTCGCCCTCTGGATCGCCCGGCTTCTCGCCGGCGGGGAGCTGCGACCGGGGCTGACGACGCTGGAGCCCACGCCCGCGGCGTTCGCCCACCAGGTGACGATGGCATGAGCGCCGATACGCAGCCGAGCGAGGACGGCATCGGCGCCAGCAGGCATCCGGGTGAGGACGACGCGGGCGCCGACTCGCGCTGGGGGGCGCTCTGCGCGTTCAGCGATACCTACACCTGCTACAGCTCCGCGGTGGCGAGCTGGGCCGCGGGCGAGCGCGAGGAGTGGGCCGCGGCGATCGACCCCGGGCTCACGCTGAGGATCCTCGACGCCGGCGAGGGGCTGTTCGGCTTCGTGCACTTTCCCTCCGGCCTGCGCGCTGAGCTGGGCCTCGTGCGGGTGAGCTGCGACGGGCCGCCGGCTGAGGCGGTTGTGGGCGTGCTGGCCGAGCTGCAGCGCAGCGGGCGCGTGATCGTCGCCGGCGACGGCTTCCGGCTGCCCTGGCACGTGGCCCACGGCAGGCGCCACGTCCCGCACTGGTACCTGCTGAGCGGGACGCCCGCGCGCCCCGAGGTGCTCGACCCCTTCGCGTGCCGCAACGAGCTGGGCGTGCAACAGGCCACGCGCGTCGAGATCGTCCCGGAGCAACTCGCGCAGGCGCTGCCGGCGCTGCCGGGCGGCGATCCGGTGCTCGAGCTGCGCGAGCGGCTGGCGCTGGGCGACGACTGTCGGGAGCGCGAACGCGGCGCCTGTGAGTGGTTCGTGCGGGGCGAGGTCGCCGACGCGCGCGCCCCCGGGGGACGGAGGGCGCCGAGGGCGTGCGGGTGCTGGCGCGCGCCATGCGCGAGCGCGCCCAGGACCCGGGCGCCTACCTGCAGGCGGACGACATCTGGTCGATCGCCCGCCACCGCGCGTTCCTCGCCCGGCACGCGGCGGACGTGGCGCTGCGCACGGCCGACGGGGCGCTCGCAGCGTGGGTCACAGAGCAAGTTGAGCCGCTCGCGAAGCGTTGGAGCCACATGGGCCCGTTGATGATGCAAGCCAGAATGGCGCTGAGCGCCGGCCGCGCCGCGTCGCAGAGCGTGGCGGACACGTTGGATGACCTCGCCGGGCTCGAGCAGGCCGCCGCCGACGCGCTCCCGCGGGCGCGAAGCGCGGAGAGCCTCGGAGGCCGGCCCGGCAAGTCGATGCGCGAGGTCGAGCGAGGCATGTCGGGGGAACCGCGCCAGTGAGCCCTGTCGACACAGAGGCTGTCGGCTTCAAGCTCTCACCGCAGCAGGAGCTGCTGCTCGCGCCCGGTCGGCCGGCGGAGATCACGCAGTGCGCGGTGCTGCTCGACGGGCCGGTCGATCCGGACCGGCTGCGGGCGGCGCTGGAGGAGGTCGTCGGCCGGCACGAGATCCTGCGCACCACGTTCGTCCAGCCCCCCGGGATGCTCGCGCTCCAGCAGGCGATCGGCGAGGAGCCCGCGCAGGCGTGGTCGCTCGAGCAGCGGTCGGGCGCGGCCGCGCTCATCTCCGACCCCGCCGCGCTCGATGAGCTGTTGGCGAGCGAGGCGACCCGCGAGCAGGATCTCGCGCACGGCTCGCCGCTGCGGGCGCTGGTGGTCGGCGGCGAGGAGCCCCGGGCGCTGCTGGTGCTGAGCGCGTGGGCGGCCTGCGCCGACGCGACCTCGCTGCCGGGGCTCGTGCGGGAGCTGTGCGAGTCCTACGGCGGCGCGGCCGCCGACGCCCCGGAGCCGGTGCAGTACGCCGACTACGCCCAGTGGCGCCACGAGCTGCTGGCCGGGGAGGAGGCCGACGCGCAGGAGGGGCTGAGCCACTGGCGGGAGACGGCAGCCGCCCGGCCCGCGCCGCCGCGGATCCTGTTCGCGCAGGCGAGCGCGGGGGCCGGCGGGACGGCGGCGAGCGCCGGTGGGACGGCGGCGAGCGCCCCGCTCGAGCTCGAGGAGATCGCGCTCGCGGACCTGCAGCGCGCCGCGGTCGGCGCCGGCGCCGAGGCCGCAGTCCTCCTCGAGGCCGCCTGGCACGCGCTGCTGGCGCGCGTCACCGGCGCCCGCGAGCTGGTCCTCGCCGGCTGGTGCGACGGCCGCGCACAGCCGGAACTGGAGGGCGCCGTCGGCCCCTACGAGCAGCCGACCCCGATCCACTCGCGCATCCAGGAGTCGACCACGTTCGCGGAGGTCGTCGACCAGGTGCGGCGCGCGCGCACTGCCGCCGCGCGCTTTCAGGATTGCGCCGCCGCGGTCGACCTCGCGGCCGTGGCCGAGCAGGCCGCCGCGGGGTGGGCGTATCACGCGGTCGGCTCGCTGCCGGCGCCGGCGCGCGGGTTGCTCGCGCTGCGCGTGCCCAGCGGCGGGGCGCGCCTGACGCTCGCGGTGTGCCTGCAGCAGGGCGGGCTCTCCGGCCAGGTGCAGTACGACCCTGCGACGGTCCCCTCCGAGGACGCGCGGGAGCTTGCGCGGCGGTTCGCGACGCTGCTCGGGAGCGCGCTGGCCGACCCCTCCGCGCCGGTGGCGCGCCTGGTGATCGCCGACGAGCACGAGCGCGGCCGCCTGGTGGCCGCGGCCGGCCCAGAGACGGCGGCTGGACCGGCGGGCGACACCCCGGGGGAGACCCACCCTCCTCGGGCGCTCGTCCACGAGCTACTGGAGCGCCACGCCCAGCTGACGCCTGCGCGGCTCGCGGTGGCCGGCTCCTCGGGGTCGCTCACCTACGCCGAGCTCGACGCGGCAGCCAACCGCCTGGCGCACCACCTGCACGCGCTCGGCCCGGTGCAAGGGCAGGCCGTGGGCCTGTGCATGGAACGCACGCCCGCGATGCTCGTCGCGTTGATGGCGATCCTCAAGGCCGGCGGCGCGTACCTGCCGCTCAACTTCGAGCACCCCCCGGCGCGCATCGCCCGCCAGCTGCGCGATGCCGACGCGCGCATGGTGATAAGCGAACAGCACGTGCTCGGCCACCTGCCCGGCCTCGACGCAACGGTCGTGTGCGTCGACCGCGACGCGGAGACGATCGCCGCCCGCTCAGCCGGGCGCCCCGAGCCGCGGGCGGCCGCGGCGGATCGCGCCTACGTGATGTACACGTCGGGCTCGACCGGGACGCCGAAGGGCGTGGCCGTCACGCACGCCAACATCGCCAACTACGCGGCGTCGATCGCCGCGCGGCTCTCCGCCGAGGACCCGGCCACCCCGCCCCCGCTCGTCTACGGGGTCGTATCCGCGATCAGCACTGACCTCGGGAACACCTCGATCTTCGCGCCCCTGCTCGGCGGCGGCGCGGTGCGGCTGATCGGCGTCGCGTCCTGCACCGACGGCGAGCTGCTCGCCGAGGAGCTGGCCGGGGAGCGCTTGACGTGCTGAAGATCGCTCCCTCCCACCTGCGGGCGCTGCTGAGCGCCGGGACCGTGCAGGCATTGCCGCGCGGTGGCTGGTCCTCGGCGGCGAGGCGCTCACGTGGGAGCTGGTCGAGCAGGTCCGGGCGCTCGCGCCCGGATGCCGGATCCTCAACCACTATGGTCCCACCGAGACGACCGTGGGATGCCTGACCTACGAGGTGGACGAGCAGCGGCGCGAGGACGCGGCGACCGTCCCGATCGGGCGCCCGTTGCCGGCGTCGGCGCCCACGTGCTCGACGGGCGATGGAGCCGGTGCCGGCCGGCGTGCCGGGCGAGCTGTGCGTGACGGGCGCGGGGGTCGCGAGCGGCTACCTCGGCGAGCGCGACGGCGGCGGCTTCACGCGCGACCCCTTCGCACCCGGCACGGACGCTGGGGCGAGGGACGCCGGGGCGATGTACCGCACGGGCGACCGCGTGCGGCGGCTGCGCGACGGCGCGATCGAGTTCCTCGGCCGCGTGGACGACCAGGTGAAGATCCGCGGCTTCAGGGTCGAGCCGGGCGAGGTCGAGGCGGCGCTGCTCGGCCACGGCGCGATCCGCCAGGCGGCGGTCTGCGCCGAGAGCGACGGCGCGGGCGAGCAGCGCCTGGTCGCCTACCTCGTCGCGCGCGAGCAGCCGGCCGTCGAGCAGTTGCGGGCGTTCCTGGCCGAGACCCTGCCCGAGCTACATGATCCCAGCGGCGTTTAGGGTCGCCGACTCGCTGCCGCTGAACGCCAGCGGGAAGGTCGACCGCGGCGCGCTGGCGGGCCTCGCCGAGCTGCAGGCCCAGCGCGAGGCCGACCACGTAGCTCCCCGGGACGAGATCGAGCGGCAGATCGCGGAGATCTGGCGCGAGCTGCTCGGCGTCGAGCGCGTCGGCGTGCACGACGACTTCTTCGCGCTCGGCGGCCACTCGCTGCTGGCGACGCAGGCGACGATGCGGATCCGCCGACGGTATGGCGAGGTCCCCCTGCGGGCGCTGCTGGCGGCCCCCACCGTGGCCGCGCTCGCGGAGGTGGTCCGCGCGCAGGTGGACGCCGGCGCCGCGGCCGGGTGACCGGCGGGAACGGGTGACCGAGGCCCAACCGCTCTCGCCGGCCAAGCGCGCGCTGCTGGCGCGCGCTCTTGAGCGCCGGCGCGAGGCGGCGAGCGCACGAACGATCCCGCGCCGCGCGTCGGCCGCGCCGGCCCCGCTCTCGTTCGCCCAGCAGCGGATGTGGTTCCTGGAGCAGCTGCAGCCCGGCGCGCCCACGTTCAACGGAGCGCGCGCGCTGCGCCTGCGCGGGCAGCTCGACCGGGGCGCGTTGGAGCGCGCGCTGCGCGCCGTGATCGGGCGTCACGAGAGCCTGCGTACCGTGGTCGTCCCGTACGCCGAGGCTGGGCGGACACCGGGCGCCGACGCTGGGCGAACGCTGGACACCGAGACTGGGCGAGCGTTGGCCGCCGAACCCGTGCAGGGGCTGCTCGACGCGGGCTCGTTCGCGCTGGCGATCGAGCCCGGCCCCCCGCCGCGCTCCGAGCAGGAGCTTGATGAGCGGCTGCGCGAGCTCTCGCGCAGGCCCTTCGATCTCACCGGCGATCTGATGCTGCGCGCCACGCTGGTGGCGCTCGGACCCGAGGAGCACGTCCTGCTCCTGAACATGCACCACATCGCGGCCGACGCCCACTCCGACGGCATCCTCTTCAGTGAGCTGTCCGAGCTGTACGACGCCGCGCGCTCCGGCCGCGCGCCCGAGGTGCCCCCGCTGCCGATCCAGTACGCCGACTACGCCGTCTGGCAGCGGGAACGACTGCAGGGGGAGGCGCTGCGGGCGCTGCGTTCACACTGGGCGCGCGCGCTCGCGGGCGCGCCGGAGCTGTTGCGGCTGCCCACCGACCGCCCGCGGCCCGCGGTGCAGCGCCACGAGGGCTCCCACCACCGGTTCACGCTCGACCGGCAGTTGGCCGACGCGCTGCTCGAGATCGGGCGCCCGCAGGGGGCGACGTTCTTCATGACCGCGCTGGCGGCCTTCGCGACGCTCCTGGCGCGCCTCACCGGCGAGCAGGACATCGTGATCGGCAGCCCGATCGCCAACCGCAACGAGGTCGAGCTGCAGGGCCTGATCGGCTTCTTCACGAACACGATCGCGCTGCGCATCCGCCTCGACGGCAACCCCTCCTTCCGCGATGTGGTGGGCCGCGCCCGCGCCGCCGCGCTCGACGCCTACGCCCACCAGGAGCTGCCCTTCGAGCAGGTCGTCGAGGCGGTGGCGCCGCGGCGGGACCCTAGCCGCAACCCGCTGTTCCAGGTGAACTTCCGCGCCCAGGCCCACCCGCGGCCCGCGCCGGCGCTGAGTGGGCTGCAGGTCGAACCGCTGCCCGTGGACATCGGCTTCTCCCGCTTCGATCTGGCCCTCGAGCTCGAAGTCGCCGGGCCCGCGCTGCGAGGCTTCTTCGAGTTCGACCGGGACCTCTTCGACGCCGCCTCGATCACGGGCTTCGAGGAGCGCCTGCGCGAGCTCCTCGCCCGGGTCGTCGAGGACCCCGACGTCCCGCTCCTGGCGCTGCTGCCCGGCTCGCGGAGGCCTGCCGGGCACTCGATCCGGCGCCGCTCGCAGCGCTGAGCGTCCCGCTCGGCGGGACCGGCAGCGTAAGTTGCGTGCCCCAGCTTCGTTAACAGACAGATGGGGGGTAATCCAGCCTCTCGAAGAACGGACAGATGCCGAGTACGACCGTGGAGCGCTTTCAGATCTCCCCCCAGCAGGAGCGGGTCTTCGTCGCCGAACCCCGGCCGATGGCGCGTACCCAGGCGGTCCTCGCGATCGAGGGCGAGCTCGACGCCGCGCGGGTCGCGAGCGCGCTGCGGACGGTCGTGGGCCGGCACGAGAGCCTGCGCACGACGTTCGCGCGCGAACCGGGCCTGACCATGCCGCTGCAGGTGGTCAACCCGCAGCTCGAGCCCCACTTTGACACGCTCGAGCTCGCCGGGGAGGGCGCGGGCGGGGAGCGCCTCGGGGAGCGCCTGCAAGAGGTGTTGCAAGTAGAGCTGGGCGTGGAGCTGGACGTCGAGCGCGGCCCGCTCGTGAGGGCGATCCTGGCGCGCACCGGCGAGCGCGAGCACAGGCTGATCCTCACCGTCTCCGCGCTGTGCGCCGACCCGGCCTCGGTGGCGCTGTTGCTGCAGGGGCTCTCCGCCGACTTGGCCGGCGCGGAGGTCGTCGAGGACCCGCTCCAGTACGCGGACTTCTCGGCCTGGCAGCATGAGCTGAGCGCCTCCGAGGAGCCGGAGGCGGACGCCGCGCGCGCGGCGTGGCGGGAGCCCGGCGAGAGCTCCTCCCCCGCGCTGCCCTTCGCCGGCGCGCAGCGCAGCGCCGAGCGCGAGCGGATCGAGGTCGAGATCGACGACGCGCTCGCGCAGGCGCTCGGCGCGCAGGCCGCGCGCTACGGGACCTCGGCCGCGGCGCTTGTCCACGCCGCCTGGCAGGCGGTCGTGGGACGGTTCGCCGCCACCGAGTCGGCCACCGTCGCCTTTCTCGCGGGCGAGCGCCGCCACGGCGATCTCGAAGGCGCGCTCGGCGCGTTCGCGTGTCCCGTGCCGATCGCTGCGGAAGTGCAGGGCGCCCGCTCGCTCGCCGAGGTGCTCGCCGCCGTCGACCGGGCGCGCGGGCAAGCGCTCGTGCTGCAGGACTACGCTCCCGCGGAGGGGCCTGCAGCCGTCGAGATCGGGTTCGTCGAGCACCCCGCGCAGTTGCACCAGCCCGAGGGTCTGCGCCTGAGGATCGAGCGGCTGCTCGAGCTGCGAGCCGCAGCTCGCGCTGGCGGCGACGTGCGGCACCGACGGCGAGCGACTCACGCTCGGCCTCGTCTTCGACCCGGCGCGCCACCGACCCGAGACCGTGCAGGCGCTCGCGGCGGGGCTCGTGCAGCTGCTGCGGGCCGCGGCCGCCGACCCGGGCGTGGCGCTCGGCGAGGTGGAGCTGCTCCCCGAGCGCGAGCGCACGCGCGTGCTGCGCGAGCTCAACGACACCGCCACGGAGGTGCCGCCGCAGTGCGTGCACGAGCTGATCGCGCGGTGGGCCCGCTCGACGCCCGACCGCGAGGCGGTGCTCGACGAGCGGGGAGCGATCACCTACGCCGAGCTCGACGCAGCCGCCGATCGGCTCGCACAGCGCCTGCGCGGGGCCGGGGTCGGCCCCGACGTCGCGGTCGGGCTGTGCACGGACCGCTCGATCGAGATGGTGGTCGGGCTGCTCGGCATCCTCAAGGCCGGCGGCGCCTACGTGCCCCTTCACTACGAGCATCCGCCTGCGCGCCTCGGCCATCAGCTGGCGGCGGCCGGGGCCCGGGCGCTCGTCACGCAGGAGCGCCTGCTGCCGCGGCTCGCGAGCTTCGAGGGCGAGGTCGTGTGTCTGGACCGCGACCGCGCGGAGTTCGAGCGCGAGCCCGCCGCGGAGCCGGCGAGCACGGTCGAGCCAGGGCGCGAGCCCGCCGAGGAGCCGGCGAGCGCCGTCGCCCACGAGCACCTCGCGTACGTCATCTACACCTCCGGCTCGACCGGCACACCCAAGGGCGTTGCAGTCACCCACGGCAACCTCGCCAACTACGCCGCGTACATCACACGGCGCCTCGGCGCCGACGCGGAGCCGCTGTCGTTCGCGCTCGTGACCTCGATCTCGACCGACCTCGGCAACACCTCCGTGTTCGGCGCGCTCTGCTCCGGCGGCACGCTCGTGCTCGTCAGCCCGCAGGCCGCGGGCGATCCGGGCGCCTTCGCCCGCGCGATGGAGTCCCGCGCGGTCGACGTGCTGAAGATCACGCCCTCGCACATCGGCGCGCTGCTGGCCGCCGGGGACCCCCGGGTCCTGCCCCGGCGCTGGCTGGTCGTCGGCGGCGAGCGCGCCGGCTGGGACCTCGTCGAGCGCGTGCGCGCCCTCGGCGGCTGCGAGATCCTCAACCACTACGCCCCGACCGAGACCACGATCGGGTCGTGTACGTTCGCGGTCGGTGCGGGGCCGGGCGAGTACGGGCCGGCGTGCGTGCCGCTCGGGCGGCCGATCGCGAACACCGCCTGCTACGTGCTCGACGAGGGCGGGCGCCCGCTCCCGGTCGGCGTCCCCGGCCGCCTCTTCATCGCCGGCGCGGGCGTGGCGCGCGGGTACGTCGGCGCCCCGGAGCTGACCGCCGAGCGCTTCTGCGCGGACCCGTTCGCCGCGGAGGGGGTGCGGATGTACGACACGGGCGACCGCGCGCGGTGGCTGCCCGACGGCACGCTCGAGTTCCTCGGGCGCTCCGACGAACAGCTCAAGCTGCGCGGCTACCGCGTCGAGCCGGCCGAGATCGAGGCCGCGCTGCGCTCCCACGAGCAGGTGCGCGAGGCGGTTCTCGTCACACAGGCGGGCGCCGGCGGGGAGCTGCGGCTGGTGGCCTACTGCACGGTCGCGGGCGCACTCGGGCAGGAGCAGCTCCGCGCCCACCTGGCGGAGTGGCTGCCGGAGTTCATGGTGCCGAGCGCGATCGTGATCGTCGCGGAGATGCCGCGCACCCCGAGCGGGAAGATCGACCGGCTGGCGCTGCCCGACCCCGATCTGGCGGACGCGCAGAGCACCGCGTACGTCGCCCCGCGGACCCCGGTCGAGGAGGCGCTCGCCACGATCTGGACCCAGGTCCTCGGCGTCGCGCGAGTCGGGGTGGATGACGACTTCTTCGCGCTGGGCGGGCACTCGCTGCTGGCCACGCAGGTCGTCGCGCAGGTGCGCAGCGACCTGGCGGTCAACCTGCCGCTGCACAGCCTCTTCACCTGCCCGACGGTCGCGAGCCTCGCAGAGGAGATCGTCGGGCTGATGGGCGACTCCGAGGGGGACGAGACGGCCCGGCTGATGGCGGAGCTGGAGTCGATGTCCGATGAGGAGGCGCAGCGGCTGCTGGCCGACGATCTCTCGCCGGGACGGCCCTGATGGGAGCGGCCGGTGCGGACGTACAGGCCAGACCGTCCACGGCGGCGGCCTATCCGCAGCAGTGCCTGCAGGAGCTGATCGCCGAGCAGGCGCAGCGCACGCCGCAGGCGGTCGCCGTCGAGTGCGGCGGCGAGCGCCTCACCTACGGCGAGTTGCAGCTGCGCTCCAACCAGCTCGCCAACCACCTGCGGGCGCTCGGCGTGGGGCCGGACGTGCTCGTCGGGATCGCCGTGGAGCGCTCGGTGGAGATGCTCGTCGGCGTGCTCGGGATCCTCCGGGCCGGCGGGGCCTACGTGCCGATCGACCCCGCCTACCCCCCGGACCGCCAGGCGTACATGCTGGAGGACTCGCAGGCGCCGATCCTGCTCACCCAGGAGCGGCTGCTGGAGGCGCAGCCGGCGGGAGCCGGCGTCGAACAGGAGCGGCCGCTCGGGGCACTGCCGGTCGGGGGCGGCGTCGAGGTCCTCTGCCTGGACCGCGACTGGCCGGAGATCGCCCGGGCGGGCGACGCCCCGCCAGCCGTGGAGGGCGACCCCGAGCAGCTCGCCTACGTGATCTACACCTCGGGCTCGACCGGCAAGCCCAAGGGCGTGCAGATCCCCCACCGGGCGCTGGTCAACTTCCTGTCGACGATGCGCGAGCAGCCGGGCCTCGACGCCGCCGACGTGCTGCTGGCCGTGACCACGCTGTCGTTCGACATCGCCGGCCTCGAGCTCTACCTGCCGCTGGTCATCGGCGCGCGCGTGGTGATCGCGCGCCAGCGAGACCACCGACCCGCGGGCGCTGGCGAGCCTGCTGGACGCCGCCGGCGCGACCGTGATGCAGGCGACCCCGACGACCTGGCGGATGCTGGTCGACTCCGGCTGGCAGGGGCGCGCGGGGCTGAAGGCGCTGTGCGGCGGCGAGGCGCTGCCGGCCGCTGCTCGCGACAGGCGCTCGTGGAGCTGGGCGTGGAGCTGTGGAACATGTACGGGCCGACCGAGACGACGATCTGGTCGACGTGCAAGCGGATCGAGGACCGGGTGAGCGGCCGACGATCGGGCGGCCGATCGCCAACACCACGGTCTACGTCCTCGACGAGCAGCTGCAGCCGCGTGCCGGTCGGCGACGCCGGGCGAGCTGTGGATCGGCGGCGACGGCCTCGCGCGCGGCTACCGCGGCCGGCCGGATCTGACCGAGGAGCGCTTCGTCCCGGATCCCGTTCGACCCTGACCGCCTCCGGCGCCCGCGCGGATCTACCGCACCGGCGACCTCGCCCGCTACCGCGCCGACGGCGAGCTGGAGTTCCTCGGCCGGATCGACCACCAGGTCAAGGTCCGGGGCTTCCGCATCGAGCTCGGCGAGATCGAGACCGTGCTCGCCCGCCACCCGGCGGTCAAAGAGGCGGTGGTGGTCGCACGCGGGCAGGAGAGCACCGAGGCGGAGCTGGCGGCCTACGTGATCGCCGAGCGGTATGCCGGTGGGCGCCGAGGAGCTGCGGCGCTTCGTCGCGCAGACGCTGCCCGAGTACATGGTGCCCTCGACCGTGACGTCGCTGGACGCCTTCCCGCTCACCCCGAACGGCAAGGTCGACCGCAAGGCGCTGCCCGAGCCGACGCCCGTGCGAGCGCGACCGAGCACGACTGGTCGCCCCGCGACGGAGCTCGAGCGGCGGCTCACGGCGATCTGGGAGCGCGAGCTCGGCATGCGCGCCGATCGGGGTGAGCGACAACTTCTTCGACCTCGGCGTGACCTCGCTCGGCGGCGGCGACCCTGTTCGCCGCGATCGAGCACGAGCTGGGCGACGAGCTGCCGCTGGGCGCGATCTTCCGGCGCGCCGACGATCGCGGCGCTCGCGGAGCTGATCGAGCAGGCGCGAGCCCGCCTCGCGCTGGACGCTCGCTCGTGCCGATCCAGCCGCTCGGGCACCCAGCCCCGATCTTCTGCGTGCACGGCGGCGCCGGCACGATCCTGCATCTTGCGCCGCTGGCCCGGCGGCTCGGCGCCGACCAGCCCTTCTACGGGCTGCAGTCGCAAGGGCCTCTACGGCGGCGCCGGCCGCTGAAGAGCGTGCGAGGAGATGGCCACCCACTATCTGTCGGAGATGCGCGCAGGTGCACCCCGGCGGCCCGTGGCGGATCGCCGGCTACTGCTTCGGCACGATCGTCGCCTTCGAGCTCGCCAACCAGCTGCTCGCCGAAGGCGAGGAGGTGGAGCTGCTCGTGGTCTTCAACGGCCCGAGCCCGAGCTGGATCAAGCAGTGGCGTTGGTACGGCAACCAGCCCTCCTGGCGGGCGAGGCACCCCCGGCCGGCGCCGCCCACCCGCTCCCAGCGGCTGCGCGGCTCGCTCGCCCGGCAGGTGCAGCGGCTCCGCCGCGCGGCCCACGAGCCGCGGCGCCTGCTGACGGGGGCGCTGTGGCAGGCGCGGGGCCCCTACACCGGCTCGCCCTCGCGCTCGGCCGACCGGTCCCCGAGCGCTTCCGCGAGCACTACTTCCTGGAGCTGCATGCGCACGCCGAGCGCGCCTACGAGCCCGCCGTCTACCCGGGCGAGATCCTCGTGTTCCACGGCGAGGGGCTCTACGAGGACTCGACCCTCGGCTGGGAGGGGCTCGCGGCCGAGGGGGTCGAGGTCCTACGCGGTGCCCGGCGAGCACGACAACAACCGCCAGGCGATGACCGAGCCCACGGTCGGCTTCGTCTACGAGCGCCTGCGGGAGCACCTGTGAACCGCTCGCAGACGATCTCGCGCGCCCGCGGCACCCTCGACCGGCGCCTTCGCAACGACCTGCCGCGGCCGGCGTACAACCACCTGCACTCCCACTACCAGCGGCTGCGCAGGCTCGCCCGGCGCAACCCGGGCCGCGGCCGGGTGCTGCCCGAGTTCGTGATCATCGGCGCCGCCAAGGCCGGCACCACGAGCCTCTACGGGTGGCTCGGCGAGCACCCCTTCGTCGCGCCCGCCACCACCAAGGAGGTGCACTTCTTCGACTACAACCACCACCGCGGCGAGGACTGGTACCGCAAGCACTTCCCGTTGCGCTCCGAGCAGACAGCCTTCGCCCGCGAGCACGGACGCCCGTTCGCGACCGGCGAGGCGAGCCCCTCCTACATCTCGCACTACTGGGCTCCGCAGCGGCTCGCGCGGCTGCTGCCGCGGGCGCGCCTGATCGCGACCCTGCGCAACCCGGTCGACCGCGCCCACTCGCAGTTTCAGATGTCCCGGCGCGAGGGCGAGGAGCCGCTCGAGTCCTTCGCCGAGGCCGTCGCGCTCGAGGACCGGCGCCTGGATGGCGAGCGCGCCCGAGCGATGGGCAGCCCGCACTACAACAGCTGGGCGATCGGCTGCTGGTCCTACCTGATGCGCAGCCGCTACGCCGAGCAGCTCGAACGCTGGCTCGCGCTCTTCCCCCGCGAGCAGCTCCACGTCCTGACGCTCGAGGAGCTGGCGCGCGAGCCGCAGCGGACGCTCGACGACGTTCACCGCTTCCTCGGCCTGCCCGAGCACCGCTACGGGGACCTGCAGCCCCTGCACACGGCCGCGTACGACGCGATCGGCGTGAGCGAGCGGGCGCAGCTGACCGAGTACTTCCGCCCGCACAACGAGCGCCTGTACGAGCTGCTCGGCAGGGACCTGGGGTGGGAGCGGTGATCCGCACGGAGGCTCGCGAAGGCCCCCAGCCGCTCTCCTTCCCCCAGGAGCGGCTCTTCCTGCTGGACCGCATCATGCCCGGCCTGGCCGCGTACAACGTCCCGACGCTCGTGCGCGTCGCCGCGCATCTGGACACTGAGCGGCTCAAGCGGGCGCTCGATCGGATCGTCATGCGCCACGAGATCCTGCGCACGACGATCGGGCTGGTCGACGGCGTGCCCGCCCAGCAGGTCTCGCCCGCGGGCGAGGCGCAGCTGACAGTGTGGGACCTGCGCTCGGAGGCGGCGGCGGAGCGCGAGGCGCGGGCGCACGAGCTGCTGAGCGCCTTCGCGGCCCGACCCTTCGACCTGGCCGGCGACGTGCTGCTGCGCGCCGCGGTCGTCCACCTCGACGCCGAGGAGGACCTGCTGCTGATCGTGCTGCACCACGCCGGCTCCGACCACGTCTCCAGCACGCTCCTGTTCGGAGAGCTCGATGAGATCTACGCCGCGCTGGCGCGTGGCGAGCGGCCCCAGCTCGCCGAGCTGCCGATCCAGTACGCGGACTTCGCTCGCTGGCAGCGCGAGCAGCTCGACGGCGGCCGGCTGCAGGAGCTCCTCGAGCACTGGCGCGAGCAGCTCGACGGCGCCCCGCAGCGCCTGGACCTGCCCTTCGACCGGCCGCGGCCGAGCGTCCAGAGCCACCGCGGGCGGCTGCGGGCGTTCACGATCGAGCGGGAGCTTGCCGAGCGACTGCGCGCGGCGGCCCCCCGCCACGGCGTGTCCACGTTCATGCTGCTGCTGGCGGCGTTCAAGACCCTGCTGCACCGCTACACGGGCGTGGCGGACCTGGTGGTGGGCGTGCCCGCCTCCGGCCGCCACCACGAGGAGACGGCCAACCTGCTCGGGTTCTTCTCCAACACGCTCGCGCTGCGCACCGACCTCGCCGGCGACCCCACCTTCGCCGAGCTGCTGCAACGGGTGAAGCTGAGCACGCTCGAGGCCCGGGCCCACCAGGACCTGCCGTTCGAGAAGCTGGTGGAGGCGCTCAACCCGCAGCGCTCCCAGAGCCACACCCCGATCTTCCAGGTGCTGTTCGGCTACGACGTGGCCCCGCCCGAGCCTCCCCGGCTGGCGGGCGCCGTGCTGGAGCAGCTGCCGATCCCCGGCTGGCAGTGGGCGCGCTTTGACCTGTCGATCGTCGTGCGCGAGCAGACCGACGGCTCGCTGCAGGCTCAGCTGGAGTACTCGACCGACCTCTTCGAGGCGTCCACGATCGAGCGCCTGATCGGCCACTACACGACGCTGCTGAACGCCATCGCCGAGGACGCGGGGCAGCGCCTCTCCACACTCCCGCTCCTGACCCCCGCCGAGCGCTCGGAGATGCTCATCGCCTGGAACGCCACCGAGCGCCCCTACGAGCGCCGCTGCTTGCACGAGCTCTTCGCCGCGCAGGCCGCCCGCGCGCCCGAGGCGATCGCGGTCGTCTCAGCGCAGGAGCGCTGCACCTACGGCGAGCTGGAGCAGCGCTCGAACCAGCTCGCGCACGAGCTGCTGCACGCCGGGGTCGCCCCCGGGCAGCTCCTCGGCGTGTGCCTGGAGCGCTCGGTCGAGCTGGTGGTCGCGATGCTCGCCGTGCTGAAGACCGGAGCGGCGTACGTGCCGATCGACCCGCTCTACCCCCCGGAGCGCCAGGCCTTCATGCTCACCGACGCGGGGGCGGGCGTGCTCATCACCCACAGCCGCGCCGATGGCCTGGCGGACCCCGAGCGGACGCGGATCGTGCACCTCGACCGCGACCGCAGCCGGATCGAGAGCCGTCCGGCCGAGCCGCTCGGCGTGAAGGTTGACCCTGAGCAACGCGCCTACGTGATCTACACCTCGGGCTCGACCGGCCGGCCCAAGGGGGTCGAGGTCACGCACCGCTCGGTCGCCAACCTGATCGCCCACATGCGCCGGGAGCCCGGCCTGGGGCCGGACGACGTGCTCGCCAACCTCACGACCCCCGCCTTCGACCTCTCCGTGCCCGACTGGTACCTGCCGCTGTGCAGCGGCGCGCGCTTGGTGATCGTCCCCCGCGAGGCGACCCTCGACGGGATCGAGCTCGCCGACTGGCTGGCGCGCTGCGGCGCGAGCTTCGTGCAGGCCACCCCGACGACCTGGCAGCTGCTGCTCGACTGCGGTTGGACGGGCAGCTCGGCGCTGAAGATCGTGTGCGGCGGCGACGCGCTGCCGGGCGCGCTGGCGCGGGAGCTGCACTCCCGGGGCGCGGCGCTGTGGCACATGTACGGGCCCACCGAGACGACGGTGTGGTCCTCGATCCTGGCGCTGGCGCCCGGCGAGGGGCCGCCGCCGCTCGGCGGGCCGATCGCCAACACGCGCTTCTACGTCCTCGACGCCCACCGCCAGCCGGTCCCCGTCGGCGTCCCCGGCGAGCTGTACATCGGCGGCGAGGGGCTCGCCCGCGGCTACCACGACCGGCCGGAGCTGACGGCCGCGGCGTTCCTCGCCGACCCCTTCTCCCTCGATCCGTCTCTCACCCACCCGCCCGCGTCTACCGGACCGGCGATCTCGTGCGCTGGCGGGAGGGCGGGACGCTCGAGTTCCTCGGGCGCATCGACCAGCAGGTGAAGCTGCGCGGATTTCGCATCGAGCTGGGCGAGGTCGAGGCGGTCATCGGCGAGGACCCCGACGTGGCGGCGGCGGTCGCGATCGTGCGCGAGGACCGCCCCGGCGACCAGCGGCTGGTCGCGTACGTGACAGCGGCAGGCGGGCGGACCGTCTCGGCGGAGTCGCTGCGGCGGCTGTGCAAGGCGCGCCTGGCGCCCTTCATGGTGCCGGCCGCGTTCGTGTACGTCGAGACCCTGCCGCTGACCGCGAACGGGAAGGTCGACCGCGGCGCGCTGCCCGCCCCCGACGGCTCGCGCGCGGCCTCGCCCGCCGCGTACGCGGCGCCGCAGACACCGGTTGAGCAGAAGCTCGCAGAGATCTGGAGCGAGGTCCTGGGCGTCGAACGAATCGGCCTGGACGACGACTTCTTCGACCTCGGCGGGCACTCGCTGCTGGCGGTGCGGATGCTGGCGCGCGCGCAGGAGAGCCTTGGCTTGGAGCTGCGCCTGGCGAGCGTGTTCGAGAGCTCCACCCTGCGCGAGCTGGCCGCGGCGATCTCCACGGAGCTCCTGCGGACCGCCGACGAGGAGGAGCTGGCTTCGCTGCTGGCTGAGGTTGAGGGAAGGGAGTGAGCCTGTGCTGACGGTACGCCAAAGGGCCCTCGGAACGTGGGCCCAAAGCATGTCGGTCCGCGCGTCGTTGATATGCATGGGGCCGGCGCTCCTCCTGCTCATCGGCACCCGCAGCGCGGCGGCGAGCGCGATCTCAGGCGCAAGCCAGGCCATCTGCACGCCGGCTCCCTGCGCACCGGCGGAGGGGGTCGCCGCGTACACGCTCGCGGAAGTGAGCAACGGCGACGGCACGACGTCGACTCGCGAATACGGTGTCTGGCGGCCCACGAACCTGGTGCCGTCGCCGCAAAATCGCGCGCCGGCTGTGCTGGTGTTCTACGCGGCCGGCAACTGCGGCCTGCAGCCGTCCGGCCGGTTCGCCTCGCTCGCACCGTCACAGCGCTTCGTCGTCGTCTACATGGCGGCCCCCTGCGGGCGCGACAACAACTGGGACAAGCGCAACATCGACCCGGCGACCAGCACCGCCGTCAACGACGAGCCGTATGTGACCGCGGTCGTGGAAGCGATCACACAGTGTCCGAGCTCGGGGGCCGGGCTGAACCAGTGCGTCGATCCCCAGCGCGTCTACGCGGCGGGAACGAGCAGCGGCGGCAACATGACCGCGGATGTCATGTGCGACGTCCAGAACTCGCCGCTGTTTCGCGCCTACCTGATCGACAGCTCGAGTCTGCAGCTATACGAAGGGGTGCCCGCCTGCCCCAGCACCAACTCACATTTCTTCGTGATGATGGCGCTCAGCAACTACGGGATCGACGAAAAACTCTACTACGACACGGATGTCAACCCCCATCTCGACGTGCCCGCATTCGCCGACTGGGCTGCCGCGCGGCTCGGGTGCACAGGCCGGCGCGTCGACGACACGATCGGCTACCCGCTGGCCTCCACGCTGCGCTACACCTACTCCGGTCCGTGCGCATTCGCGCCGGCGGAATCGCCCGCGGTGGTGACGCTCGGCATCCAGAACGGAGCCCACACCTGGGTGTGCCAGGACTCCGATGCCGGCGCCGAGCCAAACGCCTGCCCGGGGATGCCCACCCCGCCGGGCCTCAGCAGCGCTGGTTTGCCGAATACAAACGGCCTGTTTGTAGAGCAGGAATTCTGGAGCTTCGTGGCCCGGGGACTCTCTCCCGAAGAAACGCCGCCTGCATTTGAAACCTGGCCGCCCCCCACGAACCCGCTGGAAGGTCCGGCGCCGCCCACCGCGAACCCCGCGCTGGAAGGTCCGCTCGCGACCACCACCAAGCCAACCGCCTCGCCGGCACCTGCGGCTGTTCGCCGCCACCCCGCCGGTCCGGTGCGACACAGGTGCAGGCCGGTTGTCCTTCACGCGGCGCACAATGCGCGGGATCGACGCCAACATCGGCGCGGCCACGGCTGCGTATGTGATCGCCTTCTCGGCCAGCGAAGGCCCCATCGCCGGCCGAGAGCGACGCACGTGCCTGCCGGCTGTGGAGGGCGCAGGTGAGCGCCAAGGAGCAAGCCGGCGTGGCGCAGCGCCTTCAGAGCCTGACGCCGGCGCAGCGGGCGCTGCTCGAGCGGCGCCTGATGGCGCGGCGGGCCGAGGCGGCGCGCCAGGCCACGATCGCCCCGCGCGCCCTCCACAGCCCGACGGTCCTCTCCCGCTCCCAGGAGCTGCTGTGGCTGCTGAGCCAGGTCTTCAACGACGGCATCGCCTACAACGCCCCCGGCGCCTTTCACCTGCAGGGCCCGCTCGACGTCGAGCTGCTGCAGCGCAGCCTCGAGGCGCTCACCGAGCGCCACGAGATCCTGCGGACCACCTACGTGGTGATCGACGGCCAGCCGATGCAGGAGATCGGCCCGGCCCGGCCGGTCGTGTGCAACGTGGTCGACCTGCGTGAGCACCCGCGTGACGAGCGCGAGGCGCAGGCGCAGCGGATCCTCAAGGAGGAGTCGGGGTTCCCGTTCGACCTCGTCAACGGGCCGGTGATGCGCACGACCGTGATCCACTGTCCCCCGACCGAGCACGTCCTGATGGTCAACCTCCACCACATCGCGACCGATGGCTACTCGCGGACCGCGCTGTTCCGCGACCTCTCCGCCCTTTACGACGCGTTCGCCCGTGGGGAGGAGCCGCGCGCTCCCGCCGCTGCCGATCCAGTACGCCGACTACGCGGTGTGGCAGCGGCGACTGGCTTGACGACCGGCGTGGCCGACGCGCAGCTCGACTACTGGCAGGCGCAAGCTGCAGGGCGCGCCCTCGCGCCTGGACCTCCCCACCGACTTCCCGCGCCCGCCGGTGCGCTCCTAGGTGGGCGACCACATGAGCATGATGCTCGACACGGCGACCCGCGAGGGCGCTCGCCGGCGTCGCGCGCCGGCAGGACGCCACGCTGTTCGTGGCGCTGCTCGCCCGTTCGCCACGCTGCTCGCGCGCTACTCCGGCCAGGACGACGTCGTGATCGGCACGCCGTTTGCGGGGCGCAACCGGACCGAGCTCGACTCGATGGTCGGCTACTTCATCAACCCGCTCGCCCTGCGCGTCGACCTGTCGGGCGACCCGCACCTTCAGCGAGCTGCTCGCACGCACGCGCGAGACGACGCTCGAGGCCTTCGCAGCACGCCGACGTGCCCTACGAGACGATCGTGCGCGCCACCAACCCCGAGCGCGACCTCAGCCAGACGCCGGTCTTCCAGGCGATGATCGTGCTACCACAACCCGGCCTGGCAGACGAGCGGCCGAAGTTCGAGCCGGCCGGGATCCGCTGCACCGAGATCACGCACGAGAAGGGGTGGTCGAAGTTCGACGTGCTGCTCGGCATGAGCGAGCGCACGCACCGGGCTCAACACGACCTGGGAGTACAGCACCGAGCTGTTCGAGCCGGCCGACCGTGCAGCGCATGACCGAGCACTTCCGCACGCTCGCCGAGAGCGCCGCGACCACCGGCTCGGACCGCGCGCCTCTCGCGCCTGTCGATGCTCTCGGAGGCCGAGCGCGCCAAGGTGCTGCTCGCCTGGAACGGCAGCGGCGAGCCGGCTGCCGCGAGCGAGACTCGATCAAGGAGCTCTTCGAGGCGCAGGTCGCGCGCACCCCGGACGCCGACGCGGTCGTGCTTCGGCGCGGGAGCGGCTCACGCTACGCGCAGTTGAACCGCGCGGGCGAACCGCATCGCCTGGCTGCTCACGCGCGCACGGCGTCGGCCCGGGCAGCGTCGTCGGGATCCTGATGGAGAAGTCGCATCGACCTCGTGCCGGCCGTGCTCGGCGGTCGATGAAGGCCGGCGGCGCCTACATCCCGCTCGACCCGCTGTACCCGGCGGACCGGATCGAGTTCATGGTCGGCGACGCCCGGCCCGAAGCTGCTGCTCACGCACGCGGCACTCGACGGCACCGCGCCCGAGCACACGCGCCCGACACACACGCGCCCGAGACGGCGACCGTCATCGAGGTGGACGCGCCCGGCGCGCTCGACGCGACGTCGGCGGAGAACCCGCCCACCCGCGCCGGCGGCGAGGACCTGGCGTACGTGATCTACACGAGCGGCTCCACCGGCCAGCCGAAGGGCGTGATGATCACCAACGCGGGCCTCGTGAGCGTGTACCGCGCGTACGAGCGCGAGTACGGGCTGCGCGAGCTGCGCGCCCACCTGCAGATGGCGAGCCTCTCCTTCGACGTGTTCACCGGCGACGTGATCCGCTCGCTGCTCGCCGGCGCCAAGCTCGTGCTGTGCCCGCGCGAGGTCGTGCTCGACCCCGCGCGCGTGCACGAGCTGATCGTGCGCGAGGGTGTCGACGCCGCCGAGTTCGTGCCCGCCACGGCGGCGCTGCTGTTCGACCACGTCGAGCGCACGGGCGCGTCGCTCGCACCCCTGAGGTTCCTCGCTATCGGCGGGGAACCGTGGCGCAACGACAAGTACGTGCAGTTCCGGCGCCTGCTCGGCCCGGCCGCGCGGCTGGTCAACTCCTACGGGCTGACCGAGGCGACGATCGACAGCACCTACTTCGAGCCCCCCGAGGACGCGCAGCTTCACCCGGGACGGTTCGTGCCGATCGGCCGGCCACTGCCGAACACGCGGGTGTACGTGCTCGACGAGCGCCTGGAGCCGCAGCCGATCGGCATTCCGGGCGAGCTGTGCGTCGGCGGCGCGGGCGTCGCGCGCGGCTACCTGAACCGCCCGCAGCTGACGGCCGAGCGCTTCGTGCCCGACCCCTTCGCGCGAGGACCCCCGAGGCGCGCATGTACCGCACGGGCGACCTCGCACGGTGGCTGGCCGACGGCACGCATCGAGTTCATCGGGCGCGGCGACCGCCAGCTCAAGATCCGCGGCTTCCGGATCGAGCCCGGCGAGATCGAGGCGGCGCTCGAGCGCCACCCCGACGTCCGCGCCGCGGCGGTCACCGACAGGCACGACCAGCGCGGCGACCCCGCGGCTGGTCGCCTACCTGGTGGCGGCCGACCACGGCCTGGCGCCCGGCCCGGAGGAGCTGCGCGCGTTCCTCGCCGAGCGGCTGCCCGACGTACATGATCCCCAGCGCGTGGGTGGCGCTGGAGGAGCTGCCGCACCACCCCCAACGGCAAGGTCGACCTCGACGCCCTGCCCGCCCCCGAGCTTCGACCGCGAGAGCGCCGCGGGCGAGTACGTGCCCCCGCGCACCGACAGCGAGCGCGCGCTGGCCGAGATCTGGAGGGAGATGCTCGCCGTGAAGGAGATCGGCCGCCACGACAACTTCTTCGCGCTCGGCGGGCACTCGCTGCTGGCGGTGCGGATGTTCGCGCTGATCGAGGAGCGGCTCGGCGTGCGGATGCCGCTCGCCACGCTCTTTCAGGGCGCGACCGTCGCAGAGCTCGCGAGCGCCGTCGACGGGTGGCGCGATTCAGAGCACGAGCCGGCGTGGCCCTCGGTCATCCCGATGCGCTCGCACGGCGCGCGTGCGGGTGGGCGGGCACCTTTTTATCTCGTCGACGACGTCAAAGGCTGGCTGATCGGCTACCAGACGCTCGTGGAGGGGCTGCCCGAGGGCGTTCCGGCTTACGGGCTGCAGGCGCCGGGCGTCGACGGGCGCCGGCTGCCGATCGACTCGATCGAGGAGCTCGCGGCCTACTACGTCGAGCAGCTGCGCGGCTTCCAGTCGCAGGGGCCCTACCACCTCGGCGGCTTCTGCTTCTCCGGGGTCGTCGCTTACGAGATGGCGCGCCAGCTGACCGCGCAGGGCGAGGAGGTCGGGATGGTCGCGCTGATCGACGCGCTCCCGCGCGGCACGCGCCGACCGACGGGACGGGCGCACCGGCGCATCCGCATGGCCGAACTCAGGGAGGGCGACGCCTCCGCGCGCGCCGTGTGGCTGCGCAAGCGCGCTCGGGCGCTGTGGGAACGGATCGAACGGACGGCGTACTTCCGCAGCGGCGACCTCGCCCTGGCGGTGACCCGCAGGACCGGGACGAGGGCCCCGCGGCGCCCGTGGAACCTCGTGCACGTCGCGGGCAGCCGCGCAGCCAAGACGTACTGGCCGCCGGCCTCGGGCGTGCGCGTCGACTACTTCCGGCCGCAGACCGAGCCCGGGGGCACGGAGACCCCGTGGGACGACATCGCCCTGGGCGGCGTCGTGCTGCATCAGGTCATCGGCCCCGACATGTCGCACGCCACGATCATCAAGGCGGAGGGCGCGCCCACGCTGCTGGCGCACCTCGGGCCGGCGCTCGAGCGGGCGACGGGGGTCCGCGCGTCATGACGATGCTGCCGGAGCGCCAGCCCTACCGCTACCGCCGCTTCGAGGCGGTCGAGCCGGAGTGGCGCCGGTTCCCCGGCTGGCGCGCGGTCACCGACGCCGAGTGGAGCGACGTGCGCTGGCAGCGGCGGCACTCGATCAAAACGGTGCGCCAGCTGCGCGCGGTGCTGGGGAGCCTCGTCGAGGAGCGTTTCTACGAGGACCTCCAGCGCGACCAGGCCGCGCACGCGACGATGGCGATGCTCATCACCCCCCAGGTGCTGAACACGATGGTGCCGCACGAGGTCCCCTCCACCGAGGGGCTCTACGCGGACCCCGTCCGCAGCTACGTGATCCCCGTCGCCTCCGACCGCCACCCGCGCTGGCCGACCCACCCCTACGCCTCGCGCGATTCCCTGCACGAGGCCGAGATGTGGACCGTCGAGGGGCTGATCCACCGCTACCCGACGAAGGCGCTCGTCGAGCTGCTCACCACGTGCCCGCTGTACTGCGGGCACTGCACGCGCATGGACCTGGTCGGCCCCTCGACCGAGCAGGCCGGCAAACGGCGGTTCCAGACGCGCGGGCCCGACCGCCGGGAGAAGATGCTCGAGACCCGCGCCTGACGCCCACCGTGCGCGACGTCGTCGTGTCGGGCGGCGACCTGGCGAACATGCCGTGGCCGCGCCTGGAGGAGTTCCTCGACGGGCTGCTCGAGATCGAGAGCGTCCGCGACATCAGACTCGCCACCAAGGGCCTGATGTCGCTGCCCCAGCATTGGCTCGCCGACGAGGTGCGCCGCGGTGTCGAGCGTGTCGCCACGAAGGCGTCCGAGCGCGGGGTCGCGCTCGCAATCCACACGCACGTCAACGCCGCCTCCCAGGTGACCGCGACGTTCGCGCGGGCGGCGCGGGCGATGACCGACGTGGGCGTTCGCCACATCCGCAACCAGGGGGTCCTGCTGCGCGGCGTGAACGCGACGCCCGCGGGGCTGCTCGACCTGTGCTTCGCGCTGCTCGACGCCACCGACGTGCTCCCCTACTACTTCTACACCTGCGACATCGTCCCCGCCTGCGAGCACTGGCGCCTGCCGATCTCCGAGGCGCAGGCGCTGCAGCAGGCGATCATGGGCTACCTGCCGGGGTTCGCGACCCCGCGCATCGTCTGCGACGTGCCGTACGTCGGCAAGCGGTGGGTCGACCAGACGGTCGCCTACGACCGCGAGCGCGGCATCTCCTACTGGACCAAGAACTACCTCACGTCAGTCGACGCGGAGGACCCCGACGCGCTCACGCGCAGGTTCGAGTACTACGACCCGATCCACGACCTGCCGCCGTCGGGCCAGGCGTGGTGGGAGGCGCAGACCGCCTCTTCTCAGTCGATCTCCCAGCTCGACTCGATGTGGATCGGCGAGAGCCGCACGACGGCCCTCGGCGCGGCGTCGAGCTCGGGGCCGTAGGCGTCGAGCTCCGTCAGCGGCTGCCAGCCGATCAGCTCATCGCCCTGGGTCCAGTCGCGGTAGATGCCGCCCCACACGTAGAAGCGGCCGCTCGGCAGCGGCAGCGAGGGGATCGTGCAGCGCACGCGCGTCTGCCCCGGCTCCAGCAGCGTCTCACGGCCGGGGTTCAGGAGGAAGATCGGCGTCGCGGCGCCCTCGCGTCACCCCGATGTAGATCCAGGCGCGGTAGCGCTCCTCGCTGTGCAGCGTCATGCTCACCTCAAGCGGCGCGCCGGTCTTGGCCAGACCCCCGTCGGGGCCCTCCGCGCGGACGTCGGAGACCCGGATCAGCCCCTCGATGTCCGCGCGCGACTTGGCGTCGCCCTCGACCGCGCCGCGGTACCCGGAGAGCACCTCGCGGATCGGGCCGGCCGTGCGGACCTCGCCGTTGTGCAGCCACATCCCGTTGGCGCAGGTGGCCTCCACGGCCGCCAGGTCGTGCGAGACGAACAGCAGCGTCGTGCCTTCGCTCAGCACCGCGCGGATCCGGTCCAGGCAGCGCTGCTGGAAGCTCGCGTCGCCGACGGCGAGCACCTCGTCCACGAGCAGGATGTCGGGCTGCAGGTGCGCGGCGACCGAGAAGCCCAGCCGCATCTGCATCCCGGTCGAGTAGTACTTGACCTGGCGGTCGACGGCCTTCTCCAGTTCGGCGAAGGCGACGATCTCATCGAAGCGCCGCGCCACTTCGCGGCGGCGCAGGCCCATGATCGAGCCGGTCAGGTAGATGTTCTCGCGGCCGGTCAACAGCGGCGTGAGCCCGGCGCGCACTTCGATCAGCGCCGCGACCCGGCCGGCCAGCTCCAGACGGCCGGCGGTTTGGTACATCACGCGCGAGATGATCTTCAGCAGCGTCGACTTGCCCGCCCCGTTGGCGCCGACGAGCGCCCACGATTCGCCCGGTCCGATCTGGAGGCTGACGTCGCTCAGCGCCCAGCGCCAGCTCTGCCCGGAGCGGCCCCGCACGCGATCGCCGACGCCCGCGAGCCGATCCTGCAGGTAGGTCGGGCGCTCGTCGAGGCGAAACCGCTTCCAGAGCTCCCCGCCGAAGATCGTGCCCTCACGCAATGTCGGCCATCCCCGTCTCCAGGCGCTTGAACAGCCGGAAGCCGCCGAGCAGCCACACGAGCGCGCTCGCTGCGCCGACCGCCAGCGAGGGCCAGTTCGGAGCCATCCCATGCAGCACCGTGGCGCGCATGCCGTCGATCACCGGCACGAGCGGGTTGAGCGCCGAGTACGCGAGCAGGAACGCTTTCGAGGTGGAGAGCGAAGTGGTGGCGTACACCACCGGCGTGACGAACAGCCCGACCTGGATCGCGAGCGGCAGCACCAGGCGCAGGTCGCGCGCGTAGATCACGAGCGCCGAGATCACGAGCGTCACGCCGAGGGTGAACGTAAACAGGACGCCGAGCAGCAGCGGCAGGTAGTACACCTGCGCCTTGGGCGCGAAGCCGGTGATCGGGAACAGCAGCGCGAGCACGCAGGAGGCGATCAGCGCGTCGACCACCGCGTCGGCGATCGCGGCGATCGGGAAGACCTCGCGCGGGCAGTAGAGCTTGTTCAGCAGCTCGTTGTTGAGGACCAGGCTGAGGCCGCCGTTGGAGACCGAGTTCGAGAAGAACGTCCAGGGCAGCAGGCCCAGATAGGAGAAGAGCGCGTACGGCGCCCCGCCGGTGTTGACCTTCGCGAAGCGGTTGAACAGCAGGGTGAAGGCGAGCATCATCACCACCGGCGTGATCACCGCCCAGGCGATGCCGAGCACCGCCTGCTTGTAGCGCACGCGCAGGTCCCGTTCGGCGAGCGTGACCGTCAGCTCGCGGAAGGCCCACAGCTCCCGCAGCGCCGAGCGGAGCGTGATCCGGCGGCGAAACCAGATCTCCGGGCGGGGCTCTGAGGGTCGCCCGTCCGACCCCGGCGCAGCGCCGGGTGCGACCTCGCGCGCGGGCTTCTCGACGAGAGCCGTGGCGGAGTCTGCTCCTTTGAGCACAGTCATAGCGACTATCAACGCTCGCAGGCGCCGAGCGCTTCTGCGCCGGAGCCGCTCAGACCATCGGCTACGATGCGCCGACAGTGCAGGGACGGACGACGGCAGCACACACCGCGGCCACGGAGGCGCCGCAGCGGGGGGAGCCGGAGCGGCCCGGCGAGCTGCTCGCCCTCGCCGACCGCACGCTCGCCGAGTACCTGCGCTACCTGGCCGCCTTCGGCGGCGCGTGCGCCGAGGAGGACGGGCTGCTGCTGTTCGCCGGCGCGCACCGCCAGCCGAACCCCTACCGCAACGGCGCGCTGCGACTGAACGACACGCTGAGCGTGCCGGAGGTGACGCGCCGCGCCGAGCGGTTCTTCGGCCCGCGCCGGAGCGGGTACGCCCTGTGGGCGCGCGAGCACGGCGACGGCGATCTCGAGCAGGCGGCGCGCAGGGACTCCCTGCAGGAGCTGGAGCGCCTCCCGGAGCTCGTGCTCGAGGGCCTGCCCGAGTACCTGCCGCCGCCGGAGGGCGTCGAGATCAGGCGCGCCGCCGACACACGCGCGCGCGAGGACTACCTCGAGCTCGTCGCGGCCGCGTGGGGCATGGGCGCGATGCCGCGTGCGGTGGCGGCACAGGTGTTCTTCGACCCCGACAGCCTCGACGTGCCGAACGTCGCGGCGTTCCTCGCCTACTACGACGGCGTCCCGCTCTCCGCCGCGATGACGCTCGTCACGCACGGCGTGGCGCTCGGCTGCCAGGCCGCGACGATCCGCCGGCCCAAGCCGGGGCAGCGGCTGCCGCGGCCGGGCCCGCCCGGGCAGAGCCGCGGGCTGGCGCAGAGCTGCCTGTGGGCGGCGCTGCAGCTCAGCTACGAGCAGCTCGGGGCGCGGCTGTCGCTGTGCCAGACCTCCGGCCTGGGCGCGCCGACGTGGCTCGGTCTCGGCTACCGCCCCTTCACCGCCTACGCGCGTTATCTGGTGCCCACCCACCCGCCGGCGCGGACGGCGAGCTCGGCCCCCGCCGCGCGATGAGCGCCCGTGCAACACGCCGCGGGGTGGCGCCTGCGCCGGAGACGCTCGACGAGGAGCAGCGCGCCCTGCAGCGGACGATCGTCGAGTTCGCCCGGGGCGAGCTGGGCCGCGACCTGGAGCGACGCGAGCGCGACGGGGCGCTCACCCGCGAGGAGTGGCACAAGTGCGCGCAGCTCGGGCTCGTGGGCATGCCGGTGCCCGTCGAGTACGGGGGGCTGGGCCTCTCCGCGACGACCACGGCGGCGGCGTTCGAAGCGCTCGGCTACGGCTGCGCCGACAACGGGCTGATCTTCTCGATCAACGCCCACACGTGGGCGTGCGAGCTGCCGCTGGTGCACTTCGGCACCGAGGCGCAGAAGCGCCGCTGGCTGGCGGGGATGTGCGACGGCTCGCTGATCGCCGCGCACGGGATGACCGAGCCGCAGTCGGGCTCGGACGCCTTCGCGCTGCGCACGACCGCGACGGCCACCGACGACGGGTGGGTGCTGAACGGCTCCAAGACGTTCGTCACGAACGCCCCCGAGAGCGACGTGGCGATCGTGTTCGCCACGACCGACGCCAGCCTCGGGTTCGCTGGGCTGAGCGCGTTCGTGCTCGAGCGCGCCACCCCGGGCCTGGAGGTCGGGCCGCCGTTCTCGAAGATGGGGCTGCGCACCTCCCACATGGGCGAGGTGTTCCTCAGCGACTGTCACGTGCCCGCGGAGGCGCTGCTCGGCGAGCGGGGCGGCGGCATGGCGATCTTCAACACCTCGATGCGGTGGGAGCGCAGCCTGATCCTGGCGGCGGCCGTCGGCACGATGCGCCGCCAGCTCGAGCGGTGCGTGGCGTACGCGCGCGAGCGCGAGCAGTTCGGCGCGCCGATCGGCTCCTTCCAGGCGATCTCACACCGGCTGGCGGAGATGCGGGTGCGCCTGCAGACCTCCCAGCTGATGCTGTACCGGACCGCGGGGCTGCTGGACGCGGGCACCGCGACGGACCTCGACGCGGCGATGACCAAGCTCCACCTCAGCGAGGCGCTCGTGCAGTCGAGCCTTGACGCGCTGCAGGTCCACGGCGGCGCCGGGTACGTGACCGAGACGGGGTTGGAGCGCGACGTCCGCGACGCGCTCGCCGGCCGCATCTACTCGGGGACCTCGGAGATGCAGCGCAACGTGATCGCGCGCCACCTCGGGCTGTGAGCGTCGGAGTGAGGAGTCTCGCGGGCCGTGAGCGACTCGATCCACGGGCTGCTGGCGGCCGCGGCTCGCCGTCGCGGCGAGGGTGTCGCGGTCATCGACGGCGAGCGTCAGCTCACCTACGCCGAGCTCGACGCGCGCTCGAACCGCCTCGCCGCGACGCTGGCCGCAAGCGGCGTGCAGCCGGGCGACCGGGTCGGGCTGCTGCTGGAGAAGTCGGCGGAGGCCGTCGTCGGCATCTATGGGGCGCTGAAGGCCGGCGCCACCTACGTGCCGCTGGACGACCAGGCTCCGGTGCTCCGCCTGGCCTACATCCTCCGCGACGCGGGGGTCGAGTGCGTGGTCAGCTCCCAGGCCCGCGCGGGGCTGTGCCGCAGCCTGCTCGCCGAGAGCGTGCCGCTGCGAACGGTTATCGGCGTCGAGGAGGAACGCGAGGAGTCGGGGGAGCCGGGACCCGATGCACCGCCGGCGGACGAGCAGGCGGGGAGGACGCGGTGGCTCTCGTGGAGGGCCGTCGAAAGCTCGGCTGCCGCGACCCCCCGAGGGGCCGTCGAGCCCGACACGCTCGCGTACATCCTCTACACGTCCGGCTCGACCGGCGAGCCGAAGGGCGTGATGCTCTCGCACGCCAACTGCCTGGCGTTCGTGGAGTGGGCCGCCGCCGAGGTGGACGTCCAGCCGGAGGACCGGCTCTCCAGCCACGCCCCCTTCCACTTCGACCTCTCCACGTTCGACCTGTTCGCGGCCGCGCGCGCCGCCGCGACGGTGGTGCTCGTCCCCCGCGAGCTGTCGGTGTTCCCGGGGATGCTCGCCGACTGCATCGCCGAGCGGGGGATCACGGTGTGGTACTCGGTGCCCTCCGCGCTCACCGCGATGGTGCTGCGGGGCGAGCTGCACACGAAGCCGCTGGAGCACCTGCGGACGGTCATCTTCGCCGGCGAGGTGTTCCCGATCAAGCAGCTGGCGCGCCTCATGGAGCTGCTGCCGCACCGCCGCTACCTCAACTTCTACGGGCCGACGGAGACGAACGTGTGCACGTGGCACGAGGTGGGCAGCGAGGACGTGCGCGCCGGCGAGGTGCCGATCGGCAGGCCGCTGCCGGGCGTCAGCGCGGAGGTCGTGCGCGAGGACGGCTCCCCGGCGCCCGACGGCGAGCTCGGCGAGCTGGTGATCGGCGGGCCGACGGTCATGCACGGTTACTGGGGCGACCCGCAGCGCACCGCCCGCACGCTGGAGGTGCGGGGCGCCACCCGCCGCTACTGGACCGGCGACCTCGTGCGCCGGCGCCCCGACGGTGCGCTGACGTTCGCCGGCCGGCGCGACACGCAGGTCAAGACGCGCGGCTACCGCGTCGAGCTGGGCGAGGTCGAAGCGGCGCTGAACGCCATCGAGGTCGTGCTGGAGGCGGCGGTCCTCGCCGTCCCGGACGAGACGATCGGCAGCCGCCTGAAGGCGTTCGTCGTGACCGGTGGGCCGACGACGGCACCGCAGCTGACCCGGATGTGCCGCGAACGACTGCCGGCCCATATGATCCCCGAGATCGAGCTCCGGGCGCAACTGCCGAAATCCTCGACGGGGAAGGTCGACCGGAGGGCCCTGCAGGCGGCGGCCTCGGACGGGGGGTGAGAGCGTGGAGCAGACGAGCGAGCGGATCAGAGACTTCTTGATCGACGAGGCCCAGTGGGAGGGCACTCGCGCCGAGCTGACCGACGACCTGCCGCTGATCGAGAGCCACGTGATCGACTCGATGCAGACTGCTGCGCCTCGTGGCGTGGCTCGAGGAGGAGTACGGGGTCGCGATCGAGGACAGCGAGGTCGTGCCCAGCAACTTCGGCTCGATCGAGCGGATCTCCGCCCTGCTCGCCGGCAAGCTCGAGCGGAGCGGGTGAGAGCCACGCCTGAGCGCCGGTGGTCCGGCGGTTCACCCGCCGTCGCGACCCTCAGTCGTCCAGCAGCCTGCTGAGCGGGTGCGGCTCGCCGGGGCGGTGGGGTGGGGGCAGGCGCCGCGCGATGCGGCCGCTGTCTCCGTCCGCGAGGTAGTAGAGCACCGCGAAGCTCGCCAGCTCGGCGACCGAGACCCCCTGGCGGGCGGCCTCCTGCTCGAGCGCCTCCCACGTGAAGTGGTCCAGGGCGAGCGTCAGTCGGCGCGCGACATGATCGCTGCCGGCCTGTGGGCTGTCGCCTGGGCACACGTCGATCACCGCCACCGTCGAGGTCGGTTCGCACTCCACTCTGCGTCAACGTAAGGCGGTGTCCATACTTGCCGCAAGCGCTGGCCCGGCAGGTGCCGAAAAAGGCTGGTCTTTGCAGACGAGGCGCTCACCGTGGTGGACTCGAGCCTCCGTACTGCGGGCGGCGGTACGGCCGGCACGACGGGAGTGCTGGGGGAGAGCGAATGTAAATGAACCAGAATATAGAAGGTGTTTCTGCGTGCAGAATGGTTCCCCTCCCGGCGGAGGTCGCCGTTGCCGAGCCTGCTCAGGCGAGCACGCGTGCGAGTCGCCGCGCGGTGAAGTCGGCGCCGAACACGAACCGCATCACCGGGCCGAAGCTGCCGGCCGCGGCGTAGCCGACGATGTGCAGGCCGGGCACGCTGCTCTGAAAGCCGCTGTCGAGCACCGGGGTCCCGGCCGCCGTGGCGATCCGCTCGCGCAGCGCGGGCTGAAGAAATGTGAGCCTACTCAGGTCCACGCGGTAGCCGGTGCCTGCGAGCACGTGGGAGGCGGCGAGGTGCTCCTCGCCGGCGGGGCCGCGCAGCCGCAGGCGCACCTCGCCGTCCATCTCGGCGCCCGCCACCGTGCGGCCGAGCAGCGCCTGCACGCGGCCCTCGAAGCGAGGTCTCAGCCACCACGCGCCGGCTGGGCCGAGCACGGTGTAGGCGACCCGCAGACGGATACGGGCGGGCGCGGCGTGGACGAGCTGCGGGTGGGCGGCGTACAGGTACATCCGCGGGCCCTCGCCGAGGCCCGAGCGGGGGTGGCGCACGCGCGCCCACAGCGAGCGGGGGCCGAGCACCGGGTCGGGGTTCCAGACGAGCTGCTCGGTGCGCGCGATCACCGTCACGTCGACGCCCGCTTCGCTCATCAGCACCGCGGCGTCGAGCGCCGACTGGCCGGCGCCGACGACGGCGACCCGCCGGCCCCGCCACTGCCCCGGGTCGCGCTGGTCGTAGCTGTGCGCCACGGCGTCCGCCGGCAGGCCCTGCAGCGCGGACGCCACGTGCGCGTAGCCCTGTACGCCGTTGGCCACGACCACGCGGCGCGCGCGCAACTGCTCGCCCGAGCCGAGCTCGAGCTCGTAGCCCCCCGCGGTCCAGCGCACGGCGCGCACCAGCTCGCGCCGTGCGCCGGGAACAAAGCGCTCCTGGAAGGCGCGCCCATACCGTTCGAAGGTGTCCAGGCGCACGGGCACGCCGAGCTCCCCGTACTCGATCCCCTCCTCCGCGCAGAAGCGCTCGAGTGTGCACTCCCCCCGCGGATCTGAGAGGTTGGAGGCGAAGCCCTCGGACTTCAGGCACATCCCCGCGGGCATGTGCGCGCTCCAGGTGTCCATCGGCTCGCCGAAGATCTCGTGCCGCACGCCGCGGTCGCTCAGGTGCGCGGAGATCGAGAGGCCGTAGGGCCCGGCGCCGATCACCGCCACGTCGGTGTCGAGCCCCACCCGCCCGTTGGCGGTGGGCGCCGGGCTCCCCGTCACGCGGCTACTCACGCGCCGCACCGCCCCGGCCGTTGCCGCGAGCGCCGGACGGGGGTCGCCCCGGTCGAGGTAGTCGTAGTGCATCGGGCGCAGGCAGTCCCCGAGAAAGACCCCCACCGCCCGGCTCCGCGGGGGAGCGTCGGGATGGCCCTGCTGGGCGAGCACGTGCTTCAGCCACGACAGGTCACCTCCCAGCCATCGCATGTGTACCCCGGTGCGGTAGCCATCCTGCTCCTGAAGGCGCCCCCCGCTGGCCCAATCGTACAGCAGCCGGGGGAAGTGCACGCCTGCGCGGACCGCGACCTCCACCGAGGCGGAGAGGCGGGGGTTGGCCTCCATCAGCGCCGCGCGCCCAGCGGCGTCGCGGCGGAACTCGACCTCCGCGTAGCCCTCGAGCTCGAGCTCCCGCACGAGCCGCTCGGCGTCCGCGGCGACGTCGGGCGGCAGGGGGATGCTCTCGCGCGCCACCGAGGAGCCCCCCAGCGGCGGCGCGGTGCGGGTCGTGCGCTGCGCGAAGCGCGCCCACACGCGCCCGCGCGCGTAGAAGAGGGAGACCGCGAAGCGGTCTCCCGGCAGCCACTCCTGCACGACCGCCTGCTCGCCCTCGGCGAGCACCGCCTCGATCGCCGCGAGCGCCGCCGCGGTGGTGGTCGCGGGCACCGCGATCAGCCGCTGCCCGTCGCCCTGCTCCTCCTGCACCCACGAGCGGACCGGCTTGACGACGGCAGGCAGCCCCGCCTCTTCGAGCGCCCCCTGCGCCTGCCCCGCCTCGCTGACGAGCGCGCCGCGCGGCACGCGCATGCCGAGCTCGCGCGCGGCGGCGAGCGTGCGCGCCTTGTCCACCGCGATCGCGAGCGCCGGCTCGGAGGCCAGCGCCAGCCCGACGGCCCGCTCGACGTCGGCACGCCGGTGGCGCAGCGCCTCGATCGAGCCGTCGTGGGAGGGGATCAGCGCCCGCGGCCGGTGCTCCGCGCACACGCGCAGGAGCGCGTCGATGAAGGTGTCGGGGTCGTGCGTGAAGTCGGGCAGCACCGCGCGCGCCGTGCACCACCGCGAGGCGAACGCCGGCGCGTCGGTGTGGCACTCCACCGCGCACACGCCGAGGCCGGCTCTGCCCAGCTCGCGCGTGGCAACCAGCGCCTGGCGTTGGGCGGCGTCGATGACGAGCGCGTGGACCCGCCGCCCGGCCTGCTCAGGCCCGCCCATGGGCGAAAGTCTAGCCGACCATTGTGCGTAGGTCTTATGCCGGGGAGCGCAGCCGGCGTGGTCTGCGCAGGAAGGCCCCGCCAGAAGATACTTGCTATTTACAGTATGATTTTATCCAACGGTATGACTAGAGTAGCGTCATACGCGGCGCCGCTGGTGCCCAGCACACCACCCGTAGGCGTCGCCGTCAGAGACCGCGCTGCGACGGTGCTGAGGAGGCTGCCGCTGCGGAGAACGCTGAGGCTCCTGGGGGCGTGGCCGGGGGTGCTGGTGCTCAACTACCACCGCATCGGCGACCGCGAGGGGCAGCCGTGGGACGGCGTGATGTGGAACGTGAGCGCCGCGGAGTTCGACGAGCAACTCGCGACGCTGACGCGCCACACGGAGGTGATCGGCCCCGGCGACGTTCCCGGTGCGATGAGCGGCGGACGGGGCCGGCGCGTGCTGCTCACCTTCGACGACGGCTACCGCGACAACTACGAGCTGGCCTTTCCCCTGTTACGCAGGCACGGCCTGCAGGCCACCTTCTTCCTCACGAGCGGCTTCCTCGACAGCCCGCGTGCTTCGTGGTGGGACGAGATCGCCTGGATGGTCCGCCACGCTCGCGGCGAGCCGCGCGCGATCTCCGCGGGCAACGGGTCCGCGGGCAACGCGGGCAACGGGTCCGTGGCCGGGGTCACGAGCCTGCTGCCCGCCGGGGTCGCGCTGGCTGCCGGCAACGACGACGACGCTGCGATCGCGACGCTGATCGCCCGCTACAAGGCGCTGCCCGAAGGCGATGGCGAGCGCTTCCTGGAGGAACTCGCTGCGGCGACCGGCAGCGGACGGTGTGGCGCCGACGAGGCCGGGGAGCTGTGGATGACGTGGGAGATGGCGCGCGAGATGCACGCCGCCGGGATGTCGATCGGGGGGCACACCGTGACCCATCCCCTGCTCGCACGGCTGACTGCCGAGCGCCAGCGGGAGGAGGTCGCGGCCTGCGCTCAACGACTGCAGGAGGAGCTCGGGGTGGCGATGCGCTGGTTCGCCTACCCGGTCGGCACCCGCGACGCATTCACGCCTCTGACCAAGGAGGTCCTCCGCGGCAACGGCGTCGAGCTCGCCTTCAGCTTCTACGGCGGCTTCGCGCGCCCCTCGCACTGGGATCCTCTCGATGTGCCGCGAATCCACGTCGATCAGGTGCTCACTCCGCGGCTGCTCGGATCGGCGCTTGGCCTGCAGCGGATTCTCGCGCGCTGACCCGTGCGCGCTCGCCTTCGTCGGCCGTTCTCAGCGAGCGCAATAGACGTCCACCGTATGCGGGACCCTTCAAGCTCCGCGGTGATCGCCCGATGAGCTTCCCGCGATGAGCGGTGCACGCCAAGTTGCAAAAAAGTACCGAATCGACGGTGCGCTCGATCTGTTGGGAGGACAGCTTGTGAGCTCTGCACGCCGATCCAGGAAGCGAGTCGACGGCATCGCGCAGTCGAGGATTCCCCTGTGCGCCGCCGGGCTCGCGCTGTTCATATGGCTTGGGAGCGGGCTCGGCATGGCGTCCGCCAGCCAGACGCCCCGCAGGTCCAAGCTGGCGAGATGCTCCTCCGCGCTGCATCGCGGACACGCGGGCACGAGCGAGCGCGACGCCCGCGCACGGCGCTGTTCCAGATCGCGCCCGCGGAATGGGAAAAGCGGCGACCTCTCGTCCGCCGCATCGGCGGCGTCCCCGGCAGAACCGTTCACGGCAGCGTTGCCCGTCGCCTCCGTCGAACCATCACCCGTCGCGCTCGCCCCCGAGTCGGTGCCTGCAACGGGCTCACCCGCAGGCGGCTCGGGCGCTGGAGGCTCGCCGGGCTCGGGCTCACCGTCGCCATCCCCCGAATCCGGAACCCCAGCCGAAGAAGGGCCGGGCTCCCCCGAAGAAGGGCCGGGCTCCGCCGAAGAAGAATCCTCCGGTGCCACTCCGGAAACCGAAAGCTCGCCGGGCCTGGAAGGGTCGGAAGGAACCGGTGGATCGGAAACCTCGGGCTCACCGGGCAGCCTGAGCGGGGGCGTGGAATCGGGTGCTCCGTTCCGGTTCTTTTCGCCGTCGGGTTTTTGGAACGTGCCGGTGCCGGCCGACGCGCCGTTGGACCCGAGCTCTGCGGCGATCGTGGGCGCCTTCCGTCAGGAGGTCGCGGCTGAGGAGGCGGCTCAGCATGGGCCGTGGATCAACATCAAGGCCTACAGCGTGCCGATCTACACGGTGCCCGCGGTCCAGCCCACGGTGCGGGTGCAGGTTCTCAACCATCCGCGTGCGTACTCGTTGCAGTCTGCGTGGGATGCGGTCCCGCTGCCTCCGACTGCTCAGCCCGCGCCCGGCAGCGACGCGGAGCTCGTGGTGTGGCAGCCGAGCACCGGCCGGCTGTGGGAGTTCTGGCGGCTGGTGCACGGCACCGAAGGGTGGGGGGCGTCGTGGGGCGGCGCGATGCAGAACGTGTCCAGCGACTCGGGTGTCTACACCACGGGTGCGTGGCCCGGCGCGAAAACCTCGTGGGGCGCCTCCGCCACGTCGCTGTCGATCGCTGGTGGGCTGATCACCCTCGAAGACCTCGAACGGGGCCAGATCGACCATGCGCTTGCGATTGCCGTTCCCAACGTGCGCGGCGACGTGTATGCGTCCCCTGCCCAGCGCACCGACGGGTCCTCCACCAGCTCGCTCTCGCTCCCCGAGGGAGCCCACCTGCGCCTGGACCCCAAGCTCGACCTGGCCGCTCTGCATCTTCCGCGGCTGACGTTGATGATCGCCGAAGCGGCGCAGCGTTACGGCATCTTCGTACGGGACGGGGCCAAGAGCGTGACGTCGTTCTTTTCGCAGGACCCGATCACCGCTGCCACCAACCCCTACGAAGGTCCCACCGGCTACCTCGAAGGGCGCTACCCCAACCAGATCCTCGCGCCCTTCCCCTGGAGCCACCTCCAGCTGCTCCAGATGGAACTGCGCTGAGGGCCCATCCGGTAGGTCCGCACGCCTCGTGAGAAGCGCGCCCGTGGACCCGTTGCTGGCGGGACATGGCATAGTCGTCGTCTGGCGAACGCCGAGCGACGCACGATCTGTCCCTTCTCGAGGTGCCGGCCCACATCTTCCCCTTCCGACTCGCGACCCCGATCGCTCTTGCGCTTGCGTCCTTCGCGGTGGGTTGTGGTGACAGCCATCAACGGCAGCTGGTGGCGGGGAGCAGCGCTGGGAGCCCTGCCGCCGGGGGCGTGGAATCGGGTGCTCCGTTCCGGTTCTTTTCGCCGTCGGGTTTTTGGAACGTGCCGGTGCCGGCCGACGCGCCGTTGGACCCGAGCTCTGCGGCGATCGTGGGCGCCTTTCGCCAGGAGGTCGCGGCTGAGGAGGCGGCTCAGCATGGGCCGTGGATCAACATCAAGGCCTACAGCGTGCCGATCTACACGGTGTCCGCGGTCCAGCCCACGGTGCGGGTGCAGGTTCTCAACCATCCGCGTGCGTACTCGTTGCAGTCTGCGTGGGATGCGGTCCCGCTGCCTCCGACTGCTCAGCCCGCGCCCGGCAGCGACGCGGAGCTCGTGGTGTGGCAGCCGAGCACCGGCCGGCTGTGGGAGTTCTGGCGGCTGGTGCACGACACCGAAGGGTGGGGAGCGTCGTGGGGCGGCGCGATGCAGAACGTGTCCAGCGACTCGGGTGTCTACACCACGAGCGCGTGGCCCGGCGCGAAAACCTCGTGGGGCGCCTCCGCCACATCGCTGTCGATCGCTGGTGGGCTGATCACCCTCGAAGACCTCGAACGGGGCCAGATCAACCATGCGCTCGCGATTGCCGTCCCCAACGTGCGCGGCGACGTGTATGCGTCCCCTGCCCAGCGCACCGACGGGTCCTCCACCAGCTCGCTCTCGCTCCCCGAGGGAGCCCACCTGCGCCTGGACCCCAACCTCGACCTGGCGACTCTGCATCTTCCGCGGCTGACGTTGATGATCGCCGAAGCGGCGCAGCGTTACGGCATCTTCGTACGGGACGGGGCCACGGACGTGACGTCGTTCTTTTCGCAGGACCCGATCACCGCTGCCACCAACCCCTACGAAGGTCCCACCGGCTACCTCGAAGGGCGCTACCCCAACCAGATCCTCGCGTCCTTCCCCTGGAGCCACCTCCAGCTGCTCAAGATGGACCCTGCACAGGCGCAGACCCAGGCCTCACGGGAGGACGGGACGCTGACTCGGAGGGCGACCCAGACAACGGGCTACCGAGCCGAACGGCAGCTCATCCTGCTCAGCGCCGGCACCGCCGAGCGTCGACTGGCCGAGCGGGCGCGGGCTCTGCCGCTGATGGCCGAGGTGGACTGGTCGCGGCTGGGCGAGACCCTGCTCCTGCGCAGGCTGCTGCCGACGTTGGGCCCGCGCATCGTGGAGCTTGGGGACGGGGCCGCGAGCGAGGATTTCGCCGCGGCGGTGGAGCAGGCGACGGTGGAGGGCGCCGGCAGGGCGCCTTCCTGCAGCTCGTCTCGCTGCACATGACCGCAGTGCTCGCCGAGGCGGGGATCCGCTGCGCCGCGCTGAAGGGTCCTCTGCTCGAGCGAAGCGCTGTACGGCGACCCCGGCCGGCGCATCTCCGGCGACATCGATCTGCTCGTGCCGGCCGAGCAGCTGCGAGCGGCGGCGGACACGGTGCGAGCGCTTGGCTACGCGGCTCCGGCCGACCACACGCGGGAGGGCGATCTGCCGCTGCTGCACCTTGTGCTGTCCCACGAACCGGGGAGGCTGCCGCCGGTCGAGCTCCACTGGCGCATCCACTGGTATGAGCGCGACTTCGCGCGCGAGCGGCTGCTGCCCCCTCCCGGTGGCGCCGGGCGAGTGGCGTCCGGCCCCGGTCGACCAGCTCATCGCCCTCCTGCTCTACTACGCCCGCGATGGCTTCGTCGACCTCCGCCTGGCGACCGACCTGGGCGCGTGGTGGGATGCCTTGGCGCGGAACTGCGGCCGGGCGCGCTCGAGGAGCGGCTGCGGCGTCTATCCGGCGCTCGCGCGCGCCGTCAGAGCCGCGATCGCGGTGGCGGAGAGGATGGTGGGCCTGCCCGGCACGCAGATCATCGAGGGCACGCCCGGGCTGAGGGTGCGCAACCGCGTCGCTGTGCGGCTTGCGAACCCCAACCCGCACGCCAGTCCATCCCAGATCTACGCCGACATGGGATTGATCGATGGGCTGTTGATGCCCCCGCGAGGTCAGTGGGCGTTCCTGAGACGCCAGGTGTTCCTACCGCGCGAGGTGCTCGACCTGCGCGCCAGCCAGGTGGCGCAGTGGCAGGCTCGTTCGCCCCTCGGCCACACCGTGGGCGTCCTGGCTCGGTACGCGATGACGGTGACCCGACTGCTGCGGACCCCCGAAACGTTGCGCTGAGGCCCCCGACGCACCGGGGCGCACGCCTTCCTCGCCGGCGCCCGTGCGAGGTGCGCTGAGGCGTCAGGTCCTTGTCGCCGGTACCCGCTCGGCCGGCCCGGTGCCGTTGCTCGCAACGACGGTGGGAGCGAGCGCTCGGTTCGGAGCGTAGGAACCGGCGCCCGGGGTGCCCGCCTTGGAGCCGTTGGCGACCACTCCGAGCAGCGGCGCGGCGCAGCTGTCGAGGATCTGATGCAGTTGTTCCGCGGCCTCGCGGTGGCTGCGCCCGACCCAGCCCACGACGACGACGCCGTCCACCCTGCCCAGCAGCGGGAAGGGATCGGACACCACGGTGAGCGGCGGGGCATCGATCACCACGAAGTCGTACTCCGCTCTGGCCTGCTCGAGCACCCACTCCATGGCGCGGCTCTCAATCAGCTCGCCCGGGTTGGGGGGCCGGACGGCGCCGGCGCTCAACACGCCCAGCGTTCCTCCCTCCCGCTCCCCGTCGGCCTGCCCCACGGGTCCGATCGACCGAGTCGCCTCGTCCATGGAGATGTCCCCGAGGAGCACGTCGGTCAGGCCGGGCTCGGGTGGGAGGCCAAGCCGATGAGCCACGGTCGGGTTGCGCAGGTCCACCTCCAGGAGCAACACGCGCGAGCCGGCCCGCGCCGCCACCGCGGCGAGGTGGTGGGCGATCGTGGTCTTGCCATCGCCGGCGGCGGGCGAGGCGATCAGGATCGTGCGCAGATCGCGGTTGACGTTGAAGAAGCGCAGGTGTGCGCGAATCAGGCGAAACGCCTCGTTCTCGGCGGGCGGGAGGCCCAGCGGCTCGCTCCCGGGGCCGGCGGCGCGCGCGCCGCGCGCGAGCGCCTTGCTCGTCGGGACCGCGCCGAGGAGGGGCGCGCGATAGATCGTGTGCAGGTCCTCCGGTCCTCTGATGCGACGGTCGGTGCGCTCCAGCACGAAGGCCAACGCCAGCCCGATCAGCAGTCCGAGCACCCCGCCGATGACCGTGTTCCGCGAGGTCTTCGGCGCGGAGGGCGCAGCGGGCGCGAGCGCTTCCTGGGCGACCTGCACGTTGCCGTACTGCAGTTCCGAGAGGAGCCCGAGTGTTTGCGCGCGGTTCTGGAGCGCCACTCCGTCCATGCCGGTCCGCTGCCGCGGGGAGAGCGCGGCGAGCTGCCGGTGGACGAGCGCCAGCGCCGATTTGAAGTAGTGGCTCGTGGCGTGTTGCTGCCCGCTCACGAATTGGCGGGCGTAGGTGTTGGCGATCGCGGCCGCGAGCGTCGGGGAGGGCGCGGTGGCCGTGACGGCGACGACACCCGATTCGCCCGCGCCGCTGATGCTCAGGTCGCTGCTGACCTGCCCCCCCGTGAGCCCGTGGCCGAGCAGGCTGGCGGTCTTGGCGGCCGTGTTGCCGAGCCTGACCTGTTCGAGATCGCTGGCCTGCTGGGCGAGCAGGTTGCCGCTGCCGGCCGCCGGCAGGCCCGCGATCTGCTGGCTGAGCGAGCTGGTGCTGAAGACGAGCGACGCGGTGGCCGTGTACGTCTTGGCCTGGTGCTTGGAGTACTCCAGGGCGGCGCCTGCGACGACCAGCGCGCAGAGCACGATCAGCGGCACGCGGCGACGTACGATGCCAAGGGCCTGCTGGAGGTCGATTGTTTCGGGGCTTTCGTGCATGGTAGATTTATCGTCCTCTCAGACGCGCTTTCCTTGCGTCAACAAACCACCGCCACCGCAAGAAACTTACGGGTGCGGCATAAGAAATCTTCCGGGCGCGGCGTTGACACGCTGATGAGCGCCTGGCCGTCGCAGCCGCAGATGCTCTTGCAGCGGCGTTCGCCCCTGGCGGCTCTCGGGCGCGCACGTCCGCTCGGGTCGCTCGACCGGCGCGCCGTCCTGTGGCTCGGATGCCTGCTCTGCGTGCTCGTCGCCGAGGGCATGGCGGTCTCGCGCTCCTACCTGCTGGCGGCTCCGTTGCTCGGGTTGCTCCTCGTGGCCGTCGCCACGGACATCCCCCTGGTGGGGTTCCTCGGCCTGACGCTGCTCGTGCGCGTGCTCACCGACTCTACGCTCTCCTCGCCGACCATTCGTCACACCGGATCTCTGAACCTGTCGGGCGCCATCGCGCTCGTGTTCGTCCTGGTGGCCGCCGGCCTGTTGCTCCGCCGCCGCCGGGGCGTGGGGCCGACGGTCGCGATCGCGCTCTGGCTGTGCACGTGGACGGCCATCGCCGCCGTGGTGCACGGCGCCACGACCGAGACGGTGCGCGAGGGCGTGCGCGAGGGGTCGATCGTCGCGATGGCGGTGCTCGTGTGCAACTCGCGGGGGGCGTTGAGCCTCTCGACCGTGACGCGCATGGTGCAGGTCGTGGGGGGCGGGGCGGCGCTCGTGGCGCTGTATCAGTTGGGCACCCACACCGGCATACAGATCAACGGCGAGGTCCGCTCGAACGGTACGTTCATCCACCCCAACGGAGCGGCGATGTTCTTCGCGATCGCCACCATGGCGTCGGTGTGGCGCTACCTCGACATGGGGCGGCTGCGATCGGATGCGATCTTCGCCGCCCTCTTCGCGGCCGCCACGATCGCGACCTTCAGTCTCAGTGGGCTGGGCGGCCTGTTGGCGATGCTGATGACGTTCGGGGCCCTGCGGGTCGGCTCGATGCGGATCAAGCTCGGCTCCTTCGCGGTCGCCGGCCTGGTCGTCGTGGCGTTCCTGGCGACGCCGGTGGGGTCCGAACGGCTCGCCAAGGAGTCCGGCACCAAGCTCGCGTTCGTCACGTCGAGCAGGGCCCATGACCACCTCGAGCACCTCGCTCGCGTGGCGGTTCTACAAGTGGTCGACGCTCATCCCGGAGTGGGAACGGGCGCCCTTCCTGGGACAGGGCCTCGGCACGACGCTCACCGCCGAAGGTAACTCCGCAAACAGGACGGCCGCAGACGTGCCGCACAACGAATACCTGCGCTACCTGGTCGAGACCGGCGCCGTGGGGCTTGCGATCCTCCTCTTCGGCGCGGTCCTTCTCATCCGCCGGCTCGCCTGGCGGCGCGGGCTGCCGGGCATGCCCGGCGCCGGAGCGCTGGGCATCGCGATCGTCGTCGGGTGCATGGTCAACGCGGCCGCCGACAACACCCTGCAGTACACCACCACGGGCTACGCGGCCGCCCTGATCCTGGCGGCCATCCTCTGCGCGCCTACCGGCGTCGCTGGCGCGAGGGCCGCGGTCGATGCCGGCGGCCGTCGCTGAGCAGCGGTCATGCACGGTGTCGTCGTGATCTGCACCAAGGACCGCTCGGAGGAGATCGAGATGTCCTGTCTAGCCGCTCACGCGGCGGCGCCGGGCATCCGCATCCTGGTGCTCGATGCCAGCACCACGGAGGCGACCCGCTACGTCTGCGAAGGTCTCGCCAGCGAGCAGCACGCATCGTCGCACCTCCTCTACCGGCGCGCCCGCCAGCCGGGACTCGCGCGCCAGCGCAACGAGGCCATCGGCCTATGCCGCGAGCTCGGCGCCGAGGTGGTGCACTTCATCGACGACGACACGGAGGTCGCAGCCGGATACTTCGACGCCATCGAGCGGCGGTTTAGGGAGGAGCCCGACGTGATGGGGGTCGGGGGCGTGATCGTCAACCAGCCGCCCCTGAAGTACGTGACGATCAAGAGCTTCTTCATGCTGCTCAACCGTCGTCCCGGGTCGGTGTCGCGATCGGGCCGGCCGACGTTGGGGCAGTATCCCGGCGCGCGGACCGCCCACCGGGTCGAATGGCTCAGCGGCTGCAGCATGAGCTTTCGCATCGGCGCCTTCGACGAGCTTGCCTTCGACGGGCGCCTGCAGGGGTACTCGCTGGGGGAGGACTACGACTTCGGCTTCAGGCTCAGTCGCAAGCACAAGCTCGTCATCGAGCCGGCGGCCACCTGCATTCACCACCTCACCCCGACGGCGCGGGGCTCGATGCGGGCGCACGGGCGGCAACGCACCTGCCTCACACACCAGCGGGTCGGCGAGCACCGGGGACTCGGCCTCTCACGGACGGCGTTCTGGTGGTCGGTGTTCGGCGACTTCCTCACGCACGCCGTCCACGGCGTGCTCCGCGCCGACGCCGAGTCCCTCCAGGAAGCACGCGGCGTGCTCGACGGCGTCGTCGCGATCGCCTCACACGAGAAGAGCGAGCGCGCAAGGGAGAGTGTCGCCTCACATGACCAGAGCGAGCCCGCAGGGGAGGCCGGCGGATGACGCAGGAGCTCGCCTCCGCAGTGGCCGCGCCCGGCCCGCGCGAGGGGTTGGCCCTGAAGCAGGGGTTCCTTTCGCGGGTGGCGCGCGGGGCGGTCCTCGCGCTCGTCCTGCAGGTCTCCGGAGCCGGGTTGGCGTACGTATCGCAGGTCGCGTTTGCGCGCTGGATGGGACTCGCCCAGTTCGGCACCTACGTGTACGTGATGGCGTGGGCGACCCTGTTGGGACTGCTCGCCGGCGTGGGCTTCCCCTCCTCGGTGCTGCGGTTCATCCCCGAATACCGGGCGAGGGCAGACCACGCGCGTCTGCGCGGGCTCGTGCGCATGAGCCGTCGGACCGCGATCGCGGCCGGCTCGGCGATGGCCGGGGCGGGGACGGTCGTCATCCTCCTCCTGGCACCCGCCGGCAGGGGCGCAGAGGAGGCCGCCATCCTCGCGATGTGGCTGATCCCGATCGGCGCCCTGATCAACCTCGACACGGCGATCATTCGCGCGGGCGGGCGAGTGGTCGGCGCGTACGGACCCTCGCTGGTCCTGCGCCCCGCCGGGATCCTGCTCATCGCCGGCGTGGCGTGGCTCGCCACGGGACGGTTGACGGCACTCGACGGGGTGCTCGCCACGTTCGCCGCGTTCGTGGCCGTCGCGCTCGTGCAGGCGGGGCTCCTCCGCGGGGTCTTCGGGCACGGCGATCGTGCGCGCCCGCATGTGTACGAGTCGCGCACGTGGCTCGGCGTCTCGATGGCGCTGTTCCTGGTGGTCGGCTTTCAGATCGCGCTCGGGCAGGCCGATCTGCTCATCATCGGCGCCACGCGCGGGGTCCGCAGCGCCGCTCTCTACCTGGCGGCCACCAAGACGGCGATGCTCGTCAGCTACCTGCTCGTGGCGCTCAACGCGGTCACGGCTCCCCTCTTCTCCGAGTTCGAGCTCAGGGGCGACCGGGCGGGGCTGCAACGCCTCGTGTCGGTCAGCGAGCAGTGGGTCTTCTGGCCCACCCTTGTGCTGGCGGCGGTCCTGGCGCTGTTGGCGCCGCACATACTCGCGCTGTTCGGGCCGCGATTCGTCAGTGCGCAGTGGGCTCTGTACGTACTGCTCGTCGGCCAGTTGGTGAACGCCGGTTGCGGGGCCGTCGGATACCTGCTGGGAATGACCGGGCATCAAAAGGACACCGCGCGGGTGTATGGGATCACGGCCGTCTTCAACGTGGCGCTCTGCTACGTGGGGGCGCGGACGTACGGACTCACCGGAGCGGCTTGCGCGACCGCGTTCAGCATGGTGACGTGGAACGTGTGGCTGCACCACGTGACCAAGAAGCGCATCGGCATCCGCGCCTCGATCTTCTCCTCGCTGGCCATCTGGAGAGCCGGCCGTGCATAACGGCGGGCAGCCGATTCCAATCGCGTACGTCGGGGGGTCCTCGCGCAGCGGCAGCACAGTGCTCGCCCATCTCATCGCGCAGGCGTTCAACGGCGTGGTGGTCGGCGAGCTGAAGGACGTGTGGCATCGCGGACCGCTCGAGAACCACCGCTGCAGCTGCGGGCTGCCCTTCCGCTCGTGCGAGTTCTGGGTCGAGGTCGGTCGTCGCGCCTTCGGCGGGTGGGACGCGCTTCCCCTGAAGCGGCTGACGGCGCTGCAGGGACGGATCGATCGCATCGACCGGTTCCAGGGGTTGTCGATGCTGCTGATCCCGGGACTGGCCGAGCGCCGCGATCCCGGGTTCGACCGTGAGCTGGCTGACTATCGGGAGACGCTCGCCGCGCTCTACCGGGCTCTGCAGGCGGTGTCCGGGCGAGCGCTCGTGGTCGAGTCCTCCAAGCACCCCGCCCAGATGTTGCTGCTGCGTCCCTCGTCCACGTTCGAGCCCCACGTGATCCACCTCGTGCGCGACAGCCGGGGCGTGGCGTGGTCGTTTCAAAAGCACGTGGTCCGCCCGGAGGTCACCGATCAGCGGATGCTCATGCCCCGCTCCACTCCGCGGGAGGCCGCCGTGGAGTGGACGGTGATCAACCTGCCGTTCCACATCCTCTGGACACGTGGCATTCCGCGCCTGCTGGTCCGGTACGAGAGCTACGCGCGTCACCCGCGGGTGCAGCTGAGACGTATAGGTGAGTTCCTGGGCCAGCCCGGCGCGTCCGACGCCGCGCTCGACGCTCCAAGCCTCGACTTCGCCGCCGAGCACACTCTGGGGGGAAACCCGGTGCGCTTCAACGGGGTGCCCACCGGCCTCAAGGTCGATGAGGAGTGGCGCACCGCGATGAGCCGACGCGACCAGCTGCGCGTGGGCGCGCTCACGTTGCCGTTGCTGGCCGCCTACGGCTACCTCCGCGGAAGGCCGGCCAGCCGCTGAGCGTTGAGCTAAAGCATGTCCGCTACTCGCCCGCTCGAGTTCGTACTTCGCGATCCCCAGCCGGAGCTGCTGGTGGTGACCAACATGTGGCCCGACGACGAGCATCCGGTGTACGGGATCTTCGTTCAACGCCAGGTGCAGGCCCTGCGTGAGGCGGGCGTGCGCTGCGACGTGCTCTACCTGCGGGGGTACCTCTCCAAGACGGCGTATCTCACGGGTGCGCTGCGCTTTCTCTGGCTCAACGTCTCCACACGCAAGCGCTACCGGTTGACGCACGTGCACGCCGGCGAGACTGCGCTGGTCGCGCGTCTCTTCGCGATGCGGCCGATGATCGCGACCTACCACGGGGATGACATGCTGGGACATCGTGCGGACGACGGCTCCATCCCCGTGCTCAGCGAGTTGCGAGCGGGGATCGTGCGCCGGCACGCCCACCTGTTCACCGCCACCATCGCGCAGTCGGGCGAGATGCATCGGCGGCTGAGCCCACGGGTCCGGCGCCGCAACACCGTCATCCGGTGCGGGGTCGATGCGGAGCAGTTCTCCCCCACGGACCGCGAGCAGGCGCGCAGCCGCCTGGGGTGGGACAGCGCGGAGCGCATCGTGCTGTTCGCGGCGACGCGCCCCTACGACGCGCTCAAGCGACTCGATCTGGCCCGCGCCGCGGTCGCCCACGCGGAAGCGGAGCTCGGCCCGATACGGCTGATCGTGGCGGAGAACGTGCCCCCCGACTCCATGCCGGCCATGATGAGCGCCGCCGACTGCCTGCTGCTGACCTCGATGAGCGAGGGCAGCCCGATGGTCGTCAAGGAGGCCCTGCTGTGCACGCTGCCGGTCGTCGCCACTGACGTCGGCGACGTCCGCGAGCTGCTCGAGGGAGTCTCGCCGTCGGCCGTGTGTCGGCACGATCCCGCCGAGCTGGGCGCGGCGCTCGCCGACGTGCTGAGGGCGAACAGGCGCTCCAACGGCCGCGCCCAGTGGGCGGAGCTCGATCAATCGACCACGGTTGAGCGGCTGCTCGCGCTCTACGCCGACTTCGACGTGGGGCCGGGCGCGCGCGACGCAGAGCGGCTCGTGTCCACCCTCGCCCGATGAGCGTCGCGGTGGACAGCCGCGTCCGCTCCAAGCAGCCGGGCCGGCCGCAGCAGAAGACCGTACGCATCCTGGGCACGCACGGCGTGCCCGCCGCGTACGGCGGCTTTGAGACCGCCGCGGAGAACGTGGCCCTGTTCCTCGCCTCACGCGGCTGGCGCGTCATCGTGTACTGCCAGCTCGAGGGGACCGGCCCGCTGCGCGAAGACACGTGGAACGGTCTCGAGCGGGTTTTGATCCCCGTCGACACCCCCGGCTGGCGGGGAACGTCGAGGTTCGACCTGCTCTCCATCCGACACGCTGCAAGGTCGCGCGACCTGTGCCTGACGTTTGGCTACAACACCGCGATCCTCAACACGCTCCAGCGCGTCAAGGGGATTCCCAACGTGATCAACATGGACGGCATCGAGTGGTCGCGCGCGCGGTGGGGGTTCCTGCGGCAGGCGATCCTGTACGTCAACGAGCGCATCGCGTGCGTGGTCGGCAACCACCTGATCGCCGATCACCCGGAGATCGAAACGTATCTGCTGACGCGCGCGCCGGGACGCAAGCTGACGACGATCACCTACGGCGCACACTCGGCGACCGACGCGCCGGCCGCGGTGCCGAGAGCCCACGGCCTCGAGCCGGGACGGTATCTGACCCTTGTCTGCCGCCCCATCCCGGAGAACTCGATCGCGGAGCTGGTCCGGGGGTTTTCGCGCAGGCCACGCGGGTACAAGCTGGCCGTGCTCGGCGGCTACACGCCCGCGGAGGACCCCTACCACCGCGAGGTCGTGGAGTCGGCGAGCGGGGACGTGCTCTTCCTGGGCTCGATCTACGACAAAGCGGAGGTGGAGGCCCTGCGTTACCACTCCGCGGCCTACCTGCACGGTCACACGGTGGGCGGCACGAACCCTTCGCTCGTGGAAGCGATGGCCGCCGGCAATCCCGTGATCGCCCATGACAACCCATACAACCGCTGGGTCGCGCAGGACGCCGCGGTGTACTTCGAGACCGAGGAGGACGTCGCGGACCGGCTGGATGGGCTACTGAGCTCGCCGGCACGGCTGGAGCAGATGGGCGCGGCCAGCCGCGCTCGACACGGCGCAGAGTTCACCTGGGAGCACGTCGCCGGCCAGTACGAGCAGTTGCTGCTGCGGTTTCTCCCTGGTCTGGGGCGCTGCCTCAGGAGCCCGCGCCGGTCGAGTACGCGCTCTGAGCGAGCGCTTGGTCGCGCTCGCTGAGCGAGCGCTTGGTCGCGCTCGATTCGTCTCAGTCCGCCCAGTACTCGGAGATCAGCTCGGCGGTATGACGGATGTTCGTGCGGCTCGAGGCGCCGAACACGATCGACTTGATGTTGGGTTGCGCGCACACCCACTCGATCGCCTCCCGCGGCGGGATGGCCCCCGACGCGAACACGGACATCGCCACCGCCCGGAAGCGGCGCTCGCGCAGCGCGAGCTCGTAGGCGTCGAAGCCGCCGCTCATGCGAAACCCGATCTTGTTGATGTTGGCGCAGACGATCGGATCCTCGATCTGTAGCTCCTCCAGCACGTCGAGCAGCGCCGGCATGTTCATGGTGATGAAGCCGGGTTCGGCGTCGTACCGGCTCTTCACGTGGTCGGCGAAGATGCGGAACGCCTCCTTGAACCCGAGGCCGAGCAGGAGGTCGACGACTATGTTCTGCAGGAAGATCACGGGGGTGCGCAGGCCGGCGAACATCTTCATCTCGGCGTCGATGAGCAGCGTCGTGATCCCCTCGATGTCCTTCCTGGCAAAGGACGCGCCGCCGCGTAGCGCGGCGTCCACGAGCTCGCTGCCGGGGAGAAACCGCTTCACCGCCCCCACCATGCCGTTCTCGGTCACCGCGTTGGCGTACTTGTGGGCGTAGGGCATGCTTGGAAACAGCGTGAAGTCGCCGTAGCGGTCGGGATGCGCTCGCAGGTGGTCGCAGACCAAGGCGATCCGCTCGTGCGTGGTGCACATGAAGGTCCGTATGCCTTCGTCGTAGGCGACGTCGAGGACGTCGATCACGGCCCCGATGTCCTGGAAGCGCAACGACTGCGCGCGCGCACGCTCCTCGGACATGTGGTTGATGCCGAAGAACTGGTTGTCGCCGAAGAGCAGCCGGTCGATCGTGAGCTCGTCCGCGCGGTCGAGTGCCCGGGAGTCCAGAGTGCGGTCCATCTCAGTGCCGTAGGCGCAGCCGTCGTGGGCGTTTGGCGGGCTTGCCGGCAGGAACGAAGCCGTCACCCGAGGTGGATGCCCCCTTGGGCGCATCCGTCATCATCATCCCGATGACCTTGTCGGTGACGGTGGCGCTGGCGAAGTCGTTGACGCCGTCCGTCTGCCGGTCCCTCACCTTTTGGACGAAGGAGTGGATCTGCTCGCTGTACTCCTCGCCGCGGAGGTAGAACCATACGGGCGCCGTGAGATCCGTCGTATAACGCACGTTCCAACCCGGCTTGTAGCCGGCGGGGATCGGATGCGAGCCGTCCCTGAGGTAAACCTGGCACTCCTGCCGGTCCGCGTAGATCCGGCCCCTGGTGCCCCACACGGTTACGCGGGTGGTCATCTTGCGGTGCGACTCGTCCGACCAGTTCACCGAAATCTGCGCCGTCCTGCCCTGCGCGAAGTACAACGTGCTGAAGGCCGCGTCGTCGATTTCGCGTGAGAAGATCGGGTTGAGGACCGTCCCGCCCACCCCGGTGGGCTCCCCCAGGTACCACGTGACGAGGTTGATGGCGTGTGCCGCGTAGTCGTACAGGCACCCGCCGCCCTCGCTCTGGCGGCTGCGCCAGGTCCCGCCCTTTGGCTTGAGCACCACCGGGCCGTACGCCTCGCCGAGCACGTGGGTCACCTCGCCGATGGCCTCGGCGTCGAGCAGCTTCTTGACCTCGTTGAAGGAGCCGACGAAGCGGTTGTGGTAGCCGACCTGGGTGACGAGGCCCCGCTCGCGGCCGAGCGACGTCAGGCGCTCGGCGTCGCGCGCGTCCAGGGTGAACGGCTTCTCGCAGAACACGTGCAGCCCCCGATCCAGGGCCGCTCCGACCATGCGCGCGTGAGAGCTGGAGGGAGTGGCGATCACCACGGCGTCCAGGTCGGCCTCCTGCAGCATCCCGTCGAAGTCGGCGTACGTGGTGACCCCGGTGTACTTTCTCAAGACCCCGAGCACGTACGTGGAGGAGTCGCACACGCCCACGACCTCGACGTCCGGGTGGGCGTTGGCCACGGCGTAGTGGGACAGACCCATCTTGCCGAGGCCGACGATCGCGGCCCTGATCACCGCGTCGGCTCCACCGGCTCGCGAGGCCCCCCGCGCCGCCGAGTTGCGTGAACGGTGCTCGGTGTTCCTGGCACGTCCCACCAACGGCGGCTATGGCATCAGACTTGCACCCGCCGTGCGCCGGACGGGCCGAGCAGCCGCTCGAGCAGCGCCAGTCGATCGGCCATGCGGTCCGGGTGGCGCAGCGAGTAGCCGAAGTGTGCGACCCGCGCCTCGAAGCGCCTGACGATGAGCTCGCGATACACCGAGCGGCCCAGGCTGCGTCGCAGGCGCTCCCACTGCTCGAGGTAGGCGTCGTTCAGGCCCGCGCGGGGCGTGGGGCCGCAGAGGTGGGGCTCGAGGCCGACGAAGCGCTGCAGGCGCTCGAGCTCCCCCCGGCAGTCGCCCACGAGATCCTCGTACCGCACCACGGTGGCGCGCCGCAGATGGGCGACGTCGGCCAGTGCGATCTCGTTGCACACGAGCCAGTGCCGGATCAGGTCGGCCAACCGGGTGCCGCTCCACTTCTGGGTGGCGAGCGCGGTGGCGACCGGATGCCTCAACACCAGCACGAAGCGCGCGTCCGGGAACATCGCCTGCAGGAAACGCATCTTGAGCAGGTTCGGCGGGGACTTCTCGATCAGCACGCGGCGCTCGCAATCCCAGTGTCGGCTCCATGCGGCCCACAGCAGCCGTCGATTCGCGTCGCTCACCAACGGGGAGTCCTCGGTGACGTGCATCTGTGCGGCGAACCCGAACCGCCCCGGCCCGCCGTGGCGTTGGGCGGGCTGATAGACGGGCTGCAGGTGCTGCCCCTCGTCTTCGTTGGCTCCGGTGTCGGCGAAGCCGCTCGCCCGGGGGTGCGCGGCCAGGCAGCGCGCGAGCAGCGTGGTCCCGCTGCGGTGCAGGCCGCCGATGAATACGAACGTGTGCCCGGTCGCGGGGCCACCGGGCTGTGCGCTGGGCGCGCGCATCGTCCGATTTCCGCTGGCGGCCCTCAAGGCGGGCAACTTCCGGTTCGATAGGAGGTTATGAACGTAGAGGCAGTGGCCTCCGGCGCCCCCGGTACCGTGTGAGAACCCATGCTCATCGCAATCATCGCCCTCGTCTCGCTCGCATGGCTCCTCGTGGTGGCGACGGTTCTCGGCGCGTGCCGCATGGCCGCTCGTGGCGATGCGGCGCTGCTCGGCGAGGGGGCCCCCACTCAGAGCCCGCGCCGGCCGAGCACGTGCGGGACGGTGCGCAGCAGGATCTTGATGTCGGTCCACAGCGACCAGTTGGCGACGTACAGGTAGTCGATCGCGACCATCTCCGCGCAGCGGCACGCGCGCGGGCCCGAGGATCTGCCAGGGGCCGGTCATGCCCGGCGTCAGCTCCAGGCGCCGGCGGTGCCAGCCCTCGACGCGGCTGTCCTCCTCGACGCACCAGCGGGCGCGGGCCGACGAGGCTCATCTCGCCGCGGAGGATGTTCAGCAGCTGCGGCAGCTCGTCCAGCGCGCTCTTGCGCAGCAGCCGCCCACGCGGGTCACGCGCGGGTCGTCGGCGATCTTGAACAGCCCCTCCTGCGCCTCGTTGCGGTCGCGCAGCGAGTCCTTCATCGCCTCCGCGTCGGGGACCATCGTGCGGAACTTGAGCATGTGGAAGCGCTTGCCGTGGCGGCCGACGCGCAGCTGGCGGAAGAAGACCGGGCCGCGGCTGTCGAGCTTGATCGCGATCGCGATCGCGATCATCAGCGGCGAGACCGCGAGCAGCCCGAGCGAGGCGCCGACGAGATCGAAGCGCGCGCTTGACGCGCCGCCGAGGAGCGCGTCAGCTCGAAGCGCCTGACGCCCATCACGCGTCACGCCGTGCAGGTCGTCGAACTCGACCGAGGAGCCGACCACCTCGAGCAGCCGCGGCAGCACGCTCACGCGCACGCCGACCGCCTTCAGCGTGCGCACCAGGTTCGAGCATCTCGCCCGCGTCGGCGCTGCGCGGCGCGATGATCGCGCGGTGCACGTCGAGCGTCTGCGGCGAGATCGCGGATCTCCGCGAGCGCGCGCGCCGAGAGCGCGTCGGTCGACCACGGCGCGACCTTGTCGAGATCGAGGTGGGCGACCACCTCGCGCCTTGACCCCGCCGTGGCCGGCCAGCTTCGAGCGGATCGTCTCGGCCGAGACCTCATCGCCGATGAACAGGCAGCGCTCGGCCGGGCGATCCGCAGCGCGATCGCGCGCGCGCCGGCGCGCGCGAGCGATCAGCAGCGCCGCCAGCGCCAGCCACAGGAACAGCGCCTCGTGGCGGTCGAGCGCGCCGCCGACGAGCAGCCCGCCGGCGAGCCACGCCACGAGCGCGCACAGCGTCGCCAGCTGGAAGCAGCTTGGGCGCCTCGTCCAGCGTCGTCTTGCGCAGCAGCGTCTCGTCGCGGTCGTACAGGCCGGTGAGCTTCGCGCACACCAGCAGGATCGGCACGCCCGCGATGCCGACCCAGGTGAGCTGCAGCGAGCGCGCGCGACAGCGCCACCGTCAGCACGAACGCGCCGACGATCGCCACCACGTCCGCCACCAGCAGCGTGCGGCGGAACAGCGAGTCGCGCGAGTAGGTCTCGACCTGACTCACCCCGGGCGTCGGCGCGGCCCACCGCCGCGCCTCCCGTGCATTGGGGCCGCGAGCAGCGCGCAGCTGCCCACCACACCTCCCCGCTGCACCTCCGCCAGCGCTGCCTCAGCCAGTGGCGCCTCCGCCAACGACGATTCCGTCCTGCTGCCTGCTCCCCCGCTCATCGTTCGCCTCCCTGGCGTTCGTGGTCCTAGCCCGCCCCCGCCTCCGGGGCTCCCCGCCGAGCGCGAGGATGCCCATGCCCAGCCCGCGCTCGGAGTCGAGGATCAGGTTGACCGCCTCGTTGCGCGAGAGCGCCCCC